>AUYT01000001.1 GCA_000447245.1 candidate division Zixibacteria bacterium RBG-1 | reverse complement strand
AGAGATTCAATCCATTAAGCTGAGTCGGAAAACCGGAGGGATAACTGATTTTGTCGAAAACTTTCAAACTCCTTTGAAAGCTGCGGTGTTAGTTTTATCTACTTCAACTTTTGAAGGCAAAAGAAAAGATAAATCAGGTAAAATAATTGTGGAAAGACTAAAAGAGCAACCAGTGGAAGTGGTTAAATATGAAATCCTGCCGGATGATGAAGAAAAAATTAGGGCAGAGTTATTAAACTTGGTGGAAAAAGAAAAAGTTGATTTGATTTTAACCACCGGGGGTACTGGCTTAGGTCCCAGCGATGTAACCGTAGAAGCTACCAGAAAAGTGATTGAGAAGGAAGTTCCAGGTATAGTTGAAGCAGCTCGAGCTTTTGGTCAAAAACGAACTCCTTATTCTATGCTTTCCAGAGGTCTGGCTGGAGTAAAAGGGAAAACATTGATTATTAATCTTCCCGGTAGTTCCAACGGTACCCGAGAATCCTTAGACTGTCTTTTACCGGCAGTCCTACATGCTTTCAAAATGATCTGGGGTGGAGGCCACAAAGAATGAGTCCCTTGTTGATCTTAGCACCACTGTTTTTGGTCATCTCTTTTATCTATTCCTCCGTTGGATTAGGAGGTGGTTCGGCATATATAGCTGCTTTAGCAGTAAGTGGTATCCCTTATTCTTCCATTCCTACCCTGGCACTGTCATTGAATCTTATTGTCTCTGGCAGCTCTTGGATTGGGTATTCAAAGTCCGGCTATTTTCAACCCAGATTACTTTTCTCCTTAGTCTTAGCTTCTGTTCCAGCCGCTTTCATTGGTGGGCTTATACCTCTTTCAGAAAAAACTTTTTTCCTTCTTTTGGGATTAGTCCTATTTCTGAGTGCTATTTGGATTCTTTTCTCCCAGGAAATTCACCCTTCAGCCATAAAACATTCAGGATACAAAAAATTTATAGTAGCCTCTGGAATTGGAATGGCTCTAGGATTTTTAGCCGTTTCACTGGGTATTGGAGGGGGAATTTTTTTGGCACCAGTTTTGTTAGCAATTGGTTGGACTAACGCCAAACAAACTGCTGCCCTGACCAGTGCCTTTATCTTTCTTAATTCTTTCTCTGGGTTATTAGCACATTTAACTAAACAAATACCCGATTTAACAACTTGGCTTCCCTTAGTAGCTGTAGTTTTGTTGGGAGGAGTTTTAGGCTCCTATGCTGGTTCTACTTTATTTTCAACTAAATTGGTTCAAAAAGTTTTAGGAATAGTGCTGATGTTCGCTTCATTTATTATTGGAGCCAAGGCTTTATGATTTCAGTGACCAAAGCTAAAAGTTTGGTGTTAAAAAATAGTTTTACTTTTGGAGTTGTAAAACTCCCTCTGGAGAAAGCGTTAGGATTGACCTTAGCAGAAGATGTTTTTGCCTTAAATGGTGTTCCTTCATTCACTAATTCCGCTATGGATGGCTATGCCGTTAAAAGTAAACAAACTAAAGCTGCAACTAAAGATAATCCCCTTGCTCTTAAACTTATTGGTTCAGTAAAAGCTGGAAGTTTTGCCAAGCAGATTTTAAAAAACAAAGAAGCTATTAAAATTATGACCGGAGCCCCTCTTCCTAAGGGTGCTGATTCGGTAGTTATCAAAGAAGATACTTTTGAAGAATATGGAAAAGTTTTGGTTAAAAAAGAAGTTAAGCCGGGTGAAAATGTTCGCTTTCAAGGGGAAGAAATAAAGAAGGGCGACTTAGCTTTAAGGAAATTTACAGTTCTAAATCCAGCCGCTTTAGGTTTCTTAGCCACAATAGGCATCAAGCGAGTCAAAGTATTTAAACCACCGGTTATAACCATTATTGCCACAGGGGATGAACTTGTAACTTCTAGCGAAAAATTAACTTTTGGAAAGATCTATGATTCCAATTCAGTCAGTTTAAAAGCAGCCTTGAAAGAGTGTGGAATAGACCCAGTGAACATTCTAAAAAGCCCAGATGATTTAACTGGTTTACAGAAAACTCTATCTAAAGCCATACAAAACTCAGATATAGTTTTGATCTCAGGCGGTATCTCAGTTGGAGATTATGATTACGTGAAAAAGATCTTGAAGTCTTTGAAAGTTAAAGAAATTTTCTGGAAAGTAGCTCAGAAACCTGGAAAACCTTTGTATTTTGGCAAGCAGGGCCAAGTTTTGGTCTTTGGGATTCCGGGAAATCCAGCTGCCTGTTTAGTGGTGTTTTATGAATACATCAGACCAGCAATTTTAAAATCAATGGGTAGAAAAGAGATTAGCTTGCCAACCATTAGAGGTAAGCTCACTAAAACTCTTAAAAAGAATCAAAACTTAAGCTACTTTTGGCGTGGAAAGTTGAACGGAAACAGTCATCCACCGACAGTTACTATTTCCGAAAAACAAGGGTCTCATATGTTACAAACCTTTGCCTTGGGCGATTGTTTAATCATTGGACCAGAAAACATAACTGAAATTAAAAAAAATAGTTTGGTAGAGGTTCACCTCTTGCCTTGGAGGAATAAATTATGAATGGAAAAGTGGAAGCTGTCTGCATTAGTGAAAAAAAAGGAGTGCGGAAAAAAAATGTGGGAGAAGCACACATAATTGAAAATTTTGGAATAGAAAACGATGCCCATGCTGGCAATTGGCACCGTCAAGTTTCCTTTTTAGCCAGTGAAAGTATTGAAAGAGCCAAACAAAAATGGGGCTTAAAAGTTTCGTTTGGGGATTTTGCCGAGAATATCGCTACCTCTGGGATTGATTTAATAGCCATCCAAATTGGTGACTGGTTAAAAATTGGCAATGAAGTTATCATTGAAATAACTCAAAAAGGTAAAAAATGCCACGTTGGATGTGAGGTGATGAAGTTCACCGGAAGGTGCATTTTCCCGCTAGAAGGGATTTTCGGTAAAGTTATAAGAGGCGGTGTTGCTAAAATAGGACAAGAAATCCGAACGGAGAATGGTATTTCCAATCAAAGTCTTAACAGTCTCCAACAGGGATAGAGAACACAGACAGCAATGGGTCTGAATTGTGATGAATCAAATCTGTTATTCTTGGGATAGAGAGGTTTCTATTGACAAGAAACTAGTAAATTCTATCACTGCACTAGTGCAATGGCAGTGACAGTGCGAAACAGCGAAAAAAGAAACCTAAGAAAAATCAATAAGTTACAACGGACTGACTGCTTGAACTCCTAGTCGGACAAGTAAATAGGCCAGAACAAACACAAATAAACCAAAATACACCGAAAATGCAATTTCGGTTTATTTTGACATAAAGGTGGCACAAATATGGCACAAATGTAGAGTTAGCTTCGTCAGAATCCTTGCAAGTGGTTGAAAAATCAAGCGGGGACGACGAGACTCGAACTCGCAACTTCCGCCGTGACAGGGCGGCGCTCTAACCAATTGAACTACGTCCCCGGGTATTAGTGACTAGTGTTCAGTGGTTAGTGTTTAGTAAAAACTAGTCACTAACCACTATTCACTAATCACTGCCTTAACTTGGGCGGTATAGGATTCGAACCTATGGCCTTCTGCGTGTAAGGCAGACGCTCTAAACCAGCTGAGCTAACCGCCCCCAAGCTCACTGAATGTAACAACCTATAGCCAAAAAATCAAGCCAAACTATCTCATTTATCGGGAGCTGAATATGATACGTGAAGGTCGATCTGCTCGTATTAAACAATCTTATTTCTTAAAACCCCGATCCCTTCAATAGCCATCTCCACCACATCTCCCGGCTTTAAATATCTGGCATTTTGGCCCTGCTCCAATTCACAACCGCCGGAAATTGTGCCGCTTCCCCAGACTTCTCCCGGAAAAATTTTCTGATTATATGACACGAATTCCACAATTTCTTCAAAGCTCCAGTGAGTTTTTTCTCCTGGTTCTAAAATGGGGGTGTGGACTAAATCATGATAGGTGCTGTTTAATCTCTCCTGCCCATTAACCTTCACTGTCACCCTATTTGAACCTGGCTCCCCAAATTCATCTGCAGTAACAAGACAGGGTCCTAAAACATTAGCCCAATCCTTGCCGAAGCCCGGTCCTAAACCCACATTCATAACCAAAAGTTGTAAATCTCTGATAGATAAATCATTGAAAATGGTAACTCCGAACAAATAATTTTTGGCTTCTGCTCTGCTAATATTTTTACCTGCTTTTCCTATCACATATCCAATTTCAGCTTCGTAATCCAATTTTTCGGTTTGGAATTTCTTAATCTGTCCCTCTTGCGCCAATAGATACTGCCCGTATTCAACCTCTTCTTCCGGCCCGATAACTGTCAAATTGTTCCCATTATAATAAGCCGGCAGAAAGTCCCATTCTTTGGCTACCGGCATTCCCCGGTTGGCTCTGGTTCTCTTAATATGCCCCCTGAAGGCGATAAAATCTCTCAAAAGCTTAGGTTGTAAGGGAGCCAATAGTTTGATTTCCCCTGTTTTGTAAATTAATTGGGTTTGGGATTGATTCTTTTTGATATAATTTTTGGCATCTGAATATATTTGATTAGCAAAGTTCCAAATTTCCCCTTTGAATTCTCCGCAAATTTCAATGAACCGAACCATTTCGGACGGGAAATTTTTAATCCCTTCTTTTTGAGCAGCTTGGTTGAAATCAATTATATATTCCCATTTGTTCCACTCCCCAATGGCTAAGCCGATATGGGGTTCTGAATTCTTATGGCTAAAGGTTACCAGTCTCATATTTTCTCCAAAAGTTTGGTCCAGGGTACCAGTTCAACTTCCTTTTGGCATAAAGGGCAGGTATCCGGGCTGTAGACCTGAACGGGAATTTGAATGGTAGCGTAAAAATTATCTTTATATTTTTTTTCGGTTTCCTGTATCAATGGAGTAATTCCTTTTGCGAAGGTAGCTGCCGCTACAACTTTACCTTTGAAATTTTCCGCCAGTTTAGGAAGTTTATTGCCGATGCATCCGCCCTGAACAGCCACGGCATTAAAAACTAAAATTTTGTCATCAGGTCTAATTTCACCTTCCACCAATTTATCTCCAAATCTACCCGATGGCAAATATTCTAGATAAGCACTCTTTTTTCTTAATTTTGAGCTGATATAATCTGTGAATTTTTTTACCCCGGTTTGGGCCGGTGCAAAGATTATGTCAAAATCGATTGCTCTACTCTTAATCCATTTAAGTATGTCCTCACTTATCAGTTCCACCAAATCAGGATGTTTCACTATTGGGTCTAAGAGAAAAAAACCTTGTAAGTGATTTCCTCTTTCATCAGTTGGATAAAGATAATGACCGTCAGTTCTAAGGGGTTTAACCCTTTTTAAAATTTCCTCAAAATTTTCTTTTTTAAAAGTAGGCGAAATTAAATTCACTGCCTGGTCGAGCTTCTCCATTGAGATTATTTAATATAAGTTAAACTGTATAGACAACGAGATAAAAAAGAAGTCCTCAAGGGATGGCTTAGGAGACCTCGATGGATTCTTTGTGCCAGCTTAAAGCGTATTCCTCTATTTCAATTTTCTTAGCCAAGGGAGTGAGCCGAAAATTGGGCTGGCTTTCAATCATAAGTGCAATCTCATCCACAAAGTGCTTTTTATACTCTTCGATAGATTTAACTTCAAAAAATTCCTTTTTGGGTTGGGGACCATGATGCCCGCCAATCGGATGGAGAGTAATATCTCCCACCCCGATGCCGGAACGGCTGATAAAAGTTCCCTTGCTGTAAAACATAAATTCATTGTAAGAGGTGTTACGGTGATTATAAGGGGGAGTATGCACAAATCTGGGTAAAAAAGTTATAATATTCACCGAGCCGTTTTCATTCAAAAAAGTTACATAAGCAGATGGGGGTAAATGAAAAGTATGGCTTTCAACCACGTTTATGTCTACAGCGTTAATCTTAAAAGGATACAAGGTTCCCTGCCATCCGGCACAAGCTAAAGGTGAGTTGGAATAAATTTCTTCTTTATAATTTCCTCCCACTTTTTTTACAACTTTAACTTTCCCTTTTTTAGGGTTGTTAACTTCATTAGTCAAAACGGAGATATTTTCTCCTTCAATCTGCGATGAAGCAATCGGGTAATCCTGGCTCAAAAGCCCGTAATTAGGCATATAATACTGCTTGGGCATTTCAATAATCAGCATAGCTTGAGATTTGGACTTGGGCTGAATTGAATAGAAAGTGCCTTTCGGCATCAAGACAAAATCAAAAGGCTCATATTTCAAAACTCCGAATTCGGTCTGAAACTCTCCTTCCCCTTCCTGAATGTAGAAAATCTCATTGGCTTCAGCGTTAAAGAAGACCAGATTCTCATTCCCACTGGGGAAATACGGGGAAACAGCAACCTCTTCATTTTCCAAAAGACGGACCGGCAGATTATTTCTTTCAGCCCCCTTGATTTTAGATAAAGCAAAAGCCCGGGGTTGGGTAATCTCCACGGCTGTCTCCGAAAAGGTCTTAACCATCTCCCTGTACTGCTCTCGGACGGTCGGTCTAAAAAGTTTGTACAAAAAAGTCTGATGGCCTATAAAACCGGATTCGCCGATAAAGTCCCAGTACAACTCCTTGGGAATATCTTTGTAATTGTGATAAGAGATTTTCTCCTCCCAGCCCTTTAAAACCCGGCGGCGGTGAGGAAAAGGTCTCAAAAAGGAGAAGCTCTGCATAGATTCAGCTAGTCAAAAATTTTCTTCAGACAGGGAACAGTTTTGGGAAAATCTTTGGGTTCCATATTCCCCAAAAAATCCCGCACTTTCTTATTTACCTCTTCCGGTTTCCCTTCAAACATTTTGGGTTTTCTCTTGGTGCTCTGCCATTCCCGGAACTCTTCCTGCTTCATAGAGTATAAAGATTGGACGGTTTTATTCGCGAACTGCTCCCCGGTTTTCTTTTTAATATCTCCCGGATTGTAATCTCTTTGCACCAGTTCAATAAAAAACCATTCATCGTCAAATAACTCTCTGGTAAAACATTGTAATAAAGGACCAAAAGAATCTTTCTCTTGAAAAACGGGGGTTAAAAATTGAGCTCCCTGCTTCTCTAGATACTCTTTTAGTTTGAAAATATCCGATGTTCGCAGGGCTAGATGCTGAACATAGGTCAAAAGTTCTTCCGGTTTTTTATCATTACCTCCGTAAACGAAAGGCGCCTGAGGATGGGCTAATTCATCGGAAGCACTAATACCGTAAACCACCGCTAAGCAATCTCCATGGATTAAGTTACGACAGGCAAAAGTAGCCATAGCGGTTTTTTCCTCACCCACTCTTTGGGTTTCATATACTTTTACATAACCGGAGTTTAAGAGAAAGTCTCTCAAAGAATTAAAAACGGTCATATCTTTGACTAAAACGGTTCTATGATCGGGCTGTAATTTTAGAAAATCATTCTTGGACATAATCGACCTCTTTGATTTAATGGTTAAGCACTAATACTTAAATCTAAACAACTAAATATAAGCAAAAATAATCTAGGAGGCAACAGTTGTTTGTCAAGCAGAAGTTTGCTACAGAGAAAAACTGTAACTAGATTAGCAGAGTGGTTCTATCCTAAGCTACAATTATTAAAAATCCCCAACCTTTGAATGTTAAGCTTGGGTAACCCTCTCGGCCGGAACGGTCTCTTTGGTCTTCTTTTCCCCATCGATGAGTATGGCGACTGGTATCAGAACACAATATCCCAATACCAAAAGAAGGGGTGCCAAAGTAATAGAGCCGGAACCCAACAGAATATATCCGACTATGATTACCAAAAGAGCAATGCCAAACCAGATAAGGTTTTTCTTTCCAAAAGGAAGGGAGTATTTCTCTTTACCTTTTACTCCGGATGATTTAGGTTTAGATGCCATATTTTCTCCTAGATTTGTTTTATTACGTTTGTAAGCTTAATAAGCATTCTTTTGTCTAAATAAAGTTCGTAAGGTCAACAAAATAATTTTAATATCAAATCCCAAAGACCAATTTTCCACATAAAACAAGTCATATTTGGTTCTTTCTTCCAAGGAGGTATCTCCTCTTAAACCATTTACTTGAGCCCAGCCGGTAATACCGGATTTAACCTTGTGCCGCATAAAATAGCGAGGAATATCCTCTCTAAACTTATCGACAAAAATCGGACGTTCTGGACGAGGTCCCACCAAACTCATTTCTCCCTTAAAGACATTTAAAAGTTGGGGCAATTCGTCCAAGCTTAGTCTTCGCAAAATAACCCCCACTTTGGTACGGCGGGGATCTTGGCGGGAAGTATTTTTGGGCCCATCCTTTTCAGAATCAATATACATAGAGCGGAATTTTATCATCAGAAATTTTTTACCATCCCGGCCCAATCTTTCCTGCCGGTAAAAGGCCGGTCCGGGGGAATTTACTCTGATAATTAGAGATATAATTAAAAATATGGGAGACAATATAAGCAACCCTAAGCTGGAGCAGATCAGATCAAAAGTTCTCTTTACAAAGCGATTCCAGCCCTCCAGGGGAGTTCTCCCCAGAGAGATAAAGGGGGTTCTGTCCACCGATACTATTTGAGCTTTGACCGCCATCAATTCCAGCAAGTCCGGCGCAATCTGAAACTCAACATTCAAATGGTCACAGTCTAAAATAATTTCAGAAATTTTCTGATGGTAAGCCAAAGGTAGAGCCACTAAGACCAAGTCTATTCTTTCTTTTTCAATGATTTTGGGCAGATAGTCAAGATTTTCCCAGCCGTTGCTGGCTTTCTCTTCCCCGTTAACACAGATAAATTTGACAATTTGATATCCCATTTGAGGCTGTCCACTCAATCTATCATACAGATTCCCACCCATCTCCCGGCTTCCCACAATAATGGTTCTTTTTGCTCCGATCCCCTTTTTCATTAAGAAAGTCTCCAGCTTGGTCAGAATAATTCTTTCCATGTATACCAAACCCAAGCAGGTAAACCATAAAAGCACCAGAGTTAACCTAGAATAGGTAGTTTCCCGGTAGAAGAAAGTAAAGGCACCGGTAATAAAAAGTGTCAGAGTTACCACTTTAAACAAAACATAAAATTGGTCTAAAATCAGCTTAGGGCGGCTGCGGCTGTAAAGTCCCAAGATATTTCCAATCAAAAGAAATACTGCCACCACGAAAAGAGAGCTGTACATATACAGGCTATAAGGGGGAATCCCTTTAGTAATGGGGATGATTTCGGCAATAAAGGAGTGGAATCTCAGCCAATAAGCTATGGAGCAAGCCCAGAAGATTACGGCTGCGTCACAGAGAACCAAAATTAAGGGGAAAAGATAGATAAAATCTCTTTTGCTCATCGGCAACTAAAGTTTTTTTGATGTTCCCTAAATTTTTCTGAAACGTATTTATTAATTTTTTCCTTGAATAACTTCTGGTCGAATTTCAAGCTGTTTTTCCTTATAAAAGTCGGCTCAAATTCCATTTTTTGAAAGCTCTTTACCGCCTCAATCAAAGCCTCTTTGGTTTGAGGGTAAAAAAACAGACCAGAGAGCTTTTGTCCAGTAGATTTTGGCAGTCTTTGAGGTTCTTCCCCTACTAAAATCCCCTCGACCGTTTCTTTAGCTCCTCCTTTGGCATAGGCAATGACCGGTTTTCCGCAGGCCTGGGCTTCCACCAGGACTATTCCAAAATCCTCTTCACCCGGGAAGATCAAGGCTTGGCAGTTGGAATAATACTCTTTCAGCTTTTCCGGTGATTGCCAGGGAAGAAAGATGATATTTCTGGCTGCCATCTTTTTTAAGTTGTTCTCCTCCGGTCCCTCTCCGATTATAACCAGCGGATATTTTAATACATTGAAGGTGGAAATTGCCAGGTCGATTCTCTTATATGGGACTAAGGCCGAAACCACCAAAAAATAATCCTCAGATTTGTTAGAAAGCCGGAAGAAATCGGTGTTCACCGGAGGATAAATAACTTCAGAGCTTCGGCGATAATGTTTTTCGATGCGGTTTTTGATGTAATTGGAGATAGCCACGAAATAATCCACTCTCTGACTGGAACGCTCATCCCAAATCCTCAAATAATTCATAAAAAAGGGAATCAGGGTTTTATTCAAAATGCCACTATGATTGTTGAAAAAATAGCTGTGATACATCTCCCAGGCATATCTCATAGGGGAGAGACAGTAGCTGATATGACAGGTTTCCGGGGGTGTGATAACTCCTTTGGCCACACAATGGCTGGAAGAGATTACCAGATCAAATTCATTTAGGTCGAATTGCTCTATGGCAGTGGGAAAAAAAAGTAGATATTTAGGATAAATTTTCTGGGAAAAGGGAAATTTCTGGATGAAAGAGGTTTTAATGGGCATTTTTTCAATAACGGAAGAAACAGAACCGGGCCTATGCAGTAAAGTAAAAAGGGTTGCCTCAGGGAAAAGCTGGCATAAAATTTCTAAAACTTTCTCCCCCCCTCTCATTCCGGTCAGCCAGTCATGTACTAAAGCAACTTTCATCTTAATTTTCCAAAAGCTCCTGATAAATTCTCAAGGTTTTTTCTGCTGTTTTTTTCCAGGTAAAAATTTTGGCTCTCTCCAATCCCAGAGATATCATTCTTTGACGCAAGGAGGTTTCAGCTAAAACTTTCTCCAGGGCTTCAGCCATTTCCTTCAAATTTGCCGGGTAAACTAATACCGCTGCATCACCGCTGACTTCTGCGATGGAAGAATTATTAGAGCTTACCACTGGGATTCCACAAGCCATGGCTTCCAAAACCGGCAAGCCGAATCCTTCATACAGAGTAGGAAAGAATAAGACAGCAGCTGAGTTATAAAGCAAGGCCAATTCTGCATAATCTAAAAATGGTATTATTTTTACTTTTTCTGTAATTTTAAGCTCTTTTAGCATTGGTTCTAAAACTTTCTGATTTTGTAACCCCACTCCGGCTAAGACCAAATCATAACTTTTGTCTTTCAACATGGCGTAGGCTTTCAAGGCGTTTTCCAAATTTTTGTGTTTCCTCACCGAGCCGGAATACAAGATATATTTATCAGGTAATTTATATTTGTTTCTGAAATTCTCCAAAACATTTTGGTCATTTATGGGTTTAAAAATTTCATCTACACCATAATAAATAACTTCAATTTTTCTCTGGTTAGTTTTAAAAATTTCCATTACATCATTTTTGGTATTTTCGGAACCGGCTAAGATTTTATCTGATTTTTTTACCGCCTGACCAATCATAAATTTAGCGTAAATATAAGCTTTTTTAGCGGGTAAATTCTGAGGAAATTTTAAATGAATCAAATCATGAATGGAAACCACCTTTTTACATTCTAAAAAATAAGGCAGAGTATAGTGGGGTTCGTGAAATAGTTGTATGTCATATTTTTTAGCTTGGTGGCTTAAGCTGAAATGCTCTCGAATAGAATATTTGGGAGAGTTGTTTACTAATTTCACCACCTGCTCTTTGGGATAACTAAAATTTTCAATATCTCGGTGATGGAAAAAAAGAAAATACTGATTTTGTTTATCAAACTCCAGTAGATGCTTTACCAAATTCTGTATGTAAGTTCCAATCCCAAAATCATTGATTTTTCTAACATCGATACCTATTCTCATCTTTTAAGTTTTATGTGTTAATTCCAAATTAATCCAAAAATATTTTTATACCACTCCTTTTTTTCTTTGTTAGAAAAAATGTGGCCTAGACCGAATTTTAAACTTAGATAAAGCTTTAAAATTAGGTTTGAAACCTGGCCATTGTGCAATCTGTAATAATATAACTGGCTTTTGCGGTAATGATATTCGGTTTTTAGGTTTTGGGATTTAGTGCTGTTCCCGACCACATGCATAACTTGGACTTCCGGAAAGTAGATAATTTTTCCTTTAGCTTTCATGCGGTGACATAAGTCGGCATCCTCAAAATATAAAAAAAAGTTTTCATCAAATTTCCCTGTCTCTTGCAAAACCTTTTTTCTGGTCAACATACAGGCGCCAGAAACCCAGTCAACTTCTTTGGCTTCAGCTGTGGTGTTCTCTAAAAATTTTAACACTAATGAACGTCTTTGATTAGCACTTCTCTGATATATTTTGGTAAAGAATTCGCTTGCTAGATTGGGAAATTTGGCATAAGAGAGCTGAAAGCTAGAATCTGAATATAACAATTTGGGTCCCAGAGCTGCAACTGATGAATTACTCTTTAGATATTCCAACATTTTTATGACCGAATTATCAATTATCACAGTATCAGGATTCAGAAATAGAACGAACTCAGAATTTGTTTTCTCAATTAAAAGGTTGTTGCCACCGGCGAAACCTAAATTTTTTTGAGACCTGAACAGTTGAACGCCGGGGAATTCAGTTTGAATAATTCTTACAGTCTCATCCGTGGAGACATTATCCCAGACCAGTACTTCATAGCTCAAATTGTGACAGTTGTTTTGAATAGAATTTAAACAATCGCGTATAGTGGCCCGAGAATTCCAGGTCACGATTAAAATTGACAGCTCACTCATAGCTCAAATTCTCAAAAAAGAAAACCTCTCCACCCACAGCTTTCTTTCCTCTTTGGAAAAACAAAGGTTCCAAGCCAAAAACATGAAGATTAAACCGGACAAAGCCACTTCCAAGATAAATTCCCAAAGATTTTGGGCCGGAAGAAATTTGGAAACCAGGCCCAGCAGAATGACAAAAGGTAAAGACGCCCATAATGGCGGAAGAAAACTTTGTTTAAAATAATCTTTGAAAGAAATTTCAGCCGCCTGTTTAATGTAAATGGCAGAAAAGAGGGAGTAATTGAGTAAACGTGGTATAGCCACACCTAAAGCGGCCCCGATTATGCCATATTTTTTAATCAAAATTAGAGATAAAATCAGTGTCAATATTGCCTCCGAAACTGCCACCAAAGCCAGAAATTTATGTTTGGTTTGGCCCAAAAGAACCTCTTCGGTTACAAACTGACTCATAGAATAAATCTGGGGAACCAGCAAAATCAACAAAACCGGATAACATTTTTCAGCATAGGCTGGTCCCAGCCATAAGACAAAAAACTGTTTCCCCAGAAAAATCAAACTCAAACTGATAGGTAAAATAATCAGAAGCGAATACTTGGTTCCCAATATCAAAACCCTTTTCAAGGTCTGAAAATCCCCCTTCGACTCTAAGCCGGAAGCAATAGGATTGATGACAAGGCTTACTCCATTGACAGCCCGGCGGGTATATTCTACTAAAATAGTTGCCATGGCAAAATATGTCACCATGGCTGCCGAAGATAAAATTCCAAGCAAAACATTGGGGGAGTAATAAATCACTTGATAAGCTACCACTAATAAAAAACTAAAAAACCCGTGCTGAAAAATGATTTTCAGGGTATTGATATTGGCAAGTTTAAAGGAGATTTTTAGATTAGGTTCCAATTTGAAGATGGCCGCAAAATTTAGAGAATAGGCTACCAGACAAGCTAAAAGCTGGATAGCTCCTAAAATAATCAGACTGGATTTAAAATTAAAAATTATCAGGATCAAAATTGCCTTTATAGAGATGAGGATTACTCCGAATAGGTTATTCAGATCAAATCTTTCCATTCCCAACAAGATTCCGCTGAAAACTCCGGCCGGAAGGCTGAAAGCCAGATTCAGACCTACCAGTATAACCACCCAGGAGGCTTGAGATTGGAACTCGGTTGGAATTTTAAAAATAGAATTGAATAGAAAAGATAAAATTACCGTCAAAATCAAAGTAAAAGCCCCGATGGCGCTAAAGACCGCCAAGGATGTGCTGACGGTCTGATTTAAGCTGTGATAATCTCCGACGGCTCTGTATTTTGAAACATAACGAATCACAGAAGAGCGAATTCCCAAATCCAAAAGTCCCAGATATCCGGTAAAGACATTAGTCAAGACCCAGACTCCGAAACCGGCATCTCCCAGATGTTTTAATACAAAGGGAATCAGAGACAGGTTAATCAAGCCATTGATGATGAAAGCGCCCCAGTTGGAAAAAACATTTTTGATAATCTGGGATTTGGAGAGCATCTAGAAAAGTTAGCCCTATTTTTTCTTGAAAAATAGATTTTTTTCAATCAGGTCACACAGGATATGACCCAACATAATATGAACCTCTTGAATCCTGGGAGTGTTTTGCGAAGGTACCACAAGGGAGTAATCCGAATATTTGGTAAGCTCTCCACCCCGGTTACCCAAAAATCCGATTATTTTTAATCCCTTTTTTTTGGCCATTTTAGCGGCTTCTACCAGATTTTTAGATTTGCCGCTGGTTGAGAGAGCCAATAAAAAATCCCCTTTTTGGCCCAGGGCCTCAATCTGCCTGGAAAAAATCTGCTCAAAGCCAAAATCATTGGCACAGGCGGTCAAAGTAGAAACATTGGTGTTTAAGGCAATGGCTGGGAGAGGTTTTCTTTTAGAATCCGAGGAGAGCCGCACTATAAGTTCGGCTGTCAAATGAATGGCATCTGCGGCAGAACCGCCATTGCCACAAAAAAAAATCTTTTTGTTTTGTCTTAAACTGGAGCTTAAAATCTGAGCTAATCGGACAATTTCAGAAGCAAATTTTACTTTTACTCTTTGCTTTAGGTCAATACTCTCCTGAATCTGTTTTTCTACTAAAATCTTTTGGCTCAATTTATTTGGTTTTGAAATGAATAGCGTCGGCCATCTCTTTAAGTTTTGAGGAGTCGGAATTGGTTTCCAGAGCATTTCCCAAAACCAAAAAATTGGCTCCGTTTTTCACTTTATTTTGTGCTACCTGGGGATCTTTTATTCCACCCCCCACAATAATGGGCAGGGAGATATACTCCTTAACTTCACTGACTACTTCATCCGGGATAGAGGTTTTTGCTCCGGAGCCGGCTTCCAAATAAATCATTTTCATCCCCAGATATTGAGCAGCCAGGGCATGGGTTTTGGCGATGTCCGGTTTATCAAAAGGGATTGCTTTGGTATCACTCATGAACAGCACAGAAGTCATTTTACCCGAATCAAAAATCATATATCCGGTAGGGATTGCTTCTAAATTAAACTCTTTTATAGCTGAAGCGGCTCTGACATGTTCTCCGATTAAAAAATTGGGGTTTCGGCCGCTGACCAAAGACAAGAATAAAATGGCATCGGCCCAGCGGGAGACTTGATAAGCATTGCCTGGAAAAATTATGACCGGAATATTCACCGAACTTTTGATTTCTTTTATAATTCCATCCAGTCCTGTATTTAACAGCAGACTGGACCCGATTAGAATTCCATCCACCCCGCTTTCCTCAAAAATAGAAAGTTTCTCCCTCAATTTTTTGGGGTCAATTTTATCCGGGTCCAAAAGAACCAAAAATCCGGCCCCTTTGGTCTTCGAAATTTCCAAAAGTTTTTGATAAATACTCATCAGGCTTTTAGATGTTTCTCTAATATAACAGGCAAGCTTTCTAAAACCTTATCGATTTTAGCGGGATCTTTTAAGCCTCCCGTGGCTAAAGTCGATTTTCCTCCACCGGAACCACCGGCCAGAGCGGCCAGCTCTCTTAGAATTTGGTCTGCCTTTAAATTTTTATCCTTAACTGCTATACTGGAGGAAAAAGTCAATATAATAAAGCTGCTGTTTATTTGGGCCACCAAGGTCCCGACAGTGTAAGATTTCTCAAATTCGGGAATTTTACGGAATGAATCGGCTAAATTCAAAAGCTGTTCTTTGTTCTCAAGGTGACCTAAATTCACCGCAATATATTTTACCCCTTTTATTTCTTTGGCTTCCTGAAATAGTTTTACTGCCAGACCGCTGGCTTGGTCACCTTCCAGCTCCTTCAATCTGTTCTCAATTCTTCTTTTTTCTTCTAAAAGAGTTTCCAATCTATCTAAGTATTTATCCAAATCAGTTTTTAAAAGATTCGCTCCCTGCAGCAATTTATTCCTTTCCTCCTGCATCAGCTGATAGGCCTTTTCACCGGTTATAGCTTCGATTCTTCTGACCCCTGAAGCAACTCCGGTTTCTGAGACAATTCTGAATATACCAATTTCACTGGTGGTTTTGGTGTGAGTCCCCCCGCATAACTCCAGAGAATAATCTCCAATTTTTATCACCCGAACTTTACCTCCATATTTCTCTCCAAAAAGAGCCATCGCACCCATAGCCAAAGCTTCTTTAAGAGGGACATCAAAAATGGATATGACCTCCATATTTTCCCAGATTCTTTGATTGATGTCAAATTCCAATTGGCTCAATTCCTCATCGGTCAGTTCCTTAAAATGAGAGAAATCAAATCTCAGACGGTCCGGTGCCACCAGAGAGCCAGCTTGATGCACATGCTCTCCCAGAAGCTCCCGCAGAGCTTTATGCAGAAGATGAGTGGCAGTATGGTTCTTCATTATGGCTTTACGTCTAGTTTTATCTACTTTAGCCGAGACTTCTAGCCCTTTTATTTTTTTATCTACTTTAGAATTGTTCGATTCGATCAAGTGCAAAATAATTTCATTTTCTTTTTGGGTATCTAACACTTCTAGATTCAATTGCTCTTGAGCGATTTTTCCTGTGTCACCCACCTGACCACCGGATTCTGCATAAAAAGGAGTTTTTTGTAAAATCAAAAACTTTTTGCCTGAAGGAGACTCCCATATTTCCTCAATGGTGGTATCTGTTTCCAAATTTTCATACCCCACAAATTCCACTTTTTTTACTTTAGAACCTAAACCTGATGTCTTAGGGAGAGTATCAAATTTAGAAGCTTTTTGTGAGCGTTCTCTTTGAGCCTGCAGTTCTTTTTCAAAACCAGATAAGTCAATCTCTAAGTTTTTCTCCTTTGCCATCACTTGGGTCAAATCCGGAGGGAAACCATAGGTGTCATGAAGTTTGAAAATTTCCTCTCCGGGAATTACTTTTTTCCCCTGCTTAATAACCTGACTGGCGACTTTTTCAAACAGCTCCAGCCCTTTATCCAAAGTTTTTTCAAAGCTTTCTTCTTCGGACTTTATGACCAGGTCAACCTGGCTTTTCTTGGCTTTAATTTCCGGGTACTGCTTTCCTAGAATATCTACCGCTACATCTGTCAGCTGATACAAAAAAGGACTGGACAAATTTAGCAATTTTCCATGCCGGGCTGCCCTTCTTAAAATTCTGCGAACCACATAGCCACGTCCTTCATTAGAAGGGATGACTCCATCAGCAATACAAAAAGTCAAAGCCCGAATATGGTCAGCCATGACTCTGAAAGAAACTCCGCTTTCGCCGGAGGAGTATTTCTTTTTGGATAGCTTTTCAATTTTGGAAATTATGGGTAAAAATAAATCGGTCTCATAATTAGAATCTACATTCTGCAAAACCGCACAAACTCTCTCAAGGCCCATGCCGGTATCTACGCTTGGTGCAGGTAACGGCTCCATTTTTCCAGATTCATTTTTGTTAAACTGCATAAAGACCAGATTCCACAGCTCAATAAACCGGTCACAATCACAACCCACACCACAAGTTGGTTTACCGCAGGCAAATTTTTCTCCCCTATCAAAAATCAGCTCTGAACAGGGACCGCAGGGACCGGTTTCCCCCATAGACCAAAAGTTGTCTTTTTCACCGAAGCGAAAGATTTTATCTTTTAAAGTCGAATCGACTTTCTTCCAAATCTGGAAACTCTCCTCATCTTTTTCATATATAGTGATGTAAAGTCTGTCTTTGGGCAGTCCCAGGCCATCTTTAGCCGAAGTAAAAAACTCCCAGGCATAAGCGATGGCTTCCTCTTTAAAATAATCCCCAAAAGAAAAATTTCCCAGCATCTCAAAAAAAGTGTGATGTCTAGCGGTCAGTCCCACATTTTCCAGATCATTATGTTTACCACCAGCCCGCATACATTTTTGAGCCGAAACCGCCCGCTTATAATCTCTTTTCTCCAGTCCCAGAAAAAATTTCTTGAACTGATTCATACCGGCGTTGGTGAAAAGCAGGCTGGGGTCATCCTGGGGCACCAATGAGGAAGAGGGGAACAGCTGGTGTCCCCGGGATTGAAAATATTTTAAAAATTTTTCTCTTGTTTCAGAACTTTTCATGATTCATCTGCTTCTTTTATGCGCATAACTTTATTGACTATGTCGTAGGAAAAACCTCTTCGCAACAAAAAATCAGCCAGTTTCTTCTGAACTTTTCTATCCTCTAAGTTTTGAAAAAGCTTTTTCCTTCTCTCCAACAATTTGGCTGCCAATTCAATTTCCTTTTCATCCTCAAAACTCTTCTTAATTACGTCCTCAACCAGCTCTTTTTTAATTCCTTTACGGAACAGTTCCTGCTTCAAGAGAAACTTCCCCATTGGCTTATTGGCTAATCTACTAGAAGCCCAGCTTTCGGCAAATTTTTCATCGTTTATCAAATCTACTTTTTTTAAATCCGAAACGACCTCAAAAATGATTTTTTCAGTAAATCCCTTTTGTCGTAATTTTTGCTTGAGCTCCCTTTCGCTTCTGGACCTTAATTCCAATAATTTCAGGGCTTTTTCTTTTGCCAGAGATTTGTCGAAACTAACTTGGGTTACTTTTTTCAAAACGGCTACGCCCGTAGACTTTAAATTGAGGTTCGCAAGCAATACAACTGAATCAAAGACTTAATTACTTTCTGGTTCTAACTATTTCTTTGGTGTCTTTGGATTCCTTAGGTGCTTCCACCTTCAAAAATCCCAGTTTTTCCCGGACCTCTTTTTCAATTTTGGTTGCCATATCCGGATTATCTTTCAAAAACTGTTTGACATTATCCCGGCCTTGTCCTAATCTTTCATTTTGGTAGGAAAACCAGGTGCCCGATTTTTCCAAAATTTTCAACTCGGTTGCTAAATCTACCAGTTCCCCTTCTTTAGAAATTCCCAGTCCATAGATAATGTCAAATTCAGCTTCCCGGAAAGGAGGAGCCACTTTATTTTTTACCACTCTAACTCTAGTCCGAGAGCCAATTACCCCTTCTCCTTCTTTTATTGAAGCAATTCTTCTGATATCCATTCTCACGGAGGAGTAAAATTTCAAAGCGTTTCCACCGGTGGTGGTTTCCGGGTTACCGAACATGATTCCTATTTTCATACGGATTTGATTGATAAAAACCACACAGGTTTTGGATTTGCTAATGGTGCCAGTCAGCTTTCTCAAAGCTTGCGACATCAGACGGGCCTGCAAACCCATATGCTGGTCCCCCATTTCCCCTTCAATTTCTGCTTTGGGGACTAAAGCCGCTACCGAATCAATCACAATTATATCCACTGCACCACTGCGGACTAACGTTTCCGTAATCTCTAAGGCCTGTTCTCCTGTATCCGGTTGAGAAATTAAAAGATTGTCAATATCCACTCCTAATTTCTTAGCATAAGTAGGAGCTAAGGCGTGCTCGGCATCCACGAAAGCTGCCACTCCACCCTGTTTTTGAGCTTCGGCAATCAGGTGCAGAGCCAAAGTGGTTTTCCCGGATGCTTCCGGCCCGAAAATTTCCACCACCCTTCCTCTGGGGACACCACCTACTCCTAAAGCATAATCTAGCGCTATCGATCCGCTGGAAATTACCGGTATGGAAATTCCAAGGCTTTCTTCCCCTAATCTCATGATGGAGCCCTTGCCAAACTGTCTTTCGATTTGAGTAACGGCTTGGTCCAAAGCCCTTTTTTTGTCAGTGGCTGTATCCATAGAATCCTCTCTTTTTTGAAAGATTAAAGATTTTGACATTTAACTATCTAAATTAATCAAAAATAAGTCAAAAAGCAACCGTTAAGAGAGTAAAACTTTTTTCATGGGGGTATAAACCGAGCCAGTAGGATGAAGGGTGCTTTTCATCACCACCACTTCTTTAACCTCGAATTCTTCGGTTTCAAATGTGGTTTTATGAATTTCAGCTGCCAAGCTCTCTAAGTTTTTGGGGGACTTGACCCTACCAATGGTTAGATGTGGAGTAAAGCTTCGATTTTCTTTAGCAAAACCGATTTTATAAAACTCCTCCTCCACTTTAGGATAAAGTTCTGCCAAAATCTCTTTTCCTTTTTCTACTCCTATCCAGATTACCCTGGGCCGTTTCATATTGGGGAAGCCACCTAAACCTTGTAAATTTACCTGAAATTTTCTGATTCCTTTCACAGATAGCTCAGTTGCCTGATAGACATCTTCTATTTTCTCTTCTTTAACTTCACCTAAAAATTTTAAGGTAATGTGTACATTCTGGGATTTGACCCAGCTGACATCCGCACCAGTTTTTCTTAAAACAGTTTGCAACTGGTCAATTTGGGAGGTTAACTCTGGGGGTAATTCAATTGCTACAAAAGTTCTCATTTATATTTTCCCAAAAAATAAAGCCGAACTATATTTAAAGCGGCTTGAGCAGTTCTTTCTCGATTAATCATACGATCTTGCCCAAAGATAAATTTTTCAACCCAACCTTTGTTTACATCAGCCAGTGCAATATAAATCAAACCCACTGGTTTTTCAGGGGTTCCACCAGTAGGTCCGGCAATTCCGGTCACGGATAATCCTAAATCAGTTTTTGAAATTTTTCTCACTCCTTGAGCCATTGCTAAAGCTACTTCTTGGCTGACTGCACCGAATTTGTCTAATAATTCTTTGGGTACACCTAAAATTTCCATTTTGGCTTGGTTGCTGTAACTAACCACTCCTCTTTCAAAATAATCCGAACTGCCGGAAATATTGGTGATTTTAGCCGCTACCAAGCCACCGGTACAAGATTCAGCCACGGACAAGGTCCGCTTATTCTCCTTCAAAATTCTCCCCACCACCTCTTCTAAGGTCTGTTCATCATAACTATAAATAAATCCACCAATTCGCTCTTTTATTTTATCTTCCAATTGGGTTATAACATCTTTGGATTTAGAAGAAGTTTTTAAGTTGGCGGTCAATCTCAAATCTACCCCCAGATAACTGGGTAAAAAAGCTACTTTGATTTCTTTTAAATCTTTCAATAAGTCCTGGATTTTTTCATATAATTTTGATTCTATAATTCCGGTCGTGCGAAGCTTGCGGTGAACAATTTTGGTTTTGCCGACTTTGGTTTTTAAAAGTGGTATCACCTCTTGTTCCAGCATGGCTTTCATCTCCTTAGGTACCCCCGGAAGGGCGATAAAAATCTTTTTATCCTCTTCAATTAAAATTCCCGGCGCTGAGCCAAGTTGGTTTTCCAGAGCTTTAGCTCCTTGTGGAATTAGGGCCTGATTTTGATTAATCTTGGGCATTTCAATTCCGCGGGTTTTGAAGCGGGCTTCAATTTTTTTCAAAATTTCGGGATGGAAAATTAGGTTTTTCTTGAACGCTTTAGCAATGGCTTTGACCGTCAAATCATCTGAGGTAGGACCTAATCCTCCGGTGACAATTACCAAATCGACTCTTCTTTGAGCCGAATGGATAGCTTCCACAATTTTTTTGACCTCATCCCCGATAGCGGTCTTGTAACTAATTTCAATTCCCAATTCACCCAGCTTTTCAGCTATAAAGGCCGAATTGGTGTCAAGGGTCAGCCCGTATAAAATCTCATCCCCGATAATTATTATTTCAGCTTTCATTTTATGGTAAGATTAAAACCAAAATTTGCACCACTAAATTAGCATAAATCCCAGCCAAAAGGTCATCTGCCATCACTCCCCAGCCCGACGGCAGTTTTTCCAGCTTTCTAATAAATAGCGGCTTCACGATATCAAAAAAACGGAATAATATTAAACTTAGTCCATAAAAAAGCAATTTATGAGGCAAAAGAAATAAAGCCACCAACATTCCCAGAAATTCGTCAATTACTATTTTCCCGGAATCATGTTCCCAAATTCTCTCGGCTGTGCTTGCGATTATGACTCCGCCAAAAAATGATACCAATATAAAAATTAAAAACAAGGGAAGAGATGGCTGCCAAAACCAAATTAGAATCAATACCAAAAGACTGATCCAGCTCCCGGGAGCAAAAGGAATGTAACCGACAAAACCACAGGAGGCGATAAATTTAACCAAGAAGTTTCTGATAGCTTATCCTATCTATTTTAAAACCCCTTTTAACAAGGAGGCGTTTTTAATCAGGTAAATAACCCCGGTTACGACAGTCAAGACCATTACCACAAACATGGCTATATCAAAGACCCGGTTGGTCCAGGGGCTGGTAAAAATCGACCAATGGTAACCCAAGGGGACCAACAGAGTTTCTAAAACGGTGTACAGCAAAATAACCGTAATGATAAACATTTGGGAAACCGTTTTCCATTGCGCCAGAATTGTCGGTGCAATCACAAACCCCCGATAGGCGGCTAAGGTCCTGAATCCGGTGATAAAAAATTCCCGCACTATTATAGTCAAAACCATCCAGGTTCTGACATAGTCCAGGGCTACAAAGCAGACCAGAGCAGTGGAGACCAGAATTTTATCGGCCAAAGGATCCATAAACTTCCCAAAACCGGTTATCATGCCGTTTTTGCGAGCCAGATAGCCGTCATATAAATCAGTAAAAACCGCCAAGACAAAAATTAATAAAGCCAAAATTTTCGTGTGGATGCTATCAATCAGAAACAAAATCATGAAAACCGGAGCCAAAACAATTCTGAAAATGGTCAGAGCATTTGGTAGATTCATCGATTGTAAAAATTAGAAATTTAATTCAATTTAAAAAAATTAGAAAAGACTGTCAACAAAATAATTTGATTATAGATAGTTGTACATAATCAGGAACTTTTCAAAAGTAGTGAAAATCTAACGAAGCTGCCGGGAAAAGTCACTCCGCTCTTAAAAAGATAATTGATTAAGCAAATTAACCTACAAGTCGATTGAGATGCTAAATCTGGCACTTAAAAAAAACCGACTTTCGCCCGTCCCCTTCTCGGGCGAAAGTCTGGAGGTTTGGGTAAAGAAGGAGCTACAGAGGACACCCTCTTATAATACAAAAGGCGTGCCTCTTTAAAAAAAATCTGAAAATTCTCTTTAAATTATAACTCATTGTTAATAAACAAGTTAATTCAATTTGACAAGTTCCAAATTTGCGGCTGAAAAGTTAAATTAGCCAGAATGGGTTAAAGAGAGAAGTAAAAAACGGTCATTAGTAATTAACCCGTTGACCTTAAAGGAGTTAACATGCCAGTCTATTTTGACGGAGAGAGGGTAAATAATTGTGCAAAAAAAGAGGGTGAACTTCGAAGTGCACCCTCTGTGAATAAAAGTATGTTGTTATTTTTTAGGGATTACAGGGAATAATGCCATTTTTATAGATAAAGTTAACTAAGTATATGATATCAGCCATATTAACTTTATTATCGCAGTTGACATCTCCCATTTGAACCGGAGGTGGATTCATGCTCTTGAAAATGGCATTCACCATCCCAATTATGTCTCCTAAATTAACTTTGCCGTCCCCGGTTACATCCCCTCTCAAACTTCCGGCTAAGCTTAAATTGGCACTGTAATTATCTCCGTTCATCATGTCCACAGCATAGGTGGAGGCGTTTCCCTGAGTACTGGTCACGGCCAAGTTGTAGTTTTCAAAGTTCAAACCGTCTAGATAAAAGCAACCGTCCGGTAAACTGAAGGCAGCGGAAGCTAAACTACCATCATTCTCAAAGGCATTCACTATAACTCCCGCTAAAGGAGAGTTGTTGTTGGATAGGATGGTGTTTCCACTTACTACCAAGGGGTGTTCTGTCTTAGGAGTCAAGGCAAAATCAATTCCGAAAGCATCGGGAGTGACTTTGGTAGCATCTTCGATACGGTGAGCATCGTTATAAAGTTCAGCCATATATCCTTTAGCCCAGCAAGCCACATAGAAAGGAATTTGAGGTAAATGACATAACTCATAACTGCCATCTTCTTGACTGTGAGTGAATCTGACTATGTGATGTCCTTCGTTATTTTTAGCAAAGGCAACGATTACAGCTTTTGCAATAGGAGCACCGGTACTGTCATCGGTGACCGTTCCCTTAATAAATCCGGTTAACTCCAAAGGCAAAAGTTCCAATTCAAGATTGATTCCATCCGTAATTTGTCCACCGATTACCGGCACTGGCTCCGGATAGACAGTCGGGTGATGTTCTCTGGCAAAGGCGATTACTTTATATCTTCCTTCCGGTAAATTCTTAATCAAATAATGTCCATTCTCATCAGTCAAAGCTCTACCATAGCCCCGTCCTTCTACCTGATGTGCAATGACCAGAGCATGTAAGGGTAGGCCTGAACCTTTCTCGGTCACATTTCCGGCAATAGCTCCCTGTTGTTTTTTCTTGAGCTGGAAATTGATGCCGGTTACATCTTCGCCTGGTCCTACAGCTACTGTCTCAGGATAAACTGCAAACTCGTACCCTTCTGCCCAGGCAATGACTCTGTATTTACTGGGAAACAGATTTTCTATGGTGTAATTTCCGGAAGAATCGGTTCGGGCTTTGGAATGATACTCCTCTAAGTGATGTATCAAATCAAATGCGACCAGTATGGCTCCTTCAATTGGTTCACCGGTTTCAAAATCTGTCACAGTCCCTGAAATAGAACCAAAGTCTGGGGGTGTTTCTTTAGCAGTAAGTGCAAAATTTATGTTGGGAGTATTCTGGTCAGTCACTACCACCACCACTGTGGCGCTTTCTTCTTTTTGGGTATTGTCATAAAGCTCACATTTATAACCTTCATGGCAAGCAGCTACTATATAATTTCCAACCGGGAGTTCCTGAATGCTATAATTCCCGCTTTCATCGGTGATACCATTCTTGGCGAAAAAAGATCCTAGTTTGTGAGCTACAACTACCGCATTAGCTAAAGGTAATTCGGTAGAATCACCTGTTACGGTGCCGGATATAGAGCCGAAACCATCGGCCAGTACTGGATTGTAAAATAATGCGGTAAACAAAAATGTTAAAATAAAGACTGAAAGTTTAAAATGGCGAGACATAACTCCTCCTTACGACTAAAATTGAATTCTTTGGAGAAAAATTTGAATCAACCCTGACCTCTTTTTGGTGGTATAAATATATACGATTACAATGACTTGTCAAGAGTTTTTTAGGATTAATTATTTAAATTGAGAGTGATTCTAAGATTTAAGAAGATAATACTTTTTCCTGGGTTGGCTCTTTGGCTGGGGGTTTTTCTTCTGCTTTATCCTTTGGTACTTGTTTCCATCTTTTTCTAAGAGAGAAGATTCCCCCGATGACGGCTAAAATCGCTCCTCCCCAAAAGAGATTGATTAAAGGCTTAACTGCTACTTCCACGGTAAAACTGGCTAATTCCATATTTTCCTGGGAACTGGACTGTCCCACAATCCTGAAGCTCGCCAGCTTCTCTTCCGGGTTTACTTGCTCCAAATACACCGTAGCCCGGCCAAAATTAAAATTGGCGGATTTAGTTTTAATCTCCGAACCTTCCAGCAAAAGCTGTGGGATTACGCTTTCTTTTTTGCCGTTTTGAACAATTTCCAAAACCGCTCCCACTTGCTGGGGTCCCAAATCATCATGAGCTTGCATTTCAAATTCTACAAATTTCACCATATACCCTTTAACTAGTTTTTCTTCCCCTTTTTGTAGCTGAAAGGTTTCCTCAGTAAAAGCTGGGTCAAGTTCTTCATGTGGTTCAACATGAATAGGAGAAATATATAAATCTTTTAAAAGATATCTTTTGATATAAGGAGTCTGCATTACGCCCTGATTGTAAGCTGTAAAATATTGTTTCGGTTTAGCTACAAAGTTAGAATTTCCACCAGAGACTAAAATTTTATGAGAGGTTTTTTCTTGGGGAGAATTTAAATCTTTTCCTTGATAAGTAAAAGTGTAACCTAAGGCTGGTTGAGGAACTCCGAATTGTAAATTTAATCTAGTTTTCTTTTCATAGACGTTGGAAGCGATAACTCCAATTAACAAAATAGCCACTCCGGAGTGGACCACAAAAGCACCGGAGATTTTTTTCTCCTTCAGTTTTCTGATTACAATCGTCAGGTTGCTGACAAAAGCCAGGCCGGCTAAAAATATGAATAATAAAAATAAAACTTGTTTAACTCCCAAGAAAAATGCCAGAAAAGTTCCCAACAATGCCAGTGCTAAAGGAATCCGTAATCCCTTAAACAAACCCTGGCTCTGGTTTTCCCCCCATTTCAAAACCGGCAAAAGCCCCAATAAAAAGGTAATCATAATTACAATCGGGGTAACTGAGACATTGTAATAAGCGGTCTGAACATTGGAAGGAGTGTAAAACCACCTGGTCAAAAGCGGGGCCGACATTCCTAATAAAACCAGAACCGCCGTCAAAATCATTCCTATGATATTGGAAAAAACCAAAAATTCACGGGAAAACCAGGAGTTGGAAGAAACCTGCCCTTTTATATCTTTAAATCTAAACAAAAGTAAACCTAAAGAGATTACTAAAAAGACAAACAAAAAGATGATTAAATAAAGATTAATTCCTAAATCCAAAAAGGAATGGACGGAAAAATCTGCTAAGACACCGGAGCGGGTTAAAAAAGTTCCATACACCACGGCTAAAAAGGGTAAAATCCCCAGAAGCAGAGCGCTTCTTTTTAAGGACCCTTTTTTTCTTTGCAAGATTATGGCATGAATCAGACCGGCTGAAAAAAGCCAGGGGATCAAAGACGCATTTTCCACCGGGTCCCAGCCCCAGTAACCTCCCCAGCCCAAAACCTCATAAGCCCAAAAACCACCCATTGTCAGAGCAGTCCCCAAAGCTAAAAATGAAAATATAGCCCAGGGGAAGACATAATTCAGCCAGGAATCGTACTCTTTTAACAGCAGAGCCGATAAAGCAAATACAAAGGGGACTCCGGTTGAGGCAAAACCCACAAACATTACGACCGGATGGATAGTCATCCAGTAATTCTGTAGAAGAGGATTTAAGCCCACTCCTTCAGTGGGAACGTCGGGCAATAACACAAAGGGAGAACGTTTCAGCAAAATTAATAATACCCCTAACTGAATCAGATTAAAGAAAAACAGATTTCCTTTTTCAAAAATGCCAGATTTTTTAGTTAAAATTGTGCCAAAAATAGCCCCGAAGAAAATCCACAGTAAGAAAGTTCCTTCCTGTCCACCCCAGAAAGTGGCTATCAGATAGTGGAGAGGCAAATCCGTGGAAGAGTAATTGTAAACATAGGCGACCTGAAAATTGTGGCTTAAAATGAGATACATCAAACTGACAACTGCCAGGAAAATAGAGGCCGACGCTAGATAAAAAAATCTTCTACTCCATAGTATTAAATTATTTTTCCCTCTGAGGACTAAAAAATAACTCAACAGAGAAAAAAGAGAAAAGATAAAAGCGGAGTATAAGCTGAGTTTCCCTAAATAAGCCATAAGTTTACCAAGATTAAATTATGAAATTTAGGTCAAAATGTCAAGAAAATAATATGTTATTCGAGGAATCTTTAAAAATAAAAGTCAATTCTGAAGGGGGGTCTCGAAACTATTGGTAGCTGGATTATAGGCATTAATCTCTTCAATCAAGGCATCCACTAATTCATGCTCTTTTAACCTTTTCACTATTTTCCCATGTCGGGTCAACATCAAAACCCCTTTACCGCCAATCACCCCGATCGGTGCTTCTCTGGCCTCTCCGGGACCGTTGACTACACAACCCATCACCGAAATTTTAACCGGTTTTTGTACCGTTTCAATCGCTTTTTCAATATCTTTAATCAGATTCATCAGATCCACTTCAATTCTGCCACAGGTAGGGCAGGAAATCAAAGTCGGTCCTTTGACCCTCAAGCCCAAAGATTTCAAAATCTCCCAACCCACCTTCACTTCTTCAACCACATCACCGGTCAAAGATACTCTCAAAGTGTCGCCAATCCCACGATAAAGCAAGCTCCCCATAGCCACAGCTGAACGGATAGTTCCGGTGAAAACCGGACCGGCTTCAGTTACTCCTAAATGCAAAGGATAATCCGACTTTTCAGAAAATATAGAGTAAGCATCAATCATATCCTTGGGGTCAGAGGCTTTCAAAGAGACAATCATCTGGTCAAAACCAAACTCCTCCAAATGCCCCACATTTCTTAACGCCGACTCCACCAGAGCTTCCGGTGTAGGATGTCCATATTTGTCCAGTAAATCTTTTTCCACCGAACCCTGATTAACTCCCACTCGGATGGGGATATTTTTTTCTTTGGCAATATCTACTACCTGCTTGATTTTTTCTTTCCCACCGATGTTGCCGGGGTTGATTCTTAATTTATCCACTCCCTGTTTAGCAGCTTCGATAGCCAAACGGTAATCAAAATGAATGTCAGCCACTAAGGGAATAGTAATCTGTTTTTTAATCTCTCCCAAAGCTAAAGCGGCCGGCATATCCGGAACCGCCACCCGCACAATTTCACAGCCGGCTTTTTCCATTTCATGAATTTGAGTCACAGTGGTAGCCACATCTCTGGTATCAGTTGAGCACATAGATTGCACTGCCACCGGGTTTTCCCCGCCGACTTTTACTTTGCCGATTTGAACTACTTTGGTTTTTTTTTTGATTGTCATAAGTTAAATAGTTATGGTTTTGGGCAGATAATGTTTTTCATAAATCTGATATAAACTCTCGATTACATCTTTGACCAAGTAAGCTGGTGTAGAAGCTCCTGCAGTTACTCCCACTTTTTCCACGTTTTTCAACCATTCTATTTTTATCTGCTCTACTCCATCAATCAAATAAGATTTGAAACAGAATTTTTGGGCCAGTTCCAAAAGCCGTTGAGAATTGGAGCTAATAGTGGAGCCCACCACAATCAACATATCCACTTGCGGTGCTAATTTAGCAATCGCTTCCTGTCTTTTGACGGTCGGTTCGCAAATGGTATTTTCCACCTCTAAGCTGGGATATTTTTCTTTCAATTTCTGTTCCATTAAATCAAAACCGTCTAAACTTTGAGTGGATTGACTTACCAGAGCCAATGGTTTTTCTATTACTGGTAAATTATCGATTTCCGCCGGTCCGTTTGCCACAATAATTCTATCCGGAGCCAGACCAACCACGCCTTTGACTTCGTTATGGCTTTTGTCTCCATATAAAATCACGGTATATCCTTTGTCCAAAAACTGCTGGGTGGCTTTATGAATTCGGGTTACCAAAGGGCAGGTGGTATCCACTATATTTAACCCTTTTTTGCTGGCTTCATCTTTGACTTTGGGAGCTACCCCATGGGCTGAAATCACCAAAGTCCCTTGCTCGATTTCGGATAAATCTTTGATAGAGGTAATACTTCTTTCTTCCAATTTTTTGACGATGGAGGCATTGTGGACGATTTTATTCAAGATTTTGACCGATCCTTCGGATTTTTCAGAAGTTTTTTCCACAATCCTTAAGGCTCTTTCCACTCCAAAACAAAACCCCCAGGTTTCGGCTAAAATTATTTTAAACATATTTTTTTAAATATATAAAAGTTTTTTAGTCAAGCAAACTTTATTTGCTGATACTTCCCTTTACTTTATCGGCTTCTTTAATTTTAAAAGTTATGCGTGAAATCGATTTGGCAGATAAACCCAAGGCAGAGACAATGGCTTTCTCAATTCCCTCCGGGTCTAAGCCGCATTGCTGCAGAAGAATATTGCGGGTCCCCTGTTCGATAAATTCATCCGGCACCCCTAGATTTTTAATTTCAATTCCTTTTAAATTTTTATCAGCTATAAACTCTAAAATAGCAGAGCCAAAACCACCTTTTAAAACATTTTCTTCTAAAGTCAAAACTTTATTAAATTGACCTAAAAGAGAAGATAACATTTTTTCATCTAAAGGTTTTATGAAACGGCAGTTTACAACAGTACAACTGGCACTGTAATTTTTCTCTACTGCTTCCACGACTTTTAAAGCCGAATTAACCATTGAGCCACATGCTAAAATCAAAAAACTTTTTCCTTCTTTTAAAATCTCCCAAGAAAATCTTTCAATTTCTTTAACCGAAGCTTTAATTTCTCCCTCAGGTATGGCCGTCCGTGGATACCTGATAGCAATCGGTCCTTCGTTCCAGCGATTAGCAAAGTACATCATATTTCTTAGTTCAGTTCCATCTTTGGGAGCTAAAATTGTCATATTAGGTATAAGTCTCAAATAAGAAATGTCAAAAACCCCATGATGAGTGGGACCATCTTCACCTACCAAACCGGCCCGGTCAATGCAGAGAACCACATTTAGATTTTGCAGAGCCACGTCATGAATAATCGGGTCATAACTTCTCTGTAGAAAGGTAGAATAAATAGCTAAAAAGGGTTTGCTGCCGGAAGCGGCCAGACCAGCTGAAAAAGTACCAGCATGCTGCTCGGCAATCCCAACATCAAAAAATCTTTCCGGAAAAGTTTCGGCAAATTTGGTTAAACCGGTTCCGGAGCACATGGCCGCAGTTATGGCCACCACTTGGGGATTTTTTTGAGCCAATTCCACAATTGTATCTTTGAAAACATCTGAATAGCTTATACTTTTTGCAGATTTAGATTTTCCGGTCGCCAGGTCGAAAGCGGAAACTCCGTGAAAAGCGGCGGCATCTTTTTCAGCCGGTTGGTAACCTTTGCCTTTGACAGTCACCACATGCAATAAAAGTGGACCCTTTAATTTTTTAAGTGCTTTCAAAGTTTTTATCAGCCGGGGGAGGTCATGTCCATCAATGGGACCGAAATATCTAAACCCCAGCTTCTCGAACAAAATCCCGGGGACCAAAAATCCTTTGACACTTTCTTCAAAACGGGAAATTATTTTTCTTAATTTAAGAGTTTCTTTTAATTTGCCGGAAAGCTTCCATAAATCTTTTTTGATTTTGTTATAAGTAGTATCCGTAATCACTTCGGTTAAATATTTAGCAACCGCACCCACATTTTTGGAGATGGACATAGAGTTGTCGTTTAAAATCACGATAAAATCCTTATTCAAAGAACCGGCATTGTTTAGAGCCTCAAAGGAAAGCCCGCCGGTCAGAGCTCCGTCACCGACAACGCAGACCACTTTGTGGTCCTCTTTTTTCAAATCGCGGGAAACGACCATTCCCAAAGCGGCCGAAAGTCCGGTAGAAGCATGTCCAGCACCAAAGGTGTCGTACTCCGATTCTGCTATCTTGGCAAAACCTGAAACTCCGCCATAGGTTCTAAGCGTATGAAAACTTTCTTTTCTGCCGGTCAGAAGTTTGTGGGCATAACATTGGTTGGAAACATCCCAAACCAATTTGTCTTGGGGAGTATCAAAAGCATAATGCAGGGCAATAGTTAGTTCCACAATTCCCATATTGGTGGCTACATGCCCACCGGTTTCTGATACTACTTCTAAAATGCGCTGTCTAATTTCTGAAGCTAAAGTTTCTAATTCTCGGGTAGTTAATTTCTTTAAATCTTTAGGAGAGTTGATTTGGGAAAGAAGGTTGGACATTAATTTTTTAATTTAAAAATTGGTTGACAAAATACTGGTGGATTCTGGTGTCCGCAGTCAATTCGGGGTGGAAAGAAAGCCCCAGAAGGTTTCTGTCCCTGACCACCACCACTTCATCATCACAGAAACCGATTCTTTCAACAGTTTTTCCGACATTTACAATTTTAGGGGCTCGTATAAACACCATTTCAAAATTAGGGTTACCATTTTGCAGATTTACTTTTCCAACCTGCACAAAAGAATGGATTTGCCTTCCGTAGGCGGTTCTTTTAACTGCAATATCCAAGAGTGCCAAAGTTTCCTCGGCTTTAGAATCAGAGACCTCCTTAGCCAAAAGAATTAAGCCAGCGCAAGTTCCCATAAGCGGTTTTTCTTTTCCGAAATTCTTTATAGCATCAAACAGACCATTTTCCAAAGCTAATTTCCGGATAGTAGTAGATTCACCGCCAGGGATAATCAAAGCGTCACAACTTTTCAATTCCTCTTTAGTTCTTACCAAAATACCATTCTGTTTTATTTTTTCTAAGGTTTGCTGATGTAACAGATAATCCCCCTGGAGGGCTAAAACTCCGATTCTTTTCTTCATTTTATCTGATTTGCAGAAGGTGCTCTTCTGGGATACTGGCTATGTCCAAACCCGGCATGGGGTCCCCTAATTCTTTGGAAACCTCTGCTATCAGTTTGGCATCTTGATAGTGGGTAGTGGCAATCACAATGGCTTTGGCTCTTTTGGAAGGATTAGCTGATTTAAAAATTCCGGAGCCCACAAAGTTCGCTTCCGCTCCTAATTGCATCATTAAAGAAGCATCGGCTGGGGTTGCAATCCCACCGGCAGCAAAATTCGGTACTGGCAATTTACCAGTTTTGGCTACTTCTACCACCAATTCGTACGGAGCACCTAAGTTTTTGGCTTCTTGCATTAACTCATCTTCACTTAAAACCGTCAATTTTTTCATTTCACCCATAATTTGACGCATATGTCTGACTGCTTCCACTATATTTCCAGTTCCAGCTTCCCCTTTAGTGCGAATCAAAGCGGCCCCTTCGCCAATTCTTCTTAAAGCTTCTCCTAAATTTCGACAGCCACACACAAAGGGAACTTTGAATTTGGTTTTATCAATATGATTTTTTTCATCGGCTGGAGTTAGAACTTCCGATTCATCGATGTAATCTACTTCCAGTGCCTCTAAAACCTGAGCTTCGGCAAAATGTCCGATTCTGCATTTAGCCATTACTGGAATTGAGACCGTTTTCTGAATCTGCTCAATCACGGCTGGATCGGCCATTCTGGCCACACCACCCTCTTTTCTGATATCAGCTGGCACTTTTTCCAGAGCCATCACAGCGCAAGCACCGGCTTCTTGGGCAATTTGAGCTTGCTCGGCATTGATAATATCCATTATTACCCCACCTTTGAGCATTTCAGCCAAGCCGACTTTAACTTTCCAGTTCGGGTCTTTTTCTTGGATAAACATATTTAAATCCGATATTGGTTTAAAAGTTGATCTTCCATCGGTTTTACTTCGATATAATTTTTTTCACCTTTGATTTCATATCTGACTTTCATTTTTTCCTGGTCTTTAGCGTCTGAATATCGAGCAGTTATCCGTGCCGCTAGCTCAATAGCTTCTTCTGTCAACTTCCCTTCCAGCAAAGTAATTGGTCCTACAGTATCTTCCGCTTCAAAAAGAGCATCTCCATCTCGAAGTAAATTCAAAAAGCGATTTTCAGTTTGGTTGCGACCTACAATAATTTTCACCTCTCCTATTCTAAAATGTCTGCCTCTTTTTAATCTCTCCGCATCTTTGGTGGTAAAATCCGGTTTATATTTCATCAAATCTTTTAATCTGCGGGAAAATCCTGCATCGGCCAAAAGACAGCCACCGGCCGGGGACGGGTATTCAGTAATCTCCAACTCTTTAGCCAATGCCATTTGGGGCTTTCGGCCTCGGCCTTTAAAATCTAAAAGAATTTCTCTATTGATTAATCCCAATTTCTCTGGTTCGGTCTCCTCCAGATTTTTAGCAGTCAAGGGTCGGAGCACTTTTCCTTCCAACCCGGCTTCTTTTTCAATAGTTCCCAAAGCCACTTTATATTGACTCTTGGGTCTCTGTCCCAAAACCTCACCGGTAATCACAAAATCGGCACCGATTTCTTCCATGTACTTTTTGGCTTTTTTGAGCATAAAAATCCGGCAGTCAATGCAAGGATTCATATGTGCACCATAACCGTGTTTTGGGTGTTTCACCACATCTAAATACTCCTGAGCCACATTCATAATTTTTAATGGAGCGCAGGTTTTTTTGGAAACCTTGTTGGCATCTTTGCAGTCCATTTTGCCACCGGCGTTACAGTTGCAGAAACCGTGATGGATGTTTATAGGATGTACTTCCACCCCTTGTTCCTGTACCAATCGCATAGCCAAGGTGGAATCCAAACCTCCGGATAATAAGGCCACTGCTTTTACTTTTTTCTCTGTCATTATTTTACCTCTAAAATCTCAATTTAATCAATATAAGTTCTAAAATCAATCCTAATGGCTTTCAACCGAGTGTTTAGACCCGGGTGGCAGAACCGTCATATTGGGTGGTCGTCTTTCTTTTCTTAAAAAATTAATGGAAGAAGGTTTTTCTCTGGGCCATTTGACCAGTAAATCCTCTTTGGTGTAAATAAATTTGTCCCGGGTATAATCGGAAAACTCATACTCTTTCCCTAAAAAGATAGCTTCTTCCGGGCAGGCCTCTTCACAGAACCCGCAGAAAATACAGCGTAGCTCATTGATTTCATAAACTTTGGCGTACCTTTCACCTCGTTCGTTTTCAGCCGGCTCCATATAGATGCAATCCACCGGACAGGCAGCGGCACAAAGCCCGCAGCAGACGCATCTTTCAGAGCCATCTTCATATCTTTCTAAAAAGTGTAGACCACGATAACGCGGATACATAGGTACTTTTTCTTTAGGATACTGAATGGTAACCGGTTTTTTAAACAGATGCTTAAATGTGACCCACATCCCTTTAGAAATTAAAATTACCTGCCTTAAATATTCAAAAAACTGTTTCATTTTTTTTCTACCCGGAAATTATGGGTTCATTTTTCAACTTAGCTGCTTGGTAAACTTTAGTTTCAAAAAACTGGTTTACTGGTCCATGACCGTGACCTATTTGATACGAAGCTTTCAACGCTTGAGTAATATATTCTTTAGCTGAAACTACAGCACTGTATAAATCTAATCCCAAAGTTAAAAATCCGCAAATGGCAGCCGAGAAAGTGCAGCCGCTGCCGTGGTTGTTATTGGTCATAATCCGGGGAGCATCCAGTTCCTGAAAATTTGTGCCATCATAATAAACATCAATCGGCTTTCCCTCTAAATGACCGCCTTTGACCACCACTGCCTTGGGTCCTAAGTTTAATATTTTGCTAGTCGCTTTTTTCATATCTTCAATTGAGGTAATTTTCATCTCAGTTAAAACTTCCGCCTCCTTTAAATTAGGTGTAACCACTAAAGCTAAAGGAAAAATTTTACTTTTCAAATCATTTATAGCTTCTGGTTTGAGTAAGGGATCTCCAGATTTAGCCACCATTACTGGATCAACCACTAAATTTTTTAATTTAAATTTCTTGACCAATTCAGCCACCACTGCAATGATTTCAGAATTGGCTAACATTCCAGTTTTAGCAGCTTCCACTTCGAAATCATTAAATATGGCTTCAATCTGGTCTTTGACCATTTGAGCTGGGAGTTCTTGGACTGACTTGACTCCTACAGTATTTTGAGCGGTAATTGCAGTAATAGCACTGGTTCCATAAACTCCCAAAGAGGCAAAAGTTTTCAAATCAGCTTGGATTCCAGCTCCGGCGCCGGAATCGCTTCCGGCAATAGTTAGGGCTACTTTTCTCATATTAGTTTAACTCTAACATTCTTTCTAAAGCTAATAAAGCCCCCTGTTTTACTTCCGGGTCAACTTCTATGATATTGACTTTGCCTAAATTATCTAAAGTATATAATAAATCTCCCAAAGTGGTTCTGAACATATTGACACACATAGGGCAGGTCTGACCGGTCAACTCCAAAATTTTCTTATCCGGAAACATATCTGCCAGACGGGAAATTAAATTAATTTCAGTTCCTATGGCAATCACCGAGCCGGAAGGGGCTTCGGTCACATAATTGACAATGAAATTGGTGGAGCCGGAAGCATCGGCTAAAGCCACGGTTTCTTCGGAGCATTCGGGATGAACAACCACTAAAGCACCGGGATACTGTTCTCTTATTTTTTTGACATGCTCCGGGGTGAAATTGATATGCACATGGCAGTAACCTTTCCATAAAATCACTTTGGCGTTTCTGATTTTTTCAAGTTCATTCCCACCATTCTCTTTTTTGGGGTCCCAGATGATGATTTCATCTGCAGGAATTTTCAAGCGGTTGCAGCTATTTTTTCCTAAATGTTCATCGGGAAAGAAAAAGATTTTCTGGCCTCGTTTAAATCCCCATTCAAAGGCCTTGTGGGCGTTGGAAGAGGTGCAAACTACTCCGTCGTTATCACCGCAAAATGCCTTTAAGCTGGCGGCGGAGTTCATATAAGAGATGGGGATAACTTTACTGTCACTGAGGACAGATTTGAGCTCTTTCCAAGAGGAAAGAACGTCATCTATTTCTGCCATATCTGCCATTGGACAGCCGGCTAAAGGGTTGGGGAGATAGACGATTTGTTCCGGTCGGCACAGGATTCGGGCGGATTCGGCCATAAAGTGGACTCCGCAGAAGATAATATGTTGGGCTTCTTTTTCGTTGGCGGCTACTTTGGAGAGGTAATAAGAATCACCGGTGTAATCTCCCAGAGGCACAAGCTCTTTTCTCTGGTAATGGTGGGTTAAAATCACCATCTGTTTTCCCAGATTGCGCTTGTGTTCCTTGATGCGGGATATGGCTTCGGCTTCGTTTACGGTCTTATATTCTCTGGGAACTACGGAATAGGTTTGCATAATTTAGAGTAATTCCTCCTTACAGGTCTAATTAAATTAAATACGAGTTGAAAGTCAAGATTTTTAGGTAAGTTTATACAAAGAAAATAGTTGCCAAAATCTGATTTGTTGCTATTTTATCAGTAGAGCTAAGTTATTTACCTACAACTTCTTTCCCAAAGAGGAAATATGAAGAAGTATTTATTTATCTTAATTCTTTTGCTTCTGGTTGCCATAGTGTATGCCCAAGACCCAGGCATTCCAGATACGGTTAATTTTGGAAATTGTCAGAGCTATATAGTCTCTGAAGGGGATTCTTTGTATGGAAAAGTAAAAGTTCCTTTGAGGATTTTTAATGATGAACCTTTAGCTGGTGTTGAAATCTGTCTGGAGTGGAAAGGACCACTGAGATCTGACACTTTAGTTTATTATGGCAAAAGAGGGGATTCACTTGATTTGCGTGATTATGTTTTTGATGATAGTAGCCACTTTGTTGGAATATTCGCCATATCTTTTGTACAATTTCCAGCAGATACTGGAATGTTTTTATACATGCTTTTTGAGGCTTTCGATACTGGATTTGTCTTAATAGATACAACTAACACACCTTCAGAGTGTAATGTATCTTTGATTACTCCTGATGCTTGGCACATCGTTCCACACTTTGAAGATAAAAAATTTCTCTTGGCAAAATCAGACACTATCCCTGGAGATTTAAACGGAAATAATGCAGTAAATTTTGTGGATATTTTAATTTTAGTAGAGTTCCTTTTTAGAAATCAATACCAAGGGTTTCTTTTACCGGCAGCGGATGTCAACTCGGATTGCCAGATAAGATTAAGTGATGTGGTTTTTCTGATAAACTATATATTCAGAGACACAGAAAAACCCAGACCTGGGTGTGCTTTTTGAAGGATGTAATAGCAGAAAAACTTACTTCGCACTTACCTGATTATACGCCAAATTCTCGGTCTTAGGAATCCAGCCCAGAGTATAATCAATTTTTTTCTTATACCCCAGAGCCATATTCCGGAACGGCTCTAAATCCTTCTTACAAACCAGCTTCATATTCACCTGATGAATCACCATAAAACTATCCCCGTAAATCTCAATATGCCTTTTCTCAAATAAGTGGGGGTTAAGCTCCACAAACTCCAGCAAAGCCAGCAAACTGGCATACTCACATTCCTCCGGAGTACCTTTATACTGAGCCCGAAAAACAATCCCCATATCCGGAATAGCAAACGATAAAACCCCGTTAAATTTAGCTGAATTTTCATCCCTCCTCGTGGTGGCGTAAAAGAAACACTGCATGGCTCCTCCTATAGTTTCTCCCTCCGAATTTTGACTTGGCATTCTCATTTGCCATACTAAAAAGCAAAAGCTATGCCATTTGAAATTTGGAAAGATTAGAGAGTTTACCTCGGAAGGTGGGGTGTAAGTAGTTGAACAGCCAGCTCTTACAGGGAGGTCAAAATTTTCCCAAATAATCGGAAAAGCTCAAATTTTTACAACCACATAAATTTTGTGCAGAGAAGTTCATAGTTGGTGCAAGAAAGTTCCCAGAGACTAGACCCTTTCTAAGGGGTCAAAAAGCTTCTTATATTCCTGCAAAGCAAAGCGGTCGGTCATCCCGGCAATATAATCACAGACCACCTGCATTTTGCCGGTATGTTTGAGCTTATCTTTGGTGGAAGGAGGGAGTTGTTCCGGGTTTTTGGCGTAAGTTTCAAACAATTCCTTCAGTATCCTTTTGGCTTTATCTGACATACGGATTACCCGGAAGTGGCGATACATATGGTTCATCAGGCAGAATTTCAACTTGGCATTCAGCTTTTTCATCGGTTCCGAAAAGGTCAATATATTTTCCAGGGCTTTGCGGACATCCTCTAAACTCTTTATTCCAAGTTTCCTGATTTTAGCAGTGGTGGCTTCAATCAAATCCGTAACCTCCCAGTTGATCAGCATTCTCACTATCTGGGTTCTTCTCTGCGAGGCACTGATATTCGGGTATTTTTTGCGGCAATCTGATGACAGCTTTTTCCACAGCTCCACTTCGGCTAAGGTTTCCTCGGTCAGAACTCCGGAATAAAGTCCATCATCGATATCATGGGCGTTGTAGGCGATTTCGTCTGCCAAATCCACCATCTGGGCTTCCAACGTGGCTCTTTTTTTGGGGTAAAATCTAGCCGGTATAGGCCGGTTGTAAATAGACTCATGCTTGATAATCCCTTCCCGAACTTCATAGCATAAATTCAATCCCGGAAAGTTGGGGTATTTTTCCTCCAGAATATCCACCACCCTCAAGGATTGTAAATTATGCTCAAACCCGCCATGCTCTTTCATAATCTCATTCAGGACTTCCTCCCCGGAGTGGCCGAAAGGGGTATGTCCCAAGTCATGCACTAGGGCGATGGCTTCAGCTAAATCTTCATTCAATCTCAAAGTTCGGGCAATGGAGCGGGAGATCTGGGCCACTTCAATTGTATGAGTCAATCTGGTTCTATAATGGTCCCCTTCGTGATTGACAAAGACCTGGGTTTTGTACTCTAATCTTCTGAAGGCAGTGGAGTGAATTATCCGGTCCCGGTCTCTCTGAAAATGGGTGCGGTAAGGATGCTCTTCTTCCGCATAAGCTCTCCCTTTGCTCTGTTTGGATTTCATAGCATAAGGAGCCAAAATCTGCTCTTCCTGTTCTTCTAATTGCAAGCGAAAGTTCTGTAAAGGTTTCATCTAGGTCTCTTCCTAATATAATAAAACCCTCAATGTATCATTTTCCCCACTCCCAAGTCAAGCCGACTTTGTGAGTTGCTCCTAAAACCGAATGGTTGAAATAAGCATAATCAAATCTGAAATTTTCCCAATTTAAACCGAAACCTAAAGAATAACGGGAGGGCTGGGATTGAAAACCCAATCGAATAGCTAAATTTTCATTTAAGTGAGTTTCCTGTCCTAAACGGATCTGTAGGCAAATCGCTTTCTTATTTTAACAAATTTTTAAATACTTCTAATGCTGCTAATAAACTCTGCGCTCTTAAAGATTTATAATATTCCGCTTTGTGTATCGGTTTATCAACTTTCCGCTCACCTTCCAATAGAGTGATAATATTCAAATCAATGTCAAAATATGAAAGTAACGTATGTGTGGACGGACTTCCGTGTTTGGTATCGTTTGACAAAGAATAATCGCCACCAAGTTGGCTTTCTAATTGGAAGAGAACAAATGAAAGATTGGGATAAACCTGTTTGAACAGTGTAAAATCGACCAAAATTCTCTTAAGCATTGCGTTTTCTGTGTAGGCTTTACATTCCATGGCAATTTTCAACTTTCCATCAACATGTATATGGACATCAGTTCGCAAGGGATAATAAAAATCTTTAATGTGGTCTTTTATGAATTTTTTTACCTCGGGGCTTTTGACTCTTTCTATGTATTCTTCTTTAATTGGAATTTTTATAACTTTTTTTTCGAGAGATAATTTCGAAAGGTCCCTTCCAAGTTCTTTCCAAGCTATTTCAACTAAACTTTTGGCTATGCTTTCAACCAATAAACCCTTGCCAGCCCTAATTACTCCTCCATAAGCACGATCTTCTGACTCTTTGGCTTTTGTATCAATACCTTTGACCAAAAATTCATAGGCGTTAATCAGCGATTCAATATCCTTAGAAATTGTTTTGTCCATATTTTACTAAAATAAAGTCGTATTAACTACTGTCTTTTTAAGTCTACTTTCGGCTTTGGCACAATACTCTTTGGAAATATCAACACCGATATATTTTCGTGATAATCGTTTAGCCACTGCGGTTGTCGTTCCTACTCCGTTGAAAGGGTCTAATATTACATCTTCTTTATAACTAAATAATTTCAGCACTCGTTCTACAAGGCTTTCGGGGAACATAGCAGGGTGTCCATATTCTTTCATATTTCTTGCCGGGGCTACATCCCATTTACCAATCACATATTTTTTAAATTCTTCATCTGAAATATCAATATTTTCTTTAAGGCCTGGTTTCTTTAAATCGCCCTTACAAAAAACCTCTAAAAATTCCCATGTGTATTTAAGATAGGGACTACTAGGACTTTTCCATGAACCCCAAGCTGTATATTTACAATTCCAATTATGCTTATCCCAAATTATCTCGCCTTTCCATATAAGTTTTTGTTTCATGAAAAAATCGGAAATGATATGATGAATTGGAATGTAATCAGAAAAGAGTGGTTGAACATTGACAATAATTCTCCCTGCGTATTTTAGCACCCTAATACTTTCTTTCAGTATCGAGAATAATTTATCAAAGTATTCCTCCCAATTTGTTCCATCTTTGTGGTTGTCGTAAGACAAACCGAAATTATAAGGGGGGGAGGTAAAAATCAAATCAATACAATTATCGGGGAGTTCTTTCAATACTTCCTCGCTGTTCCCTGGGATGATTTTGTTTATAAATTGTTTGGGGACTTCGTTATTTTTTTTAGAAAAATTGTTACCTTTTGTGTAATAATAAATTCCTCGTTCCTTTTCTTTTTCTTTTCTACCCTTAACTTTTCTTTCTTTATTGTATCCAACATATAGTCTTTTATTACCCTTTAAGCCATAGCTTTTTATCTTTTTTATATTATTAAGTATGGAATTCAATAACTCAGAAATTCTTTTGTCTGAAGTGTCTGACAAAGTTTTAAAATTTTTTTCAAAGTCCGTGAAATTTAATTGGTGTAAATATATGACGAGACCTTTGCGTGAAGATTCTAAAAAGATGTCTTCTTTTGGAAATAAGGAAAATACCTGCTCTATCTTATCAATACCGTGTTGAGTTCCATTATTTCTAACTTTTATTATTTTATAGTTATCTGCTATCATTTTATTGAAGGATGTTTGGTGTAATTATTAAAATGAAAAAAGTTTAAAAAGCAAGTAAAATTTTGAATAAAAAAATGAATAATAAAAAGAAAGATTTTCTCATAAAATTTACCATCCCACTTCCAATCTTAATCTTAGATTTTGAACATCTAATCTTACGTCATCTGAATAGTTTTTGGAAATATATTGAGCCAACAGAAAAAGATTTTGATTCAGTTTTAACCTTTCCTCTAAATAAAAATCAAATCTGGAATTATTGGATTGGGAAAAATCAAAATCAGAGTATTTGATTCCGATTTTAACTAATGAATTTTTAAAAACAGGAAACTTGGCAATCAGTTGAACATCTCCCAGATCTGTTTTTTCAATAATTTCATCCTTTCTTTTATAGCTTAATCTCAACTGTAAGTCCAAATCAGCCCTAAACCCATATCTTCCAACAAATCTAGTCGTATTAACCTTTTCAGCGGCACCATCCAGGTTAAAATCCTCATTATAATTTACCAGTTTGCCAGAAAACTTGGGAGTAAATAAATAACCGATTCCTAAACGAAGCTTATTTTTATTAATCAAACTGCCGCCATCTCGCCATTGATTGAAAGCTCCTTCGGTAAAAATCCGAGGTGTAATTTTGATTGAAGAATTTAGATAGATGCCATTTTCACCGCTCTGTCTGGAACGGAAAGATAAATTTAAATCCTCCAAATCAATTAATTCATAATCCGGATTGGAGTTTCCACCGCTGGGAGGATAGATAAAATCAGCAGAATAACTCCAAAAAATACCTCTTAAGTTATATCTTTCCTGCCTGATAAAAAATTCTCCCACTCCACCATTGCCGCCTCCGGACAAAAAAGCCGCCTCTCCAGAGAGATTGAAATTTTTCTCCTGATATTCTCCAAAAATGCTGGCGCAACTGTTTTGGAAGCGATAGCTTTTATCTGAAATTCTCTGCCAGGAAAGAATTGGTCCGACTTTGAATTGGTTAAATTTAAATAGGAACTCTCCACCTACAATTTGGTCTTTGTAAACACCAAAACGGTTTTCTGAGTAGAGAACTGAAGAATTGAAAATATCACTCTGATAATTTATGAAAATGCCGTTGTAACGGGTGAATAACGGGAAAATAAGGGTATTAGGAGCGGATAAGGTAGAGATAGAGGTGAAATTCAGATAAGAGCGATTGCCAAGATTAACTCCTTTGCCTAACTTTTTTTGAAAATTCCCTAAAATTATATTAAGATTTTTAGCTGGAAGAAAATATTGTAAGCTTCTTCTTCTAATCTGGGTTTGGTCAGTTTCATTTTGGGCTTCAAGGTTAAAGCTTAAATTCTGGCTTAAACTTGTATTCAAGTCAAAATAATTTTTGGTGAATTTGTCTTCGCTGAATCTCTGCTGAAATTGCCAGACTAATTCTCCCTGGAATTCCTTGTCACTTTTTACCGGTGGTTTTATAAATGCCGACAATTTTTCCTGCTCCAGCCGATTTTCTGCTGAATCTTTCACATCAGAAAGTTGGATATCCGGAATTTGACTGACTTCTTGCGAATCAACACTGTTTAAATCTATTTTTCGTCGCATCAAGTCCAATAGCTCCAAATATTGATCATAGGTAAGTTCCCCCTGATTCAAACCGTCTAATAAATCCTCTTCGGTTTGGTAAAATTCGGGAGAGATGGTTTGTGAATAAAGGTTTTGCGACACCAAGAAACTCAAACAAATTGAAAAAAGAAAAGCTCTCCCCATAGAAGCATCTAAATTAATTTAATGGTTACACCATACTGTAAGTAAAAGATATTAAAGCTTGGTCTAATTATTTATAGAAATAATTTGAAAAAAGCAAATAAAATTTTGAATAAAAAAACAGGAATAAAGGGGATGAGTCAGTATAACTGGAATGAAATTTTAGTCACTTCAAATTATACTTATCAATCTTTCTATACAAAGTCCGCTCCCCAATCCCTAAAATCTTAGCCGCCTTTCTCCTGTTTCCGGAGACCTGCTTTAAAACCTTAGCAATATGCACTTTTTCCAAGTCCTCCAAGCTTTCTTCCGCAGCTACCTCTTGCACTCTGTAATCCTTTAAATCCGAACCATAAACCTCTTGCGGCTTGAGACCGGAAAATTTGAAATTTCCGGGTTCTTGGCCTGACAGAATATTTTTGAGGGAAACTATTTCGGCCCTCAAGCCGCTTAATGCCTGAAAAATTAGCTCATGTTCCGCGGCTTGGGGAGTTCTGCCGGTTACCACCGGCAACTGGCGGTTGTCTATTTGATGCTTTTCTATATATTCCAAAACATCCTGAGCTTCAATCTTTCTGCCGGAGGATAAAATAGCACGGCTTTCGATAAAATTTTTCAGCTCCCGGACATTTCCGGGCCAGTGATATTTAACTAATAAATCCAAGGCACCTTCTGTGATTCCCCAGGTCTGGTCTTTATTGTTAGCGTTAATCTGTTTGATAAATTGATGCACCAGAATAGGAATATCCTGAATTCTTTCTCTTAAAGGCGGAACCTCGATTTTTACCACCCCGATTCGGTAATATAAATCCCTTCTGAAATTCCCTTCTTCCACAGCCACGGTCAAATCTCTATTTGTGGCAGCCAAAACCCGGACATTGACTTTTATTTTTTGAGTGCCGCCCACCCGCATAATCTCTTTTTCTTCTAAAACTCTCAAAAGTTTAACCTGCACCGAGGGTTTAATCTCCCCGATTTCATCCAAAAAAATGGTTCCACCTTCAGCCAGCTCAAAAACCCCGGCTCTACGGCTGATTGCTCCGGTGAAAGAACCTTTTTCATGTCCGAAAAGTTCCGATTCCAAAACTCCTTCAGCCAGAGCCCCACAGTTGACCGCTATAAAGGGTTTATCTTTATGCAAAGAGTTTTTATGAACAGCCCGGGCAATCAATTCTTTGCCGGTCCCGCTTTCTCCGGTTATCAAAACCGTAATATCTGTGGGAGCTATTTGCAGAACCGATTCTGCGATTTTTTTCAATTGAGGAGATTTTCCCAAGAGTCCGCACTCAACCAAAAACTTTTTCTCTTTGGCCAGTTTTTTGAGTTTGAAATTCAGCTCGTCCTCTTTCAGAGGAAACTCAAAGGTGTCATCCACACCTAAGCTAGCCCAACTTTCTTTTGCATCCTGGGAAGATATTGCAAGCAAAATATCCGTGGTGGGTGATTTACTCACAATTTTTTTGATTAATTTTTCAGCGGAGATGTCCTTTAAATTTGAATCCACAACCAAAAAATCAAAACCCGTTTCTTTTAATTTTTTCAAGCTTTCGGAGCCGGCAGAAGCTGTCTGAATATCAGCAGAAATATTTTTTAGATTGACTTGAACTTCTCGAAGAAAGTTAGGATTACCGCTGACTATTAGAATTTTCCCTGGTATTTCAGGCATAGCTGTAAACTACTTTTTTCTTTTTTTAAAATTATCGGCTAAGACAAAATCTAGTTGGTGCTGTTCTTTATCCACTCTAATCACTTTAACCGAGACCTTATCCCCCAAGCGGTAACCCTTTTTGGTGTGCTTGCCAACCACCCGGTAGCCGGATTCATCATAAATATAATAATCATCATCGATGGATGAAAGCCGGACCAACCCTTCCACCATTAATTTTTGCAGACGGACAAAAAAGCCGTAAGGGACAACTCCTGAAATCACTCCTTCGAAAACTTCCCCCAATTTATCCTGCATGTATTGAACCTGCTTTAACTTTATAGTGGCTCTTTCAGCTTCTTCTGCGATTTTTTCTCTATCAGAGGCAATTTCCCCGATTCGAGGTAGACGTTTCATCAGAAAGTGATACCTCTCCGGAGTATATTGCCCCTTTTTGAGTTCTTTCAAGAGGCGGTGAACAATCAAATCTGGATATCTGCGGATGGGCGAGGTGAAATGAGTATAATGACTAAAAGCCAGACCAAAATGCCCTATATTTTCCGGCTGATAAACCGCCTTTTTCAACGACCGCAACAGAAGTTCATTAATCAAGGGTTCTTCCGGCTTATCTTCTACCTGCTTTAAAAATCTTTGCAGAAGACGGGGAGTCACTTTTTCTCCCAGGCTGGTTTTATAACCTAATTGAGAAACTAACTCTGAGAAAGCTTTGAGTTTCTCCGGATCCGGTTTGGCATGGACCCGGTATAAAAAGGGCATGGCTAAGCGGGTCACGTGCAGAGCCACAGTTTTGTTGGCTAGAAGCATGAACTCTTCAATCAGGCGGTGGCTGTCTAATCTGGCTGCCTGATTAATATCCAAAATATTTCCAGAAGCGTCCAAAATCACCAGAGCTTCCGGCAAATCAAAATCCAAGCTTCCCTGGGCTTCTCTTTTTTTCAGAAGTTTTTGAGAGAGTTCCAACATTTTTGCTAAATCTTCCTCTAACCCTCTAAGTTGAGTTGTACTTTTCCCGCTGTCAAAAAAAGCCTGCACCTCTTCATAAGTTAATTTGGCTTTACTTTCAATCACGGATTCTTGAATTTGGTAGTTTACCACCTGACAGTTTTCATCCAGCTCCATCAGACAACTGTAGGTCAGGCGTTCCTGCTCCGGTTTTAAGCTGCAGATCTCATTTGACAGCTTTTCCGGCAGCATGGGAATAACCCGGTCTACCAAATAAACACTGGTTCCTCGAGCCAACGCCTCTTTGTCCAAAGCTGAATTTTCTTTGACATAAAAAGAGACATCCGCAATATGCACCCCTAAAAGCCAGTTCCCGTTTTTCAATTTTTGAATGGAAACCGCATCGTCATGATCTTTGGCATTGATAGGGTCGATGGTAAAACAGTTCAGCTTCCTGAAATCTTTTCTGTTTTTTATCTCTGCCGGAGTAATGGCCGGGTCACTTTTCTCCACTTCTCTGATGACTGCAGGCGGAAAATCCAAAGGAAGCTGGAACTCCTTGATGATGGTCAAAATATCAATCCCTTTTTCCTCCGGGAAACCTATCACTTCTATAATCTTTCCTTCCGGACTCAGATGGGGGTCAGACCAGCTTTCAATTTCTACTACCACTTTTTGTCCCACTTGGGCCGAATTGAAAGATTCCGGTGGGATATAGATATCTCGGGTAATCTTGGGGTCATCCGGCTCTACAAAGCCGAAATATTTGGTTTTCTTCAAGGTCCCTATAATGATAGATTTAGCTCTCTCCAGAACTTCAATTATGGTTCCCTGGGGTGATTTTCCATTTCTTCTGCTCAAGACTCTGACTTTGACTTTATCGCCATTCATAGCTGTTCCCATATTTTCAGAATGGATGTAGATATCCCCTGACCCGTCATCCGGTATCACAAAGCCGAAACCTCCTTTAGTGGCCGCCAGTTTCCCGATCTTTAAGCTCAACTTATCCGGCAGTCCCAGCCGGTTTTTCTTGAGCTTAATCAGATGTCCTTCCGAAATTAAATCTTTGACCTGACGCCGGAAAGAGTGGTATTCGGCTGGAGAAATCTTCATTTCCCGGGCCAATTCTTTTATCTTGACCGGTCGGTAGATGGATTTTTTAAGAAATTCTAAGATCTGGTTTTTGCTGATTGGCATGGGATTATGTTGTTAACAATATAATACGCAGGAATGGTTGTCAAATAAAAAACCCAGAGAAGCTCTGGGTTTTGACTGAAGATAAAACTTGAAGCTAAATTTACCGTCCAGTAATCAATAGGTTTTCTTGGATTTTTCCTTTTTTTCTATCTCGTTAAATTTCTTCATCAATTCTTGATACATCTCCTCTGATCTTTTGTACATCTCCTCGGCTTTTTGGTGCGATTCTTCCAGACGGGCCTTCAGTTCCTCCAAATCATCCTCTTTAAAATTTTTTTTATGCAACATTTGCAATTTGTCATTTAAGGTTTTCAGCTCCAGCTCCAAGTAAGGTTTTTGCAGGTTTTTATAAATTTGGGGTTGCCGTAATTCCATGATTTCGGCTCGCATCCGTCCTTCAAACCTATTTTGAAATAATAAGAACTTGGCTTGTTGTTCCGGGGAAAGCATTTTATCGATGCGGGCTAAAAACTGGACCCGGTCCTGCTCTATCTGCAGGCGGTTTTGTTTCAATTTAGCCACCAGGTCGGATATTTTCTTCTGGTCTTTGTCTTCCAAGCTTTCCTGCAGCTGGTCTAAAAGCTCTCTTCTGGTCTGGGAGTATTTTCCCTCGCTTTTCTGAAACTCCCGGTAAGCCGGCAGAAAGGAATTGGCCTGCTCTTCGGTCAGATCCAGGGTCTCCAAAAGCTTCCAAACCCGCAAGGATTCCACTTTCTCCTGCATTTTTTGCGGTTTATCGGGAGGAGTAGTCGGTTCGGGCGACTCTTCTGAAAACTCCGGGGCTTGGGCAAAAGGAATCCCCTCGAATGAAAAATCCATCTCCGGAGAAAAATTGAATTCGTAGAAATGCTCCATTTCGGGAAAAAATTCTGTTTCAGGGAAAAACTCCAGGTCCTGGAAAAGTTCCATCTCCGGAATTTCAGGAAAATCAGGCAGCGAGGTACTTTCTTCCTGGGCCGAAATTAACCCAAAACTTAACAGGGTGAAAAGTGTGATTAAAATCTTAAATCTAAACATAATTTCCTCCTTATTTTATGTTAAGGTTGATATTCTTCATTTTGTTTTCCAAAGTTTCAAAATCCGATTGCGAAAAATCAGATAAAACGGTGACCAAATCCTCGTTTTGATAATAATCTTTTGCCAACTGAATATATAATTGGTCCAAGCTTTCATCGGTCTCCGGAGTCAGAAGTTGGTTTAGTTCGGTCTCTGCCAGATTCTCTTCAGCGGCTTCCCCAGAAGAAAGATTTGCAGTATCTTTATTGGTCAAACTGGTAATATCTTCTTTAAATAAACTCCAGCCCAATAAAATTACTAAAACCATAGCCAAACCGGCTGCCATCCATTTTGGCCGAAAAACCGCGATTCTTGAGGGCCGGGTTCTCTTTTCAATTTTGGAGCGGACTCCCACCAAGAAATCAGGTTCGGCAATTTTTAGTTCCGAATATTTTTTGTCCTGCTCTAAAATCGCCAGAGTAGATTTCAATTCCTGCAGTTCCGCCTGACAGCCCGGACAAGTTACCAGATGCTGGTCCAGTTTTTCTCTGGTATCCAGGCTTAATTCTTCGGCTACATAGTCGGGTAATAATTCCTGATATTTTTTACATTCTCTCATTTACTCACCTGTAAGCTTTAAGTTGTTTTTGTAACTTTTTTAAGGCCTGGAAATAACTGGCTTTTAGCGAACCTTCGGTTTTCCCCAAAACTTCTGACATCTGTTTATAGGGCATCTGATCGTAATAACGCAAGACAAAGACCGACCTCTGTTTTTTGGGCAAAGTCAAAACCGCCTTATCGATCGCCATAGTAATTTGATTCTGTTGTAGGTCATCAGCCGGATTATTTTTAGCCGGCAAAGTGTCACCCAATTCAACTAGAGAAACAAAGCTTCTGACTTTTTTCTGCCGGGCATGATTGAAACTCAAATTTAAAGCAATCCGGTACAGCCAGGTATAAAAGGCCGCTTCTCTTTTGAAATCCTTCAAATTAGAATAAGCTTTCACGAATACCTCTTGGGCTAAATCCAGGGCGTCCTCATTATTTCTTATCATCCTGTAAACCAAATCATATATTTTTTTTTGATACTTCAAAACCAGCTGATTGAACGCCTGTTGTTCGCCTTTCTGGAACTTCTCTATCAATTCCAGATCAGAATCTGGTACCATTTTCTTTTCTATTGAGTTGGACACCTTCAAGCCCTGTAGGTTTAAAGGTTTTTTAACTACTTTAAAGGAAAAAGGGCTATAGTTTTATACTTTTCCAGGCACCGTTTTTGAATCTCCGGGATAAATAAATGGAGGAAATCAATATCGAGGCAAGCATAGCCAGCCAGACTCCGTCGGTCTGGAAGTTCAACCATAAGCCCAACATCACCGCCAGGGGAATCCTGACCCCCCACAGGGAAAATAAAGCCACAAACATAGGAACTTTGGCATCTCCGGCTCCTCGTAAAGCACCGGCGGCCACCATGGTTACGGCTATCAGAGGTTGGGCTAAAGCATTCACAATTAAATAATGCGAGCCGATGGAAATCACGGTAGCATCATCAGTAAAAAAACCTATAACGGACTTAGAAAATACAATTAGAAAAAGCCCCAAAACAGACATCAAGGTTGCTGCAAATTTCATAGCAGTCCAGCCGGATTTTTCAGCCCCTTGAGGATTTCCAGCACCCAGATTCTGCCCCACCAAGGTAGTTGCCGCAGTTGAAAAAGCTATACCAGGCATAAACGAAATAGCTTCGGTAGCCAGTCCAATGGTATAGGCCGAAATGGCTTTAGTGCTGTAAACTGTATAAGATAAAATCTTATTTAAGCCAATCACCGAAAGTCTTAATATCAGGGCATGGATTGCCACCGGTATACCGATTCCCACAATTTTTTTGAGCATCTCCTTATCATAATGAAAAACCTTCTTGTGATTTTTGGTCACGGTAAATCCCCACTTGTTCACGGTCCTCCAGGCCAAAAATGCCCCAATCCCTCTGGATAAAGTGGAAGCCAATGCCGCCCCAGCAGTCCCCATAGCCGGGAAAAAGCCGATGCCGTAGATGAAAAAATAATTACCAATGACATTCAAGAAATTAATGGTTCCCAAAATGTAGAGATTGGTCTTGGTCTTCCCCATTCCTATCATTAAGCCAGAAAAAGTTATATTCAAAGTTAAAAATATAGAGCCCAGAGAGATAATTTGCATGAAGGGGGTACCAATTTTGACAACATTGGCCTCTCCTCCCATCCAGCGCAGAATTTGAGCGGAAAAAACTGTCCCAACCAAAGTCAAAATCAGAGCCAAAATTACTGACAGAACAAAAGAGTTTTGAATCACCAGCTGCACTTTTTCTTTGGATTTTTCACCGGCATAGCGAGCCACCAAAGCAGTGGAGCCAACGGTCATTCCCATCATCAGCATCAAGACCACAAAAATAGCGGAATTGGCCAGACCGATGGCGGCAATATTTTCTTGCCCCAGAGCCCCCACCATTTTGATGTCAACTAAAGAGACTAAGGTCTGCAGAAAATAAGAGCTGACGATAGGCCAGGAAAGATTCCAGACGTTTTTTAAAATACTTCCCTGGGTGTAAGTGGTTTTTTCAAAATCCATATAAAAAAAGACAAACCTGATGTTTGTCAGTTTTTAAGTAGATACGGAATTTTAAAATTTTATTTTAAAAACTGGTTGAGTCGTTTAATTAATAATCAAATTAAGGGAATTTTAGGACTTAGTCCAATTAGCATAGTTTGATAATTTACTGCCAAGAATCCAAATTCACTGTTTTTGCTGGTATTTAATCCCGTTTACTCTTAATCAAAACCTTGGAATAATGATTCATATCCTCTAAAACTTTTCCGGTCCCTCTCACCACACAGGTTAAAGGGTCATCTGCCACATTCACAGGTAAATTGGCTTCCTCTCGTAATCTTTTATCCAGACCTTTAAGAAGTGCGCCTCCACCGGTCATAATAATTCCTTTATCCAGAATATCAGCGGCCAGCTCCGGAGGAGTTCGCTCCAAAGCCTGCTTGACTGCTTCTATTATCGCCTCGACCGGTTCTTTCAAGGCCTCTCTAATCTGCACCGAACTGACTTTCATGGTCTTGGGAACTCCGTTGACCAGATCTCTTCCTTTAATCTCCATCGATTCTTCTTTTTCTAATTCAAAAGCAGAGCCGATTTTGATTTTGATATCTTCTGCGGTTCTTTCTCCGATTAAAAGATTAAAGTTTTTCTTCAGATATAGCATAATAGCTTCATCCATCTCATCTCCGGCGATTCTTATGGAAGTGTTATTAACAATTCCATTCAAGGCAATCACCGCAATTTCTGATGTACCTCCACCTATATCTATTATCATATTGCCAGAAGGCTGCTCTACCTGTAATCCCACCCCAATAGCGGCTGCCATGGGCTCCTGAATCAAAAACACTTCTCTGGCGCCGGCGTTTTCAGCCGAATCCCGCACCGCTCTTTTTTCCACTTCGGTTATTCCTGACGGAACCGAAATCACAATTCTGGGTTTCATCAAGTATCTATGCTTCACCACCCGTTTGATAAAATCTGATAACAACCTTTCGGTGATTTCAAAATCAGCAATCACCCCATCTTTCATAGGTCGGATAACTGCCATTTCTCCGGGGGTTCTACCTACCATCTCTTTGGCGGCTTTACCAATAGCCAAAACTTTTTTGGTTTGAACTTCGATAGCTACTACTGAAGGTTCATTTAGAACAATCCCCTCACCTCTCACAAACACCAAAGTGTTAGCGGTTCCTAAATCTATTCCGATGTCGTTGGATATTAAATCGAAAAGACCCATCCCCTCCTCCTATTTTTCTTCTTCTCCAAAGTAAATATATCTTTTTATTAAAGGGACCCAATCCGACCATTTTTTATGGGGTTCCTTATCTCTTTTTATAATATAAGTAAAAGCTCCGGCTTTGGCATCCATTTCATCGGCAAAATGTAAGATGGTTGCTTCCAGAGTTTGGGGCACCACCGGTGAGCCCATTTCCAGTTCCCCTTGATGGGATAAAATCAGATGTCTCAATTTTAAAGCCAGCTCGGCCGGAAAATCTGGCATCTCTTTTATTTTTTCATGAACCATCCGGTCACCTTCCACGATATGCCCTAATAACCTGCCTTCATCGGTAAAATCGATAAAAGTGGAAATGTGATAAGAGGTAATCTTTCCCAAATCATGCAACAAAGCTCCGGCTAAAAGTAAATCTCTATCAACCAAATCATACATTTCAGAAGTTTTCTGGCAAATTTCCGCAATTTTTAAAGTATGCTCCAAAAGCCCTCCGATATAACAATGATGCCAAAGCTTCCCTCCCGGTGCCACTTTCAACTTCTCCACAATCTTTTCATCGGCTAAAATCTTCTCCATAAGAGCCTTCAGATGAGGGTTTTTAAGCGAAAATGATATTTTTTTATACTCTCCCAAAAGCTCCTCCGGGGGTTTGTCCGCCACCGGTAAAAAGTCCTCCAAATCCACTTTTTCAGCCGGAACAGCTAAAATATCATCTATTTTAATTTGCAGGTTGTTCTTATAGCTGGAAGTAATCCCCTTAACTTTCACAATATCCCCGGTTTCAATCTGCCGGTCATATTCCACAGCTCTATCCCAGAGCACGGCGTCGATTCTGCCGGATTTATCCCCCAGCTCCAATTTCAAAAAATTTTTCCCGTCGAACTCTTTAAGCTCCTTTTTTCTCAAAGCGAAGAATTCTGAAACTTCGGTCCCTGGTTTCAAATCTTTGACTAAAAGTTTTTTCATGGTAACCTTCTTCAAAAAACAAAAATAAGCAAATTTTTAGCTCAAGGCAAGCGGCTTGTTACCATTTAAAAAATTAAATTTTAAAACCTGCTAACTAATCTCCACATTTTAATTTCAAATATCCGACCCAATAAGATAGTCTAATATGGAAGAAACCGAAAAATAAAGTATATTTTCAATGAAAATGAAGATTCTACGGCGCTACGTTTTAAAAGAACATATCGGACCATTTATATTCGGCTTAGCCATAATCACTTTTGTCCTGGTGATGGAGTTCATCTTAGAAATTTTAAATCTGATAATCACCCGGGGGCTTTCAGCTTTCACTATCCTAGAAGTATTTGTTTTAAACTTGGCCTGGATGTTGGCTTTATCCATCCCTATGGCGGTTTTGGTAGCTACCTTAATGGCTTTTGGCAGACTGTCAGCAGATAACGAAATTTTGGCTCTGAAAGCTAATGGTGTCAGCTTATACAAATTAGTTTTGCCCGTAATTATAACTTCCATTTTGCTTGCCATCGGAATGATATTTTTTAACAATTCAGTCTTACCGGAAGCCAATCACAAAGCCCGACTTTTGATGACCGATATCAATCAGAAAAGGCCTACCCTAAATATCAAAGAAGGGGTCTTTATGACCGACATTCCCGGCTACTATATTTTAATCAAAAAAGTGGATCCCAAATCTTCCGACATCGAGGGTATTACCATCTATGAGCAAAAAGACAGATATTTTCCCCGAACCATTATAGCGGAAAAGGGGAAAATAGAGTTCAGCTCCGACCGCAACACCTTAATTCTTACCCTGCACAAGGGAGAAGTGCATGAGATGGATGAAGCCCAGTTGGGGCAATACCGCCGCCTGACCTTTGATAAACAGATTCTGTTCTTCCCCGACATTGGCAGTCAGTTGGTCAGGTCCTCCTCTGACTTCCGCACCGATAGGGAAATGAGTGCAGGTATGATGAAAAAAGAGGTTGATAAAATTAAACCGGAGATTTCCTCGCAAGAAAAAAAACTAAAAGAAATTACTAAAGCATCTATCAATTCAGTCTTGTTACCCGGTTCCGCGACTTCAACTCAGACAAGCCCCGAACAAGTAATAATAAGTAGTTTCAAAAGGCAGCAAGACCTTTTAAGGGAAATCCAGACCATCCATTTCAATCTCAAAGATACCAAAAATAGAATCAATTCTTTGCTGGTGGAAATTCATAAAAAATATTCCATCCCGGTGGCTTGTCTGGTCTTTGTCCTTCTGGGGGCCCCTTTGGGGATTATGGCAAAAAGAGGGGGAATGGTGATTGCCTTAAGTTTATCCTTGGGATTTTTCATATTATACTGGGCTTTCTTAATCGCCGGCGAAGAATTAGCTGACCGACAGATAATCTCTGCTTTTTGGGCTATGTGGTCCGCCAATTTTTTGATCGGAACAGCCGGACTGCTTCTTTTCATCAAAACCTACAAAGAAGCCAAGTTTATCTCCTGGGACTGGCTCGAGAAAATCGTTCCCAAAAGATTGCGAAAATATATCTTACCTTAATATCCGGATTGTCTTATCTTGGGAGAATTAAAATAATGAGTGATTAGCAAAATAAGGGAGAAGCTTTTTTGAAAATTTTAGACCGCTATTTAATCAGCCAGTTTTTAAAAGTCCTTTTTTTCGGCCTGCTGGCTTTATCGGTCATCTTCATTTTGGTAAATCTAATCGAGCAGATAGATTATTTCATCGACCACAAAGCCAAATTGGTGGATGTGACCCAATATTATTTATACTCCCTCCCGGAAGTCTTAGCGTTAGTCATTCCGGTAGCCATGCTTTTGTCCACTTTATTTTCCATCGGGATTTTGAGCAAAAACCATGAAATTACAGCCCTGAAATCCTCAGGCAACAGTTTATACCGCATACTAGCTCCCCTTTATATTTTGGCACTGGTAATCTCTATTTTGGTAATCCTTTTTAAGGGATATGTGGTTCCCCATGCCAACCAAAAAAAGGTGGCTATTAAAAAAATCAAATTCGAAAAAATTTACTCACCGGAACAGGCCCAAATAATCGATCTTTTTGCTCAGGGAGAGGGGGGCTGGATTTTTCATTTCAAAATCTATGATACCAAATTGAAGCAAGGGGTGGACGCTTTGTTTCAAAGATTTGAGGATGAGAAATTGGTGGAGTGGTTGGAAGCCCAGAATGTGGTGTGGAAAAATCCGGGCTGGCTTTTGGAAAAGGGAAGAGTGCGGGTTTTCGAAGATACTTCATTTCAAGCCGAAAAATATGAGACCTTTTCTTCCTGGGTCCGGTATGACTTAAAAGTCAAACCGGAGCTTTTTTCCAGAGAGCAGAAGACCCCGGACCAGATGAATCTAAAGGAATTATCCAGTTACATAAAGCTCAGGCAGAAATCGGGCAAAGATGTGACCAGAGAGCAGGTGAATAAATATGTTTTATTTTCTTTTTCTCTGCTCAATTTTATTATTGTCTTATTCGGGGCTCCTCTGGCAGCCCACCCCCGCAGATCCGGCCTGGCTTTTAATTTCGGAGTTACTGTTATTGTCGGTTTCATTTATTATATCCTGTTTAAAATCGGACAATCACTGGGATATAACCAGAAATTGCCTCCCTGGCTTTCGGCCTGGGGAGGGAATATAATTTTCGGGATTTTGGGATTGGGGGTTTTATTTAGAGCCAGAAAGTAAATTCAAAGAAGGTTAAAAGCTCAACTGCCACTGCATAATAAATTCATTATTGTCGGTTTCATTGGTCTCTTCTGTGACCAGAAAATAATTAAAGGAAATTTTAGTACTCTCTCCTTTCAAAAAAAAATTAATACCTCCAGCGATAATAGACTTTTTATCCTTAAGATTATTTTTTCCTGGTTCCCAGATTTCGCCTCTCAGGCAAGGTTGTACTATGTTCCCTACTTGATAAGATGCTTGCAGATACACCCCCCATCTTTCCAAGCTGCTATCTTTCCCCACCTGATATTCTGATTGTAAAATAAAATTTTTATAATTGAATTTTACCTCGGCTGCGGTTCTCTGGGTTATTCCGCTTGGCTGTCTGCCTCTGTAGATGGAACCACCTAAGCTTATATATGGAACCGGCTTTGCCAAAACCCTGGCGACCCAATCTTTTTTGTCGTTATTTTCAGGATTATTTTGGCCGCTGCCATTGACCAAACCCAGGGCATACTCAAAATATTTATGATTGTAGCTGAATTCTATTCCCAGATCCCTTTTGGTTCCAAAAGTTCTGCCTAAAATTGAGCGCTCGATCATTATGAGTTTAGCATTTGAGGTACGGCCATCTAAATTTTGGGGATACTTAAACTGACCCATTTTTATATTAAAGAACGGAATATATTCCAGGGAAATATAGGCATCCTGGGTAATTTTGTTGGATAGCCCAATCGGGTCCAGCATTATACCCCAGCGCAGATTTTCCTCATTCAGACTCCCCTCTAATCTAATCTCACCTCTTTTGGCGATAAATCCTGAATAAACTTGGCCTTCGTTATTAATGGAAGTGTGACTTTGTCCGAAATCAACTCTTCTTAATTGTAAAAGGAAATGTAATTCAACCAGATTTTCTCCCTTGACCAATTCCACAGCCCAAACCGGAATGGCAAGTGAAAATAGTGCAACAGCTATTAAGAAGATTTTAGATAAGGTCATTATCTCCCCTCTGCTAAAGTCCACCTAAAACCTAAAGGTTAAGTCCCCAGTTCCCAGGAAGTCAGATATTTTTTCTGCTCCGGAGTCAGCTGGTCAATTTTCACTCCCATAGCTTCTAATTTCAATTTAGCAATTTTTTGGTCAATTGTTTCTGGAACTGGATAAACTTTCTTTTGTAATTTTTTGCCATGGGTAGCCAAATACTCTGCTGCCAAGGATTGATTGGCAAAAGACATATCCATTACCGTGGCCGGATGACCTTCGGCTGCTGCCAGATTGATTAATCTTCCGTCTCCTAAAAGATTAATTCTTTTTCCGTTTCTTAATGTGAACTCCTCCACAAACTCTCTGGTTTTTCTCTTGGACTTGGAAATTTTCTTCAAACCTTCAATATCGATTTCCACATTGAAATGACCGGAATTAGCCATAATGGCACCATCTTTCATTTTCAAAAAATGTTCTTTCCTTATAACAGAGACATCCCCGGTCAAAGTCACAAATAAATCTCCGATTTTGGCCGCTGCATCAATCGGAATCACTTTATACCCATCCATGGTAGCTTCCAAGGCCTTCAAGGGGTCAACTTCGGTCACAATCACATCCGCTCCCATACCTTTAGCTCTTGACGCAAAACCACGTCCACACCAACCGTAACCGCAAACCACCACTTTTAAACCAGCAAACAGAATATTAGTAGCCCTTAAAATTCCATCTAAGGTGGACTGACCAGTTCCATATCTATTGTCAAACCAATGTTTAGTTTTAGAATCGTTGACAGAAATAATAGGAAATTTTAACAAATTTTGTTTTTCCAAACTTCTCAATCGAATAACTCCGGTGGTAGTCTCCTCTGTTCCTCCAATTATATTTTTTACCAAGTCAGTTCGACCGGTATGCAAAGTGGAAACCAAATCAGCTCCATCATCCATTGTAATTTGTGGTTTTAAACTCAAGGTACTTTTGATATGTTTGTAATAAGTTTTGTTATCCTCCCCTTTGATAGCAAAGACTGGAATCCCGAAATCCTTGACTAAACTGGCAGCCGCATCATCTTGAGTAGATAAAGGATTGGAAGCACATAAAGCCACTTTAGCTCCACCAGCTTTTAGGGTAACCATCAAATTGGCGGTCTCGGTAGTGACATGCAGACAGGCCGCAATCTGTTTACCTTTTAAAGGTTTTTGTTTTTCAAACTGTTTTCTGATTAATCTTAAGACCGGCATATTTTTTTCAGCCCATTCGATTCGTAATCTACCGGCTTTGGCTAATTTCAAATCTTTGACATCATATTGCATTTTATAATCCTTTCAGTAAGTCGTTGACTTTATCTGTTTTTTCCCAAGTAAATTCTGGTTCGTTTCTTCCAAAATGTCCATAGGCGGCAGTTTTTTTATAAATAGGTCTTCTTAAATTTAACATATCCATAATCCCTTGGGGGGTTAGCACAAAAATTTTTCTAATTAATTCTAATAATTTAGAATTAGGAATCTCTTTTCCTCCTGAAGTATCCACATAAATAGATACCGGTTCTTTTATTCCGATGGCATAAGCCAGCTGGATAGAGCACTGTTCCACCACACCAGTAGCTACAATATTTTTAGCAATATAGCGTGCCATATAACTGGCAGAGCGGTCTACTTTAGTAGGGTCTTTTCCGGAAAAAGCTCCTCCACCATGAGGGCACATCCCGCCATAAGTATCCACAATAATTTTTCTACCGGTCATACCGGTGTCTGATTGAGGTCCTCCCACCACAAATTTACCAGTGGGGTTGATATAATATTTGGTATTTTTATCTCTTAACTTTTCCTCAATCACAGAGAAGATCACTTGTTGTTTAATTTCTTCCACAGCTTCTGGGGTGATAGTCTTACCGCTTTTATCCAAAATCTCTTCGGTATGTTGACAGGAAATGACCACGGCTTCTACTCTGGTGGGTTTTCCATTTTGATATTGGATTGTGACTTGCGATTTACCGTCCGGACCTAAATAAGGTACAAGCTTTGTCTTTCTCACCTCCGCTAATCTTTTGGTTAACTTATGTGCCAGCATAATCGACATAGGCATCAGTTCTGGAGTTTCATTACAAGCGTATCCAATCATTAAACCCTGGTCACCAGCACCGCCGATATCAACCCCTTGAGAAATATCCGGTGATTGCTCTCCAATAGCATTTAAAACCGAACAGGTTTGATAGTTGAAACCATATTTGGCATCAGTGTAGCCGATATCTTTGATAAGATTTCTGGTTAAACCCCCAATATCCGCGTAACCGGTAGTGGTTATCTCTCCTCCCACAATTACCAATCCTACCGTTATAAAAGTTTCACATGCCACCCTCCCCTTAGAATCTTGTTTGAGCACTTCGTCTAGAACCGCATCTGAAATCTGGTCGCAAACTTTATCCGGATGCCCTTCGGTCACTGATTCGGATGTAAAAAAGAAGTCTTTGTTATTCAACTTTCCTCCTGAAGTTAAAAACTTAACTTAAATTGATGAATGGCCAATCATTTTCATTTACCAACGCATTTTTCCTGACGACTTGAGCATTCAAAATAGTGTGCAACACTTGTGCTTTCTCATTGACAATAGAATCAAAAACTACAGAATTTTTTATCCAAGCTTTATCCCCCACTGTGACAAAAGGCCCGATTACCGAGTTTTCAATTTTGGCTTGAGGTGAAATAAAAACCGGGGGAAGGGTTACAGACCCAGGGATTTGTTTGCTGGAGGGAAAACCATTTCTCATTAAAAGATAACGGTTGGTCTGCAATAGCGTTTCAATTTTTCCGCAATCGTGCCAGCCCTGGACTTCAAAAGTTTTGAATTTAGCTTTTTTATCAATCATCTTTTGTAAAACATCAGTCAATTGATATTCCCCTTTAGTCATTTTACCATTTCCTACAATCTCATTCAAGCACTGTTTGAACAAATTGGTATCTTTTATATAATAAACACCCACCAAAGCCAAATTACCTTTCGGTCTTTTTAGCTTTTCGGTCAATTTTTTAACCCAGCCATTTTGGACCTCTGCAATTCCGAATCTTTGGGGATCTTTAACCTCACAAGTTCCCAAAAGATTGTATTTACTCTTTTTTACAAATTTCAAATCTGAATCAATGATGGTATCGCCTAAAATAATTAAAGCCGGCTCCTGGCTGATAAAATTTCTGGTCAAATAAATCGCATGTCCCAAACCCAAAAGTTTTTTTTGCTTCACAAAATTGGTCTTAAATTTATAATTTTTTTTCACAAAATCAATTAATTTATGACCCAAAAAGCCAATTACAAAGATTACCTCCTTAGGGCCTAGAGGCTTAAGATTATCTAAAATATGCCCTAAGATGGGTTTCCCGGCGACATTTAGCAAAGCTTTGGGTTCTGAATATGTATGCGGTCTTAGACGGGTGCCGACTCCGGCTGCGGGGATGATGATTTTCATTAGATTCCTAAAATAATATAATCTTATAAAATTTCAAGTGTAACAGCACCTCTTTTTATTAAGAATCCACTTGTTTTTTATATAGAAATCACTTATATTTATTGTGAGATAAAAGTTTCCTGCTCCAGATAGGGAGGTAATATGAGATTTGCTTTTAAGGTAAGTTTAATATGCTTGGTGGGGCTGATTATTCTTTTTCTATTCAGTTGCCAAAAGAACCCAACCGGTCCTCCAGGAATAAAAGATTTATTCCCCTTGGCGGTTGGGAATTATTGGGTGTATGAGGGGAAAATTTGCAACTGGTATTGTTTTGATTCAGAAATTAGGGAGGAAATAAGCGGATATGACACTCTTTCAGATGGGAGTTCGGTCTTTATCAAAAGAAAAATTACCTTTCACTCTGCTAATCTCTCGGACACCATTATTTCTTATTTAAAATTTGAGGGGAATGAATTAAGAGAGTATCTGAATAAAGATTACGGCTGTCAATTCAAAATTTTGCTGGAAGTTCCTCTACAGATAGGAGCCGAATGGAATATCGATGCTTGTTTCTGTGCTGCCTGTCCGGTCGAGGTTGCAATTGCGGATAGTGTAGAGACAGTTGAAAATATCGCTGTTCCGGCCGGTAGTTTTAACGATTGCTATAGAATTGTAACTTGTAATTGTCCGGATTATACCGACACTCGTTGGTTTGCTCCTTCTATTGGCATAACTAAATTAACAGTGGAAAGGATTTGGGGGAGTGCTACTTACGTCTTAAAAGAATATCGGGTGCGTTAGGAGATTTTAAAATTCAGATTCTCGATTTTTTCTTTGAGTAGTTTTGAAACCGTTTCCTTGTCAATTTTTTTCACAATCTCCTTAGCCAGTTTATCCGACACTTCTTCCACGATCTCATCTACCATCTTGTAATAATCCAAAGCCGGTGGGGCTTCCGTAGGAGTAGCTGATTTGGGTGAGGGTTCCTTTTTGGGGGTCGGGAGAATAGACTCCATCGGAAGCTTGCTGGTCTTTATAGAATCTTCTTTGACTTTTTCCTTTTCATTTTTCAGCTGGGCATAGCCGGAAAGCGGTTCCTCTTCTTCCTCCTCTTCTTTTTCCTTCATCTTGGAGAGTATCTTATCCAATTTCAGCTTAGAAGTACCCATTTCCCGTACCTCGACATCCAATTTCTTGGTCTCAATTTCGTCATCCTTTTTAGCCGGTTTTTCTGTCTTGGGACTGGATTTTGATGGAGCAGAAGCTGATTTCTTTTTATCCCCCGGTTTTTTCCCCTCACCTTTCATTTCGCTTAAAAACCATTCATAATCATGCGGTTTATCAACTGCCTCCGGCTCTTCCTCCTCCGGCGATACGTCGGCAAAGGAAGTAGACAGTACCAAATCTTCCTCCTCTTCCGGCAAAGAGACTTTTTCCGTTTTACCCGGTGTACCTTCCTCTGGAATAAGGTTATCAAAGAATGCATCCACTTCCTTAGCTGAAGCCTCTTCCACCAGCTCAATATTACTTTTCTTTTTGGCTGAACTGGGCGGGGGAGCGGGAGCCTTAAACTCTTTGATAAACTCTTCGGTTTTGACCAGAAGCTCTTTGGGGGTGAAAGGTTTAATCAAGTAACTCAAATTCTCTTTCTGGATTAAACTTTCCTGCTTTTTCAATTCCGAGATGGGAAACATCAAGACCACCGGCACGTTTTTCAGTTCCGGCTCGGATTTCAGAGTCTGCAAAAAAATGGATAAACTGACGCTGGGAAGAGAATAATCCAAAAAGATTAAATCCGGAGGGGATTCCCTGATGGAGCTTAAAGCTTTGTCCTGCTCGGCGGCGGTAGCAACTTCATACCCCTTCTGTCTTAGCAAGGACTCGGCAATGGAGCGGATAGTTATACTTTTGTCGGCTATCAGAATTTTTTTGCTCATAAAAGAGCTTTTGGTTACACCATGGCTGTAGCCATCTAGCCCAGCTTGCTCTCCTGATTTTCAGAGAGGGTATGGCTGGCTTCTTCCAGAATCCTTTTTTCTTCTTTGGTCAGATTTTCCATCCCCACCCGGCTGATTTTATCCAGAATCTGGTCCACTCTTTCCATTAATCTTTCTTTTTCTTCTCTTTTCTTTTCCAGCTGTTTCATCACTCTCTTATATCGGTAATTTTTGAAAAAAGTAAAAAGGTTTCTGGTCCTCCAGTCGGCTTTTATATACAAAAATCCGATCACCATTCCCCCTAAGTGAGCAAAATGCCCGATGCCGTCGGAAGTATGTCTTATAGATGCTAAAAACTCAATTACCGCAAAAAAGATTACCAGATATTTGGCCTTAACCGGAAACAGAAAATAAACATAGATTAAACGATCCGGAAACAGCATGGCATAAGCCACCAAAATTCCAAAGATAGCCCCGGAAGCCCCAATGGTGGGAACTATGGAATTCCAGGATAATATCACGGTAAAAGCCCCGGCTCCGATTCCGCACAAAAGATAATATTTCAAAAACTCTCTGGGTCCCCAAGCCCTCTCAATCTCACAGCCAAACATCCACAAGACAAACATATTGAACAGGATATGAAACAGCCCTCCGTGCAGGAACATATAAGACCCGACCTGCCACAGCCATCCCTTGTTTATCACCAGATGAGGCACCAGTCCAAACCAGGTAATTAGCTGGTAGCCCACCAGATGTTGAAGGATAAAGACTCCCAGATTGCCCAAAAGCAAAATTTTAACCACCGGAGTAAGCATCCCCCCACCCCAGCTGTAGGAAGAAGAGTAGTATCTCATTTTTGATTTATATCGGCTGACTTATTGAATAGTTAAAAACTAAAAAAGAAAGGTCAGCTGCACCTGACCTTTTTTAGCTTACTATTTTGCAATTACCTCTTAGCTGTTTAAAATCTTTTCGATTTTCTCCACAAAATGTTGCTTGGGGACAGCTCCCACGATGCGATCCACCACTTTTCCGTCTTTGAAAAAAAACAAAGTAGGAATAGATCTGATACCATACTGAATGGAAGTTTGGTTGTTTTGGTCGACATCCAGTTTAGCCACCTTCAGCCGGCCAGCATACTCCTGGGCAATCTCCTCCACAATCGGAGCCATCATCAGACAGGGACCGCACCAGGTAGCCCAAAAATCAACCAAAACCGGCAGCTTTTCTTTCAGCACCTCTTGTTCAAAATTCGAATCAGTAATCTCCAGCGCCTTACCCATTCATCCTCCTTCTTTTGTACTCTGTATGAAATACGTAAAGCTTGCTGCCCTTACTAACTTAATCTATTTGCTCTTTTTTTTCAACTTTTTTTTCAGCTGCTCGATTTCTTTTTCAAGCCGCTTAATTTTTTCTATATAAAGGGGTAAAAAGGATAAGCTGGCTTCAAGTTTTTTGGCTTTGTGGTGTTCCCGGGCCGGATAGCCGGAAACCACGGTGTTGGGAGGAATAGATTTGGTAACTCCTCCCTGGGCTCCCACTATAACTTTATCTCCAATTTCAATATGTCCCACTAAACCGGCTTGTCCACCTAGGGTGACATATTTTCCCAATTTGGTGCTTCCCCCGATACCAACCTGGGCTACTAAAATGCAGTTTTCTCCTATTTCAACCGAATGTCCGATCTGAACCAGGTTGTCGATTTTGCTCCCTTTACCGACTCTGGTGGAACCTAAGGCGGCCCGGTCGATGGTCACATTAGCTCCAATCTCGACATCATCCTCAATAATCACATTGCCAATTTGAGGAATTTTCTGATGCACTTTTCCGTCAAAAGCAAACCCAAAACCGTCAGACCCAATCACGGCTCCGGAGTGGATAATGACATTGTTGCCTATGATAACATTCTCCCTGATGGTCACATTAGGATAAATCAGACAATTCTCACCAATCTTGCTTTTCTCTCCAATAAAACTACCGGATAAAACTGCGGTGCGGTCACCGATTTGCGCCTCATTTTCCAGTACGGCATAAGCTCCGATATGAACCGACTGACCCAATTTTAAGTTTTTTCCTAAAATAGCAGTGGGGTGGATTTCAGCGGGACAATTTCTTCTTTCCGGATAAAAAAGCTTGACCACTTGGGAAAAAGCCAAATGAGGGTTAGGATGTTTAACTACCGCAAAAGGGAGGGAATTTTCAATTTTTTCATTAGTTATTACAGCGCTGGCCCGAGTTGATTTCAGAAAATTTTTGTATTTGGGGTTGGCTAAAAAAGAGATTTCTCCTTTTTGAGCTTCCTGCAACCCAGCCACCCCACAGATTTCTATCGAGGCATCCCCAAATAATTCTCCTTTTACGGATTGGACAATTTCCCCTAAGGTTTTCTTCACTTATTCAGCTCAGCTAAAACTTTATCGGTTATGTCAAAAGTTTTTTTGGCGTAGGCGATATTTCCATTGACCGCGTCAAAGATAAAGGCATAACCATCCTGGTTGGCGATCTTTTCTAAAGCAGCGTTGATTTTATCCAGAATCGGTTTGGTCAGCTCGGCATTCTTTTTTTCAACTTTCCCGTCCGGCCCGAAGATCTCATCAAAAAACTTGCGGTAGGCCTGTTTTTTTACCTCTAATTGTTGTTCCTTTTCCTTTCTCTTGGCTTCCGAAAGCAAAAGAGATTGGCTCTCCAATACCTTCTGCAGGCTGTCTATCTCTTGTCTCAATGAGACATCCTGGTTTTGAAACTCGGCAATCTCTTTGTCAAATTTGGTTTGGGCATCGGCAAATTCTTTGTATTCGGCTCTAATTTTAATGGAGTTTATAAATCCCAATTTAAATTCTTCAGCGTAAGCTTGATAACCAGAAAAAAATAAGACTACTAAGCCCAAACCAATCCAGCTCAACTTTCTATCTAATCTAAGAAGTTTCATTTTTAAATCCTCCTTAAAGGGTTAATATTTTTTTCCCTAACGGGATGGTGTAACCATTTAAAATCTGGAACCAAAAATGAAATGGGGTCTCCAAGAAGGGTCAGTATAGTCAAACCCGTAAGCTATATCAAAGCCGATTAAACCTAAACTGGGTATTATCATTCTGACTCCGGCCCCCACTGATTTAAACAGATGCTTGGGAAAGGGCTTGATATCTTGGTAAGAAAGCCAGGCATTCCCGGCATCTGCTAAAAGCAGTCCATAAAATTGCTGTTCCACCAAGGGAAACTGATATTCGAGATTATAAATAATTTTAGCCTTACCTCTTAAATGGGCACCGGTGAAGGGATCTATAGGACCGATCCAGGCATCCGGATAACCACGGACCACTCCGTCCGGATTATTGGCTCCTCCAGGGGCAAATCTTTCTATATACGGAATTTTTCTATCTCCTCCCCAGCTGTCAATTATCCCGATTCTGGCTTTAGCCACCAAGGTAAATTTCCAGAAAGACGGTAAATAGCCAGCCAAGTCAATGATATGCTTGTGATAAGCCCAGTCACCTCCCAGAGGACCGCCGGCCAGCTCTCCAGTCCATGAAACCGCAGATCCTTTAGTGGCAAATTGGGGAAGATCCCGATTGTCTCTGGTAATGGTCAAGCTCATGCTGGAGGTCAGCTGGGGCCAGTCAATTTTGGCTAGACGGTAAGGATAAGGAATGGAGTCGACATTGGAATACTTGTTAAATAGGGAATCGGCTATGGTTTTATAGATGTCGGAAAATTCCTTATATCTGACTGATTCGAAGCGATAACCCCAAAAGATTCTGAAATAATTATCCGGCCAGAATAATCTCTTCCCTAATCTCAATCCGACTCCCCGAGTTTCCTCGGTATAGTCATCATACCATCTACGGTTGACATTATACAAGTCAAATCCCACCGAAGTAGGAGTATCTCGAAACCAGGGGTCAGTGTAGCTTATCTGGAAGGTGTTACGCCGTGCGCCAAAATCGACATTCAGCTGTACAGATTGTCCGTTACCGAATAAATTGGGAATCCCCAGTCCTAGAGTCCCCACCAGTTTATCTCTTTCACTGTAGCCGGCTCCAAAAGTAACCTGTCCGGTCGGCTTTTCCTCGACTTTGATAGTCAGGTCAATATCCCCACTTGGTAAGACTTCATAATTGGGGACCACATTGGCGAAATAATTCAAGTAACTTACGTCCCTTAAGCTTCTCATCAAAAGGGATCTTTTAAAGACATCTCCCGGTTTCAAAGAAAGTTCCCGGCGAATCACTTTTTCTTTGGTTTTGGTGTTACCTTCGATGTTTATTTTATAGACGTGGGCCTGGGAACCTTCATTGATCTGAAAGGTGATATCCACCACTTTCCCCCGGGTAGCTTGCTTATCCTGAATTCTGAGATAAATGTAACCTTCATCTAAATACAGATTTTCAATATTGGCCTGGGTCTCTTCATATTTTTTCTGGCTGAAAATTTCCCCTTCTTTGAACCTGACCTGCTGCAAAAGTTTTTCAGAAGTAAAGAGCTTGTGACCATCAAATCTTACCTTGCCAAATTGATAACGGTCTCCTTCAGAGACGGTCAGCCGGATATACATTTTCTTTTTATCCGGGCCGTACCAGATAGAATCAGATACTACCGTAGCATCCAGATAACCTTCCCTTTTATAAAAATCAACAATCCGGTCTTTGTCTTCCTGGTATTTCAGTTCTTCAAAATTCCCGCTGCGCAAAATCCCTTTGGGTTTGGTTTTCATCTGCTTGCGGATTTTTTTGTCGGAAAAAATCTTATTCCCCTCAATCTCGATTCCGCGAACTTTGATTTTTTTACCTTCGTTAATTTTAAATTTTAATGCCAACTCTCCTGCCGCATTGGGTTCGGCCTGAGTTTCTACCTGAGCCAAAAAATACCCCTTTTCATTGTAAAAAGCTTTGAGCTTATTAGCGCTCTCCTGAACCTCATAAGGGGAAGCCAGCTTCCCCTCGGATAAACTGATTTTATCTTTCAGGTCGGTATCTTTGATTTTGCGGTTTCCTGCAATTTCAATTTTGGCGATACGGGGATATTCCTGAACCTGGATGGCAAGTTCCAGTCCTTCCGCAGTCTGGGTCCCTAAAATTTTGACATCCGAAAAAAGCCCTAGGTTATAAATAAATCTGATGGCTTTTTCGATGGCCTCGGCTTCCAAGGGGGTCCCCACCTGCAATCCTGAGACATTTAAAATCAAAGTGGGATCAGCGATTTTGTTCCCCTCCACCGTGATTTTGGAGATGGTATGCTCCTGGGCTGAAATGGCAGTGCAGAAAAAAATCAAAACCAGAGTTAATAAGCCAGGTGTGAACCGAGTAAAACTTGTTTTATTCCCAACCCGCATAATTATTTAAGCTTTGGGAAGTTTGATCTCGTTGATTTTGATTTCAGTGTAATCCTGGCGGTGGCCCCTCTTGCGGCGGTATTTGACTCTTCTTTTAAATTTGAACACAATCACTTTGGGTGATTTTCCGTTAGCCAAAACTTCAGCTGTGACTTTGGCACCTTTGATATAAGGTTTTCCTATCAAGATTTTATCTTTCTCAGCTGCCAGAAGAATCTTCTCAAAAACCACTTCTTCTTTGGGTTCGGTTCCCAGCTTAGGAATTTTTAAAACTTCACCCTTGGTAACCTTAAACTGTAAACCACCGGTTTCTAAAATAGCGTACATTATTTCTCCTTGGTTTGCTGAAAATGATACGGTAAAATTAGTATTTAGTCAAGTCTTTTTGGCATCTGGCACTTCCAGGGCTTTAAACTGCTTCATATATTGGACGATTTCAGGTGAAAATAGTTTAGAGGTTTTTAAATTATATACCCATCTTTCTTAAGTATTTATTTTTCTTCAATTTTAAAAGCATAAAGTTTATTGTTGGTGCTAGCGAGCAATATTTTTCCGCTTTCACTAAAGGCAAGTGTGAGACCTACTGGACTGGTATCAAAATCATCAGTTAGTCTCGCATAATCGGTTATTTTTCCTTTTAAATTTAATAGATAAAGATTTCCGTAAGATTGGATGGCCAACAAATCTGAGCTAGGAGAAAAAGCCATAGAACAATGAGAAAAATTGAGAGAATTTTGGTCATGTTTCCCAATCACTTTTTTTGCGTTTACGTCAAATATAGATAAATGATTATAGCCGCCCACAGCTAAAAAATCCCCTTTTGGCGAAAAAGTCATCTGGTGTACGACCGGCCAATCCAAGATTTCTTTATGTAATACTTCGCCATCTCGATTCAAAATAAAAAGGTAAGAATTTTTTATAGACCTGTCTGGTAGTGCCTTAGACACTGTGTCTTCTGTATCAGTTAATTGGGGTACTTGCCAGCCTAACAGATGAGGCATGAGTGCTAATGCAATTTTACTGGCATCATACGAGAAAGCTAGCTCACGAGGTGCTGGACTGTTGGTATATTTCCTCCATATTACATCGCCTTCACAAGTCAATAGTTCTAACGTAGACCCAGCGCCGACAAAATACTTAGCATCGAAAGTAAAACCGTAGCGAGAAGCAAGTACATATGGAGTTTTTTTGTCAAGAGTTGCGATGGTATCTGATATTTTATGAAATCGAATCACGCTTGCTTCTGAACCTACGCTTACAAAGTCATCTCCATTGTTAGAAGGGTAAACCCAGAACCCGACTGTACCCTCCCATATCTTATTTCCAAGACTGTCATAAATAGTTGCCACTCCTAAATCCTCATCTAAGGGCTCATCCGTCCTGCGCATTTCAACTTTAAATTTACCATTTGAGGAAAAAGCAACTACATGGTCAGCTTGATACCGATTATGTGCTGCATACAAAACATTGCTTTTGTATAAAAGCTCCTTTTTCTCTTTTTTTGGCAGTTTCAACTGACTTATATCAGACCAATTTTTCTCTCCAATAAGAGATAATTTATATTTTTTAGGCGAGTCTCCATATACTTTAGTTAAATACAGAATCATCAGAAAAAATGAAACCGCTAAAACTATAAATTTTTCGCTCATTGGTTAAAACTTAATGGAAAAGATTAAAGGATTCAATCAACTTTCTTTCGGAACCACAGCTCGTAAAAAATAACTATGGCCATATATAAAAATCCGCCCACAAAAATAACTCCGGCTACCAGAGACAGAATCTCAATTTTGGTAGAAACATATTTAATCCCCCACCAGCTGACAATATCCAGCAAAGCGGCCAAGACCACTAATCCCGGTAAAAGGGTTTTAACGGCTTTATTCTGGTGGGTGAATAAAAACAACAGTCCGGTCAAAAAATATAAAGTAGCATAGCCGAAAAAGTGGGGATGGGATAAAGAGACCAGCTTGGTGGTTTTGAGATAAGAGAAATATTCCTCAGCAGAGGTATTCACCACATTGGTCTGGATATAAGCCATAGTCATTCCTAACCCTTGAGCCAAACTCAAGCCCAAAAGAAAAACAGAGACCAGAAGTTTAAACCCTAAGGGGGACTGTTTGTAATTGAAATTTTCAAAAATGGACATAGTCAATCCTGGGGCTTTTCCTGTGACAAGTAAATTTCTTGCATCATCCAACTTGATTTTTTCACAAAATCACAAATCTTTTGACAGAAAATCTCCATTTTGGGCAGTGAGGTAAAATCCTTCCCTATTTTAAATTGGCTGTCTTTTGATTTTCCTTCAAACTGTTTTAAGAAAGAATCCATCTTCAGTTTCTTTTGTTCCCGTTGTTTGAAAATAACCAGTTTAATTATCATTCCAGTATTGGTGAAAGCTACGCCTCCAAAGGTATGTTTATGATGTTCCATAGAAGCGAACAACAGAGCCACTCCCAATTTTTCTCCGGCCTTAGTATAGGCCTCAAAAAATGTGGGAACTTGTTCATCCTCACTTAATACTAAGCCGATTTTTTTCTCCAGTTGGCTCTTTTTTTCCAAAGAAATAATCCCTTCTACCGCTTTAAATTGGGAGGCATTGGGAAAAAGTTTCAGCAAATTTTTTTTAGGAATAAAAGTTTCAACTTCAGCTTGCATATAATTACCCGGTTTTTTAGGAGTGCTACGGGGATCACCAGGATTGGATTTAGCTTGTATCTCTGCTAAATTAGGGAAACCATCTGCATCTGAGTCTTTGGCTTCGATTTTAGTAAAGGCAGCCAAATTTTGGCCATTATGATGAAAATCTAAGCCATAATCATTATTATCAGAACCCCCTCCATCTACGTGGCATTGGTTACAAACGGTCTTATAGCCATATTTTAACTCAAAAAGTCTTCTTTTGGCTGGAAAAGAAAAAAGCGCTGTTACTTGAAAGAATAAAAATAATCCCAGCAAAAACAAAAATCCCAGATAATTTCTTTTTCTAAACATAGGTTTTCTTTCTGACTGTCCTCAAACAGTTTTTTTCTTATACGCAAAAAGTTATTTCAAACTTGAGATAAAGCCAAAAAAATCCCTAAAATCAGAAACAATAAAACTACTCCAGAAATCAAGCTATATTTTTTATCCTTTTCAATCACAAAGCCAATCCCAATGGCCAAGACCCTAAAAAAGGGGACCAGCATCAAAAGTAAAATTCCTAAGTTAATTATAGCTTGGGAGTCAAAAGAAATTAAGTTTCTCCAAAAATTTTTCCCCAAAGAGGTTACGCCAAATTGAAAAGAAGAAGGATTGATTATAAATAAAATTAAACCTGAAATTAGAATTAGAATTGAAAGACAAGAACCCCATTTTAAAACCAAAGCGGTGGTCTTGTAACTAAATTCTTTATCCATTTTAATAAATATTTAAGTTAATCCCTTTTAAAAACATACTCAGGGCTAGTAAAAGTAAAAATCCCACGAAAAGTTTACGAATCAAATCAGTTTTTACCGAAAACATTAAATGTGAACCCCAACTTGCACCCAGAAAAGCTCCCAAAACTGCTACTCCAGAGACGGGTAAATTTACTTCTCCTCTGAAATAATATAGAAAACAACTGGCAGAAGCGGTCACTCCTAACATAAAATTACTGGTTGCCGAAGCCACTTTCAAAGGGACCCGCATAATCAGATACATAGCCGGCACTTTTATCGGTCCACCGCCAATTCCTAAAAGTCCCGAAAGATTTCCAGCCACAAAAGAGATTAAAAACCCCAAAGGATATTTTTTAGCTTGATAAGTATGCTGAGAATTTTCGGTTGGGTTATTTTTCCTCAACATCCAAATTGAGACATAAACCAGCACCAAAGCAAATAAAATTTCCAAAGCATCTGGACCAATTAGACCGGCTAAAAACCCCCCTATAATTGCTCCTGAGACAGTGGCTAATTCCAGAGTTATCCCTAGTTTTATATCCGCCAATTTTTGTTGCACATAGACTGTGGCAGAGGCACTCGATGTAGCAATGATGGCAATCAAGCTGGTGGCGATGGCCTGGTGAATGGGGATTTTGAATACCAAAGTCAAAAAAGGGGTGATCAAAAGACCACCCCCGATCCCTAAAAGAGAGCTGAAAACTCCGAAGAGTCCACAAACTAAAAAGATTACTAAATATTCTAACATTTAGGAAGACAGCAACTTGTCATATTTTTCTTTGCTGCTCAGAATTTCCAAAGCTTTTTTTATCTCCGGATGATTTTTAGACCAGACCGTGGGGTATTTGGCTTTTTCTCCCAAATTGTGAGTCAAAAGGGCTTCTTTTAAATACCATTTGATTTCTTCCGCTGATTGATTAAAAGCTTTTTGCTTTTCCTCCTGGATGACTTGGTTAATATGCTCCAAACTATAATCCAGGTTAGCCGAAGAGAGCTCCTCTCCGGCGGTTTTTTTCAGTTCCTCTAACTGCAGCTCGGTCATAGTCTGGTAGCTGAAATTTTTCTGCCACAGAAATCTTCTAAAATTTCTTAATATTTCCCAATTCACTTCAAGGTTTTGGTCTATGGTGGAATTATTAGCAAAATTTTCAGCAGCAAACTCAAAAAACAGGTCTTCCCGGAGAAGATTGTAGATTAAGGGGTTAAATTTCGGTCGTGTGATTACGATATCAGGAATAATCCCTCCCGCACCCAAAACTTTCCGACCTCTTTTAGTATAAAAAACGGAATTGGTATCTGACACCAAATCCTCTGGCTTGAAATCCGACCTGGTAGCCAGCTCAAGCTGTTCTAACTTAGAGCCATTTTCTTTTTTCTGAATACATCTGCCGCTGGGAGTAAAATATTTGGCTGTGGTCAGTTTTAAGGCGTTGTCGTTAGGCAATCTTAAGACCGTCTGAACCAGTCCTTTGCCAAAAGTAGTATCCCCGATTACCACTCCCCGGTCCCAATCCTGAATGGCTCCGGCCACAATTTCCGAAGCGGAAGCAGATCCTTTATCCACCAGAACCACCAGAGGTAAATCCGGGCAGACCGCTTTTTCACCGGCAAAATACTTTTGATTCTGAGCGTCATCCTGTCCCTTGGTTTCCATAATCAGTTTTTTATCCCACAAAAACAAACTGGCCACTTCTATGGCCTGATTTAAAAGTCCTCCGGGATTTCCTCTTAAATCCAAAATTATTCCGGTAGCATTTTGGGATTTCAGCTCCAAAAGTGCCTTGGTAATTTCAGCGGTAGAGGTCTCGGTGAACTTTTTCAGTCTGATATACCCGACCTGGTTATTCAGCAAGCCAAAATAAGGGACGGTCTTAATTTCAATTACATCCCGGGTGATTTTATAATCAATCGGGTTAGACAACCCTGGCCTGCTTATGGTAATTTCTACTGGAGTACCCTTAGGACCTCTCAATTTCTGTACTGCTTGGTCGCCGGTAATTCCTTCAGCAGGTTCTCCGTTGATTTTGATTATCTTATCCCCGGCCAGAATTCCGGCTCTATAGGCCGGTCCTCCTTCCACCGGTGAAATCACAGTCAAAAACTGATTTTTAACCCCGATTTCTAACCCCACCCCTTCAAACTGTCCCTGAGTTTCTTCGATTAGGCCTTGGTATTCTTTTTCTTCCAGATATTCTGAGTAGGGGTCTAAGATCGACAGCATCCCTTTAATTCCGGCCTGAACTAAAATCTGGGGGTCAACTGAATCCACATAGCGGGAAGAGATGACCGCCGCAATCTGCTGGTAAGTTTTGAGTCCAACGAATAATTTATCCTTAAAAGAAAAAGATAAACCCGCTACAATGATTAGAAAAATTAAAACTCCGAATACCACCGACCATTTCTTAGACGAATTCATAAAACCTCCTTTATGTCGAACTACTCAAAAAATTTAGCTCGAACTGCTTGAGACATTAACTTCTGCTTATAAAATTATCCACAATTTTTCGGACCTGTTCCCAGGTTTTAGCTGGGTTTCCGGTTCCTTCCACCAATCTAACTCTCTGTCGATTTTTTTTAGCGATTTCTAAATATCCTTGGCGAACTTTTTGATGAAAGGCAAATTTCTCCTTCTCTAAGCGGTCCGGTCGGTTTGAACCGAAACGTTTTTGCGCCTTTAAAACTGGCAAATCAATTAATATAGTTAAATCCGGCACAGGGAAAAAAGATTTCAGTATGTTATCTACTAAACTAATATTCAAACCCCGCCCGTATCCCTGATAAGCCAAGGTGGAGTCACAATAGCGGTCACAGATAACAAATTTATTTTTCTTCAAAGCCGGTGAAATTATCTCAGAAACTAACTGCTGACGAGCCGCCAAATATAAAAATAGCTCGCTCGAAGCAGCCAAGCTATTTTGTTTATCCAAAAGAATCTTTCTGATTTTTTCGGAAATTTCGGTTCCACCCGGGTCACGCACTGACAACACTTGGTACCCTTTTTTCTTCAAATAATTAGACAATCTTTTGGCATGGGTGGTTTTGCCGGAATTGTCAATTCCTTCTAAGGTAATCAAGCGGCCGGGCATAGTTTTAAACAAATATGGTTCGACTCGTTCCGATGAGTCAGAGTGAACAAGCTCACCATAACAGGTGGCTTTTAACCGCCTTGAAATGTTGCTCTAAGTAAAATTTTGAAACTACTTTCTCTTGGTTTCTTTTTTGCTTTTCTTGCCGTATTTGCGGATGAACTCCTCCATTTTCTCCCGGGCTTCATCATCGGTGAATTGAATGGGCGGAGATTTTTTCAGATAAGCTGAAGGCTCAACCAAAGCCCCGGAAATTTTGTGGTCCAAAGCTAATTTACAGCATCTGACTGCATCCAAGACCACCCCGGCTGAATTGGGAGAATCCCAAACTTCCAGCTTCAATTCCACATTCAAAGGAACATCTCCGAAAGCTTTTCCTTCCAGGCGGATATAAGCCCATTTTCGATCTTTCAACCAGGCCACATAATCAGATGGTCCGATATGCACATTTTCTTCCCCCAAATCATAATCCAATTGTGATGTGACCGCATTGGTCTTGGAAATTTTTTTTGATTCCAAACGACTTCGTTCAAGCATATTCAAAAAATCGGTATTTCCTCCCACGTTCAATTGATAAGTTTTTTCTAACTTTATTCCCCGGTCTCTTAAAAGCCGGACTAGAACTCGATGCACAATAGTTGATCCAACTTGAGATTTAATATCATCTCCGATTACCGGCAGTCCTCTTTCGGCAAATCTTTTCTGCCAGTATTTTTCCCGGGCAATAAAAACCGGAATACAGTTGACAAAACCGCAACCGGCATCCAGAACCTGCTCCACATACCACTTAGTAGCTTCTTCAGACCCCACCGGTAAATAATTCACCACCACATCGGTTCCGGTATCTTTCAAAATTTTCACAATGTCCGCAGTCGGTCCGGGTGCTTTCTGAATAATTTTGGATAGATAAAATCCCAACCCATCGTGAGTCATCCCTCTTTCAACTTTAACTTTCAAATTGGGAACTTTGCAAAATTGATAAGTATTATTGGGTTTGGTAAAAATCGCTTCGGATAAATCTTTCCCCACTTTGTTTTTGTCAATGTCAAATGCGGCTGAAAATTCGATATCCCGAACATGGTAGCCACCCAGATTGACATGCATTAAACCGGGGATAAAATCTCCTTCTTTGGCATTGTGGTAGTAAAAGACACCTTGCACCAGCGAGGAAGCACAGTTTCCTACTCCAATTATGGCCACTCTAATTTTGGAACTCATTTTCTCTCCTTTATGTCGAATCTATTGAGACGTTCTAGTTATTTGATAATCGTAAAAGACCGCAATTTACACTTAAAATATTTCCCTGGCAATTTCTGCACCCCAAATATATCATTGAATATCAGAAGTTTTGAGCTGGTTTCTGATGTAAACAATCCTCTGAATCACAGTATAATTCCCCAAAACAGCTATAAACCACAAAGCCAAAATCATCAAAAAATGGTCAGTATGAGGTACGGCTCCCAAAATTGCTCCCAAAACCAGGAAGGTCATTCTTTCCGGTCTCTGCATGATTCCGACTTTACATTCAATCCCCAGACCTTCTGCTCTGGCACGGGTGTAGCTGACCATGAAACTGCCGGTAATTGCCAGGATTATTAAGGTAAATGCTCCCACGCTTTTAAAAAACCCGGCAATCCCTAAAAAAATCACCACTTCGGAATACCTGTCTATGGTAGAATCAATCAGAGCTCCATATTTGCTGATGCGACCGGTTTCTCTGGCCAATCTTCCATCTAAAATATCTGATACTCCGGCTAAGATTATCATTATTCCCCCCAGCAAAAACTGCCCTTCACTCAACAAGACCGCCGCCACGATGGAGACGGTAAATCCCAGAGCGGTAATAAAATGGGGGTGAACCTTATTGGAAATCAAAAATTGAGCCAGGGGCTCGATTAGGTTCAAAAAGGTCTTGTCCAGGTTCTTGGGTATTAATTTTACTTCTGACATAATGTAAAAAACTAAAATAAAAATTTTAAAAAATAAGTCAAGTTAAAAATGGTTTTAATTTCCAGACAAAAAACAATTTAATTTTCTGAAATTTCTTGTTCAGATAAAAACCGGAGCCTGCTGTTTGTAAAAATAGTTCTTGACTTTTGAATAAAAATTAGTTATACTGGGATATCTCAAAAATTTTCAAGGAGGACAACATGTTTATTCGCAGATATTTTTTCTTCTTTTTGTAATTTTTTCTTATGTTCCGGTTTTTGCGCAGGTGGATACTGGGTGGGTGAGAAGATACGATGGAACTGGGAGCGGCGAGGATGTAGCCAATGCTTTGACAGTGGATGATAGTGGCAATGTTTATGTGACGGGTTATAGCACCAATGGAATTAATTATGATTTTGCGACCATTAAATATTCACCTAATGGAGCTTCCTTATGGGTCCGACGTTATGACGGACCGGGTAACGGTAGCGATCAAGCTGATGCCTTAGTTCTCGATTCCGATGGCAACCTCTATGTGACTGGTTGGAGTGTTGTAAATGGAGGTGGTGCGGATTATAACACCATCAAGTATGCTGCTAACGGAGATACGTTATGGGTCAGAAGATACACTGGCCCGGGGAATTTTCACGAGGATGGAGCTTCCGCCCTAGCCGTAGATGCTAGTGGAAATGTGTATGTGACTGGTAGGAGCGTTGGCAGTGATACTTCTTTTGATTACGCTACCATTAAGTATAATTCTTTTGGAGATACTCTCTGGGTCAGAAGATACACTGGTCCGGGGAATTTTTTTGATGAGGCTTCCGCCCTAGCCGTAGATGTCAGTGGGAATGTGTATGTGACTGGTAGGAGCGATGGCACTGGCTTTTTTGATTATGATTACGCTACCATTAAGTATTCCTCTGCTGGAGATACTCTCTGGGTCAGAAGATACACTGGTCCGGGGAATAGTGATGACGATGCTTCCGCCCTAGCCGTAGATGCCAGTGGGAATGTGTATGTGACTGGTAGGAGCGTTGGCAGTGATACTTCTTTTGATTACGCTACCATTAAGTATAATTCTTTTGGAGATACTCTCTGGGTCAGAAGATACAATGGTCTGGAGAATGGTTTTGATGAGGCTTCCGCCCTAGCTGTAGATGACAGTGGGAATGTGTATGTGACTGGTGAGAGCGATGGCACTGGCACTTTTGATTATGATTACGCTACTATCAAGTATGTACAGTTTGCCTGTGTTGATACAGCTGGAGATGCTAACGGTGATGGGAAAGTGACTTTGCCAGACATAATTACACTTGTGAACCATATCTTTAAAGGAGCACCTAAACCTGATCCAGCTTGCCGTGGAGATGCCAATGCAGATGGTAAAATTACTTTACCAGACATTATCGTCGAGGTTAATTATGTCTTTAAGGGTGGACCCAAACCACTTAAATCTAAAGAGTGCTGTTTGTAGAAATATTTTTAGATCAGCGAAAATCCCCCATCTGCCACAATCGTCTGTCCCCTAATCCACTCCGCCTCATCCGTGCACAAAAAACAAACCACCTTGGCAATATCCTCCGGGGTTCCGATTCTGCCAGCCGGAGTTCTTTTAATCGACTCATCCACTATTATCTGAGAATTGGGCAAAACCCTCAAAGAATCAGTATCCACAGCTCCCCCGGAAACGCAGTTGACATTAATATTTTTAGGGGCAAATTCTACTCCTAAATATCTGGTCAAAGCTTCTATAGCTGCTTTCGATGAACCAAGAGCAGAATATCCCGGAATATATCTGACCGAGCCGTAGCTGGTCATAGCCACAATTTTCCCTCCACCATTAGGAGCCATTAAATTATAGGCCTCTTGAGCGCATAAAAAGTAAGCCCGGGTATTAGCATCAAATGTTACTTCCCAACCTTTTAAAGACATTTCAGCAGTAGGACCAAACATCGCCATAGCGGCATTGTTGATAAAAATATCCAGTTTTCCATACTCTTTTTTGTACTCTTCGAACAGTTTTTTTATACTCTCCGGGTCATTCATATTGGCCCGGATAACAATACATTTTCTTCCTTTGGCTTGAATCTCCTTCTGGGTCTCCTCGGCTTTGTTCCGGCTCCTAAAAAAATTAATCGCTAAATCTGCTCCCATGTCCGCCAATTTCAAAGCCGTAGCTCGTCCGATTCCCCGGGAGCCGCCGGTCACCAGAGCCACTTTTCCCTTTAAAATTTGATTGCTCATCTTTTTCCTTTCAAGATTAAGTCTTAATATATTTCTTTTGAAAATTTTTTCAAGTTATTTTTCCACCCCACCCTCTCTTTCTCTCGGAAGGGAGGGGGTTTTTGTTCCCTCTCCTTTAAGGGGAGGGCTAGGGAGGGGTTAGTTTGGATAATATGTATTTTGAATTTTCAACTTGCTTTTCGATGATAATGATATTTTCTTATCAGGTAATCAGGGAGGAAAATGAGAATAATCGCCGATTTCCATCTGCACTCCAAACATAGTCGTGCCACCAGTCCGGATATGGAAGTAGAGAGTCTGGTGAAATGGGGGAAGATAAAAGGGATAAATTTAATCGGCACTGGTGATTTTACCCATCCGGCTTATTTGTATGAATTAAAAACCAAACTAGAGCCGACCGGAGCCGGACTTTTTAAACTAAAAAATTCGGATAGCACCATACAGTTCATTTTGACCGTGGAAGTTTCCAATGTCTATTCTCAAAACAGCCGCTTGAGAAAGATTCATAATATCCTGTTTGCTCCCAGTTTGGAGCTGGTAGAAAAACTTAATGCCAAATTATCTAAATTCGGAAAACTTGCCTCGGATGGCAGACCGACTTTCGGTTTCTCCTCCAAAGATTTAGCCAAGATGGTTTTGGATGTTTCACCAGATTTTTTTATCGTGCCGGCCCATGCCTGGACTCCCTGGTTTTCCATTTTCGGCTCTAATTCCGGCTTCGATTCTATCGAAGAATGTTTCGGTGAATATGCCAAATATATCTTTGCCATCGAGACCGGTTTATCCTCCGACCCTTTGATGAACTGGAGATGGTCAGCTTTGGATAAAATAACTTTGATTTCTAACTCTGATGCTCATTCGCCATCCAAATTGGGGAGAGAGGCAAATATATTTGACTGTAAGTTAGATTATTTTGAAATCAGGGATATTCTGAAAAATAGAGATAGCAAGAAATTTTTGTACACGGTGGAATTTTTTCCGGAGGAGGGAAAGTATCATTATGACGGTCACCGCGATTGCGGGATTTTATTTTCTCCGGAAGAGAGTAAGAGACACAATAGTGTCTGCCCGGTCTGTCACAAAAAACTGACTATCGGAGTTATGAACCGGGTGGATAGATTGGCTGACCGGTCTACCGGATATCTGCCCGACCAGGCCATTCCCTACAAAAATATGATTCCCTTAATTGAAATTATCGCCTCGGCTTTCCATCAGGGAGTGGAAAGTAAGGCAGTGGAAAAAGAGTATTTTCGTCTGATTGAAGAGTTTGGTTCGGAGTTTAACATTTTGTTGGATATTTCCGCAGAAGATTTTGCCAAAGTTGCCAGTCCCAAAGTGGCGGAAGGGTTGAAAAAAATGAGGGAAGGGAAAGTGAAAATTACTCCGGGGTATGACGGGGTGTATGGGAAGATTTCTCTTTTTGAGGATGCAGAGACAAAACCAGCTGAGGTAAAACCTACTGACCAGTTAGGTTTGTTTGGTTAGATAAACTGATGAGAACTAACCCCTCCCTGACCCTCCCCTAAGAGGAGAGGGAATTTCATTGTTTCGTCAGGAGCTACTCCTGACGAAGAGGGTGTCGGGAGTAACTCCCGACACAACCTGATAAAAATTCTTCTATGAGTGGTACCTTTTTATCTTTATATAAAGGCCATGACTACACTTCTATTAATTTTCTTTCGACTACTTTTCCCAATGACCATCCCTCACTTTTAAAGCAATTACAAGAAGCCGCTAAATATGAAGCCATAATAGAAGAAGCGGCGCAAAAATTTAACTTGCAATCCTGCATCATAGCCGGCTTGGGTTCAAGAGAATCTCATTGGGGACTGGCTTTGTTTCCACCCGGACCGGAAGGAACGGGTGATTTTGTTCCTCGAATTAAAACCAAACCTTTTCGCACCACCCCGCTTCCACCGGATAGGTTGGGTTTTGGGCGGGGACTTTTACAGATTGATTTTGATTATCATGAATTTGCCCGAAACGGTAATTGGAAGGATGCTAGAGAAAATATTTTTTACGGAGTTAAACTTCTGTTTGATAATCGGAAAGTTTTGCTGAGAAAATTTAAACTGAACAATAGCCAGCTTATTAGAGCAACACTTTCATCTTATAACTGCGGTTTGGGTAAAATGTTGAAAACAATCGAAAAAGGATATGAGATAGATTTTATCACTACCGGAAGAAACTACTCCCAAGATGTGCTCAACCGAGCTGGCTGGTTTTATTTGCAGGGCTGGTCTTGAAATTTATTTTTAACTGTTCCGACAGGAGCTACTCATTTCAGTAGTTGTAGCGGTCGGACGCGTCCTGAGCTTTGTCGAAGGATTTATCCGACAAAATTGTGCGATGAACCCCTCATGTTTTTCGGGACAAGTCGCGACGCTACAATTGCAGCATGAATCCTGATGGAAAGTGCAGGTGTCGGGAGAAGCTCCCGACACAACTTAGCTACTAAATTGAATCCACTTAGTATATAAACCTCCCTTGTTATTAAGAACAATTCCTGATTTGTGAAAAATTTCACTTGACTTTTGGTTCTTTTTGATATTGTTTATTATCAGCGGAGGGGAGGGTAATCATATCAAGCTTTAATTATTAATTTTAAGGGAGGTGTGCAATGAATCTCTTTAAAAGTGCTTTGAGCCAGCTTAAGCTGCTCAGGGTTTCTTTTTTATTTTTTTTAATTTTCAGTGTCTTTTTTATTTCTTCTGTTTTAGGGCAGGGATTTGCACCCAAAGTTGACTACGCAACCGGAGTTTTTCCTTTCTCAGTCTTTGCTTCAGATCTTGACGGAGATGTTGACCTTGATTTAGTGACTGCTAATTTATTTAGCGATTCTGTTTCCATTTTAAAGAACAATGGGGATGGAACTTTTGCGGCTAAAGTTGATTACGCAACCGGAACAGTTCCTTACTCAGTTTTTGCTGCTGATTTAGACGGGGATGGAGATTTTGATTTGGCAGTGGCAAACCTTGGTAGCAACACGGTTTCAGTCTTGAAGAACAATGGAGATGGCACTTTTGCCCCCAAAGTTGATTATGCAACCGGAGCTACTCCTTACTCAGTTTTTGCCTCTGATTTAGACGGGGATACAGATAGGGATTTAGCAGTGGCAAATTATGATGACAACACAGTTTCAGTCTTAAAGAACAATGGGGATGGGACTTTTGCCGCCAAAGTTGATTACCCAACCGGAGCCTGGCCTATCTCAGTTTTTGCGGCTGACTTAGATGGGGATGGAGATTTTGATTTGGCAGTGGCAAATAGTGACAGCTACACCGTTTCAGTCTTGAAGAACAATGGAGATGGCACTTTTGCCCCCAAAGTTGATTATGCAACCGGAGTTACTCCTGTCTCAGTTTTTGCCTCTGATTTAGACGGGGATGGCGATTTTGATTTGGCAACCGCAAACCTTGGTGATTACAGCGTTTCGATCCTGAAGAACAATGGGGATGGGACTTTTGTTGCCAAAAATGATTTTGCAGCAGTGAGGGCTTGGGCAGTTTTTGCAGCTGATTTAGATGGGGATGCAGATAACGATTTAGTCCTGCCAAATGAGTGGGGCCCCAACGTTTCAGTCTTCATGAACAATGGGGATGGGACCTTTGTTCCCAGTGTTAGCTACCCCACAGGAGACGCGCCTGTCTCAGTTTTCGCTGCTGATTTAGACGGGGATACAGATAATGATTTGGCAGTGGCAAACTCCAGTAGCAATACAGTTTCAATTTTAAAAAATTTAACCCCAATGCCCAAGATAATTTCCATTACCGATGTAGGTAATGACCAGGGAAAACAGGTCAGAATTAGGTGGAAGACTACCTCTGTAGGGGACACCTTGGTGAAGAAATATGATATTTTCCGAAGGATTGATGGTTCGACTTCGCTCACCATAAATGGAGCAGTCAGTCTCAACAGTCCTCTGCCGGCTGACTGGGAACAGGTAGCTACTTTTTCTGCCTATGGTGATACTTTATACAACGGTATCGTTCCAACCTTAGTGGACTCAACAGTCAGTGGTGGGTTAAAGTGGTCGGTCTTCTTTGTCCGAGCCGCCACCAATAGCCCGGTGGTCTTCTATGATTCCCCGATAGACTCCGGTTATTCACTGGATAACTTGGTACCTGCTCCACCTGCCAATTTGCAAGCCACAGGCACTGCGATCATTGCCAGCTTGCATTGGTCTCCGGTTACAGATGAAGATTTTGATTTTTACTACATTTACCGAGACACGGTTTCTGGATTTTCTCTTTCTCCAGCCAAAAGGGTGAAAGCCACCAGCGATACTCTGGCATTCGATACCTTGAGCAATCCGAATAAAGCTTACTTTTATCGGGTCACAGCCGTTGATTTCTCCGGCAACGAAGGTCCACCCTCCAATCAAGACCAATTATGCACTGAGAGAGCCGGAGATGCCAATGGCTCAGGTAGTGCCCCCAATCTCACGGACATTATTTATTTAGTCAACTATGTTTTCAAAGGGAGTATAGCGCCTGTGCCTCTGTGCCGTGGAGATGCCAATGGGGGCGGCGGTGCACCAAACCTAACCGACATAATATACCTAGTCAATTATGTTTTCAAAGGAGGACTTGCTCCAGTAAAAACTGGGGTGTGCTGTTTATAGTCTGTCATCCTGAACGCAGTGAAGGATCTCGTTTTCTATAAGAGAATTTAAAAACGAGATTCTTCGCATACGCTCAGAATGACTAACCTCTCCCCTACCAGGGGAGGGAGTTTTTACCTTCTCCTCTAAGGGGAGGTTTATCTCGAGTGAAATCGAGAGAGAAAGGGAGGGGTTAGTATTTTTTTAGAGAACTTACCTCTCCCTATTTATGGTGAGCTTGCCGAACCACCCTCTCCTAAAAAGGAGAGGGGATATTACCCCCTAGGTAAAGTAGGGCGTGCATATGGTCGAGGTCAGAAGATTCGCCCTACCCATTTTATTTACTACAGAAAATCAATTCCAATCTACTTTATCCGATAATATTTAAAAGGTAAATTTCCAAAGATTTTTTTATACTTTTGATGCCCTTATGCGTATAAAAGAGCAAAGCTAACCTAAGTATGTTTTCCAGAAGAAGTTAGCCAGAGGATTTCAAATTTTTACTTGACTTTTGTAAACTAAACCTATATTTAATACACCCATGAAACTAATCCTGAAGGAACTAAAAAACGGGATAAACCATTTAAGCTTTAAAACCGAAGGGGTGGATCTGGATATAAAGCCGGAAGAAATCGATTTTTCCTCTGAGGTGAAAATGAAGTTTTCGGTCCTCAAGGTCGGCAACAGCTTCAACTGTCAGGGAGAAATCAAAGCCCGCCTAAAACTGGAATGTGCCCGCTGCCTGACAGAATATGTCCAACCTGTCATCAGCAAGATTGAATTTATCTTAGAAATGGACGATGAGAAGGTAGGGATGGATACTCAGGATGACGATTATCAGTTTATTGCAAAAGAAACCATAAGTTATGACTTAAATCCCAGAGTAAGAGAAACTATGATTCTGACGCTACCTATAAAACCTTTATGCCAGGAAGATTGTAAAGGATTGTGTCAATTTTGCGGGACCAATTTAAATGAGAAAACCTGTAGTTGCAGCAAAGAGATGGTCGATCCCAGATGGAACAAACTAAAAGAATTACTTAGCTAAAAAAGGAAGGTTATGCCATTACCAAAAAGAAGACATTCCAAAGCCAGGGGGAGAAAAAGGAGAACCCATTGGAAGTTAGCAGCTCCCAATGTAACCGAATGTTCTCATTGTCATCAGCCCAAATTACCTCACCGGGTCTGCCCGCACTGCGGATATTACAATAATAAAGAGGTGATTCCGGCAGAAGCCTCTAAACCAGCCAAAACATGAACGGACCAGTTAAAATTGCTTTAGACTCCATGGGAGGAGATTTTGCTCCTTCGGTTTTAGTAAAGGGAGCAGTCTTGGCTCACCAGGAATCCAACGGAGATTTCCGCCTGATCCTGGTCGGAGATGAAGTTAAAATAAAAGAAGAGTTGAAGAAAAACGGGGCCGAGGGGCTTCCTTTTATCATTCAACAGGCCTCGGAATCCATCCGGATGGATGAGTCGGCTACTTTATCCTTAAGGAAAAAAGATTCCTCCATTGCGGTAGCCATGCAGATGCAAAAGGATGGAGAAGCGGACGCGGTGGTCTCGGCCGGGCATACCGGTGCGGTCATGACTTCGGCTTTAATCACCTTAGGGCGTATAGAAGGAATTTCCCGACCGGCCATAGCCACTTATATGCCGACCCAAAGAGAAAAAGACGGTGTTCTGGTCTTAGACGTGGGAGCCAATTCCGAATGCAAAGCCCAGCATTTGTTGGAATTCGGAATCATGGGTTCCATTTATTCGGAATCAGTTTTGAACAAAGCTAACCCGCGGGTGGGGCTTCTGTCCATCGGTGAGGAATCCAACAAAGGCAACGACCTGATTTTATCTTCCCATAAACTCTTGTTAGAATCTCAGCTAAACTTTGTGGGAAACGTGGAAGGGAACAAAATTTTGAAAGGTTCCTGCGATGTGGTGGTCTGCGACGGCTTTGTCGGGAATGTGATGCTGAAATTCGCCGAATCCATAGACGGGTTTTTGACCTCCATCGTTAAAAAGCAGATTAAAAGAAACCTGTTCTCCAAATTGGGAATTTTATTTTTGCAGGCTTCTTTGAAAAGATTAAGGAAAGTTTTAGATTATTCAGAGTACGGAGGAGCTCCTCTTTTAGGTATAGACGGAGTTTGTATAGTGGCACACGGAGGTTCATCCCCCAAAGCCATCAAAAATGCCATTAAAGTCGCCTACCATATGTCCAAGAAGAATGTCAACTTCAAAATCAAGGAAGTTTTGAGTTCCTACTGGCAGAGGATAAGAAAATAATTTTTTGATGACCTTTCGAAGTCCTAAACTTAATTAGTATAAAACAAATCCTAAAGGATGGCGTAGCCAAAACTGCATGTCTGATTTAGCTTATTTATTTCCCGGTCAGGCCTCTCAATACGTGGGGATGGGAAAGGATTTGTACGAAGCCTTCCCCCACATCAAAAATTTGTATAATCAGGCCAACGAAATTTTAGGGTTTGATATCGCCAAAATATCTTTTGAAGGACCCAAAGAGACTCTGCAACAAACCCAGTATACCCAGCCGGCTATTTTTATTCACTCGGTTGCGGTTTTGAAATTAATTCAGGAAAACGGTGTAAAACCGGCTTTGGTTGCGGGCCACAGCTTGGGAGAATATCCGGCTCTGGTTTGTGCCGGAGTTCTATCTTTCGAAGATGCCCTGTGGGCCGTAGGGAGACGGAGTTTTTTTATGCAGGAGGCATGTGAAGAAAAAAAAGGGACCATGGCGGCCGTAATCGGTATGAGCATCGAAGAAGTTTTCGACTTGGGCAAGCAGGTTCAAAATATCGGAATAGTTCAACCAGCTAATTTTAATTCTCCGGACCAGATTGCCATTTCCGGGGATTACCCGGCCGTGGAAGCGGCGGTCAAACTTGCCAAAAGCCAGGGCAAAAAAGCTCTGCTTTTAAACGTAGGAGGGGCTTTTCATTCCCCTTTGATGGCATCAGCCAAAGAAAAGTTGGAGAAAGCCCTGCAAACTATTTCTTTTAAAGATGCTCAAATTCCTGTGGTTGCTAACGTCACCGCCAAAAAAATAAGTCGGGGTGATGATATCAGGCATTTATTGACCGACCAGTTGACCAAACCGGTTTTATGGCAGCAGAGCTTACAATATATGTACCAACAGGGAATCAGAAATTTTGTGGAAATCGGTCCGGGAAGGGTTTTGCAGGGATTAGTCCAAAAAACTCTGCCGGGTGTGACCATCTTTGGCATCGATAGAAAAGAAGATGTAGCTAATTTTGAAAAAACTTCCCAAACTTTAAAAGTTTAATTCTCACTTTCTGTCAGCCAATAATTAACACAGCATGAATTTAAAAGGAAAAACTGCCATAGTGACCGGAGGCGCCAAAGGTATCGGAGAAGCCATAGTCAAACGGTTGCACCAGGAGGGTGTTAATGTGGTTATCGTTGCCCACAAAAGCTATGAACCCGCCCTGAAAATGGCTGAAAGTTTAAATGGAAAGGGTGAATCTCAAGCTAAGGCGATTGCTTTTCAAACCGACGTGGCTAATTTCGACCAAGTCGCTAAAATGGTAGAGGAAGCGGCCGAAAAGTTCTCCACCCTGGATATCCTGGTCAACAATGCCGGTATCACCAAAGATAATCTTCTGCTCCGGCTTTCGGAACAGGACTGGGATGCTGTTTTAGATACCAATTTAAAAGGGTCTTTCAACACCATCAAAGCGGTCTCGCGCTATATGCTCAAGCAGAAATCCGGCCGAATCGTAAATATTTCCTCGGTCGTGGGAATAATGGGGAATGCCGGGCAGGTGAATTATTCCGCCTCCAAAGCCGGATTAATCGGCTTAACCAAATCGGCGGCCAAGGAATTAGCTTCCCGCAATATCACTGTCAATGCGGTGGCACCAGGTTATATTTTATCCGATATGACCGAAAAAATCTCTGATGAAGCCAAGACCACTTTGTTGTCACTGATTCCTTTAAAAAAACCAGGGACCCCTGAAGATGTGGCCAGTTTGGTGGCTTTCTTAGTTTCAGACCAAGCCTCGTATATTACCGGTCAGGTTATCCAGGTCGATGGTGGGATGTTAATGTGATAGAGGGCATGGACTTATGCTACTGCATGGTGTAGCCAAAGAAAAAGTCGTTGACTTTAAGATTTTTTTATATATATTGTGTGGTTTTTAAAAAGCTCTAAAGTAAGATTAACCTAAAGAAATTATTTTTTAGCCAAATTTGTAACTGGCAAATACCATAAAAGGAGGGAAACATGTCAGTGGAGCAGAGGGTTAAGGAGATTATTGTAGAGCAACTGGGTGTGGATCCGGAACAGGTCTCGGCCGAAGCGGCTTTTGTGGAAGATTTGGGAGCAGATTCTCTGGACACGGTGGAACTGGTTATGGCTTTAGAAGAGGAATTCGACTTGGAGATTCCGGATGAGGATGCGGAAAAAATAGTGACCGTGGGAGATGCCGTAGAATATATCGAAAAACATATCAGCGAAAAATCCGAAACCCCGGAAGAAGAAGCTTAATAGTCAAACCAGGAGTTAGTTTTGAAAAAAAGAGTAGTCATTACAGGTATGGGGGTGCTTACTCCGGTGGGGCATTCGGTCACTGAGTATTGGGAAAATCTCAAACAGGGAAAATCCGGGGTTGCCAAAGTCACCCGCTTTGAAATCAACGGTTTTCCTACTGAAATTGCCGCCGAAGTAAAAAATTTTGAGCCTGCCAAATACATCGAAAAAAAAGAAGCTCGCAAAATGGACTTGGTGGAGCAGTATGCCATTGCCGCGGCCCAACAGGCGGTGGATGATGCCGGAATTAGTTCAGAAAAAATGGACCCCCACCGAATCGGTGTGGTTATCGGCTCCGGCATCGGCGGAATAGATACTTTAGAAAAACAGCATAAAAATTTAATTACCGCCGGTCATAACCGGGTCTCCCCATTTTTTATCCCTATGATGATAATCGATATGTGTGCCGGTTTGGTAGCTATGCGTTTCGGTTTTAAAGGACCGAATTATGCCACGGTTTCGGCTTGTGCCTCTTCGGCCCATGCCATTGCCGATTCTTTTAAAATAATTCAAAGAGAAGAAGCCGACATCATGCTGACCGGGGGTTCGGAAGCCACCATTACACCACTTTCTATGGCTGGTTTTTGTTCCGCCCGTGCCATGTCCACCAGAAACGACCAACCGGAAAAGGCCTCCCGTCCTTTTGATAAGGAAAGAGATGGTTTTGTTATGGGGGAAGGCTCGGGAATGTTGGTTTTAGAAAGCTTAGATTCAGCGTTAGCCAGAGGAGCTAAAATTTATGCTGAAGTCATCGGAGCTGGCATGACCGCAGATGCTTATCACATCACAGCCCCGGCACCCAATGGAGAGGGGGCCTGCAATGCCATGAAGATTGCTTTGAAAGATGCCGACCTTCAACCTCAAGAAGTAGATTATATCAATGCTCACGGAACTTCCACTGATTTAGGAGATATATCGGAAACCTTAGCCATCAAAAATGTCTTTGGCGAACATGCTCATAAATTAGCAGTCAACTCCACCAAATCCATCATCGGCCATCTATTGGGCGCGGCTGGAGCAGTGGAAGCCATTGTCTGTGTAAAAACCATCCAGGATGGTATCCTGCACCCGACCATAAATCAAGAAGTACCGGACCCGCAATGTGACTTAGATTATGTCCCCAATTCCCAAAGAAAAAAAGAGGTCAGGGCAGCTTTAAGCAACTCCTTTGGATTCGGAGGACATAACGTTACCTTAGCGGTTAAAAAATATCAGGCCTAATTTTAAATGAAGTTTAAGTGGTTTTCCATCTTTAAAAAAAGCCCTCCCCCTGAGGAAGCTTGCCTGCAGAAACTACAAAGAAAAATCGGCTACAACTTTACAAATCTCCAGTTACTCAAAGAAGCCCTGACTCACAAATCTTACATTAAATCCAACAATTGTCCCAACTTAGATTCCAACGAGCGTTTGGAGTTTTTGGGGGATTCAATTCTGGGCTTGGTGATATGTGAATTTCTTTACAAAAAGTTTCCGGACAAATCCGAAGGAGACCTTACCAAACTAAAAGCCGGTTTGGTCAACGAAGCCACTTTAAGTCACATCGGCAGGAATTTAGGCTTAGGGGAATTTTTATATCTCAGTCCGGATGAAGAGAAATCCGGCGGCCGCGAGAGGCCATCTCTGGTGGCGGACGGTTATGAAGCTTTAATCGGAGCAGTATATCTGGATGGAGGACTGGAAGCTGTCAACCGGCTAATCGGTTCACAAATACTGACCCGCTTCAGAGAGCTCACCGACGATAAACAGAATTTCAACTATAAAGGAGAGCTCTTAGAATATCTGCAGGCTCTGGGCTGGGGGATGCCGGAATATCAGGTTGAAGAGGTGGTGGGACCGGACCACCAAAAAAGATTTACCATTTCCGCCCTGGCCAAAGGGGAAAAATTGGGAGTGGGTGAAGGGGCCAGCAAAAAAGAAGCAGAGCAAAAAGCAGCCAAGATGGCTTTGGAAAAGCTTTTGGAACACAGAAACCCTTAGAATTAGCACTATAATCGGGCTTTCTTCGTAATTTTTCGCCAGTCCATTATTTTTTTGTCTGACAACGAAGTAGGGCTTATTTTTCAACAAAATAAAGGATTCTGACGGAAATTGGCGATTCTGAAAAAAAGCAAACCGCTTTTCTGCTTTAATAGTGAGAATTTGAGCAGAGATTAAACCTTAAATTGATTTGGTTTTGGGCACGCTTTTTGATTAACCAATGAAAGGGGTGAAAAATGAATATAATCATCTGCATTAAACAGGTACCTGATATTGGGTCAATAAAAGTTGATCCTCAGGCCAAAAAAATAATCTTTCCAGATTCTCCGGGGGTATTGAACCCCTTCGATGCCTATGCCTTAGAAGAGGCCTTAAGAATCAAAGAGAAAAGAGGGGGGAAAGTTTTTGGCTTAAGTTTGGGAGGACCAGAATCAGAATTTTGTTTGAGAGAAGCCCTCTCTTTAGGAGCAGATGAAGCCGTGCTACTTTCGGATGAAAAATTTAAAAATCTGGATGCTTATTTAACTTCCTTTGTTTTAGCTCAAGGGATAAAAAAAATCGGAGATTATTATCTGATTTTATTCGGCAAACAGGCAGTGGATGGAGACAGCTCTTTGATTCCGGCAGAAGTAGCCGAATGGCTGGATTTACCCCAGGTAATCTTTGTCAAAAAATTTGATGAATTGACAGATGATATGGCAAATGTTCGACGAATGACAGAAGATGGATACGATACGGTAGAAATCAGCTTACCGGCAGTTATCTCAGTAGTTAAAGAGATTAACGAACCACGTCTGCCTTCCCTCAAAGGAAAAATGAGAGCCAAATCTGCCAAAATAACAGTCTGGAATACCCAAGATTTGCAGGTGGAGGAGAACCGATTGGGCGAAAACCAAAAATCGGCTCAAATTATATCAGTTTCTCCTCCACCTCCTAGACCTAAAGGTGAAATTCTAGAGGGTTCACCGGAGGAGATTGCCGAAAAGTTAGCCGCCAAATTAAGAGAAGCTCAGGTGATTTAATTTGCTCAAAACTTGGAAATTTCTTTACTCTGGAGAGAAGGACCCATTTTTCAATCTGGCTTTGGATGAAGTTCTGTTCTTTGAAAATCAAAAAGGAGGAAGTTCCCCCATCTTTCGGATTTACGGCTGGGACAGACCGACTGTTTCCATCGGTTATTTTCAAAATGTGAGTCGGGCTTGTAACCTGGCAGAATGCCAAAAACAGAATCTACCTATTATAAGGAGAATAACCGGCGGCAGAGCCGTTTTTCACGAGGAAGATCTAACCTATAGTCTGGTCGGTTCAACCTGCCAATATCCGGAGTTAGGTCACAATGTTATGGAAACCTACAACAGAACCAGTCAGGCCTTTTTAGAGGGATTAAAAATGTTAGGCGTCCAAGGTGAGTGGGAAAAAAGGAAAGTATCTTCCAACGGCAAAAAATCCTTTTGGCCCTGTTTTGCTTCCACCTCCATTTACGAAGTGACTCATTTGGGGAAGAAACTTATCGGCAGCGCCCAAAAAAGAATTGGCAATTCTTTCATTCAACAAGGTTCATTACCCTTAACTTCTGCTGAGAACCCCAAAATTTTTTTAGTCAACGATAATCTGGCAGAAAACGGTTATGAGAAGAAATTCACCAGCTTGGGAGATATTTTGAGGAAGAAAATTAACTTAGAGGAAGTAGCTTATGTCTTCAAGGCGGCCTGGGAGAAGTTTTGGAATGTCAAGCTTTTGGAAATTGAACTGGCTCCTCAATTAATCAAACAGACTCAAGACTTAGTCCACAGTAAATATAGTCGAAGAGAGTGGAATTACCTTAAATAAACCGATTTTTTGGGAACGGATATAAACTTTTTTAGGTTATTTATGATGTTGAGGAAGAGAAAATTAAAAATAGCCAAAAAAGGACTTGACAAATAAAAATAAAAATAGCTAATTATCTTTCTTAGGTAGCAATTAAATCGATTCTTTTTTATCGAAAGGAGTACCTATGAAGTCCAAAATTCTAAAAATTTTTAATCTTTTTTTTGTTTTGACCGGTTTAATAGCGACCGCAGTTCTTTGGGCCGGTGATACAGGTAAAATCAAAGGGGTGGTCTTAGATTCTAAGACTAAGCAGCCCCTGTTTGGAGCCACTGTTACTGTGGAAGGAACCACTCTGGGAGCAGTCTCAAAACTAGATGGTTCATTCCACATTTTAAACGTACCTCCTGGAACTTATACCGTTAAAGCTGTGTATATAGGGTATCAGACCGTGTTGCAGACAGACATTCGAATTAACGCAGACGTTACTGCCGAAGCCAATTTCAACTTAGCCGAAGCCCCCATTGAAATGGCTCCCATCGAAGTATCCGGTCGAAAAGTAATCGAAAAATACGAAACCGCCAACTTAAGAAGAATCTCCACCGACCAGATTAAAAATATGCCGGTCAAAAATGTGGATGAACTTTTAGCCACCCAGGTAGGATTTGTCACCAAAAACAACGAGTTACACGTCCGGGGTGGCAGAGCCGGTGAAGTTTTATATATGGTGGATGGAGTGGCTACCCGAGATCCTTTAGGAGGATTGGGAGCGGTCAAGGGGGGAATGAGTATCTCCTCTCAAAATATTGAAGAGGTCTCGGTTCTTAAAGGCGGATTTGATGCTGAATACGGGAACACCCAATCGGCGATTATAAATATTGTAACCAAAGAAGGAAATCCCACAGCTACTAAAGGGTATTTTGAATTCTTAACTGACGATTTCGGTGATTCAAAATTGAATAAATACTCCTTCAATACCGATAGGATTGAAATCCAACTCAACGGTCCGGACCCTCTGATAAGCAAACATTTGTTACCGTCTCTAGGGATAAAATTTTTGGGAGATAAATTAACTTACGTGGTTAGTTTCGATGCCTTCAAGACCGACGGCTTTGCACCCATCAATAAATACGCTCCGTCTCACCTGGAAAGGCAATTCAGGCAAGACGATTTATTCAGCTGGGCAAAATTTGGTTTCCATGGAACCGGGATAAAGATTCCGGAAAGAATGTATAATCAGTACACCGGTTCGGTTAAACTGGCTTACAAAGCCACTCCTTCCAAAAAATTGGTCTTTTCCTATAAAAGAGATGTCAGCCGCTATTCTTTATTCTTCAATCCCTCTTATGAAACCCGGGGAGAAATAGACCTCTGGCAGTATAGGTACGCCGCCGCAAACGTACCCCAATACCAGGAAGAAAAAAAAATTTTGAGTTTGCAGTATACCCACAATGTTAGCAAGAGCACTTTTTATGACATTCAGCTGAGCAAATTTGACTACGACTTTTTGCAGCAACCCGGCGATCCCAATAACCCCGGGGGAGGGTTAGATCCAGGGATGTATCCTTTCCGTGACGAATGGGAGCGCTTCACGGATATTAATGGCAATGGGGTCTGGGACGATGCGGAAAGGTTCTGGGACGTTAACGGAAACGGGAAATATGACATAGGGGAGCCGTTTATAGATAACAATAAAGGGAAGAATGGAATATGGGATCCGGGAGAGCCGTTTACGGACAGAAATGGAAACGGCATCTTCGAACAAGGGGTGGATGAATTTAATACGGATTTGCAAGATTTAGCAGGAGATGGGTTATGGAATGGAGCCGAGCCATTTGTAGATACAGACAGCAATGGAAGATTTGATCCGGAAAGAGCTTCAATAGCCGCCGGTGCCACGGGGATCGACAATCCGGAACCTTTTCTGGACGGAGATATCAATCTGGGAGAGCCGTTTACGGATGTGGATAGAAACGGAATTTACGAGGAGAGAGAGCCGTTTTTCGATTTAGCACCGAAGAACGGAGTTTGGGACCCGGGTGAGATCTGGATCGAGCGTATTTTCAACGGCTACTATGACCAGGTGTTGGATAAATTTGTTACCTGTATTTGTCCGGATAATAATGATTTGAACCGCAATGGAAGATATGACAGTCCCACCGATCCCTGGGCACCCGGAGTGCCATTTGTGGACCGGAATAAAAACGGTAAGTTTGATAATATTAATAGAACTTGGGATCCCGGCGAACCCTATACAGATCTGAATGGAAATGGACAGTGGGATAATGCTGATGGATTTTTCGACCGGGGAGGGGAAAGAAGACAGTATTATCAAAATCGCCACAGCACCTTATGGACTTTAAAATTTGACCTGACCAGCCAGATTCGCAAAGAGCACGAATTCAAGACCGGAGCCATGGTCGAGTACAACAGGTTATATTATGCGGACATAAGATATCCCTATGATCGATACAACGGAGCGATTGTGGACAACGGGCCTTGGCCAGAACATGGTCTCTTCCGGAATTTCTATGTTCGGGAACCCACTCGGGGAGCCATGTATATCCAGGATAAGCTGGAATACGGGACTATGATTGCTAAGTTGGGTTTAAGATACGATTTCTACCTTCAGTCCGAAGATATTTACCAATTGGAAGAAGAGATTGCCGAACTTCAAAGATTAACCCGGGAAACGATTGTCCGGGGACGCAACGTGGTTTCACCTCGTCTGGGAGTCTCGTATCCTGTGACTGATAAAGCCAAAGTTTATTTCAACTACGGACATTTCTACCAGCTACCCGAATTTCAATTTATCTATGCCCGAGGGACTCAAGCTTCTACGGCAAACAGACTGGTAGGGAACTTTAACTTAGATTTCCAGAAGACAGTTTCCTACGAGTTGGGAATCCAGTATGCCATTTCGGATGTTTACCGTCTGGACCTGTCTGGATTTTACAAGGATATTTATGGCCTGCTGAACACCCGACAGGTCACCAGTGGCACATTTAGTACAAACTTTTATGACAACAACGATTACGGACGGTCCCGGGGTCTGGAAGTGCAGTTGGATAAAACCTACGGCAACTATGTTTCGGGTTACGTGAATTATCAATACGCTTTTGCTTATGGAAAGAACTCGGCCGAAGTTTCCAATTACTACGCTTCCGCGGCTGGCGGAGTGGATAAAATCCCCTTGCAGGAGTATCCTTTGGATTGGGATGTTCGTCACCAGATTACGGTAAATACAGACATTTTGATTAATAAAGGCGATCACCCTTATCTGTTTGGGGCCAGGATGCCGGATAGTTGGGGAATCAATATATTGTGGCAGTACCGCACCGGCTATCCTTTTACACCTGACAGAAATTTTCCAGGAGAGTACATTTTCTTGGTGGGAGCTCAAGACCCGCCCAAAAATTCCAAGAGAATGCCAGCCACCAGTAAAGTTGATTTGAGATTCCACAAAGATTTCAACATTTGGAAACTGAACTACTCTTTCTCTTTCTGGGTTAACAACGTCTTTAATAAGAAAAATATAATCGATGTCTACCCCAACACCGGAAGGCCCGACACAAAACAGAATCCCAATGGCATAGTGCTTCCGGGACGGGAAATTGACCAATCTCCCTTAAACTATGAATATGGCCGTAACATCAGGGTGGGATTATCAATGCAGTTTTAATTGCAAAGCATAACAAAAGATTTTGATAGACTTAAACAGTGTGTTTTGGAAATCCAGAGGGTTACCAATTTGTTTTTAGGAGGAAAGATTTATGTCTAATAAAAAGAGCAAGAGTTTGTCATTAAAAATTATAATTGTCGCGGCTTTTTTGATTTCAGCTTTTACCCACAGTGAAGCCAGAATGAAAAGCGATAATCATAAGTTGCCCTATAAAACTCCGTCAACTGCCGCTGACCCCTTGAATCAGACGAGAGTACATAATGTGGGGAATATGTGGCTGTCGATTACCAATTACGGCCAATTTGGCGCTCAGGATGGAAGAGGCATACGGGATGGCTGTACCGGACTATTCGCTCCTTCCTGTCAGTTTCCAGCCGGTTCCGGTATTGAATATCTTTACATCGGCGCAGTCTGGATAGGGGCAGTGGTCAACGATACAGATACTTTGGTATCGGTGGGGGCTGACGGTTGGCAGGCAGTTTCGGAAATGAATGCGTCGACCACCGTCCCCATTATATCCCGGACCACCAGGCCAGCCGGATATCGACACGGGACCTGTGTAACTGACTATGATTCGGTTTTGGCCATTTCTGAATTGGATTTTATCGGCCTCTATTACGACACCATAACCGACCCTTCCATTGTGGGTGCGGACCCCATAGATGGCCCGCATGTGCCGTTATTAATGGAAATCACCCAGAAAAGTTATAGCTGGAGCTATGACTATGCCAAAGATTTCGTGCTGTTTGACTTTTTCATAAAAAATATCGGACCAACCCGGCTGAAAAACCTTTTTATGGGCATCTATATTGACGCGGATGTGTATAATCCGGATCATGATGGAGGCGGCTTTGCAGATGATATTTGCGGGTTTCGCTTAGCGGTTACTTCAACTCTGGGTCCGCCTTATGAAGATACCATTAACGTGGCTTGGATAGCTGATAATGACGGGCGTACGGTAGCTAAGTCGGAAGGTGATGTTTTCCAAGATAATCTTAGCCCTACCGGTATCACCGGCACCAGAGTGGTCAGGTCTCCCAGCGAAGATATAAATTATTCCTTTAACTGGTGGGTTTCTAATGGAGATCCAAAGTTGGATTTTGGACCTTGGAGGCAGCAAAATCTGGCGAGACGTCCAAACTATTTCGTTCCCAACGGCCAATCCGGTACTCCGGAATCTGACCGCTCTAAATATTTCATCATGAGTAACAATGAGTTTGATTATGACCAATTGTTTGCGGCTCTGGCAGACATTTGGGAGCGAGAGGGTTGGGTAGACCAGAAACAGATTTCGCCCACCAATCTGGCCGATGTTGCCGACGGTTATGACACCCGTTATTTACTCTCATTTGGACCTTTTACTGTTGATCCGGATGAAACCCTTCCGCTGACCTTAGGATATGTGGCTGGCAAAGAATTCCACGTCGGCCCCACTGATTTTAATGCGTATACTGCCACTGACAGCGCCGCGGTCTTTAATTATTATGACAAGCTTGATTTTACAGCGTTCGGGGTCAACGCCCAGTGGGCCTCGTGGGTCTACGATAATCCGGGAGTGGATACCGACACCGATGGTTTTAGAGGAAAATTTAGAGTCATCGCAGGAGATACGATTTATTATACCGGGGATGGAGAACCTGATTTTAAAGGACCGCCACCTCCTCCGCCTCCGGACCTAGCCTTTGAAAGCGAATCTGGCAGAGTGAAGCTTAAATGGAATGGTCGAAAAACCGAAGAAGATTCAGACCCTTTCACCAACGAAATCGATTTTGAGGGATACCGGATCATGTTAAGCCGGACCGGATTGGTAACTGATTATGCGCTCTTGGCCTCTTATGACAAAATTGATTATCGACTGCATTATTATGACAAAGTCAAGAAGAGATGGGTCTATAAGCTTCCCTCTTTGAGTTTGGATTCTCTGATTACCTTGTTCCAGCAAGACGACCCCTGTGGAGGAAGTAGGCCTTGCCCTTTTGATACCCTGTCCTTCTGCCTGGACCCCAACAACTGCACTGCCGTGGATGTTCTTCGCTGGACTCAAAAGCATCCCTACGTATATCAGGCAACCGCAAAAGATACTTTAGAAATCAGCCCTAGTTTTAAACTTTATACTCATAGAGATGAAGCTACCGGTCAGCTGTCGAAAGATTCTGTTTTTTTTGATATTCAGGATTGGAACCAAGATTTGGTGCAGTTGAAAACTTTGTACAAAGAAGGCCTAGTTGCCGATACGACTCGTGATACCTTAACTGTCGAAGCCAGGCTTAGAAGAGATTTACTGAAAGCCAGAAGAGATAGTCTGGTGAATGGCTTGATAGGTCCTAATGATGACCGCTATTATGATTACGAATATGATATTCCTGGTTTAGCTCCCAGTCAGCCGGCTTATCTGGCTGTAACCACTTTTGACTATGGGAACCCTCTCACCAATCTGGCCTCTTTGGAGACCAGTGCCCTGGCCAACTCAAAATTAATTTATCCCATTGATTCTCCCCAAAAAGCGGCTTCCCTAGGTAAAAAAGTGGTGGCATATCCAAATCCTTATAAGATAACGGAGGACTATTCCAATTTCCCTGGCTCCCTGGATGACCCTTCACTCCCAGCCGGCAGGAAAATCCATTTCATAAATCTGCCACCCGATTACACTATTAAAGTATTCACTTTAGCTGGAGATGAAGTGGTTAGCATAAAACAGGGGCAGTCCCGCACCAATAATTGTGCGGCGGATGATAACCCGAACGATGCCCACGACACCTGGTGTCTTTTGTCGAATAACAGCCAAGCGGTTGTCTCAGGAATTTATCTTTTTACGGTACAAGCCCCTGGGGTAAAGACCCAGATAGGAAAGCTGGTTATTATTAAATAGCCGAAAAAGGAGATGATTTATGAAAAAATTTGAAATAATTTTAATGGGTTTAATAATGCTGGCTTTACCATTTAAGTCGGTTTGGGGACAAGCTAAGACCGGAACAGCGGGGGCTAAATTCTTACAAGTGGGAGTTTCGGCCAGAGCGGTGGGTATGGGAGAGGCCTTTTTGGGGATAGCCGATGACGCATCGGCAATTTTCTATAATCCGGCTGGTCTGACCTGGGTGCAGGGAAAACAAGCCATGTTCACCCATATCAGTTATCCGGCTGATATTCGTTTCGAATTCGGCTCATTTGTGTTCCCCTTTCCTAAATTGGGTGGAGTTCTTGGACTGGGGGTATTCGCGCTGGATGCCGGAGATATTCTGCTTACCGATTATGCCCACCCTGATCCTGATTTTTCCAGCGGACAAACCTTTAGTCCCAAAGGTTACGCGGTTACTGTCAGCTACGCTCGCTTTCTGACTGACCGCTTGAGCTTAGGGTTCACCGGTAAATATATTGCCGAACTTTACGGAGACGACATTTTTAATGTCACCAATGGAGTCAATGAAAATTTCAGAGCCACGGGCTGGGCAGCGGATGTGGGAACGATTTATAATACCGGCTATCGGGGATTGAGAATCGGCATGCTAATCTCTAATTTCGGGCCGGATTTGAAATTCGTGCGTGAAGGCTATCCTTTACCGATTGATTTTAAATTTGGCGGCTCCATTGATATTGTCAACAATCATCAGCACCGAGCCGTCTTCGCAGCAGAATTGAGCCATCCCAGCGACAACTTAGAAAAATACCGGGCCGGAGTGGAGTATTGGTTTGATAATTGGGTGGCCTTGAGAGCCGGCAATCAATTTACCCACGACGATTATGTGGGAGGGATTACCTTGGGTGCCGGATTAAAATTTAAAAATCTGATCGCCAAAGAAGTCAAAATCGACTACGCCTTCCAAGACTCCGGGGTTTTATCCACCTTCCACCGATTTTCACTTCTATTGTCATTCTAAAGTAACGGAGGAACAAAGATTATGAAAAGAAGCTTTTTGCTTTCTATTATAGCTGGTTTAGTTTTTTCAACTTTATTGTTTTATCATTGCTCTAAAATAACCGGTAACCGTCCGGCCAACATTCCTCCGGAAATCGCTTTTGCCAATGTTCCCCCAGACAGCACCACGGTCACTTCCAAGCCCACGGTTTACTGGTTCGGAAAAGATATAGATGGCTATGTGGCCGAATATCAATATGCAGTAGTCACCACTTCCCAAATAGCAGTTTTGGGCTTAACGGCAGACGGGTTCGCCAATATTTTGCGAAACTTTGGTGGCTTCAACTGGGTCGCCAGCTGCTCTTTGTGGGCAGACAGCTTGGAGGGCTTGGGGGAACAGAGAATCCAAGGGATTGTCTTGGCCACAGAAAGAGGAAAAGGACAGACCAACGCCCAAATCCAGCTTTTCGCCTCGTCGGATAGCACTGTTTTCATCCAACAATATCTTTTCTTGAGGGCGGTTGATAACCTGGGGACTTCCTCGGTTGTCGTCTACCGCTTGTTCAGTAGGAATAATCATGCCCCCAACACCAAGATTGAAGGGTTTAACGCAGCAGAGGTTCACTACAGTTTGCCAGAAACAACTGCAACCTGGAAGGGGATAAGAATAGACTGGTCCGGTTCAGATTCTTCTGATTATCCCAGGGCTCAACCGGAGTTTGAATACCATATAGAGTTGTATGGTCCATTTCCGAGTAAAGGCAGTGTAGACCCGGTTAATCCGGATCCAAATAAACTTTTGGCTGACACAGCCTGGGTCCCCTGGAAAACAGTGATTTTGCCTAGAGGACTTGCATCGAATTTGGCAACTCTGGAAACCGGTTGGTATCTCTTCAGAACCAGGGCCAGGGATGATGCACTGATTCCTGACCCAACTCTGGCTACCGCCGTTTTCTTAGTTATAAGACCAGTCTGCAACAAAAATGTTTTGGCCGTGGATGTCACTTATTATAGCCCGGCCCCTTTTGGATATGAGCTGGACTCTGCCAAGGTGAGAATGTTTTATCAGACACTCTTTGCCAATGCCGGTGTTTCTATCGCCGATTCCGATTTTATTTTCGTCCGTCTGCGTGAATCTCCACCGGAATCTTTACTTTCCCAGTATAAGATGATACTTTTGATAAACCATGATCTTCTGAATAACACTCCCAACGAGACCACCTATTCTCAATTGGTGAAATATCTGTCAGTGGGTGGTAAAGTGTGGCTTATGGGAATGAATAATTTCAACGTAAGGTCTGGCTTCGCACAGAGGAAAGATTTGAAGAGCTTATTTGCACTGGACGCCAAACGGTCTTACCTTATGGGATTTAATTTCTGTGGAGTAAAGGAGGTTTATTTCTCTGAGTGGACATCCCTGGGGGACAGCGGCAACTGTCCTCCTTTGAGTCCGGCCTGCAAGGTACTCCCCAAGGACACCGCGTGGTATAGACAACGGAATGAAGAATTCATTGGCGCTGACCCTCTGCTGGCCGGTTGGCCCAGCATAGAAGTTGATACCCTGAAAGTGAAGGCTCTGACCACCAAGAAATCAGGGGTATCATTAATCTTTTATGATAAACTGCCAGGGGTTGATTACAACACCATTGGCAGCGGCGCTAATCCGGCAGAGGCCTTATATCTGTTTAAATCTTATAGGGGGAATGCCTCACCTTTACATGGAAAACCCTGTGGCTTGAGATATGAAGGTCCTAAATTTCAAGCTACATACCCTGACCCTGATTTGGCGGGGAAGCCTATTTTCAGGACCGCAGAATTCACTTTTCCTTTATATTATATGAATCAAACTCAAGCCGAGGACGCAACCCGTATGTTATTGCAATGGTTTAATCTTATAGAATGTAACTTCCCTCAATAGCTTTGGATAGATCTGATTAACAGATGGGGGTTAGGGTTAGTTTTTCCTTTTGAGTTGCCTTAAGACCTCTTTGGCTGGTTTGAAGTTGGGCTCTAAAGTCGTAGCCATTTGCAAAGACCTTAGGGCCATTTCTTTATCCCCTGATTTTAGATATATCAGGCCCAGGTTATAATGATAGATGGCTTTCTGGGGAGAATTTCTGACAGCGGCTTCAAAATGGTGTAGAGCTTGAGTAAAATCATTTTTAAGTTCATACACTTTTCCCAAATTGCTGTGGGCTTCAGACCAATTAGGTTTTACCTGCAGCGCGTTTTTAAAACTTTCTTCAGCTGAATCTAGCTCTCCTTTTAAACCATATATCAGTCCCAAATTGTAGAAACTGTTAGCTTTCACTTCAATATACTCCAAAGTGCTTTTCTCCAACCCGGAGATTTGGCTCAAATCATAATCTTCCCCTTTGACCTGGGGTGTACTTATGACTAAGTTGAATTGCTTCTGAGCTTTCTCGAGTTGGTTTTTTTTTAGGTATAGAATAGCCAAGATATAATGAATCTGGGTGGCTTGTGGGACAATTAGAGTAGCTTCAACCAGTACTGATTCAGCTTTAGAGTGTTGATTTAGAGATTGATAAGCTGAACTTAGATTATAATATGCAAAACCATAGTTAGGTCTTAGTTGAATGGCTTTTTGAGCAAACTGGATGGCTTGGCTGTGTTTCCCTTGCAATCTATACAGCACCGAGAGGTTGTTATAAGCCTTTTCATCTCCGGGATTTGCTTTTATTTCCTCCAGAAACTCTTTTTCGGCTTCTGTGTAATTCCCAAGTTTAAAGAATATTACTCCCCGGTTTAAATGTGCCCTGGGAAGGGTTGGATTCTTTTCTAAAGCGAGCTCGTAATGTATAAGTGCTTTTTCAAAATCCCACTCATTTAGATAAATGTTTCCCAAGCCAAAGTATGACTGGGCAAAACTTCCTTTACCCAAATCATAAAAATTGGAATTCACCAAAATTATAAACATGACCAACACAGCTCCGCTCAACAAGATTCTTTTGACTTCTTTTATTGATATCATGCGGTAAAGTTCAATTAGAGCAAAGCCGGCTAAAATTATCAAAAATGGCAAAACCGGCAGGCGGAAGCGGGAGTTGACAAAGAACATTATCACGGACAGCATATAGGAAAAAATAAAAAGCAAGATTAAAGTAATCTGCGGTCCCTTTTTTAAAGCTAAAAAAATCCCTAATAAAGCTAAAGGTCCAGTAACCCAAAATCCCAAGAACAAGATTTTACTTAAAACAGAATATTGTTTAAAAAAATAGATATTTTGATTGTTGGAGATTTCAAATTTGTTCCAGAAGATATACAGTTTTTTAATTAGCAAAATAAGAGATTGGGCAGGGTGCTGGAAAATGAAATCCCAACCTCTTTTATAGTAAAAATCAGAGACTTCTGAAGGTTTCAATTTTCTGTCCAAAGTTTTTTCAGCTATAAATTGACAATCGGAATATTCCCAGTCATCCCCCAACTCCGGCATAATGGCTGACATTCCATCAGATTTGGAGTTATTTCCGATAAAAAAATTAATTCCTCCTTGAGAAGCAATCAAGACCGGGTCCTTTTCGACTAAGAAATTCCGGAGAGTGATGGGAAAAATAATCAATATCATCCCGATTAATATCCAGCCGTAAAAAAGAGAAATTTTTAAAACGGGATTCTGTTTTCTCAAAGCCAAAATCATCCACAGCAAGAGAAATGGCAGAAAGATTAATATATTGGGACGGGTGATGGCAAAAAGACCTAAGATAACTCCGGAGAAAAACCAGGTGCTGGATTTTAAGTTTTCGTAAGCTTTAAGCAAAAACCAGATCAAAAGTAAACTCCAGAAAACCAAAAGAAAATCCAGCAGAAGCTCGGCTTCGTAATAGATAAAAATCCAGTAAGTGGCTGCTATGGTACTGGCTAAAATAGCTACTTTCCTGTCAAAGATTTTTTTCGCTATCAGAAAGATTAAAACCACTGACAAGGAGCCGATTAAATGCTGAATCAACCTGACTAAAAAAAGATGATGGCCGAAAATTTTATAAAGAACCGCCAAAAAATAGGGGTAAAAAGGAGCCCGGAAGAAAACCTGATTTCCTATCCAGTCACCGCCGGCTACCTGTTTAGCCCAGCTGTCGTGATATAAGGGGTCCAAGGTGAGGTTATAAAAATGAGGATTATCTTTGATTTCCAAAAGATAGATTAACCTTAATATAAAGCTGAATACAAAAATGAAAATCAGGAAATTTCCGTCTTTTTGAAAGAATTGTTTTAAGGCTGATAAATTCATAGATAAATTTACTTTATATAAAATAACGAATTTTCAAACCCAAATGTAGCTATTTTTTAAACTTTAGCAGGCGGCAGGAGAGATAGACTGACACCAAAGCCAGAAATAAAGTTAGCGTGAACAAAATCCTAAAATCAGTCAGCTGAATTATCATTCCTCCCAGGGTTGACAGAAAATAAGTGGGGAAAATGATCGTGTGAATAAACCCCACATACAAAGGTCTTTTTTCTTCGGGAGCAATCTCCAGAAGATAATTGAAAAATCCTATGAATACCCCGCTGTTAGTGGCCCCCAGAAAGAAAAATGCTAGGGCATAAAGAACCAGGGGTAAAGGAAAAAGCGAGTTAGTAAGGGCAATTACAGGTGGTAAGACTGAACAGACCGCTGAAAGCAACAGAACCGTGCGATTGTTGATGCGGTTGGACAGATAAGCCCACAAAATATTGGAGATTAAGTATCCCAGCATTTCAAAAGAAAGAAAAATCCCAGCTGCCTCCGGTTTAATATTCAAGGTTTTTTGAGCATAAAGAATATAGAAAGGATAAGCCAAAGTAAAAGCTCCGATGGTTATTCTGACCAAAAATAAAAGCTTGTAGGTGGCATCAGTTTGAAAAAGCGAAAAAGCTTCACGGCAATTTTCCTTGAGAGATTTATGGGGGCGAGGATTAGCTAAAACGGGCTCTTTGACCAAGGCAAAAGAACCTAAACCGAAGATAACAGTAAGTAAAGCCAGACTAAAAAGTAATCCAAAGTTAGTGGGAAAAGAATAACTTCCTAAAATTGTTTTGACCAAAATTCCGGACAAAGCCGCCAGTCCCCCTCCGAAAAACATCCTCATTCCGAAGTAAGTACCACGTTTGTTAGGGGGGATAGTTTTTCCCACAATATCAATAAAAGAAACGGCTGCTAAGCCACCGGAGACCGAAAAGAAGGTAAATAATACGAAAAATAAAACTAGTAGAAGTTCATTATGCTGTGAACCCAAAAGAAAAATGGAGACCACAATTCCTAAAAATGCAATGGCTCTTAAAATAGCGGCTTTGGTATAGACACCTAATTGTTTAGAATAATGGATAGTGGCGGCTGCCACGAAAAGCTGAGGAAGATGCCAGCCGATATTCTCAATCGAAGTAGCTAAACCGATTAAGACTTTGGAATCAGTCAGATGAGCCATAAAAATCGGCAAAACCGTGGAGCCGCTTAAAAAAGCCAAGCCGATATTGAAAAAAATCCCGTTGGAGATTCCTAAAATGAAGTTTCCTTTGTAATGCTGGATGGCGTACTCGGAAAGCATAGGGATAATTATTAGCTAAATAAATTCGATTGTCAAGAAGAGCTTGCAGGTCAGGGCTTAGTAGGGAAACAGTGTCAAAAATTTTAGCAAATAAAAAAGGGCGAAGCAAGCTCCGCCCCTACGCGATACACTCAATCTGTGATTAACACTTAGCCTTTAAGCCGACCCAACATTGCCAGTTTTCGCCAATTATGTATCCAACCAGAATTGTGAGAACCAGAAAGCTCACCAGAACTATAGCCAAATTCCAGAAATTCCCTTTAATCATCAAAGTTGTCACTAAATTGCTGTTCTCTTTCTTGAACTTCAAACCGGTTACCGCCACAATGTTTAAAATTAAGGCCAAAAATGAGCCACCCAGAAAAACAATGGGGGAGATGGTGTTAAAAATTTGAAATCGTTCCGGATGGCCGGGGCTGGCTATAAAAGAGTCAAAAAGATCAAAAAAATAATCTATACCTATCAAATATTTGGAAAGTGCCAGAGAGATAAAAAAGCCCGCTGGAGCTATTAACAACAAGCCGATTAAAGCCTGGGTATTGAAAGTTTTGGTGAGTTGGACGTTCATGAGGTCTCCCTTTAAGTTAAAATTATTTCATTCACAAATCGACATTTCAGACTTTAATCTTGATGGGAAAACAAACTTCACTTTATTCATCTTAAATACGTAATTTTTATAGAGTTGGTATAAAGCTTGAAAAGCAGGTCTAACCAGAGCTTTAGTTTTTAGGTTTGACAGTCGGGCAAATAATTGGTATATTCAATTTGAAGAATGATTTTAAATGCAGAGAAACATTAAGTTGACCATAGAATATGACGGGACTAATTTTTTAGGATGGCAGATTCAAAAGAAGGGTAGAACCATTCAGGGGGAATTACAAAAAGCATTAGAGAAATTATTGAAAGAAAAAATAAATCTAATCGGAGCGGGAAGAACTGATGCCGGAGTTCATGCTTTGGGTCAGGTGGCTAATTTTAAGAGCGACAATAAGTTAGGGGTTGGCCAGCTCCTCAAGGCCTTAAATAATCTGTTGCCCAAAGATATAGTGATAAAAAATACGCAAGAGATGGCTTTAGATTTTAATGCCCGTTTCAAAGCCAAGAGCAGAGTTTACAGATATAAGATTTTTTTAGGAAAGACTGCCATTTTACGTAAGTTAGTGTGGGAGGTTTTTCAGCCCTTGGATATAAAAAAAATGAAGCAAGGTTTAAAAATTATAAAAGGGTACCACAAATTTTCCCATTTCGGAAAGAAAAACGAGGACCGTCATGATTACAGATGTGAGATTTTAAAGACCAAATGTGAGGTTAAAAGAAACGAAGTTTCCTTTGAGATAGAAGCCAACCGGTTTTTAAGAGGGATGGTCAGAAATATCGTAGGAACATTAGTAGAAATTGGTCGAGGAAATCTGGGGATAAATGAGTTTGCTAAAATGTTAAACAATCAGAGCCGAAAAGCCGTAAAAAAAGCCCCAGCCGGTGGTCTTTATTTGGTAAAAGTAAAATATTAAAAATTGGAGGATAATTGAAAATATTTCTGGACACAGCCAATATAGCTGAAATCAGAGAAGCGGCCTCAATTGGAATGCTGGACGGAGTCACCACTAATCCGACTTTGATTGCCAAAGAGGGAAAAGAATTTAAATCGGTCTTGGAAGAAATCTGCGAAGTGGTCCCGGGTCCGGTGAATGCGGAAGTGGTCTCAGTTGATTTTACAGGCATGGTCAGAGAAGGGGAAGTGTTAGCCAAAATTCACCCCAAGATAGTGGTCAAAGTTCCTATGATAAAAGAAGGATTAAAAGCGATTCGTAAATTGACCGACCAGGGGATTAAGGTGAACACCACCTTAATTTTTTCCCCCTCCCAAGCCCTTTTAGCCGCCAAAGCCGGTGCCAATTTTGTTTCCCCTTTCATCGGCAGATTAGATGATATCAGCCAATCCGGAATGGATTTAATCCGCCAGATTATCCAGATTTTCGACAACTATGAAATCGCCACCGAAGTTTTAGTAGCCAGCTCCAGACACCCCCTGCATGTGGTGGAGTCCGCTTTGATAGGGGCTGACATTGTAACCATGCCTTATAAAGTTTTTGAACAATTGCTCAAGCATCCCTTGACGGATATAGGATTAAAAAATTTCTTATCAGATTGGGAAAAATTCAAATCCACTTATAAGGCTGAAAACCTGTTAGAATTATTGAAAGTTAGATAAGGGCTCGGCGTATGCTCAGCATAAATAAACTCACCCTAAGATGATTGAACGTTACACCTTACCTGAAATGGGAAAGCTTTGGTCGGAAGAAGCCAAGTTTTCCAAATGGCTAGGAATTGAGCTTCTGGCCTGTGAAGCTTACGTCAAGTTAGGACAAGTGCCTCGCAAAGCTTATCTAAAAATCAAAAGAAAAGCCAAATTCGATATCGAAAGAATTTTAGAGCTGGAAAGAAGAACCCAGCACGATCTGGTGGCTTTTTTGAGCAATTTGGCGGAAAATATCGGAGAAGAAGCCAAATATCTGCATTACGGCATGACCTCTCATGATGTGGAAGATACCGCTTTGGCTTTGAGGATGAGAGAAGCCGGGAAAATAATTTCAGATGATTTGGGTAATTTAAGTTTAGTCCTCAAGAAAAAAGCCCAGAGCTACAAGCACACTCCCATAATGGGCAGAACCCATGGAGTGCATGCGGAGCCGACCTCTTTTGGTTTAAAGTTGGCTTTATGGTATGAAGAGATACACAGAAACCAGGAAAGGTTGCAGCATGCCATACAGTCAATCTCCGTCGGCAGAATAGCCGGGTCTGTAGGAAATTTTGCCCACATCAGTCCCAAAGTAGAAGAATTCGTCTGCAAAAAATTAGGTCTAAAACCGGATAAAGTCTCCACCCAAATTTTACAGAGAGACAGGCATGCCCAATATCTGACAACTTTGGCTATCATCGCCGGAACTTTGGAAAAAATAGCTTTGGAGATCAGAAATTTACAAAGAACCGAGATTCTGGAAGTGGAGGAGCCGTTTGCCGAGGGACAGAAGGGTTCATCCTCCATGCCGCACAAAAGAAACCCCATCATCTGTGAAAGAATCTGCGGCTTAGCCCGGGTGGTCCGCTCCAACTCTATAGCTTCCTTGGAAAATATGGCTTTGTGGCATGAAAGAGACATCACCCATTCTTCGGTGGAAAGAGTGATTATTCCGGATTCCTGCATTTTGCTAGATTATATGCTGGTCAAGTTGATTCAGGTGATGGAAAATCTGATAGTTTATCCGGAGCGGATGTTGGAAAACATAAACAGAACCGGCGGTTTGGTATTTTCACAGAGGATTCTGCATAAATTGATTGAAAAGAAATTGAACCGGCAAAAAGCTTACCAGTTGGTGCAAAGTTTGGCTTTAAAGGCCTGGAGCAATCACAAGAATTTTAAGCACCTTTTGGAGACCAACGGAATTCTGAAAAAATATTTAAGCAAAAAAGAATTAGAGGGATGTTTTGATTTAAAATTTTATACTAAGAATGTGGATTATATTTATAAGAGGGTTTTCAATAGCAAGAATTCACAGCTGATTAAACGGATTTAGCAGATTCATAAAAGAAAATAGTTATGAATGTAATCCTAAAGTTCGAAATATAAAGAGGGAGAATTTGTAGCACTTATGCCTAAAGAAGGTTTGAAGTTAAAAGCATTGACATTTCTAATCTCGCTGGGATTTTTCATCTACTCCTATGTGACTGCCAATACTTTGGCTCCCTGGCTGGCTTTATTATTCTGGGGGATAACTTTATTTATAATGTACTTTTTCCGGGACCCGGAAAGAGAAATTCCCCCGGGTGAAAAACTGATTTTGTCCCCCTCGGATGGCAAGATAGTCGCCATCGAAAAAGTCCCTAAGCTGGATTTTTTGGGAAGCCCGGGGACTAAAATTTCAACCTTTTTATCGTTGTGGGATGTACATTTCATCCGCTCTCCCATAGATGGTAAAATCAGTTACTACAAATACTCCAGCGGAAAATTCAGACCGGCTTTCAAAACCCAGGCTTCGCTGGAAAACGAACAAGCTGAATTGGGAATTGAGAACCATTTTGGCAAAGTAGTGGTAAAAAAAATCGCCGGGGTTTTGGCCCGCAGGATAGTCACTTACTTAAAACCACAAGAAGAAACTATAGCTGGTGGCAAAATAGGAATGATACGGTTCGGTTCTAGAGTAGAGCTAATCTTACCGGAAAAAGTTGAGCTGAAAGTCCAGCTTGGACAAAAATTAAAAGCCGGTGAAACCGTCGTGGGAGTTTTTAAATGAAAAAAGTAAGAGGGATTTTCCCCGGTATATTTACTATGGGAAATCTTTTCTGCGGATTTTTATCCATCCTTTCCAGTTTGGACGGAAATGCCATCCACGCTTCCTGGTTAATCATCTTAGCCGGGTTTTTCGACGCCCTGGATGGCTGGATTGCACGCTTCTCCCGAGCCACCTCGCGTTTCGGGATTGAACTGGACTCCCTAGCCGATTTTGTTTCTTTCGGAATTGCCCCAGCGGTAATTTTTTACTCCTTCAAATTATATGTCTTGGGAAAATGGGGATTTATCGTGGGATTTGTCTTCATACTTTGCGGGGCTTTTCGTTTAGCCCGCTACAATCTGAATGCCAAGTCCGAAAAATCCAATCATTACACCGGTCTTCCTATTCCTATGTCGGCCTGCACCATTGCCGGTTATGCTTTGTTCTGTTACTATCTGTGGGGAGAACTGCGGTTTCCGGAAATTTTAATTTCCATGATAATCGCCTTTTCAGGGCTGATGGTTTCCAGTATTTCCTATGATACTCTCCCCAGCTTCCATTTAGGAAACCGGAAAAATAATCTGAAATTGATGTATGTGGGTGTGGCTGTAATAGCCCTTTTAATTAAGCCGTCTCTGGCTTTTTTCCCTCTGGGAATACTTTACGTACTATCCGGTGTGGGACGAGAGATTTACGGCATACTGCATAATCCCAAAAAAGAAAAAGTGTTAGAAGAAAGTTACGGAAAATAAATTTTCAACTTTGATTTACTAAATTCGTAAATTTTATACAGGAGATTTCCAAAAGCCATGAGTTCAAAGAGAAAAGCAGAACTTTCCCAGGCGGTGGTGTACGTCAAGTTGAAGGAAGGGGTTTTGGACCCCCAGGGTCTGACCATCAAAAAAGCTCTGGAAAAGTTGGGTTATCAGAATGTCAAAGAGGTCCGGTCCGGAAAATTTTTTGAAATAGTTTTTGACTCTAACGGAACTCAGCAAAGCACCAAATTTTTAAATGAGATTTCAGATAAACTCTTAGCCAATCCGGTCATTGAAAAATTTGAAATCGAGGTGGTAAAGTGAAATTCGGAGTGGTAATTTTTCCCGGCTCTAATTGTGATTATGATGCCTATAAAGTGGTTTCCGATGTGCTAAAAGAAAAAGTAGAATTTCTATGGCATAAAGAAACTTCTTTGGAAAATTATGACTGTATCATTTTGCCGGGAGGTTTTTCCTACGGAGATTATTTGAGAACCGGGGCGATTGCCCGTTTTTCCCCGATTATGAAATCCGTGGCCAAATTCGCCAACCGGGGAGGATTGGTGTGGGGAATTTGCAACGGTTTTCAGATTCTTCTGGAGGCCGGACTTCTGCCGGGCTCAATGCTGATGAATTCGCACTTAAGATTTGTGTGCAAAAATATTTATATCAAAGTGGAGCGCAATGACCTCCCTTATACTCAAACTTGTCAGGTCGGTCAAATTCTGAAAATTCCAGTGGCTCACAAAGACGGAAACTATTATATTTCCCAAAAGGAACTTTTAGAATTAGAGAGGAATAATCAGGTGATATTCAGATACTGTGATGAAAACGGGAATATAACCGAAGCCAGCAATCCCAACGGCTCTCTGGCCAATATTGCCGGAATCTGCAATAAAGAAGGAAATGTCATAGGGCTGATGCCTCATCCGGAAAGAGCCTCGGAGAAAATATTGGGCTCGGATGACGGGAAAAATCTGTTTTGGTCATTAGTACAACACACAAACGGAGCAAGTAATTGAAAAAAACCGAACTGATTTTTCTGACGGTAGCCCTGGTTTTAGCGGCCGTGATAGGAGGTTTGATCGGAGATATTACCGCTTCTTTTATTCCGGAAGGGGGAGTAAAGACTTTATTCGAAAAAAATATACGTATCGGTTTGCAGGAGCCGTTTCACCTTAACTTTTATGCTTTGGAATTTACTTTCGGTCTTTTAATCAATATCAACTTTGTCTCGGTTTTGCTGGTTATCGGGGTGTTAATCTACTATAGATGGTGGTATATTTAGAAAATCAACTTTTTTGAAGGAGGAAATATGATGATTGGCGGGATTGGAGCCCAGGAACTAGTTTTGATTCTTCTGGTGGTTTTGCTCCTGTTCGGAGCAAAAAGAATTCCGGAAATTGCCCAGGGCTTGGGAAAAGGAATCAGCGAATTTAAGAAAGCCATGCGGGATACCAAAGACGAGATAGAAAAAGCCGGGGAAAAGAAGTCTAAGTAGAGTCATCGACTCTTTTTTTAAGTCTATGGATATCTTCAGCGAGAAGGACATAAAAAAAATCATCTCCTGCTTAAAGCCCCATTCGGTGACCCAGGAAAAGGACCATTACCGGCTGGCCCTGGTCAATGAAAAAGAAAAACGGAAAGTAAATCTGGCTATTTATGCGGAAGCCAACCTGGGAAAAGACAGGGGTTCCATGGTGGTCATCTATGCCGGGAATTGTCATTTGCAGCTGCACTCCTGCTCCGGTTATGTCATTTCCGAGGAATTGGGAGAGGTTACATTTATAGGAGAAAATGGCGGGAAATTAGCCGGGTTGGTGGTGGAAAAAGAAGCGGCTTGCGCTCTGTATGCCAATGTGAACCGGAAACTGATTTCGGAAGATTTTACTAAATTGGGGGTGGAGGTGATGCTTTCGGGCGTGGCTCTTTCTTTAGCAGAGGATATCTTAAAAAAAGGGGATAAAAACTAAGTTCAGGTGGTCCGACTAAATTTCTTCCAAAGATCTGCCATTGAGGACTTGGCTCACAAATTAAAAACAGGAGACTGGGATGTCCAGAAAAAAAGTTTCAATAATCGGGGCTGGAAATGTCGGCAGCAGTTTGGCAGCTTATCTGGCTCAAAAAAATATCTGTGATATAGTTTTGCTGGATATTGTGGAAGGGGTCCCGATCGGGAAAGGGTTGGATTTGCTGCAAGCCGGACCGATTTTGAACTACAGCATCAGCGTAAAAGGCAGCAATGATTATAAAGATATTTCTGGCTCTGAGATAGTAGTGGTCACTGCTGGTTTAGCCAGAAAACCAGGGATGTCCAGAGAGGATTTGATTATCAAAAATGCCGAAATTATCTCTCAAGTTACCGAAAATATCGTCAAATATGCTCCTGACTCTATGATTGTAATGGTCGCCAATCCTTTGGATATAATGACTTTTCATGCTTATAAGAAATCCGGTTTCCCAACCAATAGAGTTTTTGGACAAGCCGGGGTATTGGATTCCATCAGATTCCGAACTTTTGTGGCCTTAGAATTAGGGGTCTCGGTCCAAGATGTACAAGCCATGGTCTTGGGAGGGCATGGGGATTCCATGGTCCCTTTGCCCAGATACACCACAGTTTCCGGAATTCCTTTAAGTGAACTTCTGCCTCCAGAAAAAATTAAAGGTCTTTCTGAAAGAACTCGTAATGGTGGAACTGAGATTGTAGCGTATTTGAAAACCGGCTCAGCATTTTATGCTCCAGCCGCAGCCACTTTGGAGATGGTGGAGTCGGTTCTTTTAGACATCAAACGAATTTTGCCGGTTTCTGCCTGTGTCACAGGCGAGTATGGCTTGAAAGATTTGTACATTGGTGTACCGGTTCAATTAGGGGCAGGAGGAGTTGAAAAAATTGTGGAGCTGAAACTTTTGCCGGAAGAAAAAGAGGCCTTGCATAATTCAGCCAAAATTTATAAAGATATGTTAAAAGTTTTAGGATATTAGGCTACCCATGATTATCATGGGAGCTAAACCGAATCTTTTTTCAAACATGCGCTTGAAGGGCCATCTAAAATGAAAAAATTCAAAAAACTGACTGTGCCTGCTGAGGGTGAGAAAATAGAAGTCGTCAAAAAACAACTAAAAGTTCCAGACCAACCGATTATACCTTTCATCGAAGGAGATGGGATTGGTAAAGATATCACACCGGTTAGCTTAAAAGTTTTGGAAGCCGCGGTTTCAAAAGCTTACAATGGACAAAAGAAAATTGTCTGGCTGGAGATTTTCGCCGGAGATAAAGCTTATAATCTTTATAAAGAATACCTGCCTTCCGAAACTATCCAAGCCATAAAATATTATATAGTAGCTATCAAAGGACCTTTGACCACCCCCATAGCTGGCGGTTTCCGCAGCTTAAACGTTACTTTAAGACAGGTTCTAAATCTTTATGCCTGTATCAGACCAGTAAAATATATCCCCGGAGTCCCGGCTCCGGTAAAACATCCGGAAGATATGGATATTGTGATTTTCAGGGAAAACACCGAAGATGTTTACGCTGGTTTTGAATGGGCTAAAGGTTCTAAAGAGACTAAAAAGCTCATCTCTTTTTTGAATAAAAATTTGAAAACTAAAATTCGTTTAGACTCTGGAATTGGCATAAAGCCGATCAGTGTCACTGGCACAAAGAGATTAGTTCGCAAGGCGATTCAATTTGCCTTGGAGCATAATCGTCCTTCCGTAACCTTAATTCATAAAGGAAATATAATGAAATATACTGAAGGAGCTTTCAGGGATTGGGGATACCAGTTAGCTCAAAAAGAGTTTAAAGACCAAATTGTGACTGAAGAGGAAGTGACTACCAAATATAAGGGGACAAGACCGGAGGGGAAACTATTAATTAATGATAGAATTGCCGACAACATTTTTCAGCAGATTTTACTTCGACCCAAAGAATACTCCGTTTTAGCTGCTCCCAATCTGAACGGAGATTATCTTTCAGATGCAGCGGCGGCTCAGGTGGGTGGTTTGGGTTTAGCACCGGGTGCCAATATCGGAGATTTCATAGCCCTATTTGAAGCTACGCACGGAACAGCTCCGAAGTATGCCGGTAAGAATATGGCTAACCCTTCTTCTTTAATTCTGTCTGGAGTGATGATGTTGGAATATTTGGGATGGAAAGAAGCAGCTGACTTGGTCAGAAAAGGTTTAGAAGAAGCTATAAGACAAAAGAAAGTTACCTACGATTTGCACCGGATGCTGGAAGGAGCTACTCGGCTTTCGACTTCACAGTTTGGTGACGCGATAATTGAGAATATGTAGTTGCAATTGCTAGCGAGCAGTGTAACCACCATCTATCACCAACTCGCTTCCAGTCACAAATTTTGATTCATCCGAAGCCAGATATAAAATTCCGTAAGCGATATCATCCGCTTCGCCCACATGTCCTGAAGGATGTAAACTATTCAGATATTTTAGACCCTCTTCAAAATTTCCGCTGGCTTTTAAATAATTTTCCACCATGGGAGTCATAATAAATCCGGGATGAACTGAATTGACCCGGATTTTATCTTTGGCATATAAAAGAGCATCGGTTTTGGTCATCAGTCTGATGGCTCCTTTGGAAGCGTGATAGGGAGGCACATCCGGTGCAGAGATGATTCCATAAATGGAAGAAAGATTGATGATACTTCCTCCTCCAGTTTTTTGCATATAAGGAATGGCATGTTTGGTGCAGAAGAAAACTCCCTTGACATTGACCGCCATAACTTTGTCCCATTCTTGTTCGGTAATTTCATGAGTGGGTTTGCTTGCTCCAGAAATACCGGCATTATTCACTAAAACATCAATTTTACCAAAAGTTTTATTTACTTCAGCAAAGACTTTTTGCACTTCGGCTTCTTTAGAGATATCCAGATGCCAAAATTTTGCTACCCCACCTGATTTTTCAATCTCTTTTGCTACTTCTTGTCCCTCTTTGTCCAAAATATCTGTTACCGCAACTTTGGCTCCTTCTTGGGCCAAAACCAGGCAGGTTGCCTTTCCAATTCCTAAAGCCCCGCCGGTGATGATGGCGACTTTATTTTTTGCTCGAGGCATAAGGATCTCCTTTTTGGGTAATAATATAAGAAAAGAAAAGCTGCCTGACTATCTGGTTTGTCTATCAGACCCCTAGGAGATGTTATCTCTCCCTATTAATGAAGTCAGACTGAGAATTTATTGGTTCACTCAGTTTCAGGATAGGTAGCTTTCAAAAATTTATCTGCTATAGAAGTTTAATGTTTATGCTCAGTTTCAAATTCTTTTTCAGAAGCATGAGCCGGTTGAGCAACTTGCTGGTAAATCCCATCTACATAGTGCATGAACTCCACATAGCTTTGGATGTACTCTCTTCCGGCCTCTACATCATCGGTTTTATAATTCTTTTTAGCCATGGCCTCTTGGAATTTTTCCTCAATCCTTTTTTTCACCGTCTCTGTAATGAGTTTTAAAACCGGCTCCAGTTTCCCCTCCTCCACAGCTTTATCCACAGCCGGAATTGCCGGACCAAAATCCTGTCCGGCGGGCTTTAATCCAGTAAAAAGAGCCCCTTCCCCGGCCCGATGAATTCTGACTAAGGTCTCGAAGAAATTATGATCTGCTGATTCTTGAACTTTTGAACCTTTTTTTCTCTGGTCTAAGGTCTTCTGAAAGACTTTCTTTATTTCGTCGGTATCCTCTTTGCGCACCCAGATTAAGACCAAATTCACATTTCCAGTTTCCAAAGCCCTTTGAGCGGCTTTGACCACTGGACCATCCATGGCATCACAATGCGCCAGAGCGGAGCTCGGCTCCAGTAGTAAAATTATCACAAAAATGCCTACAAAAGTGAGCAGTTTGATTATGCTGTAGCTTTTCATGATCTACCTCTCTTTTTTAAGGTTCTATTCAGTTGCTTTACTACAAGATGATACGAAATTTTGGGGTATCAAGTGAAAAGTTTCACAAAGTTTCTTTAAAGTGACTTATGTACTTTCTGTCCTATTGTGGTCCAGAATAACAGAGTAATTCGTTTACCAAATAAATGATTTCCTATGAAATAGCTTTAGCAATTGCAAAAGCAGCCGTAGCGGCTATCCCTCCGATGAGCACTGTCTGAAAAGCGCTTTTTATAGGTACAGTGCCGGTAAAGTGACCTTTGATATACCCGAAGACTGCCAGAGCTACAAAAGTAATTAGTATAGATAAGAATAAAGCTATACTGGCATTCGAGAAAACCATATAAGAAAAAAGTGGAATAAATCCGCCGCCAACATAGGCACCTCCAATGGTCAGAGCACTGCTAAGAGCCCGCTTGGGATTAGGTTCTTCCAGCCCCAATTCAAAACGCATCATGAAATCGACCCAGGCCTCCGGGCGTTGGCTTAAGGCTTCAACTATAGGAGTGCTTTCTTCGGCTGTCAAACCATAAGATTGGAAAACCTGGGAAACTTCCATTTTTTCAATCTCGGTCTTCTCTTTGATTTCCAGGTGCTCTCTTTTTTTCTCACTGACATAATGTTCCGCATCACTTTTAGCTGCTAAATAACCCCCTAATCCCATGGCAATTGAGCCGGCTGCGATTTCTGCTAAACCAGCTGTAACTATAATTCCGGTGGAGCTGACTGCTCCTGAAAGCCCAGCCGCCAGGGCGAAGGGAACGGTCAAGCCATCTGACATTCCTATTACAATATCTCGTACAGTTTCACTGGCGGTAAAATGTTTTTCAATGTGCAGGGTTTGTGGCATAAAGAATCTCCTTTTTGGGTAATATAAGAAAAATGGTTACACCATACAGTAGTAAAAGAGGTGTCTGACTAAGCTATAGATAATCAGACACCAGAGAAATGCGGTTTATTACTTTTAATGGATCCAGACCGTGGCTTTGCGGGTCCACTCGTTTTCCGGATATTTTTCTTTGAGAAATTTGGCGGCTTCGGCTAAGGGTTCGGCTTTGTTGGTTGCCTTATAAGCTGAAACTCCGGCCCAGTAAGCGGCTTGGGGTCCGGCTCCGGAATAGGGATAGTTTTGGTAAATAGTCCGGAAGCGCTTTTCGGCTTCACTGTACTGGAGTTTGTCGAAAGCAAGTTTAGCTAATCCTAATTCTAATTCTGATAAATAATCTTCTACTTCCATAAATCCTTCCAGGCGGTGATGTTCGTTGCCATCTGGGGCCATTACTAAAATGGTTGGGGTCCATTTGGCTTTGAAGCGCTGGAACATCTGGGGTTGTTCTTTGATGTGGATTTTGACGGGTAGGAAATTGCTTGAGATGAACTGGATTATTTTTTGGTTGGGGTAGACCTCGGCTTCCAGCCGAGCGCATCCGCTTCAGGCCGGGGCGGCGCTAAAGTCCAGTAATACTGGTTTATTTTGGGGTTTGGCTTGCTTGAAAGCCGCATCCACATCTTTGAGCCAAGTAATTGAAGACATAAAAACCTCCTTGAATTTCTAATAATTGTACTTTTGAATCTTACTTAAATAATGACACTTTGTCCTATAAAGTCAAGCTCAAAATCTAGCGTTTAGGTTTGACTTTATCTATGAGCTGCTTTAAATTAGATACGAGAATAGCTAATTTAGAAGCATAAATGAAGTAATAAAGCTACCTTAACCTAGCCACGCTTTGCCAGGAATCGTGCAACAAATAGTGGAAGACCGCAAAATTTTATGAAGAAGAAGCAAATTGTTAATCCACTCAATCCTACAACGAATAAACTCGGCAGTGGGGTTTTGCTTGCCGATGTTCAAGCGGCAGTTGCAAAATCTGGCTATCCATTGCAGACCATAATTGCCGATTCTTTGAAAAATGACTTTCGTACACAGCAGGAATGGAGCTACATTGATAGAGATACCAAGGAACTTAGGACGCTAGATATTTTCGCGGAGAAATGGCTTTTTGAAATTCAGGATGTTAATCAATATAGAATCCGCCCAACTTTAGATTTATTAATTGAATGTAAGCATTCCGAGCTGCCGTTTGTGTTTTTTTTGTCCCAAAGCAAACCTTGGAGTCGAGATTTTCCGCTTTTAGCTGGATTATCCAGCACCTCTCTCACGTTAACAACTGACGACGATGCATCATCTTATGTTTTTTCCATAATAAATGCACTTGGTTTAGACCAACATAAATTTATCATAGAAGATGTTGACTATTGTATGTCCTTTTCAAAATGTGTCAGAAAGGGAAAAAATCTAGAACTTTCCGGTGATGACCCATTTCAAAAACTCGTTTTACCTTTACTAAAATCGATGCATCACTTCCGCTCCGCTCAGACACCATCGAAAACCGCGTTTTACTTTGATTGCCACCTTGTTTTTGGAATTGGCGTATTGGATGCACCCATGGTTGGTGTGCGTGTTTTTGATAAGTCTAATGAATTGATTCTTCTCCCGTGGGTTAGGGTCCTACGACATGAATCATACGACGATGAACATTGGACAGCAAGAAGTAAATTATTTGCAATTGATATTGTGCATAAAGATTTTTTCAATGACTATTTGAATAATCATCTTATGCCGTATGCTAGAGATTTTGCTAAATTTGTATTTAAGCACGAGCAAATTATAGCAACAGGTCAAGGATTTGCTAAAAGTCTGGGATCCACTGGTTCATGGAATCTTGAGCCACGCTTAGAACCCAAAAGGTTGAAAGATAAAGTAAGTCGAACTAAGATAATTACAAAAAACATTCTTCGCTTATTGATTAAGAGAAAAAGGTTGGATTGAACGACTGTCCATATACTGATTCAAGTTGGTCCATGAGTTAAGTCAAACGTATAATCAAACTCGACACATTTTCAGTTTGACTTTCCCCTCCACTCCCCTTAAATTAAACTCAAATAAAACTCGCCTAACAGAATGGCGGGTAAATGAATATGCTAATCAAAAGCTTAAAAGATTTACTACTCCGAATTTACCTCAAGGGGGCCACTTAATAACCTCCAGCAGTATTCTTTTGTCTCAAAATCCGATTAAGAACATATAAATAGAAATGGTTCGATAAACTCACCATGAAAGGAGGTAAATTCCATGCTCAAAAATAATTACAAACCCGAAATCAAAACCAAATTACCCGGACCCAAGAGCAAAAAATTAATCGCCATAGACAAAAAATACGTTTCCCCATCTTACACCCGCGATTATCCAGCCGTCTTAGAAAGAGCCCAAGGAGTTTTTCTGTGGGATGTAGACGGAAATAAATATCTCGATTTTCACTCTGGCATTGGGGTCAACTCTTTAGGAAACCGGCATCCGGCTATAATTGCAGCCATAAAAAAGCAGATGGAGAAATCATTACATATCCCCAGCGCTGATTTTTATCATCCCTTGGCCATTCAACTGTCTGAAAAGCTTTCCTCGCTTGCTCCAGGAAATGGGACCAAAAAAGTTTTTCTCAACAATTCCGGTACCGAAGCAGTGGAGACCGCTTTCAAGTTAGCCCGCTACAATAAAAGAAGACCAAGAATGATTTCTTTCATCGACGGTTTTCACGGCCGAACTATGGGTGCCTTATCCCTGACCGCTTCCAAATTGAATCAGAGGAAATATTTTGCTCCTTTGGTCCCGGAAGTTACTCACGTTCCTTACGCCAATTGTTACCGCTGTCCTTTAAATCTCAAATATCCCAGTTGTGAAATGGCTTGTGTGAAATATATCGATGACGTCATCTTGAAAAAAGTAGCTCCCGGTGAAGATGTAGCAGCCATTGTGGTGGAGCCGATTCAAGGAGAAGGAGGTTTTGTTGTACCTCCCCCAGAATTTCATCCCCTGCTCAAAAAGGTTGCTGAAAAATATGACATACTTTATGTCGCCGATGAAGTCCAGACCGGAATGGGAAAGACCGGGAAATTTTTCGCCATTGAACATTGGAAGGTGGTCCCGGATATTATCACCACCGCTAAGGCCCTAGGTGGAGGTCTCCCTTTAGGTGCTTGCATCGCCAAAGATAAATTAATGAGCTGGCAGCCCGGGGCCCATTCCACCACATTCGGAGGAAATCCGCTATCTTGTGCCGCAGCTTTGGAGACCATCAAGCATTTAGAAGAAGATGGGCTTATGCAGAATGCCACTAAAATCGGGAATTTTATCATGAAGCGTTTGGAAAAGATGAAAGATAAATACGAAATCATCGGCGATGTACGCGGCAAAGGTCTGATGATCGGGATTGAATTTGTAAAATCCAAAAAAAGCAAAGAAGCGGCTCCGGATTATTCCAACAAAATAGCTTACGAATGTTTTACAAATGGTCTGATGCTTCTAACTTGCGGGGTGAGTGTGGTCAGATTCATTCCACCTCTGATAATCAATGAAGAGATAGCTGATACAGCTCTGGATATCTTTGAAAAATCGGTCCAGAAAATTTCTTCTCAAAAGAAAAGGTAATGCCGGAGATTTTAGCCAAGGTTTATCGGGGTAAGACAGTCGAATCGGTTCATTTCGGTTCGGTAGCGGTCGTTGACTCCAAAGGCAGATTGATATACTCAGCCGGTGACCCCAATTTTTTCACCTACTTGAGGTCATCGGCTAAACCTTTTCAGACCATTCCCTTGATTGAGTCAGGTGCTGCAGAGCATTTCGATTTTTCAACCAGAGAACTGGCCATTGTCTCGGGCTCACACAACGGAGAAAAAATCCACGTAGATACGGTCAAAAAAATTTTGAAAAAGGTTGGTTTATCAGAAAAATATTTAAAATGTGGCACTCAACCTCCTTTATATTACACACTTAAAGGAATTATACCTGGTCCCAAGCAGAAATTCTCGGTCCTGCAGCATAACTGCTCCGGAAAACATTCCGGTATGCTGGCTGTGTCAAAATACAAAGGTTTTAATCCCAGAGATTATATCAACCCTAAGCATCCGGTCCAGAAAATGATTTTAAAAGCTGTAGCAGGGGTTTGCGAGTATCCAGAAAATAAAATTAAAATCGGGATTGACGGTTGCTCGGCTCCCAATTTTGCCTTACCTTTAAGCAATATGGCATTGGGATTCGCCAGATTGGTTTCTTCTGACTCCAATCACAGAGAGTCTCTGAAAATTGTTTTAAATTCTATGAAAAAATACCCGGAAATGATTTCCGGACAGGGAAGATTGGATTATATTTTAGATAAAGTTTCGGGTGGCAAAGTAATCTCCAAAGCCGGAGCTGAAGCCTTGCAGTGTTTTGGTATTAAAGGAGAAGATTTGGGAGTAGCGGTCAGAATTTTAGATGGGAATAATCGGGCAGTCGGCTGTGTGGTGGCTGAAGTTCTAAGACAATTGGGTGTATTGTCCAAATCAGACTTGAAAAAAATGGAAAAGTTCGCTTATCCTAAAATAAAAAATTGGTCCGGATTGGTAGTGGGCTATATTAAAGCAGATTTTAAATTGAAAAAACATTTTAACTTACCCTTTGTGTCCAGTGAAAGCATTAGTTGAGCCATATAAAATAAAAACGGTTGAGTCGATAAAACTGCTTTCTTATCCAGAAAGAGAGCAAAGACTGAAACAGGCACACTTCAATTTATTCAATCTGAAGTCCGAGGATGTTTTCATAGATTTATTGACTGATTCAGGGACTTCTGCTATGTCTGATTCTCAGTGGTCAGCTTTAATGCTAGGGGATGAAGCTTATGCCGGAGCTAAAAGTTATTATAAATTGGAAAAAATTGTTCAAGAGATTTTTGGCTATAAACATGTAATTCCAGTTCATCAAGGTCGGGCAGGAGAGCATTTATTTTTTACCACGGTTTTGAAAAAAGGGGATTACGTCCCATCCAACACCCATTTTGATACTACCCGAGCCAACATCTCTTATGTAGGTGGAATACCAGTTGATTTAGTGATCCAAACCAAAGACTGTGAACATCCTTTTAAAGGGAATATAGATTTAGGGAAACTGGATGATTTGATTAAGAAAGTGGGTAAAGAAAAAATTCCCTTAGGTACTTTGACTATTACCAATAATTCTGTTGGTGGGCAACCGGTTTCAATGCAAAATATAAAAGAGACTAAAGAACTTTTGTCCACATACGGAATACCATTATACTTCGATGCCTGTAGATTTGCAGAAAATGCTTATTTCATCAAAAAAAGAGAAAAAGGGTATGAAAATAAAACCATTAAAGAGATTTGTCAGGAACTGTTTTCATACGGTGAGGGATGTATAATGTCAGCCAAGAAAGATGGCTTGGCGAATATGGGGGGTTTTTTTGCTTGTAATGATGCAACTTTGGTGGATAAAGTTACTCATCTTTTGGTGTTATTTGAAGGTTTCAGGACCTATGGTGGTTTAGCTGGTCGGGATTTGGAAGCAGTGGCTCGTGGTTTGCAAGAGGTATTAGATGAGGATTATTTAGCTTTTAGAGTAAATCAGGTTAAGTATTTGGGTGACCAGCTGGATAAACTGGGAGTTCCCATTGTAAAACCTACCGGCGGACATGCTGTTTTTGTAGATGGAGGAGAGATGCTTTCTCACATAAAAAAAGAAAATTACCCGGCACAGGCTTTGACTTGTTCTCTGTATAAAGAAGGGGGAGTTCGTTCCGTAGAAGTGGGTGGCCTGATGCTTTCCCGTAAGGACAAAGAAAGTGGAAAAATGATTTTTCCAGATGCTGATTTGGTCCGCTTAGCCATCCCCCGCAGAGTTTATACTAATTCGCATATGGATTATGTTGCTTCTGTTTTTGAAGAGGTAAAAAAGAAAAAGGGCAAAGTAAAGGGGTTGAAATTGGTTTATGAAGCTCCCTGGTTGAGGCATTTTACAGCTAAATTGGAAGAGGTATGATGTATGCTTTTGTTATCCTGAACGAAGTGAAAGTTCTGGGAGTTAGAAAGATTAAAACGAGATTCTTCGTCCACCTAAGGCGGACTCAAAATGACAACTTTGTTTTGTTAGTTTTATGACCTCACCCTAACCCTCTCCTACAAGGAGAGGGGAGGATAAAGGAGGGGTCAAATTGAATTCGAAAGTATATGAAAGGAACATTAGTTAATACAGCAACAGTAATTATTGGCTCACTGGCTGGCTTAGGGATTGGGGCCAAGTTTTCGGAAAAGATGAAAACTATTGTGACTTCTGCCTTAGGATTAGCTACTCTTTTAATTGGTTTCAAAATGGCTTTCCGGTCCAGTGAAATTTTATTGGTGATTGCTAGTTTAGCCATTGGGGGAATTATTGGTGAACTTTTAAACTTAGAGCAAAAGTTAGAAAATATTGGAGAAGTAATAAAAAAAAGAGTCAAATCTCAATCCGGAAATTTTGTCTTGGGTTTTGTGACTGCCAGTTTAGTATTTTGTGTAGGACCAATGACTATTGTAGGTTCATTAGAAGATGGTATGAGAGGAGATGCTTCGATTTTATATGCTAAATCAATGTTAGATGGATTTGCCTCTTTGGCTTTTGCCTCTTCTTTGGGAGTCGGAGTTTTATTTTCGGCTTTAGTAGTTTTAATCTATCAGGGTCTTTTGACTCTTTTAGGGGGCCAGCTGGCTTTTCTTTTAACCGAACATATTATCAATGAATTAACCGCTACGGGCGGTTTACTAATAGTAGGAATAGGTCTGTTTCTCTTGGGAATTAAAAAGATTCCAGTAGGGAATTTTCTACCGGCTTTGGTGATAGTCGTGATTTTAGCTGCAATTTTTAAATAACCAAATCTCAAAACTTTCCGATAATATAAAAAGTTTCGTATATAAGAAGGATACAATATGCCAGCTATAACCGCTGAATCCAGAATCTTAGATTTAAGACCCCAGATTGTCCGGGAGAAACTCGGCTCTAAATCTAAAGTCTGCCTTTTATCCTCCCGCGATATCTTCAGCGTCATCCGGGACGTGCCAGTGGTCATTATGGCTTGTAATATCAGAATCAGACATGTTATCCCCGGGATTATGAAAGCGGCCAAGGAATTAGATGCGGTGGTGGCTTTTGAGCTGGCGAAAACTGAAGGTGGGCTGGATGGTGGATATACCGGAATGACCCCGGAGATTTTCTTCGACACCGTGGTCGGGTATGCCGAAGAAAGAGGGTTTACCAAACCATTTTTCATTCACGCTGACCATCTGACAGTCAAAAATAAATCCCAAGAAGAATTCGACTCCACTCTGCAGTTAATCGAAGCCCAAATCAAAGCCGGATATACTTCTTTTGCCTTGGATGGTTCTTTCAATGAAGTCAAGGATAACATAGAGATAACCTCTCGGCTGGCTTATAAAATTTTACCCTACGGATACGGTTTAGAAACTGAAGTGGGGGAGATCACTCATGCCGGGCAGAAAGCTGAAATTACAACAGTAGAAGAGGCAGTAGAATTTATCGAGGGGCTGATTTCAGCCGGAGTAAAGCCGGATGTTTTGGGAATAAATAACGGCTCCAAACATGGAAATTATCTGCCCGGAGAGGAAGCCAACGTGGATTTGAAAAGAACCGATGAAATCTATCAAGCCATTAAAAAGTTTCAGGTCAACATAGCCCAGCACGGAACCACCGGAACCCCCTTGGAGGTCATCAAAAAAATGCCGGATTTGGGTATCAGAAAAGCCAATGTAGGGACCGAATGGCAAAATATAGCTCACAAGTATTTACCGCAGGATTTATTCTCTGAGATGCAAAAATGGGCCAGTGAAAATAAAAAAGACATCAAATTTGCTACCAAAGTCTTCAAAAAAGAGATTGACAATATTGATAAAAAATCCAAAGAGACCATTGAGCAAAAGGCCTATGAACAGGCCTCAATTCTGCTTAATGCTTTCAGGGCCGGAAAATCAGCTGAAATGGTACTTTACAAGCTGACTGAAAATCAGAGATTCGCCCAGTAATTTGCTTGATTTTCAAGGAGTTAGCTCAAATTTGCCAAAAAACCACTTGACAAATTGAGGTTTTTTAATAGATTATAGCTGACAAAAGAGGAATGAATATAGAGCAATAGTTAAAGGGTGTTTAAAAGAGAAACGTTTTCAGGTAGTTAGCGGTGGTGCATTTATTTAGCCCTTTGACTAGTGCTATTTTTTAGCCGAGTGTTAGGGCTCTAACACTCGTTTTTATTTATCCAAAGGATGGAAAAAGTTAAGGGAAGTAGATTACTTTTAGTGGTTATGATGAGTTTGACAAATTTAGCTTTAGGCAGTGGATATTCTGACTTTAAAATTATAAGCTCAGATGAGACCGGTGTGAATCTGATATATCAGGTGCCGGATTTTGAAAGAAACAGATTGTCGATGAATAATTTATCTTATGATTTAATAGAAATAGAGAAGTCACCTTTGTTAAGAGAAAAAGGAAAACCTCAACTTCCGGTGAGAATCATTGCCTTAGGTATCCCTCCGGATGCCAATATTGAAGTTTCGGTTTCAGATTACAAATTCAGGGAGATATCCCAAATTAACCTAGCTATAGCAGATACTCTAGGTGAAAATTTCGAGTCTCCTTTCAAAAAAGAGTTATTCCCGCAGAACTATTCTACATCAGACCAATTCTATCCTCAAAATTTGGTGGAAGTTGAAAAGGTAATGTGGGTCAGAAACCAGAAAGTTGCCAGAATTAGAATTTTCCCAGTGCAGTATAATCCGGCCAGAAACACAGTCAGGTATTATTCAGAAATTAGCTTAAAAGTGGACTTTGTCGGCCCCAAAACGAAAAGCTATTCTCAGGAAAAAGATAGTTTTGATAAGATTTTTCAAAATATGGTACTTAACTTTGAACAGGCGAAAAACTGGAGAAAGTCCCAGACCTCGACAGCAAATTACTTTCCTGCTAACCCCTTAGCAAGTGCAGTCAATTGCTACAAGATTATCACTAGGGAAGATGGTTTGTATAAAATCGATGTTTCTACATTGCAGTCAGCCGGCATTGATGTCAGTCAGATTGACCCCCGAACCATTCAGATTTTTAATGGAGGCGGCAAAGCCCTGCCTTTAAGCAATTTTGTCCCCAGACCCGCTTTAAGAGAATTAGCCATCTACGTGGCCGGAGAAAATGACGGAGTTTTTAACAGTTCGGATTACATTTTGTTCTACGGCTGGTCAGTCAATAACTGGGATTACGATTCAGTTAATAACCAGTACAATCATTATACCAATAACTACACCACTCAAAATGTGTACTGGCTGACCTGGGGAGGAAGTTTCCCTAATAAAAGAATGACTGTCAAAGATGGCAGTTTGGCTGATTCCAACCCTGTTATGGTTGATAAAACCAAAGCCAGATTACATCTGGAAAATGATACACATTTAGCAGTCATCAATGGTGAAATTTTTGATTATTCCCGCTGGTTCTGGCTGACCACCCAGAGTACCAACCTGTTCTTATCTTTGAGCGGAATAATCACTTCAGATACCACCAGACTTAAAGTCAATGCCCGCTTTGTTCCCCCCACTATAATTGTCAACACCGATCCGGCTATTATAACCCGAACCTTTGGTGACACCACTGAAGCTAAAACCGCCAGTCTGATTGAGGGTTTGAATCAGATTGAGCTTATTTTCTCCCGGGTTGCATATATCGATTATTACGAAGTAGAGTATTCCAGCCGTGCCGAAGCAAGGGACGGACAGCTATTTTTCGAATCACGGGATACATCCGGAGTTTTGCAGTATAACATCACAGGAGTAACTTCCACTTTTAGCTTACTGGATATCACCGACTTATTTGCTGTCAAACAGATTACCAATTATCAATTGGCTGGCAGCAATTTGAGTTTTCAGGACACCCTTTTAGCCAATCAAAAGAAACGATATTATCTGGTGGCGGACAATAAACAAAAAACTCCTCTATCTATTTCGCAAGCGGTTTTTGCCAATTTTAAAGATACCCTTGACCCCTCTAACAGCGCTGATTTCATCGTTATTTCTCATCCCAATTTTTTAAATAACTTCTCTTCTTTAGTAAACTTAAGACAGAATCAGCACCGGGTGAAGTTAGTCAACGTTGAGGATATCTACAATGAATTCGACTGGGGGCTTTTTGACCCGATGGCTATAAGGGATTTTTTGAAATATGCTTTTGAAAACTGGACCAAGCCCGCCCCGGCCTGGGTACTTTTGGTAGGGGATGGAACTTATGATTACAGAAATTTAAATGGAGCAGGTAGTGTCACATATCTTCCCCCTTTAGTTTTACCAGGTTCGGTGGCAGATGACAATTATATCTATTTCGGGTCCTACGGGTTTTTAGATTCAGATTCCAGCATCGGAACAGACAGGGGAATAGATATGGTGGTGGGGAGATGGCCGGTTAAAACCACAGCTGATGTAGATATTGTCTCCAATAAAGTTTCAGAATACGAAACCAATCCAGAGTTCGGACCCTGGAGAAATCTGATTACCTCCATCGCCGATGATGAATTCAACCGGAATTCCGATGGAACCTTAACCGAAAGATACCATACCGATGACGCCGAAGTTTTAGCTAAGTTACACATTCCTCCCAGTTTCAACTTGAACAAAATTTATTTGATGGAGTATCCTCTAGATTTCAATTTAAAAAAACCCCAGGCCGAGGAGGCAGTGATAAAAAGCTCCAACGACGGCAGTTTGATAGTCAACTATTTGGGTCACGGAAATCCGGATGTCTTGGCGCACGAATGGGTTTTCAGAAGAACTTCAGACATTCCGCGTTTAAGCAACAAAAGAAGATTACCTTTAATTTACATAGCCAGCTGCTCTATCGGATTTTTTGACAATCCTTTTTCGGAAGGAATGGGAGAAGAGTTTTTGCGCACTCCGGATAAAGGTGGAGTAGCGGTAATTTCGGCTACCCGGCCGGTATATGCCACCCCCAATAAAACCTTAAATTATTTAGTATATGATGTGCTTTTACCCGGTGATTCCCTAACTGTAGGAGAAGCTTTATATGTTGCCAAATTTTTAAGACAGCCCAATTTTAATGACCGGGAATTCATCTATTTTGGAGACCCCTATTTGAAATTAGGCAGGCCTAAATTAAAGGTCAATTTTACCTCGGTAGCACCAGATACTTTAAAAGCTTTATCCCGAGTGACTGTTCAAGGGGAAGTTTTGGACAGCGTAGGAAACATAAAAACCGATTTCAATGGAATTTTATTTTTACAGGCTTTTGATGCGGAAAGAAAGCGAACTCATTTAATCGAAGCCAATCAGGATAAAGTGAATTACACTTTGCCGGGGAATTCTATCTTCCGCGGAACGTTTGTGGTTTCGGCCGGTCAGTTTCAGGCTCAATTTATAGTGCCCAAAGATATCAGCTACGGCGGAACCAATGCCAAAATTTCAGCTTATGTTTACGACCAAACCACAGATGGGGCCGGAGTCCGCGATTCATTGAATATTGCCGGTTCAGACACAACCGTAAACGACAGCCTTGGCCCTACAATAGATATTATTTTTACTAACATACCCGGTTTTATTGACGGAGACCAGATTCCTCAAAATTCTGAAGCCCGGGTAATTATTTCCGACTCCAACGGAATCAATATTACCGGGGAATTGGGGCATGGAATAACTTTGAGTTTAAACGACAATCCCTCCACCACTTTTGATATAACCAGCCAGTTTGAATATGATTTAGGTAATTTTCAAAAAGGGAAATTGACTTTCAGCTTACCCAATTTAACACCCGGTTCAAATTTTTTAAAAATGAAAGCCTGGGATAACTTGAACAATTCCACCATCAAAAAAGTCACTTTTCAAACTGCCCAAGCCGGAGAATTTCAGATCACAGAGCTTTTAAATTATCCAAATCCCTTTTCCGCTCAAACGAACTTCACCTACAAACTGACAGAAGAAGCTGAGGTAGAAATAAAAATTTACACTTTGTCCGGAAAACTGATTCGTACCCTAAAGAGTGCCTCGGGACTAACAGATTACAACTACAGCACGGTCTGGGACGGCAAAGACCAGGATGGAGACCAGGTAGCCAGCGGGGTTTACATTTATAAAGCCGTGGCCAGAAGCAAAGCTTTAGGAAATAAAAAATCAGAGGCCTTGGGGAAAGCGGTGGTAAGAAGATGAATATTAACTGGTTTGCGAATCTGAAAAATTTAACTTATTTTAGGGGGCAGAGAAAACCTGATAATCATACTCCCCCACTAATTTCGAACGTTCTTAGGAGGTTTAAATGATACAAAAGAAATCTGTATTGCTGATGGTTGGTTTAACCATCATGAGTCTATTTTTCGTCAATCTTAACGAACTAAAAGCCAGCACCAGCCAATCGGCCGTGCTCTTCTTAAGAATAGCAGCCGGTGCCAGAGCCGCCGGAATGGGAGAATCCTTTGTGGCCATTGCCGATGATGCCACGGCTACTCACTGGAATCCGGCTGGTTTAGGACTATACCCACTTACCAGCACCTGGTTAGAATATCCTTTGGAAGAAACTGTCAAATATGTCCTTCCCGAAGATCAAACCGTGGTTCAAGTCTCCAAGTTATTTGCATCCTCCACTGATCCGGAGAAAATTAAAATCTTGTCTGAGAGAATCAGATCTTATAATAAACTGAAATCAGACAATCTTTCCCAAGGTTCGGTAGTTTATATCTTTCGAAATGCAGCCCTGAAGGCTTTAGCCCTGACCCGAAATGACATCCCGGATAACAACTACCGCAGATTTGATGTGTGGGGGATAACCGACACCGATTTATATAAATGGAATGGAATCAGCTGGAAAAACTGGGACAATTACAACTTAAGCGGGCAGGGTATAGCTGATTTATTGAAACAGATTACCGGGGTTCAAGACCAGGAAAAACTAACTCAGTTACAAGAGCAAGTGGCCACTTTTAACAGTGGAATCTCCAAAGAAGAGCTACAGTCATTGACCGCCGGAATCAATGCCCTAATTTTGGATGATTATTCACATCGCCTGGAGCTAAAATCTCTTCTCAGCGATGTTGTAGTAACCTGGGAGAAATCCGCTTTAATCAAAAATAATTTTGGGGATTTCTTACAGGTAACCAGACAAGCTCTCTCCGACAGCCAGCTGACCAAACTTGAAAGCGATAAAATACTTTTTGCATTGGAAAAATCCATGATTAAGGGAGGCGTATCGGAGGTCAATATCCCCTACCGTGTCTTATTTCAGGACAGCTTAACCGGTCTGGTTTCAGATGAAGATAACTCACTCTATGTGGGGACCAAAAACGGATTATACGCCTATGATAAAAACAGATGGAGAAGGATAGGGACAGCTGAAGGGCTTTTAAGTGAAAATATATCGGCTCTGGGCTCTATACCTGGAGAAAACCGGGTTTGGATAGCCACGGATTTAGGTTTAGTTAGATACGATGGCAAGAGCTTTACCACCTTAGATTACGCTCATGAAAAAGAAGACGAGCCAATTCAGGCCCTGGTTATAAAGAATGAGCGGGACATCTGGCTAGCCAGCAGGCATAATATATTTCATTATGACGGCACCTTTTGGGAAAGCAACGCCAAGTACACGGTAAAAGTGGGGGAGAATTTAGAAAAAATCGCCAAAAAATTTTTAGGCAATGAAAGTGATAAAAAAGTGGTTCAGACGATGCAAACCATAAAGGAAGTCAATAAGCTTACGGAGGATAATATAAAGCCGGCTCAGGTCTTAAAAATACCATATGCCTTAGCCATGGAGGGAGAGATAACCGCCATCGCAATTGATAAGAAAGGAAACCTTTGGGTGGGAACCGAAATGGGGGTTAAAAGATTTAATGGAGAAAGATGGATTAGCTTTGGATATCTCAAATATGTGGTGCCGGAAGATCAGACCGTAGACCAGGTTTCCGCGAAATTTTTAGCTTCCCAAGACATAGAAAAAATTAAAAGCTTATCCGAACGGATTAAAACTTACAACAAGTTAGAATCTGATAGTTTGGCAAAAGGTTCGGTTATCTACATCTACCGCAACGTGGCCGGCAGTAGAATTTTATCCTTACTGGCTCCCAACGGGGAAGATTGCTATGTGGGAACAGAGTTTGGAACTTTGAAATACTCCGGTGGAATTTGGAATCGTTATTATCATGCCGGATTAGACAAAGCCAAAACCAACTCTATGATTTATAAAGACGGTGAAATGTGGTTCGGCTCAGAGAAAAAAATTGTCGTTTATGCCCATGCTAAGAACGAGGCAACTTTTATGCTGGCTAAGTGGTTGCCTGAACTGGCTTCGGACTTATATTATGTTTATGCTTCTTATGTTCATCCGTTAGAAGGATGGGGTACCGTCGGAGGTAACATTACCTATTTGTCTTTGGGCCAGAGTATCCGAACCGACGAATTTAACAATGAATTAGGTGTATTCGACAGCTACGATTTTGCCTTAACTTTATCTTATGGAACCTTATTTTCTCCCAATTTGGCTTTAGGAATGAACGCCAAGCTCATTATCAGTAACCTGTCGGCGGTCGGAGCCGGAAGAGAGCAAGGATCCGGCCGAGGGAACTCTTTTGCAGTAGATGCCGGTTTCATTTACAGAACTTATAAAAATAAATTGACCATAGCCGGTGCCTTAACCAACGTGGGACCAGATATTACTTACATTGACGCTGACCAATCAGATCCTTTGCCCAGAAATTTGGCTCTGGGGGTAGCTTACAAACTTTTTGATACTCCTTATAATCGTTTGACTGCTACCTTTGAAGTCAATAAGGAGCTGGTAGGTGTAAAAAATGACATTTCCACTGAATTTAATGAGGCCATAGAGAATATGGGCTTAGAATATTGGTACGGAAGTTATGTGGGTTTCAGAGCTGGCTATATTTATGATCAGACCGGGGATGTCAAAACCCCCACTTTCGGAGCCAGTCTTCAATATACCAACTATCATTTCGATTTTGCCTATATTCCATATCGGCCAGGACTGGCCTTGTCTAACCAGATGAGATTTTCCATAACCGCCAAATTTTAAATTGTCAAATCAAAGAAATTTTAGGATTTTAATTTGAAGAAAACCATTTTAGTTCTAAGCTGGCTCAGCCTGGCCTGTTTTTCATCTGGCACTCAAATCCAGGGAGCAGATAAAATTTACCCGATTAAGAAAGTGACCCCGGCTAGCAAAGAAAAAATTTACTCCCAAGAAAAAGGAATTTTCAAAAGTTTTGTCTCCGAAAAAAATCTTTTGGAATTGAAAAGAAAAACCCCCTTTGGCTTACCAGAGATAAGTGCCGAACCAGCCCAGGTTAAAACCATTAGAATTTTAGCCATCAAGGTGGAATTCGAATACGAAAACCCAGATGACCCCACCACCACCGGTAGAGGGCTGATGGATTTGAGGCCGTATGACCAGTTTGTGCTGGAAGAAGGGCATCAGATTGACCCTTCCCCGCATGATGTGGGTTATTTTTACATGCATCTGGAGGCCTTGAGAATCTTTTGGGAGACGGTTTCCAACGGCAAGTTGACTCTACAATTTGATGTTTACCCTCTGGATGCTGACTCCAGTTATAAACTGAATCACCCCATAGCTTATTATGGTTATTTTGATTCCACGAGACCTCCGGAGATAGGTTTGACACTATTCTTTAGAGAATCTTGGTCAAAAGCAGATACGCTTACCCCTTCCATAGATTTCTCCCAATACGACGCTTTTATAATTTTTCACGCCGGTTCTGACAGACAATCCGATTTTCCTGTGTCTCTCACCCCCACTCCCAATGACTTGTTTTCAGCTTTTATTGTGCTGGGTACGGCTGTGGCAGTGGATAGCGGGAATTTTGCCATAAAAGAAGGATTGTTTCTGCCGGAAACAGTCTCACAGGACGGAATCGTCCGGGCTCTAAATTCAGTTTTAGCTCATGAATTCGGTCACCAGTTAGGGTTGCCGGATTTATATAGTACCAAAACCTTTACCACTCAGGTGGGGGATTTTTCTTTAATGGATAACAACGGAGCGGATGTGGCTGTCGATTTAGGATTTGTTTCTCCGGTTCACGGCACTTTGCCGATATTTGCCGATGCCTGGTGCAAAGCTTTTCTGGGATTTACTCAGCCAGTGGAGATTGTAAATCAAAAAAATATCAAGCTAATCGCTACTGAAATGTTGAGAACTGGAATTCAAACTGTAAAAGTTCCCATAAATTCACAGGAATATTTTCTGTTAGAAAACCGTCAACTGGACCTGGATAAGGATGGCCGGACGGATTTGAAAGCCGACCCCACCACCGGAGTAATTTTGGGACCGGGCAAAGCGACTCCCGATTCAGCCATTTTCACCCGTGAATATGATGCCCTCTCACCCGGCTCGGGGATATTAATCTGGCATGTGGATGAAGGGGTGGCTTATCTGGATTACGATAATGACGGTGTAAATAATTTCTTGTCCAACACTTTGCAATGGGATAAAAACCGCAGATTCCTAAGCTTAGTAGAAGCCGATGGAATCATTGACTTTGGGGGAGATTACTACACCGGTTACGGTTCGCAAGAAGATATGTTTTATTTTGGCAACAATTCAAATTTAACACCCACCAGCTTCCCTTCCTCCAGAAGTAATACCAAAGCCAACAGCCACGTTTATATTACCAAGATTAGTCGTTCCGATACGGTGATGACCTTAGATATTGCCAATGACTTTGTTCAGCCCGGCTGGCCCCAAAGATATAAATTTTCCGACAAAAAGAGCGCTTTGGTTTTTGCAGATGTGGATACAGTAAAGGATAATATACCAGAAATTTTTATGGCAGATGGTAAATATATTTTGGCTTGGAGAGGAGACAGCAGCAAGTTCATCTCCAATAATGACCAGGATACGGTCATTCAGCTCAACGGAGACAGTATTTTTTATCCTCTGGCAGTTTTCGCTCAAATAGATACCCCTTTTGTAGGACCCCCCTCCATCGGGGATTTAAATTCCGACGATACCCTGGAGTTGTGTATAGGGGCGGAAGACGGAAATGTGTATGTCTATGATTTTAGCGATAGAGATTTGGATGGGAGAGCCGATGTGAAAACCGGTTCTCCCGTTAAGATTCCTTTTGGCAGTAAAATTTCTTTACCGGGAGCAATCGCTGAATTTGACATAATTCCGGGTGAAATAGGGTTTTACGTAGGGTATGAAAGTGGGGTTGCCGGTGTGGTGGATGTTAGTAATGACAGTGTTATTATTAGGCAGATTATATCTCCAGTTATTAGTGGAAAGATTAGAGGTCTGGCTACTTCGGATTCCAACGGCATCTATTATGTCCTGATTCAACAAGATAGTTTGTGGAGCTTAAGAAGTACCGATGCCAGATGGAGCACCAAAAACTTTATCTCAAGTCAAGTTTATCCGCCGGTGGTGGTAGATTTAGACCAAGATACCGCTTTTTTAAATCAGGACACTACTTTCTTAGATGTGATTTTGGCCACTGAAGAAGGAAATGTTTACGCCTGGAATCAGTTTGGACAATTATTGACCGGCTTCCCGGCGCAATTGTCTGAAGTTATCTCGTCAGCTCCGGTGGTAGGGAATATTGACAATGATAATTTTAAAGAAATTATTTTCAGCGGTGATAATAAAATTTGGGCTTTGAACTATAACGGAACTTTGGTCAGCAACTTTCCTATTGCAGTTGATATCGCCAATCCGGTGGGTGAAATTCTGTCTACTGCAGTTTTAGGGGACTTAAACGGAGATAAAATAGCAGATGTAATAGTGGGTTCTCCCCAAAAGGAGATTTTGGCTTTTCATTCCAACGGTGAAAAAGTGGCCGGATTTCCGGTCTCAGTCGGCTCTGAAGTGAAACTATCCTGTGCCATATTGAATTTAGAGCCAATTTCAGGACCAATAGACTCCAGCAAACAAATCGCAGCCATATCAGAAGATGGATTTGTTTATATGTGGCAGGTGGCAGGCAATTTTTCCGACACTGCCAACCCCTGGCCCATGGAGGGTTTAAATCCACAACATACCAGGATGATTCCTTTAACTGTTCCGCCTACTCCTCCGGTGGCCTTACAACTGATTCCTCCCGGACAGTTTTACAACTATCCCAATCCGGCCGAAAAACAGACAACTATCAGATATTATTTAACCCAGCCGGCTACCGTGAATTTGAATTTTTATGATTTATCCGGTAGCTTAGTCCATCATGGCTCACAAGCCGGTCTGGCCAACACGGATAATGAGTTTGTCTGGGATTGCTCCGATATCGCCAGCGGTGTTTATATATGCCGGCTGGAAGCATTTAATTCGAATATAAGACAAGTAGGCTTTACCAAAATTGCCATAGTAAAATAAGAAACTATTAGAGGAGGTTGCATGTTTAGCAAAGTTGGTTTGTTGGTTCTAGGATTATTTACGCTGACTGTCTGGGGTGGTCAAAATGTCATAGCTGAAACCCAGTCGAACCTGGTCAACCAGTATTTCAGTAAATTAGATTATCGGGATTATTCCAAACAAATGGATTTGAGTAACTTTTTTGAGGCCCAGGCCGAATCACTCCCCAAAGCCCCAGGTGAGACCAAAGATATTTATCAATTCAAAACCAAATCAGCCAAAAAAGCGTTTTTGTACTCTCTGGTCCTTCCCGGTGCCGGTCAGTATTATTTAGGTTCCAAAATTAAGCCAGTTGTCTATCTGGGATTAGAAGCGGCCTTTTGGATTGGTTATTTTTCTTATCACAACAAGGGGGAAGATAAAGAAAAGGCCTATAAATTCTTTGCAGACCTATATTGGGACTCTGAAAAATATATCGATTCGCTGACGCTACTCTTCAGCGACTCATGCGCCAAAGATGGGGGCTGTAATGGGTTAGATACCAGCATCCACACCAAGCAGGATTCGGTTATGGCCATGGAGGAATACCTGGGCTTTTCTCATCACCTGCAATTTTCTAAAAACCAACAGTATTATGAAAATGCAGGAAAATATGACCAATTTAGGTACGGATGGAGCGATTATGATGTAGATTTCTACGATTCCACGAAGTCACCTTCACCTTTCAGACAAGATTATTTAGATCAAAGAAAGAAAGCCAATGACCTTTACGGAAAAGCCACAACTTTTGCCATGGTATCTCTGGCTAACCATGTCTTATCAGCTTTCGAAGCCGCTATCAGCACCCGTAGTTACAACCGTAAAGGGGAAAAATTCGCCCAGGCCTCTTTGAAAATGCGTTTGGGACTGGACGAGGAGGGAAACCTTACACCTAAAGCCACAGTAACCATAAAATTTTAGCGATGAATTACCGTAACCTCAAATTAGCAGTTTTATTAGTTCTCGGCGCCGGAATTACGTCTTTTGTGAAGGCGGAAGGTTTTTCTCAAGCCGGTTTATTAAAACAGGATGAAGAGATTTCCCTTTCTGGTATTATTAAAGAGGAAAATTCTCAAAGCTTACTTTTCCGTAATCTTCTGCAAGAAGAAGATGAATTTGCCACCGGCTGGAAGAAGAAATCTCCCACCACAGCTTTTTTATTATCTTTGGCTCTTCCCGGTACGGGACAACTATACTCCGGTGATAAAACTAAAGCCAAAGTATTTTTGGGGGCCGAGGTAGTCTGGTGGGGCTCGTTTTGGCTTTTCAGAACCTTGGGAGATTGGAAAGAAGAGGATTATAAAAACTTTGCCGCCGCCCATGCGGGCGTGAATCCGGATGGAAAATCAGAAGATTTCTATTCTAACCTTAGCTTCTATGACTCCCGGGATGAATACAACCAGTTTACTCGTCTTTTTAACGGGCCCAGCCAGCCGGTTTATCCGGAAGATGACTTCTGGAACTGGGAATGGGAAAACAGTGGTGCCCGTTTCCAATATCGGGACTTAAGAAATCAAAGCAAGACCTATTACCGCCGAGCTTTATATTCTGTGGGAGCAGCCATTTTATCCCGTATCGTAAGCGGTTTGGACGCGGCTAAAACTGCCAAAAAGTATAACCAGAAGAAGGCCTTGGAGCAGGCCGGCTGGGAGATTCAGCCCAAACTAAATTTAGCCAAATCCGGCATTAAATGGCAGCTTACCTTTCGGAAAAACTTTTAAGTTTTTTAGTTAAGGATGACTAAGGCCGAGAAAATAAACCCGGTTTATTTCTTATTAGTCTTTTTGGTCTCGGTCCTGTGGGCCTGTTCCGGTACCCAAACCTTGCTCAAACCCGCAAGGCCGTCTGTCCCTCTAAAAGGATTAATCCCTCAAGCTATTATCTGCTCTGATAATATAGGCTCACAACCGTTAAACAGACCCCAAGGTTTGGCTTTAGATAACCAGGGGAATATCTACATCGCTGATACCGGCAATAACCGGGTGGTCAAGTGTGATTCGAACGGGAATTTTCTAAAAGAGGCAGGAGGATTCGGCTGGGGAGAGGGTCAGTTCAATCAACCTACTAGTTTAACCTTAGATTACGGCCTGAACCTGTATGTGGTAGACAGTCAGAATAAAAGAGTCTCCCGCTACGATAAAAATTTAAATTTCATCTCTCTTATTCAGCCGGAGCCGTCCTCCGATTTCAGGGGATTGGGAATGCTATATGGTATAGCGGTGAATTCAGCCGGGGAGATTTTTTTATCGGATACTGAAAATGACTGGCTGGTCAAGCTGAATAGCTTCTTGGAGTATGAATCTATTTTTGGCGGGTTTAGCTCCGGTTTAGGGGCGGTTTTGAATCCGGGCGGAGTCGGTTTAGACCAAAGCGGAAAAATATACTTGGCTGACTCCGGCAAAAGAAGGGTAGTAGTTTTTGATGCTTTCGGGAATTTCTTAAAAGAATTTGGCTCCGAAGTTCTGCAACAGCCCCAGGGCTTGACGGTTAATAGTGCCGGGGAGATTTTAGTAGCAGATGCCAAGAAAAATCAGATTTTGATTTTTAATTCTGAGGGGGATTTGGTATTTGAATTTGGCAGAGAAGGAAAGGGCTTGGGACAATTGTCAAAACCGGTAGATATTAAAGTTTTTCAAGACAGGCAGGTTTTGGTCTTAGAGCAGGATAATAATAGAATTCAAGTTTTCCAACTAACTCGCTAATGTTTTCTCCTAGAATAGAGCCAATAGCCCTTTTTTTCATAACTCTAAGCATTGGTTTTACTCAAGCCGGTGATTTAGAGGTCAAAAAAAAATTCCAAATCATTGGTCAGGGGGCCAGAGGTCCCTATTTTGTGGGTGAAAAAAATCTGATAGAAAATTCAGAAAGGCTGTCCTGCGACAGCTTGCTCTTAATCAAAAATAAAGATTACTGGATTGATTATCAGAGAGGAGAAGTCAGTTTTTCCAAACCACTTGGTTTAGAAGAAACCTTACAAGTCGTCTATGCCAGCGAACTTATTGCTTTAAAAAAAAGATATTTTCAGCGTGAGCTTATTTTCAACTCCGGGAGTAGTTCTTCCTCCCCACAAGTTGTGGAAAATAAGCCTAGCTTTAGCAACTTGAAAATACCAGAACCGAATTTAAACTTGCGCCTGCAGGGAAATAAAACCGTAGCTGTGCAGATGAATTCTACTCAAAATTTTTCCTTACAGCAAAGCCTAAATCTGACTTTGGCCGGGCAAGTCACCTCGGATGTGGAAATCCAGGCTTTGCTTTCAGACCAAAATTTACCGGTTTCCTCCGATGGCAATACCAAAAGGTTTGATGAATTGGATAAACTTTCCCTGGCACTTTCTTCTTCTGTCTTCGACGCTGCCTTGGGTGATATACAACAGGGAGGGGGGTCGGCTGAGACCAATCAACTTTCAGGCTCTCAGCTGTTTTCCTACAGCAAAAGATTAAAGGGGGTGCAAAGCTCTTATAATAAAGGAAATTTGGGAGTGGATGTGGCCGTGGCTGATTCTAAAGGGAGAAATTCCTCTTTCCAATTTTATGGAGAAGATGGAAAACAGGGACCTTATTTATTAAAAACAGGTGACGGGAAAGCTATTGTGAACATAATTCCGGCCAGTGAAAAGATCTGGCTGGACGGAAAATTGCTAAACAGGGGCTCAGATTACGATTACAGCATAGATTATGAGCGAGGATTCCTCGTTTTCACCCCCAAGCAGATTATCACCAATCAATCCCAAATTTTAGTAGATTTTGAATATTCCAACGAAAATTACGCTACCGATTTTTTCACCGGCAGAGCTAAGGTAAAATTCAATGAAGGAAAATTTGTTTTGGGTGCCACGGTGGTGAACGAAGAAGAGGACCGCAACAGTCCCAGCAGTTTCAGTTTGACTGCCGAGGATAAGCTAATTTTAAAACAGGCCGGTGATAATTCAAACCAGGCCTATCGCTCCGGTGTTCAGTATGTGGGTGAAAATCAAGGAAGTTATAACAAAGCCACAGATAGTTTGGGGAAGGAGTTTTATCAATATACCGGACCAAATTTGGGTGTCTATAATGTCAGTTTTTCCTACGTCGGTTATAAGCAGGGGAGCTATCAAAATAACAGTAGCGGAGGATTTATTTACGTCTATCCACAGAATGGGGATTATTTACCTGTAATATATTTACCCTTACCCCAAAACCAGAGCTTGCTGGCCACGGATTTGAACTATGCCCCCAGTGAAAATTTTCTCATTCAGGCAGAATATGCCAGAAGTTTGAAAGACCTGAATACTCTTTCTAATTTGGATGAAAATGATAATGCCGGCGAGGCCTTGGTCACAGGTTTTAATTTTCAGCAGAAAGATTTCAATTTTTTAAATTCAAATTGGTCACACTTAAAATCCCAAGCCAGCTTGAGAATAATCTCGGATAATTTTGCCCCACTGGGCAGGATTTCGCCGGTGGCAAGGCAGCATAATTGGAATTTACCTTTAAATCTTAAGTCTGGAAATGAAAGAAGCTTTGAAATAAGCAACCAAATTTCCCCTAAAGATAAATTTTCTCTTAATTTTGATTTCGGGTCCATCAAGTCCGGTGGAGTTTTCTCCGCTACAAGAGAAAATTATGGAATTACACTCCCTTTTTTCTTTTCAGGAAAAATTGGTTTAAATCAGCAAAAAGTTAAGATTAACGAAAATGTTTTTGATTCGACCTCATCTCTCAAGCTAAATAATAAAAGAAACCAAACCAGAAATCAGATAAGTCTACAGCAGCTCATAAAAAGAGTAGGAGTGAATGCCAGTTTTGAAAAAGAAGAAAATCAAGCCGCAACTCTAAACATTTCTGCCAATCAGACGGTAAAAAAGTTTAACTTTAGAGTTTCGGGTGATAATTTTAAAGGAACCTCTTTAGCTACAGAATTTTTTCAGCGCAAAAGTTCGGGCAATTCTTATTATGGAAACTCAACTTTACAGATTTGGCAGAATCAGGTCTCCATCAAGAACTGGAAACAAACCTTAAATAGCAATTTAGAATTTACAACCCAAATCAGTCAATTTCCCAATCAAAAATCCCAAAGAACCAATCTGGCTTCAGTTCGAGTCGACATTTCTCCCCCCAGTCAGGTGACTTTTTTGGAATTGCGCTATCTGATTAATCAAAGCGGAATAGCCCAGAGTAATTATCTGAAATTAGATAGTTCTAAGGGACAATACAATTATGTTGACAGCCAATATATTTCGACTTCCAACCTCAACAATTTCTCATCAGCCACGTTGTTCACCAAGTCAGTCCACTGGGTCTTTTCCCCCTATAAGTTGAATAAATCTCAAAAGAGTTTCTGGGGCTCAATTCTGAGTGTTTTCTATACCGATACTTATCTGACTTTAGAAGAACATGCCCCTCAGCAAAACTTTAATTGGTCGGAATGGTTTTTACCCTGGAGTAATTTAAAAGCCGACTCCATTTTAATAAAAAATTATTCTTTCCAACAAGAAATCAATTTCACACCTTTAAACCGCCGACACTTTTTCAAATTCAGATGGGGGAACACTTTGTTCGAAAATCAGCTGTATTCAACCGGCAAAATCAGCCGCCAAGAGAATCAACAAGCCCTATCTGGAAATTTTAATTTGGGGGATAACTTTCTCTTGCAAGCGGAACAAAGCTGGTCCTCCAAAGAACAAGACCTTTCAGGTTATTTAAATTATCAAGTCCAAGGCCAGCAGACTGGTTTCACCCTGACCAAAAGAAACTTTGTAATTACTGAAATTTCAGGCGGAAGTTTATATGCTAAAGAAAAAGAGAAAATCAACCAGATTTCTTCAGAAGAGATTGGATTGAAATTGAGATTGGCCCATTCAGTTTTAAACCGGGGAAGAGTTACCATAGATGCCAAATGGAGTGAGGTCAAATTTTCTCCTAAAATAACCAATGCCTGGTATTTGGCCGGCGGGAGAAAAGCCGGTGGGAATTGGGAGTTAAATCTTAATTTGAATTATAAGATCAGCCAGAACTTCAATTATTTAGTTACCTATCGAAGCCAGAGCAATTCATATTTTAAAAGCAAAAATCTGTTCAGAATGGAGTTAAGAGCAAACTTTTAGTATGAATAAGCTTAAATTGTACTTACTTATTTTAAACCTAATTTGTGGATTTGGTATGCTTTTAGCGCAAGAGCCGACTATTCCCAAAACCATTGATAGAATAGACCTTAGAGGGAATCGGGCTTTTTCTAAAAAAGAGCTGAATAAATTATTGCAGGTAAAATCTCAAGATAAATTTGATTCTGAAGCCCTAACTCGGGCAAATGAACAAATTCATTCTTTTTATGTTTCTAAGGGATATTATTTGGCGGAAGTTAGCAATCAGACCAGTGAGTCAGGTTCAAAAATAAATATTATTTTTCTCATCCGGGAAAATTCAAAAGCCAGAGTAGGCGAATTCAGATTCCAGGGGAATAAATTATTCAGTGAAGATTACTTGAAACAAAAAATTAGATTGAAAGCCAATGACTCATTTACCCAGTCTCTACTGGAGCAGGATATTGAACAGGTATTAAAACTTTATGACCAAAACGGATATCCCTATTGCCAGATTCTGCCCAGTGAATTGAGCCTGGACGAAGTAGGAAAAGTAAGTTTTAGTTTGAAAATTATTGAGGGTCCCCAGGTTAAAATTCAAAAAGTAATTTTTGAAGATATAAAAGAAAGCTCAGATCCGATTTTAAGAAAAGCCTTAGGGATAAAATCCGGAGAGATTTTTTCCGGTTTAAGAGTAGAGAAGGCCCTAAAAAGGCTGAATAAGATAGCTATCTTAAATGGGACTCCCAGTTATAAATTGGAATCAACCCCGGATGTCCAATTAGCAAATTTAAGACTTAAAGTAAAAGAAGAAAAAAATAACAGTTTGGAAGGGATATTAGGTTACACTCCGGCTCCCACCAATCGAAAATCTTCAGGAGCCTGGGTGGGTAAAATAAACTTTATTTTCAACAATTTTTTGGGCGGATTAAGGGAAGCCCAGATAAAGTGGGAGCGAAAAGATTTATTTTCCTCCAACTTAGGTTTTTCATACCAGCAGAGATATATTTTAAATTTACCTTTAGCAGCCAAAATCTCTTTTTGGCAGAAAGATCAGGACACCAGTTATATTCAGACTAGTGTCAGGACAGAATGGGGTTACAGCTGGAATGAGCATCTCAATTCTGCTTTAGAATTGGGCTGGGAAAGAGTAATTCCGGAGAAGGAAAGTCAAGGCATTTTCCCCATAAGCCAAAAAATCAGCTGGGGAGCCAATTTAGATTTGGATTATCTGGATTTCAACTATAATCCCCAAAAAGGGATTTATTATCAGGTGCAATTAAGTTACGCGACTCAAAAAAATCAAGCTACTTCAAGCTATTCCCCGGCTAAAAATCAGAATCATAATATGACCAGCTTAATTAAGCTCCAAAATTTTATTCCCACTTTTGACCAGCAATCCTTGATGGTGGCAGCCAACTGGGGAAAAATCAAATCTGATGAAAAAATCGTGCCTTTGTTCAACCAGTTCAAATTAGGGGGAATTTCAAATTTACGAGGTTTCCGGGAAGATCAATTTTCCGGTTCGGAAGTCTTCTGGTCAAATTTAGAGTACAGATTTTTGCTTTCCCAATTATCCAGGTTCTCTATTTTTACCGATTATGGCTATTTCAGCCGCTATACACAAGAGAATAATAATATAAAAAAAATTGGTGGTGGTAAGATTGGCTACGGCTTGGGATTGAGGGTTGAATCTAAAATAGGCTTGTGGGGGATAGATTTTGGCTGGGGAGAAGCGGATAAACTATCCCAGGGAAAAATCCATATAGGAGTGGTTAATAGATTTTAAAAATGCTAAAGCTCAAAGCTTATTTAAGTTTAGTACGTCCGGACAATTTAGTTCTGACTTTCTTTTCCGTTTTGGCGGGTGCCTACTTAGAAAGCGGAGAGATTTTTTATGCGCCTATCTGGCTGGCGGCTTTCTCAGCTATCTTTCTATCTGCCGGGGGTTATGTAATCAATGATTTTTGGGATAAAGAGATTGACGAAGTCAACAAACCCCACAGACCTCTGCCGGCCGGATTGGTTTCATCTAGAAATGCCTTAATTCTCTCTTTGGCCTTATTCCTGATAGGCATTATTTTAGCTTACCTGGTCAATATCTATATTCTGATAGTAGGGTTAGCCACTGCTATCTTTTTGCTGTGGTACAGTTTTAAACTCAAGAATACTTTTATGCTGGGGAATATCTTGGTCAGTTTATGGGTCAGTTTGGCCTTTATTTACGGCGGACTGGTTTTCCCCAAAGTGTATTTATCCTTGATTCCGGCCGGTCTGGCTTTTTTCTTTCACTGGGGAAGAGAAATCATAAAAGATTTGGAAGACCAAGAAGGGGACCAAAAATATCGGGCTAAGACAGTTCCGATTTTGTGGGGGGCCAAGAAAACTTTGATTTTAGTGACGGCTGTGTTTGGTTTGTTAATTCTATTATCTGGGCTTCCTTATTTTTTGAAAATTTTTAACTTAAGATATTTAATTTTGGTAAGCTTAGGGGTTGATTTGGTTCTGATTTATGTTATTATTTCTCTGTGGAAGGATTGGTCCAAAGAAAATTTAGCTCGCTTAAGCAGAATTTTAAAGTTGGATATGTTGATGGGACTTTTTGCTATCGTAATGGCTAAAATTTAAGGAGGTAGTGTCTCCAACCTAGTTTAAAAGGGAGGTAATTATGCCAGAAGAATTGATTGGCAAAGTATCAGATTATTTTGGAAAAATTGGGGTGGTAGCCATTGAGCTGACCGGAAATTTGACAGTAGGGGATAAGATTCATATTAAGGGACATACCACCGATTTTGAGCAGATAGTTGATTCTATGCAGATTGACCGTCAACCGGTGCCAGAAGCCAAAGCCGGGGATTCAATTGGGATTAAAGTAAAAGAATATTGCAGAGGAAAGGATTCGGTTTATAGAGTCACAGAATAAACAGCTTTTTACTCCCTCGACAATTGCAAGACTAGGTTGCTGCCCTTAGAGTTTAAATAAAGATTTGGCTTTTGTTATCTTTTTACCAGAAAAAAAGTTAATATATTTAACAATCGCTCACAAAATACGATTGGCCGGATAGGGGGTCTACCCAGCCAATCATTAGGGAGTGTCAAAACAGCAATCGTCCATGGAAAGCGGGCTCCACTTTCGACTGCTCTTTAATATACGCAAGAAAATAAGATTTGTCAAATCAAAATCAAAAATAAATAAACTTTTTTCATTTCAAAAAAGCATCCATTCGGACAGTATTTGGCATAACTCCGCCAAGCTCTTGACAGCAGGAGATTTTAAACTATTTTTATATTTTGTGGTCAAAATAGAGGCATGGATTCGCTATTTTAAAGCCTAAAATAGAAGAAGCAGAAATTAAAGTAATTGGTGGAAATCGGCTTAACTTTCGTATGTATAATTACGATTTAAGATAATAATTACAGGACTTGGTTAAGATTAACTGTTTTAAGGAGGGATAATGCATCCGGATATAAAAGCTATTCAGGAAAAGGTTGCTCAGGAATCTTTGTTTATCAGACAGCTTGTAGCTGAAATTGAAAAAGTAATCGTAGGCCAGAAATATTTATTAGAAAGACTTTTAATCGGACTTTTGGCTAACGGGCACATACTAATAGAAGGAGTGCCGGGTTTGGCCAAAACTTTGGCGGTAAAAACTCTTTCCGACTGCATCCAGACCAAATTTCAAAGAATCCAGTTTACGCCGGATTTATTACCGGCTGACTTAGTTGGAACCTTAGTTTATAATCCCCAGAACGGCGGGTTTTCCACCAAAAAGGGCCCGATTTTTTCCAATTTAATTTTAGCCGATGAAATCAACCGGGCTCCGGCCAAAGTGCAGTCAGCTCTCTTAGAAGCCATGCAGGAAAGGCAAGTCACCATCGGTGAAAATACTTTCAAATTAGACGAACCATTTCTGGTTTTGGCTACCCAAAATCCCATCGAACAGGAAGGGACTTATCCTCTGCCGGAAGCTCAGGTGGACCGCTTTATGCTGAAGCTTAAAGTCTCTTATCCTAATAAAAAAGAAGAACTGGAAATAATGGATAGAAATACCCAAAACCAGCTTCCCCAGGCAAAAAAGGTGATTTCACCCCAGGATATAATCAAAGCCAGAGCCGTTTTACATGAAATCTATGTGGATGATAAAGTCAAAGAGTATATGGTGAATATCGTGCACGCTACCCGAAATCCGGAAGAGTATAATCTGAAAATTAAAGATTTAGTGGCCTACGGTGCCTCCCCCCGGGCCAGTATCTATTTGAATTTAGCAGCCAAAGCCCATGCCTTTGTCAGAGGACGGGGTTTTGTTACGCCGGAGGATGTGAAATCCATCGGAATGGATGTTCTGCGTCACCGGGTAATTGTCACTTACGAAGCTGAGGCCGAAGAGGTAAGTTCAGAAGATATTGTGAAAAAGATTTTTGATGAAATAGAAGTGCCCTAGTTTTTAATTAACCCTGCGGTTGACTAAAGAAAGTCCTGGTAAATTATCCTAAACTGCCGGAAATAGATGTTACCAAAAGAAGTTATCAAAAAAATCCGTAAAATAGAAATTCGGACCAAAAAATTGGTCAATGATGTTTTTTCCGGTGAATATCACTCCATCTTCAAAGGTAGAGGAATGGAGTTTCAGGAAGTCCGAGAATACCAGCCCGGAGATGATATCCGAATCATTGACTGGAATGTGACTGCCCGCTACGGATTTCCCTTTGTCAAAAAATTCCAGGAAGAAAGAGAATTGACAGTGGTCATTTTATGGGATGCCAGCTCTTCCGGAAAATTCGGCACCCAGGAAAAAATGAAATCAGAACTGGCGGCTGAAATCTGCTCCCTTCTGGCTTTTTCCGCCATAAAAAATAACGATAAAGTGGGAATGATTATTTTTACCGACCAAATTGAAAAATTCATTCCTCCCCAAAAAGGTAGCTCCCATGTCTTACGCTTAATCAGAGAAGTGTTATATTATCAACCTCAGAATAAAGGAACCAATTTAGCTTTAGCCCTGGATTTCTTGGGAAGAGTTTTAAACCGTCGAGCCGTGGTATTCATCGTCTCTGATTTCTTAAGTTCTAACTACGACAAGGCCTTGAAAATAGCCAACCGCCGCCATGACGTAGTGGCCATCCGCATAACTGACCCCAGAGAATTGGAATTGCCTGCGGTCGGATTTTTAGAATTGGAAGATGCCGAGACCGGAGAGCAGATTTTGGTGGACACCCAGAATTTCTTAGTACGAAAACAGTTTGCCATGTTTGCCAATTCGGAAAGAGAAAAATTAACCAGAAAATTCAAATCCATGAATTTAGACAGCGTGGAGGTATCTACCGGTAAATCCTATATTATTCCCTTAATGACCTTTTTTAAACAGAGAGCTAAAAAGTATAGATAAAATTCAACCAGAAAAGATTAAATAAAAATGGATTATAAAAAAATCTCGCTGGGACTTCTGATTGTGGCGGTGGTTTTATTAGTCGGACTTATTTTAACTTATCTCAAAATGCAAAGTTTGTCCGCGGTGAAAATAGATAAGGCCAGCCAGGTAAATTCTGCTTCAGATTTGGAAGCCATGTCAGCTCTGGACCAACCCCAAAAGGAGAAAGGAGCTAAAGTAATCGCTAAAATTGGCAAAAGAGAGATTACTCTGACCGAATTGGAAGGAGAAATTCAAAAATTACCACCCCAGATTTCAGTAAATTTCAAGGATAAAAAACAAAGGGTGGAATTCTTGCGGCAGTATATCGGACTTCTGCTTCTGTATGATCAAGCGATAAAAAAAGGTTTGGACCGGGACCCGGAGGTTTTAAAGCAGACCTTGGAAACCAAAAAGGGGTTGGTGGTGGATAAATATCTGGCCAGTGAGATTCCTATGCCACAAGTTACTGAGGCAGAAATGAAGCTTTTTTACGGGATGAATAAAGAGCAGTTGCAAGGAATAAAATTCGAAGAGATAAAAGATAAAATAGAATTCGAATTGATTCAGCAAAAACGCCGGGAAGCCTATAAAAGTCTGGTGGCCAAATTGACTCAGGCCGAAAAAGTCGAAATTTTTGAAGATAAATTATAAAGCGTTTTAGGAAATTTCGAATTTTTGAGAAAAATGAAATTTATAAAATTGCGGAAGCTGAGGGTAATTGGGTTAATCTGGCTGTTATTGGGTAGTTTTTCTCTCATTTTAGCGGAAAAACAGCCGGTTTCGGTTCAATCTAAAGTCGATAGAAACTCGATTGCCATCGGCGACAGAATTAAATACAGCCTAACCATTAAGTATAATCCTAAAGCAAAACTTCTGCCTTTGGATTTGGGTAGTCGGCTAGGGGAATTTGAGGTCCAAGACGTAAAAACCTATCCGGAGCAAAAAAGTAAAAAGCAAATTATCAATAAGACCGAATATATAATTACCACATTCAACACCGGCAAATTCGCAATCCCTCCCTTAGCCATAATCTATCAAGATGAGCAGGGAATCCCCAAATGGGTTTTGTCAGACAGCATATCAATTGAAGTCAAGTCCGTCCCCAAAAAAGCCACGGATACGGATGATATCAGAGGTTTAAAACCACCCTGGGAAATACCGGGAAGTATCTGGATTTACATTATTCTAATAGGATTGTTAATCTCAGCAGCCACGGGATATTGGTATTATCGCAATTTCATCAGGAGAAAACCCGTAGTAGTAGAACTAGAAATCAAACGGCCGGCCTGGGAAGTAGCGTTACAAGAATTGGAAAATTTGAGAAAAACAGATTTAGTCAATACCGGAAAAGTCAAAGAGTATTATTTCGGGCTCTCGGAAATATTACGCAAATATATGGAAAACAGGTTCAATCTGGCCTGTATAGACAGAACCAGCGAAGAAATCAAAGCCGAGTTGAAAAATGGAGTTTTAGAGCAAAATATAAAAGACAGGTTTTTAAATTTTTTGGCTGAGTCTGATCTGGTGAAATTTGCAAAATACATCCCGGCTCAAAAGAAAACCGAAGAGGATTGGGAAACGGTGTATAATTTAGTGAAAGAGACTATTCCAGCAGAACCAACAGAGTTGTCTCAAAAACAGGAACAGCTACTGGAGGTAGGGCATGTTTAAATTTGTTTCTCCCCATTGGCTGTTGTTACTTTTAGCGGTGCCGCCCATGATTTATTTCTATTTCCGAAAAAGAAAAATCAGGAACTCCAGCTTACAATTCTCAGATTTAAGTCAGCTAAAAAAGGTCAAAGTTTCTGCCTGGGTTAAAAGGAGAAGTATACTTCCAATTTTGCGTATCTTAGTTATTGTATTTTTATCTTTGGCCATGGCCCGCCCGCAGATGGGCCGAAAAAGCCAGGAGGTTTCATCAGAGGGGATTGATATAATGCTGGCGGTCGATATCTCCGGCAGTATGAAAGCCGAAGATTTCAAGCCCTACAACCGTCTGTATGTAGCCAAAGAAGTTTTAAAACAGTTCGTTTTGGACCAGAAATCCAACCGGGTGGGACTGGTGATTTTTGCCAAAGAAAGCTTTACCCAGTGCCCCTTGACTTTAGATTATGGAGTACTTTTGAATTTTATTGACCGGGTTGATTTTGGATTAATTGAAGATGGAACCGCCATTGGTTTGGGGTTAGGCAATGCCATCAATCGACTCCGGCACTCCACAGCTAAAAGCAAAGTGATAATTTTATTGACGGACGGCATCAACAATGCCGGAGAAATTGACCCGGTGACCGCAGCCCAGCTGGCGCAAGCCCAGAATATAAAAATCTACACCATAGGAGCTGGAAAGCCGGGGATGGCTTTGTATCCCATAGATGACCCCAATTTTGGGAAAAGATATGTGTATATCCCCAATGAGATAGATGAAGTGACCATGAAAAAAATAGCTGGAATAACCGGGGGCCAGTATTTCCGGGCTAAAGATGAAAAGGGGCTGGCTACCATTTACAAGCAGATTAGTGAGATGGAAAAAACCAAAATTAAAGTTAAAGAATATACCCAGTATAATGAACTTTTTCCCTTCTGGCTTTATTTAGGACTGGGAGCGGTTTTAGCGGAAATCTTTTTGTCTAACACCAAATTCAGAAAGATACCCTGATATGAAATTCGGAGCCAATTATTTCCTATACGGTTTATTCTTGTTGCCCGCCTTGTGGGTATTCTATAAATGGGCTGAGAAGAAAAAACAGAAAGCCAAAGCCAGATTCGGGAATTTAGAGTTAATTTGCAAATTAGAAGAATCTCATTCTGTTCAAAAATATAATTTGAAAAAATATCTCCTGATCTTATCGGTTTTCTTTTTAATATTAGCTTTAGCTCGCCCCCAATGGGGGACACGCCTGGTTACAATGACCAGAGAAGGTATCGACATCTTAATAGCCATAGATGTTTCCGCTTCCATGTCAGCCACAGACATCCGGCCCAACCGGCTTAGCAAAGCCAAACAGGAAGTCAACGGTCTTTTGGACAAATTAAAAGGAGATAGAGTGGGCATTGTAGTCTTTGCTGGATCGGCCTTCATCTTCTGCCCTTTGACAATGGATTATAAGGCGGCTCAAATGTTCTTGGACAATGTGGATATTGGGGTAGTTCCCAAACCTGGCACGGCCATTGGAGAGGCCATGCGCACTTCCATTTTAGGATTCAATCAGAAAGAGAAAAAACATAAGGTTCTAATATTATTGACCGACGGAGAGGACACTGGCGAAAGCGACCCCTTAGGAGCAGCCGAAGAAGCAACCAAAGAAGGAATAAAAATTTATACCATTGGTGTTGGCACAGAAGCGGGGGAGCCGATTCCGATACAAAATGAAGGTGGACTTTTAGGTGGCTTTAAAAAAGATGAGCAAGGAAACGTAGTTTTAAGCAGGCTGGACCAGGGCACCTTACAGGAGATTGCCCTAAAAACTGGCGGTAAATATTATCAGGCCACCACCGGAGAGATGGAGTTAGACCAAATCTATAACGAGGTTTCCGGTATGGAGAAAAAAGAGTTGCAGGGGAATCTGATGATTCAATATGAAGAAAGATACCAATTTTTCTTGTTTTTGGGTTTGATTCTGTTGATAGCTGAATTTTTCATTTCCGACCGCCGAAAAATTATACCAAGAATGCCAATAACTATTGGAAATTTGGCCAAAGTTGGAGCGACAACTCTACTCTTCCTGTTGGCACTCGGTGGTCTAGCTTGGGGAGATCCCTATTCCTCTTTAAATAATAAAGGTAATCAGATGTATAAGAAAGGTGATTTCCAGAAAGCTCTGGACTTCTATAACCAAGCCGGAATCGAAAAACCGGACTCGCCGGAAATAAGGTATAACTTAGGCAATTCCTTACATCAGCAAAAACAATGGGAAGGGGCTTTGCAAAATTATCAAAAGTCCTTGCAGGGTACACCGGATATGAATCAAGCTCAAATTTACTACAACCTAGGGAATACCTTTTACCGCCTGGATAAATACCCGGAAGCCATTGAAGCCTATAAAAAATGCTTAGAAATTAATCCTAATGATGAAGATGCCAAATATAATTTGGAATATACAAAAAAGAAATTACAGGAAAAGAAAAACCAGCAGAAACAACCTCAGAGTAAAAATCAGCAGAATAAAGATAAACCAAAACAGAATCAGCAAGCCCAAGCTCCAGATGATAAAAACCAAAAGAAAAATCCCCAAAATCGAGAAGAGCAAAAACAAAACCCTCAACCGCCGGAGCAGCAGAATCAGCAGCAGTTAGCTCAAAAGCCACCCGGCGGCATGAGCAAAGAAGAGGCGGACCGAATTTTAGATGCTCTGCAGGATAAAGAGAGGGACAATAAGAAGAAAAATAGAAAAATTTTCAAAACTCCAAAATCTTTTACAGGAAAGGATTGGTAAAAATGAGGCACAGAGTTGTATTTTTGTTTATAGCCATCATTTTCCTGATGGTTCATATAGGAGTTGCTCAAGAGATTACCTTTTCAGCCGGTGTGGACAGAACCCAAGTTGACTTGCATGAGCAGATTGTTTTAACCATTCAGGTCTCCGGCAATGTTCAGAATATTCCTCAACCGCAACTGCCGGTTTTGAAAAATTTCAATGTCTATGCTTCCGGCCGCACTCAAAATTTTTCTTTTGTCAATGGCCAAACTTCCTACACCGCCTCGTTCAATTATGTTTTGATTCCCACTTCCACCGGCCAGCTGACCGTTGAAGCGGCTGAAATAACTCTGGAGGGGAAAACCTATAGAACCAATCCGATAAATATTACAGTCACTCAGGGAGCCAGTGTACCGCCGACTAACCAACCTCAAATAAAACCTCCGACTCCATCCAAGACTCAGGCCACCGCTAAGACCGGAGAGGATTTATATCTGGAAGCATCGGTAGACAAGAGGAAAGCTTATGTCAATGAGCAGGTCACTTTGAGTTTAAAATTTTACCAGGCCGTAAACACTTTAAGAAACCCGGATTATACCCCTCCGGCTTTGACCGGTTTTTGGGTGGAAGATTTGCCTCCGCAAAAACAGTTTTATGATACCCGGAACCAAAGAAAATTTGCAGTGACAGAAATTAAAATGGCTCTTTTCCCCACTTCGGCCGGCAAAAAAACCATCGGTCCGGCAACCTTAAAATGTTTGGTGGAAAATTATAAATCTCTGCTCAATAAAGACCCCTTCGACATTTTTGACCCCGGTCTTCTGAGTCAGATGCGTCAGCCGGAAGAAAAGATTTTAAAATCCAATCCTCTGGAAGTGGAGATTCTACCCTTGCCGGAAAGCAATAAACCTTCAAATTTTTCCGGAACAGTGGGGAAATTTAACCTAAAAGCTAGTTTGGATAAAAAACAAACCGAAGTCAACCAGCCCCTTACTTTAAGAGTGACTCTTTCCGGGGCGGGGAATATAAAATCTCTAAATGAGCCTGGTCTGCCTCAGCTGGCCGATTTCAGAATCTACAATTCCGGAACTTCCGAAAAAATATCCAAGGATAACTATCTGGTCCAGGGCAGTAAAACTTTTGAGGAGATTTTGCTTCCCCAAACAGCCGGAAAATTCAAACTGCCTCCGATTGAATTTAGTTATTTTGATTTGTCCAGTCGAAGCTACAAAACCACCAAATCCAATCCTTTGGAGATAACGGTTCTGCCGGGGGCCGACCTGGCATCTAATCTACCTTCGTCCGTCAACGAACTAAGCGGTGGTGTAAAAGATATCAATTATTTGAAAACTAAGGCTCCAAAATTAAGTCGGGGGGAAACGAATTTGTATAAAAAACCCTGGTTCATAGCTTTGCAGCTTTTGCCTCTGTTGGCGCTGGGTTTTACCTGGAGATATAGAAATCATCTAGAAAAATTACAGACCGATGTAAGTTATGTCCGAAACAAACGAGCCGCCAAATTAGCCCAAAAAAGATTGGAAGCCTCGAACCGACTATTAGCAGAAAATAATGGAAAAGAATTTCACGCCGAAATTGCCAAGGCCATTTCAGGCTATTTAGGGGATAAATTAAATTTACCCCCGGCCTCTCTGTCAAAAGAGGATATTCAGCGGGAACTGATTTTAAAAAAGTTTGATGAACAACAGATTAACCAGGTAATAGAAATTTTAAACAGTTGTGATTTTGCCCGTTTTGCACCGACATCTTATGAAAGGATGGAGATGGAAAGTTTCTATCAGAAAGCTTCCCAAGCCTTGATAGCATTAGAAGAGAAATGGTCGCGTTAATCAAATAATTTAAAACTATGCTGAAAAATATATCCCAAATATTAGCACTGGTTCTTCTGCTAATTTGCCCCAATCTGCTTTATAGCCAGGAGAATTCTACGGAACTTTTCCAGAAAGGCAACCGCTATTACGACTCCAGTAATTTCAAATCCGCTATCCAAGCCTATCAGCAATTACTGAACCGAGGCATAAAAGATGCCACAGTTTATTATAACCTAGGAAACGCCTATTTTAGAGACAAACAGCTGGGGAAAGCCATTCTTTATTACAGAAAAGCCCAGAGGCTGTCGCCTCGCGATAGTGATATTGCTACCAACCTGAGTTATAGCCGGCTTTTTGTCCTAGATAAAATAAAAAGTTCGTCCAATTTCTCCTCTGCCTTTATAGATAAAACTTTGAATTGGGGAACCGTCAATGAGTTTACTTTTTTGACTTTCTTGTTTTACCTTGGCTCAGCCTCTCTGGGTATTGTTACATTTTTTAAAAGAGAAAAAATTATCAAAAGAGGTTTGGCAGTATTTTTGGCTTTCTTCTTGGTCCTTATCCTCTTTGCTACTATTAAAATCTCCAGAGATAGCCAGTGGCAGGAGGCAGTGGTCACTTCTTCTGCCGTCGAGGTGTACAGCGGCCCGGCCAAGGAGTTCACTCTGCAATTTACCGGGCATGAGGGATTAGAATTAAAAATAGAGCAGGAGAAAGATGATTGGTATTTAGCAGCACTTCCAAATGGCGCCAAAGGTTGGCTTCCCAAAGCCAGCGTGGAAAAGATATAAATTTTCTAAATCATTTTATTGACACACCTACATTTTTAAGCTAATTTTAGGCACACTGGCTTTTAGTTTGACCCATGAAAAAAATTTATAAAAGCAAAAGATTTTGGGGAGCCATAATTGCGGTAACATTTTTGTTGGTCAGTTTTTATGACGTAAATTTAAATGAACTAATTAAAACTTTAGGTCGCATCGACTTAAAATTCTTACTTCTGGCATTATTTTTTGAATTCATGATTCCTCTGGCCAAAAGCCTGCGCTGGAAATTTATTTTAGACCCGGTCAAAAAAATTCCGGTGCGGGAAATTTTTTCTTTATATTGTTTGGGCTGGATGGTCAACGTAATTTTACCGGCTCTGACCGGACAGGTAGCCCGCTCCTTTATGTTGAGTAAAAAGCAAAACTTAGCCAAAGCCTCCTCTTTTGCCAGCATTGCCTTAGAAGTGGTTTTTGACGGGTTGAGTCTTCTTTTATTGATGATAGTGGTTTCTTATATGTTTGCCTTTCCCAGCTGGTTAATCAGAGGGGAATACACGCTAGCCATTAGCGTCAGTCTGGGGTTGGCTTTCTTATATTTTTTAACTCACAATCAGAAGCTTTTTTCAAAGTTAAAGGATAAATTCCCCCATAAAGTCACCGAAAAAATCGACCAAATCTCACACTCCTTTTCGCAGGGCTTGCAGATGCTCAAAAGTTCAAAACACATAGTGCTGGTAACCCTGTTTTCAATTCTGTCCTGGCTGTCTCAGATTGCAGTGGTTACTTTCTTGCTTTTGGCCTTTGATTTTAAAATACCGGCTTGGTCAGCGGTGGTGATAATCATAATCAATGCCTTGATGATGATGTTTCCCCTGACGCCGGGCAACATCGGCACCTTTCAGGTAGCTACCATATTGGGGTTATCCTTTTTTAATGTCCATAAAACCGAAGCTCTGAGCTTCGGCTTAGTCCTCCATAGCTTGGACATTTTACCCTATTTATTTTTGGGAAGCTTGTTCCTGTATTTAAGAAAACTTTAGTCCGGCCGGACAATTTAGCTTACTTTTCTACTAGGTTCTAGCATTGATCAGTTCTATTTTGGCTTAATTGCCTCAATAGTTGCTGACATTACATAATCTTCAATGTTTCTACCCTGGACCTTTTCCTGTTCGAACTTCAAACTTTGGTCTTTTGGCTTAACGCGAAGATTCTGAAAACCAGCTTTCTCAACCATTTTTTCTAGCTCCTCAATGGAGACTGCTCCTGCTAAGCATCCACAATAAAGAGCTAAATTTTCTCGAATCTCTGGGGGAATTTGGGTTGAGGCAACCAGATCTGAAATGGCTAAACGGCCCCCTGGTTTGAGCACTCGAAAAGCCTCCTTGAACACTTTTGGTTTCTCAGGCGAAAGATTAATGACACAATTGGATATAATTACATCTACGGAAGCATCAGCCAAGGGCAAATTCTCAATTTCACCCAATCGAAATTCAGCATTTCTATAGCCCCCTTTGGTGGCATTCTCACGGGCTCTATTCACCATTTCAGGGGTCATATCAACACCGATAACATGTCCAGACTCTCCCACTTGTTTTGCCGCCAGAAAACAGTCAAAACCTGCGCCGCTTCCCAAGTCCAGAACAATCTCGCCAGATCTCAGCTTTGCAACAGCAACAGGGTTCCCAGACCCCAGGCCTAGATTTGCTCCTTCTGGAACTGCGGTAACTTCTTCAGCTGAATAACCCAAACCTTCAGAAACAGTTGATACGGTTTGATCTCCACAGCCAGATGAAGTTTTCGCACAGCATGAAGCACTTGCGCCACGCTTAGCTACCTCTCCATAGTGTTGACGAACCGCTTGATAAATTATATGATTCCGATTGTTTGCCATACGGAACCTCCTTTCTAATTAGATTTTTAAATCTATTTCTGGACCTTAACTTTACAGCAGTCAAAACAGGCGCAGATACCCAAGCAGATTTCTTGGACCTTTTGGGTATCTAAGCTATAAACTACCTTTTGACCGGCTCTTTTGTCTTTTACCAGACCGACATTTTTCAGGACAGACAAATGTCTGGAGATGGTGGGTTGGGAGAGATTAAAAAAATCCACTATTTCTGAAACTGGTCTAGGTTTCCCCTCCAGCATAAGTAATATTTTCAGCCGGGTCGGGTCGGCTAAGGCCTTTAAAGGGTTTTTAAGTTTTTCTGGTTTCATATCAATCCTTCAGTTAAATATTTGATATAGATATATGCACATTTTGCTATATATTGATACGTCAGAAAGTTTGATTTGTTTAATGTTTTTCTAATATTTTAATTAAAAGGAATTGACAAACCCTCTTTTGATTTCGTAAATTGTTAAACGGTTTTAAAACTATTTATATGGGTAAAACAGAACGACTTTCTCAAATCTTCAAGGCTTTAGGCGAAGAAACCAGACTTGAGATAATCAAGCTTCTGGCTCAAAATGGGGAGGTGGGCTGTACCCAGATAAACCATACCTTCAAATTAACCCAGCCGGCCCTATCTCATCATTATCGTATCTTAAAGGAATCCGGTCTGGTTTTAAAGAGAAAAGAGGGGCAGTATTTTTATTTATCTTTAAACCGGGCCATTTTGGAAAAATATCTGCCGGGATTTTTAGAACAGATAAATCATGCTTAAGGAGGAAGAATTTTATGACACAAGTTTTGCCTAAGGAGGAACGGATGGATGATGTTGACCGAATTCGAATCGGCTTTATGCTGCCCATTTTTACTCTCAAGGATTCAGGCAGCAAGGAAGTTAATTTAGCGGAATTCTGGGGGAAAAAGGATATAGTCCTATTTTTTCTGGACGATTATTTATGTAACGAGTGTGGTAGGTTTTTGTCTGAGGTGCAGAATAAGCTAAAAGAGATTACCGCACTGGATGCAGCAGCCTTAGCCGTCAGTATAGACCACCCTCGCTTTTTGAATAAGCTGAAACAAAAATTGAATTTAGAATTTCCACTTTTGTATGACCAGAACTCAGTCGTTACCAAACTCTATGGTCTTTTGAACAGCGGTTCTCCCAAGGGAGCACCTCATCCGACCGTGTTTGTAGCTGATAAAGAAAGAGTGATCAGTTATAAAAAAGTGAATCTGGACCATAAGAATGGTTTGAGGATTGAAGAAATTATCGAAAGTTTAAAAAAATACCAATGAAGCTTACTTACAGAGATTTAAAAGAAACCACTAATTTATTCAGGGATTTTATCTATAATTTTGAGAAAGTGGACACTTTTTACGCCGGGAATTTCAGAAAAATTGAATCGTTTGAAAAATGTCGAGCAGATTTGACCAAAAGAAAATATTTTCGTAATGAAATTGCCTCCATTTTAGAAAGGCAAAATTCAGAGTTGGGGGCCTCTGTTCAGACTTTGAAAAATATCTCTTATCTGAAAGATAACCACGCCAGTGTGGTTTTTACCGGGCAACAGGTGGGGATTTTGGGAGGTCCTCTTTTCACTATTTATAAAGCCATATCTGACATTAAGCTGGCAGGATGGCTATCTGAAAAATTAAAAACCAAGGTAATCCCTTTATTCTGGCTGGCTGCCGATGACCATGATTTTTTAGAAGTGAATCATATCTATTTATTAAATCCTCAAAGCCAAGTGACTAAGATTGAATATAAACCAAGAACTGATTGGCAAGGGAAACCGATGGCTAAAGTGATTTTGGAAGAATCGATAAATAGTTTTTCTAAAGCCGTTGGTGAAAATTTAGCTGAAACAAAGTATAAAAATGAAGTTTTAGACAAGCTTTTTCAATTTTATCAGGAAGGTCAATTTCTAAGTTTAGCATTCGCACGCTGGCTGACCTTCCTATTAGGTAAATATGGATTAGTAATTGTTAATCCAGCTGATAAAGATCTAAAAAAATTAGCGGCACCCATTTTTGAACAAGAAATTGAGCAAAATGGAAGGTTGGAAAATATTTTTAGAGAAACTAATCTGAAATTAGAGCAGAGAGATTATCACCAACAAATTAAAAAGAAAGAGAATTATTTAAATATATTTGTTGATAATGGACAAAGGAGTACGGTAAGAAAAGAAAAAGATTTTTTTGTAGTGGAAGCTACTCAAGAAAAATTCACCTCCCAACAGTTGCGGGGATTATTAAATCAAAAGCCAAATCTTTTCTCTCCCAATGTAATTTTAAGACCCATGATTCAAAGTTATCTTTTTCCCACCTTAGCTTATGTAGGAGGACCATCAGAAGTAGCTTACTTTGCACAATTAAAGGAGCTATATAAAGCTTTAGAAATTAATATGCCAGTGATTTATCCTCGAGCAACTGTGGCTCTGCTAGAAAGAAAAACTTTAGAAATGTTAGAGAGGTATAGTCTGGACATAAGAGATATATTAACGCAGGATATCGAATCAGTCATAAATCAAGTTCTGGAAAAAACTTTACCCCCGAATTGGGAAGAAAATTTTACAAAAACTCAAGCTGAAATTAAAAGCAAATTCGAAGATTTAGAAAGTGAAGTAGCTAAGCTGGAGCCAACCTTAAAAGAAACTTTTGCTACCACCAAAGGGAAAGTTGATTTTGAACTCAATAAACTTAAAGAAAAATATTTCCAGGCCCACAAAAGGAAAAATAAAATTGTCCGTGAACAACTCTACAAAGTCAAAAATCATCTCTATCCGGAAAATGATTTGCAGGAAAGAAAATTCAACCTAGTCTATTATTTAAATAAATATGGATTCGATTTAATTGATTTTCTATTTCAAAGTATTGAAGTTGACGATTTTGAACCCAAAGTTTTAATTTTAGAGGAAGAATTATGAAAATAGGAATAACCTGTTATCCAGTGGCCGGTGGCAGTGGTGTGATTGCCACAGAGTTAGGTTTAGAATTAGCTAAAAGAGGACATCAGGTCCATTTTATTGCTTATAGCTTACCTTTTCGATTACAAAAATTCCAAGAGAATTTATTTTTTCATGAAGTGGAGGTTTCTCATTATCCTTTATTCAAATATCCGCCTTACACTTTAAATGTAGCCGCTAAAATGGCTGAGGTTGCCCAAAAATGGGATTTAGATATCTTACATGTACATTATGCAATCCCGCATGCCACCTGTGCTTTTTTAGCTAAATCTATTTTGGGGAAAAATTCTCCTAAAATAGTTACAACTTTGCACGGCACAGATATCACTTTAGTGGGCAGTGAGAAATCATTTTATCAAATTACCAAGTTTTCAATTGAAGCCAGTGACGGAGTCACTACTGTCTCCCAATATTTGCGCGAAGTGACCAAAAAAGAGTTTGGGCTGGCCAATAATATCCAATGTATTTATAACTTTGTGGATACAAACCGATTTGACCCCAAAAAACCTGTGTGTGAAAAGGAAAAATTTGCTGCCAAAGGAGAAAAGATTTTGCTGCATATGTCCAATTTCAGACCGCTAAAAAGGATAGATGATGTGATTAAAGTTTTTGCTTTGGTCCGAAAAGAAATTCCCTGCAAATTACTTTTAATCGGCGACGGTCCCAAATTATCGGATGCACTGCTCTTAGTCAATCAGCTCAAGCTGGAATCTGACACAATCTTTTTGGGCCAACAGGAGTGGGTAGAAAATCTTCTATGTTTGGCAGATTTGTTTCTGCTTCCCAGTGATACTGAAAGTTTCGGTCTGTCCGCCTTAGAAGCCTTGAGCTCCGGGGTTCCTGTCATTGGAACTAATTTAGGGGGCTTGCCGGAAGTGGTGGAAGATGGGAAATCAGGATATTTGCTATCCTTAGGGGATGTGGATGGAATGGCTAAAAAAGCTTTAGAACTTTTAGAAAATCCAGACAAACTGAAGCAGTTTAAACAGAATGCCCGTGAAAGAGCCGTACGGCTCTTCGATTCACAATTAGTAATTCCTAAGTATGAACAGTTTTACCAAAAAGTTTTAAACTCACCGGATTAAACCATAAAGGAGGAGACATTGAAATTAGACGTCCTGGTTATGGCAGCTCACAGAGATGATATAGAAATTGTCTGCGGCGGTACCGTTACCAAATTGGTTGATTTAGGATACAAAGTAGGAATTGTAGATTTAACTGAAGGAGAGATGGGAACCAGAGGTACCGAATTGGACCGTAAAAGAGAAGCAGACAAAGCCGCTAAAGTGATGGGGATTCATGTCAGAGAAAATCTTGCTATGCCGGATGCCAAAGTTGAACTAACCTGGGAAAATAAAATGAAAGTAGTAGAGGTTTTAAGAAAATATCGTCCTCATCTTTTGATTTTACCTTATTGGGAACAAAGACACCCGGATCATGCCAACTGTTCTCTGTTGGGCTGGGACGCTGCTTTTTTAGCCGGGTTAACTAAATTAGATGATGTGCCGGGAAAAGCCCACCGGCCTTTCAAAATCATTTACTCCACTTTATCGGTGGTGGACAGAAAACCCAGCTTTGTTGTGGATATAAGCGACCAGTTTAAAAGGAAATTAAAGGCCGTAGCTTGCTATCGTTCACAGTTTTATCCGAATGAAACGGAAACCAAACAAGTTTTTCCTCCGGCCCGTGACATATACGAGTTCATGGAAACCCGAGCCAGACATTTTGGTTATTTAATTGGTAAAAAATATGGAGAGCCGTTTATCATCAAAGAAAATATAGAAATTACAGACCCGATGAAAATGCTGGTCAAGTCAATCTAGGAAGTGGATAGGATCTGGTGGTCCTTGCGGACTTCAAATCCGTCAAACCCAATTTTATTGGGTTGGCAGGTTCGATTCCTGCCCCTTCCGCTAACTTGAAAATCAAAAGCTAAAATGAAAGAAGAAACCATAAATCAGAAATTTAGGCAACTGCCCAGCGTGGAAGAGCTTTTATCAACTCCTCAATTACAAAAGAGAACTGAGCAGGTTTCTCATCTGATTGTAGCTACTAGTTGCCGAGAAGTCCTTTCAAAACTTAGAGAAACAATTTTGAATGGAGATTTGGTTCCAAAGCTGGATGATATTATTGAGAAAGTTGAAGAAACTTTGGAAAGCCGGTTTTCTTTTTCATTGCAAAAAGTTATCAACGGAACTGGGGTGATTTTGCACACCAATTTGGGCAGAGCTCCTTTGGGTAAAGATGCCATGGAACATCTGACAGAAGTGGCAGAGAATTACAATAACTTAGAAATGGAGCTAAATTCAGGGAAAAGAGGGCAACGAGGAGTTTTGGTTGAGCAATATTTAAAAGAGCTGACAGGAGCTGAAGCTGGTTTGGTTGTCAACAATAATGCGGGTGCGGTGCTTTTGATTCTGCAAGCTCTGGCTAAAGGGAAAGAGGTAATCATCTCCAGAGGCGAATTGGTTCAAATCGGAGGTGGCTTTAGAATTCCGGAGATTTTGAGCTTATCTGGTGCAAGCTTAAAAGAAATCGGTACTACCAATCAGACTCTCTTAGAGGATTACAGGAATGCCATTTCTGAAAATACTGCCGGTCTTTTAAAAGTGCACCACAGTAATTTTAAAATGGAAGGTTTTGTTAAAGAAACTGCTTTAGAAGAATTAGTAAAATTAGGTAGGGAGCAAAATTTAGTTACTATATTTGATTTGGGGTCTGGCGCTTTGCTTGATACCAAACAATTTGGACTGGCTCACGAACCAACGGTTCCAGAAGCTATACAAACCGGCGTGGATTTAGTTGCCTTCAGCGGAGATAAACTTTTGGGCGGTCCGCAAGCTGGAATTATTGTGGGCAAAAAAGTTTTAATAGAAAAACTGAAAAAATATCCTTTGTATCGAGCGCTACGAGTGGCTAAGCTGACTTTATCGGTGCTTGAGATTACCTTATTGCATTATCTAAAAAAAGAAACTCCTGAGAAAATTCCAATCTGGAAGATGATTTCAAATTCCAAAGAGAATTTAAAATCTAGAGGAGAAAAGATTATTCAGAAGTCAAAAAAACAAACAATTACCTTAAAAGAAAGTCAGAGCTTCTTAGGAGGAGGTTCATTACCGCAACAAAGTTTACCTACCTATGTACTGAGTTTCAATTCTGACTTTGCTCCGGAAATTTTGTCTGAAAAATTTAGAAAGCTAAGACCACCAGTAATAGGTAGAATTGAAGATGAAAACTTTGTCTTGGATTTGAGAACTATTTTTCCAGAGCAGGATGATTTAATTGTGGAATCTATCCGCAAGGTTTTAGCTTAATTAAAACTTAACTTCTATGTTTGTCATTGGAACAGCCGGTCATGTTGACCACGGAAAATCTTCTTTGATTTTAGCTCTGACCGGAATCGACCCGGATCGCCTTCCAGAGGAAAAACAACGAGGGATGACCATTGATTTGGGGTTTGCCTGGCTTAAGCTTCCCAACGGTCAGGAAGTCGGAATTGTAGATGTCCCCGGCCACGAAAGATTTATCAAAAATATGATAGCCGGGGTGGGAGCCATTGATGGGGTAATTTTTGTAGTCGCGGCAGATGATGGCTGGATGCCTCAATCCCAGGAACATCTGGATATTTTAAAACTTTTGAGAATCAAAAAGGGAGTGATTGCCTTAACTAAAGTTGATTTAGTTATAGAAGATTGGCTTAAATTAATGGAAGAGGATATAAAATTAAAAGTTAAAAATTCATTTTTGGAAAACTCGCCTATTATCAAAGTTTCTTCTACTGGAAATATTGGCTTAGAAGAGTTAAAGCAGGCTCTGATGGAGATGTTTTCTGAAATGGAGCCACCTAAAGATATTGATAAACCCCGCTTGTTTATTGACCGGGTATTCACTATGACCGGAAGAGGAACGATTGTGACTGGAACTTTGGCTTTAGGTAATTTAACTTTAGGGCAAGAGGTTGAAATTTTACCTCAAAAGGTTACCGCCAGGATTCGCAATATCCAGACCCATAAGAAAGATTTGAAATTTGCCTCACCGGGAAGCAGGGTAGCTTTGAATTTATCCGGAATTGAAAAAGAAAAACTTTCCCGGGGGAATGTAATTTTGAATTCTAATTTCGGAAAAGTCGGTACAATTCTTCAAGCACAAGTGGAAGTGCTTCCCGATTTAAAATTGCCCCTGAAACAGGGTAGCCAGGTCCAAATTCTTTTGGGAACTCAGGAGGTTTTGGAGAGAGTATATATATTAGAAAAGGAAAAGTTGGAGCCAGGAGAAATTGGATTGGTGGAATTGAAAGCAAAAGAGGAAATGACAGCATTCGTAGGGGATAGATTTATTTTGAGATACCCGGGCCCGCAAATAACTATCGGTGGTGGAGTAGTTTTAGATCCTGAGCCTCTTCCAAATATCAAAAAAGAAGCTAAAATTCAATATTTGTCTAAAAGAATAAATTTACAATTACCAGATTTAATTTTAAGCGAATTGGAGAAGAGAAATTGCATCCAACCTTCGGAACTCTTGCAAAATATCCACTTCAGTGAGCAAGAGATCAGGAACGAATTAGAAAAACTCAAAAGCCAAAATCTGATAGTAACAATTCCAGATGGTGTAGTGTTAAGCCAAAAATGGAAGGAAATTGCGCAGAGAATCCAAAACGAATTACAGACCGAGCATCGGCAGCATTCATACAAATTGGGTTTGACTTTGGCAGAGCTGGCAAGTCGCCTGAAGATAGAAGAGAAATTTTCGCAGGAACTGATTAACTTTTTATTAAAAGCGAAGCAAATTGCCCAGCGCGGAGCTTTTTTGTCTCTGTCAGATTTTAATCCGCAACTGTCTCAGTCACAAAGGAAGGTGGAACAAATTATCTGGGATAAATTCAACTCATCCCCCTTAACACCTCCTACTAAAGAAGAGTTGCTGAAACAAAATTCAGAGTTTGAAACGGTGCTTTATTTCTTGCTACAGCAGAATCAATTGATTGAATTGACGGAAGGAATCTTGTTCAAGACCGCTGAGTTTGAAAAAATCAAAAGCAAAGTAATTGATTTGATGCAACAAAAAGGGAAAGTTACGGTAGGGGAAGTTAAAGAACATCTGGCTACGACCAGAAAATATGCCGTTCCTATTTTGGAAAAGTTAGACCAATTGGAGATTACTAAAAGAGTCGGAGATTATCGCATTTTGAACTCTGTGGCTTAGCTGAATTCTTTATGAACGGACTGATTCTTTATAACGGTAATATCCACACCCTGGATGAAAAAAGACCTAAAGCTGAAGCCATTGCAATTGAGGGAAACAAGATTGTAGCTATTGACCAACAGATAAAAAATTTAGAGCAGAAATATCTTAAGAAAATTAATTTAAAACAGAAAACAGTTCTGCCTGGTTTTATCGACTCCCACACCCATTTTATATCTTTCGCCAAAAGCTTGAACCTTTTGGATTTAGATGAAGGCACCTCTTTAGATGAAACTTTAAAAAAACTCAGAGCTTTTGCTAAAAGGAAAAATAAGGAAGAATGGATTTTCGCCAAAAGATGGAATATAAATCTTTGGAAAAAACTGGTTTTGCCTGATAAGAAGATTTTAGATAAAATTTCCGCTTCCAATCCCATAGTCGTCTTCAGCAAAGATGGTCACTCTTTATGGGTGAATTCAAAAGTTTTAGAGATAGCTAAAATAGATGAATCTACTGCAGATCCTTCAGGTGGAAGAATTGAGAGGTATTCCAATTCCCATGAACCATCAGGGATTCTCAAAGAAAGAGCCTGTGATTTTGTTTATAAAATTATAAAAGAACCGGAAGAACAAATTTTATCCCAGCTTTTGAAAGAGGCCTTTAAACGTGCTCGTCAAAAAGGAATTGTGGGGATACATGACTGCGAAGATGAAAAAGCCCTGGAACTTTTCGAATCATTCCAAAAGAAGCAAGAGCTCTCCTTAAGAGTGTTTATGATGATTCCTCAGAAAAACTTGGATGAAGCCATAAGAATTGGCTATAAAACCGGTTTAGGAAATGAATATTTAAGAATTGGCGGAGTAAAAATTTTTGCAGATGGTGCTTTGGGTTCCAGAACCGCTTTGATGTTTAAACCTTACAATTCAGAGCCAAAAAATTCAGGAGTGGAAGTAAACAGCCAAAAAGATTTGTTAGAATCTGTGAAAAAAGCCTCCCAGAACCACCTATCTGTAGCCATCCATGCCATCGGGGATAAAGCCAATCATCAAGCTCTGAACGCCATTGAAAAAGGCAATCATAATAAAAATCTAAGACACCGGATTGAGCACGCTCAGGTCTTAGACCCGAGAGATATCAGAAGATTTGCCCAATTAGATATAATTGCTTCCATGCAACCGATTCATTGTCCATCAGATCGGGTTATGGCGGAAAAATACTGGGGAAAGAGAAGTCAGCAGGCTTATGTTTTTAAAACCTTGCTGGATTCCGGCACCAGATTAGCTTTTGGCTCGGATTTGCCTTTGTATGGTTTTGACCCGTTGAAAGGGATATATGCTGCAGTGACCAGAAAAGGAGAAAATGGCGGCAATTCCTGGAATTCCAAAGAAAAAATATCAGTTGCTCAGGCAGTTTATGCCTACACTAAAGGTGCTGCCTATGCCAGCTATGAAGAAAATCTCAAAGGTTCGCTTGAAATCGGAAAATTGGCCGATATGGCGGTTTTATCAAAAGATATTTTCAAAATTGCCCCAGATGAAATATTGAAAACCGAGGTTCTAGCTACTTTGTGGGACGGAAAAATAGTATATAATGACGATTTTTTAGAGATATCGGATTAAACCATCTTGACTTTTCTTCTTCTGCATGACTTATTAAATAAGGTAAAGGATTAAGCATGTTTAAAATCATTAAAAAAATAGGCATTTACAGCTTCTTTTTCACTCTGCTACTTTCCAGTTTACTGTACACCGCTGAAGAAGGGAAGCATGTAAATATTATCACAATAGATGGAGTAATCGGGCCGGTCTCCAGCAGAATTATAGTAGATGCCATCAAAGCTTCGGTCAAAGATGGAGCAGAAGCTCTAATCATCGAATTGAACACCCCGGGCGGTTTAGATGAGTCGATGAGAATTATCATCAAAGAGATTTTAAACTCGGATGTCCCCATAATCGTTTATGTTTCCCCCAGCGGCTCCAGAGCTGCCTCAGCTGGAGTTTTCATAACTCTGGCGGCTCATATCGCAGCAATGGCGCCGGGGACCAATATCGGTGCGGCTCATCCGGTCAGCCTAGGTGGGCAAATCGACTCCACCATGGTGGAAAAAATCACCAAAGACGCGGTGGCCTATGTTAAATCCATTGCCGCTAAAAGGGGTAGAAATATTCAGTGGGCCGAACAATCGGTCAGAAAATCAGAATCGATTCCCGAATACGAGGCCTTAAAATTAAAAGTCATTGACTTGGTTGTCAATAGCGTAAGAGAACTATTGGAAAAATGCGATGGCAAAAAGGTCAGCTTGCCAGTCGGGGAAAAGGTTTTGAATACCAAGGGCACTGAGATCCGAACCATTAAAATCAGCTGGAGAGATAAACTTCTGGCCATTATTGCTAATCCAACTATCGCCTATATTCTTTTGAACTTAGGGATGCTGGGGATTTTCTTTGAGCTTTCCAATCCGGGCTCGATTTTACCCGGGGTTGTGGGGGCCATCTGTTTAATCCTGGCTTTCTTCGCTTTTCAAAGCTTACCCATAAATTTAGCCGGCCTTTTACTAATCTTGCTGGCTTTGCTTTTGTTTATCCTGGAGGTCAAGGTACCCAGTCATGGGGCCTTGACTATCGGGGGAGTTATCTCTATGTTGATAGGGTCGTTTATGTTGATTAACTCTCCTTCACCTTATATGAAAATTTCAGTATTGGTAATCTTGGTTACTGTTCTCAGTGTGGCGTTATTTTTTATCTTTGCGGTAGGAATGGGTTTGAAGGCCCAAAGAAAAAAGCCAACCACCGGAGACAAGGGGCTGATAGGAGAAATTGGCCTGACCAAATCTAGAATCGACCCGGATGGCTATGTTTTCATCCAGGGAGAACTGTGGAAGGCATATAGTGATGCCCCTATTGAAACCGGCCAAAAGGTAAAAGTCATAGGGGTGGAAAATTTGACTTTAAAAGTGGTAAAAGCCTAATTTTACGATACAATTGTGTTAACTTAAAAGAGTAGCACTTACTCAAGGAGGATTGATGTTTACACCGGCTGTTCTGACTGTCATAATCATCGGGTTATTTATTTTAGCCAATGCTATTCGAATTCTTAGAGAGTATGAAAGAGGAATTATCTTCAGATTGGGAAGATTAATCGGCGCCAAAGGTCCCGGTTTGATTTTACTGATTCCGGTGGTAGATAGAATGGTAAAGGTCAGCTTGCGGGTAGTTACCATGGACGTTCCGTCACAGGATGTAATTACCAAAGATAATGTCACGGTCAAGGTCAACGCGGTAATTTATTTCAGAGTAATAGATGCTTCCAAAGCCATCGTGGCAGTCGAAGATTTTCTTTACGCCACTTCCATGATAGCACAAACAACTTTGAGGTCGGTCTTAGGTCAGGTAGAGTTAGATGATTTGCTTTCCAATCGGGAAAAAATCAATCAGGAGCTGCAGAAAATAATCGATGCCCAGACCGAACCCTGGGGGATAAAAGTTTCGGTGGTAGAAGTTAAGAATGTAGACCTGCCTCAGGAGATGCAAAGAGCCATTGCCAAACAGGCCGAGGCCGAAAGAGAAAGAAGATCCAAAGTTATTCACGCCGAAGGGGAATTACAGGCTTCTCATAAATTAGCTGAGGCGGCCAAAGTGATTGGTACTCATCCCATGGCTTTACAGTTGAGATTTATGCAGACTTTAACTGAAGTAGCTACGGAAAAGAACTCAACTATTATTTTCCCCGTGCCGATTGATTTATTAGCACCTTTTGTCCAGAAGGCGGCTAAAGAGGCTCAGAAGTAGTTTTTTTCTGTTCCGTCAGGAGCTACTCGTGACGGGTAAGCGTGACAGGACTAGGCCCTGTTACAACATAATAAAAAAGTTTGTTTGAAAATAAAGATGTAGTGGATGAACCTAAAACTAAATGGTGGCAAAAACTGTCCAATTTACTATCGGCGACTTTATTTGTTGGTTTAGTGGGTCTTGCTTATGTAATTGGTAAAGATATTTCGCATGAGAAGGTTAACAATTTAGAGCAAAGAAATAAAGACCAACAAAAAATTATTGAGCGAGATAGCACACTCGCATCATATTACAAATCACAAGCCACCCAACTTGAAGACTCATTAAAGGTTCTTCTCAAACCTAATCTAATTTTAAAAGATACTATTTTATATGAGGGAGATGCTATTTATCTCTTTAATGGAGCAGTCTCAATCAAATGTAGCGGGATTGATAGCGTCTTTGAGAATAGAGCGTCATTTGAGGCTCGAATTGATCTAAGTAGTCCATACGAATCATTCAAAATAGATTCGAAATATTTAACCGTATCAAGCGGAGAACAGAGAGAATTTTTCTTTCAGGGCAAAAGATATATTTTGGTTATTCTAAGTTGTAGAAAGTTCGGGGAATTACCAGGTGTAAAGATTGCAGTATATTTGGCAGACCCTAAGTATAGTAAAAAGAGATAATTCATATTACTGTCACCTCTAAGGGGTTGAGTTGACTAAACATAGAATAATATGGGGAATAAAAACTGTTTAAAATATTGTATAGTGGTCTTTGTTATATTTATTTTAACTCAAAGTGCTTTTTCTCAAGACTCAGGAATTAGAGATTCTCTATTTGTAACGGGAGTCAGCTTCTGGTTGAAGCCGAATACACATTTTGAGGTTGTCGCCAGTGGCTATCACGATGAAAAATTAAATGGTATTGTTGTACCCCTTACTTATAAGGTAGCCCAAATAGATATCATATTAGATTCAGTTCGTTTTCACCCAGACATGGATAGTGCAAACCTGAGAGACACCTCCATTAACAGGACTAAAGGAGAAGTCATGTTTTATGCATTTTACTTTCGACCACAAGGGCTTCTATCTGGAACAGATACCTTTTGCACAATGTATTTTACTACCGGGCCAAACTGGGACTCATCCATTTATATGGTTTTGGACACCTTTACCCTGCCTTCCGGACAAGGGTTAGTCTACGAAGACACATCAGGGTATGGTCTGGTTCCTTATTATGTTTTACGCGATACAAGCTCCTGTCCTTTCGGTCATTCAATTATCCAATTGATATCAACTAAAACGATGAATGAGAATGAAATCTTAAATTTTAGAGTGTCTGCTTACAAAGGCTGTCCGACAATTCCCACTCTTTCCGCCGTTGACCTCCCTCTCCACTCTTCTTTCTACGATTCCGGCAATGGCTCCGGCGTTTTCACCTTCACCCCTGACTTTACCCAAAGCGGTACATATAATGTGACATTTATCGCATGCGACACTGTTGGCTGTGACAGCGAAACAGTACAGATAACGGTTCTATGTAGTGAAACCAAGCGGGGAGACCCTAATGGAAACGGACAGATTACTCTTCAAGATATAATCTATTTGATAAACTATCTTTTCAAACAGGGTCCTTCTCCAGTACCTGAAGAATGCGACGGCGACGCCAATAATAATGGAAAAATTAATTTATCTGATATAGTTTATTTGATCAATTTTTTATTTAAAGAAGGTTTACCCCCTTCTCCTCCGACTTGCTGCATATAAAAAAAGAGGGCACCCTTTGGCACCCTCTTTCAAGTTAGTTGAAACCAGGTAGTTACATCTTTTCCGGAGTTCCGGCAAACATCTGTCGTACCTTGTCCGCCATCACGTGAATCTTTGCCACTGTCTTGGGGTTGTCAGAGGTAACTAATCCAATCGAACCGGTCTTGGTCAAAACCCACTCATCCTTAGCACCATCCTTCATAACACTGAACCACTCCTGACAATGCTGACAAAGTTTCCCTTGCGCCTCTTTAGCAGTCATTTTCTCTAATCCCATGCCAGCAGTTTCCATAGCAGTACACATCTTATGAATATCTACCAATTCCTTCTCCGTAGCGGTCGGGTAAGCATGGATAAAAAGAGCTCCATTCTTCAGATTGTGGACCTCATGCTTCATTCCCATCCACCATTCTTGGTTCATGTAAGGTAACATCTCTTTACACATGGTACACTTGGACATTTCGGCTTTCATCTGGTCCATGGACATCTGGGGTTTTTGTTCTCCACCGGCCCAAGCTAAAAGAGCAACCATAACCACCAAACCAAAACTTGCGAGTAAAACTTTCTTCATAATTTTTTCACCTCCTCCAACCTTTGATTTATTGTTTATACGCTTATAATATAAAAGAAAGCAAATAGAAGAGCAAGTAACAGTTTCCCATTACTTGCTCCTTATTACTTCATAAAAAAACTCTAGCTTATGTTGAACCTCTGCATGGCATTGCGCAGAGCATCAGCGTGTCCCTGCTCACCCTTGCCGACGTTTTCAAATAGCTTGCCCAGTTCGGTTCTGCCTTCGGTATAGGCCATCTTGGCCAGTTCCGGGAACCAAACCGTAGCCACAAAATCCTCCACCACTAAAGCGGCCTTAACATTGAAATCAGAATCACCAGTAACACCCTTGACAAAGGGTAAATTTAATAATTTTTCAGCTAATTCCATGCCTGACATTTGATTACCTCCATTCTTTCAAAAAGGTTTCGAATTTACCGGAGAAGTAATCTTCTCCCCCTGCTAAATCCTCAAATACTGTAGCTAAATCATTTTTGCCTTCTTTTTTGGCGGCTGCCGCATACTTGTTGTGAGTGTCCGTTTCATGAGCTTCCAGGTCGATGCACATTTCCACATATTCTTTCAGAGTAAAGGGATTATCTTTGCGGCTTTGCACTTTATCTATCCATTTTTGATACCACACTTCAGCCATTTGATCCTCCTCCTTTCGTTTTTATTAAATCTTGCTTAAAAAGATAAGACAAGCCCCAAATTTTGTCAAGTTTTTTTTAAGATTTTTAAAAAAATTTCCGATAAAATATTGGCAAAAAATTACGACTGAGATAAATCAAAGTGGGAGAAAAAATAAGCTGAACTGTGGTAGAAATCAATTCCTAAATTCTCAAATTTTGGTAGCACCCAACTGATTGACTAGTTTGGTTAATCTGGACTTGGTGCGGCTGGCCCGATTGAAGTGAATGACATTTCTTTTAACGGCTTTATCCAACAAAGAAAAAGTCTGCTTCAGCAGGTCTTTGGCCTGGGTCTTATCCCGGGCTGTTTCTACTTTTTTAATGATGGTTCTGACTTTGGATTTGACCGCTTTGTTGCGCAAATTTCTGCTGATACTTTGCCTTAAGGCCTTTTCGGCTGATTTATGCGTTGGCAAATTCCCTCCAGTTTGTCATAATATTTGACTTATCAATATAAAATTTTTACTTTGTTTGTCAATCAAAAATATGCCGGAAAACAAACTTGCCCGAAAAGCCGGAGTGGTCAGCCTGGCTACGGCTGTCTCTCGAGTTTTCGGTCTAATGCGGGAGCAGACCTTTGCCTATTTTTTCGGCGCCTCCCTGGCAACGGATGCCTTCGTAGCCGCTTTCCGCATCCCCAACTTATTGCGAGATTTATTCGCCGAAGGGGTTTTATCCAGTGCCTTCGTTCCGGTTTTCACTGAAAATCTGACTAACCAAAGTAAAGAAAAGGCCTGGAGATTGGTAAATTTAGTGGCCAATTCTCTTTTGGTTACAGCAGGTCTGATTGTAGTAATTGGAATAATTATTTCTCCTCTGATTGTTCAGCTAATTGCACCTGGTTTTGATAAAGTCCCGGGAAAATCAGAATTAACTACCACCCTGACCAGAATAATGTTCCCTTTTTTGCTTTTCATAGCTTTAGCCGCTTTGGTAATGGGGGTATTAAATTCCCTGGGGAAATTTGCGCTTCCAGCTTTTGCGCCGGTGATGCTTAATTTAGGCATGATTCTGGCTGGATTTTTGGTTTGTCCCTTCTTTGACCCTCCTATTTTAGGCATGGCCATCGGAGCGGTTTTAGGAAGCATCGGCCAGTTTCTAATTCAATATCCCAGCTTAAAAAGAGAGGGATACCATTATCAGTGGGTTTTGGATTTCAGAGACCCGGAATTGAAGAAGATTTTTTTACTGATGACTCCGGCTACTTTGGGTTTGGCTTCCACCCAAATCAATATCTTTGTGAATACTTTGATTGCCTCATTTCTTCCCCAGGGTTCGATTGCTTATTTGAATTACAGTTTCCGTTTAATGCATTTTCCATTAGGTGTATTTGGAGTTGCTATCGCCACCGTCAGTCTGCCTTCCTTATCACTTTTAGCGGCTCGCAATCAGACCAAAGAGATGCTGGATACTTTTTACTCCTCTGTGAAGCTGGTATTTTTCTACACCATTCCCTCCACCATTTTTCTAATTATAGCCAGTAAGCCGATAATTGCCATTTTATATCAGTATGGCAAATTTTCCTATCTGGATACCATCAATACTTCCCAAGCCCTGGCTTTGTATGCCATCGGGCTTTTCGCCTACGCTTCGGTCAGAGTGGCGGTTTCCTTTTTTTATTCACTAAAAGATGCCAAAACCCCGGTAAAAATAAGCGTGGTAGCGGTGGCTTGTAATATCATTTTAAATTTAGCTCTCATGAATCCACTGGGTTTCAGGGGACTGGCTCTGGCAACTTCAGTTTCAGCCATAGTCAATCTTTCGCTGTTGTTTTATTATTTGAACCGAAAAGCCGGACCGATGGATTTTTCTTTCCTGAAGCTGGATTTTCTCAAAGTTCTTTTGGCTTCCTTGGGAATGGGGGTTGCCCTATGGCTTTATTTAGATTTATGGGGTTTGGATTTAAGCCGGGCCAGTTTTCTTCTAAAGCTTGGTCAAATAATAATTATATTTCTCCTCGCTACCGGCAGTTTCTTATTTCTAGCCACAATCTTACGGATAAAAGAGTTGAAAACAGTGCTAAACTTACTCAAACGCCGCTCCCAATAAGGTGAAATATCCGGCTTTAATTGCTGTTGTCTGTTTCATTTTAGGAATATTAGTAGGAGATAATTTTGACGTTCCCTCATTTTTGCTTCTGGGAATTCTGCTCTTGAGTCTAATTGGCTCAATTTATCTTTACTTCAAAAAATCAAAAGGACTCGATTACCTGCTGCTTTTTTGTCTATTCTTAGCCGGTTTCTGGAGGTATGAGCTTAAAACCAGAGATTTTCCTTTGAACCATATCTCTAATTTTGGGGATTTGGGTAAACCGATTTTGCTAACCGGTCAAATTGCAGCTGACCCGGATGTCAGGGAAGACAAAACTTATTTAAAAGTGGCAGCTTCAAAAATTGAATGGGATAATAAGAATTTAAATGTCGTCGGAAATATTTTAGTAAAAATCAGAGAAGCTACTTTTGCTTTTAACTATGGTGATTTGGTACAACTCCACGGCTACTTGAATGCTCCTTTATCCCGCAGAAATCCGGGGTTGTTTGATTACCAAAGGTATCTTTCCACCAAAGGGATTTATGGCTTAGTCACTCTGAACGATGACGAGAAGGTCAAAATAATTGAAAATCGGACCGGAAACTTCTTTATCTCCAAAATTATAATTCCCACTAAAACATTTATCAAAAAAGTTTTTGAGCAAACCTTAGACCAGCCGCATCAAGCCCTCTTGGCCGGTTTTGTCTTGGGAGAAAGAAGGCAAATTCCGGAAGAAATCTATGCAATGTTCACCAAAACCGGAACTTTACATCTTTTAGCAGTTTCAGGTTTCAATGTGGGAGTGATCGTACTTTTCCTTTTAGCTATCGTTAAACTTTTAAGAATTCCAAAATGGATAAATTTGATTATCCTATTGTCGGGGATTTTAATTTTTTCATTTATTACTAATAACCAGCCTTCCGTGGTTCGTGCCTCTATAATGGCAGCTTTATTTCTGCTGGCTTTTTACCTAGAAAGAGAGCCGAATTTTGTGAATATCATCGCCTTTGCCGCCTTGATAATTTTATTCTATTCTCCTTTGACATTTTTCGATGTGAGTTTTCAACTCTCCTTTGCAGCTACTTTTGGGATTGGCTATCTGGTGCCGAAAATGGATAATATTTTAAGCAAATCTGATTGGCTCAATAAAAGCAGTCTGAAAAATTGGATAATCTTACCAACCTTTGGTTCCCTAGCAGCAACCCTGTTTACCTTACCCGTAAACGCTTATTATTTCAATCAATTTTCAGCCGTGGTTGTTTTTTCAAATATGATATTAATCCCTTTGAGTGCTTTGGCGGTGGTGCTGGGTTGTCTTTCAGCTATTTTTGGGATCATAAGTTTGGGTTTGGCACAAATCATCTCGGCCTGTAACTGGGTTATTCTCAATCTGGTTTTAAGAGGGGTCGAATTCTTTGCATCTTTCCCCTGGGCTCAAATAAAGGTATCTTCTCCCGCAATTTTATCCATAATATTTTTCTATTTGTTGTTGATTTTGACTTTACTTTCCATAGAATCAAAAAAATATCTGAAAATCTTAACAGTTTCTACCCTGTCAATTGCTCTATTCTGGTTCGGCAAAAATATTTTGGCTTCCTCCCCACAATCTGTGAAAATTACCTGCTTAGATGTGGGGAAGGGGGAGGCTATTTTTATTCAGCTGCCCGATAAACAAAATATTCTCTTGGGAACGGGCTATTCTTCTGAAAAATTTAATTCGGCTGAATTTGTAATCGCCCCCTTTTTGTATAAAAAGGGAATAAGACAGATAGAACATTTAATTATTCCAAGGCCTCAAACCGAATTCAGAGCAGGATTAAACTACCTAAAGGAGAACTTTTCCATAAAAAAAATCTGGTACTATTCCCAGATTCAGGATAACACCGTAAAAATTTTTCTAAAACGGATGTTAGCTGTACCTCTTAAGCCCGGAAATTTATCTGAATTTGGAGAGGTTAAGGTTTGGATAGGACTGCCCGATAATTATAGAGAACAAAAACTTAACAAGTTTTCAGACCATTTAATTTTGATCATTGAATATAAAAATTTTATCTGGATCTGGGGTTATAAAGCAGAGGCAGAGGGTAGTTCATTGGTTCAAGGTAAGAAGATAGTCTGGACAACTGATATAAATGATATACAAGAAGTCAACTCTAACCGGTCAAATTTAAAACAGAACCAGACGGTGCTGGTTATATGCAGCTACGACAGATGGAAAGATAAATTGGAAGATAGGATAGTTAACGGCTTAGATAAGAAATTAGGAAAAATTTGGTGGACCAAAGAAAATGGAGCGGTTATCATAGAATCTGACGGAGAAAGATTGAAAATTAAACCAATAATTTCAGAGGATTAATTATGGGATTTACCGGGAATTTAAAAACCGTACCTTTTCCGGACATTCTGCAGCTGATTTCTACTGGTAAAAAAACCGGCAAACTGAAAATTACCCGCCAGCATCAGTCCAAAGAGATTTTTTTCAAAAACGGAAACATAATATTTGCCAGCTCATCTAACAGTCAGGATGACCTCTTGGGGAACTTACTTCTGAAAAAGGGAAAAATCTCCAAATACGATTTAGAAAAAGCCATAAACCTGCAGGAGACTTCCGGCAAAAAAATTGGCATGATTTTACAAGAATTAAACGTGTTAAATCCTCATGAGGTAGAAGAATGTTTAAAAATACAGATTGAAGAGGTGATTTTTTCTCTGTTCAGCTGGGAGGCCGGGGACTTCGGATTCCAGGACAATATCTTTCCGCCGGAAAATCAGTTTATCACCGAATTAGACACCGTGAGTGTCATTATGGAAGGAACCAGACGGATTGATGAATGGGTGGAGTTAAAAAAGATTCTACCAGGAGAAAATAAAGCTCTAAAAATCACCAGCTTTCCTAAGGTAAAAGGGGATGAGATTATTTTAACTCTGGATGAATTTCAAGTTTTAAATTTAATTAACGGAGAGAGGACCTTACCAGAAATTTTACAAGTCTCGGTATTGGGAGAATTCATTACCTCTAAAGCGGTCCATAAATTAATCACCAAAGATTTGGCAGAAGCCATTGAAATTAAAGGAGCGCCGGTATCCAGCAAGAAGGAAGAAGAAAACCTTTTGGTTTTAATTGCCAAAGTTTACTCTGCCGCTTTTCAGGTTACTGACCGCACCATTCAAAAGAAATTAGGAGCTGGAAAATCTAAAATTTTAAATAATGGTTTTTCATCCCAAAAAAACTTATATCCAGTTTTGGGAAGTTTCATTAAAGAAAGAGGACATATAGACAGTGAAAGCTTTGTACAACAGGCTTTAAAGTTACCCAAAGAATTAAGATTGTGGAAGCTACTGGCGGCTTTAAATGCTCTTTTAACAGAATATTTAAAGTTAACGGCTTATGTTTTAGGAGAAAATGTGCTTAAGCAAATTGTGTTTGAAATTAGAAAAGAGCTGAGTGTGGTTTTATTGGAGCAGAGCGAAATTGTTAAAAAATATGACTTGGAAACCGAAATATATAAAACATTAAAAGCCGTTTAGGAGGAAATATGAAAAAAATTATCTTAACTTTGGCCTTATCGATAGCTTTAATCAATGTAGCTTTTGGTGTAGAAGTCGGCTCCGATTCTTCGTCTTTATTATCAGTCACCGTAAACGGATTGGGCCTGGTCCTAATTTTAAGCTGTCTATATTTTTGCTGGAGAATTTTTCATTTCTTGAAAGGTGGAGAATTGAGTTCAGCCTGGCAGATTTTAAGTTTGGCTTTTATAATCTTTGGCTTGGCTCAGTTAGGAGAAATCGTTCTCAAATTTCAAAATATTTATCTGTCCTCTTCAGTAGTATATCTGGCCAAGCTTTTATCCTTAATATTTCTGACCTGGGGTTTATATCGTGCCAAGAAGGTCTTAAGCTAAAAGCTTTATAGCTTAACTTTTTAAATCCCCGAGCGTTAAGTAAAATCCCGCTTCTGTCGATAATTTTTTTTAGAGTTTCATTTTTTAATATTAAACAGTTTAAAATCTGGCTGGCCTTTTGGTTGGCAGAAAACCTGTTACGGAGCGTAAGAGTGCAACAGCTAACAGAGATAGAAGATCGCATAGCCAAGTGCAAAAAAATATTAGCTGACAACCCCAATTCCACCATCTTTGCGGCTTTGGCTGAGGCCTACCGCAAAAAAGGGGATTTAGAGAGAGCCAGTTTAATCTGTCAAAAGGGGTTAGAAATTCACCCCGATTATGGACCAGCTCACCTGGTTATGTCCAAAATTGACTTAGACCGAAAACTTTATGATGAAGCCGAAAAGGAGCTGGATATTGCTGCTCGGCTGGACGGGAGGACCAGAGCGGTGGAGGTAATTTTAAGCGAAATCCTGGTCAAAAAAGGAAAATATCAGGAAGCCGAAAATATCTTGAGCAAGCTGATTTCCTCCGAACCTCGCAATGAAAGCTTAAAGATGCTCTTGGGCTCCATCAGAAGAACTTCTCCGGTAAAGACCACCCGACCAGAGAGAGAAACCTTTAGCAAACCGGTTTTCGATTCCAGACCCAAACCCAGCCACCCCGCGGTGGTGCAAGATTCTCAACTTCCCAGCACTTTCCCTAAACTTAAAGCTGAAAAAATTTACAGTGTAAATGAAGTCATGGAAATTTTAGGAGCTTTTCCGGCAGTAGTGGGAGTACTCTCGGTTGGGAAGGATGGCTTAATCCTAGATGACCGACTCAAAAGTGGGATAAATCCCGACATAGTGGCAGCGGTGGCTACCAATATTTCTGAAGTCACCAAAGCCAGTTTGATAAAAATCGACTTCGGAAAATTAAAGCAGGTTTTGATAGAAGCCCACAGTTTAAAATTTTGGATTTTCAATCTGAAAAATTCTTTTTTGGTCTTAGTCTGTTCAGCGGAAGTCAACATCGGTTCCCTAAAAATGAAAACAAGCGAATTACTTGAAATCTTAGAAGAGTAAAATTAAGGCAAAGGATTAAATATGAATAAAGCCAGAGAAACCAGAACCGTTATTTTATGGGGGTTATTTTTAGTTTTAGCCCCGTTGTTTTTCTATCCTTACAGCCAAAAATGGCAACTTCCGGTCAGCTGGATAACCGTCTTAATCTTTGAGGTCGTCTTTTACTTTGTGGTTTGGTTTTTCAGCAATCCCGGCAACTGGGGGAGAAGTTTGACCAATACTTTTTTGAGCTTAATATTCCGTTTCAGCGAAGCTATTTTGTTTGGTTTGCTTTTGTGGGTGATGTTTTCTCTGAAACCCGGATTGTCCCTCAAGCAAGGGTTTGCCTACTTTCTACCGGCAGTGGTTTTACACGTCTTGACGGCCCCTTTCCTGTTGAAATCTGTCTTAAAACCGATTAGAGTAATTCACCGAGTTCAGCCGGAGTTCACCAAAGACCGCCTGATTGAAGTGGATAAAATTGTGGCTGAGAAATCTGATGTGGTTTTTCATAAAGAAAAAGGATCGGATTTATCTGAATCTTATCTCGAAGAGATTTTAGGTTCTCTGACCAATTATCCGGGAGTGAATGCCAGTCTTCTGGTAGACCAGGAAGGGTTAGTCATAGCCAAAAATTGTAAAAATAATTTTGATTGGGAAAGCTGGGCACCTCTGCCTCTAATATTAGAGCTATCTACCGGCCAAGTTTTAAGCCGCATTCGAGAAAAAAATATAGAGCGGATGGATATCTTCTCCAACAGTTATTGGATCAGCATCCACAAAATTTACAGCTTTAGTGTGATCACTGTTTCAGACAAAAGTACCGATGAAATTTTGAACGTCAGAATCCAAAAAGTGTGTGAAAGAATGAAGAAATACTTAAATGAAAGATATCACTTAGAAAACCTAAAGGTCCAGGAGGAAAAATATGTATCAAATACTATCCGAGCTTAACAAAACATCCGGCATTACCGGCAGTATGCTGGTAGGACAGGATGGAATTGTGATTGCCGCCGATTTACACAGCGGTATCCAGGATGATACCGTAGGAGCGCTGGCTTCTTCCATTATAAGCAGCGTCCAGAAATCCTTGGAGATGCTAAAACAAACTCCCTTAAGACAGGTCACGGTAGAAGCTTCACAGGGAAAATTCTTTTTGACGGATGTAGAGGTGGGAGTTTTAGTGGTGACCACCGAGCCCAGCGTCAATATGGGCTTGGTGCGCCTGGAGATCAAAAATGCGGCTGCCAAACTTAAAAACCGATAAGGAATGGTCACGATAAATTACGCTTCCAGAGAAATTAGTTGCAAGATAGTTTTTTATGGTCCGGGGCTTTCCGGTAAAACTACCAATCTGCAATATGTGCATAAGAAAGTCCCCACCCAGACTAGAGGAGAGCTAATTTCTTTGGCGACCGATACGGATCGAACTTTGTTTTTTGATTTTTTACCGATAAACTTAGGCACCATTCAAGGGTTTTCCACCCGTTTTCAGCTTTATACCGTTCCTGGGCAAGTCTATTATAACGCTACGCGAAAGTTAGTTCTAAGAGGAGTAGATGGTCTAGTTTTTGTAGGCGACTCGCAGTTATCCAAGATGGATGAAAATGTAGAAAGCCTAAACAATCTGATGGAAAACCTGAAGGAATACGGCTACAAATTGGAGGAACTGCCCCTGGTGATTCAATACAACAAAAGAGATTTGGAAAATGTGGCCAGTTTAGAAGAGCTGGAAAAAATTATTAATACCTATGGCTGCCCCTATTTTGAGGCTGTGGCCGTTAAAGGGGTGGGGGTTTTCGATACTTTGAAAATGATCTGTAAATTGGTGATGGCCAAGATTCAAAAACAGGCCGGCGTAGCTCCAGAACCTACAGTAGAAAGACAAGTAGCCGTGCCTGCAGTTGAGTCCGGCCTAAGTTCTGGTCTATCGCCGCTTTCCCAAGAACGAAAAAAATTAGAACCCACCGAAGTAGTCAAATATCCAGATGTGGATAGAAAAAGTTTTGAACAGGAGAACGAAGGAAAACGGGAAAAAGAACCGGTATTTAGCAGCTCCAAAGAGTTCGGTGAAAAAACGGAGGTGCTCAGGGAAGATAAGCCCGAGGGCTTTCAGACCACCGCCCAAAGTTCACAAATTCCCGAAATAAAACCCTTACAAACTTCGGACGCCAAAGTTACTAAGTCGAAACATACCGAATCAAAAGCTTTTGAAACAAATGTATCTGAAACAACACTTAGGGGAGCAAAATCATTAGAGATGGATACCAAAAAGAAAGCAGAAGAGGTAAAGAAAATTTGGCCGGAATTCAGCGGTTTAAAAGTAATTCGGGATACTCCAAGGGCGCAAGCTAAAAAACGCAAGAAAAGGTTTTTTCTGTTTCGGTGGTTTAAAAAATCAAAAAAAAGCTAAAGGAGGTGAAAAATGTCAAACGAAAATTATGTAATCTATGAAGAGGAACTGGAGCATATCAACCGTATCCTCATGAAGCTACTCAAAGGGGCGGAAGCCAAATGTGTATTGTTGGTAGATAAAGACGGATACTTGGTTACACGCCAAGGGTTTACCCACTCCTTGGACACCACCGCCTTAGCAGCTTTGTTAGCTGGTAGCTTTGCTTCTACCAAAGAGATAGCCAGATTAGTAGGAGAACCGGAATTCTCGGTTCTATTCCATCAGGGTAAGAAAGACCACATCCATATCTCATTAGTAGGCGAAAGGACTATCCTGGTAGTAATTTTTGATGACCGCACCACTATCGGAATGGTGAGATTGTATGCCAAAGAGATGGGAGCAGAACTACTTACCATTTTGAGCGGTGTAAACAAAACCAAAAAAACCGCTCCCAAAGGTTTAGATTCCCAGTTTACTGCTTCAGCTGAAAGCAGATTAGATGACCTATTTCACGAGTGAAAAATATGTCTGTTGAATTAGGGGAAATGTTAGTTTCGGCCGGGAAGATAACCCGGGAACAATTAGATAAAGCCCTGGCCTTACAAAAGGACGGCAGTGGCAAGTTAGTTCAGCTTCTGGTAAAAATCGGTGCCATTGAAGATGAAGATTCCGTCTTTGAGTTTATAGGCAAGCAGCTCAATATTGGAGCCTTACGGCTTTCCGATATCGAGCTTAATCCGGATGTTGTCAAATTAATTCCCTTAGATATCGCCCGCAAATTCAACGTTATAGCTGTCAGTAAACTGGGTAAAACCTTAATCGTGGCCATTTCTGATCCCAATAACATCTATGTTTTAGATGCCGTCAAATTCATAACCGGTTGCAACATCCAGCCAGTCATCAGTCCGGAAAAAGCGATTCAAAAATCAATTGACGGTTATTATCAAGATGTCTCTGGTTTGGATGAAGTAATAAAAGGTTTAAAAGACGAAGAGTTAGAGGTTATTGAGCAGGAAGATGAAGTTCCCAGCGAATCAGATTTAAGGTCCGCAGTTCAAGATAAGCCTCTGGTAAAATTAGTAGATGGAATTATTGCAGATGCTATTCGCCGAGGTTCATCTGATATTCATTTTGAAACCTATGAAAAAAGAATCCGAGTTCGTTACCGTATTGATGGAAACTTACAGGAAAAGGCACCTTTGCCTTTTAAATACCGGGCAGCCATTGTCTCTCGTGTAAAAATTATGGCAGATTTAGATATATCCGAAAGAAGATTACCCCAAGACGGCAGAATCAAAGTAAAAATTGGTGAGCGGGCGGTTGATTTGCGTGTCTCGGTTCTACCCACCATTTACGGTGAAAAAGTAGTAATGCGTATTTTGGACCCAAAAAGTCTGATGGTGGACTTGACTATGTTGGGCTTCCCGGAACATGCTTTGGGTGGTTTTAAGAAGGCCATAAATCAGCCCTATGGAATGATTCTAGTAACCGGTCCTACGGGGTCTGGTAAAACCACCACTTTGTATTCAGCTTTAAAAGAAATAAACACGGAAGATATTAATATAATGACCGCCGAGGACCCGGTCGAGTTTAACTTTGACGGAATAAACCAGGTCCAAGTAAAATCTGAAATTGGTTTGACCTTTGCCGCGGCCTTGAGATCTTTTTTAAGACAAGATCCAGATGTGGTCATGGTGGGAGAGATTCGTGACGGAGAAACAGCTGAAATTGCCATTCGAGCTGCCCTAACCGGTCACTTGGTTTTCTCCACCTTGCATACCAATGACGCTCCCAGCACCATTAACCGTTTAGTGGATATGGGAGTACCCAATTATCTGGTAGCCTCCTCCACCCGCCTAATCATGGCTCAAAGAATGGTGAGAAGAATCTGCATCTCCTGCAAACAGGAAACTCAAGTTCCCAAGGAGACTCTGTTATCCCTTGGGTTTCAAGAACAGGACTTACATGGAATAAAGATTATGGAAGGGAAAGGTTGCTCTGAATGTAACAACACCGGTTATTCAGGTCGAACCGGAATATTCGAGGTAATGAACATCACCCCGGCCCTCGAAAAGCTGATACTATCCGGTGCTTCCAACCAGGAATTAAAAGACCAGGCGGTCAAAGATGGAATGTGGTCTTTGAGAATGGCTGCTTTAGATAAGTTAAAAAGGGGTCTTACCACTATCGAAGAAGTTTTAGCTGAGTCCTCCCATCGTTAATTTTTTGTGCTTCATTGTAGTTAATTATACATTTCTTCTTACCCAGGTTCTCAAGCTTCCTTTGAATTAGGCCGATTGGTTACACCATGGCTTAAGCCATTAAGATTTTTTGCATTCAGTCGATAATATAAAAAGCAAAAAACCCAAACAAGGAAAAACCATGGTCAATTTGCGAGATTTGTTAGAAATAATGATGAAAAAAAAGGCCTCTGATTTACATATCACTGTGGGTACCCCTCCCCAGCTTAGAGTCGATGGCAAGTTGCAAAAATTACCCATGGAGTCCCTAACGCCGGAGGAGACCAAAAAGTTGGCTTACAGCATAATGAGTGAGAAACAAAGGCAAAAATTTGAAGAAAAATCAGAGCTGGACTTATCCTTTGGAATTGAAAACCTGTCCCGGTACCGCTGTAACGTCTTTATGCAGAGAGGTAATGTGGCGATAGCCATCAGACAGATTCCTTTCAGGGTTCCCAGTTTTGAGGAGTTAGGTTTAACCAAGGTGGTTTCTGAGTTTGCTAATCTACCGCGGGGACTGGTTTTAATTACTGGTCCCACGGGTAGCGGTAAATCCACCACATTAGCCGCCATCATTGACAAGATCAATCGTGAGAGGAACTTACATATCATAACTGTAGAAGACCCTATTGAATATTTACACCGCCACAATAGCTCCTTAATCAATCAACGGGAGGTTTATTCCGATACCCAATCATTCGGAAGCGCTCTGAAGTATGCTTTAAGGGAAGATCCGGACGTGGTTTTAATCGGTGAGATGCGGGATTTGGAAACCGTGGAGTCGGCTTTGAATATCTCTGAAACCGGACATTTGGCATTTGCAACTTTGCACACCAGTTCTTGCGCTGAATCGATAACTCGTATCATTGACGTTTTTCCCACCAACCAACAAGCACAGGTTCGTGTTACGTTATCGTTTGTCCTACAGGCCGTAGTAACTCAACAATTAATTCCCAAGGTTGGAGGAGGCAGAGTATTAGGTTTAGAGATAATGACAGCAACTCCAGCCATTCGGGCCTTAATCCGAGATGAAAAAATTCACCAGATATACAGTTCTATCCAAGCCGGGCAAAAATACGGGATGAGAACCATGAATCAGTCCTTAGCCGAACTTTACTTAGCTCATAAAATCACCTTAGCAGAAGCTCAAGCCCGGACTTCTAGTATTCAAGAATTAAATGACATTCTAAACTTAAAGCAAGAAGTAGCTGCTATGTCCAAAATAGGAGAATAAAGTGCCAGTATTTGAATATAAAGGAAAAACTTTAGCCGGCACCCAGGTCGCCGGCGAAGTTAAAGCAAAAGACAAAAGAGAATTAGAGAGAATCTTACGGAATCACAAAATTTTACTCACTTCGGTTAACCGGAAACCTTCCAATCTAAACTTTAGGATTGGGGGCAAGAGAATAAAAAAGGTTCATATTTCTCGTTTCACGCGCCAGTTCGCCACCATGATTGGAGCAGGACTGCCCATGGTGCAGTGCCTGGATATTCTCTCCCAACAAATGGAGTCGTCCGAATTCAGAAAAGTGATAGCTCAAATCAAAGAATCAGTCCAGGCCGGAACCACTTTGTCGGAAGCTCTGGGAAAGCACAAAAAGGTTTTTGACGAGTTATACGTGAATATGGTGGAAGCCGGTGAGGTAGGAGGTGCTCTGGACGCCATTTTAGTCCGTCTAGCCGCCTATCGTGAAAAAGCGGATGCCTTAGTGCGTAAGGTAAAGGGTGCCTTGGTTTATCCCTCCGTCATCGTAGTGGTGGCATCCGTGGTTACTTTCATAATGTTAACCTACATTGTGCCGGTGTTTGCCAAGATGTTTTCCGGAGTAGGAGCGGCCCTGCCCATGCCCACCCAGATGGTGTTGAATATCAGTAATTTCTTGCGCAGCAATATTCTGTTCTTTTTTGCCTTTGTGATTGCCGCCGCTGTGGGTTTGAGGTTTTACCTTAAGACCGACAAAGGTCGCTTAAATTTTGACAAGTTTTTATTGCGCGTTCCCTTAATCGGTAGTTTAATCCGCAGATCTTCGGTTGCCAGATTCACTCGCACTTTGGGGACATTGTTATCCTCAGGAGTATCCATCCTGGATGCTCTGGCAATTACGGCCAAAACAGCCGGCAACCGAGTAATCCATGATGCGGTTAAAAAATCGATTCTGTCCATTGCCGAAGGTGAAACCATTACTCAGCCCTTGAAAGATTCCGGAGTTTTTCCTCCTATGGTTACCCAGATGATAGCGGTAGGTGAAAAAACCGGCGGATTAGATGATATGTTGAATAAAATTGCTGATTTTTATGAGGAAGAAGTCAATGCCGCGGTAGCAGCTTTGACCTCTATCATCGAACCGGTCATCATAGTAATAATGGGTGTAGTCATAGGAGGTATTTTGATTGCTATGTACTTACCCATGTTTGACATTATCGGAAAGATTGGTTAAAAAAACAAATTTCAGACAACACCACTGTTTAAAGGCAGTGGTGTTTTTTTATTGTATAGAATGACTGGTGGGTAAGCCAACCCATAGCCGAAATTTAAGACAACTTTTCGGGTTAAAATGATTTCCCTAAAAATACCGATAGAATAATATAGGAACAAAATAAGGCAAGATGGTTTAAATTATGAGATTAATTCCCAAATTCGGCTCGGAATTGGAGCCCCGTTTCTCTTGGATAATAAGTTCCCGTTTAATAGTCTTTGTCTTGCTTTTGGGAGTAACGTTATTTTTCATAACCTATTCCAGTTTTCTGTTAAGTTTATTCCTGGCGTATTCTGTGGTCACCTTCATTTTTCTGTTTTTTATTTTCTTTTCTGCCAGATATCCCACTCAAAATCTGTTTAAATTTGCCTTCACTCTGCAGCTATTTTTAGAAATTTTCATTGAGGCGGTTTTAGTCTATCATTCCGGAGTAATCAAAACTCCCATCTCCATTTTATTCTTTCTCTCCATAGTTTCCGCCAGTTTGCATTACCAGGTAGTCGGGACTCTACTGATGGCCACCTGGGCCAGCGTCAGCTACTGTCTGGTAATCTTATACAGCTTAGGGTGGGAGATTTCTAACCTCTTCTCGTATCATGCCTTAAAAGGGGTTTATCAGCTCTCGGATGATTATTTTTACACCTTTTTCTTATTTGTCTGCAGCTTCTATTTAGTGGCCTTTATCAGCGGTTACTTATCCGAAAAGTTAAAAACCCGGGGAGAACAGCTGGAGAGCTTCTCCAGCGAGCTGAAAAAACTGAAAATGGAAACCGATGAGATTCTGCAGAATATCCATTCCGGACTAATTACCATCGACACCACAGGCAGGGTAGTCTATTTCAATTTGGCGGCTCAGGCGATTTTAGGTTACAAATCCTCTGAGGTGATCGGTAAAAACTGTTTTGAAGTTTTCAAAAACAGAATGAGCAATTTGGCAGAAGGGATATGGGATAGTTTAAAAATAAATCAAAGGATTAATCGTAAAGAGGTAATCATTACCAATTCGGCGGGGAAAAGAATTCCTCTGGGACTGTCAACCTCAATTTTGAAAAATGAAAAATCCGAACCACAAGGAGTAATTGCCATTTTCCAGGATCTCAGTGAGTTTAAGATACTGGAAGATAAGCTAAGGGCCAAAGACAGATTGGCGGCCGTAGGTGAACTGTCGGCTGGCATTGCCCATGAAATCCGAAATCCCCTGGCCTCTATATCCGGCTCAGTAGAAGTCCTAAAAGATGAATTACCTTTGGACGGAGAAAATGAAAAGCTGATGGAGTTAATCATCAAAGAGACTAATCGCTTAAATGAAATTTTAACCGAATTTTTAAACTTTGCCCGAATCAAGCCCACCAATTTCACCAAAGTGGACTTGAACTCTATCGTCGACGAAGTAATCGAAATTGTCAGAAAACACCCTTCCTATACTGATAACATCAGAATTCAAAAAGAGATAGACAGCCAGGCGCTGTATGTTCTGGGAGAGGAAAACCATATCAAACAGCTTCTACTCAATCTGATGGTCAATGGAGTAGAAGCCATGCAGGAAAAGGGCGGAAAATTAAGATTAATAAACAAAAATATAACCGAATTGGAAACTTATAATTTGGAAGAAGATACTGAAGGCGAAAGCAATTGGATACCTCTAGCTATTGTAGACGAGGGGAAAGGAATGGGGGATGAGGAAAAAGAAAAAATGTTTCTTCCTTTTTATTCCACTAAAAAACAGGGGACCGGCTTGGGGCTTCCGATTGTTCAGAGATTGGTGGACAGTCTGAGCGGACATTTGGAATTCAAAAGCACCCCCGGTTTGGGGACAACCTTCGTGGTTTATTTTCAGAAATATAGACCGGAGAAGCTGGCTTCTTTTCAGGAATACAAAATCACCCAGACTCACCTATAATTCCTGTGGCTTCTTATAAATTAATAAATGCGCCTTGCAGGGATCGAACCTGCGACCCACTGATTAAGAGTCAGTTGCTCTACCAACTGAGCTAAAGGCGCATCTGATTTCTTAATTTAATAAATCAGGACTAAGAGTCAAGAACCTTGATCTCAAAAAAAGCTTATCGAAGGGGCCACTGCCATTTTATGACAGGGTTAAGAAGAAATTAAAAAAAAGTTTCAGAAATATTCTTCAAGATTGGATAGAAAAGCCGAAGTACTTAATAAAGAGGAAATTTTGGAAAGAGAGGAAGGAGCTAAAATTTTAGACCGAACTGAAAACCTTAATGGGAACTCGTCTGAAAAAGTTTCCCCAGCCATTATAGATTTGCACTGCCATATCTTGCCTGGAATTGACGACGGTTCCCGCTCTAACGAGCAATCCCTGGAGATGGCAAAGCAGGCCCTGGAAAATGGAATCCGGACTATTTGCGCTACCCCTCATTTACCCCCAAAAGACAGGGATAATTTCTATCAGAGAGCTAAACTTATTCTGAAAGAGACCGAAATATTAACAAAAGAGCAAAATTTGAACATTCAACTATATATGGGATTCGAAATATCACTGGACTACAGCTTAATAACTGATAAAAATTTGAGCAACTATACCTTGAATCAGAACGGAAAGCATCTTTTGTGTGAGCTACCCTTCGGAACATCACTGAAATTAGCCGAAAAGATGTTCTACCCCCTGCGCTTAGATGGATATATCCCTATTTTGGCCCACGTTGAAAGGTTCATTTCATCCGAATCCGAAATAAAGGAGTTACCCAAATTGGTTGATTTGGGAGTACTCCTACAGGTCAACGCTGCCAGCTTAGTGGGGATTGCCGGAAATAGAACCAAAAAAATAGCTGAAACACTGGTAAATTCTAATCTGGCCCACCTGGTAGCCAGCGATGCCCACGACCAGAAGGTCAGAAGTTATCTTCCGATGGCTTTAGCTTACGATTCTTGCAGGAGACTGGTAGGGGAAGAAAAAACTCAAGAATTATTTGAGATTAATCCCGCTTTAATATTAGAAGGTAAAACTTTAGAGGAGAAAGAGCAATTAGCAGGGATAAAGAAGGAATCTTTTTAACGCTAAAAGGGAGAAGAAGTGAAAAAAATAATTTGCTTTAGCATCGGATTGTGTCTCTTCAGCTTAGGTGAGGTGGCTTCGGTGTGGTCACAAGTCCAGTCAGATACCTTTAGTAATACCCCCAGAAACTTATCCGGTTATTATCTGTCCCCGGATTATTCTACAGCCTTAGAAGGGCGGCTGCTGATGAAAGTCAATGTCTGGGGTGAGGTGAACAAACCCGGCATTTATGAAGTTCCGGATCAGACCGATTTGGTTTCTCTGGTCTCAGCTGCCGGTGGTCCGACAGATGCGGCCAAGCTTTCTAAAGTCAAACTGGTGCGGAATCATTTTCAGAAGAAGCAAGTCCTCAAAATAGATCTTAAGAAATATTTGGAAGACGGGAATTATAACGATATCCCCAAAATTTATCCGGGGGACACAGTAGTGATTCCCAAAAGCAAATTTTCAAATATGGCTAAGTATATGACTTTTATTTACAACGTGGCTGTGATTGCCGCCACTGTCAAGATATACACTAACTAAGAGGTCCTAGGAGATTATGGAGAAAAAAGAAAAAACTTGGCAGGAATATCTTTTCATCCTATTTCGCCGCAGATGGGTCTGGCTTATGGCCTTCTTCTCCGTGATAGCGGTCACGGTGCTTTTGACCTTTACCGCCAAACCCGTTTATGAGGCCAAGACTTCCATTTTGATCGACGTGGAAGAACGGATGCAAAAAGCGATTTTTGACATGATGTCTCCGTTGGGTCAAAGAGAAGCCAAAATCAAAAACCAGGTAGAAATTTTAAAAAGCAGAACTTTGGCTCTGGGGGTCTTAGAGTTTGTCTCCCATTCCGAGTTCAGTCCTTTCTTTGAAAAATTAGCCTCCGATTTACAGAATCACAAAAAATTAGAACAAAAGCTGGCATACTTGAAGAAAAACCTAAAGATACAACCGGTGCGGGGGACAGATGTAATCGAACTAAAAACTACCGCTTCCGATCCGGTTATGGCTTCCTTTTTAGCCAATGCCTTTGCGGACCAATACTTTCAGCAGAGCTTGAAATTTACCAAAGGGGAGATTTCAGAAGTAAGGCAGTTCTTGGAAGTTCAATTGGATAATATCCAAAAAGAGCTTAAAATTTCCGAGGAAGCCCTTAAAGCTTACAAAGAAAAAGAGAAAGTCACGGCCCTGCCCGATGAAACTTCCGAACTGGTGAAAAAACTGGTGGAATTCGACGGACTTTATAACGAAGCCAAAACCGATTTAGAATCGGCCGTCAAAAGAATGGAGTACATGCAAAGCCAGCTGGATACACGTAGAAGCAAATTGGTTCAGGATATCACCACGGTCTCCAGTCCCCTGATTATTCAGCTGCGCAATGAAATCGCCAATTTAGAAGCGGTCAAAGCCAGCTACATTGCCCAGGGTTTTTCAGTCAATCATCCCAAAATTGTAGAGATTAATCAGAGAATTGAAGATACCAAAAAAAGTTTAATCACTGAAAGCTCTAAAATAGTCTCCTCTGAGCTTCTTTCCGGTGACCCTTTGGCTCTATCCACAGATCTGGTCAATAAAATTTTACTCATAGAAATAGAGATCCATTCCCTTTCAGCGAAAGCCAAAGCTTTGGGAACGGTAGTGCAAACTTACGCTGCTCAATTAAATTCCCTGCCGGAAAAGAGTTTGCAGCTGGCTCGCTTAGAAAGACAGGCCAAAGTCAGCGAGAATATTTTTATGATGTTAAAGGAAAAATATGAGGAGGCCCGCATCAAAGAAGCCGGGCAAATCGGTTCAGTCAGAATTATTGACCAGGCCTATCCACCTTTAAGCCCCATTAAACCTAAGAAGAAATTAAATTTAATTTTAGGAGCTTTGCTGGGGATATTGTTTGCCACTACCATGATTCTCTCGGTAGAAGCCTTTGATACCACGGTCAAAACCGTTCCGGAAATAGAAAGGGCAGGAATTCCGGTTCTGGGCACCATCCCTTTAATTAAAGAAAATAATAAAGTCTGGTCAGGCAATGGAAAACACAGAAGTAAAATTGAGTCCGAGGAACTGAAAATCAGCTCCAATCTGGTAACCCATCTGGATCCCAAGTCTGCCGTCTCCGAAGCCTATCGAACCTTCAGAACCAACTTACAGTTTACTCAGGCGGACACACCCTTAAAGACCATTCTGGTAACCAGCCCCGGTCCCGGCGAAGGAAAATCCACCACCATCTCCAATTTAGCCATTACTCTTTCCCAGTCTGGCTTCAAAATTTTGGTGGTTGATACGGATTTAAGAAAGCCGGTCTTACACGGTATCTTCGGAGTTCCCAAAGAGCCGGGGGTGGTGCATTATCTGTCGGGTAAAGCGGATTTAAAATCGATTATAAAGCCGACTCCAGTGGAAAATATCTTTTTAATACCTGCAGGCATAATACCGCCTAATCCCAACGAACTGATCGGCTCCCAGAAATTCAAAAATATGGTAGAGGAACTCAAAGGAGAGTTTGATTTCGTTTTGTTTGATTCACCGCCTATGATGGCGGTGGCAGACGCCACAGTTCTTTCTACCATTTTAGATGGTGTCATTTTAGTCATTTCAGCTGGACAAAGTCACTTTGCCAATATGGAAAAAGTAGCCAGCTCTCTGAAAGGGCTGAAAGCCAATCTCTTAGGAGGAGTTCTGAACAAATTAAAGTTTGAAAAAATTTATGGGGGTTACCCTTATTATTACTACTATCACCATTACTATGAAGACGGAGAAAAGAAAGCAACTCCTTCCTGAGTTTTCAGTCGTTCGATTATGGGTGAATTCAATGGATATCAATTTATGGGGGCCGGTATAAGTGAAAAGAGATTACCAGATAACTTTCCTGACAGAATTTTTGGTCCTAGTAAGCCAGATTGTGGTCTTCAAGTTGGCCGCCAACTTTTTGGGTAATCAGGGGTTCGGAGAATACGCTTTAGCCAGAAGAACCATCTCTTTTGCAATACCGGTTTTGCTTTTAGGGATGGGGGTGGGGTTAACCAGATATTTAGCATTCGCCAGTGTGGATTCCTCAAAATCTGAAAACTCCCATCCCTACTTTGTCTGTGCTTTTTTAATAGTAACCACAGCCGTATCCCTATTTCTGTTAGCTTTGAATTTATTGGCCCGGGAAGGGGCTTATATTTTCTTCGGGGATAAAGGTTATCAATTTCTGATTTTACCGCTAAGTCTCTCAATTTTAGGAATCTGTTTTCATACTCTGGCTTACAGCTATTACCGCGGTCATTTAAGGATGCTGCCGGCCAACTGTCTGCAGTTTATAAACCTGGGCTTAATCCCCCTGGGAGTATTTGCACTGCCGGAAATTTCAGTATCGAGATTGTTTACCATTATGGGTTTGCTGTGGATAGGTACTTCCGGGATGGTAATTCTCCACATTTTAAAGAAAATCCCATGGAAAAATTTTAGTTTTAATCAGTTAAAGGATAGATCCAAGGAACTTTTAAGCTACGGTTTAGTGCGGTTGCCGGGAGATTTTGGGATGGCAGCCTTATTGACTCTTCCGGCCACTTTAACGGCTCATATTTCTGGAATAGAAAAAGCCGGTTATGTGGCGTTCGGCATCTCGATTTTGAATCTCTTGGGAACCATGTTTACTCCCGTCGGGCTGGTTTTACTCCCCAAAGCCAGTAAAATGGTAGCCAAGAAAGAATTTCCCTTACTCAAAAAACATCTGCTTAAGTTATTGAAAGTATCCTTGGGCGTGACAGCCATAGCAGTGGTTGTGTTTGAACTTTTTGCCCCGGATATAATCAGGCTTTATCTGGGGGAAGGATTTGAAGGGGCTGTGAATATTCTCAGAGTTATTTTAATCGGAGCCTTACCCCATACCGCTTATATAGTTTTAAGAAGTTCCTTAGACGCAGTTTACGTCAGACCCAAAAATGTCAAAAATATTCTTCTGGCTCTAACCTTCTTTCTATTGGTTTCACTGGGCAGCGGTTCCTCCGCTTACGTCATCTTTTCGCTGTGCGGAGGATTGTTCATTTTAGGGGCTTTTACAGTCTACGATATACACAAGGGCTTGGCCAAGCAGATTCAAATTTAGAGATATAAAAAATGCTGAATAATTTATTTACCTTTCTGAACCAGTTAAATAAAGAGGGTCAAAACATTTTCTTGTCCATATCTTTTTTGACTCTGCTGAGCGGAACTTTGGTGGGAATCAGTTTTATGTTTTTGTCCGACAGTATCGATAATCCAGCAATTTTGATATTGACCGCCTTAGCCATTCCCTTGGCTTATCTTTTAGTAGTCAAATTTTCGGAAGTCAGCTTTGCACTCTTTCTTTTGGCCGGTTTTTACAAAGGTGATCCCCGCCTGGAATTTCTGCCGCAATTTTTGGATTTAACCGTGCTGTTCGGGTTATTGTCGGTAGCGGGTATATTTTATGCCCTGATAAAAAAAGGGGAAAGCTTAAGTTTCCCTCCTAAAAATATTTTTTTGACCTATGGACTTTTGGTTTTCATGGGCTTAATTAGCTTAACTTATACCTCCGCCCCCACTTATGGCACTGAAAAGTTTTTGCGATTTGTTACCATTACCAGTTTGGCTTTTTTGTCACCATTTACATTATTCAAAACTGCAGAATCGATTAAAAGATTTTTTGTAATTTTCATCTTGTTAGCCAGTTCCATGCTCTTGGATTTGTTTTTGCAAGGAATCTCGCCAGTAGATTTCTATTTCCGAACCGCCTTCGGTTCCGACTATCTGGCATTAGCCCGAATTCAAGGAATCGCTTTCATTTTTGTTTTTTTCTATTTTCTTTTGAGCTCTAAATCCCTGGCTGTAAAACTTATCAACTTAGCTTTAATTTTTCCTCTGCTGTTTGGAATTTACATTTCAGGAGGCAGAGCCCCAGCTTTAGCCCTGTCAATTACCCTGGTGGTCACAATGGTTTTGGTCTTTTTGGCTTCTTTCGGCAGACAGCATAGGGCTTCCCAAGCTTTGGTGAAAAGAGATTTCAAGATTATCGGCTCGATTTTGATAATTATTTTCTTGGGGATTTCTCTTTTAGCTTATTTTTCAGATTATTTTAGTACTTTTATCCACCGCACCATACTTTTAATCGAGCGTAGCGAAGAATCCAGCCCCGAGAGAGTTGATATGTATACCCAAGCCCTAAGGACGTTCCTTAGTTTTCCCTACTTTTTGAGCGGCACCGGCATCGGCGGCTTTACCGTCAGCTACGCTGGCTTTGACGACAAAAGAGGAATCTACCCCCACAATATTTTTCTGGAAATGGCTTCTGAATTGGGGTTTTTGGGCCTTTTGGCGATTTTCCTTTTGATATTTTGGTCCCTCAAAGACGGGTTTTCATTATTCAAAAGAAATCAAGATTCCAACAGTACTTATCTATCACTTACGCTATTGGCCCTGTTCATTTTCTTGCTACTCAACTCATTAGTGTCCGGGGATATCAACGATAACCGGATTCTTTTTGCCAGCATGGCTCTGATTCAAGTGGGCAAGAAAATCTTATAAGGAATAAAATGCTTAAAAATATACAGAATAAAATTCTAATCTTAACTTCGGTTCACCCTCCTTTTGATACCAGGATTTTTTATAAACAAGCCCAAACCTTGGTCAAGGCCGGTTATCAAGTGGGATTGATCGCTCAACACGATAGAGATGAAATAAAGGATGGAGTAAATATAATTGCCATTCCCAAGCCGAAAAATCGCTTAGAGAGAATGCTTTTTACTACTATGAGTTTGCTTCGAAGAGCTTTGAAGCAAAATGCCCAAGTTTACCATTTTCATGACCCGGAGCTGATACCGGCGGGTCTTTTTTTAAAACTTTGTGGGAAGAAAGTGGTCTATGACATACACGAGGATTATAAACGACAGTTTTTATCCAAATCGTGGATTAAACCGTTTTTGAGACCCTGGGTCAGTAAAATGTTTTCAAATTTTGAGGAAAAAAGTAGCAGATTTTTTGACCATCTGGTCATAGTGGACCAGTTTATAGCCGGGAGGTTCAATAATAAATCAAAATTAACAGTAATCCCCAACTATCCTTTGGTCAGCCACTTCAAGAACCTAAAATCCAATGGAAATCCTTCTGAAAAAAACGGAAAATGTGTTGTGATATATGCAGGCGGGCTTTCCAAAGAGCGAGGGCTTTTTAAAATGTTAGATGCGGTGAGTTGCTTAACCGAAAAAAATCTTGAGCTACATCTTTTAGGTAAACTTGAAAATCCAAAGAATGAAGAAAAAATAAAAAAAGTAGGCAATGTTAAATATCTTGGTTGGGTGTCTTCCAACGAGGTTCTTCCTTATCTTTTGAGAGCTGATATGGGGCTTATCCTTTTGCAACCGACCCCAGACTATCTGAATGTTGGCGAAGGCGTTAACAAGATATTCGAATATATGTTATGCGGTTTGCCAGTGATTGCTTCCGATTTTCCTAATATAAGGAAAATCATTGAAGGAAATAAATGCGGAATCTGTGTTGACCCCACCGACCCGGGGAAAATAGCTGAAGCTATAAAATATCTAAAGCAAAATCCGGCTCAGGCTAAAAAAATGGGTAAGAATGGACGCGAAGCAGTTTTGAAAAAATACAACTGGGAAAATGAAGAACATAAGTTATTGAAACTTTACACTAGTTTGACTGGGACTATATGTGCGGCATAGCCGGTATTGTATCCCGTGAGGGATTTGACCCAAAGTTACTGATATCAATGACACACCTGGTCACGCATCGGGGACCGGACGGATACGGTTTTGCTTTCTTTGGTCCCGAGAAGAACTCATATGCTGAACTAATTCACAATGAAGCCCGTCTTCCTAGTTTACAGAATTCCTTGGTTGGGTTAGGCCACCGGAGATTGGCCATTTTGGATATCACAGCACGCGGCAATCAACCCATGCACTCGGAAGACGGCGCTCTCTACATTACGTATAACGGTGAGGTCTACAACTATCTCGAGATTCGAAAGGAGCTGGAGGAACTGGGACATTCATTCAAAACGCGAACTGACACGGAAGTTGTTCTACATGCTTACCAGCAGTGGGGAGATGAATGCCTAAAGCGGTTTAATGGAATGTGGAGTTTTGCCATATGGAATCGGAATAGACGAAGACTTTTCTGCGCTCGCGATCGTTTCGGAGTGAAGCCGCTATATTACTATTTTGATGGAGCACGATTTATTTTTGCTTCGGAGATCAAACAGATTCTGCAATGCCCGGATATAAGCCGTAGAGCAAACGACAGCGTGGTTTTCGATTACTTAGAACAAGGGCTTGCGGATCACTCCGCAGAAACCTTCTTTCAAGGGATCTATCAGCTGCCAGGCGGCCATTTTCTGATTCTCGATCTTTCCTTGCCTACACCTACTCCCGTGATTAGACGTTACTGGGAACTCCCGATACGGCAAAACATAGACCTTTCAGAAGAAGAAGCCTGTGAAGAGCTTCGTGCCAGACTTACAAAGGCTGTAACTCTGCGTATGCGAAGCGATGTGCCTGTCGGCTCGTGTCTGAGCGGAGGATTGGACTCTTCTGCCATTGTCTGCTTAGCAAAAAAGAAGATTCTACCGCAGGCCGATTTTCATACCTTTTCCTCATGCTTTGAAGATAAATTTTTTGATGAACGAGAGTATATAGCCGAAGTTATTGCAGCCACACAGAGCAAATCTCATTTGATCTTTCCCGGACCCGCACAATTTTGGAAAACCTTTGAACGATTAATATGGTATCAAGATGAGCCAGTAGGTGGAATTGGTGTATACGCGCAGTGGTGCGTTATGGAGGCAGCCCGGCGAGAGGGTATTCCGGTCTTGCTTGACGGACAGGGCGGAGACGAAACGCTATGTGGATATCGAAAGTTTTACTACTTCTATTTATGGCAACTGCTCAGGAAAGGGGATCCCAAATGTTTCTCGGAAGCACTCTTGTGGTTACACAAAGGGGGTATGTCTTTGTGGGCCTGGAGTGATGCAAAAAGATACCTTCCATCCTCCTTCGTCAAATTTGAGTCTTTGGCCAGGCGCGTATGTCAACCGGTGTTTCAACGAAAATATCGAGACCGGATTTGCAATCTCGGAGCCGGTAGTGACATTCGAGAACGGCAAAGAGCAGATCTGGTTAAGTACAGCATTCCCGCGTTGCTGCGCTATGAAGATCGTAATTCGATGGCACATTCGGTTGAAGCACGTGTACCATTTCTTGATTACGAACTTGCAGAATTTTTGGTAAATTGTCCTCTCCATCTAAAAATGGGACATGGATGGAGCAAATGGATCCTGCGCCAAGGACTAAGAGGTATCTTACCAGAAGCAATCAGGCTTAGAAGAACAAAAATGGGGTTCAATACGCCCCAGAGAAACTGGATACGGAGTGATTTAAAGGAAATGATCAGAGCAGTCTTTGCCTCCTCCGGTTTTCACATGGAGAGATTTATTATCCCTACCAACGTTCGTGAGGAATTCGACAAATTCTGCCTGGGCCGACATGATTCGCTATCTGACACTGAATTGTTTCGAGTTCTGAATTTGGAGTTATGGGCAAGAGTGTATGGAGTATGCTGATGCTAATGGATGCGAGCAATGGATCTATATTTAAAGATACCAATTTATGAATGAGAGCCCAAGGATTTCTATTGTTATCCCATGCCTTAATGAGAATGCGTTTATTGGAAGGTGTCTCGACTCCATTCTTGCCAATGATTATCCCAAAGAAAGAGTGGAAATTTTGGTTGTAGATGGAATGAGTCAGGATATAACCAGAGAGGTTGTGAAAAGCTATGCCCAAAAATATAATTTCATAAAATTGGTGGATAATATTAAAGGGTTTAAACCTTACGCCTTCAACCTTGGTATCCAAAAAGCTTTAGGGGAGATAATAATGATAGTTGGCGCTCATGCTTCGATAGAGAAAAATTATATCTCGCAGTGTGTCAAATATCTCAATGAGTATCAAGCCGACAATGTCGGCGGAGTGATGGTTACGGTCCCGCGAGAGAATACCCTCACAGCCAAAGCAATTGCCCTGGCTTTAAGCTCTCCTTTCGGGGTGGGGAATGCCCGCTTCCGCATCGGTTCAAAAAAGCCGATTTGGGTCGATACGGTATTTGGGGGCTGTTTTAGAAAGGAGCTGTTTAGAAAGATAGGTTTCTTTAATGAAGAACTGATTCATAGTCAGGACCTGGAATTTAACTTGAGATTGAAAAAACATGGAGGAAAGATTTTATTAGTGCCGGAAATTAAAAGTTATTATTATGCCTTATCCGATTTTAAGTCTTTCTGTAGGCATAACTTCCGCAATGGGTTGTGGGCGGTATATCCCTTAAAATTTGTACAGCATATACCCGTTTCCGTCAGACATTTGGTGCCTTTTGCTTTTGTATCCAGCTTAATTCTCAGCGGAATGCTGGCTCTATTTTCGTCAACTTTTTTCTGGACATTCTGTTTAATCTCTGGTCTTTATCTGGCAGTTAATCTTTATTTTTCAATTAAGATTGCCATTCGTGAAAAAAATCTGAGGTATATGGTGGTTTTGCCTCTAATATTTACAACACTACATCTACTTTATGGCTTTGGCTCACTCACCGGATTGTTCAAGGTTGTATTTTCCAAATCTTTTTGGAGGAACAAATTAAATTTAAAAGGCTCCAGCAAAAGGAGGGTAAAATTGAAGCGGCTGTTTGATATAATTTTTGCTGTAATAGGACTTCTAATTATGCTGCCAGTTTTGCTGGTGGTGTCACTCTTGATAAAATTAGATTCAAAAGGACCGGTTTTTTATCGAGGAACCAGGGTTGGTCTAAGCGGAAAACTTTTTAAAATGTTCAAGTTCCGAACCATGGTAATAAACGCTGAAAAATTAGGAGGACCCTCCACCGCCAATGATGATCCCCGCTTGACCAAAATGGGGAAACTCTTGCGGAAATATAAATTAGATGAGCTGCCACAATTTATCAATGTTTTAACGGGTGATATGAGTTTTGTGGGACCGAGACCGGAGGTCGAACTTTATACGGATATGTTCAGTGCCGAAGAAAAAGCCATTTTAACGGTTCGGCCCGGAATAACCGACTGGGCTTCCATCTGGGATTCAGATGAAGGGGCAATTTTAGCCGGTTCTGCGGATCCGGAAAAAACTTATATGGAAAAAATCCGACCTCACAAAATTAGGTTACAATTGGAGTACGTTAAGAACCAATCTTTTACAACCGATTTAAAGATAATTGTGCTAACCTCGAAAACTATTATCCTGAGAAAAAAACCGAATTTAGAATTTTTTCTCAAGAAAGAGGCCTTATCCCAGTGAAATCAAAAATTCAACAAATGCCAAAGGTTGGTATTACCGATAGAAAATTTACTTTTATAACTAATGAGAATATCCTAAAATTAGCTGACACAAAAATAACTTATGAATTTTTAGAAAGATAAAACATAGTATAATATGGATCAGATTACACTGGAACAGTTGAAACATTTAGCTACTAAAGTAAGGGCGAGGGTGCTGAAAATGACCCATCGCGCCAAAAGCTCGCATGTGGGCTCTTCTTTATCCATAGCAGATATGTTAGCGGTGATGTATGGCAATATTTTGAATATAAATCCGAAAGAACCAAATTGGTCTGAGCGAGATCGCTTCATATTAAGTAAAGGGCACTCCGGGGCCAGTCTTTACTCAATCCTAGCAGAGTGTGGCTTTTTCCCAATCAATCTTTTGGAATCCTATTGCCAAGATGGCTCACATTTAGCTGGACATATTACCCGGGGAGTTCCGGGAGTTGAGATTTCAACCGGTTCCTTGGGTCATGGCCTTTCTATCGCCTGCGGAATGGCTTTAGCTGGGAAACAAGACCGAAAGGATTATCGGGTTTTCACAATTTTATCTGACGGTGAATGTGACGAGGGCTCCATCTGGGAAGCAGTGTTATTTGCTCCTCATCACCACCTAGATAATTTAATTGCCATAGTCGACTACAATAAAATTCAAAGTATAGGAAGAGTGGAAGAGGTTTTAGATTTAGAACCCTTCTCCGATAAATGGAAAGCTTTCGGCTGGGCAGTTGCTGAAATAGATGGTCATAATATCGCAGAGATTCAAAAAACTCTTGAACAAGTCCCATTTAAATCAGGCAGACCCAGTTGCATCATTGCCCATACTATCAAAGGTAAAGGTATAAGTTTTATGGAAGATAAACTGGCCTGGCATTACCAGCAGCCGGATGCTGAACAACTCCAGCTTGCTCTAATGGAATTGGGGTTAAAAGAATGAGAACTGCATTTATAAAAACTTTATTCGACTTGGCCAAGCAGGATGAAAGAATCAACCTGATTGTGGGAGATTTAGGATATTCAGTGGTTGAACCTTTCCAAAAGGAATTTCCCTCCCGGTTTATAAACGCTGGAGTTGCTGAGCAGAATATGACCGGCATGGCGGCTGGATTGGCTTTAAGCGGAAAAATAGTTTTCACCTATTCGATTGCCAATTTCCCCACTCTGCGCTGCTTAGAGCAGATTCGGAATGATATCTGTTACCACAAGGCCAATGTAAAAATTGTGGCAGTGGGTGGCGGCTTTGCTTACGGAGCTTTGGGGATGACTCATCACGCTACCGAAGATTTGGCGATTATGCGGAGCTTGCCCAATATGCTGGTGGTGGCTCCCGGTGACCCGGTGGAAGCTAAACTGGCAACTCAAGCCATCGTCGAACATGAAGGTCCCTGCTATCTGCGTTTAGGAAAAGCCGGGGAACCGAAAATTCACCAGGATAAAATTGATTTCAAACTGGGGAAAGCCATTGAACTGAAGTATGGAACCGATATAACTCTGATTTCAACCGGTGGAATGTTATTCAACGCTCTCAAAGCTGCAGAGAAATTAGAAGAGCAAGGAATATCGGTGCGGTTGTTAAGCATGCATACCGTTAAACCTCTGGACACAGAAGCGGTTCTGAAAGCGGTTTCTGAGACTTCAGCTATCTTTACTGTAGAAGAGCATAGCATAATCGGAGGATTGGGGGGAGCAGTAGCGGAAACCCTGGCCGAATCCGGGAACTTTCAAGTTTATTTCAGGCGTCTGGGAATTCCTTCCACTTTCATATCGCAAGTGGGCAATCAAGAATATCTGCGAGAGCTGTTTGCACTTTCAGCTGAAGGAATTCTGAACTCAGTTGAAACCGCTTTGAAGAAGACCGAAAGCTGGTCGAGCAAAAAATTTATTTAGATATTTCAAAATCAAAGGAGAAAAAATGGAATGGAAAGTTAGATTTGTAGATTTTCCGCAGCAGTACAGAAAAATGGAAACGGAACTAATAGATACTATAAAGACAGTGTTATCCCAGGGAGATTTGATTCTGCGCCAGCAGTTGAGGGATTTTGAAAATAATTTGGCCGCCTTTGTAGGCACCAAGTATGCCGTAGGAGTGAGCAACTGCACCGATGGTTTATATTTAACCTTGGAAGCCTGCGATATCGGAGCCGGCGATGAAGTGATAACGGTCTCCCATTCCTTTGTGGCTACCGTAGCAGCTATTCATCACACTGGTGCCACTCCTGTTTTAGTGGATGTAGGTGAAGACCACAATGCGAATGTAAAGGAACTTGAAAAAGCCATAACTCCCAAAACCAGAGCCATTTTACCGGTGCATCTGAACGGCAGAATGTGCAATATGGAAGTGATAATGAATCTGGCAGAAAAACATAAGCTGTTAGTAATTGAGGATGCAGCCCAGGCCTTGGGAGGTTCTTTCAAAGGTGAAAAAGCAGGGTCTATCGGCCTAGCCGGATGTTTCAGTTTCTATCCGGCCAAAACTCTGGGTGCTACCGGAGATGCCGGGGCGGTTGTCACTAACAGTAAAGAACTATATGAAAAACTTCTGCTTCTGCGTGACCACGGGCGCTTAAATAAAACTGACTTGGCTGGATGGGGATACAATTGCCGCCTGGATAACTTGCAGGCAGCCATTTTGGATTTAAAGCTGAAATATTTACCAGAGTGGATAAGGCGGAGAAGAGAGGTAGCCGGGCTTTACCATAAATATCTGGCTCATCTTCCTCAAATAACTTTGCCGCCAGCACCCACAAATGAAGGTTCATATTATGACGTTTATCAAAATTTTGTCATTGAAGCAGAAAATCGGGACCAGTTGTTTGAACACCTAACCAAGAGTGGAATCGAAACTTTGATTTCCTGGCCCAAAGCAGTACATCATCAAAAAGCGTTGGGATTAACACAGTTTAAGCTTCCCAGAACCGATGAGCTCTGCCGAAAAGTCATCTCACTTCCACTGACCACCGAGCTGGAAAATGACCAGATTGAATATGTAGCCAATACTATTGGGCAGTTCTACTCCATGCCGGTTTACCAAGCCACTTCCAAAATAAGTGAAGCAACTTTAAGAGGTTAATTATGCCGGATTTTTCTACAGTCACCGAAACGCCACAGGACAAAGGTTCTCAAGAGCAGATATCCATGCTTTTTACCCGCTACCAGTGGGCAGCCGGTTTTTGTAGAGATAAAAAAGTCTTAGAAGTCGGTTGCGGAGCTGGACAGGGGTTGGGGCTTCTGGCTAAATCTGCTAGTTTGGTAATCGGTGGTGATATTGAGCCTGCTAATTTGAAATTTGCCCAAAGGCATTATGACGGCAGAGATAAAATTAAACTGCTTTTATTTGACGGGCATAAATTTCCCTTAAAGGATAAAAGCATAGATGTGGTGATCTTATATGAAGCGATTTATTATTTATCTGAACCGGAAAAATTTGTCCAGGAAGCCCTCAGGGTTTTGAAAGATAAGGGAGTACTTCTGATTTGCACAGTTAATTGCAGCTGGCCGGATTTCAATCCGTCTCCTTTTAGCACTAAATATTTTTCGGTACCGGAATTATACCAGATGCTGAAAACTAAATTCCCTACCGTGGAAATTTACGGTGCCTTTCCTGCTCTTGCCGATTCAGCCAAAACCCGATTAGTCTCATTTATCAAGAGAACTGCAGTGTCATTGCATCTAATCCCCAAAACTATGAAAGGAAAGAAGCTTCTGAAAAGATTGTTCTTCGGTCAGTTAATTCCTATACCAGCAGAGATTGAAGAAAACGGGTATCATTACCAAATGCCGACTTTAATTCCTTATAATAGTCCTAACTCGACTTACAAAGTCACCTACGCAGTAGCTCGAATCTGAAAAACTTAATTAAGTGTGTAATTCCTCGGAGCAACTAATTTTGATATAGCGGAGAGCTATTTTAAATCTGTAAACTTAAAAGCCGGGAATTCCATTTGTTGCGGTGATGCGGGAGTGTATTCCGGTTGAGCGGCGGGAAGGTCATATAAAAAACCCAACTCTTCTTTCCCTTTCCAGGGGGTGTAAGTTTTGACATATTTTTTGAGCCAATCTTTGATGGTAAAGCTGGGGCCATGACCATTCTGGGATATTTTAAGAAGCTCCATTAAAGCATGATTGACCTCTTCTAAACTATACTGTTTATAGTTTTTGGCAATCCAGATTCCCTCAAATTCAGTTTTGGAAGTTCCGTTTTCAGCGGTCAAAAGCTCTTCGTATAGCTTTTCACCCGGCCTTATGCCGGTAATCACAATATCCACATCCTGATGAGGCCTGATTTTATGCAGCTTCAAAAACTCTTCAGCTAACTTGTACACATTGATTGGTTCCCCCATATCCAGAACCAGAACCTCACCATCATTTCCTTTCAACGATGCCTGTAGCACCAATGCCACCGCTTCCGGAATGGTCATGATATATCTTTGCATATCCTGATGAGTCACGGTCAAAGGACCGCCCCGTTTAAGCTGTTCAGTCCAGATGGGAATAACCGAGCCCCGGCTGCCCAAAACATTCCCGAATCTGACCGAGCAGAATTTGGTCTTTCCGTTGTGCCCGAAAGCAGTACAGATAAATTCCGCAAATCTTTTGGTGGCACCCATGACGCTGGTAGGGTTGACCGCCTTATCAGTAGAAATGAAGACAAATTTTTCCACCTGGTTTTGAATTGAAGCCAATGCTAGATTATAAGTGCCAAAAATGTTTACTTTAGCAGCCTCTTCTGGATAATATTCCATCATGGGGACCTGTTTGTAAGCGGCGGCATGAAAAACGATTTCCGGTTCATAGATTTCAAATACCTTATTCAATCTGGCAGGATTGGTTATGTCGCACAAAATCGGTTTAATCTCCAACTGGGGAAAGGCTCGCCGCAGTTTCAGCTCCAGCATATACAAATCGGTTTCATCGATATCCAAAAGAATCCCAGATTTAGGATTAAAGTTACAGACCTGGTTGGCAATTTCCGAACCGATAGAGCCGGCCGCTCCGCTGATTAAAATTCTTTTGCCGGAAAGAAAGTTTTCAATCTGTTTAACTTCCACTGAAACCGCTCTGCGGCCCAAAAGCTCTTCAACATTGATATCCCGGATGTCCTTGACATTGATAGATAGGGCGGAATCCTTATCCACGATAGCCGGCAGAACTAAGACATTTTCAATCCCCACCGACTTACATAGATCCAAAATCTCTATCAGTATTTTACGAGCTAGCGAGGGGATGGCTAAAATTACTCCATTTATTTTTTCTCTTTCAGCGATATAAGGTAAATCAGATATCTTGCCTAAAACTTGTACCCCATGAATTTTAGTTCCTATCTTGATGGGGTCATCATCCAGAAATCCGATGGGCTGAACCTTCCAGCTGGGTGAAGCCAGAATATGCGACACCAATCTTTGCCCGTGGTTTCCGGCTCCGATGATCAAGTATCGATTCCGGGATTTTCCATTGCCGTTCCACAGATGAGAGGCCTTGAAATACAAACGCTTGGAAATCCGCAAAAAACCGATTAAACTCAAAGAAACAAAGAAATCCAAGAAAAAAACAGAGCGGGGGAATCCCTGAAATAAGCCTTCATTTAGAACAGTATAACTGGCTAAAAGAACGAATAGAGCCGAAGCTAAAGCCTTTAAGATATTAAACCCTTCTATCAGACCGGCATACCTCCAGGTGATACGGTATAAGCCAAAAACCCACATGAAAACCAGTTTGGTAGAAATAAAGATTAGGAAGAAAAGAGGAAAATTGCTTCCGTATTCAAAAGGAATCTTAAAATCAAATCTTAACAGGAAGGATAAAAATAATGCCAAAGAACACAGAATAATATCGCTTGTTAGGAAAAATAAAACTCTTTTGCTGTTAGTGGGTTTTACCAGAAAATGCAGAGCTTGGTATAACTTTCCGTTAAGCTTTTCCTTCATAATGTTCACTAATATCATCTTGGCTTAAATTCCTTTTTCCTTCCAAAAATTATATTCTATTCTCAAATTTAAGGAGAATTCCCCCCTTATATTTTTATCGGCAATATTGGAAATATTTTTCCTGCTTTGTAGCTGTAATCCCAAATCAATTTTAAACTTGGCATCGGGTTGAAAGACGCCTAAAATTTCAAAAACAGAAGTTTTTTCCACCACACCGGAAGGGAATTTTGAGACAGCCGGCAGAGGGCTGGGATAGACCATATCTATTTTTCCTTCCCCTTTCCGTCTATAGCCGGCAGAAAATTGTAACGAGAAATCTTTTCTTAAATTATATAAAAAACTCCCTCGGATTAAATCTGTATCCGGACCCAAAACCGAACCTAAGTTTCTATCATGATACAAAAAGCGATTCCAGGATATATCTGCTCCATAAACCCAGAATCCGATTCTCCGATACTCTAAATTTAAATAAGAACCATCCCGATTTAAAAGATTGGCTAATCGGGTTCCCAGCAGATATCCGATTTGATGGGGCTCGGATTTGAAATCGTATTGAAAATCATCAATCAATAATTCGCCGTAAAATTCTTTGTCTTTCCAGAAAGATAAATCAAAAGTCAAACTCCATAAGATATTATCCGGGGTGTTCTGATTGAACTGCTCCAGGTAATAAGGCAGAATCGGATTCAGATAATAAAGCTCCACAGACCGGTTGATTCCGCCATAGATAACAGTTTCTGACAGACCCAGCTCGATTCCTTTAGGGTGTTTAAAGTTTAGGGAATGGGCTGAAAGGTAACGGTTGGCGAAACTGCCACTATCCGGGTCAAAGATTTTGTCTAAAACCGAGCTGAAATAAGAGAATCTGAAATAGCCGAGCTGCATCGATAACCGAATCTGGTCCAAAGCCGGCGATTTTCCGGAAAATAGAAGCCCGTCTCCCAAAGTCGGGCTCCAATTCTGATTATCCCGTCCGAAAAGAATTTTCACATATTTAGTTTCCCAGTGTAAATAAGCTTGATCCAGATGACCGGTTAAGTTCTTTTTCCATTTTCTGCCAAAAAATTGGGGGTCTTTCTCTGCCTGGGTATCTATTACGCCCTTTAATTTAAACAAAAATTGATTGGAATATTGATAGCTTCCACCCAGTTTAAATTTTCCTCGAACAGGTTTTTTATCCTGGGCCGAGTAGTAGAAAAGGGCAGGGTTTAGATTATATTTTACTGAAGCCGCTGGTGAATTTTCCATTAAAGTGGAAATTTCATAACTGAATTCATCCTTTAGTTTATCAATCAGCCAGGTCTGCGACTTAGTGAGAGTTAACCTATTTTCTTGCTGTAATTTTTCCAACTCCATTAAATAAGCTGCAATTTCTCCGCGTGTGTAAGGCTTAAGGCTTGAATGTAATTTCGGAAACAGTTTTTGGGTATAAAGTTGTTCTAATACAGGATACACCCAGGAATCTAAGGGGATGGTTTCTAAAGGATGAGAAGAGGTTGGTTGGCAGAATAGTAAAGATAAAATTACGAAAATGGCGAAGGCAATTCCTTTTAGGTAAATAGTTTTGATTTCCGACCAGATTCTACTTACATAAAATCGGGGCGAATTTAGATTAGAAATGCTCAAATTCATCACAATCCTTGATTGCTTTCTCCTTGTATTTAAATTGTCGAACAAAACGGGTTTTTGTTAACTGATTTTTTAGGCAGTTTCCGTCTATCTTGACAATTTCTGACAGAGCAAGTTCTACTTGAAAAATTTTAATTTCTTCCGTATAATATCATAAGTAGGTTACTCCAATGAGTTTTTGGACTTTTGGGGGCGATTGGTCTCGACGGGATGTTAGAGACAAAACCTGCAAGCCGAGGTACCCAGTGTCCTCGTAAATCAATTGGGACTAAATTTAGGTGCAAACAACAACTTTGCACTGGCTGCTTAATTAAAAGCTAGCCCGTCTGTTTAAGATTTGTCGGCTGGTCTTAAATCAGGCGTCGACTAAAACCGAATAGTTTAGATTGATGCTTGGGCAGTTTAAGCGAAAACTTACTAAGCTGGTGTTCCGGCGCCGGTCAGTTGGCTAACCGGAATACGAGAACTAAAACCTGACTAAGCTTGTAGCATGGTTTTGAGCTTTACTCTTCGGACGTGGGTTCAATTCCCACCGCCTCCATTTTTTATTTATTGGGGGACAAAAACTCAGTGGTTGGAACTTTTTCTGGTTCGTAACTTGCAGCTACTTTTCTTGATGTGGAAAATCCGAGGTGAATTTCTTTAAACCTTCTTGGGTTTATTCAATGGCTTTAGGATTTGGTGCAGTAGGGTTAAAAGAAAGCTCCGGGCTAACCGCACGTTCACCAGTTTCGATGGCTACTGATTCTGTGGCTTCCCTACCGGTAAATTTTGCCAGAAGAGTATAAACCACCGGCACTAAAACCAAAGTCAAAAAAGTAGAAAACATCAGACCACCCACCACTGCAATACCCAAAGGCCTTCTGGCTTCTCCGCCAGCACCCAGGCCGATAGCAATCGGCAGAACTCCGAAGATAATGGCAAAAGAGGTCATCAAAATCGGACGCAGACGTATGCGGGAAGCTTGCATTACTGCTTCAAAAAGCTCTGTTCCCCGCTCCCGTAACTGGTTGGAGAATTCCACAATTAAAATGGAATTTTTCGTGACCAGCCCAATCAACATCACCAGGCCGATCTGGGAGTAGATATTCAAACTCTGCCCAAAGACAAAAAGTGAGATCAAAGCCCCTACCAAAGCCAACGGAACCGAAAGCAGGATAGTAAAGGGGTGAATGAAGCTTTCAAATTGAGCCGCCAAAACTAGATAGATGAAAATCACTGCCAAAAGAAAAAGAAAATATATAGCGGAGCTGGATTCACGGAACTCTCTGGACTGCCCGGCCAGTTCCCGCTTGATTCCGGGTGGAAGGTCGTTTTCTACAATTTTGTCCAGGTCGTTCAAGGCCTGACCCAAGCTAACTCCGGGGGTTAAGCTGGCAGTGATAGTAGCGGAACGGACCCGGTTGTAATGGTTCAGCTCTTTAGGAGCCACCGTTTCTTTTATCTGAACCACGTTGGCAAGTTGCACCAAGCCGCCATTCCCTCGGATATACAGGTCTTCAATCGTCTGTGGAGTGGCACGTTCGGAGGGTTTGAGCTGGGTGATAACATCATACTGCTTGGCTGACCGCTTGAAATTGGTCACCACCCGGCCGCCCAGAAAAGTTTCCAGAGTGGTGCCTATGTCCGTTACCGAGACTCCCAATCCGGCCGCACGTTCCCGGTCAATTTTAATATCCAGCTGGGGTTTATTCAGACGCAAGTCAGTGTCTAAATTTATCAGATACCCCAGCTGAAAAGCTTTCCCCATCATAATACCAACTGCTTGCTGTAATTCATCGTAGGTGTCCGCCTTCAGAACATATTCAATGGGCTTGGAGGTAAAGCTACCCCCTAAGCTGGGGGGATTTATTACAAATGCCAAAACCCCCGGGATAGAGATTAGACGAGGGAAAAGTTCCTGCACGATTTGCTGCTGGGATTTATCTCGCTCCCCTCGCGGCTTGAGCCGCAGGATCAGTAAACCATTGGTGACCCGGCCAGGACCACCGAAGCCCAATCCTACCGCGGTGAAAAGCCCCTGACGTTCGGGCAAATTCATCAGAATATTTTCGATCTGACGCATATATCGGTCAGTATAACCCAGGGTGGCTCCTTCAGGAGCAATGACCACCCCAAATCCAATCCCTCGATCTTCAACCGGCACCAGTTCACTGGGCAAAATCTTGAGTAAAGTCAACGAAAGAATTACCAAAATAGCTGCCCCGGCTACCACTTTCCAGCGGTGGGAAAGGGCCTGCTGCAGAATCCGGCTGTAGGTCTGGTCTAATTTGGAAAAAAAAGAATCGAAAGAACGGGAAGCCCAATTCCGTTTGCCTCCGTAAAGAGGTTTAAGCATCCTAGAGCAGAGCATGGGGGTCAAGGTCAGAGCGGTAAAACCGGAGATCAAAACCGCAGCCGCCACGGAGATGCCGAACTCTCTGAAAAGTCGGCCCACATTGCCGGTTAAAAACGATAGTGGCACAAAAACCGCCACCATAGTAATCGTAATGGACAAAACCGCAAAACCGATTTCCTTGGAGCCGTCAAAGGCCGCTTTTCTTTTGTCCTTGCCCATCTGCATATGACGATAGACGTTTTCCAAGACCACAATAGCATCATCTACCACCAGTCCAATGGCCAATACCAGAGCCGAGAGAGTAAGAATATTTAAGGTAAAGCCCAAAAAATATGCTATGGCAAAACTTCCAATTATAGATGTTGGAATAGCTAAAGCCGGAATGATGGTGGCTCGCAAACTCTTCAAAAAGAGCAAAATCACTAAAACCACCAGAAACATGGCAATAATCAGGGTCTTGCTGACCTCATCCACAGATTCCTGAATATGCTCGGCGGAGTTATAAGCTACCTCAAGGTGCATTCCCTGTGGCAAAAGCATGGAAAGCTCCGGCAGGGCCTTGACTACGTTATTTGCTACTTCAATAGTACTGACTTTGGTCTGCTTGCTGATTCCCAGACCAACAGTTGGGTTCCCATTATATCGGACCACGGTTCGCTCATTTTCGGCCCCCAACTTAACTTCAGCCACATCCCCCAAGCGTACCTTCTGGTCTCCGGTCTGTTTTATAATGATACCGGCAAATTGTTCCGGAGTAGTCAGATTTCCCAAGGTTCGTACCGAGAATTCTCGGCCTTCTCCCTCCACCCGACCTGCCGGAATTTCAGCATTTTCCCGGCGAATAGCGTTTTCCACGTCCTGCGTGGTCAGTCCGAAGGCAGTCATCCGCTGCGGGTCCAGCCAGATTCTCATGGCGTAACGGCGTTCTCCTCCGATGAAAACCGCTCCTACACCCTGAAGTCGCTGCAAATGTTCTTTCAAAAACCGGTCTGCAAAGTCAGAGACTTCCAAATTGGAATGTCTGTCACTGTAAAGAGCCAGCCAGATGATGGGTTGAGCGTTAACATCCACTTTCTGAATAATGGGGTCGTCTGCTTCACTGGGTAGCTGGCCCCGGATACGGGAGACCCGGTCCCGCACATCATTGGCGGCCTGGTCCACGTCTCGACTCAGCTCGAATTCGATGGTGATGGCCGAGCCCTGCTCCCGGCTGGAAGAGGTGATGGTCTTGACCCCTTCCAGAGTGGAAAGTTGCTCTTCTAAGATGTCAGTGATTTCGGTTTCTACCACGTTGGGGCTAGCCCCTCGGTATAATGTAGTTATGGAAACTATCGGTGGGTCAATATCCGGATACTCTCGCACCGGCAAACGGGTAAATGAAATCACCCCGAAAAGAATGATGACTAAACCCATCACCGAGGCAAATACCGGTCGTTTTATAGATATTTCGCTGATTTTCATGATTTGTTTCCAGTCGGAGCTGCCATATTTTGATTCGTCACCGGGAAAACTTTGGCCCCTTCAAATAATTTTTGATGTCCGGCCCGAACGATTTTCATCCCCGGCTCCAATCCCTTCAGCACCTCCACAGTTCCCTGGAGTCGGGTGCCCAGGGTTACCGGAGTGCGAGCAACACTGCTGTCCGGCTTGATTACATACACTAAATTCTGATCTCCTTCGGCAAAAATAGCTTCGTCCGGAATTATCAAGGCGTTTTTACGCTCGCTTAAAACCGCCCAGACGTCGGCTGACATTCCGGGGCGGAATCTAAGATTGGAATTTCCCACTTTGGCGGTAATCTTTACGGTTCTGGTGGCAGGGTCAACCACCGGCTCCACTACATTTATTCTCCCCTTAAGTTCATAACCCGGATAAGCGGTGGTAGAGACCGTAACCTGTGCCCCGGGTCGAAGTTCGGGTAAATATCGTTCTGGTGCGTAAAAAATTACACGAAGCTCATCAACCTGGGCTAAATCGGTAATCGGGTCACCAGAGCGCAAAAAGGTTCCGGGACTGACCCGGCGGGTTCCCACCAGTCCGGTAAAGGGAGCTACAATTCTGGTCTTGGATAATTGGGCCTGAATTAAAGCTAAATCAGCTTCGGCAATTTTCAGAGCTGCTGAAACGTCGTCCAACTCCTGGGTCGCGGCCAGTTTTTGATCCACCAATGATTTAACTCTATCATAACTGATTTTTCTTTGGTCCCTTAAAGCTTCTGCCCGGGATTTCTGAGCTTGCAGCTGGGCGTCATCCAGTTGGGCTATCACATCCCCTTTGGCCAAAAGGGAGCCCTCCAGGAAAGGAATCTCCAGAGCCACAGCATCAATTTGGGAAACTACCGTGATAGCATTAACCGCCTCCAGAGTGCCGACGGCTGCGAACCTATCCGCCACAGTTCCCTTGACAACCTCAGCCACTTCGACCGGCATTGGCGGGGGTGCGAAGCCACCACTCTGATTCTTGGAACAGCCGAAGGTTTGAAGTATTAACAAAAGCGGAAAAATCCATCCGCAAAAATATTTTGATTTCAATATCCAGCCCATTTCCGTGGATCTCCTCTCATTTAATTTTTGCTAAGCAGTCTTAACTGCCTTTTTATTTACCGACAAATTCAGAGCCCCTCAATGAACTGAAGTCTAATGTTTTAGACAACTTAGATTATGGCTTTATATTTTATAATATAACTTAGAATTTTGAAAGAAACAACCGGCTAGTTTAATTTACATAAAAATCAGGATAAATGTTTGAGAAAAGTGAGAGAAATGCGACCCCGATAACGGGGGGAGCTGCGGCTGGTTCACCTGCAGGCTCATCTGGAGACCAAACAGGTGATGACGCAAAAGCAGGTAAAGAAGTATGACGAATTGAGGGGTTACAAGGCCGTAATTGAATGAATGTTTATCGAGGCAAAGAAAATACAGGAAAGTTTTTTTCTTTGAAGGAAATCAAAGGTGAGAAGAAATCCAGACTTTTCAGTACATATCCAAACCCTGTTCTATTGATTTTAGTTCGCGTTTTTTGTCCAACAAATTAGCAATCTCCATCGGTTGATAAATTTTCACCTGTTCTGAGAAGTCTTTATCGCTAGCAGATATAATGTTCTGAGCTTTATTACGCATGTTTTCGGGTATAATAATGCGCGGCCGAGAATTCCACTTTCTGAACGCGAACTTTAGCCTTTCCATCGACTTTTCAATCATTCCAGAAAGCTCTATTTCAAAAGCATAAGTAGGAACGCCTTCTATCTCTCTTTTCCACACGACGTCTAAACTCTTCTTTTCTCCCGGTAATTCAATTGCGTGTTCAAGTTGCGTGTAATAAAATTGCAACTTACCAATCTCAGCAATTTTTTCCTGAAGTCCTCTATGAGGAGCAACAAGCTTTTCTTCAGTTTGGGTATACAATGGAGGCTTTTCTCTGAGCACCAGAGGTTCTGTAATCGTTGTTCCTGTGTAAAGGTTTTCTTCATTAATCGCTCCGAATGATCTCTCAACTCTTTTGAATAACTCTATTGCCCGATCCTCTTTCAACAATTGAAAGCCAATCTGCCAAACAAGGTCAAAATCGTCAACCTTAATTCGATGCGTTTTCCAAGTTCCAATGGGCAATACTTTTAAGACATGAATCCTGAATCTTAATGGCCAAATCACTTTTCCTTGATTCAGTTCGTCTGGCCACACTAAATTTGTATTGTCTACATATTGATCTTTTACAACTCCCACTCCTATAATACCTCCAACTGGCTTACTTGCATAAAACCAGATTAAGTCGCTGGCTTTCATAGATTGAAATCTTGATTTATAAACATCCTTTAACCCCCAAATTGGCATGGGTTGCAACAACGCCGTCTCCCAGTTTTGAGGGATGCCAATGACTAACCAATTTTGTATTTTAGCTTTCATGCCGGAAGTCTCTCTTTAAAACTTAAAAATCCATTCTTAACAACAATAAAATGATCTACAGTAACACCTTGTGCTTTGTCTATTTTAAGAAGTGTCTCTAAAGCGGAGCACCAGCTAGTAAGTGTTAGACTTTTTTTAAGATATGTTTTGAATATGTTCAATGATGAAGTCATTTTTTTACTCCCCGAACTATACAATAGGCAGAACTTTTAAACTGGAATTTCTAATCACGTAATCTTATTACTACAGTAATATTTGCAATCTGTCAAGAAAAATTCATAAAAAATCTCGCTATATGGTGAGTTGACAAGTAAAGAGTAACTCATTATGTTTCTTCAAAATGTGGTGAAACACAAATGGTTAGGTGAGGGAATTGATTGGGTTCAATACTCAACAATAGTCAATAATACTATCATTGTTGAGTATTATTGACTATCTCCGCCACCTCCATTTTTTTATTGGTTGGGGAATAATAAGTTAGGAGAAAGACAAACTGTAAGTCCGATATAATAACCGTATACTAAATAAACAGCATCCCCATGAAATCCTATGTTAACCATTAAAGACGAAGGTATTATCCTTGAACCAACTAATCTTCTTTTTGAAAATGAAGCGGTCTTAAACCCGGGCTGCATTGAAGTCAACGGGATTGTACATATGTTCTATCGGGCCGTTAAACCGGGCAACTATTCAACTATCGGCTACTGCCAGCTTCAAGGCCATAAAGTTATCAAACGCCTTAATCACCCAATTCTTTTCCCTGAATACGACTACGAGAAACAGGGTGTAGAAGATCCGCGAATTGTTTTCCTGGATGGTATCTACTATTTATTCTATACCGTCTATGATGGACGAAATGCCCTGGCCGCATATGCCACCAGCAGCGACCTGGTTAACTTTAAAAAACAGGGCGTCATCTCTCCGCAAATTTCCTATCAGGATGCTATGGATCTGATCCGCCATAACCATCTTCCCAAAAGATACTTCCATTACCAACGACGAGTGCAGCAACACCATGGGCCAGACGTATTGCTTTGGGACAAAGACATCTTCATTTTTCCAAAAAAAATTAATGACTTGTTCTGGCTGGTGCACCGGATTATGCCGAGCATCCAGGTTGCAACCTTTAAAGATTTCTCGGAGCTAACCCCGGCCTACTGGCATGAATATTTGAAGACCTTCGAGCGCCATACCCTGCTGGATCCCCGCTATCGTTTTGAGAATCATAAAATCGGCGGGGGGTGCCCACCTATTGAAACAGAGGCGGGCTGGCTCTTTATCTATCACGGTGTTGGACGAACCTTCCTGCGCCAGCGGCGGTATTGTGCCGCTGTCGCCCTCCTCGACCACACCAACCCCCAGAAGGTCATTGCTCGGCTTCCTTATCCTCTATTTTCTCCGTCATCCAGCTGGGAGCGAAAGGGGAGCGTTAATAATGTAGTCTTCCCCACTGGCGCATTGATAAAAAATGATCGTTTGTATATTTATTACGGTGCCGCCGATAGCCGCATTGCTCTTAAATCAATGGTCCTGAATGATCTCCTCGGCGAGCTTGAGCGCTACCCAAACCCCTAGAACCTATGGTCTGTAGTGTCTTAATTTCAATTTGTTGTCGATAATGTAAAAGAAGACGGTTTATCGAGTGAAGGGTTGTGTGGTCTGGTGGATAGCCAAACCAGACCTGTGTAATATAGGGGGCGTGCTATATAGGGAGGCCGTGTAGATAGACCGTCTTCAGTTTTTATTTAATTAGTCCGTCTTACTAAAACCCAATCAGCGGCTTTTTTACATTTTAGACACGGCGGGAAAGTTTCGTTTTTACTAAGAGCAATCTCATATCCGCAACAAGTCGAACGATAAATTCCCGACGTATCATTGCTTTGCCCTGTGCTTGGCATAGTATCACCCCCTCTCTTTTTTCTCTGATTCGCCCCTATTGCGAAAAAGTTCATTTCATATACTCTTATGGTCAGTAATTCCTGATTCCATCGCTGTCGTTACTCATATAATTTTGTCCACTTTCATAATGACGGGGTCTCATTTTTTTCAATTTTTCGCTTGACAAATTACACGAAAGTCGATATAATAGGATAGAGGATGTGTGACTGTAGGAACTATGGCCACGGAACCGTTTGTGGAAGGCCGGGAGGCTTTCTTTTTTTTATTTATGCTCTTTGAAATAGCCAGCGGGAGGAATCGAACCTCCGGGTGGGGATTTGCGAAAGCCCTGACTTCCCACTTGTCGACGCTGGCCATTATGTAGGGGGAGGTGGGAATTGAGCCCACAATACAACCCGGACTGCCGATCCGTTCCCCTTTACCAATCAGGGGCACTCCCCCAACGTATTTAAAAATAGAGAGCCACTCCGCACGATTGTCGGTCTGACTTGAGCGTCTGGCTGGCCTTCGGAAGAGCGGTTCTCTCTTTTTATGTTGCACTTATTTCCTTCTTTCTCCAAGTTCCTTTTTTGGGGTGTTCTAATTCCGCCATTCTCCCTAAAGTTCTGCGAACATCATCATAAGTAAACGTTTCCGGTTTAATGGCATTAATCTGATTAAATATCTTTCCAGTCCTCATTTGTTTACTATCCAGCACCTCAAGAATCAGCTTTTCGAGTTCTTGGAATCTGGGGTCTGGTTTTCTTCCTCTGGGCTTTCTCCGACTACGCCTTGTGGATGACCCCTGACCAGACAACAATAGGTCGAGTTGTTCTTTGGCTTTTCCAAGCTCGGATTCCAAGCTCTCTATTCTCTTGTTAAGGAGACCGATTACATAGTTAAAATCTACTCGGTCTGCTATGTTCATAATTTCACCTCTCTTTTATGTTTTAATATACGTTGTATTTCGGCGTTGTCAAGTTTTACTTTGGCTATTTTTTAATCGCATAGTTAATCATTTCTGCCGTTAAGATACATTGTTGCCGTTTAGCTGTCAAGTAAAAAAGAGGGAATTGGGGATAATTTTTATGCGTTATCAGAATGGGGTATTTTTGAACTGATGCTCGCTTCTTGGCACTTTTTGAGCTTGACCTTACTCGCCTTTTTAATTAGGTTAGTATCCTTATGAAATTAGAAAAAAATAAGCTAATCTGTGGGGATAATTTAGAGATTTTATCTACTCTGGATAAAGAAAGTGTAGATTTAATTTATATAGACCCGCCATTTTTTAGCAATCGAAATTATGAAATAATCTGGGGTGATGAAGCAGAAATAAGAAGCTTCGAAGACCGTTGGGAAGGAGGAATCAATGTTTATATCGACTGGATGAAAGAAAGAGTGATTGAGCTTCACAGAGTTTTAAAATCTACAGGGTCTTTTTATCTACATTGTGATTGGCACGCTGGACATTATTTGAAAGTGATGTGTGATGAGATTTTTGGAGATAATAATTTTAGAAATGAAATAATTTGGCATTATAGAAGATGGACTGCTCAGGCTAAATCTTTTCAAAAATTACACGACAATATCTTTTTTTATACGAAATCAGAAAATTATACTTTTAACCAGCTTTATACTCAATATACCGAAGGTTCAATTAAACGTAAGAAACAAGGTGTCCTTCACAGATTTAAAAAAGGGGAAGAACCAGTATTGGTGAGCGAAGGAACTGTCAGCGAGCGAGGTGTGTCAGAAAATGATGTTTGGCATATTCCTTTTGTGGCGCCATCTGCAAAAGAAAGATTGGGATATGATACACAAAAACCAGAAAAACTTTTAGAAAGAATAGTAAAAGCTTCATCGAATAAAGGAGATTTAGTTTTGGATGCTTTTTGTGGATGTGGGACTGCTATGGCAGTAGCAGAAAAATTGGGCAGACATTGGATAGGCATTGATATATCTCCGTCTGCAATTACTTTAGTTAAAAACCGCCTCTCAAATATTGGAGTAAGAGAAAAAGATATTGACATAATTGGTATGCCTAAAACCGCAGAAGATTTAAAAAATTATAAACCACACGACTTTCAATATTGGGTTATTACTGAAATGCACGGAACTCCAAGCCCCAAAAAAGCTGGGGATATGGGAATAGATGGACTTAGTTTCTTAAATCATTATCCAATACAAGTTAAACAATCAGAATCAGTAGGACGGAATGTTATCGACAATTTTGAGACAGCATTAAGACGGTATTACAAAGGTCAGAAAAAAGAAATGAGGGGATATATAATCGCGTTTAGTTTTGGAAAAGGTGCATATGAAGAAGTTATAAGAGCCAAAAAGGATGGTATTAAAATCGAATTGGCCACAGTTCAAGATATACTCGATAAGAAATTCGTCATCAAACAAACTCTTTTATAAATCAAATTAAGACACTACCCTATGGTAATTCAACACCCGCGTAAATCCTGGATTGTTTCTGTTTCAACCTTTCCGCCCCGAGAATGCGGTATTGCTACCTTTACCCGCGATCTGTCCGCTACATTTAATCAGCTTTTTGCTCCTGGCGTTGAATCGAAAGTGGTAGCACTCAACATTGACGACGTAACGCGCTTGCCTTATTCAAAAAAAGTCATTGCCCACTTCAGTCAGTCTACTCGAGAGGACTATGCTGTAGCCGCCCAAAAACTCAACGCCCTGTCCCAAGTAAAACTTGTAACCATTCAACATGAGTTTGGCATTTTCGGCGGAAATTATGGCGATTATCTACTGGACTTTACGCAAGAGCTGGCCAAACCATTAGCCATAACCTTTCACACGGTTCTCCCCAAACCACAAAAAGAGATGTTGGGCGTTGTCAAGGCGCTGGCCAGTCGGGCAGATATTGTGATCGCCATGACTCAGACATCGCGTAAAATTCTGGAAACCGACTACGAAGTCCCGAGAGAAAAAATTGCCGTTATTCTACACGGTATCCATCCGGTTCCGTTCGAACCAAGTAAAAACGCCAAAGAGCTTTTGGGTCTTTCTGCAGAAAATACCATTCTGAGCACTTTCGGATTATTAAACCGCGGGAAAGGGATTGAATATGTAATTGAGGCCCTACCTGAAGTCGTCAAAAAATATCCGGACATCCGCTATTTGATTATCGGCGCCACCCATCCGGTGGTAGTCCGCCAAGAAGGGGAATCGTACCGACTTTCATTAATTCAACGCATTTACGCACTCGGGCTTACGCCCTATGTATCCTTCTATGATGAGTACCTGGAGACCAAGAATTTGCTTAAATTCTTAAGCGCCACCGATATTTATTTAGCCACGCAGCTAGATCCCAATCAAGCAATTTCGGGAACGCTCTCCTATGCCATGGGTGCTGGGCGGCCCGTGATTGCGACTGCTTTTGCCCAAGCCAAAGAAGTGGTCACCCCCGAGGTCGGTATGCTGGTTGATTTTAAAAACTCAAAACAAATAACCGAAGCCCTGCTAAAACTTTTGAGCGACCAACCAAAACAAATTGCCCTGGGCCAGATGGCTTATTTTAGAACGCGCAACATGACCTGGCCCAATGTTGCTATTGCCTATATGCGAACCTTTACCGCCTTTGTGCCCGAGTTACGGGTAAGCGAAAAACGTGCTCCTAAAATTAAATTGAGCCATCTTATCAAACTGACAGACAATTTTGGGATCATTCAATTTGCCAAATTAACCGAACCAGATCTTAGTTCCGGCTATACGGTTGATGACAATGCCAGAGCTCTGGTATTTGCAGTGCGATATTATCAACAGAAAAAATCCCTCGTGGCTCTCCGGCTTGCGAATACCTATCTTAATTTTATATCTTTTGTCCGGCAACCAAACGGTGCTTTTGAAAATTACGTCAATGCCCAGCGCCAACTCAGCCACAAACAAAACAGAGGGGAGAACCTCGACGATGCCAACGGCCGGGCGCTTTACGCCCTGGCGGTCGCCGCCACCGCCTCCCACCTGCCAAAACCTATGCGTGGAAAAGCTCGGCTAATGTATGAAAACAGCCTTCCAGTCGCCGAACGTTTTACTTCTCCGAGAGCAAAAGCTTTTTATATCAAAAGCCTGGCTTTGCATCTCAAACAACACCCCAACCCCAATTATCTTAAGAAGCTCATCTGTGCTTGTAATTTCCTGGTGCGTGAATATAAGAAACATGGCTTGCCCGAATGGCAATGGTTTGAGCCTATTTTGACCTATTCAAATGCCACCCTTTCAGAGGCTCTTCTCATTGGCTACGCGTTTACTGCCAATCCCGAATATCTTATGGTTGGCAAAAAAACTTTGGATTTTTTAATCTCACATACGTTTGAAAACAATATGTACATTCCGATTGGACAAGAGGGCTGGTTCAAACGGGGCGGCCATCGACACAAATTTGATCAACAGTCCGAAGATACCGGCAGCACCATTGAGGCACTCAATACCGCTTATGAAGTTACCAAAGATTCGCAGTATCAAAAACTCTTACACCGCGCCTTCGATTGGTTTTTGGGAGACAATCTGCTGGGTCAGATTATCTATGACGAAACCACCGGTGGCTGCTACGATGGTGTTGGAAAACATGAAGTGAATTTCAATGAAGGCGCGGAATCAACCTTATCATATCTTTTAAGTCGGCTTTTGCTCAAGACGAAGTAAGGCGGATTGCCTAAGAGTGAGATGTTCCCTGCCGACTTTTATAGCAAAGAATTCTCAAAAATCTCGCGTTAAAGATTTCAATCTTCAGAGAGGGTCGGATTGGGGGTTACCCCTTTGTTTTCATTTTATTCCGACTTGCATTGTATTATGGTGGGATTTCCTATACTTTCAGGGGGTATGAAATATAGCTAAGTTGTTGCGTATAAAGGCAAGCGTCTGAAATTAAAGAAGAAGGAGGCGTGGGGTTGAATGGGTTCAATTCCCACCGCCTCTATTTTTTTATTTAAATCTCGACAATTTCTGCTGGTTGACAGTTTCACCAACTTTACTTATCTTGCCGCAGTATTTAGTTTTGAAATTTTTGCGAAAGTGGCGGAATTGGGAGACGCGCTGGACTTAGGATCCAGTCCCGCAAGGGGTGGGGGTTCGACTCCCCCCTTTCGCATAACACGAAGAACACGAAAATTAAAACGGCATGAAAGACACGAAAAACAGGGAAAAGAAAAAATGATTAAAAGCAAAATCGGATGATTAGAAAGGTAAGAAATAATGAAAATAAATGTGACTAACCAGGATGGGTGGAAGCGGGTTTTAGATATTGAGCTACCGAAGGATAAGGTAGCAGCTGAATTTGATTCGACCTACAAAAAATACCAGTCCAAAGCCAAAATCTCCGGCTTCAGACCGGGCAAAGCTCCCTTAGAGGTGGTTAAATCACATTATAAAGACCAAATATTCGGAGATGTTTTAGAATCCCTTTTAGTTCAGGGTTACCAGGAAGCTTTGGACCAGACCCAGCTTCGTCCTATCGGCTCACCCGTAGTCAAGGATATCCAGTTTGAGCCGGGCCTACCTCTGAAATTCACAGCGGAAGTAGAAGTTCAGCCGGAAATTACAGTCAAAGATTACAAAGCGATTCCCTTGGTCAAAAAAGTAGAAGAAGTCAAAGATGAGCAGGTGGACCAGACCATAGAGTACCTGCGGGAAAAAAATGCTGAATTAAGACCGGTGGAAAGAGAAGCCAGAGAGAAAGATATCGTGATTGTAGATTTTGAAGAAAGTTATACCGAGAAAAATCAAATCAAAAAGGAAAAATTTGAAAATCAGATGCTGGAACTTTCGGAAAAGACTTTACTCAAAGATTTTTTGACCAATCTGGCGGGATTAAAAATAGGGGAAGAAAAAAGTTTTGAGATAACTTACCCTGACAGTTACCCCAATCCCGGCTTAGCCGGTCAAAAAGTAAGCTACAAGGTAAAAGTAAAAGAAATCAAAGAGAAGATTTTACCCTTTTTGAACGATGATTTTGCCAAGAGCGTAGGAAATTTTCAGACTTTATTGGAGTTGAGGCTGAAAGTCCGTGAGAATATCCAGAAGAGCTTAGAGCAGGAAGCTGAAAAAGAGTTAAAAAATCAGCTGGCGGCCAAGATTGTGGAAAAAAATGATTTCAGCGTGCCGGGAGTGATGCTGAATTCTTATTTAGATTACGTAGTGCAGGAGGTCAAAAGAAGACATCCGGAAGCAGATGAAAAGGAAATCAGAGAGAGAAATAAAGCAGGCGGCTTGGCCCGGATTAAATGGGAATTTATTTTTCATCAGATAGCCAAGCAGGAAAAAATCCAGATCAGCCAGGCCGACATCGATGAAAGAATCAAGCAGTTTGCCTCGGCTTATAATTTGCCGGAAGACCAAGCCCGTCAGTATCTAAGTTCAGAAAAAAGAATCCGTGATTTACAGGATTCCATCATAGAAGAAAAGGTCTTGGACCTTTTATTAAAGGAAGCCAAAATCAAAGAAGAGAAGAAGTAAAAGATTTTTTACTTACAGTATGGCGTAGCCGTAAAATTTGTCGTAATAAATAAAAGAAATAGAAAGGAGCCCTATGACTTTAGTCCCTTTTGTAGTGGAGCAGACCGGCAGAGGTGAAAGAGCTTATGATATCTTTTCCCGACTGCTAAAAGACCGCATAATCTTTATCGGACAGCCGATTGACGATATCGTAGCCAACGTGGTTATAGCCCAGATGCTTTTTCTGGAAGCCGAAGACCCGGAGAAAGATATTCATATTTATATCAACAGCCCGGGTGGAATCGTCCCGGCCGGTCTGGCAATTTATGATACCATGCAGTTTGTCAAGCCCGCGGTTGCCACCACCTGCGTGGGGCAAGCTGCCAGCATGGGAGCCATACTTCTGGCGGCCGGTACCAAAGGTAAAAGAGCGGCTTTGCCACATGCCCGGATTATGATTCACCAGCCCTGGGGAGGAGCGCAGGGGCAGGTTACCGATATTGAAATAATTTCCCGTGAATTGACGACAATCAAAACCAAGATAAATGAAATTTTGGTCAAACACACCGGACAGTCCATGGATAAAATCGAAAAAGATACTGACCGGAATTTCTTTATGTCGGTGCAGGAAGCCAAAGAATACGGGATTATTGATATGGTGTATGATACTAAGAGAAAATAATTTAGTTGACTGAAAAGTAACAAACTTTTAAATTGATAGAATCCTTGAGGTGTGGTTTGATTGACCATGTGTATGATACCAATAGGAGATAATGAAGTTATCTTAGCAGTAAGAAGCGTTTAAAAATAATAAGAATCGTAGGAGTATTTCCTAAACCTAAATTTCAAGAATAAATTATGCAAAAGAAAATTGAAACTCCGGTTCCGGAAAATTGTTCTTTCTGCGGCAGGATAATTGAGCCCAAGAAAAATATTTTTTCCGGCAAAGACGCCACTATCTGTGAAGACTGCATCCGTTTCTGCAATCAGATTTTAGAAAGACAATCTCAAAAAGGTTTTGAACCCTCCAATTTCCAACTTCCCAAACCGGCTGAGATTCTGACTTTTTTAAATCAATATGTAATCGGTCAGGATAGGGCCAAAAAGATGATTTCGGTCGCGGTCTATAACCATTACAAAAGAGTTTTTTCTAATTCGAGTAAGGAAGATGTGGAGTTAGAGAAATCCAATATCCTGCTTTTAGGTCCTACCGGAACCGGAAAAACTCTGATGGCTCAAACCTTAGCCAGAATGCTGCAGGTTCCATTTTCAATCGCAGACGCCACAGTTCTGACTGAAGCTGGATATGTGGGGGAAGATGTAGAAAATATTTTGGTTCGATTGCTACAATCTGCTAATTACAATTTAGCTGCGGCTGAAAAAGGAATTGTCTATATTGATGAAATAGATAAAATTGCCCGCAAATCGGCTAATCCATCCATAACCAGAGATGTTTCCGGCGAAGGGGTTCAGCAAGGGCTTTTGAAAATTTTAGAAGGGACTGTCTCCAATGTTCCACCTCAAGGTGGCAGAAAACATCCGGAGCAGGCCTTTATTCAAATTAACACCAAAAATATTTTGTTTATCTGCGGTGGAGCATTCGATGGATTGGAAAAAATTATCGCCCGCAGAGTCGGACATAAACAGGTCGGTTTTGCGGCTAAAACCAGTGCTACTCAGAAAAAAATTGGAGAGATTTTAGCTTTGGTTGAACCGGAAGATTTATTAGAATATGGCTTGATTCCGGAATTGGTGGGTCGTCTGCCGGTAGTTTGTCCGATGGAAGAGTTAGATGAAAAAGCACTTTTGGCAATTCTAACTGAACCGAAAAATGCTTTGACCAAGCAGTATCAGAAATTTTTTGAAATGGAAGGGATTAAGCTCACCTTTATACCAGAAGCATTAAAAGCCACCGTAGCTCTGGCTCAAGAAAGAAAAACCGGTGCCAGAGGGTTACGTTCAGTATTAGAAGAAGCCATGCTGGATATTATGTATGAAATTCCCTCCCGGAAAGATGTGGCTGAATGTATCATAACCGAAGAGGTGATCACCAAAAAATCCAAGCCGGAGTATTTGCCTAAGTCCAAAACGGAGAGAAAAAGTGCTTAATTGATAACGCTGGAGGGCACTAGCGAGCTGTCGGTTAAGTATTATATAAGGTAATTTTGTTTAGTTGAAACATGAAGTTGAAGCTTAGAGTGCTTGGAATTATTCTTATTTTAATAGGGATAGTTGGCTTCTTAACAGTGGCCGACGACCTCCGCCACAAAGGAGAACTGTTTGGAGTAGGGTCAATCTTGATTATTGGATTGGTTTTGCTCGCCTTGTCTTTTCGCTCCCGGCACCGAGAAAATCTACATAGAATATGGAATAAATTATAGTAAAGAAGTAGTGACCTTGAAAGTTCAGAATCGTCTTTCAGTGAAAAGTGGAGAGGAAAAGTGCTTAGATTGAGATGGAGATCAGAAAAGCAGAATATTTCAAGTCAGTCTTTGATTTAAAAGAGCTTCCGCAAGACAATTTTTCCCAGATTGCCTTTGCCGGCCGTTCCAATGTGGGGAAATCTTCTTTAATCAATACTCTCACCAATCAGAAAAATTTAGCCAAAATTTCTAAAACTCCCGGAAAGACCAAAGCTCTAAATTTTTTTAAAATCAATGACAGATTTTATTTTGTGGATTTGCCCGGTTACGGATTTGCCAAAGTTTCCAAAACAGTCAAGAGTGGCTGGGAAGATTTGATTGAAAATTATTTAAAAAGTACACCAAATTTAAGGGGAACAATTCAAATTTTAGACAGCCGTCATCCTCCCTCCCAAGAGGATTGGGAGATGCTGGAGCTTCTGGATTTTATAAATTTAAAGTATTTAGTAGTTCTTACCAAAAGTGATAAGCTTTCCTCCCAAGGGTTATCAGATAATTCACAAAAGTTTAAAGAAATTCTAGAAAATGACAACTTTGTTTTCTTCTCTGCCAAAACCAAAGCCGGTGGAAATAAAATTTTAAGCTGGATAAAGCACTTGCTTTAATGATTTAATTTGCTATTTTGCTTTAGGATAAAAATTCCCCCTTTTTGGGGGTTTTGTATGTCTGGAGATAAAAAATGACAACTCGAGTAGTGGTGGGAATGCAGTGGGGGGATGAGGGGAAGGGAAAAATTGTAGATATTCTGACTTCCCAGGCCGACATCGTTGCCCGCTATCAGGGGGGAGCCAATGCCGGGCATACGGTCGTAGTCGGTGAACAAAAATTCATCCTGCATTTAATTCCTTCCGGTATTTTACACCCTGAAAAAGTGTGCGTCATCGGTAACGGAGTGGTAATCGATTTAGAATATTTTTTTACGGAAATAGATGCGCTGAAAAAAAGAGGCATCAATCCGGAAGGACGGATCTGGATTTCGCAGTCAGCCCATCTGGTAATGCCTTATCATAAAACTATGGAAGCTTATGAAGAAGAAAAGAGAAAAGACAAAATCGGAACTACTTTGAGAGGTATCGGTCCGGCCTATCAGGATAAAATCGCCAGAGCCGGAATCAGAATTTCTGATTTATGGGATAAAAAAATATTTGAAGCCAAAGTCAAAGAGAATTTAAAATCCAAGCAAAATGTTTTGAAAAATTCAAAAGAGAATCTTTCAACGGCCCAAATTGTGAAAAAAGTTTTAAGCTTCAAAACTAAAATCAAAAATTATGTCCGGGATACCTCTCTGTTTTTAAATCAAGCCCTGAAACAAAATAAAAATTTACTCTTAGAAGGGGCGCAGGGAACTTTGTTGGATATAGATTTCGGAACTTATCCTTTCGGAACCTCATCTAATACCACGGTCGGCGGTGCCTGCACCGGCCTGGGAATTCCTCCCCAAGCCATAGATGAAGTCATCGGTGTTGCCAAAGCATACTCCACTCGGGTAGGTAACGGCCCTTTTCCCACAGAATTAAGTAATTCTTTAGGAAGCTTCTTGCGTCAAAAAGGGGATGAATTTGGAGCGACTACCAGTCGTCCGCGCAGATGCGGCTGGCTGGATCTGGTGGTTTTAAAATATGCTACCCGGATTAACGGAGTGGATGAGTTAGCTATCACCAAATTAGATGTTCTGGATAATTTAGATGAAATAAAAGTCTGCACCGGCTATAAATATAAAAACGAGATTTTGGATGAGTTTCCCCAGGACCAAAATCTGTTCGAGAAATGCAAGCCGGTTTACCAAACTCTTCCGGGCTGGAAAACCGCTACTCAAAGTATAACCCGAATTGAGAAATTGCCTCTCAATGCCCGTAGATACTTAGATTACATTCAGGAAAATACCGAAGCCAAAATCTTTTTAATCTCCACCGGCTGTAGAAGAGAGGACACGATTTTTTTGGATTGACAAACTATTTTAGTTAATATATTTTTGCTTTTTACTTAGTCACTATAAACTAGTCACTAAGCACTAAAATCCGGGGGTGTAGCTCAGTGGTAGAGCATCTGCCTTTTAAGCAGGTGGTCGATGGTTCGATCCCATCCACCCTCATTTTTTGCTTGTCCTCTTATCCTAAAGCTAACTTGCTATAGCTCATTGAGTTTAGTGGCTTAACATTTTTAAGTTAAATTTAGCTTGACAGGTAACATTCTAGGCATATATTCGTATACTAATTTTCGTAGGCCGAGTGCCTAAACAGATGCTTAGTAACTTTTAAAATTAAACTCTCTTAAGTGAGAATTTTAAGACCATCGGAAATTCTATGGTCTTTTTTCTTTAAATATGGTTAAATAAATTCACCATAAATGGCAAAAGAAAAAATTGCAGCTCCCCCGGAGCAAAAACATGAGTTAAGAAGAGAAGTCTCGGTCTGGGGCTCTTATATGTGGGGATACGCTGACGTAGGAGCCAATACCTTTGTGGCCTTAGGATTGGTGATGGCTTATGCTCAGGGGGCTGCCAGCTTAGTTTTTGCTATAGCAGGTTTAACTTACGTCTTGATTGGTTTAGCTTACACTGAATTGGCTTCCACTTATCCTGTTTCTGGAGGAGGTCCTTATTACACTTTAAGAAGCTTAGGTGATTTTTGGGGTTTTGTGGCTGGTTCGGGTCTGCTTTTGGCTTATACCATAGATATAGCTTTATTTGCTGTCGCTTCAGCCGGATATTTGAATTTCTTTATGCCTTATGTTTTAGGAAAAGAAATTGAGCAGTTTGTCATAGCATTTGGTCCCTTTCAAGTAAATTGGCTGTGGGGATGCGAAACCTTATTCTTAATTTTAATTTTGATTTGGTTAAACATTAAAGGGATCAAAGAATCCTCTTTCCTGAACGAAGTAATTGGAATCATTGTAATTGTCTTAGAATCTTCTTTGATTGTACTGGGGCTTATTTTTGCCTGGAAACCGGAGCTTTTAGCTTCTCAGTGGATAAACCAATTTCCCACTTTTAAGAGCTTTACTTATAGTGTCTCTTTAGCCATTATCTCTTTTATAGGTTTAGAATCAATTTCTCAAGCGGCTCAAGAGACCAAAAGACCGGCTACTATTATACCCCGCACCAGCTTAGCTTTGACTTTCTCGGTTTTCATTTTTGCAGTCTCCTTTTCCACTTTGGGGTTAGGGGTTCTACCTTGGCAACGGTTTGCTGAAAATGTGGATAATCCTTTGGCAGTATTAGCCTCCTCGTTTCCGTTAGTAGGATTAATTGCCGGACCGCTTACTGCAGCACTTGGTGCTTTGATTTTGTTTATCTCCTCCAATACCGGAATAATGGGTGCCTCCCGCTTGACGTACTCTTTCAGCCAATATGGAATCATCTCCAGCTGGTTTGGTCAGGTCCATCGCAAATATCGCACCCCGGTCCGGACCATTCTTGTCTTTTCCTTGATTGGAATAGTTCAAACCATCTTATCTTTTTTGACCCCTTCGGTGATGGAAACTTTGGCTATTATGTATGCTTTTGGAGCAACTTTGGGATATACTTTAGTTTTTATCGCTCTGATAAAATTGCGCTTCTCTGATCCATATTCTCCTCGACCTTATAAAATACCTTTAAATCTTAACTTTAAATATAAAACGCTTAAAGTGCAGTTTCCTATTTTAGCATTGGTAGGTATGTTAGCGGTAGGTACTATATTTTCCCAAATAATACTAACTAATAAAATTGGAAGAATTGCCGGACCTTTGTGGGTGATAGCTTGTTTTGTCTATTACGCCTGGTACAGGAAAAAAGAAGGGTTACCTGTCTTTAGGAGTGCTAAGCATGATTGGGAAAAGGAACAAATTGAGGTTTTAACCTCAGCCGAAGAGTTCGATTTGTTGGAGCAATATAAAAATTCCTTAGCGGAAAGAGACAAGAAAAGAGTTCGATTAAAATGAAAGATTCTTTAGAAACCCCGGCTAAAAACTTCACCAGAATGGATTATTATCAGATGGCTTTGAGCATTCTGATGGTGATTCTGGGTCCGGTAATCATTGTGAGATCACTTCTTTCAGGATTTTCTATTTTGGCTTTAATAGTAGGCATAGGTTTTTTATTTTTAGGGGCTTATCGCTTAAGCTTTGTCTATAGATTCTTAAAGGGACAGAAGAGATGATTTTAGTTGAGGTCTCGGTTTTGGGAGCAATTCTGGCATTCATTTTTGCCATTTCCATGGGTGGACTTTTGTGGTGGATGCTGCACCCACCGGCTATGGTGGGAGCGGCCGTTGCCAAAGCCAGGAGATCTTTGGGTGCCATCAAAAGGATTTTAGTCCCCACTACCGGAATACCTTATTCTGAAAGAGGAGTAGAAATGGCCTGTCGTTTAGGTTTAGAGCAAAATGCTGAGATTGTCTTGACATATGTAATTGAAGTCCCCCGAACCCTGCCTTTGGGGGTTCCCTTAGAGGACGCAGAGGAAAAGGGTCGCCAGGCTTTGGATAGAGCCAAAGAAATCGTTTACTTGCATGAGCTAACCCCGATTGCTTTATTAGAAAGAGCTCGGGAAGCGGCGGAAGGAATTATTAGGGTGGCTACAGAAAAAGAGGTGGATTTAATAGTGGTGGGAATCAGACCCAGTTTAAGAGGAGCTCAACACATCTTCTTGGGCCGAACTTCAGATACATTACTAAGGAGAGCACCTTGTGAGGTTTTATTGGACAAACTGCCGGACTAAAACTTATATTGAAGAATATAATATAAACAGGATGGAGAAATGAAAGTTGTCATCTTAGGATGTAGCAAAATCGGGGCGCTTCTGGCTAATTGGCTGGTTTCCCAGAAGCACGAAGTCTCGGTTATAGATGTGGATGTCGGTTCCTTCAGGAGATTGGATAAAGAGACTCATGTCCGCCAGGTGGTAGGAATGGGAATCGATTATGATATTTTGAAAAAAGCCGGTATAGAAAAAGCGGAGGCTTTTGTGGCTGTGACCAACAGTGATAACACCAACTTAACTGCGGCTCAAATTGCCCAGAGCAAATTTAATATTCCGAGAGTCATAGCCCGGGTGCGCGACCCTAAACGAGCCAAGGCCTTTGAAGAAATTGGATTAAATATAATGTGCCCCACTATCTGGGCAGCCGAAGAATTAAAAACCTTCTTGCTAAAAAAGGAAAGCCGATGATTTTAAGGGTCAATCTCCCCAAGGAGTATGTATGTATGTCATTGTAGTCGGTGGCGGACAGGTCGGAATAAATTTACTGAAACTTCTGCAGGCTGAAGGGCATGAAGTCCTTTTAGTTGAAAAAGAATCCGGTCGGTATAGCCAACTGGTAGAGGAGTTAGGGGAATCGGTCATCTTGGGAGACGGAACTGAATTGGGAACTTTGATGGATACCGGCGCTAACCGGGCCGACGTTTTGGTAGCCGCTACCGGTGCTGACCAGGATAATTTAATCATCTGCCAGATGGCTAAAATTCTGTATTACATCCCCAAAACCATCGCCCGGGTCAACGACCCTAAGAATGAAGAGATGTTTCAGACCTTAGGAGTTGATGCCACAGTTTCCGCTACCAGAATCATCGGGTCCTTAATCGAAGAGAAAATTGACCCCGGTTTGGCTATTCCGCTTATGGCTTTAAAAGGGGGAGTGGAGATTTTTCAGACCCAGCTGTCAGCGGATTCGCTTCTGATTGATAAAAAGATTGCCAAGTTGAAACTTCCGGAAGATTTTATTATTGTGGCTATCTTAAGAGGAAATGACGTGGTGATTCCCAAAGGAGATACTGTATTACAAGCCAATGATACGGTGATTGCCCTGGCCAAAAAAGAGGGGAAAGAGGCGTTTCAGAAGCTGTTTTTGTAAGAGATATATGCAGGTTATCGTTTCTTTGGACGAAAAACTAAATCCAACCTATTATGGTCTAATCAACGAATCAAACTCTCTTATTGATCGTTGGGATTCCATCAATAGTAATCTTCACACCTTCAAAGTTCCAAAGATATTTCTTATAGGTACTAAAAAGAAGTTAGTCAAAATAGGCGAAACGTTGAAAAAGTTGCAAGGAGATTATTTGAACTGGCAGGAAAAAACTGCTAATTTTTTTCTAAAGCCTCAATATAAGTTTGAAACAGGAACAGGTAGTGACTTAGCATTTTCTCACTGGACAGATGTTTTATTTTACCGTCTAATGCATTTAGAATTGATTATGCAGCTAATAGTGTATAATTATAATGGGCGCTATGAACTCATTGACAATAGGTTGAATTTCCTTCTTGCTTTAATTGCTGTGGCGTTGGGGTTGGCGGGGCTTGTTGTTAGTCTTGTGGCAATTCTATAATGTAATAACAAATGAGTAATCCGGGTAGCCCAGTGGCTTCTGCCACTGGGACATTGATTCATTCAAATTCAAATCTCATTTCACTACAACTTTTGTAGTCTTCGGATGCCGGAGCTATTGGTAGGATGGCATTAAGCTTCTTGGGTTTTGCAAAGGTTTAAAAATGCTTCGGAGTACTCGTTCCGCCGCAGGCGGATTTGCCCTGGCATAAAGCGACCTTTCAGGAACGCCCTCCAAATCGTCTCCCGCTTATTGTGGGAAGCGTGCCCAGTGGTATGGCGCCTGCTCTTCTGCAAAGGCGGAAGGGTCTTAAAGATAAACCAGCTGAGTTTTAGTTCTTAGCTCAGACGCGCAAAAATAAGAAAGAAAAAAAATCCAGAGTTCGGTTCAAGCCGGGCTCTGGATAAAATAAATATGTAATTCCGTCAGGAGCTACTCTTGCTTAGCCTTGAATTAGATTTTTGCTTTTCTTCTTTATTTTTTTCTCTTCTCACAAACTTGTAATTCTCCTGAACCGACTTTATCCTGACATAATTAGGAACTTTTTTCTTCTGAAATCCCCACATATCTGCCTCTCTTTTTAAGATTTAATAAAAGTATCGGCAGAAATGGTATATTTTAAAGTGCTTAATACAATAGATGAGCTAAATGGGGTAGCCCAGTGGCTTCTGCCACTGGGAAAATATTCGATATGAAATCCGACGCTACATCTAAAAACCTTCTCTCAAATCTTTCAACTTTTTTTTCAATAACTCTCTGGCTCTGAAAATTCTGGCTTTGACCGTCCCCACCGGAATTTTCAAAATCTCCGAGATTTCCTCGTAAGATTTATCCTCTTTGTGCCGGTAAATAATCACTTCCCTGAATTGCTTAGGCAATGATTGAATGGCTTCCTCAATCGACATAGCTTTTTGTTTGGCCACCCATTCGGCTTCCGGGTTTTTGGACCAGTCTGGAACTTCAACTTCAATTTGGTCCTCCTCGGTTTTAATAGGTTCATTCAGAGAGACCGTTCCCCTTTTTTTCTTCCTCAAATAATCGATGGCTGAATTAGCCGCAATTTTATACAGCCAGGTGCTGAAGCGATACTGGGGGTTGTATGTGGACAAAGAGACAAAGGCCTTCATAAATGTTTCCTGCATTAAGTCCGAGGCCTCCTCCTGGTCGGAAACAATCTTATAAATGATGTGAAAAACCGCTCTTTTATGACGGGCTACCAGGGTATGGTAGGCCTTCTGGTCTCCCCCCAGAGCTTTCTTAACTAAAATCTGGTCTTCGTCTTTCAGCAAATTTTCTTTCATATGGCTACTGCCATGGTGTAACCAAAAGGGTGTGCTTAAGATAAAATAAAATAAAATTAAAACAATTTCTTTTTAGGGGAACAACCCGGTCAAAAAAATTGTTATGCTTAATAGAGGAGTGAAAAATGAGTCCAGATATTAGGGTGCAAAGCCATAAATTAAGGGAGAAATCCCACAATTTCACTACCACAGAAAGAGGGTGGAAATTAAGAGTAATCTGCAGTATATCAGTAATTCAATGATGACACAAAACTTAATTAAAAGAAGCTATAGTTTAGGTTTAGAGACAGATATTGGGCACAGAGCTTGCTTTTACCACAGTCTAGACAGGGTCTTATACAGAGGGAAGGACTGGGTGAAAAGAATGCTTAAAAAAACCAAGAATAATAATCATAACAATGGTTATAAAAAGCCGACCAAAACCTACTGGCATATCTATGGCTTACAAACCTTAAGCTCCGATAAGTTCGTCAAAGTGGTCAATAAAATCCTCAAGAAAGATTATATTCTAATCAAATAGCCCTCTAAATTGGCTTGCATAAAGAGTGAAGCAATTTTCACTCTTTTTTTATTCTTTAAATGAGTATAGGTTCTACCCCATACATTTGCCGGGTTTTATACACTCCCTCCAAAGAGGTATTGGGCAGGTTTTCACTCACCTTTAAGAAGATAATTTCATTAAACCAATCTAACCCTATAGCATCTAAGTTATACTGCAGATAAATAGATGCCGCACTTAATTTTCTTTGGAAAAATGGAAAATTTGATTATATTGGCTAAGCAGTAGGACAGCAAAGCTCGAGTTGGAGCAAGCAAACAACCCCTAAACCATAACGTATTTAACTACAGAAAATCAATATGTCCCAAACTGAGGACAAAAAGCTTTCTCTCTCTGAGACGGAGACCGATAAGAAAGAAGTCAGGGATTCGGAAGAAGAAGTAATTGAAGCCATAAAAAAAGCCCGAGACGGAGATGAGAGCGCCTTTAGAAAGTTGGTGGAAAAATACAGGTCTCAGGTGGTGGGTGTAGCCTTTAGAATGGTGGGTGATTATGAAGATGCCAAAGATGTCTCGCAGATGGTGTTCATCAAAACTTACCAAAATCTGGACCGCTTCGACACCAGCAAGAAATTTTCCACCTGGCTTTATCGTATAACCATTAATGCCAGTATCGATTTTTTACGAAAGTATAAAAAGCACAGACATGAATCGTTGGACGAGTCCTTAAATATCACCAAAGAAGATCAGGCCGATGCAGAAGAAATATATAAACGAGGCTTAATAAAATGGGCTATCAATCAATCCTTAGAAAAACTTTCCGAGAAACAAAAGTCGGTCTTTATTTTGAGAGATCTGGAAGGTCTGGACATCAAAATGGTAGCTCAAATTTTATCCATGCCGCAGGCCACGGTCAGATGGTATCTGCACCGGGCCCGGGCCAAACTTAAAGAGGAGTTAACCAAAAACTTTCCTCAATTGGTGGAAAGGAGAGGATAGCATGAATTGTAAAAAAGCTAAAAATTTGTTTTATCTTTATAAGGAATTGACACCTTCGGAAAATGAGATATTCATCTCACATCTCCGGGCTTGCAATCCTTGCAATTTTGAGTTTCAGGCCTACCAGGAGTCCTTAAATTTAGTGAGCAAAACCCTGGCCTTTCAAGAACCTCAAAATTATTGGAATGAATACTGGAACAAACTTTCCCGCCACATCAGCAAAAAATCTAGCTGGGGAAAAGTCTGGGACCGGGTGACTGAATCCCTTTTGACTTTGACCCGTCCGGTTTTCGGTCCGGTGCCGGCTTATGCGGTGTCCTTGGCTCTTTTGATTTTGCTTTTGGGTCTGTATCCGCTCGTGAGTAGCAAATCCCAGGTGAAATTTGAAAGCAACCTGGTGGTTCATAAATCCAATCTGATTGCCGCAGATGTCCAGGGTTCCATGACGGTTTATAAATTAACCCAGAGGTGAAATAGTAAAAAATTGTGATGGATAGCTCAAGATTAATTAGGAGGGGGATTTTGATAGGGGTGATTACCCCTTTTTTTCTGTTCGGCTGCAGTAAAGAAAACTACTTAGGGAAATTCGAAGAAGGGGTGGAACAGGTTTTAGATAAAGTCTCTCCCTCCATAGTAGCCATCATGGTCCAGGATGCCAACGGCAAAACCAAAAAAATCGGTTCCGGCGTGGTAATCAGCGAGAATATGATTTTAACCACCGAAAGCTGCGTTGGCCCGGAGGAAAATCTAACCATCAAGCTTCAGAACGGAAAAGAGCTGGATACCAAACAGCTGGATTTAGTCTGCAGTGATTATGAAACCAATATCTGTTTTATAAGACTTAAAACCTCCGGCTTGCCTAAAGTAGAATTAGCTAATAACGATGAGATTAAAATCGGCTCTTTGGGGATTGCAGTGGGGAATACTTTTTATTCTAAGGGAGTAAAAGTCAGCTGGGGAACTATTGGACGGTCTTGGATCGGGGGAGATGACCCTTATGACGAAGCACTTTTAACTTTGGATGCAATTTTGGGCTCTGATGCAGGTGGAACCCCGGTCTTTAATAATTCCGGTCAACTGATTGGAATCGTGGAAGGGAAAATCGAAGGGGAAGAGCATTTGGCTCTGATTTTGCCGATTTCCACTTGTCAAAAAGTACAGCAAGCTATTGAAAAAGAGGGATATATAGCTCGGGGTTGGATCGGAGTTTATATTGACTTAATGGGAGAAAAAAATAAAAAAGAACTTCAAATGAAAGTTTCTCAAGTAATCGGTATGAGCCCGGCTTTTAAGGCCGGCGTTCATGCGGGTGACGTAATTATTCGGCTGAACGGCAAAAAAATAACTCACTCCTCCGAAGTCAGAAAACTGATTTCCATGGCTGAACCGGGGACAAAAATTAAATTTACCATTAATCGGGAGGGTGAAATTTTCGAAAAAGAATTGACGGTAGAGCTGACTCCCCGTTTGGTCGGTTTAAGAAGATGTTCCAACCGCTCCATTTAATAATATTTTTAACGTTAAATTTTACTTAACTTTTTTGCTGCGGAAGGACGGCAAGGATGTCCAGCCCCAAATTTAGTTCCCTTCTTACATTTGCAATTGTCGCCGTAACAGGATTTTTTCTCATGGGGAGTGGCTTTTTGGTTGCCGAGCAGGCAGACAAAGTAAGCGAATCAAAAGTTGAGCAAGTACCTCAAGGAGAGGAAGCTAAGACCACACCAATCAAGCTTCAGGATAAAATTTGGCACGGAAAGATGAGTGCCAATGAAACGAAACGCTTTGAATTAGACCTGCTGTTTCAGGCTGAAGGAAAATTCTTTGTACAAGCGAACGCGGGGACTTATGACAATAACCTGAAAATTTGGAAAGTTCTGGGTGAATATTGGGTTAATGTAACAATTAAAGAAGGCGAAGAAGGTAAAGTCGAAAGGACATTCACCAGGCCCAAAGTCACTCCTCGAAAAGGGACAGCAGAGGGGCCTGTGATTTCAAGTTGGTACAAAACGCTAGAGAACAAGGCGGTGGAGCAAGAAACAACTCAGACCAAACCAAAGTCACATACCCATCCTCCGCCATCGTGGCCTCTATATCAGTCCTTGCATTTAGGGGAAGCTCCGATTAATTTACTTGTCTCATTCGAGCCGAATCCAAAAGTAGATGAACCGACTAAACTCATATTGAGTGCCTCTTCTGCTATCTACCGCGATAGTGTCGTGGTATCTATTACTCTTGGAGACAGTATAGACGTAACAAAGTAACACAAAACATGCTTTTGCCTCAAATTTAGTTTCTGCTTTTAGTCGGAATATAGTTGAAATTCAGCTGACCTTATTATATCTTATAGGGTCAGTTTTTAGTTTTTAAAAAATATTCCGAAAGAATAATTATGAAATTTTACCCGGATGTCTTAAAAGTAATCGGAAACACTCCCTTAATAAAACTCACCAAGGTAGTGGGGGAAAATTCCGCCCGGGTCTTTGCCAAAGCCGAATTCTTAAATCCCAGCGGCTCTGTCAAAGACCGGATGGCTCTCTATATAATAGAAAAGGCCGAAAAAGAGGGTCTGCTCAAACCCGGAGGAACCATCGTTGAAAACACCTCCGGCAATACCGGGGCAGCCGTAGCTATGGTAGCCGCATTAAAAGGATATAAAGCCATTTTCACCATGCCGGATAAGATGAGCACCGAGAAAATAAATTTGCTCAAGGCCTTCGGGGCCAAAGTAATTGTCACCCCCACCAACGTTCCGGCCGATTCCCCTTTAAGCTATTATGAAACCGCCAAAAGAATCGCTCGAGAAACCCCCAATTCTTTTTATCTGAATCAATACCATAATCCCTTAAATATCGAGGCACATTACCTCACCACTGGTCCGGAAATCTGGGAACAGACCCAAGGTGAACTGGATTATTTGGTAGCCGGGATTGGCACCGGCGGGACTCTTTCGGGTGCCGCCAAGTATTTGAAAGAAAAAAATCCCAAAGTAAAAATAATTGCAGTCGACCCCATCGGTTCGGTTTTTTACCAGTACTTCAAAACCGGTAAATTGCCTCAACCCCACGTTTACAAGGTGGAAGGTATCGGAGAGGATATGCTGACCGGAGCTATGGATTTTTCAGTAGTGGATGAGATATACCAGGTCAGTGACCAGCAATCTTTTTTAATGACTCGCAAATTGACCAGACAGGAAGGGCTTTTTGTAGGTGGTTCCAGTGGTTCCGCGGCCTATGCGGCGTTAGAGTTAGCCAAGAAAGTTGGAAAGGATAAAATAATCGTAGTAATCCTGCCTGATTCCGGTAGCCGCTATTTAAGTAAAATTTATTCAGACGAATGGATGAAGGATAACAGCTTCTTATTAGAAGAGAAAGCTCCCACCCAGATAGGTAAGATTAAAGAGGTAATCAAAATTCAAAAGAGATTGATCACCGCTCAAAAGAAAGATAAAGTAGAACAGGTTATTGCTAAGATGAAAAGATATGATATATCTCAGCTGCCAGTTTTAGAGGGTAAAAAAGTGGTGGGCTTAATTGCCGAAGTCGACCTCTTGAAATATATGTTAGACGGGAAACGTAAGCCCAAAGATAGCATTGCCAATTTAATTGAAACTGACTTTATAAGAGTTTCTCTTAATTCATCTATTACTGAAGTTTCCCAGCTGCTTTCTTCGGCCAACAGCAATGCGGCTTTGGTAATGGAGAAAGATAAACTTCTGGGAATCGTGACAAAAATTGATATTGTGGATTTTCTGGCCAAAAAATTTAAAGGACGTTAATTGAAAGAGACAAAGATGTGGAGAAAGAATTAATTCGCGTAGGGGCGAAGTTTATCTTCGCCCATTTGTCTAGGGTGGAGACAAGCTCCACCCCTACGCGATTAGATGGTCTGAAAATTAGTAAAGAATTAGACATTAAAGATCTGAAAGGAAAATAACTTGAAATTTGAGACCAAAGCCATACACGTAGGCCAAGCTCCGGAGCCTGCCACCGGAGCCATTAATGTTCCTATTTTCCAAACTTCAACTTATGTCCAGAAGTCCCCCGGCACCCATAAAGGATACGAATATTCACGCACCGGCAACCCTACCCGAACCGCTTTAGAAGAGTGTCTGGCTTCCTTAGAAGAAGGAAAATACGGACTGGCTTTCGCCTCTGGAATGGCAGCCATTTCCACTGTCTTAAATCTTCTGAAAACTGGTGACCAGGTAGTTTCCTGTGATGACCTCTACGGAGGGACTTACCGGATTTTTGAAAAAGTTTATCGGGATTACGGTTTGGATTTTGTGTATGTGGAACCAACCAATCCGGCTACTTTTGAAAAGGCGATTACGAAAAAGACCAGAATGGTCTGGCTGGAGACTCCCACCAATCCACTTCTGAAAATTGTGGATTTAAAAGCTGTGGCTAAAATTGCCCGCAAGCATAAGCTGATTTCAGTTATGGACAATACTTTTGCCACGCCTTATTTTCAAAAACCACTTACAATGGGAATTGATATTGTAGTTCACAGCACCACCAAATTTTTGGGCGGGCATAGTGACGTCATCGGTGGAGCAATCGTTACTTCCAATAAAAAATATTACGAAAGGATGAAATTTTGTCAGAATGCTGTTGGTGGAGTCCCGGGTCCGATGGATTGCTTCTTGGTTTTAAGGGGTTTGAAAACCCTGTCAGTCAGAATGAAAGAGCATGAGAAAAATGCTAAAAAGATTGCTTTGTTTTTGCAAAAACATCCTAAAGTGAAAAAAGTACTCTACCCGGGTCTTAAAAATCATCCTCAACATAAATTGGCTGCCAAGCAGATGGATGGTTTCGGGGCTATAATTTCCTTTGTCTTAAAATCGAATTTAGCAGGGGCCAAAAGATTCTTAAGCAAGCTGAAACTTTTTGCTCTGGCAGAATCTTTGGGAGGAGTAGAATCTTTAGCAGAACATCCGGCTATAATGACGCATGCTTCTTTGCCTAAAAACGTCAGGGACTCCCTGGGAATCTCAGACAGTTTTGTCAGAATTTCTGTGGGGATTGAGAATGTAGATGATCTGATTGAGGATTTGAAATCTGGTTTAGCGGTTGTGTAATCTTCATCACTTAAAACTTCTGCTGTCTGTAGCGGTGCGATTTATCGCACAAGAAAATAGAGTCGGATAAATCCGACCGCTACTTTAAAATCTTACCCTTCCCTAAGGGGAGAGGGTAAAATTCATCATCTAAAAATTTAATTGACCCGCAAATTTTCGTAGCATATATTGAGCTCAATAGTCAAGAATGGTCAACAATTTTATTATTCTTGACTATTGTTGACCATAAAATTTTAAGAAATGCGCCCGTAGCTCAACTGGATAGAGCGGCAGCCTACGGAGCTGAAGGTTGGGGGTTCGACTCCCTCCGGGCGTATAATATTTTTACCAGGATAAATCCTATGGTCCAGAATAAAAATTATAACGAAGATGAAAAATGGATGAGAGAGGCACTCAAAGAAGCTCACTTAGCTCTCAAGAAAAAAGAGGTGCCGGTCGGTGCGGTTGTGGTTTATGAAAACAAAATCATCGGGCGGGGGCACAATCAGGTAGAGTCATTGAAAGATGCCACCGCGCATGCTGAAATTTTAGCGATAACCGCCGCTTCCAATTTTTTTGATTCCTGGAGATTAGAAGGTGCTTCTCTTTACGTCACTTTAGAACCCTGTGTGATGTGCGCCGGAGCGATAGTTCTATCCCGCATAGAACGATTAGTTTTCGGCACCTTCGACCCTAAACAAGGTGCTTGCGGCACTTTATACAATATTCCCAACGATGAAAGATTGAATCATCAAGTCGAAGCGGTCCCAGAAATATTAAAAGAGGAATGTTCTAAAATTCTGATAGACTTCTTTCAAAAACTTCGCAGCCAGAAAGCCACCACTAACGGGGGGAATCATTAATCATAAACCGCTGGATTGGGAAAAAATACATACTCAAATGCTGTATCTGGGTTTGGTACTGAATTTAGCCCTTCCCTTGGGGTTTTTGACTATAGGTTTTTTTCTGAGAAAAAATGGTGTAGGAGCCGACCCTACTCCCAATCTGAAATTATTTTTTTGGGTTTTGATTTTTATAAGTGTTAGTGAATTGCTGGCGATTTTTATTTTTAAAAAGAGTTTTTTTGCCAAGTTCTCCAAAAAGAGTCTGGCCGCCATTTCCCAAATTCCGGTTCAAAAATCAATCTTAACCTTCAGTATTGTTATATTTGTTTTGAATTTAGCTCCCTCAATTTATGGTTTTATTTATTTTTTGTTGGGAGGAAAATTAGAAGAGTTTCTGCTGTTCATTGCCGTAACTTTTCTGGGGTTCAGGATTTTTAGACCTAGGTTGGAAGAAATAAAGCAATTGGTGGGGTCTGTGACCCCGACTTAATTTAGGAGAGGTGCCGGAGCGGTTTAACGGGACGGCCTCGAAAGTCGTTGTCCTCGCAAGGGGACCGGGGGTTCAAATCCCTCCCTCTCCGTTAACCTATTGATGAACAATAATTTATGAGCTTACCTAGGAGCACCTTGAATACCTTATCTCAATACAGTAATTATCCTATTACTCCTTTTAATAAACTCTCATTGACGGCTTAAATTTATTGGACCTTCCTGTGACTCAAATTATACCAAAAAAACTGTTGCTTGGACAATAACAAATCTGACCGATAAAAATTTTTCTCACTACCACTACATTTCGATTTCGTGCTCAAAAATTGAACAATTGGTAGAAGCCACAGCGATTTTACTTGACAAACAGTTCTCAGTTATGTTGATTAATGGTCGAAGTCTGACAGAAAGGGGGGTATGTCAGAAAGTGACGGAGGTTGAAGGAACAGAGTACTTGTTAAAGTTAGTGAGTCCTTCTTCACCTATTCGTTATCATAAAATTCATTTTAGCGCTTATCAGAAATGGGAGCCGAATTATTAGAGGTACCATTTTTCCAAAATGTTTCTGAAAAAAATTTACTATCTTTAATAACCAATCTTTCCGAACAGCAGATCTCCGGAGGGAAGACTCTGTGGAGATATGGTGATCGAATCGACAAGGTCTGGATTGTAAAAAACGGACTCATAAAAGTTACTCGCCCAAGCTTCAATCACCAGCCACTCCTCCTACAAATCTGTGGAAAGGGAGATGTGGTGTATTTGTCAGGGGTGCTGGCCGAATCAAGTTATAGCTGCGAAGCCAGGACAATTGTACCTTCCTGCCTGTGGGCAGTTCCTTTTTCAGTGTTCAGAAAAGTATTCGAAAGATCCGATAGTTCCTCCAACAAAGTTATAAAGGAACTCACCAAACAATTGGACTTTTCCTATCGCTTAGGTCTTTTGCATACTCATGATTCTGAGGAAAGGGTCTTAGACATACTTCAGGAACTTAAAAGCAGGTTAGGAAAAGTTTTGAAAATCACTCACGAAGAAATCGCCTCGGTTAGCGGTTTATCGCGCGAAACTGTGAGTCGAATCATTTCGGAACTTGCCAGAAAAGGAAAAGTCGAAGTCTCACGCGGTGTTATCTATCTGCCTGGAATACTACTTCTTTTTTGTCCTTTAGCTATGTGATTAAGTTCACAAGCTTTTGGTGACTTCTGTAATCTTCATCACATAGAAAATTCATTTCAGTTATCTGCATCACAGACAAATTCTCTCTATTTTCGCTACCTTTTAGACGGCAAAAAGGATCTATTCTGGTCAAAATGAGGGTTAACCTCAAAGAATTTTATGGAAGTTCAAACGGAGGCAGGTAGGCAGGAATGACTTTGCGAAAGTTATGGTGGTGGACTTCACTTATAATGTTATCTTTTCTTTTGACCTCTATGTTCTTCCACTCTGCAGAAGGAGAACAGAAGCAGGTCTGGATACGTCATGGGAATAAATGGGACAAAGATAACTCTCATGGCGCAATTTTCAATGTATATGGTCAGGTATCAGGGGCAACTCCAAGTTCCGCTTTAGCAAGCCGCCAGTCCACTTTCTCACAGAGTTTAAGCACAGATCAATCTTCTCAGATTCCCCTTCAAGCCAGTGGGGTGATAGAGCCCTGGATTCACTTTTCTATCACGGGTACAAGGCTGGACTGGTTTGTGCGCAAGCCCGGAGCCTATGCTATGAAAGGCGCTTCTCTCACCATCGAAAGTAACACAAGTGTACTGGTGGACTTTGATGGATTTGGAAATCTCACCAACTCAGAGAATCCGGACAAGTCTATACAAACATTCTATGGAATCGAGCAACCGGCTGCACCTATTGGACAGGTCAGCTGGATAAAAGCTTCAGACTTAAACTCTTCTGACCGGTTCCTGATTTTTAGTGAGAGTTCACCCTCGACAACCTTGGACCTGTGGAATCTGATTTTTGTCAGTCAGTCTAACTCTTCCTGCGAATATGAAGATGATGCCTATATTACTTTAACTGTACAAAATCTGAGTACTTGGATAGAATTAGGCAATAATCAATTAGTGGATAATAAATAAAATGAGAAAATGTATCCTAAGGGACGCTCTGGCGTCTTTCTGAAAAGGACTTCAGAGTAAATTAAAGAAAAAAAATTGAAAGGAGGTGAAAAAAGATGAAAAAACTATTAATACTTTTAGCAGGAGCAATCTTGCTCCTCCCGGCATTTGCTTTTGCAGGTAATCCATCACCTTGGCCACCTATAGGTACCGAAGTAGAAGTTTTCCAGTTAGAAGGTGATGCGTGGCGGAGTTTAGGAATTGGGGATCCTGGCGCATTTGCTCGTGCATTTACCAGTCTTCCAGCAGTTGGAGACAGCAACAGGCAGTTCTGGCGTATAGACTTCCAGAACCATGCCTCAGTGGCTCAATGGGTACGTTGGTCTATTACTGGAACCAGATGGGACTGGTTTGTGCGCAAACCGGGCTGTTATGCGGCTGACTGCATTGGCTTCACCATTGCGAGTAATTATGACGTTGACATCCTCTATGCCGGGTTCGACGACTTACTATATCAAGGAACCGGAGGTGTTACTCTGACAATTCCGGTTTGGTATGCTACATGGAATCTAGGTACTCCACCACCGCCTGCTTCCGATGAGTGGATACCAGCAGCCCTTATGAATGGGAAGGACATTCTTATTCCAGACAGCGAACAATTACATCAGGGGTTAAGCGCCAAACTGTGGAACAAAATCTGTGTGCAGCAGTCTAATTCTGCTTGCGAATATGAGGATGATGCTGTAGTTGTCATAGAACTGAAAAGGATAAAACCATGGATTGACCCCGAGACTGGCTATTTCCGACCCTTACAATAGAGCCTCTGGGGCGTCCCTTTTAGGATAAAAATAGGGTCAGGCAGGATAGATTTTTAATGTTACCTGCCTGACCAAGTATAATATCTTAGGAACAACTTAAATTTAAGATATGATTAGAAGAATTTTTTTTGTGGTTTGCTTAGACCTTTTGATTTTATTCTCTTCGGGAATCTCTCAGCACACCTTGTTTCTCAGTCCACAATTAGTTGAATTATCACTCTCACCCGGAGAAAGAACAGAGTTCAATCTGCTTCTGGGAAATGAGGATGAAAGTAATCCGGTAAACCTCTTGGTTTTTCTTTCTGACTTTATTGAGTTGGAAGACGGAGGGTACAAAGTAATTGATAAAGGAACTTCTCGCTATTCTTGTGCGGATTGGATGACTGTTTCAGATAGTCTCATTACTCTGGCTCCTAAAAATTCCAAAGAGATTAAGGTTCAAATTAAAGTGCCACGTGATGTTGTAGGGGGAAGATACGGAGCTGTTGTGTTTGAAATTGTTCCGGAAGCGGTGGGTCCGGAAAAACCATTTATTCAGCGCAGATATCACTTCAGAATGCCAGCATTTGTAGAAGTTACGGTAAAAAAGGGGCGCGGTTTAGTTAAGAAAGTTTCTCTCACTGACCTGAAAGTCACTCCCAGCTCAGCTGACCCGCAAATAGCCTCCCGGGTGGGTAAAGACAACTTGATAGTTAAAGGCAGAGTAAAAAACGAGGGGAACATTCATATCAACGGCAAGGGTAGATTAATAATCAGAAATAAAGATGGGCGCAAAGTCAGAGAATATCCTTTAGGTGCAGGAGCAGGTACGGTTTTACCAGATGCTACTTGTGATTTTGTGTCGGTAATTCAACAACCAAGGCCTGGGGATTACGTCGCTCAAGTAATATTAAACTACGGAGCCCCCAGTCCAGTAATAGCTACTACTCCTTTTACGGTCTCAAAATATGGAACCGCTCTTAAAGGAAACTTAAAAACATCTATCCCCATTGCTCTGGAATTACAGCCTGAGAGAGTAGAGCAAGTAGTTCCTCCCGGTGCCTTCCGAGTTATGAGCTTCTTACTGATTAACAATGAGGATAAATCCCTTGTGGTAAATACTAAGCTCCATCCCATGCAATTTGACCCGGAAGGAGAAATTGTGCTTTTGGAAAATACTGAAGCAAAATGGTCCTGCCAGGATTGGCTCAAAATTGAGCCGATTCAATTTACCTTAAAACCTTATGAGAGAAAACCGGTCCGAGCTACTATAACAGTGCCTTCTCTTGAAAGTGGAGGCAGATATACTTGTCTGGTTTTTGAAGCTCACAAACTGGATGAGAAAGAGGCTTTATCCACGTCCTTCCAGATACCTGTGTTACTAAGTATTCCAAAGGAAAAAGATTTTAAAGGTGAGATTGTAAAAAGTGAAATAAACTTTTCTAAAGGAAGTCCACCTTCTTTGATAGCCTACTTTAAAAATTTAGGAAATATCCACTTCAAACCACGTGGAAAAGTAGTTATCAAAAATTTTGTCGAGATACCGCCTTCTGAGAAACAAGGTGTAGCATATGCCGGAAAGTCTGAATATGAAAAAGTGGGTGAATTTATATTTCAGGAGATAAAAGAATTTGTTCTTCCAGACGGGGTTCGCAAAATGGAAACCATATTCCCCTCTGTGTTTCCGCCGGGAAAGTATCTGGCTGAAATTGACATGGAGTATGGAGGGAACGTTCTAGCTAAGGCCCAAAAAGCATTTATCATAAAATGACAACAATGAAGAAAAAATCGAGTTTCATTTTTTTTAGTGTACATTTGCTTTGGATTTGGACAGCTCTAATTTATCTACCTGGCTCAGCATGGGGTTATGACAACTATGGTACTTCTAGCAAAGCCGTAGGAATGGGGAATGCTTTTACCGCTATAGCTGATGACCCTGGTGCCATTTTTTATAATCCGGCTGGTTTAATTTGGATAAAAAAATCACAACTATCAGTTTTGTATAATCGAGAAAGCCGGCATATAAATATAACAGGAGAGAACACATACGTCAGTTTTGCGGGGTTAGTTTTACCACTGAAAGAAAAATTTTCACTGGGCATTGCTGGTACCCAAAGAGGTTCCTGGGAACATAAGACCAATCTGATAACAAATAACACGGCGGCTTTGGCTTTATCAGGAAAAATCATTCCAGATTTAACGTTTGGTACAAGTGTCAAGTTCTTATTTAACACCAACGCTGGGAAAGAAAAGAACTTCGACTTAGACTTAGGGTTACTTTACCGGGTTAAACCAGAATTTTCAATAGGAGTAAGCGGGAATGGTTTGTTGCTACCAGATATGGGTATTTCATCAAATGACTTGGGATTTAGTTTAATTCCTACCCGCCAGTTCAGGGTTGGCATGGCATATGATATATGGCAAACCAACTCCAAAACCACTTTGGCTTTTGATACTTCCATCCGTAATAGAAAAAACTCTTCTAATAACGGAAACATAAACAGCTTGGGTATTGAACACACTTTTCTCTCTGATAAATCAACCAGTTTTGCAGTTCGGGGTGGATATTCATTAGGGAAAGACTTTGGTTTAGATTATAATTCTTATGCATTTGGATTCTCAGTCAAGATTAATAGCAGCAGCCGGTTTTATCAAATAGATTACAGTTATCAGGATTATCCTTACCCCGGAACAACGGAACTGACGGGAGACCACAGAATATCTTTAACAGTTAGTTTGGGAATCAAGAAACCAGGTGCGGAACTGGCTCAAAAGAAAATTGCTCCTTCAGATTTATTCCACAAAACTCCTGAAGAATTGAAAAACTTTGCTCGGACAACTGAAACTAAACCAGTGCAAAATTCTACCGTTGAGCAACCGGTAAAAGCTCCAGAATCGATAGAGGATGAGGTAAGTGCAACCAATTTGGAGTCTGGGTTTGACTCACAAAAACTGGTGAGTAATTATTTTTATGACTACGATATCAGAGAAGCATTAAAAGATATCTCCGCAGCCACAGGAATCCCTATTATTACTGATGAATCAGTAAAAGGCTTGGTTACCGTGGAGCTTGTAAACCTTCCATTAGAAGAATGTCTGAGAAGAATTTTAACACCTTTTGGTTACACATTTAGAAGAATGGATAGTTATTATCTGGTCGGTACAGCTCACCCCGACAATCCTTCTTTCCCTCTTTTGAGTACTACTGAGCTGATTACCCCCAACTACATTAAGGCAAAAGATTGTATCAAACTCTTGTCTAAATTTTATCAACCCTTCATTTCGGTGGATGAAGAGACTAATACTTTAGCGGTTACCGCCTCACCAGAACTGATTCAAAGGCTCAGACAGGATTTAGCCAAGATTGATATTGCTCCTCAACAGGTAATGATAGAGGTTTTGGTAACTGAATTTTCACAGGATGCCCTCACAAGTTTAGGTGTAGGAGGGTCTATATCCGGAATCAAACCCGGTCACTCTTTTTCAGTAATAGGACCTTTGTCTGAACTTTTAGATTCAACGTTGGGGTTATTTTATGGTCGTACTGGTGCTAAATCAGGGGACTGGACTTTGAATTCCGGAGTATCCTTCCAAGCCTTAGTCCGAGATGGAAAAGTAAAAATCAGAGCCAATCCCAAAGTAGTCACCGTAGAAGGACAGCCGGCTTATATTTTTGTAGGAAAAGACCAATACTACACTCTGTTAACTGGTTCAATTTCTTTTCCCTATGAAAGATTAGAAGTTATAAAAGTAGGGGTTTCGCTTAATATTACTCCTTATATTTCGGATAATCAAGAAATCACAATCGATGTTCAGCCTGAAGTTAGTGATGTAATCCAGTCCGCTAGTGCTACCGGGCTACCGGTGGTCAGTAGACGACAGGTCAAAACAAAAGTAAGAGTTAAAGAAGGTGAAACACTCGTAATAGGTGGACTTTTGCAGAAGAATGAGAGAGAAACAAGAAGAAAAATCCCGCTTTTGGGCAGTATACCCATCTTAGGATATTTGTTTAGCCACACAACCAAAGTGGTAGAAGAAAGTGAAGTGGTGGTTTTTATCACACCCCATATTGTAAAGTGAAAATTTTTTAAATCAACAAATAACCATAAAAAAGTAAACTCTCAAAAGAGGAGGTGTTAGATGTTTAAAAAAAGTGTGCTTTTTGTAATTTTGATGGTAGTTTTGGGTGTAAATTGGGTTTTGGCAGAATGCCCGGAACAGATTACCGGTGCTATCTGGACTACAACAGCTGGATGTGGCAAAGTAGATGGAAATATTTATACAGACAAAAACCATGTTTACCTGAGTGGTGGACCACACAGACCCTCTGGGCCGGGGCTTCCATTGTCAGATGACAGCATTTATGTTTTTCAAGTAACTGACCCTTCTGGTAAGGTGCTTTTGAGCTGTGACCCGATTCAATGCCGGAGGGTTAAGATTAATTCTAATGGAGTAATTTCAGCAGTGGTTTCTGGTTCTGCAACTCCTAATTCTTTTATCTGTCTGAAGCCAGGTGGAAATCCAAACACACCAAATCCCTGTCAGCATTTTTTTGTAAACTGTGATGCAGCCTCAGGCAGAATTTCAGTTCGGTTGATGCCGTATGCGGATACCCCGAATAATGGAGGAGAATATAAAGCCTGGATGACGCCTTTATGCCGCTATAATCCCAGTGACCCTCATTCTTACTTTGGATTTATAGAGAGATACTCCAAGACCGATAATTTCAAAGTACGGCAGAGGGCAAGACAGATTACTCTATTTGGGAGAAAGTTCTTCGACCGGAATGGAAATGGGATTCAAGATGACCCGATTTGTGAACCAGGCTTGCCAGGATGGCCCATTACTTTGAGTGGAATTTCTTCGGGTACTATCTTGCCGCAGACCACAACTACCGGAACATTTGGAGACTACGGTTTTTTGGTGACTGCGGGGACCTATGCTGTAACTGAATCTGAACCTCCCAACAATGTTAATTGGTCTCACACAACCCCGGCTTCTATTGTGAGCATTGTGGTGTTGAGTTCGGATGTGACCAAAGGCCCCTTTAATTTTGGTAACGTTTACAAAATTTGTGGCACTAAATTTTTTGACACAGATGGTGACGGAATCCAAGATTTAGATGAAAAAGGAATAGCCAATTGGAAAATAAGTTTAAGTGGAACAGACCCCTGTTCAGCACCTCAAAATACTTTGACTGACAATTCAGGAAATTATTGTTTTGTAGTCTTCACTGGGAGTTACAACCTTGAAGAAGGAACTGCACCTTCTAACAATTGGCGGAACACCACTCCCACAACACTTGGCACAGGAGCGGTGGTGGTTGATTATAGTAATTCTACGGTAGCAGGACCCTTTAAATTCGGCAATCGCGTTCTACCTTGTTTCTGCACCCCCAGGTGGGACTGCCATGGACCAGGCTGTGCTTCTGAGATTAGGGACACATATTTTCCGACTGTGTTTCCTAATGGTTTAATACTCGGTGATCCTGATGGACCTTATGATTGGGACCTGCGATATGCTCTACTGTTAACTAGTGGGTTGATGGTAGAAATGTTTCTACCTCAATCCGGGATTCCAGGACCTCTACTGGGCGACGAAACCAATCCATTAACGAGTGGTGCCGGATCACTGGCTGGAGAATTGGTATCTGCTACCATGAATGTGAAATTTGATAGTGCCGGAATTTTGCCGCAAAATGGTATCGATTGCGGCTTTGCTCTAAAAGATTTAGTTTATGTTAATTGTGTAGCGGATACAATAAAAGGCAAGACAGTGGCTGCAGTTTTGGATGCTGCCAATCGAATACTCAGTGGAGAGTTTGGATTTTTCATGGGCCCTGATGCTCCTATATCAGTTCCTGGCTTTGGAACCATCACGATAAACCAACTAACAATGGCCTTAACTACCTTGAATGTTGAGTTCGCTAACTGTGACACCGGTGTCGGTTGCTTGGCAATTCCCGGATCTCTTGCATCCCAAACCACAATCTTACAGCCTGGTGAACTAGGCAAAAAGCTTTCAAGCGTTTTGGGAAATAGTCCTAATCCTTTTAATACTACAACCGAAATTAGTTACTCTATATCTGTTGATGAACATGTCTACTTAGTTATTTACAACATAATGGGACAAAAAGTTAAGATCTTGGTTAATGAAAAAATGACTGCTGGATTACACAGGATAATTTGGGATGGAAGAAATGATGTGGGAGAGATGGTAGCCAGTGGAATCTATTTCTACTCCATCAAAGCGGGGACTTATGCAGAGACCAAGAAAATGACCTTGCTCAAGTAAGAAACTTAGGCATTTTGGTAGCTAAGGGAGAGTGAAACTGTTCACTCTCCCTTTTTGCTAACTCTTTTTTTGTGGCAAATTTGTGCCAACTCTTGGTAAAAATTGATAAAAATTCGTAAAAATAGATAAAAATTGGTAAAAGATGGAATTTCTTGACATTGTTACACTTATAATATAACTTGGTGAGGGAGAAGGGGTTAAATTTTTGGGGATTTTAGACTCCCTCCCTCTCCGTTGATTTTAGACAATATTCAATTAGATTGAGAAACTTTAAATGAATAATTGGACAAAGTGGATTCCTTTTCCTAAACCTGAGGAAATAAGACAAATTGAGGCACCAAAAGATTTTGGTGTATACCAATTAAGAAATACAAGAACTAATGAGTATGTTCTTTTTGGAATAGGTGGTAATCTCAACGAAAGAATGAAATCTTTGATGCCTAAGCCATATGGAATAGGTACAAGAAATAACACAGAAAAAAGAGAATATGTATTGGCTAACCATAAAGATATTAAATATAGAATAACATCAACCCAAAATAGAGAAGAGGCGAAAAGAATAGAAGAAAACTTGAAAGCTCAAAATAACCATATATTTAATACATAAATCGTCTTTCAATTAGCTATTAACTATCGGAGAGATGTCCGAGCGGCTGAAGGAGCACGCCTGGAGAGCGTGTAAGGTCTAAAAGCCTTCCAGGGTTCGAATCCCTGTCTCTCCGCTTGTACTGAGCGTAGTCGAAGTGTTTATACCGAGCGAAGTCGAGGTATTTATTATGAGAAAGTACATAAAGAGAATTGAGCTTGGGTTTCTCTCGACACGGCTCGGGATAAACGAATCCCAGTTTCTCTGCCATTTAACAGATAGACAATTATAAGAAGGGAGTATTTATGGAAAAAACGCCTGACATCGATTTGACAACTGCACACCAATATTTTTCTACCCAGTGCTTTAACAAAGCCTGGGACCTAATGGACAAAACCAGTCGCACACCAGAAGAGGATGAGCAGATGATATTGTTGAATCAGACATCACTCTGGCATTGGACGCAAAGAGATGATTGTACTCCAAAAAATTTATCCATCGGTTACTGGCAGGCATCTAGGATTTACGCCCTAGTCGGAGAAGTAGATGACGCTCGTCGATACGCCCAGTTGAGTTTGGAAAAAAGTCAGAGAGGAGAGCCCTTTTACATCGGATATTCTTATGAAGCCTTAGCTCGGGCGGAAAAGTTAGCGGGCAATTCCGAGAAAATGAATGAATATCTTAAAAGAGCCCGGGAATTTGCAAAGGCGGTTTCTAATCCGGAAGAGAGGAAGATGTTGGAAAGTGATTTGGATGCGATGGCAGAGAAGTAGCATCTATGAAATAAAGTGAAAACTAATGAAATCGAGGTTTAACTGGAAAGCGCGTAGGGTCTTGAGAGAGGACTACTGGGTTTCTCTCGACGTGGCTCGAGATGAATCCCTCGGCAGGGCTCGGGACAAGCCCCTCGATGAAACTCGGGATAAACGAATCCCAGTCTCTCCGCTTGTACTGAGCGTAGTCGAGGTATTTATGTCGAGCGGAGTCCGTACGTAAAGCGGGACGAGTCGAGCTGCTTTTTAAAAAAATGTCTTGGTTGGCTCACCGGCCGATTTAAGCTCTAATTGGACTTTTTTACCTTAATAAGAGGAGGTTTTTTTTCTTATGGAAATCAGAAATATCGCAATTATTGCCCACGTTGACCACGGCAAGACCACTCTTACCGATGCTCTTTTGCGGCAGACCGGAGTTGCCAAGGAGGGTGTTTCCATGGATTCAAATGCGCTCGAACTTGAGCGCGGTATCACCATTTATTCCAAGAACGCCGCTATTTTCTACAAAGACACCAAAATAAATATAGTGGACACCCCCGGCCACGCTGACTTCGGCTCGGAAGTGGAACGGGTGCTGCGCTCCATCGACTCGGTACTTCTGGTTGTTGACGCGCAGGAAGGTCCGATGCCCCAAACCAGATTCGTGCTCAAAAAATCACTGGAACTGGGGCTCAAACCGATTGTGGTTATCAACAAAATAGATAAGTCAGCAGCAAATCCAGAACGTTCCGAGGAGCAGGTGCTGGAACTGTTTCTGGAGCTTGGGGCAAGCAATGAACAGGCAAATTTTCCGGTCGTCTATTCTATCGGACGCTCGGGGATTGCCAAACGCAAGCTGGCTGATAAATCACATGACCTCACCCCGCTGCTGGAGACTATTCTGGAGCAGGCACCCTCCTCATCCGGGGCACCGGATGCCCCGCTTCGTTTTCAGCCGTTCAATCTGGGGTACGACAACTTTCTGCGGCGCCTGGCCGTCGGGCGAGTGTATGAGGGGACGATTGCTCAAAACCAAAATGTGTATGTAAAAAAACCGAACGGCGAAACACGCCCGGGCAAAATCACAAAGATTTTTTCATTCAGGGGTTTGCAAAAAATAGAGGTGGAGAGTGCCGGGGCCGGAGATATTGTCATGATAGCCGGGCTTCTCGACATTGATATCGGCGAGACGGTGACGACGGATATGGAAGCCAAGCCCCTTCCCGCCATTGCCGTTGACGAGCCGACCATAGCCCTTAATTTTTTGGTGAACAATTCGCCCTTTGCGGGAAAGGAAGGAAAATTTGTGACCTCACGCCAGCTTCGCAAGCGTTTACAGCGCGAGCTGGAAGTAAATGTCGGGCTGCGGGTGGATTTTACATCGACTGACAGCTTCCGGGTTCTGGGCCGCGGTGAGCTTCACATTGCCATACTTCTGGAAAACATGCGTCGCGAGGGTTATGAACTTCAGGTATCTCAGCCGCAGGTCATCATTCATGAAAAAGAGGGAGTGAAACACGAACCATTCGAAGAGGTATTAGTCGACATACCCAAGGAATATCAGGGAGTGATTATCGAGCGCCTGGGCTCGCGCGCTTTTGTCCTGCAGGATTTGCGGGTTCACGGCAATTCCGTGAGACTTATTCTGAAAGGTCCGACCCGGGGGCTTCTGGGCTACCGCAACCAATTTGTCATCGATACCAAAGGGGAAGGAATCCTCTCCTCACGGTTTTTGGCTTTCGAGCCCTATGCCGGAGAAATCAAGAAACGTCCGACCGGCTCCATGATTTCAATGGCGGCTGGAAAAGTTCTGGGTTACTCGCTCTGGAACTTGCAGGAGCGGGGTGTGCTCTACATCAGTCCGGGTGTCAAAGTATATGAAGGGCAGGTGATAGGCAACACTTCCAAAGGTGAGGAGATGCCGGTGAACCCGACCAGAGGAAAACAATTGACCAACATGCGCGCATCCGGGTCGGATGATGCCATTGACCTGGTGCCGCCCTTTGAGCTTACGATTGAGCGAGGACTTGAAATCATGTCGGATGATGAGTACCTGGAAATTACGCCCCTATCAGTACGCTTGAGGAAGCAATATTTGAGCGAAAACGACCGGGTCCGTGCTCGAAGGGCGCAGAATGTTGAATAATCGCGAGATTGGCGGGATGAAACGCAGTCTCTCCGTTTGAACTTCCCTGGAATTCAAGACTCTAGTCTAATTTTTAGTTGACGAGCAGCTATCGTCTCGCTATATTTTGTGCAAATCGGATTGTACCAAATTCTGATAAAAATACATAAAATATGTGCACAAAGACATCATAAAAATGGAAATCAAGACAGACTTATATCTTGGCGACAGTAAAAAAGAACTTAAAAAATTACCCGACAACTCCGTTGACTTAATTGTTACTTCTCCACCCTATGCAGACCAACGTAAAAATACCTACGGTGGTATTCACCCAGACAACTATGTTGAATGGTTTTTACCAATCCGCTTCACGTCTACGGCTTCGTTTCCTCATCCTGCGTGCTTTCCCCTTCTACCCCTAACGCGATGAAATTAGCAGCGAAATGAGTTACGAAAGTGAAATGCTTAAAAAATTTAGAATGCCTTCCCGCAAAGAAGTTGAGCGGGCATTACTCATCACTTTATTTAAACATAATGGCGTAATCAAAGAGTTTGCAAAGGGAGAGGAAATTGTAAATGAAATTGCTGATGATTTTGGTTTAAATGAAAATCAAAGGAGTGTTGTCTTAGAAAGAATTTATCATAAAGAAAATAGAATTGTAAAGACCCCACTGTGGCATCGCTTACTATATCGTTCTGCTGATTTCTTAGCAAAAGGAAAATTAGTTTCAAGACCCACATCAACAATACTCCTTACAGGAACAAAAGAATGGATGCTTACTGAAAATGGTTTTGATAAAGCATTAAAACTCTTACAAATTCCAAAAGCGCAAAAGGAATTTCTTCCAATTAAATCTTATGAAGTTCAAAAAATAGTAAAGAAACTTTCTGAAGCCGAAAGACCTGAGAATTACAATCCTTTTGATAAGGGGAAAAAGATTGTTAAAATAACCAGAGAATCTGCATTAAGAACAAGGGGTTTTCGTCAATCGATTATCGAAGGCTATGATTACAAATGTGCGTTTTGTGGAATGAAAATAAATTCACCAGACTCTTTATTGTGGGAAGTAGAAGCAGCACACATTGTTCCTCATAGTTCAAACGGCAAAGATGATATTTGGAATGGTTTGGCTTTATGCCACCTGCATCATTGGGCTTTTGATGTTGGGTGGTTCACATTACAGAATGATTTTACTATTCAGGTTTCACCAGAAATAAATTCTATTCCTGCTGATTTTGGTAGAATGGGAGATTATGATTTCATAAGAATATTTTCAAATAAAACTTCTAAAGCTTTTTTACCAAAAAGAAAAGAAAGTTACCCTCATCGTAATGCTATTATTTGGCATAGAGAAAATAGATTTCATAAGTAAATTCAACGATCAAAAAATGGAGAACAATAAAATTATTTATTTACTTACGATAGAAGACATTCAAAATGTTGCTATGCAGGAATTGTATAGAAAATTATCTGCTAAGGAGATTAAAAAAATAGTAGAATCTATTGGAGAAAAAATAAAATGGTATGATGCAATTGCTGATTCAATAAATGAAAACATAAAATCAAAAGTAGAATCATAAAGGCTAAATCTCAAAGACATTTTAGGGAAATCATTGAGCCATTAGGACATCAGGCAAAAGAAAGAAATGATGATTTTATGAAATCTTATGCTCAAATGATTAACAAATTTACCAAAGAGTTCGCCGATACTTTCTGCAAAGACAACGGAGAAATTGACTGGGACAAATTAGTTCGTTTCAATTCAGCGACAGCAGAGTAAAAGACAGAATAAAAAACGAACGCCCAACATCGGCTTGGCTGCAATCGGGCAGACGTTTGTGATGTTCCTCTTACAAAAATAAAACTCTTGACACTACGTCAGCAAATACCCCCATCCACCATAATCGTCTGCCCCTAATCCACTCCGCCTTCGGCGCGAGTAAAAAGCCACCACATTCGCCAAATTCTATGGCTTCGTTTAAAATTGCAGTGGACAATCTCTTAAAGATAAAATAGATTGACTGACATGATTAACCAGTCTCTCCGTGCAAAAAATTGGTTGCTAACTGAGATTTATAACAGAAAGGAGAAAGATTTTTTTGAAAAATCCCATCAGCTCATACTGGCAAAATTTATCGCTTAAGCAGGCCTGGATTCTGACTGTGGCTGGCATTTTGTTGGAAGTGCCTGTGCGCTGGATCCTCCGGCCGGATATTCCTTTCCTACGACCCGGTAACCCCTGGTTTAATCTTCCTCTGCGTATCGGCATTGAAGCGGGTATGGTTTTTGTATTATTTGCAACGGCATTTGCCATTCGAGCTCCTCTCACTGCGGTTGGAATCCCACGGCGGCGGTGGACACTCTGGGAATGGAGTGCCCTGGCAATTGTGGGAGCTATCGAACTATTAGTAGTCATTATTCTGGTCGGTGACAGATGGCCCCGCATTTGGTCCGCTGGACTAATGGGACAAGGCCTGTTATGGGTTTTTAGCGAGTTCCTATTTGGGGTAAATCAGGAGACAGGATCTCGAGGATTGATAATGAGCGGGCTTTTGCGGATTACCGGCTGGAAGTTGGCTTATGTACTTAACACATTAGTATTTTTGGCTGGTCCTTTGCACGGACCTGGCCTTGTTAGAATGCTGGATAAAAATCCTGGCGGAGTTTTTGGCTTATTGGCTGGTGTTGTGGTGAGCGGTCTGTTTTTTTCCTGGCTTCGTCACCGCACGGATAATGTGGTGCTGTGCGGTGTTCTGCATGGTATCGTCAACGGCTTTATGAATGGTGCGGCCTTTACTCTAAGGGCAAACCAGTGAGGATTAAATAAGGGTTCTAAAATTACTAGATTCTGTTCGATTTTATTTATTTAAGTATTTCTGAAGATTGAAGATTAGAATATGAAATGTAAGCAAGGCATATTGGGCTTTCTTTGCCTGATATATTTCGCGCTGAATTCTAACCAGCTAGCCGGGGCAGATTCCGATTCTTTATATCTTACCCCCGCTTCTTTACGCCAAAAGACCTTAGAAGAACTGGAAAAAGATTCTACTTTGAGGAAAATGGACAATCAGTTCCTGACTGCTAAATTGAGAGTAGTTTTAAGAGAAGTCACCAACCCAAATAAAAAAAATCACTGGCTGTATATCATCCTGAAAGACCAGCTTGAAAATTACGGAATCAAAAATATCGACAATTTATTAGCCAGTTTTCGCCAAAACTGCACCGATTCCCAATATCTAGCCGAAATAGACAGTTTATACAGAAAAGATTTGGCTCGACGATCAAACCATACTATTAAAACCTATAAGACCGTTGACGGTTTTAGCTTGGACGCTCATATTTTTTATCCACCGGATTTTAAAAAAGGGGATAAACGCCCGGCTTTGGTATTTTTCCACGGTGGGAGCTGGTACTGTGGCAAAGTGGAGTGGGGTTTTGGCGATTGCAAACATTATGCCGATTTAGGTTTTGTCACCATATCAGCCGAGTACCGAGTTTATGACCGGCAGGGTGTGACCCCGGTTGAATGTGTTACTGACGCCAAATCAATGATTCGTTGGATGCGAAAAAATGCTTTTGAATTGGGGATTGACCCAGATAAAATTGTGGCTTCGGGTGCCTCTGCCGGCGGCCACATGGTAGCTTGCGCCGGCATAATTCCAGGTTTTGAAGAACCGACCGAGGATTTGAAAATCAGCTCGGTTCCTAATGCCATGATTTTTTATTATTCCTGTTTTGATCCTACCTTAGATCCCTGGTATGTCAAACAAGTTCAAAAAAGGACTAAACCGGAAAACTGCTCACCCAATCATAATATGCGCTCAGGCGTCCCGCCGGCTATTGTATTCCATGGAACCTTGGATAAAATGTGTCCTTTCTGGACTGCCAAAGAGTTTTGTGAGAAGATGAGCAAAACTGGAAATCGCTGTGAGCTGAATGCTTTTGAAGGGGCGGGACATTTTTTTACTTTTCAGGAAAAATATGCTGATGAAGTGGATCGACGGGTAGAAAAATTTCTAAAGTCACTGGGGTATTTAAAATAAATATGAAAATTTTAATAATCTGCGGTCTCCTCGTAAAAATTCTTTAACGAGAGTTCTGACTGATTTAGCTCACTCCTACTCCAAAGAAAAATATGCTGATGCACAATAGAATATCTGGACAATCTCTTAAAGATAAGATATATTGATCGACATGATTAACCAATCCTCACACAACGGATTTACCGGCTTAGGCATCGCCCCCGGTTTACTCAATGCCATTGCCCTCCTCAATTTCACCGAGCCCACCCCAATCCAGCGCCGGACCATACCGATTGGCATCGAAGGCAAGGACGTCATCGCCATCGCCCAGACCGGAACCGGCAAGACTCTGGCGTTTGGAGTTCCCATGATACAGCGGCTGGCTCAGATTAAGGGACGCGGGCTGATTTTACTCCCCACCCGTGAGCTCGCCATTCAGGTAGATGAAGCCCTGCATGCGGTTGGACGCGCTTTCGGACTGCGGACTGCAGTGCTGATTGGCGGGGCTTCCATGACGCTCCAGCACCAGGCACTTCAACGGAAACCCCGGATTCTCATCGCCACTCCCGGACGGTTACTGGATCATATGGAACAACGAACCGTTACTCTCTCTGATATACACATCCTGGTTTTAGACGAGGCCGACCGCATGCTGGACATGGGTTTTGCGCCGCAGATCAATAAAATTTTGGCCACACTCCCGAATGAACGCCAGACCATGCTTTTCTCAGCCACCATCCCACAGGAGATTATGACAATCGCCCGGCGGTACATGGAGCTGCCGATTCATGTCGAAATTGCCCCTTCCGGCACAGCCGCGGAAAAGGTCACACAGGAACTATTTTTTGTCAGCAAAGAAGCTAAGACCCGGCTGCTCCAGGTGCTGCTTAAGCAATATCATGGTCCGGTTTTAATTTTCACCCGCACCAAGCACGGGGCTCGGAATTTGGCTCGCAAAATAAAGGGCGGTGGGCACGCCGCTACGGATATCCACTCCAATCTGAGTCTGGCGCAACGCCGCCAGGCCTTAGAAGGTTTCAAGTCCGGCAAGTACCGCATTCTGGTAGCTACCGATATTGCGTCCCGGGGCATCGATGTGATAGGAATCGAGTTAGTTATCAACTATGATCTGCCATCGAATTCTGAAGATTATGTCCACCGTATCGGCCGAACCGGACGAGCTGGTCTTACTGGCCGGGCTGTGTCCTTTGCAACATTCGACCAACGGGGAGAAGTAAAGAGCATCGAGCGCTTAATCAGAACCGCGTTGCCAGTGAAGACGCTGCCCACTTTGCCTCCCGAGCCACCCCAGGCCCAGCCACCCCAGCACTCACACCCGCCTCGGCACTCGCATTATGGACGTCCGTCAAAACGTCACCGGCATTGAAGCTGGGGGAGCGAATAAATAGTATAATCATGATGATTGTGGATGGAGCCAGTCACCCGGGAAAATACCAAAGTCGTCCCCGGCTCAACACCTTTCTGTAAATCAAGCACTTAAATTAGAGTATGAAAATTTTGATAATCTGCGGTTCTCCCCGCAAAAATTCATTGACCAGAGTTCTGACTGATTTAGCTCATACCTACGCCAAAGAAAAATATGCTGACGCTCAAATAGAATATCTGGACTTGGGAAAATATCCGGTGGATAACTTTCGCGGCTTTGAGGAAGAATATAGTCAACAAACCAAAGATGCCATAAAATTAGTGGAAAGCTCACCAATTTTGATAATAGGAACTCCGGTTTATAATGGATTATTAAGTTCAGCTCTAAAAAATCTCTTCGAACATATGAATTACAAGGCCTTAGATGGACATATAGCCGGGTTTATCGTTCATAGCTCCGGGACCATCAGCAGTCTTCAAGTAGAGGGACAACTTATGGCACTCATGACCTATTTCAGAGTCGTGTCAAATCCCCGAGCCGTATTTACCTCCAAAGACAGACACTTTGATGCTCAAGGAAATCCGACTGATGCGGAAGTTACCAAAAGAATTCACAAACTTGTGGATGAGACAGTTTCTATGTTTCCCCATGATAAAAAGTCATAATTTATTCCCAGCAACCTCAGTTTTAGACCAGATTTCACATTTACTAATTTACAATATCATAATAAGTTCGAAATAATTTCGAACTTTTTTACAAACGCATCCCTTTCTAGGTCGTATGACCTTTTACAAATATAAATATCTAACCAAGGAGGTGCTATGAAGAGACTTTTAGTCTCCCTATTTATATTTGCCTTTGTGGTGCAGGCAGGAGCGGCCCAGAAGAAGTCCATGAAAAGCTACTCTGGCGCTGACCCTTATCGCCACAATTGGGCTGTGTCAGCTACTTTGGGTTTAGGAGTACCTGTGGGTGATTTCAGCAACTCTCAAGTTGGAAACGCCGGAACCGGTGGAATCGCCAATCTGCAGGGTGAGTATTTTATCGACGACAGGTTCTCGCTTGGTTTTGAAATCTCCAGAGGGATGTTGCAGGACGACGGTAATAACAATCTAGAAAACAGAGTCAATAACTTTCAAGCCACCGGCAGATATTTAGTCCCCCTGGATGGCAGAGTAAGGCCCTATGGAAAATTCAATCTGGGACTTTCTACCATTACTTACCGAGACGAGAATTTCGGTGGTATGGGAACCCTTACCTCAACCTCCGATCCCGGTTTATCCCTGGGGTTAAGCGGAGGCGCGCTCTGGAGAATCTCTAGGTCATGGAGCTTAAATGGGGGAATGGGTTACCATGTGGCTTTCTTAAGCGGCTCGGAAGTGGCTAATTCAGGAAGTGACGTCGGTTATAACCCGGCTTACTTCTCTGTCGACCTCGGAGTAAGTTTCTTTTTCGGACGTTAAGTTTTTTACAACCCGAAGATAAAAAAACTGACACAAACGGCCCAGAGGCGGAATCCCTCGGGGCTGTTTTTTATAGAAAGTTAAACAAACGGAATTTATGAGTGGTTAATTTTTTTTGCTGATTTTCAACCCATAAGGATGACTTTAAATTTGTGACTTTTTTTTCAAATGCAGCATATTTTTTTCTTGACAAACTGGTGGCAGAGGGGTTAGGTTATGTCGATATGTTAAATAGTAGGATTCATTTTAACCGCAACAGCTAAATAAAAGGACCAATAAATTATGACGATGGAAAATTCAATTCAGGCCGACAGTAAACCTGAACCGCAAGAGTTACCCTGGCAGGAAGTAGTGGCTAAATATCGGTATCCCAACCTGAAAAGCAGCATCTGGCAGGTGGTCAACTCCATGGTGCCGTATTTTGTTCTGTGCTATCTGATGTACCGCAGTCTGGAAATTTCCTATTGGCTGACCTTGCTTTTGGCGATTCCGACCGCGGGATTTTTGATACGGATTTTTATCATCTTTCATGACTGCGGCCACGGCTCGCTCTTCAAATCTAAAAAGGTCAACGACATTGTGGGCTCTTTAACCGGACTTTTGGTTTTCACTCCCTATTTTCAGTGGCGGAAAAACCATGCCATCCATCACGCCAACGCCGGGGATTTAGACCAGCGTGGGACCGGGGACGTCTGGACTTTAACAGTAAAAGAGTATTTGGCTTCGCCGTTCAAGAAGCGCGTTGCCTACCGGATTTACCGCAACCCCCTGGGGATGTTTATTCTGGGACCTCTGTTCGGGCTTTTGATATCCCAGCGCTTTGTAACCAGTTCTTCCAAGAAGAAAGAACGCTACAGCGTCTATGGAACCAATCTGGGGATTTTGGGGATTATACTGCTGATGAGCCTAACCATCGGTATCAAAACTTTTATGATGATTCAGCTACCGATTGTGATGGTGGGATTTATGGCGGGGTTCTGGCTCTTTTACGTGCAGCATCAGTTTGAAGGGGTATACTGGGAACGTCACGAAAAATGGGATTACTTAACCGAAGCCCTGGAAGGAAGCTCATTTTATAAATTGCCCAAAGTTCTGCAGTGGTTCACCGGCAACATCGGATTCCATCATATTCATCATTTGAACCCCCGCATTCCCAATTACAACCTGGAAAAATGCTACCAGGAAAATTCAATTTTCCAGAGCGTCAAGCCGATTACGATACGTGCCAGCTTAAAATCCCTGAAATTCCGCCTGTGGGATGAAGAGGCCCGCCAGATGGTGGGGTATAAAGTTATTAAAGCTTATCGTGATAAACAGGTAGCGGCTTCTTTTCAATAGATAAATAGGCAAAAAGTTTACATGCTTGGTGCATAATTCTGGGGCAATCCCTGACAAAGTAGGGAAGTTGTGCAGCATTTCCGTTTAAGCTAACCCTTTTCCGCTTTCGCTTAACTTATCATGACCTAAGAAATTAAAAAATTCCATTATCTTCATCAACCCGTCATTTCGTATAAATGATGCACTGAATTATCACTTTGACTTATGAGCAGAATTGTATTTAAGCCAAACAACCTCAAAAACTTCCTTATTTTTTTCAGATGGCAGCTAATAGCTATTTTACTTTCAGCCATTGGATTTGGAATTTATATATTGCCTTCAGCACAGGAGAAAAAAATGGAATACAATAAATTAACTCTCGAGGAGGAACGGGTCATAATTAAAAAGGGAACCGAAATTCCCTATACCGGTAAATACAACAATTATAAAGAGAAGGGAACCTATATCTGTAAAAGGTGCAATGCACCACTTTATCGGTCTGACGACAAATTCGATTCTCACTGCGGCTGGCCCAGCTTTGATGATGAAATTCCCGGAGCGGTAAAAAGAATTCCGGACCCGGACGGGTTTCGGGTGGAAATAATCTGCAATAACTGCGGAGGTCATTTAGGGCATGTCTTTGAAGGGGAAGGGTTTACAGACAAAGATATCCGGCACTGCGTCAATTCCATTTCTCTTAACTTCATCCCGGCTAAAACAGAAACAACCAAAACCGAAACCAAAACCCGAAAAGCTTACTTTGCCGGTGGCTGTTTTTGGGGAACGGAGTATTTTTTGGAGAAGGCCGAAGGCACAATCTCGGTTAAGTCCGGCTACATGGGTGGAAACAAGCCCAACCCAACTTACCAAGAAATCTGCAGCGGCAAGACCGGACATGCTGAAACCGTGGAGATTACCTTCGACCCCTCCAAGACTTCCTTTGAGAAACTGGCCAAATTATTTTTTGAGATTCACGACCCTACCCAGGTCAACCGGCAAGGTCCTGACATAGGTAGTCAGTACCGCTCCGCCATTTTCTACACCGACCAAGAACAGAAAAAGGTAGCCGAAAAGCTGATTTCAATTCTCAAGCAAAAAGGCCTAAAGGTCGCCACCGAGTTAGCCCCCGCTAAAACTTTCTGGGAAGCAGAGGATTACCATCAGGATTATTACGGTAACAATGGGGGACAACCCTATTGTCACGCTTATACTGAGAGGTTTTAGCTAAATCTCGGTTTTTCTGCTTGCTTCCGCATTAAATAAGCTCTATATTTCTTCAAAGAATAGGGAGGTGGTATGCCGAAGAAATTATTTTTTTTGATTATAATTTTTTGTTTATTGGTTTCTATTGTTAAAGCACAAAGTATTTTGACCAAAAGAACTTTCGAAGCTTCCGTCTCTGCTTCCTTTCAATTATTTTCGGAGAATGATAATACGGAAACTTTCATCAACATACCTTTGAGATTGGGTTTCTTTATTACTCCAAGATGGGAGGTAGAAGGTGAATTTGCCATAACAAAACCTCAAAGCGGAGATGCTGGCTTCATTTTATCTGGTTTGTTGTCTTATAATTTTAGAACTCCGGGTGGCATTATGCCTTTTGCATTTGCAGGATATGGTGTCACTAATTCAGTTCCAGTCATTACCAATAATGTAGTTGCCAGTATTCCTGATGCTACCTTAGGTGTTTTGAGTCTCGGGGGAGGTGTCAAAATCCCGATTGGTTCTAAAGCGGCTTTGAGAAGCGAGTATAGATTTCAGAATTTCACGGGCTCGCAGGGTAATGCAGATATTGATTTCCAAGTTCACTCTTTGTTTACAGGGGTCAGTCTATTTTTGCCCTAACAGATTGAGGTAGAAACGGAAAAGCTATCCACCTATGACTAAGAGTAAATTTTTATTAGTAGCCAAGTCTCTATTATATCTTTTCATAATAATATGTTCTATAGGAATCTTTATAGATGACTGCTCAGATAAACCTACAAGGTCGGTTATTTTTGCAGGAATTACCGTAACAGACGAATTCGGAAATGTGTTATCCTGGGACCCTGGTGATTGGTGTGGTCTCACACCTTGCCCTCCATCTCCACCTGAGACACTTTCCATTAGCCCAGAAATAGGAGGCTTACCCAAAATTTTTTCTTTCTGTCCCGCCTTCCCCAACCCAGCAAAAGACAGCACAATAATTAGCTATACTCTGCCATTAGATTCAAAGGTTAAATTATGGATTATAAATAGATATGGACATAACGTTATAACTCTGGTTGATGGGAGTGTAACTGCTGGATACAAGGCTGTTGTGTGGCACCTGAAGGATTCAAATTCCAGAAGAGTTGGCTCGGACATTTATCGAGCCATTATAGAAACTGGTCAATTTAGATGTAGAGGTGATATTAAGGTTGAATAGTCCTGCATATTTTTTGTTTTCATAGCTGGTGGGACGACGAATATATGGTGAAAAAACTTTCGGAAACCCCTTTTACTTTTAATACATGTTCATTTAATACCCTCCTTTTGTTTGTTTTATTTGTCATTTCAATGGGATGTTCCGATAAGCCTACAAAATCTGTGCTTTTTACTGAAGCTGCCATCTCTCCTGAGTTTCCTAACCCAGTTAAAGATTCTGTTATTATTCGCTACGCTTTACCTGTCTATTCAGTGGTCAAGTTTAGAGTTATGAATAGATATGGAGAGAAAGTTTTCACCTTAGTTAAGTATGAAAACGCTGGCTTTAGAAGCATTGTTTGGCATTTACAAGATTCAGAGGGTCGCAGAGTCGGTTCGGACATTTATAGAGCCACATTTGAAACTGCTGACTTTAAAAAGGAATTTGATATAAAAGTTGAATAGCTGGTTGTCTTTTCCTCGCGCTCAATTTCACTATCCTTTAATCCCCACAAACTTTACCAACTGAAAAATCCACCATATTAAAGAAATAACGCTACAGATTTATTGGAATCTTGCCGATTTTATTTCCAAGTAGGCAATTATCATAGGTAAAAGAATTACTGTATAACTGAATTTTTGCGCAACAAACAAATATGCCAGATTCATTAAGCTCCAATCCTATATTCTCTAATTCGACGGTCTCCTGGCCGATGACGGCAGGAGCCCTTCTAATTCTGGCAATTATAGTTATCTGGGCCATAATAGTAGCTTTGGCTCCCTACCTTCTTTTCTGTCACAATTTACTTATGAATCCCAAGCTGCGCCGATTTGCATCATTGGGACTAGTTCCTTTGGCAATGTTTATTTTTCCTTTTGTCCGCAGGCATATATTAAGAAGATATCTAAGAGGTCTACGCCGTGATGTAGCCACCGCGGAGTGGTTAACCAGATACGTCTTGCCCAGCAATGATTACAAAGCTGACCGGTTCGGCAGTCTGCTAAAAAGACAGAGAAGACTATTGCTTTTGGGACCTTCCGGAATCGGTAAAACTTCTTATCTGAAATATCTGACTGCCTCTTATTCGGACAAAAGAAAAAAGGATTCCCGTCTGGAAAATCTGATTCCGGTGTTTTTCCCTTTAGCACTTTATCAAACCCAGGATCTGCACAGTCTGTTTCACCAGCAGCTTTCCCACTATGGCCAACTGACTGATGCCAGGCTGAACAGCTGGTTTCTGAAAAAAGGTGGATTCTTACTTCTAATCGACGGACTGAATGAAATAGCTCAGCCTAAACGCCAGCAGATTGCCGGTTTCGTAGAGCGGTATAATAAAACCAATTATTTATGCTTCAGCTCTCAGGAAAGTTATCCTGAATTTGAATCGGCTGAGAAACTGGAACTGATAGGTTTAGAGCCAGAAAAAGTCAGGGAGTTTATATCCAGACGGCTGGAGAAAGAAAAAGCCGAATATGTGATAAAACACTTTAATCAACCGGCTTACAATCTGTATAGTCTGCCTCAGAATTTGGAATTCGGTTTAGATATCGTAGAATGTAACAATCCTCTACCTCTGGCAAGAAGAGATCTGTACGAGACGGTCATGGCACCGATTCTGAAATTATGGGACCAGACCCAAAGGACCGATTATCCGGTGATGCTGTTTTCACGGGCTTATGATATGCTCAAGGCCGGATTTCCTTTTTTCGAAAGTCAAAATGACCCCAGCAAAGATGACTACCTGACACCTCTTTTGAGATATAAAGTTCTAATTCCTTACGGCAGCCACTATCTTTTCAGACATGACTTAATCCGGGCTTACCTGGCCAATAAATATTTCGCCAGTCGCTGGCAGGATTTACTGATTAAGGATACCGTGACTGCTAATTCCAGCTGGCGGTCTTTGCTGGAATTTGTTCTTTTGGGTTTCGAAAGCCAGATCAACTCCAGAGAGTTTCTCTTTGCCATAGCCACCAAAAATTACCAATTGGCCGGAGAGTTGTATAAATGGCTGAGTAAAACCCACCCGGACCTTTGCTCGGATTGGTCGGATGATTTCCTGAAAGAATACGGTAAGAAAGTTTTAGAATTAGTCTAATTTTCTCTTCCGTCTACTGCCCGTCGCTTACTCAAGATTTTTTATTAATTCTTCAATTTTGAATCTAATCTTTCCTATTTTCACTTGACATTTTATTCCCTCTTTATTATCCTATGCGACAATTATGAAGAAGCTTTTGGCGCTGGTTTTGGTCCTACTTTTCAATTCTGCTTATTCTCAAACTACCCCGCCTTTAGGTTTAAGAGAGAAGACTCCCAATGTTATTGCCATAACCAATGCCACCATAATTGTATCCCCTGAAATCAGACTTGAAAAAGCCACTCTCATAATCCGTGACGGTCTGATTGAGGCAGTTGGCAAAAATATCCCGATTCCCAAAGATGCAGAAGTAATGGATATGAAGGGGACTTTTATCTATCCCGGCTTCATTGAACCATTCTCCGATTATGGAATACCCAAGGCGGCTGAAGGTTCCAGAATGGGATTCGAGGGGGACCGTCCTCACCCGACTATTGAAAGAATTGGTTCTTTGCACTGGAATGCGGCGGTTCACCCGGAAAAAGAAGCGGTGCTCCTATTTAAACCGGATGAAAAAGCCAAAGAAAAGCTCAGAGGACAGGGTTTCACCGTGGTTCAAACCGCCAGTTTGGACGGAATCTTTCGGGGAAATTCGGCCGTGGTGGACTTGGGAGATGGTTTACCCAATGATTTGATTTTAAATAAAGATGTAGCCCAATTTCTCTCTTTCCAAAAAGGCTCCTCGAACCAAGATTATCCCAGTTCCTTAATGGGAAGCATCGCTTTGATCCGACAAACTCTCTATGACGCCCAGTGGTATCAGAAAGCTCAACAATCCTACCAGTTAAATCCAGCCCAGACCAAGCCGGAGCAAAATGCGGCATTGGCTGCCTTAGATAATTTAATTTCCGGAACCGGTCAAGGTGTCTTTGCAGTAGGGGATGAGCTTTCACTTCTGCGGGCAGCCAGAATCGCAAATGAATTCGGATTGAATTTAATCTACAAAGCCAGCGGCTACGAATACCGCCGCTTAGCGCCAATTCAAGCTCTCAATGCAACATTAATCGTCCCTTTGAACTTCCCGGAAGCTCCCAACGTTGCCACACCGGAAGCCGAAGCGGATGTGAGCTTAGGGGATTTGAAACACTGGGATACCGCCCCGGAAAATCCCGGCCGTCTGGAAAAAGCTAAAGTCAGGTTTGCTTTTACCGCTAACGGCTTAAAAGAGGGGGATAATTTCTTAGAGAAGGTTCGTGAAGCCATCAAGCGGGGTCTGTCAGAAAAGAAAGCTTTAGCTGCGTTGACAACAGTGCCGGCAGAAATTTGTGGAGTTTCAGATAAACTCGGTACTTTAGAAAAAGGGAAGATGGCCAATTTCATTATTGCCAGCGACAGCATTTTCTCCGACAAAGCCAAAATTTATACAGTCTGGATAAAAGGAAAATCTTTTGAAATAAATCCTAAACCGGAAGTCGAACCGCGCGGAACCTGGGAGGTCACACTCCAGCCGGTTCAACCAAGCGTTCCTCCTCCTCTGGCCAAGTTCACTTTAGAAATCAGCGGAAAGCTGGAATCCCCGGAGGGGAAGGTCGTAGCAGAAGCCGAGACCGTCAAAGTTTCCGAGCTTTCAGTCAAAGAAAATAAAATTCAGTTCAGCTTAGAGGGAGATTCTTTGAAAATGCCCGGAACCGCCAGATTTAGCGGCAGAATTGAAAAAGATAAAGCCAGCGGTCTGGGAACATTGGGAGACGGCAGCAATTTCAAATGGAGCTCCATCAGAACCAAACCATATGAAGAAAAACCGGACACCGCCAAAAAAGAAGAAAAAGTGGAAATGGCTCTGTTTGAAACAGTCTATCCGGATAAAGCTTTTGGCAGGAAATCTCTGCCAGCTTTGGTTCCGGTGGCAATAATCAAAAATGCAACCATTTGGACTTGTGGCCCACAAGGTGTGCTTAAAAAAGCGGATATGATTGTCAGAAATGGCAAAATTGAAAAAGTCGGTCAGAATTTAGCTATTCCCAAAAATGCCTTTGAGATTGACGGAAGCGGTCTGCATGTATCACCCGGAATAATTGACGAGCATTCCCATATAGCTATCTCGGCCGGGGTGAATGAAGGAGCCGAAGCGGTAACCTCGGAAGTCCGCATCGGTGATGTAGTCGACTGCGACGACATCGATATTTACCGGCAGCTATCCGGTGGCGTAACCTCTTCTCATCTTTTGCACGGTTCAGCCAATCCCATCGGGGGACAGCTGCAATTGATTAAATTACGCTGGGGTTCCCTGCCGGAAGAGATGAAATTTGCGGGAGCCGACCCCACCATCAAGTTTGCCTTAGGAGAGAACGTCAAACAGAGCAACTGGGGAGACGCTTTCAGAATTCGTTATCCTCAAACCCGCATGGGAGTGGAAGAAATCATCCGGGATGAATTCCAGGCCGCCAAGGAATATGAGAAAGAGTGGAAAAAATACAACAGTTATTCCAAGGGAAAACAAAAATCAACCATCCCGCCCCGAAAAGACATAGAATTAGACGCCATAGATGAGGTATTGAATTCCAGAAGATTTATTCACTGCCACTCCTATGTCCAGAGCGAGATTTTGATGCTAATCAGATTAGCCGAAGAGTATGGTTTCAAAGTCGGAACTTTCACCCACATTCTGGAAGGGTATAAAGTCGCCGGAGAGATTAGTAAGCATGGTGCCGGAGCTTCCTCGTTCTCGGACTGGTGGGCTTACAAATTCGAAGTGTATGAAGCCACCCCTTACAACGGAGCTTTGTTGTATAAACAAAAAGTAGTGACCTCGTTTAATTCCGATGATGGTGAAATGGCCCGCAGATTGAATCAGGAAGCCGGCAAGGCGGTCAAATATGGGGAAGTACCGGAAGAAGAAGCCCTGAAATTTGCCACCTTAAATCCGGCCAAGCAAATGCACGTGGACCGCTGGGTAGGAAGTTTAGAGCCGGGCAAGGATGCGGATTTCGTCCTCTGGAGCGCCAATCCCCTTTCCAATTACGCCAAATGTATGCAGACCTGGATTGACGGGAGAAAATATTTTGATATAGCCGAAGATTTAAAAATGCGGCAGGAAGTGAAAAGACAAAAAGCGGCTTTGGTGCAGAAAGTTTTGAAGAAAAAGGATAAACCCGGCGGCAGTGACAAACCTATGCCCTGGAAGGGTCCGAAAAATTATGACTGCGAAACGGTGTATGATTTTATGAGGGGAGAATAAGAGTCGTATGTTTGATAAAAGATTTTCTATAGCAATTTTTGGTTTCATTCTTTCAATTGTAGCAGTCAGCTCACTTTTTGCCCACGATATCGTTCCCGGGAAAAAGCAAACTAAAGCGATTGCCTTGACCGGCGGGACAATTTACACGGTCTCCGATCCGGTAATTCCCAATGGTACTATTGTTTTTGACAAAGGGAAAATTGTCGCGGTAGGTGGCTCTGAAGTCAGAATTCCAGCCGGTGCCGAAGTAATTGACGTCAGCGGAAAAAATGTTTATCCGGGACTTATAATAACCAACTCTACTTTAGGGTTAGTTGAAATTGAGCAAGCTAGAGCTACAGTTGATGTTTCAGAAGTAGGGGACATCAATCCGGATGCCAGAGCAGATGTGGCTTATAATCCGGATTCGGACGTTCCTCCCACTATCCGCTCCAACGGAGTCACCACGGCTCAGATTGTACCCCAGGGAGGGCTTTTGTCCGGGACTTCAGCCATAATCAATCTGGATGGCTGGACCGTCGAAGATGCCGGGTTAGTCCGACAAGCCGGCATACATTTGAACTGGCCCTGGATGAAGGTGATTAAGGCCTGGTGGATGCCTACGCCGGAAGAAGAACAGCAGAAAAATATCGGCAAAAACCTGAAAGCGATTGAGAAAGCTTTTGAAGATTCCAAGCAGTACTGGCTGGCTAAAAAAGGAAACCAGACCGGTGATTTTAAAATTGATGCCCGCTGGGAAGCTATGGTTCCCTTGTGGGAAGGGAAAGTTCCTCTTTATGTGGATGCCGGAGAGTATAAGCAGATTGAAGCGGCCGTGGCTCTGGCTAAAAAATATAATCTCAGGATGATTTTGGTGGGTGGTGATGACGCTTGGATGCTGACGGACCTTCTTAAAGCCAATAATATTCCGGTGATTTTAAAGAGAGTGCATTCTATGGCAGACCGGGAAGAGGATGATTTTGATACCTATCTGAAGTTGCCCAAAGTTTTACTGGTGGCGGGAGTGAAATTTTGTTTGTCTAATACCGGATTTTTCGGGCACTGGGATGCCAGAAATCTGCCTTTCCTAGCCGGGACTTCGGTGGCTTACGGGATGGATAAAGCCAATGCCCTGCGTTCGATTACGCTCTGGCCGGCGGAGATTATCGGGATTTCCGACCGGATGGGTTCGCTGGAGGTGGGGAAGGATGCTACGATTGTTGTTTCTTCCGGGGATATTATGGATGCTCTGACGAATGATATTGTGTATGAGTTTATTCAGGGGAAGAAAGTGGATTTGGATGATAAGCATAAGAGGTTGTATAGGAAATATATGGAGAAGTATAAAAATTAGTACTAATAATTGGATTTATACTCAAAAGTAATCTTTATTTCCTCTCAATATTTTGATTACTCCTTTAGAATTTTGTAAACATGCTGAATTATGAATATGAATTTGAGCTGGACAAATATATAAAGCAGTTTATCAGACAGAAACAGACAACGGAAGAAGATTTATTCAAGTTTTTCAAAGAGACGTTCGCACACCCAGACAAAGAAAAAGAATTTACTCATAAGATTGCCAAAAATCTAAGTAAGATTACCTACTCATTTTATTCAACTCTTTCAAATAGGAAAAAAATTCATTTTTTGAAAGCAATTAGTAAACTTTTTTATGTCGCCCTGTCTATTGCTTATTGGGACTACAATCTATCAAGGGAGGATGCGGATTGGTGGTGGCAGGGAAATCCGCATTTTTTTGTGTCAATTAGTAATCTAATTGAACCTTTGGAAGCAATCCGCCGTGAAATGGGGAAGGTTAATAAAAGGTACCTTCGGAAAAGAATTCTTTTGGTGGAAGGGCAGTCCGAGGAACAATTTTTTAGAGTCTTACAAGATACCGGCCATTTGCTCTTTGATTTTGATTTATTTTGCTACCGTGGAAAGGGAGAAATACAAAACTTGATTCATTTGATTAACGAAAAGTCCAGGCAAGGTGTAGGAGTTTTTTTGTCCTACGATAAAGATGGGCAGAATGGAAATTTTCTACGAGAGATCAAGAAGAAATGCAAAATTTATAAAACATTAGGATTTAAAATAGATTTCGAGAGTTCCTTCCCTCCTTTAATTTTACAACAAGCTCTAAAGCTATATTTCAGGAACTATCTGAACAGGGAACTCGACATAGAAACTTCATCAATTAGGAGACTGCTTAGAAAAAAAATGCCCTTTTTGAAAGTTTTTAAATATCAATATCGCGAAGACATCAAAAAAAGGAAATTAGCATTTATACTCGGGAAATTAATCGCAAGAGAGCTTGAATTTCATGGACAAGAGATTGTTTACGATAAGAGGCGTAGCAAAAAATATCAGGCAGAAATTTACAGTTTTTTGAGGGATTTAAGTAAGTATTATTAGGCCATTTGTCTCTCAATTGGAGAGCAGCTAATTTTAATTACTCTGCCCTCAAAGCTGTAAGAATATTCATCCGGGCCGCTCTCACCGCCGGTAAAAACCCTCCCACAACCCCCATCACCACAGCAAAAATAAGGGAATAAGCCACAATCTCCGGTGTCACCGCAAAACCAAACGCCAACTCCGAAAAAGTATCCCAGTTAGTAGTCGAAATCGTCTTCATACTCAAAAATGAAGCAAAAACGACCCCCACCACTCCCCCAGCCAAAGATAGCAAAATTGACTCCACCAAAAAAGAAGACAGAATGTTCCGGCGCTTAAAACCCAAAACCCGCAGAGTCCCGATTTCTTTAGCCCGGTTAGCAATATTGGCGTACATGGTAATCATAGCCCCGATAACAGCCCCGAAAGAAAAGATAACCGAAATCACCACCCCTAAAATTTTAATAAACGAAGTCATAGCATAAGACTGGTCCGCATAATATTCTTTTTCCCGCTTAACATCCACCGAAAGCCGCGGGTCCTTCTCCAGTCTTTCTTTCAGCGCCGTAAATTTGGACGGGTCCGCCAATTTCAAAGTCATCGAAGAAACCACCGGCCGGTTGAAAGCCGCCAGCATCTGATTCACGTCTCCCCAAACCTCGGATTCAAAAGCGGATTTGCCGGCCTCAAAAATTCCCACCACCCGCCAGTTTTGTTTGGCGAAGCGGATAGAGCCTCCCAGCTGGGCGCCCTGAAATCCCTGGGCAGTCGATTTCCCCACGATTAATTCCGGCAACCCCTCGGTAAACATCCTTCCCTCTATCAGCTTAACCCCGGAGTGCACCAGCATGGAAGCCGGGCCCACACCTCGCAGCACCACATTGGCCGCGTCCCCATTTTTTATTTTGTTCAAACTTATGAGAACGTAAAGCTCTCCTGCCACCAACGGTTTTCCGTCCGGACCCCGGGCGATTTCCGGCTGGGATTCGATGATGGACACCTGGTCCCGGGTGATATAACTCATCATTTCGGTCAGGGAGGCTTTTCTGATGACCGTGGCATTATCCTCGGAGCCGGTGGCAACCAGGGTCTTTTTGATGCCATAAGCCAGCATCAAAACCCCGGAGAAGACAAAGACCACTAAACCGATTCCCAGAACGGTCAAGCCGGTGGTCAGCTTACGGGCTAAAAGATTGCGGTAATTGTAATATATCGGTATTTTCATCCTATACTCCTTAAGCCATCCACAATCGAAACCCGGGTGGCTTTCAAAATCGGAAACATAGATGCCAGAATCCCCACGCATAGGGCGAAGATACCTGCCACAAGCAGGTCCTGGGGCTTTGTTTCAAAAACCGGAAAATAATATTTCATGGCTTCGCCGAATCCGGAGGCCATGGGGAAAGTCAAAAGGATTCCCAGAATTCCGCCGGATAGGGATATGAATAGTGATTCATCGGCTATCAACTGCACCAGATGAAAGGGTTTGAAACCCAGGGTCTTCATCACCGCATATTCGGAAATTCTTTCCCGGGCGGACATACCCATGGTATTGGTCAGAACCAGAAGAAGAATCCCGATAATGAGATAGGAAATAATCCTCAAAGCCGTAATAATAGTGCCGGACATGGCTATGAAGGAAAGTTGAAACTGTTTTTCGGTCTGGGTCAAAGTCTCAGCCAGAGAGTTTTTGAACATAGAGTCGATGGCGGCAGAAATTCGGACCGCCTCAGCGGGGCTGGAGATTTTGCTGATATACCAGCCCACATAGCCGGCCCGTACCGGCACGGTGGCCCTAAGAGTTTCATCCAGATAATCCCAGCGCAGCATCAAAGCGGACTCATCGGTGGTTTTGTCTCTGCCATGATAAATTCCGGCAATGACCAAATCCCAATCGCCGGGATAGATGGTTCCAATCAGGCGGACCTGGTCTCCCGGTTTCCAGCCGAAGCGGTCGGCTAAAATTTGTCCGACCACGGCGGCATTTCGCTGTGACCTGAAATTTGCCAGAGTCTGGGAGTCCACAATTACCTCCGGAAAAAGGTCAAAATAGGTGTGGTGGTCAACCGCAAAGTTGGCAAAGAATTGTTTGGGGTCGGTATAGTAGGCCCCGAACCAGTGGGCATAAGAAACCTTTTCCACCCCGGGCACTTTTAAGATTTGTTCCTTGTAAGAAAGAGGCAAAGGGAAAATGATGTTGACTGCGTTACGGCTCACCAATCTATCCGGGGCCGAGGCCTCAGCTCCGGCGTACCAGGCATCGATTACGGTTCGAATTAAGCCAAAAGCCATCACCGCCACTGCCAGACCGACAATGGTCAAACCGGTTCTTAGTTTATGTCTACCGGCATTTTTGATTGCCAATTTTAAAATTTTCAAGAAAGCTCTCCTTTGTCCAGATGTTTCTTGGTGTGAGCTTTTTCAGCTGCCCGAGGGTCATGAGTGACAACCACAATAGTTTTTTTAAATTCTGAGTTTAAACGAGAAAGTAATTCTAAAATCTCCTCAGCTGATTTTTTGTCCAAATCTCCGGTCGGCTCATCGGCTAAAATCAAAGTTGGGTCGGTGGCAATGGCCCGGGCAATAGCTACTCTTTGTTCCTGGCCTCCGGATAGTTGTCTGGGATAATGATGCATCCGGTCAGAAAGTCCCACAATTCCCAGAGCTGTTTCCACATGTTCTTTCCGTTCCGATTTGGAAAGAGAGGTCAAAAGTAACGGCAATTCCACATTTTCATAGGCAGTCAACACCGGAATCAGATTATAAAACTGAAATATGAAACCGATATGTCTGGCTCTCCATTTGGCTAACTCCCCTTCGCTCAATTGAGCCAAATCAGTCCCGGCCACTTTGACTTTTCCTTTAGTGGGACGGTCAATCCCGGCTATCAGATTCAGGAGGGTAGTTTTGCCGGAACCGGAAGGTCCCATCAAAGCCACAAACTCCCCTTCCGGAAGGGAAAAATTCAGATTTCTTAAGACCGGAATTTCCAGACTGTCACGGAAATATGATTTCGACAAAGCTTCAATTTCAACAATGGTTCGACTACGCTCACCATAAATAGACATACCAGATTCTCCTTTATTGTGATGTTTTCACTTTTACACCAGAAGCCAGACTTCCCGGCGGTGCCAGAACCACTCTGTCCCCGGGCTTGACACCCTCTTTGATTTCAGTCAAATCTCCTAGAACTCTTCCGGTAACCACCGGCACAGATTTGGCAGTATTTCCCTCCAGCAAAAAAACCATTTTTACCCCGTTGCGATTAGTAACTGCTGAATTAGGAACAGCCACCATAGTGGCTTGATTTTCCATAGAAACTTTGGCTGTCTCCGGCAAAAAGCTTACCTTAGCGCTCATTTCAGGCAAGACCCGTTGATCTATTTTTAGAAAAGCTATTTTTACCAATACCGTGGCTCTGGTTCTGTCAGCAGTAGGAACAATTTTGGAAACTTTTCCGGGATAGCGGGTATCCGGATAGGCATCCAGAGTGATTTCGCAGGGCTGATTTACTTTCACTCTTTCAATATTGGCTTCAGCCACGTCTGCCTCAACCTCCAAAGAGTTCATATCTGCTATTGTAACCACTGCTCCTCGGGAAGATGCCGCGGCTGCAAAGGGAGCTACCATTTCACCCACTTCAGCTGATTTGGTTAAAACTGTTCCGTTAAACGGGGCCCGAATTAAAGTATTTTCAAAAGCTACTTCGGCCGCTTTCACTTCAGCTCGATTGGATTCTACGTTGGCAATGGCTTTCTGGTAACGGGCTTCGGCCGTTTCAAATTCTGCTTTGCTGATTAGATTGCTTTCAAACAATTTTTTTTGTCTTTGATAAAATAGGGCGGCCTCAGTTGAGTCTGCTTTAGCCAAAGCCAGATTGGCCTTAGCCCGTTCCAACTCTGCCGCTATATCCGCATTTTCCAAACGAGCAAGAATCTCTCCGGCTCTGACTTTATCCCCTTCTACCACTCCGATATATTCTAATCTACCAGTAGCTTTGGAAGAGACCGCGGCTTGCCGTTGGGCCACTACATAGCCGGATGCAGTTAAAAGTGCTTGGGCCTGACTCCCGGAAAGGATTGTGGCTGTCCCCACCTGCACCGACAGCCCCGGGGCGACCTGGCGCATTATCAGTAAATAAACGATAACCAGAAGCGGAAGAATAGATAAACCCAAAACCCAGCGCCACCATTTCCGAGGAGGTCTGTACTCTGAACCGTGGTCAATTCTTAAAGAGGATAAATCTGGTTTTTCGCTAATCATTTTGTTACTGATTTAAAAGAAAACTGCACTCTCTTGACTCCAGATATTTGTCTTACATAACTTTTATTATACTATTCATGATACTAAAAATCAAGCCAGATTGTTTCCTAAAGATTGAACTGAAGGTCACATCTGTCAGATTTTAACCGTACTCTTAAAGTTTAAAAGATTTACCTTGGCAAAACCATAAAGGGCAGGAACTTTTTAATAACGCTGGATGGATAAACCGCTCCAGATTTTAGGTAAAATTTTGATTTTGAGATTACAGTAGAGAAGATTATATTTACCTATATGGGTAGAGTAATAATTCCAGAAATCGAGGCGATTTTAGATAAGGAGTTTAAGGTCTTAGACCATGGCTATGTAATCTTGGTCGACTACATGGGTGGAGATGAATCTATAATCCAAGCTGCCCGGGTCAGCTACGGTAAAGGAACCAAAAAATTGTCTGATGACCGGGGCTTGATTCGCTACTTAATGCGGCATGACCACACCACCCCTTTTGAAATGGTGGAATTAAAATTTCACTGCAAGCTGCCCATATTTGTGGCCCGAGAATGGATTAGACACCGCACCGCCAATGTCAACGAATATTCTTTACGATATTCAGAGCCGGAAGGGGATTTTTATATACCGGAAGCCGGTCAGATTGGTTTTCAATCCAAGGATAACAAACAGGGGAGAAGTTTACAGGAAGTTCCCGAAGAATTAAAAGCCAAAGTCCAAAGATATATGAAAGAGATTTCAGAAGAGGCATTTAAAAAATATCAAGAGCTAAATCAGGCCGGGATAGCCCGAGAAATGGCTCGCATGCTTTTACCGGTGAATTTGTACACCCGCTGGTATTGGAAAATTGATCTGCACAATCTGTTTCATTTTTTACGCTTGCGCATAGATCCTAGAGCCCAATATGAAATCAGAGTTTACGCGGAAGTAATGGCGGAGATTACCAAAAAGATAGCCCCTCTGGCTTATGAGGCGTTCGAAGATTACAAATTGAGCTCGATTACTTTGTCAAAGCTGGAAGTTGAAGCTCTGGATACTGTTTTAGAGGGTGAAAACGTGGATGAGGTTTGTGAGAATGTCGGTTTTAGAAAGGGACGGGAGTTGAATGAGTTCAAAGAAAAATTAGAGATTTTGTTGAAAAAAGAAAAGAAATTAGTTTCTTAGTACGAGCAAGAAATTACCGGCAGGAAAGGTCAAGTCTATCTTGGCCCTTTTTATTTTACTTTGAATTTTACTTGGGCTCGGCTATATTTAAAACGGGTCAAAAGAGCAGACCATATGCCTAGAACAAAACCGCTCTGGCTTGAGCTTCACCAACAGGATTGGATTCCGGCTTTTCTAAAAGAAATTCAGCTACAGGGGATTTCGCCGATTTTGTCATTTATCCAGTATGATAGAAAATTTCTGGAGCTTTTCAGTGAGTGGCAGAAACATATTAAAACCAAAAAGTTTGTGGATTTGGGGTCTGGTTCTGGGAATTTGATAAGCTCCCTTTTTGAAAATAATAACGGTAAATTTTCCGCGATTCATTTTACCCTAACGGACTTATATCCACAAACAGATATCTTCAAGAAATTAAAAAGTAGATTTCCTGAAAATCTTGATTATGTGGCGGAAAAAGTCGATTTATCGGACTCCGTTTCGGTTTATAGAAATAAGGGAGCGACTCTTCTGACTACTTTTCATGAATTATCCAGAAGCCAAGCAGATAAGACCATGGTGAATCTGCTCCAGCATTCCCAAGGTTTTCTCATTTTGGAACCTTTGAACAAGAGCTGGAGGCAGGCCTTAAAAATTCCCGGGATTTTCTGGGGTGCTGTAATTGCTCCTTTTAAGATAAGACCGTTCAGATTCAGAAATTTCCTTTTCAGCTGTTTGGTTCCTATCGTGCCTTTTTTCCATCTGCATGACGCCTGGGTCAGTTTTTTGCGAAGCTATACTAAAAAAGATTTTCAGGAGATGTTGGAAAAGTTCGGAAACAAAAACTGGGATTGGGTGGTTGATAATATAGGAATGGATATTACTTATGTTATGGCCTGGAGAAAAAATGAATCCTAAAATAATTTCCATAGGAACTGCCAATCCCCCAGAGAAATTTTCCCAGGAAGAAGTCTATAAACTTTGCGGCTATAAAAATCCTAAGATAAAATCTATCTTTTTGAATAGCGATATAGACAGCCGCTATTTCTATCTCAGCAAGAAGAATTTTGAGCTCAAGGAAAATGTAGACCAGAAAAATCAGAGATATTTAAAGGGAAGCTTGGAAATCTCTGAAAAAGCAATTAATAACTGTTTAGAAAAAATCGGTTGTGAAAAAGAGGAGATAGATTGTCTAATAATAGTTTCCTGCACCGGTTATCTCTGCCCGGGACTCTCTTCTCATTTAGTAAAAAAATTGAACTTAAGAAATAATATTCAGCAAGCCAATATTTTAGGAATGGGATGCGGGGGGGCTTTGCCGGGATTACAAAGAGCTTTCGACCATGCTAAAGCTTATCCGCAGCAAAAAGCCCTTTTAGTGGCAGTGGAGATTTGCTCGGCCGCATATTTCATTGACAATTCCTTAGAGACCATTGTAGGAAACGCCATTTGTGCGGATGGAGCAGCAGCGGTTTTGTTCTCCGGCAATTCTGGCTATAAAGGTCCCGAAATTCTGGCTTTCGAATCTTTGATTGCACCGGAACATTTGGACAAAGTTGGTTTTGAGCAAGTGGAAGGTCATCTAAGAATTGTTTTGCACAAAGATATTCCGGATTTAGCCGGACCTTTTGCACAAAAAGTGATTGATTCTCTTCTATGTAAAAATAACATTAAAAAAGAGAATATTAAATATTGGGTCTTACACTCCGGAGGCAGGAAAGTTATTGATAAGTTAAAAGTTCAGTTGAATCTGTCGGAAGAAGAGATTAAATATACCAAGTATATTTTGAGGAATTATGGCAATATGTCTTCTCCTACGGTACTCTTTGTTTTAAAGGAAGTTTTGGAAAAAGCTAATCTCCAAGCCGGAGATTTAGCCATCATGCTGGCTTTGGGTCCGGGTTTGGTGGTGGAGACGGCCTTGCTAAGGTGGTAAATAATTGTGACAAAAATTCTTCTGATATTGGCAACATTAGTCCTGGCTATAAGCTGTGCCAGAACCTTTGCACCCAGAATTTCGGATACTTGGGTACATAGAAAACCTATGTCACGGGACGATTGTTTAACCTGTCACCTGCAGGGGGATAAAGAGACCCCCAAAGCTCCTAAACGAATGTTGAAAATTGACCGAGAAAATTGTAAGAAATGCCATTGGTGACAGATTTAACGTATAAAGTTTGGATATGGTTCGACAAGCTCACCATAAAATTGCCTTTTGACAGGTTTTCGCTAAATTGAGGGGAGAAGGTTAAATTATATGGTGCGACTCGTTCCCCTGTGGGATAAACCGATAGGTCAGAGTGAACAAGTTCACCATGAAGGAGAAAAATGAACAGAGCCAAAACCTTAGGAGAGTTGAAAAAATCAGGTTACCAAGTTTTGCCGGTCAAAGATGAGTTGCGAAAAAATCTGATTGAGAAAATCAGGAAAAAGGAGAGTTTGTTTCCGGGTGTGGTGGGTTATGACAAAACCGTAATACCTCAACTGGTCAATGCTCTTTTATCCAAGCATGATTTCATCTTGCTGGGTTTGAGAGGTCAAGCCAAAACCAGAATTCTGCGGGCTTTGCCCGGTTTTCTGGATGAATATATCCCCATAATCAAGGGCTGCCCGATTAACGACAATCCCTATGACCCGGTCTGTGTTCCTTGCAAGAAAAAATTAGCCAGCCAAAAAGATGATTTGGAAATTGAGTGGATAAACCGGGAGCAAAGATTTCAGGAGAAACTGGCAACGCCAGATATTACCATCGCCGATTTAATCGGAGATATTGACCCTATCAAAGCCGCCCGGGAGAAGCTGGATTTTTCCGATGAGCAGGTAATTCATTACGGGATTATCCCCAGAGTCAACCGGGGGATTTTCGCCATCAATGAGCTCCCGGACTTACAGCCCCGGATTCAGGTAGGGCTTCTAAATATCATGGAAGAAAAAGATTTTCAGATCAGGGGATTCCCGATTCGTATTCCTCTGGATATTCTGATTGTTTATTCAGCCAATCCGGAAGATTATACCAATCGGGGCAATATTATTACCCCTTTGAAAGACCGGATCGATTCTCAAATTATTACTCATTATCCTCAATCATTAGATGATGCCATCAAAATCACGGAACAAGAAGCCTGGTTAGACCGAGGTTTGAAAATTCATATCCCACACTTCTTCAAAGAAATCATAGAAGAGGTAGCTTTCGTGGCCCGCAAATCTGAGTTTGTGGACCAATCTTCCGGTGTCTCGGCCCGTCTGCCTATCAGCTCTTTGGAAAATTTAATCTCCAATATCGAAAAGAGAGGACTTATCACCGGAGAAAAGGAGTTATATCCCAGAATCTGCGACTTAATAGCAGTAATTCCTTCGGTAACCGGTAAAATTGAGCTGGTTTACGAAGGGGAGCAGGAAGGCCACAACATCATAGCAGTAAATTTAGTCGGCAGAGCAATTAAGGAAGTGTTCGGAAAATATTTTCCGGATGCCAAAAAGAATCCCACCAATCTTCCCACCGCCAGAGAGGATAATCAGTACGGTGATATTCTGAGATATTTTTCGGCCGGCAAAACCCTAGAGCTGTCGGATGAGTCTACTTTTGAAGAATATTTTAACACTTTAAGCAAAATACCGGGGCTTAAGAAAATGGCTGAAAAGCACACATCCCCAGGCAGTAAGGAGGAATTAGCCGCCACCATGGAGCTGGTTTTAGAGGGGTTGCATCAAAATAATTTAATCGGAAAAGAAACCTTTGAAAATGCTTTCCGCTACACGGATATGCTGGCTACCATGCTGCGGGGTATGGAGGATTAATGAGATTACGGTATTTTGAGTGGGACGACGAGTTCTTCAAACAGCTTCAGGATTTCAAGGAGCTTCTGCAGATTTTCAATTATCTGGTGTTGCAGAGCTCCGGGGACGTGGAAAAGGCCTTCCGTATGATGAAATACCTACAGCAGCAGGGAATGATTGATGAGGGGTATGATTTGGGAGATTTCAAAAAAAGATTGGAAGACGAAGAGATTATCCGCCGGGAAAAAAGCAAATATCAGCTGACCCGCAAGGGTGAAAAGAATATCCGGGCCGAATCTCTGAAGTTGATTTTCAACAACCTCAAAAAAGGGAGTCTGGGAAATCACAATGTCCCCTACGAAGGGGCCGGTTCCAAAGAGTATCTGCCGGAGAAAAAACCTTTCCACTTCGGGGATGATGTAGCGGATATCGATTTTAAAGATTCACTTTTTCATACCATTAAAAGAGCCGGACCGGAGGATTTGACTCTGGCAGAAGATGATTTAAGAGTCTATGAAACCGAGCATCAGACCTCCTGCGCTACAGTTTTGCTATTGGATATTTCTCACTCTATGATTTTATATGGAGAGGATAGAATAACGCCGGCCAAGCAAGTTGCCTTAGCTCTAACCGAGTTGATTCAAACTCAATTTCCCAAAGATAGTTTGAATCTGGTCTTATTTGGTGACGAAGCCTCAGAGGTAAAATTAGAGCAACTGCCTTACGTTCAGGTGGGTCCTTTTTACACCAATACCAAAGCCGGTTTGGAGCTAGCCCGCAGAATTTTAGCCCGGAAAAAACATGCCAATAAGCAGATTTTTTTGATTACAGACGGCAAACCGTCCATGATTATCAAATCTGATGGAGCTATTTACCGCAACTCGGTCGGTTTAGACCCGGTGATTGTCAATCGAACTTTGGATGAAGCAGTGGCCTGCCGCAGAAAAAGGATTCCTATTACTACTTTTATGGTAGCTTCGGATCCGTATTTGCAATCGTTTGTCCAGAAGTTGACTGAATTAAATAAGGGCAGGGCGTACTTTACTTCGCCGGACCATCTGGGGGAATATATTTTCTGGGATTTTATTAATAATAGGAAGAAAAGATTACATTAAAATTGAGGGTGGATTTTTCAGGGTGGAGGCAAGCTCCACCCCTACGCGTAGGGGCGAAGTTTAGCTTCGCCCGATTCTCTGGGGCAGTAGCTCAGTTGGGAGAGCGTCTCGTTCGCAACGAGAAGGTCGGCGGTTCGACTCCGCTCTGCTCCATTTTTAAATTTAATTCCTCAAATTAATATCCATCGTATCTCTCATAAAAATAAATCCTGATAAATTTTGTCGACTTGACTTTCGTTTTTTTTATATTATTATGAAATGTTTTCGTGCTAGACGGGGAACTAGCGGTGCCCTGTAACCCGCAATCCGCTCTAGCGGGGTCGAATTCCCACTGGCGGTCCGTCTGGAGGAGACCGGATTTTAAACCAGTGGCGATGAAGGTTAGGTCTTGCGCAATTTACGCACGCCCAACCCCGCCAGGACCGGAAGGTAGCAACGGTAAGCGAAAGCGGAATGTGCCGCAGGAGAGCCTAACTGGAGCAGGCTGTTTAAAGTCCGCTCCAAAAGAGGAACAAAAGTGGGTGCACGAAAACATTTATTGCGAGAGAATGGAATATGACCTATTTAGTTTTAGCCCGAAAATACAGACCCCAGAGCTTCGAAGAAGTAATCGGGCAGGAACATATCACCACCACCCTTTCCAATGCCATCAAAACCAACCGGGTGGCCCAAGCTTATTTATTTGCCGGACCTCGTGGAAGCGGGAAAACCACCTGTGCCCGAATCTTGGCCAAAGCTTTAAACTGTGAAAAAGGCCCTACTTCTCAGCCATGCCAAAAATGTAATTCCTGCCAGGAAATTACTTTGGGCAGCAGTTTGGATGTGATTGAAATCGACGGAGCTTCCAACAACAGCGTGGATGATATCCGCAACTTGAGGGAAAATGTTCGCTATGCCGCCGCCGGTGGAAAATATAAAGTGATTATTCTGGATGAAGTGCATATGCTTTCCAATTCAGCTTTCAACGCTCTGCTCAAGACATTAGAAGAACCGCCGGCTCATGTAATCTTTGTCTTTGCTACCACCGAGCCACAGGAAGTGCCGGAAACGGTTTTATCCCGCTGCCAGAGATTTAATTTCAAAAGAATTGCCCTGCCGGATTTACTGGAAACCGCGAAAAAAATCGCTCAGAAGGAAAAAATTGAATTGGAAGAGGAAGCGGCTTTCATTTTGGCTAAAAGGGCGGAAGGTTCGGTGCGGGATATGCTGTCGCTTTTAGACCAGGTGGTTTCTTTCAGCGGGCGGAAAGTTTCGGCTGACTTGATTTTGCAAACTTTGGGACTGGTGGACCAGGAAGTTTTTTTCGAGTTGAACGAAGCTATTGTAAAAAAAGATGCCAAAGCCGGGATTTCTTTAGTTCAGCAGGTTATAGATTCAGGTGCAGATATAAAAGAATTTGTCATTGGTTTGACCGAACATTTCAGGAATCTTCTGATGGCTAAAATTTCAGGCCAGGATTCATCTTTTTTGCCGCCGGTCTATGCTGAAAGATATCAGAAAGAATCAGGCAATTTTACTGCGGAAGATTTAATAAGAATGATTAAAATTACCACGGATTTGGAATTAGCCCTAAAAACCGGTGAGCCCAAAATTCATTTAGAATTGGGGATTTTGAAATTGATTAAAATGGATTCTACGGTTTTGATAGAAGAGCTCCTGAAAAAATTAGAAAACTCTTCTGAAACAAATCCTCCGGCTAAAAATGTTCCGGTAGCAGAAAAAAGTAATACTCCCATATATGAAAATCCAACCTTGTTGGGAACATACGAGGTTGAACCTGTGACAGAAAATCCCACCGCTAAAGTCGATTTAAATTTAGAAAGTCTGCTCAAAGTTTGGGAACAAGTGATTGATAAAATAAAAGAGCACAATGCTCCTCTGGGGACATTCTTAAAAGAGGGGGAAATTCTGGAGCTGAAAGGTAACCTGCTTACCATCGAATTTGCCAAAGATAGAGCTTTTCATAAGCAACAAATCGAAAAAAGGGAGAATTTGAACTTAATTGAAAAAGCGATAACTGAAATTTACGGACAGAACTTAAAACTTAGATTGGTTTTGAATGCCAATAAGGTCAACCATACTGTCACTGGAGCAAAGAAAAAGATGGATATTGAAGAATTGGCCAAAAAAGATCCGCTGATGAAAAATATTCTGGAGACTTTTGAAGGGGAAATAATTCAGTAGGAAGCTCAATTTTAAACGGAGGAAAGATGCTTAAAGGAATGGGTGATTTGATGAAGCAGTTCGGTAAAATGCAGGGAAAAATGGAGGAGATGCAGAAAGAGCTGGAAAATCAAAGATTGGAAGGATCTGCCGGAGGCGGGATGGTAAAAGTGATTGCTAATGGCAAGGGAGAGATTTTAGAGATGAACATTAACCCGGAAGTGGTCAACCCCAACGAGATTGAGATACTGCAGGATTTGGCCATGGCCGCTGTCAACCAAGCCAGACAGAAAGCAGAAGAGCTAATGAAAGAAAATTTGAGCAAAATCACCGGGGGCTTGAAGATTCCGGGGCTGCCATTTTAGCTAAGCGAGTATGTTCAAGTCCAGCGAATCGGTAGAAAAATTAATCGAAGAGCTTGCTAAAATGCCCGGGATTGGCCGAAAAACCGCTCAGAGAATCACTTTTTATATTTTAAAAGAGAAAAAAGAAGAGGCGGCCAGTCTAGCCCAGGCAATTTTGGATGTCAAAGAAAAAGTAAAATACTGCTCCATCTGTTTTAACATCACCGAATCCGACCCCTGCTGGATTTGTCTGGATGGAAAAAGAGATAAAACTTTAATCTGTGTGGTGGAGGAAGCCAATGACGTCCTAGCTCTGGAAAAAACCTCGGAATACAAGGGTTTATACCATGTTTTGGGAGGAGCTTTGTCTCCTCTGGATGGGATTGGCCCGGATAATCTGAGAATTAAAGAGTTGTTGACCCGGCTAAAAGATGATGTTAAAGAAGTAATTTTAGCCACTAATCCAAATGTCGAAGGGGAAGCGACCGCTATATATTTATCCAAGCTGATTAAACCTTTAGGAGTGAAAGTTACCAGAATTGCCCGCGGTCTGCCTGTGGGTGGTGATTTAGAATATGCCGACCAGGTGACTTTGACTAAAGCGATTGAAGGGAGAACGGAGTTTTAAACCTTCTAAAATCTCTCCTGCCTAAGTAATTCTTAATTTCAACAATTTCTTCGTATATCTACTTAGCTAACTAATTAAGCTTCCGTCTATTGATTTAAGCTTAAGCGTTTTATATCTTAAAACTCAAAACTTTTTATGTTAGAAAAACTCATAACTAAAATCTTTGGCTCCAAGCACCAGAGAGATATCAAGAAAATCCAGCCTATAGTAGTGGAAATAAACCGCACCTACGCCGGTCTTTCCACTCTATCAGACGAACAGCTGACTGCCAAAACTGAAGAATTTAAAAAACGTTTAGCAGATGGTGAAACACTGGATGATATCCTGCCTGAAGCTTACGCGGTTGTCAAAGATACCTGTCGCCGCTTAGTAGGGAAAAAATGGGACGTCAGCGGAATCCAGATAACCTGGGATATGATTCCCTATGATGTTCAGCTAATCGGAGGGGTGGTTCTTCACAACGGAAAAATCGCCGAAATGGCCACCGGTGAAGGTAAAACTTTGGTGGCCACCATGCCTATATACCTGAATGCCCTTACCGGACGGGGAGTTCACTTAGTTACCGTCAACGATTACTTGGCACGCAGAGATGCTCAATGGATGGGTGAAATCTATAAATTTTTGGGCCTTACGGTCGGATGTATCCAAAATGAAATGAATAACGACCAAAGGAGAATTCAATATGCCTGCGATATAACCTATGGCACCAACAACGAATTCGGCTTCGACTACCTAAGAGATAATATGGCCATTCATTTGGAAGACCGGGTCCAGAGAGGATTTTTTTATGCAATTGTCGACGAAGTCGATTCAGTTTTAATCGATGAAGCCAGAACCCCCTTAATTATCTCCGGTCCGGTGGCTGCTGATAACAATCGCTATGCGGAAATGAAACCACTGGTGGAAAATTTGGTGCGCAAACAGACGGCTTTGGTCAATAAAATGCTCTCCGAAACAGAAGAGTTACTGCAGCAGGGAAAAGAGTATGAAGCCGGTACAAAACTTCTGACCGCTCAAAGAGGTTCCCCCAAAAATAAAAAATTAATGAAACTCAAAAAAGAGGGTGGTCTGGCAAAGCTGATTCATGAAGTGGAAAATGACTATTTGAGAGATAAAAAACTGCATGAGCTGGATGATTTGCTGTATTTCAGCATCGATGAAAGAGAAAATACCACCAATCTGAACGAAATGGGTAGAAATCTTCTCTCTCCGGAAGACCAGCAGTTATTTGTCATACCCGATATCGTGGAAGGGTTGCATCAGATTGAATCGGATGACTCTCTCTCACCTTCAGAAAAAACCAAGAAAAAAGAGGAATTATATAAACTGCATTCCGAACGCTCTGAAAAAGTCCACAACATCGGCCAACTGCTGAAGGCCTACGGTCTCTTTGAAAAAGATGTGGAATATGTAGTGCAGGACGGAAAAGTGATGATTGTGGATGAATTCACCGGTCGCTTGATGCCCGGCCGAAGATATTCGGACGGTCTGCACCAGGCCATCGAAGCCAAGGAAGGGGTCAAAGTAGAAGGTGAAACCCAGACCTGGGCCACTATAACTCTGCAGAATTACTTCAGAATGTATGAAAAATTAGCCGGCATGACCGGAACTGCTGTTACAGAAGCTCCGGAATTCTGGGAAATATATAAATTAGATGTAACTTCCATTCCCTCCAACGAGCCGATTCGTCGGCTGGATTTTGATGATGTAATCCTCCGCACCAAAAGAGAAAAATATAACTCCATTATCGAAGAAATTACGGAATACCACAAAGCCGGCCGGCCGGTCTTAGTAGGAACTGTCTCGGTGGAAGTATCCGAAACCCTTTCCCGCATGCTCAAAAGAGCCGGAATCCCCCACTCGGTTTTAAACGCCAAGTATCACCAGCAGGAAGCAGAAATTGTAGCCGGAGCCGGTCAATTTGGAGCAGTAACCATTGCCACTAATATGGCGGGAAGAGGTACGGATATCAAACTTGCCCCGCAAGTGGTAAAATCCAGAGGTTGCCGTTTGGTGGCTGAACCGACCAAACCGGGAGTTGAACCCTGCCCCTTTTTAGAAGAATTAAAATGCTATGAGGATGTCCCCTGTGGTCTGCATATCGTGGGAACTGAAAGGCACGAGGCCCGCAGAATTGACCGGCAACTGCGGGGCCGTTCAGGTAGACAAGGTGACCCGGGGTCGTCCAGATTCTATCTCTCTCTGGAAGACGACTTGATGCGGCTTTTCGGTTCGGAAAGAATCGCCCGCATTATGGACAGGTTGGGGATAAAAGAAGGTGAAGTGATTCAGCACCGCATGGTCACCAAAGCCATTGAACGGGCCCAGAAAAGAGTGGAAGCCCAAAACTTTTCCATCAGAAAACATCTTTTGGAATATGATGATGTGATGAATAAACAAAGACAGGTGATTTATGAGCGACGCTTGTCTGTGCTGGAAGCTGAAAATTTAAAGGAAGAAGCTGTCAGCTTAATTCAGCAAATTGTGGAAGCTAAAATAGACCAATTCACCCAAGAAGAGTATCCGGAAAACTGGAATCTGGAAGGGTTGCAGCATGAATTAAGAAAGCTGTTTTTGCTGGATGTGAAATTTCCTCCGGAGCAAATTCCCAATTTGGAAAAAGAGGATTTGAAGCAGAAACTGACCGGGGCGGTGATGGAGATTTACAATCAGAAAGAAAAAGCTGTAGGTGAAGAGATGATGCGGAAGCTGGAGAAATTCGCCATGCTTTCGGTGATTGATGATAGGTGGAAAGAGCATCTGTACGAGATGGACCAGCTCAAAACCGGAATCGGTTTGAGGGCTTACGGTCAGAGAGACCCATTGATTGAATATAAAAAAGAATCTTATCGGATGTTTGAAGAGTTGGTGGAAAAAGTTGACGAAGGGATTGTGGAGACGATTTTCAAGCTGCAGGTGGCTGAAAGAGCTCCGTCTCAAAGAGGACGGCCAGCTCCGGCTTTACAAATGGTGCATCAGGAGGCGACCGGGATGGGTTTACGAGGAGAAGTATCTCAGCAGGAGGAGGCTACGCCGAGTAAATCTCAACCGGTGAAAGTGGGAGAGAAAGTGGGGCGGAATGACCCGTGTCCGTGCGGGAGCGGGAAGAAGTATAAGAAGTGTCATGGAGCTTAGAAATTAAGGAAGATCATTAAGCAAAGCAACCGAGGTAAAAGGAAGTTTTTTTAATAAATTTAAAAAAATAAAAGATGGCGTCTTCATTTGAATGGAAAGATCTTTTTGTTGTTACGACTACTTTGATAATTGTGGCCTATAGATATTTGTACTTGAAAGGTAGGCAAAAGCAAGCTGCAGATTGGATTTTTGCATATTTGTGGTTAATGATTGTCAACATAGTGTTATGTGTAAAATCGATTAGTGTCTCTGAAGGGATGTTTAATAAGATCATTTTTTCGTTTCTATTTTTTATTTCCTTCTTGCTTTTTTGTGATTTATTCAGAATATTTTTGTCAAGAGTGAATAGGAAATTTTTCGTTAGTCCCGTTTTTTGGGCAGCTTTAATTTGCGGTCTAGCTTTGTTATATTTATAATCCAGTAGTATTATGAAAAACCCAGTCATGCAGGGGCGGAGTTGGTCTACGCCCCATAGCAGTCATCCTTAACGCAGTGAAGGATCCCGTTTTTAATAGAAGGGGATTCTTCGCTTTCGCTCAGAATGACAAAATTATCACCATTCGAAACACCCCTTATATTATTTTTTTTCAACATTAAAATTGATTTTCTCCCCCAATTCCCTTATATTAATTCAAATTCTCAAAACCTATGCTCTCAAAAATCCTCTCCTCGGCCGTCATGGGAATCGATGCCTATGTAGTAGAAGTGGAAACCGACCTGTTTCCGGTTTTACCTGCTTTTGCCATGGTCGGCTTGCCCGATAACGCAGTCCAAGAATCCAAAGAAAGAGTCCAGTCAGCCATCAAGAACTCAGGTTATTTATTCCCCAATAAAAAAATCACCATCAACTTAGCTCCCGCAGATATAAAAAAAGAGGGCTCCAGCTATGATTTAGCCATCGCAGTCGGGATTTTAGCCGCCTCAGGACAAATCTCAAAAGAAAAATTTGACGAGTACATCATCTTAGGTGAGCTTTCTTTAGACGGCTCACTGCGTCCCATTCACGGGACACTCTCAATGGCAATTTCTGCCTTCTCCAACGGTGTCAAAGGGATAATTTTGCCCCAGAAAAACGCCAAAGAAGCCGCTATGGCTTGCGGAGTACAGGTTTTTCCGGTGGAAAATTTACAACAGGCAGTGGAATTTTTGGAAACCGAAAAAACCATCCAGCCCTTTACCATCAACATTGATGAAGTTTTCTCCAAAGCTCTAGAATATCCCATCGATTTTTCGGATGTCAAGGGACAGCAGCATGCCAAACGTGCTTTGGAAGTGGCGGCGGCTGGCGGGCATAATATTATTTTAATCGGTCCGCCCGGTTCCGGAAAAACCATGCTGGCTAAGCGTCTGCCTACAATTTTACCTAATTTGACTTTAGAAGAAGCATTAGAGACCACTAAAATTCATTCAGTGGCCGGACATTTACCTCCCAATACAGCTTTGATTGCCACCCGTCCGTTTCGTTCACCCCATCATACTATTTCAGATGCCGGTTTAATCGGTGGTGGAAGAATCCCCCGTCCCGGAGAAGTTTCTATGGCTCATAACGGAGTTTTATTTTTGGATGAGATGCCGGAGTTTCATAAAGATGTTCTGGAAGTTTTACGGCAGCCGATGGAGGATGGAAAAGTTACTATTTCCCGTGCCACCACTTCGATTACTTATCCTGCCAAACTTATGTTAGCCGGAGCTATGAATCCTTGTCCCTGTGGTTATCATGGTGACCCCAGTCATAATTGCTCTTGTAATCCCAGCCAGATTCATAAATATATGTCCCGGATTTCAGGACCTCTTATGGATAGGATTGACATTCATATCGAAGTTCCGGCCATAAAATTTAAGGAGCTGTCCGGACACCCGACCGGCGAGATGTCGGCTGTGATTCGGGAAAGGGTGAATAAAGCCCGGCAGGTTCAGCTGGAAAGATTTAAAGATGAGAAGAATATTTTCTGCAACGCCCATATGGAGTCCAAAGAGATTCGCAAGTATTGCGTGATTGACGAGAAATCGTTGGAGCTTCTGCGGATGGCGATTACCAAATTGGGTTTATCGGCCCGGGCTTATGACCGGATATTAAAAGTGGCCCGGACGATTGCGGATTTGGAGGGGAATGCGGATATTATGCCGCAGCATATCTCGGAGGCGATTCAGTACCGGAGTTTGGATAGGAATTTGTGGTTGTAAGTTGAAAATATGCGAAATAAAATGAAGTTTCATCTTCTACTATTTTTGATTTTTATTTTTCCCTTGATTTCATCTGAACTTTTTGGGAGGGAGATTGAAAAAATAGCAAGCTTTGAGGCGTGGAGAGGAGAAATATCTGTTGGAAATAACGGCTTAGTAAGGGTAATCAGTGATATGGGTACTGACTATATGAGAAGCAGAGAGGATACCCTCGCGACTAAAATAAGAGATCCCGGATGGAAGGGAGAATATTATAGTTATGAGGACTACAAATGGAATGGATCCGAGTATAAGGAAATATACAACGGATATACAGATAATGTTAGTTCGGTTACTCTCTCTGGTGACACTATTGACCCTCGCAATGGAGTCAATTTTGATGTGCTTGATCTACGGATTTCTCCAGGATTATCAAGTGACCTTCTTTCGCAATTAGATAAAATAAAGTATTTCGAGCGGGCGGATGTTGATTGTGATGGAAAAGAGGAAAAAATTTTAGTTTTCACTGAGAAGGCAGACCGGAAAGCATACCCTGACTATCAACCCATAATATTACTAGTCTATGAGCTTGTTGATAATAAGGCAGTTATTGAATACGACTTTAGAATTGCAGACGGTGCCAAAGGTGGACCACTCGAAATCAGAGATGTTACCCAAGATAGTTGTCCGGAGATAATTTTACATATAGTTTGGGTTGGTGGTAGCGGTTATACAGATGAGGTACTTATATTTGGAGTAAGGGAGCAAATCAAGAAAAAGAAAGCGGAAAAGAAGAAATAGAAAACAAAAGGAGGCATAATGAGTAAATGGTTACAGAGGATAGTAGTAAGCATCTTGTTAGGAGTGGGGATTGTTTTTGGATTTAACAGTAATGTTTCAGCCACGGCTTATTCTTTTCAGGGTGGCCAGATAAAAGCCGTTTTCGGACCGCACGACTCCACAGACAACCAGAGCCCCTATTACCAGTTATACAAATTCCTGAATTCAGCCAAAAAATCCATCCACTGCTCCTGCTACGAATTCAACATCGAAACCTTAGCCCAGATTTTAGCCAATAAAGCCGAAACCATGCCGGTCCATATAGTCCTGGGAGAAAAACCGGAAAGCAAGACCATTCCGGTCGATTCAGACGAACCCTGGGATGCCTGGCAGATTTTATCCAACAGCAAAGTCAATCTCACCCTGGCGGCCAACAAGAGCGGCATCATGCACAATAAATTCTGCGTGGTGGACAGCCAGAAGGTCTGGACCGGGTCGGCCAATTTCACCTATACCAGCATGTTCCGGGATTTCAATAACGGCATCATGGTCAACGACCCCCAGGTTGCTTTAAATTACCTGACCGAATTCAAAGAGGAAGAAAGGGGAAATTTCGGGTCTGCCTATCAGCCCTTTCCCACACCCCATCCGGAAGTAGAAATGGGACAAAGCACAATCGAAACCTATTTTTCACCGGATGATAGGGTTATGTCCCAAATCCTAAGTGAAATTAGAGGTGCGGAGAACACCATTGAATTTATGATTTTTGCCTTCTCTTCAGAAAAGATGCTGGACTCCATCTTAGCCAAAATGGAGCAAGGGGTCAAAGTCAGAGGGATTTTTGATAACCGCTTCCGGAACTCTGACTGGAGTAAAAAGGTCTTTGAAGCCCTCAAAGCCAAAGGGGCGGAGGTCAAGTATGATGACATGCCTAACTTAGTCCATCATAAGGTTATGATTATCGACCGGAAAACGGTCATCACCGGAAGCTATAATTTTTCACAGAATGCTGAAAAAGAAAATGACGAGAATATCCTGATTATACACAATCCCAGGGTGGCTCAGAAATATAACAAAGAGTTCTGGATTTTGTGGGATATGTTTTAATGAACGTGAGCCTGACCAATCTAGCTCTGGGTACAGGGACCCAGAGCTACCCTTTTTTATTCAAAGCCCTTGGCTTATGACATACAAAGCACTGTTACTGGAAATTGAAGGCCCCATAGCCACTATTACCTTAAACCGTCCGGAGCATCTCAACGCTTTAAATATGGATTTATCAAAAGAACTATTAGAGGCGGTGCTTAACTGCAGTGAAGACAAAAATATCCGGGTAGTGGTTATCACCGGAGCTGGAAATGCTTTTTCCGCTGGAGGAGATGTTAAAGCTTTCAAAGAAAATTTACCCAATATAGCAGTTTATCTGAAACATCAGACCACATTTTTGCACAAAGCCATTTCCAATATTGCACGGATGCCCAAACCGGTCATTGCCGCCGTCAATGGCGTAGCCGCCGGTGGCGGATTCAGTTTAGCCCTGGCCTGTGATTTGACCATCGCCTGCGAATCAGCCCGTTTTGTCACCGCCTACTCGCATATAGCACTGACTCCGGATTTAAGCTGTACTTATTTTTTACCCCGCCTGGTGGGAAATAAAAAAGGTCTGGAGATGCTTTACACCGATGCTTCCATTACCGCTAAAGAGGCCTTAGAATTGGGAATTGTAAATCAAGTGGTTTCGGAAAACAAATTTCTGGAACAAGTTGAGAATTTTGCCACGCAGTTGACTGAAAGACCGGCTTTCGCTCTGGCAAATACCAAAAAACTTTTTCGCTTAAGCTGGGCTGCTAGTCTAGAAACTCAGATGGAAAATGAAACGGAAATTATTGGTAAGGCAGGCCTGACAGAGGATTTTGCCGAAGGGGTTACGGCTTTTTTAGAAAAGAGAAAACCGAAGTTTAAATGATACCAGAATGCAAGAAGAGTTAGTTGAAATAACTAACCCCTCCCTTGCCCTCCCCTTAGAGGAGAGGGAATTTAACACCCTCCCCTTTTAGGGGAGGGGTGAGGAGAGGTAAGTTTTCTGTCTTTCAAAAAGTATTAGAAAATAACCAATCTCAAACAAGGAATAAGATGAAAGTAGCCAACAATGTCCTGGAATTAATCGGGCAAACACCAATTGTGAGACTGAATCGTTTGACCCAGGGTTTGAAAGCTGAAATCTGGGCTAAGTTGGAATTCTTTAACCCTACCGGCTCAGTCAAAGACCGGATTGCCTGTTATATGATAGAACAGGCGGAGAAAAAGGGTTTACTTAAACCCGGCTGCGTAATTGTAGAACCTACCAGCGGCAATACCGGGATTGCTTTGGCCGCAGTCTGCGTCATCAAAGGATACAAAATGATTGCGGTGATGCCAGAGACCATGAGTTTAGAAAGAAGGAAGATGCTCAAAGCCTTCGGAGCCGAAGTGGTGTTAACTCCGGCCAAAGAGGACGTGGCTGGCGCCATCGCCAAAGCCGAAGAAATTGCCAAAAATACTCCCGGTTCTTTTATGCCCAATCAGTTCAAAAATCCGGACAACATCAAAACCCACAGCCAGACCACGGCCCAGGAGATTTTGCAGCAGACCCAAGGAAAATTGGATTATATAGTGATTGCGGCCGGCACCGGCGGAACCCTTTCGGGAGTGGCTTCGGTCTTAAAGGAAAAAATTCCGGGTTTAAAAGTTTGTGTGGTGGAGCCGGCCGGCTCGGCGGTTTTATCCGGCTGTGAAGCAGGTACGCATAAAATTCAAGGGATTGGAGAAGGATTTATCCCGGATACATTGAAATGTGAATGCTTTGACGAAGTAATTCCCGTATCAGATGAAGAGGCCATTCAAATGGCCCGCAAGTTATGTAAAGAAGAGGCGATTTTCGGAGGGATTTCGGCCGGGGCCAATGTTTTTGCGGCTTTGAAAATAGCCGAAAAATTAGATAAAAAAGCCAAAATGCTGACCTTTATTCCGGATTCGGGTCAGAGATATCTGACTTGTGAAGTGTATGATTTTTGAAACTTGATTTAATCTATTTTAGTTGATTTCATTTAAGGAAGGGCGGCTGGTCCACAACAAGCATACAAATTAAAAGTTGATTTTCCCGTAAAAATACTTTATTATTTTAAAACTTATGGAAAAACCCCAGCGCACCATAAAATCCAAAATCAGTTATTCAGGCATCGGTTTACATACTGGTAATAAGACCACGATCACATTTAAACCGGCTCCGGTAAACCACGGAATAACTTTCGTCAGAACTGACTTACCCAATTCCCCGGAAGTGCCGGCTACCATTGATAATGTGGTGGATTTAAACCGGGGAACCACTTTAGGTTTGGGGAATGTTAAAATTTACACAGTAGAGCATGTGCTTTCAGCTTTGGCCGGATTACAACTGGATAATTTAATCATAGAGTTGGATAACAACGAACCGCCGGTAGGAGACGGTTCCGTTATGCCGTTTGTAAAGGTTCTGATGAAAGCCGGTGTCGAAGAGCAGGATGCTCCCAGAAATTATTTAGAAATTGATACTCCCTTGTTTTATTCAGAACCGGACAAGGGGATTGATTTAATAGTATTACCCTCGGATGATTTAAGAATCACTTTTATGGTAGACTACAGAAATCCGGCTTTGGGGACTCAATATACCTCCCTGGTTTCCTTAGAAAAAGAGTTCGTCAATGAATTTGCTGCAGCCCGGACTTTTTGCTTTCTGCACGAAGTGGAGATGCTCAAAGAGCAAGGATTGATAAAAGGAGGGAGTCTGGAAAATGCCATCGTGATTTGTGACAACAATATGAAAGCGGAAGAATTACTAAGATTGAAAAAACTTTTCAATTTGAAAGAGGAAGTTTTTGTGGGAAAAACCGGGATTCTAAATGATATTCCCTTGCGATTTCCCAATGAACCGGTCAGGCACAAAGCTTTGGATTTGATCGGAGATCTGTACCTTTTGGGAGTTCCTTTGAAAGCTCATGTTTTAGCCGCCCGCTCCGGACATGCGGCTAATGTGGCTTTGGTGAAAAAAATTAAACAAGAATATGAAAAGAAAAAAATCACTACCCGCTATCAGGGGGAAAAGAAGTCCGGAGATTATCTATTGGACATTGATGCCATCATGAAAATTATGCCCCACCGCTATCCTTTCCTGCTGATTGATAGAATTCTTGACTTAGAGCCCAACAAAAAAGTGTCGGCCCTGAAGAATGTCAGCATCAATGAACCTTATTTTGCCGGACATTTCCCCGGACATCCGATTATGCCGGGAGTTTTAATTGTTGAAGCCATGGCACAGGCCGGAGGGATTTTACTTTTAAACACCGTGCCGGACCCGGACAATAAACTGGTCTATTTTATGGGAATAGACGGAGTAAGATTTAGAAAACCGGTCAAACCCGGGGACCAGTTAAGATTTGAACTGGAGATGGTTCAGTTTAGAAGAGGAACCTGCAAAATGAAAGGCCAGGCTTTTGTAGGAACAGATTTAGTGACCGAGGCAGAATTAATGGCAACCATAGTGGATAAATAAGATGCCTAAAAAAGCAGAGTTAGAAATAGAGAAAGAAAAAAATAAAAAAATTCACCCTACCGCCCTTATTTCTAAAAAAGCGGAAATTGCCGAGAATGTTGAAATTGGGCCTTATTCGATTGTAAATGAGGATGTGTTAATTGACTCAGGCACTAAAATACACTCCCATGTTTTGGTAGAGCCGGGGACTCACATCGGTAGAAACTGCCAGATTTTTCAGGGAGCTGTTTTAGGGGGAGAGCCGCAAGATTTGAAATTTGAAGGGGAAAAAACCAATCTAAAAATTGGGGATAACACCATAATTCGTGAATACGTCACCATAAGCCGGGGAACCAAATACAGAGGTGAAACTACTGTGGGCAAAAACTGTCTTTTGATGGCCTATACGCATGTTGCTCATGATTGCATTGTTGGAGATAATGTCATCTTAGCCAACGCGGTCAATTTAGCCGGACATGTAGAAATTCAGGATTTTGCCATCATAGGGGGTGTGGTTCCAGTCCACCAGTTCGTTCGAATCGGAGCTCATTCCATAATCGGGGGTGGTTTCCGGGTTCCCATGGACATCTGCCCTTATATGCTGGCAGCTGGATACCCTCTGAAGATTTATGGTATAAATAAAATAGGTCTGCAAAGAAGGGGGTTCTCAACTCAAACTCTGGAAATTCTGGGAAAAGTTTACCGAATTTTATTCAGGTCGAAATGGAATACCAGACAGGCTCTAGAAAAAATAAAAGCAGAAATTGAGATGATTCCGGAAGTGAACAATATTATAGATTTTATAGTGAAATCTGAACGGGGAATAGTTAAATAAAGGGCCACTGACCCGCTTATTTTGGTAAGAATATTTTTAGGGCGAAGACAGACTTCGCCCTTCTGCATTTATATAGTATATTCATAGTAATCATGGGAAGAATCAAAGTCGGGGTAATCGGTGTGGGGTATTTGGGTTCCCATCATGCCCGAATCTACTCACAGCTGCAGGAAGTGGAGTTGGCGGGAGTCTATGATATAAATCAGGAAAAGTCTCGGAAAGTGGCCGGAGATTTAAGTGTAAAAAGTTACGACAGTCTGGAAAGTTTATTGCCAGAAGTTAAAGCTGTAAGCATTGCGGTTCCGACTTCGGCTCATTTTCAAGTTACCAGAGGAGTTCTACAAAGAAAAATTGATTGTCTAATTGAAAAGCCGATTACTCAGACCGTTTCCCAAGCCCTGGAGCTAATTAAGTTAGCAGAAAAACAAAATTTGATATTGCAAGTAGGGCATATAGAGAGGTTTAATCCTGCGGTTTTGGTACTAAAAGATTTAGAGATAAATTTAGAACCCAAGTTTATTGAAACTCACCGGCTGGTAGCTTTCACTGAAAGAGGAACCGATGTAGCGGTTATTCTGGATTTAATGATTCATGATATCGATTTGATTTTAGCCTGGGTCAAATCTGATATAGAAGATATTCAAGCGGCTGGAATTTCTGTCATCTCCGAAGCCGATGATATAGCCAACGCCAGAATTACTTTCAAAAATGGCTGTGTGGCTAATATCACCGCTTCGCGGATTTCCCCCAAGCCCATGCGGAAATTGAGAATTTTCCAAAAAGATTTGTATCTGTCTCTGGATTTATTGGATAGAAGCTTAGAAGTGTATAAACTGATTCCGACCACCGCTCTCAACAATCCGGGCCTAGTTGAGAAAAATATCGTGGGTAAAATTCCAGTGGAAAAAATCGGGAAAACTGTAGTTTATGAAAAACCAAAAGTTGAGAATCAGGATATGTTGACTCTGGAACTTAAATCTTTCCTAGATTCAGTAAAAAATAGGACTCAGCCTTTGGTATCAGGCAAAGAAGCTAAGAAGGCCTTGGAAGTGGCTTTAGAGATTGAAAAGAAGACGCAGGCACACAGAAAGAAATTGTTGTGAGCCATACATGAAGAAAAACATTTTAGTGGTAGCGGGCGAAGCTAGCGGAGATTTACACGGAGCCGGATTGTTAAAAGAATTAAAAAAAATTAATCCAGGGGTGGAGTTCTTTGGTATAGGGGGAGATAACATGAGAAATGAGGGTTTAAAAATTTTATATCATATCAACCAGGTCTCTTTTATGGGATTGTTTGAGATTTTGTCACATCTGAATTTTCTGCGAAAAGTTTTCAAAGATATGACAAAGCAAATCGATTCAAATAAACCGGATTTAGCTATTTTAATCGACTATTCCGGTTTCAATTTAAGATTAGCTAAAACATTAAAGCAAAAAAATATCCCCATCGTCTACTATATTTCTCCCCAGGTCTGGGCCTGGAGAAAGAATCGGGTCCAAAAGATTAAAAAGTATGTGGATAAAATGATTGTCTTTTTCCCTTTTGAGGTTGATTTCTACAAAAAAGAGGGTGTGAATGTTGAATTAGTAGGGCATCCTTTAGTAAACCTGACTAAACCAGTTTTACAAAAAGCAAAATTTTTAGAAAAGATACAGGCTGATAGGGACCAAACCATAATCGGACTTTTACCCGGGTCGCGTGAACAGGAAATTAAAAAAATATTACCGGTGATGCTGGAGGCTTGTCAAAAACTAAAAAATAAGATGAAAAATATTAAAGTAGCCATTGGATTAGCTCCAACTATTAATAGAATGTCAATCTTGTCCCAGTTAAATCAAAATTCCGATGCCAAAGTTCTGGAAAATTTGACTTATGATGTCATGAAATATTCTGATTTACTTTTGGTAACTTCCGGCACAGCCACAGTGGAATCAGCTTTAATGGAGACTCCCATGCTGGTAATTTATAAAACCAATTTTATGACCTATTTTTTAGCCAAACTTTTGGTAAAAGTTCCCTATATTTCAATGGTAAACCTGATAGCTCAAAAACAAGTTGTGCCGGAATTTATTCAATCCCAGGCCAGCCCTCTCTTGATTGCGCAGGAAATGGAAAAGATTCTTCAGGATAAAATTAAATATCAGCAAACCAAACAAGAATTGAGTCAAATAAAAGTAAAATTGAGTTCAAATAATAACAAAAACGGAGATTCCCCCTACCTTAGAGCAGCTAAAATTGTCAACCAGATTCTAGTGGCTTAGTTTGACAAGGACTTAGTTTTACTTAGATTATAATGGAAAGAAGTTTGAAAACGCTCAAAGATAATTTTCTGGTGTGGCTGGTCTCCTGGCTTGGTCCGGCACTGGTATGGCTTTTAGGAAAAACATTGAGAATCAGTTGGAGGGGCCTGGAGAATTTACAGGAAGTGCGTAAAAGTGGGCAAAGGGTTATATACGCTCTCTGGCATGGGCGCCTGTTGATTTTAACTTTCGCTCACCGCTGGCAGAAGGTACATGTTTTAATCAGTCAGCATAGAGACGGCGAATTCATTGCGCGCACTGTTCAAAAGTTAGGTTTCGTACCAATAAGAGGCTCAACTACCAGAGGAGGGACTCAAGCTATTTTTCAGATGGTTTCTAAAATTCAGGACGGCTATGACCTTGCTATTACTACGGATGGTCCCAAAGGTCCTCCTCATAAAGTACAGTCTGGAGCAATTTATATTGCGCAAAGGTCGGGTTTGCCCATAATGCCTATTTCCAGCTCAGCCCAAAAAGCTTGGAGACTAAAGAGTTGGGATAGTTTTCTGATTCCCAAGCCGTTTTCAAAGACAGTCATTATTTTAGGAAAACCGATTTACGTTAAAAAAGAATCGACAGATGAGGAGCTGAGCGGGAAAATTTATGAATTAGAAAAGCAATTGTCGGAACTGACGACCCAAGCAGATACTTTTTTCCATAACAGGAACTAAAGTGGTTACCTAAACTCACTTTAAAATGTATTTATTCTATAATATTGTTTTAACCATACTTTTTTTTCTCGCCTTCCCTTATTTATTTATCAGAGGAATTTTTGGCAGACATGGAGTTCTGCAGCGTTTAGGAAAATTGCCCCAACCCATAAGACATCTGGCCCAAAATGGAAATTTAATCTGGATTCACGCGGCTTCAGTCGGCGAAGTAAAAGCTTTGGGACCCTTGGTAGATACTATAAAATTTCTTAACCCTAACTATAAAATTATTCTCTCCAACACTACCAGGACAGGCAAGAATCAAGCAGAAAAGATTTTAAAAAATGTGGATGGATTTATTTTTGCGCCGGTGGATTTACCCGGGGTGGTCCAGCATGTTGTGAAAACTTTAAATCCCAAAATCTTAATTTTGATAGAAACTGAACTCTGGCCCAATATGATAAGAAAAGCCAAAGAAAGCGGCTCGGTGGTCAGTTTGGTGAACGGCAGAATCTCCCCCCGTTCTTATAAAAGATATCTGTACTTTAAATCTCTCTGCAGGGCAGTTTTAGAATATGTGGATTTGTTCTGTATGCAGACCGAAGAGGATGCAAATAGAATTAAAACCATAGGGGCAAAGCCAGATAAGATTATCATAACCGGCAACCTGAAATTTGAGGCATTCTTGTGGCAAAAATTTCAAAAAAGATTTACCAAGGAAGGCTTAAAGCTGTCGCCAGATTTAAGGCTGCTGGTAGCCGGAAGCACCCGTCCCGGGGAAGAGGAAATTATCTTAGAATCATATCAGAAACTGAAAGAAAAATTTCCCAATCTGTTGCTCATTCTGGCTCCCCGGCATTTAAAAAGATTAAGGAATATCGAGGAATTACTAAGCCAAAGAAGATTTAGTTATGTCAGAAAAAGCAAGTGGTTAAAAAAATCAGACCGGAGCAGAATTCCCCAAGTTCTGATATTAGATAGCATGGGTGAATTAGCCGAAGTCTATGGCCTGGCTGACCTGGCTTTTGTAGGTGGCAGTTTGGTTCCTTTGGGTGGACACAATCCCTTAGAACCAGCCATTTTTGGGGTTCCGGTTCTATTCGGTCCCCACATTGAGCATTATCGGAAAGCCGCTGATATTCTCATAGGAGCCCAGGCCGCAGTCCAAGTAAAAAATTGCCAGGAATTTGTGGATTCAGCCCTAAAGTTCCTTAATAATAATGGGGATCCGAACATTTTAGCCCAAAAGGTGAAAACCGCCATCCAAGCCAACTGCGGCACAGCTCAGAATTCAATTATAGAGATTTTTAAGTTAGCTAAGTAATGCTAGAAAATCTAAAATTTCAATTATTTCAAAAAACTGATTTAAAAAAGTTATTAATTTTAAAACCAATTTTGATATTACTTTCTTGGCTATATTTTTTATTGTACTCACTCGGGAACTTTTTGTATTCCGTCGGAATTTTGAAGACCCGTGACTTGAAAAAAGATTTCCCTAACGCAAAAGTAATCAGCATAGGTAATATTACAGTTGGAGGAACCGGAAAAACCCCTTGGACTATTTTTTTGGCTGATAAAATTAGTAAATCTGGGAAAAAAGTAGCTATTTTAACGCGGGGGTACGGCAGAAAAAGCTCCGGACAACTTATTCTGGATGAGAAAAATAAAACTCAAAAAAATTGGTGGGAAGTAGGAGATGAGCCGTTTTTGATGGCATCCAAATTGAATGGAATTCCCATAGTTGTGAACTCCGATAGAGCAGAAGCCGGTAGGTGGGTTCTGCAGAATAGGCAAGCCCAGGTTCTGATTTTAGATGACGGGTTCCAGAATAAAAGCCTAAAAAAGGATTTAGAAATTGTGATTATTGATGCCACCAATCCTTTCGGAAATTTTAAATTGCTTCCAGCCGGAATTTTAAGAGAGCCTACGAAAAACTTGAAAAGAGCCGATTTGTTGATTTTAAATAAAGTTGACCAGGATGCTTCTAAACAGAAACTTTTGAATTATCTAACTAGTATTTCAAAAGCTCCCATTATAAAATCTCAATACGGAAAAAATCATTTCGTGAATGTTTATTCTGAAGAAATTATGCCTATAGAACAATTAAATGAGAAAAGCGGTTTGGCTTTCTGCGGTATTGCAAATCCTTATTCTTTTATTAGCAGTTTGAACCAATCCCAAATTCAGATTGCAGCGACCAAGTTTTTTCCAGACCATTACGTTTATAAAGAAAAGGATATGCTCAATTTGGTTGAGGAGGGTTTAAATCAGAAAGTTGATTTTTTAGTTACTACTGAAAAAGATAAAGTTCGTCTGCCTAAAATTGATTCGAACCTGCCCATATACGCACTGGGTATACAAGTTGAGATAACTATTGGTGAAGAAGTTTTGGAACAAAAATTAAAACAAGTTTTAGGATTATGACCGAGCAAGTTGATTTCTTAATCATTGGCTCCGGTATAGCCGGACTTTCTTACGCACTTAAAGTCTCCGATTTTGGAACTGTAGCAATAATAACCAAAAAACAGGATAGCGATTCCAATACCAACTACGCCCAGGGAGGAATTGCAGCCGTAGTTTCTAAAGAAGATTCGTTTGAAGAACATATCCAGGACACTTTGAAAGCCGGTGACGGTTTGGCCAAAAGAGAAATAGTGCAAAAAGTGGTGGAAGCCGGTCCCAAATGCATTAAAGAGTTGCAGGAACTGGAGGTAAGGTTCAGCATGAAAAACTCAAAAGAGTTTGATTTGGGCAAAGAGGGAGGACATTCCAAAAATAGAGTGGTGCATGTGGCAGATGCCACCGGAAGAGAGCTGGAAAGAGTTTTGTTAGAAAATGTCAGAAAAAAAAAGAATATAGCTATTTTTGAAAACCACCTGGCCATTGACTTATTAACACAGCATCAGCGTAAAAAAAAGTCAAAGAGAAAGGAAAAAATTGAATGCTGGGGAGCCTATGTCTTAAATGTGGAAACCAATCAAGTGGAAAAATATTTAGCCAAAATCACTTTGATTGCCACCGGAGGTGCCGGCCGAATATATCTGCACACCACCAATCCGGAGATAGCCACAGGTGACGGAGTGGCCATGGCTTATCGAGCCGGAGCAGAAATTGCCAATATGGAGTTTTTCCAGTTTCACCCCACTTCGTTATTTCACCCAAAGGGTAAATATTTTTTAATTTCAGAAACCATTCGAGGCGAGGGTGGTAAATTGAAATTAAAATCGGGTGAAACTTTTATGGAAAAATATCACCCCTTGGGGGATTTGGCGCCCCGAGATGTCGTGGCTCGTGCGATTGATGCGGAACTAAAGAAAACCGGTGACTCTTGTGTATATCTGGATATTACCTTTCTGGACCAAGATTTTATTAAACAGAGATTTCCTAACATTTATAATTACTGTCTCCCTTTAGGGATTGATATTACCAAACAATGGATTCCGGTAGTCCCTTCCGCTCATTATATGTGCGGCGGAATTCTGACTGACGCAGAAGGGAAAACCTCTCTGGAAAATCTTTATGCCTGCGGCGAAGCCGCTTACACCGGCTTACATGGTGCCAACCGTTTAGCAAGCAATTCACTTTTAGAAGGTTTAGCTTTTGCCCGGTTTGCTTCCCAGAGTTCCAAATGTCTGTTGTCAAAACTCAAATGGGAAACTTTTCCAGAATTTTACGACTGGTCTGTGGCCGGGGTTTTTGACCAGAAAGAATGGGTGGTTTTAGCTCATGATAGAGAAGAGCTACAAAAAATTATGTGGGATTATGTGGGGATTGTGCGCTCCAATTCCCGTTTGAATAAAGCTTTGAAAAGAATTGAAATTCTAAAGGAGGAGATAGAAGCTTTCTATAAAGCCAATCCGGTTAGATACGATTTGATTCAACTGCGCAATATGGTAACAGTGGCTGAATTAGTGGTTCTCTCCGCCCTGAAAAGGAAAGAGTCTCGGGGTCTGCATTACACTTTAGATTATCCCAAAAAAGACGATAAAAAGTTCCTGAGAGATACTATTTTAAGAAAAGATTTGCCTTAAAAGAGATTTTAGCTTATATTTCTCAATGGAGAGCATCTTAATTTTAGATTTCGGCTCGCAGTACACCCAATTAATTGCCCGCCGAGTCCGGGAGCAAAAAGTATTCTGCGAAATTTATCCTGGGAATATCCCCGTAAAATCTTTTCCGAAAAATTTGAAAGGAATAATTCTATCCGGAGGGCCGTCCAGTGTTTTTGATCCGGGAGCACCTTTGGTTTCTACTGAAATTTTTGATTTAAAAGTCCCGGTTTTGGGTATTTGTTACGGTCTGCAACTGATGGCTCATTTATTGGAGGGCAAAGTAGTCAAATCTCAAAGCCGGGAGTACGGCAAAGCGATTTTGCAACTTCAAAAGGATTCTGAACTGTTCAAAGACTGTCCCAAAACCTTCCAGGTCTGGATGAGTCACGGAGATTCAGTAGTTTCACTACCCCCTGGATTTGAGCCGCTGGCTAAAACCGAAAGCTTGCAATTTGCAGCCATAGCAAATAAAGAAAGGAAAATATTCGGAGTTCAATTTCATCCGGAAGTCGCCCATACCGAAAAGGGCAAACAAATCTTGCAAAACTTTTTATTTAGAATTTGTAAATGTAAAGGGGACTGGACCACAGAAAGTTTTATTTCCAGCTCTGTCTCCAGAATCAAAGAAGAAGTGAATAACCAAAAAATCATCTGTGCCGTAAGCGGAGGAGTTGATTCCACTGTCTGTGCGGCTTTGGTGAATCAAGCTGTGGGGAAAAATCTTCATGGTATTTTTGTGGACAACGGCTTGTTGAGAAAAAATGAAGCAAGGGAAGTTTTGGAAACATTTAAAAAGTTTAATTTGAATATTCGACTGGTGGATGCTAAGGATAAATTTTTAAAGGCCCTTTCAGGCGTTATAGACCCGGAGGAAAAAAGAAAAATCATCGGAAGGGTTTTTATCGAAGTGTTTGAGGAAGAAGCTAACAAGATTGGTGATATAAAATTTCTGGCTCAAGGGACATTGTATCCGGATTTAATCGAAAGCCGCTCATTTAAAGGGCCTTCGGCTACCATCAAATCTCATCATAACGTGGGCGGATTACCCGAAGTTATGAATTTAAAATTAATAGAGCCTTTGAAAGAATTATTCAAAGATGAGGTTAGAGAATTAGGGAAAAAATTATGGGTGCCGGAGAAATTACTCAAAAGACATCCTTTTCCAGGTCCCGGCCTGGCGGTCCGAGTAATCGGTGAAATTACCGAAAAAAGACTGAATCTATTGAGGGAAGCGGATGCTATCTTTATGGAGGAATTGCAAAATTCCGGCTCTTACGACCAGGTCTGGCAGGCGTTTTCTGTTCTGCTTCCGGTTCAGACTGTGGGTGTGATGGGAGATGAAAGAACTTATGAAAATGTGATGGCTTTAAGAGCCGTGACTTCTTTAGATGGAATGACGGCTGACTGGGCCAAATTACCCTATGAATTGTTACAAAAGATTTCCAATCGAATTATAAACGAAGTCAAGGGGGTTAACCGGGTAGTTTATGACGTGAGTTCAAAACCACCAGCTACCATTGAATGGGAGTGAAAATTCCAATAAAAAATGATTAATCTTAAAAATAAAGTTGCCTTAATCACCGGAGCTTCCAGAGGAATCGGAAAAGCTTGTGCGCTTTATTTTGCCAAAGCTGGTGCAAATGTGATTATTAATTATCACCAAACTAAAAATATTGATAAACTGGTTGAAGAATGTCAAAAATTCAAGATAAAGGCCTTACCTTTTAAAGCTGATATTGCCTCAGAATCTGACTGTAGAAAGATTGTTAAATTTGCAATTAAGAGCTTGGGCAGAGTTGATATCTTAGTCAATAATGCGGGGGTCTGGACTTATGCCCCCATTGATAAAATGTCGGATAAGATTTTAAATGAAACTTTGGATGTGAACTTGAGAGGTGTGTTCTATCTTACACGAGCAGTTGTCCCTTTTATGAAAAAACAAAAAGCAGGCAATATTATAAATATATCATCCACGGCCGGTCAAAGGGGAGAGACGGAGCATTCTCATTATGCCGCCAGCAAAGGTGCTATAATCAGCTTGACCAAGTCTTTAGCCACCGAACTTGCCCCGTGGAACATTAGAGTCAACTGCGTGGCTCCGGGCTGGGTTTATACAGATATGAGCAAAGCTGCCTTAAAAAGCAAGGAGAGTAAAAAAATTTTAAGCACAATCCCTTTGAAAAGAGTCGGTACCCCTGAAGAAATTGCCGGAGCTGTTTTGTTTTTAGCCAGTGATTTATCCAGCTTCATCACCGGAGAAATATTAAATGTCAACGGCGGTGCGGTACTGTGCGGTTAGTTATAATAATTTGGTAGTAGCTTGACTTTTTACATTTTTCTGGTTTATTTTACCTTCAAGTTATGAATCTGAATCAAATCTTAGAACCCATCCAAGATGAATTAAGCGCCTTCGAAGCTAGATTTAAGGAAGTTCTATCCGGTGAGTCCAGTTTTATCTGGGAAATCTCCCAACATCTTTTAGAAAATCATGGCAAAAGATTAAGGCCGGCTTGTGTTTTGTTAGTCTCACGGGCATTCGGAGAAAAAAGTGAAAGGGGTATAGAAACAGCTGTAGCTTTAGAGTTAATACACACTGCCACTTTGCTGCATGACGATGTCATTGATCAGTCTCCCACTCGCAGGGGAGAGATGACGGTCAGCTATAAATGGAGCAATTTAGTATCGGTTTTGATGGGGGATTATTTATTTGCCAAGGCTTTCAGAACCTTGGTAGGAATTGGCTCTCCCTCGATAATGAAAACCGTCTCTTCTGCTACAGAAAGGGTCAGTATCGGGCAGTTAAATGAAATCAAAGAATCCAAAAACTTCGCTTTAGCTGAAGGGGATTATCTAAAAATAATTTCCGATAAAACCGCTTCCCTTTTTGCCGCGGCCTGTGAATCCGGCTGTATCTTACATCAGTCCGACCAAAAACAAATTGCTGGCTTTAAAATTTATGGCCAAAATTTTGGGATGGTTTTTCAGATCGTGGATGATTTACTGGATATAATTGGAAACCAGGAAAAAACAGGGAAAGAGGTGGGAACCGATTTACGAGAAGGTAAGGTCACTCTACCTTTAATTTATTCCTTGCAGCAAGAAGCTCCTACAAAAAGAAAAAATATCCTGAAATATTTAGAAAACGGCTACAGCAATTCCAGCTTTGAGAAAGTAGTCTCATTTATTCAGGAAAAAGGAGGCACAGTTTATTCCCACAAGAAGGCTTCCGAATTCGGTCAAAAAGCTTTAGAGTCCATTCAATTTCTTCCTGACTCCATTTATAATAAATCCTTGAAAGATTTAGTGGCATTTGCTTTGAAGCGTGATAAATGAACTGATAGGGTTATCCTTCAAGAATTCTAGTTCGTATTCTTTATATGAGTTTTGATTTTCACACCAACTGGTTGAGTTTACTTTTTTTGGTTATCATTTTTTCTTTTTTGCTTTTCCGGCTTTACAGAGCCACCTCCCCTTCCTTGACCGCGCAAAAAAGGTGGCTGTTATCTATTTTGCGTATTTTGGCTTTGACTTCAATATTCTTGGTGGTAGCCAGCAGCATTTTCAGATTCACTTTCAAACAAAATTTAACTCCTACTCTTACTGTTTTGATAGATAATTCCTCCAGTATGAATTTTACCGATCAAGAGGGCAGCCGAAAAAAAGTTTTGGAATCAATTTTAGCATCTGGTGTTTTGAAAAAGTTTCCGACTAATGCGAATCTGGTGTACTACAGTTTTTCTGATACTTTAGTAAAATATAATCCCTCTGATAAACTAAATCTGGAAGGAAAGTCAACCTCGATAGGATACGCCCTAGCATATTTAAAAAATGAAGTAAAAGAGAAAAACATTGTGGGGGCTTTGGTTTTGTCCGATGGGGGAGATAATTTTGGCCCGGATCTGGTTAAAGTATCTGCCGAACTGGATTTTCCCATTTATACCGTCGGAATCGGCTCTCAGGTTTTTCCCCAGGATGTGGCGATTGAAGAGATTGTTTACGACGAGATTGTTTACAAGGATAATCCAACTCCAATAGAGGTATCGATAATAAGTCATAGCTTCGCCAACCAAAGAATTTCTGTCGAAATCAGAGAGGGTAAAAATCTTTCGGCGCGTCAGGAGATTCAACTTTCCGGTTCCGGACAAAAACAGAAGCTGGTTTTGTATCTTACTCCCAAAGAAGAAGGTTTACGCCGATATAATCTGTCTTTACCACATTCGCCCGGAGAATTAAATTATAAAAACAACCAAAGAAGTTTTAGCTTAAAAGTTTTGAAAAGCAGAGTAAAAGTTTTGGCTTTTACCAATAATTTAAGCTGGGAGTTTACTTTTTTGAAGAGATTTTTAGAGAGCCAAAAGAACTTGGAATGCAGTTTCGTGGTATATGGAATGAAGCAAAAGCCCTTAACCAAAGAATTTCCCAGAAGCGAAAAAGAGTTGGAGCAGTATGACCTCCTGATTTCAGTTAACTCTACGGTTGATTTTTTCCGGGGCAAAGAAGAAAGATTCAGTACTTGGGTTTTAAAAGATGGGAAATCAATTTTAATGTTGATAGGTCCGGAAGCCCACGTTCTAGCTAGAATAAACTCCAATCTTAAATTTTTCCCGGGCCAGCTAAGTGCCGATAAAGCGGGCTTTACCAATTTTCAATTACAACTAACTCCGGAAGGGAAATTTAATCCCATAACCAATTTGGCATCTTCAGAATCGGAGAACTTAAAAATCTGGTCCAGCTTACCTCCCTTTTTGGGTATAGCCCAGGTTGAATCTGTGCATAGTGATGCCAAAGTTTTGACAGCTTATTCGGTTCTATCGGGAGAAGAGGATTTACCCGGAGTAATAATTAAAAATTTTCCTTCCGGTGGAAAAGTTATGACCACTCTGGCGTATCCTTTTTGGAGGTGGGATTTTTTACAGTGGGGAATTGGTTACAATAACGAAAGTTACCAAACCTTCTGGGGCAATTCCATGCGCTGGCTAACGGCTCCGGAGGAAAAAGAGAAGCTGTTTGTTAAAACCGACAAACTGATTTACCGGTCCGGTGAAAAAATAAATTTCCAAGCCCAGATTTATGATGAATCGTTTGAGAAAATTCTGGGGGCGGAAATTCAGGTTAAAACAGGACTAAGATTAGAAAATAAGAACCAGGCAGTGTCTGACCTGATTTTAATCGAGGATGAGCCTGGAAATTATAAAGGAGAACTTAAAGCCACTCAACCGGGCCGGTATTTTTATGAAGCCAATATTAAGAAAGATGGTAAGCTTTTAGGAACCCCTAAAGGGGAATTTGTGGTGGAAGAGTTCAGCTTGGAGGATCAAAGTTTGACTTTAAACAAGAAACTTCTGACCCAAATTGCAGAAGTAAGCGGCGGTAAGTATTATGGTCCGGGAGATTTAGAAAGCTTGAGTAAGGATTTGAAATTGGAAAAAAAGATTCTAGAGAAAAAGAAAACTATCCAGCTTTGGAATCATCCTCTGCTTTTGATTTTTTTTATCCTCTTCATCAGTCTGGAGTGGTTTATCCGCAAGAAAAATCAGCTCCCTTAAGATGACTCCAATTGTTAGTTTGCTGACTGGATTTCTTGTCACAGGAGTCATTGTTTTCTGTTCTTACAAGTTAGGGTTTTTAACTTTTTCAGGTGGTATAGCTTCCACAGTCGTCGGAACCATGGTCTTAGGGCTAGGTGGCTTAAACTGGGCCATCGTTTTATTATGGTTCTTCTTTTCTTCCAGCATTCTTTCTAAAATCGGCAAAAAAGAAAAAGACGCATTAAGCTCACTCTGGGTCAAGGGGGATAAAAGAGAGGCTTGGCAGGTATTGGCTAATGGTGTGGTGGCATCGGCACTGGTCATTGGCCACAAAATTTCACCTGAACCAATCTGGTATCTTCTTTTTATTTCTACTATAGCTGCGGTTACGGCTGATACCTGGGGAACAGAGATTGGAGTTTTGTCGAGTTCATCGGTACTCTCAATTTTAAATTTTAAAAAAGTACCAAAAGGGAGTTCTGGAGGGATTACTCTACTGGGGAGTTCAGCTTCTCTTTTAGGAAGCTTAAGCGTTGCAATTTTGGGGATTTTATCTCCTTTTGCTCCTTATGAAATTAAGCCGGAGCCAATTGTTTTACTCGCTTTGGCTGGATTTTCAGCCAGTTTGGTTGATAGCGTGGCTGGTGCTGCCATCCAAAGCCGGTATTTTTGTACGGTTTGTTCTGACATTACAGAAAAGAAAATTCATTGTAATCAAAATTCCAGCTTGAAATCCGGTTGGAAATTTATCAATAATGATGCGGTTAATTTCTTGTGCTCTCTCTCCGGGTCCTTATTTGGATATATCTTTTTCTCCTGCCAAAACTTTTCCTGAAGAAATTTTCTTGCTAAAAAACTTTTATTTTATAATTTAGATTTGTCTAAAGGAGAAAATGCCTAAAATTATCCATATACATGCCAGAGAAATTTTAGACTCTAGAGGAAATCCAACGGTAGAGGCAGAGGTGGATTTAGAAGATGGCTCTTTTGGCAGGGCTGCTGTCCCATCTGGTGCTTCCACTGGAAAAACTGAAGCGCTAGAGCTAAAGGATGGTGACCCCAAAAGATTTTTGGGAAAAGGGGTGCAGAAAGCAGTTAAAAATGTGAATGAGGTTATTTCTAGGGAAATACTCAAAAGCGGGTTAGATGCTACCGAGCAATCTGCAATAGACAATTTATTAATCGAACTGGATGGGACTGAAAATAAAAGTAAATTAGGTGCCAACGCTATTTTGGCGGTTTCTTTAGCAGTCTGCCAGGCAGCCAGTGCATTCAGAAAACTACCTTTGTATAAATACTTGGGAGGTGACAAAGCCAAAGTTTTGCCGGTCCCTTTGTTGAATCTTATCAACGGCGGCGCCCACGCTGACAACAATTTAGAGTTTCAGGAGTTTTTCCTTATTCCAGCCGGGGCTTTTTCATTTGAAGAAGCCATCCGAATGGGGTCGGAGATTTTTCATACTTTAAAAAAGATTTTGCGCTCGAAAAATCTTTCTACGGCTGTGGGAGATGAAGGTGGCTTTGCTCCTAATTTAAAAAACAATAAAGAAGCTTTGGAATTTATGCTGGAAGCCATTTCTAAGGTCGGCTATAAACCCAATCAGGATGCCTGTCTGGGATTAGATGTGGCGGCCTCACAGTTTTATGACGCCAGTAAAAAAATTTACGTTTTGAAAAATGAGAATAGAAGCTTTACTTCGGCAGAATTCGTAAATTATTATGAAACTTTGGTTAAGGAATTCCCTATTATCTGTCTGGAAGACCCTCTGGCAGAAGAGGATTGGGAGGGCTGGCAGCTTATGACAAAAACATTGGGAAATAAAATTCAGATTGTGGGGGATGATATATTTACCACCAACCTCAAATTATTCAAAATGGGGATTGAGAAAAAATGTGCCAACTCAATCTTAATAAAATTAAATCAGGTGGGAACTTTGACCGAGACCTTGGAAACCATTGAACTGGCTAAAAAATCAGGCTACACCCAGGTTATCTCCCATCGCTCCGGAGAAACCGAAGATACCTTTATCGCCGATTTAGCAGTGGCGGTAAATTCCGGCCAAATCAAAACCGGCTCCCTCTCCCGTTCAGAAAGAATGGCCAAGTACAATCGACTTTTACGAATTGAGGAGGAATTGGGAAATCAAGCCAGCTTTTTAGGTAAAAAAGCTTTTACCAATGCCGAATGAAAAGATTTTATAATAAAATATTTAATAAAGTTACAAGACTGAAATTGCCCAGGGGAAAGACGGCCAAGTTTTTTCTGCTTTTGGGAGCAGTTTTCTTTTCATTTACTTTTTTGGGCGGAGATTTTGGATTTGTTCGGATCTGGAATCTGCACCAAAAGAAGAAAGACTTAGAATTAGAATCCAAAAAATTGCAGGTTCAGATTTTAGATTTACAGGTAGAAAAAGATAAATTAAAAAATGACAAATCTTATCTAGAAAAAATGGCCCGCGAAAAATTAGGTATGGTCAAAGAGGAAGAAAAGGTTTACCAATTTGTTCCTACGCCAGAAGATTCTGTTGCCACACCCCAAAATGAATTACCACAATGAATATTTTCAAAAGTTTGGCTATAGTACTTAAATCTGAAAACTGGAGAGAAACCTCTAAAATTTTGACTTTATTTTCCCAGAGATTCGGTAAAATCAGAGTAATTGTAAAAGGGGCCAGAGACCCCAAAAGCAGATTAGCCGGCAATTTGGAACTCTTTTCCCAAATCAGTATAGTTTTTTATAAAAAGGAAAATACTGATTTACATCTGTTGTCTCAAGTGGATTTGATTCAACCCTTGCCCAAAATACAGAACGATTTGAAAAGATTTTCTTATGCTTCGGCTGTGGCTGAACTATTAAATAAACTGACTGAATCAGAAGAAGCACATCCGGGGTTATTCAGTTTAAGCTGGGAAACTTTACAGAATTTGGAAAATGCTCCGGTGGATAAATTGGATAATTATCTCTGGTCGTATGCTTTGAAATTGGCATCCAATCTGGGCTATCGACCCAAACTGACAGCTTGTATTAACTGCAACAAAAAAGAGTCCTTGAGTGGAGAGCACCTTTTTTTCTCAGCCGAACTGGGAGGAATGATTTGCAAAAATTGTGTGCAAGAGGGCTCTTTTTATCTAAAATTATCCAAGAAATCCTGGGAGGCCATGAAATTACTTTTAACTTCTCAAAATTCTCATTTGGAATCGCTTGCTTTAAACAAAAAGCAGGTTTCGGAAATTTCGGATACGATTTTATCTTTACTGGAATATCATACCCATTTACCTAAAACCATAAAATCATTAGAATTTTGGGAAAAGATAGTGGAGAAATAAGGAGATCATTTGGCAAAAACTAAAGAACCGGATTTAATGGATAAGTTGGTCTCTCTGTGCAAAAGGAGAGGGTTTATTTTTCAATCTTCTGAAATTTATGGTGGCTTGAATGCTCTGTGGGATTATGGTCCAATGGGGGTGGAATTGAAAAGAAATATCAAGGATATTTGGTGGGAAGCGATGACTCAACTGCGAGATGATATTGAAGGGGTTGATGCTGCCATTGTCATGCATCCCAAAGTTTGGGAAGCTTCCGGACATGTCCAAAATTTCACCGACCCTCTGGTGGACTGCAAAAAATGTAAACAGAGATTTCGGGCTGACCAGGTTGAGGGTAAAAAATGCCCTAACTGTGGCGGAGAGCTGACTGAAGCCCGTCTGTTTAACTTGATGTTCAAGACCTTTCTGGGTCCGGTGGAAGACCAGGCTTCCATTGCTTATCTGCGTCCAGAAACCGCTCAAGGAATTTATGTCAATTTTTTAAATGTCTTGGGACCTTCCCGGCAAAAAATCCCTTTTGGGATTGCTCAAATCGGAAAGGCCTTTAGAAATGAAATCTCACCGGGTAATTTTATTTTTCGTTCCCGGGAGTTTGAACAGATGGAGATGCAGTTTTTCATTCATCCTAAAGAAGATTCCAAATGGCTGGAATATTGGAGAGATGAAAGGTTTAAATGGTACATCAATCTGGGGGTGAAAAAAGAAAATCTGAAACTTCATCAGCATGATAATAAAGAGTTGGCTCATTATGCCAAGATGGCTTATGATATTGAATACAATTTCCCTTTCGGCTGGAAAGAGATTGAAGGGATTCATAACCGGACTAATTTTGATCTAACTCAACATTCTCAATTTTCCGGAAAAGATTTGACTTATTTTGATGATGCTACTAAGGAGAGATTTATTCCTTATATCATTGAAACTTCAGCCGGTGTGGACAGGAGCATGCTGGTTTTTCTGGTGGATGCTTATCATGAGGAAGAAGTTAAAGGAGAAAAAAGGGTATCCCTGAAACTTTCTCCTAAAATTGCTCCGGTCAAAGTGGCGGTTTTGCCTTTGGTGAATAGGGATAATATGCCGGAGGTGGCTACCAAGATTTTTCATGATTTGAAAAAACATTTTAAATGTTTTTATGATGACGGGGGTGCGATTGGTCGGCGCTATCGGAGGCAGGATGAGATTGGAACTCCTTATGCTTTGACGGTGGATTCACAGACCTTACAGGACGACACCGTAACTTTGAGGGATAGGGATTCGATGGAACAGATTAGGGTGAATACCAGTCAGTTGGTGGATGTGATTAAGAAGAAATTGGGGTGATTGATAACAAATATGCCTTTCGAGGGTAGCCCGAGGTCCCCGCACCTCGGGCTGAGAACCGGGTACAGGGACCCAGTTTTACCCGGCAAAGATGTAGTTAATTAGGTTATTGTTATGGGAGGATTGAAAAAATATGATATTCCTGGACAGGCATATTTTATAACCACCTGTACTTTTAGGCGAAAAAAGATTTTTCAGAATGAAAAGTGCTGCCAAATTCTTCTGGATAATCTCGAATTTTATAGAAAGAAATTTGGATTTAAGTTGGTGGGTTATGTTATAATGCCAGATCATTTACAATGTGTAGTTTTACCCAAAACCAGAACTACAGCTTCAGAAATTATGAGAGATTTTAAGAAATTCTCTGCCAAGCAAATTTCGGAATATTTGAAGCAAAATGATTCTTCTAAGAAAAAAGCAAAAATTTATAATATTTGGCAAGATGGTTTTTATGCTTTTAATCTTGATAATCAGGATAAATTGAATGAAAAATTAAATTATATTCATTCTGACCCAGTTAGAAACGGTTTGGTTAGTGATATGGAAGATTACAAATTTTCCAGTTATTTGTGGTATACACAAGAGAAAGGACCAATTGAAATAGACCAAATATAGATCTTATAGGGATAAAGCTCTGGGTCCAGGGACCCAGAGCTACCCACAAACAGATATTACTAAGTCAAATTTATGGAGGAGAAATGAAAAAAATTAAATGGATTCTGATTGTAGCTGTCTTATTTTTCGGAGCTTCTCAACTTCTGGCTTCCAACTTAGAAACTTTCAAACAAAGAAGAAAAATTCTTTCCGAAAAAATGGGGAAGGGGATTGGTCTGGTTTTTGCCGGGTCGGAGGTCAACGGTATCACGGAGGAATTTGTAGTCAACCCGGATTTTTATTATCTGACCGGAATAGCCGATGAACCCGGGGCAATCTTGCTTTTGGCTCCGGGAGAAATAAGAAGAAAAGAAATCTTATTTCTGGAATCCCGCGACCCGGAAGATGAAAGATGGACCGGGGAAAGATTATCCATCGGTGAAATGCTAAGGAAAGAAACCGGATTTTATTACATCTATAGAACCAACCGCTTGGCCGGTTTTCTGGACCGCCTGCTAAATAACACCAATATTTTATGCGTCCTGTCCCGTCCGGTCGGCTATACTTCCTCCGTCCCCAAAGATTTAGAAATCTTCCGGCAGATTCAATCCCGCAGATTGAATGTGGATGTCAAGGACTGCACTTTTTTGATTACCGGCATGCGACTGATTAAATCCCCGGAAGAGATTTCGCTCATGAAAAAAGCTATTGCTATTACCAAAGCCGGGCTTATGAAAGTTTTCAAAAATGTAAAAACCGGAATGATTGAATCAGACGTTCAGATTTTGCTGGAGAACACCTTTCGGGAAAATGGAGCGAAAAATTTGGCTTTCTCTTCTATTGTGGCAACAGGGCATAATACTACAGTCCTGCATTACACCAAAAATAATGCCGAAATTGAAAAAGGGGATTTATTGCTTTTGGACGTGGGAGCTGAATACAAACATTATGCGGCGGATGTTACTCGGACGATTCCGGTTTCAGGGAAGTTTTCTCCAGAGCAAAGAAAAATTTATGAGCTAGTTTTGAAAGCCCAAAATGAAGCCATGAAAAAAGTCAAACCAGGTATTTTAATTGATGAAGTGCATGAAACCGCCCGTAAAGTAATTGAGGATGCCGGATACGGGGATTATTTTATTCACGGAACCTCGCATTTTATAGGGATAGAAGTACACGATGTAGGCGACTATGACAAACCCCTAAAACCGGGAATGGTTATTTCGGTTGAGCCGGGAATTTACCTGCCGAATAAGGACATTGGAGTTAGGATTGAGGACGATGTTTTGGTTACCGAAAAAGGTTTTGAGCTTTTGACCAAAGAAATTCCCAGAGACCCGGACGAATTAGAAAAAATATTACAAGCAAAATAGATTTTAGAATGATGCAGCCCCGCAAGAAAAATATTGCTGAATTAGAGCAGATTTCACACTTCGGCTATTTCCATTACCCTTTGACCGATACCGGAGAAGTAACTCTAAAGAAAAAAAGATTGCTGTGGGTGGTAATCCTGACCGCCACTATGATGGTGGTGGAGTTTGTGGCCGGAATTTTGACCAACTCCCTGGCTTTAATCTCGGATGCGGGGCATATGTTGTCCCACCTGCTTGCCTTGGGTTTGAGCTTGTTTGCTGTAATCTTTGCCTCTAAACAGACCACCAAAGAAAAGAGCTTCGGCTTTTACCGCCTGGAAGTAATAGCCGCTTTAATCAACGGCTTTACTTTAATTTTAATCACTGGTTATATAATTTATCATGCTTATTTGAGAATTATCCATCCTGAATCTTTGGATGTTATCAACATGTTCATAGTAGCCAGCGCCGGATTAGTGGTGAACTTAGTTTCTGCCGCTATCTTATGGAAGGTGAAAACTGCTGATTTGAACATAAAATCTGCCTATTTTCATCTTTTGACTGATACTATTTCTTCTGTCGCAATTGTGATTGGAGCCATAGTAATTAAGTATACCGACTTATGGGTGATTGACCCGATTTTATCAGTGGTAATCTGTATTATGATTTTAATTTGGGCTAAGAGTTTAATTAAAGATTCCATCAATGTCTTATTGGAAGCAGCTCCCAAGCATATTAAGATTGATGAAGTGATAGTAACCATAAAAGATAATGTAGCCGGGGTTCAGCAGGTGCATGATGTACATATCTGGCAAATCGCAACTCGAATGTATGCTTTGACCTGTCATGTGGTGGTGGAGGATATTAAAGTCAGCCAAGGTTATCCTATCAAACAAAAGATTAAAAAGCTTTTGAAAGAAAAATATGATATTGGACATACCAATATCGAGTTTGAGTCGGTAGGGTATGAGAGTCGATAAAAACCCCACTTCACCCCCTTTTGATTGAAGTTGTAGCGGCTCGTTCCGATTCGTCAGAGTGAATCGGATTTATCCGACTTCATTCTAATACGTGCTATAAACCCCTCAGGTTTTTCGGAACAAGTCGCACCGCTACAGAGTTTGATATCCGCGTACTATTTGACAAAGGTTCATCATTCAACTATTTTGTAATATTATGACTGAAAGTGTCTTGATATCTAAAGTAAAAGCAACCCTTAAGAAACACCGCTTGCTTAAATCCGGTGACAGGATTTTGGTTTCTGTTTCCGGTGGTCCGGATTCTGTAGCTTTGTCGTCCATCCTGGTGGGTTTGAGGGATAAGTTTAAGTGGGACTTGCAGATTGCTCATATTAATCACAAATTAAGAGGGAAAGAATCAGATAAAGATTTGGAATTTGTAAAAAAATTAGCTGCTAAATATGAATCGCAATTTCACTCTAACTCCTTTGATACCAGGAGATTTGCTAGGGAACATAAACTCTCTTTAGAGGATGCTGCCAGGCAAATTAGATATGAATTCTTAGAAAAAACTGCCAATAAAATCAAAGCCGACAAAATAGCTTTGGGTCATACCCAAGATGACCAAGCCGAGACGGTTTTAATGCGGCTTTTCAGAGGTTCCGGAATTTTGGGGCTTTCCGGGATTCCGATTAAAAGAGGAAAATTCATTCGGCCACTTTTGGAGACAAGTAGAGAGGAAGTTCTAAAATATTTAAAAGAGAAAAAACTTCCCTATAGAATTGACAAGAGTAATCTTACCGACAAATTCTTGCGAAACAGAATCCGCCATAAGCTTTTACCCTGGGTGAAAAAAGAGATTAATCCTGAAATTATCTCAACTTTGAGTCGAACCGCCGCAATTTTAAATGAAATTAAGCAGTTTTTAGATAAAGAGATAGAAAAGAGATTTAAAAATCTATCTAAAACAAGTAAAGGTAAAATTCTACTGGATTTGCAGAAATTTTATTCCTTGGACAATGTTTTAAAAAGAAATTTGGTCAGATACAGCTGGACAAATTTAACCGCCGAAATTTACCCCTTGGAGTTTAAACAGGTAGATCGGGTGCTTGATTTAGTTGAAACCAGTCAAGTCGGCAAAAGAGTAAACCTCAAAAATGGATACTGGGCAGAACTGAATTCTAAGCATTTAGTAGTCTTCAAAAAGCAACCCAATAAATATAAAATTTCAATAAAGTTTCCGGGTGAGTTTAAATTAAACGGGTACAATTTAAAAGCCCAGATTATTGAAAGAAAGAAACTGCCTGAAAAGATTCGGACAAAATCCGAAAACCAAGCTTATTTGGACTGGGAGAAGTTAAAAACCCCCTTTAACTTACGGTGTTATTTACAAGGGGACAAGTTTAGACCTTTAGGAATGAAAGGGAACAAAAAACTTTCTGACTTTTTCACGGATTCCAAAATTCCTCGCCACCAAAGAGAAGAAACTCTACTTTTGACTTCTAAAGGAAAAATTGCCTGGATTGTGGGACAAAGAATTTCAGATGAATTTAAAATCACCAATAAGACCAAAAAGGTCCTGGCTTTACAATTTTCCAATGCAGGATAAAAACTTAATACCGATTATTTCCCAAAAGGATCTGGAAGGGAAAGTCAAATATTTGGGGAAAAAAATCTCCGCTGATTACAAGGGGAAAAATCCCATTTTAGTGGGAATCCTAAAAGGCAGCTTCATATTTTTAGCAGATTTGGTCAGATATCTCACCATCCCCCATGAAGTTGATTTCATCTCCGTAGGCAGTTACGGCTCCTCCACCCAGGCCAGCGGTGTAGTCAGATTGATAAAAGATTTAAGTGTCAATATCGAAGGCAGAAACGTAGTAATAATAGAAGATATTGTGGACACCGGCTTGACTTTAAATTATATTAGAGATAACTTGTTGAGCCGCAAGCCCAAATCGGTGAGTATTTTGACATTATTGGAGAAAAAGCAAAGAAGACCCCAAAGGATACCGATAAAATACGTAGGTTTCAAAATCCCTTCCGATTTTGTGGTGGGATATGGCTTGGATTATGACGAAAAATATCGCAACTTGCCGTATATAGCCAAACTGAAATTTTAAAAAATGGCAGATTCCCAAAAAAGAGCAGACCGGAACAGCAGAAACCGCAACTATCGCCGTCGAGTTCCGCCCGACCAAAAACCTGGCAAAGATGATAACCAGTGGAGAAAGGCTTCCCGCACCTTCTTCTTCTGGATAATGCTGATTTTATTCACGGTTTTAGCCATCCAGCTTTACCGCCAGGGGAAAAAAGATTTTACCGAAATCTCTTATTCGGAATTCATGAAACAGCTGGAAAACGGGAATGTCAAAAATGTGCTGTTGGTCAAAAAGGAACTTTCGGGTGAATTTAATGAACCAGTCACAAAACAGATAGGGAAAAGAGAATTAAAATACAGCCGTTTTAAAGCCGTCCTGCCATTTGATGAGCCGGAACTTTTAGCTAAAATGCGGGAGAAAAATGTGGAAATCAGGGCCGAGCAGGAAAGTTTCAACTGGTCCAATTTATTCTTATCTTTGCTCCCTTTTCTGCTTTTGGGGTTATTGTGGGTTTTCCTTCTGCGGCAAATGCAGGGTGGCTCCAAAGGGATTTTTAGCTTCGGCAAATCCAAAGCCCACCTCTGGACTCAGGACCGACCCAAAGTTACTTTTGAGGATGTTGCCGGGGCAGATGAAGCTAAACAAGAACTATATGAAATTATTGAGTTTTTAAAGGATCCCGGAAAATTTCAAAAATTAGGGGGGAAAATTCCCAAAGGGGCTTTACTTTTAGGCCCCCCTGGCACCGGTAAAACCCTTTTAGCCAAAGCAGTCGCCGGTGAAGCCGGAGTTCCATTTTTAAGTATGTCCGGCTCGGACTTTGTGGAGATGTTTGTAGGTGTGGGTGCTTCCCGGGTCAGAGATCTGTTTGAGCAAGGGAAAAAACTAGCGCCCTGTATCATTTTCATCGACGAAATCGATGCGGTCGGCAGACACCGGGGAGCGGGTTTGGGTGGGGGACATGATGAAAGAGAACAGACCCTAAACCAACTTTTAGTAGAAATGGACGGTTTTGAATCCAACGAAGGGGTTATTCTGTTAGCAGCTACCAACCGTCCGGATGTTTTAGACCCGGCTTTGTTACGACCGGGAAGGTTCGACCGCCAGATTGTGGTGGATAGCCCAGACGTAAAGGGAAGAGAAGGAATTCTTAGAGTTCACACCAGAAAAATAAAATTGGGACCAGATATAGATTTATCGGTTTTAGCCAGAGGAACTCCCGGACTTTCGGGAGCGGATTTAGCCAATTTAGTAAATGAAGCCGCGCTTTTGGCAGCCCGTCGCAACCGGGAATATGTGACTATGCGTGATTTTGAAGATGCCAAAGATAAAGTGATGATGGGGATCGAAAGAAAAAGTTTAGTCATCTCCGAAGAAGAGAAGAAGACCACTGCCTATCATGAATCCGGCCATGCTCTAGTAGGAAAACTGATTCCGGGTTCAGACCCAGTTCACAAAGTTACCATTATCCCCAGAGGAATGGCGTTGGGACTTACTTCTTACTTACCCATTGATGAAAAACATACTCATTCTAAGGAATATTTAGAGACTCGCTTAGTCCATCTTTTAGGTGGCAGAGTGGCTGAAAAATTAGTCTTCAATCAATTAACCACCGGAGCTGGAAACGATATCGAAAAAGCCACCGATATAGCCCGACGGATGGTGTGTGACTGGGGAATGAGTGAAAGATTAGGTCCGTTGACTTTTGGGAAAAAAGAAGAGCAGATCTTTTTAGGCAGAGAAATAGCTAAACATAGAGATTACAGTGAAAAGACGGCCCAGGAGATAGACGAAGAAGTCAAGAGAATCGTAACTGCCGCAGAAAAAAGAGCCACCGAGCTTCTGTCGGCTAATCTAAATAAACTGCATAAACTGGCCAAAGCGTTGTTGGAAAAAGAGATTTTGGATGGAATGGAAATTGATATGATTATTGCCGATGAAAACCAGCTCAATAACAAAGAAGTAAACCAAGTTTCAGTTGGACCAGCAGAAAATAAAAAAAGCAGTTAAACTGCTTTTAGAAGCTATCGGCGAAAGCCCCCAACGGGGGGGTTTAAGAGCCACTCCTCAAAGAGTGGCTAAATTTTATCAGGAGTTCCTAAACTCTGCTAAAAAAAATCCAGCTGATGCCATCAAAGTTTATCCCAATCCCACTGGTCAGGATTTGGTTATCACAAAAAATATTCTCTTTTACTCTTTATGTGAACATCATCTGCTTCCATTTTTTGGCAAAACCCATATTGCTTATATACCGGCTAAAAATAAAATTGCCGGTTTCTCCAGCTTAGCTCGTTTGGTAGAAAATTTAGCTCACCGTCCCCAACTGCAGGAAAGATTAACCAGCCAGATGGCAGATTTGCTGCAGAAAAAATTAGCTTCCCCCGGTGTAATGGTAATTATTGAAGCCGAACATCTTTGTCTGTCCATGCGGGGAATCAAAAAGCCCGGGACTGTGACCGTGACAGTAGCTAAAAGAGGGATTTTTAAAGATAAGCTACAGCAAAAGCAGGTTTTGGCTTTGATTAAAGCTGACATTGTCAGTTAATTACTCCATCAATTTACACTTGTTCGGCATTCTTTTTTTATTAAATTAAAATTATGAGTATCGTGGCCCAAACCGATAAAAAAGAGTTTGTTTTAAACTTCAGACACAGAAAATATAATTTTTCAGAAAGAACTCATATTATGGGGGTTCTGAATGTCACCCCGGATTCTTTTTCTGACGGTGGCAAATTTTTAAGTTTGGATAAAGCCATCGCCCAGGCCCTGAAGATGGTGGAAGAAGGGGTGGACATTATAGATATAGGGGGAGAATCTACTCGTCCTGGTTCGCAACCGGTAACGTTAAAAGAAGAGACTCAACGAGTCATTCCGGTCATAGAGACCTTGGTCAAAAAAATTCAAATCCCGATTTCCGTAGATACTTATAAATCTCAAATTGCTCTGAAAGCCATGGAAGCCGGAGCAGAGCTGATTAATGATATATCAGGTCTAAGATTCGATTCAGAAATGGTAAAACTTGCCGCAAAATATAATGTTCCCGTAGTAATTATGCACATTAAGGGAACTCCCCAAAATATGCAGGAAAGTCCATATTATGAAAATGTGCTAAAAGAAATCAAAGATTATTTTGAGGAGAGGGTGAATTTTGCTGATTCAATGGGAATCCAGGAGCAAAATCTTATTCTCGACCCGGGAATTGGATTTGGTAAAAGATTCGAAGACAATTTGGCTATTTTAAAGAATTTAAAAGAATTCAAAAAATTGGACCGACCAATTTTGGTTGGATTATCTCGTAAGTCATTTATTGGAAAAATTCTGGATTTGCCGGTGGAGGAAAGATTAGAAGGAAGTTTGGGAGCTTTGGCTTGTAGTATTATGCAAGGTGCTAACATAGCCCGAGTGCATGATGTCAAAGAATCTGTCCGAGTAGCTAAAGTGGTAGATGCCATTTTAAAGGGTTAATTTTATGTTTGTGGATATTGCGGAAATCGAAGTCCAGGCCGGAAAAGGAGGAAACGGAGCGGTCAGTTTCCGGCGGGAAAAATATGTTCCTAAAGGTGGTCCGGATGGTGGAGACGGCGGAAAAGGGGGAGATATTATAATTCAGGCAGACAGAAATTTGATAACGCTGATGGATTTCAAATATAAGTCAATTTACAAAACCGAAGATGGTTCGGCTGGAATGGGAGCCAAGAAAACCGGCAAGGAGGGGAAAGATTTAGTTTTGAAAGTTCCGGCCGGTACAACTATTAAAGATGCCGAAAGCGGGGAACCGATAGCGGATTTAACGAAAGATAAAGAACAAATTGTAATTGTTCGTGGAGGTAGAGGTGGGCGGGGAAATACCCATTTCAAATCCTCCACTGACAGAGCTCCCCGAAAATATGAGGAAGGAGAACTAGGGGAAAAAAAGAAATTAATTTTAGAGCTCAAACTTTTAGCAGATGTAGGAATAGTCGGTTTCCCCAATGCCGGCAAGTCAACTTTACTTAAAAGAATCACTCAAGCCGAGGTAAAAATCGCAAATTATCCGTTCACCACCTTAGTTCCCAATTTGGGAGTAGCCCGACTGCGAGATTACGGCTCGTTTATTTTAGCGGATATTCCCGGAATTTTGGAAGGAGCACACAAAGGCAAAGGGCTGGGGTTGGAATTTTTAAGGCATATTCAAAGAACCAAGATTTTATTATATTTAATCGACGGTGCGGCTGATGAAATTAAAAACCAGCTGGAAACTTTGAAAAAGGAGTTGAAATTATACGACCCAAGTTTGGTGGTCAAACCCTCCGTAATCGCCGTTAATAAAATTGATGTGTTGCCCAAAACTAAAATAAAAAAAATGTCCAACGGTAAAAAGAGGACAGCTGTGTATCCTATTTCTGCTTTGACAGGAGAGGGAGTAGATAAACTTCTCAAGACTTTAGAGAAAAAATTAGGGGAGATTTTAAAAAATGCGGACTAGCCATCAAGAATTACTGGAATGGATTGCTCTCTTAACTGTTCCCAATGTTGGTCCGATTCATTTTGTGTCTTTGGTGAAGAAATTTGGTTCCCCTAAGTCAGCTCTATCCGCTTCAAAAAGAGAGTTAATGGAAGTGGAAGGTATCGGTGAAATTACTGGCACAGATATTAAAACCAAAGTGGACTGGAAAGAGACCGAAAAACAGGTCAAGTTAGCAGAGAAAAATAAAGTTGGCTGGATGACTTTTCAAGATGAAGATTACCCCCAAAATTTAAAGCAGATTTACGATTTTCCACCTTTCTTTTTCATTCAGGGGAATTTAACTGAAAGAGATGATAGGGCTGTGGCTATAGTTGGTACACGAACCGCTTCCACTTATGGCAGAAATATGGCAGAAAGAATTTCTTCTGATTTGGCTGTGAAAGGATTCACAGTTGTAAGCGGTTTTGCTTCCGGGATTGATACCTACAGCCATCAAGCCGCCCTTACTTCCGGAGGCAGAACCATTGCGGTCTTCGGTTCAGGCATAGATGTGATTTACCCTAAGGAAAATAAAAAATTGGTTGATAAGGTAATCGAAAATGGAGCCATAATTTCCGAATTTCTTTTGGGAACCAAACCGGAAAAGGAAAATTTCCCCACCCGAAACCGGATTATTTCCGGTTTATCCCTGGGCGTTATAGTGGTAGAAGCCGGGGCTAAATCCGGGGCTTTGTTGACCGCTCAATTTGCTTTGGACCAGAACAAAGAAGTTTTTGCCATACCGGGTAATTTGACCTCTAAAACCAGTGAAGGGGCCAATGCCCTGATTAAGCAAGGAGCCAAGCTGGTTACTTCCGCCGAGGATATTATTACAGAGCTTAGAGTATATACTTCCCCCGGTGCCGAAAAATTCAGACCCGTGCCGGAATTACCAGTCGAAGAAAAATCTATTTATCAGATACTGTCCACTGAACCGGCTCATATAGACCAGATTGCCCAGACTGTTTCTTTCTCCACCGGACAAGCCCTATCAGTGTTACTTAATTTAGAGCTCAAAGGCTTGGTCAAGCAGCTTTCCGGCAAAATGTTTACAAGAGTTTAAAAAGAAAGGTTGAATTTGGTCGAAAGGGAGGTGGTGGTCAAAAATAAATTGGGCTTACATGCTCGTCCGGCCTCTGTTCTGGCGCAGAAAGCGTCCAAATTTAAATCTGAGGTGCGCTTAATCCGAGGGGATATAGAGATCAATGCCAAATCGGTAATGGGAGTGATGATGTTGGCGGCTGAGCCGAATAGTAAAATAATTATCAAAGCCTGGGGTGAAGACGAAGAAAAAGTTGTGGAAGAGCTGGTGAAACTTTTTGAAAATAAATTCGGAGAAAATTAAAATAAATGAAAGAAAATAAATTGGCGAATTCAGAAACCTTCTGGGAAGGGAAAGTAGCTTCGCCGGGGATTGCCATCGGAGAGGTTTTTTTGTTCAACCAAAAGGAGATTACCGTTCCCAGGAAAAAACTGTATTCCTCAGAAATTGCCTCGGAGATTGAGCGTTTTCAGAAAGCTTTGAATTTAGCCAAAAAAGAGCTTTTAAAAGCCCAGAATAGCTCCAATGCTAAAATGAAAAAAGATCACTCACAGATTTTCGAAACCCAAAAAATGTTTCTGGAGGATGAAATCCTCAAACAGAATGTAATTGAAAAAATCCGAAATGAAAAAATCAACTCCGAATGGGCTTACCAGCAGGTGATAGATGAAGCTATTCAGGCCCTGTCTTCCTCTCCCAATCAATATCTGAAAGAAAGAGTTTTTGATATCCAGGCCTTAAAAAATCGGATAGTAGAGTATATGCAGGGAGTAAGGCAGAAAAAATTAGACAGCGTAAAATCATCCGCCGTTGTTTTTGCTACCCATCTATCTCCCAGCGACCTTTTGAATTTGAGAAAACAGAAAGTAGGGGGTTTGGTTCTGAAAGAAAGCGGGGTTACCTCGCATGTGGCCATTTTGGCCAAATCCCTGAGAATTCCCACAGTGGTAGGAGTTGAAGAAAATTTCCATGAACTGAAAAATAGTATGCCGGTAGTCCTGGATGCCGAGTCGGGCCGGGTAATCCTCTCACCTGAAGAGGAGACTTTACGACAGTTCAGAGTCAGGCAGGAGAAATTGGCTCAGGAGAAAAAGAAGCTCCAGCTTCTGAAAAAGAAATCGGCTATAACCAGGGATAAAAAAGGAATCGACCTTTTGGCTAATTTAGAAATTTCGGAAGAAGCCCAGGCAGCTTTGGATTACGGAGCCGAAGGAGTGGGACTGTTTCGGACCGAATTTTTGTTTGGGGATAGTTCTCAGATTCCCTCGGAAGAGGAACAATTTCAGGCTTACTCTGCGGTTTTGAAAAAATTTTCACCCCGCCCGGTAATCATCCGGACTTTCGATTTGGGTGGGGATAAAATGGCTTCAAATTATCAAACGGTCGCAGAAAATAATCCCTTCCTGGGCTGGAGAGCTATCAGAGTCGGTTTAGATGTGCCGGAAATTCTAGAAACTCAACTAAAAGCTTTACTAAAAGCCAGCAAATACGGGAATCTTAAAATAATGTTTCCTTTTATTTCCAATATTGAAGAAATAAGAAAAGCCAAAAAGATTTTGAAACAGGTCCAATCTCAATTAAAAAATGAAAAAGTTCCTATGGCAGCTAAGATTCCGTTAGGAATTATGGTTGAAGTTCCTTCGGCGGCCTTGAATGTGGATATTTTTGCCAAAGAGGTAGATTTCTTCAGCTTAGGGACCAACGATTTGATCCAGTATACCTTGGCGGTTGACCGCACCAATCCCCAGGTGGCCTCCTGGTATCAAACTTTTAATCCGGCTATTTTGAGATTGATTCAAATTTCAGTGGAAGCGGCTTTTAAAAACAAAAAAGAAATAGCAGTCTGCGGAGAAATGGCCGGCGAGACTCTGGCTCTTCCTTTTTTGATTGGATTAGGAATAAAAGAATTGTCTGTCACTCCCCCTTTGGTTCCTGAAATAAAAGAAAAAATCGGAAAATTAAGCTTTTCCGAATGCAAAAAAATTGCTGCCAAAGTTTTAAAAATGGATTCGGTACAAGAGATAACTGAATATCTGGAGATAACCTGCAGAAATTTGGGGCTTGAAAAAAACTTTTAACGGAACTTGTTTGTGCATACCTTAGACCAATTCACCAGAATTGAAAAGCTGGACCAGAAGGATATGCACGGATTGCTTGCATCCTTTCCCCTTCAGCTGGAGAAAAGTATTGCTCTGACTCACAGTTTTCCTTTACCGGCTTGGAAGAATTTCAAATTTGAAAATATAATTTTGGCAGGAATGGGCGGCTCTGCCATCGGTGGAGATTTGGTCCGCTCCTATTTGACATATGAGCTAAAAATCCCTTTTCAGATTTGCAGGCATTATCTATTACCGAATTTTGTCAACCAAAATTCCTTAGTCCTGGTTTCCAGTTACTCCGGCAACACCGAGGAGACGCTTTCAGCTTATGTCATAGCCAAAAAAAGAAAAGCTAAAATTATCGCCATCACTTCCGGAGGCAAGCTTTATCAGCTAGCCAAGCAGGATAAAAACCCGGTTTTGCTGGTTCCGGGAAGGTTGCCGCCCCGGGCAGCTTTGGGGTATTCTTTGGGAGCTCTCTTGATTTTGTTTTCTCGTTTAGGGCTGGCAAAAAACCAGACCGGTCTGATTAAAGAGACCTCCTCTTTTTTAGCCAAGCAGACTAAAAAATATGAGAAAGGGACTGCAACTTCCAAAAATCCGGCCAAAGCACTGGCTATCAAGATAAATCAAAAAATTCCCATAATCTATTCTGATTATGATTATTTGGACACGGTTGCCATCCGTTGGAAACAGCAGATTTGCGAGAATGCCAAAAATCTGGCTTTTGTTAATTTCTTCCCGGAATTCAATCATAACGAATTGGTGGGGTGGCAGAACGATAATCTGAAACCGGATTTCACAGTTTTATTTCTGAAAGATAAAGATGACCATAAAAGAATCAAAGCCCGTATGGATATAGTTAAAGAGATTATAGAAAGTCAAAAAATTGAAGTTATCGAAATAGAAAGCCGGGGCAAAAGCTTACTTTCCCGAATGCTTTACCTGATTCAATTAGGGGATTGGACCAGCTATTATCTGGCGATTTTGAATGGGGTTGACCCTACTCCCATTAAGGTGATAGATTATCTGAAGAGCCAATTAGAGAAAATCTAAAAAAATTATCAAAATTAGCTTAATATAAATCCGACTTATGCGTATTAACCAGTAGGAAAGCTAATGTTCCAAGAAAATGTCACATTAATCGCCGCTTTCGGAGCCGGGATTATTTCTTTTGTCTCTCCTTGTGTTCTTCCGATTGTGCCCGGCTATTTATCCTTTATCTCCGGAGCCACTTTTGAAGAGTTGGTCAGCCGTTCCAGAGCCGAAGTTCTCCGCAAAGTAATCATCAATACCTTATTTTTCATTCTGGGTTTTACTTTGATCTTTGTTCTTTTGGGTGCCACAGCTTCCTCTTTAGGTCAGTTTATTTCCTCTAAAAGAAACTGGTTCAACTGGATTGCCGGAGCCATTATTATCGTCTTCGGTCTGCACCTGTTAGGTGTCTTCAGAATCAAGTGGCTCAATTATGAAAAAAGATTTCAAGCCCAGACTAAACCCATAGGAATTTTTGGCTCTTTTGTAGTAGGACTGGCGTTTGCTTTCGGTTGGTCGCCTTGTATCGGTCCGATTCTTTCCGGCATATTGCTTTTAGCGGCCAATCAAGATACGGTCAGCAAAGGAATGATATTACTGGGGGTCTATTCCTTGGGAATAGGAATTCCATTTTTAATCACCGGCATCGGCTTTAATTATTTTTTGGGTTTTTCCAAATGGTTAAAAAAACATTTCCGCACCATAGAAATAGTAAGCGGTGCGTTTTTAATCGCCATGGGAGTCTTAATCTTCACCGGCTCCATTGGTGTCCTTTCCAGGTTTTTAGCCAAGTATTTCCCCTGGCTAAATTTAGGGTAAAGAGAAGCTTTCCAGAGGACCTTACAACTTAATCCGTAACACTGGCCGACTTCAAAGGAAGGTCGGAGATAGAACTTTTTAACAAAAAGGAAATCCTTTGGGAACTTTTTCACAATCGGATTGGTTAATAGCTAATAAGAATAAGTTTTCAAGGGGTTTCTTTAGGACTTTATGCTGAAGCTAAAGAAAACCCAGAAAAAATTATCCGAGTTCGAGCAGGTAGCCTTGGTGCACATCGATTCGGTCTACAATGTGGCACTGAGGATGACCAAAAATACATCGGATGCGGAAGATTTGGTTCAGGAGACTTATTTAAAGGCGTTCCGGTTTTTCAACAAGTTTCAAGCCGGGACTAATTGCAAGGCCTGGCTGTTGAAGATTCTGACAAATTTATTCAATAATAAATACCGACAGAGGATAAAAGAACCACCCCAGGTCAGTTATGATGAAGTAGAGGAGGATTTTCTATATTCACTGTTGCTGAAAGAAACTTTGGAGCCGAATGAAAATCCGGAGCGGATACTTTTCAGTCAGATTGTAGAAGATGATGTTAAAAAAGTTATGGACAACCTGCCGGAGGAGTTCAGGATGGTGGTAATTTTGTCTTTTATAGAAGATTGTTCTTACAAGGAGATTGCCGAAATTATGGATACCAATATTGGCACAGTTAAATCCCGTTTGCATCGGGGCCGAGTGATGCTGCAAAAGTCATTGTATGAGTATGCCAAGAAGAGAGGATTTGTAAAAGAATAATTATGAATTGTCAGGAATTGAAGCCGATTTTGCTGGATTACGTGGATAGGGAAAAAAATCCAGACCTGTGTGAAGAGTTTAAAGCTCATAGCCGAGCTTGCTCGGATTGCTTTAATAGGTTCAAATTTGAAGTTAGTTTCAGAGATTTTCTTAAAGCCAAGTTCAAAGGCGAGATAGTTTCAGAAGAATTTATAAATAAAATTAAAACCCAGCTTAAAAAACTGCAAAAGGATATTTCTATCGGGGAAAAGGGCTGGTAGAAAACTGGTTTCTAATAATTTTAAGCTTTTATTTTAAGCTTTGCCAATCTCTCTTTGGCATCCTTTATTTCTTTTTGTTGTAGTTCTGGGTCAGCCTCTTTCCAAATTTCTAAAAACTTTTCATATTCCTTAATAGCTTTATCTTTTTCTCCTTGTTGTTCATAAGCTACCCCCAGCCAGTAGTGAGCTTTCACCGAGGCAATAGGCCAGTATTCTGACAAGGGTAAAAGGGTAAGATTTATACGATCCAGAGAAATTGGAGACCACCAGGTTACTCGTTTTAGTTCGCTGATTGCTTCTGTAATATGGCCGGTTTTTAATAAGCTAACTGCATAATGAAACTGGGGAGCATGATTTGGCAAAAGAGGTTCTAAAGTCTTTTTGAATTGTTGTAAAGCAGATTCATATTTACCTTCTTCATAGGCTAATAGTCCAACAGTATAATCATAATTTGCTTGCCAGGCTGGTAATTTCTCACCGATGTCTCTTTTTAATTCATTTAATATTTGATACGCCATCTTCGGATTTCCATTTTTCAAATACGCCCAGGCTAATATATCTCGTGCATAGATTTTGTCGGTTGGATCTTTTTTGCTCTCGATGGAAAGCTTTTTAGCATATTCCAACATAGATGAATAATTTTCCACTTCATAGCCCTGTAAGGTCAAAGTATAATAATCGAACAAAACAAAGTTCTGAAATTTACGAATCTTATGAGAAGATAGATTATCAAGCATCTGTTTCAGAGCTTGTTTAATTTGTCCTCGATGGGCTGGAATTAAGGAGAAAGCGTATTCTGATTGGGTTTTTTGAATTTTATCCGAAGTTGAACCCATCTGCTGAAAATATTTTTCTGCTGTGGAATAGTCCTGTGACAAAATAGCATGATATCCCAATTTCTCTAAGCTGATAAAATCAGACCTCAAAGAAACTGCCTTTTGATACCAATATAAAGCCGAGTCTATCTCCCCAAAAATAAAATAAATTTCTCCTTTACTATCATAGGGATTAGGTTCCCCGGGTGCTAATTTTAAATACTTGTCTACTGCATCTAAAGCTTCCTTTCTTCTGTTTAAACCAGCATATCCATAAGCCAGAGAGTTCCATAAAAGCTTATCCAAGGAATCATTTTTTAATCCAGCCAAATAGGTTTGTAGGGCTTTTTCATACTGGTTCAAATTTGCATAAAATCTAGCTAAATTGTCGTAAACTCTTTGTTCATGGGGATATTTTCGCAAAAGTTCTTGCAAAATTTCAGTTGCTTTAAGTGGATTATTCTCTATCCAACTCACGTAAGCAGCCTGAATTTGCAAACGTTCTTTTTCGGTCACTTTATTCCTCAATTGCCAGGCTTTTTGCAGAAATTTTCTTCGGGCTTCGGCATCCACACCATTACCCAGGGATAAAACGAAGTAGGCCATAGCAAAATTACTGTCTAACTCAATGGCTCTCTTTAAAGCCGCTTGAGCTTCAGCATAATAAAATTTATCCAACAGTTCTACTCCTTCCAGAAAGGAACGGTAAGCTTCAGGTGAGCTGGTGGTTACTTCTGCAACTGATTTAGCTTCGGTGACAACAGTAGGGGTTACTTCTAAATCATTTCTAACTAAAACAGCTAGGCTATCAACCAAGGAAAAGATTTGTGCCGCCGAAAAACCGGTTATTCTTTGGGAATTTAAGATTTTTCCTGACTTAACTTCAATCAAACGAGAAGTTACCGCCAAGTTGGGTTCTTTTTGCAAAATAGTTCCCAAAAGCATAGTTTTAACTCCAGCTCTTAGAGCAATCTGTGATGCTAAAGAAGGAGTTATATTTTTAGCCTCAGTTTGTCCTATTTCTTTTTGAATGTCATATAATCTTTCCCTGCTGATAACCTCTAACCCCACAGCTTGTGAAAGAGAGGTGATTAAAAGATTAGTCAACATTTCTCCGGTATGGTCTTTATCTTCTGGGTCAGGAATATTTTCAAAATACATCACTGCCAAAGAATTTTGAGAAGCTTGTGCGGTTTGCTCTTTTGTAAATTCCACTTTAAAGGGATTGAGAATGAAGAATAAAAGTGCGAAAAACACTAACACAGAAGCAGGAATTAAAACTTTTAAAATCTTCTTCTTGGGTTTAGGAGGTTCATAGGTTTGGGTTAAAATAGAAGATTTGGCATACTCTAGCCCCTTTCTTTCCCTTCTTAAATCTGCTAGTAGGTCATCCACATGTTGATATCTTTCTTCCTTGTCTTTTGCTAAAGCTTTAGAAATTATTCTTTCTATCTCTGGTGTAACTTTATTGTTAAATCTGGCCAGCGGCTGCGGTTCTTCATTTAAAATAGAATAAATTATGGCAGAATGATGTTCACCTCCGAAGGGAAGTTTAGAAGTAAGCATCTCATATAGAACCACTCCAAAAGAGAAAATATCCGAGCGCTGGTCCACCTCTTCTCCAGAAGCCTGTTCCGGAGACATATAAGCAGCAGTACCTAAAGTAGAACCAGCCTTAGTCAGCTTGGTTGCTCCCTTTAACTTAGCCAGTCCAAAGTCCATTATTTTAGCCTGCCCTTTAGGAGTAACTTTGAGATTATCTGACTTGATATCTCTATGCACTATTTGTTTCTCATGAGCCGACAATAGGCCTTCGCCTATTTGAATAGCCAGGTCAAGCACCTTTTTTAGAGAAATGGGCTCACCCTCAACTATCTGTTTCAAGGTCGTACCTTCGACATACTCCATCACAATGTAAACTTGCCCTTCATATTCATCTATTTCATGGATGGTGGTAATATTAGGATGGTTCAAAGCTGAAGCAGTTTTGGCTTCGTGAAAGAATCTCTCTTTTTCAGATAAATCAGAGGCTAAATACTGGGGCAGAAATTTCAAAGCCACAATTCTATCCAGTTTGGTGTCCTGGGCTTTATAAACTATACCCATCCCACCTTCACCGATTTTTTCTAAGATTTTGTAGTGAGAGACGGTCTTGCCAATCATAGGGAATAAAGTTAGGAAAGTCTTAAATAAAATGCAAATGAAATATATCAGAAAGTAACTTTTTATCATCACATTTTTTGAATCAAAAAAATTGTTGACAAAATGAAAGGGATACTTTAATATAAAGTAACTTTAAAGGAGAGGGTGATTCTTAAAGCAAACTAAATGAGTCTATTTACCGCCATAATTCTGTTTTTTTACCTCTTAGCCGTTGTCGTCTTAGCCCTGTTCGGTTTACACCGCTACTACCTGGTTTACCTTTACTACAAATACAAAAACAAACCCCTGAAGCCCAAAAGAAAGTTCGATAAGCTTCCTCCGGTAACGGTTCAGCTCCCCATTTACAACGAATATTATGTAATCGAGAGATTAATTACCTCAGTCTGTCAGCTGGATTACCCCCAAGAGCTATTGGAAATCCAAATTCTGGATGATTCCACAGATGAAACCTCTGCCAAAGCCCAAGAATTAGTAGACAAGTTCAGAAAAGCCGGCCTGGATATAGTTTATTACCATCGAGAGCATAGGGATGGATTTAAAGCCGGGGCTTTGCAGTATGGTCTGAACCAAGCCAAAGGGGAATTTTTGGTGATTTTGGATGCCGATTTTAAAGCTCCCTCCGATCTATTAAAGAAATCAATCGACTTTTTCGCAGATGAAAAAATTGGGATGGTACAATTCCGCTGGGGGCATCTGAACCGGGATTTCTCTGTCCTAACTAAACTTCAGTCTATTTTTTTAGATGGGCATTTTATGATAGAGCAGACTGCCCGTCACCGCTCCGGTCGATTTTTTAATTTTAACGGCACCGCCGGTATCTGGAGAAAAGAGGCCATTGCCTCCTCTGGCGGCTGGCAGTCGGATACTCTAACCGAAGATTTAGATTTAAGCTACCGAGCTCAGTTAGCCGGCTGGGAATTTATCTATTTAGCAGACGTGGTCTGTGAAGCGGAATTACCTATAGAAATGAATTCTTACAAAACCCAGCAACACCGCTGGGCCAAAGGTTCGGTCCAGACCGCCAAAAAACTTTTGCCGGTGATCTGGAAATCCGGCTTACCCTGGCCTATGAAATTGGAAGCCACTTTCCATTTAACCAATAATCTGTCTTATCTATTTATGTTGATTCCTCTGATTTTGATCTTACCCAGTTTAGCTTTGTGGTTAAACCTGGACTGGAATAAGGCCTTTTTGGTTTACACATTTTTCTTTATAACCACCACCCTCTCGGTCTGGTTTTATTTTGCCTGTTCCCAGAAGGAGATTTACAAAAACTGGAAGACGGTTTTGAAATATCTGCCGATTTTGTTGCCCTTAGGAATCGGTCTGTGGGTCAACAACACCAAAGCAGCTTTGGAAGGTTTGTGGAATTATAAGACTGAATTTGTCCGGACTCCCAAATACGGAATCGAAAAGAAATTGTCATTTTTGACCCCCCTAAGATACCAAAGTCAGCATAACTGGGTCTCCCTGGCAGAGCTAATCTTTTTCGGGTATCTGACCCTGACTATTTTTTATGCCTGGGCGAATAAAATTTATGTAGCCATTCCATTGCTTTTGGTTTTTCAAATCGGTTTTGGGATAGTTACTATACTTTCCTGGTCACATTCCCGAAAATTCAAACAAGTGAACCTGGGTTTCAATAGTTAGGTTCGGTTTTAGTTGTTGAATTTCATCTTAATCGGAAGATTGTGAAGTCCAAATCCCGTCTGTTTTCAACCATCGCGGTTCACGGAGGAGAAGAGCCGAAATTTCCCATAGGAGCGGTAGCCCAGCCGATTTACCAGACCTCCACCTTTGTCTTTGAATCCACCTCCAAAGTAAAAAGATTCCAGGAAGGGGACCCCAGTTTATATCTGTACACCCGCTACGGGAATCCCACTATCAGAGCCGCCGAAGAAAAAATCGCCCAGTTAGAAGGAGGAGAAGCCGGGTTGGTTTTTACCTCCGGGATGGCGGCTATTTCCACCACTATTTTGACTTTATGCTCCACGGGCGATAAAATACTAGCCACCCGCAGTCTGTATGGCGGAACTCATCATCTGTTTATGAGTATATTACCTCGTTTAGGTATACAGGTCAATTACATTGACAGTGAAACCTTGGAGCCGTTTGCTAAATTAGTTGATAGAAGCACCAAAGTATTTTACATCGAAACTCCGACTAACCCCAATTTAAAAATAGTGGATATCAAAAAAGTAGTAGCCCTGGCCAAAAAACATAATTTAACCACGGTCATAGATAATACTTTTGCCACCCCCTACAATCAAAAACCAATTAAAATGGGAATCGATGTGGCTATAGAAAGCGGCACCAAGTATTTAGCCGGGCATTCGGATTTAATTGTAGGAACTGTGGTTGGCAAAAAATCTTTTATCAAAAAAGCCAGTTATTTTAGAAAAATTCTAGGCGGCTCCTGTGACCCTATGGGTGCTTATTTTCTATTGCGGGGTATGAAGACGCTAGCCCTTAGAGTTGAGAAGCAGAATCAGAATGGGATGGCAATAGCTAAATTTTTAGAAAAACATCCAAAAATCAAAAGAGTATATTACCCTGGACTTCCTTCACACCCTCAACACAAATTAGCTGCATCTCAAATGCAAGGTTTTGGAGGAATGATCACATTGGAAGTCGGCGGAGGATTAAAAGGAGCTACCAAAGTAATTGATAGCTTTAAATTGATTTTGAATGCCTCCAGTTTAGGCGGAGTACAATCCTTAGCTAGCTTACCGGTCTTGACCTCTCATTACGGCTTTTCCAAGGAAGATTTGAAGAAAGCTGATGTCAGTACCGGGATGGTTCGACTCTCCTGCGGCATCGAAGATACCCCGGATTTGATTTCCGACCTCAAGCAGGCCCTAAATAAGCTAAAATAAGCTTAAGTTGTTGAATTTCAAGACGATTAAATAGGTAGAAAAGGGTAATCTTAGCAAAAAACAGGATTTTAGCAGTATCCACTTAAGTCACATCGATTTAAGGGATAAAATTTCAACAGTGTCACTTTTTATTTTAAGTCGGCAGCATGGATTCAAATTCTAATTCCAATAATAGCAATTTCAAAATATTAGATTTAATCGGAACCGGCGGAATGGCTAATATCTACAAAGCCCGCCAGATTTCCTTAGACCGCACCGTAGCCATCAAAAAACTGCATCCCCATTTAACCCAGAATCTCAATTTCATTGCCCGTTTTGAAACCGAAGCCAAAGCGGCCGCCTCTTTAAAGCATGAAAATATAGTTTCCATTATCGAATACGGCCGTGATGATGACGATTATTTCATCGCCATGGAGTATGTGGATGGTAAGAATCTGAAAGATATTCTGGAGCAACATAAGAAAGTCCCGCCGGAAGTGGCTTTAGTAATTGCCCGAGAAACCGCCAGCGGGTTAAAATACGCTCATGATATGAATCTGGTGCACCGGGATGTCAAACCGGCTAATATTATGCTGGCTCTGGAAGGTTCGGTCAAAATTACCGATTTTGGAATAGTCAAAGCCAACAAAGATATTTCCCTCACCACCACCGGCAGTACCTTAGGCTCTCCGGCTTATATGTCCCCTGAACATCTAAGAGGAACCGACTTAGACAAACGCTCAGACCTTTTTTCTTTGGGAATAATCTTGTTTGAAATGTTGACCGGGCAGAAACCGTTTTACGGCGAAAATTATCAGGAAGTGATAACCAGAATTTTAACCGAAAATCCCCCCAAACCCAGCAAGCTAAATCCGGAAATAGACTCCAGATTGGAATTCATTTTAAAAAAAGCCCTGGAAAAAGAAAAAGAGAAGCGTTTCCAGGATGCCGAAGAGTTTATCGAAGAATTAGATAAACAGATTGCCTGGTATAAAGTCTCCCCCAAGAAAAAAATAATCAAAGATTATCTGGAGGATCCCACCACCTTTGCCCATAAAATTAAAGAGCTGCGGGTAAAAAATCACCTGGATTCGGCTTTATATTACCTCAATTTAGGGAAAGGGAGAATCACGGATGCCAAAAAGGAATTTTTGGAAGTATTGCGCTGGGATAAAGAAAATGAGATAGCCCAAAAATATATTCAGAAATTACAGGCCGAATACGATACCGGCCTCCAATTCCAGGGCCTCAAGGAAAAAATCTTTTCCAAGAATGCTTTGACCACCTACATTCTGTTCGGAGTTATGCTAGTGCTTTTCTTTTACTACTTGTGGACTAACGGAGCTTTGAGCAAGCTTTTTTCCACCTTCCCTAGTTCCCTAAAGTCGAACAACCTACCTGCCGAACTTTCCCTGCCGTCCGGCAATATTGCCTTTTGGAATAAATCTTCCTTCTGGGTGAAAAATTTATACTCCTCTGATTTTACCACCAAACCTATTACAGGTGATTTCGGTTACTTGGTGGTCACAGCCAAGCCCAGAGCCAGCGTAACTGTAAAGGGACAGATTTTTGCAGTGCCTCCCCCTCAAACTATAAAATTGCCGGTGGGTAAACATGAACTGAAATTCAGCTACCCCGGTTATAAATCCAAAGCTAAAAAAGTAACCATCAAAAAAGATAAAACCGCCGTAATAGAAGAAGAATTAAAGAAGAACACCAAAAGATAAATAAGTTTCGACTAAATGGATTTTATTTTTTTAAAAAGATTTGAGGGGGAAAACAACTTTAGGGGTCGGCTTCTTAATCGAAATTGACCTGATTCTAAATTTACTATATCAGGTTGTTTATAATTGCTGAAATACGTCCTCTGGGATGGATGACAGAATTTGTATCAATTTTCTAAAATAATAAAAATTACACTTGACAAACTTTTTTAATTGTATAAATTAAGAATCTGTAAAATTTAAGCTGTGGGAAGACTCTTAAATTTAAATCTAAGAGGGAAGAGGAATGTTTTTTTTTAAAAGGAAATTTTTGCCCAGATAGCTCAGTTGGTAGAGCACATCCTTGGTAAGGATGAGGTCACCGGTTCAATCCCGGTTCTGGGCTAAACTGGAGGGAGAAAAGAAAAAATGTCTAAGCCTAGATTTGAGCGGACCAAGCCGCATGTGAACGTGGGGACCATAGGACACGTGGATCATGGGAAGACTACCTTGACGGCGGCCATAACCATGGTTTTGAGCCGGAAGGGATTAGCCCAGGTAAGGACTTTTGACAGCATAGATAACGCGCCGGAGGAAAGAGAGAGAGGGATCACCATAGCCACGGCCCACGTGGAATATGAGACGGATAAAAGACATTATGCGCATGTGGACTGTCCGGGACACGCCGATTACGTGAAGAACATGATAACCGGAGCAGCCCAGATGGATGGAGCCATATTGGTAGTGTCAGCCGCAGACGGTCCTATGCCGCAGACCCGAGAGCATATACTTTTGGCCCGTCAGGTAGGAGTGCCATATATCGTGGTATTTTTGAACAAGGTGGATATGGTGGAGGATAAGGAGTTGTTGGATTTGGTGGAGTTAGAGGTCAGAGACTTGTTGAAGAAGTACGGCTTTCCCGGGGATAAGATACCGGTGGTGAAGGGTTCAGCCTTGACGGCTATGAAGGCCGGAGCCGACCCCCATGCTAAGCCGGATGACCCTGCCTTTAAGTGTATCTATGAGTTGATGGAGGCGGTGGATAGTTATGTGCCGACTCCCAAGCGAGATACAGACAAGCCCTTTTTGATGCCGGTGGAGGATGTGTTTAGTATAACCGGAAGAGGAACCGTAGGGACCGGCAGAGTAGAACGTGGAGTGGTGAAGGTAGGCGAGGAGGTGGAGCGTGTAGGTTTAAGAGAGACCAAGAAGACGGTGGTGACCGGAGTAGAGATGTTCCGGAAGCTATTGGATAGAGCTGAGGCCGGGGATAATATAGGATTATTGTTAAGAGGGATAGAGAAAGATGAGCTGGAGCGAGGGATGGTGGTAGCAGCTCCGGGGAGTATCACTCCGCATACCAAGTTTAAAGGGGAGGTGTATGTGTTGACCAAGGAGGAGGGAGGCCGGCACACACCCTTTTTCAACGGTTACCGACCCCAGTTTTACTTCCGGACCACGGATGTGACCGGGGTGGTGCAGCTGCCGCAGGGAGTGGAGATGGTGATGCCCGGGGATAATGTTACTACCGAGGTGGAGCTGATAGTCCCCATAGCCATGGAGAAGGAGTTGAGATTCGCCATAAGAGAAGGGGGCAGAACCGTAGGAGCAGGCGTGGTAACTCAAATTATTGCATAATTTTTTAGTACCAGAATCCGTAATGGTAATTTTAGCCTAGATTAAATAATTAGTTAATAAAATTAAGAAAGTCTAAAACAAATAAACAGAGTAACATTTCATAAAAATTAAAAAGTAAGATGGCGCGAGAAATCATAAGCTTGGCTTGCGGAGATTGCAAAAGAAGAAACTATAGCAATACCAAGAACAAGAAAAAACATCCGGACCGCGTAGCATTTAAAAAGTTTTGTCCGTTTTGCAATAAACACACAGCGCACAAAGAAGTTCGCTGATATTAGCACATAGAGAACAGGGGAATGGCTTAATTAAAGCTTGAAATTTTTCAATTCGATCTTGCAGAGAGACCAGTGAATATTTCTGTCTATAGAGGCAACCAAAACAGCAGAATTTTACGTAGAACTTTTTTGGCCTTTTCTTTTTTCAACCAAAGTTTTAGGACTGTAGCTCAACTTGGTAGAGCACCGGTCTCCAAAACCGGCGGTTGGGGGTTCAAATCCCTCCAGTCCTGAGTAAGTAAATTATGTGGCAAAAATTCATAAGATTCTTAAAGGAGGTAAGACTAGAATTAACTAAAGTCACCTGGCCCACCAAAGATGAGCTGATTGGGTCGACCGTGGTGGTAATAATTTTGTCTTTGATTTTATCGGCTTTCGTGGGACTGGTGGACTTGGGTTTATCCAATATTTCAAGACTAATTCTAAAATAGCTATGGTCATGAAGTGGTACGTCGCGCATACTTATTCCGGGCATGAGCAAAAAGCCAAAAAATACTTGGAGAGCGAAATCAACAATTCCGAGTTACAAGAAAAATTCGGCAGAATAATAATTCCCATGGAAGAAATCGTGGAGATGAAGCAGGGCAAAAGGTCCACCAGTCAAAAAAAGTTTTTACCCAGCTACATTTTAGTGGAGATGGAACTGGACCGTGATACTGCCAGCCTGGTGACCAACACCCCCGGCATCACCAACTTTGTGGGAAGCAAAGGGAAGCCGGAAGCTTTGAGAGAGACAGAAGTGGAAAGAATCTTAAAGCAGATGGACAGCAGCCGGGAGAGAGATTTAGACGAAGTCCCTTTCAAAGTGGGAGACCCGGTCAAAGTCATCGATGGACCTTTCACCGACTTTTCCGGGGCTGTGGGGGAAGTGAATATGGAAAAGAAAAAGGTAAAAGTGATGGTCTCTATTTTCGGCCGTCCTACGCCGGTAGAATTAGATTTTTTACAGGTTCAAAGTCTGGTGAAAGTAGGAAAGTAATTTAAAATTTACAGTAGACTTAAAAACATTTAAACAGGCAAAATTGACCGAAAAATATGGCTAAGAAAATTACTGCCACAGTGAAATTGCAGATTCCTGCTGGAAACGCCAACCCGGCACCGCCGGTCGGTCCGGCTTTGGGTCAACAAGGAGTAAATATCATGGAGTTTTGCAAGCAGTTCAATGCCAAAACCCAGAGTCAGGTTGGCTTGATTATTCCGGTAATTATAACGGTCTACGCCGACAAGTCATTTACTTTTATAACCAAAACCCCGCCGGCCAGTGTGCTATTGAAGAAAGCAGCCAAAGTTGAAAAAGGTTCCGGTGAGCCGAACCGGGTCAAAGTCGGAAAAGTAAGCATGGCCCAAGTCAAAGAAATAGCCCAGTTGAAAATGCCGGATTTAAACGCCACCACTTTAGAAGCGGCCATGAAGCAGGTGGCCGGTACTGCCCGCAGTATGGGAATTGAGGTAGAAGGGTAATTCTAAATAATAAAATTATGCTTAGAGGAAAAAAATACAAACAGGCCAAGGAAAAGGTTAAGCCAAAACCAAATTATACCCTGGATGAAGCAGTCAAGCTGATGAAAGAAGCTGCTTACGCCAAATTTGATGAGGCAGTCGAGCTCTCGCTTAACTTAGGTGTAGACCCTAAACAGGCGGACCAGATTGTAAGAGGAACCGTGGTATTACCGCACGGCACCGGTAAAAAAGTAAAAGTCCTGGTATTTGCCAAAGGAGAAAAAGAAAAAGAAGCCCGGGATGCCGGCGCTGACTATGTAGGTGCGGAAGATTTGATTGAAAAAATCAACACCGGCTGGGTGGACTTCGATGCCTGCGTGGCCACACCGGATATGATGGGAGCCGTGGGAAAATTAGGAAAAGTTTTAGGTCCCCGGGGACTGATGCCCAACCCCAAAGCCGGCACTGTAACCTTTGATGTAGCCAAAGCGGTTAAAGATTTACAGGCCGGTAAAATCGAATACCGGGTGGACAAACAGGGAAATATCGGAGTAGCCATAGGGAAGAAATCTTTTTCCGAACAGCAGCTGGTGCAAAATGCTCAAACCTTCTTGGATGCCATTTTGAGAGCCAAACCGACCAGCGCCAAAGGACAATATCTCAAAAGCGTGACTTTGTCATCCACCATGAGTCCGGGAATAAGAATAAATACCCAGCAGATTTTGGAAAAAGTTCACGAGCTAACTTAAAATCAAAAAATATGCAGAAAACAGAAAAGACCAAATTAGTAGAAGAGTTAAAACAGAAACTGGGAAAATCCAACAGTATCTTTCTGGCTGATTTCACCGGATTAAACGTGGAAGATATCACCCGGCTCAGAAGAAACCTGAAAGAAAAGGAAATTGATTTCAAGATCGCCAAAAATACCTTAACCCGTCTGGCAGCCAAGGAAAGCGGAAAAGAGTCCATCCTGAATTATCTAGAAGGACCGGTGGGGGTGGCTTATATTTACGGAGACCCTACCTGGGCCGCCAAAATATTTTACGAGTCTTACAAAAAGATTGAAAAGCCCAAAATCAAGGCCTTTTTAATAGAAAATCAGCTTTACACCGGCGAAAGATTAAAAGAATGGGCCACTCTGCCTCCCAAAGAAGAGGTCTTGGCAGAGCTGGTGGCTGCTTTGAACGCACCCATGGCACAATTAGTCGGAATTCTGAATTCTGTAATCCAAAACTTAGTTTTGACTTTAGAGGGATTAGTGGAAAAGAGGAGCAAGGAGGAACCTGTCACTGAAGCTCCTGTAGAGGAAGTTCAAGCAAGCGATATACCCCCAACAGAAGTTTTAGCAACCCCACCTCCGAGTGCTGAAAGTCAAATAGAACCGGAAGCAACCCCAGAAGAAAATCAAGCACCAAACCCAGAAAACCAAAATAGCGAAAATCAACCCAATTAAATATTATAAGGAGGAAAGATGGTAACAGAGAAGAAGAGTAAAAAAGAAACCAAATCTGACGGTGGCGTAGCTGTAGCAGAGATGGGAGACAAAGTTTCCCAAGCTGTAGAGCTGATTGAGAATATGTCGGTCTTAGAGCTTTCCGAGCTTTCCAAAACCCTGCAGGATAAATTCGGAGTGCAGGCAGCTATGCCAATGGCTGCGGCAGCTCCAGCGGGCGGCGGCAAAGGAGCCGCAGTTGTAGCTGAGGAGAAAACCGACTTTACGGTCATGCTCCAGTCAACCGGGGACAAGAAAATTCAGGTAATCAAAGTAGTGCGGGAGCTGACCGGCTTAGGGCTTAAAGAAGCCAAAGATCTGGTGGATGGTGCTCCCAAGCCAATCAGGGAAGGTATTCCCAGAGATGAGGCCGAAAGTCTAAAAGCCAAACTGGTGGAAGCCGGAGCCACAGTAGAAATTAAGTAAAAAAAGATAATATCTTTATTACTTTTAAGGAGGTAACTTAATTGTCCCAAAATCATGAAATAAAAAGGGAGAGCTACGCCAAATTAAAGGAGGTAGCCAGTCTGCCCAATTTTTTGGAAGTTCAGATAGATTCTTTCGAGGATTTTCTGCAGACCAAAGTAGAGCCGGAAAAAAGAGAAAGCAAGGGCCTGCAAAAAGTTTTCAACGAAATTTTTCCCATCACCGATGTCAAGGAAAATTTCTCCTTAGAATTCGTCAAATATACCCTGGGCACTCCCATGTACAGTATCTGGGAATGCCAGGACCGAAATATGACCTACGGCTGTCCCCTCAAAGCTACTTTGAGATTAGTAGCCCGGGCTGAAGATAAGGAGGGGCAGAAAACCAAAGGGGTCAAGAATGTTATTGAGCAGGATGTTTATTTGGGGGAGCTCCCTTTAATCAACGAAAGAGGAACTTTCATCATCAACGGTGCCGAAAGAGTAATAGTCAGCCAGCTGCATCGTTCTCCGGGGGTATTTTTTGATGAAGAAATTCATCCCAATGGGAAAAAACTTTTTTCCGCACGCATAATCCCCTATCGCGGCTCTTGGGTGGAATTCAATCTAGATATCAATGATATAATGTATGTGCATATCGACACCCGCCGTAAGCTGCCGGCCACCACTTTGCTGAGAGCTCTGGGTTTTGACTCTGACGAAAGGATATTATCTTTATTTTATGAAACCGAAAAAGTAAGTTTAAAGTCCGCCAAACCTTCCAAATTGGTAGGCAAAGTTTCCGCTTCAACCGTAATGCAGAAATCCACCGGTGAAATCATAATTTCGGCCGGTGAGGCCATTACCGAAGGGCATCTGGAGAAATTCAAAAAAATAAAATTAGACAGTGTAAAAATTGTTTCCCGGGATACTTCCAAGGATGCCGGAGTTATCAGAAACACTTTAAAGAAGGACAACACCAAAAATGAACTGGAAGCTTTGTACAAAATATACAGCCTGATTCGTCCGGGTGAGGTCCCGACTCCGGAGATGGCCTCCGGTCTGATTGAAAAGATGTTCTTCACCCCCAAGCGCTATGACTTAGGGGAAGTAGGGCGTTACATGATAAACCAGAGGTTGCATCTGGATATACCTATGGATACCACCACCCTGGACAGAAAAGATTTTATCGCCATCATCAAATATTTGTTGGATTTAAGAAATGGCATCGGCAACGTGGATGACATCGACCATCTGGGTAACCGGAGAGCCCGTTCGGTGGGAGAACTTTTGGGCAATCAATTCTCGGTGGCCTTCTCTCGCATGGCTCGGACCATTAAAGAAAGATTATCCTTGCGGGACAGTGAAAATACGACTCCCCATGATTTAGTCAATGCCCGGACCGTTTCCTCTGTCATTCAGACTTTTTTCGGTTCCAGCCAGCTTTCTCAATTCATGGACCAGACCAACCCCCTGGCTGAATTGACCCACAAACGCAGATTGTCGGCTTTAGGTCCCGGTGGATTGACCCGGGAAAGAGCCGGTTTTGAGGTGCGGGACGTGCATCACACCCATTATGGCAGAATGTGCCCCATTGAAACTCCGGAAGGACCGAACATCGGTTTGATCGCCTCCCTTTCCACTTATGCCCGCATCAACAAATACGGGTTTTTGGAAACCCCTTACCGCAAAGCCAAAAACGGTAAGGTTACCGAGAAAATCGAATATTTGACGGCCGACCAAGAAGACCTGTATGTGATTGCCCAGGCCAATGAGCCCTTAGAAAAAGATGGGCATTTTGTCAATTCTTTAGTGAAAGCCCGCCTAAGAGGAGATTTCCCCACGGTTTCACCCGAAAAAATTGATTATATGGATGTCTCTCCCAAACAGCTGGTCAGTGTGGCAGCGGCCCTGATTCCTTTTTTAGAGCATGATGATGCCAACCGGGCTTTGATGGGCTCTAACATGCAAAGACAGGCAGTGCCTTTGATCAATCCGGAGCCACCTTTTATCGGAACCGGCATGGAGAAAAAAGTTGCCATTGATTCCAAAGCTGCACTGGTAGCCAAACGGGCCGGAGTAGTGGAATATGTGGACGCCGAAAGGATTATAATCCGGCCGACCTCGGGTGAAAAAGATTCCGAGCTTTTGGATTTTGACGAGTACGATTTTGAAAAATTCAGACGCTCTAATCAAGATACCTGCATCAATCAAGTACCAATAATTGCATTGCGTGAAAGGGTGGAGAAAGACCAGGTAATTGCGGATGGTCCCGGTACTGCTCAGGGGGAGCTGGCTCTGGGTGCCAATGTATTGGTGGCGTTTATGCCCTGGAGAGGTTACAATTTTGAAGATGCAATAGTCTTAAGTGAAAGATTAATAGTAGATGATACGTTTACCTCCATTCATATTGAGGAGTTTGAACTGCAGGTGCGGGACACCAAACGGGGAGCCGAGGAGTTAACCAGAGAAATCCCCAATGTTTCTGAAGAAGCCGTGGCCAATCTGGACGAAAGAGGAATTATCCGAATGGGGGCGGAAGTGGAAGCCGGAGATATTTTAGTGGGGAAAGTCACCCCCAAAGGTGAAACCGAGCTTTCGCCGGAAGAAAGATTACTGAGAGCCATCTTCGGTGAAAAAGCCGGAGACGTCAAAGATGCCTCCCTGAAAGCGCCGCCGGGGATGAGCGGGGTAGTAATCGACACCAAGGTCTTTTCCCGCAAGGAGCATACCGAAGAAGCCAAAAAACAGGACCGCAATGAAGTCAATCAGATCAAGCGAAAATATCAGAAGCAGCTGGCCGCCTTGAAAGAGGCCTTTGAACAGAAAATGAAAGCTCTTCTAATCGGAGAGACCGCCAATACCATCCGCAAGAAAAATTCCAAAGATATTTTCATCCGGGGCGGGTCCAAAATTAAAGAAGATTCTTTTGGTCGAGTCGAACTGGAAAACCTGATTGCCGACGACGGTTTTACTCAAGATAAAAAGGTAAACAAGAAAATTGAAAATCTCATCAAAAATTACGAGGAACTGGTAGCCAAAAAGAATACCGAATTAGAAATTGAGCTGGATAAAATCTCCCGCGGGGCCGAGCTTCCTCCCGGTGTCGTCCAATTAGTGAAAGTCAGCGTAGCCACGGAGAGAAAAGTCTCGGTGGGAGATAAGATGGCCGGCAGGCACGGTAACAAAGGTGTGGTAGCCAAGATTGTCCCGGTGGAAGATATGCCTTACCTGCCAGGCGGAACTCCCATAGACATCATTTTGAATCCCTTAGGTGTCCCCTCCCGAATGAACGTGGGCCAGATTTTAGAGACTCACTTAGGCTGGGCCGCTAAAAAGTTAGGAAAATTTGTAGCCAGTCCAATCTTTGATGGAGCCACCTTAAAAGAAATCAAAGCGGAGTTGAAGAAAGCTGAGCTACCAGATTCAGGTAAATCAATTTTATATGACGGAAGAACCGGAGAGCCGTTTGAAAATGAAATAACGGTGGGATATATCTATATGATGAAGCTCTCTCACTTGGTGGATGATAAAATCCACGCTCGCTCCATTGGACCGTACTCCTTGGTCACCCAGCAACCCTTAGGCGGGAAAGCCCAATTCGGAGGACAGAGATTTGGAGAAATGGAAGTCTGGGCTTTGGAAGCCTACGGGGCGGCCTACTGCTTACAGGAAATGCTGACGGTTAAATCAGATGATGTCACCGGTCGTTCCCGGGTTTATGAAGCCATTGTAAAAGATGAAAATCCGCCGGAGCCAGGAATACCGGAATCCTTTAATGTGCTGATTAAAGAGTTGCAAAGTTTGGCTTTGAATGTAGAATTGGTTGAGTGAAGGAAATTGAGCATTAATGTAACAAATAATAAGATGAAGATTGATTTGAACCAAAAATTAAACAGGTTTATTAAAAAGGAGGATTTCAAGTGGTAGAATTTTTTAGCAGACCTCAGAAAAAAGCTACCAACTTCAAGGCTATCCGGATTCAGCTGGCCTCTCCGGAGACCATCAGATCCTGGTCTTATGGAGAAGTGACCAAGCCCGAAACCATCAATTATCGCTCCTACAAACCTGAAAGAGACGGACTTTTTTGCGAACGAATTTTCGGCCCGGTCAAAGACTGGGAATGTAACTGCGGAAAATATAAAAGAGTGCGTTTCCGCGGGATTGTGTGCGACCGCTGCGGCGTGGAAGTGACCCAATCCAAAGTCAGACGGGAAAGGATGGGGCATATCGAGCTGGCGGTGCCGGTCTCCCATATCTGGTATTTCAAATCAGTCCCTTCCCGCATAGGGTATCTTCTGGATTTATCGGTGCGGGAATTGGAGCGTATTTTATACTACGAATCCTACATTATAATTGATCCGGGTAACACCTCCTTAAAAGCCAAGGATATCATCACCGAAGATGAGTATCGGGAACAGGAAGAATCCGGCAAGCAGTTCGTGGCCAAAATGGGAGCGGAAGCGATTTTAGAGCTTCTAAAACAAATCGATATTGAAGAATATTCCATTTCACTGCGGGCCCAGATCAAGGTGGAGACCTCCACCCAGAGAAAGAAAGACGTTCTGAAAAGATTGAGAGTTATCGAATCTTTCCGCCAGTCCAACAACAAACCGGACTGGATGATTTTAAACGTGGTTCCGGTAATACCTCCGGACTTAAGACCCTTGGTCCCACTGGAAGGGGGAAGATTTGCCACTTCGGATTTGAACGACTTGTATCGCCGGCTAATCAACCGCAATAATCGTCTCAAAAAACTGATGGAAATAAAAGCTCCGGAAGTAATCTTACGCAACGAAAAAAGGATGTTGCAGGAAGCGGTGGATGCATTATTCGACAACGGTCGCCGCTCCCAGGCAGTTCACGGAGACTCCAAGCGGCCCTTAAAATCACTATCCGATTTGCTGAAAGGTAAACAGGGACGATTCCGCCAAAACCTTTTAGGTAAAAGAGTGGATTACTCCGGCCGTTCGGTCATCGTTGTCGGACCGGAATTAAAATTGCACCAGTGCGGTCTGCCTAAGAATATGGCTCTGGAGCTTTTCAAGCCCTTCATCATTTCCAAACTGGAAGAAAAAGGTTTTGTTCAAACCGTCAAATCCGCTAAAAAATTAGTGGAAAGAGAAAGACCGGAAGTCTGGGATATTTTGGAAGAAATTATAGCCGACCATCCGGTGCTTCTGAATAGGGCACCCACCTTACACCGCTTAGGTCTGCAGGCTTTCTATCCGGTGTTGGTGGAAGGTAAGGCCATCCGATTGCATCCTCTGGTCTGCGCTGCTTTCAACGCCGACTTTGACGGAGACCAGATGGCGGTGCATGTGCCTTTATCTTTTGAAGCTCAATTAGAAGCCAAGATTTTAATGCTTTCAGTTAATAATTTACTTTCACCCTCGAATGGCAGGCCGATCGCTACTCCTTCTCAGGACATGGTGTTAGGGTGTTATTATTTAACCAAGGATAAGCCAGGGGAAAAAGGGGAAGGAAAAATTTTCTCCTCTATTGATGAAGTTATGGCTGCCTTCGATGCCAAAGAAGTAGGATTACATGCCAAGATCAAAGTCCGCCAGGAAGGGAAACTGATTGACACCACCGTAGGAAGAGTGTTTTTAAATCAGGTGGTTCCCAAAGAATTAGGATTTTTCAATGAAGTGGCCTCCAAATCAAAATTGGAAGGACTGGTCTCTGAATCTTACCGCAGGCTGGGTAATTATCAAACATCTTTATTCTTAGACAACCTCAAAAAATTAGGGTTTGAATACGCCACTTTGGGTGGAATCACGGTGGGAATAGATGACATGATTATTCCCCCGGAAAAAGCAAACCTAATCGAACGAGCCCAGAAAGAAGTCGACAGGATTCAAAAGCAATATGAAAAGGGGATAATCACCAACGGGGAAAGATACAACAAAGTAATTGACACCTGGACTCACACCACCAACGAGGTGGCCCAGGCCATGTATGAGGGTTTGAAAAAAGCCAACCATGGATTTAACCCTATTTATATGATGGCGGAGTCCGGGGCCCGGGGAAATATTGACCAGGTGCGGCAGCTTGCCGGGATGAGAGGTCTGATGGGCAAGCCCCAAAAAAGAATTACCGGACAAATCGGTGAAATTATTGAATCGCCCATTACGGCTAACTTCCGGGAAGGTCTGACTGTATTAGAATACTTCATCTCCACTCATGGAGCCAGAAAAGGTTTAGCCGATACCGCTTTAAAAACAGCGGATGCCGGTTATTTAACCAGAAGATTAGTGGATTCAGCACAGGACGTAATTATCAACGAAATAGACTGCGGAACTATTTTAGGACTGGATGTGGCGGCTCTAAAAGAAGGGGAAGAGATTATTGAATCTTTGAGAGATAGAATTTTAGGAAGAGTAACTCTGGAAGAAGTGTCCGACCCCATTACCGGGGAAGTTTTGGGACAGGCCGGAGATGAAATTTCCGAAGAAGCCGCTAGCCGGATTGACGAATCCGGAATTGAATCGGTAAAAATCCGCTCGGTTTTAACCTGCGAAGCCAGACGGGGAGTCTGTGCCAAATGTTACGGTCGAAACTTAGGTTCCGGTAAAATGGTGGATTTAGGAGAAGCAGTCGGAGTAATTGCCGCTCAATCCATCGGTGAACCGGGAACTCAGCTGACTTTAAGAACCTTCCACATCGGAGGAACCGCAGCTCGTATAGCAGAACAATCCAAAGTTTCCGCTAAAATCGACGGGAAAGTAATTTTCCACGGCATCAAGACCATTGCCAGAAAAGATGGTGAGTTGGTGGTCTTAGGGCGGGACGGAAATATCAGCTTGGTAGACCAGCAAAACCGACCCCGGGCCAAATATAACGTACCTTACGGCGCCCAGCTAAAAGTCAAAGATAAATCCATCGTCAACAAAGATGATATCTTGTTTGAATGGGACCCTTACACCAGCAGCATTTTAGCGGAGCAAAGCGGAAACGTCGAATTTGCCGACCTGGAGGAAGACTTAACCTACCGGGAAGAGCTGGATGAAACCACCGGCTTAAGACAAAGAGTGGTGATTGAGCAAAGGGAAAAGACCTTGCACCCGCATATTTATATCCTAGACGATAAAGGAAAAAAATTAGGAAGCTACGCCATACCCACTGGTGCCCATTTACTAGTCCATGACGAAAATAAAATTTCGGCTGGAGAGTCTCTAGTAAAAATTCCCCGGGACATCAGCAAAACCAGAGATATCACCGGAGGTCTGCCCCGGGTAGCCGAATTATTTGAAGCCCGAAGACCCAAAGACCCGGCGGTGGTAAGCGAGATTGACGGTGTGGTTGAAATCGGCAAAATCATCAGAGGGTCACGCCAGGTCTTAGTCCGTGCCGATGACGGTGAGGTCAAAGAATATTTAATCCCTCACGGTAAACATATGCGGGTTCACACCGGAGACAGAGTCAAAGCCGGTGACCGGCTATGCGAGGGCCCGATTGACCCTCACGATATCTTAAGAATCAAAGGACCCAACGCGGTGCAGGAATATCTGGTGAATGAAATCCAGGAGGTTTACCGCTTACAGGGTGTGAGAATCAACGACAAACATATTGAAGTGATAGTCAGACAGATGTTGCAAAAAATCAAAATTGAGGAAGTGGGTGAAACCAACTTCTTAGAAGGAGAACATGTGGATCGCTGGAGATTTAAAGAGGAATCTGACCGGGTAGTAGCTGAAGGTGGAGAGCCAGCCACATTCCAACCCTTGCTTTTGGGAATTACCAAGGCCTCACTTTCCACGGAAAGCTTCATCTCCGCGGCTTCCTTCCAGGAAACCACCCGGGCTCTGACGGAAGCGGCCATAAACGGAAAGACCGACAATTTGATGGGATTAAAGGAAAACGTAATCATCGGACATCTAATTCCGGCCGGGACCGGACTGGAAATTTACCGAAATATAAAGGTCAAAGATGAAATTGAAGAGGAAGTAGAAAAAGAGGTAGAGCTGTTTAAAGAAAACCCTTGACAAATTATTATAATTCAATAAATTGTGAATCTATAGTGAAAATATAAAGAACAAAATGCCAACTATAAATCAACTAGTTAGATTTGGAAGAAGAGAGATAAAAAGCTCAACCAAAACCCCGGCTTTGCAGGGTTCTCCCCAGAAAAGAGGAGTCTGCGTGCGGGTGTACACCACCACTCCCAAAAAGCCTAACTCCGCTCTAAGAAAAGTGGCCCGGGTAAGATTGACCAACGGCATTGAAGTAACCGCCTACATACCGGGTGAAGGGCACAACCTGCAGGAACACTCCATTGTTCTGATTCGGGGTGGCAGAGTAAAAGATTTACCTGGAGTCCGATATCATATAATCAGAGGAACCCTGGATACCGCCGGAGTGCAAGATAGAAAACAGGGACGCTCTAAATACGGAGCCAAGAAACCCAAAAAAGCAGCTTAAAATTTATGCCCAGAAAAGCCCGAGTCGATAAAAGAGAAATTTTACCGGATTTTAAATACAACTCGGTTTTATTGTCCAAATTTATAAACCGGATAATGGAGCGCGGCAAGAAGAGTGTAGCTAAAGGAATAGTTTATTCAGCATTTGATATAATCGAAAAAAAGATCGGTCAGCCCGGGTTTGAGGTATTTCAAAAAGCCATTAATAATGTCAGACCGGCCCTGGAAGTCAGGCCGCGTCGGGTGGGAGGAGCTACCTATCAGGTCCCCATGGAAGTCAGGTCCGAAAGAAGGAACGCCTTAGCCTTTCGCTGGATTATCGCCTATACCAAAGAAAAAACTGGCAAGCCCATAGATGAGAGGTTAGCCGAAGAGTTAATTGCGGCTTCCAAAAATGAAGGTTCAGCCATCAAAAAGAAGGAAGATACCCATAAGATGGCCGAAGCCAATAAAGCTTTTGCCCACTTCCGCTGGTAACCCATAAAAGATAGTTTCTCTTAAGTGAAACAAACCGTAAAAATATGCGTAATATCCAAGGAGGCAGTATACAGTTTTAGCTAAGGATTTTTAGATAATTCTTACTTTAGTGGCTTAGCCACTAAGAAAGGAAGGTCGGCTAAAAGGAAGTTTGGAAACAACTTAAAGCAGTTTTCAAACCTCCACTTATTTCGGCGACAAGCCGGAATAAGTTTTAAGTTGAGGTTTTTTTATGCCTAGAAGATATAGTTTAGATAAAATCAGAAATATAGGAATCATGGCTCATATCGATGCCGGGAAAACCACCACTACCGAGCGGATTTTGTATTACACCGGTAAGACTCACCGCATTGGTGAAGTGGATGAGGGGGCAGCCACTATGGACTGGATGGAGCAGGAAAAAGAAAGGGGAATCACCATCACTTCCGCGGCTACCACCTGCTATTGGAGAGATACTCAGATCAATATCATCGATACGCCCGGGCACGTGGATTTTACCGCCGAGGTGGAAAGGTCTTTGAGAGTTTTGGACGGCGCGGTGGCTTTATTCTGCTCTGTGGGCGGAGTAGAACCTCAGTCTGAAACGGTCTGGCGTCAAGCGGATAAATATCAAGTGCCTAGAATCGCCTTTGTCAATAAAATGGACCGGGTGGGAGCCGATTTTGAAAATGCGCTGTGGATGATGAGAACCCGCCTGGCAGCCAATGCCGTGGCTGTTCAACTTCCTTTAGGCTCCGGAGAGACTTTTACCGGGATAATCGATTTAATCACCATGACCGCCTGGACTTTCCATCAGAACACCCAGGGAGCAACCTTTGAGGAATTTCCGATTCCCAAAACTATGTTAGAAGAAGCCAAGAAGAAAAAAGGGATTCTGCTAGAATCAATTTCAGATTATGATGACCGGCTGTTGGAAAAATTTTTGAATGACCAGGAAATTCACAAAGAAGAAATCATGACGGCTTTGCGAAAAGCGGTCTTGGACGTCAAAATAATTCCGGTTTTATGCGGCGCTTCCTTCAAAAACATAGGAGTCCAGAGACTACTGGATGCCATCGTGGATTTTCTGCCTTCTCCTCTTGACCTTCCCGTAATAAAGGGAACCGACCCGGAAACCGGTCAGCCCCTGAAAAGAAAACCCTCTGATTCCGAGCCGTTGGCGGCTCTGGCTTTTAAAATCATGTCAGATCCTTACGTGGGCAAACTCACTTACTTAAGAATTTATTCCGGAGTCTTGAAGTCCGGGGTTTACGTTTTGAATGCCAACACCGGCGAAAAGGAGAGAGTGGGAAGAATTCTAGAAATGCATGCCAATAAGCGGGAAGAAATAGATGATGCCTACACCGGCGATATCTGCGCGGTGGTGGGATTAAAAAAGACTTCTACTGGACATACATTATGCGACCCCAATCATCCCATAATCTTGGAAAAAATGACTTTCCCGGAACCGGTCATCTCGGTTGCCATCGAGCCCAAAACCAAAGCCGACCAGGACAAACTTTTTGAAGCGCTACAAAAATTATCCGACGAAGACCCTACTTTCAAAGTAAGGTCGGACGAAGAGACCGGACAAACTATAATTTCCGGCATGGGAGAATTACACTTAGAAATTTTGGTGGACCGGATGATGCGGGAATTCTCGGTCAAAGCCAACGTGGGTAAACCTCAAGTGGCTTATAAAGAAACCATCACCGCCACAGCCGAAGCGGAAGGGAAATTCATCAGACAAACCGGTGGCAGAGGTCAATACGGTCATGTAAGAATCCGGGTTGAGTCCTTGCCGGCTAGTTCCGGTTTTATTTTTGAAAATAAAATCATCGGGGGAGCCATCCCCAGAGAATATATCCCGGCGGTTGAAAAAGGGATTAAAGACGCTTTGGAGAATGGAGTAGTAGCCGGGTATCCGTTAATTGATTTAAAAGCGATGTTGTTAGACGGTTCTTATCACGAAGTAGATTCTTCGGAAATTGCTTTCAAGATTGCCGGCTCTATGGCTTTACAGGAAGCAGTCAAAAGGGCCAAGCCCAAAATATTAGAGCCGGTGATGGAAGTTGAGGTAGTGGTTCCGGAAGAGTATTTAGGAGACGTAATCGGAGATTTGAATGCCCGCCGGGGAAGAATTTTAGGAATCGTTCCCAGAGTGGATGCCCAGGTTATCGCCGCCAGAGTTCCTCTGTCAGACATGTTCGGATATGCCACCAAAATCAGGTCCATTTCTCAGGGAAGAGCGCTTTTTACCATGCAGTTCCACAGCTATGAAGAAGTGCCCCAGCAGATATCCGAAGGAATTGTAGCCAAAGTGAAGGGGATTTAAAATGTGCCGACTATTGGGAATTGTAAATAAAGCGCAGATAGAACCAGAAATCTTCACCAATTTTAAACAACAGTGCCAGACCGGCTGTGTCAAATCCAGCTCCCAACCGGGGCATATGGATGGCTGGGGAATGGCTTACAAATCCAAGGGTGAAATGGTTATCAAGAAAAGCGGCTTGGATGCCGCCTCAGATTCGGAATTTGATAGAATCGCTCGCAGCGCAGTTGCTTCAGAATTAGTGGTAGCCCATATAAGAAAAGCCACGGACCCCCAAACCAAAGGAAAAAGAGAATTTGCCCACCCCTTTGAAAAAGAAGACTGGGTTTTGGCTCATAACGGTTCGGTTCACTGGAAGGAATCGGTGAAGAAGAATTATCCCAATTTAATTGACACCCAAATTTTGCTGGAGAAATTAGTTGAAAATATCAAGAAAGAAAAATCTCCTTTTTCGGGGGTTGAAAAAACTATAATTCCGATTTTAGAACAGGAAAAATATACGGCTTTGAATTTTCTATTGACAGATGGGAAAAATCTTATTATATATAGGTCTTTTGACTCCGAAGACCCGGAGAACGAAAGCTATTACAGTTTAAATTGGAAAAAAGCTGAAAATAATATAATTGTAGCATCAGAACCAGTGGATAAGATGGCCTCCGGCTGGAAGCTTTTGGAAAATAACCAGCTTTTGGCTGTTGATTCGGATTTAAATATTCAAAGTAAAATTTTAAAAAAATAGAAAGGATTAAAGTAAGTTAAAGGAGAGATTATGTCTAAGCCTAGATTTGAGCGGACCAAGCCGCATGTGAACGTGGGGACCATAGGACACGTGGATCATGGGAAGACTACCTTGACGGCGGCCATAACCATGGTTTTGAGCCGGAAGGGATTAGCCCAGGTAAGGACTTTTGACAGCATAGATAACGCGCCGGAGGAAAGAGAGAGAGGGATCACCATAGCCACGGCCCACGTGGAATATGAGACGGATAAAAGACATTATGCGCATGTGGACTGTCCGGGACACGCCGATTACGTGAAGAACATGATAACCGGAGCAGCCCAGATGGATGGAGCCATATTGGTAGTGTCAGCCGCAGACGGTCCTATGCCGCAGACCCGAGAGCATATACTTTTGGCCCGTCAGGTAGGAGTGCCATATATCGTGGTATTTTTGAACAAGGTGGATATGGTGGAGGATAAGGAGTTGTTGGATTTGGTGGAGTTAGAGGTCAGAGACTTGTTGAAGAAGTACGGCTTTCCCGGGGATAAGATACCGGTGGTGAAGGGTTCAGCCTTGACGGCTATGAAGGCCGGAGCCGACCCCCATGCTAAGCCGGATGACCCTGCCTTTAAGTGTATCTATGAGTTGATGGAGGCGGTGGATAGTTATGTGCCGACTCCCAAGCGAGATACAGACAAGCCCTTTTTGATGCCGGTGGAGGATGTGTTTAGTATAACCGGAAGAGGAACCGTAGGGACCGGCAGAGTAGAACGTGGAGTGGTGAAGGTAGGCGAGGAGGTGGAGCGTGTAGGTTTAAGAGAGACCAAGAAGACGGTGGTGACCGGAGTAGAGATGTTCCGGAAGCTATTGGATAGAGCTGAGGCCGGGGATAATATAGGATTATTGTTAAGAGGGATAGAGAAAGATGAGCTGGAGCGAGGGATGGTGGTAGCAGCTCCGGGGAGTATCACTCCGCATACCAAGTTTAAAGGGGAGGTGTATGTGTTGACCAAGGAGGAGGGAGGCCGGCACACACCCTTTTTCAACGGTTACCGACCCCAGTTTTACTTCCGGACCACGGATGTGACCGGGGTGGTGCAGCTGCCGCAGGGAGTGGAGATGGTGATGCCCGGGGATAATGTTACTACCGAGGTGGAGCTGATAGTCCCCATAGCCATGGAGAAGGAGTTGAGATTCGCCATAAGAGAAGGGGGCAGAACCGTAGGAGCAGGCGTGGTAACTCAAATTATACAGTAAATATTACTAAAAAATGTAAGATTAGGATTAAAAAAAACAACTTGCTCATTTAAAATATAGGATTATGGAAGGACAGAAAATCAGGATAAAGTTAAAGGCTTACGACCATCTTTCTTTGGATAAGTCCACCAAGGAGATTGTCAGAACGGCTCTGAGAACCGGAGCCAGGGTCTCAGGACCTGTTCCTTTGCCCACCGAGAGGTCAGTTTACACAGTCCAGCGTTCCACCAATACGGACAAGAAATCCCGGGAGCAATTTGAAATGAGGGTGCACAAGCGCTTGATTGACATTTTAGAGTCCACCCCCCAGACCGTGGATGCTCTGATGAGATTAGACCTGCCCGGCGGAGTGGATGTGGAGATTAAAGTATGAAAAAACAAGGTTTTGCAACAAGGTTTTACAAAGGCTTTACAACAGTGTATGCGGAAAGTGATAATACCTACATATTGACTATTGACGGTTTCAGTCTGGCTTTGTCCATGAAGGAACGGGAAATTTTATACCTTATCGCCAGAAAGCCCAGACTTTCCGGCTATGATGAACTGGTAAATTTTTTGCAGGAAAGAGGGTTTTCAGACGACATCGGCCGGGTTTTAAAGGGTAAACTGCAGGCGGTGTTACATGCTTTTAAGAAAGGTGTATTTTGGAGGACGGGTTGATTACAGGAATTATAGGCAGAAAAGTTGGAATGACCAAAATTTTTGACACCAACGGGGATATAGTCCCGGTGACCGTCATTGAAGCCGGTCCCTGTCCCATAGTGCAGGTGATAACAAAAGAAAAAAACGGTTATCAGGCAATTCAGATAGGTTTTGGAGCCAAGAAAAAAAAATTAGTTACCAAAGCGATGCTGGGACATTTTGAAAAAGCCAAGGTCGAACCCAAAAGGTTTTTACGAGAAGTAAAAGCGGTGATTGATGATAAGATTCAGGTCGGCCAAGAGGTGAAAGTGGACATCTTCCATCCCGGTGAAAAGGTAGATATAATCGGAATCTCCAAGGGGCACGGATTCCAAGGAGGAGTCAGAAGGCATCATTTTGCCGGCGGTCCCAAATCTCACGGACAATCAGACCGGCTAAGAGCTCCCGGCTCCATCGGGGGCAGCTCTTTTCCTTCCCATACCTGGAAAGGCCAAAAGATGGCCGGAAGAATGGGAGGAGAGCAAGTCACCACAAAGAATTTACAAATAGTGGATGTGGATGTGCAAAAGAATCTTCTACTGATTAAAGGTGCGGTCCCGGGGAAGAAAAATTCTTTGGTAACCGTCAAAAAAATTAAAACCCGAACTTTATAATTAAAATTATGTCACAGGCAGTCATATATAATCCGGAAGGGAAAGAAATTTCCAAGGTGAATCTGAAAAAAGAAATTTTCGGGATTAAGCCCAATCCTCTGGTGGTGCATCAGTACGTAAAAGCTTATCTGACCAACCAAAGACAGGGAACTGCTGCTACCAAGACCAGAGCCACCATGACCGGAGGTGGGCACAAACCCTGGAGACAAAAGGGAACCGGCAGAGCCAGAGCCGGTTCCAATACCTCACCCATCTGGGTGGGGGGCGGAAGGGCCCACGGACCACATCCGCGGGAATTCTCGGTCAGCTTACCCCGCAAGATAAAACTTTTGGCTTTAAAATCCGCTTTAGCGGACAAAGCCCAGGAAAATAGAATAAAAATAATAGAAGAGCTCAATTTTGAAACACCTAAGACCAATAGCGCGGTTTCCATTTTAGATAAGTTAGGAATAAGAGACCACAAAATACTTTTTTTGGTTGAGGGAAAAAACAAGAACCTGCATAGATCTTTCCGCAACATTGCCAAATTGACCTATAAGCGAGCCAATTTGGTCAATGCCTATGAGATATTAAATTCCGATTATCTTCTTTTAACAAAAAATGCCTGGGAGAGTTTGGAGGAGGCCTTAGCCGGATGAAAGACCCCCGTCTGATAATCAAAAAAGCTTTGCTGTCAGAAAAAGGCAGCCTTCTGAAAGAAAAAGAAAATAAATATATTTTTGTGGTGGATAAAGGCGCCAACAAAATTGAAATCAAAAAAGCCATAGAAAGCTTGTTCAAAGTGAAAGTCAAAGATGTCAGAACCATGATCAATCACGGCAAAATCAAAAAAGTCCGTTTCGGACTGGAAGGGCCCAAGCCGGATTGGAAGAAAGCCATCGTGCGACTGGAAAAAGATAACAACATAGAAATATTTGAGGCGGTATAAATATGGGAATAAAAAGTTTTAAACCCACAACCTCAGGTATAAGATGGAGAACGGTCTCTGATTTTGCGGAGATAACCAAAAGCAAGCCGGAGAAATCTCTAATCATCCCTTTGAGAAAATCCGGAGGCAGAAACAATAACGGACGGATAACCGCCCGCTATATCGGCGGCGGACATAAAAGATTCTTAAGAATTATCGATTTCAAGCGGGAGAAATTGAACGTCCCCGCCAAAGTCGTGGCCATCGAATATGACCCCAACCGCTCTGCCCGAATTGCCCTCCTGCATTACATAGACGGAGAAAAAAGATATATTTTAGCGCCGGACGGATTAAAAGTGGGCGAAACCCTGATGTCGGGAGAAGAAGCCGAAATCAAAATCGGAAACAGTTTACCCTTAGCCAAAATCCCCTTAGGTTCGTTTGTTCACAACGTTGAATTAAGAAAAGGGAAAGGGGGTCAGATTGCCCGGGGTGCCGGGACTTACGCCATCCTGGCTGCCAAGGAAGGGGATTATGCTCATATCAAGCTCCCTTCCGGAGAAATTCGTTTAGTCAGATTAGACGGCTACGCTACTCTGGGTCAATTAGGTAACCTAGACCACGAAAACATTTCATACGGCAAAGCCGGTGTGACCAGATGGTTGGGTTATCGTCCCCGCAACCGAGGGGTAGCTAAAAATCCGGTGGACCACCCTATGGGAGGAGGAGAAGGTAAATCCTCCGGTGGCCGTCATCCCTGTTCTCCCTGGGGATTAAAAAGCAAAGGTTTAAAAACCAGAAAGAGCAAGCCTTCTGATAAATATATCGTTAAAAGAAGGAAGTAAATTTCTGAAAAATTGATAAAACAAAGCTAAACAAACCGTAAACTTGAAAAGTAAAAATTAAAACCTGTAAAGAGCTGATTAAAAATGCCCAGATCACTTAAAAAGGGTCCTTTTGTAGACCAGCATCTGATGAGCAAAATTCAAAAGATGAATGAAACCAGAGAAAAAAAGGTCATCAAAACCTGGTCGCGTCGTTCAACCATAACCCCGGAATTTGTGGGTCATACTCTGGCGATTCATAACGGGAATAAGTTCTTGCCGGTATTCATGACCGAGAATATGGTGGGGCACAAGTTAGGAGAGTTTTCTCCTACCCGAACTTTCAGGCAGCACTCCGGAAGAATCACCGAGAGGGCGGTTGCCATTAAACAGTAAAGCTTTTAGAAACCATTTACTTACAGTATGGCGTAGCCATAGAAAAATTTAAAAACATAACCAAAAATAAAATGCAAGCCAAAGCCGTAGCCAGATTTGTCAGAATGTCAGACCGCAAGCTCAGAAGAGTTGCCGATTTAGTGCGGGGAAGAAAAGTACCGGAAGCGCTCCAGATTTTACACTTCACCCCCAAATATGCGGCGGTCCCTCTGGAGAAAACCATTAATTCAGCGACGGCCAATGCTTTGAATCTGGAGGGAACAGCTAAACTGAAAGCCGAAGATTTGTTTGTCAAAGAGATTTATGTCAACGGTGGTCCCACTTTGAAAAGAATCAGGGCGGTGGGAATGGGAAGAGCTTATAGAATCAGAAAAAGAACCGCCCATATCACCGTAACCGTAGCTGAAACTCCGGAAAAATTAAAAACCAGAGAACAGGAATTACAAAAACAGGCTGAAAAAGCCAAAACACCTAAAAGGGCCGCTAAACCGAAAACCAAAAAAGTAACCAAGAAGGCAGGATAATTTGGGACAGAAGACCAATCCGGTGGGTTTGAGATTAGGCATTATTAAAACCTGGAATTCCAGGTGGTTTGCCACCAAAAATTTTGCGGATTTTTTGAATGAAGACCTAATCATCAGAAAGTATACTGAAAAAAGACTGGAAAATGCTGGCATTGCCCTGATTGAAATTGTCCGCACTCCCCAAAAGATTACCCTGGATATTCACACTGCCCGTCCGGGGATTGTGATTGGCAGAAAAGGTGCGGAAGTAGACAAACTCAAAGAAGAACTGCAGCATCTGACCAAAAAAGATATGACCGTCAATATTATTGAAGTCAAAAAACCGGAACTGTCTGCCAGCTTAGTGGCTCAAAGCATAGCCAAGCAATTGGAAGGAAGAGTTTCCTATCGCCGGGCCATGAAGAAAGCCATTAACCAAGCCAAAAAAGCCGGTGCCGAGGGGGTTAAGATTATGTGCGGAGGACGATTGGCCGGGGCTGAAATCGCCCGCTCCGAGCAGTATATGGATGGAAAAGTTCCCCTGCATACTCTCCGAGCAGATATTGATTATGCCACTGCTACCGCTTTTACTACCTACGGCTGTATCGGAGTGAAGGCCTGGATTTGCAAAGGGGAAGTTTTGGGTCCGGATGCCGGTATCAGAGCAGAAATCCCTACTTTTGAAAGAAGCCGGGAAGAAAGAAGACCGGAGTCAAGAAGCTCCTCTGACCGAGGCAGGAACCAGGGGCCGAGGAGAAGGCCCGACCGGAGCCGGCCTTCCTCAGAATCTAAGCCGAAAGTCCAGGAGTAATTGTCATGTTGATGCCCAAAAGAGTAAAATACAGAAAACAGCAAAGAGGCCGGATGAGCGGGAAAGCTTACCGGGGTTCGGAAATCAGCTTCGGTGAGTACGGTCTGAAAGCTCTGGAACCCTGCTGGATGACCAATAAACAGATAGAAGCGGCCCGAATCGCTCTAACCCGTTTTATCAAAAGAGGAGGCAAGGTCTGGATCAGAGTTTTTCCGGACAAACCGGTCACCAAAAAACCGGCTGAAACCAGAATGGGAAAGGGAAAAGGCAATCCGGAATTCTGGGTGGCGGTAGTTAAGCCCGGCCGAGTCCTATTTGAGCTGGAAGGAGTAACTCCGGAGATTGCCCAAAAAGCCATGAGGCTGGCCGCCCATAAATTACCTATCAAAACATTATATGTATCCAGAACCGAAATGGCCGGGGTAAAATAAAATGAAAATATTTCAACTGCGGGATTATACCAAAGAGGAGTTACTGCAAAAAAAACATGATTTAGAAGAAGAGCTTTTCAATCTAAAATTGAGAAAGATGACCAAACAGCTGGAAAATCCCCTGAAACTGAGAAATCTGAAAAGGGATATAGCCAGAATCAACACCATTCTAAACGAAGATGAAAAAGGAATCCGAAGACTGGCGGGAGAATCGGAAGGCAAGAAGACCATGTCTTCTTCAGACAAAAAGGAATAAAATATGCGGGGACAGAGAAAAGTAAGAATCGGAAAAGTTTTATCTGACAAGATGCAGAAAACTATAGTGGTCGGGGTGGAGCGGACTTTCCGGCATCCGGAATATTCCAAAACCGTCAAGAGAACCTCCAAATTTTATGCCCACGACGCCAAACAGGAAGCCAAAGCCGGAGATTTAGTCAAAATTATGGAAACCAGACCCTTGTCCAAACTAAAACGCTGGAGACTGGTGGAGATTTTAGAAAAGGTTCGTGAATAATTATGATAAGAGAGTATTCACTTCTAAACGTGGCGGATAATTCCGGAGCCAGAAAAGTCAGATGTTTCAGAATTTTAGGAGGGACCAGAAAAAGATACGCCCGCATCGGGGATATCATAGTGGCTACCGTAAGAGATGCTATCCCGGGCGCAGAGATTAAAAGGGGTAATGTTTGTAAGGCAGTAGTGGTCCGTACCACCCGGGAAACCAAACGAAAAGACGGCTCTTACATCAGATTTTCCGACAACGCCGCAGTGGTTTTAAACGACCAGGGTGAACCCAGAGGAACCAGGATTTTCGGACCGGTGGCACGTGAATTACGAGAAAAACAGTTTATGAAAATAATTTCTCTGGCACCGGAGGTGCTCTAAAGTATGAAGATTCGCAAAAACGATACCGTGATGGTTGTGTCCGGTGATGATAAAGGAAAAACCGGCAAGGTTCTGATGGTTTTCCCGGATAAAAATAAAATTTTAGTGGAAGGGATTAATTTTATCAAAAGACACACCCGGGGCACTCAGAAGAATCCCAAGGGTGGGATTTTGGAAAAAGAGGCCGCTTTGCACATCTCTAATGTCTTAGTTTACTGCAGCAAATGTGCGGCTTCCACCAAAGTGGGACATAAAGTCATTACCCAAGAGGGGACCGGAAAGCCGACTAAAATCAGAATTTGCCGCAGATGCGGTGAGGTAATATAAATGGCACGCTTGAAAGAAAAATATTTTAAAGAAGTAATACCGAATTTAAAGAAAAGATTTAATTATAAATCGGTTTCACAGGCACCCCGGGTAGAAAAAGTTGTCATAAATATAGGTGTAGGAGATGCCATTGCCAATGCCAAAATGATGGATTCAGCTGTGGCGGAGTTGGCCGCCATCACCGGTCAAAGACCGGCTATCAAAAGAGCTAAAAAATCGATTTCCAATTTTAAGCTCAGAGCCGGAATGCCGATTGCCTGCATGGTTACCTTAAGAAAAGACAGGATGTATGAATTTCTGGATCGTTTAGTTAACATAGCCATTCCCCGTATCCGAGATTTCAGAGGGATTTCTCCCAAAGGTTTTGACGGCCGTGGAAATTACACTCTGGGAATAACCGAGCAGCTTATCTTTCCGGAAGTAAATTATGATAAAGTAGAAAAACTGAGGGGAATGAATATAACTATCGTAACCACAGCCAAAACTGACGAAGAGGCCCAGGAGCTTTTGAAAGCGCTGGGGATGCCTTTTAGGTCGGAAAATTAAAGGTACTAATAAGACTTGAGGTAAATGTCTGAATAAACTCAAGATAAATGTTTCGATAAGCTCGATATAAATGTCTCGATAAAACTCGACATAAAGGAAAAAAATATGGCCAGAACGGCAATGATAGAAAAGTCAAAAAGAAAACCTAAATTCAAAGTCAGGGCCCATAACCGCTGTCGCCGCTGCGGCAGGCCCCGGGGATATTTGCGTAAATTCGCTCTATGCCGAATCTGTTTTAGACTTTTGTCTTTGAAAGGGGATATCCCGGGAGTGGTTAAGGCCAGCTGGTAAACTTTTATGATTTCACCAAAACATTAACAAAGTTAATTATAAACAGTTCAGTAAGTTCAACAAAAATGGCAAGGAAAAAAAATGAGTAATATAAATGACCCAATTTCGGATATGCTGTTAAGAATCCGGAATGCCAGCAAAGCCCGGCATAAAAAAGTGGATATTCCATCCAGCAAAATGAAAAAGAAAATTGCCGAGATCCTGCAAGACCATAAATTCATCGCCAGCTTTATGGAAGTACCCAATAACCGTCAGAATATGCTGCGAGTTTTTCTGAAATATCCCATAGGCAAAAAATCAGCCATCTCCGGTTTGAGAAGAATCTCCAAACCGGGTTTGCGAATCTATGTCACTCAGGAAGATTTGAAAAGAATCAACCAGAACTTAGGAGTAACCATAATCTCCACCTCCCAAGGAGTGTTGGATAATAAATCTGCCTGGGAGAAAAAAATCGGCGGAGAAGCCCTATGTCAGGTGTGGTAAAATATGTCAAGAATAGGTAAAAGTCCGGTAATTATTCCGGAAGGGGTCAAAGTTAATCTGGATAAAAACAAAGTTTCTATCCAGGGTCCCAAGGGAAGTATTTCTAAACCTTATCACCCTTCTATGAGAGTGGATTTGGAGGACAGCAAAATTGTGGTAACCAGATTTTCCGACAACAAATTTTATAAATCCCTGCACGGCCTGACCCGGGCTTTAATTGCCAACATGGTCAAAGGAGTCACGGTCGGCTTCTCCAAATCGTTGGAAATTGTGGGAGTCGGTTACAAAGCCGAAGTGGTAGGTAAGAATTTACAGCTGGCTTTGGGGTATTCCCATCCCATATTGCTGGCACCGCCGGAAGGAATTAAAATAGAAGCTCCCGCGGCTAACAAAATTGCCGTCTCCGGGGTAGACAAAGAGTTGGTCGGACAGGTGGCAGCCAAAATCAGGTCTTTGCGGCCTCCGGAGCCCTATAAAGGTAAAGGGATTCGCTATCAGGATGAGAAAGTCAGAAAGAAAGCCGGCAAGACCGCAGCTTAAAAATTTTAATTAACCAATATGCCGGACCGTTTACATCAAAAAAAGCTCAGAGCCGAGAAAAGAAAATATAGAATCGGGAAAAAAATCAGCGGGACCAATGAACGTCCCCGTCTGGTGGTCTATAAAAGCTTGAAGCATATTTATGCGCAGCTGGTCAATGACTCAAACGGTCAGGTCCTGACCGGGGTTTCCAGTTTGACTCCGGAAGTAAAAAAGCAGATTAAAAACGGTCTCTCCAAGACCAAAGTGAGTGAATTGGTAGGTTTGACTATAGCCAAGAAAGCCCAGGAAAAAGGGATAAAGCAGATAGTGTTTGACCGCAACGTTTACCCTTATCACGGTCGGATAAAAGCTTTGGCAGAGAAAGCCCGTGAAGGGGGTTTAAAATTTTAACCGTGAGGTTTTTTTGATGCAACCCAGAGATTATGATGCACAGGAATTAGAAGAAAGAGTAATTTACGTCAACCGGGTAGCCAAAGTCGTCAAAGGGGGAAAAAGGTTCAATTTTACCGCTTTGGTGGCATTGGGTGACAAAAAAGGAAAAGTGGGAATCGGTTTGGGAAAAGCCAGCGAAGTGGTGGATGCCATCACCAAAGGACATCAGCAAGCTCGCAAGAATATGCAGAAAGTGCCGATGGCAAGCGGGACCATACCTCATCCCATAATAGGAAAATACGGGGCTTCGGAAGTGCTTATGAAACCGGCTGCTCCGGGAACCGGTGTGATCGCCGGGGGTGCCGTCCGAGCCATTTTAGAAGTCGCCGGAATCCAGGATATTTTAACCAAATCTCTGGGAGCTTCTAATCCCCACAATGTGGTCAAAGCCACCCTGAACGGACTTTTACAACTGAAAGATTACCAGGAGCTGACCAGTGTCAAAGAAGCGGCGGATAACCAGCAATTATAATTATGGCTAAAAGTTTGAAAATAAAGCAAATCAAATCTGCTATCGGGTATTCTCAAAGAGAAAAGAATACTATAAAAGCTTTGGGGATAAAAAGATTACAGCAGGAAGTGATCCGGCCCAATAACCCACAAATAAAAGGAATGGTTGCCAAGGTCAGGCATTTACTACAAGTGGAAGAGGTCAAGCCGGAAAAAGCCGAATAGACCGAAAAAGCTGAAAAATCAACCAACTAAATTTTTGGGGAAAAATCAGATTATAAAACTAATATTTTAATATAACTTCTAAAACTATGTTAAAATTAAATGAACTTAAGGCACCCCGGGGTGCCAGCAAAAAAAGAAAGAGAATCGGAAGAGGGCCGGGTTCCGGACATGGCAAAACCTCCACCAAGGGGCATAAGGGAGCCAAAGCCCGCTCCGGCTACAGCGACAAAGTCGGTTTTGAAGGCGGACAAATGCCTTTGCAAAGAAGAATTCCCAAAAGGGGATTTACCAATATCTTCAAAAAACATTTTCAGATTGTAAATTTGATTTCTTTGGAAAAATGCGGTTCCGCCGAGGTTATCAACCCTCTGATTCTGAAAAATTGCGGTCTGATCAAAGACCCCCAGGGTCCGGTAAAAATTTTAGGAGAGGGTAAATTAAAATCTGCCGTGACTGTGCAGGCCCAAGCTTTCAGCAAATCGGCCCAGGAGAAAATCACCAAAGCTGGCGGAAAATTTGAGGTAATTAAGTGATTCAGACTTTTCAGAATATTTTCAAAGTTCCGGAGTTACGCAAAAGGGTTTTGTTTACCTTAGGAATTCTGGTGGTCTATCGTATCGGCAGCCAGATTCCCACACCCGGTATCGATGCCAAAGCCATGAGTGAGTTCTTCGGTCAGCTTTCCGGCACTTTGTTCGGTCTCTATAACATGTTTGTGGGAGGAGCTTTTGAAAAAGCCTCCGTTTTTTCTCTGGGGATAATGCCCTACATTTCTGCTTCTATTATCATTCAGCTTTTAGGAGCGGTGATTCCATTTTTCCAGAGATTACAAAAAGAGGGGGAAGAAGGAAGAAGAAAAATTACCCAGTACACCCGTTACGGAACCGTTCTCATCGCGGCTTTACAAGCTTTGGGCACCAGCGTCTATCTGGAAAGCCTGAATGCCCAAGGAGTCATGGTGGTTCCCAACCCCGGAATGGGATTCAAACTTTTGACCATGCTGACCTTTACCTGCGGGACCATTTTTATCATGTGGCTGGGAGAAAAAATCACAGAACGTGGAATTGGCAACGGGATTTCCTTAATTATTTTCATCGGGATTATCGCCCGTTTTCCCACGGCCGTGTATGACGAAATCAGATTATTATTGTCGGGCCAGAGAAACTTTTTTACCGAGATTTTTCTGGTGGCTTTTATGATAGCAGTCATCGGCGCCATTGTTTTAGTCACCCGAGCCCAAAGAAGAGTGCCAGTGCAATATGCCAAAAGAGTGGTGGGACGAAAAGTGTATGGTGGTCAGGCCACCCATATACCCCTGTCAGTTAATACCGCCGGAGTCATTCCCATTATCTTCGCCCAGTCCATAATGTTTGCGCCCTCCACTTTGACTTCATTTTTCCCGAATAGTGAATTTATGCAAAATATCGCCTCTATGTTTAATCCGGGTGCTTTGCTTTACTCCCTGGTTTACGGACTTTTAATCGTCTTTTTTGCTTACTTTTATACCGCCATAGTCTTCAACCCGGTTGACCTGGCTGATAATATGAGAAAATACGGGGGTTTTATTCCCGGCATCAGACCCGGCAAGAACACCAGTGAATTCATCGATAACATTTTGACCCGGATTACTCTGCCGGGAGCCATCTTTTTTGCCATAATAGCAGTTCTACCCTATTTTTTGATGAATGCTTTAAACGTGCAATTTTACTTCGGTGGCACCGGGCTTTTAATCGTGGTAGGGGTGGCTTTAGACACTTTGTCGCAGATAGAGTCCCATTTGGTGACCAGACATTATGAAGGGTTCTTAAAGAAAGGGAAAATCCGAGGCAGATATTCTTGAAACCTACGCCAAAATAAAAGGAGATTTTGCCGTAAGTGTTAGTGCAAAAGCCAGATACAGCCAGAAACCATGAAATTGATTTTAATAGGACCACCCGGATCAGGTAAAGGAACTCAGGCACGTCTGTTGTCGAAAAAGTTAAAAATACCGCATATTTCAACCGGTGATATTTTAAGAGAGGTGGTCAAGAACAAAACCCAGCTGGGTCAGGAAGCCCAGGCCTATATGGAAAAAGGAGAATTAGTGCCGGATAACGTAATTATAGAAATCATCAAAGAGAGGGTTTCACGCCCGGATTGTGAAAAAGGATATATATTTGACGGATTTCCCCGGACTTTAACCCAGGCCCAGATGTTAGACAAAATATTCAAAGAAAAAAACAAAGAGTTGGATTTAGTGATACAATTCAAGATTTCAGATGAATCCCTGACCAAGCGGCTCTCCGGACGTCTGATCTGCTCTAAATGCGGAGCCGATTACAATCTTTATTTTAAACCGCCCCGGGTGGGGGATATTTGCGACCGCTGCGGGGGTAAGTTACTTCCCCGGCAGGATGACAAAAAAAATGTAGTCATAAACCGCCTGAAAGTTTTCAAGAATCAGACCAAACCGCTGGTAAATTATTATCAAAAACAGGCTAAAATTAAAGATATTGACGCAGATAAAAAATCAGAGAATTTGAATCAGGAGCTTCTGCAATTAATTGACGCGGAAGTAAATCCCAATGGGCTTCCGGAGAAACAGTCTTTTCCAGCTGAATCGGCGGAAGAGTAAACATATGATAGTTTTAAAATCAGCCAGAGAAATCGAAATCATAAAATCCAATGGGAAATTGGTAGCCCAGACCATTGAACTATTAAGTCAAAACTTAAAACCCGGCATCAAAACCAAAGATCTGGATAAGATAGCCGGAGAATTTATTAAAAGAAACCAGGCTAAGCCTGCCTTTCTGGGATATCAGGGGTATCCGGCCAATATCTGTATCTCCATCGATGATGAAATAGTCCACGGCATACCGGGGGACCGCACCATACAAAAAGGACAGCTAGTTTCACTTGACGTAGGGGTATATAAAGATGGATATTATGCGGATGGAGCGGCCACTTTTGTCGTTGACGGAGTTACTCCAGAAGCACAAAAATTAGTAGAGGTGACCGAACAGGCCTTGAATATCGGTATTAAAAAAGCTAAAGCCGGAAATCACTTAGGTGAAATATCTTCGGCCATTCAGAGCCATGTGGAAGAAAATGGATTTTCAGTAGTGCGTGATTTGGTCGGTCACGGAATAGGTAAAAATATGCATGAGGATCCGCAGGTTCCCAATTTTGGTGAAAAAGAGAAAGGCCCGGTACTGAAACCGGGAATGGTGTTAGCCATAGAGCCGATGGTAAATGTCGGCGGCTATAAAATCAGAACCAAACCGGATTTATGGACCATAGCTACTGAAGACGGTTCCTTATCAGCCCATTTTGAGCATACCATAGCCATTACCGACAATGGGGCTCTAGTTTTAACCAGTTTAAAATAAGAGGTGCTATAAAAAAGTAAGCATGCCCAAAGAAGAAACCATACAGGTAGAAGGAAAAGTGATTGAACCGTTACCCAATGCTATGTTTAGAGTGGAATTAGACAATGGTCATAAAGTTCTGGCGCATGTCTCCGGTAAAATGAGAATGCATTTTATCAAAATCTTGCCGGGGGATAAAGTAACCGTAGAGCTTTCTCCCTACGATTTGACCCGGGGGAGAATAATTTATCGTTATAAATAAAAGGAGTAGCTGATTTATGAAAGTACGCAGCTCGGTAAAAAAGTTTTGTGAAAAATGTAAGATAGTGAAAAGAGGGGGAGTGGTAAAAGTTATTTGCCAAAACCCCAAACATAAACAAAGACAAGGATAATTTAAAGGCAGGGAATGGGGATTAAGGACTAAGGATTATGAAAAAAGCAAAAAGAGATTAAAGGAGAAAAAGATGGCCAGAATTGCCGGTGTGGATTTACCCAAGGATAAAAGAGTTGAGGCGGCTTTGCCGTATATTTACGGGATAGGAGCCTCCTCCGCCAAAAAGATTTTAGCCAAAACCGGAGTAAATCCGGATAAAAGGGTCAAAGACTTAGCGGAAGAAGAGATAACCAAACTGCGTCAGGTAATAGAATCCGAGTACAAAGTAGAAGGTGCCTTGAGAGGTGAGGTGGCCATGAATATCAAACGCCTGATTGACATAGGTTCCTACCGTGGTTTGAGACACCGTAAAGGGCTTCCGGTCCGGGGGCAGAGAACCAAGACCAATGCCCGGACCCGCAAAGGTCCCCGTAAAACCGTGGGAACCAGAAAACCGGCCCCTACACCCACATAATAAAAGGAAAGGAGTAAAAAGTGGTTGAGGAAGTCAAAAAGAAAGTCAAAAAGAAACATAGAAAAATTGAAAGTTACGGAATCGCCCATATCAAAGCTACTTTTAACAATACTATTGTAACCATAGCAGATTCCAAAGGAAGTGTAATCTGCTGGGCCTCGGCCGGCCGGTCCGGCTTCAAAGGCTCCAGAAAAAGTACCCCCTTTGCGGCTCAGGTGGCGGCTGAGAAAGCTGCCCGGGAAGCCCTGGAATTGGGAGTCAGAAAAGTTGAAATTTGGGTCAAAGGACCGGGGTCAGGCAGAGAATCTGCTATCAGGTCTTTGCAGGCAGCCGGATTGGAGATTACAGCCATCAAAGATGTAACCCCTATTCCGCATAACGGCTGCAGAGCACCCAAGCGCAGAAGAGTGTAACAAAATAGAAAAAAAAGAGGAAGATTATGGCACGATACACAGGACCAAGTTGTAAGCAATGTCGCAGAGAAGGTGAAAAGCTTTTCTTAAAAGGGGCGCGCTGTTTAACTGAAAAATGCGCCTTTGAGAGAAGAGGTTATGCTCCCGGACAGCATGGCCAGACCCCCCGAAGAAGGGCAGTAGGTTACGCCACCCAGCTAAGGGAAAAGCAGAAAGTAAAAAGAATTTACGGTGTATTAGAAGAGCAGTTCAGAAATTATTTCGAGAAAGCAAACCAGAAAAGAGGGGTCACTGGCGAAGCCCTCTTAGTTTCCTTAGAAACCCGGCTGGACAATATGGTTTACCGCTTGGGCTTTGCCTCTTCCAGAAAAGCCGGCCGGCAGTTAGTGCGGCATCGTCACATTTTGGTCAACGGTAAAATCGTGGATATTCCGGCTTATACGGTCAAACCGGGTGAGATAATCTCGGTCAAGCCCAAAAGCCGTGACAATGAACATATTTTACAAGCCCTAAAATCCAGCTCGGCTGAAGAATTGAGCTGGCTGAGATTGGATAAAGTAAAAATGGAGGGGGAGCTTTTGGAAATACCCCAGCGCGCCAGTATCCCCACCACAGTGCAGGAGCAGATGGTGGTGGAATTGTATTCGAAATAAAGATTTGGCATTCGATATTTTTTGCGCATTTTATTGTGAGAGAAAAAATAATTTATCATAGCATTTAAAATTTAGCGGAGGGAGCAAAGGATATGAAGTGGAAAAGCTTAACCATGCCCAAAGAAGTTCAGATCAAAGATGTGTTTACTGATGAAGAGACCAAAACCACTCAGTATTCCAAATTCGTAATCGAGCCCTTGGAAAGAGGCTTTGGAACCACGCTGGGGAATAATCTAAGACGGGCACTTTTATCATCCATTCAGGGAGCGGCGGTAACTTCTTTGAGAATCCAGGGGGTCTTACATCCCTTTTCAACTATTTCCGGAGTATATGAGGATGTGACTGAGATTATCCTCAATATTAAAAAATTGAGAGTCAGATTGTTAGGGGATAGCCCCAAGACTATCTCAGTGGAGATGGAAAAGAAAGGAGAGCTAAAAGCCGGTAATTTTGAGACCGACCCGGAGGTTGAGATTTTAAATCCGGAATTGCATATCGCTACTTTTACCGACAATGTAAAATTCAAGATGGAACTGGACATAAATTCCGGTCGGGGATATGTTGCTTCAGAACAGAACAAAGATGACTCCTTACCGGTCGGCACCATTTTCATAGATTCCTTGTTTTCACCGGTGACCAAAGTAAATTTTGAAGTGGAAAATACCCGAGTCGGCCAGAGAACCGATTATGACAAGCTGATTTTAGAAATCTGGACCGACGGAAGTATAACCCCTGAAAATGCCTTATCCCAGGCTTCCAAAATTATCAAAGACCATATGCAGGTGTTCATCAAATTAGATGAGGAAGAGCAGATGGCCGAAGAAGAAAAAATAGATGATGAAACTTTACGCATCCGCAACCTGCTCAAAACCAGAGTAGATGAACTGGAGCTTTCGGTTCGCTCCGCCAACTGCCTCCGGGCCGCTAATATTCAAACCATAGAGGATTTAGTGAAAAAATCGGAACCGGAGATGCTGAAATTCAGAAATTTCGGCCGGAAATCTTTGAACGAGCTTAAAAAGATTTTAGACGAAAGAGGACTGCACTTCGGGATGGATGTAGAAAAATATAAGGAACTGGCCAAGGCCGGGGTGGGAAGATAAATGCGCCACGGGGACAAAGTCAAAAAACTTAGCCGAATCAAAAGCCACCGGGAAGCTATGCTGGCCAATATGGTTATTTCTCTGTTGACGCATAGGATGATTAAAACCACCACTTCCAAAGCCAAAGCCCTAAGACCAGTGGCTGACAGGCTGATTACTTTCGGTAAAAAGGGAGATTTGGCTGCCAAAAGAGAAGCTTATAGAGTCTTAAGGGACCACAATTTAGTCAAAAAATTATTTGAAGAGATTGCTCCCCAATTTGCCAGCCGTAACGGCGGTTACACCCGGGTTTTGCGATTGGGGACCCGCTTGGGTGATGGTGCTTCCTTATCTCTGGTTGAATTGTTAACAGCTAAACCGGTGGTAGAAAAAGATAAAAAAGGTAAGAAAGCCAAAATTAAAGAAGAAGAAACCAAGAAGCCGAAAGAGGAAAAAGCTGAAAAAACAGAAGTGAGCGGGATTATTGCACCGGAAAAACTAGCGAAAAAAGAGTAAAGATTTACCGGACGCATACTTTACCGTATTCGGCAACCGCAAGGTTGCCTTTTTGTTTCTAGTGAATTTGCAATCTTTTCTTTACAAATTTTGTTCAGACTATTAGATTTGTTTTGATTTATGTTAAAAAGAGTGGTCTTACTAGTTTTGGATAGCTGTGGAATCGGTGAATTGCCGGATGCCGCTGAATATGGAGATGAGGGTTCTAATACCATAGTCAACATAGCTAAAGCCGTGGGTGGATTAAAACTGCCCCACCTTGAAAAGCTAGGTCTAGGAAAAATTGACAAGATTTTGGGTGTATCAAATGATTATCCAACCATAGGGAATTACGGGAAAATGGCTGAATTATCGGTGGGTAAGGATTCCACAGCCGGACACTGGGAGATGATGGGTCTGGTTTTGAAAAAACCGCTTCCGGTTTATCCCAAGGGGTTTCCTCAAAATCTGCTTGGCGATTTTGAACAACAAATCGGCAGCAAAACTTTGGGGAATTACGCTGCTTCTGGAACTGAAATCATTGAAAAACTCGGTCCGAAACATATGGAAACAGGATATCCTATTGTTTATACTTCAGCTGACTCTGTATTTCAAACCGCCGCTCATGAAGAAATTATTCCAGTAGAAAGATTATATGAAATTTGCAAAATTGCTAGAAAACTTTTGACAGGAGAACATTCTGTAGGGAGAGTAATCGCCAGACCATTTATCGGAAAACCAGGAAGTTTTAAAAGAACTGCTAACCGGAAAGATTTTTCTCTGGAGCCATTAAAAGAAACTATTTTGGACCAGTTGAAAGCCAAAAATTTTAAAGTAGTAGGTATAGGAAAAATAGAAGATTTATTTGGAGGACGCGGTATAACCGACAGCTGCCATACAGTTGATAATCAGGACGGAGTTAAAAAGACTTTGCAAGCTTTGAAACGAAATGATTACGGGTTATATTTTGCCACGCTGGTTGATTTTGATACTCTGTGGGGACACAGAAATGACCCGATTGGTTTTGCATCCGGCTTGCAGCAGTTTGACTCATTACTACCGGAGATTTCAGAACATTTAAAGGAGGATGATCTTCTGATAATGACAGCCGACCACGGCTGTGATCCGACCACACCTTCAACCGACCATTCCAGAGAATATGTACCGCTTTTAGTTTATGGAAAAAAATTAAAATCCAATATGGATTTGGGAATCAGAAAGACTTTTGCCGATATCGGAGCTACCATAGCTGAAATTTTTGGTTTAAAGGGGACCGGTATAGGTGAAAGTTTTCTAAAACAAATTTTATGACCGACCAACAATTAATTCAAAAAGCCAAATTGGCTCGAAAAAATGCCTATGCTCCATACTCTAATTTCAAAGTAAGCTGTGCTTTATTGTCCTCAAGCGGCAAGGTATATACCGGAGTAAATGTAGAAAATGCTTCTTACGGCCTGACTACTTGTGCCGAAAGGATGGCGGTCTTTACCGCAGTTTCCCGAGGTGAAAGAGATTTTGAAAAAATTGCCATTGTCACCGATACCAAAGAGCCCAAATATCTATGTGGTGCCTGTTTGCAGGTTTTATCTGAATTTTGCCAGGATTTGAAAATAATCTGTGCCACAGTGAATGGAAAAAGCAGAAATTATACATTGAAAGAACTTTTACCCAAAGCTTTCAAAAAAATTCGCTAAATTTTGAGAGAAAAAATCACCAGCATAGCCGGTTTAATAGACCACACCCTGCTTAAGCCGGAAGCTACTTCTTCTCAAATTGAGCAACTCTGTCAGGAAGCTATAAGTTTTGGCTTTACCAGCGTATTTGTAAACCCTTTCTGGGTAAAATGTTGTCACAAACTTTTAAAAAATTCAAAAATAAAAGTCGGCTCAGTGGTCGGTTTCCCTTTAGGTGCGACTACCACAAAAATAAAGGCTTTTGAAACTGAAAGTGAAATCAAAGCCGGAGCCAAGGAAATTGATATGGTGATGAATGTGGGAGCTTTCAAAGAGAAAAAATTTAAATTAGTTGAAAATGAAATTAAAACTATCAAAAAAATATGTGGTAAAGAAATAATGCTAAAAGTAATCATAGAAGCCGGGCTTTTGATCGAGGCCGAAAAAAGAGAAGCGGCTTTAATTGTCAGAAATTCCGGAGCTGATTTTGTCAAGACCAATACCGGCTTGGGAACCGGCGGAGCGACAATTCAAGATGTAAAACTTGTCAGAGAAACCGTGGGTCCGGATTTTGGAGTAAAAGCGTCGGGAGGAATTAGAGATTATCCTTCGGTTTTGAAGCTAATTGAAGCCGGGGCTAATCGGATTGGGACTTCTGCCAGTGTTAAGATTATGCAGGAGATGTTACAACAAGAAAAAGCCCTCTGATTACCTAAAACTTTTTCAACGTCGTATGAATACTTACGAGTTAATCCTCAAAAAAAGAAATAAACAGAGTCTAACTCAAAGAGAGATTGAATTTCTGGTTTCCGGTTACACTGGTGGGAAAATTCCGGATTATCAATTCTCTGCTTTTTTGATGGTTGCTTTTTTAAACGGAATGGATGAGAAGGAAACATTTTATCTGACCAAAGCTATGTTAGAATCCGGTCAGGCCATAGATTTGAGCTTCGTCAAAGAAAAAAAGATTGACAAACACAGTAGTGGAGGAGTAGGAGACAAAGTCTCCTTAATTTTAGCACCATTAGTGGCCTCCTGCGGAGTGACGGTACCGATGGTTTCAGGCCGGGCTTTGGGACATACCGGTGGAACTTTGGATAAACTGGAGTCAATCCCCGGCTTTAGAACCAATCTAAGCATAGAAGAATTCAAAACAAATTTATCTGAAATAGGTGTGGGGATAATGGGTCAAACTGAAGAAATTGCTCCAGCGGACGGGAAAATTTATGCTTTGCGGGATGTGACAGCTACCGTTGATTATGTCCCTTTTATCACCGCCAGCATTTTGTCTAAAAAGTTGGCTTTAAAATCAGATGCGGTGCTCTTTGACATAAAGTCGGGCAACGGTGCCTTTATGCGGACGGGAAAAGAGGCCATCGGCTTAGCCAAAAGTTTGATTAAAATCGGAAGCAGGTTTAAAAGGAAAATGGTGGCTTTGATTACCGATATGAACGAACCGTTGGGTGAGGCGGTCGGCAATTCTTTAGAGGTAATCGAAACCATACAATCTTTGAAAGGAAATTTTCCACCGGATTTGAAAGAGGTGACTTATGCTCTCAGCTCTTCTATGCTGATATTGGCTGGCAGAGTGAAAAGTTTTAATGAAGGTATAAAACTTTCAGAACAACAAATCCGCAATGGGAAAGCTTTGGAGAAATTCAAGCAGATGTTACAAAATCAGGGAGGAGATACAAGAATTGTGGAAGATTACACCTTACTGCCTGAAGCCAAATTTCGATTAGAAGTTAAAGCCCTCAAAACCGGCTATGTCCAATCCATCAACACTTTTGAAATTGGGATGGTTGCTCTGGAATTAGGAGCCGGACGTAAAACCAAGGAAACTAAAATTGATTATGGGGTGGGATTATTGATAAAAAAGAAAGTGGGTGATTTAGTTAAGAAAGGGGAGACCTTAGCCATTGTTCTAGCTAATGATAGGGAAAAGGGTAAAGAAGCTGTCAAAACTCTGCTGAATTCTTATCAGATTAGCCCACAAAAAAGAAAAAATTTGCAAAAGATTTTGTATTATCTGGACTCAAAAACTTTAAGAAAGTGGAGTTACTGACCCCTAGGGGATGGTGTCCCTCGTTTTTCTCGGGATGCCGTAGGCGTAACCAAAACTTCAGGGAGCCAGGAAGGTGGTGCTGCCGGGATGTAAATGACAGCTGGTCTTGGGCTCGGTTTTCTCGGTAAAAACTTCAAAAGCCGGATTGGGGCAGTTGGGGCCAGCCAAATCTCCGGATTCAAGGCAGACATTTCTAAAGACAATACCGGGAGGTATGGCGAAATTTTCAGGGGCCAGCTTTTCGGTGGCTTTTTTCATAAAATTGGTCCAAACCGGGGCACAAGTGCCTCCTCCGGTCTGATTGGGGCCGATAGAAGTCTTATCATCATATCCAATCCAGACTCCGGCAGTAATCTGCGGTACAAACCCAATAAACCAATTGTCAGTGGTCTCATCCGTAGTACCGGTTTTCCCACCGGCCGGCCTGGAAAATCCCAAAGCTCTGACAGCAAATCCGGTTCCTTTATCCAGCACGGATTGTAACATATTGGTCATGATGTAAGCCGTTTGACGTGACAAAACTTCCTGTCTTTTTACAGTTTTATTTTCTTCCAAAATATTTCCGTAACGGTCGGTAATTTTCAAAATAGAGCGGGGCTCAACTTTGATCCCCTGATTGGGGAAAACCGAGAAAGCCTGAGTCATCTGCAGCAAAGTTACCTCAGAGGTTCCAATAGCGATGGAAGGAACGGCATACAGATTTGTCCTAATGCCCATCTTATAAGCATAGTCCACCGCTTTTTGAGGCCCGATTTTTTGCAGAAGTTTTATAGCCACCAAATTGCGGGAGTCCTGTAAACCCACTCTCAAAGTCACCGGTCCTCTAAATTCCCGGTCATAATTGTTGGGTTTCCACTCGTTTCCGGTTCCGTCAGTCAATACAATAGGTGTATCATAGAAAATATCAGTAGGTTTAAATCCTTCATCTATGGCGGCCGCATACACAAAGGGCTTAAAGGCGGAGCCAGGCTGCCTTAAGGCCTGAACTGCCCGGTTAAATTTGGTCTGGGCGAAATCCCGCCCTCCAATCAAAGCCAAAATATCTCCGGTCTGATTGTCAACGGCCACCAAAGCCCCGTGAATCTTTTTGTATTCTCTTTTATTTTTCGGTTTGCCGCCCACAGTGTCCACTACCGCCACAGTATAATTCTGGTCCCTCAAACTGTGAGTATTTTCCATCTGCTTTTGCAATATGTCCAGTTGGGTGTTCAAAGCGGTTTCTGCGGTTTTCTGCAACTCCAGATTCAGAGTAGTGTAGACCGATAGTCCGCCGGAGTACAGAGCCCCCTCACCATACTTCTCCTCTAGATACTGTCTGACCATTTCAGTAAAATAGGGGGCTTCACCGCCCTGACCGGTGGAAGGATTAATTGCTAATTCAAGTTTCTGCAAGCTATCAGCTTCTTTTTTGGTGATAGTTCCCCAACCGGCTAAATTTTCCAAGACTACGTTTCTTCTTCCCCACGCCAGCTCAGGTGAAACCAAGGGGGAGTAGCGATTGGGTGCTTTTAAAATACCAATTAACACGGCACAGTCTGAAATAGTTAAAGTATCGACGGCTTTTCCAAAATAGGTTAAAGCAGCGGACTGGATTCCATAAGCACCTTTTCCAAAATAACTCTGGTTTAAATACAGTTCCAAAATTTCATCTTTTGAATAGGTTCGCTCAATTTTGATGGCGGTCAGACCCTCTTTAATTTTACGGGTTATGGTCTTTTCCCGGGTTAAAAATAAAGTCCGGGCCAACTGCTGAGTAATAGTGGACCCTCCCTGTACAAATCCTCCTTTGAAGATATTAGTAATAAAAGCTCTCCCGATACCGAGCAGGTCTACTCCCCAGTGCTGATAAAACCGGTTATCTTCGGTGGCAATTAAGGCCTCAATCAAATGGCGGGGCATTCTGTTCAGGGGGGTCAATGTTCTTCTTTCGCTGTAAAACTCCTGCAGGACTTTTTCATCGACGGAGTAGATTCTGGTAATTAGGCTGGGTTCGATATTGTGCAGTTCCTCCAAAGAAGGCAGGTCTCTCTGGTAAATCCTATTAATTCTGAGGGTCAGGGCCAGAAGCACAAAAAAGAGGATGATAGATCCTCCTACTATATATGACTTTCTTTTACTCATAAAATTGTTATTATATATACGCAGGAAATTGTTGCTACCTTACCATTTAATGGCCTCACTGGTTAAATAAACTGTCTCGTTGCGAGCTGTCAAGACAATTTTTTCTTTCACTCAAAAAGTTAAAATTCTGATTCTGATACAAACTTTGACTCTATCTACTGGGAATTCCTGCTCTAAAGAAATTCGGCTTGATTTTTGAGGAAATTTAATATAAACTTTAAATTATGGACGAAGTCAAAAAGCAGCTAGAGATCCTCAAGGCCGGGGTGGTGGAAATAATACCGGAAGAAGAATTTGTCAAAAAGTTGGAAAAATCCATTAAAACCAAAACTCCGTTGAAAATCAAAGAGGGCTTAGACCCTACGGTGCCGGACATTCATTTAGGCCATACGGTAACTCTGCACAAGTTAAAACAGTTTCAGGATTTGGGGCATCAGGTAATAGTTGTCATCGGCGATTTCACCGCTATGGTGGGAGACCCTTCGGGCCGTTCCGAAATCAGAAAAAGACTGTCCCGTAAAGAGGTTTTAGAAAATGCAGAGACTTACAAAAAGCAGATTTTCAAAATCTTAAACCCTAAAAAGACCAAGGTGGTTTTCAACAGCAAGTGGCTGGGAAGTATGAACTTTGAAGATGTATTACATCTGACTGCCAAATACACCGTTGCCAGAATGTTAGAGCGGGATGATTTTTCCAAGCGCTACCGCAACCAGCAGCCGATTTCAGTTCTGGAATTTCTTTATCCTCTCATGCAGGCCTACGATTCCGTAGCCCTGAAAGCGGATGTGGAAATGGGAGGCACAGACCAGAAGTTCAATCTTTTAGTGGGACGTGAGATTCAGAGAGAATACGGACAGGAGCCGCAGGTGGTGATGTTATTACCGCTTTTGGTGGGAACCGACGGAAAAGAGAAGATGAGCAAGAGCCTGGGGAACTTTGTGGGTGTAACAGACTCCCCGGACCAGATGTACGGCAAGATTATGTCCATACCGGATGAGTTAATCGAGACTTATTTTGAGCTTTTGACCCATCTGCCACAACCAGAGATTGTAAGAATGAAGACAGAGTTAAGAGAAAAGACAGTCAACCCCATGCTCTGGAAAAAAAGATTGGCTTATGAAATTGTTGCCACTTACCATGGAGAGAAAAAGGCACAGAGCGCTAAAGAAAGTTTTGAAAAAACATTCAAAGAAAAAATCTTTCCGGATGATGCTCCGGTGCTTAAGTTTTCCTCACCAGAAAAAGAGGTCTGGATTGGGAAACTATTGACTCAAACCAGCTGCGTCAATTCCACCAGTGAGGTAAGAAGGTTGATCCAGCAAGGGGGAGTTTATATCAATAATCAGAGAGTAGAAAATGAAAATCAGAAAATTCAGCTGGACGGGGAGATTTTAGTCAGAATCGGGAGAAAAAAGTTTTTTAAAATTATAGGTAAAACTGAATGAATAAATTTGAACGATTGCAGCCCAAAAACTTGAAAGAGAAGATACCGAATGTTTTAGAGAAAATGCAGCAAGTTTACTGGTGCACTTACTCTAAAGTGGCGGAGCCAAAACCGGGTTATAGAATCAGAAAAAAATCCCACTCCGGAAAAAATTAAATTAATCTAGCTTGAACTTTTCCGAAAAAGCTTTTTTAAAGCCAATTTATTTTTTGCTGCTTTTAAGTTTATGGAATTGTTTTATTCCTCAATTAAGTGAAGCTCAAGATAAAAAGAGTTCCAATGTTTTAGATTTTTTGGTGGAAGATTTTTATCAGGACGGTAAACAGCTTTTTACTTCGCCGTTTCATTTAAGTAAAAATGATAGACTGAAAGCCTTAGGTTTTGTGGGAGTGAGCATAACTCTGTTTTTGGTAGACGAAGATTTACAAAAATTTTTCCAAGATAATCGAAATCATTCTTCCGACAAGTTGGCGGATTTTGTCCGTCCTTACGGGGATAAACTGCCGAATTTTCTGTTGGGGGGTATTTATCTGAAAGGTTTGGTTTTTAAAGATCAAAAAGCCAAAGATACTGCTTATTTAGGTTTTAAATCGATTCTTTTTACTCAAGCTGTGGTTTTAAGCTTGAAGTATATTACAGGCAGAGAAAGGCCCAGCGGGAATAAAGGAGCTTATTTTTTCAAGATGTTAGATTTTTCACCGGGCACAAATTCGCTTTCCTTTCCTTCTGGGCATGCCTCTACAGCTTTTGCTTTTTCTTCCGTGATTGCACATCAATATCCCGAATGGTGGGTGAAAGTCTTGGTTTATTCAGCCGCAACCTCGGTGGCCTGGTCACGGTTAAACGACAACGTTCACTTTACTTCGGACGTTTTGGTGGGTTCAGCTATCGGCTGGTATGTGGGTACGACTCTGACAAAATTTCATCAAAAGAAGAAATCTACCAGCTCATTGGGTTTTCAAATCAGAGAAGATTTAACTCAAATTCAGGTACAATTTGTGTTTTGATTATCCCAAACAAAACTTACCCGGCCGTAATTTTTTTAAGGTCATTCTGAGCCCTTCGACTAGCTCAGGATAAACGTAGCGAAGAATCTCATTTTTAGAGGTTAACTTCGAGATCCTTCACTGCGTTCAGGATGACAAGCCGGGGGGTATCTTCCCTCACATTTTTCTCATCAAACCCATAACTTTTCCGGCAATGAAAAACCCAGGGGTTTTTCTATCCACAATAATCGGCTCAAAATCCGAATTGGCCGGCTCCAGTCTTATCATATTCTTCAAAGGGACATAGGTCTTGACCGTAGCTTCCTCTCCAATCACAGCTACCACAATATCTCCTTTTTCAGCAGTCTCCTGCCTGCGGGCTAAAACATAATCCCCATCCAGAATTCCGGCCTCTTTCATACTTTCACCCACCACTTTTAAGGAAAAAATCTCTCCCGAAGGTAAAAATGTTTTGTCCACCGCCAGGTGGGTTTCAATATTTTCTACCGCTAATATAGGAAGTCCGGCGGCGATTCTACCGAGTACCGGAATCAAGGTGAAATTAGCTCTGATATTTTGCACCAGCTCGATACCTCTGGAGAGTAAGGGATGTCTTTTGATGTAACCTTTTTTCTGCAGAGTTTCCAGAGTAGTATGAACCCCGTTAGTTGAGGCAATTTTAAATTTTTTCCCAATTTCTCTTAAAGTGGGCGGGTACCCGTTATCCTGAATGGCTTGAGAAATAAAATTTAAAATCTCTTTTTGCCTGAAGGTTAGCTCTTCAACCATTTATTCCTCCTGTTTGGTTTTTAAGATTGTCTAGCTTATATTTTTCATTTTTTTTACTTGACATACTTTCTATCTTCGTATATAATACTGAACGGATGTTCAATTTGTCAAGAGAAATTTTCAAATGCTTTTAGCATGGTGTAACCAAAAAACAGGTATAACCTGTATCCTGTTATGTATCAAGCACTTGGCGAATCGATAGAAGTCCTGGCTGTTTTCCAAAAAGGGAAGATTAGACCCCTTTCTTTCAAATGGAAAAGTAGGGTGTATAAAATTTCCAGAGTAACCAGTCACTGGTCTGCTCCAGTAGGGAAATATAAATGGCACCATTTCGGAATCGTTGATAAGGATGATAATTTTTTTGAGATCTGCTATGACGAAGAACGATGTTCTTGGAATATTAAACAGACCTGGAAAGAGGGATAGAAAATTCTTAGTTACGTCAGGTTCTTAAACCTGACGCAGTTATGTAAACTGACCCCTCCCTAGCCCTCCCCTTATAGGAGAGGGAATAAACTCCCTCCCCTTCATAGGGGAGGGATGGTTCGGCAAACTCACCATAAATGGGGAGAGGTTAGGAAGAGTTCATTTTAGAAGTAATAAGAAGAGTTAACGATTTTAAAGATAATTTTATGCAGAACAGAACTATTCTACATCTGGATATGAATGCTTTCTTTGCTGCGGTGGAGCAAAGGACTAATCCTCATCTAAAAGGGAAGCCGGTTTTGGTCTGTGGCAATCCTAAGGGTCGAACCGTGATTATCTCTCCTTCTTACGAAGCCCGGGCTTTTGGGGTTAAAACCGGAATGAATCTTTGGGAAGCTAAAAAGTTATGTAAAAATTCTATTCTGGTAGAATGCAATCCTGCCAACTATGTAGAAGTTGCTAATCACTTACAGAAACTTTTTATTCAGTTCACTCCTTTGGTAGAAATTTTCTCCATAGATGAATGTTTTTTAGATGTAAGCGGTTGTCAAAGACTTTTCGGGTCTGGTAGGGATATAGCTTTGAAAATTAAAAAGAGAGTCAGAGAGGAATTAGATATCACCTGTTCGGTCGGAATCGGTCCCAACAAGCTTTTAGCTAAATTAGGAAGTCATTTGAAAAAACCGGATGGTTTGGTCATTATCGAGCCGGAGAAAATCCAACAAGTTCTGGAAAATTTACCTATTCAAGAATTATGTGGAATCGGTCCCCGAATCACAGAGAAACTAAATAAATTAGGAGTTTATACTTGTGGGCAGCTGGCTCGCTATCCGGTGGAAATTTTACAAAGGATGTATGGTATTGTGGGGTTACATTTACATGATATAGCTTGGGGAGTGGATGATTCACCTGTTATGCCTTATGATTATGTTGAGCCAGCCAAATCAGTGGGGCACTCTTTTACTTTACCAAAAGATACTTTTGACAGGGAAGTGGCTAAAAAATATCTTCTGCAGCTTTCCGAACAGGTGGCTCGCCGCTTGAGAAAAGGGAATTATAAGGGGAAGACGGTTCATCTGATTATCAGAATTCCGGATTTTACCACTCTTGGACAGCAGGTGACGATTAGAAAATTCCTTGATGAAGGGGTAGAAATTTATCATACGGCTGTGAAAATCTTGGACAAATTCAATGTAGAAGCCATCGGAGTAAGATTATTAGGGGTTTCGGTTTCCAATCTAATTTGTGGTTCTTCGCAGTTGAGTTTGATGCCGGAAGAAAACAGGAGGCAATGCCTCATTTATGCGATGGATAAAATTAATGATAAATATGGGGAGTTTTCGGTGACCTGGGGCAGACTGGTGTCTGGCTTTAAGCAAAATAATATTATCTCCCCGGCCTGGAGACCGCATAAGAATATTAGGTTTGGGTATAATTAAAGAAATTAGAGAAAAGAAACCCTCGATTTTAATCGGGGGAGTTTCACAATCCCCTAAAATTTAGCCCCTCATTTAAATGAGGGGCCATCAGAACAATTATGTGAAGCTCCCCTAACTGAAGTTAGGGGTTTCGGAGATTTTACAGACAGCACACACCAGATTTTTGGGGAGGAGGGCCACTTTTAAAAAAATAATTGACTTGAATTAGCCAAAGATTTATATTGTGGGAAATTCACTTACACACCGCCCCGGACAAAAAAATAGAAGTGAAATACTGGATAGATATTCTTACTGAAGCTTGTAACTATTTATATGATAATCACCAAGGAGAATTTGAACAAAAAACAAGTTCAATCAAGCAAATTACGAATTGATTCAGAATAATTATGATAGATCAGATATATTCATATCGAGAAATGTGCGATATCGAAAATGTTCAAACTCTGCAAAGAGGTATGAATTTCCGTATGAATCATCGCTATTCTGTAATTCTCATGTCCAGACGTTCTAATGCGCCATATTCTGACAAAATTCTTGAAGATAGTATAACGATAGAGTACGAGGGGCATGATGCGCCAAAAACATCTTATGAAATTAATCCAAAAACTCTTGATCAACCAAAATTAACCAGAAACGGAACACTTACACAAAATGGGAAATTCATAGAGTCAGTAGAAAAATATAAAAAAGACACTTCTGAGCTAGAAAAGGTTAAAGTATATGAAAAAATTCTTCCCGGAGTTTGGTCTTTAAAAGGTTTTTTTGATTTGATTGATTACAAAATTAATCACGACGGGAAGCGAAATGTATTTATTTTTTCATTGAAACTTTCTGATGAGCAAGATGTTGAGACAAACGGACATATTGATTTAAAACATACGAGATTAATTTCGAGTGAAATAAAGAAAGAAGTATGGCAGAGGGATAAGGGCAAATGTGTTATCTGTGGTTCAATAAAAAACCTACATTTTGACCACGATTTGCCATTTTCAAAAGGTGGAACGAGTTTAACCGCAAAAAATATACGATTATTATGTGCTAAATGTAATTTAGCAAAATCAGATAAAATAGAATAAAAGAATTTGCCGCCAAAGAACAATTTGAATTACTCTCTAAATTTCCTCAATCTCAAAGAATTAGTAACCACAAAAACCGAGCTGAAAGCCATAGCCCCGCTGGCAATCATAGGGGATAAAAGGGTATGGAAAGCCGGGTATAACACACCAGCAGCTATGGGAATACCAATAATATTATAAATAAAAGCCCAAAACAGGTTCCATTTGATGGTATTCATAGTTTTGTGTGCTAATTTTAAAGCTGAAATAAGACCTGACAGGTCTTCTCGAACCAAAGAAATATCAGCCGATTCAATCGCCACATCCGTCCCTGTCCCCAAAGCAATCCCCACATCAGCTTGCACCAAAGCCGGAGCATCGTTGATACCGTCACCCACCATCGCTACCTTTTTCCCTTGAGCCTGTAATTTTTTTATTTCACTGGCTTTGTCAGCCGGTAAAACTTCAGCCAAAACCTGGTCAATCCCAGCTTCCTGGGCAATAGCAGAAGCGGCTTTTTGATTATCCCCGGTCATCATAATCACTTCCAAACCCATATTTTTTAGAGTCTGCACCACTTCTTTGGAATTTGTTTTCAAGGTATCCTTGATTCCAATGACTCCAGCTGGTGCTTTATCAACTGCTAAAAATAAAGTAGTAGCCCCTTGACTGGAGATTTCTTCTTGATGGTTCTGGAGATTTGTGGTTGGTATATGATTTTCCTGCAGTAATTTTAAATTCCCCAGTAAGATTTCTTTCCCATCAATTTCAGCTTTTACTCCGTGGCCGGGTATGGCTTGAAAATGTTGCGGGGCAGTCAACTTTATGTTTCTTTTTTGGGCTTCTTCCAGAAGAGCTTTGGATAAAGGATGCTCCGAGCCCCTTTCCACTGAAGCGGAGTAATATAAAATCTCTTCCATTGATAAACTGTCGATAGAAATAATTTGAAAAACTTTTGGTTCTCCTCTGGTCAGAGTTCCGGTTTTGTCAAACACGATGGTATTTACTTTGGGTAAAGTTTCCAGTGCCTCAGCATCTTTGATTAAAACCCCTAATTCAGCTCCTTTCCCGGTTCCTACCATGATAGCGGTAGGGGTTGCCAGTCCTAAAGCACAGGGACAGGCGATAATTAAAACTGCTACAAATGTCAAAAGGGCAAAATTAAGCTGTGGCTCCGGTCCCCAGAAATACCAAACTATGAAAGTCAAAATCGCAATTACAATCACGATGGGGACAAAAATTCCGGCAATTTTATCAGCTAATCTTTGAATGGCGGCTTTGGAACCCTGAGCTTCCTGGACTAATTTAATGACTTGGGCTAAGAAAGTTTGGTTTCCAACTTTAGTGGCTTTGAATTTAAATACCCGATTTTTATTTATAGTTCCGCCGATGACCTGGTCTCCAACTTTTTTCTCTACCGGTAAAGATTCGCCGGTAACCATTGATTCATCAATAGCCGAATACCCCTCTATAATTTCTCCATCCACTGGAATTTTTTCACCTGGTCGGACTAAAATTATATCTCCCACTTCTACATCTTTGATGGGAATATCTTTTTCTGATCCGTCAGGTGAAATCAAACGAGCAGTTTTAGGCTGTAACCCCATAAGTTTTTTGATGGCTTCCGAGGTTTTCCCTTTGGCTTTGGCTTCTAAAAATCTGCCTAATAAAATTAAGGTGATAATAACTGCTGCGGTATCATAGTAAACTTCTGCTTCGCCACCTGTTTTGGTGAAGAAATCAGGAAAGAAGGTTGCGACAACACTGTAAACATAAGCTGAGGCAGTACCAATAGCAATTAATGAATTCATATCAAAGCTTTTATGTTTTAAAGCTTTCCAGAACCCAACAAAAAATTGTGAGCCACACCAGAATAAAACCGGAGTGGTCAAGCCGAAGGCCATAAAATACAGGAAGGATGGGTCGAGATTTTTCAGAACGGGAAGAAATTCATATAAACTTATAAGCAAGACCAAAAAGCTTAGAACTGCCGAGACTATCAATTTAGTCTTTAATTTCCGGAAAGCTTTTTCCCGGATTATTTTTTCCTCTTCTTCCAAAATCTCTTTTATAACTTCATAAGGTCCAGCTTTGGAGACCGCCTTTTCAATCTGCTCCAAAGTAACCACCCCTGGGACATATTCTACCGTTGCTTTTTCAGTCCCCAAATTCACAGTGACATTCACAACTCCATCTAATTTTTTGACTGAATTTTCAATTTTAACCACACAGGAGGCACAGGACATACCCTGGATTGGTAAGGTTTTTTTCTCGGTGGGACCTGAAGCCATTTTCTTACCTCCTGGTTGAACTAAAACCGGCTCTCCGGAAGTTTCCATAACTGAAACGGTCTCTTTCTGATTTATATATTTTAAAGGATTTTCCTGGAATCTTTTCTGACAACTTGGGGAACAAAAGTAGTAAGTTGTTCCACTGTAAGAAGTTTTATATTCCGCGGTCTCCGGATTTACTTCCATTCCACAGACTAAATCTTTAGCCATTTTATTGTCTCTCTTTCAGTTAGAAAAAAAAGCAAAAATTCACCTGAATTAGCCACGTATCATTATTAGAAATCGAACAGATTTCTAAAGCCGAAACTGATTTTATGTCCTTCAAAAAATAAGATTCTTTCTTCGATTTTATTCACAACCTAAGAAACATACGAAACAGCAGTTGTTTTGTAAAGAGTTTAAAGAAAACTCACAAATCTGCCGATTTCTTTAGTCAAGGATAGTCAAAAATACTATCATCCTTGACTATTTTTGACTATAAAAGTCAGTAGAATCAAAAAATATAAAAAATTATGAAAATTGTCTCATTGGCATACGGTAAGTTTCCATCTGTCAGTCAGTTACACCAGAATTTTCAGCCCGGGGTCAAAAGGCTACGGGTAACTCTGGATTTAGTGGATTCTGTAGAGTATAAAAACAATTTTTCCCATATTTACAATCAGCTTCTAAGTATAATGCCCACTTTGGCTAAGCATAAATGCTGCGAGAACTGGAGCGGGCGACAGGGGAGTTCTGCACTGGCACCTAAGTTAACCTCCGGTATCCCAATCAAAAAGATGGGGGATATGTCGGATTATGCCCATTTAATTGAGCATGTGATTATTGACTTACAATGTCATATAGGAGATATGAAAATCTGCTCCGGGATAACCTGTGGCTATCAATTTCCTAAATACAGGTTTGACCTGTTTGTTGAATGCAATGATAAAAAAATAGGGGTTTTCACGGCTAATTTGGCTGTATATTTGATCGAATATTTGAGAGAAAATCAGAGCTTGCCTTCTAATTCTCTTTATTTGATAGACTTAGCCCGCTATCTTACTGAAACCCGCCAGACCAGATTATCTTCCGACTCTCTTGCCCGGAAATTGGGCTGGAAAGAAGAGATTGTCTCCTGGGCTTTGGAGAAATTAAGGGAGTTGCATTTTTTTAACAATTCTAAGCTATCCAAAGCCAAAGTTTGACAGATCTGGCAGGAGAAAAATCCATAGATTCGGGATATACCTAAAGCTAACCTAATTCCACGTAGGGCTTTTCATTTTTTAGGGTTGACAAATCGCTCATTTTTGGCTATCTTTAAAAGAGTATCTCCTAAAAATTAGAGCCATAGATGAAAAATTTCTGCCGAGTCATTTTGACCTTAGCCCTTTCTTTAATTCTGCTTGAAATATCAAACGCTTCTGACAAAAATGTTCCTGACAGTGGTAAAATATTTCAGACCGATTTTCGCCAGCAGCTGGACTGTGGCACTTACCCCGGCATTGAAAAGGATATTATGGCACAGCACTTAAAAGCCAAACCCTTCTTACGCCCCAAAGTCACGGCCTTCCAGACCCGGGATATCGGGAATATAGCTATCCTGGAGGACGACGGAACCTTAATTTTTGAACCTTCTTGGGGATTGACCATTGATGATGCGGCGGTGGCCAGCGCATTTTACCAAACCCACCCGGACAGTTTTGATTTTATAACCATGTTTCGCAATTTTGATGCGTATATGTTTGGTTTTGCCTACCATTTTCAAATCCAAAATCAGGTGCAGGGGGTTGGGTTGCCATTTTTCGATGACACACCCTTTTATGGAAGTGCCGGACGGCTACAGGGATTTTCTAATCAGAATGACATCAACTATCAAGTGGATGACCCTCATTTTCATATGTATCGTATCCATTCCACCATGAGTGGGATGCTGCATGAAACCATGCATCAGTGGGCAGCTTTTCTGAATAACCCAAATCAATTGGTCAACCAATCTCACTGGTACTCTTTCTCGGACACCAAAAGTAATTACGGGGATTCCACTACTTCAGCCATGGAAGGTTATATGTGGACTGATTTAGGAGGTGGAGATTACCAAGGATATGCCTATGGAGACGGTCTTTCACCTTTAGACCTGTATGTGATGGGTTTAAATGACACCAGCCAAGTGCCGGACAGATGGTATTTAGCGGACCCGTTTGTGTTATCACCAACCGACATAGTAGTGCCCCCTTATTATGCACTTCCGGTCGACCTAAGAGTAAATGGCACTCCCCAAACCTTGAGCATTCAGGATATTGTGGCAGATAACGGCCTGAGAACCCCTACACCGACCGGCTCACAAAAGGCTTTTAACATGGCGATTATTTTAGTGGTTAAAAACGGAGAAGTTCCCAAAGGGGATGAGATTGCCCGAATTGAGAAAATCCGCAAAGAGTTTGAGGATTACTTTTATGTTTCCACGGGTGGTTTGGCCACCATGAATACTTCTCTTTATGGCAGCAATACTATGGAGCTCGTTTCCAAGGAGCTTAGGGGTGCAGCTATTGGCTACAGCTACAGCGAAAATGTCTATGCAGTGGGTGGGACAGAGCCGTATAGCTGGACTCTACAGGGTACTTTGCCTTCCGGACTAAGTTTTAATACTTCCGGCGGAATTATTTCCGGCACCCCGGGTGAATTGGGAAGCTTTCAGCTAAAATTCAAAGTTCAGGATTCCGGGTCGCAGGAAGACAGTGTTGATTTGGTCTTGACGGTTTCAGATACCGGCTCATCTTCAATTGTTATAAACGAACTGGAGCTATGGGAGAGGTATAATGTGGGAGCCGGGATTGAGCTTTATAACAAGGGGAATAAGGCGGCGGATTTGAGCAACTGGGTTTTGGAGATGAATGGAGTGAATGGCAGAATTGTATACAGCGTTCCTTCGGGAGTAGTTCTACCACCGCAAAATTATCTAGTCCTCTTGGAAAGCTCCGGAATCAATACCAGCAGACGGCTGTTTATCGGACAGGATATTGCCTGGATTTATAATGGAAGAGGATTTTGTGCTTTGAAAGATGATAATGGCAATGGAGTTGATTTTGTCAGATTTGGCAACTCTTTTGAGCCACCCCCTGCCGGAACTTCTTGGTCTGGAACAAATCCAGTTATTTTGGGAGCTTACCATAACTTAGTGCGAGATAGTTTAAGCACTGATACTGATAAAAGCAGAGACTTTGTTGAATGCAATGGTAACCTTGGGAGAAAAAACCTATGTGCCAAGGTCTTGAATATAGCCCCAATTTTGGATGGAATTGGAGCAAAAGCTGTCAGCGAAGGAAGTAACCTGACTTTTAGAGTTCATGCTTTTGACTCTAATGGGGACGGTATAATCTTAAAAGCTGAAAATTTTCCGGCTAATTCAAATTTTTTTGATTCAGGAAATGGTGCCGGGAGCTTTAGTTTTTCACCGGATACCACCCAGGCCGGGGTTTATAATGTCAGGTTTATGGCTTCAGATGGTGAGCTGAATGACACTCTCATGGTGCAGATAACCGTGGCTAACTGCACGGCTAAAGCTGGCGACACTAATGCCAACAATCAGATCAACTTAGGTGACATTGTCTACCTGGTTAATTTTGTTTTTAAAGGAGGTGCGGCACCTTCTCCTGTTTGTCGAGGGGATGCTAATGGTTCAGGAGGTGCTTTATCCCTACCCGACATAATCTATTTAGTTAACTTTGTTTTTAAAGGTACCGCCGCTCCGGTGAAAAGCGATGTCTGTTGTCTGTAGTTTTACTAAGCGGGACGCTTTTTCTTCTTGAGCTGGTTTTTCAATTTCAAAATCTCATCCCGGAATAAGGCGGCTTTTTCAAATTCCATATCTGCCGAAGCTTTTTTCATGGCTTTTTGCAGATGATGTAATCTGTCCTCCAAGCCAAAACGTTCAAAGAAGTCTAGCTTTTCATCCTTTATAACCGGTGTCCGGGAGTCGGCAAAAGTAGTGGTTCGCAGAATTTCCTCTTTGGTCTTGTAAATGGTCTGGGGAGTTATGCCATGCTGTTTATTAAATTCCTCCTGTATTTTTCTTCTTCTTTCTGTTTCCGCCACCGCTTTTTTAATCGAATCAGTCAGCTCGTCCGCATACATAATTACCTCACCGGAGTTATTTCTGGCTGCCCTTCCCGCAATCTGAATTAAAGACCTCTCGGAGCGTAAAAAGCCCTCTTTGTCGGCATCCAGAATTGCCACCAAGGATACTTCCGGCAAGTCCAAACCTTCCCGCAGCAAATTAATCCCCACCAGAACATCAAATTCAGCCAATCTCAAGTCCCTTAAAATATTCACTCTTTCAATGGCATCAATTTCAGAATGGAGATATCTAACTCTGACGTTCAATTGTGAGAGATAATCAGCCAAATCTTCAGCCATCTGCTTAGTCAAAGTGGTGACCAAGACTCTTTCTTTTCTTTCCACCCGGACTTTAATCTGCTCAATCAAATCGTCCACCTGCTTAGCCACCGGTTTCACGATAATCATGGGGTCTAAAACTCCGGTTGGTCTGATTAACTGCTCCACAATCACACCTTTAGATTTTTCCAGCTCAAATTCAGCCGGGGTGGCAGAAGCAAAGATGGCCTGGTTGATTAAAGCTTCAAATTCCCCAAAGACTAAGGGTCGATTATCCAGAGCGGATGGAAGCCGGAAACCGTATTCAACTAAAACCTCTTTTCTTGATCTATCTCCGGCATACATTCCTCTAATCTGAGGGATAGTTTGATGGGATTCGTCTATGACTAGCAAGAAGTCTTTAGGGAAAAAGTCAATCAAGGTGTAAAGTCGTTCACCCGGTTTTCTGCCTGATAAATGTCTGGAATAATTCTCAATTCCAGAGCAGTAGCCGATTTCTTTCATCATCTCCATATCGTATCTGGTGCGTGATTCTAATCTTTGTGCTTCTAAAAGCTTATTTTGAGAGCGGAAATAAGCCAACCTCTCCTGTAATTCTATTTCGATATTTTTGAGAGCTTCTTCTAATTGAGGAAGTGTGGTTAAAAAATGTTTGGCGGGGTAGATGGCAGATTTGGTTTTTTCCTGTAAAATTTCTCCGGTCAAAGTGTTGATGACAGAGATTTTCTCAATTTCATCCCCGAACATTTCAATTCTAAGGGCGGTTTCCTCATAAGCCGGATGGACTTCAATCACATCACCCCGAACTCTAAAAGTTCCCCTAGCAAATTCGATATCATTGCGGGAATAATGGATATCAATCAAGCCCTTTAAAAGCTGGTCTCTTTCAATTTTCTGTCCCACTCCCAAAAAAAGCATCTGCTCTTTCCACTCCGTGGGAGAGCCGATGCCGTAAATGCAGGAAACAGAAGCGATAATGATAACGTCCTCTCTTTCCATAAGAGAAGAAGTGGCTCGCAATCTCAAGCGGTCAATATCATCGTTGATGGAAGTATCCTTAGCAATGTAGGTATCGGAAGAGGGAACATAGGCTTCGGGTTGGTAATAATCATAATAAGATATGAAAAATTCTACCGCATTCTTAGGGAAAAAACCTTTCAGCTCACCATATAATTGAGCTGCCAAGGTTTTATTATGAGAGATAACCAAAGTGGGTTTACCGACATTGGCGATGACATTGGCTACGGTAAAGGTTTTTCCGGAGCCGGTGACTCCTAAAAGGGTCTGATACTTGTCAGTTCTCAGGATACCTTCGGTCAACTGCTGAATGGCCTGAGGCTGGTCACCCTGGGGCTTATAGCAAGAGATTAATTGAAACTTGGTCATAGAATCTATATATATTACGGCAGAAAGCTTGGCTGTCAAGGGGCTAATTGGTGAGAGGAGATCCCCTCCTACAAAGTTACTGCAATTCTTAAGCCAAAAGCTCCCCCAAAGTATAATGGGAGCCGGTGACGCAGATTATATCATCAGTTGTAGCTTTTTTCAAGGTCTGGGAGTAAGCTTTCTTGACCGATTTGATTTTTTCATAAGGAATTTTTAAAGGTTTGACAACTTTTTCTAACTCTGCTAGGGATGCGGCTCTTTTGATTTGAGGTTGAGTCAAGAGTATCTTTTTGGCTATCTGCGATAATGCCTGTAAAACCTGGGGATAATCCTTATCCTGCATTACTCCAAAGATGAAAATGACTTTTCTGTTTGGCAATAAATTTGAAAAAGTTTGTCGCAAAATTTTAGCCGCAGCCGGGTTGTGAGCAGCATCTAAAATTACCAAAGGTTTGCTGCGGTAAATCTGAAAACGGCAGGGCCAGTCGACATTTTTTAAGCCATGGTAAATTGCTCTAGATGAAACTTTATACCCTCTTTTTTGTAGTTCTTGAAGTGTTAATAAACTTATGGTGGCATTTTTTACTTGATGTGTTCCCAATAGATCCAATTCCAGATCCGGGAAACTTGTATTTTTTAATCTCAAATCTAAAACAGTTTTTTCTAAAGTAGTTTTTTTAATTTTCCAAGAGGAGTTTCCTTTGACAGGGATGAGGGGTGAATTTTTTTTCTCGCTGATAAATTTGATAACTTTCAAAGCTTCAGACTGTTCCACTCCTGTTATAACTGGCACTTTCTCTTTTACTATTCCCCCTTTTTCAGCAGCAATCTGGGTTATTTTTTTACCCAAAATATCAGTATGCTCCAGGTCAATATTGGTGATTACGCTTGCCAAGGGTAATAAAACATTAGTAGCATCCAATCTTCCTCCCAAGCCGGTCTCCACCACCGCCAAATCAACTTTCTTTTCAGCAAAATAAAGAAAAGTCAAAGCGGTATTTACTTCAAAAAAAGTGTATTTGTATTTGTCAATTCTGTTTTTACATTCCGCGACAAAGTCCACGATAAACTCTTTTTCAATCGGTCTGCCGCAAATTCTTACTCTTTCAGTAAAATCAACCAGATGGGGGGAAGTAAATAGACCGGTTTTATACCCGGCCTGACATAAAATAGATTCCAGCATGGCACAGACCGAACCTTTACCGTTAGTGCCAGCTACATGAACGGACTGGAATTTGAAATGAGGATTACCTAAATAATTCAAAAAAGAAGCGATGTTGCTTAATCCTAATTTGATACCGAAAATCTGTAAACCAAATAAATAAGAGATAGCTTGATTATAGTTCATCTTAAGAAATTGAGTGCAGCTTAAAGCTTGTTATTGACAGCAAGAGAGGTATTCCAACAAAAGAGAGACGGTTTTTTTCAATTGGCTTCGTTCCACGATTAAATCCACAAACCCATGCTCTAAGAAAAATTCAGAACTCTGAAAATCCTTTGGCAGTTCCTGGCCGATGGTCTGCTGAATTACCCTGGGTCCGGCAAACCCCAAAAGGGCTTTGGGCTCGGCAATGATTACATCACCTAAAGAGGCATAACTCGCCATCACCCCGGCCGTGGTGGGATTGGTCAATATAGAAATAAAGGGTAATCCCATTTTGTGCTGCCGGGCTAAAAGCGAAGAGGTTTTGGCCATCTGCATCAGGGATAAAATCCCCTCCTGCATTCTGGCTCCTCCAGAGCAGGAAACAATGACCAGAGGCATTTTTTTCTCCACCGATCTTTCAATCGCGCGGGCCACTTTTTCTCCCACCACTGAACCCATACTGCCCCCGATAAAAGCAAAATCCATCACCCCCAAGCTGACTTTTCTCCCCTCAATCTTACCGATTCCGGCAATCAGAGCATCATTACGCTGGGTTTTTTTACGGGATTCCTTGATTCGGTCTGGATACCTCTTGGAGTCCTTGAATTTCAGAGGGTCGCCGGAAATTAAGGTCCGGTCAAACTCCTCCAAAACACCTTCATCCAGCAACAGATTGATATAATCAGTGCTCTTAATTCTGAAGTGATATTTACATTTGCCGCAGACCCAGAAATTTCTCTCCAGCTCCTTGACATAGATAATCTCCCCGCAATCCTCACACTTGGTCCACAGCCCTTCCGGAATCTCTTTTTTGGGCTGGGCGCTAACCCCTTCTTTGATTTTCTTAAACCATTCCATAATTTATTCTAGGATTTTAGCTAAAATTAAGCCATCTTCAACCGGTTTCTGATAATATCTTTTTCGTCTGCCGATTTCCGTAAAGCCAAAAGCATAATACAATTTCAAACCAAATTGGTTTGATTCCCTGACCTCTAAAGTTACCTTTTTTACTTTTCTTTGACAAGCTCTATTTAAGATTTCTTGTAAGATTTTTCTACCCAGCTCCTGATTTCTGAATTTTGGATGAACTGCTAGATTGGCAATTTGCAGCTCTCCCTCAATTTCCCAGCAGCAGCAGTATCCTGTCAGCTGGTTTTTTATTTTTGCCACCCAAACCCAGGAAAAAGGCAGGTCCAATTCTGCCAAAAAATTCTCCTTAGACCAGGGGTCGGAAAAGCTTTGCTTCTCTATTGCTACGACTTCATCCACATCCTCCGGCTGCATATTCTTAATCGTTAATTTTTCAACCAAATCAGGCATCTTTTTTGGTTTTAAAAGCCACCGGTGAGATGTATAACGGTTCCAAATTTGACAGGTCTGCGACCTGTTGCTTTCTGAATTTTTCCAATCCTAATTTTGCCACGGCCACTCCACTGGGTGAAAGAGGGATGACTTTAGCCAATATATTTTTTTCGTCTGTCAGCTTATTCCAGGTCAGTCGGAAATTCTCATCCTCCAGAAGGATAAATAAAGCATCCGCCGGTATTTTTTCCACCATTTTATTCAAAGGCAGAAGCATATACTCGGAGATTTTTTGTATAGACCCATTCTGGTTGGTATAGAGCGCCGAATAGACCAATTTTTTTTTAGCGTCGATAATCGGCACCACCAAAGTGTTGGCCAAGTTAACCTGACTGGCCAAAGCATCCAAAGTCGGAACTGCCACAATCGGTATCCCGGTCGAAAAGCTCAAACCTTTAACAAAAGACAATCCTACTCTCAAACCCGTGAATGAGCCCGGGCCAACAGAATAAGCCAAAGCTTGGAGATCCACGACCTTTAAATTCAAATCCTTCAAAGCCTGGTTAAAAACATCTACCAGGACTTCGGAAAGATTTCCCTCCAGCTTTACTTTAACATCAGCTCGAACCTGGTTATCCTCGATTATTCCCAAAGCCAGAACAGATGAGGAACTGTCCAGTCCCAGGACTTTCATATTTTTACTTTGGCTTTCTTTTCCCTGCGGGATGGCGTAACCATTCCTGAATTGTGATTTCTCTCTGGTTTTCGGACAGGATTTTTAGATGGATTTCGATTCTATCATCCGGCAGAAGCTCCCGGGCTTTCTCGGCCCATTCTACTAAGCAAATCCCGTTACCATAGAAATATTCTTCATAACCTAAATTGATTAATTCCTGAACGGATTTCAAGCGGTACAAATCAAAATGATAGACCCTAAATTTTTCTGCCGGGTATTCATTGATAATAATAAAGCTGGGGCTGGTTACCAGCTGTTTCACCCCCAAGCCTTCACAGATCCCCTGAATTAAGACCGTCTTTCCGCTCCCCAGAGGTCCGCTAATCGCTACCAGCACCCCCGCAGAAAGTTTTTGTGAAAATTCCCGACCCAATTTTTTAGTCTCCTCTACCGTTGAGGAAACTAGTTTAGCGTCTATCACTTATCTTTTCTTGGGTTTTAAAATAGCGACCGGAAGAATCATTTCCTCCATAGAGATACCGCCATGCTGGAAAGTGTTTTTGAACTCCTTTTCATATTCGTGGAATTTAGTGGGATAAACAAAATAATAATCTTCTTTGGCCAAAAGATAAGTGGTAGCCAGGCCGAAAAAGGGAAGCCGGTAATCTTTGGGATTTTTAATCAAAATAGCCCCTTTGGGGTCGGTATTCAAATTATCACCGTATTTATACCTCAAATGAGGAGAAGTATCTCTTTTCCCATAAGCTAAATTAGCCCTGGTCCCCAGAACCGAGCCATGGTCGGTAGTAAAGACCACATTACAGTCCTGTGTTGACAAATATTTCAATATATCCAGTAAGGCAGAATGATTGAACCAGGATTTCATCAAAGAGCGGAAAGCGGCTTCGTCCGGGGCGATTTCAATCAAAATCTCCGATTCGGAGCGGCCGTGAGATAAAATATCCAGAAAGTTAAACACCAGAGAAAATAAAGGAACATTCATAAAAGAGGAGATTTTTTTAGCGATACTTTCTCCTTCGGAGATATCCAGAATCTTCGCATATTTTGCCTCGGATTTCAAAGCCACACCTAATCTTTTCAATTGGGCATCTAAAAGTTGCCTTTCATAGCGATTGCGGCTGTGTTCATTTTCATCGTCGGATTTCCAGACTTCCGGAAATTTTTGGGCCAGCTCATCGGGAAAAAGTCCGCTGAAAATGGCATTGCGGGAATAGGGTGTGGCGGTTGGCAAAATTGAAAAATAAAACTCTTTTTTTATGTTAAAATATTCATTCAAGATTCCCTCAACCGCCAGCCACTGGTCTAATCTCATACAGTCCAGTATGAAAAAAAAGGTGGGTTTATTTTCCAGCAAAACCGGTTGTAAGAATTTAGGCACCACATCTACTGACAAATCCGGCCTTTCTTTAGATCTAAGCCAGAGGGGGTACTCTCTTTCAATGAATTTGCCGAATTCCAGATTGCATTCTTTCTTCAGACCCTGGTGGGTTTCAATTAAGCTGGGCTCTCTGAAATTTTCCAATTCCAAATCCCATTGACAGAGCTGGTGGTGAATGTCAATCCAATCTTTGGCGGCAAGAGGAAAATTTAGTTTCCCCTTAAGCTGGTTGAACTGCTCAATATACTGTTTGACCACGTGTTTCTCCCGGATAGATTTTTCTTCCAAGATTTTTTTAGCCACCGAAAGAATCTGGCTGGGGTTGACCGGTTTGGTGATGTAAAAGGATATTTTCTCGCCGATGGCCTGTTCCATCAGACGCTCTTCTTCGGATTTGGTCACCATAATTACCGGCAGATTGGGAGAGATTCTTTTAATCTCCTCCAGAGTAGTCAGCCCATCTTTGCCGGGCATCATTTCATCTAACAAAACTAAGTCAAAATTATTTTTCCCCACTAAGGAAATAGCATCATCTCCATTGGTGGCTTTGGTGATTTTATACCCTTTCTGCTCCAAAAAGATGATATGAGACCCTAATTGGTCTATCTCATCATCTACCCATAAAACATTTTTGAGTTCTGTTGCCATAGAATTTTAGTTAAGGTAAAAAGAAGCCTCGGTCAAGCTAAGCTTCTTTACGCTATAGGAAAACTTACTATAAATACGGTTTTTTGGTTGGGAATGCTCTCCTCCAGAACAATTTTTCCCTGGTGATAATCCTCCACAATCCTTTTAGCCAAAGAAAGCCCCAAACCCCAGCCCCGCTTTTTAGTAGTATAGCCAGGATGAAAAACTCTTTTCTGTTCCTTAGTAGGAATTCCTTTGCCATTATCCGAAATTGTCAAAGTCACCAGCTTGGAATTAGCTGCGGTCGATATCTTAATTACCCCCTGTTTAGGGTCAACCGATTCTAAGGCATTTTTGATCAAATTTTCAATCACCCAGGAGACCAGTTCAGCATTAATTTTCAGCAAAGGCACTGGCTTTAAATCTGTTTTTATGCAAACCCCGGAGCCGGCGTGAGGGAGACGGTTGCGAAAATATTTGACCACTTCCTCAATAATGGAATTCAAATCGGTTTCCTTTAATTCGGGAATGGAGCCAATCTGACTGAAGCGATGGGCAATTTTTTCCAGTCTGTGCAAATCCTCTTCCATCTTGGAGACAGTTTCCTTCAAATTGCCAGTCGGATGAGCATACTGCTCTTGCTTTAAAAGTTCGAGCCAACCCATCAGAGAAGAAATGGGTGTCCCCAGTTGATGAGCAGTTTCTTTGGCCATTCCGATCCAGATGGAGTGTTGCTCTGATTTTTTGATGTTGCGGAAACTTATAAAAGTAATCAAAATAAATAAAGCAATCACTCCCACCTCCACAATCGGCATCAGATGCAGACGGGCGATAATTTCCGGGTCTCCGTAGTGCAGATAGCTTATGATGAAATCTTCTTTACCGTAAAAAATGGGAACCGGGAGATGGTCTTCGTCTAATTTTTTAGCTATTTCTTTTAGTTTTTGTCTGCTGGCAAAAGTCGTATCATCGGAGGCAATTCCGGGCACCCCTTTCCAGGCCTGCGGTTCTCCCTCCGGACCGGTTACAATGAGGGGGAAGTCGGCTCTTTGGATTACTTCTTCAAATAAAAAACTGACCTCCTCTGTTCCGGCTGATTCTGAAGCGGCAATCTGCCATAAACGGGAGTAAGCCGCTACCACTCGGCGCGAATCCTCTTTCAGTTTGGTGACTATATCTTGAGTGAAGTAAAGAAAGACGGCGGCAATGACTAAAACGCCGAAGATTAAAAAAATCTTAAAGAACAAAGAGTAACCCTTGTATTCAACAATAAAACTTTCTCGGTCTTTCCTTTTAAACATAAGTTATGTGAGTTCAGAGATTCCATGCATATACGGTCTTAAAACCTCCGGTATGACCACTGTCCCTTTAGCAGTCTGATAATTCTCCAGAATACCGATAACAGTGCGGGGTAGGGCCACGCCGGAACCGTTCAAAGTATGAACTAATTCCGGCTTGGAATTAGGGGTGGGTTTATACTTTATCCCGATTCTCCTGGCTTGAAAATCTTCAAAATTGCTGTTGGAAGAGACCTCCAGATATTTTTCCACTCCCGGTGCCCAAACTTCGATATCATAACATTTAGCCGCGGCAAAACTTAAATCTCCGGTGCACAGAAGTCTGACCCTATAGGGCAAACCCAAAAGCTGTAAAACCTCTTCGGCATTTTGCAGAAGTTTTTCCAATTCGTCATAAGAATTCTGGGGCTCAACGATTTTGACCAGCTCTACTTTATCAAACTGATGCACCCTAATCATTCCTTTGGTTTCCTTGCCGTAGGCACCGGCCTCTCTTCTGAAACAGGCAGTGTAAGCGGTATAGTAAATGGGCAAACCCTCCGCTTTTAAAATCTCATCTCGGTGTAAATTTGTCAGCGGTACTTCTGCGGTCGGAATCAAAAAGTAATCATCATTTTTCAATAAATACATATCCTCTTCCAGCTTGGGCAACTGCCCGGTTCCGGTCATAGAATCCCGGTTGACCAGATAGGGAGGAAAAATTTCTTTATAGCCATGTTTCTGGGTATGTAAATCCAACATAAAATTAATCAGAGACCGTTCCAAGAGAGCTCCTTTCCCGGTGAATACGATAAAACCGGAACCGCTGATCTTGGAGGCTCTCTCTAAATCCAGGATTCCCAGAATCCGGCCCAGCTCCCAGTGAGGTAGAGGTTTGAAATCAAGTTTCTTAATCTCCCCCCATTCTTTGACCAGCTTGTTGGCGCTCTCATCTTCTCCCACCGGCACGGAGGGATGCGGTACGTTAGGAACTCTGAGCAACCACTGCTCCAGTTGTTGTTCCACGTCTCTTAGGTTTTGGTCCAAAACCGTGATTCTATCCGAGACCGTTTTCATCTGGGCGATTTCCTTATCCGTGTTTTTTCCTTCCTTTTTCATCTGGGCAATGATTTTGGAAAACTCGTTTCTTTTCTGCCTCAAGCTTTCGGCTTCCAGCAAAATTTTTCTTCTCTGTTCATCCAGATTCAAAATTACATCCAGATCCAGCTTCTCTCTCTTGTTTTTAATGGCTTCTTTAACTTTCTCAGAGTTTTCTCGGATGAATTTCAAATCCAGCATTATTTATCCTTTTTTGATTTTTAAATTATGATAACTCATTTGCCGTTGGAGGATAATTTAATATGAGTTTTTGACAAAAACAAAAGATTTCTAGGGATTTACTGCTGCCGGTCGAGGCCATTAGAGGTTGCCTTGGATGCCACAATTCCAGCGGCAAAAGCCAAACCCAAAAAGACAAAGAAAAACTGAAAGGTAAAGTTTTGATAAAAAATATTGGCGGCCATCAAACCGCAGAAACCGGACAGAAGCCCCAATCCGATGACCTCTTTATGATAACCGCTTGAATTCCTGAAAAAGAGCAGAATCTGCCTGAATATAAAAATATAAAAAGAGGTATAGATTATAAACCCGATTATTCCGGTTTCGGATAAAATGGTCAGAAAAGCTGAATGGGCATTATAATATTCATAGCCGGGCTTGAAGTATTTCCCATAAGCCTCGCCAAAGTTACCTATGCCAACTCCGGTCAAAGGATGAGATAAAAACATGGAAAAAGCAGATTTGATTAAATATAGATGAATCCCTCTTGATTCCATTTCCTCTAAACGAGCACTGATGATGAAATACAAATACTGATAGATCTGAGCAAAAAAGACTACAATGACAATTAAAGCCACCAAAAAATATTTCCAATTAGCTGACCTGAAAATCTGAGCTCTTTTATACCAGGCTACTACTAAAAGTCCAATAGAAAGACCTAACCATCCGCTGCGGGATAAGGTCATAATAAAGACAAAAAAGACAGTCAGAGTAGCCAGCAAAAACCAGAAAAATCTTTTGGCCTGTTTGAGTTTTGCAAAATATATGGCGGAACACAGAAAAAAGGGAAAGACCGTGTTTAAAAAGCCGGCGAAATTGTTGGGGTCGCCGAACAATGAATAGATTCTTTGTCCAAAAAGTCTTTGAGCCACGGTTTGGCCGGGAGTAGTCATAGAATAGATGGGACCAAAGACTACTCGGTCGATATCAAACCCGATGAAACTGCCCCAATACTCGACTAAGCCATACATGCACAAGATAAAACCGATCACCATCCAGTGTTGGGTAAACTTAACCAAATCTTGCCGGTTTTTGACAAACTGCACTATCAAAAATAAGATTAAAAATAAAGTCAGATGCAGGATAGCTACTCTCATACTCTTGACCGGATTGATAGAAAAAATACCGCTCAGCAGAAACGCCAGAATCAGCACAAACCACAAAATCAAAAGTTTTTGGGTTTTTTTTTCAATTTTAAAACCATCTTTAAAGCTTAAAATCCCCCAGATATAAAAAGCAGCAAAAGAAAAAAGCATGACCGGTCTTAGGGCAAAACCGATTTTCCACATTAATTTTTCCATAGGTGCGGTATAGATTATCAATAGTGCCAAAAATGAGGTCAAAGAAAGCCGGTTCTGTTTATGCAAAATTATGGTTATAATGCTTAAAATGAGAATGGCTGCCAGATAAAGATTTTGTAAGGGAGGGGGTCCCAACAGAGCAAGAACGCTCAAAAATAAAGCACCCAGAATAAAGATTAAGTCAAATTTACTTTTTAACATTTAAGAAACCTTTATATTTTTGGCTTGGGCCTGTTTATAGCTTAAAGCAAAAATTTGGGATAACCGGTTTTGATATTTATGATGATATATAACTTTTTTCCAGTTTAAAAGATTAGCCAGGGGATAGAAAAGTCCAGTTGCAATTTTAGACATTCTCAACATCCAAATATTTCTAACCCTGACAATTTGTTTGGTCCGAGGCCATTTTTGATGCAGGACCCAGGCTTCTGGACCAAGCTTTTGATTTCTTTTTTCCATTTCTGCATAAGTGAACTTCTTATAATGATAACCTAGGGCGGCTTTATTATAATAAATTTTTAATCCCTTTTGACTTAAACGATAACCTAATTCAAAATCATCAAAGCCAAAGTAAAACTTTTCATCAAACAAATTTTGTTTTAATAAATCAGATTTCAGAGAAATATTGCCGGAATAAAAAAAACGGCAATCCACTTGGCACCGGTTTTCGATTAAATGATATTGCTGCAAAGGTCCGCCATTTTCACACCAGCGCATGAAGTCATCAATTTCTATCTCAGGAGACCAAGTCACATATCCTAAGATTGCATCTTGTCCTCCAGGATAAAGATTATGCCATCTCAGGTGTTCCTCAATTAAGTTTGAAACAGGTATAATATCATCGTCAGAAAGTAAAATTATTTGATTTTGAGAATTTTTTATTCCTAGATTTCTGGCAAAAGTTACTCCTGTGTTTTCTTGTTTGAGATATCGGATCCTAATCGGAGATTTTTTTTGGATCTCTGTAATATAATGCTCTGTTGCATCAGTGGAACCATCATCGGCAATTAAAATTTCAATTTTTTCTTTTGGATAGGTTTGTTGAAAGTAAGCCTCCAGGCATTTTCCTAAAATATTTTTACGATTAAAAGTGGGGATGACCACAGAAATAGTAGAATATAAAGATTTATCCATTAAACTTATTTAAGATATTTAAAATCTTTCGGCTGGCAGATGAATTGGTCGTTGCCTGCTTCTTAGAAATACGGGAACTGTTTAACCTCTTCAAGTTTCTTTGCACTTTTTTTATATCCAGAGAGCTGGTCATGAAGCCGTTGGTTTTGGTTATCTCGATCCATTCGGTGGTTTCTCTCAAAATCAAACAGGGTGTCTTTAAAAAATAGGCCTCTCTTTGAACACCACCAGAATCAGTCAAAATTAGACTGGCGTTTTGTTCCAAAACCAGCATATCCAAATAGCGGATAGGGTCAAGCAAGAGTAAGTTTCTGGTTTTTTTTAATCTATTCCAGAGGTGACGTTCTTCTAAGTACTTTCTGGTTCGAGGATGGACCGGAAAAATTGTTTTCCTGTCTAAGCTTTCTAAGATTTTGGTAATTTTGACTAAATTGTCTCGGTAATCAGTATTTTCAGCCCGATGGATAGTGGCTAAATAAAAATTCTTGGAGTTTAAGTTTAATTTTTTCAAAATATCCGACTTCTTTTGAGCTGTCTGTAAATTACAAATCAAGGCTTCATACATTAAGTCTCCCACTAAATAAACTCTTTTGGTTATTCCTTCTTTTCTTAGATTCTTCACTGATTGATGAGTCGGGCAAAAAAGAATCTGTGACAAATGATCCGTGACTTTGCGGTTTACTTCCTCCGGCATATCTGTATAACTTCGCATGCCGGCTTCGATATGAGCCAAGGGAATCTGTAATTTACTAGCGGCCAGAGCCCCGGCTAAAGTGGAATTGGTATCACCATAAACCAAGACCAGATCCGGTTTTTCAAATTCCAGAACCTGCTCCAGTTTAATCAACATTTTTCCGGTCTGCTCGGCTTGAGAGCCGGAGCCGACTTCTAAATCATAATCCGGCTTAGGAATTTTCAACTCCTTAAAAAAAAGAGCTGAAAGCTCTTCGTCATAATGCTGACCGGTATGAACGATTATTTCTTTATGATATTTTCTTAATCTGGAGGATAGAGCAGAGAGTTTGATAAACTGGGGTCTGGCTCCTACAACTGAAACAACCTTCATTTCAATGCTGATAAAACTGTTTAATGGCAGAAATTACGAAATTTTGCTCTTTTTCAGTCAATTCCGGGAAAACCGGTACAGAAATTACTTCCAGGGCCCTTTTTTCCGCTACCGGGCAAGACCCGTTTTTGTAACCCAAGTATTCAAAACATTTCTGCAGATGTAAGGGGACCGGATAATAAATTTCACAGCCGATTCCTTTTTGTTTTAAGAAGTCCTTCAATTCGTCCCGGGTTTTTACGGCAATGGTATATTGGTTATAAATATGGTAATTAAAACTTTCAGCCTTGGGCAAAGTAATTTCAAGTCCATTCAGATTTTTATTGTAAACTAGCGCATTCTCTTGTCTTTTTTTGCTCCAGGTATCCAGACATTTCAGTTTTACATTTAAAACAGCAGCTTGGAGGGTGTCCAGACGGCTGTTATAACCTACGATGTCGTGATAATATTTTTGCTTAGCTCCATGAGTTCTCAAGAGTTTAATTTTTTCTGCTAATTCAGGATTACTGGTAACCACCATCCCTCCATCCCCCATACCGCCTAAATTTTTACTGGGGAAAAAGGAAAAACATCCCAAGTCACCCAAGCTGCCGGCTTTTTTATTCCTATATTCCGCTCCTAAGGCTTGAGCGGCGTCTTCAACTACCTTCAAATTATATTTTTTCGCTAAATCTAAAATCCGGTCCATATCACAGGTCTGTCCAAAGAGATGCACCGGCATTATAACTTTTGTCTTTTTGGTGATTCTTTCTTGGATTAAATCAGGGTTGAGGTTGTAGCTCTCAGGATTTATATCCACGAAAACCGGCTTAGCCCCTAAGTTGTGCACCACACCAGCAGTGGCGAAGAATGAGAAAGTGGGGATAATTACTTCGTCCCCCGGTCCCACCCCACAGGCTCTCAAGCTTATGAGCAAAGCATCGGTTCCAGAGGCCACTCCGATAGCAAATTTGGTCTTACAATAAGAAGCAACGCTTTCTTCGAAGATTTTTACTTCCGGACCCAGAATAAACTGAGCATGGGTGACGACTTTGGCAATAGCTTCATCAATTTCCTTTTTGATTGAAGCATACTGTCTCTTTAAATCTAATAAAGGAACAGATGTTACAGATTCACCTTTGGATTTCTTAGTATCTTTGATTTCAGAAATATTCGGCTCTGGCATTATTGGTTCTCCAATAGTTGTTCCTTGGGTACATCTCTGATGACTTTAGCCGGGGTACCCATGACTACCTTTCTAGCCGGTGTATCTTTGGTCACCACCGAACCGGCGGCTACCAAAGTATCCTCGGCGATTACTTTTCCGGGTAAAACCGTAGTATTTGCTCCAATTCGGCCCCCTTTTTTCACCGTGACCCCTTTGTAAAATTTAACCCTTTCTTTGGTTCGGCCCACAAAGTTATCGTTGCTGGTTACCACACCCGGAGAAATAAAAACTCTATCTTCCAGCTCTGAATAAGCGGTAATATAAGCGTTGGTTTCCAGTTTGCAATATGAACCGATTTTAGACTGATTTTCAACTGCGACACCTCTTCCTACAATGGTAAAATCTCCGATGGTAACATCTTCTCGGACAGTCGCCAAATCGGCCACTAAAACCGCATTGCCTAAGGTAGCTCCGGCATAAATAATAGCCGAAGTTCCAATTAAGCAATTCTCTCCAATTTTGGCCGGTGACAATTTCTTCTCCAAGGTGGTCTTGCTTTGTTTAGCCCGCAGAGGCAATTTTCCTATCACAGAATGGTCATCTACTCTTACATTATCACCGATTTCGGTTTCAGCATGTATCACCACATGATTTCCAATCTGGCAATTTTTGCCGATTTTTACTTTTTCAGCAATGACAGACCCTAAACCGATTTTGGTACTTTCTCCTACCTGAGCAGTTTTATCCACAAAAGCTTGCATGATTTCTCCTATTTTTGGCTACGCCATGCTTTAGCATTCTACTTCCACTGGGGTTCCCCCCATTTTTAAAGATTTTTGAGCAGCCACCAGCACTTTCAGCACTGCCAGGGCTTCCTTTCCATCACTGCGTGGCTTTTTCCGGTCTTTCACACATTCCAAAAAATGCTGACATTCAGACTGAAGTGGCTCAACCGAATCAATTTTGGGAATGACGATATCTCCGGTTCTCAAACTCAAATATTCACCGTAAGTGTTATAATCCATGTTACTGTCCACCCCTTTATCAAAAATCCAAACTTTTTCACTGGCTTTGGTATCATCGAATACCGCCATCTTTTTGCTGCCTACAATGGTCAATTTTCTGTCCTTGTGAGGATCCAGCCAGCTGACGTGAACATTGGCGATAACATTATTATTAAAATGCATGGTCAAAAAGACCACGTCTTCAATTCCCGGCTGTAAATAACAGCTTCCGCTACAGGAAACCGATACCGGTGTCTGTCCCAATAAATAAAGAATTACCGAAATGTCATGCGGGGCAAAACTCCACAAAGCATTTTCCTCCTGGCGGACTTTCCCTAAATTGACTCTGGTAGAATAAACATACCTGACTTCTCCCAGTTCCCCTTCTTCGATATATTTTTTTAATCTCAAAGTAGCGGTATGGTAAAGCATAATATGCCCCACCATCAAAAGCCGTTGCTTCTTTTCGGCCAATTCACACAGCTTTTCTCCCTCAGATGAGTCCAAGACCAAAGGTTTCTCCACAAAGATATCCTTACCGGCCATGACAGCATGGTGGGCAATTTCATAATGAGTGGCGGGAGGTGTGGCAATAACTACGGCCTGAATTTGGTCTTGGGTCAGGGCTTTTTTATAATCCTGGCAGAAATTCAGGTGGGGAAAAAGCCGGGCGGCTTTTTTTAAATTTTTTTCGTCCGGGTCGCAGACAAAAGCCACCTCACAATCCTTCAGACTGGCAAAATTCCGCAATAGATTTTTCCCCCAGTCGCCCACTCCAATTATGCCCACTTTTATCATTTCTTAATTAATTTCGGCGGTCAGAGGGATTTTTAAACTTTGGTCTTCTTAAATTTCAATAATGACCGGCGGAATTGAGTTATGTCACCAGAAACCCCTCTGTATACAGTCTGCAGTTTGTTGAATTCCTGGGGATTTTGCCGTTTGAAATTGGAGATATATTCCTTCAAAAAGACCCAGAAGATACTGGAGAGCAGGGTCAAAAATCCGGCAAAAACTACCACATAAGTTCGCTTAGGCCGGGATTTTTTTTCGGGCGGCACACCCTGGTCCAATATCTGCAGAGAAGGGGTGTCCTTGGCTTCCTCGATTTTGGCTCTTTCCAATTCCTGGGTCAACAAATCAAAAACCCTATTGTGCATGGCCACATCCCGGTACAAAAGAGTGAAATCAAGACTCATGGAAGCCATCTGAACTAAAGTGGAATCGGTCTGCTTCAGCTTTCTGGTCAGCTCTTCTCTTCTCAATCTCAGTTCCAGGGTAAAGGGAGAGGCCGGCGAGGTCTTGGTGGCTACGTAAAGTTCAACTTCAATAGAATCTAAGTTAGCTTTTAAGTCAGCCGCCGATTCAATCGTGGATTTGGTTTGTTCGTCCAGAGAAGCCACTTTTTTGGATTCTTTGAATTTTTTCAGATTCACTTCTGCTTCTCTTAACAGTTCCTCGGTCTGGACCAATCTTTCCTCTAAAAAGACTCTCTTATTTTTGGCTTTGGAAATTTGGGTCTGGCGATTAACTTCATCCAGTTTTTCAATAAAACTGTTGGCAATGCTGGCGGCTCTGTCCCGGTTTTTATCTTCATAAGTTAAATTCACAATCCCTTCTTCTCCTACCCAGACTTTTAGATGTGACCAGACTTCTTTCAATGCTTTTTCTTTGGTTTTAAGGCCGTAATATCCCTGCAAATCCTCGGTATCAATGACCGCCTGGGCCACTCTTCTGCTATTTAAAATGGAAGCCAATACATCCGAAGGGGTAGCCATTAAAGGTAAAGCCAAATCCCCCATTATAGAAGAGAGCCCGCCGCTTCCCGAGACACCCACCAAGAAGCCTTCTTTTTCCGGCGGTAGAATGGTGGTTTTGGCGGTGTACCAGTTGGGCAGAAACAAGGAAAGGATGGCAACCGTAAAGGTCACCACAAAAAAAGAACCGATAATGAACTTTTGATTCCTGGCAATTACTAAAAGATAACTCAAAAAGTTGGACTTTTCCCTGGTGGGGGAGCCATCTGTGTAATTATCAGAATTGGAATTTAGATCAAAAGCTTGGTTATCCATACCCTCATTTATTTAATCGGCATCAATTAGTTTAATATTATAAGAGATTTGAGACAGGTGTCAAGTGAAATGACAGCAAATTGCAGCCAGTTCAAAAGGATTTGCCAAAAGCTGTGATTTTAATTAGATTTAAAAAAAGTTTATGCAGATAAAATTTTCCAAATTGCATGGGCTGGGGAATGATTATGTCTTTATTGACACTTTCAGCCCCGGCATGAAAAAAGTAAATTTAAACCGTTTAGCCCGAAGGGTCAGTTACCGGCATTTAGGTATCGGTTCAGATGGTTTGATAGTCATCACCCAAGGCCAGAAGTATCTTTTCCGGATGCGGGTTTTCAACGTAGATGGAACCGAAGGAGAGATGTGCGGGAACGGGGTCCGTTGCGCTGCCAGATATATTTATGAAAACGGATTATCCAAAAATAAAAAGCAGAAAATTGAAACCAAAGCCGGAATTATTGAGACGGAAATTGTGGACCCAAAAACATTTTGGGTCAAAGCCGATTTGGGAAAAATTAAATACAAGGTTAGAAAATTGGATTTGAAATTGAAAAATAAAAACTGGAAAATTGATCACGTCACCTTGGGAGAGCATCCGCATGCTATTGTTTTTGTCAGAGAGTTTCCCGAAAACTGGACTGAAATCGGAAGTCTAATTGAGACCCATAGGGTCTTCCCCAAGAGAACTAATGTGGAATTTGTGAAAATATTAAATCCGGGTAAATTTGAACAGAAAACCTGGGAAAGGGGTTGCGGGGTGACCATCGCCTGTGGAACCGGAACTACAGCGGCTCTTATTACCGGTTATCTGGATAAAAAATTGAAACCCCAGATCGAAGCGATTTTTAAGCATGGTTCTTTGGAGGTAAAATGGGATTTGAAAAATAAGCATCTTTTCTTAATAGGACCAACCGAAAAAGCTTTCGAAGGAATTTTATACTACGAATGAAAAGATTTTCAATTATCTTTCTTTCGGCATTAACAAAATATTCAACGTAAATAACTTTATTGGCTATGAATAATCCTTTTGTTCAAGAAATTGTAAAAGTCGTCTCCCGGAAAACCGATTTACCTCCCCAGCAAGTGGAACAACTGCTGGAAATCCCTCCGGATGAAAAATTGGGTGATTATGCTTTTCCCTGTTTTAGTTTAGCCAAAAAATTTAAAAAAGCTCCGGATAAAATTGCCGCCGAGCTGGCCTCCCAAATAAAAACTGGAAATCTTTTTTCAGAAATTAAATCTGTAGGTGGTTATATAAACTTCTTCGTGGATAAGGTCAAATTAGCAGAATTGGTTCTGGGACAGATTTTAAAACAAGATTCAAATTACGGTTCGGATGCAATCGGAAAAGGTAAAACAATTCCCATTGATTACTCCTCGCCTAATATTGCCAAGCCCTTCGGTATCGGGCATCTGCGCTCTACCGTAATCGGTCATTCGCTGAAACTGTTGTTTGAAAAATTAAGTTACTCCGTTGTGGGAATAAACCATTTGGGGGACTGGGGCACCCAGTTTGGAAAGCTTGTGGTGGCTTATAAAAAATGGGGAAAAGAGATTCTAAAACAGGATTCGGTAACCGAACTTTACAATCTATACACCAAATTCCACGAAGAAGCGGAGAAGAATCCGGCTTTAGAAGAAGAGGCCCGCCTGGAGTTTCAAAAGTTAGAAAAAGGTGACAAAGAAAATAGAGAACTATGGGAAAAATTCAGAAAAATCAGTCTGGATGAGTTTAAAAGAATTTACAAAATTTTAGAGATAGAATTTGAGGCTTATGCCGGGGAAAGTTTTTATGAAAACATGATTGAGCAGACTGTCCAAGAATTGCAAGAGAAAAAATTAACCCAGATTAGTCAGGATGCTTTGGTAGTCAATTTAGACCAGTTTAATTTACCTCCCTGCCTGATAAAGAAAAAAGATGAATCAACTTTGTATGCCACTCGAGATATTACTGCGGCAATTTACCGGTACAAGACTTACAATTTTTATAAAAACTTGTATGTGGTAGGGAACAGCCAACGACTACATTTTCAGCAGGTATTTACAGTTGTAAAATTGATGGGATATAATTGGGCTGATAACTGCATTCACGTGGATTTTGGCTGGGTGAAATTCGAAGAGGAGATTTTGTCCTCCCGCAAAGGAAATATAATTTTATTGGAAGATGTTCTGGATAAGTCCATAAATTTAGCCGGACAAATAATTGAAGAAAAAAATCCGGAATTGGAAAATAAAAAGGGAGTGGCAGAAGAGGTGGGAATCGGGGCCGTGGTTTTTGCCTATCTGGCCCGCCGCAGAAATAAAGATTTTGATTTTGTGTGGGAGGAGGTTTTAAATTTTGAAGGGGAAACCGGTCCCTATCTGCAATATACCCACGCGCGTTTATGCAGTTTGCAGAAAAAATATGAAAAAAAGATTGAGGATAGAGCAGATTTCTCTCTCCTGAAAGGAAAAGAAGAAATCTCTCTGATTAAAATTTTGGAGGATTTTCCCAGAACCATTCAAAGAGCTCTTGACGGTTATGAACCGGCAGTTCTGTCCAATTACTTAGTCAGACTGGCTTCGACTTTCAATACTTACTATCAGAATATCAAAATTATTACCGAAGAAGAAGAGAAAACCAGAGCCAAAATGCTTTTGGTTAAATCTGCTCAAGTAGTTTTAAAAGAGGGTTTGAGATTATTGGGGCTGAAAGCTCCCGAGCAAATGTGAGTCAATTATATCAAAGATATGGTCATGGCTTCATTTAATTTTACAAATACTGCTAAAATTGGTTTAAATAAAGGAGTGGCTACCTTTGTTGCCTTGACGAAAATAATGATTCCGGTCTTTGCCATCGTCACGTTTCTCAAATTTACACCCGTTTTACCGGCCGTGGCAGATTTTTTTAAGCCGTTTATGAAAATTTTTGGTCTGCCGGGAGACGCGGCTTTAGCCCTAGTGATGGGAAACACGGTCAATCTTTATGCGGCTTTGGCAGTGATGGGTTCCATCAAACTGAGCGGTGCTCAAGCCACCATTATGGCAGTAATGTTGGGTATATCCCACTCTTTGCCTATGGAGATTACCATCGTACAACAAATGAAATCTAAATTTATCACGGTTTTTTTGTTAAGGGTTTTGACATCTTTGGTTTTAGGTATTATAATGAAAGAAGTGCTCATAGGATGAATATGGACTGGACAGCGATGTTGGAGGCCCAAGCTAAGGGAGGTTTCAAACTGTTGGGAATAGTGTTTGTGATCATTGTTCCGCTGATGATAATTATGGAGTTGGCCAAAGCGGCCGGTTTTTTTGACTGGTTGGCTAATAAAATGTTGCCGCATACTCAAAAAATCGGCTTAGAAAAAGAATCTCTGCTTCCGCTTTTGGCAGGTTTATTTGTGGGGATTTCTTACGGAGGCGGAATTTTGATAACCGAAGCCAAAACCGGGCTAATCGCCAAAAAACAGATTTTTCTGGTGGTTTGCTTTTTGGCTCTGTGTCATGCTATAATAGAAGATACTTTACTTTTTATGGCGGTGGGTGCCAATGCTCTCTATTTTCTTACAACTCGGTTTTTGTTAGCGGTACTTTGTACCTATATATTTTCTCTTTTAATCAATAAATTCAATTTTTGGAACCTGAAAGAATATGCCTAAGACCGGTTTGGTTTTTCATCCCGATTATCTAAAACATCTGACCGGCAAAGACCATCCGGAAAAGCCGGATAGGTTGAAAGCCATTATGTCCGGTCTGGAGAAATCCGGTCTTTTGGAAAAATTGGCAAAAATTGAGGCCTCCCATTCTGCCTTAGAATGGGTGGAAAAAGTGCATGACAGGAATTATATCGATTTTGTGAAAAAAATCTGTCAGGAAGGCCCCCGACTTCTGGATGCGGATACGGTGGTCAGCGAAGAATCTTTTGACATCGCCCTCAAAGCAGTCAGCGGGGTTTTAGCGGCCTGTGACGCGGTTATGAAGAAAAAAGTCGACAACGCCTTCTGTGCGGTGCGTCCTCCCGGACATCATGCGGAAAAAGATAAAGCCATGGGTTTTTGTCTGTTTAATAACGTAGCCGTGGCGGCCCGCTATTTACAGAAATTTCATAAATTAAAGAAAATTTTAATCGTGGACTGGGACGTTCATCACGGAAACGGAACCCAGAATATATTCTACTCCGACCCCACGGTCTATTATTTCAGCGTGCATCAGTTCCCCTTTTATCCGGGAAGCGGCAGTGAAGAGGAAGAGGGCAAAGGTGAAGGGAAAGGGTATACTTTAAATATTCCCATGGCGCCGGGAAGCGGGGATACCGAATACACTGAGATGTTTGAAAACATTTTTTACCCGGAAGCCAAAAGATTTAAGCCGGATTTTATCTTGATTTCAGCCGGATTCGACGGGCATAAAGACGACGGGCTGGCTCAAATCAATCTGACTGAAAAAGGATTTCAGACGATGACCGAAGTGGTGATGAAATTGGCAGAAGACTCCTGTCAGGGAAGGGTGGTCTCAGTATTAGAGGGGGGTTATAACCTGAAATCTCTGTCCGGTTCGGTCGAAGCTCATATTGAGACATTATTAAGTTGGGAGCCGAAGAAGGAAAAGAAGTAAATTAATTTCTCTAAAATGGTTTTTTTATTCTTCTTTTGTAAACCAAGGTGCCAAATAAGAAATTCAGATTAAAGGGGAGAAAAATGTCGGAAGTGACCATAAAATGGTTGGGACACGCCCACTTTTTGATAAGCAATAATAAAGTAAAAATAGCCCTGGACCCCTTTGACAGCTCTGTGGGTTATCCGATGCCGGATGTTTCGGCTGACATTCTCTTAATGTCTCACGGACATCTTGACCACAATAATGCTTCAGCGGTCAAAGGAAATCCGGTTCAAATTACCGGTTACGGCAAGAAATCAGCCAAAGGAATAGATTTTACGGGAGTGAAAACTTATCACGATGACCAGCAGGGTAAATCCGGCCGGGGTGAAAACACGGTTTTTGTGTGGGAGATGGAGGGGATTAGATTTGCCCACTGCGGGGATTTGGGGCATCTTTTGACTGAACAAAATTTAAAAGAGATTGGTGCTGTGGATGTGGTGATGATTCCGGTGGGCGGTTTCTATACCATCGATTCCAAAGTGGCTACGCAAAACATTGAAAAATTAAAACCTAAAGTGGTGATTCCGATGCATTATAAACAGCCCTTTATGGGGGATGATTTTCCGATTGATAAAGTTGATGTTTTTTTGCAGGGGAAAAAGAATGTTCAGAAAGTGGGAAAAAATACTCTTACTTTAAATAAAGAGAAACTGCCTGAGGAAACTACGATTTTTGTTTTGGAGTATAAATAGGTCGGGAATAGATCCCGACCTACGGGAAAACTGTCGAGTAAATCGTAGGCGAGGATCATTTCCTCGCCTCTCACCATCCAAAGAACAAAATTTCTAAACTTATAAACAGCACACCCCAATTTTTACGGGGGCCGGACCTCCTTTAAAAACATAGTTGACTAAGTAAACTACATCTGTAAGATTGCCATTTCCACCCGAAGCATTAGCATCTCCGCGACAACTCGGGCTTGGAGCCGGTCCTCCTTTGAAAACATAATTGACCAAGTAAACTATATCAGTCAAATTAGGAGTGCCACCGGACCCATTGGCATCTCCGGCTTTAGCGGCACACAAACCGGAGACATTCACAGTCCAGACCTTAGAATCTCTCAAAAAATTGGTAGGATCATTGCGCACCATCCAGGTAGTATCTTTAACTTGAGCTTTGACTTGATGGGAACCGTTTCCCAATTCGTAAGAATAAACTTTAAAAATAGATGAGTTTGCTCCGGCTACAGGAGAATTGTTAATCAACCATTCAATGCTCAATTGATGATTGGTGGGCAACAGAGGAACAATTTCCAGGGCCACTGAATCTGTATCCACCAGAGCAATAGTGCCGGAGAGAGGAAAAAATGAGTCAATGGCATTGATTAAATTATATTTTGACTTTATCAGTGCCTCGGCACATACCTCACAGAATGGAACAAACAAGGATTGCATCTTGCAATCCAGCTTGGGTCTGTACCAACCGCTGGCCTGATAAGCTGCCCCTTCAAAAAGACCTACGACATCTGCATAAGAAAACTCTTCAGGGGTTGGTATAGGTGTACTCTCCAAAATCCAAGTCCTCCATCTGATGAATTCCCGTCGGTTTTCCTGGGTGGTGTTGGGATTCTCAGCACTCGTCCCGCCCGGATAATCATATTCATCACCCAGATAGCCAAAAGAATGACCTACTTCATGCACCACGATTTCGGGAGCAGCCGGGTGCATAGAAGTAATCGCCACCGCCCCACCTGTGCCACCATATTCCGGGTCATTGACAATCAGAATCACGATATCGTATTCCGGCATCAAGCTGGCGAGCAAGGCAAATACTTTTCCTTGGCCATTGGCATAAACCGGGTCAAAGTCATTAGGAGGAATAGTTAAGGCACGCTGAATCCCGTAACTATCATAGGTGCTGTTAAAATAGGTGTTACGATAGATGTCACTTTCGGGATGATCAGAGCCGGAGTCAACCGAAGCTACCGATATGGCGAAGGCATTAAAATAGGTCTGGTACTCCGCAATAGGTTGAACGGAGAGTATATAGTTCAAAAGACTGTTGGCATCGGTAATATATTGAGATAATTGAGTACTGGTATAACCTTCAGACAGAAAGACCATATTGATTCTTTTGTTAGTGGGGCCATTGTCTAAGATTTGCTGGATGGATTGAGGGAAAGCAGGGGTAGAAAATAAAATTGCACCCAATCCTACGCTCAGCCAGAGCAATTTTAAATTTTTCATTTAGAATTATCCTCTTTGAGCTGCAATTTAATTTTCCCTAAGGATTTTGGTAAAGAAGGCTGTTTTTGAGGGTCTAATTGAGAAGAGAGCAGTTTAAAAAATTCGATTTCTTGCAAATCCGGGTCATAAGGAATTCTTAGAGTAAATTCTGTTTCTTTTAATTGAATCTCTTTTCTTTTGATTTGGCCGGGACGGTCTGGGTCCTCATATTCAAAATGCTGAATTAGAGGGTCTTTCATAGACCCCTTACCCAGAGAAGCTCCGCTGGGAGAGAAAAGTTGGTAATAAAGTGAGTTTTTATCTGCAACTGAAGCTGGTTGCTTGGCTAGCCCTGGTTTTATAGTAGTTTTGACTAAAGTAATTTGGTTATCTTTTATTTTAAACTGCAGGAAAAGAATTTTAGATTGGTTTTTTTCGCCAGCAGAAAAAGAATCGTTACTGAAAAAAAATAATCCTAGAATTACCAGAGATAAAATTTTTCCAAATTTGGATTCGGTCATAATTTTTTTGAGGTTTGGAGCCGGTTCATCATGATTAGATTTACCCTCAACTCAAGGAAAAAATGAAACCATGGATGTCAATTTCTACCATCTCAAATTTTTGAAAACATGTTATATTACAAGCAGCAAACCCCAATTTTTACCGGCCCAGGTCCGCTGTTGAAAATGTAGTTCACCAGATAGATAATGTCCGCAAGGCCCGGGTTGCCACCCGAAGCATTAGCGTCTCCGCGGCAAATTGGGTTGGGTGCCAGTCCGGAATTGAAGACATAATTTACCACGTAAATTATATCTGTCAGATTGGGGTTTCCGCCGGAAGCATTAGCATCGCCGGCTTTGATTGGTTGTTGTAGAGGATTATAATGATTGGGGCAGATATCACAGACATTTCCCACTTGGTCAGTATCACTATCTGCCTGATTTGAATTAGCGACGCTAAGGCAATTGTCGCAAGAATCTCCAACATTATCAGCATCTGTATCTTCTTGGGTAGGATTTGAGACAGCAGCACAATTATCACATTGGTTACTCAACCCATCACTGTCAAGATCTGATTCCGGGGTATTCAACAAAGCATTTTCCGCATTCACAAAACCCCAGCCATACGTAGTTTCATACCCTAAAGGGCCCAGGTCTTTACAGGAGCATCGCATTATGCTTTCCACCTCGTTGGAAGTTAAGCTGGGATTCTGAGACAAAACTAAAGCCGCCACACCGGCACTGTAAGGGGAGGCGGCAGAGGTACCACCAAAGTAAAGGTAATCCCCGGCAACGTAGCCATCGTCACCGGTCCGGTCAGTAGACACAACCAAAACCCCTGGAGCAGAAAAATCCAAACCAACACCCCAATTGCTAAAATCAGCTAAAAGACCAGCTGTGTCAAGGGCCGCCACCGCATTGACTATTGGTATTTCAGCTGGATAGGCGATATTGGAGCTGGAAGCATTTCCGGCGGAAGCGAAGTGAACCATACCATTGGTATGAGTGGTGTCATATTTAGCCGTAAGGGCGTTGAAAGTGGCACCATAGGAATTGCTGTTGTTGGTTACCCGCACTCCAGTTGTTTCCGCCCAGGCCAAGGCATTCACACTCCAGCTGAATTGTCCATTCCAGGTGCCATTGCAGGGCACAGTGGAGACCCCCACTCGTGCTGATACTGTTTTGCAGTCGGGTGCAACCCCGATGGTCCCTAAATTATTGTTAATAATGGCTGAAATACAGCCGGCTACGCCGGTGCCGTGATTGTCACATTCATTCCCGGGACCACCATTTTCGATCCCCTCCGAAGTAAAATCAAACCCCGGAACTTGATTTATATCGGGATGGTCTTGCTGCACCCCGGTCTCAAAAACCATAATCTTGATAGTAGAATCGCCAGTGGTATAATCCCAAGCCGAATCTCCATCCAGATCCATATCCGCAGTTCCACCAGGCCAGTTGTTCAGAATCCCCCATAAAAGTGAAAAGTAGGTATCGTTGGGAGTTAAATCGGCTTTGGCGCTGAAATGAGCATCCGGCTCGGACCAAGCCACCCTTGGGTCTTCGGTCAGACGATTGGCAATTGCCAAAACCTCAAAACCGTTTCTGGACGAACTTCTTAGTATGTAAGCCCCGCTCATATTCCCAAAATTTTTGGTAATAATCTCTAGCTCCGGTGCTAAAATTGACAAAAGCAGTTCAGAATTTGATACAAACTCCGGTTTAAAACGCAAAAGAATATCTGGAGTGATAGTTACCCAAGTACCAGAGACAATACCCTGAAAGACCGGAGAAGCAAAATCTATGGATGGAGAATTTAAGAGAGTTTTTATATTTTTGTCAACTTCAGCTACGGTTGACAGAGGAGTTTTCAGAGTCACCAAATAGCGCTGGTTGACACCAGTCGGTTCGGCAGAGATAATCTGGACTCCGGTATTTGAAACAACTGAAACCGGATCGGCCGTGGTTAGGCCGGTGTGGAATTTCAATGCTAAACGGGAAAAATCTACCGGTAGGTCAATTTTTTGTCCCTGGTAATAATAGTAAGTGGGACTGGATGAATTAGCAGAAACCAGCCCAGATAAAATTAAAAAGGCCAAAAGAAACAGATATTTCTCTATTTTTTTCATAATTAACCTCCTAAAAAAGATGTGAAAGAGTAAAGACACTTTGATAAGAACCAAAAGGGCATTGACTTTAAAAGGCCCTCAATTTTGTAACTTTAATATAAGAAAAAATTGTTCGATTGTCAATTAATATTTTTAATTTATTCATTGACTTATAGAACATGGATGCTTAAATTAACTAAAGATTGAGCCATTAGGCAGAGAGGAGGGAAAATGCCTAAAAAAATAATTTTTGTACTTTTAGCTTTATTTATATTCAATCCCCTACAGGCTCAAGATTCCGACCGCAAAAACCAAAGAATAAGGAAAATAGATTTGGAAACTCCTCTTTTAGCCCGTAAATTAATCGATTCACCCACAGCCAATATGCTACCCCGGGGAAGTTTTGACTTTGATGTCCGGGTTTATCCCCAGGGAGGGGTCTCCGGGGCAGTTGATATCGGCTTAACCAACCGATTCATGTTAGGGGTTTCTTACGGTGCCGCCAATCTGTTCGGTGAAGGTGGAGTGAACTGGAACAAAAGAGTGGAGTTTTTAGCCAAGTACAAAGTGGTCAAAGAAAGCTATGGTTTGCCGGCTATTTCCATCGGTTTTGATACTCAGGGGGCCGGAGCTTTTGATGATTCTCTCAGAAGATACACCATAAAATCCAAAGGGTTTTACGCGGTTCTTTCCAAAGGTTACCTAAGTGGCACTACACCGTTGGATTTTCATATCGGGGCTAATTACAGCTTAGAGAACAAAGACGGAGATAAATCACCCTCATTTTTCGCTGGAACGGAGCTACGCTTCCGTCATGATTTGGCCTGGGTTGTGGAATATGATGTGGGTCTAAACGATAATAAATCCTCCAGCCCCTACGGCAAGGGCAGAGGTTATTTAAATACCGGTTTTAGGTGGACTTTTTCGGATATATTGAATCTGGAGATAGACTTAAAAAATCTACTGGTGAATCGGAAAAATGCCCAAAGCTTTTCGCGGGAACTTAGAATAATCTATCTGGAGTATTTTTAGCTTAAAATTTAAGCCGAATTCCCATTTATATTCTCACTCAAAGAGCCGATTAAAAGGGATATAAACGACGTTAAGAACTTTGGACTAAAGTCGATATAGTCAACAATACTCAATAATAGTAGTATTCTTGACTATGGTTGAGTATAATCTAAAAAGAGTGAGGAAAAAATGGGAGATTTCACAGTCATCGCCTTATCAGTATCAATAATCTGCTTAACCTGGGCCGTGGTCCGGATTAACGAAAAGGTAGATTCCACCATCAGCAAATTGAAAAGGATGGACCGGCTTGCCCCCAAGCCTCCTCAAGAAGTAAAGCCCAAAGTTGAAGATTAAAAATTTAACCAGAGTTTAAGCCAGTCTAAAGCAAGGTCTTTTGGCCTTGCTTTTTCATTTATTAGCCAAGTGGGTAAATTCTCAAGCAACTTAACAAGTATCTGTGCCTGAGACTACTTCAATTTAATTGTGGCTACTATGACTTTTTGCCATAATCCTAACTTTAACTCCTCGTATATCTTATAGAAGATTTTACTTGACCGTTACTTTTTTTTGGCATATAATAAAAAATCGACTGGTTTCAGTCGAATTTAAGAATAGATGAAAAAAAGATATAAAATTCCCCTGATAATCTTCTCTAGCTTGGTGGCTCTAATTCTGATTTTCCTGCTTTTGTTATACAAAACCAGAATTGTTGAGAGACAGATAGACCAAACCCTGGAGAGTTTTTTTGAAGCTCAAAAACCGGTAAATATAAGGGTCGGCAAAATCTCCGGTTCATTTTTAAACGGTGTTACTATAACCGACATAGTTTTAGATTATAATGAAAAGGGTCTCGAATACAGAGTTTTGGAGATTCCCAGAATACAAGTTTCCTATAAACCCACGGATTTATGGAACAAAAGATGGATTTTACATCGGGTTGAGATTCAAAATCCCAAGATCACTCTAAAAAAAGATGAGCAGGGAAATTTATTAATACCCAAGTTAAAACAAGCTAAGGGGATAAAGAAAACCTTTTTATTCGATTTCAAAGTAGAGCAGGTTTTGATAAAAGACGGTTTGTTTGAGATAGTTTCCAACCCCGATTCTCTGTCCCAAAGGGATGGTCAAGGCTTTGACCTAAAATTCGATTCCCTGAATTTTGACCTGTCCGTTACCAAAAAGAAAACTACCTGGGATGTAGTGGTTCAGGATGCCAAGATTAAGCAAACCGAGAAAGATGTGAATCTAAAAGGAGCCAAGGGAAAAATTCAAATTTCAGGCGATAAGCTAAAGCTGGAAGATTTTCTGGTTTTAACGGATGAATCTGAAATAAAAGTTGAGGGTGAAACCAAAATAAAAGATAAACTGGATTTTGATTTGAATATAAACTCAAGCAATGTTTCGCTGGCTGAATTAAGCCGGCTAACCGGACTGGATTTATCCGGTAATCTGAAAGTGGAGGGGACCTGGAAGGGGAATTTCAAAAACTTCGGCGGAAAAGCTAAAATTAACGGGATTTTCATGGACAGAAAATTTGAAAATGTGGAAACCCAGTATGCCTTTAGCAACAAACTTTTGGAATTTGAAAATCTGAAAGGGAAAATTTTTGAGGCACCGCTTGCCGGGAATGGGTGGCTTAATTTTGCCAACCGCCCGGAAGCTTATCAATTCTCGGGAGAAGTACAAAATTTAGATTTAGCTCAAATCGTGAAGGGGGAGCTGCATTCAGATTTCTCCGGAAAAGTAGAACTGGAAGGGCGGGGATTTAACGATAAAAATATGTTGATGACTATGATTGTAAATTTGGATAAAGGAAGGATAGATACTTACAGCTTTAATGAAGCCCTGGGAAAATTCACATTGGATTTCAACAAAATTCATTTCTACGAAGGCTTTAGGGCACGCTATAAACATAGCGAAGGGATTTTTTCGGGAGATCTGGAATATGACGGTAATATCGATATCCAAGCCCAAGTGAATTTTAAAGACCTGACTGATTTTACCAACCAGATTTTTATCAAAGAAATGGCCGGCAGAGGTAAAGCCAATCTGAAAATCACGGGCAAAACAGAAGATTTTAATGCCGACGGAGATTTTATCTCTGATTCGGTCTGGGCTTATCAGTTTTTCAGCTCTGATTTTAAAGCCAATTTGTCAGTAGCCAACTATATTTCACATCAGAAAGGGCATTTGGATTTAGATATAAAATCCGGCTCGGCCTGGGAGATTCCATACGATAGCTGTAAAACCTGGATTTCCCTGGATGGTTTTGATATTTACTTTGACTCCAGCCTGGCCTGGCAAAAGGATTATCAGCTGAACTTCAAGGGAAAAGTAAACACCGAAAAGGATATTCAGCCCTTAGTCATTGAAAAGCTTGATTTGGTTTATAGAGGTGTTAAATTTGAAAATCGGGAACCGATTTTAGTAGATGTAAGGCAAGAGGATATCGATTTCAAGCGGGCTGTAATTTATACACCTAAAGGTGAGATAAGAATAACCGGAACCATCAGCTACGAAGAAGAGCTAAATTTACAACTTCAGTTCTCCAACATTTTAGCCGAAACCTGGGCCGATATATTTTTATCACCTGGAAAATTTAAAGGTATTTTTTCAGCCACCACTAATCTGACTGGAACTTTTCAAAACCCCCAAATGCAACTGGCCGGAAGCATTGACAGCGTCAAATACATGACGGTTAATTTGGGGAAAATGGATTTTGATGTGGAATACGAAAACCAGAACTTGCGGATAAATAAACTAAGTTTGTCCAGCCCGGATGCCAAATACTCCTGGAGCGGAAGCGCCCCCATAAATTTATCATTTTATAAAACCAAAGACAGATTATTGGACCAGCCCCAGAAGATAATTTTCGAAGGAGAAGGAAACAGTTTCAGCATAATTCATTTGTTTATCCCTGACATTGAATACCTAACTGGCGACTTTAACTCTAACATTCAAATTGAGGGAACGCCAGTTCACCCTCAATTGAACGGAATTGTAAAATTGGAAAAAGGAATTTTAAAAATTGCCGAGTTACAGGATCCCCTAACAGATGTGAAGGCAGTGATTCGGATGGTCAATGAAGATATTTATTTTGACGAAGCAGTCGGATACATAGAAAAAGGTAAAATAACCGCCCGGGGTAATATTAAGGTAAAAGATATCGAAACTTTTGCCTATGACCTGACTATCAAGGGAAAAGATTTACCCTTCGCCTATGAAGATGTTGATTTAACTGGTATTGCAGAGCTTTCCTTATCCGTCACCGGAGAATCACCCCCTTTAGTTTCCGGTCAAATAGCAATTAGAGAGGCCAGCTACTTAGAGCCGTTTGGCACGGCTTCTGGGTCGGGTTACTATGCTTCCCAGGTACCGGCCCATCCGGAAGCACTCTGGAACTGGGATTTTTCAGTAATTGCCTTAAACAATTTGTGGGTGATTAATTCCGATTTAAGGGCTGAATTTGGAGGAGAGGTGCTGGTTACCCGGCAGGAAGGGGAATTACGTTTTTTGGGAAGCCTTCAGGTATTGCGGGGAAAATATTTTTTGCCCGGCACTACATTCGACATAGAGGAAGGGGAACTGATTTTTGACAATATAGAAAAAATTGACCCTAAACTTCACTTTTTAGTTACCACCGATATTTATGGTAAAGGACAAAATGCCAGCTCGGTCCTTGCCAAAGCGGATGATACCAAACTGAAGCTTTTGATTGAAGGAACACTTTCGGCCCCGGAAGTAAATCCGGCCCCGGGGTCTGATTACACCAAAGATGATATCTTAGAAGTCCTTACCTTAAACCGCAGATTTTCCACAGTAGATACGGCTGGTATCGGTGGTGCCTTTCAGGAAAAAGTCATATCCGGTTTGGGCGGAGCCGGAAACCAGTTTTTAGGACAATGGGCTTACCGCACCATCGGTGTTGAGACCTTTGAGGTCAAACCGGCCTGGGGTGAAAAGTTTGACCTTTTAGGCACCGAAGTCACGGTGGGGAAATATTTTTTGAGAAATTTGTACGGCAGATATACCGGCCGGCTTTCCTCGCCGGAAGTATATGAAGTAGGGTTGGAATACCGGCTGAACAAAAATCTATACCTAGAAGGGAATAAAGACAAACAGAATCTATACAAAGTAGGGCTTAATTTACATCTGGAGTTTTAATTGACCAAAAGGAGAAAAATTTTTTCTTCCCCCAATTTCAGTCGTATTTCCAGATTCTTCCAGGTCATTTTAATTGTGTCAATCATCATTTTTTCCCTGACAGGCGCGGCTCTAGCCCAGAATAAAAAAGCACAACCCCGGCAATTTGTCATCAAAAACATTATAGTCCAGGGGAACAGCTATTTTTCCGCCAAGAAAATCAAAAGTCAAACCAGTTATACCAAAAGTTGGATAAATATTTTCTCTCGTCCCAAAATTCTTCCCAGAAGAATAGAGGAGAATGTCTTTGCCATTGACTCTTTGTATCATGTGAATGGCTTCTGGGAAGCCACTACCAGCATCAGCTACCAGGTTGACAGCACGGACAATAAGGCGGTAGTTTTCATAAATATTTATGAAGGGGTGCAGACCCGCTTGAACAATTTGACCGTCCGGGGGGGTATTGAGAATTTGAATGCCAAAGCCAGAAAGAGCCTTTCGTCCTTAAAATCCGGCGCTCCTTTGGATAGAAGTAAACTGGCTTTAATCATCTTTGAGATTAAAGCGGTCTACGCCAATAATGGCTACCCCTATGCGGAAATAAACCCGCTGATTATTCAGGCGGAGGATAAAAAAATAGCCGACGTAATCCTGGAAATAAACAACGGTGGTTTAGTTATCTTCGGAGATGTGGAATTGCAAGGATTCAAACTGACCCAACCGTACGTAGGCAAAAGGGAATTGACCTTCAAAAAAGGGGAAATTTATAAAAGAGAGAAAGTCATTACCTCGCAGCAGCGACTTTACTCCACCGGTCTTTTTAACTATATCAGCTTGGAAGCCAAAGATGCCAAAGCCAAACCCAAACAGCCGGACTTTATTTTAAGAGTGATAGAAAGAAAACGAAATTACATCTCATTTAAAGTGGCAGCCGGGCAGGACTCACTGAAGGATTTAACCGCTGATTTCTTGGGGGAATGGGGGAATAAAAATCTGTGGGGGAGCGGCAAAAAATTTTCTTTTTCAGCCAGCTCCAGATATGCCATTATCACCAAGCTGCAGAACATAAAAAACAGATTTAAAATCTCCTTCACCGAACCCTGGTTTTTGGGCACCCGTACCCCTCTGGGTTTGGATTTTTTCTATGACCCCGGAGTAAAAAGCGTGATTCAACCCTACCGCATAGAGGAGTTTGGAGCCAATGTCAGCTTGACTCGGGAAATTAGAAAGACGACACGGGTGTGGGTGGGAGGGAGTTTTCAGCAGATTACCATTTTTGATATATCGCCGGCCGATGAGATTAGTTTCCGGCAAGAAAAAGGTATCAATGAAAGAAGAAAGGTTAGCCTAAGTTTTGAAAACGATGCTCGTAGCAATATTTTCATACCCTTAGGAGGTTCTTTGACTCAAATTTATTTGGAATATGTGGGTGGAATTTTAGAAGGGGACAACAACTTTTTCAAAATAGTGGGTTCCTGGAGCAGATATTTTGAAGCTAAGAAACTGAAAAAATTCAAGGTTTGGGCTACCCGCTTAAAATTAGGATACATAAAAGATTTGCCACCCACCAATTATATTCCCACTTTCGACCGTTTTTATATGGGAGGGGCTTCCTCCATCAGGGGGTATGTGGAAAACAGCATCGGTGCCAAAGATTCTTCGGGGACTCCCTTGGGCGGCAATATCTTGGGTTTAGCCAATCTGGAATACCGGGCCGACTGGTTCTGGAAGTTCGGCTGGAATTTTTTTGTAGATTATGGCAATATCTGGTCTGAAACCGAGCATATCAGCTTTCGAAACATTCGTCTGACAGCCGGGATAGGAATCCAGTATTTCAGCCCCCTGGGACCGATTCGTCTGGATTACGGACGGCGACTTTTGAGAGGAGAAAAACCCTTGAAGGATGGACGGCTGCATCTAAGTTTACTATATTCTTTCTAAATGGCCAGACCAATCATTGGAATCACCTGCAGTATGGTGTATCAGGATGAAAAGCGGGAAAGCCCCACTACTCTTCCCTTCGATTATTTGAAGAGAGCTTATTTTGAGGCGGTGGAAAATTTCGGCGGCGCCCCAATACTTCTGCCTAATCTGACTACCATGGAAACCGCTGATGAATGGTTTAAAATTTTAAGCGGAATTTTGGTAACCGGGGGAGAGGATATTCATCCTTCTTTTTATGGGGAAGAAATTGTTTCTGATACAGTAGAGGTTACCAATGAAAGAGATTATTTGGAAATTGAGCTAATGAAAAAAGCTAAAGCAAAAGAAGTCCCGGTTCTAGGTATCTGCCGGGGACCGCAAGTAATAAACGTGGCTTTTGGAGGAAATCTGTATCAGGATCTATCATTAAGAAAAGAGTTTACTTTGGAGCATAACAATTCAGGAAAACCAAAATACAGCAACCGTCACCAAATCGTACTGACTGAACATAGCAAATTAAATAATATAATTGGTAAAAAAGAGCTCTGGGTTAATACTTATCATCATCAAATCATAAAAAATATAGCACCGGAATTTATCACTTCAGCTCTTTCCAAAGATGACCAGGTAATCGAAGGAATTGAGCATAAAAATGCCAGAATTATCGGGGTGCAGTGGCACCCGGAAATGATGTTAGAAGAAGAAAGTTCGCAAAAACTTTTTAAATGGTTGATAAATGAAGCCGGTAAATCATGAATAAAAAAGAGATTTTGAAAAAAGCCCAGCTGTATGTTTTGGTTGATAAAAAATTGATAGGAGAAAGAAAAGTTGAAGATGTGACCAGTCAGCTGGTTAAATCCGGAGTCCAGATGATTCAATACCGGGATAAATATGCGGAGGACGGAGAGTTTTTAAAAGAGGCGACAAAGATTAAAAAGATTTTAAAAAACCAAAAGGTTCTTTTAATAATCAATGACAGAGTGGATATTGCCTTGTTCATTGATGCTGACGGTGTTCACGTAGGACAGAATGACTTGCCTGTTCCAGTTGCCAGAAAACTCTTGGGGAAAAATAAAATAATCGGGACCTCGGCGGAAAATATTAAAAAAGCCAGAACGGCTCAAAAACAGGGAGCTGATTATGTGGGTTTAGGTCCGATTTTTTATACTACCACCAAAGAAAGAATTCCTCAGCCGGTGGGATTGGGTTTAATCAGACAAGCCAAAAAAGAGTTGAAAATTCCCTTTTTCCCTATAGGGGGGATAAATCTGGATAATCTGGGGTCAGTTATTAATGCCGGAGCAAAAAGAGTTGCGGTAGCTTCAGCTATTATTTGTTCTCCCAATATTTCTGATACTACCCGAGAGTTTATAAACCGCTTAAAAATTTCCTAAGTAACCGAATTTAGCTATACCTTTACTACTCCATTTCGTATTTAGATTGACAAAAACCTAACTTTTGAGATATATTGGCTAAAGGAAAAATTATGCCTGAAATTTACCTAGATTACAACGCCACGGCTCCGATTCATCCGGAGGTGCTGGAGGCCATGCAGCCCTATTTAACCGAAAAATTTGGTAATCCTTCCAGTTTGCACTCTTTTGGGAGAGAAGCCAAAGTGGCGGTTGAAGAAGCCAGAGAAAAAGTAGCCAAACTTATCAATGCTCACCCATCTGAAATTTATTTTACCAGCTGTGGCTCGGAATCAGATAATTGGGCTATCAAGGGAATCTTATGGGCTAATAAAAATAAAGGGAACCATATCATAATTTCCAAAATTGAGCATCAGGCGGTGCTGGAAACCTGTAAATTTTTGGAAGAAAATGGTTACAGTGTAACCTATCTGGATGTGGATAAATTCGGAATGGTTGACCCGGATAATTTAAGAAAATCGGTTCGCAAAGATACTGTTATTGTCTCAATCATGCACGCTAACAACGAAGTCGGAACCATTCAGCCGATTGAAGAATTACTCAAAATTGCCAAAGAGCGCAATGTTGTTTTTCACACCGATGCGGTTCAATCAATAGGAAAAATTTCGGTGGATGTGCAGAAATTAGGGGTGGATTTGCTCTCTATTTCCGGGCATAAATTGTATGCTCCAAAGGGAATTGGAGTTTTATTCATCAAAAGAGGGACGAAAATTACTTCGTTACTGCAAGGGGGAAATCAAGAGAGAAGTCGTAGGGCTGGAACGGAGAATGTGGCTTCGATTGTGGGGTTAGGTAAGGCCTGTGAGATTGCTGCGCAAGATTTGGATGAATATCAAGATAAAATGAAAAGACTCAGTGAGTCTTTTTTGAAGAAAATTTTAGACACTATTCCGGAGGTTTATCTGAGCGGGCATCCGACTTTGAGGGTTCCCAATACGGTTAATCTATCTTTTAACGGTTGTGATGGAGAGTCGATTATTTTGGGTTTGGATTTGCAGGGAGTGGCTGTATCTTCTGGTTCGGCTTGTTCTATCGGTTCGCTGGAGCCATCGCATGTTTTGATGGCTATGGGAGTTCCTAAGCATCTGACTCTGGGTTCGGTGAGATTTTCTTTTGGGAGATTTAATTCGATGGAAGATGTGGAGTATGTGACTGAAATTTTGCCGGGGATTGTGGAGAAGATTAGAAATTTGCATCCGGCTTTCGCTGCTACAAAAAATAATTAAAATATTTTAAAATTACCTACAAGCAACACTCTTTACTTTTTAGGGGTGTTGGGCCAGATTTGAAAAGATAATTTATGAGATAGACTATGTCTGACAGTAAAACTTTGCCGTCTGCATTAACATCTCCTCGGCAGGAAGGATTCAGTACTGGTTGTTCTTTAAAAAGATAATTTATTATAGTAACAATGTCAGATATCTGAATGGTGCTGTCTCCGTCAGCATCTCCTGGCTTGGCGAAGCATTGAAAATACTTGACGGTCACCCAGTCGTATTGGGAAGGCTCCCAGAAACCGCTGTATCCACTCACATATACGGCTCCACCTTTATCCACTGCCAAATCAGTAGGCCTCTCACAAAAACCATACGGGTCGTCATATTGTTTAATCCATAAAACATCTCCGTTAGGTGAATACTTAATCGTGACATAATCAGAACAAGTTTTGCTACTAACGCTGCTACCAGTTACATATAGATTTCCATTTTCGTCTAATGCCAGGGCAGATGTAATATCCTCATCGTTATCCGGCCCGTTGTAGCTTCTAGCCCATGAAGTATCTCCGTTTGGTGAATATTTTATAGCGGAGTAATCATAAGTACCTCCTATGCCTGTTAGTGTACCCACTATATAAAGACTGCCAGTATTGTCGAGCGACAAAGAACCGATTGCCTCAGTTCTGATCCATGCCAAATCTCCGTTGGACAAATATTTAATGGTTCCAGAACTACCTCCTACATACACATCGCCATTCTTATCTACTGTTAGAGTTGAGGCTCGATCGTCTTTATCTCCTGGACCAGCATAGCGTCTGACCCACAAAGTGTCTCCGGTTGGAGAATATTTTATGGTAGCATAATCTGGAGAATTTACACCCCAAGTATGACCAGTTACATAAACATTTCCATTTTCATCTAATGCTAAAGCCAAGGCTGCTCCCTGGTAGCGTCTTACCCACACAGTTCTCCGTCTGTTGTGTACCTGATAGTAGTGTAATCATAAGTGCTTCCATTCCAGCTCCAACCCGTTACATACACATTACCATTCCTATCCACTGCTAAAGCGCTAGCACCGTCATCACCATTGCTAGGTCCATTGTAACGTCTGACCCACATAGTGTCTCCATTTAGGTTATATTTAATCGTAGCGTAATCGTAAGAAATCCCGTTGAAGCTAGATCCGGTTACATATGCATTTCCACTATCATCTATTGCCAAAGCAGATGCCCAATCGGCAGGCCAATCGCCGATGTTTAATCCAATATATCGACTAACCCAAAAGACATCTCCGTTAGGGGAGTACTTGACTGTTGCATAATCATAGTAAGTTATATAACCATCACTATAACCAGTAACATAAACATTGCCATTATCATCGACTTCAATGTCGGTAGGAACATCTTCCCCAAATCCCACCCCTTCATAACGCATTACCCAGGCAGTATCCACCTGTGCCAAAGCAGGAAAATAAGAAAGATGTGCAAAAAATAAGAAAATCTTTATTCTATTTGACATATTCCCAAAACCTCCGGTAGCCGATTCAACATAACTAAAATGCAGGAAAAGTCAATAGCTTTTCGTATAAACTTATGAATTGACTTGCATTTTCAGGCAAATAATTTTAATTGAATTGATATGCTAAAAAATAAAAAACCATTGGTCTTTGTAGCCATGTCCGGCGGAGTGGACAGCTCGGTGGCAGCCTGTTTGCTCCAAGAACAAGGCTATGAAGTTGTGGGAGTAACCCTAAAACTCTGGGAATACGATGAGGTGGGAGGTAATATTTTCAGAGAGTCGGTTTGCTGTTCCATTGAAACAATCAATGATGCCCGAAATGTCTGCAACCAGATTGGAGCCAAGCACTGGGTCTTTGACTTCAAAGAAGAGTTCAAAAAGAATGTAATTTCCAATTTTGTGGATGAGTATAAATCCGGCAGAACTCCTTTCCCTTGTATAATCTGCAACCGCAAAGTCAAATGGGAAATTTTGGGAGAGAAAGTTTTTCCGTTAGGGGCTGAATTTTTGGCTACCGGTCATTATGCTCGGATAAAATTTGATGAAAAAACCGGCAGATATCAGATTCTAAAAGCCCAAGATTCATCCCGAGACCAGTCCTATGTTTTGTGGAGTTTATCGCAAAAGGATTTGTCGAAAACGTTGTTTCCCCTAGGTGATTTGACCAAAACACAAGTGCGTGAATTGGCTAGAAAGTACAATTTAAAAACTGCCAACAAGCCGGACAGCCAGGAGCTTTGTTTTGTGCCGGATAATGATTATGAAAGATTTTTCAAAGAATGGGAAAATGGAAATTCAGTCAAACCGGGTCCGATTTATAATCTGAAGAAAGAAAAGGTGGGAGAGCATCAGGGGATTCCTTTTTACACTATCGGACAGAGAAAAGGATTCGGAAAAGGGTTTGGAAAACCGATGTATGTGGCTAAAATCGAACCTAAGGAAAATACTATTTATATTGCTGAGGATAAAGAGTTATGGAAGAAAATTTTTACTGTCAACCAAGTTAATTGGGTTTCTATACCTAAACCTGAAAAATCTATAAAATGTCAGGTGAAAATCAGAAATCAGCATCAGCCGGCTTCAGCAACTCTTTCTGTTTTGGATGAAAATAAAGTCAGAATAGAATTCGATAAGCCGGAAAGAGCTATTACTCCGGGGCAATCTGCGGTTTTCTACGATGGAGAAATTTTGTTGGGTGGCGGGATTATTGTTAAAGTTGAAGAATAAATTCTTTTATCAAAAGTTTAATTTAAAATTCAAAGTTCCTCTTGACGACAATTAGAGCATATGAATCCTAGCAGCAAAAAGTTTCTCAAGGTCATCGGCATAATTTTTGGAATAATAATCGTACTGCTCATCGCCGCTACGGTTACGGCTAAAATTATTTTCACCAAGGAAAAGATTTTGGCTTATGCCCTGCCCAAGATTGAGCAGGCCCTGAACCGGAAAGTTACGGTAGAGGATGCTTCGATTTCCATCTGGGGAGGAATAGGTGTTGAAATCAAAGGGGTCGCTATTGAAAATATGCCCGGTTTCAAAGAAAAGAATCTTCTGACTTTGGATGAATTTTCAGTGGAGGTGAAATTTTGGCCTCTTTTAAAAAAACGGATTGAATTGAAAAAGCTGACCTTGGTCAAGCCCACCATAAACTTAGAGAAAAAAACGGTTGCATTAAATAATTACGGCGATTTGCTGGCAACCAGCGGTAGCCCAATCCTGTTACCGGCCGCCTTTGATAAGTTCGAACTCAAAGAAGGCCGAATCGTTTATTTAAATTCGCCTCAGCAAAGCCGCATTATAATTCATGAATTATCGCAAGAAAGTAAATTAAATTACAATCCCGATCTAAAGGAATTTTTCACTAGCGGAAAAATAAAAGTCAAAAGCTTAGAAATGTTCTCACCAAAATTGTCAAAAAATTATGATATACCTTTGGCTTTGGAGTATGATATGGCCTATAATCTGAAGACTGATTCCTTAAACCTGAACAAAGTAATTTTTTCCTGGAACAAAAATAAAACTAAATTGCAGGGAAAGATAACCCAGGTTACCAAGCAACCACAGATGGTTTTAAAAATTAACTCGGACGAAATCAATGTCGAAAACCTCTTAAGCTTGCTTCCTGCGAATTTATTAAAGCAAGACATAAAAAGTTCAGGTCGGTTGACTTTTAACGCCGAAGGAAAATGGGATCTTAAAACCGGATTTTATCCGACCCAGTTAAATGGGAAATTGACGGGAAAGGATTTAAAAATTCAGTCAGCCAAGACCAAATCTGCTGTGACGATTCCGGTTTTGGAGAGTAATTTTACCAACAATAGTTTAACCTTATCCACCTCCCGGGCACAGTTTGGCAATAATCCGCTTCAGCTTAAAGCGGTTGTATCAAACTTGAAAGCACCCGAGCTTTCGGCTGAATTCAGCAGTAAGCTAAATTTAGCTATCGTTCCCGAATTTGTAACCTTGCCGGAAGGGACAACTCTGGCAGGAAATTTAGATGTCAAGGGAAAGATTTTTGGAAAGATGAAAAGCTTTGAGAGTCTGAATTTTTCGGGTGATTTGAATTTACAGGATATTAAAATTTCCTCTCTCAATTTGAGTAAACCGCTTGAAAAATTAAACGGGAATTTAAAAATTGCTGACGGGGATTTAAGTGTTAATCGTCTATCAGCTACCAGTGGAAAATCTTCTTTTGTTATTAACGGGGAATGTAAAAAATTAGTTCCCTACCTACTTAATAAAAATAAAGCCACCCCCAAACCTCTGTTCACTTTCAATCTAACTTCCGATTATTTAGATTTAGATGAGCTTATTCCCGAAAATTCGGCGACTGCCAAAACCAATTCTCCGACAACTCAAAAAACACCACCTTTATTTTTAGCAATTGGGGTAGTAGCAGACCTAAAGGGGAAAATTGCAGTGGACTCGGTAATGTTTAGAAAGATGCCTTTTAAAAATTTTAAAGCTGACTTAACCTTAATTAACAATGTCTTGAAAATCCAAAATGTGAGTTCGCAAATCTATTCCGGTTTTATTGAAGGGGAAGCCAACTGTGATTTAAACAACGCAGATAGCCTAAAATTTGATACCAAAGTCAAAGCCACCAACATCGAAGTCAACGACTTTCTATCCCGCTTTACAAAGATTGATAATCGCCTGTTCGGGAAATTTAATCTGAATGCTAATTTTACCAGTCAGGGTTTTTCTGAAGAAGAAATTTTGAAATCACTTACTGCCTCCGGTACCGGAGTTTTGGCAGAGGGGAAGCTGGTCAATTTTGAGTTCTTTAATAAGTTGGGGAGTTTCTTAAAACTGGATAATTACCAGGAAGAGCCGATCAAAATGCTAAAAAATTCATTTAAAATAGTCAATCAGAGAGTTTTTTTTGCGGATTTTGACGCTACCAGCAAAACCGGTGACTGGAAATTAGCCGGTTCCATCGGTTTGGACCAATCTTTGGATTACCTGCTAAGTATCAAATTCTCACCGGAGGTTTCTAAAAAGCTGGAAGCCGAAGTTTCAAGACAATTCGCATCTTTGGGCAATATGGCTCAGTATTTCAAAGATGAGCAGGGAAGAATAGATTTGCAGATAAAAATCGGTGGCACAGCCAAGGACCCCAAGTTTATGATAGATACCTCGGTGGCTCAGAAGAAATTCCAGGATTCCTTAAAAAATAAACTGCAGGATAAAAAAGAAGACACCAAGAAAAAAGTGGAAGATTTTCTGCAGGGAGTTTTGAAGAAGAAACCGTAGTATTATTTAATTTCCATGCACAATTCTAAACTATTCCTGGCATTACTCATTCTTCTGCTTTTGTTCTCAATTTCCATCGGTCAGGAACAAAATTTAATCGCCACCTCACATTTTCAAATCTTCTCGCAAGACAAAAGTTTCGGTGAAAAGGTTGGTGTGATTTTAGAGAAGAGCTATGCAAATTTTGTAAACTTTTTCGGAGACAGTCTCAAAACTAAAGTTCAGATCCAGGTTGCCGAGTCCGAGGAGAAATTCAAAGCTCTGGTGGGAGAGAGAATACCAGAATGGACCCTGGCTGTAGCTTTGCCCACAAGAAATGTCATTGTGATAAAATCTCCGGGCTGGCACAAATCCGGAAAATCAATAAACGAAGTTTTACAACATGAACTGGCGCATATTTTCCTAGTCAATTACATAGATGAGCAATATCTGCCCCTCTGGATAAATGAAGGATTTGCGGTCTGGCAGTCGGAAAAATGGGGCTGGGATGACAGGATTCTTCTGGCTAGGGTGGTTCTGACCGGATCGCTTTTGTCCTTGTCAAAAATCGATTCCCTCAACCATTTTTCAGAAAGCAAAGCTCATTTAGGTTACGCCCAAAGTTTTCTGGGAGTAAATTACATCAATTCTGAATACGGGGTAGAAAATTTTAAGAAATTGCTGTTGCTTATAAAAAACGGGGAGAATCCGAATTCTGCTTTGTTAAAAACCACCGGCTCCGATTATGCTGATTTCGAAGCCGAATATTTGACTTATATAAAGAAAAAATACAACTGGATGACTCTGATACTGGGTGATTTTCCGTTCTGGACTGTGCTTGCTATAATCTTTGTGGGGCTGTATCTTTATAAAAAGAGAAGAAGCAAAAAGATTTTGCAAAAATGGGAAAAAGAAGATCTGGGAATAGCCCCCAAAGATTTCGACATCTCTTAGAATATTGGTTGCTTCTAACCATCGGTGCAATCCTTCGCCTGCTTCCCTATCGAATCAATCTGAAAATAGCAAATTTTTTAGGAAAGGTCGGCTTCGGCCTGCTTAGAATCAGAAGAAAAGTCACCTTGGCTAATCTGAGGATGGTTTTCGGAAATCAGAAGACCGAAAATGAAATCGAGAAAATCGCGCTAGGGTCTTATTGTCACATGGCCAGAGGCTTTATAGAGCATCTGATTTTTCCGGCTTTGAGCAAAGAAAAAATTTTATCCAACTTAGAGTTTGAGAATTTACATTATCTGGATGAAATAATGCAACACGGTAAAGGTGCAATTTTAGTCAGCTCTCATTTCGGCAGCTGGCAGATAGGAGGGACCTCGGTCAGGTTAGCCGGCTATCCCATGAATTTCTTAGTCCAGCGGCAGAACAATCATCTGGCAGAAAATTTAGTTTACAGCTATGTGGAAGATAAAGGAGTCACAGTGTTATACAAAAGTGTCTCGGCCGGCAAAATTCTGGCATTACTGAACTCTAATCAAATTGTGGCGGTACTGCCGGACCAGGATGCCGGCAAAAACGGGGTGATTGTGAATTTTATGGGGCAGCCGGCTTCCACTCACAAGGGACCAGCGTTTTTTTCTTTGAAAACCGGGGCCCCCATAGTAATAGCGCTGTCTTTAAATCAACAAAATGGCAAACACAAAGTTGTGATTGAAAAACCGATTTATCTCCATGAGACCGGTAATAGAGATGAAGACATAAAAAATTTAACTCAGGTTTATACCAGCAAAATAGAAGAATATATCCGAAAATATCCGGACCACTGGTTCTGGCAACACCGGAGATGGAAATCTACTTTAAATATTTATTAAAATGCCTGAGAAAATTTTACTGGTTCAGACCGCTTTTATCGGTGACGTAGTTTTGACTACTCCTTTAATCAAAGCTATCAAAAAAAAGTTTTCAAATGCAAAATTATCCGTTTTGGTCATTCCCGAAACTGAAGGGTTGCTGAAAAATAATCCTTATGTGGATGACGTGATTGTGTATGATAAAAGAGGCCAAGAAAAAAACTTACATGCCTTTTTTCAGCTGGTGAACAGAATTAAGCAAGCCAAATTTGACCTGGCTCTGGTTCCGCACCGTTCTTACCGCACCAGTTTTCTAGTTTTCCTCTCCAAGATTCCGGAAAGAATCGGATTTGATAAAAACCAGGCCAGTTTTTTCCTGACTAAAAAAATTACTTATCAAAATAATCTGCATGAGATTGACCGTAATCTTTCTTTAATTCAAGCCAACGGTTTAGCATTGAAAGAAAAGTTGCCGGAGTTGTTTCCGGATAAAAATAATTTTGCCAGAGTGGAAAGTTTTTTAGCAGAAAATAAAATAAGTTCAAATGATAAAATAGTTGCCATAGCTCCCGGTTCAACCTGGGCTACCAAAAGATGGCTGCCGGAGGGGTTTGCTAAAGTGGCTGATTGGTTGATTCAAAATGAGAAGGCAAAAGTGGTTGTAATTGGGTCAAAAGAGGATGAAAAGTTAGCAAATGGTATTGGTAATTTTATGCAGACAAAACCTGTAGTGGCCTGCGGTAAATTAAGTTTGCTTGACTCCGCGGCACTTTTATCCAAGTGCAAGTTGCTTTTGGCCAACGATACTGCTACGGTGCATATGGCAGTGGCTATGAAAACTCCGGTGGTTGAAATTTATGGCTCTACGGTCCCGGCATTTGGTTTCTATCCTTACGGTGACGGTCATCTCATAATTGAAAAAAATCTGTCCTGCCGCCCTTGTGGAATACACGGTCACCAAAAATGTCCCTTAGGGCATTTTAAATGTATGAAAGAAATTTCTGCTGAAGAAGTTTTCAACACGGTGGTCAAAAAACTAAAAGAGATTTGAAGTCGCTTAAAATTGCGGTAATCGGCACTATTAACCAGGATATAATTATTTTTCCCGATAAAAAAAAGAAAACCAGTTTAGGTGGGATTGCTTACAATGTTTGCACTTTAGCTACCCTCCTCGAAGATAAAGCTCAAATTTATCCGGTCTGTAATGTCGGAGCCGATCGCTATTTCCAATTTGTAAAATTCTTCTCAAGATTTTCCAATCTGAAATTAGACGGAATAAAAATAGTTCCTCAAAAGCATAACACCTGCTGGATGTATTATGACAAATTACAAAACCGAGAAGAATATCTGGAAGGAAAAGCTCCAGCTTTGGATTTCAAACAGCTAAAGCCATTTTTAAAATCAGATGCGATTTTGATAAATTTTATCTCCGGTTGGGATATGAACTTGGAGACACTAAAAAAAGCCAGAAGACACTTCAAGGGTTTGATATTGCTGGATATCCACAGCTTGACATTGGGAATTGATAAAAATAATAAAAGATTTTTGAGACAACCTGAAAATTGGAAAGCTTATGTTCAATGCTGTGACATCTTACAGATGAATAGAACTGAACTGGAAACTGTTCTAAATAAAAAATTAAAAACAGCTGATTTAAAGTTAGAAGCTAAAAACATCTTGAAATTAGGCCCTAAAATATTTCTTTTAACTCTAAGTAAAGATGGTGCTATAGTTGGGTGGATGAAAGGAAACCAGGTTTCGGTTAAGAAAATCGCTGGACTTCCAATTAGAAAAGTAATGGACAATATCGGCTGTGGTGATGTTTTTGGGGCCGGGTTTTTGGCAAGTTTCCAATTGAATAAAGATGTTGTCAAGTCTGCTGAACTGGCAAACTATTTAGCTTCCGAGAAATGTAAATTCACCGGAGTGGCAAAACTTGCAAAATTTCCCAAATTGAAACCTAATTCCACTTGACATTTCCCGTAGGAATTTTATAAATTGGAAATTCTTCACAGTAAAGAAGGAGGAGAATTGAAAGAACAGCTCAAGGAAACAATTCAATATTTAAAGAAAAAAGGAGCATCTTACGCGGATATCCGCAGGACCCAGCGCTTAAGCCAAAATATAAAAGTCAAGAACGGAAACGTAGAGGCCTTATCTCAAAATGAAGATGCCGGTTTCGGGATTCGGGTTCTACACAACGGTGCCTGGGGATTCGCTGCCAGTTCCATTTTGACCCCGGCAGAATTCAAGAGAATCGCCAATTTAGCCCTGGAAATTGCCAAGGCCTCCGCCACCACCAAGAAAAATGAAGTGGTCCTGGCTGAGAATGAAGTTTACAAAGACAAATACATCAGCAAATTCAGAATCGATCCCTTCGCAGTCCCGGTAAATCAAAAATTGGACTTGCTAATCCGCTCCACAGAAATTTTGATGAAACATCCCAAAATAAAAGTGGCCGAGGCCTCCATGGATTTCTTTAAAACCGAAAAAATATTTGCCAACACTGACGGCAGCTTGATTGAGCAATCCATAATTGAATCAGGCGCCGGCGCTATGGCAGTAGCAGTGGAAGGAACCGATGCCCAGTGGAGAAATTATCCCAACTCTCACGGAGGAAATTTAGGGACCATGGGCTACGAATTTATTGAAGAGCTAAAACTTCTGGATAACATGGAAAGAGTGCGGGAAGAAGCTATCGCCTTACTTTCAGCCGAACCCTGTCCTTCGCTCGAAACCACCGTAATTATCTCCAGCGAACAGATGGCTTTGCAGGTGCATGAATCCTGCGGCCATCCCATAGAGTTAGACCGTGTTTTAGGGACGGAAATCAGCTTGGCGGGTGGAAGTTTCATGACTTTGGATAAATTAAGAAAATTGAGATACGGCTCAAGTAAAGTCAATATAACTGCAGATGCTACCGTGGAAGGTGCCTTAGGCACTTTTGGCTATGATGACGAAGGGGTCAAAGCCCAGAGGACTGATATCATCAAAGAAGGATTATTTGTGGGTTATCTGACTTCCCGTGAAACGGCGCCGGTTTTGGGTCAGAAAAGCAATGGCACTATGAGAGCGGATGGCTGGAACCGGATTCCTTTAATCAGAATGACCAATATAAATTTGGAGCCCGGGGATGCTAATTTGGAAGATTTGATTGCGGATACTAAAGATGGAATTTTATTGGGCAGTAATAAAAGCTGGTCCATCGATGATAAGAGGTTAAACTTCCAATTTGGATTAGAGATTGCCTGGGAAATCAAAGACGGAAGGTTGACTGGAAAAGTTTATAAGAATCCAATTTATACCGGCATCACCCCGGAATTCTGGAATAAATGTGATGCGGTCTGCAACCGCAACTACTGGAAGGTCTGGGGAGTTCCCAATTGCGGCAAGGGGGAGCCTATACAAACCATGCATGTGGCTCACGGCACTTCCCCGGCCAGATTTCATAAAGTGCAGGTGGGGGTGTCCAAATGATCGGCAAAGATAAAATCTTTTCCCTGCTGCAACCCATAATCAAAAAATCCCCGGCTGACCAGACCGAAGCGGTTTTGATTAACGGCTCCGGAGGGGTTTCCCGCTATGCCAATTCCACCATTCACCAGAATATGTTCGAGACCAACAGCAAAGTTTATTTCAGAGTGGCTTTAGGCAAAAAAATAGGAGTGGCGTCTTGCAATTCTTTGGTCAAAGAAAGTTTAAATTCCGCACTGAATAAGGCCATGGAGATAGCCAAAAATCAAAAAGAGAACCCCCTTTTTACCGGATTACCCAAGAAGCAGGCCTATAAAAAAGTCAAAACTTACAATAAGAAAACCGCTAATTTCACTCCCTTGCAGAGAGCCAAAGAAATAAAAAAGATTTTTGACAAGGCAGCTAAATATAATTTCGATGTAGCCGGAGCGTTATCCACCGGAGATGCCGAAATAGCGGTTTTGAATTCCAACGGAGTGGCTTGCTATCAGCCCACCAGTTCGGCTGGGATAAACATTGTCGTGATGTCCGATACCTCCTCCGGTTATTCTGATGGGTTATCGCGAGATGTGGATGATATAGATACAGAAAAATTGGCTGAAATCGCCATTCAGAAATGTTTGGACAGTAAAAACCCGCAGGGTCTGGAGCCGGGGGAGTATGATGTGGTTCTGGAGCCGACCGCGGTGGCGGCTCTCTTGGAATGGATGGATTACATCGGGTTCGGAGCTAAAAGTTTTCAGGAGGGGACCAGTTTTCTATCGGGCAGAATCGGGCAGAAAATTATGGATGAAAAAGTAACTTTCTATGATGACGGGAATGATGACAAATCGCTGGCTTTCCCCTTTGATTTCGAAGGGGTGCCGAAACAGAAAGTTAATTTGATTGAAAAAGGGATTGCTAAAGGTGTGGTTTACGATTCGCTTACGGCTAATCAGGACCACACACAATCTACCGGTCATGCTTTGACTCCGGATTCATCGGATAGGGCTTTGGCTTTGAATCTGTTTTTGAAAAACGGGGATTCTAATGTTAAAAAGATGATTGAATCGGTTGAAAGAGGGATTCTGGTGACCCGGTTTCATTATATCAACGGGCTTCTGGATACTAATAATGCGCTTTTGACCGGAATGACCCGGGATGGGACTTTTTATATTGAGAATGGGAAAATTAAGCATGGGATTAAAAACCTCCGTTTTACGGAGTCGATGTTAAGGGCATTTTCGAATGTTGTGCAATTAAGCAAAGAGAGAAAGTTGGTGGGTTCCTGGTCCACGGACGTGGGATGTATTTCGACTCCGGCAGTTTTGATTAAGAATTTTAGATTTACCGGGAAGACCGAGTTTTAGAAGATTTCCCTCTCCTCGTAGGGGAGGGTAAGGGTGGGGTCAGTTCGCGTAGGGGCGAAGTTTATCTTCGCCCTTTTTTATTTTATTGGGTGGAGGCAAGCTCCACCCCTACGCGAGAAAATTAATTTTCTACAAACAGCATTCTCTACTTTTCTGCGGTGCCGGACCGGATTTGAAAATAAAATTGATTAGATAGATAATATCTGGCAGCAAAACTTTTCCATCGGCGTTGGCGTCTCCGGCACAGAAGGGGTCTGGTTTAGGACGGCCTCTGAAGATATGGTTAACTTCAAAAATTATATCCGAAAGGTCGACGATAAAATTGCCGTTGGCATCCCCGACCCAGGCGGCACAGCCAAATTTATTATATTTAATGGTGGTATAATCATACAAAGTTCCTATGTCATAACTTGGACCTCGCGAACTATAACCGGCTACATACACGTTCTCGCTGTCATCCACTGCCAGAGCATAAGCTTTATCCCAATCATTTCCCGGTCCATTGTATCTTCTAACCCATAAGGTGTCCCCATTAGAATTATACTTGATGGTGGCATAATCATAGTTATAAGTTCCGCTCCCAACGCTTGTGCCAGTCACATACACGTTGCCATTACCATCCGTGGCCAAACCAGTCGTGAAATCGTCGGAATTCCCCGGTCCCTTGTAGCTCCTGACCCATAAGGTGTCTCCATAGGGAGCATACTTGATAGTGGTATAATCACCGATAAGATCATCAGTAGGAGTGTCTTTAGAACTCGCTCCAGTCACATACACATTCCCGCTGCTATCCACTGTCAAAGCTGTAGGAATGTCTCTAGTATTACCTGGTCCATTGTATCTTCTGACCCATAAGGTGTCCCCATTAGAGTTATACTTGATGGTGGCATAATCCTGAAGAGCAGCAGTTCCGTATACCCAGCTTTCACCAGTCACATACACATTGCCGCTACCGTCCACTGCCAGAGCATAAGCTATTTCGTCACTATCCCCCAGTTCATTGTATCTTCTGACCCACAAGCTGTCTCCATTAGAGTTATACTTGATGGTGGTATAATCATATTGATAAGCTCCGCTCCCAACGCTTGTGCCAGTCACATAAACGTTGCCTGAGCCATCCACCGCGAGACCAGATGCATGGTCAAAGGCATTCCCTGGTCCGTTAAACCGCCTGACCCAAAGTGTATCCCCACTAGAATTATACTTGATGGTTGCATAATCAAAATAAGTTCCACTCCCACTGCTTGTGCCATTCACATACACATTACCTGAGCTATCCACCACCAGGGCAGATGCTGCGTCATCGCTATTTCCCGGTCCATTGTATCTTCTGACCCATAAGCTGTCTCCATTAGAGTTATACTTGATGGTGGCATAATCAAAATAACTTCCTTCCCCGGTGCTATGGCCAGTTACATATACATTGCCTGAGTTATCTACCGCCAGGGCAGACGCGCGGTCATCTCCATTTCCCGGCCCGTTGTAGCGCCTAACCCACAGGGTATCTCCGTTAGAATCATACTTGATGGTGGCATAATCGTAATAGAAGGGATATGACGAACTATCCGCACTATAGCCAGTCACATACACATTGCCAGAGTCATCTACCGCCAGGGCAGAAGCTTGGTCATCGCCATTTCCCGGCCCGTTGTAGCGCCTCACCCAAGCCGTATCCACCTGCGCCAAAACCGGAATATAGGAAAGAAAAACAAATAAAAAGAAGATAGCTTTTTTCGTCATCATCTCATCCCTAAAATCCTTTTGTAGTCACTTCAAATTACCCCAAAAATCCAAAATGTCAAGAGAAATGTAGCGCCCTTCTTTATACCCTCTCCTTTTAGGGGAGGGCAAGGGAGGGGTCAGTCATAATGATTGGTTGAAATAACCAATAACATCAGAATCACGAAAGCTCGAAAATAACGAACCCTCAATTTAAGCCTTCGTGTAATTCGGGTCTTCGTGATTCAAGATGTTCAAGTTTTTAACCTCCCGGCCGTGGCTGAAAACCAATCCCTTTATCCTCTTTGCCGTAAGTTTTTATCTGCCCGAATTGCGCCTCAAATTTCTTGATATTGTCATCCAGGGCATTCAATAGCATCTTGGCGTGCGAGGGGGTCATAATGATTCGGGCATAAACTTTGGTTTTGGGCACACCCGGCATCACCCGGCAAAAATCTATTATCACCTCCGAAGGTGAATGCGTGATTAGAGCCAAATTAGAATAAATCCCTTCGGATTCTTTCTCGGTTAATTCTACATTTATCTGCTGTTGCTGTTTGGGTTCCATACTTTCTCCTTATTATCTTTGAAATTTGCCATAGTCAATAATGGTTAACAATAGAACATTATAGTCAATAATAGTCGAGGATAGCATTTATTATTGACTATCCTTGACTATCGACTATTGTTGACCATTTATATTTATTTTAATATATTGAAAACAAATTCAAAAGCAATGCAAAGAGAATATCTCAGTGAGCATATTCCTTCAACCACCAGAGTGGAAGAAATTTTGGAGGGAATTGGCGGTCAGAAAATTCTGGTTCTGGGGGATATTATGCTGGATGAATACTGGTGGGGAAATGTTTCCCGCATATCTCCGGAAGCTCCGGTTCCGGTGGTAGAAGTTTTGTCCGAAGAGGTCAAATTGGGCGGGGCGGCTAACGTGGCTTTGAATTTGAAGACTTTGGGTGACGAGCCGATTTTGGTGGGTATTGTGGGGGATGATTCTAATGCGGACAGGTTGAAAAAAGTTTTGAAGAAAAATCATATCCGAGACAACGGACTTTTGGTTGAACCTAAAAGAAAAACCACGGTGAAAACCAGAATTATCGCCCACAGCCAGCAGGTGGTCCGGACAGACCGGGAGACCGCTTCTGAAATTTCTGATAAATCGGCTTTAAGGCTGGTTAATTTTATCAGAAAACATATAAAGCAGATTCAGGGAATTATAATTTCAGATTATGGGAAAGGGGTGATTACTCTGAAACTTCTGGGTGAGGTGATTAAATTAGCGCGGCAAAATAAGGTTTTTATTGCGGTGGACCCTAAAGAGACCCACTTTATGAATTACAAGGGAGTTTCCCTGATTACTCCTAATCATTATGAGGCTGGCTTTGTTTCGGGCAAGAAGATTAAAGATGATAAGACTCTGGAAGAAGTGGGTTGGTGGATTATGAAAAAGCTTTCGACCGATTCGGTCCTGATTACCAGAGGGGAAAAGGGGATGAGTTTATTCGAAAAGGGTTCGTCTCTTAGAAAAAATAGTGTGGCTCATTTTCCGACTGTGGCTCGGAAAGTTTTTGATGTGACCGGGGCTGGGGATACGGTGATTTCGACTTTGGTTTCCTGTTATACGGCTGGAGCGACGTTGAAAGAGGCAGCTGGTATTGCAAATCATGCGGCGGGGATTGTGGTTGGTGAGCTGGGAACGGCGCAGGTGACTAAAAAACAGATTTGGGAGGATTTTAATAGTTATCATGGTTAAAAATTTTGTAGTGCCTTAATTTTAACTTAACTGTTTTATTTAAATTTAAGGAGGAGTTCAATGCCAAAAGTATTCAAGATTTGGATTTTAGCATTAATAACCGCACTAATGGTTTATTTAGCATTTACAAATCGCTATGTTGTTTTTTCACAAACCAATACCAAATATGACCGATGGACAGGAAAAATAGGTGAATTAAGAAGATCTATAGAAAAAATTCCTAAAGATGATTATTCTTCAATTTTAGCTGATAACGGGCTAACGAAAAAAATAAGAGATGAGCTTTACGAACTCCGGCTCGATGCGGTTATCTCCCGCCTCTGGAGTAGAAAGGTTGAAGTAAAAGTTCTGGATAATGTCTATCAAAGAGTGGGTTTGGAGCGGTTACTATTTGCCCCTGATAATCCGATAGCTAAGGGAACAACAATGGAGTTTCCAGATAATATGACTAAAGAGCAAATGCTCAATGCTATTAGACGGACGTATTATGGTGGTTTAAAGCCCGAGAAAGACAATAGAATGTCTGGGCTTGACTTAATAATGGTTCGAGATAATTTAGATATAACCATTGATAGTCTCTTACTTGAAGGTTATCGTTTAAACAGAACTAAGGAAAATTTAGAAATGAGAAAATACTTAACTGATTTATTGGGAAATATCGAAAAAGAGATAGAAAAATATTCAGTAAAAACTCCTAATTAAGACATTGCTAAAATTTTGGCACAGCAGATGCGTAAAATTACCTCAGTAAAAAAATTATTAAAAATCAGACAAAAAGCCAAAAAACAGAGGAAAAAAATAGTTTTCACCAATGGTTGTTTTGATTTACTGCACGTCGGTCATATAAAATTATTAAAAAAAGCCAAATCCTTAGGTGATATTTTAATTGTTGGATTAAACAGCGATTCTTCCATTAAAAAGCTCAATAGGGAACCATCCCGTAGGGATAAAGATGATAAAAGACCAATTTTACCCCAAAAGGACCGGGCTGAAATACTGTCCAGTCTTGAATCTGTCGACTACGTTTGCCTATTTAATGAGCAAACTCCTTTAAAATTAATCCGTAGCATATTACCAGATGTATTAGTCAAAGGGGCAGATTACAAGATGACTCAAATAGTAGGTAGAGAAGAGGTACTCGAAAACGGGGGAAAAGTAGTCACGGTTCCACTTTACAGAGGAAAGTCTACCACCCAGCTAATTCGTTCCATCGTAAAGAGATATACCACCTGTTGAAGATTTCTCTTGACAGCCCCCAAGTAATTGTTTATTGTCTTTTATACTTTAAAGGTAAATTATGCCCAATAGAATTTCCAAAGTCATTTCAAGCTTAGAAAAAGAAGGTCTGGATGCCCTATTGGTTGCCAAACCCACCAATTTAAGATATCTGTGCGGTTATACCGGCAGCAACGGTTTGTTCTTGATTACTCCTAAAGAGAAAGTATTCATCACTGATTTCAGATATAAAGACCAGGTTCACCAGGAGATACACCGAAACGGCATCTCCAATTTCAAAATCATCATCGGGGAACGCGATATTTTTACCGAGTTGCCGAAATTAAATTCGCTGAAAAGAAAAAATCTAAGGTTAGGTTTTGAAGGTAATAATATCACCTATCAGATGTATCAAAAATTAAGTTCCTTATTACCTCAGGTGTTACTGGTCAGCACCGAAAATGTGGTCGAGAAAATAGCCGCCAAAAAAGAGAAAGTTGAAATTCAGAAAATCAAACAAGCGGTAAAAATAACGGACACAGTTTTTCACAACATTTTGGATATGCTAAAACCGGGGGTCAAAGAAAATGAGATTGCCATTGAATTAGAGTACCGGTTAAAAAAAGAAGGTGCGGAAGGAAGCGCCTTTGAGCCGATAGTTGCCTCCGGTGTCCGTTCCTCAATGCCGCACGGCCGAGCCTCGGAGAAAAAAATTAAAAAGGGAGATTTTGTCACCTTAGATTTTGGAGCCATAGTAGATGGCTATGTCTCTGATTTAACCCGAACTGTAGTGGTGGGAAAAGCCAGTTCCCGCCAGAAGCAAATCTATAATATCGTCGGTTCAGCTCAAAAAAAGGGAATAACATCCCTGAAATCAGGCAAAGCCTGTAAGGAGGTAGACCAAATTGTCCGAAATTATATTAGAGAGAAAGGTTTCGGACCCAATTTCGGGCATGGCACCGGACACGGCATCGGATTGCAAGTCCACGAATTACCAACCTTGAATTCCAGAAGCTCCGATACCTTAGAGGAAAATATGGTAGTGACAGTGGAACCGGGAATTTACATTTCCGGCTGGGGAGGAGTAAGAATCGAGGATGATGTCTTAGTTACCAATAATGGACCATTGGTTTTAAATTCCGCACCCAAAGAATTAATCGAAATTTAAATTTTGGGGGAATTTATGAGAGAATCTAAAATTAAGAAATTAATCAGGATTTTGGAAGAAAGCAATATCGAAGAGTTGGAAATCTGGTATTGGGGAAAAAGAATCAGAATCTCCAAAAGGTTATCAAATCATACCAATTCTAATTCCCACAACTCGGGGACCTTAATCAAATTAGATCCTCTTGCCGAAGCCGCCAAACAGCCGCAAAAGGTTGCCTCAGAGACTGAATCCCAGGATAATCTGGTTCCCATAAAATCACCCATGGTGGGAACTTTTCACCGGGCTCCGGCACCAGGCGCCAAACCCTACATAGAGCTGAATCATGAAATCCAAAAAGGGCAGGTGGCCTGTATCGTGGAAGCCATGAAACTGATGAATGAGATAGAATCAGACGTCAGCGGCAAAGTTGTCAAGATTTGTGTAGAAAACGGAAAACCGGTAGAATACGGACAGACCCTATTTTTAGTAGAGCCCTCCGCCTAATTATCCCCTCCCTCCCTTTATGGTGAGTGTAAGCGAACCCTTTGGTTACGCTTATAGTGTAACTATAGGGACAGCATGGCATAGCCATTTAAGCTCCTTTAATCTTAAAGTCATCTGGCTATTTACCGAAAACTAAAAAAGGGAAAGGAGGTATCATGAACTTAAAACAGATGCTGGAAATCATGCTGCAGAAAAAGGCGTCCGATTTGCATCTCCGGGTAGGGCTGAAACCGATTTTAAGAATTGACGGAACTCTAAACGCCATTGAGACCAACGTTTTGACCAATGAAGATATTGAACAGACCTTAAACCAAATTTTAAATGAAGACCAAAAAGGCCGTTTTATTAAAAAAAACGAAATGGATCTGGCGCTGTCGGTTTCCAAATTAGGAAGATTCAGAATCAATTTTTATCGCCAAAGAGGAACCATAGGTATAGCAATAAGAGCGGTAAATACTAAAATTCCCAGCTTTGAAGAGCTCAATTTACCTCCGGTAATAAAAACCCTCTCGGAGCAGAAAAGAGGATTGATTCTAGTGACCGGTACCACCGGATCTGGAAAATCCACCACCCTGGCAGCCATGATAGAGCATATCAATCAAACCCGGGCGGAAAATATTTTAACCATAGAAGACCCCATCGAATATGTTTATCGTGATAAAAAAAGCATCATCAGTCAAAGAGAAATCGGTGGAGATACCGAATCCTTCGCTTTAGCTTTAAGACACGCTTTCAGACAAGACCCGGACGTAATCTTAATCGGTGAGGTCAGAGACTTAGACACCATGTCGATTGCCTTAACTGCCGCCGACACCGGGCATTTGGTTTTAAGCACACTGCACACCATGAATGCCATTGAAACTATCAGCCGAATCATCACCTTTTTCCCGCCGCACCAGCATCAGCAAATTCGGTCGCTTTTAGCCGGTACCCTGAAAGCCATAATCTGTCAGAGACTTTTACCTCGCTCTGACGGTCCGGGAAGAGTTCCGGCCGTAGAGGTGCTGGTTTCCAGCGGCTCAGTCCGAGAATATATCACCGACCCTCTGAAGACTTTACTTTTAATTGAACTGATTGAATCCGGAGCCATTCAATACGGAATGCAGTCTTTTGACCAGTCCATCATGAAACTGTACAAATCCAGCATGATTACCTATCAGGAGGCCTTGACCCAGACCACCAGTCCGGATGACTTCGATTTAAGGGTCAAGGGTATAACCGGTGCCTCTGATAAAGGCTGGCAGGAATTCGAAAGAAGCTCTTCCCAAAACAAAAAATAAGTATTATATTTTACAAGGATGTTTAAAAAAGTATTGGTAGCCAACCGGGGAGAGATAGCTCTCCGCATAATCAGAGCCTGCAAGGAATTAGGTATTGCCACGGTAGCAGTTCATTCCGAAGCTGACCGGCCTTCCTTGCACGTACGTTTTGCGGATGAAGATGTCTGTATCGGTCCGGCTCCACCGGCTTCATCTTACCTAGACCCCAAAAGAATCATAGCCGCGGCTGAAATTACCAACTCCGATGCCATTCATCCCGGGTACGGGTTTTTGGCTGAAAACGCTGATTTTGCTGAAATCTGTGAATCCTGCAATATAAAATTCATAGGTCCCACATCAACTGTCATTCGTCTGATGGGGGATAAAATCAAAGCCAAAGAAGCCATGAAAAAAGTGGGTCTACCGGTTATACCGGGGTCTGAGGAAGTAGTCAAAACCTTAAAAGAGGCCCAAGATATATCCAAAGCTATCGGCTATCCGGTGATTTTAAAAGCCAGCCAAGGGGGTGGCGGAAAAGGGATGAGGATGGCCAAGGATGCCAAAGACCTGGAAACCTATTTTGAAATAGCCCAGCAGGAAGCCAAGCTTTCTTTCGGAGTGGAAGATTTATATATCGAAAAATATGTCGAGTCACCCCGGCATATTGAGTTTCAAATACTGGGTGACAGTTTAGGCAATATCATCCACTTGGGCGACAGAGACTGCACCATCCAAAGAAGACATCAGAAATTAATTGAAGAATCTCCTTCTCCTGTGATGGATGAAAAATTAAGAGAGAAAATGGGGGGTTTGGCGGTGAAAGGGGCTAAAGCTATCGGCTATGAAAATTCCGGTACGATGGAGTTTTTATTGGATAAAGAAAATAAATTTTATTTTATGGAAATGAATACCCGAATTCAGGTGGAGCATACTGTTACTGAAGAAGTAGTGGACATTGATTTGATCAAAGAACAGATAAGGATTGCCTGGGGAGAAAAATTAAGCTTGACTCAGGACCAAGTTGTATTAAAAGGGCATGCCATTGAATGCCGAATCAATGCCGAAGATCCGGAAAATGATTTTTTGCCCTGTCCCGGAGAAATTACCAGTTTGCATATCCCCGGCGGGCACGGAATCAGAATTGACACTCATGCTTATGCTAAATATAAGATTCCGCCTTATTATGATTCTATGATTGCCAAGGTCATCACCCACGGCAAAAACCGAAATGAAGCGATCTTGAAAATGCAGAGGGCTCTGGATGAATTTATTATCGAAGGAGTAAAAACCACCATCCCTTTCCATAAAGAAATCATCTCCAGCCCGGTGTTTCTGTTCGGCAACTATGATACCACTCTGATAGAGCATTTCATCAACTTCAGAGGTCATAAAGAAAAAGAGCAAAAAGTCAAGAGCTGATATAAATAATTAAGTCAGCACACCCTTCCATTTTTACTCATAAGTTCAAGCTTGATTTTAATTCTAACTTTCCACCAATTTATTTTGAGTTGACAACTGCGTAAAGAAAAACTAAATTGCGATTTTGCTTTCAACTCAAACCGATATGGTTCGATTACACTCACCATAAAGGAGGCGGTGTGCATATCAAAGAAGACCGAAAATACACCAAAGAGCATGAATGGGTCAAAGTCGACAATAACATAGCCACAGTAGGGATAACCGATTACGCCCAGGGGGAATTAGGAGACATAATCTTCGTGGAATTGCCCAAAGTGGGAACCAAAGTCATTCAAATGGGTCCCTTTGGGATTATTGAAGCGGTCAAAGCTGTGTCCGAGCTATTTTCTCCGATAACAGGTGAAGTGGTGGAAATCAATACCAGATTGGAAAAAGACGCCACCATAATCAATAAAGACCCGTATGGAGAAGGGTGGATTATCAAAGTAAAAGTGGCCGATTTAAAGCAATTAGATGCTCTTTTGACTCCGGAGAAATACAAGACCTTAGTCGAAACTTAGAAAGTAAAATCAAACTCGCTTTAAAATGACTTATAATCCTAATACCGAACAAAATCGCGAAGAGATGCTCAAAGCCATCGGGGTTGAGCGTTTTGAGAATTTGATTCCCTGTATTCCGGAAGAAATAAAATTAAAAAAACCGCTTAATCTTCCCAAGAAATTATCTGAACTGGAAATTGTTGCCGAACTACGAAAAATGGCCGGTGAAAATAAGAACTCTACCCAGTTTATCAATTTTCTAGGTGCCGGTATCTATGACCATTTCGTCCCGGTGGCGATTGACCATCTGATTTCCCGTTCCGAGTTTTACACCGCTTACACTCCCTATCAGGCCGAAGTTTCCCAGGGGACCCTGCAGGTTATCTATGAATTTCAATCCTTAATCTGCAATCTGACCGGGATGGAAGTTGCCAATGCTTCGGTGTATGACGGGGCTTCAGCCATAGCGGAGGCGGTTCTGATGGCTTATGCCCAAACTGAAAGAAAAAAAGTTTTAATTCCAGAAAGTTTGCACCCTTTTTATAAAGAAGTTCTCTACACTTACACTTCCGGGCTAAAGCTCAAAATAGATGATATCGGATTGAAAGAAGGTGTGTTAGATTTGGAGCAATTAAAAAGCAAAATCGATGATAAAACCGCCTGTCTAGTGGTGCAGTCACCCAACTTTTTCGGATTAATCGAAGATTTGAAAGAGATTGAAAGTTTGGCACATAAAGTTGGGGCTTTGTTAATTGTGGCCACTGACCCCATATCGTTAGGGATACTAAAACCTCCCGGAGAATATAATGCTGATATAGTAGTGGGGGAAGGGCAGGTTTTAGGCAATTCACTAAATTTCGGGGGACCGCTCCTGGGATTTTTTGCCACCAAAAAAGAGTTTGTCCGGAAAATGCCCGGCAGAATTGCGGCAGCGACAGTAGATAAAAACGGAAAAACAGGATACGTGCTGACTCTCCAGACCAGAGAACAGCATATCCGCCGAGAAAAAGCCACCTCGAATATCTGCACCAATCAGGGTCTGTTAGCAACTGCGGCCTGTATTTATCTGTCATTGTTGGGGAAAAACGGACTTAAAAAAGTGGCGGAGTTATGTTTGCAAAAATCTCATTATGCCGTAGAGCAGATAGAAAAAATCTCCGGATTTAAAAGAAAATTTAAGGGACCTTTTTTCAAAGAATTTGTAATCCAAACACCAGTGGCACCTTCCAAGGTAATTAAGGCCTTATTGAAAAATAAAATCTTAGCCGGCCTGGATTTAAAACCCTTTAAGCTGGGATTGGAGGATGGCCTCTTAATGTCCGTTACTGAAAAAAGAACCAAAACCGAAATTGATTTCCTGGTAGACAATCTGAAAAGTCTGACCGGCAGGAAAGATTATCCGGCTTCTGCCGAAAACAAAATAGAACCCGAACTTGAAAATCAGAGAAATTAAAATGAATGGTCACACCATAAAAAAACTGTTAATTTTCGGCCTCGTCTGGCTGAGCATCGCTTCCTGCAGCTCCAAACCTGTAAAGATAAACTGGGTTTCCTCTCTTCCGGAAGCACTCCAAACTGCCGGTAAAAGTAAGCAGAATATTTTGGTATTCTTTTACGCTGATTGGAGTAAATGGAGTCGGGTTCTGGAAGATTCTTCGCTTGGCAGTTCCAGATTTGCCAGTCTCAAAAATAAAATAATTTTCACCAAGCTCAATGCGGAGACCGAAGCCGGCTTGACTTCCAAATACAAAATCAGCGACTTTCCCACCCTAATTTTACTTAACTCCAAAGGAGAAGAGATTGACAGAGTGGTGGGCTATCTACCCTCCAAAGAATTAGTGAACAAGGTCAATAATTATCTGACCGGTAAAGAAACCCTGACTGATTTTCAAAATAGAATAAAAAAAGACTCTTCCAATGTAAATATTAATTTCAAGCTAGCGGTGAAATATCAAGAGCGAAGCCGGTGGAGTGAAGCAGAACAGTTTTATAGAAAAGTGCTAGAATTAGACCCCCAGAATTCCCGTTTGAAGTCGGATTCCAGCTTGTTTAATTTATCCATTATGTCTATAAAGAAATCCGATTTTGACAAGGCGCTGGAAAACCTGGACCAACTCAAAAGAGAGTTTCCCAAAAGTTCCTTGGTCATGTCAGCCGAATTGTACCGGGCCTTCTGTTACGCCAAAAAAGGTGATAAAAATAAAGCGATTGCTTTATACGAATCCTTTATAAAACAGTATCCCAAATATCCGCAGGCGGCCTCGGTTTCAGAAGAGATAAAAAGGTTGAAATCTTAAAAGGTTCAATAAATTCACCATAATGACTGAAAAAGTTATTTACCAATTAAGTTCTCCTGGAAGAATGGGCGCAAACCTGCCAGATTTAGATGTTCCAGAAAAACCCCTGGGTTCACTTTTACCTCAAGGTTCTGTGCGGGAAAATTTAAATCTTCCGGAAGTAAGCGAACCGGAAGCAGTTCGTCACTTTGTGCGGCTATCCATCCTAAATCATCATGTTGATAAGGGATTTTACCCTCTGGGTTCTTGTACAATGAAGTATAATCCTAAAATCAATGAATATGTAGCCCGTTTCGCCGGTTTTGCTCAAATCCATCCTTTGCAGCCGGAAGAGACAGTTCAGGGGGCTTTAAAATTGATGTATCAATTGAGAACCTGTCTCTTGGAAATCGCCGGGATGGATGAGATAACTCTGCAACCCTCGGCCGGGGCGCAAGGAGAGTTAGCCGGACTTTTGATGATTAAGGCATTTCACCAGAAAAATAAAGAGAAAAGAACTCAAGTCATAATTCCCGATTCTGCTCATGGCACTAACCCGGCCTCTTTGACTATTGCTGGTTTTGAATTGGTTCAAGTTAAATCTAATGAGCAAGGTATAGTGGATGTGGATGAACTAAAAAAAGTTGTCAGTAAAGAAACGGCTGCATTTATGCTCACTAATCCTAATACTTTGGGGCTTTTTGAAAAAGATATTTTAGAGATTGCTAAAATTATTCATGATGCCGGGGCCTTGCTCTATATGGACGGCGCTAATCTAAACGCTTTGCTTGGAATTGTCCGTCCGGGGGATATGGGATTTGATGTGGTGCATTTTAATCTGCATAAAACTTTTTCCACTCCGCATGGCGGAGGCGGTCCGGGAGCAGGTCCAGTAGGAGTAAAGAAAAAATTAGAGCCATTTTTACCTGTACCTATTGTTGCTAAAGAAGTGGATAAATCCGGAAAAGAAACTTTCTATTTGGATTATAAAAGAGCTAATTCTATTGGTAAATTACAGGCTTTCTACGGTAATTTTGCGGTTTTGGTGAGGGCTTTGACTTATATTTTAGCCAATGGTCCGGATGGTTTGAGAAAAGTGGCTGAGGATGCGATTATTAATGCTAATTATTTGCTGCACCATCTGAAGGAGTATTATCATCTGCCTTATCCGGAAAAATGTATGCATGAGCTGGTTTTATCGGGGATTAAGCAGAAAGCCAAAGGGGTTAAAACTATGGATATTGCTAAACGGCTTCTGGATTTTGGAATGCATGCTCCCACAGTTTATTTCCCTTTGATTGTGCCGGAAGCATTGATGATCGAACCGACCGAAAGTGAGTCCAAAGAATCTTTGGATGAGTTTATAGAGGTAATGATTAAGATTGCCAATGAAGTTAAAACTAATCCGGAGATAGTTAGAGAAGCTCCGCATAATACTCCGGTTGCCAGATTGGATGAGGTGAAGGCGGCTAAGGATTTGGATGTTAGGTGGCGTGGATAGTTTCTAACTTGTTTGACCCCTTCCTACCCTCCCCTCCAGGGGAGGAAATTTAAGTTGACATAAAGCTGTAGCGGTCGGATTTATCCGACACACTATTAAAAAATGTAACGCCCTATTTTACATAGGGCGTGCGTCCGATATAAAATCGGACGTTACAAAAACCTCTGGCAGTAAAATTATCATATAATTTTCCACTTGACAGAAGTAATTTTCCGTATATATTAAGAGAAATTTAACCTTTTAATCCAGTCCTGCGAGACTGGAAAAGGTGAACATAATGAGAGAAATAGTTCTGTCTAAAATTACGCCTCGAGTGCTTAGCACGAGAGGTATTTTTTTGTCCAAATTTGCAAGATGGTTCGGCAAGCTCACCACAAAATGAAAACAACAACTAAAAAAATCAAAGCCACCCAGATTCTGGATGAGAAATCTTTCCAGAGAGCTTTAAAGCGTATCGCCCACGAAATCGTGGAAAGAAATAAGGGAACCTCGGATTTGGTAATAATTGGGATAAAAAACAGAGGTGCTATTTTAGCTGAAAGGTTAGCCAGAACCTTAAATGAAATCGGAGAAGCCAAAATTCCGGTAGGGGAGATGGATATCAATCTGTATCGGGATGATCTTCAGGTTAAATTAGAGCAGCCGGTGGTGCAAAAAACTGAAATCCATTTTGACGTCAAAGATAAAATTGTGATTTTAGTAGATGATGTTTTGTTCACCGGACGAACCATCCGGGCGGCTTTAGATGAAATCATTGATTTTGGCCGACCCAAAGCGATTCAGTTAGCAGTTTTGATTGACCGGGGACACCGGGAACTTCCCATTCGGGCGGATTATGTCGGCAAAAATGTCCCCACTTCTCTGGATGAAGAGATTCTGGTGAAAACCAAGGAATCGGATGGAGAAGATGGGGTTTACCTGATGAAAAAATTGAAAAAATAAAATGGTTAAGCTGAAATCCAGACATCTGTTGGGATTACAGGGGATGAATCGTGAAGAGATTAATTTAATTTTAGACAGCACAGATACTTTTTTAGAGATTTTGCAAAGACCAATTAAAAGAGTTCCTACATTAAGAGGAGTTACCATAGTCAATCTTTTTTATGAACCTTCCACCCGGACCAGAATTTCTTTTGAATTAGCCGAAAAGCGGCTTTCAGCCGAGACAGTTAATTTTTCTGCTGATGCCTCCAGCGTCAAAAAAGGGGAAACCTTAAAAGATACAGTCAGAAACTTAGAAGCTATGAAGATTGATATGGTAGTAATCAGGCATCGCTATTCTGGTGCCCCACATTTCTTAACCAGTTTTTTAGATGCAGCAGTTATCAATGCTGGTGACGGTGCCCACGAACATCCCACGCAAGCGCTTTTGGATATGTACACTTTAAGAAAAAAATATGGAAAGATTTCTGGCTTAAAGGTTGTAATTGTAGGAGACATCCTCCACAGCCGAGTAGCCCGCTCCAATATCTGGGGATTGAAAACTATGGGAGCTAAAGTGGCGGTCTGTGGACCGACTACACTTTTGCCTTACGAAATAGAAAAGATGGGAGTAGAAGTTTATTCAAACTTAAATGAATCTCTTAGGGGTACTGACGTAGTCATGGCTTTGAGGATTCAGTTAGAAAGGCAGCAGAGCTGTTATCTGCCAACTTTGAGAGAATATAGCCAGAGATTCGGAATCACAAAAGAGCGTCTACCTCTTCTAAACGAGAATTTCACTATTATGCACCCTGGTCCAATGAACCGGGGAGTTGAAATTTCACCGGAAGTAGCGGACGGACCGTATTCGGTAATCTTAGACCAAGTCACCAATGGTGTTGCGGTGAGAATGGCGATTTTATACCTGCTTTCCGGAGGGGAAGGAAAAGTTGAATAAGGTAAAAACCACGCCGAAAAAAATGACTCCAACTCGCACCCAGAAATCTACTTTTATTATTGCCGGGGGAAGGGTGATTGATCCGGCCTCCGGCTTGAATAAAGTCGCGGATATTTATGTTCAAGGCGGAAAAATTTTCAAAATTGAAACCCAAAAATTAATCTCTAAGAAAAAAGTTTCCTCCAGTAACGAGGAAATAATTCCGGCCTGGGATAATATTGTCACTCCCGGCTTGATCGACATGCATGTGCATTTAAGAGAGCCGGGTCGTGAAGATGAAGAGACTATTGTCTCCGGTTCCGAAGCTGGGGTAGCCGGCGGCTTTACTTCAATCTGCTGTATGCCGAACACTCAACCACCTTTGGATAATCAGGAGGCAATCAAATTTGTATATGAAAGAGCAAAATTTGCTCCCGGAAAGGTTTTTTGTGTAGGGTCAGTTACTAAAGGACAGAAAGGGGAAGAGTTGACTGAAATAGGAGAATTAGTTGATGCTGGTGCAGTAGCGATTACGGATGACGGCAAACCGGTTTCCAATTCCGAAGTTATGCGCAGGGCTTTGGAATATACTAAAATGTTCGACATTCCGGTGATTGACCACTGCGAAGATTTGAGTCTGTCAAAAGACGGAATCATGCATGAAAGTTTCACTTCCACTGTCATAGGATTAAAGGGAATTCCAGCCCTAGCAGAAGAGATTATGGTGGCTCGAAATATAAAATTAGCCGCTTACACCGGCGGAAGGGTCCATATCGCCCATCTTTCCACTGCCGGTTCAGTTGAGCTGGTCAGAGAAGCCAAAAAGAAAAAAATCAAAGTAACCTGTGAAGTGACGCCGCATCATTTCACCCTGAACGAGGAGCTGATTGCCTCTTACGACACCAATCTGAAAATGAATCCCCCTTTAAGAAGCAAGAAAGATATTCTGGCTATTAAAGCCGGTTTAAAAGACGGCACTATTGACTGTATTGCCACAGACCATGCCCCACATTCGATTGAAGAAAAGGATGTGGAATTTGAATTAGCTCCTTTTGGGATTATTGGCTTAGAAACTGCCTTGGGTTTAGTTGTCACCGAACTGATTGAACCGGGGATTTTATCCTGGTCAGATGCCGTAGCCAAGATGACGGTTAATCCAGCCAGAATTTTGAAATTGAATTTAGGGCAGATTAAAATCGGCTTTCCGGCTGATTTAACTATCATCGACCCGAAGCAAAGCTGGACCGTGGATGTTTCCGCATTTAAATCTAAATCTAAAAATTCTCCTTTTGGGGGTAGGAAATTGAAGGGAAAAGTGCAATATACGATAGTCAACGGCAAAGTGGTTTATTCTGGATAAGTTCTTTGATAGAATTCGGCTTGACATAATAAATTTTTAGAGGTGTATTTATGGTAGGAGAGAGTAAAGTTAAGCTACGGAGGTAAAGAAGTAAAGGTGGTGTTAGGAGATGTTTCAGGTTTTATAGAAATTTACGAGCTTAACTTTTAATCAAGGGGGTCAATATGAAGAGTAAAATTAAAATCACACTACTCAGTTTTTTTCTTCTAATTTCAGCATGGGGTAATGCAGGTGCAATTGATCTCCATACCTATATCTCCAAAATGACCTTAGGCGAGGACCCCGGAGAACCTGATACTATTTATGCGGTCTGCTCAAGATGGAGTGCCACAGAACAAGTTATACAAATTAGAATGAAGTCTGATAACACTGCTCATGGAGATTCAATCTCGGGTATGTATATGCCTCTTGTAATAACCACTGACAAACCAGGAGTACTTTTAGATACTTCTATCGCTGCAACATATTCCGGGACAGCTCTTGAATACTGGGGCTTCCCCATAGTGAGCCTTTTCACTCCTTACTATCCCGGTGATCCTTCTTATTTTCCGATGCATGCCTTAATGGGTGGCGGTGATTGGGGAGACGCCATCGTGCTTCCATTTGGTAAAGGAGATCACTTAATAGCAAATCTTGTATTTAATATATCTGAGCCCACCAAGTTTGTGGTGGATACCACGTCAAATATGTCAATTGGACGACCTCTGGAAGTGGCTACCACCAGTGCATACGGCTATACTCCAATGTGGAAGGGTTGTACTTGTGAACAACTAGAAATCCTAGGGGACTTGAATCGAGATTATGATGTGAATTTATCGGATGTGGTCTATCTTTTAAATTATTTGTTTGGCAAACCCGGAAACTCGACCTTGAAATCAGTTACGGTCGCTGACTTCAATTGCGATGGGCATGTTTTGCTATCGGATTTGGTGAGTTTAATCAATCTTGTCTTCAAAAGCCATCCGATTCCCTGCAAATTGTAGTAATTTCCCTCTTGACAAAAACCGCCTTTAGTCCTATATTATAGCAGTATTTGGGTAAGGATATCGAAGATTGTGTTTGCTAAATTTAAGTTAAACAATAAAATCCACTTGGCTTAATATGAGCTTAAGTGGAATTTTTATTTAAATCTGACAGAAAGGTGGTGAGTAGTTAGTGATAGGTAAAGTTAAATGGTTTAATGAAACCAAGGGTTTTGGTTTTATCGAACCAGAAGGCGGCGGCAAAGATGTTTTTGTCCATTACTCTGCCATTCAGGACCAGGGGTTTAAAACCCTGAGAGAAGGGCAGGAAGTAAGCTTTGAGGTTACTGACGGACCTAAAGGTCCTCAAGCCGTAAACGTGACAAAAGCTTAAGTGGCTTTTTCAAACCCGTTAAAAACCCCCGGTCTGGGGGTTTTTATTTGGTGCCTTAGTCTAAGTAAAATATTACTGTCTAAAAATTCAACAGAAGAGGGCTGACAAATTTATTTTATCGGGTACCAATCACTTTCTGCTTGACAGGCCTTTGAACCTTATTTATTTTGAAAACACTTAGTCAAGGGGCTGGTAAATAACGTAAAATATTAGCCATATGCCTTTTGAAAACCTCAGCGCCAGAGAAAAGGGAATCCTAAAAGCCCTTATCAATCACTATATTTCCACGGCTGAGCCAGTCGGCTCTCAGGTAATTTCCGACAGGTATATTACCGACTTATCCCCTGCCAGCATCAGAAACGTTCTGCAGGATTTAGAAGAGATAGGTTTGATTGAGCAACCCCATACTTCAGCCGGAAGGGTTCCCACAGACCGGGGTTACCGCTTATATGTGGATGCACTTTTGAAACCGGAAAATCTGACTTTAGCAGAAGAGGAAAAAATTAAAAATGAGCTTTTATCCGAACAGCCCACTGCCTTTGAAGAGATATTAGAACAAACCACCAAAATTTTAGCCAATGTCTCCCAGCAATTGGGAGTGACCATTGCCCCTAATTTTGAAAAAGGGGTCTTGACCAGAATTCAACTGATTCCGGTGGCAGAGCGAAAGATACTGGTAATCTTGGCGGTAAAATCCGGTCTGGTGCGGACCATTCTTCTGGAAGTAGATTCGGACATTCAGCAGACCTCTTTGGAAGAAACCGAAGGGGTTTTGAATGAACGACTGTGCGGTTTGACTTTAGGTGAAATTAAAGAAAGTAAAAAAGAGAGATTGAAAGAGGTGACCTCCGGGGATTCGAAACTTTTACACTTATTTTTGGATACAACTGACAATATTTTAGCCACTTTGGAGACAGACCAGATTCATCTGGGCGGAACTACCAACATATTAAATCAACCGGAATTCAAAGACCGAGAAAAATTACACAACTTGATTTCCGTATTAGAGGAAAAAAAACTTTTGGTGGAGCTGATTTCAGCCAAACGGATTCAAGAAGGAATCACCATCACCATCGGGAAAGAATTACCACAGGATGGGATTCAGTCCTGTAGTCTCTTGACCTCCACCTATCAGGCCGGAGGAATAAAAGGGACGGTGGGAGTAATCGGTCCCACCCGTATGCCCTACTCCAAGCTGATTTCCATCGTAGATTATACAGCCAAGCTTTTGAGTGAAATTTTATCCAAATAAAGTTTCATGAGCCAAAGTAGTACAAATTTGAAGGAGGGGAAAATGGGTAAAAAAAGAGAAGAGAAATTACAGGAAAAAAAAGTGGAAGCCAAAGAACAGTTTGAAAAATCGGAAGTTTCAGAGTCTTCCGGAGAAGAAGGGGAAAAATCAGAGGAAGAGGAGCAGCCGGCTCAGCTTGAAATTCTGAAAGAAAGGTTGGCTGAAACTGAAAAGCAGAATAAAGAATTAGAGGACAGATTAATTCGCTTAGCGGCGGAATTTGACAACTACAAAAAAAGAGTCGCCAAAGAACAGAACCAATTAGTCAAAAACGCCAACGAAAACCTGATTTCCAAACTTTTGGAAAGCCTGGACAATTTCTCTCGGGCTTTGGATTCTGCCAGAAATTCAGCGGATAATAAAAGTTTACAATCGGGGGTAAAGCTGATATACTCTCAGCTGATGGATATTCTAACCAAGGAAGGATTAGAAGAAATCAGGGCCGGGGGGGAGCGTTTTGACCCTCATCTGCATGAGGCCGTTTTGCAAATAGAATCCGACCAGCCCGAAGGAACCATAGTGGATGAAATCTCCAAAGGATACAAACTGAATGGAAAAGTAATTAGGCATTCAAAAGTAGTAGTGGCAAAAAAGAAAGATGGGTCTACGAAATCTTCTGAATCCAAGCAAGCTGAAGCTAAAGATAAAACTGGTACAGAATAGAAATAAATAAAGTTTCTGTTAGATTCCACACCATTTGACAAATCAGAGTGTTTAAGCTAAATTTACTCTAAGCGAAAAAAATTTCTAAATATTGATTAAAACTGAAAAAGCCAACGAAGTTGAATTTAGATACAAAGGAGAAAGCTGAATGGGAAAAGTAATTGGGATTGACCTGGGGACAACTAATTCCTGTGTGGCTGTCATGGAAGGTGGACAGCCGACCGTAATCCCCAATGCCGAAGGTTCCCGCATTACACCCTCGGTAGTGGCTTTTACCAAGACCGGAGAAAGATTGGTCGGCCAGATAGCCAAAAGGCAAGCTATCACCAATCCGGAAAACACCATTTTCTCCATCAAAAGATTTATGGGCCGGAAATATTCCGAAGTCCAGTCCGAATTGAAATTAGTCCCCTACAAAGTCATGGCTGAACCCAACGGGGATGTCCGGGTCATGGCCGGCGGAAAGGAATATTCCCCGCCGGAAATTTCAGCCATGATTCTGCAGTATATGAAAAAAACTGCGGAAGATTATCTGGGTGAAAAAGTCACCCAGGCCGTAATCACGGTCCCGGCTTACTTCAACGATTCCCAAAGACAAGCCACCAAAGATGCCGGCCGAATAGCCGGCCTGGAAGTTTTGAGAATCATCAACGAACCCACAGCCGCTGCTCTGGCTTATGGTTTGGACAAGAAGAAAGATGAGCAGATTGCGGTGTATGATTTGGGCGGAGGGACGTTTGATATTTCTATTTTAGAAATAGGAGACGGGGTATTTGAAGTCCGGGCCACCAACGGAGATACCCACTTAGGGGGAGATGATTTCGACCAGAAAATAATCGAGTGGATGGCAGATGAATTTTTAAAACAAAACGGAATTGACCTGCGAAAAGACCGCATGGCTTTACAACGCTTAAAAGAAGCGGCTGAAAAAGCCAAGTGTGAGCTTTCCAGCACTCTGCAGACTAATATCAACTTACCGTTTATCACAGCTGATTCCTCCGGTCCCAGGCATTTAGATTTAAGCCTGACCAGAGCTAGGTTAGAGCAATTAGTAGAAGATTTAGTACAGAGGACGGTCGGTCCCTGCAAACAGGCATTGACAGATGCCAAATTTACCTCATCTGATATCGACGAGGTGGTCTTAGTCGGCGGTCAGACACGAATGCCCAAAGTTCAGCAGTTAGTAAAGGATTTATACGGCAAGGAGCCACACAAAGGGGTCAATCCGGATGAAGTGGTAGCGATAGGAGCCGCCATTCAGGCCGCAGTTTTGACCGGTGAGGTAAAAGATGTTCTGTTATTAGATGTAACTCCTCTTTCTTTAGGAATTGAAACCTTAGGGGGAGTTTTCACTAAATTGATTGAGAGAAATACAACTATACCCACTAAAAAGTCACAAATCTTTTCTACTGCTGCTGATAATCAAACTGCCGTTACGGTCAACGTTCTTCAGGGTGAGCGGGAGATGGCCCTGGATAATCGCACTTTAGGCAGATTTGACTTAGTAGGCATTCCTCCGGCTCCCCGGGGAGTTCCTCAAATCGAAGTTAGCTTTGATATTGATGCCAACGGAATTGTGCATGTCTCCACCAAAGATTTAGGGACAGGTAAAGAGCAATCCATAAAAGTTCAGGCCTCTTCCGGTCTTTCCGAATCGGAAATTCAAAATATGGTCAAGGATGCCCAAGCCCATTCCGAAGAAGACAAGCAGAAAAAAGCTTTGGTGGAAGCCCGCAACAAAGCTGATAGTATGCTTTATACCACTGAAAAGACCTTAAAAGATTATGGAGATAAAATTTCAACTGAAGAGAAAAAGAAAATCGAAGAGGCCATGGAGAAGGTTCGTTCGGTTATGAAAACCGAAGATGTGCCAGCGATTAATCAAGCCACAGAGGAGATGATGGCTGCTTCTCACAAAATTGCCGAGGAGATGTACCGGCAGAAATCGGCTGAAACCGCTCAGACGCAAGAGGGTTCTACCCCTAAAGCAGAGCCAAAAGGGGAAGAAGTGAAAGCGGAATATGAAGTGATGGATGATAAAAAAGAAGAGAAGAAGTAAACTTATAACCGCTTGAAAAGTTTAAGCCCTAATCCGTAAAGATTGGGGTTTTTTATTTTATCAGTTCAAAGAGAATTTCGTATATCACAACAGATTGACCACGAAAGCGAATTTTACCGGTTTAACTAAAATCGAGAAAAAAACTCTCCGACAGTCCGAGGATAGGTTTGACAGTGGTTAATTTGTAGTATATTTTAAAATTGCATAAAATGGTTCGATTAAACTTACCATAAAGAGGAGAAAATTGGCTAAGAGAGATTATTACGAAATTTTGGGGGTTGATAAAAATGCCGGCGAAGATGACATAAAAAAAGCTTACCGCAAGCTGGCGCTTCAATATCATCCGGATAAAAATCCGGGGAATAAACAAGCCGAAGAAAAATTCAAAGAAGCCACCGAGGCTTACGAAGTCCTGCGGGACCCGGAAAAAAGAGGCCGCTATGACCAGTTCGGCCACCTGGGAGCAGGAGCCCAGGCCGGAGCAGGCACTTATGGATTTGATTTTTCCAATTTTGATTTATCCGATGCCCTGAGAACTTTTATGCGGGATTTCGGGGGGTTCGGATTTGAGGATATTTTTGAGAGTTCCACCCGCCGACCAAGAGGCCGACAGAGCCTGCGGGGTGAAGATTTACAGATCAGGTTAAAGCTCACTTTAGAAGAGATTGCCAGCGGGGTGGAAAAAACAATCAAGCTGAAAAGAATGCAAAAATGCCCGGCCTGTAACAGCACCGGCGCAGAAAAAGGAAGTCACAAAAAAACCTGCCCCAAATGTCAGGGAGCAGGTGAGGTTAAACAGGTCAGCCGTTCCATGTTCGGACAATTTATGAGTATAACCACTTGCCGGAACTGCGGAGGGGAAGGGGAGATTATCGGTAAACCCTGCTCGACCTGTGGTGGAGAAGGAAGAGTCAAAGGGGATAGCACCATCACAGTCAAAATCCCCGCCGGTGTTTCCACCGGCAATTACATTCCTATCCGGGGTGCGGGAAACGTCGGTCCCAAAGGGGGACCGACCGGAGATGTAATAGTCTGGATCGAAGAAGAAGAGCACCCGGTCTTCAAACGGAGAGAAAACGACATTATCTTAGATTTACCCATAAGTTTCACTCAAGCCGCTTTAGGGGATGAAATGCCCATCCCCACCCTGGATGGAAAAGTATCTCTGAAAATCCCCCCAGGTACTCAATCGGGAAAAATTTTTAGCATCAGAAACAAAGGGATTCCCAGTATCCACGGTTACGGGAAGGGAGATGAACTGGTTCGAGTCATTGTCTGGATACCTACTCATCTGGGTCCGGAAGAAAAAAAATTGTTGCTGGAATTGGCCAAAAGCGAAAAGTTCAAACCACCTAAAGGGGATAAATCTTTTTTTGACAAGCTAAGAGAAACTTTGGGGATTTAAGTTTTGAAGAAGCCCTCTCCTAAGAAAAAGAATTATTTTGCAGTAAGAATTTCCACCCCTGCAGAGTTATCTGACCCCCTAAGCAATTTTTTGACTGAATTAGGCTTTTCCGGAGTAATTTTTAAAGAGGAAAAAGAACAAACCATCCTGACCAGTTTTATTCCGGAAAACTCTTCGCATCTGCTAAAATTTAAGCTATTAAGAAATTATCTGGCTCACTTAAGACAGATTTTTCCTCAATTGAGTTCTCCTCAAATAAAAATTAGCAAAGTAAAAGCGCTTGATTGGTCCAAGAACTGGAGAAAGAATTTTAAGCCGCTTTCGATTACCAAAAATATCTTAGTTAAACCTCCCTGGGTGAAAAAGAAATTTCCTCACAAAATTGTAATAAATATTTATCCTCAGATGGCTTTCGGCACCGGAGAACATGCTACCACCCAGATGTGTCTTAAATTATTAGAGAAATTTGTTCAGCTGAATTTTAAAGTTCTGGATTTGGGGACCGGTTCCGGGATTCTGGCTATTGCTTCATCTAAGTTAGGCGCTCAAAAAGTTGTAGCTCTGGATATAGATTCGGATGCCATTGACAATGCCCAAAAAAATTTAAAACTAAATAAAGTTAGCAATATAAACTTTAGGTTAGGCGGTTTGAATTCCCAAGTTAAGCCGAATTATTTTGATTTAGCAGTGGCCAACTTAAATTTTACTCAAATAAAAACAGTTTTAAATCAGCTCAAAGAAAAAGTCAAACCAAAAGGGACTTTAATTTTATCCGGACTATTAAATTCCGAAGAAGAGAAAATAAAAAACCTTTTAAAAAGCAACAAATTGGATATCTTAAGAGTCTTAAAGAAAAATGGTTCGACAAGCTCACCATCCCGAGCGAAGTCGAGGGAAGGATGGATTAGCGTTGCAGCCCGAAAGAAAGCCCATAACTAATTTCTATACTCCACCGGAAAAGATTAAAAATGACCGAGTTTTAATAGAAGGGGAAGAGTCTTTCCACCTAGCCAAGGTTCTAAAATTCAACAAAGGGGAAATTATTCCGGTGGTGGATGGATTGGGGAATAAATACAAGGTGGTAATCTCAAATATCTCCAAAAAATGTGTAGAGGGAGATATTTTAACCTGTGTCAGAAAAGAAAATGAGCCTTTGGTCAATATAACTCTGGCTCCGGCTTTATCTGCCGGAACCAAAATGGATTCGGTAATCGAAAAATGTACTGAAATCGGAGTGAATGCCTTCATTCCGATTTTAACCGATAAAAGTTTGGTCAAGCTGGAGAAAACAAATAAAGCCCAAAATAAAACCAGCAGATGGAGAAAAGTAGCCATCGCAGCTATGAAGCAATCTCTAAGAAGTTATCTGCCAAAAATTCACGAAATAATGGAGTTCGAACAGATTTTGCAGAAAACCCCTGAGTATGACTTGACCTTAATTGCCAGCTTAGAGCCACAGAGTAAATCTGTCAGAGAAGTTTTCAATTCTCAAAATAAATATAAAAATATCCTGCTTTTGGTCGGCCCGGAAGGAGGTTTTACCCCATCTGAATTAGAAAAAGCCAGAGAGTACAAAACGGTCTCGGTCAGTTTGGGTCCGCGAAGATTAAGAACCGAAACCGCTTCGATAATACTTGTTTCTCAGGTATTAACTCTTTGTGGAGAAATGAGTTGAGCTTATATAATTACTGCCTGCGGTGAAATCTTGTTTTTTAGCTACCCCAAATCCGTATAAATACTGTATTTTCAAGGGCTTTAAAGGGTATTTTGAAAAGAAGCTTTTAGTCCAAGCTCTAATTTATTGATTCGCAATAGGTTAACACGATACAAGAATTTTCACTTTTTTTAAATTATTTTATTGACAATTAAAGAATAGAGCTTATAATAAGTGGATGAAGAAAAACATAATTGAAAGGAGGTTGAAAATGTAATGGTGCAGGTCATTGTCCGAGATGATGAAAGTTTCGAGAAGGCCTTGCGTCGCTTTAACAAAAGCTGTGAAAGGTCGGGAATATTAGCAGACATCAAAAAACACCAGCACTTTGAAAAGCCTTCCGAAAAAAGAAAAAGGAAATTAGCCGCTGCCAAAAGAAAGAGTAAGAGAAAAGATTACTTTACCGGACTATGAGTCTGTTTGATAAGATAAGTCAAGATTTAATACAAGCCCAGAAAAAAAGGGATACCATAAGACTGAGCACATTAAGAATGTTAAAGTCTGACTTAAAATATAAACAGATTGAAAAAAACTCCCCTCTATCAGAAGAGGAGGAACTGGTAGTTCTAGCTTCGGCAGTGAAAAAACATAAAGATTCAATTGAGCAGTTTAGGCAAGCTCAAAGGAACGATTTGGTAGCTCAAGAAGAAGGGGAATTAAACATAATTTTAGAATATTTACCCAAACAGTTATCCGAAGAGGAATTGACTGACTTAATCGAGCAAGCCATACAGGAAGCCGGCGCCGTCAGCAAAGCAGATTTAGGGAAAGTGATGAAGATATTGATGCCCAAAGTCAGGGGCAGAAGCGACGGCAAGCTGGTCAGTTCCTTGGTAACGGCTAAGTTAAGCTAAATTTTTTAAAGCAAGGAGGGGGATATGAATTGGGTTGATATTATCATAATTGCCGGTTTCATACCCGGCATTTATTTTGGGTTAAAAAAGGGGTTTGTCCGGGAAGTAATGGGGGTAATGGGATTCATCCTGGGGATAATCATCGCCATCAACTACGTTGATTGGGCCACGGCCAAGGTCACTTCCCATGCCCAAATCTCGACTCAGGTGGTTTCGTTTTTGAGTTTTATCTTCCTGTTTCTGATTGTCTTTCTCTCATTCAAAATCTTGGGTTACATATTCTATAAGATCGCCTCATTACAGCCCCTAGGAAAATTAGACCAATTAGGAGGAGGGATGTTTGGATTCCTGCAAAGCTGGTTTGCCATGGGGTTTGTTCTGTTTCTCTTAATGTTTTTACCCATCGGGGTTTCATTTAACCGGTCTCTGGATAATTCCTTTTTCGCGCCGATTTTGAGGGCCTCGATTCCCTTAGTTTATGAGGAAAGCACGGTCATCCATCCGGATAGCGACTCCATGGTAGCAAAGCTCAAAAAAGCGCTTCTGGCCAAAAGAAGCAAGTGGGCCGGCTCCACATCGGAATTCAGCGAAGAGGCCATGGCGGCCAGCGATCAGAAATTGCATAAATTAATCGACCGTCTGGAAAAATATTTTGGAACTGGAGACAGAAACTAACATTGTTAGTTTTTTTGTCAACTGAATCCGAATAAAAAAAGGTAAACTTTCCACCTCAAAGTTTATCTAGCTGGAAAGTATAACTTTCTTTTTCCCTGGTTTTGTGTATATTTAAGTAGAACCGACGTAAGTTGGCTTCTACTTCTATGGATGCGCACAGCTTAAAAGTTTTAGAATTTGACAAGCTCAAAGAGAAACTCTCCTTTTTCTGTCACTCCAACCTTGGTAAAGAGAAAGTATCCGGGCTTTCCCCTTCAGCTGACCCGAATGAGATTGAAGAAACCTTAAATAAAACCAGCCAGTTTAAAGAGATTTTACTGTACGAAGAAGGGATTCCCTCCCTTCACTTTCAAGATATTCGGGAAGAGCTAAAAAAAATTTCGGTTCCCGGTTTCAGCTTGGAGCCGCAGGAGTTATTGGATGTGGCTACGGTTTTGGCTTGTTCCAGAGATTGGCTGAAATTTTTCAAGGATAAGAAAGATAAATACCCTGCTGTTCAATCAGTTTTAAGCGGTAGGTTTTCCTTTCAAAAAATGGTCACCAACCTGAAGTTCAACGAAAAACTTTACACCGCCATAAATAAAGCTATCGAGCCCTCCGGAGAAATCAAGAATTCGGCTTCGGAAAGATTAACCAAAATCAGAAGAGACAAAAATTCAGTCAGAAATAAAATTATAGATAAGCTAAACTCAATTTTGGCCGGAAAGAAAACTAAAGCTGAAGAAGATTTAATCACTCTGCGTGAAGGAAGATTTGTCATCCCGGTCCGAGAATCTGACACTCATAAAGTCAAAGGGATTGTGCATGACAAATCCTCCACCGGCTTGACATTTTATATAGAGCCGACCGATGCCATCGAATTGAATAATCAGCTCAAGGAACTGGATATTGAAGAAAGAAACGAGATTCACAGAATCCTAAGGGAATTATCAGAGCAAGTCAGATTAGATTTAGAAAATCTGACAGCCGATTTGGAAATTCTATCGGAGCTGGATTTTATTTATGCCAAAGCCAAATTTTCCATTGACCTGAAAAGCAATAAACCGGTTCTGAATCAGGATGGATATGTTAGATTAGTCAAAGCAAGACATCCTTTTTTGGATCAAAGAAAGGTTGTGCCACTGACTATTGAATTAGGGAAAGATTATACCACGGTAATAATCACAGGCCCCAACACCGGTGGGAAAACAGTGGCTTTGAAGGCGGTCGGGCTATTAACCTTAATGGTCCAGGCCGGTTTAGAAATACCGGCGGAGCCGGGCACCGAAGTAAATATCTTTACTCAAATTTTTGCGGATATCGGAGATGAGCAATCGATTGAAATGTCTTTGTCCACTTTTTCTTCCCACATCAGACAGATCATAAATGCTATCCAAAACTCTGACAGACAGAGCCTGGTTCTATTAGACGAAATCGGAGTAGGCACTGACCCCAAAGAAGGAGCGGCTTTGGGGGAAGCGATTTTGAATTATCTGACTGAAAAAAAGGTCCGGACCTTAGCTACCACACATTTCGGGGCTTTGAAAGTTTTGGCTCAAAATAATCCCCAGATTCGAAACGCCTCTTTTGAATTTGATACCAAAAGCTTGCAGCCCACTTACAGATTCCAAATGGGACTGCCGGGCGCCAGTTACGCCATTGAAATTGCTTCCCGCTTGGGTTTAAAACCAGAAATAGTGCAACAAGCTTCCGGTTTAGTAGGGACTCAAGAAAAGGACTTAACCAGTCTAATACAAGAATTAGAAGAGAATCTGAAAAAGATCAGGGAGCAGGAAAAAACAGCCGCGGAGCAGAAAGGGGTTTTGGAAAAATTAGTTGCCTCCTATCAGGAGAGATTAAACAAAATTCAAAAAGAAGAGAAAGAGATTAAAAATAAGGCGCTCAGGGAATCCAAGGAATTAATAGAAAAGACCAAATCGGATATGGACAATTTAGTAAAAGAGATACGGGATAAACAGGCCGAAAAAGAGGCGGTCAAAAAAGCTACTCGATTTGTGGCGGAGAGAAAAGAAGAAATTAAGCAGGAATTAGAAAAACTCAGACCGGAGAAAATTTACCGAGACGAAAAACTAAGCCCCGGAGATTTGGTCTGGATTGAATCCTTGAATTCAGACGGAGAAATTTTAGCTCCCCCGGATAAATCGGGAAAAGTTCGTATAAAAGTTGGTAAAGTGACTATATCAGTTAGCAAAGATGAGGTTTATAAAAAACATGTTCCTGATACTGAAATAACAAAAAAACCAAAAATGTCACACTCTACCTATGAATTGAATGAAAAATCTGTTTCCACAGAGATTGATTTGCGAGGTCTGACAGCAGAAGAAGCCATTGACAAAGTTGACCGGTATTTGGACCAGGTTTATCTCTCTGATTTTTCTGAAATTTCCATCATCCACGGCAAGGGGACCGGGGCTTTGAGAAAAAAGCTCACTGAGTTTTTGAAAAAACATCCCAGAGTGGAGAATACCCGTTTAGGACAATGGAATGAGGGTGGCATCGGGGTTACCATAGTAAAAATTAAAAAATAAGTCCAAAAAATGGCAATTTTTTATTCCCAAGACCTAATCGACCAAGTCAGAGGAGCCAGTGATATTGTAGATATCATCTCAGAATATGTTCCTCTGAAAAAAAAAGGAGCCAATTACTTCGGTTTATGCCCTTTCCACGCTGAAAAAACCCCTTCCTTTTCGGTTAATCAAGCCAAGCAGATTTACCATTGTTTCGGCTGCGGAGAAGGAGGAAATGTTTTTACTTTTCTGATGAATCATGACAAGCTGGGGTTCACCGAAGCCTTGAAATTATTGGCCAGAAAATCAGGGATAAAATTACCCAAACCGCAACAAGATAAAAAAACCGCTGACCTGAATGACCAGCTTTATTACGCCAATTCAGTAGCCAATGCTTATTTCAAGCAAACTTTAAATCAGAAAAATTTAAGTGAAAAAGCCAAAACTTTTTTAAAGCAGAGAGGCGTTGATTCAACCGCAGAGGAAAAATTTTCATTGGGCTACGCTCCGGATAAATGGGATGGATTTCTAAGTTTTGCCCAGAGTAAAGGGCTGGACCCTAAAATTCTGGTTACTGCAGGGTTAATTGTTCCCAAATCAGATGGGAAGGGATATGTAGACAGATTCAGAGACCGCTTGATGTTTCCTATTTTCAATATCTCCGGCAAAATTGTGGGATTCGGGGGCAGAACCTTAAATCCAAAAGAGGAAGCCAAATATATGAACTCTCCGGAGACACCCATTTATCAAAAGGGAAAAATCTTATATGGTTTGAGTTTCTCCAAAGATTCTATCAGAGAAGAGGGAAAAGCCATAATCGTGGAAGGGTATATGGATTTTATCTCTCTTTTCCAAGCCGGGATAAAAAATTTAGTCGCAACTTCCGGGACTGCCTTTACAACCGACCAAGCCCGACTCCTATCCCGCCATGCTCAAGAGGTTTTCCTATTATTTGATTCGGATTCGGCTGGGCAGCAGGCAGCTGTGCGAAGCTTGGATATTTTATTTGACCAGGGTTTTGAAGTCAAAATTGTCTCTTTCCCTCAGGGAGAAGACCCGGATTCTTATGTAAAAAAATCCGGCTCTGAAAAATTAACAGAGTTAATAGAAAAAGCTCAAAATTGGATAGAGTTTAGAACCAACCGTCTGGGAAAGAAATTTTCAACTTTTACAATTGTGGAGCAGGAAAAAATTATAGCTGATTTTATGGAAACAGCTTCCAAAATCAAAAATGAGGTCAGAAGAGAACTTTTTTTGAAAAAATTATCGGAGAGCTTGGAGATGAATGAAAATATTCTGAGAAAAAACCTAAACCGAAAAATAGCTCCTGCAAAATCTCAAAATAAAACTGGTGGAACACTGCCGCTCAGGCGGACTACCGAAACCCTGGAGAAAGAGTTTTTGAGAATCTTGTTGGAAGGGGAATATTTAATAGAAAAAGTGCAGGGAAAGTTGTCCGTGGAAGATTTTGTAACCAGTGAGCACAGAGAAATTTTAAGATTACTTTTTCAAAGCCACAAGGAGCACCAACCTCTGAGCGTATCTAGTATGCTGGACAAAATAAAAGATGGAAAAATCAGAAATTTAATCACAGAGATTTCAGTATTGGAGATTGGTGCCGGAGATTTAGAGCTTCAATTAACAGGTTATATAAATTCTATAAGAAAGCAACAAAAAGAAAAACAAATTCAAGATATTACGGATAAAATCAGAGATGCAGAAGCAAAACAAGACACAGAGACAGCTAAGAAACTATCTGAAAACCTACATAAGTTGTTGATAGGCAGCTAGATGACAAAACATAAGATAATTCAAAAAGTTCATCCAATCAATAAAATAAACAAATTTACGTAGTAATTTCAGAAAAAAGCGGTGAGCCGGGCTCTTGACTAAAGAAAAAGAATCATTTATTATGCAAAACAGGGCCCATAGCTCAGCTGGTTAGAGCAACTGACTCATAATCAGTGGGTCCCAGGTTCGAATCCTGGTGGGCCCATATGAATGACCAGTGGCTAGTGATTAGTGAATAGTAGATTAAATTGATAAAAACAAAATTAAGCTCAAAGGGGCGATTAGCTCAGTTGGTTAGAGCGTTCGGTTCACATCCGAAAGGTCACAGGTTCGAGTCCTGTATTGCCCAAGTTGATTATTTTTTAGAAAGAGAGTATATTAAGTAAGCAATGAGCAAGAAAGGGGAAAAACAAAATAATTTCGGCTTCGAAAATTTTAACTTGCCCAAAATGGGTCGATTTCTCCGAAAAAGTGCACCAGAAGTGGGTGCACTTTTTTTTTAAATATATCATAACTATGCAGAAAGATTTAGAGCTACTTTTAAAATTACAGGAGATAGATTATACCATCGGAGAATTGGAGCGCTCCAAAGGGTATCTGCCGGATATGGTGCACCAACTGCAAAAGCAGATTGATGAAGCGGCCAATTCGGTCAAAGCTTTGGAAGAAAGATTAACCCAGTTGCAGTTAGACTATAAAAGACTGGAATTAGAACTGCAGACTCTGGAAAATGAATTAGCCAAGTACCAGAGCCAGATGAAAATAATCAAAACCAACAAAGAATATGATGCTTTGATGGCTGAAATGGAAACCCGCAAAACCAGAATCAGCAAAGGTGAGGATGAGCTTTTAAAAGTAATGAACGAAATGGAAGAGCTGAACGCCAAAATTCCGGAATACAAACAACAATTAACCGAAATCAAGAAAACCAACCAGGTTCAATTGGCCGAAATGAAAAAAGAGATTGACTCCATCGGGACCAAAATCAAAATCAAGGAAGATGAGAGAAAAAATATAGCGGTCCGAATCGGCAAGCCGGCCGCCGCCATTTATGAAAGAGTAAGAAAAGGGAAAGGGGAAGTGGTGGTGGTCTCGGTTAAAAAGAAAGCCTGCAGCGGCTGCTACAAGTCGTTTCCACCTCAAAGAATCCAGGAAATCAGAAAGGGAGACGGTATAATTTGTTGTGATAATTGCGGCCGAATTTTGATCTGGGATTCAGATTCAGAAAATTAAGCCAGGGAGATTTTATGGACAAAAAATTTGAAAGAATCGGTTTAACTTTTGACGACATCCTGCTGGTTCCGGCTAAATCGGAAGTTTTACCCAATGAAGTAGAAATTTCTACCACCCTAACCCCCCAAATCAAATTAAACATTCCCATCTTGAGTGCGGCTATGGATACCGTCACAGAATCCAAAATGGCCATCGCCTTAGCCCGGGAAGGCGGGTTGGGCGTAATCCATAAAAATATGACAGTAGAAAGACAGGCCAATGAAGTCAGCAAAGTCAAAAGGTCGGAGTCCGGCATGATAGAAGACCCCATAACCTTGCCTCCGGATAAATTAATCGGCGATGCTTTAGCAGTCATGAAAAAATACAACATATCCGGTATACCCGTTACTAAAAGAAGAAAATTAGTGGGAATCTTGACTAATCGCGACTTGAGATTTGAGAAAAATCTGAATCGTAAAATCGGCGAAATAATGACCAAGAGAAACCTGATCACCGCCTCGGAAAATATCGGCTTAGAAGAGGCCCGGGAGCTTTTGCGGAAATACCGGATTGAAAAACTGCTTTTGGTTGACAGAAAAAAAAATCTGAAGGGGATGATTACGGTCAAAGACATGATGAAAAGAGAGCAGTTTCCTCTGGCCTGCAAAGATGCCCGGGGAAGACTGCGTGTAGGAGCGGCAGTAGGCGTAGCCAAAGATTTAAAAGAAAGAGCCGAGGCCTTAGCGGACCAGGAGGTAGATATTTTAGTGGTGGATTCTTCTCACGGACATTCCAAAGGGGTTTTAGAGGCGGTTGAAAAATTGAAAAGCTGGTTTCCTAAAACTCCAATCCTGGCTGGTAACATCGGAACCAAAGAAGGGGCTTTGGATTTAATCAAAGCCGGGTGTGATTGCTTAAAAGTCGGCATAGGACCGGCTTCAATTTGCACCACCAGAGTGGTCATCGGTGCCGGCGTCCCTCAAATAACCGCCATTGCCGACGTGGTCGAGGTCTCCAGCCAGTATAATATTCCCATTGTCTCCGACGGGGGAATCAGATACTCCGGCGATATGACCAAAGCTTTGGCAGTTGGGGCAGACGCAGTGATGATAGGGTCACTTTTAGCCGGAACCGAAGAAGCCCCGGGGGAGATGATTTTATACGAGGGCCGAAGTTTTAAAACCTACCGGGGAATGGGGTCCATGGAAGCCATGAAAAAGGGCTCCAAAGACAGATACTTCCAGGAAGAGGAAGAAGAACCAACCAAGCTGGTCCCGGAAGGGATAGAAGGGATGGTTCCTTACAAAGGAAATCTTTCAGACACCATTTTTCAATTAGTAGGAGGAGTTAAAGCTGGTATGGGAATCTGCGGAGTCAAAAATGTGGCCGAATTAAAGCGGAAAGCCAAGTTCATACGGGTAACCGAAGCGGGTCAAAGAGAAAACCACCCTCATGACGTAATTATTACCAAGGAAGCTCCCAATTACCGCTTTTTCCAAAGATTGTAATCTTGACTAAGCCAATTAGAGTTTTTATATTCTAAAAACATAAAAAAGGAAAAAATATGCCTCTTAAAAAAGGTTGGGTATTCGGAGCAGCAGGGTTTTTTATACTATTGTTCTTTGTAATATTAATAGCAGGTTACATTTGGGTTACTTACAATCGCCTGGTCAAACAGGATGAAGCCATCAAAGCTCTGTGGGCTCAGGTGGAGACCCAACTGCAAAGAAGGTCGGATTTAATTCCCAATTTAGTGGAGGTAGTCAAGGGCTACGCCAAACATGAGAAGGAGATTTTTGAAAATGTGGCCCAAGCTAGAGCCAAACTGGCGGGTGCCAGAAGCGTAGATGAAAAAATCTCAGCAGCCAATGAACTTTCCGGTTTCTTGGGACGACTTTTAGCCATTGCGGAAAATTATCCCAATTTGAAAGCCAATGAATCATTCAACAAACTGATGGATGAACTAGCAGGCACTGAAAATCGAATCGCCATTGAGAGAAAAAGATACAACGAAGGGGTTTTGCGCTTTAACCAGCTCTTAAGAAGATTTCCGGTAAATTTGATAGCCCAAAGTTTTGATTTTCAAAAAGGAGTTTATTTTGAAGCACCCGAATCTAAACAGGAGGTACCCAAAGTAGAATTTAAGTAAGCCAAAGTAAACCAGGTGGTCGCCCCGATTAAAATCGGGGAGGAAAGTCCGAGCTCCCCCAGGGACAGTGCCCCGTAACGCGGGGGACCTGTGAAGGTACGGAAAGTGCCACAGAAACTAAACCGGCCGGTTGTCAACTGAAAAGTCGGCAGCCGACCAAGGGTGAAACGGTGGTGTAAGAGACCACCCGGCTTTGAGGAAACTTAAAGTTGGGAAAACCCCACTGGGAGCAAGACCGCATAAGGAAGGAGAAAACCTGGTTCGCTTGTACTTCCGGGTAGGTCGCTAGGACCTCTTTAGCAATAAAGGGGCTAGATTAATGGTCACCAGCAAGCTAAGACAGCTTGTCTCACAGAACTCGGCTTATGGTTTACTCTGGCTTATTTATAATTTTTTGGCTACGCCATACAGTAGTAAATGAACCATGGCTATTGCGACTCAAAGAAAACCCAGCTGGAGAGTAATACCGGAGGCAGACTCACTTGCCGCGGCCCGATTCTCGGGTGAAACCAATCTCCCCTTGGTTTTATGCAAAATTTTACTCAAGCGCGGAATTAATTCTCGCCAGGAAGCTGAAAAATTTTTAAACCCCGCTTTTTCGGACTTGATAGACCCGTTTGTTTTACCAGATTTAGAAAAAGCATCTGACAGAATTATTTTAGCTTTGAAAAATAAAGAAAAGATTATGCTCTTCGGGGATTATGATGTAGATGGTATTACTGCCACGGCTTTACTTTACTTATGCCTGTCCCACTTAGGAGGAGAAGTCAGCTACTATCTGCCCAATCGTTTGCTGGAAGGTTATGGTCTTTCAAAGGAAGGGATAAAAGAGGCCCAGAAAAGAGGAGCCGGTTTAATTGTTTCAGTGGATTGCGGAATGACAGCTGTGGAAGAAGCGGATTTCGCCCAGGAAATCGGGATAAATTTAATCATCACCGACCACCACGAGCCCAAGGAGAAAGTTCCAGATGCATACGCTGTGGTCAATCCTAAGCGAACCGATTATCCGGGAGGTGAGCTTTCCGGAGTCGGAGTAGCATTCAAGCTGATCAGCGGGGTTTTTAGAAAACTAGGATTGGATGAAAAAGGATTGATCCGGCATTTGGATTTGGTGGCTTTGGGAACATCCGCAGACATCGTGCCGTTGACCAAAGAAAATAGAATTTTGGTTAAGTTAGGTCTGGAGCAATTAGAGAAATCGGAAAAATTCGGAATCCAGGATTTAATTTTAAACTCGGGTCTGGAAGGAAAAAAACTAGCCACCAGCCACATCGTTTTCGGATTAGCTCCTCGCATAAATGCTGTCGGCAGATTAGGGGATGCCCAGTGCGCCATAAAACTTCTAAGCACCACCGACCCCAGAGAAGCGAGCCAATTGGCTCTATTTTTAGAGATGGAGAATCGCAGAAGAAGAGAGATAGATGAAAGAACTATGAAAGAAGCGTTAGAGATGGCTGAAAGGGAATTTAAATCAGAAGATAAAGCCATAGTTTTAGTAAGAGAGAACTGGCATCCCGGGATTGTGGGAATAATTGCAGCCAGGATTGCCGAGATATATTATCGTCCCACGGTACTTTTAGCTCTGGATGGACAGGAAGCCAAAGGTTCAGCCCGTTCGATTCCCAGTTTTCATTTGTTTGAGGCCCTAAACGAATGTAAGGAGTTGTTAATCCGCTTTGGCGGTCACAAGCAGGCAGCCGGCTTGGCTTTAGAAAAGAAAAATTTAGAGAGCTTCAAAGAGAAATTGCAGAATGTGGCGTCCCAAAAATTGACTGAAGAGAATTTGATTCCTCAACTTAATATCGACTGTGAAGTAAATTTGGACGAGATAAATCAAGAACTGGTTACCTATTTAGAGCAGATGGCTCCTTTCGGTCCGGGAAACATGCGGCCGGTCTTGGTTACCAAAAACTTAGGAAATTTTGCCCAGCCCTCGGTGGTGGGGAATAATCATCTAAAATTAAGAATCAATCAGAATAATAAACAGCTGGACGGGATTGCCTTTGAGCAGGGGGATTTTATCAAACCGCTTTCAGCCAGAGATGTGCGCTACGACTTGGCTTATGTTTTGGAAAATAATTTCTTCAACGGGAATAATTCGGTACAATTAAGAGTAAAAGATATAAAGTTAAGCAGTTCAGTTCAATTTTCATAATAAGAGATGGTGCCTTTAGTATGGAGAAAAGATTCAGATGACGGTATTAGAGCAATTCTGGAAAGGGGACCAAAAGGCCCTAGCAACTCTGATTTCGCATGTGGAAAATCAGGCCGAAGATTACCAAAAAGTTTTGTCAAGTATTTACTCCAAAACCGGCCGGGCCTATAAAATAGGAATAACCGGTCCGCCAGGTGTTGGTAAAAGCAGTTTAGTGGATAAACTGACTTTAAAGCTTTGCCAGAATGGCTCTAAAGTAGGTATAATTGCAGTCGACCCCACCAGCCCTTTTTCCGGAGGTGCGTTTTTGGGTGACCGTATCCGGATGCAATCTCTGGCCGGCAAGAAAGGGGTTTTCATTCGCAGTATGGCATCTAGAGGCGGGGAAGGAGGCTTGGCTAAGTCAACTTATGAAGTGGCTTTAGTTTTAGATGCATTTGGACAGGATTTTATTATATTAGAAACCGTGGGTGTAGGTCAGATAGAAATAGAAGTGTCACATCAGGCAGATACTAAAGTCTTGGTTCTGACTCCGGAATCCGGTGACAGCATCCAGGCCCTTAAAGCCGGATTGATAGAAATAGGGGATATTTTCGTCATCAACAAATCAGACCGGGAGGGAGCCCCCAAAGCGGTGGCGCATTTGAATATGATTCTGGATATCAAAAGACATACCGAAAAATGGAATTATCCGGTTATCAGCACTTCGGCCATCTATGAAAAAGGGATTTCAGAATTGCAGGAAGCTATTTTAAAGCATCAAAAGTTTTTAACTTCTCATTTACTTTTAGAGAAAAATCGCAAAGAACAGCTAAAAAACGAACTGAAAAATATTTTAGAGAGAAAATTGAAACAACTTTTAGAAGAGAAGATGGGGGACAGTTTTAACTGGGAGGAGACGCTTGCTAAAATTTACTCACGGAAAGACGATCCCTATAGCTGGTCGGAAAAAATCTTTGAAGCGTTGAAAAAATAGAGGAGAGTATGGCGGAAAAATCATTTTTAGATGAAGTCAAAAAAGAAAGAAAACAATGGGAGGAGAAAAATTCCACCAAAAATAATGACAAGAAATTTACCACCATCTCCGGCATGGAGATTAAAGATTTATATACCCCCATCGATACGGCGGACATCAATTATTTCCGGGACATAAACTTTCCTGGTGAATACCCATATACCCGGGGAGTCAGGCCCACCATGTATCGGGGACGAATGTGGACTATGAGGCAGTTCTCCGGTTTTGCCACTCCTCGTTTAACCAATGAAAGATATAAATTTTTGTTAGCAAGAGGACAGACCGGTTTATCGGTGGCTTATGATATGCCAACTCTGATGGGATATGATTCGGACCACCCTTTTTCCAAAGGGGAAGTCGGAATCTGCGGAGTGGCGGTGGATTCCCTGAAAGATATGGAGATATTATTTGACGGCATCAGCTTAAAAGATATCTCCACATCTATGACTATTAATGGCCCGGCTCCCATCATTTTTGCTTTTTATGTGGCCTGCGCCGAAAAACAGAATGCCAGTCTGCAAAATCTCAGGGGAACCTGCCAGACCGATATTTTAAAAGAGTACATGGCCCAGAAAGAATGGATTTTCCCGCCGCAGCCCTCCATGAGATTGATCGTGGATATGATGAAATTCTGCACCCAAAATATGCCCAAATACAACTATGTTTCCATCTCCGGCTATCATATCCGGGAAGCCGGGTCAACTGCCGTACAGGAATTAGCTTTCACTTTAGCAGACGGTTTTGCCTATGTGGAAGCCGGTCTGAAAGCCGGTTTGGAGATTGATGAATTTGCCCCGCGTTTATCTTTCTTTTTCAACTCTCATCTGGATTTTTTTGAAGAAATAGCCAAGTTCCGGGCTGCCCGCAGAATCTGGGCCCGGCATATGAGAGAAAGATACAAAGCCAGAAAGCCGGAGTCCTGGCTTTTGCGTTTCCACACTCAGACCGCCGGAGTCTCTCTAACCGCCCAACAGCCGGAAAATAACATCATCAGAACCGCTTTCGAGGCCCTGGCAGCGGTTTTAGGCGGAACCCAATCTCTGCACACTAATTCCATGGATGAGACTTGGGCTTTGCCCACCGAAAAAGCAGCTCAAATCGCCTTGCGAACTCAACAGCTTATCGCCTATGAGACAGGAGTTGCCAATACGGTAGACCCTTTGGGTGGCTCTTATTTCATCGAATCTCTGACCAATAAAATGGAGCAAGAAGCGGAGAAATATTTTGAAGAGATTGAAAAAAGAGGGGGAGTTATCAAATGTCTGGAAGAGGGGTACTTTCAGAAAGAGATTGCCGAAGCGGCTTACCGGTACCAGCAGGAATTAGAGAAGAAGGAAAAAATCATAGTGGGAATCAATGAATTTGTGATAGAAAACGAAAAACTGGATATGCCTATTCTGAAAATAGATGAATCGACTGAAAAAGAGCAGCTGGAATCAATCAATAAAGTTAAACAAATGCGTGACAATGACAAAGTCAGAAGAGCGTTGGAAGATTTGAAAAAAGCAGCCAGTAATTCAGAAAACACCATTCCTCGCCTAATCGAGTGCGCCAAATGTTATGCCACCGAAGGTGAAATTACCGAAGTGTTGAAATCGGTGTTCGGAGAATATCATGAACCGGCCTGGTTCTAAGCGTCATCTAAGGAGGTTTATAAATTAAGATATGGAAAGAAAGATTAGAGTCCTTTTAGCAAAGCCCGGCTTGGACGGGCATGACCGGGGAGTAAAAGTAATCGCTGCGGCTATGCGAGATGCCGGTTTGGAAGTAATTTATTTAGGATTAAGGCAAACTCCGGAAATGGTGGTGGAGGCGGCCGTTCAAGAAGATGTAGATGCCATAGGATTGTCAATCTTGTCCGGGGCTCACATGACTTTGTTTCCTCAAACGGTTGAGCTTTTAAAACAAAAGGGGGCGGGGCGTATCATACTTTTTGGAGGAGGGATAATTCCGCAAGAGGATATGGACAAGCTAGAAAAAATGGGGGTGGGAAAACTTTTTGGTCCGGGGACAACTACCGGTGAAATCATAGAATACATCAAGTCCGCTACCCGGGGTCGGAGAAAAGAGGAGGCAATTTTTTAAGGAGGATGGATGACTTACAATCTTAATGCATCTCAGCAAAAAGTCCGGGACTGGGTCAGGCCCTTTTGTGAAAAAGAAGTCAAGCCCATGGCTTTAAAATTGGACCGCCGACCGGAGCCAGCGGAATTTCCTTATGAGTATTATAAAAAGTTGGCTGACTACGGCATCGTGGGTTATTTCATGCCCAAAGAACTGGGAGGAGCTGGAGCAAGCAAATTAGAACAGATCACCTTGGTTGAAGAACTGGCTTACTACGATCCCCCAACCTCACTTTTGGCAGCGGTCTCCAATTTAGCCAGCTACCCCATTGAGACCTTTGGCAAACCGGAGCAGAAACAAAAATACGTGCCCAAGATCGCTTCCGGGGAGTATTTGGCGGCCTATGCCCTAACCGAGCCCCAGGCCGGCTCAGATGCCGGAAATCAAAACACCACTGCCAGACTCGAAGGAGATTATTTTGTCCTTAACGGTGAAAAGATCTTTATCATGCACGGAGATGTGGCAGATGTATATGTGGTCTTCTGTAAAATCGTAGAAGATGGCTCCGGGGAAGCCAGTAAAAGGGATATTTCCGCCCTGATTGTGGAAAAGGGAACCCCGGGTCTGAAAGCCAAGACGTTAGAATACAAAATGGGAATGAAATGCGCTACCACAGCTCGGCTGTGGTTTGAAAACTGCCGGGTTCCGGCCAAAAATCTTTTGGGAGAAAGAGGCAAGGGATTCAGGATAGCTTTAACTACTCTGGAAGGAGCCCGAATCACGGTGGGCGGTCAAGCGGTGGGAATTTCCCAAAGGGCTTTGGATGAAGCGGTGAAGTATGCCAGATCCAGGGTCTGCTTTGGAGCTCCGATTGCCAAATTACAAGCGATTCAGTGGATGATTGCCGATATGGGAACTCAGTTAGAGGCGGCCCGGCTCATGACCTATAAGGCGGCCCAACTTTTTGATGCTGGAATTAAGTGCACTCTGGAGTCTTCCCAGGCCAAACTATTTTCCACCGAAGCGGCCAAATTCTGTGTGGACCGTTGCGTCCAGATTCATGGAGGATACGGGTATATCGGAGAATTCAACGAAATTGAAAAGCTGTATCGGGACCAGAGATTGATTGAAATTTACGAGGGGACTTCGGAGATTCAAAGACTGGTGATTGCGGGTGCTTACCTGAAAGGATAGATGCTTAGAATCGGTGAGTATCAAGTTTTTTCTTTTGTAGAAAACAGATTTTATTTAGACGGGGGGATGATGTTCGGGGTCGTTCCCAAAACCATGTGGGAAAAAATGATCCCTCCCAACGAAAAAAATTTAATCCCTATGGACGTCAACCTTTTTTTGCTAAAATATAAGAACAAAAATATCTTATTGGATGCAGGGTTCGGAGATACTCTGAATGATAAAGAAAGAAAACTTTATACTCTCTATACTCCTTCAACTTTAGATGTGGGGCTATTAAATTTTGGTGTAAGACCGGAAGATATCGACATGGTGATTTTTTCGCATATGCATGCTGACCATGGCTGTGGAGCCATTAAAAAAGATGAAAATGGGAGGGAAACCCTCCGTTTTCCCAGAGCCAAACATTTTGTACAAAAAAGAGAATGGGAAGAAGCCACCCATCCGGATGAAAGAACAAAAGCGGCCTATTTACTGGACCATATCCAAATTCTGGCTCAAAGTAGTGCTTTGGAAATAGTGGAGGGTGAAGCAGAAATTTTATCGGGATTAAGAATTAAAAATACCGGCGGGCATACCCCCGGTCATCAGGGGGTTTTTTTGGAAGGTAATGGGGAAAAATTAATCTATTATGCAGATATTATTCCCACTACGGCCCACTTAAGAACCGCTTATGTGGCTAGCATAGATTTGAACCCCAGGGAAACCATGAAAATCAAAAAAGAAATCATTCCTTTTTGTTTAGAAAAAGGGTGCTATGTGGCTTTTGACCATGATTTGAAAGTTAAAATCGGCAAACTAAAAATAGTCAACGAAAAAGTAGTGGCTGAACCGATTGTAAGTTAAATTCAAAATAAATGGCTTTAGCCATGGTGTAACCAAATGAATCTGGAAGATAAATTTAAATTCCTTAAGCAGAAAAAAGAAGAAGCCAAATTAGGCGGCGGTCAGAAAAGAATTGACGAACAGCATCAAAAAGGAAAACTGACTGCCAGAGAAAGATTGGAAATTCTTCTGGATGAAAACTCTTTTGAGGAGTTCGATGCCTTCGTTACTCACCGTTCCACGGAATTTGGTCTGGATAAATTAAAATATCCCGGTGACGGAGTTGTTGCCGGTCACGGGAAAATCAACGGCAAACTGGTGTTTGTTTTCTCCCAGGATTTTACAGTCTTCGGTGGCTCGTTATCTGAAGCTCACGCTGAAAAAATCTGCAAGATTATGGATATGGCTATGAAAGTGGGGGCTCCCATTATCGGTCTGAATGATTCCGGGGGAGCCAGAATTCAGGAAGGGGTGGTCAGTTTAGGAGGTTATGCGGAGATATTTTTACGCAATACCTTGGCTTCCGGAGTTGTCCCTCAAATTTCAGTCATAATGGGGCCTTGCGCCGGAGGAGCAGTTTATTCACCAGCCATTACTGATTTTATCGTAATGGTGAAAAATACCAGCTATATGTTTGTCACCGGTCCTTCAGTTGTCAAAACCGTCACTCATGAAGAAGTGAGTTTTGAAGAATTAGGTGGTGCTACCACCCATTCCACTAAATCCGGGGTAGCACATTTTGCCTGTGAAAACGAAGCGGAGGCCCTGAAAACTGTCAGAACGCTTTTGAGTTTTATTCCGCAAAATAATTTAGATGACCCACCTCTTTTAAAAGCCACTGACTCAATTGACCGACAAGATGACGATTTAAATTTTATCGTTCCAGAAAATCCCAACAAGCCCTATGATATCAAAGATGTGATTAAAAGAGTGGTGGATCATAATGATTTTTTTGAAGTGCATCAGAATTATGCTCAAAATATTGTGGTCGGTTTTGCCCGCTTGAATGGAAAACCGGTCGGCATAGTTGCCAATCAACCCGCAGTTTTAGCCGGGGTTTTGGATATCGATTCCTCTTTGAAAGGCGCCAGATTTATCCGCTTCTGTGATTGTTTTAATATACCTTTGATTACTTTTGAAGATGTGCCCGGCTTTCTTCCCGGCACTGTTCAAGAACATGGTGGAATTATTAAACATGGCTCAAAGCTTTTGTATGCTTACTGTGAAACTACGGTTCCTAAAATTACAGTAATTACCAGAAAAGCTTACGGTGGGGCTTATGACGTGATGTCCTCCAAGCATATCCGGGGGGATATTAACTATGCCTGGCCCACGGCTGAAATCGCAGTAATGGGTCCTAAAGGAGCGGCTGAAATTATATTCAAAAGAGAAATTGAGCAGTCGTTGGACCGGGAGAAAGCTTTGGAGGAGAAGGAAAAAGAGTATCGGGAGAAATTTGCCAATCCTTATATTGCGGCGGAGAGAGGTTATATCGACGATGTGATTGAGCCGAAGGAAACTCGTCCACGTCTGATTAAAGCCCTGGAGATGCTGGCTACTAAGAGGGATAGTAATCCTCCGAAAAAGCATGGGAATATACCGTTGTAAGAGAAAAATTTTTGAGTAAAAATGAAGATAAAGCCAGTTTTTCACAGAAATTTCAATTCTGCTTATGTTCAAAAAAATCTTAATCGCCAACCGCGGTGAAATTGCAGTCAGAATTATCCGGGCTTGTAAAGAATTAGGAATAACTGCAGCAGTAATCTACTCCGAAGCTGATAGAAAATCTTTGCATGTCCGAATGGCGGATGAGGCATATTTAGTTGGTCTACCTGAAGCAACGGGAAGTTACTTAAACGCAGAAAAAATCATCCAGATTGCCAAAGAAGCAAAAGCCGAAGCAATTCATCCTGGGTACGGCTTTTTGGCTGAAAATGCTAATTTTGCTGAACTGGTTCAAACCAATGGCTTAGTTTTTATCGGTCCTCCGGCGTCGGCCATCAAGTTATCCGGTGATAAACTTCAGGCACGAAAAATTTTTTCAGAAGTTGGAATTCCGATTATCCCCGGCTCAGATGAAATTTCAAGTGAAACAGAAGCTTTAAACTTTGCTGAAAAAATCGGTTACCCTGTTTTGCTAAAAGCTTCGGCTGGTGGTGGTGGGAAAGGGATGAGAGTTGTTAGAAAGAAAGAGGAAATGAGTGATGCTTTTAGAGGCGCCAAGTATGAATCTAAGATAGCATTTGGAGATGATAGAATTTATTTAGAGAAATTTTTGGAAAGACCACGTCATATCGAGATTCAGATTTTGGCGGATTCTTTGGGAAACTGTGTTTACATGGGCGAAAGGGAATGTTCCATCCAGAGAAGACATCAAAAATTGATAGAAGAATCTCCTTCGGTCATAGTTGATGAAAATCTAAGAAGAAAAATGGGGGAGACGGCGGTCAAAATTGCTAAGTTGGCTGGATATGTGAATGCCGGGACGGTTGAATTCCTAATGGATGAAAATAAAAATTTTTACTTCTTGGAGATGAATACACGATTGCAAGTGGAACATCCGGTGACTGAAATGGTAACCGGAATAGATATCGCTAAACGGCAGATTAAAATTGCCGTGGGTGAGAAATTAGATTTTTCACAATCAGATATAAGACCGTTCGGTCACGCCCTAGAATGCAGAATCTATACCGAGGATTATCAAAATAACTTTTTCCCCTCCACCGGTATAATTTCCATATATCGAGAACCAGCCGGTCCCGGTGTTCGGGTGGATTCCGGAGTTTATGAAGGTTTTGAAATCTCTTTATACTATGACCCTTTGATTGCCAAACTAATCTGCTGGGGACAAGATCGCAATGAAGCAATCTCAAGGATGTCTCGCGCTCTTTCCGAATATCAGATAAACGGAATCACCACCACCATTGAATTCCATCAAAATGTTATGCAGAATGAAAAATTCCGAAGAGGAGAGCTATCCACTCACTTTATCGAGGAAGAAATATATCCCAAGTTGAAGGAAGAGAAAAAAATAAATTTGGATTATCTGGCGGTTTCCGCGGCTCTGGCAGATTATTTGGCAACCAAAAAGGTTGAATCGGAATTTATTCAAAATGGCGCAGTCCAAAGCATCTGGAAAAGACAAGCCAGAATTACAACTTTACGGAGTAAGCTGTGAAATATCAAGTCAGAATCAGTGGGCAGGAATTTAAAGTCGGAATAAAAGAAAAAGAGGGTGGATTACAAGTTGACTTAGGAGGGAAACAAATAAATGCTCATCTGGTGGAGCTGAAGAAAAATAGAATCTATTCACTTTTGGTAGATAACAGGGCTTATGATTTAGAAATTCGTAGGCAGGATGGTGAATTTGAAATCAACTACGGAGGCAGAAAATATTCCGGTGAAATATTGCAAGAGACGTTAGCCAAACTTAAATCGACTGCCCCACAAGAAGTTTTAAAACAAAAAAAATTGAAAGCTCCCATGCCAGGCTTGATTGTAAGAGTAGAAGTGCAAGAGGGCCAGGTTATCAAATCCGGAGAAGGAGTGGTAATCATGGAAGCCATGAAAATGGAAAATGAGATAAAATCTCCCTATGAAGGGAAAGTGAAAAAAATTCTGGTCAGGGAAAAGCAGACCGTGGATAAAGACCAAGTTTTAGTGGTCTTAGAATAAAAGGAAATTCTTTGCAAGCTAAAAAAACTTTTCAAACCGGCTCCGGTATAAAAGTAGACGAAGTCTACACCCCCAAAGAAATCTCAAATCTGAATTATTCCAGAGATTTAGGATTTCCGGGCCAATTTCCCTTTACCCGCGGCATCTGGAAAGATATGTACCGTGGGAAACTATGGACTATGCGTCAATATGCCGGTTTCGGCACTGCTATAGAATCCAATCAAAGATACAAATATCTTCTCTCGCAGGGGCAGACCGGCCTGTCGGTGGCCTTTGATTTACCCACTCAAATGGGGTATAATTCGGATCATCCCTTAGCCGTCGGAGAAGTCGGCAGAACCGGAGTGGCCATTTCGACTCTGGAGGATATGGAAATTTTGTTTGCCGGAATTCCACAAGAGAAAGTTTCGGTCTCCATGACTATTAATGCCACCGCTTCAATTCTGTTAGCTATGTTTATAGCCGTAGCTCTCAAAAATAAAGTCCCTTTAGAAAAGCTTTCCGGCACCATTCAAAATGATATTTTAAAAGAATATATCGCACGCAAAACTTATATATTCCCGCCGCAAGGGTCGCTGAGATTAATAACTGACACTTTTCAATACTGCAGCCAACAGTTACCCAGATGGAATCCTATTTCAATTTCCGGTTATCATATGCGGGAAGCTGGCGCAACCGCAGTGCAGGAACTGGCTTTTACTTTTGCCAATGCCATTTGTTATGTTGAAGCCGCACTCAAAACCGGATTAAAAATTGATGACTTCGCCCCCCGCCTTTCATTTTTCTTTATTTCATCCAGCGACTTTTTCGAAGAAATAGCTAAGTTCCGGGTAGCCCGCAGGATTTGGGCTAAAATAATGAAAGAGAGATTCAAAGCTAAAAAAGAAGATTCCTGGAAATTGAGATTTCATACCCAGACCTCCGGCTCCTCTCTAACGGCTCAACAGGTGGATAACAATATCATTCGGGTCACGCTGCAAGCTCTTTCTGCAGTTTTAGGCGGGACCCAATCCTTGCATACCAACGCTAAGGATGAGGCTTTGGCGTTGCCCACTGAACAATCAGCCCAGCTGGCCTTAAGAACACAACAGATTATTGCCTACGAATCAGGAGTGACCAACACAGTTGACCCTTTGGGAGGTTCCTATTTTCTGGAAAGTCTGACTAATCGGATTGAAGAAGAGGTTTTAAAATATTTGGAAAAAATAGAAGAATATGGAGGAGCTTTGGCTGCCATTGAGTCCGGATTTTATCAGCAAGAGATTGCCAAGTCCGCCTATGAGTTCCAGAAGAGGGTGGAAGCCGGGAAACAAATAATTGTGGGGGTTAATAAATTTCAGACCGAAGAGCAGGTGACGGAAAACATTTTAAAAGTTGACCAAAAAGGAATAGATGAACAGATTAAGAGATTAAATTCAGTCAGAAGGAAAAGAGATAATGAAAAAGTCAGAAAAAGTTTGCAGGCCCTGAAAGAAAAAAGCAAATCCCAGGAAAATCTGATGTTTCCCATCTTAGAATGCGTGCAAAGTTATTGTAACATTGGTGAAATTTGCGATACTCTAAGAGAAGTCTGGGGAGAATATAAAGAGAAATTTTAAAAGATGAAAATAAATAAGATCGACCATATTTCTATTGCTGTGAAAGATATCAGTACTTTTGGAAAAATTTTTTCAGAGTTGTTCGGAATTAGCTTTGGAGCAGAAAGAGAAGTGCCAGACCAAAAAGTGAAGGTGGTTTTCGGGACCTTCAATGGTTCCAAAATAGAGTTGACTGCACCGGCTTCTCCGGACAGTCCTATTGCGAAATTTTTGGAAAAACGGGGTGATGGACTCCATCATATCTGCCTGGAGGTTGATAACCTGGAAAAATGCTTGCAAGAGCTAAAGCAAAAAGGTGTAGAACCACTGGGGAAAATCTCAACCGGCTCATATGGTAAAAAAATTGTATTTTTGGATTTTAAGAAAACCGGAGGAGTTTTAATAGAGTTGAAAGAGAAATAATTTACTGTGCGATATGTTTAGAATTAAAAACCTTATTCTAATGACCTCCCTTTCAATATTAATTAACCAGAGCGGTCTTTCCCAGCAGAATGGTTTGACTGAAGCGGATTTGACCAGTGCCAATATGGTTTACCTGGATGAAATAGATGAAATATATAAGGCCGGAAAATTTGAGGAAGCGGTAGAAAAATGTCACATCTTGATAAAAGAGCATCCCAATCAAGAAGTTTATACCCTGGAGTGGAATTCTACTCTGGGTATGGAGGCTTTGCAAAGATTATTTTCTATGTTCAGAAGAGAGATAAGAATTTCAGACCAGCTTGAAAATAAAGCTGTGCAGGACCAATTTATAAATAATATAGAACAGGTCTTGAATGAGACCAAGGCGGCTATCTTAGTTGTTGTAGCCACCTTGGAGATGGGAAAAATCAGATTGGGGCAGGGAAATCTTCAGCAGGCAGAAAAAAAATTCAGAGAAATTGTGGAAAATTTCCCCAACGCTTCAATTCCGGGGTGGAAAGATATTACCTGTTACTCTTGTGATGCCCTAGATTATTTGACGGAGGATTTTTTAATCGGTGGTTGGAGTTATGATTCAGCCAAGACTTATCTGTCACAACTTGTGAATAATACTTCCGATACCCTTCTCAAACACTATGCCAAATTTTGCTTGGCACAGCTTTTGGATTATGGCCCATCTTCTCTAGAAGAAGTAATTCAAAAATATCATGAAGTTAAAGAATTCTGGTTTTTTTCACCTAAACACAATAACTGGCTGACCGGTCGAGAAGCTGTAAATAGGGTTTTGGAACTGGAGATTTTGTTTTATCGCAAAGAGGTCAAAGCCAAAATCAGACCACAGGTCTCGGTTGTTTATACCTACCCCGGAAAGCGACCCAGCTTCGACTTCAGACAAGGAGAGAGTATTAGTATCTTATATTCTAATAAAGGGAAAGATGGATTGGTTTGGTTCAAGGCGAAAGGTAAAGACGGGAAAATCGGCTGGATTTTAGCTACGGATGTAGAAAAATAAGCAAAAATTGAATAACAAAAAGTTCAGCCAGGACTTTTCTTTTAATTTGAAATATTTTATATTATATGACTTAGGCAAATAATTGAAACCGTTGGAAAGGAGAAAGGATGTGAATCAAAATGTTGCTATAATCGGAATAGGTTACACTGTCCCCAAGCCCAAGACGCCGGAGGTTTCTTATAAAGAGATGACCTATCTGGCGGCCCAGATGGCGTATAAAGAAGCCAAAATTTCACCCAAAGAAGTAGAGAGTTTTGTCACGGCCGCTGAAGATTTACATGAAGGGACCAGTATTTTTGATGAGTACACGCCGGACCAGCTGGGAGCTGTGCAAAAACCGATGCACACTGTTTCCGGAGATGGAATTCAGGGAATAATTGCAGCTGCTCTGCAGATTATGACCGGCGCTTTCGATTTAATCGTGGTCGAAGGGCACAGCAAAGCTTCCAATATCGTAACTCCGACTTATGTTCTGAACTACGCTTTAGACCCGGTAATAAATCGTCCTCTAAATATCAATCCCCACTATATCGCCGGTCTGGAAATGCGAGCTTATATGCAGGATAGTAAAACTTCCGAAGAAGATGTTGCCAACGTAGTAGCCCATAACCTGACCAGAGCAGCTTTAAACAAATTAGCCCCCTATGGTGCTAAAATTTCTCCCAAGAAAGTTTTAAGTTCAGAACCATTGTTTGAACCAATTAGAAAATTACATATGCCGCAGACTTCTGATGCGGCTTATGTCGTCGTTTTAGCTTCAGAGAGGATAGCTAAGAAAAAGGTCAAGCCGGTCTGGATTTCAGGTATGAGTTTCTGCTCTGATTCTCCTACTCTGGAAACTCGGGATTGGACAACATCTATATCTACTCAAATAGCGGCTGAAAAAGCTTATCAACAAGCGGGCATAAAAAATCCAGCCGCTGAAATTGATGTATTTGAAATCGATGATTCTTTCGGCTACAAACAACTGCAACATTTAGAGGCACTGAAAGTTTATGAAAAGGGAAAAGCCAAAAATATTTTTGAAAACGGGGATAAACAAAAACTTAGCACCAGAGTAAATCCCTCTGGTGGTACTTTGGGCGTGGGATGGATGCATGAGGCGACCGGATTACATAAAGTTTTAGAAGTGGTATCACAACTAAAAGGGAAAAAAGGAAAAGCTCAAATCAAAAAAGCTAAGGTTGGTCTGGCTCAGGCCTGGAGAGGTTTGCCAACTACAACTTGCGCTGTTGTAATTTTGAAAAATCAGAAATAGAAAATTCGGAGGATAAATGAAATTAAGAAAAGTGGCGGTGGTCGGAGCCGGAATCACTAAATTTGTCAGGAGAGCACAGGAGACAGCCAAGGAGCTGTCCTATCATGCTACCAAGATGGCTTTAGATTCCTGTAATATGCCTTTGGAAGAAATTGACTCTGTAGTTCACGGAACCGCCCCGGATGCTTTTGACGGGGTGCATATGAAGGGAGAATATTTAAGTGAGGCCTCCGGTGGCTGGAGAAAACCATTTATGCGCTCTTATGTTGGTGGAGGAACCGGAGTTTTTGCTCCCATCAACGGCTGGTATCTGGTGGCTTCCGGGATGTATGATACCTGTGTAGTGGTCTGCGAAGAAAAGATGTCTTCCTGTCAGCCGCATCCCCAGGGTGCTTTTTTAACTATATTTGACCATACCACTGAACGTCCATTAGGTCCCAATCTTCTGTGGATTTTCGCCTTGGAGATGAACCGCTATATGCAGGTACACAAAATTCCCAGAGAGCAAATAGCTTTGGTGTCGGTAAAAAACAAACGCAATGCCTTAGACCATCCTTCAGCTCAATTAGGGGCGGAACTGACCGTGGAAGATGTCATGAACTCCGAAATTATGGCCTGGCCGGTGACCCGTTTAATGGTCAGCCCCACCAGTGACGGTGCCGCCGCAGTGGTTTTGGCATCTGAAGAAGTAGCTAAAAAGATTACCGACAACCCGGTCTGGATTTCCGGGGTGGGCTGGAATCTCGATACGGCGTACTGGACTAATCGAGATTTATATTATCCGGAATATGTTGAAAAAGCGGCCCGAATGGCTTATAAAATGGCTGGGATTAAAAATCCCAGAGAAGAAATTAATGTGGTAGAGCCGTATGACCCGTTCGCATATAAAGAACTTCATCACTTAGAAGGTCTGCTTTTAGCTGATAAAGGTCAGGCACCTCGAATTACAGCCGAGGGAATAACCGCTCGTGATGGAAAGATGCCTTCCTGTCCTTCCGGTGGTCTTTTAGGAGTCGGGAATCCCATTGCCGCAGCCGGAATGATGAAAATCTGCGAGCTGTTCTGGCAGTTGCGTGGAGAAGCCGGAAAAAGACAGGTCAAAAATTCACCCAGAACCGGTTTGGCACAGGCCTGGGGAGATTTAATGCAGGTTGGTACAGTGGTTATCATGCAAAGAGGGGATTAATACTCAAAAAAATAAAGGAGAATTCTATCATGTTAGAGACCGGAATCAGGTTACACGGAACTGCCTTAGAAGAAGAGGATTTTAAGACCCATAGGGTCTTTTACACCACCGACATTCCCAAACTGCAGTATGCCTGGGATTGCGGGGTGGCCATGGGACATTATTTAAAAGGATTAAAGCAGGGGAAACTTCTGGGAACTTATTGCAAAAAATGCAAACGAACCGTAATTCCTCCGCGAGTTTTTTGTGAACTCTGTTTCCGTAACATGGATAAATGGGTGGAGTTGAAAGATACCGGAATAGTCAACACTTTTTCCATCTGTTATGTTACCTGGGATATGAAAAAACTGATTTATCCCGAAATTCCAGCTGTGATTGAAATAGACGGCGCTTCCAAAGGAAAAGGGATTTTGCACTTGTTAGCGGAGGTCGACCCCAAGCAAGTTAAGCTGGGGATGAAGGTCAAAGCGGTCTGGAAACCAAAGTCCGAAAGAGAAGGGTCTATTCTGGATATCAAATATTTCAAACCTATATAAATTTCAGGAGAAAAAATGTCCAAAGTAAAATTGCCGGATTCAAAAGCAGGAAAATTGGCCTGGAAAGGGGATATCCCTATTACCAGCCGTTACACTGCCGGGGTAGCCGGACAGAAATTTTTCCAGGCCTTAAAGGAAGAAGAGAAAATTTTAGGGACAGTCTGCAACAAATGTGAAGTCACCTATGTTCCCATGAAGCTTTTCTGCGAAAGATGTTTTGCTCAATTAGATGAAACCGTGGATGTGGGTGATACAGGCAGACTGGTTTCTTTTTCTGTGGTCTACATAGATTTAGATAGCAAAAAAGTCAACCCTCCTCAAATAGTAGGATTAATCGAATTAGGGAATAGCCAAGCTCGAATGGTTCACCGCTTGGGTGAGGTAAAATCTTCCGATTTACGCGTGGGTATGAAAGTAAAGGCGGTCTGGGAAATGCCCTTGGGACGGGAAGGAAAGATTACAGATATTCAATACTTTAAGCCAGTTTGATTTGCAATTAAGGTAAGTTCCTAGTTTTATAAGTCGAACATAGGTCAATTCTAATTGAGAACGTTTCTCAGATATCTTCACTTACAGGGGGGAATATTTTTATTTCAAACAAAATTTATTATATTATTGAATTGTTGTAATGGAGGATAAATGTCAAAAGTTGTGACTGATGCTAAAGAGGCGATATTAAAAGCCGGAGTTAAGGATGGGGCTACGATTATGATGGGTGGTTTTGGCTTGTGTGGGATACCAGAAAATTCTATCGCAGCTCTGAAAGAGTTAGGAATGAAAAATTTGACTGTTATTTCCAACAATGCCGGAGTGGATGATTTTGGCTTAGGTATTCTTTTGCAAACCCTTCAGATTAAAAAAATGATTTCCACTTATGTCGGTGAAAATTCTATCTTTGAAAAACAATTCTTAGAAGGAATCTTAGAAGTAGAGTTTGTGCCCCAAGGAACATTTGCTGAAAGAATTAGAGCCGGTGGAGCCGGCATAGCCGGTTTTTACACCCCTACAGGCGTAGGGACAGTTATTGCTGATGGCAAAGAAACCCGTATCATAGACGGAAAGGAATATGTTTTAGAAAAACCGCTGAAAGCGGAGTTTTCTTTTGTCAAGGCATACAAAGGAGATAAAGCCGGAAATTTAATATATCGCATGTCAGCCCGGAATTTTAATCCTATGATGGCCACGGCTGGAAAAATCACCATAGCAGAGGTAGAACAGATAGTGGAAATAGGAGAATTAGACCCAGAATGTATTGTTACTCCCGGAATTTATGTAGATTACATATTTCAAGGAAAAAATTATGAAAAGCGAATCGAGCAAAGAACTAATCGTCAAAATAGCCGCGCTTGAACTGCAAGATGGCTACTATGTGAATCTGGGAATTGGAATGCCCACTTTAGTAGCTAATTACATCCCGCAAGGTATGAATATTATTTTTCAGTCGGAAAATGGGATATTGGGAATGGGACCCTTTCCCCTTGAGGGAGAGGAAGACCCGGACTTGATAAATGCTGGAAAACAGACCATCGAAATTTTACCGGGCGCTTCATTTTTCTCTTCTGCTGATTCTTTTGCCATGATTCGGGGTGGTCATATTGATCTATCAATCTTAGGGGCAATGGAGGTAGATCAGGAAGGAAATTTAGCCAACTGGATGATTCCGGGTAAAATGGTCAAAGGGATGGGAGGGGCTATGGATTTGGTGGCTGGTGCTAAAAGAGTGGTTGTAACAATGCAACATACAGCCAAGGATGGTTCCTCCAAAATTTTGAAAAAATGTACTCTTCCTTTGACCGGTAAAAAAGTGGTTCACAGAATAATAACTGAACTGGCAGTAATGGATGTTGATTATAACCAAAATAAATTAATTTTGAGGGAAACCGCTCCGAATGTAAGTGTAGATGATGTAAAAAAAGCTACTGAAGCAGAGCTGATTATTCCTAAAGATGTGAAAGAAATGAAGATATAATGTTTTTTATTAATTGTTCATACAAAAAAATCTGAAAAACAAAATTTTAGGAGGGATTTATGCCAGAGTTAAAAGAAGCAGTAATCGTGAGTGCCTGTAGGACACCGATTGGAAATCTTTTAAGTGGTTTATCTACTTTGACCGTACCTCAATTAGGAGCTATTGTCATAAAAGAAGCGGTCAAACGTGCCGGAATAAAGCCGGAGCAGGTAGAAGAAGTAATAATGGGGAACGTAGTCCAAGCCGGAGTTGGTCAGGCACCAGCCAGACAAGCTCAAATTCATGCGGGAATTCCGCCGGAGGTAGGAGCTATGACCATAAATAAAGTCTGCGGTTCCGGACTTAAAGCAGTAGTCTTAGCCACGCAAGCTATTCAATGTGGTGATGCTGATATAATAGTAGCCGGTGGCATGGAATCAATGTCCAACGCTCCTTTCATTTTACATGGTGCCAGAAGAGGGATGAAATATGGCAATGCCGTTTTGCAAGATGCTATGATATTGGACGGGCTGTGGGATTCTTTTAATAATTTCCATATGGGAAATGCGGCTGAACTGACCGCGCAAAAATCATGTATCTCTAGACAAGAACAGGATGAGTTTGCTTACAACAGTCATAGGAAAGCAGTAGCTGCAATAAAGAGCGGTAAATTCAAAGAAGAGATAGTTCCGGTCCAAATTCCTCAATCAAAAGGTGAGCCAACAACTTTTGACACTGATGAGCCGCCTCGGGCTGATACTTCTGTAGAAAAACTGTCTAAGCTAAGACCAGCTTTCCAAAAAGATGGAACAGTTACAGCAGGGAATGCTCCCGGACTAAATGACGGCGGCTCGGCTTTGGTAATAATGTCTTCTAACAAAGCCAAAGAATTGGGAATCAAACCGATGGCAAAAATTTTAGGTTACACCACTGGTGGAACCAAACCGGAACTTTTATTTTATGCTCCTATTTACGCGGTCCAGAAATTAGTTAAGAAATTAGGTTGCAGTGTCAAAGCTTTCGATTTAATTGAAATCAATGAGGCTTTCGCTGCTCAAGTTTTGGCTGATGGAAAAGAGTTAGAGTGGGAATGGAACAAAGTCAATGTCAATGGAGGGGCTGTGGCTTTAGGGCATCCGATCGGTGCCAGTGGGGCTAGAATTCTAACTACTTTACTTTATGCTATGAAAGACAGAGGCGGAAAGAAAGGTCTGGCTACTTTATGTCTGGGTGGAGGAAATGCGGTGGCAATGGCAGTTGAAACTCTTTAGGAGGGGGAAAAATCATAAAAAATGATTTCAAATTATAAAACAAATAAAGGGGTTATATTTTTTCACACACCAGCCCAAGAGGAGACTAAATGGTCTTTGAACTGACAGAAGAACAAAAATTGGTCCGAGATACAGCCAGAGATTTTGCCCAGAAACGGCTTAAACCGGTGGCTTTAGAGCTGGATGAAAAAGAGGAAGTAACTCCGAAGATTATGAAAGAGTTAGGGGAATTGGGTTATTTCGGCATAATTATACCGGAAAAATATGGCGGCTCCGGACTGGATTCCTTGAGCTACATTTTAATTTTGGAAGAGATTGCCAAAGTATCAGCCGGAGTGATGATTACGGTTTCAGTGCATAACTCTTTATTTTGCCAAGCCCTCAATAAGTTTGCCAACGAAGAGCAGAAGCAGAAATATCTCCCCAAAATGGCCACCGGTGAATGGATTGGGGCTTATGCTTTGACAGAGCCGCATTCGGGCACTGATGCCGGGGCATTGAGAACCAAAGCTGAATTTAAAAATAAAGGTTATGTTTTGAATGGAGAAAAACTTTTTGTAACCAATGCCGGTCTGGCGGATGTTTTTGTGGTCTTTGCTTCCACCAAGCCAGAGTTAAAAGCCAAGGGAATCTCCTGTTTTATAGTTGAAAAAAGTTTTAAAGGTCTGAACATCGGAGCCAAAGAGAAAAAATTAGGGATCAAAGCCTCGGATACCAGAGCAATTTCTCTGGTGGATTGTTTTGTTCCGCAAGAAAATCTTTTAGGGATTCCGAATGAGGGATTTAAAATGGCTTTAGAAATTTTAGACTCTGGAAGAATAGGAGTAGCTGCTCAAGCACTTGGAATTGCAGAAGCTGCTTTTGAAGAGTCCTTAAAATATGCCAAGGAAAGAAAACAGTTCGACCAGCCGATTGCTAATTTTCAAGCCATCCAGTTTAAATTAGCGGATATGGCCACTCGCATAGAAGCAGCCCGTCATTTAGTTTATAACGCTGCTCAAATGAGTAATAATAATCACGACTTTGTCAAACAGGCCTCTATGGCGAAACTCTTTGCCTCGGAAGTGGCCAATTTTGTAGCCAACGAGGCGGTGCAGATTCACGGCGGTTATGGATATATGAAAGAATATCCAGTGGAAAGATATTTCAGAGATGCCAGAATAACCGAAATTTACGAAGGGACTTCCGAAGCTCAGCGTATAACTATTTTCAGAGAAATTTCAAAAGGTTAAACCAATAATATTAGTAATGATTTTAGAACCGGAATTAAAAAAGTTTCAAGAAGAGATTAGAAGTTGGGTTGAAGCCGAAATTGCACCCCAGGCCAAAGAGCTGGATGAAATCGGGAAATTTCCTTTCGATAATGTCAAAAAGTTGGCCCAGAGAGGCTTGCTGGGGGTGGTGGTTCCTCAAGAATATGGAGGATTAGGAAAAACTTCTCGGCATTTTGCAATCGTAATTGAAGAATTAGCTCGAGTCTGCGGTTCCACCTGCCTGACTGTGGCTGCCCACAATTCCCTGGCTATTGGTCCCATCCTTAAATTTGGAAATGAGACTCAAAAGAAAAAATATCTTCCGGACTTGGCTTCTGGAAGAAAAATCGGTGCTTTTGGTTTAACCGAATCGGAAGCGGGTTCTGATGCCGGTGGAACCAAAACTTTCGCTTCCTTGAATGGAAATTATTACTCCATCAACGGCTCCAAATGTTTCACTACCAATGGTAGCGTGGCAGATACCTATGTGATTACGGCTCGGACCAAAAAAGAGAAGGATTCTAAATCCATTTCTTCGTTCATCGTTGAAAGAGACAGTAAAGGTTTTTCAGTGGGCAAAACCGAAAAGAAAATGGGACTAAAAGGTTCAGATACAGCCACCATAATTTTTGAGGAGGTAAAAGTTCCCAAGGAAAATCTTTTAGGCCAAGAAGGGGAGGGGTTTAAACAGTTTCTGGCTACCTTAGATTCAGGCAGAATTGGTATAGGGGCTATGGCAGTTGGTTTAGCTCAAGCTGCTTTGGAAGAAAGTTTAAAATTTGCCAAAACCAGAGAGCAGTTTGACCAGCCCATCGCTAATTTTCAAGCTATCCAGTGGAAATTGGCGGATATGGCAACTCAGATTGAAGCAGCCCGTTTGATGGTTCACCGCTCTGCTTATTTAAAAGACCAGGGGAAAGATTTTATCAAACAAGCTTCTATGGCCAAACTTTTCGCCTCGGAAGTGGGCCGAATGGTTACTTATCAAGCTATACAGATTCTAGGAGGGTACGGCTTTATGTCGGAATACCCAGTGGAAAGATTCTATCGGGATGTTAAGCTGACAGAGATCGGAGAAGGCACCAGCGAAATTCAAAGATTGGTGATTTTCAGACAGCTTTTAAAAGAAAAAAATTTAATTTGAGGAGGGTAACATGGCTTTTGAAAAAGCAGACAAAATCTGGATGAATGGCAAGTATGTCAATTGGGATGAGGCCAAAGTTCATGTTCTGACGCACGCTCTCCATTATGGATCCGCCATTTTTGAAGGGATTCGAAGCTACCAGACCAAAACCAGCCCGGCAATTTTTCGCCTAGAGGATCACCTCAAAAGATTATATGACTCCTGTAAAATTTATCGAATGACAATTCCTTACTCAATGGATGATTTGAAAAAAGCTATCGTGGAGCTGATAAAAATTAATAAGCTGGAAGATTGCTACATTCGTCCTTTAGTTTATCGCGGTTATCACCATTTAGGAGTTGACCCTACTAGCTGTCCCATTGAGGTTTCCATTGCGGTTTATAAATGGGGTAAATATTTAGAAAATACCACTGCCTGTGTTTCCACTTGGTTTAGGATTGCTCCCAACACTTTACCTTCTATGGCCAAGTGTGCAGCCAATTATATGAACTCTCAGTTGATCAAATTAGAAGCTCGAGAACATGGCTACGGTGAAGGGATTGCCTTAGATGTCTCGGGGCATGTTTCCGAAGGTTCAGGTGAAAATATTTTCATTGTGAGAGATTCTACTTTGATAACTCCACCTTACGGTGCTTCGATCTTACCCGGGGTTACTCGTAATACTGTCATTACACTGGCTTTAGAAATGGGATATAAAGTGATTGAAGAAAATATTCCTCGGGAAGCTTTGTATATTGCCAATGAAGTTTTTTTCACCGGAACAGCGGCCGAGATCTCTCCGGTGACTTCCATTGATAAAGTCAAAATCGGCTGTGGAGAACCGGGTCCGCTGACCTCTAAGATTAGGGATAAATATAACAAACTGGTGCGAGACGAAGAGGAGGATAAACACAAATGGCTGACTTTGGTTAAGTGAGGATAAATGAGAGTTACTTTAGGCAACCATACTCCCTCCCCTGTAGGGGAGGATCAAGGAGGGGTCAAGAGTAAAAGATGAAGGTGGCAATTGGGGCTGACCATGCTGGATACGAGCTGAAGGAAAAGGTTAAAAAGTATTTGGAGATGAAGGGAATCGAGACAGAGGACGTAGGGACTTTTTCTAAGGATTCCGTGGATTATCCGGATTATGCTTTTGAGGTAGCTTCCCAAGTTTCAGATAAAAAAATTGATTTCGGAGTTCTGGTCTGCAAATCCGGTATAGGGATGTCGATTGCGGCTAATAAATTTAAAAATGTCAGAGCGGCTTTATGTTTTTCTCCTGAGATGGCTAAGCTGGCACGTTCGCATAATGATGCTAACGTGTTGTCTCTCTCTCAAGAATTTACCAAAGTGGATGATGCCTATAAGATTATTGATACTTGGTTAGCTACTAATTTTGAAGGTGGAAGGCATGAGAGAAGAGTGGAGAAAATAAAGAAAAGAGAAAGAGAAGATTGATAATTCAAAAACGCATATGCTAGCAGTTGTAATTACAGTAATTGGGTTCTTAGCTAGTGTCTTCTATATCTATGAATTTGTCATTAAATATAAAAGAAAAAAGTATGAAGAGGCCAGACTTCATCAGGTAATAGAAGAAGCTATGCGAAAACAAATTGAAAGTCACCAAGCCCTGGCATTTCCAAGTATAGAAACCCCTAATTCAAAAGAAAAAATTGAATTATTGATTAAAGCCTATTCCTGTCTTCGAGATTCTCAATACTCGGAATCTATCGATTCATTCGTAAGATGTTTAGCTTCAGAAACTGATGAAAAACAGCGAATTGCTTTCTTGATTTCAATCGGAAACAGTTATTACTCCCAAGGGAAATTTGATGAGGCCATAAATACCTATCAGGAAGCTTACAATTTAGCCCAGAAAACCGGCGATGACTCTGATAGAGCCACTATTTTGAGCAATTTAGGAACCGTCCATAAAGATAAAGGAGCTACAGAGCAGGCAATTGAACATTATCAAAAGGGATTGGAGATTTATACTGCTATTAATGATTCCTTGGGTACAGCCAATAATTTGAACAATCTGGGATTTATTTTTCAGGGTAATGGGGATAGGCAAAAGGCACTGTCTTATTATCAGCAAGCATATGAGCTTTTTGAGAAAGCCGGAGCTAAATTTCAGAGTGCTATTACAGAGATTAATATCAAAAAACTGGAAGCTTTAAAACAGGAATCTGCCTAGATAAATAAAATGAGTTACCTTAAAAAAATCGACCCGGAAGTTTACAACGCCATTTTAAACGAAACCAAACGCCAAGCGTTCAAATTAGAGCTTATCGCTTCGGAGAATTTTGTCTCCTACGCTGTGATGGAAGCGATGGGTTCGGTGATGACCAATAAATATGCGGAAGGATACCCGGGGAAAAGATATTATGGCGGCTGTGAATTTGTGGATGTGGTGGAAAATTTAGCCCGAGATAGAGCAAAGTTGCTCTTTGGCTGTGAGCATGTTAATGTGCAGCCCCATTCCGGCTCTCAAGCTAATATGGGGGTATATTTTTCAGTCCTAAATCCGGGTGACACAATTTTGGGTTTAAATCTTTCTCACGGCGGACATTTGACCCATGGTCATCCGGTCAATTTCTCCGGCAGATTTTTTAAGGTGATTCCTTATGGAGTAAATAAAGAAACGGAGACTATAGATTATGAGGAACTTTTAAAAATAGCCCAAGAACATAAGCCCAAAATGATTATTGCCGGGGCATCGGCTTACCCCAGAGAAATGGATTTCAAAAAATTCAGAGAAATAGCAGATAGTGTTGGAGCTTATTTTATGGCTGATATTGCCCATATTGCTGGCTTAATAATTGCCGGTTTACATCAGTCTGCGATTCCCTATGCAGACTTTGTCACTACAACCACGCATAAAACTTTACGAGGTCCCAGAGGCGGAATGATTATGTGTAAAGAGAAATATGCTAAAGACTTGGACAGGGTTGTTATGCCGGGAATTCAGGGTGGACCTTTGATGCATGTTATTGCTGCCAAAGCTGTGGCTTTTAAAGAGGCACTGAAGCCAGAGTTCAAAGAATATCAAAAGCAGATTGTAAAAAATGCTAAGACTTTAGCCGAATCTTTAAAAAATTATGGTTATCATGTAGTCGCCGGAGGAACAGACACTCACCTAATGCTAATTTCTTTTATTGAAAGGAAATTAACCGGCAAAGAAATTGAACAGGCCTTAGAGAAAGCGGGAATGACAGTTAACAAAAATACGGTTCCATTTGATCCGCAGACACCATTTATAACCTCCGGAATCAGAATTGGAACACCGGCTGTCACAACTCGAGGGATGAAAGAAAAAGAGATGAAAGTTATTGCCGAATTTATCCACCGAGTTATCTCTAATTTAGGTCAAGAAAAAATTTATCAGCAAGTAGGAGCAGAGGTCAAAGAGCTCTGTCAGAAGTTTCCACTTTATGCTGAAAAAATTTTAGAAGAAGTTGAAATTTCAGTTTAGGCTTATCAAGCCATAAACGAGGAGGGGTTATGTTAGTAGAATTTTCAGCCATCCCAATGAGGAAAGAATCCTTGTCCAAGCCGGTTTCGCAAATAATTGACATAATCGATAAATCGGGTCTTTCCTATCAGACTACCGCTATGGGAACTTTGATTGAAGGAGAATGGGACAAGATTTTTGCTGTTTTGAAAAGATGTCATAATCTTCTGAGGAAAAATTACCACCGGGTTTTTACCACTATCAGAATTGATGACCGCAGAGGTGCTAAAAACAGGATCAAAGGGAAAGTGGATGAGGTGGAGCAGATTCTGAGAAGAAAGATTAGGAGATGAAGAAATTCGCGGTGGTACTGGTAACTGCTGGTTCAGAGAAGGAAGCTCAAAAGATTGCTGAAATTTTAGTAAAGGAAAAATTAGCTGCCTGTGTAAATGTAATTCCAAACGTCAAATCTTATTTTAATTGGCAGGAAACATTTTATCAAGAAAAAGAAGTTTTGCTTCTGATTAAGACCAAAGTCGCTTTGTTTGAAAAATTGAAAAATAGAATTTTGAAAATACACAGCTATCAAACTCCGGAAATAATTTTACTTCCGATTGATAAAGGGTCTAAAAATTACTTGGATTGGATAGGAAAAGAAACCAGAGAATAAATTCACATCAGATTGAGTGGATTAAACAGATAAAATGAAATACAAAAAGACCAATCTGGGATATGTGGTGCGCCTTTTCAGGGGAGAAGAGGTAATCTCCAGCTTGGTGGAGATTGCCGAAAGGGAAAATATTCTGTCAGGTTTTGTGGTGGGGTTGGGAGCGGTGACGGAAGTCAAATTAGGATATTATGAATTGGAAACCAAAGAGTATCACAGTCAAATGTTCAACGAGGATTATGAAATAGGGAATTTGACCGGTAATTTTGCTCGGGTTGATGGTAAAACATTTTTGCACGCCCATATCACCATCTCCGATAAAGATTGCAAGGCCTTTGCCGGCCATCTATTCTCCGCCAAAATATATGCCACCGGTGAATTTTTCATCTACACTTTTGATAAAAAAATTGAAAGAACACTGGATGATGATGTCGGTTTGAAACTTCTGGACCTATAAATTTGGGTAAAATAATAACCTTAACTACGGATTTCGGAGAAAAAGATTATTTTCTCGGAGCGATTAAAGGAGTAATTTTAAGCATCAATTCCGAAGTCAAGATAGTCGACATAACCCACCAGCTTCAGCCATTCAATTTGATTTCGGCGGCTTTCACGTTGAAACATTTCTACAGCTATTTTCCGGCAGGGACAATCCATTTAGTAGTAGTTGATCCAGGTGTTGGCGGCAAAAGAAAACCAGTTCTGGTTCAAACTGAGAAATATGTTTTTGTAGGTCCGGATAATGGAATCTTTTCCTGGATTAATGAACCTTTTCAAAAAATGTTTCATCTGACTAATTCTAAGTTCTTTTTAAATCCGGTTAGTTCAACTTTTCAGGCCAGAGATATCTTTGCACCGGTTGCGGCTTATTTATCCCTAGATGTGAAAGTAGATGAATTCGGCAAACCTATTAGCAAAATAGTTGAGTTGAGGATTCCTCGGGTCCGATTTAAGAAAAATAAACTAATCGGTGAGGTAATTCAGGTTGACAATTTCGGAAATTTGATTAGTAATATACAACCTGAAACAGTTAAAAGCAGGATAAGGGCAATCAAAGGTGGAAAAATCTTGCATGTCAGGCAGCCGTTCTGCAATGTGGCTAAGGGAGAAATTTTGGCTTATTGGAGGTCTGCTGGTTTTTTGGAAATCGGTGTCAATCAGGGAAGTGCCTGTGAAAAGTTAAAAACTGAAACCGGAGAGAAAGTAGAAATAACGCTATGAAATGTCCCTTTTGCAGTCACGAAGAAGATAAAGTGGTGGATTCCAGAACTGCTCAGGATGGGCGGGCAGTCAGAAGAAGAAGGGAATGCTTAAAATGCGGCAAGAGATTTACCACCTATGAATTTATTGAGACAGTCTCTTTAACGGTAGTCAAAAATGACGCCCGCAGAGAGCCGTTTGACCGGCAAAAATTATTAAAAGGGATGACTCTGGCTTGCAATAAGAGGCCGATTAGCGAAAAAAAATTGGAATCGATAGTGGATGAAATTGAGGAGGAACTTTTGGCTCTTTCAAAAAAAGAGATAACCAGCCAGGAAATCGGGGAACTGGTGATGAAAAAATTGAAAGATGTAGATGAGGTGGCTTATGTGCGCTTCGCCTCGGTTTACCGTAAGTTTAAAGACAAAAATGAATTTTTTGATGAGCTTAAGGGTTTGTTAGGAGAATGAAAATTATTTTAACAATGTTCTTATTATCTGTCTGTTATCCAGAATACCGGATGGATAACATTGAAAAGCAAATTTCCGTGCCCCCTCTCCTTTGAGGAGAGGGAGGGGAGAGGTCAGTTTTCCTCATAAATTACTGACCCCTCCCTTGCCCTCCCCTAAGAGGAGAGGGAAAATACTCTTGCAAATGCCCAAAAACCCCAAAGAGATGCCTTTTTTGGCTCATCTGGAAGAGCTTAGATGGAGAATCATAAAATCGCTAATCTCAATTCTGCTTTTTTCAGTAATCGCGTATTTGTTCTCCGAAAAAATCTTGGATTTTTTGACCAAGAGTGTTGATAATATTTATTTTACGGCTCCCACAGAAGCTTTTGCAGTCCGCATTAAAATCTCCTTAATCGCCGGATTGATTTTGAGTTTTCCGGTGGTTTTTTATCAGCTATGGCAATTTGTAGTACCCGGTTTAATGGATAAAGAAGCTAAGATGGTCATCCCGGCCGTAATTTTCGCCACTTTCTTTTTCGTGGGAGGGGCGGTCTTCTGTTTTTATTTAGTGCTTCCGGTCGGAATAAAGTTTTTACTTTCATTTCAAACCGATAAATTAAAACCCTGGCTCTCTGTCAAAGATTATATCTCCTTTGTATCCTGGATGATTTTGGCCTTCGGTTTAGTGTTTCAACTGCCGATTGTGTCATATTTCATGGGCAAGGTAGGGATTATTACTCACAAAACCTTAAGCAAGGGGAGAAAGTACGCGATTGTCATAATCTTAATTCTGGCTGCTGCTCTAACCCCCAGCCCGGATGTATTTTCCCAACTGATGTTAGCAGCGCCGCTCTATTTTCTGTATGAAGTGAGTATAATTCTGGTCAGAGTGACTAACAAAAATGAGTAGCAGGTATGCAAATAGCTGCGCTATGGTGTCCCTTCCCTGCGGGATGCCGTAGGCGCAACGGGATCCCGTCCCTACTAAAGTACGGGATGCTGTAAGCGTAGGGGTAACCAAAAAATGCAATTGAAACTTTGATTTTTTGACTTTCCGAGTCTCCCTAATAACATCCTCACTTTCAAAGATATCAAACTAATTTCAGAATACGCTCTAAGTCCTTGAGTTTTAAGGGGTTTTTTAATCGGAATTAAGACGAAATCTGTCACAATTTTTATTATATAATATCCCATTTCAGTCGATTTATATATATGACTTTTTGGCTTAATAAGGAAGAGATATGCCTGTAAAAACTGAAGAGCTTTATTCCAGTTTCATAAAATTCCTGAATGCCGCTATTAAGCGGCTGTCTATGTATCCTCCCGAACACCCCTCCTCCCAGCAGGCGGTTAACCGGCCCTTCGAGGTTCTGCGTAAGATTTTGGACAATGAAGGGCAGGCCATCCTGACTCTAATCGAAAATAAACTGGTCATAAACGGAGTCACGCTTGAAGAATCCATAAGCGGTTCGGTCTTGAGCCAGACCTTGAATAAATGTAATGTCAAATCCCTCAACTTTACCTCTGAATTAAACCAGACCCGGCTGGGAACTTTTTTAAGATTTTTTGTAGGTCTGGACCCCAAAGCTCCGCCGCCCAACTTACCCCAGTATTTAGCTGAAAATGGCGTGGATTCCATCAAAGTCAACCAGCTGCACTATGAGTTAGTAGGGGAAGAGGAGAAGGTGGTTTCCGGAGATGCGGCCACTAACATTGAAATCAAAGATGAAATCGCCCTGGCTTTGAAGAATAATCCTCGGGTTTTAAAGGATTTACTGTTTGATGTATCCTTTCAGGAGCAAAAAATAAAGGAGAAATTTGGTGTGCCCGTAGACGCCAGTTTTTTGGTAAAATCAGCCAAGGAACAATTACAAAAATTTACCGACGAGCAATTGATTCAGTTAATTGCCCAAAATCTGCAGAAGAATTTGGAAAAAAACCTAAGCCAACAAGACCCAGAGAAAAAAGAGGCCTTAAAGCTTCTGAAAAATATATTGGAGCAGGAAAATAAAAAGGTCTTTCTTCCCCATTTGCAAAAACTCTTGGAGCGCTTCAAAATGGTCAACGATAAATACTTTCAGGAGATCGTGGGGGAGCGCTGGTCGTCCCTAAATAAAAATATAACCGAAGTGATGCAGGTCATCAATAACATCAGTTTGGGCCTGGTCACCCTGGAAGAGTTAAGAACGCTGCCCCAGAATATTCAAAAGTTAAAAGATCCCAAGCTGCTGGTTCACATTGTGGAAAGACTGTTCACGGACTTAGAATCCGGCCTGGAAAATGTCCGTTCGCCGGCTTCCCTGGCTTTGGCGGTTATGGTAAATCACTCCCTGGTTGAAAAAAATGATGAGTTATTCCTGACCATTAAAAATAAATTGCATGACAAAGTAAAAATCTCCAACATCTCTCCTCACCAGTTAGCAGAAATAGCCAAATTATTTAAACTGGTTTTCCCGGTTTTAGTCAAAAATCAAAACTATACCGAAGCCAAAGATATTCTGACCTGCCTGAAGTGGGATTACCAAAATCAGCCCTCCTTCCCCAAAGAAAAGGAGAAAGAGATTTTGAATGTTATCAAGGAAATTGGAAGCTATGCCATAGCCGATCAGCTGGTGGTGCATCTTTTGGCTTCTGGTTTTTCTAAGGAAACCAAAATTATTGAGGAAATATTATTTCTCTTAGGTACTGAAGGGGTGGCACAAAAATTAGCGGAGATTTTTGCGGTTGAGGATCGCATAGTGAGATTGAATTCCCTAAGAATGTTAATTAAAATCGGAGAACCGGTTATACCGGTATTGAATAGACAACTCAGTGAACGAAGAAATTTTGCCCGTAGACCCAACTCTCAACAACTCACCAACGAAAGTTGGTATAAAGTCAGGAATGCTTTATTTGTCCTAGCGAATTTTGTGGATATATCCTCAGTCAACATCATTGTAAAATTAAAAGATGACCCGGACCTCCGTGTGAGGCAGGAAGTGATAAAAGCTTTGGAAAAACAAAAGCCGGATTTGGTAATCGGATATCTTCTGCATTATTTAGAAGACCAGAATGCTAGCATACGCAAAATCACCATAGAGACCTTAGGAATTTTACAGAATCCTAAGGCAGTTGAACCTCTGATAAACAGCTTCTCGTTCAAAAAAGAAGACCGCTGGGAGGTCATAAAAAGTTTGACCAAAATCAACGGAGAGAAGGCCTGGCAGTTTATGACAGATATCGTAACCGGCAAAGAGAAAGAAAACTGGGGGATAGCGGGAAAAATCAGTGATGATATAAAAATTGCGGCTTTAAACGGCCTGGCCAAGAAAATAACTCCTCAAGTAATAAAGCATTTGGAAAGATTTATCGAAGCCCGTAAAAAGGGTTTTAAGAGTATTTTTGGAATGGACCACTTGGATGCGGAAATCCAAAAATTTTTAAGCCGTTACAAGTCTTCAGCACCCTTGTCAGCATAACCATTTTGTGCTATATTTAAGATGAGTGCACCCGGCTTGATACCAGTGAAATCAAGTCTATTGAGCGTATATCTGTTGGAGCGGGAGTTTAAAAAATGAAAATAAAACTGGTCCTTTCGACTTTTTTGCTTTTATTATTTTATTCCCCGGCTTCTCCCCAATTTTATTTCGGGAAAAATAAAGTTCAGTATACCCACTTTGACTGGCAGGTCTTAAACACGCCTCATTTCAACATCTTTTTTTACGGCGAAGAAAAAGAGTTAGCCGAGATTGCCGGAAAGCTGGCGGAAGAAAGCTTCGAATTTCTGGAAAATAAATTCAATCATTATATCTTTACTCCGGTACCCTTAATTATTTACAGCTCCCCCAATTATTTTGAACAAACCAACGTCATTCCCAATCTTCTGCCGGAAAACGTAGCTGGCTTTACCGAATTTTTCAAAGGAAGAATGGTAATCCCCTTTGACGGTGCCTACTCCGCTTTCGCGGAGGTGCTCCGGCACGAATTAGTTCACGTATTCACCATCTCCAAGCTCAATACCGTTATGAAGGCTCACCGGCGATTAACCTATACCGAGCCTCCCTTATGGTTCACAGAAGGAATTGCCGAGCTGTGGTCCCGTAATTGGGATTCTCATTCAGACATGATAATCAAAGATATGGTTATATCCGGTAACCTGGTTGCCATTGAAAACATGTATGCCATTTACGGGACTTTTTTGATGTACAAAGAAGGAGAATCATTCCTGCGGTTTTTATCTGACATTTACGGTGAAGAGAAATTAAGCCTGCTCTTTGAAAACTACTGGAAAGGGGAAAGCTTTGACGAAGTTGTAGCTCTGACCTATCAGAAACCCCTGGAAAAACTGGATGAAGAGTGGCAGTTTTATCTGAAGAAAAAATATTTCCCCAAGGTGGTGGACCAGAAGACTCTCAACGAAGTAGCCACCCAGATAACTTTTGAGGGATCCAATCTTTCTCCGGTTCTAATTTCCAAAAAAGACGGTCCCTGGATTGCTTTCCAGTCCAGCCGCTGGGGGTATTCCAGCATCTGTCTTTTGCCCTGGGAAGGGAAAAACCGGAAGCATAGAACCTTGATCAAAGGGGATAAATCCCAGGCCTTTGAATCCTTGCATTTCTACAAAAGCAAAATCTCCGGCTCACCTTCCGGCAAAATTGCCTTTGTCTCCAAAAGCAATGAAAAAGATGTGCTCTATATTTATGACACCCACACCTTCAAAGTAATCCAGAAGCTCGGCTTTGATTCTTTGGTCTCCCTCTCTTCCCCCAGCTGGTCTTTCGATAACCAGAAAATCGCTTTTTCCGGAGTGACCAAAAAAGGGTTCAAGGATTTGTACTATTATGATTTACAAAGTAAAATTCTCGTTCGGATGACCAATGATATTTATGAGGACCATTATCCCAGCTGGTCACCGGATGGTTCCAGAATTGTTTTCAGCTCAGACCGGGGTGAATTCGGAAATGAAGGATATATGAACTTATTTGTCTATGATTTAAACCAGCCATCTATCACCCCTCTTACCACCGGAAAACAGAATGACCTTCACCCCAGCTGGTCCCCGGATGGGAAGACCATTGTTTTTAGTTCAGACCGGCAGGGGAGCTATAATCTTTACTTTTATAATGATTCTTTGGGTCTGAAGCCCATAACCCAGCTTATCAGCGGCGCCTTTGAACCTCACTTCACCCCGGACGGGAAAAATCTGGTCTTTTCCGGTTTTAAAGATTATTCCTTCCAGCTTTTCAAACTGAATCTGTCAGATTCATTATTAAATTCGGACAGCTATTTGGTCTCGCATAATAGCTCCGATAGCTCCTCGACCCCCCCCAGTTTATCCTGGAATCCGGAAAAATTGAGCGGGGAATTGAATCGGGGCACGGTCAAATATAAAAGCAACCTTTCTTTCGACATTGCCCAATCTGCCATCGGCTACGACGCTTACTTCGGGACCGTGGGGGGTGTTCAGGCAGCTTTATCGGATATGCTGGGGAACCATCATTACATTTTTCTAATAGGCAATAACGCCACCGACCGCAAAGATTTTTTCTCGGCCATGAATGTGGGAGTTACTTACCTAAATAAGACTAACCGCTTTAATTACGGCTACGGCTTATTTCACTTCTATGATGAGTTTTTTGATGATTTTAACGGACTTTATAACGAAAGACAGTACGGTGGAATCTTTTTTGCCAGCTACCCTTTTTCCAAATTCGACCGGCTGGAAAGCAGTTTACTTTTAAGGGAATCGGACCGAAATCTTTTGCTCTTTGGCCGCAAACGGCAGAGCTTTTTGACCAGCGGGACAATCTCTTTGGTCCGGGATAACTCTCTGTGGGAGCTGGTCGGTCCCATAGAAGGAACCCGTTATAATCTATCTTTGGGTCTGACTTATGATGTGAACAATTCCCGCTTAAATAACAGCATTTTCCTGCTTGATTTCAGAAAATATATCCGGCTCTCCAAAAACTCAAGTTTGGCGACCCGGTTTCTGGGATACACTTCCCGGGGGGTGGAGCCGCAAAGACTTTATTTAGGGGGCAGCTGGAGCTTGCGGGGTTTTGACCGAAGAGCTTTCTACGGAAAAAATTTAACTTTAACCAACTTAGAATACCGTTTTCCTCTGATTGATGACTTATACATTGGCTTCCCCTGGGGAAAATTCGGATTTAAGTCCATCCGGGGGGCTCTCTTTTTTGACACCGGCAAGGCCTGGGAGGATAAATTCGGCAACCTTTACGGCAGCTTGGGTTGGGGAGCCAGAGTGAATTTGGGGTATGTGACCGTTTTGCGTTTTGACTGGGCTAAAACCACCGATTTCAAGAGATTTTACCCGGGGGTCAACTTCGACTTTTTCTTCGGCTGGAACTTTTGATATCACCCAAATCCAAATTGAAAAACATAAAAGTTCTCAAATCGGCACTGCGGCTTAAGGTGATTCTGACAATTTTTGTCTTAAGCTGTTCCAATAACTTCTTTGTCAGAGACTTTTCAGGTTCCGGCTGGCGAATGTATCGGGGGAACATCAGAAACACTGGCACAGCAGAAGGGACCGTTAACTCTCATCTGGATTTATTATGGAAATTCAAATCTGGAGGAGGGATAATCTCGACCTGCCTGGTAACCGACCAGGTTGTGGTTGTCGGTGGACTTGATAAGAAACTGTATTTTTTAGACCCCCAAACCGGGCAAAAGCTAAGAATCTTATCTTTTTCCGGAAGCATAGGCGGGACTCCGGTTTTAAAAGACAGCCTGCTTTTCTTCGGCACCCAGAGAGGTGGAGACAGCTTTTATGCCTTAAATCTAAAAAACTTCAAGATGGTATGGGAGAAAAAGTTAAAAGATATCTACTCTTCACCGATAATACATAATGAGATAGTTTATGTTGGTGCAGGGGATGGGAGTATCAGAGCCCTGCAGCTTAAAACCGGAAAGGAAATCTGGCAATTCAAAACCCAGGATGCCATAAAAGCTTCAGCCGCCGTTGATTCAAACATGCTTTGGCTCGGCTCCTTAGACAACCATATGCACTGTATATCACAAAATAAAGGGGAGTTGCTCTGGAAATTCAAAACCGCCGGAGGAATATACTCCACGGCCGCTGTGGATGATGAAAATCTTTATTTCGGCTCAGCTGATGGTTCGATTTACGCTTTGGACAAAAATGAAGGTAAAAAAGTATGGAGCTTCAAGACCGGGGCTCCGATTTATTCATCCCCGGCCTTAAGTGAAAGCCTGGTTTTCATCGGCTCCAATGACCATAATCTGTATGCCTTATCCAAAACCACCGGTGAAAAAGTGTGGAGTTTCACCTGCCAGAGCTTAATTCACTCCTCGCCTGTAGTTGTGGGGGACAAAGTGGCTTTCGGCTCTCTGGACGGAAGTTTTTATGTTTTGGATAAAGATACCGGGGCCTTAATTTTCAAATACACCACCGAGGGTATGATAAAAGCTTCTCCGGCTTACTATAAAGGGAAGTTTTATCTGGGGTCCTATGACCGTCATCTCTACTGTTGGGGGGATTAGTGCCAATCTTAGACCTGAAAGTTAATCTGAAAGATTTATCCGAAAATATTTTAAGAGAGCTTTATTTAGCCGAAAAGAAGCTCAGCTTCTACACCAAAAATCATCCGGCCATTGAGAAAACCTTGGAAAAACCCTTTTATCTGCTCTCCAGCTTTTTCAACCTCAAAAATTCATTTGTTCTCAAAATCGAGGGGAGAAAAATCTGGGCCTGCGGAATTTTAATTCCGGATTCCATCGCTACCCGGGCCTTGGTTTCGGATTTCTCGGTCTTCAATATTCAGAATGTGGTGATTTTGCCCCAGGCCACCATTTCGGAACTGTACATCTTTTTGAACCGGCTGCAGGAGAAAATCGCCCCCAATAAAAACAATCTGGATATGTCTAAATATTTGAAAGAACAGAAAGTCAATACCGTCCTGGCCAATACCTCCATAGAAGACGAATTGTTCTTTATGGTTGCTGAATCTGAGGAAACCAGAGACAAATACCAGGCCGAAAGGGTCATAAAAAAAGTTCTGATAAAAAATCCGGCTTTGATAGCTGAAATGGCCTGGAATAGATTCGATTTGACCTTAAAAATTTCACCGGATTTCCGTATGGCTGCCTATGTTCAGGTAATCCCGGAAGTGATAAACGGCTTAGAAGAACAGATATTATTTGGCAGTTTATCCAAAAAAGTGGAAGAAAATGTCAAAAGCGTAACAGAGCAGCACTTAAGAGGTTTCAAAATCCTGTTGAAAATGTTTCCGGACCCGGGTAAAAAGGAACGAATGATTAGCCGTCTCAAAACACTTTTTTTCAGCTCGAACCTGTCACCCCAACTATTTGAATCGGTCTTAGACGAGACCTCCAAAATTAAAGTAAAGGTCTTTGAAAAATCCGAGGAGATGCTGGAAAAGTTAAAAACCGCCCAGGCCGATGAATCTCAATTACAAGAATGGACCGAACTGTTTGACAGATTCATCAGACTGAAACAGACCGAAAAATTACAGAGTTTGAATCTGGCTTTGGTAAGCAGTCTGATTTCAAGCTCCGGCACCTTCAGACAGAACAGTTTTTCAGTGTTACGAAGTTTGCTGGAAGTATTGAGCAGAGTCCCGGACCAGGAAGTAAGCCGGCATCTAAGGGAGCTTTTGACCCCCAAAATTGAGTTGCCTTATGTAGCTCAGCTGCTTTTCTTCTGGACCCAAAAATCTTTGGCAACCCGGGATTATTCAAGCTTAGCCGAATTGTCAGAAAAATTACAAGGAAAAACTCCAGAAATCAGAAACTTTTTAAATCAAAGCGGAAACCTGAATCAGATTATGGAGGACTTAAAAAAATCCCCCCAGCAAAAATGGGTTTTTAAAAAGATATTAAAGTTCATCGGCACCCCGGAAGTGGCGGAAAATTTAATACAGCTTTTTACCCATCCGGACCGCCATTTACGGCAGGTCTCCTTATCAGTTTTAACAGAAATAGGTGAAGTATCGGAACGGCTTTTTGCCCGCATGTTCGCAGACGAGAAAAACTGGAGGCGAAATTCAGACGGGATGACTCTGAATACATCCAGCTGGTATAAAATCAGGAATACCCTGCACCTGTGGGGAAGAATCAACTGCTTCAATTCCTGGGAGATTTTAGAGCAGAAAATTTCCGACACCGATCCTAAAGTCAGAAGAGAAATAGCCAAAACCCTGGAGAAAATAGGGGGAGAAAAATCTATTGAGCTTTTGAGCACTTTGGTGAACGATAAGTCTGTGTCGGTAAAGAAAACTGCGATATTAGGATTAGGTCTAATCGGGACACCTGCACAAATTTCACTTCTGAAATCTCTCTATGGAAAAGATAATAAGGTGGCGCTAGCCACTATTTATGCCATAAAAAGTATAGGAGGAGAAGAAGCCAAAAAGTTTTTCCTGGAAAATTTAAATAATGAAAAGCTTTGGGGAAAATCTCTGATTATCAGAGATTCAGGGAAAAAGGTCATCCGTGCTATCGTTAAAGCCCTCAGGCAAATTCCTGACCCGGAAGTCCAGCAAAAACTACAACAGTTTCAAAAAAGCTTAACCAAAACTCAAAAAATCTTCTTAAACCCTAAATCTTTAATTTCTAATTAGGATTCCTCATTACATAAACATAATAAATACAATAAGTTAGGCTGACTTTTCCAGTTAAATCTGCCGTAAAGACAGTATATCTGCCATTATTATCATAAAATCTTGCCTAATTAACTGATATCTGTCATAATGACTCTTTTAGCTGATTTATGATTTAAATTAAATTTTAAATATAATCATAACTCATTGAATACCAATATATTAAAATAGTTGTATTTTTTGGCATATAGATTGCTATTTGAGATAGTAGAAAGAAAAAAATAATGAAGGAGGAATTGTTATGGCATTAACCAGATGGAACCTTTTCAAGGGTTTAGTGAATGTCCCGCAGGATGCGGACCGTTTGTTCGAGGAGTTCTTTGGCCTCTTCCCGGTAGAATTAAATGGTGGAAGCGGAACCTGGTCACCAGCGGTAGATGTAAGCGAAGATCAGGATAACATCTACTTTACGGTTGAGGTTCCGGGAATGTCCAAAGAAGACGTCAAAGTAACTTTGCAGGACAATGTCCTGACAATCCGAGGGGAGAAGAAACAGGAGATGGAAAAGAAAGATGCCAATTATCACCGACTGGAGAGAAGCTACGGCTCTTTCACCCGTTCCTTCTCTTTGCCTACCGGTGTTGTACCTGATAAGATCAAAGCTCAATACCAGGATGGTCTGTTGAAGATTTCTCTTCCCAAAGCGGAACAGGTCAAACCCAAAGAAATCCCGATTGCTATGGAGGGAAAGTAATCTGAAACTTTACACCCTTTAGCCCAGTGGCAGAAGCCACTGGGCTACCCTGCAGGGTAGCGTGTTCAGTGGTAAGTGATTAGTGTTTGATGAAAAGTTCTCAGCGATGGGAAAATGATTTTAAAGAAACAAAAAAGGAGAGATTTAAAATGGGAAAAATTATAGGAGTAGATTTAGGAACAACTAATTCATGTGTAGCAGTTATGGAAGGCGGGAATCCGGTCGTGATTCCGAACTCGGAAGGTTCCCGGACCACCCCTTCAGTGGTGGCTTTTACCAAAGGTGGAGAAGTTCTAGTAGGTCAGATTGCCAAGAGACAGGCGGTCACCAATCCCAAGCATACCATCTCTTCCATAAAGAGATTTATGGGGAGACGGTTCAACGAAGTTGAAAAAGAGATTAAAATGGCTCCCTATCAGGTGGTTGCCGGACCTAAGGGAGAAGTCCGCATTAAAGTGGAGGACAAAGAATATGCACCCCAGGAAATTTCCGCTTTCATTTTACAGAAAATGAAAAAAACCGCAGAGGATTATCTGGGTGAAAAAGTCACCCAGGCGGTAATCACTGTCCCGGCTTATTTCAACGATGCTCAAAGACAAGCCACCAAGGATGCCGGCAGAATTGCGGGTCTGGAAGTTTTAAGAATCATCAACGAACCCACAGCCGCTTCTCTGGCTTATGGTCTGGATAAGAAAAAAGATGAGCAGATAGCGGTATTTGATTTAGGGGGAGGAACATTTGATATCTCAATTTTAGAGATAGGTGATGGTGTATTTGAAGTCCGGGCCACCAATGGTGATACCCATTTGGGTGGAGATGACTTTGACAAGAAAATCATGGACTGGATAGAAGCTGAATTCAAAAAACGGGAAGGGATTGATTTATCCAAAGACCCTATGGCCATGCAGAGGTTGAAAGAAGCGGCTGAAAAAGCCAAATGTGAACTCTCTACCACCATGGAAACCAGTATTAATTTACCCTTTATCACAGCGGATGCTTCCGGTCCCAAACATCTGAATTTAACTTTAACCCGCTCTAAATTAGAACAGTTGGTGGATGATTTGATTCAGAGAACCATTGAACCCTGTAAACAAGCCCTGAAAGATGCTAAATTTTCTGTAGAGGATATTGACGAGGTGGTCTTAGTGGGTGGAATGACCAGAATGCCCAAGGTTCAGGAAGTGGTCAAAGATTTATTCAAAAAAGAGCCTCACAAAGGTGTAAATCCGGATGAAGTAGTAGCAGTCGGTGCAGCTATTCAAGCCGGGGTTTTATCCGGTGAAGTCAAGAACCTGCTCTTACTGGATGTCACGCCTCTGTCATTGGGAATCGAAACCCTGGGAAGAGTTTTCACCAAATTAATTGAGAGAAATACCACTATTCCCACCCGCAAAAGCGAAATTTTCAGCACGGCTGAAGATAACCAGACCTCGGTTGAAATTCACGTTCTGCAAGGAGAAAGACCTCTGGCAATAGATAACCGGACCTTAGGCAGATTCCATTTAGACGGAATAGCTCCGGCACCCCGGGGAGTCCCGCAAATAGAGGTTACTTTTGACATCGACGCCAACGGAATTTTGAACGTCTCCGCCATGGATAAAGCTACCGGGAAAAAACAGAACATCCGAATTGAGTCGACCAGTGGCTTATCTGAAATCGAAATCCAGAAGATGGTCAGAGATGCCAAAGAGCATGAATCCGAGGATAGAAAGAAAAAAGAAGAAATCGAAACCAGAAACAAAGCCGACCAACTGGTCTGGCAGACCGAAAAGAACCTGAAAGAATGGGGTGACAAGCTGGATTCGGAAACCAGGAATAAAGTGAAAGCCGCAGTTGCCAGAGTCAAAGAAGCTCTAAAGGGTAACAATGTTACCGAAATCCAGTCTGCTTCAGATGCCCTGACACAAACCTGGCATCAAGCTGCCAGTCAGATGTATCAGAAAACCGCTCAGGGACAAGCTGAGTCAGGTCAATCTGAGCCATCTCCGGGCGATTCTGATAACCAGGAACCCAAATCTAAGGGCGGACCGGTGGACGCGGATTTCGAAGTTGTCAATTAGCCGAGAACTTTCGTATAATGTATTTTAGAGGAGGGAGTATGTTAGAAGCCATTGACAGCATCGCCAAACAGAAATTAAACCGCTACGAGGCCGTGATAATCACGTCCAAGCGGGCTCGTAAATTAAACGAAAAACTCAGAAAGCAACAGGAGCAGCAAAATTTATTCGAAGAAGCCCCGGTCAAAAACGGGGCTCTGAGAGTAACCAGCATAGCCTTGAAAGAGCTGGCCGAGGGTGCCTTGCAATTTGAAAAACCAAATAATCAGAATTAAGAGAGCCGATGCCTACTTACGAATATCTGTGCACAAGTTGCCAGCATAAATTCGAAGAGTTCCAGAGAATTTCCGAGCCACGCCTGAAAACCTGTCCCCGCTGCGGAGGTAAAGTGGAACGGCTTTTGTCCGGCGGAGCCGGTCTTCTTTTCAAAGGGAGCGGGTTTTATAAAACCGATTACCGCAGCGACGGCTATAAGAAAAAAGCCAAAGAAGAAAAAGAGAAATCTTCTCCGTCCACAAAATCTGAAAAGAAAAAAGAGTAGTTTTTGGTTACACCCTCCGGCTTTGCCTTAGACTACTGTCATAGTCTATGTCAGTAGACTATCGGGTATCCCGTAGGGACACCATGCTGTAAGCATAATCAAAGTTTTTAGGTTTGGGTAAAATCTGAACTGATTCACAAAACTTCCAGTACTAATTTGGTCCGGGTTGGCGGTCGATAATTATAAGTAGAGGGGTCATGTTCATTTATGTGACCCCATTTTTTCAAATAAACCTTGACCTTTTTGGCAATTTTACTTAAACTGGCTGTGAAAGATGGAGTTTAATTTGAAAGTCCAAAAAATCATTCTACTATTACTTCTGCTTCTTGTCTATGCACCTCTTGTGGCTCAAGTGGACACGGCTTGGGTCAAGAGATTTGCCGGCTCTGCCAATAATAGTGACGAAGGATACGACTTAGCCATTGATAAAAATGGAAATATTTTTGTCACCGGATACAGTACCTCGTCCGATTCAGCGGAAGACATTACCACCATAAAATATAACTCCAACGGGGACACCTTGTGGGTCAGAACATATGACGGACCTGGAAACGGCATGGATATCGCGATGGCTCTGGCTTTGGATGACAGCGGGAATACTTATGTTACCGGATACAGTCTAGGCAGCGGAACCAATTTTTGCTATTCCACCATAAAATACGATTCCCTGGGGGATACGCTGTGGGTCCGACATTACAACGGTCCCGCCAATGCGGGTGACCGGGCTTACGCCATCGCTGTGGATGACAGCGGCAATGTCTATGTTACTGGCTTTAGTGTGGGAGCTGGTACCACCGATTATTTGACTATCAAATATTCCCCAACTGGAGACACTTTATGGACCAGGCGCTACGACGGGCCTGGTAATAGCTACGATTATCCATACGCCATTGCAGTGGATACCAGCCGGAATGTATATGTGACGGGCTTGAGCATCGGTTCAGGGACCAACCATGATTACGCCACCCTCAAATATAATTCTAACGGGGACTTAGCTTGGGTCAGACGCTATAACGGTCCGGGGAATTATCTGGACGATGCCTATGATTTAGCGGTTGATAATAACGGCAATGTATATGTTACTGGCTTCAGCGTCGGGCTGGGTTCTGCGGTAGATGATTATGCCACCATAAAATATAATTCAATCGGGGACAGCTTATGGACCCGGCGTTACAACGGACCGGGGAGTGGGGGGGATGAAGCCTTTGCCATAGCTGTAGATAATACTGGAAATGTCTATGTTACCGGCTACAGCGATGCAGAGACCGGAGCGGCAGTAAATTTGGATTACCTGACCATCAAGTATTCTGCTATCGGAGATACTCTGTGGACCAGACGTTACAACGGGCCGGGAAACGGAAATGACGAGGCCTATGCTGTGGCAGTGGATGACAGCGAAAATATTTATGTTACCGGCTATAGTGATAGGGACCCTTCCGCGGCTCTTAATCAGGATTATGCCACTGTCAAATATGCTGCTGATGGAACTCTGGAGTGGGTTACGCGCTACGACGGACCCAGTGACAGTGGGGATGTAGCTTATGCCTTAGCGGTAGATGACAGCGGAAATGTCTATGTCACCGGTCGAAGCCGAGGAAAAGGATCTGGTTATGATTTTGCCACCATTAAATATATTCCTTTAGCTTGTGTTGCCAAAGCCGGGGATGCCAATAATGATAACGATGTTCTTTTGTCAGATGTGGTGACGACCATAAATTTAATTTTCCGTTTCCAACCCCTGCCACCTCCGGCTTGTCGAGCGGATGCGAATGCGGACGGGAAAGTATTGCTGACGGATGTGATTTACCTGATAAATTTTATTTTTAAAGCCGGACCATTGCCGGTGAAAAATAGAGAGTGCTGTCTGTAAAAAAAATTTGAATAATTTAGGATAGAGGATGAAGAACATGACCTATACGGAAGTAATGGCTGAACTCAAAAAATTGGGGACGGCTCAAAACGTGAAAATCTACAAACGTCACGGAGCGGGTGACAATCTGTTCGGGGTCAGCTTTGCCAATCTGAATAAACTGCAGAAGAAAATCAAAGTCGACCATAGGTTAGCTGTGCAATTATGGGAATCCGGAAATACCGATGCCCGAATCTTAGCCACCATGATTGCCGACCCCAAGCAGATTACATCCGCCCAGGCGGATAAGTGGATTGAAAACTTAACTTCTTATGGGCTGGTTGACTTGTTCGCCGGTCTCGTTTCCAGAGCCGCCTTTGCCAAAGAAAAAATGGAAGAATGGATGAAATCTTCCAAAGAATTTGTCCGCCAATGCGGGTATTCGATTCTGGGTGGATTACTCAAGAATGGTGCTGGCATTTCAGAAACAGATTGCCAGAGATATCTTAAAACCATTGAAAAGGAAATTCATTCCTCACCTAACCGAGCCAGGCATTCCATGAACGGCGCTGTCATTGGTATCGGAGTGTTTAAGCCAGCTCTAATTGCAGAAGCTTTTGCCACAGCCAAAAAAATTGGGAAAGTAGAAGTTGACCACGGGGAGACCGGCTGTAAAACTCCGGATGCGACAGACTACATTCAAAAAGTTTTGAAAAGAGTAAAAAGATAAAGTGTAGGCCTATTTATGTCTTCTATTTTTTTCATAGAAATCAAAAACAGTTTGGCTTATTAAATCCACTAATTCTAGCTGGTGTTTTTCACACAATTTGACATCCATCCAAATTTCTCGTTTTAAGCTCTTGTATCTTCCCATCTCACAAAATTTTTCCTTCCACAACTCACAATTATTGAGTCCCATTTCATGTGCTACTGCTGTGTAAATTATAATTTTGTGCATATTATCCTCTTTTCATTTAAATTTATAGAATTTTCAGCAAATTCCTACTAATTGTGTCCCCCAACAAATTTTCTGCAATATAAAGGTTTTTGTTGACAATTCTACCCCCTATAGTTAATTTAAGCCAAACTTGGGCTAGAAAAATTGAAAGTGGTTTTACAGAGAGTTAAACAAAGCAGTGTAGAAGTAGAAGGAAAAATTGTAAACGAAATCGGAGAGGGGATGGTTCTGCTTGTGGGAGTGAAAACCGGAGATAGCGAAGAGCAGGCGAAATTTTTGGCAGACAAATGCGCTAATTTACGTATTTTTGAAGACCAAGAGGGGAAGATGAATCTGTCAGCTGTGGATGTAAAAGCAGAAATTTTGGTGGTCTCCCAATTTACATTATATGCAGATACCCAAAAGGGTCGCAGGCCCAGTTTTACCGGGGCACTGGAACCAAGAGAAGCGGAAAGGTTATATCAAAAATTTGTGGATTTTCTCAAGGGATACAGTCTGACGGTAAAGGCCGGCGTTTTTGGAGCCAAGATGCTTGTCAAGATTTTCAACTCCGGGCCGGTAACTTTGATTTTAGAAAATTAAGCCATGAATATAACTGAATTTAAAAAAAATAGTCTTAAAATTGGCCGGGAGATTAGCCGATTTTTAAATGGGTACGAACTAATCTTAGCCTCCAACTCCCCCAGAAGGGTGGAAATACTGAATCTGGCAAGAGTTTCCTTTAAAATTACCAGTCCACGTTATTCCGATGAAATACAGAATTCTCAGAAGCACGAAATTTTGGTACAGAAAAATTCTATGAAAAAGGCAGAAAGTGTCGGTTCACAAATTACCACTGGAATTATTTTGGGGGCTGATACAGTAGTGGTTTTAGAGCAAGAGATTTTGGGTAAACCCAAAGATGAAAAAGAAGCATTCTCAATGCTCAAAAAATTAAGCGGAAAATGGCATCAGGTTTATACCGGAGTGGCTTTGCTGAATAAGAATAACTCTAAGCAAATAAGCGGTTTTGAAGTGACCGAGATAAAATTTAAGATGTTGACAGAAAAAGAAATAAATGGGTATGTCGACACCGGGGACTCTCTGGATAAAGCCGGTGCCTACGGAATTCAAGAGAAAGGAGCTTTTTTGGTGGAAAAAATTGAGGGGAATTTTGACAACGTCATGGGGTTACCTCTGCAAAAAGTACAAGAACTTTTAAAGGAAATCTTATGAGCCAGCTCATTGAAAATTTCGGCAGCTATATCAAAAATTTAAGAGAAAGAAAAAAACTGAGCTTAGAAGAACTGGCGGCCCGCACTAAAATTTCTTTACAATACCTGGCGGCTTTGGAAGATAATCGTCTGGATGAGCTACCTAGCAAAACCCACGTAAGGCTCTTCCTACGGGCCTATTTACACCAATTGGGAGAGGACTTGGACGAACTCACCACCAAATTCAAAGAGATTGAGATGACGGAGGAATTCCGCTACAAACCCAAACCCATCAGAAAAAAATCCCGCTTCCTGGATGTAATTCTGGTAGCGGCTGGGTTAGTCTTGGTTCTGATAATTTTGTGGGAGGTATTCAAAAAATCTCCGGAAAAATCCACTCCAGTTCAAAGCAACCAGGCTGAGATGGGTTTACCGCTGCGGGAAGCCGTGCCGATACAACCCAGCTCTACGGAAACTTTGACAACAGCCGTAGCCACGCCGGTTGCGGAACAAAAGTTACTATTGCGGCTGGAAGCCACCGGCAAATCCTGGGCTGAGATCATTGCTGACGGAAAGACGGTTTATTACGACTTTCTCAACCCTAACCAGAAAAAAGAATGGAGTTGTAAAAATGGTTTTATCATAACCCTGGGTAATCCTGATGCTGTAAACGGTTTCATAAACGAACAGAGACTAAAGCCTCTGGCCAGCAGAGCCAATAAACCGGTAATTGACCTGAAAATAAATTTTGAAAATTATAAATCTTTCTTAGAAGAAAAAAAGTCACCTTAATTTCGGCCGACTCAAACAAGGAGGGGAAAATTGTATCTATCTGAACTTGAAATCATAGGCTTCAAATCCTTTCCCAAAAAGACCAGACTGGTTTTCAAAGCCGGAGTTTCCGCCATTGTAGGACCGAACGGCTGCGGCAAGACCAATCTAGTTGATGCCATCCGCTGGGTATTGGGGGAACAAAGACCCACTGTTTTACGAGGGGAACGGATGGACCAGGTTATTTTCAACGGCAGTATGGACCAGAAACCGGCCGGCATGTCGGAGGTATCTTTAACCATTGAGAATAACAAGAACATCCTGCCCATCGAATACCAGCAGGTCACCATCTCCCGCCGGGTTTACCGGGACGGAACCGGGGAATATCTGCTCAACGGAATTCCCTGCCGTTTAAAAGATATAGTGGATTTATTCTCCGACACCGGAGTAGGGGCTTTTGCTTACTCGGTCATGGAGCAGTCCATGGTAGAATCGCTGCTTTCTGAAAATGCCTGGGAAAGAAGAGCTCTGTTTGAAGAAGCGGCCGGAATTACCAAATACAAGCACAGACGCAAAGAAGCCCTGCGAAAATTAGAGCAGACCGAAGGAGATTTGCTGCGTTTAAATGACGTTATTTCCGAAGTGGAAAAACAGGTCAACTCTTTAAAAAGGCAGATGCGCAAGGCTTTAGTTTATCAGAAAAATCAGGACCTGATTAAAGAATTAGAACTCAAATTAGCCAAATCCGAATACGAGACCATAAAAATTCAGGAAAAAGAAATCTCGGAAAAATTAAAGCTCTCCCATCAGGACCAGGACCTCCAGAAAGTCAGCTTAGATAAAGAGGAGCTGACCTTAGAGAACGCCAAATTAGAGCTTCTGGAAGCGGAGAAAAAAGTCGAAAGCCAGCAAAGAGAAATCAATTTGTTCAAAGAGTCCTTTTACCAGAAACAGCAGCAGATTTTGGTCTCCCAGGAAAAACAGCAGGCCTTAAATAATCTTCTGACCCAGCTTGCCGGCGAGATTGAAAGTCTGACAGCCCAGAAAGCAAATCTGGATAAAAATATCAGGGAGAAAAAGCCTGAATTAGAAAACCAGCAGGGGATGCTGGCTGAAAAAGAGAAAAGCGTTTCTGGTATAGAAAGGAATTTTAATTCTTTGGAGAAACAGTATGCTCAAAACCGGCGGGATTATGAGAAGGAGACAGAAGAGCTGAATACGGCCGAAAAAAACTTAAACTCAGCCAAGAGCGAACTGGCTAATTTGAATTTCAAAATCGAGGAAACCCAGAAGCAAAAAGCCATTCTGGTTTCCGAATATCAGAAGAGCCAAAAAGAGTTGGAAGAAAAAGAGGAGCAATTCCTAAAAACTTTCCAAGAGTTAGAAAAATTAAAATCAGACTGGGAAAATACCCAGAGGACTAAAACGGAATTAGAAGATAAGCTGCAAAATCTGGAACAAAAATTAAAAGATAACCAGCTTCAGGAGACCCGTTTAGAAACCAATCTGGCGTCGGAAAAAGCCAAATTCAGAGTGCTGGAGAAATTTTTTGAAAATTACGAAGGGTATAATTCCGGTGTGCAATTTTTAATCAATCAAAAAGAAAAATTCAAAATCTTAGACACGGTAGCCAATCTGATTCAGGCCGACACCGCTTACGCCTGGGCTATAGAGGCGGCTCTGGGGGAGAGAAAATCTTTTTTGGTAGTGGATAATCTGGATTCAGCCAAAAAAGCCCTGGGCCAGCTTAAGGAGAATCAAAAGGGTGAAGGTGGTTTCATCATCAAAAAAGAATTGGTAAATTCTTCTTCCACGGATGGCAGAGCCCAGATTAAGGAAACCAAAGGGATAATCGGCTGGGGTTCGGATTTAGTCGAAAACGGAAAGCATGTGGACTGGCTGGCCAACTCTTTATTACATAAGACCATCGTGGTCAAAGATTTTGAGGTGGCTTCCAAGCTATTGGAATCCTTGCCGGTCGACCACCAGATTGTTACTTTAGATGGCGAACTTTTGACCAAAACCGGGGTGGTCAAAGGAGGAGAGAAAAAAGAGTTTTCTCTAGTCGGGAAAGAAAAAGAGTTAAAAACCCTGCATGAAAAGATTCAGCAATTCGACGCCCAGCTGAAAACGACCATCAATTCCAAAGCCGAAATCATTCACGACATTGAGATTACCAGAACTGAGCTGTCCCAAATAATTGAGCCGGAGAAAACCAAAAGAGAGCTGTGGAATAAAAAAGAACTGAAGATGAAAGAAGTCGAACTGGAAAAGAAAGCGGTGGAAGAGGGTGGCTTTGCTAAAAGTCAGCAGATTCTGGAGCGGGATAGAAGCTTGAAAGAATTAAACCAACAAAAACAAATATTAGAGCAGAACTTATCCCAGCTGACCGACACAGAGCAAGGTTTGGCTGAAAAATTAAATAGCGGCAAACAAAAGGTTTCGGAATTAGAAAAACAAAAGGATGAACTGAATTTGAAACTGAACCAATCCCGGATTGAAATTGTCACCCAGCAAGGCAAAAAAGAACAACTGGCAAATGATATATTAAGAATGGAGGAGATGCTGGCTGATACGGAAGAGAAGCTCAAATTAAAAACCAAAGAGATAAAAAATAAGGAAAATGAGCAAACTCAACTGGCCGGCGATGTAGAAAATTTGAAAACTGAATTGGTGGAAGTTGAAAAACAAAAAGAGGAGAAGGAAGAGGATTCAGACCAGAGCAAAGAGCGGTATCACCAACTCCACGACCAGCTCTTGAAATTAGAGGAGAAGTTAAAATCTTCCCGGCATAGCCGCATGTCCCGGCAAGAGCAGGTGCACCAGCTGGAATTACAGCAGCATGACTTTTTAGCCCAGCAGAAAAGCATAACTTCTCGAATTCAGCAGGAATGGAATGAAAATTTGGAGACAATCCTTCCTCTGACCGAAGATGATTTAGCTCAACTGGCCGGTTTTAATGAAAGGTTGTCACAACTAAAAGAAAAAATCAGGACCTTCGGCCCGGTCAATCTTCTGGCTCTGGAAGATTACAAAAAAGAAAAAGAGAGATTGGATTTTCTGAAGAAACAGGTGGAAGATTTGTTTTCAGCCAAAGAGACCTTGAATTCCACTGTCAGCAAAATCAACGAAACTGCCAAGGATTTATTTCTGGAGACCTTCCAGAAAGTCAGGGGAAATTTTCAGTCTGTTTTCGGGCAGTTGTTTGAAGGGGGAGAAGCAGATTTGATTTTAGAGGAGATGTTAGACCCTCTGGAATCAAAAATAGAAATTTTTGCCCGACCCCGCGGGAAAAGATTATTAACCTTATCCCAGCTATCCGGCGGAGAGAAAGCTCTGGTTGCCATCGCTCTGCTTTTTGCCTTATACTTAGTCAAGCCCTCGCCCTTCTGTATCTTAGATGAAGTAGATGCACCTCTGGATGATATGAATTTGCAACGTTTTTTAACTCTGGTGAAAAATTTTACCGCCAACACCCAGTTTATCATCATCACTCACAACAAACAGACCATGGATGCGGCAGATATTCTTTACGGAGTGACCATGGAAGAGCCGGGGGTCTCCAAGATTGTCTCGGTCAAATTCGAGAAGGAACCGGTCTTGGCATAAATTTTTAAGGGAATAATTTAATGCGTGTACTTTTTGTTATCAATGACGCACCTTATGGCTCAGAAAAGGCCTACAATGCCTTGCGTTTGGCGATGGCTTTGCAAGCCCAGCAGAGTGAGGCGGAAGTAAGGGTATTTCTAATAGCTGACGCCGTAAACTGTGCCTTACCAAACCAAAAGACCCCTTCCGGTTATTACAATATAGAGCGGATGCTAAAAAGCATTATAAGCAAAGGAGCTAAAATCAAACTCTGAGGCAATTGCGCAGAGGCTCGTGGTCTACGAGATATGAAATTAGTGGAGGGGACAGAACCGAGCAACATCAGTGAACTTGCGGGTTGGACAGTCGACTCCGATAAAATTTATACCTTCTAAATGGCTTTTTTCTCCAGATTAAAATCCGGTTTAGCCAAGACCAAAGCTAATTTTTTAGATAAAATCGCTTCCACGGTCGGAATTCATAAAAAAATAGACGAGGAACTGCTTTCCCAATTGGAGAAAACTTTATTAGAAGCAGACCTGGGAGTAACTGCTACCGAGAAAATCCTGAACGGCTTAAAAGAAAGAGTTAAAAAAGAGAAAATAGAAGCTTCAGATAAAATTATCGGATTGTTAAAAGAAGAAATAGGTAAACTGCTGGATAGTTCAGGTACAACTTCTACAACAGTTGGTACTGCTAAGCTCCGGGTGATAATGATTGTGGGGGTGAACGGAAACGGGAAAACTACTTCCATCGGAAAATTGGCTAATTATTACAAAGAACAAGGGAGAAAAGTCTTGCTGGCGGCTTGTGATACTTTCCGGGCTGCAGCCATAGAACAACTGGAAATCTGGGCTAAAAGAGCGGGAGCGGAGATTGTAAAAAATCAGCCCAAGGCCGATCCGGCTGCAGTGGCTTTTGATGCTATTAAATCAGCGGTTTCTCAAAATATAGATGTAGTCATAGTGGATACCGCGGGAAGATTGCAGACCAAAGTTAACCTGATGGAAGAATTGAAAAAAATTAAGAAAGTGATGGGGAAAGCTCTTCCGGGAGCTCCGCACGAAATTTTATTGGTGATAGATTCCACCACCGGGCAAAATGCCTTATCACAAGTAGAACGTTTTTCGCAGGCGGTTGAAATAACCGGAATTATTTTGACTAAATTAGACGGGACAGCTAAGGGAGGAATAATCATTCCCATAGTTTCCGAGCTTAAAATTCCTATTAAATATGTGGGAATCGGTGAAAAAATTGAGGATTTAGAAGTATTCGAACCCAGAGAGTTTGTGGAGGCACTTTTTGAATGATTAAAAAATTGGAAATTAAAACCAATGCACGTTCTGAAATTATTGATATTACCGATAAAATACAGAAAGTAGTTTCAGACAGTAAAATTAAATCTGGAATCTGTATTATTTATGTCCCGCATACAACTGCCGGAATCACGGTCAACGAAAACTATGACCCTTCCGTAAGAACCGACATTTTGGATTATCTGGAAAAAATCGCCCCGCCATCAGCCCGCTATAGACATACCGAAGGGAATGCGGATTCACATATAAAAACTTCTGTGGTCGGGTCATCAGCTACATTAGTGATTGAGGATGGCAAGATTTTGTTGGGGAGCTGGCAGGGGATTATGTTTTGTGAGTTTGATGGACCAAGAACCAGAAAGCTGGTGATAAAGGTACTGGAAGGCTGATTCTATAATCTCTTTTAATATTTTAGTTAAAAAAGGAAAAAGCCCCGATAGTCATCGGGGCTTTTTCCTAAGGCTACTTCAGAGTTACTTCAACAGAGTCATCCTCTTAATTTGAGTTTGGTTCTCAAATTTAATCATATAGAAGTAAACTCCTGAAGCTATACTGTTACCAGAAGCATTCTTTCCATCCCAGATCACAGTGTGGTAACCAGCTGTTTGCACACCATCTACCAGAGTAATTACTCTCTGACCTATGATGTTGTAAACCACAATAGTCACCTTACCATCGTTGGGAAGCGAATACTTAATGGTAGTATTGGCGTTAAACGGATTCGGATAGTTGGCTTCTAAATCCAGTTGGGAGGAAGCATTTTCGGCACTGGCTGAGGTAGCGCCTCCGGTGCAGTCTTTCAAATCCAAGCCATCCGGGTCGGTATCCACCACAGTAGCACCGATCTTGGTCACGAAGTCATAGTGAACCGTAGGACCGGGTGTACCAACCGAGGTACCCACCACAGTTCCGGGGTTATACTTGACTCCCACTATGAAGGTTTGACCAACCGTAGCTCCGCTGACATTAACCGACGCCTGACCTTGACTGGTCTCGGTTCCACTTCCAATTACTTGGCAGTTGGCATTGTAAAGTCGGATTTCACCATTGTGAACTCCGATGAAGGGGAAACTGCCATTGTTCTTGGTCTGGACAATGTTAATGGTGAAGCTGGAGCTGGGCGCGCTCACACTGGTGTAATAGAAGAATGCACCGGGAGCGACGTTGTTGATAACACCGCTTTTGCGCTTATAGCAAACCTGAGTCAAGTCGCCGGCAGTGCCATTTACAAAGTCGGAACAAGTAACTTGAGTAGGAGTAAGTTTCCCGGTTGGGCAGGCTTCTTTGAGTATGCTCTGGCTACAAGTAGCTGAAGCATTATCGCAAGAGTCAGTGGCTTTCCAGGTTCTGGTGTAAGTGGTTTCGCCAAACGCTGGTCCAGGAATCACCTGGTCGGATACAATGCTAATCGTTGGATCAGGGTCGCAATTATCATTAGCTGTGGGGTCGTCGAAGAACACGGCCGCTCCACATTCGATGGTTTTGTTGGCCTGACAGCTTATGGTTGGCTTAGCAGTATCCTGAACCGTGATAGACTGGACACAGGAAGAGGAGTTACCACAGGTATCGGTAGCAGTCCAGGTTCTGGCAATCACCAAAGGACATCTGGCAGAAGTGGTGTCATCTTTAGAGGTTATACTCTTGATAGCACCAGGACCACAGTTGTCAGTAGCAGTAGCTGTTCCAGCATCACCCATAGTACAATCGAAGACTTTATCAGCCGGACAGGTGACCACCGGTTTAGTGATATCTCTGACCGTGATGGTCTGGACACAAGTATCTGCATTGCCACAACTGTCAGTAGCTATCCAGGTCCGCTCAATTATGATAGGACATCTGGCTGAGATAGTCACATCACTAGAGGTAACATCCGGGTCAGGGTCACAGTTATCAGTAGCAGTAGCTTGACCGGCATTCCCCATCACACAGTCAAAGGTTGTATCTCTGGGACAGGTGACCACTGGGTCGGTAATATCCCGAATCGTGATAGTCTGGACACAGAAAGTATCATTGCCACAAGTGTCAACAGCAGTCCAGGTCCGTTCAATGATAATAGGACATCTGGCGTTAACAATCCTATCAGAGGAACTGACAGATACCTCACCACAGTTGTCAGTAGCAGTAGCTACACCAGCATCTCCCATAGTACAGTCAAAAACCTTATCAGAAGGACAGCTTATGACCGGGTTAGTAATATCCCGAACCGTGATGGTCTGGACACAAGAGGCAGTATTGCCACAATCATCGGTAGCAGTCCAGGTTCTCGCAATCACTATTGGACACCTAGCCGAGGTAATCACATCGCTAGAAGAAATTGCCACATTGGTATCACAGTTGTCAGTAGCAGTAGCTGTTCCAGCATTCCCCATCACACAGTCAAAAGTGGTGTCACGTGGAGAGGTAATTACCGGCGCAGTTTTGTCCAGACATAAATTAAGCTGAATCGGCTCAATCATATCTTTTAATTGAGCATCGAAGGATTGGGAAGACTTGGTTCTAATCCACAAGGTGTGGGCAGCAAAACAAGGGTCAAAACTTGGAACTATATCGGAGAGGTTAGCAGCCGCCTCACCGAAGACGTTAACGTCATAGCTGGTGGAACCAAAAGCACCAAAGCATACATTTACGACAGAATCGACATTGGCAGCCACAAAAGCAGTACCGGTCACGGGAGTGAAATCAAAATAGTTAAATCCACCGGAACCGTCCGACTGCCACCTTTGAGCGAATAACTCTGCTGATTTTCCACCCTTGACCAGGTGAATGGTTAGAAGAAGATCACCAACTGTTCTTCCGCCATCCGGACCCAGTGAAGTAATAGTTCCATCAGGGTTTTTGGTCAAAGTGTTTTGCAAAAACTCAAAATCAATGTAACTGTCTCCATTAAAGGAGCGTCTGTCACCAGCCATCATAGCCCATAGGTCTCCGGAAGCATCAGTGGAAAGGTGAAACAGACCGTTATTTATATCATCTTTCTGGGGAACGCTGCCTGCCTTCCAGTTGTAGGTGTTGGGGTCATGAAACACCTTATCCGATTCAGCAAAAACATCCAAGTCGTCGTTTTTGGTCAGGTCAATTACGTGGAAGGTATTGGTAGCGTCAATGGGTGTTCCACTAGGACAGAGAAGTTTCCCTACCCCGGTTCCAGCCGGTCCGGCTACCCAGTCACTGGCGGTGCTAAAAGGAGCACCGGGTGAGTTGGCTCGAAGATTTCCATCTACTCCAAATCCGCCCGGTTCTCCGTCTGGCGCGACTCCGGGTCCGACTACTGCTAAGGCAGTGCTAGTCAAACCCAGGGTTAAGGTCGCTACCATTACAACCATTATTGTTTTCAAAATCGAATTTCTACTACATGGTAACATTTCTGTTTCCTCCGAATTCATATTATTAAGGTTTAATAACCTGAAATCAGTTTAATTTCCTCCTCCGTTTTCGGTCTCAATCACCGATTATGTTTATTTGGCTATATTTCTTCACCTCCTTGGTTAAAAGTTTGTTAGGTACACCTTGATCTTCCTTCACTAATCGATCACCCTTTAATTTATATGATAACTTCGCCTCCTTAAGAGGTTAAAGTTTATACACTTATAGCTATCATCCCTGAAATTAGGAATAGCATTCCCTTTTTCTGGCCCTGATAATTGAGGGTCAAGAAAATATCGGTTTATTTAATTTTTTGGTATGAAAGGAAAAAGTGGAGATTATTTAAACAAAAAAATAGGCCTCACTGGATTTTTAAATCCAGCTCCGACTATTTTATAGTTTTGGTACTCCTGGGCAATTGAGACCGGCGCTAATATACATAAAATTTTCTGTCTGTCAAGTAAAACAACAAGATTTTTGCACTTACCCCCGCAGAAGCGCATTAAATATGGCTTTCTAGGGGGTTAAAAAGAAACTTGCCTTATTCTTAAAATTGCGTATTTTACGACCTTAAAAATTAGAGCCAATCTGACTAAGGAGGAGTGTAATGCTATCTACCAGTGACTTTCGCAAAGGGTTGCGGTTAAAAATCGACAACGACCCTTACTACATCGTGGATTTTCAGAATGCCCGGACCGCCCAGAGAAAGGCTAATGTCTGGACAAAATTAAAAAATATCAAAACCGGGGCAGTAATCGAAAGAACTTTTTCCTCCGGAGAGCAGTTCGAACAGCCCGATTTTCAAGAGAAGACGATGCAATATATGTATAATGCCAGTAATGAATTTCATTTTATGGATAGCCACAATTATGAACAGATTGCCTTGTCTGAAGAACAATTGGGGGATTACCAATGGTATCTGGTGCTGGGACGGGAGTATAAAATCTTATTTTTTGAAGGAAATCCGGTGAACTTGGATATCCCGGCCAGCGTGATTTTACAAGTGACCGGCACCGGCCCGGGTGTCAAAGGGGATACGGTTACCAACATTACCAAAGATGCCACGCTGGAAACCGGTTTACAGGTGAAGGTTCCCCTGTTTATCAAAGAGGGAGATCTTGTAAAAGTGGATACCCGGACCGGGGAGTATATCGAGAGGGTACAGTCGAAAGAAGGTTGATTAGTTGAGAATTTAGGTTCTTGCTTACCTTTCTACTTTTCCCAAAGGGATGGTCAAAGCCTTGACCTATAACTTTAAATTGAACTCTGTTGTAATTACTCCATCACTGCGTCCGCTTCAAATTCCACTAACCATTCTGAACTAATAAAGCGACTTACTTGAACCATGGTAGAGGCAGGCCTGATATGGCCGAAGATCTCTCCGTGAGCTTTGGCTGCCTTTTCCCAGTCGGCAATGTTCACCAAAAAGGTGCGGGTCCGAACAACATTCTCCAGTCTGGCACCGGCTTTCTCCAGAGCTTGAGAAATAATCTCCAGACATCTTTTGGTTTGAAGATAGGGGTCATTAACGCCCACGGTTTTTCCATCAATCCCGATTGGAGCAGTTCCGGAGACAAAAATATGATTTCCGACCCGCACCGCTCTGGAAAATCCTATGATTGGTTCAAATGGTGAACCCGATGAAATTAATTGTCTTGGCATATCCTCTCCTTTCCGCTTTTCCTCATATAACTATAAAAATTTCTTTTGGTCAACTTGCTTTTGGGTCATCTTTTACTTACAGTATGGTGTAACCATTTATAACTTGATTGAAATTTTATCTATACTCAACAATAGTCAAATAATTCTATTCTTGACCATATTTGACTATGGTATCCTTAGTCAAGTATAGTCAATAATAAATACTATCCTTGACTATTATTGACTATGACTATTGTTGAGTATTATTGACTATGAGCAAAAATTGGATTGGGACAGATGAATCAGGCAAGGGGGATTATTTTGGTCCGCTGGTGATTGCCGGAGTTTTCTGCAATTTGGAATTGGAAAAAGAGCTAAAAGCTCTCAACGTCCGGGACAGCAAAGTGGTGTCTGACAATCAGGTAAAACAGATGGCTGAAAAAATAAGGCAGATTTGCCTTCACAATTTAGTGGTAATAGGTCCGGAAAAATACAATCAGCTGTATGAAAAAATGAGGAATCTTAACAAACTTCTGGCCTGGGGGCATGCCCGAGTGATAGAGAATCTGCTAAGTTCCTTGGCCACTGAGCCGGATTATGTCATCTCCGACAAATTCGGAGATGAAAGGTATATCGAGAGAGCTTTGATGGAAAAAGGGAAGAAGGTTCAATTACAACAGAAGGTTAAGGCGGAATCTGACATAGCCGTGGCAGCTGCCTCCATTCTGGCCCGGGCAGAATTTTTAAAGCGTTTGCGGGAACTTTCCGATAAATATAACCTAAACTTACCCAAAGGTTCTTCCGAAACAATAGACCAGATAGGCAGAAAGCTGGTCGAAAAATATGGACAAGAGGTTCTAAAATATGTGGCAAAGCTCCACTTCAAAAATACTGTTAGAGTCTTGGGCTAATATGAGCTTTCTAAAGGAATTAGAGGAGCTCAAGGTAGACCGCATCTCCGGGGCTTCGGATCTGGCCCGCAAAGCAGCCGAGATTCTGGTTGGCTTCTCGAAAGAGACTAAAAGCCCGGATAATCAAAGATTTCTGATTGAATTAACAAAATTGGGGAAAAGCCTGATTGCGGCTCAACCGGAGAGCGTCCCTATTTTCAATTTGGTCAACTCAATTTTGTTAGCCACCGAGCATGTCAGAGAATCTCTGGCCCTGTCTGATTTGAGAAATTTTACTTACGAAAAAGCCCAGGAATTTAAATCCAATTCCCTGAAAGCCCTGGACAGAATCGCCATCTGGGGAATGCCCTTGATTGAAAATAATTTCAAAATCATGACCATCTCCAACTCCACGGCGGTCTATTACATCTTGAGAAAAGCCAAACAGGGCCGAACCAACTTTGAGGTTTATGTTCCGGAATCTCGCCCTGTTTTCGAAGGAAGATTACTCGCTAAGAAATTAGCGGACCTGGGTATAAGCGTGCATCTGATCACCGATGCCAGCATGGGACATTTCATAGGCCGGATCAACTTAATTTTAGTAGGGGCAGACTGTATTTCTGAAACCACTTTTACCAATAAGGTGGGAACCTGGTATTTAGCTCTTTTAGCCAAAGAGTTTAAAATTCCGTTTTTTGTGGCATCGGAAAGAAGTAAATTCATCTCCGAACTGGTGAGAAAGAAGGGAAGTTTCTTTGGAAACCCTCAAGAAGTTTGGGAAGGGAACAGTGATAAAATAGAGATAGAAAATCCCTATTTTGAGCAGATTCCCTTATCTTACTGTAAAAAATTCATCACCAATGACGGATTTTTTGTCCCTTCCCAAATCCCCAAGACCATCAGAAAAAGCCGGGTGTCCCAGGATTTACTGGCTTAGTTTGTTTCAGTTAGTTTTTGTTTTTTTTACCTGTGCAACTTACCCGCCAGCCTGACATATCCATAGCCGGCTACCCCCCAAAAGCTGAGCAAGTAATGTTCTACAAACAACGGCATATCCTCAAACTGCTAAAAGGTTTCTTTTTCCACGTTTTTTTGGCTACTTTTCTAAGTGGTTATGCTTAATTGATTTGACCATTTTGTCGATAATCTCAATAGAGAAATTTACATGATTTAACTATAAAATTATAATTTTTTAGCAGGAGGGGGAACATGTCTACCTTAGCATTATTCTTAGCCGTCCTTGGCATTACCCTGGGGGGAGTTTCGGCAGTACTGCAGATTAAAAAATCTTTTTTCTCCGATTATACCGAAATTTGGAATGGATTTTGGGTGGGATTGATTTTGATTCTAACTTCTTCTGGCTTTATCGTTACTCATCAAATTGCCAACTTAGCAGCCCAAAACTGGTTCATCCTACCGGTAATTCTAAGCTTTCTGACCGGATTGTTTTTGATGATCCGGGGGATAAAGCAATATCTGGTTTTCGGGATAATGTTGAGGCAGGAGAATAGCTGGAATCTGAAGCAGATGGCCTGCCTTAAAAAAATCTCGGCCACGGCTGAAAAATCAAGCACAATTCCGGATTTCCTGAAAGAGAATTTTATTTTTCTGATGGATAATCTGGGTTTTAGCTGGGGAGGAATTTTTAAAACCGATGCCTCAACCGGTGAACAGCAGCCGGTTTTTTCCTGCGGCCTCAATCCGGAGCAGGCCCTCAAACTGTTTCAGAAAACCCGAATTTCGTTCTCTACCCAAGCCTTGAGTGTCATCAAAGTTTTGGTCCTGGAAAATACTGCAAATTTCTCTGACATCACCGAAATTTCACCGAATTTCTCACAGCTGGATAAAATTGCCCTGGTTCCCTTACAGCATAAAGGGCGGGTCTTGGGTTGGAGTTTACTAGCCGGTGATAAATCGGTCAGTTTCGATTACAAAACCACCCAGTTTCTGACTCTGTGGGGACAGGTTATGGCTCAAAAACTGGAGCTATTTACCGGCACCAGCCGTGAGCAAAACCGTCAAGAGTACCTCAAAGTCCTGGAGGAAGTATCTGAAATTTTACAGACCAACCTGAAATTAGAAGAAGCCATACCGCATTTTGCCAAAGCAGTTCAAAAAGTGCAGGATTTCCAGTATTTTTCGCTTTCGGTTCTGGACACTTCGGGTGAAAATATGCGCCGTTTCACTTTAGGGGCTTCCGGCAATTTGCTTCTGGAAAAAGGGGTCAATCTGCCCACTCATAACAGCGATCTGGTTCAAGTCTTACAGACCGGGGAAATCATAATCGATACCGATTATACCACCAACCCCCACTATGCCTCCGACCATTGGTTCAGAAATTGTGGCTGCCGCTCCCGTTTAGTGGTTCCCTTGAGAAACCGCAGGAGGATGTGGGGAGCTTTGACTTTGGGGCATCTTAAACCGGGGTTTTTCCAATTCCAGAATTTGAAAGAGTTAAAACTGCTTTTTTCCCAGATAACCTTGCTCTTAATCAAGACCCATTTCTTAGAGGAACTTGTCAGAAAAGAAAAATTGGCCAAGCTCTTAAAAGAATCAGTGGAAGTTTTTGAAGAAAGAAAAGATTTAAAGCAAATTTTAGAGCAGACCGCCCAAAACGTGGCTTCCTATTTCCCGGTCAGTTTCTGCAAAATCATGCTCTTGGACTCTTTGCGTCAGAATCTAAAACCATATGCTCTGTACAAACTCAGAGATTCAGATATGCAACTGGAACCGAACCAGAATTTGAATTTAGCCGAGCTGCCCTGGCATCGGCTGGCGTTAGAATCCAAACGAACCCAGTTAATCAAGCAGGATGACCCGGAAAGTGTCATGTCCAACCAAGAAGCCAAGCTGGCTTTAAGTGAAAAAATCGAATCAGCCCTGTTGATTCCTATCCTGATGGAAGACCAGCCCATCGGAATTATGGCTTTAGGGGAATTACGCAATTGGAGCAGAAGGCCCTTCAAAAGAGATGAAATCGGCCTGGCTTCCAATCTGGCTTTTCAGACCAGCCAGGTTCTGCGTCAGGCCTGGTTAGATTACAAATTGCAACAGAGTAAAACTCAAAAAGCTCTGGATCCGGAAGGGTGGGCCAAAGAGATTTTGGATTTGAAATATGACATCAACAATCCTCTGACCAGCATATTCGGAGCTTCGGAGTTATTGCAAATCAGAGAAAAAAATTTAACCGATGAATCCATGCACTACTTGAAAATTATCGAAAGAAACGCCAAGAGGATTCAAGAGACCCTGGAAAAAACCATAAACAAATCCGAAAAACTCCAACAGATTGACTGGGAGAATCTGACCATCAAACCCTAATATGGCTAAGGTTTTGAAAAGTTGGCTGGGCAAATGGTCCAAGGAACACCAACCCCATCCAGAATTACAGCAAAAACTGAAGGTTCTGGCTGTGATTGATGAAATCACCCAGAATATCTGCCAGAGCTTAGATTTTGAGTTCACTTTTTCACAGGTAGTCCCCAAATTAAAAGAGCTGGTACCTTTCGACTATTTATTTTTGTTCAGCCGCTCAAATAAAGAGGACTTGCTGGAGCTAGAAAGCTGCTTCGGCGAAAAGTTCGGCTCGCCCTTGGACAAAGGGTATCAGATTAAACTGGATTCAGCCGTTCTGGCAGAAGTAATCAGAAATAAAAAACCGCATCTGGAATTAGATTATAAGTCGGCCGACAAAGGCAGCAGCTTTGACAGTCTCACCACTCAACTGAAAATTCGTTCATTCCTGGTGGTCCCTTTGGCGGACAGCGGACCGGTCCAGGCCATTTTAATTTTGGGGAGTCAAAAAGGCCACAGCTACACAGAAAAAGAATTGGAAATCTTAGAGCCGATTGTACATCATCTGGCCATGGCCCGCAAGAATGCTCACCTTTTTGCCGGATTAAAATTAGCTTATGAAAACTTAAAAAATACTCAAGAGGCGACCAAACAGATAGACCAGCTCAAAGTTATGAAAGAGGTTACCTCCACGGTGGTGCATGACTTCAACAACATTTTAGCCACCGTCTTGGGGCGGACTCAAATTCTACAAATGAAAGTCGAGCAGCTTACGGTAGCCGAGAAAGAGAAATTACAAAAAAGCTTAAAGGTAATTGAAAAGGCAGTGGCAGACGGGGGGCAGCTGCTCTCAAAGTTATCCCAGCTATATAAATCCAGGCCGGAATTAAAAGAATTGGACCTACAAGAGGTAATTCTGGATGCGGTTCAGATTACCAAATCTCAATGGCCGGATACGTTGAATTCCAAACAAATTGAATTTGAGTCAGATGATGAGCCAGACCAAACCGATAAGATTTTAGGGGATGGAGCGCAATTAAAAGTTGCTTTCTCGGATCTAATCCTATTTGCAGTAAATTACATCCCTCACAGAGCCAAGCTGATTCTTCATCTAGGTCAAGATTCAAAACAAATCCGGGTGAATTTTAAATCAGCGGATAAAATAAACAAGTTCACTGCCCCGGAAAAAGTTCCCCCGGAGCTACGCAACTGTGAAGCCATACTAAGCAAACACAAAGGGATACTGAATCTGCAGGCAGGGGAAGAGCCCGGGAATCTGGTCTCCATACTCTTTCCCAAGCCGCCTTCAGCTCCGCTACTTCCCAAGGAGACGTCTGCTCCAGCGGGCAGCACAGCTTCCTTCCAAATTCTCCTGTTTGAGGAACAGCAGAGCTTAGGGGATATCCTCCAAGAGTACCTGCATTTTCTGGGTTTCAGAGTCAGGAAGTTCCAAAACTCCAAATTGGCCTTGGAGATCTTTAATTCGGATAAATTTGACTTGGTTTTTACCGATGTAGGTAGAGCAGGAATGTTCGGCTGGAACTTTATCGAGCAGGTCAAAAAAATCAAACCGAAGGTGCCGGTGGTCATAATCGCCGCCAAGGGAATCAGCTTGAATAATTCGGAACTGGAAAAACAGGGGATTTATGGAGTTGTTTACAAGCCCTTAGATTTTCCCAGTATAAAACAAACCGTAAACAGTATTTTAGGAAAAACCAAAGCTACTTTCAAAACATGCTAGAGACCGAAAAAATAAATCTTTTTAAAAATAAAAATATATCTGAAGAGTTTTTGAGAACCCGGCAAAAATCGCAGTTGTGCTGGGTCTTAGAGCCGATCTTAAAAGAGGCCAAGAATTTCCTTAAGCCGGATTTCATTTTTTTCTTACGCTTCAGAGGGGAAAGTTCTGAAGATGAGCAAGAAAAACCGAGCTCGTTCGGAGAGATTAAGTTCGAGGTTTGGCTGGACCTGGGAGAAGACCTAGCTGTCAAACAAAGTTTGCTTGAAACCATTGAAACCGAAGGTCAGGCACTGCTTTTTCCCTTGGGTCTACATAACCAGCAGACCACCATTGTTTCAGAGATAGGTTTTGAATCTAAGACCAAAACCAGCGGTACCTGCAAGTCCTTTATATTTGTCCCCTTGATGAAAAATCAACAAATGTTCGGGGGAATTTTAGGGATGTGGTGCAAACAGAAGCACACTTTTACCAATTGGGAAATCAAAGGGGCGGAAATTCTGGCCAGCTACGTCAGCATGTCCATCCAAAGCTTTGACCTGAAATTCCAATTAGGAACCCAGGTTAACCGGGTAAAAGCTCTCCTGGAATTATCCACCACCATCTACTCCTCCTTGAACTATAAAGTGGTCTTAGAAAAAGTTATTCATTACGCTAAAAAGCTGGCCGAAGCGGATGGATGTACCATTTACATATTGGATAGAGAAAAGCAAACCCTTAAGCCCTGGCTCTCCAATTATGAAGAGTTCCGGGACCAAATCATGAAATTCGAATTGAAAATAGGGGAGGGAGCAACCGGAAAAGCGGCCCAGTCCGGTATGGCTATAATTTCCAATTTTGCCGACCAGGACCACAGAACCGTCCAGATTCCCGGCACTCCGGATGAGCCGGAATCCTTGATGTCTGTGCCGTTGATGTGGTCCGGGGAAGTCATCGGAGTCATCACCATCAACGCCAAAGGGCACCGCCGGTTTTCCGATGACGATCTGAATTTGCTGACTATTTTCGCCCGGCATGTCTCGGATGCCATAGAGAATGCCCGTCTGTTTGATAATTTAGAAAGAGCTTATAAAGAGCTGAATGAAGCTCAACAGCAACTAGTACAGTCTGAGAGACTCCGAGCATTAGGAGAAATGGCTGGTGGGGTGGCCCATGATTTTAACAATATCTTAGGTGCTATCTTGGGCCGGGTGCAATTACTTCTGCTCAACGATAAGATAGAAGAGAAGCTAAAGTACGGCCTGAATCTGATTGAAAAGTCGGCTCTAGACGGAGCGGAAACAGTCCGCCGGATACAGGAATTCACCCGGGTTCACAAGTTCACTTACTTAAGCAAAGTCGATTTAAACCAGATAGTGGAAGACGCCCTGGAGATGACCCAGCCCAAATGGAAAGACGAAGCCCAGCAAAGAGGGGTGGACATCAAAGTCGATAAACAACTTAAGGAGCTTAAACCTGTAGCCGGAGTGGCTTCGGAGTTAACCGAAGTTGTGGCCAATATGATTTTAAATAGTGTGGATGCCCTGCCGGAAGGGGGTACTATTACCCTAAAAACTTACCGAAATCAGGACTCGGTATATATAGAGATTCAGGATACCGGAAGCGGAATGTCGGATGAGGTCAAGGGGATGGCCTTTGAGCCGTTTTTCACCACCAAGGGAAAGCAGGGGACCGGGCTGGGGTTATCCGTGGCTTACGGGATTATTTCGCGCCACAAAGGTGAAATCACCATCGACAGCCAGGAAGGAAAAGGAACCACTTTTAAAATTAGACTACCTCTACAGGAAATAACAGCAGAAGCCAAGGAGACTCCTTCACCCAAAATTCTGGACCGTAAGATGAGGATTCTGGTGGTGGACGACGACCCAAACATCCAGGATATTTTGCAGGATATTTTAAGCCTAGAGGGACACCAGGTCCAGTTAGCCCCTTCCGGAGATGACGCTTTGAAATTATTCAAATCATCCGACTTTGAAGTGGTCATAACCGACCTGGGGATGCCGGGGATGTCCGGCTGGGAGCTGGCCAAAGAGGTCAAGAAATCCAAAAGCAAGATCATAGTCATTTTAATCACCGGCTGGAGAGCCCAACTGGATACGGATAAGATAAAAGAGTCCGGGATAGATTTTATTCTTCCCAAGCCGTTTCACATCGAGCAGATTAAAGAAGTCTTACACCAGACCGCAGCTAAGATTACGCCATAACGTTTTACATCTTCCTATTGACAATAGGTTATACTATTTTATTAAAGTAACACTTGATATCACTCGGACGAAATTATTATATCTATTCACCAGAAAAAAGATATACCTACTGCACAATCCATTCAATAATAATAAAGCAATTTGAAACGGACCTGAGCTTAAAATTAGGAAACAGGCCAACAAAAAAGCCGAGGTTAAAACCTCGGCTTTTAGTTTAATACCGGTAAGGATGGTTACACCATAAAGGAAATTAGTGCTCTTCTTTGACTCCTATGAAATCCAAGACCGCTTTCCATTCCGGGTCGTCTTTCAGAGCTTCCCGGTCCACGTAGGTAGTCAGCTCCCGGAACTTCTCATAATTTTTCTTAGCATTGGATTTACTTCCCATGGCCTGATAGGTCTTGGCTAAACCGACATAGACATGCTTGCTGTTGGGATTCAGTTTGCGGGCTTTGTTATAGCTATCAACTGATTCTTTAAAATTTTCGGCTTTGTAATGAGCATAACCCAACCTTAGATAGCCCAAAAAGAATTTAGGAGATTGTGAAATGGCGGTCTCAAAATCTTTGATAGCCCTGTCAAACTGACCGGTCTCTAGATAGCAGTTACCTCTTTCATAAAAAGCATTGGTATTGCTTTCGCTGATTTCGACTATGCTGGTATAAGCCTCGATAGCTTTGGAATTATTATTGTTGTCCTGGAAAGTTTTACCGGCCTCGTAATAATCGGTGACTGCTTTCTTTTTATCCTGCAGTTTCAAATAAGAGTCAGCCCGTCCCATTAAGGCCTCACCGCTCTTGGTTTTTAAACTCAAAGCTCCGCTGTAATAAGAAGCGGCTTTGTTGTAATTGCCGTCCTTGTATTCGACATTCGCCAAAGCCAGATAATCCTCATAAGTCTGGGGTTTGGTGAATTTGGGAGTCTGGGATTTGAGGGAATTTAAGTTAACGCTGAAAGTCTGAGTAGCCCCGGACTTGACCTCAATCTTGCTTTCCCAGTCCTGATAATTTTCTTTGGTAACTCTGAGATTGTGCGGACCGGGTGTGATGTTGCCGTAAGTCTTGTTACCCAGCCCCAGCATATTGTTATCCAGCATAACCAGGGCATTGGAAACATTGCTCTGAATCTTGATGGCGCCGGTCCGCTCGGTTTTAGCAGGTGTCTCCAGATTGACCGGCGGGGTGGTTGACCCTTCTTTTAAATCCAGACGGGAATAAAGGTCTTTGGATGTCGGTACCAGAACCAAAGCTAAATTAGAAGTTTTTTTCTTGGTCACCATGACATTGTTCAAAGTAGGTGAATAGCCGCCCAAAGTAGCTTCCAAAGTATAAGAGCCCGGAGGAAGCAAATCAAATTGGAAAAATCCTAAATTATCGGTCACAACTTTTTTACCCAGCTCGTTGATTTTGACCGTGGCATTAGGCAAAAGGGCTTGGGAACCCTTTTCCAGGACTATACCTACCAGGTTACCTGAGTTTTTGGTCGGGCTGGAACCTAAAACCACCATTAAGACAACTAAGAACACCACCAAAGCACTGGCCGCTATGTATACCGGCAAATTGTTTTTCTTAAAGGTTTTTAGCACATATTCCTGGTCACCGACTTTAACCACATCTCCCGGATAAGCCTTGAAGCCGCCGGTCAACCGGATCTTGTTTTTATCCAGAAATGCCAATCCACGACTATGGCTGACATGAGCTTCCTTTTTGAATTCAGTCGGTTCATGAGACACGTGACCGTACTGGGGAAGAATGTCTGACACTTTTTTAAGTGTAGTAGGGATACCGGTAGGGGGAGTCTCATCGTCATCAACTGCATCTTCGTCAGCCGGATGCTTGGAATAGCTGGGGCTGGTATAGGTGCTTTCAGTGTAAGCTATTTTTTCTCCGAAAGTCGGTTTGATTTCCGGTTTAATTTTTTCTGTGCCGCTCTTTTTATCAGGAGCAGGGGGTTTATCTTCCATGATATAATCAATCGGATTTTGAATCATCAAATCATCTTCGGTAATTTTCTTTTTGGTCTTGGGCATGCGGACTTCTTCTGTCTCCGGTTCGCCTAAGTCCATTTCTTTCTTTTCGGTTTTAGGGGTGTCTCCAGCAGGGTCAATGGGACTATAAAAGCTGGATGATTTGGAGTGGGTTCCGGAATCTGGGTGCTCGCCATGCTCTTCCTGGACTATCCATTCATCCTCTTTTTCTTTCTTGTTTTCTAATACTGGTGACTCTTTGGTTTCCTTAGCAGGGTCTTTTTTGGATTTGACTGTGGAGGAAGTGACTTTGGTGCCGCAGCCGGGGCAGAAAGTAATATTATCAGACTTGATTTCTATTCCGCAATTTTGACAAGTAAGCATATTTTTTTTACGGTTTAGGTTTATCTTTCCCCCCGATTTATCGGGGGGGTTTTGACTTACTTTTTTTATCGACAGAAATAAGGGGAGCTTTAGGTAGAAGAGATGAAGAAAATTAGGATAAAAAAATTACGGCTACGCCATGGTGTCCCTACGGGATATGCGGAGAAAAGGCAAAGCCGGAGGGTGTAACCAAAAGCTGGATCGCCAATGAGAAAAGCGACCCAGCTACTCCAAGGAAGAAGTATCAGGTAGAAATGAAAGGGAGTGGTAAGTGATACTTCAACCCACCTAAACATATAATTGGAATTGAGTTTGTCAAGCAGAAAGTGAATTTGGTAAATATAAAAAGCTATGATTAAATAAGGGGAGCTTAAGAGGGGGGAGAGGTTTTTTAAAGAAAGTGCTTGAGTTCTGAAAAATTTTTACTTATATTTAGATATCAAAAAATTCTAGCAGATAGCTACTTTTATGAGAAGAAGGAGATTTCTTTTTCTACTATTTATTTTTCTTTCCTATGTTCCTGTTTTAGCTCAAGTAGATACTGGCTGGATTCGGCGGTATAATGGACCAGGGAATGACGGTGACTTCGCTTATGCTTTGGCAGTAGACGATAGTGGGAATGTATATGTTACTGGAGAGAGTGTAGGCAGTGGATCTTCTTATGATTATGTTACGATCAAGTATTCCGCTAATGGTGATACCTTATGGGCCAGGAGATACAATGGACCGGCGAATGATTATGATGTCGCTACTGCTATCGCAGTGGATGGTGATGGCAATGTTTATGTGACCGGTCATAGTTGGGGTGGACTTTCTACTGATTTTGCTACCGTTAAGTATACCCCTAACGGAGACACCTTATGGGTCAGAAGATACAATGGGCCAGGGAATCTAGGCGATGGCGGTTCTGCTCTTGCAGTTGATGACAGCGAAAATGTGTATGTGACAGGTATCAGTTGGAGTGGAACTTCTTCTGATTATACTACCATCAAGTATGCTCCAAATGGAGATACCTTATGGGTCAGGTGGTACAACGGACCAGGGAATGGTGAAGACATGGCAAGCTCCCTTGCAGTGGATAATTATGGCGATGTCTATATAACTGGGTGGAGTCTAGGTAATGGAACCAACTCTGATTATGCAACTCTTAAGTATGCTCCTAACGGAGACACCTTATGGGTCAGAAGATACAATGGGCCAGGGAATCTAGGCGATGGCGGTTCTGCTCTTGCAGTTGATGACAGTGGAAGTGTGTATGTGACAGGTATCAGTTGGAATGGAACTTCTTCTGATTATACCACCATCAAGTATGCCCCAAATGGAGATACTCTATGGGTCAGACAGTACAACGGACCGGGGAATGATTACGACTATGGTTCTTCTTTGGTAGTGGATGTGAGTGGAAATGTTTATGTGACTGGTAGAAGCGGTGGCAGTGGAACTTCTGATGATTATGCAACTGCTTTGGCACTGGATACTTCAGGCAATATTTACGTAACCGGTTTGAGCGTGGGAATTGGAACTTCTGATGATTATGCCACAATCAAGTATGCTCCTAATGGAGATATCCTATGGGTAAGACTCTATAATGGACTGGGGAATGATTACGACGTGGCTACGGCATTGGGAGTGGACGGTAGGCAAAATGTATATGTTACTGGCTATAGTTGGGGTATTGGAACTTTGCAGAATTATGTCACAATAAAATATAATAAGTTTGGCTGCGCTGCTAAAGCAGGAGATGCAAACAGCGATTATAAAGTTAACCTTTCTGATATAATTTTCAAAGTCAACTATGTCTTTAAAGGTGGTGCTAGACCAGACCCTCTGTGTTCGGGGGACGATAATGCTGATAACGAAGTTAATCTTCCGGATATAATTTACTTAGTAAACTTTGTCTTTAAAGGGGGACCCGGTCCTTTAAATTCTAATGAATGCTGTTTGGAGTAAACTATAACTTTCCCACCAATCTCTTTATCTCCTCCTCTCCCATCCTCACCAAATTCTCTTTATTCACCCTAACCTCCTCTTTCTTCAAATTCAACCTATAACTCCCAGCCCCATTATTTTCAATCACCTCTTCGGCCTTGAGACTTAGCTCTTTTCTCAAACGATAAATATATTTCGCCTGATTATCCCCTTCATCCAGATCCAATTTATGAATCCAGCCCTCCGGTTTGCTGTACACCGCCTCTACCAATTTCAAAAGATATTTGAAACTGCAATAGCTTAAGACATGCTGGATTTGATTCAGCACCACTTTCCAACGATTCTTAACCGTGCTCCCGTCAATTTCCAGTTTTACCTCTGCGAAAAAATCGACCTCTTGAATAGGAGTGGATGAGGTAGAGGATTTTTCCGCCACAACCTGTTTCAATTCTAAAGCAATTTTCTCCGGCAGAATCTTTTTCAAAAATTCGATATCCGTCTGCCTAATCTTCTCCGCTTGAGCCAAATCATTCTGCACCAATCGCTGAATATAAACCCGGCCTAAATTCGGAACATGCAGATTAGCTAAACCGATCGCTTCTTTCGGCACTCCGAATTTCACTTGCAGGGCAAGCGCCTTCAGGAAATTTTTCAGCTCGAGATTAGTCAACATATGGTCAAGAATAGTAATATGTTGACTATTGTTGACCATATCCGAAACTAACTCGGAAATTTTATAAGCCGACTCTAAAAGCCAGGAGACCTGCTCCGCTATCTGGTTAATCATTCCGGCTCGAAGATTATATTTCTTCTCGATAGTTTCAGTAGGAACAATCTCTATCCGGTCGGCCAGAAGAAAGCAGATTTTCAGCTTCCTCAAATCCAGAGAAGTCAACCCCAAATTATTCCCAGCTAACTCCTTTAAACCCAAATGAGTTATATCTCCCTTTTGAACCAGTGCTTTAAGTAACTTATAATAAATTTAATTTTTCTCTTCCTCAAAGCTCAAAGGAGCATAGATTTGCTGGCCTTCTTTGCTATGGAGTAAATCATAAACCCAGCTGATGGTTTCCGCCTTGGCGGACTCACCATAAATTGAATTCTGTTCGGGATTTTGCTTTAATTTTCGTTGAATATAAACCCCGGTCTCAACCGCAATCCCCTGCAAAGCAAAAATTTTCCCTAAAGCAGAGATTTTAAGATTTCCGGTTTCGTCAGACAAAAGTAGTTTCTTTTGAGTTAAATTCTGAACAGTTTCTCTCAAGCTGTCTTCATTTATTTTACAATTCTGGTAGGAAAGAGTTTTTGCGATAATATTTTTAAGGTTGGGAAGAGAAGTGGTTAAAAAGCAGGAGGTGAGGTCTAAGAGGAGCTCTTCCCAACCTAGAGTTTTTAATTGAGGAGTCAACGGCTCCGATTTGCCTTCCACATAATTTTCCCACAGGCAGTTGGCTTCGAATTGATTGGTGGCAATGGAAATGGCCCGGCCAAAATTTTGCTCTCTGCCGAATCTCCCGGCCCGGCCGGAAATGTTTTCATATTCAGACCAGCTTAAGGGAATAAGAACAGACCTTTGTCCGCTCTCTCCGTTTTGATATTTTAAAGTTTCCACAAAAACGGTCTTAGCCGGTAGATTGACTCCCAAGCTTAAGGTGGTGGTGCAAAAAATAACTTTGATTTCACCGGCCAGATAAAATTTCTCCACCATTTTTCTTTCCGGGTAGGTTAAATCAGCATTGTGAAAAGCGACTCCTTGCTCCAGTGAATTAATCAACTTATCTCTCAAGGTTGTCGGCTCTAATTCTTTGATTTCAGAAATGGCATTACCTGCTCTCAACCAGCTGACACGATTGGATAAAATCAAACTGCCGGCTTCTACTTCGGCTTTGCTTTTTAAAAAGACCAAAACCTGTTCCGCTTCAGCCACCAGTTTTTCAATATTGGCGAACAGAATCTCCAACGGGTGTCCGCCGTTTAAATCCAGAAAATCTTCAGAGCTTTCTTCCCCGGAATTGAATTTTTTGAAGCGAAATAGCCCCTGATACAAAACCCCCTGAAGCAGCTCGATTGGTCTGGTTTTCTCCACCAACAGCCGACAATCTAGCCAACTGCTTAACTTAGTCACATTGTTACTTGGACTAATGCCATTACTTTCCTGTAAGACGGCGGATAATCCTAATATCTGTGGTTTATTGGGGGAAGCGACTACCTTGGTCAAAGCCAATTCTAAAACCGGACCGCGGTGAGGGTCAAATAACATCTGAAGCTCATCAATGATTATCAATGCAACCTGTTTTAGAATATCTACATTTTTGATTAAAAGTTGGTTGAATTTTTCATATATCACGATGGCGAAATCAAAATTGCCGTTGCTTAAATCCAAATCGTTTTCAAAATGGTCCTGAGTGGAGATTAAAATCTTGATTCCCAAGTCGGAATATTTGGTTTTGAAATCTGAGAATTTTTCTTCAGCTACCGCCTTTAAGGGAACCAGATAAATGACTTTCTGTCTTTGTGAGAGTTTGGCAACCGCGGCAATTTCTCCGCAGAAGGTTTTGCCGGATGAGGTAGGGGAGGAGATGATCAAATTCTGATTTTCTAATAAGCCGTATTTGGTGACGGCTTGGGTTTGTAAAGGGAGTAGGGTATCACCCTGATTTTGTTTCCAAGAGTTCAAGATTATCTCTGGGATTTTGTATTGGTATAATTTGTCGACTTTCAAAGATACCCCTCAGTTATTCTATCGGAAGATACTGAACGGATGTTCAGTTGTCAAGAGAAATTTTCAGGAAAATTATAATTATATGTTAGACAGGAAGTTGTAGCGGTGCGATTTATCGTACGGTTGGTCGGGTGCGGGGACCCGACCCTACCCCTGGACCGGGTAGCTCTGGGTCCCTGTACCCAGAGCACATTCTTTGTCGGATAAATCCGACCAGCTACATCTAACCCCTCCCTAACCCTCTCGATTACACTCGAGGTAAACCTCCCCTTAAAGGAGAGGGAAAGAGCTATTTTATCACCAGCATCTTTTTAGCTTGGGTTTTCCCATTTAGTTTCAAACGGTAAAAATAGACTCCCGCGGGGACTGGATTTCCTTTGAAATCAGCAGCATCCCAAAATGTTTTATGGTCTCCGATGGTCATCCCCTGCTTCAGCAAAGTTTTGACTTTTTTTCCCCGAATATCAAACACCTCCAGAACCACTTCCCCATCCTCAAATAAAAAAAACTCAAAATTAGTCTGGCGGTTAAATGGGTTGGGATAATTTTGTTTCAACGAAAAGGGCAACTTGTCCTCCTGGAGAACACCTTCAATATAAACCGTAGCAGATTTCAAAATGGGTATATACAGCACGGTACCAGATGTATCCGACATAGAATTATCATAAACCGGAGGGTCCGGGTCGTTCTCTAACTTGATTTCATAGTCTCCCCCGAAAGAAAGTGGGTCGATGTCAAAAAAGAAGTCCACGACCGACCCGGTTCCGGGGGAAATAATCCCGGAGGAAGAGACTGAACGAGAGGCAATAAAAGTTATCACCCCCGGTGAGGGAGAGCCACCCTGGAAAATATTCATCTGTTGAGAGCGAGGAGGTTTGGAATACAGAGGTGAAGCAGGAATAAAAGTGAAAGGGTTGTAGACTAACCTTAATGTAAAGCCGGCAATGGTAACTGTATTGGTAAGATGAACTGATACCTGAACTCCGCTCTGGCCAGGTGTCACAGTATCCAAAGAGGGAACAATTTTTAAGGTGTCGGTATCTAAGAAGGTTTGTGATTTTAAATAGTCAGGCAAGAAAAGTAAATAGCCAAATGTGGCAATAAACAGGATGGCTTTTAACTTCATTTAAATTAAATTGTCTTTTCTTGGACTAATCCCTCCCTGTCCCTCGTTTTAAGAGAGAGGGAACTTATTTGAGTTTCTTTTCCAACTTCTCCATCTCATCTTTTATAACTTGCACGTGCGGGTCATCCGGGGAAAGTGCGATGAACTTTTTCCAGGCCCAGACCGCTTTTTTGTCATCCTTTTTGTCAAACAGATACACTATCCCTAAGTTGAACCAGCCGGATTTATGTCCGGGATTGACCTGGACCGCCTTCTGATAGCAAATAATACTAGAATCAATATTAGGCAGCTGACGATACATGGTTCCCATATCGGTCCAGACATCTGCGTTTTTGGGATCCAGCTTCAAAGCCCTTTGATAATATTCGATGGCCTCCTCGAATTTACTGCCATCGTAAAACAGATTCCCCAAAGTAATCAAGGCCTGCAGATTTTTAGGGTCTTTTTCTATGATTTTTTTTAATTCTTCAATGGTTTCAAAAACCTGCCGCATCAGGGAATCCGGTTCTTGGCTTTCAGGAGTGCTTCCGTCAGGTGTTTCAGTTTGGGAAGGAGGTTTTTCCAGGTAGGTAAAGAAAGCCAGAACGGATAAAGTCAAAATTATAACGACTACTGTGATAACGGTCCAGTGAGATTTCATAGGTTAAATTTAAGACCACCGAGGAGGGTTGTCAAGAAAGTAACGCTCGGACTTGTCCTGAGCTTTGTCGAAGGATTTATCCCGACCACCTGTTTCAAGTGCGACAAGTCGCGCCGCTACATTTGTTATTTTCCGTTGGCTTTAAAACTCCCTTTTTTGAAAACCAGAGGGACCACTTGAGCCTCGGGATCAACCAACATCAAGGTATTATTAGGCGGTAAACTGGTGGTGTCAAGAGTGACCTGGTACGGTTTAGCGGTCTTTAAAGTAAAGTAGATGTAAGCTACTGCGCCGTTCCCTTTATCCAAGGGGGGTTGAGGGCCTCCCAAGTTGGCGATTAGGCCGATTAAAATCGCCTGTGAAGAATCATTCAAAACAGTTTTTTCTGTGAAACCGCCATGCTTCCAGGCAAATCCTTCGACTCTGGTCTCGAGAAAGGAGACCGAATCCACCTTCAGAGGGGCTTTCCCGTCGCCATATTTCAAGGGGATAGCCGCACCGGATAATTTCTGGTCATTGAAGATACTCACTTTGGCCACTAGCTTATCCTTTTTTTGAGTAATCTCGATATAACAGGTGTCGGTTTTCCCATGGTCGGTCTTCTTCACTTGAGCCTGGGCTTGTGAAATTTTAGGCAGTGCCAAAGAGAGTAAAAAAAATAAGTTGGTCAGAAAAAACAGTTTGACAGATATACCAACTTGGTTATGTGATAATAATTTAGACATACGAAGCTCCTTTTTTTGACAGGGCTTTAATGTAAATAACTTTTTAGAATTAGTCAAGTTAAATTATATACGCAAAGGTTTTCCTTATTTTTGAGGAATTTGTATTATTTAAGCACAATAAATAACACCGCTTTTGGTTACACCATAGCGTAGCTATTTGCAATATCCCCTGCAATAAGTGGCTGACAAAACTGGTCAAATTTTCAGCAGGGGGGGAGTATTCAGGTTCAAGAGTTTGACCGATAATAAGTTAAAAGAAGAAGCTAAATTTGGGAATTGAAATTGCTTTATTGGGTTAGTAAAGGTGCCATAATTTTACCCAAAGAGGTTAATTATGAAAAAAACTAATGATACAAATGCAGTCAGAAATTCTAAAGGTTTCACGTTGGTGGAGTTAATGATTGTGGTAGTAATTATCGGAATTTTAGCGGCTCTGGCAATACCGCGTTTTATGAGGGCTTCCACCAAAGCTAAACAATCCGAAGCTAAAGGGATTTTAAAACAGATATATACTATGCAAGTGGCCTATCGCATTGACCATGACCAATACTTCTTGACTGTCACAGCCGCCAATTCCGGCAATCCGACTGCTTTTGCAGACTTAGGATTAGGTGTAGAAATAATGCTGAGCGCCAAATATACCTACACCATCACCAGCACCGATGCCGGAGCTACCAACTTCTTAGCTACCGCTACTTCCGGTATATTAGATGATGATGCCACGGCAGACACCTGGACCATAAATGAAGCCGGCATTTTGAGTGTTACTTCGGATGATGCCCTTTAATTAATTTGATGAAATCAAAGCACAGTCAGAAATGTTTCTTTAAAACCTAAGTATAAAGTTTTTAGTTTTTCTCACTCTCCGTCTGTTAAGGTTTAAAATTCCTCATCCCAGCCTGCCGCATTTTTATCTTTTTCAGCTCTGCATATTTCCAACTTGACTTTTAAAATGGATATAATTATATTAATGAATTATGTGTAAAGCGATTCTTTAAACCAATCAAATTTCTTAAGCGGAGACCCTATGAGAATAAGGATAAAAATCCTTTTTTTTATTTTAATTCTTAACCTTCCAGTACAGCTGTCAGCTACACCACCCATATTTGATACCTGGATCAGTTATGATGCGGGGTTAAATCCCAATTCGGTCTGTCTGGCTGACCTGGATGGTGATGCCGATTCAGATTTGGTGGTCGCTAACTACAGCAGCAGCACGGTTTCGGTTCTTCTGAATAATGGAGACGGAAGTTTCGCTCTCAAAGTTGACTATCCCACAGGAGACAGCGCTACCGCAGTAGCCATTGCAGATTTGGATGGGGACATTGACTTAGATTTAGTGGTTGCCAATGCCGGCAGCGATTCGGTTTCTGTTTTAAAGAATAATGGTGACGGCACTTTTTCGGCTAGAGTAGATTATCTTACCGGAAACAGACCCATTGCGCTCTTTTTGGCTAAACTAGACACCAACGCCTCTTATGATATAGCGGTAACCAATTCCCTGGACAACACGGTCTCGATTTTAGCCAATGTGGGGGATGGGACTTTTGCCGCCAAAGTTGATTATGCCACCGAAAATAACCCATTCTCGGTCTATGCCGCGGATTTAGATGATACCCTGGGTCCAGATCTGGTCATCGCCAATAATATTTTTACCGGCAGTTCTGTGTCTATTCTGTTTAACACAGGAGACGGCACTTTCTCTCCCAAAACTGACTTATTAACCGGAATTGGCACCCAGCCCACGGCAGCCGTGGCTGTGGATTTAGACGGTGACTCCGATTTGGATTTAGCCGTGGCTCTTTGGAATGCCAATCTCATTAGAGTTTACAAGAACAACGGGAACGGAACCTTTGACATAGCACCTCCTGCACTCACATATTTGGCAGGCCAGAATCCGATTTCCATAGCCGTGGCTGATTTCGATGCTGATGGAGATTCGGATTTAGCCATAGCCAACAATAATAGATTCGAAATCTCGGTTTTGCGCAACGACAGTGTGGGAATCTTTAACACCAGGTTCATCTACAGCTCCGGAAATAATCCTGTTTCCATATGCAGCGGCGATCTGGACGGTGACGGAGATGCGGATGTAGCGGTGGCCGCTTTTAACACCCACAATATATCGGTTTTGAGGAATAAAGGAGGACTGGTTTTTACCAACCAAAAAGACGTGACACTCAACACTACCCCCAGTTTTGTCTTACCGGTGGACCTGGATGCTGATTTTGATGTAGATGTAGTGACAGCCCATTTTACTTTCAATACTATCCGAGTTTACAGAAACTTAGACGACACACTTCTGGTGGTCGATTTTAACTATCAGAGCGGAACAGCCCCCCGCTTTATCGTAGCCGCCGACTTTGACGGAGATAATGATTTGGATTTGGCAACGGCCAATTCCGTGACTGATAATGTCTCGGTCTGGAAAAACCACGGCAACGGGGTTTTTGCTACTCCCAGGACCGATTATTCCGTGGGGAACTTCCCGGTCTGGCTGATTGCCGTAGATTATGATAAAGACGGAGACCTTGATATAGCCACTGTAAATAATGGCGGCAACAGCATTTCCATTCTCGAGAATGACGGTAACGGAATTTTTACCCGCCAACCACCCGATATTGCAGTTGGTAACGGTCCAACTTCCATGACCGCGGCTGACCTGGATGGAGACGAAGACCAGGATTTAGTGGTGGCTAATTTTTTGGGCTCTAACCTTACACTTTTACGTAACGGTGGTGCGGGAACTTTTACTCCAGTTCCCATTTGGCTGGGATTTAACCCCTATGCCGTTACCACTTCCGATTTAGACCAGGATAATGATGTTGATATTATTGTAACTAATTTCCGTCACGACAAAGTTTCGATTTTGGAAAATCTGGGAGCGGGTGATTTTGTACCCAGCGGGGATTATGCGGTGGGTAGAAATCCCGTCTTTGTTTATGCCGCGGATGTGGATATGGACTCTAAACCGGATATCGTGGTGACCAATTATTTCAGCAACACCTTTTCAGTTTTAATCAACCAGGGGAACCTTAACTTAGCGCCGAAAATGGATTACGGCACCGGGGTAAGTCCCCTGAACGGGGTTCCGGCTGATATGGATGGAGACGTGGACCTGGACATCTTGACGGCCAATTTCGGGGCTGGCTCCTTTTCCATCTTAGAAAATACGCTCAACACCTGTACCGCCACAGCCGGGGATGTTACCGGAGATGGTAAAGTTCTTTTGCCGGATATTGTGGCAATTATTAATCATGTTTTTAAGGGTGCCCCGGCTCCCTCTCCTTTATGCCGAGGAGATGTCAACGCCAACGGGAGTATTCTGCTTCCCGATATAGTATATCTGATTAACTTTCTTTTTAGAAGCGGACCACCGCCGATAAATAGCGGTGTGTGTTGTCTGTAGTTTAATCGGATAAACGAATTAGCCGGTTTACAGTCTTTACAAACATCCTAAACCCTTACAAAAGATGTGTTAGGGTCTAAAATAATCCACTTTTAGAAAATCAGTTTTTTCTCGCAGGATTTTCCTTGCCAATTCGGATTTTCGCGCTATCTTTAATATAGCTTTAACCCTAATTTTGGGGAGAATGTTATGGAAAGTTTGAAGTGGTCTGCGTTGGTGGTATTCATTTTTATTCCCTCTTTGCTTTGGGCTGCTGACCCTCTGTTTGAGCCCAGGGTGGATTATGCCGCCGGAGCTGGGGGCAACTCTGTTTTCGGGGCGGACTTAGATGGGGACGGGGATATGGACCTAGTCCTCGGAGGCAGCGGCGTCACGGTTTTGAAGAACAACGGAGATGGGAGTTTTCAGGCGCCAGTCAATTACGCTGCGGGAATTTCCGCTGAAGCTGTTTTCAGTGCGGATCTGGATGGCGATTTAGATATGGATCTGGCCTTTGCAAACGGAAGTGGTGGAGGTGTCGCCATCTTGAAGAACAACGGAGAGGGAAATTTTCAAGCACCGGTCAACTATGCCGGAGAATTTGGAAATTCCATTTTTAGTGCGGACTTAGACGGGGACGGAGATAGAGATCTGGCCACGGCTAATATGCTATCGGGCCGAGTTTACGTCTTTAAGAACAATGGAGATGGGAATTTTCAGGCGGCAGTCAGATACGTTGTAGGAGGAGATTGCTGGCCTAACCCTAGTTGTTGGCCATTTTCTGTATACGGTGCAGATTTAGATGGAGATGGTGATGTGGATTTAGCCACGGCAAATCGTTATGGGTGGAATGTTTCCGTCTTAGAGAACAACGGAGATGGGAGCTTTCAAGCGGCGGTCAACTCGGACAGGTTCAGTGAACTTCACGGTATTTTCATTGCTGATTTCGAGCTGGATGGAGATATGGATGTGGTGGCGGCCGACAAAGATGGCGGCGCCGTCTATATCTTGAAGAACAACGGAGATGGGACTTTCCAATCTCCGGTTGGTTACTCCGCCGGAGGCGGTATTACGCGTAATGTTTTTAGCGGGGACTTAGATGAGGATGGGGATATGGATTTGGCCACGGCCAACTTTCTCAGCGGCGACATTTCCATTCTAAAAAACAACGGAGATGGGAGTTTTCAAACGGGGGTCACCTACGAGGTAGGATATCGTCCTTATTCTGTCTTTGGGACGGATTTGGACGCAGATGGAGATATGGATTTGGCAGTTGCATACGCCTACGATAACTGGGGAACGGTCTCCATCTTTATAAATAATTCCATCATCGTCTGCACCAGCAAGCCGGGGGATGCCAATGGGAGCGGTGAGCAGGACCTGCCTGATGTAATCTATCTGGTGAATTACATTTTTAAGGGAGGAACTGCACCATACCCTCTGTGCCGGGGAGATGCCAATGGAAGCGGAGATTACCCGAACCTCACGGATTTAATCTACCTCATCAATTATGTTTTCAAAAGTGGTCCGGCACCAATTCCAAACGGAAGATGTTGCTTGTAAGAAGAGAAATCCACAGAGATACAAGCGCAGGCTGAAGCCTGCGGATACCACAATTATTTCCTAACCCTTAATCCCTAATCCCTAATCCCTGATTTATTCTGGGAATCGGGGACAAGTTTGGAACTCTAACTTCGGCGCCGGAATTGTGCGTCAAATCTTACTCGGGTATGGGCAAGTTTTTCTTGGTGCACAGTTCTTTAATTTCTGGTTTCTCAAGCCATGGGTCAGATGAGATCTTGACTACCTGAAAATCAGGTAAGCATACCATCCGAGTTCCAGCATGAGTAGGGTTCAAAATCTCGCTGGGAATTCGAAAGATACGCTTTTTCTGTATATCCACATAAATACCAGGCTCCGTGACCTCATTGAAATTTACCAGGCGTAACCCCTGCGGGTTTCTGGCCCCTGGATTCTGTTCAATATTCCCCTCGCTCACAACTCTCACCTCCTTAGTCAATTATGGTCAAACATAAGAACCATAATTTACTATGTTTGACCATTAATCTTTGCCTTAATCTGGTCAGTCAGTTACAACATCGATATTATCGACACACCAAAAGCAAATTTTAACCCTTTCGCATTCTTGTGGCAACTTTTATTTAGGCCCTCTCTGGGGGACAGGGATTCGAATCCCGATTAAATGGTCCAGAGCCATTCGTTCTGCCGTTAGACGATCCCCCAGAAAAACATTGTTTTGTGAAATCTTATACGATATTTTCAATGGTTACACCATACAGTAGTAAAAGAGTAACAAAATGCAAATTTATCCGACCATAAATGTTATCTGCGATAAACCCGCCTTATTTACGGCGGGTAAACCGCACCGCAACAGAAGATGAGACTCATCGCGGAAAGCCCTTAAAAGTTCTTTCAACTTTGTGTCATAGTCATCCTTAGTAATTCCCCATCCGAAAGGACTGGAGGTTATTGTTGTTGTTTGAAATGCGAAATCTCATTTTTCTTGTAATATGGGTCTTTTCTGTTATCTTATACTAAAAATTAAAATCGTTTTTGGTTACACCATGCCGTAGGCATTTGAAATGGAAATTATTATGGAACAGCAAATAGTTCAAGGGGGAATGGGTGTGTACATTTCTACTCCGTTTCTGGCCAACACCGTCTCGATAAATGGCGGCCTGGGCACAGTGTCTGGCGTGGCTGCGGACAGAATTATGGCCCGTACTCTCCAAAACGGAGATCCGGGTAGCCATTTTCGTCGCGCTCTGGCGCATTTTCCATTTCAAGACGAGGCCCAGCAAGTGCTTGACGCTTACTATGTTGAAGGCGGTATTCCCAAAGGAACTCCTTACAAAACAGTACCTGCGTTCAATCTCACTCCGTCTAGGCTCCTTATAGCTCTAGTAGTATGCGCAAATTTCGCATTGGTCTGGCTAGCAAAAGAGGGCCATACGAAGCCAGTGAGCATTAACTACTTAGAGAAAGTAAGACTGCCTCACATCTACAGTTTCGTGGGGGCAATGCTCGCGGGAGTTGATTGTATCACTATGGGAGCAGGGATACCGCTGCAAGTGCCAGGCGTGCTTGATTCAATTGCGGAAGGACGGATACCGAGCTATCGCGTAACCATTGACGGAAGCCAGAACGGCACAGTTACAATGAGCTTTGATCCGAGAGGATATTTTAGAAAGCCTCTTCTTGACCTGAAACGACCGGCCTTCCTGCCTATCGTTTCGTCTGATGTCTTGGCTTCTCTGCTTCTAAAAAAAGCATCTGGAAGCGTCCAAGGATTTATCGTTGAAGCGCCGACTGCTGGAGGGCATAACGCTCCACCGCGAGGTAATTTGAAGCTCGATGACAAAGGCCAGCCGGTCTATGGCGAAAGAGATAAAGTAGACTTCACCAAAATGGCCAGCCTGGGTTTACCGTTCTGGATCGGAGGCTCCTATGCTTCGCCTCAATCACTCGTTTTGGCCCAAGCTTCCGGAGCTAGAGGTGTTCAGGTTGGATCAATCTTCGCCTTGTGCGAAGAATCAGGAATGGACGATCGCTTCAAGCGAGAAATCAAAAGGCAAGGTTTCCGCGGCCAGCTACGCGTCAGGACAGATGTCCGAGCATCCCCTACGGGTTTTCCATTCAAAGTAGCTATTTTGGACGGAACACTTTCGGATGATAGAGTTTATGAAGCCCGCCAAAGGGTCTGCAACCAATACGGTCTTAGAACGCCATATCAAAAGCCCGATGGTTCTATTGCTTTTCGCTGCCCGGCGGAAAATGTAAACCAGTATGTGCGCAAAGGCGGCAAATTGGAAGACACGCAAGGTGTAAGGTGTATATGCAACGGCCTTCTAGCCACCGCATCCTTTGGTAATCCAAATGAGCCGGCCATCATAACGCTAGGCGACGATGTCAGTTTTTTGCGGCATCTGATGCGCGACGAAGATGATTCCTATACGGCCGCGCAAGTGATGAAATATCTCCTGGGGGACAGGGATTCGCTTGTTCCGAGTTCTTGAATCGAGGAAAACCCCATCAGTGTCCTCCGAGATAAATCCCTCGACTCGCTGCGCTCGCTCGGGATAAACTGGGGTGGAAGGATTCGAACCTCCGCATAAACTGGTTAACAGCCAGTTGCCTTACCGCTTGGCTACACCCCAAGATATTTTAAAAAAATTAATAATGTAGATGCGACTGATTTAATATACGCAGGCATATTATAAAATTCTCTGGGGGTGAGAAAAATTTACAAAAAAATATCCCCCTCTTAAATCGAAGGGGGAGTAATTACTTTTTAGAGCTGAAAAATGGATTTGGTTTTTAGCTTAAGGTTTCTGTGCCCTGAAATTCAGGGTACCGTAACAATTGGTCAGCTGGACTCTAATTAACCAGCTTCCAGTGGTGCCGACGCTGGTTGCATAAGTGCCGTTGGCGGTCAGGCTCTGGGAGTAAACTTGAACCGTATCGTTATCATAGATGGTCAGAGTGGCTGAACCGGAGGTGATGGCACAGGACTGATTGACGTTAGCACTGGTGCCGGTATTTTGCCAGACATACTGTTCGGTGGTGGTCACATTCTCGACTCCGGTAGCTTGAAACTGAAAATCATCGGGCATATTGGTTATCTGGGGCTGAAAGGGAGCCAAGGAACTAGTACTTTTTTTACTACAGCCGACTAAAAGAGCTAGTAACAAAACTAAGCTTCCGCAAACAAAATAGGTTATGAGTCTTTTCATTTTCTTATTCCTTTCTGTTGACGGTGAAATTATCGACCAATAAGATTTTTTTCTTTAAGTCAATTTTAGTATAAACAGAAATATTTTGCCCTGCGGCGCTGAGATTTGGGGCTATTGTCAAGGGTATCAAGCAAGTACAATAAAAAAACCAGAACCTCATTTGAGATTCTGGTTTGGGAAAATTCAAAAATAACCAAACCCTTACATTGCCTGGCCGAAGTAAACCGCCACACCCATCCGGGCATCCCAGGCCGAGTGCCACAATTTCCATTTCTGGTCCTGTCCCCCGGAGTTGACGTCAAACCAGCTGTAAGCAAACTGCTGACCGAAACTGCCGTAAATTCCGACACTCTGGGCCAGGTTTATCATACCGCCCATTCTGCCGGATAACGATAGCGAAGTAAACCAGGGATTATCCCATCCGCCGGTGGTCCCGTCGGCATTGTCCACCTCCAGTTTGACTTTGGAACGGGAATATCTCACACCTGGTCCGGCGAAAATAACAAATTTATCGGAAACCTGGAAATAAACATCCAAGCCACCCCGAATTCCCCAGGAAGAGGTCTTGACATTCTCCACATAATCGTTGGGCGAGGTATCAACTGTCCTTTTATGGCTGGAGAAACCCATGTTTCCGCTTAGGCTCACGGCCCAGGTATTGTTGATTCCATAGCTCATACCCAAATCAACACCATTTTCCTGATAAGGAAAGAAAATGGAAGGCAAAACTCCGTTGGTATCAGCCACTTTAACTTGTCCGGCTGCCAGCTGTAAAGTGAAAATCCACTTTCCGGTGTGCATGAAGTTTCCTTCCTGGGCTTGGGCTAAATTGTTGAAGCTGAAAACCGATAAGATTAAAATCAGCAGAATGCAAACTGCTTTTTCCTGTTGCATAAACCCTCCTTAGTTTAGATTCAAATGAGCTAAATCACTGCTCAAATTTTTTTGGTTACACCATGCAATAGCATCTGTTAAAATAAACTCTAAAAGGCAGTTCCGATGACTGTCACTCGGGGAGTAAATCCGGTGAAGGTGTATTCAAATCCGCCGCTTTTCTCCTTTGGCATTCCGTACATAAAATCGAGCTGCACCGCGAAGTGCCGGGTAAATTCATACCCACTTCCTACATAGAAACCGAAACCTAGATCAACCTTTGAATTGTTTTCAAAAGGAAGAGTGAAGGTGGAAAATCCTAAACCTCCACCCATATAAAAAGTGGGTCCTTCTGGTTTTAAGTAATAGTTGACCGAAGCGGTCCCCATTCCGTTTAAGGCGATGGAGCCGAAATAATCGAACCAGGAGCCCTTGTCGCTGTAGAAAATTTCCAGCTGATTGGTGGGGGCGTAGCCGATTTTAAATTCCGTCATAAATCCAAATTCATTGGTCCAGTCGGTTTCACTGGAGCCAAGAGAGCTGGCAATTTTTTCTTTGTAAGAAGTGGTTCCTAATCCCAGTCCGCCGCCCACGACAAAACCTTTTCTCTGGCCGTCAAACCCCCATACGGCACTTGCCAGAAACAGGCTCAACACTAAAACCAAAAAAACCTTCTTCATTTCCCCTCCTATGATTACGGCGAGATATTCCTCTTAGATCACTTGCACCGGATTCCCGGTAGATTCTGTGTCTATGGCTAAAACAACAGAATCTATGGGGTTGGTTTTCTAAGAAATTAGAAAGCAGTAGCCACAAACGACAACCGCGGAGTAAGTCCATTATAAGTAACGCCAGCATCTTTGGGTAACCCATACATCAGGTCGAAAGCAACAGCATAATGTCTGGTAAACTCGTAGCCGCCTCCGACATGAAATCCAAAGCCGCTCCAGCTGTCCACATTACTTTCAAAAGGAGCGGATAAAGTTGCCAGACCCACACCTCCACTCAAAAAGAAGGTGGAGGGCATATCCGGTTTCAGATAGTAATTCACCGAGGCCGTGCTGATATTATGCATTATAGTAAATTGGTCGTTGAGCAGGTTTCCGTCTCCCTGAAACCAGGCACCTTTGCTCATATAGACTATTTCGACCTGATTGGTGGGGGCATAGCCGATTTTGAAATCGGTCATGAAGCTGAAGCGGGATTCCCGGCTGGATGTTATCCCTCCACCGCTCAAAGTGTAGGAACTTAATCCAACACCAGCGCCACCACCTATAACAAATCCTTTTCTGACACCATTAAAACCAAATGCTGAACTGACTACAAACAGACTTAAAACCAAAACCAATAGAAATCTCTTCATTTCTTCCTCCTTAAGTTAAAGGTTTACTGACTTAAAATCGACTTCCGTGTTAATTTCTTTAGCTATCACCTCCTTTAGGTTGTGGAATTTAAAAGAAATTATACAATTTGTCAAGTTATCTTTGAAATTATTTTCGATTAAGACCCTTACTACAATTTTGATAGTGAAGAGGAAAAGGGGAATTTTATAGAGAGTATAAAGAGAATGAAATTCACAGCAGATGAAACGGATTGAGCAGATTAAAAAATTAGGAAACGGAGAAATATGAATTTGAGAAATCTGTTTGGAAAAATTAGAAAGAGCAGGATTAACAATAGAAACAACTTTTTTGACCAAGCGGAGTTAGTTCCATCAGCTAACCTGAAGATATCCAATCCTAAAATCCCCTCCGACCCGATTTCAATCAGATTCCCGTCAGATGAAGGAAATTATTTTTTCTGGAATTCGGCTTTAGGGACTGACCATTCTTTCAGGATAAAATTTTATCGTTTTTTAAAAGACAATATCCCGGTTCTAAATTCAGCCATCTGGACCTGGACTCATCTGTGTGCGGCACCCTCTTCGGTCCAGATAAAAGGTTCTGTTAAACCGGAAACTGTAAAATCCGCCGAAAAAATTATCTCGGATTTAGACAAAAGAATTTATGAGCAATCTTATCAGAAATTAGGGGGAGTGGATGCCCTACTGGTCCAGTTCTTCAATTCTCTATTCACTGACGGAATAGTTTGCGGTGAGTTAGTTCTGACTCCATCCGGAGACAAGATTGATAAATTTTATTTTATTGACCCGGCTTCGCTAAGATTTGAACTGAAAAATAACCGCTGGGAGATTTTTCAACAGCAGGAAGGAAGTTTGGTCAAGCTGAATCCGGATTCTACTTTTTATTTTGGTCTGGATACTCAAGTGAATAATCCCATCGGGAAATCTTTATTATCTGCCGTTCCCTTTGTGTCCAAAGTAGAACAACAATTGGTTTCCGATATGCAGAAAACCATGCATAATGCCGGCTACCACCGTCTGCATGTTAAAATCAAACCACCGGAAAGGTCGAACCTAGAATCAGATGAAGCTTACATTTCCAGAGCCAATAATTATTTTGAAAAAACCGTGGATATGATGAGAAATTTTGGACCAGATGATAATCCGATTACCTGGAATGATGTAGAGATTGATTATATCGGTCCGGAATCGCGTCAGGCGGCTTCTTCGGCCTGGTATATCAATCATAAAGCCATGATTGAAGATATCGCGGCCGGGGTGCATCTGGACCCGTTTATGCTGGGTTATTCTTACGGACTAAGCCGGTCCTGGGCTGGTTTCAAATTGGAGTTGATTTTCAGAAATGTGGTTTCCATTCAGCAAGCTGCTAAAAGATTTATGGAGTGGGTCAGAAATATTGAGCTGGCTTTGCATGGTCTGGATTTGGAAACCGAGCATAATTTTGATAACGCTCTGGCTTTCGGAAAATTAGAGCAGCTGCAGGCTGAAAAAATGGCTCTGGAAAATATCCGGGCTAAACAGAATGCCGGGTATATTGATTTCGAAGAAGCCAAAAGAGAAATGGAAAAGATTTAACGATAAAGATACACGTAGGGGTGGAGCTTGTCTCCACCCGTAATGAGAGGGCGAAGGTAAACTTCGCCACTGCGAGTGAACTAACCTCACCCTAACCCTCTCCTAAAAGGAGAGGGAATCTGCGTATAATCTTTAAATCCGTTTCAGTTTCATAACAATTTTTGGGAGGGTGGATATGAATAAAAACAAATTAGATTTACACAGGAGCAGAGTTCCGATTTTTTGCTTTTTGTTAATTTCGATACTGTGGCCAATCCAATTATTTGCTCAAACTCCCCTGACTACCACAGTTGTGGCCTCTGGTCTTTCCAGTCCCGTCTTTATCACCTCTCCACCCGGTGATACTGAAAGAATTTTCATTGTCCAGCAGGGAGGAAGAGTCAGAATTGTAAAAAACGGCTCTCTTTTGCCGGGGAATTTTTTGAATCTGCAGGGTAGAGTCAGTTGTTGCGGAGAACGGGGGCTGTTAGGCCTGGCATTTCATCCTGACTATGACAGCAACGGCTTTTTCTACGTCAACTACACCGACTCATCCGGTAACACCGTGATTGCCCGTTTTCAGGTGACTGCCAATCCGGACAGCGCTAATTTTTCCAGCCGGCAAATCCTTTTGACAGTCACCCAGCCCTATTCCAATCACAACGGGGGCTGGATTGGTTTCGGGCCCAGTGACGGCTATCTTTACATCGCCTTAGGAGATGGCGGCAGTGGTGGAGACCCTCAGAACCGGGCCCAAAACCCTCTGACGCTTTTGGGAAAAATGCTGCGCATTGATATTGACACCAGTCAGGGATACAAAATTCCTCCGAGTAACCCGTTTGCCGATTCCACCGGCACCTTAAAGGAAATCTGGGCTCTGGGTCTGCGTAATCCCTGGCGCAATAGCTTCGACCGTCTTACCGGAGATTTATATATTGCTGATGTTGGACAGGGTGCTTGGGAGGAAGTGGACTTTCAGCCGTTTTCCAGCACCGGAGGAGAAAATTACGGCTGGAGATTAAAAGAAGGTGACCATTGTTTTAATCCGCCTGACAGTTGTGACACCTTGACCGGTCTGACTGACCCTATTTATGAATACCCCCACACAGACGGCTGCTCCATAACCGGAGGATATCTCTATCGTGGTTGTGCAATTCCGGATTTACAGGGAACTTATTTTTTTGGAGATTACTGTAACGGCCGGGTCTGGTCTTTCCGCTACAATGGAATTGATACTTCTGAATTTCAAGAGAGAACTTCAGAGTTGGGAGTCGGTTTTTTCAATATCTCCTCTTTCGGGGAGGATGCTTTAGGTGAACTTTATATCGTGGGGCACAATAACGGCATCATTTACAAAATAGTGGCAGATAGTGCAGTTGCTAATTGTTTCGGTTGTCTGGCACTTGCCGGGGATGCTAATAACAGCGGAGAGGTTTCTTTGCCGGATGTGCTCTTTTTGGTCAACTTTATCTTCAAAGCTGGTACCAAACCAAAACCGGATTGTTTAGGTGATGTCAATGGAAATGGCATGGTTAACTTAGTGGATGTAATCTATCTGGTGAATTTTATTTACAAAAGTGGTCTGTCGCCGGTGAAAACCGGTGTCTGCTGTTTGTAGAGAGCCGCTTTTTTGGGGGGAGAAAGATAACTCAGAATATTTTTTCCCAAAAATAAAGGTACTTAACTCCCCCTCTGCCAGGAGATGGGATAAAAGCTTTTGCAGAAAAATTTAAACCCCGATGATATCGGGGTTCTTGTTTGGTCGGGAGACATTGTCTCGCCATTATCCCAAACGCAAGTTTTTATTTGCTTCGGTCAGAAAAACTAACCTAAAAACCGAACATTCTGGTCGCCTCCATAGAGCTGAATCCGGTAGCTTTGGAGAAGGTTACCAGAATAACACCTATTACAATAAGCAAAGCTAACATTACCAGCAGACCTACGGGAGTTTTACGGGCTCTGTATATCATATGGGTTTGAAGTTTTCTGCCGGAATAAAAAGCAAACAGTATGCCCCGCAGGAAGATTTTTGAACAAAACCTGTAATTTATTGAAATTAAGCCAGATAGACGGTGTGTATTTTTTCAACAATTCAACGTAGACAGGTTTTCAGTAGATTTATATGAAAAACTTTGCAGAAAATTTCAGATGTTCTTACCCTGAAAGGAGAAAGGGTCTTGCGGAAGTAAGGGTTTTTATCCTCAAATTTCTTGACAATTTTAAGATTAGTTTTATCTTGTTTTTGTCCACTTAATAATAAAGAGAAAAAAAGTCTCGGAGAGGTAGAGTGTGTCAAAAGTTAAAATTCTTCTTTTTCTGCAGTTTATTATTTTCACGGCTATGCCGGCTTTAGCGCAGGTGGATACGGGCTGGGTCAGACGCTACAATGGGCCGGGAAATGACAATGACCGCGCTTCTGCCCTGGCGGTGGATAGCTCAGGCAATGTGTATGTGACTGGCGAAAGCTATGGAAGCGAAACTTATTCTGATTATGCCACCATCAAGTATAATTCTAATGGGGATACACTGTGGGTCAGGCGCTACAACGGGCCCGCAAATGGCGATGACCGCGCATCTGCCCTGGCAGTGAATGACTCTGGTAATGTATATGTAACTGGCCATAGCTCCGGGGATGGAAGTTATTTTGATTATGCCACCATCAAATATAATTCTAAGGGGGATACACTGTGGGTAAGTCGCTATTATGGACCGGCTAATAGCGATGACGCAACTTCTGCTCTGGTAGTGGATGGCTCTGGCAATGTGTATGTGACTGGCGCAAGCTATGGGAGTGGAACTTCTTCTGATTACGCCACCATCAAGTATGCCCCTAATGGAGACAGCTTATGGGTCAGACGTTACAATGGACCGGGGAATGGTTATGACTTTGCCACCGCTTTGACAGTGGATGATAGCGGAAATGTGTATTTAACTGGTCGAAGCGTGGGTAGTGGCACTTCTTATGATTACGCCACACTCAAGTATGCCCCTAATGGAGAAACCTTATGGGTCAGAAGATACAATGGACCGGCGAATGGTGACGACGAGGCTAGTGCCTTGATCGTGGATGACAGCGGTAATGTGTATGTGACTGGTAACACAGCCACCATTAAATATTCGCCTAATGGCGACAGTTCTTGGGTTAGAAGCTACGGAGTCTGGGGCAGCGCCTTGGCACTGGATAGCAGTGGGAATGTGTATGTGACTGGTTTAGGTGGTGTTGCCAATTATACCACCATTAAGTGCGCTCCTGATGGAGACAGCTTATGGGTCAGACGCTACAACGGACTTTGGGATGTCGGCGTCGGAGCTTCTGCTTTGGCATTGGATAATAGTGGCAATGTTTATGTGACAGGTCCAGCTGACTACTTCTGTGTTGTTGAATGTTGGGGTTATAATTATACCACCCTCAAGTATTCCCCTAATGGAGACAGCTTATGGTTTAGAATAGACCATGGACCCGGTGGTTTGGCACGAGCTACTGCTTTGGCAGTGAATGACAGTGGAAATGTTTACGTGTCTGGTTATAGCTGGGGTGGTGCTTCTGTTGATTTTGTCACCATCAAGTATGTTCAATATAATTGTATCGCCAAACCCGGGGATGCCACCGGAGATGGAAGCGTATTCGTCCCCGATGTTGTAAGCCTAATTAATTTTATCTTCAGGAGCCAACGGGCTCCTTCACCCCTTTGTAGTGGAGATGCGGATGGCAATGGAGATGTTATGCTGGCGGATATCGTGTATCTCATAAATTTTATCTTCAAATCAGGTCCGGCACCCGTGAAAAGTTTGGAGTGCTGTCTGTAGAAAAGTGGGCGAAGATAAACTTCGCCCCTACGCGTAGGGGTGGAGCTTGTCTCCACCCTTTGAACTTTGAAAGAAATAAAAAAAGCCGGACGAAGAAGAACTTTCATCCGGCTTTCGGTTATGGGTGATTATCTGTGAGAACTGCCAGAATGGGTATCAATGAAAAGGGCGATCCCGATGTTGGCCTCTGGATGAGAGGTAGTCCAACTGGTTTTGTTTCCACCCAAAGTGGTGACTGAGCCCATTACAATCTGTTGTCCTACGTCACCATAAAATCCGAATACATCCGAGACCTTAGCCACAAATCCCATGCGACCGGAAAGGGTCCAATTGGTGGTCCAGGGATTGCTGATTTCCGAAGTACCGGAAGTGACTTTGGAATGAGCCCGGTTGAGCATTAATCCCGGTCCCACATACATGCTAAAGGTGTGGGATATGGGAAAATAGGCGTCCACTCCTAAGCGAAACGACATAGAAGTGGTGGAAATCTTTTGCTGGGGTCCTCCCACCGGCTCTGAATTATCTTTGGAGAATCCGTAGATTCCGGATAGGTTCATAGCCCAACGGGGTGAGAAAGCATACCCGAATCCCAATTTGAAACCTTGCTGGTTGGGTCTGTAAATGCCAACCGACTGGTTCGGGGCCACTCCGATGGTGTCCACAGTTGTGACTGTTAATTCAGCCAACTGGAAGGAGAATATCAAATTCCCCTGCGTAACTGTTGGTGCTTGTCCGGGAGCAGCCATAGCTGCCGAGATTCCTACAAATAGGAAAGCCACCAACAATACTGCTAGTTTTTTAAATCTAACCATTTTACCTCCTTTGGTTTCCTTTTCATCTGTTTTCGGACAATAGCTAAAAAACTTTAGTCAACAATAGTCAAATATAATTTATTATTGACTATATTTGACTATAGGGGGTATCTTAACTTTTTGGCTTTTATAATCGGGTAAAACTGTTTTACTTTCTGGGAATGCTCTTTTTTAGCTTGGGAAAAGCTAAATTCCGGCTATAACCCTGGTCAGTGACAGTTATCTTGCAAGCCGTATCAGAAAATCCTTGACTTTGCCCGTTTTTGCTGTAAATTGAGAGTGCGCTAATTAAATTTATTGATTGAAAAAGAGTTCGGTTTTTTATTTTAAGAGGGGAGAATCAAATAGATTAAAACGAAAAGTCAAGAGGGATTGACTCTAAAGCAGGGTTACCTTATACAAATTTGATATGAGAGATTGTACAAAAAAATCTCTGATTATTGCCGCGTTACTATGGATGTTGGTTGGGTCTGGATTTTCACAAACCCCGCAATGGCAAACCTTAACCAATGCTCCCACAGCCGACCGAATCGATGATCTGTTTTTCATCAACCCGAATATCGGCTGGATAGTGGCCAATGGTTCCTGCGACACGGCCGGCTGTTACGGAAATGGTATCTGGAAAACCACTGATGGCGGTGCCACCTGGACCCTACAAGTTGTTCTTAGCCCATATCTGCGCAGTGTGGGATTCGTCGATTCTCTGACCGGATGGGTAGGAACGGTCTTCAACGCCAGTCAGGTTCTCTACCACACGACCGACGGCGGGACAAACTGGTCTCTGGTTCCCAATATTCCGGACCCCAAGCCCCAGGGAATCTGCGGAATCTCGGTGGTGAATGATTCTGTGGTGTACGCCTCCGGGCGATTCTACGGTCCGGCCCGCATGATAAAAACCACTGACCGCGGAGCCACCTGGGCCTCCCTGGACCTTTCTGCCTACGCGGGTGCTTTGGTGGACTGCTATTTTTTCAGCCCGGATTCAGGATTTGTGGTGGGCTCTTCCAGCGCCGATTATGACACCGGGCACACCCGTATTTTGTTTACCGCTGATGGTGGCAATACCTGGACCACAAGACATGCCGGGAATCGTTTGGGGGAGCTGTGCTGGAAGATTAACTTTATCAGCAGGATGACCGGCTATGTTTCCATTGAAAAATTCTCCGGAGGGTCCACCTACTATCTGAAGACCACGGACGGAGGAGTCACCTGGAATGACCAGTTGTTTCAGGCTTTTCCCTACGACATTCAGGGGATTGGATTTGTCAGCGATGCGGTTGGTTGGCTGGGGGGCTGGGGTGGAGATACTTATGCAACCACGGATGGAGGTGCCTCCTGGCAGCTGGCAGGATTTGGGTATATAGTCAATAGATTCCGTTTTCTCTCCGATGAGCTGGCTTACGCGTCCGGGCAGACGGTGTACAAATACTCATATCAATGCACTTCTATAGCAGGAGACGCCAACGGTTCCGGCACTACTCCTAATCTGACGGATTTAGTTTACTTAGTCAATTATGTTTTCAAAGGGGGGCCGGCACCCAGTCCTCTCTGCCAAGGTGATGCTAATGGTTCAAAGGGGACTCCCAATCTGTCAGACGTGGTTTACCTGGTGAACTATGTTTTCAAGGGCGGTCCGGCACCCATAAATTCTAATGTCTGCTGTTTGTGAAAGAGTATATAGCTTTGGAAATATTTTACTAAATTATATCTAGCACAAAAATTTTTTTCAGAAGAAAATGGCAATCAGAAAATATATTTTGTTATCTTTTCTATTTTTTTGGTCTATTCCGGTCTTGGCGCAGGTGGATACTGCCTGGGTCAGACGGTATCATGGACCGGGTGGTTTAGGGGACGTGGCTTATGCTGTAGCGGTGGATGATAGTGGGAATGTGTACGTAACTGGCTATAGTGTCGGCAGTGGAACAGGGCCAGATTACACTACCATCAAGTATGCTTCCAATGGGGATACCGTGTGGCTCAGAAGGTATAACGGACCGGGGAATGACGACGACGTAGCCACAGCTTTAGCCGTCGACAACAGTGGGAATGTGTATGTAACCGGCTACAGCATCGGCATCGGAACAGCCGAGGATTATGTTACCATCAAGTATGCACCCAATGGAGATACTTTATGGGTCAGACGCTACAATAGATCAGGCTCTGATTATGGTAATGCTCTGGTTGTAGATGACAGTGGGAATGTGTACGTGACCGGAGATCCTATAACGATTAAATATTCCCTCAATGGTGACATGGTTTGGGATTTTGTCGGTATCAAAGGCGTGTCACTGACAGTTGAGGATAGTGGATATGTATATACTACGGGTAGCAGTACAGTTAAATATTCTCCTAACGGAGGGATTGAGTGGGCTCTTGGATATGGAGGCAGGGATATAGCTGTCGATGATAGCGGTAATGTTTACACGACAAACTTTGGAGCTACCTATAAGTTTGGTGCTGACGGAGAGATTCTGTGGGCCAGTAATAATTATGTAGACGTTCCTAGTGATTTGGCTTTGGATGATAGTGGGAATGTGTATGTGGCTGGTTATAGCAATAGGGCAACTTATCCTGATTATGCAACCGTAAAGCATGCTCCTGATGGTGATACCCTCTGGGTCAGGCGCTATAGCGGGGCAGGCTACGATAACCTTGTCCATGATTTGGCTGTGGAAAAAAATGGGAACGTGTATGTGACTGGTCGGAGTATTGGCCTTGGAACCGGTAATGATTATGCTACCATCATGTATACCCCAAATGGGGATACTTTATGGGTCAGACGGTATAATGGGCCGGGGAATTACAATGATCATGCTAATGCTTTAACGGTGGATGACAGTGGGTATGTGTATGTGACCGGGGAGAGCTTTGGAATCGGTACTTATCCTGATTATGCGACCATCAAGTATTTTCCATGTTTGGCCAAGCCAGGAGACGCTAATGGTTCTGGAGGGAATCCCAACCTGACAGACATAATCTACTTAGTAAATTATTCTTTCAAGGGAGGTCCTGCTCCATCTCCAACCTGCCGAGGAGATGCCAACGCCTCCGGCGGCAATGGCAATCTTACAGATATAATATACCTGGTGAACTATGTTTTTAAAGATGGACCAGCCCCCCCAGAAATTGCCATGTGCTGTTTGTAGAAAAGTAGATTCTTTTACAAGCGGTGGGATTATTCCCATCGCTTTTTTTATTTCCTGATTTGTGACTGACCCTTCCCTAACCCTCCCCTACTAGGGGCGGGAATTTCACTACAACTTTGATAGTGTGCGGGAAGTGGAGTTATTAGTAAAAGAGCAAAAAGATGAAAAAACTTTTAGGGCAGATTCAGACCGAGTTATCGGAAAAAGAAGAGCAGGTTTCACCTGATTTAATTTCTTTAATCAACGCTCGCATAAAGCCGCCTGTGCCGGTCACCGCAGAGGAGATCTTCATTCGGGCAATGTATCTAATCTCCGATAAAGTGAATTCTTATGGCGGTTGCTTCCCGCAAGAAGAGCATCCTCATTTAGCCAAGCTGATTATAGATGCTCCGGTTTTAATCGGTCACAACAAAGAAAAACTTCCGGTAGCCAGAAATTTTAATGCAGAATTAGTTTATCGGGACAATGCTCCCTGGATAAAAGTCTGGTTCTATTGGCTGAAAAATTCCGAAGGGGGCAATTCTTTAAAAGAGAATATCGACCATGGGATTTATAAAGAGGGGTCGATTGGATTTAGCTTTGAATTTCCGGAATGCTCTGTCTGTGGTCAGGATATCCGAAAATGTGAGCATATCCCTTTCCGCAGTTACTTAGACCAAAGTGGTCAAGAAAAGCAGGCTCATTTCAATTACCGCAAAACTCTAAAAATTTTAGAGACTTCTTTGGTTTATCGGGGAGCCATTCCGGGCACCTCTTTTTCAAGGGATCTCGGATTTTATCAAAAGAGTTTGTCTGAAATTGATGAGGATAAAAATCTGTTGGTGGAAGTTCTGGGGGAGTATCAGAGGCAGATAGTTAATGGTAAAAAAGAGAAAGTGGATTTGAAGAAATTGGCTCTGGATTTGGGAAAAGTAAGGCAGGGTTTAGAGAAATCTCTAGAGTTACAGAAGATTTCAGAAGAGATTTTAGCTGAATATAAAAATGAGATAAAAAAGATAGCAAAAGCGATTAGCTCCCTGAAACAGGATAGGTCTTATCTGAATTTCACGGAAAGGTTGCTTAATTCTAAAATACTTTCCTTTAAGGATTTGCTGGGACTAAAGAAACAAGTTAAGCAAGAGTTTGATTCTGTGTTTCAATTTGAAAGAAGGTCTAAAATTATTTTGACAGATTTTCCGGTGGACAAAAAAGTCAATGACTTCAAAACTAGTCCCTCCGCTACGCTCGGGATGATGTAACTATTAAATTAAAAGCTACCTTATGCCTCCCTTAATCCTCCAACCTCCTGCTTTTGTCGGGGTATAATCGCCTCACCTCCTGGCTAAATTTACCCCACTCGGCCCTCCCTGAATATGGTTCCATAAAGTCACCATAAAAGGGAGGGTTTTTTTATCCCCTCTCCTAAAAGGAGAGGGTTAGGGAGAGGTAAGTTTCTTTTGCAGACTGACCCCTCCCTACCCTCCCCTTAGAGGAGAGGGAAAAAAAATTCACTACAACTTCAATAGTGTTGGGGAGTGCAGAATCATTAATAGAGTATGTAAAGAATTTAAAATCTAAAAAACAAGAAGGAGTAGAAAATGGGAGTCAGAGATCAGAATTTAGAAGCTTTAGGGGCCATGTTTGCCACTTTCAATATCAAGCAGACCGCCGGAGTGGATGATTTAAAAGATATCGATATCGGAAAAGCAGTAACCGTTACTTCCAGCTATCAAGTCGGTCCCTGCACCGACGGCTCAGTTTTTTTAGGAAAGTTAGTGGACCTGACCTTAACCGATGCTGAAAACGGGAAAAGAGTTGCCACAGTCCAAATCAAAGGAGTAATGACAGTTTCGATTACCACCACCAATCCCGTAGTTGGCAACCGAGTAGTCGGTGGAGCCAGCGGAACGGTTAAGCAAGCTCCGGCTTTAGGAGCCAGCGACCCGGCTGGAGGAAATATCGCCAGAGGGACCGTGATTGCAGTTAATGGGACCGTTGAGTGCACTTTAGTGATGTAGCCACAGTTTAACTTACCAAAATTCAAAAATAAAAACTTGCTGAATTTAAAAGGAGAAAAGATGGAATTAGAAAAATTATTAGAATTACCTTTAGGAAAAAGATGGCTGGAGATGGCTCAAGCAGAAAAGTCAATTTCCAGCAGTGTGGATTTATCCAGAGCCAAAGAAATTAAGATTACCGATGAAACTTATTTGGAAGCTCAAAGTAAAGGGGTTTCTGTCACCGAACTTCTGGAAACACCGGAATATGACCCAACGCCAGTGGGGTCACCTCTGGATGCTTTTGAAAGGCAGTTGGCAGTTCACAATATCAGAGTTTCAGGTAAGAATCCGTCATCGATGGAACTGTTTTATCAGGGAGCACCAGCTCTTTTGCCTGAATTTATGTTAAGGGAAGTTCGCAATGGAATGAGAATGAGAACCGGTTTGGAAAAAATTGTGGCCTCTTCTTCGGTGGTGAACACCAGTCGCTACACCCCATTTTTTGTCAATGTTACGCCCACTAGCAGTAAGCTTTCTTTAAGACCGCTCGGAGATTTAGCTGAAGCCCCCACAGTTTCGGTAGCTGAACAACAACACTCGATTTTAGTTCCAGATTATGGAATGACTTTGAAGGCCCCTTACAAAGCTTTAAGATACCGAACTATGGCTCAATTTAAAGTCTTGCTGTGGTACATTGGTTATAGATTGCAGGTGGACAAAATCGGTCTGATTGTCAACACCATCATCAACGGAGACGGAAACAACAATTCTGCCACGGTTATCAACACCGCTGCCACCGGCACTTTAAGCTACACCGATTTGGTAACTTTCTGGAATGAATTTTTTCCATTTGAGATGAATGTGATTTTGGCTCACAAAGATAAAATCAAAACTATTTTGACCATGGCTGAATTTAAAGACCCATTAGCCGGCTTTAAATTCCAATCCACAGGTGAATTGGTTTCCCCTTTGGGTTCGACTTTGATTCGTTCAGATGAAGTGCCTAATGATTTGCTTATCGGGTTGGATAACCGCTTTGCCATTGAAGAGGTCGTATCACAGCCTTTGATGATTGAGTATGACAAAGTGATTGAGCAAAAGTTAGAAGAGGCAGTGGTTTCTGAATCGGTGGCTTACGCCAAGATTATTAAAGAAGGTTCGCTGATTCTGGATTCAGTGTGGTAATAGAACTTTACCGCTTGAGCTCTGGGTTCGGGGACCCGGAGCTACCCAGGGTAGGGTCGGGTCCCTGCACCCGACCAAATATGTTGGATGAGAAAAGTGTCATAAAAATAGAAAAAATAAAAAGAATTATTAAACAAAAATGCAAAAACTTTTAGATACGGTCAGTTCGCAATACGCTAGCGGTTTTCCGGAGCAGAGTAAAATTTTTGAGATAAAATCTGGTCCATACTCTGGAAGAGTAATTGTAATCTATCCTCAATCAGCCAATACAATTGTTTTTCGCTGGGCAGATTTTCCCTATGAGTCCTGGTCTGCGGCTACAACGATAGTCACCAATTCAGCTGATTATCCGGCCAGCGCCTTTATGGATTCCAATTTCAATCTCTACCTGGCTTATACAGTTCAAACTACTTTAGCTCTGAATATGGTGAAGCTGACTTTCAGCAACGGAGGTTGGGCGGTCGGTTCGGCTCAAGTCATAGTCAATGTCGGTGAAAATTATTATCCCTCGATTTTGAAAGATTCAGGCAATCGCTTGTGGGTATCCTGGACTTACTATGATTCTGGTGCGGTCAGATATTACATTCAAGCTAAATCCTCCACCAATGATGGTGTGACCTGGGGAAGCGGAGCTTCTGATCTGGGAACCGCTTTAAATTCCGGTTCAACTGTGGTGGTTTATTCTCAGCTCATATTTTTACCTACTTATGTTTACTGTATCTATTCAGATAATGGAAATACTCTGACCTATAAAAGGTTTGAGATTTCGGGAACAACCTGGTCCAGTGCGGTTACTATTTATTCCGGCAGTAATATTACTTACAACTTTCAAGTCGCGATTTCTTCAGACAATCGCCTGGGAGTAATTTTTTCTGCCAACTCCACTTTACTATACAAAGAGTATGACCAGAACAGTTGGTCCGGAGTTTTCACTTTGGATTCCGCGAATCCAGTCAGTGTAGGTTTGCAATTTTTCAAAAATGTCCCCTATGTTTTTTATGCGAAATCTATCGGGACCGACCAGAATCAAACTTTTTATACTTACAAATCCGGTTACTTTAGATTTAGCCAATAAAACATTCGACAAAGTATTCTGTTTCGACCAGTCGGGAGGTACTCAATTTCAGGATAAAACTACGGAAGCAGCAAATACTACAACTGCGGATATTTTTCACACTACTTCCAATGGTTTAGTCAAGGATATCAATGACATCTTGTATTTGGGAACGGATAGTAAATTTAATTTGATTCGATTCGTTCTATCAACTTCCGGAATTACCGGTCAGGTTTCCTGGCAGTACTGGAACGGAACTATCTGGTTTACTTTTACGCCCTTCTCCGGGGCTTATCATTTAGAATCTTCACCAAAAATGGTAATTTTGTGGCAGGATTTACTTTCTGCTCCATCCGATTGGCAGCAGACGGATATTAACAATGTGACAAAATTTTGGGTGCGGGCCTTGGTAATTGTTGGCTATACGACAGCTCCGGTTGGGACTCAAATTACAGCAGTGGGGAAGAATGATTATCTGGATGTAGTGTAGCAATTCACAACAGATGTAACGGATTAAGCAGATAAATAAAACAAAAAACATGCCATTTACTAATATTGATCTAGTTAAAAAACATTTAGTGCAGCATCAGATTGGTGTTAATAAAAAAGAAGACGTTTTAGTGCAGCTAACCGGAAATTCTCCGGTGAAATTACCGGATAATAATATTTCAGCCAATTCCGAAAAAATTAAGGGGAAAGAGCAGATTGCGCCGACTTTGGAAACGGTCAGTTTTGCTTCCGGAGATACGATTCAGCTTTTGCATTCTGATTTGATACCGGAGACAGTTGTGGTGGCTAAAGATTCTTCCTTGGGACAAGTTTACATCGAGCATGCGGATTATCACATCGATTATGACAACGGGAAAATTACTCGAATTACAACTGGTTCAATTACTGTTGGTGCTTCTGTGGTTATCTGGTATTTATACTTCAGAGTTTATGTCAAAGGAACAGATTATGATTTTGATTACGCAAAAGGTGAGGTTGCCAGAAGAACTTCCGGCGCTATAGAGGATGGTCAGTGGATATTTGTGGATTATGCCAGCGAATTGGGATTTTTGAATGATGATTTGATTTCTAACGCTATTGTGGAAGCTAATGCCAAAGTTTTCGAGATAATCGATTTAGTTTACCAGAATTCAACTGACCAGGGCTTGATTTCCGGCGAAACATATTTGGCGGTTTCAATTTTATGTAATGTCAAAGCACTGGAGTCGATGACTCTGAATTCACCCGGTACCCAAGCCAAGGCGTTGGCTTCCTCCTGGTCGGACTTATCAAGTCTTTATCAGAAACAGGCCTTTGAGGTTTTAAGCAAATTCGCCAAAGCAAAAAGCTCCTTACCTACACCCACCAGCGTGAGAAGCGAGAAGTAGTTTGAATCACGAAAACACGAATGGCTACGCCATGCAGTAGCAAAAGTTCGAAAAGCACGAAGAAAAACTAAAAGCTAATTAAAAGAAATGAACATTACTTTGGATTATTTGAGAGGGAGACGAGTCTGGGTGGTGAATAATTTTTCGGTCTACGGGGAGTTTTCTGCGGTAGCTCCGCTTTTGCTCTGGACCGAAATCGGAGATACTTCCAAAAGAATTATTTTTGCCCGGGAAATTTTAGGTGGCTTAGAGCAAATTGTGAGCTTCTCCAATTTGTATGATATAAAAGGGAATCAATTGCCCTCTTCAATTAGTTTTCCCAAAGTTTTACTCCTGCAGAAAAATGAAGTGGCCTGCTTGGTAGTTGGTCCGGAAACCAACGCCAATTTTAAAATTGCCAAGTTGACACAGTCGCAAACAGTCGGGATAGTTGATTTGGTGATAATTGAGAATGGGTAAGTTCTGAATCACGAAGACACGAAATTTTGAAACACGAGAGCACGAAAATTAGGGAAGTCACGAAAAAAAGCAAAACGAAAACACATGTTGATTACAGATAGAATTGAGTGGTGGTGTGATAATTGCGGGAAAGAGATTTTGTTCGACGGTCCGGGGGTAGTCAAGACCTGTCCCTATTGTGGAAGAAAATTGGCTTTAACAGCTGAAATTTGATTACAGAAAATTTAAAAGGAGTAAGATTTGAAAATCAAGAAGAAAACGAAGCTGGAAATTTCGGATTGGGAGCTTTTGGAAGATTTTCAAAGGAGGCTGGCATCAAAGTTAGAAACAAAATATTTAGAGAAAAAGTTATCAGACCTTTTGAAAATCGTGGAATTAAAATACAAAATCAAAGATGAAAGTCAAAGAGAAAAGATTTTCTGGGAGATGGTAGAAGATTTGAGGAAGGGAGTTTTAGGCGAGCCAGAATCACGAAAACACAAGGAAAGCGAAAGTCACAAAGTTTTGAATCACGGAGGCACGAGAAAACGAAAGAATAAAATTGCCAAGGAAAATTCTAAGCAAGATGAGATAGAAAGATCTGAAATGAATCAGAGAGAATAAAATGAAGAAAATTAGCTTTTATAAAAGCATAATTTGGTCAATCTGGGTTTTGATACTGGTGGGCTGCTGCAATCTTGGGAGAACTGAATATGTCAAGCGAGATGAATTTGTAACTCTCAAGGAAAAGAATTCTGAAGAATTCAAGCAGATTTCGATTGCATTGGCGGAGATTAAAAGTGATATGAGCCACATTCAGCAGGATTTAAAGGAACTTAAAGATTTGCGAAGGTCGGTTTTCGACCGGATGCTGGATATAATTTTGGCCGGGAGTTTGGCTTTCACCGGCGCCAAGGTTTTGAGGAGAAAAAATGATAAGAGAAATTTACAAAGCAATATTCTTTAAATTTTTGCTGGTGGTCTCTTTTGGGTGTGCATTAGCTCAAGAAGATACTACCATTCTGAATTACGGTACTTATCGGGCCCAGCTAAATTCGGAGACTTACCAATTGGTTATCTCTGGTTCACCTCTTTTTTATAGAGATCAAACTTCTCCCTCCGGCTGGAGCAAAATCAATCCTGTCTGGGAAAGTGTTGCCGACACCTTGTTCAAAGTGGAAAAAGGGATTTATAAAGTTTATGCAGATACTCTGGGTCGAATCGCCTTTAGCTACGGGAGGCATTGGCTCTATTCTCGTCTGCTGAAATTAATTTACTACGATGAAGCTTCGACAGCTTGGTTTACAGTTCAAGATGCACAATACTCAAAACCTTTAATCTCAAAAAATAATTTGCTGGTGAAAAATATTTTTCCCAATGCGGATTATAAAATTTCCTATCAGCCGGATAATTTGGAGAGTTTTCTGATTTTGAGCCAAACAGCCAGAGTCAGTTTACCTGCTCCGATTAGTTTCGGAATTTTGCCCACCAATACCTGGCTCTGTTTAGTTTATGCTTTAGGCATCGGGCAGCTTAATTTGAAATTCTTTGAAGCTGAAAAAGAGTTCGATTGGAAGAAGGGTTTGAATAGTTTTGAATTTATCAACTTAGGAAATGACTGGCACAATCCCATTTTACAATTGCCGGCTCAAGCTGTCATTCCGGAAATATCCCCGGATAGTTTGAACCTGAATTTTCCACTGCGAAAAAGATTAGTGAAAGTGGGAGATAATTTTTTTATGCTGGTGGGAATGAGATATGAGGACCTGGTTCAACTATCTCCCGGACAAATTACTTTCGACCCCTCGATTGAGATTATAGATACCTCAGATGTCTTTGACGCTTATTTGTATTCACCGGATACTTTGAATCGAGGCAACGACACTATTTTTGCGGTTGGTTCCTCTGCCACTACTACCCATAATCGCGGAATCACCAAATATGATTTATCTGATATTCCTTCCAATGCTACCATTGCTACCGCCGTGGATTCCCATTATTGCAACGCAGTGGCCGACTCTTCGGCACGGATAATCCGAGCTTTGAGAGTAACCAACAACTGGATGGAGATGGAGGTGAACTGGAAATACCGGCGTATGAACTCAGCGGATACTTTGTGGACGGTGGCGGGTGGTGATACTTCTGATATAATTGATTCAGCTTCGGTTACGAGTGCAGGTTGGTATCAGTGGAATAATTTTACCACGGCAGTTCAAAACTGGGTGAATGGCACCTGGGAAAATTACGGGCTCATCTTCAAAAATAAAGATGAAGGGAGTTCCGGGACCTGGAAAAGATTTTTTACTTCAGAAAGGACTCTCATTGAAGAAGGCTCTCCACCTACCAGGCAGCCCCGTTTGTATGTCACTTATACAGTTCCTTCAGGCAGAAAAAGGCCGGATTGGATTTTGAATGATGAAGATGAGCTCGCAGAAAATTCTAAAGAGGGGTCATATAAACAAAAAAATAAAAGAGGATTCTACCTTCTCTGGACAAACCCCTCGACTGCACTCAGTATAAATCCCTCGACTTCGCTCGGGATAAAGGAGTAATCAATGATTAGAAGATTGATAATTTTGACGGTATTCAGTTTCTCAATCTTGACTTTCTTTTACAGTGATGGGTTGGCTCAAGTTTATGCCCCTTCTGATAGCTTGACTTTGACCATTGGGACTACTGATACAACTTTTTTAAATCTCTCTGACGTTGATTCGGTCTGGTTCAAATGGTTTCGGACCGTTACCGGAGGTTCTAACGTCATCGTGGATTCCTCTAAGGTTACCTCTTCAACCAGAACGGGATACTATCAGAAAAAAATAAAAGTCAGCGATGGGTCCAACAATCTCGGTCAATATCTGTCCTTTATCACTGCTTTTAAAAATGGGAAAACGGTACGGGTAAAGACTTGCACTTGGCAGGTGTTAAGTTTTGGTCTGAATAAAATTCAACATCCCATTGCGGAAAGCTCCTTAGTCATGGCAGAAATTTCCGGTTTAAACGGAATTATACCTCCATCAGGTTCGGATTACACTTCTGCTCGAGCTGGTAATTTAGACAGATTAGATAAAAATATTTCGGCGGTTGATGATAACCCCTGGGATAATGCGACTCGGACTTTGACTGATACAACTAATATCGGAGAAAAAATTGCCAACAAATCAGCAGAAAAAGTCTGGTCTTTTTCTAACCCGATAACATTATCAGACACTATTCCCAAAGTTTTTGCAGTAAATGCCGGTTCATCCAATCCGGACACAATTGCCAACCATGTTTGGTCCTGGTCCACCAGAACTTTGACATCCGGAACCGGGACCGGCGCCAATCAGGTCACTCTGACTATAAAAGATGCCGCTGATTCGGTCACTACTCTAAACGGAGTACAAGTTCAGGTCTTAAATCAAGCCCAAACTTCCACTGAAGGGTTATTAACCTCTAATTCATTAGGACAGGCAATTTTCTCTTTGAACGATGCAACATACAAAGTCAGATTGTTCAAACCTGGGTATGTTTTTGCTGTTCCTGAATCAGTTATCGTGGCCGGCGCCACTAGCAAAACTTTTTATGGTTCAGCTTTTAATCCAGGAACACCACCTTCACCGGCTTTGTGCAGAGTTTTTGGCTATGTCAAAGATATCAATAATTTACCGGTTGTAGGAGCTAAAATTGAAGCGCTGATTAAGACTGTCCCGTTACGCTATCAGCTGGTTTTAATCAGCCCCTATTACAAAACCACGACAACTGATGCTAACGGCTATTGGTTTTTAGACCTCTATCCCAACACAATTTTAAATCCTAACAATACCAAGTATTTATTCACCGTCACTGTAACTTCCGGGGCAATTTTGAAATTAGAAACTATTGTGCCTAATCAAAGCAGTTGGGAGTTGAGTTTTTAATGATTGGTAGCGGGGTGCAGGGACCCCGCTCTACCCTTTTGAATTTAAAATGAAAGGAGAAGCACTATGTTTAATTTTATCGAGTCAGCATTATTCCCCAGTCTGGGAAGTTTAGGGCTTTTACTCTTGGGATGGGTGGTTCAAAAGTATTTGGTGCCATACTTATCCACCGATAAGAAGAAAAAGTTGGCGGAGCATATTCTTTTGATTGCTGATGATGTCACAGATTATTTCGTTCTCAAATATCCTACGTCCAACTGGACCGAATGGATTGACCAGGCCGTAGAGCAAATTATCCAGATTACCGGGGTAGACAGGGAAGTAGCAGTGAGGGCGGCTAAAGCGGCTATTGCCAGAAAACAGATGGGGACAACAGCCAAGTAAATAAAAATGAACCCTCAAAAGAAGTTAAATAATTTGAGAATCATTGCCGACTTAAAGAAATATGATATAGAACTGATAGTGTATCACAGGAATTGATACCGGTATATAAAAAGCCCCGACAGAAAATCGGGGCTTTGTGTTTTATGCAAATAAAAAGGGAGTGGTGGAGGGGGGATGCCCCGTACTCAGACGGGGTGATTCTGGTTTTGTCCAGAACCACACCACTCCCGTTTTTCAAACCGCGAAGAGTTTCACTATCCGGTTTTAAGCAAGTTATGTGCCAATGACCTAAAACTTAAATTTTCCGTCGTGGCTTAAAACTGAATAGATTTTATCTGAAGAGATACTTTAAGCCGACTGACTAACTTGTTGTTATGTTTAATTAAAGAGTCGGTGAGTCTTTATCTTAAAGCCTTCTTCACAATCCTCCTTTTCAAAGTTCCCTATTCTCTGAAGGTCTCACACCCTCTCGCTGTGCAAAGCTGTTCCTACCTTATGCAAGCGGCTTCTGTGAATAATTTAAGCTACGGCCTTTTTTTGTCAAGTGTTTTTTGTAAGATTTTTTAACATTTGTTCATTTTGAGGGCTATTTTAGGGCTAAATGTCACAAGCCGGGGCTCCCCCCTTGAAGATAAAATTGACTAAGTAAATGATATCTCCCAAGTTAACCTTCCTGTCGCAATTTAGATCCCCAAATGCAGGCGGGTTGGGTAGATTTTCTCCCTTAAATATAAAATTCACCATAAAAATTATATCAGCCAACTGAGTATTCCCATCTCCATTGGCATCTCCGATTTTTCTGGGGTCAAAAATGCTCAAGGAAGTGGGACCATCTCCTACGGAAAAGGTATCTAAAATATTCCCGGCTGCATCAATCTTCTGAACAGTGGAGGAAGAAAAGCAAGCCACATAGCAAAAACCGGATTTATCGACCAAAACATCCGTAGCACCGAGGTCAACCAAGATAGGATTGGCCTCTCCTCTTAAAACCGAGTCGGTTTGACTGTGAAAAGTGTAGACCAAACCATCTGTGATAAACCCTCCGGCAGATAAATAAGCGGTTCCATCCCAGGAAATGCCAACTGTATTCGGGGTACCCCCAATTAAAATGTTGTCAATTACAGAATTGGTGTTGGGATTTATCACATAGACCGAGCCTTCCACTGCTCCATAATCACCGGTACAGGCCGCATATAATTCTCCCTGGTAATCTCTTTTTAAAGCTTGAGGATTTTTTCCAACGTTGATGGTCGCGACTGCTGTGTCTGCTTGAGGGTCAAAGACAGCTACGGTTCCCTGACCATAGGAAAAGTCATTGGGATTAAAACCGGTGTTGCAGATGAAAACTTTCCCGTTCATTATATACAATCCTTCAGGGGATTGACCGACGGGGAATTCAGCTAAAACTGTTTCTGCCATAACATCAATTTTAGAAAGAGTATTAGCGGCAAAATTTGTGACAAATGCTATCTGGGAATCTAAAAAAGCTATAGCCCAGGGATTGCGGTTAGCACCTAAACTGATAAAGCCCAGAGTTGTATCAGCGGTCAAATCGATAATCTGGATATTAGAAGAAAGTGAATTGACCACATAAGCCCGGGTTCCTTTAACCACCACTTGATTTGGCGCCACTCCTAAAGTTGTGATGTGATTAGTGACAGAGCCATTTTCCAAATTAATCTTTGATAAAGTTTCCGCCAAGCCGTTGACCACATACAAAGTTTTGGGCAGGGCACCAAAAACAAAGTTTGAAACGTCTAAAGTCAAAACTAAACTGATAATTATTTTTTTCATTATAGTTCCAAAGCCAAACTGGCCTGATATTCTCTGACAGGCATAGGATAACGTTCTATCAATTCGTATTTCTGATTGGTCAGATTATTCACCCCCAACGAGAGCTGATAGCCCAACTTCTTCCATTTAGAATTATAGCCCAATTTTAAATCCATAATTTTGTAGCCGGGCAGTAACTTGGTGTTTTCTTCCCGGATATACCGTTTGCTGACCCAGTGAGAGTTGAAATTGAAAGCAAATGGACGAGGATTAAAGTAAAACTTTAAGTTATAGATATGTCTGGGTCTGAAAACCAGATATTTCCCGTCCTTGGGATAAACGCCACTGTAGTTGATGGCCTCGGTCAAAGTATGGTTAAATTCCAAGCCGACCACTTGATTTTTACTCTGCCAGTTAAAGTTCTGCTCCCAGCCGGATATATAAGCTCTGCTCACATTAACCGGCATAAATTTTCCGTCAAATCTTCTTTGCCAGACGACAATATCCTTAACCCGGCTCTTGAAATATGTAATCCCGGAAGAGATTTTTCCTGCAAGGGGAAGCTCCGTTTCAACACTTAAATCAAAATCTTCACTTCGCTCCGGCTTTAAATCTGGATTGCCGGTGGCGAAAACATCGGTCTTCCAGAATAGAGCATTCAGAGTAGGGTTATGAAAAGATTTTCCCCAGTTGGTTTTAATTCTTTTGACCCAGTTCTGCCCTTGAGACAGAAGTAAGCCAAAATGGGGAGACCAGTTGGCTGCGAAGCTTTGAGTTTTATCATATCGTCCAGCAGAATTTAAAATCAAAAAAGAAGATATTCTAGGGAAAATTATTTTCTCTTCCCAGTTTAAATAAACACTTCCCATATTCCGGTTCACTTTTCCGATGCTCTGGGAGGGCCTAAGATTATCTTTTCCGTTTAAAGTTACTATTTCACCTTTTAAACCTAATTTGATTATTCTCTGTGGAGTAAAGGCAAAATTATTCATAAAATCAAAGCCAGTCTGCTGATTGAGATAATCCGCCTCAATTTTGATATAAGAATAGGGGTCTGAAAATTTTTGTAACCATCTCTGATAAGTGATATTCGCCTCAAGATTCCACCAGCTTTTCAATTCCTGATTGTAATTCAAGCTGTAAATTCCCCGATAGTCATAATTTTTGGCCAGGGGGTTTAACTGCAGAGTGTCACCCGGCATCTCGTTGACCGCTTCGTAATATTGCCCTGACAGCCCGAGACAAATTTTGTCTTTTTTCCAAGCAGTGGAGAGGAAATAATTTTCCGAATTTTTGCCGGCATTTTCTCTAGTTCTTTTTATACCATCAGGATCATCATATTTAAAATCTCCTTTACTGTGAGACTGGTTATAAGCCCAAGAGAAATCAACATTAGGGACAATGTCCCTTTGAACAGAAAAATCCCAAATTCCTGTGCCGAAACTGGCTTGAGTATTTTTGATTTGGTAAGAAGGTTGATTATAGTTCAGCTTGGAATTCGTAATAATATTGATTACTCCGGCCAAAGCATTTGTCCCATAAAAAGCTGACCGACCGCCTTTGCTCAGCTCAATTTTTTCCACCAGATTTAAGGGAATGAAGTTTAAATCAGTCTCACCATCCTGCCCTGAATTTAAAGCTGTTCCATTCAGCAAAACCAAAACCTGATTGGAAGCCGAGCCACGGATGGATACATAAGCTTTGCCGGAATTAGATGTCTGCCTGACATAGATTCCCGGAACTGAGTTTAAAACTTCTCCAATGTTGGTTGCATTGGTGCTCTGGATTTGCTCTTTAGTCAAAATTAAATTAGATGAGGTAGTCGCCGGCAGGTTATCTTTTTTTTCAACCACTTCAATTTCCGGCATCGGAATCGGGTCAGGATGTAAGTGAACTGTTAATTTCAAAGTCTGGTCGGTGGTTATGCTCATTTCAGATAGCAATTTTTCTTTATAACCCAGAGAGGAAATTTTCAACTGGTAATTACCGATGGGAATATTTTCAAAAGAAAAATATCCGCGCAAATCCGAAATAGTCTGATAATTGGTGCCTTCAATCTGGATTTTAGCGCCGGAGGCGGCACGGAAGCTTCCAACTTCTAAAATATACCCTTCGATTTTTTTGGTGGATTGAGCCAGAGTAAATTCGAAACTCAATAGACAAAATAAAAGTAGTAAGCTTAAGAAAGCACTTTTAGGATTTATAACACTTTTCATTTAAAACAAAATTAATTTTTCTGTTCAGAAAATTATTTAACCGTAGCAGCCAGTTTTCTTTTTCTCAACAAACTTTGAGCCATCTCATAAGCTCCGAAAAAGACCGCAGTGTAAATTAAGTTACTTGCCACACTGTTTTTCAAAAATGGGATAGCCATCAGGTAACATTCAATTAATCCGGCCCAATTATGAGGATACCCCGAAGGCATTATCCAGACCCCAAAATTAGAAAAAAGATAAAATATTACAGCGCTGACAAGAGAAATTCCAACTATATTCAAAACATTCTTGTGATTCCGCAGCCATAAACCCAGAAGACAGCTGGCCAAAGTGCTGGCATAGACAAACAGCATCAAAAGAGGGGAATAAGTTCCCAGAAATAAATCGCTGATGATTAAAGCAGACATAGGAACCCAAAGAGCAGTTTTTCTGTTCAGATAAGTCCCCCCGAATAACGCTATAGCCAGAATAGGGGCAAAATTCACAGGATGAGGGATAAGCCGGAATAGAACTCCTATGATTACAAATAAGTATGCCATTTAATCCTCCTTTTAAAAGAGTTTGAAAGTTTTCTACTTGCTAAATAAAAACCCCAACCTTCGCAAGTTGGGGTGTCAAAGTTTGACTGCCTACAAACCTCACCCACGAAGGTGCCCCCCGATATATCGGGGGACTTCAGGTATCCTGACTTATGGCTTCAGACCTACTGGCCAACCTTCTCCGAGAAGATTTTTTCATCACCTCGAATGGTTTATCCGCGCCAGAAACCTAAGGTTTACGTCTATTGACTTCGTCCCTTGAAAGCATCTTCGTATGCCCGGTCACTGGCGCGAAAATTTAGTTTTCGTAGCCACTTACAGTAGCGGGGCTGTGCTGGATTTTCACCAGCTTCCCTTTAAAATTGTTTTCAAAGAGCTGAAGTTACTGTCTTAAATCTAGAACTGCTATTTTATTTGTCAAGCAAAAAATTTAAAAAATAAAATAAATTATTGTTGGGCCTGTAAAAGTTTAGCTACTTCATCTTTTTTGACTGCAAAAATCCCCAAAATGGGTGGATTCCCTCCGGTTCTGTAAAGCAATTGGAAATATTTGACACTATCAAAAACAACCTTATTGAGATAAAGTATACACAAAGGTTCGGTGTTCTCCGCAATTATTAGGTCTCTTTGGATAAGGGCATTAAATACCACATCTTGATTTTCGGTAAAAGGAAAATTGATGGACCTAAATCCAGAATAGTAATAACAAAATTGAGGCTGTCTGCAGACTACTACTGCGTCCTCTCGAATAGCCCTGCGCTCTTTTTGTCTTTTCAACCAGTCAAAAGCGTTTAATAGTTCATTTAGCTCCATCCGATTGCTAGCTCTTATCTCTCCTGCTAAATTCCGCTTTAAAATCGATAGATTAGCTTTGAACCTGGGAATTAGCAAGATGAAGTTTAAGATAATTACCAGCCAGAAAATTTTTCTCAAAATAGCTCCTTTATAAATTTAACGGTGCCAAAAAAGCCATAGATGAGTCCCAACATCAAAAAGGGGGAGATGGTGATCAGATAGCGAAAGTGAGTAGCTGAAGGTTGCCACAACAGCATTATCAGTAGGTGAAAAATTACAAATAGAAAAATAATTTTGCCAATCCGGCTCATTTTTATAAACAGCGTTAATCCCACTAGAGCCAGCGGCATAATCAGAAAGGAAAGAAATCCTTCGGTATTGAGAATCACACCTCCTCCGTATTTAAAAAAATACAATTTAAAATTGTGAACGACCCTTTGTATCAAATCGGTAAATCCAATCATCCCGGCATCCAGATAATACTCATTTTTGGCTAAGAGGACTTTTATCTGCTGATTACCCCCGATGATAATTGATCTCAAAGTCCAGGGTAAAATGCCCACTAGGATTGAAGCTCCAAAAATTATAAGATTTCTCCAATTTTTTTGAAAAAGATAGAAGATTAAGAAAGCTCCCATTAATGCCAAAGCTTCGGTTCGGATATGATAACTTATAATAAGACAAAGGATGGTGGCCCAATATTTTTGTCTTTTCCAGAAATAAATGGATAATAATACCACAAATAAATAGGGGATTTCACTCAATTCGTAGCGCGCAAACTCCAAAATAGTAGCGCTGCTAATAAAAAGCAAAAGCAAAAACCATAAATTAGAACCCATTTCAGCTTTAAAAATCAGATATAAAAGCACGGTCGTGCCCAAGGTTAGCAGAACCATTAAAAGCTTGATAATTAAATAATGATGACCAAATAAAAGATATAGAAAAGCAATTATAACTGGCATACCCGGTCTTCTCCAGTTATCCTGCGGTTGCTGGGGGTCCCAGATATCTTTGAATCCGTTCCCGGAGAGAATAGATTCTGCCAGCAAAATATCCGAATGAACGTCTCCCCCCATAAAAATCTGAAAATCAAAAGCCAGAAAGATTAAAATCAGTTGTAGAAACAGTAAAGCAGCTATTTTGACATCAAAAGTTCTCAAAAACTTAAGCTTCATTTTTTGGCTACTCCATCCGGTTGGGAAAAACTTACCTTTCTAAAAAAGGGAGTGTAAATTGACCTAAAAGAGTTTTTTCCGAAAAGTTTTATACTGGAATTGGTCGCACCCAAATCATGTACCGTACAACTGTTCACAGAACACCCACTCTTAAAGGCCTGCAGCAAAATCCAGGTCTCAAAGCCATATCTAAAAAACCAGCTCCAGTTTTTATTCTCTGAATTAATTCGCAAAAATTGTTCACTGGGCAAACCGATTTTTTCAAACGCAGATTTCCTGAAACCTCTCATCCCGATGGTAGAATCTTTAAGCCAGAAGTTGGCATGGATTTTAAACAGCACAATATGCAGCCTTCTTCCCAGACAGCGGGAGAAACTCTCTTTATTCTGACCGGTTTTGACTCTGACACCGTAGACCACTTCAGATTTTGTCAGTCCCTCTACAACATTTTTAAAATCTACCGGGAAAAATCCCCGATCCAACAGAGTCCAACAAATCACAAAGTCATAACCGGATTTTAAAGCATGATTTATCCCTGTTATAAAAGTAAAACCTGTGCCTTGATTGGTTTGGTTGGCTAGCAGGTCGATTTTGTGGTCAACAGGTTTATTTTGAAAGCCCTCAGAACCATCATCCACTATAATGATTTTGTCAACTGTGGGTACTTCTTGTAAAATTTTTTGGGCACAATAGATGGCTTTATCAAATTCATTCCATTCGGGGATTACTACACAGACTTTATGACCCTCAATCATTCCTACCCCAAAATAGTTGATTAAACCTTTGCCCTCTTAAATGACCTCAAGATTGTCAAATGCCAATTCGCTTTCGGCATAGACTCAAAGATGTACAACTTTCTTCAAGTTTTTAAATATAGAGGGTAGGAGTGGATTGTCAAGGTTTGTGGGAAAGTTAATTTTGAAAAGACCTGAACTTTTCTGAGATTGTTAAAGGCAGGCCGAGCACTGGCTTAACTGCAGGGAGCTTTGCCACCCCGGAAGACAAAATTGACCACTCCGATTACATCCACAATGTTTATAATGTCAATCCCTCCAGAGGTAAAATCACAATTGATATTACCCAAGGTATAGGGATGTGGCTCGGGGCCGCCCTTAAAAACAAAATTGACCAAAAAGACGATATCCAAAATACTCTGCTTGCCGTCACGATTAGGGTCGCCTCTAAGAGTCTCAATAATATTTAGCTTATAGGAATAAACAGTATCCAAGTTAGTTATGTGTACATTTTGAGCTAAAACTGAAGGTGAATTGCTGTTTAAAATATACTGCAAAGTGAATTTGCCGGTATCAGTGGGAATTACCCGGACATTATATTCCCCCAGATAAGGAGTAAGAATCGTAACTACCTCATCTTTTTTCCCGTCGTTGTTCAAATCTTGGGTGGTATCGTAGTCGGAGTATTCGAGAATAGTGTTAAATCCCAGTCCGATAGAGTCCTGTTTGGGATCGGTGATTACCAGATTTACCGGCGAGAAAGCAAAAAGGGTTAGGGTGTCTTGTCGGATAAACACATGAATTTGAGTAATCCCGGTATCAGCTAAAAATCCATCAGAAGCAACAAAAGTAATGTTAGGATGAACTCCTACTTGAGCAGAAGTGGGAGTAAAAGATAGAGTACCCTTTCCATTCAGACTGTCAAAGAAGCTGGAATTAGCTGGTAAGTTTGAGGTTGATAAGGTTGGAAACCCGCCATCCGGGTCAAAACTGATTACTGGTACAATTATGGCACTGTTTCTGATTCCGCTTCTGCCGTTGTCCACCGACATAACTGGAGGTCGGTTAGTATTTGATACTGTAATATCTACGACCTCACTATCTATTAAAATCCCATCGCTGGCTCTGAAAATAACCTGGTATAGCCCCTCCTGGTTAAAATCAGGGTCAAAGATAAATGAACCTGCACCATTTCCCGAATCTACAAAAGTAGCATTAACCGGGGGATTAGCTGCTGACAGAATTGGTATGGTCCCATTAGGGTCTGTGGCGTGAACCCTAAAGGTCAAATTAGAATCTTCAGCTACGCTCTTGGACCCTATAGAATCTAAAACCGGTTCCAGGTTTTTAAAATATTTGATAGTGGTAAAATCGTCTGTACTCCCTACTCTATTTCTGCCAGTTACATAAATGAACTGACTGTCCACTGCTATTGCCATAGCCCGGTCATTCCCATTGGCTGGTCCATTGAAACGTCTGAGTCCGTGAAGAGTTCCAGTCTTAGTATACTCTAAGGTAGCATAATCTTCCCCAGTTCCAGAACCGATGCTAAAGCCGGTTACATAAACATTTCTGATTTGGTCCACGGTTTGTGCTATAGCTTGGTCGTTACTGTTTCCAGGTCCGTTGTAATTTCTAATCCAAACAGTATTCCCGCTGGAATCATATTTAATGGTAGTATAGTCGTTGGAAGCTCCGTTCCAGGTGTAGCCGGAGACATAAACAAAACCACTATCATCACCCACCGTCAGAGCCAGGGGTTGGTCAACTCCGTTTCCCAAGCCATTATAACGTCGTACCCAGAGAGTGTCTCCGTTTTTATTGTATTTTATGGTAGCAAAGTCACCTAAGGTTCCAGACCCCGGACTCTGTCCGGTTACATAAATGCGGCCCTTTTGGTCAACTTGAATGGCTTGGGCTTCATCGGTTGAATTCCCCGGCCCATTGTAATGTCTCACCCACATAGTATCCCCGTTGGAATTATACTTGATAGTGGTGAAATCTTCCCCGGAAGCCAGAACAGAGCTGCTTCCGCAGACATAGACATAGCCGCTGTCATCTACCGCCAGTGCATTGCCCAAGTCGAATAGAGCTCCGCTGCGGTCATAGATTTTTTGCCACAAAAGAGTGCCGGTTGGAGAATATTTTAATGTGAGAAAATTTATGTTGGTGACTTCTGCAGAAACACTGTCCTCCCGGGATCCGGTAATATAAACGTTGCCATTTTTATCTACAGCCAGGTCATTGACGACATCTTCGGCTTTAAAGGGTCCGTTGAAACGCCGTGCCCAGACTGTATCACCTGCCGGTGTATATTTAATCGTGGCTATGTCCGGCGAACTCCCTTCGCTTCCTCCGGTCACATAGATATAGCCACTTGCATCCAACGCCAAGTCAACTGCCTGCTCATCTCCACTCAATGGTCCATTATACTGTTTGGTCCAGAGAACATTTCCACTGCTGTCATACTTTATAGTGGTAAAATCTGCGGAGATTCCACTCCAGGTGTGGCCGGTTACATAAACCTGGCCGGTGTCATCAACAGCTATAGCTACCGCTTCATCGTTCCCATTTCCGGCTCCGTTGTGATTTCTTACCCAGACCGTATCACCCTGGGCATAAAGAATAGATGCAGTGGTGCAGAAAAATAATACCAGAAGAATTTTAAGCTTGCTCATGGTTTTATATAGATAAATCAACTCTAAATCAAAAATCTTCAAAGTAAGGAAGAGCGTTAGATTCGTTTACCCTCACCCCCGACACCATAAAAATAAGGGGAAAAAATGGAATGTCAAGGATTTTTTAGTCCCCTGTTATTATCCCAGCTATGAGATATAAACCAGGAGTTATCAGACTCAGTTGACCTTAAGCTATTTCAACTGCAGGGGTGAGGTCCGGATTTGAAAACATAATTGACCAGATAGATTATATCCTGCAGATTGATGTTATCGGTGCCATCCCCCTTTTTATCGCAGTTGAGATTGGATAAAGCTGGAGGGTCCGAATTGGGACCGGATTTGAAGATATAATTCACCAGAAAAATAATGTCGATCAGAGTTATTTTGGTATCCCTATTTACATCGCCGCGCAAGGTCGGGAAAACTTCGGCCTGATATTCAAAGGTGGTGTCGGTGCTGGGGATGACCACGTTGGAGGCCAGTTCGACTCTGTCGTTACCGTCGATTCTTATACCGCAGCTGAAGTGACCGGTATCGGTAGGGACTACCCGGACCTGATACAACCCCAGATAGGGCTTGGGAATCTTGACTATATCATCTTTTTCACCGTCATTGTCGACGTCTTGAGTGGTGTCATAGGAGGACCCTTCTAAAATGGTGTTGAAATCGATTCCGATACTGTCCGACTTGGGGTCGGTTATCACCAAATTCACCGGTGACAGGACATTTACGGAGACACTGTCGTGCCTGACAAAAACATGCAGGTCAATTATCTGCGTGTCGGCCAGACAGCCGTCGGAAGCGATAAAGGTCACACCCTTATGGACGCCCACCTGAAAGTAATCCGGGGTAAAAATTAAGCTTCCGCTTCCGTCAAAATTATCCTGGAAGACCGAATTGAAAGGCAGGTTCAAAACTGTCAAAGCCGGAACCGTCCCATCCAGGTCATGCGCTAAAACAGAAACTACCAGGGTTTCTTCTCTCAGCACGGTTTTGTCATCACTTAAAGTTAAAACCGGCGCTTGATTTTGATATCTAACACCCTGGCTGCATTGAGCCGAAACATTTCCGCAGGTATCTACGGCTTCCCAGGTCCGGGTGTAAAGTGATTCAAAGGGACAGTCAGTGGCGGAACCGGTTGTGGAAACTATTATAAGGGCAGGGCTGGAATCACAGTTGTCGGAAACTTCCGGAGTGTCAAAGGCAAGAGTATCGGGATGAAAGATAATTTTAGCGGTAGGACAGCCAATGCTCGGCGCTAAAAGATCCTGGAACGAAAAAAGCTGGACACAACTTTTGCTGGAGCCCGTGGCATCCGTAACCGTCCAGGTTCGCCGGATGGTTCTTCCCGGCGGACAATTTCCAATAATTTCTTCGTCTGCAAAAGTAAGATTGAAAGGGGGGCAGTTACCCTCGATTTTAGGGGCACCCAAGTTAAGAGTGTCAAATTGGGTGGTGCAATCGGTGCTTAGGTCCGAAGGACAGAGGATGAGTAACTGACATTCCTGACAAGTCAAAGAAGCTCCGGAAACGTTGGCAATGTTGCTGTTGGAGCCGGCTTTGGCGGCAAAGAGAATTGGCTCTACAATATAAAGACCGTCTAAAGTAAAACAGAATAAAGTAGGAGTGTTAGCAGGCAGGGTAGTATCCCATTTTATACCAAAGATTCCAGTGGAGCCGTCTAAACCGACCCTAAAATTTTCCGGAGAAGCAGATAAAACTTTAGCACACTCACCCAATTGAATGGTCAAATGACTCAATTGGGGAGGGGTACCGTTCCAAACTAAAGTATAACACCAAGTGGAGCTGCTATCTGCAATATTATAGTGAACCCCCTCAAAAGTTAAGGTAAATCCACCCACGGTGGTGGATTGAGCAAAAGTTAATGAGGCTGTAAAAAGCAAGATAGCCCCAAAAATTAAAAGGGGAACTGTCTTTATTAAGGAATTTCTGTTATGAAAGTTCATTAACAATCTTTTCTCAATTGGATTTCAGAATTGAATATAATGTGACAAATTTTTGTTTAAAAGCTAATAATTTAAACTTTGGGAATAAAAGTTAAGCAGGGAAAGTATAAAAATTCCTTAGAATCCCTGAAATAAGACAAAAATTCTCTCTCTTGTGAGTTTAAGAGAAGTCAGCTTGATTTTAAGAGACCAAATTCAGTCTTAAGATAAGATATAAAGTCAAAATGTCAAGGATTTTTAGGGGAAAAATGACAAAGGTCGATTTAAACTTCAAAATTTAGGCGCAAGGCGGGCTTCCACCTTTGAAGACAAAGTTGACCATGAAGATTACGTCTGTTAAGTTAACGCTTCCGTTGCAATTCACATCTCCTGCAAATAAGCTAATTATAGGAGGAGGTCCACCCTTGAACACATAATTCACCAAGTAGATAATATCGCTCAAATTTCTGGCCTTGTCAGCGTTCACATCCCCTCTGATAAAGGCCAGATATTTAAACTGCAAGGGTGAAGAAAAAGAACTCTGATTACCCGCTAAATCATTGGCTCTAACCCGCCAATAGTAAGTAAGCCCGTTATCCAAGGCCTGATTATTGGGTAGTTGGTAATTGGTCGTGGATAAATTATTAACTTCTAATAAATTCATGGTAAAACCAATGTCATTGGCTAATTGCCAAGTATATCGTATCGGCGCAGAAGCAATCTGGGGCTTGAAATTTTTTACCTTATTGGAAATAGTGACAGTGTTCCAAGTAAACAGGGGGGTGCTGTCATTGGTGGTGTCAGCCGGCGAAATCAAGCTGGGGATAGCAGGTATGCCAGTATCCACTGTAAATGAGAAGGGTTGGTCTTGGTAACCGGATGAATCCCCGGAACTGTTGAAGCTCTGCACTCTCCAATAGTAAATCGCATCTGTCAGAGCCAGAGAATCCGGCAGAGTAAAGGTTGTATCAGGTAAACTATCGAGTGTTTGAACTCCGCTGGAGAAGTTACTATTCGTTGAATACTGTAACCTGTAATAACTGACGGTATCATAATATGATAAATCCTGCCAGGTAAAATTCGGAGTATCGTCAGTCTGATAAGCTGAGTTGAGAGGTAAAAGAAGCTTAGAAATTAAAAGTCCGGTAATCACCTTGGCAGTATAAACCTCTTGGTCACCTTCCCGGGTGTCGGTCCAGACCACGGTGTTCTGCTTACCGAAAGAAGAAAGCCCGATATACTCTCCAATCAAACCGGCCAGAGGAGTGGCCTCTAAAGGTTTATCGCCATAATAGGCGGTCACAGGGTCTAAAGGAGTTTTGGTCAACCCTGAACTCAAAAGTGCCAGAGGGAAAGATGAAACCGTGCTGATTCTTTTATTGGGAGTAAAGGTCTGACCGCCGTCATAAGATTGAGTTAGGTAGACATCGAACATAAGATTGGAAGGGTCGTTTCTTCGGTCATAGAAAACCACCGAAATAACTCCATCCTGATTCACAACTGCCCAGGGATGAAACTGGTCAGCCCCGTTTCCCAAGGGGTCGTCGTTGATTCTCTTGCGCGGGCTCCAGGTATTCCCCTGGTCAGTGGAAGTTAAAAAGAAAATATCCTGGTCACCAGAAGAGACAGATCTATCCATCACCGTCATATATAGGTTACCGCTGTAGGGAGAATTGGAGATGTCTGTTGCCAAGGCCGGATAAGTGAAGACCAGAATATCACCATTTACATTTGTAGAAACCGGGCTTATAGGAGTGTATATTGTATCTATAGTGCCGAAACTGACTCCGCCATTGGTGGAACTTCGGAAGAGTACTTGACCGTTGCCGGCAAATTGACCCCAGGCAACATAAACCTCACCATTGGCTCCTACGGCCGGAACCGGCCACTGGGTATCATTTATGTTATCACTTATGGGAAGGGCACCGGACCAGTTTGTTCCACCATCAGTGGAGCGGATAAAATGGATTCTGGAGTTTCCGGAAACGGGAAAGCGGGTCCAGGCAATGTAGAGGTTACCGTCATAAGTTCCGCCAGTCTGGTCACAGGTCATAAGCTCTTTATCTTCGAAATCAAAGTCGCTGGCTATGGCTACGGTCGGCTCGGACCAAGTTACTCCTCCGTCCGTTGATTTATAGATACAAAATGCCGAAGTTCCTCCGTTTTCAAAACATAAAGTCACTGTGTAGAAATTTCCGAATCGGTCCACTGTTATCCCCGGATCGGATTCCCAGGAATAGGGAGCTACGTCAATGCCGATTAAATAATCAGTCCAACTGCTTCCTCCATCAGTCGAATATCCTACACCTACCTGTCTATATCCGAGACGGAAATCCCTCCAGACAGCTACAATGTTATCCGGGTCAGTGGGGTTAATAATTACTTGCTCTTCATTATGGATGTTCGTAGAAGCGTCAGAATTAATTTTGACATTGAACAGAACGGTTTGAGCTGAAGTGAAGTTAGAAAAAACTAACAGGGCCAAAGAAAGGCTGAATAGAATAAAACTGTATCTATCTAAAAGAAGTGTTCTAGTGTTCGATTTCATATGTGCAGCAAGAATGGCAACACTCCTAGCAATTTAAGGAAAAAATTAGGAATGTCAAGAGTAAATATTGACCAAATCAGCCAGTTGTGTTTTTGGGCAGATTTGACTTGCGTTTCAAAGTTCTTTTGCGTATATTTAGGAATTCCAAATCTTAAGGAGGAGCCAATGAATCATAAAAATAACTCTATTCACTCGGAGTTAATTAAAAAGTTAGATCAAATTATTGCCGAAAAAAATCTGCTCAAGCACCCTTTTTATCAAATGTGGTCGCAGGGAAAACTTTCTTTGGAAGCCCTGAGAAATTACGCCAAACAATATTATCACTTAGTCAGTGTTTTTCCCACATTCATCAGCGGAGTTCACTCCAACTGTCCGGATTTACAATCCCGGCAGAAACTGTTATCCAATTTAATGGATGAAGAGCTGGGAGAAAAAAATCATCCGGAGCTGTGGCTTCGTTTTTGTGACGGCCTGGGATTGAGAAGGGAAGAGGTCTTAGATGAAAAAGCTCTCCCGGAAATTAAACAATTAATTAAAACTTTTACCAACCTGACCGGCAGGAAAAGCTATCAGGAAGGCACCGCCGCTTTATACGCCTACGAGTCTCAGGTGCCGGAAATCGCCGAATCAAAAATCAAGGGGTTAAAGCAATTTTACGGAATTAAATATCCGAGCTGTTTAGAGTTCTTTACGGTTCACCAGGAGGGAGACGTATTACATGCCCGCAGCTCCCGCCAGATTCTGGACCGAACCGTCACCAAAAAATCCCAGGAAGAAAAAGTCCAGAAAGCGGTAGCGGAGCTTAGCCAGAGCTTATGGGATTTTTTGTCCGCGATTTATGAGAGGTACGTCAATAATAAGCCCCAGGCCAATATGCAGCCGGAAAGCCAGACACAATCCGACCCAAACTCTGCTTCGCCGGCAGCCAGCTGAATTTAACGGGGATTTTTTTAAATTTGGACTGACCTCCCATCTGATATTTCCTCCTCAGATTAGAGAAAAGTATCTTCCTGTTTTCTAAGGTGATGCGGGTAGATACAAGGGATGGGTGGGGTCTAATTAAAAATCTCTCAGCAGATTTATCCGGCTGAAGCTAAACTCTGAAAATAACCGATTCTTTTTCAAAAGCCCTTTTAGCAACAATAATTCCAAAACTGGCAAAAACACAATTAGAAACAAAAGTAATCCAAATTTTTCCCCAATGAAAATTACCTAACAAAGCCTCTTTGATTCCCATTACGGTGCTGACTATGGGAATAAAAGCCACTTTCGTGGAAAGCTCAAAACCCGGCATAAAGGAAATCATAGCTGGAAAAATTACCAGAAACATTAAAGGAGTCAAATAGCTTTGAGCTTCTTTATACGATTTAGCTAAAAGAGCAATAGCCAGTAAAATCCCGGCAAAAAAACAGCATAAAGGCAGCATTAAAACTAAAATAACCAAGCCAGCCTCTGGGCTCATAGAAAAAGCGGCTTGCATTTCACCACCTTTAGCTATTCCCAAAAGAGAAGAGACAGTCATACTGGTAGTCCCCAGAATGGCGGTTACAACAGTAGCAGTCAAAACCGCAAAAAATTTCCCTAAACTGATTTCTAATCTGGAAAGTGGAGAGACCAAAATAGTTTCCAAAGTTCCTCTTTCTTTTTCTCCAGCGGTCAAATCAATAGCAGGATACATCCCACCCTGCAGAGCCAAGAGGACCAAAATATAGGGTAAAAACATAGAAATAAAAAATCCACCCACCTTTTTAGGTGAAGCCACATTTTCAGCTTTAATTTTTAAAGGTGAAAGAAGCTTACGATCAATTTTCCTTTTCAGCAGGCGCAAATCAGTTACACTATCAGCATAGGTTTTGAGAAGTTCTTTTAGTTTGGTGTAAACAATTGCGGATTTCATTTCAGTCTGGTCATAATAAATTAAGACTGAGTCGTTTTCTTCATTTTGTAATTTAGTTTCTAAATTTTCTGGAAATTTTATGGCAGCCCGGATAGTTTTATTATTGATAGCAGACTGAATACTATCGCTTGGAATTTTAACCAATTCCAGGGTAGGTATTTTTTTAATAATTTCAGTCAGACCAGGAGCGTTCTGTTCTTGTAAGAGAGCAATTTTATGAGTTTGTTTTTCCGCTTTTTTAGCTTGAGACAAAATCAGACTGGTAAAACCCATAGTCAAGATGGGAAAGACTAAAAGTGGCACCAAAAGCATCGAGATAATAGTCCTACGATCTCTCAGAATATCCAGCATTTCTTTGAAGAACACAATTTTCACTTTTTTTAGATTCATCTTTTTTCCTCTACGATTTTAACAAAAATGTCATCCAGCTCTTGTATTTTGTATTTTTCTTGAAATTGGGGCAAGGTTCCGGCTTCTAAGATTTTACCTTTGTGAATGATAGCAATCACATCACAAAGTTTAGCCGCCTCGTGCATAATATGGGTAGAAAAAATGATGCATTTGCCAGCTCTTTTGGCTTCTTTAATAAATTCCACAATGTTGCGGGCAGAAATGACATCTAATCTGGCAGTCGGCTCATCTAAAATCAGAACCGGCGGATTATGAATAACGGTGCGGGCAATGGAGACTTTCTGCTTCTGGCCTAAGGATAATTTGTCCACTTGCCCTTTTTTAAAATCTTCCATATCTAAAAGCTTGATAATTTCCGTTTTTCGTTTTTCTAGGTCACTGTTATGCAAACCGTACAGCCGAGCGAAATAAGTAATGGTTTCCTCGGCGGTCAGTCTGGCATAAAGCCCGGTGTCACCGGTCAGAAATCCGATTTTTTCTTTGACTCTTTGAGGTTCTTTTACGATATCAAAACCGGAAACCGAAGCGGTGCCGGAAGTAGGTTTTAAGCTGGTGGCCAAAAGCCGCAGGGTAGTGGTCTTGCCGGCTCCGTTCAAACCCAAAAGTCCGAAAACCTCACCGGCCTTACAGGAAAAAGTTATATTGTCAACCGCAGTAATTTTCCCCCGTTTTTTATCCTCAAAGATTTTGGTTAAATTGGAAGTTTGTATCATTTAATGTTTAAGGATTACCCAAAGTTTCTATTTCCGGCTTTAAACGTAAGCAATAATAATAGAAGTCAGAGTTGAAGTGTCAAGTGGATTAACACAACGGGCAGAAAATGAATAAAGCAGCCGATGAGTGTCTGTCACACCCATCGACTTTGTTTAGGAGAGGAACTTCTACTTCGCAAAACTTTAATCAGAAACCCCGGCAATAATTAGCTGTCACGAGCCGTTGCTTTTTGCCTTTTTGCTGACGCGGTTAGCAATACCATAATGAATCAACATAGCCAGACCAGCAAAGACAAACATCGCGCCGATGGTTATCTCCTCGGATCTTTCGCTCTCCACCAGTTCCCCTAAAAGAACCGCCAATCCCAGACCGATTAGAACCATTCCCCATTTCAGAGAATTCAAAAACTTAAAATCAACCTGCTCCGCAAACAGATACTTTACTTTTTCATCCACCAGCCCTTTTTCGATTAGCTTTTGTCTAGTTCTATAATCGAACAAAGCTTTTACCACTAAGAAGATAAACAAAAAAGATGCTATAGGGACTATAATTTCTACCATATGTTCCATTTTGGGGCTCCTTTCTATTCTATTTAAAGTTAATCAATTCCAAAGAAGATATAGGTAAACAATACATTTAACTTCCCAGAAAAACTCTGGAACGGTTATTTTTTAGGTCTGAATTTGATTCTCTGGTCGATCTGTTGGCCAAAAGAAAATTCAGTTCACTGGCGCTGACTCCTTTTTCAATCAGTTTCCTTTTGACCCGGTTGTCCGAAATAATCTTGATAGGGTAAACTATGCTGGCAAAGAAGGCCATAGGTATAAGAATTTCCAGGGCTAATTGAATTATGTTGGACATTGTTTTCTTCCTCCTGTTTCTATTAGAAAAGACAAGCCAGCTTAAAAAAGGTTGCACAAATCTCCAAAATTGTTTAGATTTTTTACCAACTGGACACATCCTAAATTTATCTTATTGGCTTTCAACCTGCAACTTTTAGAGGTTCAAACTGGTCTAATTGACAGGACAAAAAAATGACTGAAACTGGCAAACTGGTTAAGCTGATTTTGTCCGGAGATGCCCAGGCCTTTGAAACTTTAATCGAGGAGCACAAACCATTAGTTAGTCATGTGGTGTTCAGAATGATACCCAATCCGCAGGACAGAGAGGATATTTCACAGGAGGTTTTCATAAAAGTGTATCAGAATTTGTCCGATTTCAGATTCGAAGCCAAACTCTCCACCTGGATTGCCCAGATTGCTTATAACCTGGCCATCAACTACTTGAGGCAGAAAAAAATGATTTCCTTAGATGATTTGGAACTGGCGGATGACAGTGAGGGACATCTGGTAGCCGAAAATATTCAACCGGATAAAAAGGTGGAAGAGAAAGATATCTCCCAGAGGCTAAAAACCGAGATTGATAATTTGCCGGTGCAGTTCAGGGTAATCGTAACCTTGTTCCATTTAGATCAGATGAGTTATAATGAAATCGGAAAAATATTAAATTTGCCGGAAGGAACCGTTAAAAGCTATCTTTTCCGGGCCAGGAAGCTTTTGAAAGACAGACTCCTGTCGAAATACCAGGTGGAGGATATATGGCAGTAAACCATTGGACCGAAGAACAAATCCAGGAATTTCTGGACGGAAAATCTTCTATCTCCAAGAATTCATTGGAAGAACACCTGAAATCCTGTGAAGCCTGCACCAAATCATTTCGGTATTACCAAAACTTATATTCGGAGTTAATACGAGACCCCGGATTTAAACTTTCAACTGACTTCGCCCGAAACCTAGTCTCCCGAATTCCACAATTGGCACAAGCCCGAGCCAGATTTAAATTCTCGGATGTCTTCATAGGAAGTGTGGGAATTGCGGCTTTGCTGGGAGTCATGATATTCTTCATAGATTTCAGCATCATAGCAGAAACGGTAGCAAAATTTTCCTTCTCCTCCCTGAAGGCAGACGTGCAGGACTGGCTGCGCAACAGCCTTTCCAGTCTGAACGGAGGGGTACTGCTGATAGGTTCTTCAGTTTTGACCCTCTTGGTTACGGCAACTTTGGACCGTTTACTGTCCGGGCCTAAGTATAGATAGTCAAAGTTTAAAATTAATGTTATTGAGGTCGAGAAACAAGATAATTACTTTCTTTAAAGATTGTCTAAAGACCGGGTATAAAAGAAGGAATGGTTAATGGCGGAAATTTCAGAGCGAGCTATTCTTCTATTATCTCTTGCAGGGCTTTTTCCCAATCGGGGTCATTTTTTTCGCCCCGGGCCGTGGAATGCACTAAACGAAAAACACCGTATCCGTCTTCATCTGAAAAGATGAAGTACGCTCCCCCTTGTAAATTATTATAAATCCATTTCTCCCAGGGTTTAACCTGGCGGGTGTAATGATGTCTCTCGATAAAATCAGGTTTACCATAAACCACGTAAATTCTCCCCTGATTGGTCCTCCAGCCGGTTTTCCTATCATCGGACTGAGAGGCAAACATCTGATTGGCTTCAAAGATTCTCTGATAGAACTGAATTTTGAATTCATTGACCGGGGTCAAGGGGTCTGGGTCTTTCTTGTTCCAAAATTCCTTTACAAAGGACTGTTTCCCGGTTAGATTCAGCTGGTCATACATTCTCAACTCATCCTGGGTAGCAATGTAGCTTAGCTCAGCCCGGATTATTTCGGCTTCCTGCTCATTTTGAGGCACGAATCTTTCCTCTGAAGTTAGCTGTGTAGCCGGGGTCTCTTTCCTGACCCAGAACTCTTTTTTGGCGGTCGCTTTGCTGTGAGAGAGGGGGTCCTCTAAATTAATCTGAAGCTGATATTTTCCATTAGGCAGAGTGCTTATATTTAAGCCGCTCAAAATAACCGAAGAAGAGCCGGGTTTTTTAATACTGCTGGAAGGATATTCTTTGTAGATGTTTCCTAATGAATCCAAAATAGAATAACTCACATTATAGGTATTATCAGCTGAGCCAGGTGAAAGATTGTAGGCCTCACTATAAAAATAAAGCACCGGAGAAGTAGCTCCATAAATTTTAGTAGCATTGGGTAAAATCATTCTACCGGCTTTGACGAATTTGCTCTCGGAAGTATCCGGGTCGGCTCCTAACGCTAGTTGAATATCTGAAAGCTTTAAGTGTTGATCTGAAAAATCAGGGACTTTTAAAGTCATTTTTTGCCTGCCTACTTTGCTGGTGTTGGCTTGATTTACCTGAAAATTCAATATGTATTCTCCAGCAAGAAGTTGCAGGGCTTGTAGGTCATAGAGGATAAAATTAGTTTGGGCAGCATCGGTTGGGAAGACAGTACAACCTACAGTCCAGCTTAGAGAATCAATATTGTTTTGCTGGAAGTCTTCAATTTTCATAGATAAATTTAATATTGCATGTATATCTTCGACTGCGGATGTATCTAACTGGGAGCGGTCTAAAGCATAATATATTTCCACATAAGCCAGCTTTTGTCCGGGGCCCAGAAGACTATCCTGCTGCGGATTGAATTTGAAACAGGCATAATCCAACCAGACGGTCAAAGAATCAGAGGTGGAAATTTGGGCTAAGCCGACCTGGGCCAGTGGAAGCAAAACAAAGATTAGGTTTAAAATAATTTTCAAGCACCGGTTCTTAAGCATATAGATTCTAACTACTTTGTAAAAGAAATAAGGTATGCTTTAATATACAACCAATCTGTCAATCCCGGCTCTGGGGTATTTTCCGGATATCACCATCGTACGGATACTGCAGTTCATATTCACCGTTTCCAAAATTATCCACAAAAGTAAAAATCCTTCTTAATTCATAATAGCGCCAGATTTGATAGGCTTTTTCCTCTCTGTCAAAAGGGTGGCGGTCGACTTCATCCGGCTGGCCATATTTAATATACACCATCCCCATATCGGTTTTCCAGCCCTCCTTGCTGTAGGTCTTAAATTTCACATTGGCATATTTCAGTCTCTGATAATACTGCTCTTTTAGTTCATTTAAAGGAGTTTCCGGGACCGGGTCTTTGGATTTCCAAAACTCCTCCCATTTTTGCACCTGTTCTTCCTTGAGCGCTTTTTTTAACTTTTTGATTTCCTCTTCATTGGCAACATACCTTAAATGCTCCAGCGCAGTTTTAAAATCAGATTTGACGTAAAATACCGGAGACCACTCAATTCTGAAATCCTCCTTGAGGGACACATTCTGGCCACCTTTTTCCTTTATACGGATTAACAAAGTGTAGGAGTTAGGTGAAAAACTCTCCAGATTCAAAGACTTAAAGATACCAAGGGAGGGTTGCTCCAGCTGTAATTTTTCATATTCCTGATGTATGTGGCGCTGTAAATAATCTATAATTTCATAAGTAACTTCCAGCTCAGCAGGATGGGGTTTATTTTTGTAAATTTCATAATAAAACCAAAGCTTTTGGTCTTCGCCGGCGAAAAGCCGCTCCACCTTGGGGATAATCTTCTTACCTTGTTTGTCGAATTTGGTACCCGAAGCAGAATCAGAAACCTCCTGGCCAAATTCAACGCCCGAAAGGGCCAAGTTTTTTTCCCGGTAATCCGGAATTTTCAGGGAGAAATTCAAGGTGCTGGTTTGATGGGAATTTTTGTCAATCAGGGCTACTTCTAATTTATACTCTCCGCTGGGTGTCTGTAAATCTACCTGGTTGATAATGAAATTAACCGGGGAGAGGGTCTCTTTGTAGAAGGGGACGGTAAATTTTTCGCTGATACTATTTCCGCTGATTTGGCGCTTGTTTTTCCCCAAGACTTTGACCTGAAGCTCATAATCTGCCACAAAAGTTTCATCTTTTTTTACAAAGGATAAGTGGTTGTTGAAGATTTTGTAATAAACCTCCAGCCGGACCTGGTCTGAATTTTCTTGTCTGAAAGCAGCAAAATCAAGCAGAAAAGGAGTAGGAGGAGAAGCTGTGCTAAAATCCATCTCTACCTGGCCCAGACTAGGTTTGGGCTCAAGCGTGTAAATTAACAACAGCAAAACCAGACTTGCTTTAGCCAATTTTAGCAATTTTGCCTCGTCATAAATATATTAAAAATTCGGGATTAAGGCAATAGTTTAAATAATCTCTATATATATTACGGGAGCAAAAGAAAAGAAAATTAGAAAAAGTTAAAATTCGAAAGAGAATCCAGAAAGATTACTCATAGCGCAAAGCCACGATAGGGTCAAGCTTGGCGGCCCGGTAAGCCGGATAAATTCCGAAAATTAAGCCCACTCCAACCGCAAAACTGAAACTTAAAATGACCCAGAATAAAGAGATGCTGGCCGGCAGTGGAGTAGCCACTTTTACTATTAGTCCAATCAGAATACCGATGATTATTCCCAAAAGCCCCCCTACCCCGGTCAAGGTCATGGCTTCAATCAAAAACTGCCAGAGAATATTTCTCCTTTTAGCGCCAATCGCTTTTCTAATACCGATTTCCCGGGTTCTTTCTGTCACGGTTACCAGCATGATATTCATCACTCCCACTCCGCCTACAAAAAGTCCGATAGAAGAAATCAGCACCATCACCCCATAAATGGCGGTGGTAATTTTTTTGTAAATATCCATCAAATCTTCCTGAGTGGAAACGGCAAAATTGTTGGGTTTATCAGCCGGCACACCTCTGCGCCGACGCATTACATCTTCGATTTCGTCTATGGCTTTATCAATTAACTTCGGAGTTCCGGGACGAACTGCTAAAGATAATTCAATTTCTTCCGGGTGTAATTTTTTAAAAGCACCGTAAGGAATTACCACGAAGTTGTTCTGCGATTCTCCTAAAAAAGCTCTCTTTTTTTCCATCACCCCTACGACGGTAAATTTATCACCATTGACGGTTACTTCTTTGCTGATAGGGTCCTCGGATTCTGAGAATAAAGCTTCTCTCACATCATACCCAATCACACATACATAGGCCTTAAAATGCACATCTGATTCGGTGAAAAATCTTCCTTCGGTCACAAAAGAGTTGTTGACTATCTCGTAATCCGGCATCACTCCCACAAAGGCCGGCCGGCGGGCTTCATTATTGCGGTACTTAACCTGGTTTCCTTCCGGATTCCAGTAATGATTTTCAGGGGAGACTGCTCCCACGCTGGGACACAGTTCCTTAATGGCGATGGCGTCCTCTAAAGTAATCCCGGGACGGTTTCTTTGCTCCTCGGTCCAATTTCCAAAACTGACCAATTCATTTTTAGAAACATAGATTATATTAGACCCTAATGATTGGATCTGGCCGGCCATAGAGTCGTTCAAACCCTGAATAACCGAAACCATTCCCATGACCGAAGCCACTCCGATTAAAACCCCTAAGATGGTCAAAAAAGCCCTGAGCTTGTTGGCAACCAGAGCCTGAAAAGCCATGGTAATTCCATCTTTGATTTCAGAAGTGGTCATATCTTATGAAAAATTGAGAATTTTAAACCCAAGGACTATTCATATCTCAAAGCTTCAATGGGGTCCATTTTAGCCGCCTTCATGGCCGGGTAGACCCCAAAAAACATTCCTACCGAGAAAGACATCACAATTCCGGCTATGACAGACACCGCTGAAACCGTGGAGGGCAGACCGACGGTCATGGATATAATTTTGGCAATGGAAAAACCGGCCAGAATGCCTATAATTCCTCCCACCACTGAAATAGTGGCGGACTCGGCCAAAAACTGAGACAAAATATTTTTTCTTTTAGCTCCTACGGCTTTTCTAATCCCGATTTCTTTGGTTCTCTCCCTGACCGAAACCAGCATGATGTTCATAATGCCGATTCCCCCCACCAATAGGGCAATGCAGGAAATGACAATCATAACAAAAAAAGCCGCGAAGGTAAAACTTTTCCACAGATCCATAAATGTCTCCGAAGATTTGATGCCAAAATCATCAGCATCATGATATTTAAGATGCCTTCTGGCTCTTAAAATCAAACGGGCTTCATCTTGGGCTTTCTCAACGGATTTATAATCACTAGCTTTGACAAAAATGGCAAACCAGTAATTCCAGCTGGCTCCCTTTTCATAAAAAAGTTTATGAAAAGTGGTAATGGGAATTCGGACAAAGTTATCCTGGTTTTCTCCCAAGAAGGAACCTCTTTTTTTGGCAACTCCTATCACGGTAAAATAGTCGTCTCCAATCTTGATTTCTTTTCCGAGAGGGTCAATGGCTCCGAACAATTTATCTTTAAGCTCCCAGCCAATCAAAGCCACCTGACGGTGGTGGTCGACATCAAAATCAGTAGGGGAATAACCTGATTCAGTAATTATGTCCGTGATTTTTTCCATGTTGGCAGTAATCCCTTTGACTTCCACGTCATTCAAATGTTGATTACGGTATTTTACTTTCTGATTGGTCTGGGCCAAAGCCCCCACTTCCTCGCAGGATGGGCATCCTGAGGCAATCGCTCGCATATCATCCAAATTTATCTCTTTTCTTTTCATGGCCTTCCACCATTCGTCCTCCGACATCACCAGCCCCCATTTATCAATAAAAAAAGTGGTGGGACCTAAGCTAGCCAGCTGTCCGGCCACATATTTATTCATGCCGGTGATAATGGAAACCACTGCAATAATGGTCATCACTCCGATAATCACTCCCACCAGGGTCAAAAGAGCCCGGAGCTTATTGGCTCTTAAAGAGGATAAAGCTTGCCTAATGGATTCGTTAAGATTTCTTAAGAATGATAATAAGCGCGAAATTACTTGGTGGGAGGACACTTTTATTTAGCTACTTTTTCTTCTTTTTCTATTTTACCATCCCGGATGTGGATGATCCGGTTGGCATAAGTGGCGACATCGTGTTCGTGAGTAATAAGTATAACCGTATTCCCTTGTTTATGTAATCTGTCAAAAAGTTTCATAATATCAATACCGGTAGCGGTGTCTAAATTTCCGGTCGGCTCATCCGCTAAAATTATGGAAGGGTTATTAACCAGAGCTCTGGCAACGGCCACTCTCTGTCTTTGACCGCCGGAAAGTTCATTGGGCTTGTGATACATGCGGTCCGCCAGATCCACCAGTTTTAAGGCATCTTTGGCTTTCTGGATTCTGGCTGGGGCATCGGTACCGTTATATATCAAAGGCAATTCTACATTGTGCAAAGCCGTAGCCCGGGGCAACAGATTAAAGGTCTGAAAAACAAAGCCGATCTCTTTATTTCTGATATAAGCCAGCTGGTCATCATTCATTTCACTGACTAAATTACCATTGAGAAAATACTTGCCTTTAGTAGGGGTATCTAGGCAACCGATTAAATTCATCAGAGTAGATTTGCCGGACCCGGAAGGACCCATGATGGCAATGTATTCCCCTTTTTGAACATCTAAATTTACAGACTGGACCGCCGGGATTTTTTCTGATCCCAGTTCATATACTTTCCACAAATCTTCGGTTTTTATCAGCATGAATTTTATGATTTTTCTTTCTCGGTTTTCAATTTGGAGGAATTATCGATCTTGATTTTATCTCCATCCTTTAAGGTTCGCAAAATTCTATAACTTCCGGTGATTACCTCATCTTTATCCTGAATTCCGGAGGTTATCTCTATATTCTGCTGGTCTGCAATTCCGGTTTGCACCGGTACGAACACGGCCCGGCCGCTTTTCACCACGAACACGCCTTCCACCTCTTTCTTTTTCTTATTCTCATCATTTTTATTATCCTTAGGGTCTTTGGCGGTGGAAGCTAAAGCTTCGGAATTCTCTTTTTTATCCTTCTTTTCGGGTTTCTCCTTTTTCAATTCTCTTAGAACCACCGCCTGAATGGGCAGATTCAGGACACCGGAGCGAGTGTTAGTAATAATATCCACGGAGCAGGACATCCCTGGCCGGACTGCGACTACATTATCTACCAATTGAACTTTTACTTTGAAACTGGTGACCTGATTTTGAGTTCCCAGCCCTTCTACTTTACCGGTGTTCCCGATTTCAGTGACTTTTCCTTTAAAAGTGGTATCTGGAAAAGCATCGATTCTGAATTTAGCTTCCTGGCCGATTTTCACATTGGCAATATCGGTTTCATCCACCTCTATTTCAGCTTCTATCTCGGATAAATCTGAAACCGTCATAATCACAGTCCCGGGATTGTTCATGGTTCCCACCATAACAATTTCTCCTACTTCGGCGTTCAAATCGGTCACCACTCCATTGATGGGTGTGGTTATGGTGGTTTTGGTCAAATTATCTTTGGCTTGATCCAGGGCCGCCTTATTTTGGGATACTGAATGCACAGCAGCATCATGTTCAGCTTGATATACATTATATTGAGTCCTAGCCGCATCAAATTGTTCCTGGGAAGTCAGATTCTTCTCAAAAAGCTGTTTTTGTCTTTTGAAAACCAATTCGGACTGCTCCAGATTGGCTTTAGCCAAGTTCAAGCGGGCCTGACTACTCTGTAAGCTGGCGTGGGCTTGGTCCATAGAAGCTTGATAGTTCAAAGGGTCCAACTGTACCAAAATCTGTCCTCTGCGAACTTTATCCCCTTCTTTGACCGGTAAGCCGGTTATTTTAGCCGGTACGTAAGCTGAAATTTTCACCTTCGTCTTCGGTTCAATCTTTCCATTGGCAGTTACAAAAGCCGTCAGGTCGGATTTTTTGACTTTGTCGGTCTGGACTTTGGTGGCTTTTTCACCGCTGGACATTATATTCAAGAGGATTATTAGCGCGACTATCACACCCCCGCCTCCGAACAGAAACCATTTAGTTCTTTTCTTCATTCTAGTTCGACCTCCAATTCCTTAAAACCTGTTGCTGTTAATTGGCATATTTCCCCAGAGCTTTTTCCAGCTCCGAGACCGCCACGGTATAATCAAAAAGAGCATTGACTTCATTGGTTTTGGCGGTTCTGTAGCTGACCTGGGCATCCAGAAGTTCCAGAGTTGATGCTGCCCCCAAATTGTATTTTTCCTGAGTAAGGTTCAAATCTTCTTCCGCTGATTTGGCCGCCTCCTGGGTGACCGAGATTTTTTCCTCTGCCGATTGAACGTTTAAATAGGTAGTGCGTATGTCTAACTCCAAATCTTTTTTCTGTTGAGCTAATCTTTCGTCAGCCGCTCTTTTGCTGTGTTTGGCGGAGTTGATGTCAGATTGAATCTGAAACCCGGAGAAAATATTCATAGATACTCTAAAATTGACCGACCAGCTGTCTATCCGGCCCCAATCCTGTCTGGTCTTTGGAAATCTTGCATCGTACCAGCCGTAATCAAAACTGGCCGAAAGGGAAGGCATATGCTGGCTCCAGGCCGACATTAGCTGAGCTTCGGCAGCATCCAGCTCAGCTTTGGATTTTTCTACCAAAGGATGAGTTGACAGAGCAGTCTTAAGTGAATTATCCAAATTTACCTCATATTTTTGGTATTCCAATTTAGCATCGATTGTGGTGGGGCTGTTGACATTAATTCCCAAGACGGTATTTAAGGTTGCCCGGGCAATTTCAACCGCATTTTTGGCATTGACCAAATCTAACTTGGCGTTAGCCAGCAGAACTTTGGCTTTGAGATAGTCAGATAGTGAGGCAGAGCCCAGGTCGTATCTGGCTTTAGCAATATCCAACTGTTGTTGAGATCTTTTGACAACATCCTGCTGAACTTCCAAAAGCTTCTCGGTCTTTAAGAGACCGAAACTGGCAATTTTAACTGCTACAATAGTTTCTTGTTTAGTTTGTTTGTAGCTATATTCAGAGGATCTCTGCAGAGACCTTCTATAGCCTAGATTAAACCAGGAAAACCCGCCGTCGAAGATGGTCTGATTAACCGACAGGCCAAAATTGTAAGCGCTACCGGAGAGGAGCAAATAGGGTGGCTCGTAGGTGAAAAATTGGCGCGGATTATCAAACTCGCTTCTTCCCAGCGAGGCATCTGCTCTGGGTAAAAAATTGCTCCAGGCCCCAAAAGCACTGGATTTGCTGGCCCGGTAACTCTCGTAAGACGACTTCAGAGTAGAATTATTTTTCAGAGCAATTTGGATGGCTTCCTCGATAGTCAGGGGTTTCTGTCCCCACACCAGACCGACTGTGAAAAAATTGACGATTAATAGTAAACTAAATGTCTTAAGAAAATTCTTCATCTTTTTTATTCCTCCTTAAATTCCAAACATTCCTCCGGTTGCCTGTCTTAATCCTATGACTATCAGAATTAACAAAATCCAAAGCATCGTAACCGTTGCTAAAGACTTTTTAAAAGTGATTTGGTAAATGATGGAGACACCAGTAGCTATCAAAAGGACTTGCCAGAAATTAAAAAAATCCAAACCAGCCAAAAACTGATAATAGAATTTATCCGATAAATCCACCGGTAAAAGTAGGGCCAGGTCGGTATGCACTTTTTCGATGGAGTTTTTAGCCAAGATTAAAGGAGTCTGTACTATCATGGCTGGTATCCCAACCAGACAGGAATAGGTAAAAATTGAAAACATATCCTTAAAACTGCCTCTTCCTCCCAGAATTAAACTAAATACTAACCACAGAACTAAGGAGATAAAAGCCAAATAGATTAAAACGAAAATGGGTGCCAGACCTAAGGTCCATTTCTGCCGGGCCTGCTGGTCGATACGTTCTTCAATTTGTGCTTTTTGCTCCTCAGAAAGGTTGAGATTTGACTGAACTTTAGCTTTGCCGTCAGAGATTCTCGCTTCATAAGTTAGATAACCAAAAATTATTGACATAATACTGATGATTATAAATGGAAGCAGCCAATGGGGTTTAACTTTTAGACTGGCGAATATTTCTTTGGGTTTGAAATAGATCCCGATGATTCTGGAAAAACCGCCCAAGGATTTTTGCTCCGGCAAAGCAGTCTCTATAGCTTCTGTCATGTTAGGTCTCCTTCCTTGTGTTATTTAGTTAGACGTAAATTAAGCTAAAAAAGTTGCAGAAATCAAGTTAGATTGAAAGGGTCTGCCGGGCTACTAGTTACTATTTGATAGAGTTTAATTAAAAATAAGAACCGAGGCCCTGCCCAGAGGAATTCAAAAGTAAAAATAGCAGGAAAGCCAGAAAGGAAAGGAAAAATCCGCACAAAGACAGGAGTTTCAAAATGAGCGTATCAGCTTTGTTAAAAGTGGCTTCAAAAGTTAGGCCGCTAGCGGTTAAGGAGAGAATAAGAAAAAGAACAAAAACTGGAGTTGCAGTCTGTAAATAAGCCAAAATACAGGCCAATAAACCCAATACAATTCCTGCTAGTGACAAAAATAAAAATCTTTCGTAACGCTGAATAGAAGGGTGATAAGGAAGAGCTAAAAGAGTGGAGAGACCACAGCGTGGGCAAAAATTATAACCTGCTGCCAATTCTGCCGCACAAAAAATACAATTCTCCAAAAACCCTCCCTTTTATATAGATAATACGAAAGAAAAAGAATATTTTAGAAGTCTGATTAAAACAACTTCTGATAGAAATCTCTTTCAAATTTCAGCTTCCCTCTAAAACCTGCTGAAGAAGATTTCTTCAATTTCACTTGCGGGGTAGGCTGGGTATAAAAATTTCCAATGGCGGCAGCAGATTTTTTCGGTTCAGTTTGGAGGTAACAGTAACCTTTTCCATTAAACTGTTGTGGTTTTTTACCGCCTAAAATCTCACTGCTAATCTGATGAGCCACTACTTCAGCTTGGTTTAAGGCGAAAACCGCGGCTTTGGGCAAAAATGCTCCATTGGGTAATTTGATACTGGTTACATCTCCTATGGCGTAGACGTTGGGATAATTGGTCTTCAAATTATACTTGTCCACCGCAATCCAACCTGTTTCAGAAATTAAATTAGCTTGTTTAACCACTTCCGGTGCCTTATGCACAGGAATAGAAATCAGCAAATCATATTCGGTGGTGGCACCATTTTCAAAAAAGAGTTTGTGATTACCACTGTCAACTTGTGTCAATCTAAAATTAGGGTTAAAGCCCACATTTCTTTCCAGCAAAAATTGCTTAATTTTTTCTCCTACAGCAGGTCCTCCGGTAGGCATTGGCTGTGGTTCCGGAGTAAATATTTTTATATCAACTTTCCTCCTAATTTTTTTCTGAGTAAAATACCAATCTAAGAGCAACCCTGCTTCATAGGGTGCGGCCGGACATTTGTAAGGAGGTCGGGCTATAGTCAAAGCTATCTTTCCGCCTTTGAAATTTTTCAAAACAGAGTGCAATCTTTCAGCCGGCTCTAAATCATAAAAATAATGACTGGTGGAAAGTCCGGGAATCTCTTCCAAAGATAAATTGGCTCCCAAAGAAACTACCAAATAATCATAGGATAACTCCTGAGAATCGAAACTTACTTTCTGATTGGCTAAATCGATTTTCTTAATCTCTGAATTGAAAAAAATGATATTTTTACGATTAACAGAGTTTAAATCCCTGCATACATCTTGGGGCTTACTCCAACCCAGCATTACCTGAATATAAGTTAAGCCCAGAGACTGCTTTTGCTTCTTGTCAATCAGAAAGATTTTGTGTTCGTTAGGGAGTTTCTTTCTTAGAAGATTAGCAGTGGCTAAACCACCAGGACCAGCGCCTAATATTAAAATTTGCTTGGACATTTTTTATAAATTAAAATAAAAACCGGTATAGTTTATATACTACACCGGCCTAAGATAAGTTTGCGATGTCCTAAAGTGTAACTTAACCTGATTAATACTCCACTTTCCTTTTGCTGATAAATAGAAAGGTCAAAAGAACTAATATAGATACAATTGATACAATCACTTTGACATTATGGGGTAATTTGCTGGCACCTACAATCAAAGGCAAAATCAGAATGGCCACTAAATTCATGACCTTAATCAAAGGATTCAGAGATGGACCGGCCGTATCTTTGAACGGGTCTCCCACTGTGTCACCGATGATTCCGGCTTTATGAGCTTCGGTTCCCTTGCCTCCATATAATCCGGCTTCAATAGATTTTTTAGCATTGTCCCAGGTTCCACCAGAATTAGAAAACATCACAGCCAAAAGCTGTCCGGTCAAGATAATTCCAGCCAAAAATCCACCTAAACCCTCCACTCCAAGTAAGAATCCTACAATCATGGGTGTCAAAACCGCAATCAATCCGGGAGTAGTTAATTCCCTTTGTGCAGCAGAGGTTGAAATAGCCACACAGCGGGAATAATCCGGTTTGGTTTTGCCTTCCATAATTCCGGGCATCTCTCTGAATTGTCTGCGAACTTCTTCCACCACCTGAAAGGCAGCTCGTCCCACTGCTCTGATAGCAATCGAAGAAAATAAGAAAGGCATAGCTCCGCCAATTAATAATCCCACAAAAACTGCTGGCAGATTTACCTGAATCCCTTTTTCAGCAAAGTTCAAACCGGGATCTAAAATATTAATTTCCGAACTATAAGACCTAAATAAAGCGACTGCCGCTACAACCGCTGAAGCAATGGCAAACCCCTTGGTCACAGCTTTAGTAGTGTTTCCGACCGCATCTAATTTGTGGACAATCTTGTAAGAGTTAGGATTTTTGTCTTCTTCCAAGACCTTGGACATCTCAAAAATGCCATTGGCATTATCTGAAATCGGTCCATAGCTGTCCATGGAAACCACAAACCCGGTAGTGGTCAACATCCCCATGCCACATAAAGCAATTCCATAAGCAGCTAAAGCCAAATTTCCTCCGAAGATTATAAATGAAGCAAAAACCGCTACGGCAATCACAAGAATGGCAGCTACAGTTGATTCTAACCCTTCAGAAAATCCGGCTAAAATAACCGTAGCCGGACCGGTTTTAGAGGCCTTGGCAGTCTGTTTGACCGGTGAGTACTCCAAAGCAGTATAATATTCAGTCAAATAACTGATAATCACAGCCAAAACAATTCCGGCAAAAGTTGCCAGGGAAAATCTCCAGTCAGGATTCCCTTCCGGAGTTTTTATGTAAAAGTAGTTTATCAAAACAAAGCCGATGGTGGAAACTAAGGCTGCTACCAAAAATCCGTTTTGAATCGGCCGCATGGGGTTAAAGTCCTCTTTATCTTTTCCTTTGACAGACCAGGTCCCTAATATAGAGGCAAAAACTCCTACACCCCTGACCAAAAGAGGGAAGACAATCATTTTCAATGCCAAATCTCTGCCGGCTGGTGTGGGGTCAAAAGCCGCATAGGCTGCACCTAAAATCATAGCCGCCACCAGAGTGACTTCATAAGATTCAAATAAGTCTGCAGCCATTCCGGCACAATCACCCACATTGTCACCCACGTTGTCCGCAATAGTAGCCGGATTGCGAGGGTCATCTTCCGGAATGCCGGCTTCCACTTTTCCTACCAAATCAGCTCCTACATCTGCTGCCTTAGTGTAAATTCCTCCACCAACTCTCATAAACAGAGCCACCAAGCTTCCCCCGAATCCAAATCCCAGTAGCACCATCATGGATTGTTCTTTAAAAATCATAAAAATAATGGTGGCTCCTAAGAGTCCCATTCCGACTGTAAACATTCCGGTAACTGTTCCGGCTTCAAAAGCGGTTTCCAGCGCTTTTTTAAAGGAAAATCTGGCGGCGTTGGCTACCCTAGTATTGGCCCGCACTGCCACAGACATTCCGATCAAACCAGTAGCGGCGGATAAGCAGGAACCCAAAAGAAAAGCCAGGGCAATCCCCCAGACCAATTTCCAGTTGGTGCCTCCTCCCTCAGGCAAGATATAGATGTTTTTGTAAACAAAAAATATCAGAACAGTCAAAGCGAAGATAAAAATAGCCAGAACCCGCATCTGTTGAGTCAAATAGGCCTTGGCGCCTTCCTGTATAGCTCTGGAGACCTCCACCATTTTAGGAGTGCCGGGGTCGACTTTTAAAACTTTGAAGGCCAGATAAATTCCGTAAACCAGTCCGCAAACCGCCGCTAAAAGTACAAAGTACAGCAGGGTATTGACGGTATTATCGAAGGGGGGTAAGAAGGCATCGGCTTCGCCAGCCCATATGTTAGAAGTTGAAACGAACAGCAAAGATAAACTTACGAGCAGGAACAGAAGTTTTACTTTTTTAAAACTCATGCAGCGCTCCTTGGTTGAGTGTTTCCAGCAGTTGTCCCGATGCTATCGGGATCATTTTGTAATTTTATGCTTGAAAAATAAAAGGTATAAGATAGGAATTTAAAGGATTAAGTCAAGAGGATTTGAAAAGAAAAATTTGAATTTTGCAGGTGAAAAAAACCGGCAAAAATAATTTTGGCCGGACAAAAATCCTTTAAGAAAGGAAAATATATTAAAAGTAGAATGAGGTAGAAGCTGACTTATTTTAACCTGAAATTGACCAGATAATAAATCCAGATAGCTGGTAGACCCACGTTGTCCTCAACGTGGGGATAAATTTATCGCCTTAATTTTATGATTTTTTTCCAGCTTGAGATAGGTTACCCTTACAGGATCCCGTACTTTAGTAGGGACACCATCCCGTGGGGACAAGCTGGGTCTACTAATTGAAGAGAATTAAAGGGAGAAATTATTTATTTTAATCTGAAATGGACCGGATAATGAATCCAGATAGCCACCGGCTTGTTGTTTTGAATAGCCGGCTTATACACATTGTCCCAAGCCGCTTTCTTAGCCGCTTCTTCAAACCCCGCGTTGGCTCCCGACTCCTTGGCAACACGAACCTCACGAACCTTTCCTTCTTTATCAATCAAGGCAGCAATCAGAACTGTCCCCTCCACGCCAGCCTGCCGAGCCATTTCCGGGTACTCCGGTTTGACCTCTTTAATTATGGCAGGTTGCTCCTGCACCGCCACAAAATCCCCTTCCTGAGGCAGATAATCCCCGGGGTCAACGTCTATTACCACACTATCGCTGGTTTTAACATTAGGATTAATATTCTCCATCTCTTTTTGAGTAGCAAAAGTCACCTCTTCCTGAGCTTGCTCATCCGGAATCGGTTTAGGGGTACCCACAGCCGGAGGGGTAACTATCGGTTGCGTAATAGGAATCTGCGGTTTTTGAATCTCAGTAATAGTGGGTGGCGGACCTAAGTCAGCTAAACTTTTAATAACCAAAACATCTTTGGTGCCAGCGCTGGTTATGTATCCATACAGAAAGAAACCTCCAATTATAAGAAGATGAATAGCGGCCGCCAGAGCTAAGGCCAGCGAAAAATTTTTCTGATAAGACCTTTTTAATTCAAAAGCACCATATGCGTATTGCATAATATTTATCTCAAGATGGTTTATTAGTTGTTTTTATCGCTTGCAAATCTTTTATATCCTGCTCCGATAAAGGTGCTACGGCGAAACGATAACTAAACCCCGGGTCTCTCTGCTGCAAAAGTTTCTCCACCACCTGCATCTCATCAATCAGCTCCACCATTATGGAGTATTTGGCATCTTTGTGAATCTTGATAAAAGTTACCAGTTTAGGTTTTTCCTCATTTTCTCGTTTAAGATAAGCTCTTAAAGAGTCTAAACCAAAAACCTCTGGTTTTTCTTTTCCAAAGTTTTTATAAACAGTCCCATCCTCATCCACTCTGAAAGTCAAAAGGTTAGATTCCTTTATGGGGACTGATTTTTCTTTATCGGGCGGCAAGGAGATTTCCATAGCCTGAGGCTGCATAAAAATGGTGGTGACCATATAAAAGATTAAAAGTAAAAAAGCAATATCCACCATGGGGGTCATATCAATTCTGATCCCAACTCTTCTTTTGGGTCTTCTTAAAGCACTAGTTTTTTTACCAGGTGGCCTCCCACTGGCTATGTCTACTCCAGCCATCTTAACTCCTTTGTATCGAGCATGGTCGAGACATTATAAATAATCGTCAAATTTTGAGTCACTATCCACCTCAAATACGTTTAACCTTGGTCTAATTTAAGCTCAGTGATTAAATGAAAACGATTAATTTTCATAGCTTGTAAGGCATCCATCAAATCCGCCATAGTTCCATATTTTACATTTTTATCCGCTTTTATAACCAGTTTCATACTATATCCCCCGGGAACCGTGACTCTGATGGTATTTATGACCTGAGCAATATTTTGAGTGGTGGCTTCATGATAAATCCTATCCATGGTGTTTTGTTTTTTACCATCTATGACCTGTTCTCTTTTGGAAGTATAGTCCACAAAGATAGAATCATCCGCGGTAATAGTAATATTCAGCAAATCGGATTCCGGAAGTTTAATTTCAGAATGAGAGGAAGGAAGCTTAATCTCCTTTTTCTCCGGGGGTTTGAACTGGGTGGTGGTCATATAGAAAATCAAAAGCAGGAAAGCCACGTCCACCATGGGGGTCATGTCGATTCTGATCCCTACCCTTCTTTTCATTCGTTTCAGCATTTTGGCACCAAATGATTCAAATAAAGTTTAAGCCCTGACTTTTTCCAGCGCTTCGGCTTCTTTGCTCTTTAGGAGTTGCATCACTTCATAAGAAGCTTCATCCACTGTGTAGTTGAAAGCGTCAACTCTGTTAACGAAATAATTGTAAGCCACGATACCGATGATAGCATCAAATAGTCCTCCGGCCGTGTTGACCAGAGCCTCCGAAATACCCCGGGCCAGCTCTTGAGCATCGATGACACCTCCCACTCTGTGAGAAGTAGCCGCAAACGCACGAATCATTCCGATGGTAGTTCCCAACAGGCCAATCATGGTGGCAATCGAAGCGATAGTGGACAAGGCAATCAAATTTCTTTCCAATAGAGGAACTTCCAAAGCATTGGCTTCTTCAATGGCTCTCTGGGTCTCAGAAAGTCGCTTATCTGAATTATGTTCTGTGGCCCGGACCTGTTGATATCTTTCAATGCCGGCTCTCAGAATATTGGCACAAGAGCCTCTTTGTTTATCGCAGGCCGCGATGGCTTTGTCATATTGTTCCTGCTGGATAAAAAGGACAATGTCCTTAAAAAAGGATTGGATGGAAGTTCTGCCTTTAGCTTTCTTAAGAGTAATCAATCTTTCTATAATAAAAGCCACCAGCATGATGGATAAGGCAATAAGAACCGCTACTAGGTAGCCTCCTTGTTTTAAGTAATCCGGCAATTGCATCCAGATTACAAACCCCAAGGCCAAGGATACCACCAAGACCAGGGTCATGAATACCGACTGTTTCACTCTTCCTCCTTTTAGGTTAAATATTAAATATAAACATTTTCAAAACTTAAGTCAAATCTATTATCCCGTCCGTACTCAATCTCTTCATTAACTTACAGCCCTCTTCTTAATCTTCACGGGCTATGGAGCTATTCACTAAAAGCGAGGCAAAAGCCATCCACAAACCGAGATGGCTTAACTGAATTAAATTGAAAACAGTAAATTTCCCCCCCAACTGCGCTATCCCCAACAAATCCCATACCGGGGTTCTGAAACTCACTATCGAGATTACTAAGACCATTGACCAAATCAAAATAGGGAAGTAACCCAACTTAATGAATTTTTTCAATCTAATCCAGTATCTTTCTGGGTCCTTAGCTTTGGAAAATATAGTTAAAAGGTTTACCACCCCTAAGACAAAAGAAGAAATCATAAAGACGGCAGTTAGTATTACTATTACTATAGCAGGGATTCCTCCTAAAGGAATGAAATCTGAAATCTTCCCTAAATTCAAAAGAGCGGTTAGAGCCGAAAAGCTAAATTTGGTCCCCATCTGGGTAAAAGAAAACCAGGGTAAAAAGAAACTTGCGGTCAAAAGAAAAGAGAAAACGGTCAAGATTATTTTATCGGCTCGAGTAAAGGCCGGCACGTACACCAAGCTGAAATCCCTTTCAAAACCGGGTAGGGATTTTTCCTTCTTCTTAATTTTTTCCAGATAAAGCTTTTCTTCGGCCGGGTCTTTGAAGACCCGTTCGGCTTTGGCGGGATAGACATCAAACCCTATGTAGCGATATCGTTCTTCTAATTTCTGCGGTTCTGGCATCGGTTCAAAATTTAGCGGTATAAGTTATACTTTTTTGGGAGTTTGTCAAGTGAGAAAATTTATTAATTTCAAAAAATCAAGATGCACGAAGATTGATATTATAGCTCCAAAAGTTCAAGCCCTTTTTTGGCATCTAGATTGCGGGGGTCTAAGGCCAAAACTTTATTATACCACTGCTTGGCTTTGGATTTTTGTCCGCTCAGGGCATAGGCCTGGGCCAGCCACAGATGGAATTGGACGTTTTTGGGAGCGCAGACAACCGCGGAGTTTAAGTAAGGTACCGCGTCAGCGGATTTTTTAAGCATCAACAAAGAAAATCCCAAAAATCCCTTGGCATCACAGTCAGCCGAATCCAATTTCAAAATCTGTTCATATTGTTCTTTGGCGTTGGCAAAATCTTTCAGCTGGTCAATATAAATATAAGCCAGACGGTGGCGAACATCTTTGTTGTCCGGTTTCAGCTCTAAAGATTTTTTATAGTTTTCCAGAGCTTTATCCTGCTGGTTCATTCCCAAATAACAATAGGCCAGATTCAAATATCCGTTGTAATTGGTAGGGTCCTTTTCCACTTTTTTGTTGAACCAGAGCAGAGCCTCGTCGAATTTTTGGAATTTATAATAAATATTACCCAGGTAGGAAAAAGCTTCGCTTTGATTAGGGTCCAACTCTAAAGTTTTGCGTAATGATTTTTGGGCTTCTTCCAAAGCAGAAGAAGCTCCTACATTAAAATTAGCGATTCCATTTTTGAGCCAAAATTCTGCATCTTTTTTAGTCCATTGATAGTCCGGCTTGCTATCTTTTAAAACTTTTAGATAGTCAGAGTATTCTTTTTGGGCTAAAAGATAAAGGGTTTTTCTTTCTAAAGTATCCTGAGCTAGGCGAGCAGAATCGAGATAACTATTACCCAAGAACAAATGCGTCTCATATGCTTGAGGGCTTAGCTTGGCGGAACGATTTAAATTTTCGATAGCTTGAGAATATTGTCTGAAATGGTAATAAATTCGACCTAAGTTCAGAAAGACTAAACTATTCGTTGAATCAAATTTCAGATATTCTTCATAAGCCAAACGTGCGTCAGCATGTTTATTAGCCAAGAAATAAATGTTTGCTAATTCCAGATGAGCTTGAGGGTAATCGGGCTTTAGTTTGATAACCCTTTTGTAGGAGTTTATCGCTGAATTAAAATTTTTCTCTAAGAAATAAGCCCGAGCCAAACTATAATGAGTTTCGTACATACTGGAATCTATCTCCAGTGCTTTTTTGTAAGCTTCGATGGCGCTACCGTATACTTGACGGGCTGAATTCACGTCCCCCAAAGCCCGGTGATATTCTGCACTATGGGGTTCCAAAAGGAGAGCTTTTCTTAAATTCAAATCCGCAGAAGAGAAATCTTTTTGAGCCATCTGAACCAATGCCAGACCATAATGAAAACGGGCCGGTTGTTTTTTCTGTTTCAATCCCCGGTCAAAAATCTCTAGTGCGGATTTATGCTCTTTATTATTATAGTAAGCTAATCCCAACTGAAATAAAAGGTCCGGGTCCTTGGGGTTATTCTCCAAAGCTTTCAGGTAGGAAGATATAGCCTGTTTAAAGTCCCCTTTTTGGAAATAGGCGTTGCCTAAATAGAAGTAGGCATCCGGCTCATTAGGATTGGAGGAAATAAACTCGGATAAAAGCTGAATGGCCTGGTCAAATTTCCCGGCCTTGTAAGCCTCAATTCCCTGGCTTAATTTATCCTGAGCTAAAAGCAAGCCAAGGGTTGCCCACAAAAGAAATACAACCAGAATTGCGCTGCATTTGAGCATTTTTGTGAGTAGTTTTTTCAACATAAGGAAAAACTATATTATATGGTTTTTGAAATTTCTGTCAAGTGCTTTCTTTCCTTTTACGAGATGGGACCTCATTTCATCAACTTATTTCACTTCAAGTTACGTTCTCAAAACCCTCTTTAGTTTCACCTGCTTGTAAATTCCTCTGACAACATCAATATCAAATCTTGTGCCGAAAAGGGGGTATTTTACACGGGTTTGTAACTGTCTTGGAGATATAAGGTTATTGCAAAAGTGTGAATAGTGACCAATAAGCAAATACAGGACTTCACCAAAAAATGTGCCTAAAGCACAAAAAGTTGTGGTTTATAAATTACACCTGTATAATTCTAAGCCTTCACTTAAGGTAGGGGCAGGACTCGGCTACAGACCCAATTTCTGCAGCAAAAACTCTGTCACATAGAAAAGTCCCACTCCGATAAATACCATTACCGACAACTTAATCCCCTTTTCTTTGTTCACCTCCGGCATGAGGTCTGAGGCAGCCACATAGATAGAAACTCCGGCTGAAAGAGCCAGGCCATGACTTACCAGGGAGTGAAAAAATTGCATAAGCACGACTCCGGCCAGGGTAGCGGCTCCGATAATAAAGGAACTGGTTAAAGCTTTTTTTCTACTTCTGCCAGAGGCCAAGAATAAAGAGGCGATGGTAAAACCTTCCGGAATCTTGTGCAGCATGATGGCCAAAAAAATCAAAAATCCCAGAGTAGGATTAATGATGAAGCCACTGGCAATTGAAACCCCGTCAAAAAAGGTATGAGTGGTTAAGCCCACCAAGGCAGAAACCCCGACTGCTCGCGGGATTAAAAATTCAGGATGGGTTTCTTCCCCGAAGTGAAAATGAGGGACGGCAGTATGTTCGAAAAAATGGATCACAAAATATCCGATTAGGATAAACAAAGGAGCCAGTTTACTCTGTTCATAACTGATAGGTATCATTTTCAAAAAAACCGCTGCCAGAAGAAATCCGGAGCCGAAGGCGATAAAGTATTTCAAGAATTCCTGATTCCAGTGGGAACGGGCCGTGACAATGAAACCGCCGAATACATTGGCCAGGGCGGCTATGGTTCCTAAAGCTAAGGTTAAGGCAAAATTATCCACAAGATTAAAATTTGAGTTAAATTCAGACTATACTTTTAATCTTACGTTTAATTCTTGGTTTGTCAACCTAAAAACCCTTGACAAAGGCGGGTAAAAAGTATTAAATAATAGTTTGCATTTTAAAATGATAAAAACCAAAAGGGAGGAATAAATGTTTTGGCAAAGATTATCAGTTATAATGGCAGCTATTTTCTTACTCATTTTCGGTTGTGGCAAGAAAGAGGATGTAATCAAAATCGGAGAGTTTGGTTCATTGACCGGGTTGACCGCTACCTTCGGTATCAATACTGACCGAGGTATACAAATGGCAGTAGAGAAAATCAATCAAGAGGGCGGGCTTCTGGGTAAAAAAGTTGTAGTAATAGTGGAAGATGATCAAGGAAAGCCAGAAGAGGCGGCTACAGCAGTCAAGAAGCTAATCAATCAAGACAAAGTCATAGCTGTTTTAGGAGAGGTTGCTTCTTCTCGAAGTTTAGCCGCCGCTCCGATTTGTCAGGAAGCTAAAATTCCCATGATTACACCTTCTTCTACCAATCCTGAGGTTACTCGCAAGGGAGATTATATTTTTCGGGTTTGCTTTATTGATCCTTTTCAAGGGGATGTGATGGCCCGCTTCACTTATAATGATTTAAAGATAAAAAAAGTGGCCATCTTAAGAGATATAAAAAATGATTATTCGGTTGGCTTGGCCAATTATTTTGCAGAGGATTATAAAAAATTAGGCGGACAGATTGTGGGAGATGAATCGTATTCTGAGGGAGACATTGATTTTAGAGCTCAACTCACAAATCTAAAGTCAAAAAAAGCAGAAGCCATTTTTGTTCCGGGTTACTATACCGAAGTTGGTCTGTTAGTTAGACAAGCCCGAGACTTAGGAATCAGAATCCCAATTATAGGGGGAGATGGCTGGGATTCCCCTAAATTAATTGAAATTGGTGGAAAGGCTTTGGAGGGATGTTATTATAGTAACCATTATTCTCCCGACGATCCTGATCCCTTGGTTCAAAGTTTTGTGCTCGAATTCAAAGCCAAGTATGGAGAGCTGCCAGATGCTATGGCGCCCTTGGGATATGACGCGGCCATGGTTTTATTTGAAGCTATTAAAAGAGCAGGCAGTTTAGATCCAGCGAAAGTTAGAGATGAAATTGCCAAAACCAAAGAATTTTCAGGAATTGCAGGGAAAGTGACTATTGACAGCTTGAGAAATGCTGAAAAGCCAGCTGTGATTATTAAAATTGAAAACCAGCAACAAAAGTTTGTAAAATGGATGTATCCAGAAAAAAAAAGTTAATATTATCTACGGTGGAGCACCGTTCCAGGCTGTGAATTTTCAGTAAAGGGTATTTTGGTGGCAGGTCAAAAGACCTGCCATTTTTTAAATAAGAAATATGCAAGAACTTATTCAACAACTAATCAACGGCATTACTTGGGGTTCAATCTACGCTCTGATTGCCTTAGGGTACACCATGGTTTACGGGGTTCTAAAGCTAATCAACTTTGCTCACAGCGATGTCTATATGGTGGGGGCTTTTGCCGGTTATTATTCCGCCCACTGGTTAGGAATCGCTGAAAATCCCTCCGTCCCCAAAGCTATCCTGGTGATGCTAATCTCTATGATAGTCTGCTCCTGCTTGGGAGTGATCATTGAAAGATTGGCTTACAAACCTTTGCGAAAATCATCTCGCCTGACAGCTCTGATAACTGCTATTGGTGTTTCGCTGCTGTTAGAAAATGGAGGACAATTAGTCTTCGGGGCTGACCCCAAATTTTTTCCGCAGCTGATTGAAGGTCAGGAGATCTGGAGTAAATCCGGAATTGTGATATCCAATTTACAATTAATTGCGCTTATAGCCTCACTAACTCTAATGGGGATTTTACAGCTGTTTGTTTACAAAACCAGAACCGGAAAAGCCATGCGGGCAGTATCTTACAACATCCAGGTAGCCAGCTTGATGGGGATTTCCACTGATAAAATTATCACCATAACCTTTGCCATCGGTTCGGCCTTAGCCGGAGCAGCCGGGGTTCTGGTGGGATTAAATAACCCTAAAATCGACCCGATCATGGGACTTCTCCCAGGATTAAAGGCATTCGTGGCCGCTGTCTTAGGTGGTATAGGGAATATTCCGGGAGCAATGCTGGGCGGTTTAATAATCGGAGTGGCAGAAGTGATGACGGTGGGGTATCTGTCCAGCACTTTCAGAGATGCCATCGCTTTTGGTATCCTGATTGCCATTTTAATTTTCAGACCGGCTGGGATTTTAGGTAAATCAACCACTGAAAAGGTTTAGGCCTTGTCACTCTCAGATTTTACTGTATTAATATAGAATAAGGAAGAAAATTGAATCAGTTAAAGAAAATACTTTTAATAATTTTATTTCTGGGGCTTTTTTTAGTTTTAGATCTGCTGATTTCCCCTCGTATGAATCCCTATTATCTGCAGATACTCATATATTGCGGAATAAATATTATCTTGGCGGTCAGTCTGAATCTAATCAACGGTTTCACCGGGCAATTCTCCATCGGTCATGCCGGCTTTATGGCTATCGGCGGTTACACTTCGGCTGCTTTTACCTTCTATCTGGGTCCCAAAATTTTAGAAACATTGTTTCTCCCATTATGGTTTTCTAAACCTCTGGTTTTTGTAGCGGGGCTTTTGTTGGGAGGGACTTTGGCGGCATTTGCCGGTCTTTTAGTGGGAATTCCATCACTAAGATTAAGAGGAGATTACTTGGCCATTGTGACTTTAGGTTTTGGTGAAATCATCCGGGTCTTTATTTTGAATATAGATGCCATCGGCGGAGCCAGGGGATTTTCTGATGTTCCCAAGTATACTTCTTTATTCTGGGTTCTGGGATTTACGGTTTTGACCATCGTGGTGGTCAGAAATCTGGTGTATTCCACCCACGGACGAGCATTTCTCTCTGTCCGAGAAGATGAAGTGGCGGCTGAAGCGATGGGGATAAATACCACCTGGTATAAAGTTACAGCATTTGTCATTGGCGCCTTTTTCGCCGGCATTGCCGGAGGACTTTTAGGTCATTATCTGCAGTATCTGCATACCAACAGCTTCACTTTTATAAAATCATTTGAGGTGGTGATGATGGTGGTCTTGGGTGGAATGGGGTCCATCACCGGTTCCATTCTGGCTGCGGTAATTCTGACTTTGCTACCGGAAGTATTGCGTCCGGTTAAGGATTACCGGATGGTATTTTATTCCATACTTCTGGTAATTCTGATGATAACCAGGCCTCAAGGAATTTTTGGAGTGAGAGAATTCAACTGGGATTGGCTCAAAAAAATATTTTCACGAAAGAAAGCACAGGCGGAAGGAGCTTAGTTTTTTTCAGCATAATCACATGGCACTTTTAGAGCTTAAGAATGTCTGCATAAATTTCGGGGGGTTGAAAGCGGTGGATAAATTTAATCTGACCCTGCAAAAAGGGGAGCTGGTGGGTTTAATCGGTCCCAACGGAGCCGGCAAGACCACGGTTTTCAACATGATTACCGGTGTATATCCTCCCACTGAAGGGGAAATAAGATTCGCTGAAAAGCGGACCAATAGTTTAAAGCCCTACAAAATTTCAGCAGTAGGAATCTCCCGAACTTTTCAGAATATTAGATTGTTCGGTGAGTTGCCGGTGATAGACAATGTTTTAGTGGCGTTTCACCAGCATACTCATGCCGGACTTTTAGCTTCGGTCTGGAGGTCTAAAAAATTCTGGCAGGAAGAACAAAGCTTGGTAAAAAAAGCCACTGGACTTTTGGCTATATTCGGTCTGGATACTTTGAAAAACGAAATCTCCAAGAATCTGCCATATGGTCAGCAGAGGAGATTAGAGATTGCCCGGGCTCTGGCAACCGAGCCCAAGCTTTTGCTTTTGGATGAGCCGGCGGCTGGTATGAATCCGCAGGAAACAGCTAAGCTAATGCTCTTGATTAAAGATATTCAGAAAAAATTTGATTTGACCATTCTTTTAATCGAACATGATATGCAAGTTGTTATGGGAATCTGTGAGAGAATTCTGGTTTTGGATTACGGCGTAACCATTGCCGAAGGGCCACCGGAAAAAATTAAAAAAGATCCCAAAGTTATAGAAGCATATTTGGGAGAAGAAATTCATTAAAAACAAATCGCGTAGGGGTGGAGTTTATCTCCACCCTCAGAATTGAAGAAAAAATATGCCGATTGAAAATAACGTAATTTTGGAATTGAAGGACGTGGATGTTTACTACGGGGCTATTCAAGCCCTTAAAGGGATTTCTCTTTCCATTAAGCAAGGAGAAATTGTGACTATGATTGGTGCTAACGGAGCCGGAAAGTCCACCACACTAAACACGATTTCGGGATTGAACCGTCCCAAAAAAGGAAACCTTTTCTTCAAGGGTCAAACCATAGATAGAACTCCGCCGCACAGAATAGTGGAACTGGGGATTTCGCAGGTGCCGGAGGGGAGAAGAATTTTTGCCAATCTGTCGGTCCTGGAAAATTTGGAGTTGGGGGCATATATAAGAAGGGACAGGCATAAGGTTAAACAGGATTTAGAAAAGATTTTTACTTTGTTTCCCCGCTTAAAAGAACGAGTGAAACAGAATGCCGGTACTCTTTCCGGGGGAGAGCAACAGATGTTATCCATTGGGAGAGCTTTGATGTCCAACCCTCAAGTTTTGCTCTTGGATGAGCCATCTTTGGGTTTGGCGCCAATGTTGGTGAAATCTATTTTTAAGGCCCTGGAGGAGATTAATCGGGAGGGGACTACTATTTTGCTGGTGGAGCAGAATGCTTATATGGCTTTGAATTTGGCGCATCGAGGTTATGTGATGGAGACCGGGAAGATTGTGTTGGAAGACCAAGCTAAAAATTTGCTGAATAATCAGAAGGTGAAAGAGGCCTATTTGGGGGGATGATTTCCACTGACTTACTTTAATAGAGTCATTTTCTTCACTTCCCTAAAATTTTCCGCTTCCAGATTGTAAAGATAAACTCCACTGGAGACTTTTTCTCCTCTGATATTTGTTCCGTCCCAAGAGAAGCTGTGAAACCCTGCTGACTTAATTTCATTGAATTCTTTCACTAATTGCCCGGTCACGTTGTAAATTTTTAAAGACACTTGACCATCTGTTGGCAAAGCAAATTTGATGATAGTAGAATTATTAAAGGGATTGGGATAATTTTGTGATAAGTTGAAAGTTCTGGGTATGGTTATAAAATTTCTACTCTCCACATTTACAGGAGTACCCATATATTCAGCCGCCTCCACTTTTTCTAATTCCACATCTCCTGAAATTTTGAGTAACTTTGAGGTCCCAGCCGGAATTTTACCACCTTTGTTAAAACTATACATTAAGACTTTGGTTTGACCATCATGTACAGCCCATTTCACTTCCAGACCTGATAAGAGCATATTTACAGAGGAGGCTTTACCATGAAACACCAGCCACATCGCACCTAAGTCAATCGGTGTTGCAACCTCGACTGTTCGACCATCAAAAACTAATTCTATAGTATTAAGAAAAGGAGTCAGCTTAGTTGATTGATCAGCAAGTAATGGCGAAGTATCTCCAGATAAGATTCTTAACAGATAAACAAAATCATCTAGGGTTAAGGGAGTTCCATCATGGTCAACGTCGGTAGCAATAATCTGCCGTTCCCTGATTTCAGGATCCGGATCGAATACTTCAATTCCGGATATGAAATAATTGGCAAAAAGAACTGCATCGCCGATTTCATTGGCAAACCCATTTATATTTATATCTCCTATACCAAACCAGTTGCAATCGCACATAAACGTAACTCCCCCATCTATACCTTTGGCACAATTGGAAATCTCTTCCTTAGGAAATAACTTGGTCACGTCACAGATTCTGGGATTATAAAATAAAGTATCATCAAAAACATAAACAATACTACCTGAGCAATCCGTGAAGGAATTGAGCATGCAGTCGGTGTCTAATCTTTTCCAGCGAATTGATGTATAAAAACAGTTGAATAGTTCATTGTTAGATAATCTGAAGTGCAAATAAAGCGTGGCTCGACCGCCTAGAGGCAGACAAGTTCCGCCATAGTAATAGAGTCGTCCGATGCCTACAATACAGAGGTCAAACTTGTGAATGATCGTGGAGGGCTGGTTTCTCCAGACTAAATAGTTCCACTGATAGCTTCCCTCCAGAGGACCGGGGACATCAAAAAATTCTCCTCTTTCTAACGCCCAGAAAGACATTAAAATTGGATCATATTCTATACATAGAGAAAACCCCCCAACGTCTATCAAGGGTGACTGAATTTCGATTGGGAGTGCCACTTTGGAACCTGGACAACCTATTGCTTCTCCAATTCTGGCTATGATGCAATCGGGAAATAAATTTACCACAGTGGTGCAGCTTTCAACTCCCCCACAGGTGTCTCTGAAAGTAAAAACTATATGGAAGGTTCCGGAGTCGGTCGGAGATGTTTGCCAATCGAATATAATGTTTGTGAAAGTCCCGGAACAGGGACCGGTAAAAGTGGCTGAAGTTTCACTGGCTGGATTTTCTAAGATATCAAAACTGCAATCACTGATTAAATAACAGCCGATGGTATCGGAGTCATAAGCGGTTACCTGAAAACTTACCTTTGAGCCGGATAATTCGGGTATACTATCCGGAGAAAGGCAGATTTGGCTGGCTGAGAGATATTGAGGAAAAATTAAACAGATAAAAAGAAAAAATGTGATTGCTGCAGAAAATACAAATGTAAGCCTGCTTTGCATCCGTCCTTCTCTCCCAAAACTAAATTTTTAACAGGGTAGGGTAGGAACTATTTAGTTACTTAATATAAAGATAACAATTGATTGATAACCGTCAAGGGTTTTTCTTAACTAATTGGCTCTTATACTGCTTAGAACAAAAGAAAATTTTCCACAAAGACCAGTCAATTTATTGCGTAAAATGTAGTTGACTTGTCAGTATCATTTCATATGTTTTAAATGAGGGGAAACAAATGACCAAAGTTAAAGAACCCAGAATCAAAGAATCCAGAATCAGAAAGAAAATCGACACCACCACCACAGACTGGCTGGTGGAGTCCTTTCAAGTATTAAATTCCACCCTGAATATCGACGAGCTAATCGACATCATCTTAGATTTAACCTGCAAAGCGGTCAATTCCGAATTAAGCTTGGTTTTGCTCAAAGACCGCAAAACCGACCAACTGCATCTGGTTTCCTGTGAAAAGGACAGAAAGAGTCTGTCCTGGAGCTTACAGGAAGGGATTTTAAGCTGGGTAGTGGAAAATCAGAAGCCCATGCTCCTGAACCAACCGGAACAGGATGTACATTTTTCCGAAAACTTGCAGCAGCTAATAGGAGTAAAAATAAATAATCTGCTTTCAGTCCCTCTCATTAGAAGGGGAAAACTTTTGGGAGTTTTGGAAGCGGTCAACAAGAAAGATGCTCAAATTTTCACGGAAAAAGATCTGGATAATTTGACCCTGTTAGCCAATCAGATAGCAGTGGCTCTGGATAATTCAATTTTATACGAGCGGGCCAAAAAAGAAAGTTTACGAAAAGAAGTTCTATTGGAAGTGGGGAAGAGTCTATCCTCCACTTTGGAGTTAGAGGAAGTCTTAAAGAGAATCATTCAGTCGGTTAAGCTGGTAGTCACCTGCGATGCGGTGGGAATTTTTTTGGTGGCTAAAAAGACTCAAGAAGTGGAGCAATTTGAAATCGAAGGATATGACCCCACTTTGGAAGCGGACCTGAATTTAAAAATAGGGCAGGGATTAATTGGCTGGGTGGCCAAAACCGGCGAGCCGGTCATCGTTCCGGACGTCAGAAAAGATGAGAGATACATCAATGCCCGGCTGGCTACTAGGTCTGAAATGGTCGTTCCCATAAAAACCGACGGAAAAGTGCTGGGGGTTTTTAATCTGGAAAGCAACCAGCTGAATGCTTACGCCCAGGAAGATTTGGAGCTTTTGACCGCTTTTGCCAGCCAGGCTGCAGTAGCCATCGAAAGGGCTCGTCTACACAAAGAAACTCTGGAGAAAAGAAAATTAGAAGAAGATTTAAAAATTGCCCGGGAGATTCAAAAAACTTTTTTACCCAAGGAAGACCCCAGCATTGCCGGTTTCGACATTTCCGGAATCAACATATCTTCCGAAAGGGTGGGCGGAGATTACTATGATTTTATCCCCATCGTAGAGAACCAGCTGGGTGTTGCGATTGCCGACTCCTCCGGGAAAGGGATTCCGGCCAGCTTGATTATGGCGGCTTTCCGGGCCAGCTTAAAAGCCGAAATCAGGAATAATTATACCATCCGGACCATTTTCAACAAAGTCAATTATCTCTTATTCGAGAGCTTGGAAAGAGAAAATTATGTCACCGCGGTTTACGGTGTCTTGGATACCAAAAGTAAGATTCTTACTTTCTCCAATGGAGGTCATAATCCGCCCATACTTTACAGACCCAACGGCACCATAGAATACCTGACCGAGGGAGGAATTGCCTTGGGGATGTTTCCTAATTCCACCTATGAAGAGAGAAGTATACCGTTAAACAAGGGAGAGGTTATAGTTTTTTACACTGACGGTACCACGGAAGCCATGAATGAAAAAAGGGAAGAGTTCGGAGTCAAAAGATTAGAGGAGATAATCCGCAACCATCGTTCTTTGCCGGCCCGGGACCTGCAAACCAAAATCATCGACCGAATAAATGAATTCAGCGGTGGCAAGAGAAGTGATGATCTGACGATGATGGTTATAAAAGTTTTATAAGCCAATGCAGGATTATCTGTCCAAGTATCTTAGCCATCTGTCAATTGAAAGAGGTCTATCAAACAACAGTTTATCCAGTTATGAGACTGACTTAAACCGTTACTTGAAGTTTCTGCAAACCCGCAAGGTTGATTCGTTAGAACAAGTAAAACCGGAACATATTAGCCAGCTTCTCTGGCAACTGAAAGAAAAGAATCTTAAAGCCAATTCGATTTCCCGGAATCTTTCCGCTATCCGGGGATTTCATAAATTCTTGGCCAAAGAAGAATTCTCCTCGGTGGACCCGACCCTGGTCTTAGAGTCGCCGAAAATCGGAAGAAAACTGCCCATAGTTTTAACTTATTTGGAAGTAAGCAAAATTTTAGAGCAGGCGGACGTTTCCACTTTTTTGGGATTAAGAGATAAAGCTATCTTAGAAATGATGTATGCTTGCGGACTAAGAATTTCAGAAGCCATCGGGCTTTCGGTCAACGATTTATTTCTCAAAGATGGATTTATCAGAGTATTTGGTAAAGGTTCAAAAGAAAGAGTGGTTCCCATCGGCTCGGAAGCTATCCACTGGCTGAAAAGATATTTAATAAAAGCCAGACCCCATTTGGCGAAGCAGTTTTCTCAAAACATTTTATTCCTGAACCATAGGGGCCGGAAACTTTCCCGCATGGGAGTGTGGAAGATTTTGCACTTCTACGTGAACAAAGCTGGAATAAAAAAGAAAGTTTATCCACACACATTGAGGCACTGTTTTGCCACTCATCTATTAGAAGGAGGGGCAGATTTGAAAACAGTGCAGGAGATGTTAGGACATGCGGATATTTCTACCACTGAAATTTACACTCACCTGGATACCAGTTACTTAAAACAGGTACATAAAGAGGCCCATCCCAGAGAGCAAGCCCAATAAAGTTTTGAGCTTAGAAAACTATCCACCTAAAGCCAGTTAAGGATTCCCGCTAATCATTCGACTTTAATATTAAAAAGGAAACCTATCATTGCTAAATTATGTTAAAATGCGGTCTGTATCAAAATAAAGTCAATCTGCAGGAAAAACTGGTTAAATGGTTTGCTCCGGAGAAAATTGAATTTCATCATTTTCTGACACTTTCAGCAATCTTTGAAAACCCCCAAAAGTTGGATTTGGACCTGATAGTTTTTGCTTCCGGAAGCAATCTAAAAGAAGAGATAAATTCCTTAAAGAAAATCAGAAAAAATTTACTTTTATCCTTGACGCCGGTGGTTTTTTTTCATCCCCGTCCCTCTGTCAAACTTTTACAGGAAAGCTATAAAGCCAGTCTGGATGAATTTTTATTCAGTTCCGAAGAATCCGGTTTAGTCTCTTACAAGTTAAAAAACTTAATTTCCAGAAGCCAAAAACATATTGGGGTAAATCCTTCTACCAAATTACCCGGCACCCATTTGATTGAGATAGAAATCAACCGCCGCATATCCAAAAAAGAAAAGTTTGCCTTGGGTTATGCGGATTTAGATGATTTTAAAGCCTACAACGATTATTACGGTTACTTCTACGGTGACAAATTGATTACTCTCACCGCCGACATGATCCGAGATGTGGTGACTGATTTAGCTCCCAAAAGTTTTGTGGGACATATCGGTGGTGACGATTTCATTTTTTTGATTCCCATTGATAAAATTGATACGGTCTGTAAAAATATCATCAAGGTTTTTGACCAGATGGTCCCCTCCCGCTATGAGGAAAAAGACCTAATGCGTGGATATATTCAGACCCAGAACCGGGACGGAGTGCAGCAAAAATTTCCGCTGATGACCATCTCTATAGCGGTGATGAAAAACTCAGGAAGTTCTTTCTCTCATTTAGGAGAGATTTCACATATGCTGGCGGATCTGAAGAAGTACACTAAATCTTTACCGGGAAGTAATTATGTGGTTGAAAGAAGAAGAAAATATTAGTGAGACCGACTACTGGTCTTCTCTCCAGGCATCCAATTTTTTGATAGTCTCTTTTTGAAAATTAACCACGGCTTGGGCAATCTCGGCTATGCGGGTGTTTCTTTTTCCCGCTGGCAGTGAAAGCTGGGGAACAGGTGCCAGCTTTCCGTCCGGTCCTAAAACTCCGCACAAAGAGACAGCTTCGTATCTTAAATTAAAATTTTCGATGTCAAACTCCCCTCCGAAAATTTGAGTATGGACAACTATAATTTTGGGTGTGGTATGCACTACCCGAAATATTATGCGGGTAGTTTCTCCTATCATAATGGCTTTGCGGAAGAAGACCTCTTCTCCAATATGAACCGATTGCTGGCTGGCAAATAAACTGGCTAAGGCACCTGAAACTTCATCTACAATTTTTAGAATTTCTCCTCCAAACAGAATCATCATATGTGATGCCATATTGGGAAATAAAACTCCCAATTGCCGCACTTCTATAATTCTGCCGTTTAAATCTTTTTCCGATTCAGTAAATAATTTTAAGACATTTTCACTATTTGAATCTCGGCTCATGGAAATTACTCCTCCTTGCTAAACAATATAATATATTCTCAATTAAAAAACCCCAACTTTGAGCCGGGGTTTAGAAATCTAATTGCAATTGTAAATAACAGGTTTTAACTACAGGGCGCTTTAGCACCTTTGAAGACATAATTGACCATATAGATGATATCCGTTAGATTAGGGGCGCCACTGGAGCAGTTGACATTACCCAAGTCTACCGGATCCGGTGCCGGACCTCCTTTAAAAACATAATTTACCAAATAGATAATATCTGTTAGATTTTTCTTGTTATCTTTATTCACATCCCCTCGGACTGATGGTAGAACCTCTGCCTGATAACCAAAAGTAGTATCCGTATCAGCAATCACCACATTACTAGCCAAAAGTACTTGGTCATTCCCATCTATTCTGATACCTAAACTGAAATGTCCGGTGTCTTGGGGAATTACCTTAATCTGATAATCTCCCACATAAGGTTTAGGGATTTTGACTACATCATCTTTTTCCCCATCGCTATTAACATCCTGAGTGGTGTCATAAGTGGAACCCTCTAAAATAGTGTTAAAATCAATTCCTATGCTATCTTGCTTAGGATCAATCACTACTAAATTGACTGGTGAATAAGCAGTGATATCTAGCTCATTAGGGTTTTGCTGAAGTCCTATGGGGGAACAGAGTTGATTCCAATTGGGAATGTATTCGGCGGTAGAGGAGGTAACGAAATTTAAAGATTGTGCTTGATAGGTCAGGGAATCTATACACAGAGTGGTAGTATCGGAAATATGGATTTTAACATTAGCGAAGGTGTAGTTACCAGAAGTTACACCAGCTCCCAAAGCAATCGCGCCTAAAAGATATTGTAAAGGGAAAATAGAGGAGTCACCATCGTTAGTAGTCACAGAAGCAGTCAGAAAAGTGAAACCACTGACCGCGGTGTTGGAAAAAGTGGTAGCAACTGTGTTATCTAATATTGGGCTAGCAGAGAGGTTACTATTGGTAATATATATAGGGATTCCAAAGCCGGTTATATCGTTGCCAACCCCAGAATTGTCGGTATAAAATTTAATCCTAAGAATAACATCTCCGCCCTCGGCTGGGACAGTAGGGTTATCAATTTCCACCCACATACTATCAGGGTTGCCTGGGTCTTGAGCCCAAGTTAAACAGGCTAATAATAGGATGAAAATGACAGGATATAATTTCTTCATTTAGTCCTTTTTAGACTGAAATTTCTGTTTTCGGAGTCTTTTTAAAATTTTAAAGTTGGGTAAAACTTACATTAGAATCGAACATTCTTTATTAGAAACTACTCCCTCTATAGTCAAATAGAGTATAACACAATTCTCTATAATTGTCAATTATTTTAATGAAAAACTACAATTTCAAAGCCCCGTCTCTCATGATAACCCTGCCATCCACCTCCAGAGTAGGTTTCATCATAATTCCGTCCAGATGAGAGGGAACCGAAACTTTTCCTCCCATAGACATATTGTCACCTATGGCCATATGAACGGTTCCCAATACCTTCTCATCTTCCAAAACCGAGCCGATAATTTTGGCTTTGTCATTGGTGCCGATTCCCAATTCAGCCACATTGTAAGCCAGCTGTCCCACCGGCTCTAATAATTTTCGTAGTTTATTGGCTTCTGGACCACCGGAAATTTCCACCACAAACCCATCTTTGACTCTCATTTTGATAGGTCGCTTAACTTTTCCTACTCCCGCCATGGCTCCGTCAATTACCATAACACCTTGAGCGGTTCCTTCCACGGGAGCTAAATAGGCTTCACCGGCCGGAAGATTAGAAAAATGTCCAGGGCTGTGAACTATGCCGGTATCGGGATGAGGGTTTCTCCCTTCCATTGAAAATGTTATATCTGTCCCGGCTTTACTTTTTAGATGGATAACTCTTCCTCCTTGCAAAGCATTACCTACTCTATTACTTCTTTCTGCAATTTTGGAATAATCAGCATTCAAAGTTCTTTTCATTGTGTCTGCTAAAATTCCCGGCAAAGTAGCGCAACGTGCCCCTTGCTGACAGGCTTCTCGGCGGGCTTTGGTATGAGATAAAGATTTGCTGGTGGGAATTATTAAAACCTCAAATAATTTCATCAGCTCCGCCACCGGAGAAGGGGGTTCTTCACCATTTCGGGTGCGAGAAACAATCTCAGTTAAAACAACTTCAGCACCGGCTTCTTTGGCAGCTTCGAAGAAATAGTAACCGATTTTTCTTAAGGGCTCATCGGTGATAATTAAAACCTTTTCTTTGGGTTTGATCGCTAAACAATGTTTAACAGCGTTACGAGCAGCTTTTTTCAATAAATCCATTTTCTCCTCCTCACAAAAGTCTGACTCAAAAAAATTATTTTCTAGAGAATCTCCACAGACACCAGCCGATGACAGCAAAAGCAATCAGAGGGATAATATCCTGCCAGACTCCGGAATGCCAGAAGCCTTCCTCCTGCATCGTCGACCACTTTACAAATGCTATAATCGGGCTGAGAATAAAGGTTAAAACTCGAAGTAAAAAATCTCCTGGATGCAGTTTGGCAATCCAATTTAAAAGCTCTGGAGTTGCAATGATAAAAGCTATTAAAACCCCAACTAAAGCATCTCCAGCCACTAGGCCAGAACTGTATAAAATCCCTTTTTCTTCTCTCTGCTTGAAAATATTTACCGGTGAAGTTTTATGGATAAAATAATAAATCAAACCACCCACCATAATCGGGGTAGAAAGAGCCACCGGCAGATACATCCCGATAGCCACCGGCAATGAGGCAATTCCCAAAAGTTCGATGGTCAACCCAATTAAAACTCCAGTACCCACAAGGACCCAGGGCAAAACATCTGTCATCACACCTTTGGTAACCAAAGCGATGATGCTGGCCTGGGGGGCTTCCAAAGCTCCACCCGGGCCAAGGCCGTAGGTCTTGTGCAACAACATAATCACGGCGCTCATGAAAAAAGCCGGAACTAAGACACCTATAAATTCAGAAATTTGTTGATACAAGGGAGTTGAACCGACCAGATATCCGGTTTTCAAATCTTGGGAAGCGTCACCGGACATGCAGACGGCGATACAAATAATCGACCCCACCGTCAAAACCGCTAAGATTCCGGCTGTGCCGGTTATCCCCAGAGAAACAAAAATAAAAGAAGTAGCCAAAATGGTAGCGATAGTCATGGCCGAAACCGGAGAAGAGGAACTTCCCACGATACCCACAATTCTGGCGGCCACCGTCACAAAGAAAAATCCGAAAACTATAATCGCCAGAGAACCGATTATTCCCAAATTAGTCCCGGGCAAAGCCCAAATTGCCAGGGCCGTAACCAGCGAGCCGATTATGACAACTGTCAAGGGAATCTCTCTTTCAGTCCTGATTTTGGCAACTTCTTGGTGCTTAAATCCCTGTAAAATTTCCAAGAAACCCAACTTAAATGAACTTACAATCACCGGCATGGCTTTTATCAAGCTGATAAAACCTCCTATGGCGACCGCTCCGGCACCTATATAACGAATGTAATAATCTCTGATTCCGCCCGGGGATAATTCTGAAATAGGAACCGTAGCCGGTGGAATTGGGGTATTTACAAACTGTCCGATAAAAGCAATCAAAGGTGCAATTCCTAAATATCCCAAAACCGCTCCGGCAAACATATATGAAGAGATTTTTGGTCCGATTATATACCCCACCCCCATCAGCGCTGGTGTAGCATCCAGACTTAGAGTTCCACCTTTCAGAAAACTTGGATTATAAACCGGATTTTCTTTCCACAGTTTAAGTCCGCTCATCAAAAATTTGTAAAAAGCCGCAATACCGACTCCGGCAAAAACTGTTTTGGCCTTGGAACCGCCCTCATCCCCTGCCACCAAAATTTCAGCACAGGCGGTTCCTTCCGGAAACGGCAGTTTGCCATGCTCTTTGATAATCAAGTATTTCCTCAGAGGAATCATAAACAGAATTCCCAAAAAACCACCCAGAAGTGAAATTACAATTATCTTCCAGGAAGGAATATAGATCTGCAAAATTAAAAAGGCCGGTATGGTAAAAATTACACCGGCGGCCAAAGATTCACCGGAGGACCCGATGGTCTGGGAAATGTTATTTTCTAAAATTGTCCCGTTTTTCAAAATTCCCCGCAAAATTGCCATGGAGATAACCGCTGCCGGAATCGAGGCAGAAACTGTCATACCAACCTTCAGTCCCAGATAAGCATTAGCCACTCCGAAGACGATAGCTAAAACAGAGCCCAGAATAACGGCTCGGAGAGTGAATTCAGCCACGCTTTCATGGGATTTAATATAGGGCTCGTGCCGGACTGAGGCTGTGGCTTGGTGTTTGGTATCTGCCATAGGTTCTCCTTTACGGTGTAACCATTAAGTTAAGTGAAATTTAAAGTGAGGTAAAACTAAACATTAAAAAAGCAGGTGTCAAGAAATTTTTTGAATTTATATCAATAAGAATTAACCGGGTCAAGAATCAGACCTGCGAAAGTCAGTTTTGTAACGTAGTTTTAGATAGATGATGTCAGCTTGTTTTTTGATATCAAAAAAGTTAATTTAGTTTAAGCATTCTATGAGAATCTATAGATTATTAGCCGCGAGTATTTTAATCAGCTTGCTGTCTTCTATTGGCACAAAAGTTTCTGCCCAGGATAAGGGGCATCTCCTAGTCAACCAGTATCAGGCCTATCTTTATGCGGTGGAAGCGGATTTACTGGAACTTTCCGGGAACCTGGGTCTGGCCATTTCCAGCTATCAGAAAGCTTTGGAGCTGGATGCTAATTTTGACGCCGCCCGTTTGAGTTTGGCGGAACTTTATTTGCGTCTGGCCAAAATCAACGAGGCCTTAGAGCAGGGTTTGTATATTGTAAACAAAGATAAGAAAGCTTACAGATTGATTGGTCTTTGTTATGAAACCCTGAAAATGCCCGACTTGGCCCTGCAGGCCTATCAGGCGGTCTTGGATTTTGACTCCACGGAAGTTGAGATTTGGTGGAGAATGGCTCTGATTTATCAGCTCAACAACCAAAAGGATAAGGCAGAGGAGTACTTCAAGAAGGTTTCGGAACTAGCACCCCTGAATAGTTTTTTCCATTACTCCATCGGAGAATCATTTTTACAAATGGGAAACCACCCGGAAGCCCTGAGCTTTTTTAAAAAAGCGGTTGAACTGGACTCCTCCAATTTCCAAGCCCAGGTCGGCTTAGCCACGGTCTACGAAATTCTAAAAGAGCCCGAGAGAGCCCTGGAGATTTACCAAAAATTAATTTCCCTGGATGCAGAAAATTTACGCCTGCGGGAAAAAATAATATCCCTAAATTATATGATGAGTCGCTATCCGCAAGCCATTAAAGCGGCGGAAGAGGCAGTGCAAATGTTCCCCAAAGAGATTAACCTCAAAAAATCTCTGGGGACACTTTATTATCTGCAAAAGGAATCTGCCAAAGCCGAATCTACCTTTACCGAATTACAAAAATTGGCACCCGAAGACCCCATGATTCCCCTATTCTTAGGTAAAATTGCCTTGCAGAACAAAAAATACCAGAAAGCCAAAACCCGTTTCATCCAAACCATAACCTATTCGGATACCCTCTTGGATGCCTGGGTCAGCTTGGCCCGATGTTATGCCGAACAGGATAGCCTCGCCAAAGCTACCGAAACTTACCAAAAAGCTCTGGAAAAGGTTTACGACACCACGGAAGTGTATTTCTTTATGGGAATAACATATTCCCGGGCCAATCAAAGCGACAAAGCAGTAGAAATTTTAAACAAAGCTCTTAGTCACAAACCACAGGATACTAGGATTCTGATGGCTCTGAGTTCCACTTACGACCGGGCTGGAAAATTTCAGCAGGCAGTTACTACATTGGAGGAAGTTTTAAAATTGGACTCCAGCAATGTCGAGGCTTTAAACAACTTGGGGTATATTCTAGCTGACAATAATCATAGATTGGATGAGGCCTATCAGTTGATAAAGAAAGCGGTGGAAAAAGACCCCGGCAACGGGGCTTATCTGGACAGTTATGGCTGGGTCTTGTTCAAGATGGGAAAAATCAAAGAGGCAGAAGAGGAAATCAAGAAAGCCCTGGAAATTTTAAAAGAAGATCCGGAACTGTTTAACCACTTGGGGGAAATTTATAAAACCCAGGGGAAAACCAAACAGGCCCAGGAATTGTGGAAAAAAGCTCTGGAGCTGGATCCCCAAAATGAAAAAATTAAAAATAAACTGAAAAATTCCTTTTGATTAAATCCGTTAAACTTTTCTTAAAAAATCTTACTACTCCATCTGTGTTAATCTTCATTTTTGCGTTAATACTTCTTGGCTGTGCCAAGAAAGGTTTTCCACCCGGGGGACCAGCCGATACAGCTCCTCCGGAAGTCATAGAGACTTTTCCCCTTAGCGGTTCAGCAAAGGTTGAACCAACTTCAAAGCTAAAAATCACCTTTAGCGAAAAGATGCAAAAAAAACTTGCTCAGGAAGCAGTGCTGCTTTTTCCGGCCGAAAGCTTAGAATATAAATGGGAGAAAAACAGTTTAATTTTAAAACCAAAAACTATCCTGAAGCCGAATCGAACCTATGTAGTGACGGTTGGAACCAAAGCTTCCGACTCACACAACAATCAGCTGAAAAGTTCGTTTAGTTTCGCTTTTTCAACTGGAGATTTTTTGGACCAGGGCTTCATCTCGGGTAAAGCTTTTTATAACGGAAAACCGGAGCCGAGCGTTTCCATCTGGGCTTATTTGTTGACTAATACCAAAGATATTACACCCGGAAAAGAAAAACCGGCTTATGTAGTTCAGACCGAAAAAAATGGGAATTACTCTCTGCAATATCTAAGTAAAGGGAATTATCGTCTTGTGGCAGTCAAGGATGCTAATTTAGATTTGAACTGGGATCCTGCCAAAGAGCCATTGGGTCTTACGTTTTCAGACACTAAAGTTGATGAAGCAAGTTGGCGGGTTGAGAATTTGAATTTTAATTTGACTTTGAGAGATACTGCTCAATTTCAATTAAAAGAGTGTCAAATGTTAGATAACCAGAAAATTAAGCTTTCCTTCAATAATAATTTGGATAAAAAAACAGCTTATAATGCAAATAACTTCACGGTAACTTCCCCCACAGATGACAACAGAATAAAAATAAGTCAAATATACTTTTGGTATGGAGATAATAAAGACTTATATCTTTTAGCGGAAGACAAACTGCGAGATGCTGAGTATAAAGTTTCCATAACAAATTTACTGGACGAAGAAAAGAACATCTTAACCCAGAATTTTAACAGTTGTCAATTTAAAGGTTCGGTACATCCGGATACTACAGAGCCCAAAATCTTGGTTTCTACTCCCCTTAAAAATCAGATTAATTTACCATTAGAGACGGAAATAGAAATATTTTTCACAGAACCGATGAATCAGAAATCGGTCGAAAATAATTTTTCTCTGAAAGATTCCTCCGGAAATATGGTTAAGGGAAATAATAGTTGGGAAAATGGGACCCACTTCAAATTTACAGCGGAGCAAAATTTATCAGGAAAAATGACTTATTCAGTTAAGTTAGCCACTCAAAATGTTTCTGACCTAAGTGGAAATTTATTGCCGGATACTCTGTGGAATGTTAAATTTACTACAGTCAATCCGGATACTTTTGGTTCGGTTTCCTTGGAAATTAAAAGTAAAGAGCAGTATCTGGAGAATATTATCGTTAATCTGAGCTTGTTGGATAAAAAACAGAATTATCAGAAAATTTTGGATAAATCCGGCAAATTTATTTTTGACACCGTAATTCCCGGCAAATATTTATTAGATGGATTTGTGGATTTGGATAATAATGGGAAATTTAGTTTCGGGAAACTTTTTCCTTTTGAACCAGCCGAGCCGTTCAGCATTCATCTGGATACCATCAGCGTTCGTTCTCGCTGGGAGACGGCCGGAATAGTTTTAGAATTCAAATGAAATCTAGGAGGTAATATGTTCAAATTTTGGTTACTTCCGGTTTGGGTAGAAGAAACCACTGTTTCCGCACTAATCTTAATTATTGCTTTAGTTATAGCCAAATTGATAAACTGGATTCTGGAATTTTTAGAAAAAGTCTGGTTTGCGGGAGAATCCAATTTATATCAAAAGTTAATCAGCTCCTTGCGCAAGCCCATATATTATTTAGTTTTTGTTTTGGGTGTGGCGTATCTGTTCAATCGCTGGGAGGAGAATTATACCGGAATCGACCAGCGGGTTTTTAAAATTTTGCACCAGCTGATTTACTTAGCCCAGGTGACCATAGCCACATTTTTTTTATTAAAAATTATTCATCCGCTTCTGGAGTTGTATTCGGAAAAAGTTCAACAAAGAACCGGTTCCAGGGCCGGCGAAGAATTTCTGATTTTGGCCAGGCGAGTCATAATAATAATAGTTTTGATAATTACATTGGTGGCGGTCTTGGACCATTTTAATATCGACGTAAAAGGATTACTGGCTGTATTAGGAATCTCTTCCTTGGCATTTGCCTTAGCAGCCCAAGATACTTTATCTAATATGATTTCCGGCTTTGTTTTAATGATTGATAAACCTTTTAGAATAGGGGACAGAGTTAAATTAGCAAGCGGTGAAATCGGAGATGTTTATGAAATAGGTCTGAGAAGCACCAAATTTTTAACTTTAGATAATAGCTTGATTATAGTTCCCAATGCCGAATTGGGGAAATCCAAGGTAACTAACTTTTCCTATCCTGACCCAAAAATTGGTACTAAAATAGAAATAGAAGTGGCCTTGGATTCTGATGTCAACAAGATTAAAAATGTTTTGTTAGAGTTAGCTAAGGGTCAGCCCTTGATTGTGGAACAACCGCCACCCAATGCTTTTTTGACGGCCATAACAGATAAGGGTATGAGATTTTCCTTAGTTTATAATGTGGCCAGCTATAATGATGAGTTTAAAACTCAAGAGGATTTAAGGTGTAATATTGAAAAGAAATTTAAACAAGAGAAAATAGAAATCGCTTTACCTCAGGCAGTGGTGCATTTGAAAGGTGAAAAAGATTTGAAAAAACAAGGATGAGCCAGTAGGCGGAGTTCTATATTTATCCAAATTTCCAATTTTTTAATTGACATATTCAGTTCTTTGTATTAAAATATCCCCACAAATTCAAGCGCAGCTTGGCAAAGGCAGGGGGGTAGGAGTTTTCTTAAATTTGGTTGCTCAATGCCAAAGAACATTCGCAAAAACATTTTTCTACCGCTAGCATCAACATTTTTACTCTTAACTTTCGGGACAAAAGCGGCTGAAATCGCTGATTTTAAATTAGAAGCTTACTTTGTCCAGGAAGTGGGAAAACCGTTTCCTTTGACGGTCAAGAATGCGGTGGACCGCTTCGGCAATAAAACTTCGGGTGTAGTACAAGTTTTAATAAAAGACGGAGACGGGGTTTCACCGGATGGTTTTCCACCTATATTAAATCCCATCACAGTCTCCGAGGGTGAGGGATCTGCCTTTCAGGTTTTGACTACTTCTGGAGCTACAATCTTCTTAGGAAAAGTTGACACAGTCGAAAGAAGCTCTAATGTAATTTTCACTCAACCAGCTGATTTACACCATTTTGATTTATCTATTCTGTCTCCCCAAACCAGTGGAGTCCCTTTTAGTTCACCTTCAGTTTTAAGGGCAGAAGATTTGTATGGCAATGCCATCGTTTCTTTTGATGCGGAGACGGATACAGTTACCATTATACCAGATGTTTCAGGTTCGATGCAAAATAATATTTTTAATAAAACTTCTGACTTTGACTTAGGTGTCGCGAATCCGTCTGCCAAACAAACCACTTATACCGGCAAGGGAGGTTTTGTGGTGTTTACAGCCCACAGTAAATCTGGGAAAACTGGGCAAAGCCAACCTATCTGGATTAGGAGTCTGAATGTTTCTAATCTGAATGTGGAAGCCGCAAGTTTAGAACGAGGAGACACTTTGGAAGCTTTGGTCGAGATTTTGAACACTGCGGATGTTATGGCTGAAATTACCAATTTAAAGTTGATTCTGAGTTTGGGTGACTTGCTGAATCAGACTGTAACACCGAGCTTACCGGATAATCTTCCAGCTAACTTAAGTAGGATTTATCGAATAAAAGTAAAGATTCCGAATAATTATTCTTCGGGTTGGCTTCATATCGGCGCTAAAGTTTCAGGCAAGTTTGACGGCTATACGGTTTCTGACAGTAGTTTGAATTTGGATTCGGTTTTGATAAAAAGTAATGCAGAGATTGTTTATCAGGAAAATAGTTTGCATCCAAGTTTAATTTTTGCAGAACGGCCGGTAGATTTCAAGCTTAGTCTTTATAATGCAGGTGGCACGGATATATTTTTAGACCAGAGCAGCCGCGTTGCCCTGTTTGATGACAAATTCGAATTTGTCTCTGCCTTTCTGACAATCGAGCGGGTTATTCCTGCTGAGGGGGATACGGTTCCTTTGCAATTCTCCGATAAAATGACACTCGCAAGGCCTGTTGGTTTTTATCCAGCCTATCTGATATTAAAGGGTCAGGAGGGGGAGGCCACATTTTATGATTCAATCTTAATTTCTGATTCGGTTTATGTGGAATCCCTGTCAAATCTTGCTTTTGATTTTGAATCTTTTGCTCCGGATACAATTCGGGCCGGAGATAATACTGTATTTAAAGTCAAATTTAGAAATTCAAGTGTTTGGGATTTGCAGTTAGCAAGCTCGACCCGCTTGACCTTCAGTTATGTGGAAACTGATGTGGATTTGGGAAAGGTTGCGATAGTTAAACCAGGAGAAACAACTTTATTTTTCAGACCGTTAGTTTATCCAGTGAATTATCCCTGGGGGGATTTTGGTTTAACTTTGTATTTAGATGGCTCGTTGAGAGGTGCTAAGGTAAGCAATACTTTCGGTAAGGATAAAGCAGGAAATATAACTGTTTTGCCTCCCATCAATAGCCAGGCCTTAGAAGCTTCTGTCGGTTTTGAAAATCCGAATATGGAAAATCCTTTTATTCTAACTGAAGGTGAAACATTACAATTTCATTTAATTTTAAAAAATGAGGATTTCAATACCCAGCATTCGATTTTCCTGCCCCTAATAAAGATAGTTTTCAAAGACCAATTCAATGATTTAATATCGCCGTTAGAACTCTTTTCTTCAGTGATCATATGCAGACCGATAGAGGGGTGTTCCGGACCAACGATACCTGGCGTTCGCGGAGACACCTTGGTTTTAAGTGCATTTCTGAAAGATCCTCTGATCTTTCTCCTACCCCAAGAACAGAACACTCTTAGAGTTAAATTAATCCTAAAAGAGGGAGTCTCAAATCCATTTAAGTTAACTATGGGAAGTTGGAGCATATTGGCTTATGACTATTTCAACAATCAAATTGGTTTACCAGTCCCTGTTGTAACCCCCACCGGCGAGCCATTCAGTTTTGAATCCCCATTTTTCACCATCTTAACCGGCTCCTTTGCCCAATCCATCTCAAATTTCCCCAATCCCTTCAATCCGGACAAAGAGGAGTGCCAGATAATTTACAATCTAAATTCTTCTTCTCCGGTAACCTGCAAAATTTTCACTTTGACGGGTGATTTGGTGAACTCTTTTGAGATTCCAGCGGGGCAGACCAGCTTCACCTGGGACGGGAAAAACAAAGATGGAAGAACAGTCCAATCCGGGGTCTATCTGGGCTGGCTAAAAGTCAAAAATTCCAATGAAGAAGTAAAAATAAAAATAGCAGTAATGAAGTGATAGCGGATTATGCTCAAAGTAATACTTTAATGAAAACACTTAAATCCATAATATTAATCATATTTATATTTACGATTTCCGGTAGCCCCATTCTGGCCGAGGGTGATGCCGGTCAAGGATCAGTTTTTCTTTTAGGAGTGGATGCCAGGGCTTTGGGGATGGGGGGTGCTTTTGTGGCAGTCACCTCCGGGGCCTCCAGCATATACTGGAATCCGGCTGGTTTAGGTTTGCTAGACAAAACAGAGGTCTCACTCTTGCATATCACTTTATGGGAAGATACTTACTATGATTTTGTGGGAATTGCCTATCCAACTTTAAATTTTGGCTCTTTTGGAATTGGTGCAATTCGTTTGGGGACTAATAATATAATCAGAAGAGATATTTTCAATCAGCCCGGACCATCTTTTGATAACAATTTCTCACAATATACTTTCTCTTATGGAGCCACTTTCCCATTGTTTTTAAAAGGGGGGCTGAACTTTAAAATTCTGAATCATAATTTAGATAATCGAACAGCTACTGGTTTTGGTCTGGATTTGGGGATTTTAGCTACCCCGACCAATTATGTCAGCTGGGGATTTAACTGGCAGGATATAATTGAGCCGGAGTTAAAATTACAGACCACAGAAGAAAACGTTCCTTCTAATTTAAAAGCCGGTATAAAACTTTCCCATCAATTTAATAACCAGTCAATTCTGGTTGCTTTTGACATAGATAAAACCCGAAGTCGAGATATTAAAATCCATGCCGGAGGGGAATACGGTCTCTTTGAAACTTTATTTTTACGAGGGGGTTTTGACCGGGATTACGCCACCTTAGGCTTGGGAATTTTCTACAACTTCATGCAGGCCGATTACGCCTTTAAATTCCAGAATGATTTAGGGAATACCCATAGGGTATCTCTGACTTTTAAATTCGGCACCTCGGTTTCCAAAAGAAGGGAAGTGCGGCTGGAAAGAGAACTACAGGGAAAAACCCAAGCCCTGCAAACTGAAAAGGGAAATAAAGTTAAACAATTTTTGAAAGAAGGAGAAAATTTTGAGTTTAAAAAGGACTGGTTCAAAGCTTTTATCAGTTATCAAAAGACCCTGGCCTGGGACCCGGAAAATTCAGTGGCTCTGGCCAAAGTAGATAATCTTAACCAAAAACTTTATCAGGCCAAGCAGCCAAAAACTGAAATAGAGATAAATTCTCTTTTGGCTGAGAATTATTTAAAGGTTGCCCAGGAATACCAAAATAGGCAAGAATTTAATCCGGCATCTATCCTGATTCAGCAAGCCATAAAATTAGAGCCCCAAAATCAAAAAGTTTTAAGCTTACAGAGACAGATACTAAAATCACAATACGATAAAATCTTGGAGCTGGAGCGTAAGGGGGTGGAGTTCTACAATAAAGGTAATTATGCCGAAGCGATTCTGGCCTGGAATCAGATTATAGAACTTGATTCTACCCATCTGGCCGCTAAATCCAATATTAATCTGGCCAGCGCAAAAATAAAACTGGCATCTTATTTAAAACAGGGAATTGAGTATTTCAATGCCGGAGATTATTCTATGGCGGAAAAACAGTTAAATCTGACTCTGTCCATCGACCCCAAAGACCAAACCACACAAGAGTATCTTCAAAGAGTAAGGGCCAGAACTGCTAAAAAAACCACTCTGGAGGATCTGAAAAAAGATAGCGAAATCTGGAAAATCTATCAGGAGGGTTTGAGCCAATATCAGCAGGGAAATTATCAAGAAGCCATAGATTTATGGAACGAAGTTTTGAAAGTTTATCCCAACAACGAAAATACTCTAAGAAACATCCAGCAGGCCCGGGCCAGACTCCAGAAAAAACCCTGAAAAAAGTTGGCAAAAGCCGTAATTTTTTATAGCTTAATCTAACCAGATGAGCTATCTTAGGTTAAAAAGATAGTTAAAGGCTATGTTCAAAAAGAAAAGCCAAGAGGTGGGGGCGTCTTTTGAAGCCAAAGATGAAAAGTTGCCAGAAATACGCAACTTTGTAGAAAGCTTCTGTCGTAACCAGGCTGTTCCTCCTTCAGAGATTTCCAAAATCCTCTTAGCCCTTGAAGAAGCCTGCAGCAATGTTATCAGGCATGCCTACGTTTTAGGACCGGGTAATATAAAACTTGAAATCACAATAAAAGGGGACAAGGTCACCTTTTCCATCAAAGATAAGGGAAGAAGCTTTGAATTGGGGAGAGCCAAAAGGGTAGATTTAAAAAAATACATCCTGACCGAAAGAAAAGGGGGGTTAGGTTTACAGCTGATTCAAAAGATAATGGATGAGGTAATTTACCAATCCAACAACGGTGAAAATGAATTGGTTTTGACCAAAAAATTAGGCAAGACCTATCTGTCGGAAAAAATGAAACTCAAAAGGTTCTCCTTGAGGACCAAACTGGTTTTTAGTTTTAGCCTGATATTTCTTTTCTGTGGTGGATTTTTTTATTATTACTTCGGTGAAAAAATCGAAAAGCAAACTTTTGGTAGAGTTCTAAATAGCAATTTAGAGTTAATAAATAACCTCACCCTAAACAGCAAAGATTATCTTTATAACAAAGATGATTTAGGGTTAGCTAATCTGGTTTTTAACGCCAAAAGAGGAAAAGGGGAAATTGCTTATCTGTTAATCTTGGACCCGGAGGGGAAAATCTGGGCTTCCACAGCCAATCAAACCGAAGTTCTGTCTAACTATCAATTTCCTCCAGAAATTAACCCTTTGCTTTATTCGACTCCCCAAAGATATTTTGACCGGAATCTGGGTTATATTTATCATTTGATTCAACCGGTGACAGAGGCGGAAAACCTTTTAGGTTCAGTACATCTAGGATTGTTGGAATCAAAAATCAAAGCCCAAATACAAGAGAGTAAACAGGGTTTAATTAATATCCTAAGCTTAATATTAGTGTTTGGGTTTCTGGCCATTTATATCTCATCTTCCTGGCTGGTACATCCTTTGAGAAAATTTAAAGAGGACATCAAACAAACCGAAGGAAGGGACGGAAAAGCTGAACTCTCTACCCCAAAACAGGATGAGATAGGCGAGATTGCTCAGAGCTTTCAGGAGATAAGCTCAAAGTTCAAGGAGACCCAAAAACTTTTAGACCAAGAAAAAATCAAACAGGAAGTGGAACTGGCATATCATATTCAGAAAGTTTTGCTGCCCCAATCTGTCCCTCAAATTGAGGGATTTGAAATTGCCACAATTTACAAATCGGCCCAGGAAGTAGGCGGAGATTATTTTGATTTTATCTGGGTGGATAAAGACAATTTAGGGGTGGTAGTGGCGGATGTTTCCGGCAAAGGGGTGACCGCCTCTATGTATATGGGCATGCTCAGAACCGCTTTAAGATTGGTGGCCACGGGAGAAAAAGACCCTAAAAAAACTTTAGTGAAGGTAAATCAGCTGATTTCAGCCGATTTGAAAAAAGGTCACTTCGTGACGGTTTTTTATGTTATATTGGATATTCCCAAGAGAATGATAACTTATGCCTCCGCCGGCCATAATCCCTTAATTTTGTACTCATCGAACGAAGATAAGTTTCATTTCTTGAACCCCAAAGGAATTCCTTTAGGACTGGTTTTGCCGGAGGGGGTAAGTTTTGAGCAAAAATTACAGACCGAAAGTGTATCTTTAAATTCCCGGGACTGGCTTTTCCTTTACAGCGACGGAATAACAGAAGCCATGAATTCCCGGAAGGAGACCTTTGGCCGAGAAAAGCTGCTTAATCTTATTAAGGAAAATAAGAACAAGACCGCCCTGGAATTCAGCCAGGAGTTACTTGAACTTGTGGCCAGTTTCACCGAAGGGGCTTCCCCAGCTGATGATATCACCTTGGTGGCCCTGAAAAATGTGGGTGTTGTAGATAAAGAAGCTTCTCTTGCCAACCGGTTAAAAAACCGGGCCGAATCAAAGTCCCAAGATAAAACACCCTAATTATAGCTTTTTTATAAATAGATGCGTATGCGGAAGTTAAAAGAGCCGAAAATCTGCCGAATTTAAATATACATAACCAGATGCCTGAGGAACTTAAAATATCAGTGGAATCGGCTGGTCCAGAAAATGAAGTCGTGAAAATAAGAGTTGATGGTGTCTTAGACACTTTAACTTCACCGGAGCTGGAAAAAGTGATGAACTCACTAGTTGCTCAAAGAAGATACAAAATCATCATAGATTTAGGCGGAGTAGATTACATCTCTTCAGCCGGCTGGGGGATATTTATCTCCCATCTCAAAGAAATCCGGGAAAACCGGGGGGACTTAAAATTGACCCGCATGCTTCCCCAGGTCTCTGAAATTTTTGAGTTGTTGGAATTCGATTCCATCTTAAGGACTTACCCGACCCTGGAAAATGCCCGCTTCGATTTTATTCAGGACCTGGAAGTGGAACTCAAAATCTCGGAGTTAAACCAGGATGAGAAAAAAACTCTGATTCTCAAACAACCTGTCTCTGAAGAAATAACGGTTGAGCGGGCCTCAAACTTACCGGAAGATTTAAATCAAAAAGTCAGAAAAATAATCATCTCAGACCCGTTCTTGAGCATCGCTGAAATTACCAGAGAAATAAATTCTAATAAAACTAACTCCCAGCCAGTAGGATTTTGGAAAGTATTTAAGATTTTAAGAAAAAATAAACTTTTGAGAAAGCAGAATCGATTTAAACTAAGTTGGAGAAAGAATAGAACCTAATATGTTCAACCAAGAAGAGATGAGCTCCTTTGATTTTTGGGATTCGGTTCAGACCGGGGAAGAGCATTATTCCTCCACCGTTGAAGCCAAAGTCAAGGAACAGATTAAATTGGGTGAAAATACCTATGAGGTGGAAGTAGTCTATGACTCGGCCGAAAAACAGATTTACTCCCTCTTGTATCGAAACAATCACCTGGTTTCCTCCCAATATGTTCATATAGTCAGCTCGGAAAAGGATTTTGGTTTAAACTATCAATTACAGCAGATTTTGAAAAGAGAAAAGGAAAATTTGACTGCCAGCTGGAACCTGATAGGAGTAATTAACCAGAAGGGAAGCGCTTCGGAACACAATAGCCTGGGACTGTTCTTTTTGGACAAAGGTTTGGACAATGAAGCCGCGGAACAGTTTGAAAATGCCCTGAAAAAATCTCCGCTTTTGTCGGACACTTACAAAAGCTTAAGCTCGGTTTACCTAAGAAAAGGGGTTCCTCATAAGGCTTTGGAGCTTTTGGAAGCCGGAGTCAAACTAAATCCCACCTTTGCAGATTTGCGCAATGCTTTGGGCTGGGTTTATTTAGAATGTCAAAAACGAAAAGAGGCTCTGGAACAGTTTACCATGGCCTTGGAATTAAACAAAAATTACGCCGAAGTATTCTTAAACTTAACCTTGTGGTATCTGCAGGAATCTGCCAACCATCCGGAAAATTCCCAGGCCTTAACCCAGGCCATAAAATATCTGAAAAAAGCCTTAAGCCTGAACCCGGAATTTTCTCTTCCCCAGGAAAAAATAAACGAATGGGAGGAGATTTCCAAGCTGTATCTGATTTTAAAAAATCGGGTAGCACAAAAAGATACTTCCCATATCAAATCTGTTTGTGAACTGTTCTTCTTAAGATTTTCCTATGACCAGGGAAATATATCCCAAGCTAGCTGGCAGTATTTCCTGATGGGGTTAAATGAAAAAATAGGAAGCGGCTTTGACTTCCCGGATTTAAGAAACTATTTAGGAATCGGATACTGGTATTATTCTTTTTTCTTCCTGGAAAAATCACACGCCATTTTAAGATCAGTCAAATTTGGCAAGAAACTAAAAAATTTAGCCACCCTGAATTTAGAAGTGGTGGACACCTTGAATAAACAGCTGGAGAAGCTGCAACCCCGGTGGGAGAGATGATCGGCCGAAATTGGGAAATTTTAGAAAATTTGAAAAGAGATTTAAATTCTAACAAGCTTTCCATAAACTGGGATTATATTCTGGAAGGGTTGGAAGAGCTGGAAAAAAGTGAAGATACTCCGGAAGGGGAGTTTCAGAAAGCCTGCGGCTACTTTTTAATCTGCGGTTATTACTGGCAGGAAGCCGAGAGGCAGTTTCAAAAAGCACTGAAAAAAAACCCTCAATTGAGAAAGGCCCAGAACAACCTGAAAAATATACAGGAACACAAGTCCGCCTTTAAGCATTCTTTCCAACAGATTGAGTTTTAACCTTTAGAATTATGAGAAATGGCAGAGACGGAACTTAGCCAGATTAAATCGAGTTTTAAAACCGCCTTTTGGGTCAGCTTGGTTGCCATTTTTGTCTCAGCTTTGTTGTTGACGGTTCTACCCTGGGATATTAAGTTAAAGCTTCTGCTTCTGACATTTTTTTCGGTCGCTATCCTAATTTCACTTTCTTACCTTCAGCGCAAAGAAAGACAGGCTTGGGCAGTCTCTCAGGAACGGCTGAATAAATTCAGTCATTTTGTAGAAAAATCCCGCGAGATAAATCGATTGATTGTCGAGCGGGGCGGGTTTCTTCCCATCGCACTTAAACTGGCAGAATACTTTAAAGAGGTTCTAATGGCCTCACAGCTGGTCCTATTTTATAAAAAAACTAAAGCCTATAAGGTGGTTTTGATATCAGACAATTCCATTTCTGCTCTGAAAAATATTCATTTGAGCTTTCATGACCCTCTTGTTCATCAGCTAAAATCCTCCAGCGGTCCTAATCTGCAGGCTTTAGAAGTGCAGGATTTGGATTCTGAATGGGTAAGGAGGTTTTTGCCCGGCTTTCAAAAGGGACAAGTTCTTATCTACCAGTCAAATGATAAGATAGAAGGACTGTGCTTTTTCTTGCCGGACTCTTCATTTTCTACACTTGATAAGGAATTTCTAATCTGGGGCTGGGAAAATTTGAAGCTTTCTTTAGAGTTTCAAAAACAGGCCCAATTCCACAAAGAGCAAACCAAAAAATTGAAGGAAAAATTACTGGTTCTGGAAAATCAGCCGGCCCAGAGCGAATTCAAGAAAAAACTTTTCGACGTCGAGACTTTTTTGAATTCGGCCCAGAGTTTATTTACCGTTTTAGAAGAGGAGGCCCTGCTGGTTTCTTATCTGAATCTGGTCCAGCAGCAAACCAATTGTAAATTCGGCCTGGTTTATACCCTGGATGAAAAAAGAGAAAACTGGATTATCAAACAGTCAGTCGGAATGGATTTCAAGGACTCCCGGTATCTGAATTTTCCGGTCACCAGCAAACTAGCCACATTTTTAAAAACCAAACCGAAACCGCAAAACCTGTTATTAGCAACCGAGGAGCTTAAAAAGGACCCTCACCTCAGAAATTTACTGGACAACGGAATTCAGCTGGGGGTCCGTCTGACCTCGAGGGGCCAGTTCTGGGGCATGGTGTTTTTGGGAGAAAAAGCAGACCACAGCCAATATCAGGAACAGGATTTAGAGTTATTTTTCATTCTGTGCCAGATCCTAAACTCGGCCTGGGAAAACTTAAAACAGTTCAAAAAAATTGAAGAGCTTTCTTATACCGATTCTCTGACCAGTCTGTATAACTATCGCTATTTTCATAAGCGTTTAATCGAGGAGACCCTGCGTGCCAAACGGTTTAACCGTACTTTAGGTTTAGTCATGTTCGATATTGACGGTTTTAAAACCTATAACGACAGCTATGGTCACCAGGCTGGAGACAGGGTCTTAAGACAGTTAGGAGGACTTCTCCTTACCACCACCCGCTCCATTGATATTGCCTCCCGCTACGGGGGAGAAGAGTTTTGCATCATAATGCCCGAGGCTGACAGCAATGAATGCTTGAAATTTATGGAGAGATTGCGCCGGGTAATTGCTCACCACCCTTTCAAAGACGAATTCCTAGCCTTCGACCATCATATAACCATAAGCGTAGGCGGAGCCATATTCCCTTCGGATGCCAAGACCGTGGATAAGCTTATTTACTGTGCCGATATGGCCCTACTCCGGGCTAAAAATGCTGGCAAGAATAAAGCTTTTCTATATTATGAACAGGAGCCAGTGGCTAAGAGATAAAAATTTTTCTTCAATTTCCTCTTTACAAAATTAAAAAAGCAAATATATTATTTGACTTGAAACTGAATTAAATATATTTTAATCTTAAATCGAGAATGATTGAAGAGAGCTTAACCGGAGGAAAGATGTCACCTAAAGCTGGCGTGGATCTAAAAGAGCTGAAAACTCAAAAGCAAAAAGAGGCCGAAAAATGGCTGGGTGATACCGTATCGGTTGCGGACTTAAAAGCAACGGCCGACCAAATTAAAGAACTTACCAATTCCGGGTGGATGCTGGATTTTGTCCCGTCCGGATTTAATTTTAAGAAATACACCACCATGCCGATTTTGAAAAATTACCTGCAGTCCACTGCCATCAAAACGGAAATTCCTTTAGGACCTTTTTACGGCAGAGTCTTATGGTTTATGAAAGACAGACCGGACCCGGATGATCCTCCCTTTGCCGATCCGCCTACTCCGGGTCGCTGGCTTTTTTATCCGGAGAATTTTTTTGTTCCGGGGACCAGCATGAAACCTTTGCCTGAGCAGCAGAAAATGGCTCAACAGTCCTTGGGTTCCAGCTATCAATTAGCACAGCCCGCGGCCAGTGAAGTGGCTTACCTTTTGTATTTAAACAAGTGGAGAAAAGAGACCAAAAGCCTGGGTGCCAAAGAGAGAAACTCACTTTTCTTGCTGAATGATCGCATGGTTCGCACCGGCTCACCCTGTGGGAAAAACAATGAATTTCAGGTCTGGGTGGGATATTATACTTATGACAACCTGTATGTTGGTTTCTGCAAACCGGGGTATAAAGCTTACGATTTATATTTCTGTCCGGCTGTCTTAGCTTAAAAATTTTTAAAGAATCCTGAAAGTTTCTGCTGTCTACTCACCTTAGGGCTATGATAAAATGAGTTTACTTTGCGTGGATGAAGTTGCCTGAGATAACTTTCAAAAACTATCAATGTTCAAAAACCTAATCATCTCAGCCCGGCCTCACCAGTGGTTGAAAAACAGCATTGTTTTAGCTGCCTTAGTCTTCGCGAAAAAATTAAACGAGACCAATCTGGTTTTAATTTCCTTGGCAGCCTTCGGGATTTTCTGCTTGCTCTCGAGCGGAGTTCATATCTTAAATGACATTTTCGATTTAAAAAAAGACCAAAAGCACCCGCTAAAATCCCAAAGACCCATTGCCTCAGGAAGATTGCCCGCTTCTCAAGCGGGAACTTTTGCTATCATAATCTTAGTTGTCGCTCTGGTTTTAGGGTTCAGTATAAATTCATACTTCGGTTGGTGTGGTTTAGGTTATGTGGTTTTAAATCTCTTTTACTCTGCTTTTATCAAAAACTGGGTGATTCTGGATGTGATGGCAGTGGCTTTGGGATTTGTGTTGCGGGCGGTGGCCGGAGCAGTAGCAATCCAAGTTGAAATTTCATCCTGGCTTTTAGTTTGCACTACTCTTTTGGCTCTGTTTTTAAGCTTGGGGAAAAGAAGGCAGGAGCTGATTTTGTTAGAAGAAGAAGCCAAAGCTCACCGCTCAATTTTAACCGAATATTCTCCTTATTTTTTGGACCAGATGATTGCGGTGGTAACTGCCTCTACGGTTGTGGCTTACTCTTTTTACACTTTGTCTCCGGAAGTGGAGCAAAAATTAGATACTAAGCTTTTGAGTTTAACCATTCCCTTCGTACTTTACGGAATTTTCCGCTATCTGTATTTGATTCATCAGAAAGTAGAAGGAGGCAACCCCACTAAGGCCTTACTGACCGATAAACCGCTTCTAATTAATATCTTCTTATGGTTTGTAGCTGTGTTAATTATTTTATATTTTTGATTTTAGCTTAGCGTATAAATTTGAGAATTATTTGACCCTACCCCGACCCTCCCTTTCAGGGAAGGAAATTTGGACTCCCTCTCCTTTAAGGAGGGGGGAGGTTAAAAAAATTGGGCGAAGATAAACTTCGCCCCTACGCAAAGAAATAGACGCGTAGGGGTGGAGCTTGCCTCCACCCTGAAATATAAATATGACAAGTAAAGTCGTAGTCATAAGAACTTCACCAGCCACTATTCTGCTTGATTACCAACGGCTTTTACATCTGGCGGAATATGAGAAGTATATTTCCAAATATAAGGACACTATCCTTAAATTGAATCTTTCCTGGAACAAATTTTTTCCAGCCAGCAATACACCTCCCTGGCAGTTAGAGGGCGTTATCAAGACGCTATTGGAAGATGGGTTTGCCAAAGAAAAAATCTTCCCGGTGGAAAATAAAACTGTGGTGACTGACCCGATTCAGGGAGCTAAAAATAATCTCTGGGCGCCAATTTTAAAGCAGTACGGACTTACTTTTATTCCTCTGACCCAGGTTGAATGGACTAAGTATGAATTCAAAGCAGAATTCTTAAAATTAAACCAGATTTTTCCGGAAGGATTTGAGATTCCCAAAATCTTCATCGGGAAACAGATTATTCATTTGCCAACGGTCAAAACCCACGGCCATTCCGTCACTACCGGGGCGATTAAAAATTCTTTCGGTGGGCTTTTAAAAGAGGTGAGGCATTACGCCCATAAATATATTCATGAGGTTTTGGTTGACTTAATGTTAATGCAAAAGGAGTTGCATCCCTCTATGTTTGCGGTTATGGATGGGACGGTTTGTGGTGACGGAGCAGGACCAAGAACCATGACTCCGGTGACCAAAAATTATATTTTGGCTTCGGCGGACCAGGTGGCAATTGATACAGTGGCGGCCAAAATGATGGGTTTTAATCCTATGGAAATTCCTTATTTGAGAATGTGTCATGAAAGAGGTTTGGGGAAAGCGGATTTGAAGGAGATTGAACTTATTGGTGAGAATATCTCCGGTGTTAATTTTGGGTTTACCACTAAAAAAAGTTTGGTGATTTGGGGGGACCAGCTCCTAAGAAAAGGGCCGTTGAAATTTTTGGAAAAAACCGCCTTGCATTCCCCTCTGAAATTCTGGGCTCCTATGGCTTCTAATATTTATCATGATTGGTTCTGGTATCCAACTATAGGGCAGTTGATTAAAAGAAAGTTTAAAAAGACGGAATGGGGAAGATTGTTTCAGAATTATAAGCAGAGGAATAGATCTAAATAAACTAGGAAAATCTAACTAAATTCTATTTTGAAGAATTAACCTCTCCCTTCAGGGTGGGGTTAGATTTAAAGTTATAAAAAATTACTTTCTTAAAATCTTTTCAGCGGCTTTGACCACTTCCCGTTTCTCTTCCCTGACCACAAACTTGGAATCCAAGCGATTCAATCTTTCAGTAATACCACCATATTCCAACTCAGAGATATTTAACATAGCCGGTCCAGAGAAACCCTGTCTTCTCAAATCTATGGCCTTAGCCGCCACTTTATCCCGAACATGGTCCCAGAAAGGGGTCTCAAAAACATCCGCCGGTTCAGTTAATTTACCATTATGCATAGAGAATGCCAGTCCGCATACTATCGGTGGTCCGTCAAAATAAGTGGGCATTGTGTTGGCTTTCACCGGCATCAAAGGTCCCACATGGCTTCCCCGCATAGTACCTGCTACAAAATGTCCGATAGCATAAGGCGACAAAACCTCTCCCGTAGCTGGGAACTGGGATTGAACTCTTACTAAAGCCACCGGGTCATCTTTACCGGTGTATTTTCCAGCAATATTGTGCAATCTGGTAGTACTGACCACTGCTGCCAAATCACCAGTGGTTCTGGAATAAATTGCTTCAATCACAAATCTTTGATTATCTCTCAATAAAGAGGCTATGTCATACAAATCTTCTGGAGCATTTAGCTCAATTATACGGTCACCTTCGGTATAATTCACATCCATAATCACAAATTTGAACCCTTGTTTCATCGTGGGAGAAAGCATCAAGCCGGGACAGTGCATGGGGTCAATGAAAGATAAATATAAAGGTAAATTATAAGCACCGGGGTCGGTCTTATCCGCCGCAAAAAAGAGAAAAGATTCAGACGGTCTTTCATCCACTTCTATTTCCGCTACCGCCGGTCCCATCCCTTTGATATTGCCGGAAAAAGCATCTTTTAACAAATCCTGTCCCGCTCCATAAAGTCCTTGTTCTTTAGCCACTTGAGTGCCAGCCATAAAGGCCTCCCAGGCCAATTTATGAATCTCACTGGCAAGGGTTCCTTTGGTATGAGTCATCAAAATGGAGACATCATCACCGGTGGAAGAGACAAAATAATCAATCAATAATCTCTTTTTAAGTCCATTTTCTGCCACAAAATCAGCCACCCTCTGTTTCAATTTTTCACTGGGTTTTAGATGACCGCCCACTGCACCAATATCAGCTTTGATGACGCTGATTGTGGTTTTCATAGACAAAATCCTCCTGTTTGCAGGTTAAAAATTTGAATTATTAACGGTTTTTGATAGTTCCACTCCAAGGTTTGCTCCATTTTAATGGTTCGACTCGTTCCGATGCGTCAGAGTGAACAAGCTCACCACACAGTAGAGTAGGGTAAACTTAGCTCTCACAATTAAAAGATAATCAATAAATTATGCTTGTCAACCCTTTTTTGAAATTTTCTTTTCAAACTTGACAAAATTTAATACGTCTATATATTAAGAATAAAGATTAGCTAGACCTTCGGGGTGAGGTGCAATTCCTCGATCGGTGGTATAGCCCACGACTCCCCGCCCTAAAAATTGGCGGAGACTGAACCTGTGCAATTCAGGTGCCGACGGTTAAAGTCCGGATGGTAGAAGGTTAGCAACAGATAGCCATATTTATAGCTATAAAAATACCCCGAAGGAATAAACGGGGTTTTTTATTTGTATGTCAGACATAAAATTTATGCAACTGGCTTTAAAATTAGCTCAAAAGGGGTTGGGGAAAACCTCTCCTAATCCGATGGTGGGGACTGTGATTGTAAAAAATGGAAAGATTATTGGGTCAGGGTATCATAGAATGGCTGGAGATAGGCATGCTGAAGTTATTGCATTACAATATGCTGGCAAGAATAGTAAAAGTGCTACTTTATATGTAAATCTGGAACCTTGCTGTCATTTTGGGCAGACTCCTCCTTGTACTGAGGAAATTATAAATTCTGGGATTAAAAAGGTGGTTTGTGCGATGATTGACCCTAATCCTAAGGTGAAGGGGAAGGGGATAGAGATTTTGAAAAAGAATAAAATTAAGATAGAGGTAGGTTTGTTGGAGGAGGAAGCCAAAAAGCTGAATGAAGCTTATATCAAGTATATGACCACCGGTTTACCTTTTGTAATTTTGAAATGGGCTTCAACTCTGGACGGTAAAATTGCTACCGTTGATGGAGATTCTAAGTGGATTTCCAACGACCAATCCAGAAAATTTGCCCATAAACTAAGAAGTCAAGTGGATGCTGTCTTGGTCGGTGTGGATACGATGATTAAAGATGACCCAGAGCTAAACACCAGATTGGTGAAAGGAAAAAATCCGGTGAAGATTATTTTGGATACTAAGGGAAGGATGTCCCTAAACTCTAAAATTGTCTCAAATGCCAAATCTGAAAGGACTATTCTGGCGACGGTTTGTGCAGATAAAGAAAGATTTGAAAATTCTAATCTGGAGGTCTGGAAATTAAAAGAAAATCAAAAGGGGCAGGTTGATTTGCTGTCACTTTTGAAAAAAACCGGAGAAAATAAAATTACCTCAATTTTGATTGAAGGTGGCCAAAAAGTTTTGACATCGTTTATGCAGGAAAAATTGGTAGACAAAGTCTACTGTTTTATAGCTCCTAAAATTATTGGGAAGGGATTAGATGCTGTGGCTGAATTGGGGATTAGAAAAATTTCAGACTCGGTACAACTGAAAAATGTGGAAATTAAGAAGATTGAGGACAATGTCCTTATTTCTGGTTATCCGGTGTGGAGGAATTGATGTTTTCCGGAATTGTGGAGGAAGTGGGTTTGATAAAGGAAATTAAAGGGAAGCAGGATTCTAAGCAATTTAAAATTTCTGCTAAAAAGATTTTGGCTGATTTGAAGGTGGGAAATAGCGTTAATGTCAGCGGTGCCTGTCAGACTGTGATTGGAAGGGGGAAAGATTTTTTTGTGGTGGAAGCTATGAAAGAGACCTTGGATAGAACCAATTTCGGGTCATTGCGGGTCAAAGACAAGGTAAACTTAGAAGCAAGTTTGAGACTTTCAGACAGATTAGGTGGGCATTTGGTGACTGGGCATATTGATGGTGAGGGAGAAGTTTTAGATATAATTCCACAAAAGGCTGCTCATATTTTTAAAATCAGTTTTCCCAAAAAATATTGTAATTTGATGATTGAGAAAGGTTGCATAGCAGTAGAGGGGATTAGTCTGACCGTGATCGAAGTTGGTGAAAATTATTTTACAGTCGGGATAATTCCGTACACCTGGGAAAATACTAATTTACAACATAAAAAAATTAGCGAACCAGTGAACTTAGAATTTGATTTAATTGGGAAATATGTGCAAAAAATTCTGAACAACAAAACGGAATCTAAAATTACCTGGGAATATTTAAAGGAGAAAGGCTGGTGAAATGGAAATGTCGAAACTGAATTCTATAGCGGAAACGATTGAACAGCTAAAAGCCGGAAAGATGATTATAGTGGTTGACGACGAGAAGAGAGAGAATGAAGGGGATTTGATGATTGCGGCGGAGAAAATAACTCCGGAAGCGATAAATTTTATGACCAAGTATGCCCGCGGTTTACTCTGTTTGGTTATCAATCAAGAGTTGGCACAAAGATCGAATCTATATCCTATGACTATGAACAACACTTCCAAATATAGCTGCAACTTTACTATATCCGTGGATGCCAAAGAAAATACTACGACCGGGATTTCCGCTTTTGACCGAGCCCAGACCATTCGAACCATTCTTAACCCCAAAACTAAACCGGAAGATTTAGCCAGACCGGGACACGTTTTTCCATTAGTGGCTGACGCCAGAGGAGTTTTAAAAAGAGCCGGGCATACCGAAGCGGCTTTGGATTTGGTGAAACTTTCCGGTTTATATCCGGCTATGGTTCTCTGTGAAATTTTAGATGAAGACGGAAAAATGGCCAAACTGCCAAAGCTGTTGGAGGTGGCGCAAAAATTTAACCTGAAAGTAGTTTCTGTGCAAGACCTGATTGCCTATCGCAGAAAGACCGAAAAATTGGTAGAAAAAATGACCTCGGTGAGGTTTCCCACCAAGTTCGGTGATTTTAAATTGCATCTGTATAAATATCTAATCGAAGAAGAATACCATTTGGCCATAGTAAAAGGTGAGGTAAAAGGAAAAGAGAATATCCTGGTCAGAATGCACTCTCAATGCTTGACCGGAGATTTGTTCGGCTCCAAAAGATGTGATTGTGGGGACCAGTTAGCTTTTTCTCTAGATATGATTGAAAAAGAGGCCCAGGGTGTCTTCCTTTACCTAATGCAAGAAGGCCGAGGAATCGGTTTGGCGAATAAAATTATGGCTTATGAATTGCAGGATAAGGGAAAGGATACCGTAGAAGCTAATCTGGAATTAGGATTTGAGCCGGATATGAGAGATTATAGTCTAGGTGCCCAGATTTTAAAAGACTTAGGAGTGAGCAGTATGAGATTGGTAACCAATAATCCCAATAAAATAAAAGGATTGGAAGAATATGGATTGAAAGTAATCGAAAGAATTCCAGCCCTAGTTAATCCGACCGACGAGAATAGAAAATATCTGGCAACTAAAAAAGAAAAATTGGGACATTTAATCGAACTTCTGCATAAATGAAGACTATAAAAGGAAAATTAGACGCCAAAGGCAAAAACTTTGCCATTGTAGTCAGCCGCTTCAACGAGTTTATCACCCAAAAACTTCTGGAAGGAGCGCTGGACTGTTTAACTCGACATAACACAGAAGAAAAAAATATTACAGTGGTTTGGGTACCGGGTGCTTTTGAAATTCCTCTGATGGCACAAAAATTAGCCAAGAGCAGAAAGTTTTCAGCTGTCATCTGTTTAGGAGCTATCCTTCGGGGTGAGACTCCTCATTTTGAATTCATATCTAATCAAGTGGCAGTAAATATTGGAAAAGTAGCTCTGGAAAGTGACCTTCCGGTAATTTTCGGTGTCATCACGACAGAAAATTTGGAGCAAGCCATTGAAAGAGCCGGAAGCAAAGCCGGTAATAAGGGCTGGGAGTCAGCTTTGACAGCTATTGAAATGGCGAATTTGAGCAAAGAAATTTAATTGCTCTTTGAAATTTAGGAATCCGAAAAATTCTTTACAGAATCAAAAAAAACTTTATTTTATAATCCTATGAGCAGTCGCAGAAAATGTCGGGAGCTGGTTTTGAAAACTTTATATGCTTCTGAAATCAGAGAGATAAACTGGGAAGAGCTACTGGCTCAAATATTAGAGCAGTCCAAAGTAAATCCCAAGGATAAGCTTTTCATTCAGAGTTTGATTAAACAAATCTTAGAGCATGGCGAAAAGATTGCTGAATTAATCAAAGAAAAACTGGAGCACTGGGATTTTAAACGCCTCAATTCAGTGGACCGCATAATTTTGAGAATGGGCGTGTGTGAGATGCTGTATTTTCCGGATATACCCATAAAAGTTTCCATTGATGAAGCCATTGAACTGGCTAAAAAGTTTTCCTCACCCGAGGGCGGAAAATTTGTGAACGGGATTTTGGACGCTATTGCCAAAAGCAATAAAGAGATTTTGGCTAAATAGGAGTAAGTTGTCATTCTGAGCGTAAGCGAAGAATCTGGCTTTGAAGCAGGCGTAGGCGGGGATCATTCCCCGCCAAATAGGTCGGGAATAGATCCCGACCTACGTTTACATAAGCACAAATTCCAAAAGAAATGGGTAAAAGTGATGAAATTCGCAATCTTGTTGCATAAAGGAGATGTATGGGATTAAAAATTCTGGCAATTAACTGGCAGGATATATCTAATCCTCAAGCCGGAGGCGCAGAAGTTCACCTTACGGAAATTTTAGCCCGCCTAGTTCAAAAGGGGCACAGCGTGACCTTGCTTTGTTCCGGATATGAAGAGGCTGTCAAATCGGAAGAAAAAGATGGAATCAGAATTATCCGCACCGGCGGCCGCTATACTTTCAACTGGGTTTTGCCTTTTAAATTAAAGAAACTTCTAAGACACGAAAAATTTGACATCATATTAGAAGATATAAATAAAATCCCTTTTTTTACCCCTCTTTTTCATAAACTCCCGGTTTTGGTCATAATCCCCCATTTATTCTCAGACTCGGTTTTCAAAGAGATTAACTTTTTTTTAGGGCTGTACATCTATCTGTCTGAAAAACCGGTTCCCAAAGTTTACAGAGGCTTTAAATTTATGGTAATTTCAGAAAGCACCAAAAAGGATTTGGTTGCCAAAAATATTCCGGCGGAAGATATTTCTGTGGTAGAATGCGGCATCGACCATGATTTATATCAACATGACCCAGAGTCGCCAAAATTTGAAACTCCAACCATAATTTATTTAGGACGAATCAAAAAATATAAATCAGTGGATGATTTGATCAAAGCCATGCCCAAAGTTTTGGAAAAGATTCCTGAAGCGGAACTTCTAATAGTAGGAGAAGGGGACTATAAACCGGTATTAGAAAAATTAGTCCAGGACTTAAAATTGGAGCAGAAAGTCAGATTTGCCGGATTTGTAAGCCAAGAACAAAAAGTAAAATTTTTACAGAAAAGCTGGGTCTCGGTATATCCCTCCTTAAAAGAGGGCTGGGGCTTGACCAATATCGAAGCCAATGCCTGCGGAACTCCGGTGATTGCCAGTGATGTGCCGGGATTGAGGGACTCGGTTCTGCCTGGGAAGAGCGGTTTATTATTTGAATATGGGAAAATTCAAAATTTGTCTTCAGCTTTAATTCAAATTCTCTCTGACCAAAATCTGCGGAATAGATTGATTCAGGGTGGCTTGGAATGGGCTAGAAAATTCAGCTGGGAGAAAACGGCCGATAAAAGTTTAGAGATTATTGAAAGTATTATAAATCAATAAAGGGTGTAATTTGAAGAAAAGCTTGATTTTGGGAATTTTAATTTCAATTGTTTTTTTATATCTGGCAGTCCGCAAAGTAAACCTTGCCGAAACCCTGACCGCACTGCAACAAGCCAATTACTGGTATATGATTCCCAACATTCTGTTTGTCATACTGGGTATGTGGATTCGGGCGGTCCGCTGGAAACTTATGATAAACCCCATCAAAAAGGTCAGTTTGACCTCACTTTTTCGTTCCACTTTAATCGGTTTTATGGCCATAAACTTACTGCCGGCCAGAATAGGTGAATTTGTGAAAGCTTATTCTCTAGGCAAAAAGGAAAAAATCTCAAAGTCGGCAACCTTAGCTACCATTGTCCTGGAACGAATTTTTGACCTGCTGGCTTTGCTGGTAGCGTTGTGGTTCACTCTGGTTTTATTTCCCACTCCTGATTTGATAAAAAAAATCGGGGACCTTACCTTACTTTTGGTAGCCGGCATTCTTTTGCTTTTAGTTTTTTTGAAGACTAAAACCAACCTGACTTTGAACTTCTTAGAGAAGATTTTCTTCTTTGTCAAAAAATCCTGGTTCGAGAGATTCCGCCATCTTATTTTCAGATTCGTCAGCGGGCTGGCCGTGCTGGACCATTTCGCTTCGGTTCTCTGGATAATGCTGATTTCACTGGTACTGTGGTTTGCTACCGCCTTGAGCAACTATTTTATTTTCTTGGCTTTTGATTTACATCCACCGATTTACGCTTCCTTTATTCTGCTCATTTTGGTAATTTTAGGAGTCTCACTTCCTTCTTCTCCGGGTTTCATCGGAACCTTCCAGCTGGCCTGTGTACTGGCTTTGAGCTTTTTTAAAATTCCCAAGAGCACCGCATTTTCCTTTTCCATAATTCTATGGTTATGCAATTATGTCCCGGTTACCCTCTTAGGTCTGTACTATTTCAGAAAAGAACACTTTTCTTTAAAGCAGGCCGAGATTATGACTGCAAATTTAGAAGAGAAAGTGTGAACCGGCTTGCATAATTTATAAGAAAAAAATTGAGATGGCATTCCCCCCATAAATTGTTCAGATACTAATCACTTAATGTAAGTGCAAATCATCTTTTAAATTAACTCCAATTTTTGATAATTTTCCGCCAAGACTCATAGCTTTGATTAAAATTTGACAAAAGGCACAAATTTTGCTCAATTTAAGACGGAGACAAATTCATCCATCAAAGTTTAGCTAAAGGATTAAGGTTATACAACCTAATAAGGAGGGATTTTTGAGCAAGAAATTCATTTTAGCTTTACTTATTTCACTATTTTTAGCAACACTCGGGTTCTCCCAAACCGTGATTAAATCTTTCGTGGCTCCGGGTGAGAACGGAACTTGGGGTTTAACTTGGGATGGACAATCTCTTTGGAGTGCTAATATTTCGGACAGCGGTAGTACTATTTATCAAATAGACACTTCTGGAAATGTTCTATCTTCTTTTAAGTGGTCCACTATTGCCTCAGGTTTGGCTTGGGACGGCAACGCTTTATGGATTAGCGAAGGTCTTGGTGATAAGATTTATCGGGTTTCCAAAAGTGGTGTACTTCTAAAGAAAATAGCCACCAAGTCAAAAAGACTTGCGGGCTTGGCTTGGGATGGAGCTAATTTATGGGTAATTTTTCAAGATAGTTTGACTATCAATAAATTAGATTCAAACGGGAATGTTTTAATAAGATTTTCAATCGCAACCTATGATGGCAACCCCAGCGGCTTGACCTGGGATGGCTCGGCCTTCTGGTTATGCGAGTCATTCAACAATAAAATTGTCCAGCTTACCAAAGATGGAGATTTTTTACAGGCTTTCTCTGGGCCCGGCACCAATGCCACGGAAGTCGAGTGGGATGGAAAATATTTATGGGTTTCGGACATTGTGACAGACAGAATTTATCAAATTCAAGTTGAGCACCTGCCCGCAATGGCCAGTGCCAAAATTGTTTTCAGTCCCGACAAATGGAATATACAGTGGCGAAGTCCCGACCAAGAGGAATGTGACGAGGATGGAGATGATGATGACGGAGACGACGATGATGATGTGGGAGGCGGTCTGGTTGCTGATGGGGATGAGGGGAGAGGAAAAATCAGCTGCTACATCGGAGAAATAAAAGCTGGTGACTCCTTAATCCATGTCAAGCATATTCTGGTAGAAACCATCAGACTGAATTCAGTCGTTGAAGTAGCCAGAAAAAAAGACTGCGGCGATGACGACGACCCCCAAGTTACATTTTCATATAATTCCCAAAAAAATCAGAGCAGAAACGGGAAGTCGTCAGGTTATGACCAAGAATCGGATGAGGATTGCTTTTTTGCAAAAATTCTGCGACGTCACCGGGGTTTTGAGGGGAAAGTCTTAAAAGTAAAATTCAATAAATTTGAAGCCATCAATAGCTTGCCAGAACAGATTCAACCCGGAGATACAGTGGAGGTAACCGTGACGGGAAAACTGGATGGCGGAATGGACTTTGAAGGGAAGGCCAAAATTTTTATTACCGGCTGCAGACGAACTTTTGTGGAAGATCCGGACTCCCGCAGGCTACCTAAAAATTTCAAGCTTTTCGGCAATTTTCCCAATCCTTTCAACGCGTTTACTCAGATTAGATATCATTTATCCAAAGATGGTCAGGTAGAGTTAACGGTCTACAATCTTCTGGGTAAAAAAGTCAGAGTTCTGGTGAACGAGATACAATCCAAAGGGGAAAAAATAGTTTTTTGGGATGGGAAAGATGACTCCGGTGAGGACATTGCCAGCGGTGTCTATTTTTATCAATTAGTCACCCAGAATGAATCTGATTTCGGAAAGATGACTTTATTGAAATAAGTGAAGTGTAGGTGTCCACTCCTTTCTTTTGACCTCAGTCGCACTTTGACTGAGGTTTTTTTATTTCAAATATTCTTGCTCTTGCTTCTATCCAAACGGTCGAGTTTTATGGCATCTTTAATACCTAATATGAAGAAAAGTGAAATGAAAATTACAGTTATAACCAGACCGGCCAAATCTACAACAGTCAAGCTGACATTGAAAGTCTCACCCACCACCGGGTTCCAGAACATCAGGACCAGGTTGGCCAGAAAGATGAAAATTCTGACTTCGGTCGGTCCAATTTTAGCGAAGGATAGAATAAATAAATCTCTGGTATAAGCAGCTACATGGACATAGATATTCAGCAGCAAATACCCTACTGCCAAAAGCATGGCAACACGTAAATCCATTAAGGGGGAAGCCCCCAGCCCCAGGCAGATTATAAATACAGAAAAGGCATCCGTGATATGGTCAACAAAATAGCCGTACCTTTCTCTTTCAATATGCCGGACTCTGGCCAAGGTGCCATCCAAGCTATCTGCGTACCAATGCAGAAGGAGACCAAAGTTAGAGAACCATAGCCAGACAAGGGAATAACGGGTGAGCGTGTACCCCAAGGCAATGACTAGAGCAGCCAGAATACCCAAGACTGTGAGATGGTCAGGAACAACCCATCTGGGCAGGGCCGCGGCCATTTTTGGTAAATGGCGCATTTCCCAGGGACCGGTTAAAGTTTTGATAATCCGTTTGGCTTGATGATTTTCCGGCATCTAATCTTTCTGCTTATAGATTTGTCCTTTGCTTTTAAGCTAAAGCTCGGAAACGAATTGTCAAGGATTTTTAATTACAATATCAGGATGCGTTTTGATTCCGGTAATTCTTAAACCCGAAAGGAAAGTTGGCGGTAAAGATATTGATGTCAGGTTGACAATTATGACAAATAAGTTAATATTAGATAAAATAAATCAGCCGATTAAATTACTATGTCACAAAAAATCTTATACTCTGTGATTGTACCGGCCTACAATGAAGAAGACAACATTTCTCTTCTGGCTGAAAAATTTCAGGAGGTTTTTCAGAAATCTGGGAATACGGGAGAGCTGGTGATTGTTGACGACGGAAGCTCGGATAAAACTTACCAGAAGGCTCTGGAGTTCAAGAAACGGTTTCCCTTTATTAAAGTTGCCTCTCATTTCCAGAATTTGGGAAAGACTCAAGCTCTGGTAACCGGTTTTGCCATAGCCGAAGGAGATATTTACGTCATCTTTGACGCAGACCTGCAATTCGACCCTTTTGATGTTCCCCGGATGGTGGCGGAGATCCAAAACGGTTCAGATATCGTCACCGGCTGGAAGCAGGGAAAATATGAAAAAAAATTCATCTCTAAAATCTATAACCGTTTATCCCAAAAGTTGTTCAAAGTTCCGATTCATGATTTAAATTCCATTAAGGCCTTTAAAAAAGAGATTATTGATAACATTACTTTAAGAAAAGATTGGCACAGATATCTGGTAGTCCTGGCTGCCCAACAAGGTTATAAAGTTTCTGAAATCAAAGTCAACCTATATCCCCGCAGATTCGGAAAATCAAAATACTCCGGCTGGGGAAGAATTCTAATCGGGGTGTTAGATTTATTCGCCGTAAAATTTCAGCTCACCTTTATGCAAAAGCCCATGCTCTTGTTTGGGGCCATCGGGCTAATTTTAACTTTTTTGGGAATTTTAGCCGGTATAGTTGCCTTAGTTCTAAGAATTTTCTTTGAGACTGGATTCAGACCCCTTTTGAATCTGGTGATGCTTTTGGTGCTTTCCGGAATTTTATTTTTCATATTAGGTTTTCTGGCAGAGGCAATTGCCAATGTCTCGGAAAAAGTAGATGAGCTGAAAAAAAGCATCAAGAAATAAATGAAAGTTCTCTACATCGTTTCCGCCTTTCCCCGCTATGAAGGTGATATCATCACTCCTTGGATGGTTGAAACCATCAAAAGGTTAAAAAGCCAAGGGGTCGACGCAACTGTCTTTTCACCTTCTTATAAGGGTCTAAAATCTCACCAAGTTCAGGGCATTCCAGTCAGACGCTTTCGCTATTTTTTCTGTAAATGGGAAAATTTGACTCACGAAGAGACCGCACCCGACAGAGTGGCACAAGGAATTTGGCCCAAATTTTTAGTTTTTTTTTATCTTTGGTTTGGCAGCTTTTCAATTATCAAATTCTTCCTCAAGGAAAAATTTGATGTTATTCATGTCCACTGGGTGGTTCCTCACTTCTGGTTTGGTTTTCTGGCCAGATTAGTCTCCCAAGCTCCGATTGTTTCCACATTTTACGGAGTGGAATTACGATGGGTAAAAACTAAAGTTTCTGCTTTAAAACCGTTTTTGAAATGGTCAATTAAAAGTTCTGATAAAATTATTGCGATTTCCCAGGATACCTATAAGGCAGTGGTTGATTTGTACAATAGAGAGGTTGAAATTATCCCCTACGGAGTCAGTTTGTCTGAAAAAGATTGGAGCAGAGAGAAAAGTTTGGCTAAGCCAAGAAGTATTCTTTTTGTGGGAAGATTGGTGGAGAGGAAGGGAGCACGATACTTAATAGAAGCATTCGGCAGAATCGTGAAAGATACCCAAGCTCAGTTAGTAATCGTTGGTCAAGGCCCGGAAAAAGAAAAACTGCAGAAATTGGCCAAAGAGAAAAATTTAGATGACAAAATAATATTTGCCGGATTTGTGGATGATGAAAGCTTGAAAAATTATTATCAAAACTGTTCGGTTTTTGTGTTGCCGGCTATTACCGACGAAAAAGGGGATACCGAGGGACTGGGAGTAGTTTTGATTGAAGCCCTGAGTTATAAAAAACCGGTGGTTGCTTCCAACGTTGGCGGAATTACGGATATTGTGATTGATAAAAAAACAGGAATACTGGTGCCGGAGAAAAATTCGGATGAATTGGCAATGGCTTTGAAAAAAATTTTAGCAGATACAAATCTGGCCAAAAGATTGGGGGAGGAAGGGTATAAGTATGTACAGGAAAAATTTGGCTGGGACAGAATAATTAAACAGCTGAAAGATGTTTATGAAAAAGCGGCTTCAAATTAGAAGATTCTTCGCTTGGCTCAGAATGACGGAAACGATGTGATTGGGTAGCCCAGTGGCGGAAGCCACTGGGTAATGATTCTTAAACATATAACAAATGGCCAAGAAACCAAAAATTGCTCTAATAACAGACCTGGATGTCAAGGAAGGGATTGGAAAATACGGGCAATATTTGTATGAATTTTTAAAAGACAAATTTCCCACAGACTATCTTTATTTAGATTTTTCAAACAAGGCTTTGGTAAGAAATCCGGGGAACGAAAGAGAAGTTATAGCCAGGACAGATTCACTTCTGGCAGAGAGTAAACCTTTTTTCTGGATGAGGATTAAAAAGAAAATTCCTGATTATGACTTATACCATATCGTCAGCCAGAATCTTTCTTTTCTTTTGACTGATAAGCCCTTCATCATCACGGTCCACGATTTGGCGCCTCTTTTCATTCCCACCAGTATCATTCAAAAATGGGGGAGAATGTATCTTTATTCTGGAATAAGAAAAGCCCAAAAAATCTTGTCTGATTCTCACAGCACGAAAAATGATCTGGTTAAAACTTTCAACATTCCGGCAGATAAAATTAAAGTAGTGCATCTGGGAGTGAATCTAGATATTTTCAAACCGCAAGATAAAAATGCCTGTCGAACAAAACTCGGACTGCCTCTGAATAAAAAGATTATCCTGAATGTAGCTATTGAAAAGTGGAGAAAAAATGTTCCCAATCTGGTGAAGGCATTTGCCTTAGTCAATCAAAAAATGCCGGATGCCATTTTAGTCAGGATTGGTTACAAAACTCCGGAAATTGCCCAGCTGATTTCTCAACTAAAAATTGGAGACAAAGTGTCATACTTTTCAAATCTTCCAAAAGAAGAAGATTTGGCAGTATTCTACAATGCGGCTGATTTATTTGTTTTCCCTTCCTATTACGAAGGGTTTGGCTTGCCACCTCTGGAGGCTATGGCTTGCGGAACACCTACCCTTGTGGCTAATCGAACTTCTCTGCCGGAAATTGTGGAAGATAAAGAACTGTTATTTAATCCGGATAACCCGCAGGAAATAGCTGAAAAAATTTTAAAGCTTTTGTCAGATCAAAAATTATATCAAAAAGCTTCCAACAAGGTCCTAAAGCAGTCCCAAAAATTTCCCTGGAAAAAGACAGTCGAAGAAACTTATCAAGTTTATCAAGAATTCTTAAAGTGATATTACCCTCTCCTTCAAGGGAGGGTAAGGGAGGAGTTAGTCTCAGACCTGCCACTGATAAAACACCACAGCGGCATCCTGCATAAAATGGGCGAAAATACAAGGGGCTAAAGTTCTTTTCCATAAAAATAAAATGGCAAAGAAAAATCCATAAAGTGCGGTCAAAATCACTCCCCCAACTCCTTGATAAATATGTCCCATACCGAAGGCTAAGCTGGATAAAATAGCAATAAACCAGATATTCTTGATCCATAAATTCAGTTTGGTCAAAAGATACCCTCTGAAAGCAGCTTCCTCGCTGACCGCAGCCGAGAAGGACATAAAAATCCACAAAAGTTTCTCAGCGGGAGACTGGGGCATTAAAAAACTTATATCTTTTTGAGGCAAAATCCCCACTCCTTTCATTACCAAGGCCACTCCCACTAAAATGATATTAGAAACAATTACAAAAGCAAAACTCAAGAATAGATTTTTGAGATTGAACTGATTGAAGCCAATTTGTGACAGTGAAAATTTACCTTCTTCTTTTTTTACTGTCAGCAGAATCAATAAAAATAAAAGCCATTCAATTACAATAGTGGGGATGTAAACCTGATAGGCCAAATCCTGGAAACTGAAATCTTGGGGAGAATAATCTCCCATAAAGACTAATGAAATCAGGGGCCAGCCAATCAATAAAAAAAAGACCGTAAAATAGGTTATGCTGGGTACGGGCTTTTTTTCTGAGGATATTGGTTCGACCGGCAAGTGAATCTCATCCATTTAAGAAGGTTTTTCTAATTTAAATTTGAAAATACTGAAAAGTATTCCCTTAACTTGTGCCAGAATCTTTTTTCTTTCTTCTGCTCCCGCCCACTATGATGGCGATTCCCACAATGATTAAAAACAGGGGCCACATGGTGCCGACGTGGGGGACAATACCCAGATTAGACAATAAAAATATAAACCCTACTCCTATTAGAATTATTCCTCCGATTAAATTGCTGCGACTGTCTTTTTTAGAGTTTTGCTCCATTTTTCCTCCTGAATTTGCAGTAATATAAAAAACAAAAGTTAATTAGCCAACAGAAATCTGCTTCTGCAATATATGGGAAAAATATAAGGAGAAGTCGGGAATTTCTTTGAAATACTTGCTTTATAAAAAATATTGTATATTTTACAGGTGTGAACATTCTCTTGACCGGGTTACCCAAATCTGGTAAAACCACTTTGATAAAAAATATTGCCTTTGAGCTTAAATCCCCTATCGCCGGATTTTTTACCTCCCAGATTATGCAAAACGGGGACCGGGTCGGTTTTTCTCTCATTACTTTTTCCGGTAAATCAGCTATTTTGGCTCACCAGAATTTCCCCTCGATCTACAAAATTGGTAAATACAAAGTCAACCTGCGGGACTTTGAAGAAATAGGAATAAAGGAAATCGAGGAGGCCATTTGTTCAGATAAAATCATTGTCATTGATGAAATCGGCAAGATGGAACTGCTTTCCCCCAAATTTTTAGAAGTAGTCCAGAAAGCCCTGGATTCCAAGAATAAAGTTTTGGCAACCGTTCTTTACACCGAACATCCCCAACTGGATAAACTGAAAAAAAGAAAAGATGTGGAATTAGTTACGGTCACGCCAGAAAACAGAGGAAGTTTGCTGGAGCAAATCTCGAAAAAATTGGATGGCGATTAGGAATTTAAAATGTGCTAAATCCCTGAACTCATGTCAGAAAGTGTGAAATATTCAAAAAGACCGAGTATAGAAGGCGGGGTTTATTCCCCGCTTTTTTATTCGGCCAAAAATTTATGCCTTTTTCAAAATTTAGTTTAAAAGGAGGGTGTCTTGAAAACTGAAAATCTGAAAATTGCCCTTATCACTCCGGAGATTTTTCCTCTGGCAAAAACCGGAGGGCTGGCAGATGTCTGCTGGGCTTTGGCTAAAAATTTAGCCCTCTTAGGACACCAGGTCAAAGTCATCTTGCCCAAATATAAAAACATTGATGAAGGTTTGTATAATTTGACTTCGGTAAACTCCCCACCCCTTAAGATAGCTTTAGGTTCTCAAGTTGAAACAATTCAAGTAAAATCCTGCCAGCTGCCAGATAGTTCGGTTGAATGTTTCTTAATCTCCTGTGACAAATATTTTGCCCGGGATGGAATGTACCAGGACCCTACCACTGGTCTGGATTATCCGGATAATGATGAAAGATTCATTTTATTCTCCAAAGCGGCCTTGGAGGCTTTAAAGGCAGTCGGTTTCCAGCCGGATGTGATAAATCCCCATGAATATCAATCTGCCCTGGTGCCGGCTTTTTTGAAAACTATTTATCAGAAGGACTCCTTCTTCCAGTCGATCGGCTCGGCCTTCACCATTCAAAATATTGCCTATCAGGGAAATTATCCGAAAGAAAGTTTTGCCAAGCTGGGATTGCCGACAGAGCTGGCTTCAGAAAAAACTAAATTTGAACATAAAGGGAAGCTCTGTTTTTTAAAAGCCGGAATCCTATACGCCGATGCGCTTACAACGGTTTCGGAAACCTATGCGGTGGAAATTCAGTCGACTCATGATTTCGGCTACGGCTTGGAAGATGTAATCAGGCAGAGAAATTTGGATTTATACGGGATTCTAAACGGCGTGGATGAAACCGAATGGTCCCCGGAGACCGACCCTTTGATTCCTTATAATTACAGCAAGGATGATTTATCCGGCAAAAAGAAAAACAAGCAAAGCTTGTGGGAGAAGTGTGGTTTTGTACCCCTTAATTTGGAGATTCCGGTTTTAGGAATCATATCCCGCTTGGTGGCGCAAAAGGGATTGGACCTCCTAGAAGAGATTGCAGAAGATTTGTTCGCTATGGATGTTAAGCTGGTTTTGTTGGGAACCGGGGATAAGAAGCACGAGAAGACCCTGGCGGATTTGGAGAAAAAATATTCTAAGAAATTTAAATGTTTTTTTACTTTTGATGATAAGTTGGCTCATCTGATTGAAACCGGCTCGGATATATATTTGATGCCTTCCCGTTACGAGCCCTGCGGATTGAACCAGATCTATTCTTTGAAATATGGGACGGTGCCTGTGCTCCGTTACACCGGCGGTCTGGCGGATACGATTGAAAATTTTGACCCTAAGAAAAATACCGGGAGCGGGTTTGTGTTTATGCATTATGACCCTTTGGAGTTTCTGGAGGCAGTCAGATGGGCTATTGAGACTTATAAGAATAAGAAAGTTTGGGAGGATTTGATGAAAAGGGGGATGGAGAAGGATTTTTCCTGGAGGAGTGCGGCGGAGAAGTATGTGGAGGTGTTTAGGTTGGCGAGGAAATCTTAAAAGTCTATAAGCAGATGAGGAATAAAGGATTGCTGCTAAAGTGGGGAGCAGTATTTTTGGTAATTGCTTTGTTATTCGTTTTGGTACTATTAAATAAAATTGAGAAAATCGAATATAAGGATTATAAGGATATAGTAGTTACATTCAGAAATCAGATAGATAAGCAAAAAGGATTTGTACCGGAAGATTTTGAAAAACAAGTAAAAGAGATTACAAAATCAGATGCTAAAAAGTCTATTGAGCTTTATGAAAAATTACAAAATCAAATTTTTGGAATGGATGTGCATAAGGTGATGGCATATAATTATTACTTGCAAGAAAGATATGAAGAAACTATTGGTGAGGTGAGAAAAGTATTATCTATTGCGACCGAAAGCGGGGACAGTTCCTGGGCTTACAACAATTGGGGTGCGGCTTTATTGAATTTAAGTCGGAATGAGGAGGCGATTGAAAAATTTCAAAAGGTGGTGGAGATTGATCCTAAGTATGGAGGGGCTTATTCTAATTGGGGAGTGGCTTTAGTGAACTTAGGTCGGGATAAGGAGGCGATAGAGAAATTTGAGAAGGCGGTGGAGATTAATCCTAAGTATGCTAAGTATGGGGACGCTTATTCTAATTGGGGAGTGGCTTTAGTGAACTTAGGTCGGGATAAGGAGGCGATAGAGAAGTTTCAAAAGGCGGCGGAGATTAATACTATTAATGCAGAGGCCTATTACAATTGGGGAGTGGCTTTGGTGAATTTAGGTCGGAATGAGGAGGCGATAGAGAAGTTTAAGAAGGCGGTGGAGATTAATCCTGAGTTTGCAGAGGCTTATTCTAATTGGGGAGCGGCTTTAGGTAATTTAGGTCGTTATGAAGAGGCGATAGAGAAGTTTAAGAAGGCGGTGGAGATTAATCCTAAGTATGCAAAGGCTTATAACAATTGGGTAGTGGCTTTAGTGAATTGGGGAATGGATTTAGTGGACTTAGGCCGGAATAAGGAGGCGATAGAGAAGTTTAAGAAGGCAGTGGAGATTAATCCTAAGTATGCGGATGCTTATTACAATTGGGGAATCGCTTTAGTGAGTTTAGGCAGGAATGAGGAGGCGTTAGAGAAATATAAGAAGGCAGTTGAGATTAATCCTAACTTCTCAGAGGCATACGTAGTTCTTGCTATGTTGAATTCAATCTTGAACCAAAAAGATGAAGCCATTAAAAATTTGAAGAAAGCTATTGAACTTGACCCTAAAAACAAAGAAAAAGCCAAAACCGCAAAATCCTTTGACAACATTCGCAATGACCCAGAATTTAAAAAATTAGTGGAGGAGTAACTGACCCCACCTTAATCCTCCCCTACAGGGGAGGAGATGTTCCCTCTCCTGTAGGAGAGGGATAGGGTGAGGTCAAGGGAATTATATCTCTATGCCACAAGAAAAATCCTTTTCATATAATTTTGTCTTATTCTGCATAAACATTTTCTCCCTGTTAGGTCTAATCTACACCTTCCTTCAATCCGGCTTCACCGAGCCGGTTTTGCTCTTACTTTTCTTTTTAATCTTCTTATTAAGCTTAGGGGCCTGGATTCTGAGATAAACAGTTCATCCCGCTGGTGGTAAACCAACCCTTCCTTCAGAGTGGGGAGTAATCATTTCCCCTCTCCTCAATAATAGAAAAGTGCGTAAACTTTCTCCCTGTTTAAGCCGAAAAGATAGAAAAGGTTAAGAAAAACTCAACCAGAAAGGAGAGGTAAAATGAAATTAAATTCTTTTAAGTTTCCCCTAACCATATTCTTGGCACTTCTGTTAATAAACCTGGTTTTCCCGCTTACCGCAAACGCCCAAAAAAGCTTAGACGACTATAAAAGAATAGCCCAGAACAATCCCAACGATGCTGGCGCTTATTACGACTGGGGAGTAGCTTTAGGTGACTTAGGACGGTATGAAGAAGCCATAGAAAAATACCGTAGAGCAATTGAGCTAAGACCCAGTTATTCAGACGTTTATTACAACTGGGGCTGGGCTTTGGGTAAATTAGGTCGCTACAGCGAAGCCATCGACAAGTACAAAAGATCAGCCGAACTCGACCCCCAGTCAGATGCTTTTTACAACTGGGGCTGGTCCTTAAGTCAGGTAGGTCGGTATGAAGAAGCTATAGAAAAATACAGAAGAGCAACCGAGCTCAATCCCAACTACGCCGATGCTTACAACAACTGGGGCTGGACCTTAGGGGAGTTGGACCGACATGAAGAAGCGATTGAAAAGTTAAAAAAAGCCATCGATATTGACCGGAACTATGCCCTAGCTTACACCAACCTGGGCTGGTCTTTAGGAGAATTAGGCAGACACACCGAAGCCATAGATTACTGCAGAAAAGCAACCGAGCTGGACCCTTATGATTCCAAGGCTTACAACAACTGGGGCTGGAGCTTGGGAGAATTAGGTCGGCATGAAGAAGCCATTGAGAAGTTAAAAAGAGCTACCGAAATCGATCCCAATTATGCCTTAGCTTTCAGCAATTGGGGATGGTCTTTGGGTGAATTAGGTCGTTATGAAGACGCCATAGTGAAAATTAGAAAAGCAGTCGAGCTTAACCCCTCTGATGCCCAGTCTTACTATAACTGGGGATGGAATCTGGGGAGCTTGGGCAGATATGAAGAGGCCTTAGAGAAATACAAAAAGACGGTTGAACTTAGACCCGGCTATGCCGATGCTCATTACAACTGGGGCTGGACTCTGGACCGCTTAGGCAGATATAATGAGTCGGTCGAGAAATACCGAAAGGCCGTGGAGCTTGACCCCCAGTATACTTCGGCTTATTACAACTGGGGTGTAGCCCTGGGTGACTTGGGCAGGTATACCGAAGCCATTGAGAAATATCAGAAAGCCACCTCCATTAACCCCAGACATGATAACTCTTATTATAACTGGGGCTGGGCTTTAGAGAAATTAGCCCGCTATGACGAAGCCATTAATAAGTTCAATCAGGCCGTGGAAATAAAACCGGCCGCGGATGCCTACTATCATATTGCCGCCTGTAATTCCAGATTGAATCGAAAAAGCGAAGCTGTAAGAAATCTGAAAAAAGCGATTGAAATGGATCGGGTATTTGTAGAGACGGCCAGAGGTTCTAAAGCTTTTGACAATCTGCGCAGTGACCCGGAATTTGTAAAGTTAGTAGGAAAATAAGTGTTTAAGTGCTGTTACCTAGTAAGGGAGGGGCTGGTCTCCTCTCTTACTGGGATGAAGTTAAACCTCACCTTTAGTTACACTATGGCGTAGCCATTCCCAAGTGTAATATAGGTTAAGGGAATAACCTGACATGACTCAAGAGAAATCCTTTTCCTTTAATTTTGTTTTATTCTGCATAAACATTTTTTCCCTTTTAGGTTTAATCTACACCTTCTTGCAATCCGGCTTTACCGGACCAGCGATGCTGTTATTATTCTTTTTAATCTTTCTTCTAAGCTTGGATGCCTGGTTGTTGAAATAACTAAGGGCAAATCCTTACTTTTATAATCAGCAATACAGGAGTTTTAAACCCTCTCCTTTAAGGAGAGAGAATGGTTCGATAGTCTACTGCATAGACTATGACAGTAGTCTATTAACTCACCACATTGGGGAGAGGTCAGTTTCAAAATGAACTTGACAAAAACAGGAGATACTGTATTTTATTTCTGCAAACTAGTTTTAACGTATTAAACAGCATGAATACTCTTGCGGGAATAGCTCAGTTGGTAGAGCGTCACCTTGCCAAGGTGAATGTCGCGGGTTCGAATCCCGTTTCCCGCTCTTTTAAAAGCAGGGATTAAGGATTTGAGATAAAGAAAACAAAGTTTCCGGCGGCTTAGCCAAGTGGTAAGGCAGAGGTCTGCAAAACCTTTATTCTCCGGTTCGAATCCGGAAGCCGCCTAAAGTAATTCCGTGACAACCAAGTGACAGGCACTGAAAACTATCTAAAAAAAATTAAAACCTTCAATTTGAGTTCCACTAAGATTAACACAGCTTAAAGTCAAATAAAAAATCAAGTAAATCCACAAATCCAATTGATATTAAGAATAATTCTTGACAAAATAAAATGATTTATTATAATATGCGCTAAATTTTATGAGCTCCTAAAGAGGAAAGTTTTTTTAGACGTGTGCTTGTGAAAAAAGGTGCAAGCAATTTGGAAAAAGTTATGAGTTAAAATGAGCACCAAGAGCAAAATTTTGCTGGCAGTGGCGGTCATATTTTTATATCTGACCTGGAATGTCTTTACAGAGATGAATAATAACCGTGGTTATGCGCCGGTACAACCCTTTCCGTTCAGTCACAAAATTCATGCCGGGGATAATAAAATTCCCTGTCTATACTGCCACAGCAATGCTGAAAGGAGTACCGCAGCCACGGTTCCCTCCATGCACACTTGTATGGGATGCCACAATATGGTAGCTACCGGTAAACCCAATATCCAAAATTTGCGAAAGACTTATTCCGAAGGAAAGGTAATCGAATGGATCAGGATTCACAGAGTGCCGGATTTTGTTTATTTTAATCATTCTATGCACATTGCCAAAGGGATTGCCTGCCAGACCTGCCATGGTCCGGTGGAAAAGATGGAGGTAGCTTATCAATTCAGAAGATTAAATATGGGGGATTGCGTCACCTGTCACAGAGAAAACAAAGCCTCCATTCAGTGTAATACTTGTCATAATTAAAAATGAATAATAAAGAAAACCCTCATAAAAAATACTGGAGCACCCTGTCGGAGTTTCATCAGGATGCCGAGTTCAAAAAACTTAAGAAGGAAGAATTTTTATCCAAGCCCCAGTCATTTTTTGAATCCAACGGAAATAATGATACAACTTTTAGCCGCAGAGATATACTGAAGCTGGCCGGGGCAGCGGCTGTATTTACAGCAGCGGCCTGTGCCAGAAGACCGGTGGAAAAAATTGTTCCGTATTTAGACCCGTCCGAAGAAGTAATCCCCGGGAAAGCGGTTTGGTATTCTTCTACCAGCGGCACTTCAGACGGATGCGGGATGTTAGTTAAGACCCGCGAGGGGCGTCCCATAAAATTGGAAGGAAACCCGGACCATCCTTTAAATAAAGGGACTTTGTCGGCCCGGGAACAAGCTGCCATTTTAGATTTATACGACCCAGACCGCTTGAAGCATCCGGCAAAAATCTCTGCAGGACAAGTTTTAAAATCAGACTGGAAATCTGCAGATACTGAAATTGCCAGATCTTTGAAATCGGCTAAAGGGAAAATGGTACTTTTAACTGGCACCATTCACGGCCCGGCCCGAAAGAGATTGATCAGAGAGTTTCTCTTCTCCTTTTCCAATGCCGAACATATCACCTTTGATGCTCTCTCCGAAGAAGAAATTTTAGAAGCCCAAGAGCTATGTTACGGCAATAGAGTTTTGCCACGTTACCGCTTTGATAAAGCCGAAGCCCTTGTTTTCTTAGGAGCCGACCCCTTAGCCAGCGGACATTCTAAAACTGAGTTTGCTTACGGTTTTGGTCACCAGAGAAAAATTAATAGCAACCAGATGTCTAAAGTAATCTCTTTTGAGCCGGCTCTATCCCTGACCGGCCAAAATGCGGATTTACACTATCTGGTCAAACCACAGGATTTAATCAAAGTCGGACTGGCTCTGGCTCATCAATTAATTGTAGCAGAAAAAAAATCTAAACTTGCCTCTGACCTTTTAGTTCAAAATCTTCTAGAAAATTATTCAGCCAAAAAAGTTGAGACCGAAATCGGTCTGCCGGAAGGGACTATCAAATCAGTGGCGGCAGATTTATGGTTAGCTAGAGGGAGAGGTTTGGTTTATACCGGAAGTCTGACTGTCAGAGATAATTCTGCCTTAGCTCTGCATTTGGTCACTAACCTTCTGAACTCTGCTTTAGAGAATGAAGGAAACACGGTTGACGGTGTTCAGAGTGTGAGCCAACAGTCTCAAGGGTCCTATTCTGAACTTATGAATTTAATTTCAGATATGAAATCCGGCAAAGTAGAGGCAGTTTTGATTTATGGAAATAATCCGGCCTACGGTTTGCCTCAATCAGCAGGATTCGAAGAAGCTCTCCAGAAAGTCAAAACCAAAATTTATTTAGGAGACCGGGCAGACGAAACCGGATCACTTTGTGACTTTGTATTACCTTCTTTGCATTTTTTGGAATCCTGGGGTGATGCCGAGCCACAGCAGAGCTTGTACAGCTTAATGCAGCCCACTATTTCTCCTTTGCACGATAACCGCGGCTGGGAAGATTCGCTTCTTGCATTGATGCGTGAAATAAAAGGTGTGGCTTTGGGCAAGGAATATGCTTCCTGGCATGATTTTTTGAAAGATACCTGGTACAAAGAAATTTATTTGAAAAATGATTTGGTCGCGAGTTTTGAAGATTTTTGGATTTCAGTTTTGCGTCAGGGTCTGTTTGATACCGTTAACCGCTCTGCTGAAAAATCTTCACCCCGGCAGTTTAGAACTACGGCTTTATCCAATATCGGTAAAATTAAAAATGTTGATTCCAAATTCACTCTGGCTCTGTACACTCCGGCCATGCAGTTTGACGGCAGAACCAATAACAACAGCTGGTTATTGGAAACTCCGGATCCGGTTTCTAAAATTGCCTGGGATAATTATGTCAATATCGCTCCCAGAACCTCGGTTGAATTAGGACTGCAAGAGTCAGACGTGGTCAGTCTAACAGTTAATGGAGTAACTCAAGAGATTCCGGTTCATATTCAACCCGGCATTCATCCGGAAGTTTTCACTGTGGCTGTGGGTTGGGGAAGAGAAAAAGTCGGCAGGGTCGGTAATAATGTGGGTGTAAATGCTTTCAGGTGGTCTAAAATTCAAAACCGACACTTGGTGTCTTCGTCTCTTCCAGTGGAAATTAAGAAAACCGGTAAACAAATTAAACTAGCCAATGTACAAGGGCATAATTATATCAACGGCAGACCAGTTATTTACGAAGCTACCCTGGCAGAATATCAGAAAAACCCCACTGCGGGAAGGGCTGGTGAAGAAAAACTTACCAGCATCTGGCCCAGCCATCCCTATGAAGGCCACAAGTGGGGAATGGCCATTGACTTGAATTCTTGCATCGGTTGTAATGCCTGTGTTTTGGCCTGTCAGGCTGAAAACAATATTCCAGTAGTAGGCAAAGAACAGGTCTTAAGAGGTCGGGAAATGGCCTGGATCCGGATTGACCGCTATTATTCCGGTGAACCTGACAATCCGGAAGTAGTTCATCAGCCCATGCTCTGTCAACACTGTGAAAATGCACCTTGTGAGACGGTCTGTCCGGTGATTGCCACTTTGCATAATGAAGAAGGTTTAAACTTGCAGATTTATAACCGCTGTATTGGTACCCGCTATTGCTCCAACAACTGTCCTTACAAGGTCAGAAGATTCAATTGGTTTGATTACAATCAGGATCTGGCTACTCCTTTGGACTTGGTGTTAAATCCAGATGTGACTGTCAGGACCAAAGGGGTAATGGAAAAATGCAGTTTCTGTACCCAGCGTATCCGAGAAGCGAAAGAAAACGCCAAAAAGGAAAATCGGCAGGTGCGAGATGGTGAGATGAAAACTGCCTGCCAGCAGACCTGTCCGACTCAAGCCATTCTGTTTGGTGACCTAAATGACCCGGACAGCCAAGTGACCAAACTCAGGGAGGATCCCAGAGGGTATCATGTTTTGGAAATTTTGAACACCCGACCTTCGATTACCTATTTGACTAAAATTCGCAATCGCCCTGGAGCAAGTGAAAAATCATAGGATATATTGCACAAATTGATGGAGATGAAAATTTTTTTGAGGAAGATAAATTATACAAATCATTCTGATACCCAAGCAAGCCAAAATTAGTATTATAAAATGAAATTGAGAAAAAATAAGACCGAGGAGTAAAGATTAAAAAAATGGAGAATTTGACAAGATAATTTTTTAGAGAAATTATGCAGCCCACAGAGATCAAATTAATTAGTGAGCCTTTGATCAGCCCTAAAATCCAGATGGGGGATGTCACCGCCGATATTGCTCGTCCCACCGAGAGAAGACCATCCAAATTATGGCTGGCACTTTTGGGATTGTCTATGGCTTGTATGGGAGTTGGGGTAGTGGTGGTTTATTACAACGTCACGGTCGGCTTAGGAATCAATGGCTGGAATCATCCAGTAATGTGGGGGGTTTATATAACGAACTTTGTGTTCTGGATTGGTATCGGCCATGCTGGAACTTTAATTTCAGCTATTCTGTTTCTGCTCAGACAGCGCTGGCGAACTTCCATAAACCGCTCTGCTGAAGCTATGACTATTTTTGCGGTGATCTGCGCGGGTTTGTTCCCGGTCCTGCACATCGGACGGGCCTGGATAGCTTATTGGGTTTTCCCCTATCCTAACGAGAGACTGTTGTGGGTGAATTTCCGCTCTCCTTTGGTCTGGGACGTGTTTGCCATCTCCACCTATTTTACCATATCCCTTTTGTTCTGGTACCAAGGGCTGATTCCGGATTTTGCCACATTGCGGGACAAAGCTACCACCGCCATTCGTAAAAAGATCTATGGACTCCTATCTTTGGGCTGGACCGGTTCAGTGCGGGACTGGAATCATTATGAAAAAGCTTATCTTTTGTTTGCTGGATTGGCTACTCCTTTAGTGTTATCAGTACATAGTATAGTTTCAATGGACTTTGCGGTCTCACTTTTACCGGGCTGGCATTCCACCATCTTTCCCCCTTATTTTGTGGCCGGGGCTATTTTTTCCGGGATGGCAATGGTGGTGACTTTGCTGGTGGTTATGCGGAAATTTTTCAACTTGCAGGAATATATCACTATCAATCACTTAGAATATATGAACAAGATCATCTTGGTTACCTCCCTGATGGTGGGGTATGCCTATCTGGTGGAATTTTTTATCGCCTGGTACAGCGAAAATCCTTTTGAAAGATACACTTTCTGGAGCCGAGCCACTGGAGATTATGCTTGGGCCTTCTGGATTATGTTTATTTGCAATGTGGTGGTTCCCCACATTTTTTGGTTTAAGAAGATGAGGCGACACCTGCCGGTGATGTTTATAGTTTCAATTCTAGTTAACGTGGGAATGTGGCTGGAGCGATTTGTGATTATTGTGACGTCTTTGCATCGCGATTATATTCCATCTAATTGGGCTTACTATAAACCCCGGTTGCCGGACATAGGCATAACACTAGCTTCCTTTGGGTTATTTTTCACACTCTTTTTGCTTTTCGCCCGATTTTTCCCGACCGTCTCCATGGCTGAAATTAAGGGAGTTTTGGGTCATTTTTCAGGCTCAAAAAACAAATCTAAGGAGAAAGATCAACGTGGCCAGAATTAAACCTCCTTTAGTAATCGGGTTTTTTGAAGATCCACAGACCTTATTAGAAGCAGCCGGACAGGTCCGAGAAAAGGGATTAAAAAACGTAGACGCCTTTACTCCTTATCCGGTGAATCATCTTCCAGAAGCCCTGGGGATAAAACGCTCCTGGGTTCCCTGGGCCACTTTAGTAGCTGGTTTTAGTGGTGCCACCTTAATTTATACTTTTATGTATTGGACCTCGACAGTGGACTGGCCGGTAAACGTAGGCGGAAAACCGTTCCACTCCTGGCCCGCCTTTATACCTATCACCTTTGAAGGAGGAGTGCTTTTGGGAGGAGTGGCCACTTTTATAGCCCTTCTTTTAGCTTGTGGTTTACCCAGACGCAAGCCATTTATAATCGACCCTCAACTCACTAACGACCGGTTTGCTTTAGTCATTCCGGAAAAAGAAAATCCGGGAAAGGGAAACTTGGAAGAATTCTTAAAAAACATAGGAGCCCATGAAGTCAAAAGGATTCTGGCTTAGCTGGCTTTTAATAGTAATAATGGTATTGATCAGCTCTTGTTCCAAAACCAAGAGCAAACCGGAGCTATTATATACTCCCAATATGACCAATTCTCCGGCTTTGAAGGCTCAGGAGCAGGATTCCAAAGATTTGAATTATAGGGCTAATAGAATTCCAGTCCCAGGGACAGTCCCCAGAGATTACGAACCATATCCTTATGCCACGGCTGACACAGTGGGACCAGCCCGAGAGTTGATAAATCCACTGCTCCCGAGCTTATCCATATTACAAACAGGACAGAAATATTACAATACTTTTTGCATCGTCTGTCATGGCCCCAAAGGGGATGGGAATGGTTACATCGTGCCAAAGTTTCCGGCTCCACCCAGTCTTTTGACTGAAAAAATTGCCCAGTGGGAGGATGGTCGGATTTATCATATGATTACCAAAGGTCGAGGGAATATGCCCAGCTATGCTTTTCAGTTGGAGCCCTCTCAGCGCTGGGCCATTGTGCATTATCTCCGAGTGCTTTATCGGGCTGCCCATCCCCAGCCACAAGATTTGGAGGAGATGCAAAGACTCAAACTAGATTTCACCGAGGATGAACCGGATACTTCCACTGTTAGCCGCTGGCCCAAGAAATGAGAGGACCAGGAGCCCGACCTGATTTGAGAAAAAAGTAACTTTTATAGAATGAAAAAAACCTGAAAGATTAGAATATAAAAAGTGGATTTATTAAAAGCATACAAACTATTCTGTAAAAAATTGTGATATGGAAATATCTAAAGTGGATAGAATAGAAGAACAGAGCAACTTGGTTCCTAATCCCGGGCCTTTAAAGCTCTCTCCAAAAGTGAGAATTGTCTTGGGGGTATCTGTTTTAATTGGACTGGTGACTTTTATTTTGGCATTGAATATAGCTCCGCAAAAAGCCTGGTCAAATTTTTTGGTCAATCAGTTTTATTTTCTGTGCTTGAGCTTAGCCGGTTTATTCTTTGTGGCTTTGAACCATGCCACCCGGGCTACCTGGTCTGTGGCACTCCGCCGAGTCGCGGAGGGGTTGGCGGTTTATCTGCCAGTAGCGGCTTTTCTATATCTGGGATTAATCATAGGAGCACAATATATTTATCCCTGGGCTAAGCCGGGGTTTTTAGAAGAACACCCTTTGCATTACGAAGGCTTGCCTCCTTTGGGTGGTCGACGCAATTATTTAACGGTTCCGTTTTTTTCGGCGCGGCTTGTGGGCTCGATTTTGATTTGGATTTTATATGCCTTTTTTTTGGTGCGTAACTCCCTCAGACAGGAAAAAACTCAAGCTTTGGAGCTGACCAAAAAGAACATCAACCTGTCAGTGGCCTTTCTGCCGGTCTTTGCCTTAACATTTACCCTGACCGCCTTCGATCTTCTGATGTCCTTAGAACCCCGCTGGTACTCCACCATCTTTGCGGTCTACTGTTTTGCCGGTTTGTTTCAGGCCGGTTTATCTCTGATTATTATTTTAACCATCTGGCTCAGACGCCAGGGTCCCTTGGCCGAGGTAGTCAAGCCGGACCACTTAAAAGATTTAGGGGTTTTGCTGTTTGCCTTCACGGTATTTATGGCTTACATTGGGTTTTCTCAATTTATGTTGATCTGGTATGCCAATCTGCCTGAGGAAACCTTTTTCTTTATGAAGAGAATAAAATCCGGCTGGCTGTCATACGCTCTGGCACTTCCTCTTCTCAAATTTATAATCCCTTTTTTGGCTTTATTGTCCCAGGCAGCTAAAAGGAATGAAAAAATAATGCTGAGCGTCGCTTCCATTGTGTTGTTGGGAGAATGGCTGGACATATACTGGATAGTGGTCCCGGTTTTTCAAGAAACCCCTCCGGTCTGGGGCTGGGTGGAGATTGGAATGTTAATCGGATTTTGGGGAGTCTTCTGGTATGCGGTCACAAGTTTTTTCCGCAAAAATTCAGTTTTGGCTACGGGTGACCCGAGAATCCTGGAAAGTATCAATTGGAAACATTAGAAGTAAAAAATATTAAACAAAAGAAAAGTTAAAACGTAATCTAAGCGAATGTTAGCAAACCAGATGAATGAGACTACACCAACCCCTACGTCAAACGTCTTACTGTGGTTTATAGCCATAGTAGTGATAGCAGCGGTAGTGGTGGGGATTTTTTTGAGCGGATACAAGAGAGGAGTTTCCATCGGAGGTAAAACTCCCCAGAAACCGGAGACTATCTCAGTTAGTTCAGCCAAAGTGGATTTGAGTGCACTGCGGATTCCGACCCCGGAGTTGGTCACCAAAGGGAAACAACTATTTCTGGTCAACTGCGCTTCTTGCCATGGCCCGGAAGGAAAAGGGGATGGAGAAAGGGCAGCTGAGTTGAATCCTAAGCCCAGAAATTATCACACTGAAAAATTTAAGTTCGGGGAGACCTCTCCCCAGATCTATAAGACCCTTACCGATGGCTCCCCAGGTACCTCTATGCCAGCTTTTGCTTTGCTGCCGGCTGAAGACCGCTGGGCTTTGGTACATTATGTGCGCAGTTTAATCCCTAATCCGCCACCTGATCCCGCTGAAGGTTTGGCTAAATCAGCAGGAGAAATAAAAACTACCTCACCCACTCCGATTGTGGCTGCTCAGGTTAAAACTGGACCGCGGATTCCCATTAAACTAGCTATGGAAAAATTAGCCGTTCCAGAACCAACCTTAGAAAAGCAAGTCCCAATTGAGTCTGAGCGTAAAGGTTTTGTTCTTTATACCCGGCATTGTGCCACCTGCCACGGGGCAGCTGGAGACGGTAGAGAAACTGTGGACCTTTTGAGACTCAACCCCTACGTTTACGTCAAATCCAGAAATTTGAGAAACCCCCAAGGGGCCTGGATCAAGGATGAAAACTTTTTTGCCAGAACTGTCAGAACCGGGCCTCCAAGTCACCTGATGCCGGGCTTTAAGAACCTGACTCAAAGCGAGATTGGGTTACTTCACCAATATGTCAAAAAATTGGTCAGTTCACAGCTAAAGACGAAATGAAGAAAAAAATTTTAATCTTTGCGACCCTGTTTATAGCTTTATTTTCTTTATACCAGATTCTTTATGCAGAGCAGCCCTTGACCAATTGGCTGCAGAACCCAGCTACTCCCTTAGCCAAAGATGTCAGAACCAATTTCTGGATTTCAATGTTGGCAATTTTACCTTTTCTTCTGCTATCAGAAGGATTGCTTTTTTATGCCATAGTCAAATTCAAAGCCAAACCAAATGCCAAGCCGGCCACTTTTCATGAAAATGTTCGCCTTGAAATTGCCTGGACCATTTTACCTGCTCTGGCTTTAATTATTATAGCTTTCCCGACTTTCACGACGCTGAAAAAAATGGAAGTACCCCCCAAAAGTGATTTAGTGGTGGAGGTAATCGGACATCAGTTTTTCTGGGAATATAAATACCCCAAATATGAAATAAACTTTGCCGAAAAACCTCTGGTGGTGCCGGTAAACAAAGTGGTAACTTTAAACTGCACCAGCGTGGATGTAATTCACTCCTGGTTTGTGCCGGCTTTCGGGGTGAAGCAGGATGCCAATCCGGGACGAATCACGCATGCCTGGTTTAAAGCTTTACAAACCGGAACTTACAAAGGGCAATGCGCGGAGTTGTGCGGTGCTTTGCATGCTTTGATGTATATCACAGTAAAGGTAGTGACGGATGAAGAATTTGAGACCTGGCTGGAAAAGAATAAGCCAGTACCCGTTACCCCAACAGAAGCTACAGCTCCGGTAAAAAGTAAAACTTAAGTTTGGCAGGTGAGAAAATGTCAGATTATAAAAAATCAAAATTAGACGGCATCAAAGATTGGCTGACCACCACTAACCATAAGAAAATCGGGATAATGTATTTGTGGTTTGCTCTGTTCAACGCGGTGGTGGGCGGAAGCTTGGCCGGTCTGATTAGGACTCAACTTTTTAACCCGGAGGGAAAATTATTAACTCCGGAGATGTACAATCAAGTCATGTCCATGCACGGAACTTTGATGATATTTTTTGTGATTATTCCAGCCATGGTGGGCTTCGGCAACTACATAGTTCCAATCCAAATCGGTGCCAGAGATATGGCCTTCCCCAAACTCAACGCGTTGACCTTCTGGATACAAATACCAGCGGCCTTATTGATGTTCTCCAGTTTTTTGGTACCGGGTGGAACTACCCAGGCTGGCTGGACCGGGTATGCTCCTTTAACCTCCAAAGCATTTTCCGGAACTCCGGGAGTGGATATGTGGATTTTCGGTCTGCACTTAGTGGGTATGGGTTCCATTTTAGGTGCGATTAACTTTTTGGTTACCATAATAAACATGCGGGCACCCGGAATGAAGTTTTTCAAAATGCCACTTTTAAGCTGGACCTGGTTTGTCAATGCTGTTTTAATGTTAGTAGCTACTCCGGTCTTAGCCGGAGCGATCACCATGCTTTTATCGGACCGGCACTTAGGGACCTCCTTCTTCCAGCCAGCCGGAGGAGGAGACCCAATCTTATATCAGCATCTATTTTGGTTTTATTCTCACCCGGCAGTATATATAATGGTTTTACCGGGCATGGGTTTAGTTTCTATGGTCCTGCCAGCTTTTGCCCACAAAAAAATCTTTGGCTATAAAGGATTGGTCTTAGCCACCTGTGGAATCGGATTCATCGGTTTTTTGGTCTGGGGGCATCATATGTTTGCCAGCGGCATTGACCCGGTCCTGCGCTCCATTTTCGCTTTTATGACCATGGTGATTGCGGTTCCCACCGGCATCAAAATTTTTTCCTGGATTGCCACAATCTGGGGAGGGACCTTGCGGTTCACTACCGCTATGAAATTCGGCTTGGCTTTCATTTCTCTGTTTGTAATCGGAGGAATGAGCGGACTGACTTTAGCTGTTATTCCTTTTGACGTTCAGGTGCATGACACATACTATGTCGTTGCTCATTTACATTATGTCTTGTTCGGCGGCTCCATGATGACTCTTTTAGCCGGTCTATTTTTCTATTTTCCTAAAATGTCTGGTCGAGTTTTAGATGAAAAGTTAGGAAAAATTTCCTTCTGGCATATTTTCATTGGCATGAATCTGACTTTCTTACCTATGCACTGGTTAGGCATTATGGGGATGACTCGCCGAGTCTCCTCCTATCCGCAAAGGCCGGAGTTCGCCTTTCTTAACCGATTTGAAATGTTAGGATATCTTTTGATGTTAGGTGGCGGGATTTTGATTCTGTACAACATTTTTAAGACCTTGCGAAAACCTAAAACTGCTACAGCCGACCCCTGGGATGTCAACGGCATTCAGAATACTTTGGAATGGACCATTTCCAGCCCTCCCCCGCCTGAAAATTTTGAAACTATACCGGTGGTAAGATGAGGTTTTTGTTCAAACATACTTCAGAAGATGTTGAAGAAAAAGTTAAGCCCACTTCTGCAACTCCCTTTCAAGGTCACAGAAGAGTCGCTTCCTGGCTTCTTTTTCTGACGATATTAGTAGCTATTTTAATCCTGTGGGGTGGAATTGTGCGGCTTTCCGGCTCCGGTTTATCCATTCCGGACTGGCCTTTGATTAACGGGTCGCTTCTGCCACCTCTGTCTGATTCCGACTGGCAGAAAGTTTATCAAAGTTATAAGTCTCAGGTTTCTAACCTGACAGACCCTCAAAGCAGTGTCGAAATTTCCTTAAGCAGATTCAAATTTATGTTTGCGATCGAGTACATCCACCGATTTTTGGCCAGCATCGTGGGAATTATCTTTTTGGCGATTTTTATCTTAAGCCTGAAAGTTAAGTCGGTCTGGATACAAAACCGAAGATTGCTAATCCCGGCCGCAATTTTACTTTTGAGTCAGGCGATATTAGGCGGAGTAGTGGTGAAAAAAGAATTGCAGGCAGAATTGGTGGCCGTTCACCTGGGATTGGCATTTTTATTTTTTGGGCTACTTTTATGGATGGCTTTGAAAATATCCGTAACAGAAGCAAATCTTTCTGTCCAAAAGAAATCTAAAGGAACTGCTTTGGCCTGGATAACCATGGGTGTGGTCTTCATGCAGATTATTTCAGGCGGTCTGATGGCAGGAACTAAAGCCGGGTTGGTTTTGAATACTTTTCCCAAGATGGGAGATTATCTGGTTCCGCCGGTGTCGGCTCTGTGGAGTACCATCTATGAAACACCTTTTCACAATCTGATTCAAAATCAGATTACCATTCAATTCATCCATCGCTGGTGGGCAGTTTTGGCAATTATCATGATAATGGTTTTAGTCTTTGCATCCGTGGGAAAAAAGCTATCAGCCCGCGGAAGAATTGCCCTAAGATTGGTGGGCTCTCTGGCTATCTTTCAGCTCTTATTGGGAATCGGGAATCTGATGATGAAAGCCCCTTTCGGCATGAGTTTGGCGCATCTGGCAGTGGGTCTTTTGCTGTTTGGCTTCTTAATTTTAATAACACATGAAAATAAATATGGTTATGCGACTTAACATCAACGATTATATAAAATTAACCAAACCCAAAATTCTGCTATTGGTAATTCTGACCGGAATTACCGCTTTGGTAGTGGAGAAGAGTCTGCTTTCCGAACCATGGAAGTTTTTGCTGGTGGTTTTGGCACTTGCCTTAACCGGTGGCTGTGCTAATGCTTTGAATCAGTATTTTGAAAGAGATATAGATTCCCAGTTTGAGCGGACTAAAAATAAAAGACCACTTCCCTTGGGTAAAATTTCACCGCTTCAAGCTTTGATATTTGCCATTCTGCTGGGCGTTTTAGCGGTAACGATTTTGACGGTATTCTTCAATCTGTTCTCCGCTGTATTATCTCTTTTCACTATTTTGTATTACAGTTTGTTTTACACTTTATGGCTTAAACCCAGAACCCATCAGAATATTGTAATCGGGGGAGCTGCCGGAGCCATGGGACCGGTGATTGCCTGGGCAGCCGCCACTGGCACGCTGGAATTAACTCCCACGATTTTATTCTTGATAATCTTTTTCTGGACTCCGCCCCATTTTTGGGCTTTGGCTTTATGTCTCAAAGAGGACTACCAAAAGGTCAAAATTCCCATGCTGCCGGTAGTAAAAGGGGACAAAGAAACTTTGCGCCAGATTTTTATTTATACTTTGGTGCTGTTTGGGATTAGCTTGGCTTTGCTTATGGTGAAGGCCGGTCTTTTATATTTAGTGGCGGCCCTGATTTTAGGCCTTCTGTATTTATGGAAGGCCATTTTAGCTTGGAGAAAACCCAGTGTTAAATATGTCTGGGGTTTGTTTGGTTATTCGATTTTGTATCTATTTATCCTATTCGTAATAATCATAATCGACGTATTTTGGCATAAATCTTTGTGAGGTAAGCCTAATGCAATCAGAACCAGAGCCAAAGCAACCTAAGAAGAAAAAGAATTTAAGACTGTTTTTGATTTTAGCCGGACTGGGGATATTTATGTTTGTTTTTGCCTTTATCAATGTCCCCTTGTTCAGAATGTACTGCCAGAAAGTGGGGATAGCCATATCACCCAATTCCAAAGCCAGCCCGGAGACCAAATCCAGCGGCCGAAAGGTGACCGTACTTTTTACCAGCGTAGTGGCCAACAACGCTCCGATTTTATTCAAACCCAAAGATTCTTTTCAGAATATAGTCCTGGGTGAAACTGCCAAAAATGAATATCGTTTCGTGAATCTGTCCAATGATACTATTTACTTCCGGCCGGTACATTCAGTATTGCCGGAAGATGCTGCCACCAAACTGACTTTAAGCAAATGTTTCTGTTTCGACGACCAGGTAATTTTGCCCCATCAGGAATACATTCTGCCGGTACTGTACTCTTTTAAATCTGATTTAGACTCAGAAGTAGAAAACATTACCATGCATTATACCTTATTCCCCAAGGAGAAAAAAAATAAAAAATGAATCAATTTATTTTCAGAACCAGCCAAGAAGAATCCGATTTGGTTTTACGGAAACAAAAAAAGAGAAATAGAATATTAGGGATTATTCTTATACTTTTTGCCCTAAGTGTGATAATTCTTACATTTTTTGTTTATGGGAATTACAATTAATAACTCAAAGGAGATCTAGCATGTCTAATGCCGGCTTACATCACTCATCTGAGGAACACCAGACACATAACAGCCACTGGCCTATAGTTTTGGCTGTGGGTGCCGGTTCTATCCCCACTGGAATTGTGCTACATGTGTGGGGGAATAAAATTGGCTTAGGGATTTTAATTTTTGGAGCAGTGGTTACATTGGGTGGTTTGGCTGGCTGGGCCCAGGCCTTGTTAAAAGAGAGGCTTAGCGAGCTGGATTTAGTTGAAAAAGATAAATGGCTCCGCAACGGAATGAAATTATTTTTGGTATCCGAAGCGGCCATCTTCGGAGCTCTTTTCGCACACCATTATTATGCCAAGACCCATTTTCCGGTCTGGCCTCCGGAAGGCGCTCCGCATCTGGATACCCGACTGCCGGCCATTGCCACCTTCCTTTTATTAAGCTCCAGTTTTACTGTTCAATCGGCACATTCTCTGTTCCTGAAAGGAAAGCGGGTCTGGTGCAGCCGCATGGTTCTTTTGACCATAATTTTGGGAGGGATTTTTTTGTGGATGCAGGGGAATGAATGGGGATATTTGAAGGCCTATGACCAGTTCACTTTAAAAAGCGGCACTTTCGGGACCAGTTTTTTTATGATGACCGGTTTCCACGGTCTGCACGTCTCTGTTGGACTAATTCTTTTGTCGATAGTTTTCGTCCGTTTGCGCTTAGGTCATTTCCAGCAGCATAGACATTTTGCTTTCGTAGCTGCTTCCTGGTACTGGCACTTTGTAGATATTGTCTGGATTTTCTTGTTTGGAACGATGTATTTAGTGTAAAAGCCCAAAAGAAATTTTAACTGACAAATCTAAAAATGATGGGAATCTTGAAATATGCCATTGTATAAAATTGAAAAAACGGACTTAGAAAGAATAAGAGAAACACCTTTTCGGTTAGAAAAAGAGCTTCAGAGAATTACAGAAAATAATTTGGCAGCACTTTTCAAGCTAAGATTTATAAAAGGTGAATTCACTTTCAAAAACGTCAGAATAGACACTCTGGCTTTTGATGAAGAGACAAAGGCATTTGTAATAATCGAATACAAAAAAGATAGAAATTTCAGCGTTATAGATCAGGGGTTTGCTTACCTGTCCTTAATGCTGAATAATAAAGCGGAATTCATCGTCGAATACAACGAAAACATAAAGCATATACTTAAAAGGAATGATGTAGATTGGTCTCAATCTCGAGTAATTTTTATTTCCCCTAGTTTTTCACCACAGCAGGTTCAAGCAATAAATTTTAAAGATTTACCAATTGAGCTGTGGAAGGTTACAAAATATGCAAATGACTCAGTAAGTTTTGAGAAAATAGAACCTATACAAACCAGGGAGTCAATCAAAACCATTTCCCAAACCAGCGAAATAGTCCAAAAGGTTAGCAAAGAAATTAAAAGTTATTCAGAACAGGACCATCTGAGGGGGATTCCAGATAATTTAGTTGAGTTGTACTATAAATTCAAAGAAATGGTTTTGTCTATTGGAAACGACATTCAAATTAAGCCTACAAAAAAATATATAGCATTCAAGGGTAAAAGTAATATCACAGATGTGCAAACGCAAAAGTCTCAGCTAAAAATATTCTTAAATTTGTCAAAAGGTAAACTGAATGACATACAAGGTATTGCTAGAGACGTTTCTAAAGTTGGTCATTGGGGTAATGGCGATTATCAAATTATAATCAAGCATGACTCAAATTTAGACTATATTATAGGTCTTGTGAAACAATCGCACAAATACAACAGCTAGAAATGGCTCTGGGTACAGGGACCCAGAGCTACCCAGGGAAGGGTCGGGTCCTTGCACCCGACCGTTTAGTGGGTAACCCAGTGGTTCATCACGAGTTCACCACGAGTGGCTTTTGCCACTGGGATTATTTTTTTACATGGATAAATTTGAACAAATACACCAATCCGATAAACTGAATATGGTTACTGGCGTGCTAAGTTACACTGGAAAATATATAACTAAGAGATTACTGGCTATGAATGAAAGAGTCAGAACTCTTACCAGCCATCCTGATAGAGAAAATCCTTTTGGCCAGGAGATTGAGTTTTTCCCTTATAATTTTGACAAGCCCCAAAAACTCAGGGAAAGTCTGGAGGGGATTGAAACTCTTTTTAACACCTATTGGATAAGAACTCCCTATGCTAATATGACTTTTGAGAAAGCGGTTGCCAATACAAAAATTTTAGTCGAAGCCGCCCAAATGGCAGGGGTGAAGAAAATTGTCCATATAAGCGTAACTAACGCTAACGTTAAATCTGAGTTACCATATTTCAGAGGGAAGGGGGAGGTTGAAAGAATTATTCAGGAATCTGGTCTGAATTATGTTATTCTCCAGCCGGCTTTGATTTTTGGCAGAGAAGATATTTTGATTAATAATATTGCCTGGTGTTTGAGGAATTTTCCCATTTTTGGTCAGTTCGGTTCCGGTGATTATCTGGTTCAGCCCATTTATGTGGATGATTTAGCCGAGTTTGCCATTCAAGCCCGAGACAAAGAAGAAGATAAAGTTGTTAATGTTGCAGGCCCTGACACCTATACTTTTGACCAGTTAGTTCATTTAATTAAATCTAAGGTCAGAAGTAATTCCAAGATTCTCCACCCGCCTCCATTTATCCCCCTAATTTTTGCTAAAATAATCTCCCAATTTGTACAGGATGTTTTATTAACTAAAGATGAAATGAAGGGATTGATGGAAAATCTCCTCTACGCAGAGACTGGTCTCAAAGGGGAAACCCAATTCAGCACTTGGCTGGAGGAGAACAAAGAATTTTTAGGAATTCAATACGCTTCTGAGTTAAAAAGGCATTATTTATAATTTTTTTCTTATGCCCCTGGATGCAACAATTGTTTTTCTTTATGGTTCTTTTTGGAATGGGAATTTTAGTCTCACCACGGTCCCTTGAGAGGGTTTGCTATCTATTTCGATAGTCCCACCGTGCTGGTCAACAATCCTCTTAGTAATCAGTAAATCAAATCCATAAGCACCCGACTTAGTGGGGATGGGTTTTTGGAATATATAGGGCAGAATCTCAGGGGATATACCTATTCCAGTATCTTCAACTTCCACCTGTATAAATTTTCCCTCAGCATCAAACTTTGTTTTTAAAAAGATTTTACCCCCTTCACCTTTTCTTTTACCCATGGCATCGGCGGCGTTGTTAAGGAGATTGTAAAAGAGCTGTTTTATCTGGGTGATGTCCCCATCAATTTTAGGTAAATCCGGCTCCAATGACTTCACGATCTCAAGGTTATTAAATTTACTTTGTATTTGAGCATAACTTACAATCTCCTCTAAAATAGAATTAAAATGGCAGGGTTCCTTCACCGAGGGCGCTCTTTTTTCCAGCTCCAGGCTTTTGGAAAAGAAATTAGTACTCTTTATGGTCTCTTTGGTCATGGCCAGATGCTTGCGTGCCAAATCGGGCTTTTGACTATTGAGTTCCTTCTCTAAGAAGTTCAATTGAGCCAGAATGGAAGATATTAAATTATTCAGCTCATAGGAAACTTCTGCCACAGCCACTTGTTTGCAGGTGAGTCTTTCCAATTCAATATTCTGTTCATGCAGGTATTGGGTTTCTTTATGAGCCAACTTGGAGGCATTTAATAAATCAAGGTTGGCCAAGGAAAGGGCCGTAAAGCGAGCATCCAGATAGAGAAGGTTTTTTTCATAATCTTTGATTTCATTTGTCCAGGGTCTAAGCCGTATGACCATGGCCGACATATCGGTTTGAGTAAAAGTTACCGGTATGTAGAGGAAAGCCGTATTCGGCTCACAGAAGTGATTTATCCAGGGCAGGGTTGATTGCTGTTCTAAAAGATAGGGCAGAACCGGAAGCTTCTCCGGTTGACTAGATTGTATAATTTCTTTCGGGTCCTTAGAAGGCCAAGCTAAGTTATTGTCCAAAGGAACCTCGAAGACCTCGAACTTTTTTTCCTGCAAAATTGAGCCAAAGGTGAGGAGAAGAGATTTAGAGTCTTTCGACCTATAGAAGAAGATGCCGGATTCCGCTGAAACACAGCTTAAGGCAAAGCCCAGCGAAATTTTGGATATACTCTTTTTATCGCCGGTTTTTAGGATGACATCTTCTAATTGAGCCAGGTATCCAAGCTCTTTGGCGCTGGCAATCCGGGTGTCTTCCAGTTTATGGCTTAGGGCTTTCTTTACGGTTTGTAACAGTTTTTTGGGGTCCAGGGGTTTGGTGATTAAGTCACACCCCCCCATTTTTACTGACTGCTTGGCGGTCTCTAAGATAGCTGGCTCGGCCATGAATAGAATACTTATGTGGGGATTGGTCTGTCGGGTGCTTTCAGCCAACACCAAAACCTCCATTTTGGGGAAGCGCACGTCAGCCAAAAGAATATCGTAGTTGGTTTTTTTAGTTTTTTCCAGTGCCAGAACCGGGTCTTTTGCAGTATCCACCTCATAGCCTTCAACAGTCAAAAGTCTCAAAGCAAGCTTAAGAACCGACTCGTCTTGGTCTACCACCAAGATTCTAATTCTGTGAGCCTGAGTACTCGGTGGAAGTACTATGTATGTGGTACCCTTATTTACGGTGCTTTCCATTTTTAGGATTGTATGCTTTCATCAACTCTTGTCGGCTAATGTGGGAAAAAATTAATGTCCCAAAATTCAAATCTATGGTTCAACATTCACTTTATTAAAGATGACGAGTGGATAACCCACCAATTATAGACGAGACGCTTTTTCCCACCGTTCAAATTAGTCTAACCAAAATTCCCTTGACTTTGTATATATTTTTGATACTTTTTATTTCTTATGGCTACGCCATTCTGTAAGGAAAAATTGCCGGAGTGGCGGAACAGGTAGACGCAAGGGACTTAAAATCCCTCCCTGATTTTCAGGGTGCCGGTTCGATTCCGGCCTCCGGCAGTTTAATACTAAATATTCTAATGAAACTACTATCCTATAATCTAATGGTGTTATTGACTCTGATCTGTGTAGCTCCCCTAAATAATATATTGGCTGATTCTAAGACTCAAACCTCTGCCAAAATTTCTGCCGAACGCTTCTTGAAGTTTTTAGAAACCGGGGACACTCTGAATCTGCAAGCAGTATTTTCTGATTCTTTTCTTGAAGCATTTCCTATTCAAAATCTGGCCGAGGAAAGGGAGAATGCACTTCAGGATTGGGGGGATTTGAAAAGGATAGAAAATTTAAAATTTACTTCTGAGAATGAAGCTTTGGCTCAAATATCCATAGGCGAAAAGGAATTAGAGCTTTATTTTGAATTTGATGAGAACGGGAAAATAAATGATTTAGAGTTGGTTGAGCAGTCTAAGGAAGATTTAAAACCCAAAGTGACTTGGGAAGAATTAGGGAAAGATACTCTTTTAGTTTTTAAAATAGATGAACTGGAGCAACTTAGGAATGCTTTTCAAAAAGATAAGGGAAAGGTTAGATTAGTTTCACTTCTGTCACCGACTTGACCAGGCTGCCGCAGGCAGGGGTTCTCTGTCATTCAACAGCTTTTAAAGAATGTTAAAAATGAAAATTTTAAACTCTATATCATTTGGCTACCCATGTTGCGAAGCGACAGCAAAATAGCATCAGTTTTAGGCTCTTTAGAGTTTACAGATGCTCGTTTATCTTATTTTTGGGATGAAGCTAAATTGACCGGTCAAGCCTGGGGCAAAATTTTGAATTTAAATAAACCGGCTTGGGATGTCTATTTTGTTTATGGACCTAAGGCCAGCTGGAAGAAATCGCCACCTAAACCTAATTTCTGGATGCACCAACTCTCTGGTTGCGAAGATAAAGCACTTTTTTTGGATTTAGAAGGACTCGAGGTTGAAGTAAAAAAATTACTCTCAACTGTAAAGAATTAAAATTATATTAGCTTCATCAAGGATACCGTATGCCCAACTTCTGGCTTTTGAAAACTGAACCTTCAGCTTACTCTTATTCTGACTTGGAAAAAGACGGCAAAACCACTTGGGATGGAGTGGCTAATAATTATGCCTTAAAAAATATGTCTCGAATGAAAAAAGGGGATATGGTTTTTATTTATCATACCGGAGATGAGAAACAGATTGTCGGTATAGCTGCAGTAATTTCCAACCCCTATCCCGACCCTAAACAAAAAAATCCACGTCTGTTAGTTATAGATTTGAAACCTCACAAAAAGCTTTCCCGACCGGTTACTTTAGCAGAACTTAAAGCTCAAAAAGATTTAAAAAACTTTGAACTGGTAAAACTTCCACGTCTTTCAGTGATGCCAGTTCCTCCTGAAATTTGGAAAAAGATTCTGAAATTGGTGGCGCAAAGTAGATTTGAAATCTCAAAGTAATTTATGAAAAATAAGAAGGTTACTTCGAAGACTTTAAGTAATACTTTAAGGATTAAATCGGTTAAAGAAGTAATTAATTCGCTTCCAACTGAAATACAAGGATTGGTTTTTGAAATTAAAAGCAGAATGAGGAAATTGGAGGGGGTAGAAGAAAAGGTGATGTACGATGGTTTGGCCAAGGAAGAGGTTCCGGCTTTTAATTTGGGGAAAAGACAGCTGTTTCATCTACATATTGAATCAGAAAAACATGGACAAGTAATAGCAGGGACGGTTTCTATCAATGTGAAGGACTTTGAACCTTATCTGATGGACTCCCATGCGGTCTCTCAAAACTTAAAAAAAACGATTGCTTCTCAAAAAGTTTATCGTGGTACGAAATGGGTTTTTATACCTCTGAACAATCTGGATGAGGTAGGGGAGTTTTTGGATTTGATAAAGTTGAAGTATGAGTTTTATAAATTTGGCGGTGAGTAAAATTATATTATGAAACTAAGGAGGTTAAAATGGGAGAAGTTGGTTTAAAAGAAGGAGATGTCGCGCCCGATTTCAGTTTGTCTTCCAGTTTGGGAAAGAATATTTCATTGAAGGATTATAGAGGTAAAAAGGTTATTCTATACTTTTATCCCAAGGATGATACACCGGGATGCACTAAAGAGGCCTGCTCTTTCAGGGATGAGCTGAAGAAGTTTGAAAAGGCAAACGCGGTAATTTTGGGGGTTAGCTCAGACAACTTGGATTCTCACCAGAAGTTTATCGATAGATATAATCTATCCTTTCCTTTGCTTTCAGATACCGATACCAAAGTTTCCCAGACTTACGGTACCTATAAATTGAAAAATATGTACGGAAAGGAATACTGGGGAATAGAGCGGACCACTTTCCTGATTGATGAAAGAGGGAAAATCGAGAAGATTTTCCCCAAAGTGAAAGTGGAAGGGCATTCGGAAGAACTTCTGGAGATTTTGAGAAAGTGACATCTTTTGGGGCTGCATGCTTTTGCTTCACCTTGACTCTTATATCATCCTGAACGTAGTGAAGGATCTCGAAGTTAAGGGGATTTGAAAAACGAGATTCTTCGCTGGTGCTCAGAATGACAGATAAAAAATTGGCAAAAAAATTAAGCCGAGGGGGGCAACCCTCGGCTTCTCACAAGGAGGTGATGGAGCTGAATTAGTATCTTTCGCTCCAGTTTGAGGTACTACCGTCTACAACTTTATACTTCGAAAAATAGGGTTCTCTTGTGTATCACTCTTCCATTCATTCTGTGGTTTTATATGAGCAATTAATGAACCTGCACGGAGTGTAAAAGTTAAGCACCCAGGTAAAGTCATTAGTAATCATTAAATTATGTGAGTATCTGAATTTTGAATAATGGAAGGAATCTATACATTTTATCCAAAAATTATGGGATTTCTCCCATATACTGTGGGATGGAGTCTGCTTAAAAATCATGCAGATTGGGTCTAATTGAAGCAAATTATCAAATTTTATACTTCACATATTCTAACAAAAATCGACTGCTGTGGGACGGGTTCAAGATTTTGCTTGACAATAGAAAGTTTTATGATTTTAGTTTGCTCTAATAAACCTTTAACCAGGAGGGGATATGAATGCAAAAAAGTTCTGGATTGGTGTAGTAGTAATCTTTTTTGTACATGGGATTTTGCAGATTGTTATTCATACAGGGCTTTTGAAAAATTTGTATATTGCCACTGACCATCTCTGGAAAGATCAAGCTATACAGAAAAGCCGAATGTTTGTTCATCTTCTGGCTGACTTTTTTTTCGCGCTGCTCTTCTGCTTCATCTATGTTAAAGGTTTTGAACCCAACAAAGCCGGGGGAGCCCAGGGTATCCGCTATGGGCTTTATATGGGTTTATTCGTTCAACTCCCTCTTACTTTCACCTATTTTGTGGTTCTAAATGCTCCTGGAACCCTTTTGGTCTGGTGGTTTATCTATGGTCTTTTGGTATCCCTTATCTGTGGCGGAATTCTGGGTGCTATTTATAAACCCCAGGTGGCTACCAGTTAATAGCTGAGAATTTAAGAAATAGAAGCAAGGTCATTAAGAAATTTTTGGTATCAATTCGTTATCTGGTGAGGGGTATTTCACAGTTCCCCAATCCGGGCAAGGGAGGAGTCTTATCTAAATCAAATTGGTATCTAATCACGGGTCAAGACTGGCATAGAACGTCACTTCATTTATAATCACTTTTTTGTAATTATAGCTTACCGAAATAACCTCAGAAGTTTATAAATGCCTCAATTTTAATATGGAGTTGCCGATAAGGAAATTTAGGTGTACCGAGGTGATTAGGTTTCTACTTTAATAATTACAATAAAATTGAGGAGGTCGATTCATGTTTAACGGAAACAGCGGTATGGTAAAAATAATTCTATCCGTGCTCTTTTTCCCCTTGTTTTTTCAGGATGCCTTTATCAGCTTTGCCTGGGGAGCAGGGGACCAGCTGTGGATGATGCTCGGTAAGCGTCTGTTTTTGTTATTGCCGGTCTTCGCCATCATCTTAGGGTGCTGGGTCAGTATCGCCAGTCTGATGACGGCGCTTATCAGACAAAGACGAATAGAGTTCCTTACGCTTTTATTGGTAACCTGGTGGGACTTGGGGAAATCTATCGTGTACTTCTGGGGAGGAATCGTCAAATTTGCTCTTAATCTGTTGGCGGCATTGGTGGGTCTCGTCAAAATTATCAGTTTGGGGATTTTGTCGATTGTCCAGGAGCTAGTTTTTATGCCGTTTCGGCTAATCCGGAACGCCAGCCAGAATCTGTTAGGTTCGCCGGTTCCCTGGATTGCGGTCTATCTGACCTTATTCTGGTGTATCATTGAAGCTCTAATCTTTACCTATGTAACCACCCCTTTAGTTATGGACGTTTTTTCCAACATTACCGGTGAACAATTACATCCCTATTTTATTCGAATTCCTTTGTTCATATTTCTGCTCTTTATCATCATGGGTAGCTATGCGGTGCTCTCAACCTTTGTGGCTGCGGTCAAGAGTAAGAATATCTCATCTATTTTAGGCATTGGTGTAATCGAGACCGTAGCTCTTTTTGTAGAGGTGGTGTTTCTGTACCGGGAGTTTGTGGATTCACTGGTTCCCTGGTTTGCCCAATATTCGGAAAATTTCCAACTGGGAATTTTTGGAACCCTGGCGTTTGCCTGTTTTGCCTGGTTCGGTGTCCGGAGTTTGTCCTGGTTTCTTTTCGCTGCGCACGGGACACCGCTACTTATGCAAGTTATCCAGGGGAAAGGGATGCAACTTTTCCGTGGTGCGGAGGCTCCCAAGGTTCGCCTGATTTCCGTGTCCCCTGAATTTGTGAATAAAATCAAAGAAGAGAGCTCCTGGATTATGACCAAAGGCGAAGAGCTTCTGGCCTCTTTAATGCTACCTCCGCTTCAGGTGGTGGCATCAGGTATTAACTTTTGCACCTTGCTTCTATCCGGCAGTCACCTGTTTGAGCTTCCTTTTAACAATATGCAGACTATTAGCAATAGCAAAACTCTGATTGAAAACATTTTCAGAAGGGGTACAAGAAAGAAAGTTTCTGAAAGAGTTCCGGAAAAAGCTTCAGAAAAATCTCTGGAAAGTGTAGAAGAAAAAGAATTAATTCCTTGATACAACCCAAAACATTTTTGGAGAAAATCAAAATGTCAAAAATTAAAATAATCTACTGGCTTTGTTTAGGTCTATTAGTATTGTCTCTGGGATGCGGTTCGTATGACAATGCTGCTAAACCCCGACTGTGTATGTTCGTAGGAGTCGATATCAGCGGCTCTTTTATGAGCCGTCCTTACTTTGACGACTCCATAGACTTTCTGGCCCATTATCTGTACAGTCACCTCAACGGCTTGGGCGGCCTGGAAGTTCCCCATGTTTTATTTGTGGGTTCCATAGGTGGAGCCAAGCCCAATGAGCCCAAGACTTTTTATCCCAAACAATCTTTCGAGAGTAAATCGGTCCCGGAAATTGCAGATAAACTGAGGGAAATTTTTCCCAAAGAGGCTCCCAACCCTTTCACCGACTACAACGCCTTTTTCGAACAAGTGGCTCTGACCGTCAAAAACAAAAATCTGGTTCTGCGGCCGATTTCGATAGTAATGCTTTCCGACGGTGTTCCGGACGTGAAAAAACAGGGAAAAACCGATTTTCGGAGTATCAAAGTAAAACCTTTGGAGACTCTGGCCCGCAGCGTCACCATCCGCCTGCTGTATACCGATGCGGTGGTGGGGAAAAACTGGCAGACCAAGGTCAAGAGGACCAGAGTCAAAATTTGGACTCAGGATGCGGGGGTTCTGGTATTCTGGAAAGACCCTAAAATTTTAACCCCCGGGAAATCCTTAGAGGAACAGACCAAATTCTTTGCCTGGATGCAGGATAACGTGGACTTTGGAGTGCGGGGACGCCGGGTTGACTGATTTCCTCAATTACTGGATTCGAACTGCCTCTGACCATCAGATAGTACCAATGATAATTAATGCAACTGCGGTGTAGGATAAGTTTTTGTTGTGTGTTTAGTTAACTGCTGAACGGGTATTAGGACTCGAACTTCATCCCGCTTTTCTTAATCCATTCGCTGATGGTCTCTTCCCGTTCATACAGCTCCCCCAACATGATTTTAATATCAGCGATTATCTCTTTGGCTTCCCGGATTATCTGGGAGTTGATAACCTCATTCTGAGGAATGGGATGCAGGGATAGTTCGTCGGTTTCCAGCTGGATTTTTTCAGCGATTTTAATCTTTTCCTCCAAAAGCGCCTTAATTAATCTTTCGGAACCGGAGTTTTCCAGCTCGAACATAATCTTACCGGCCAAGTCTAAGATGGTTTTGTAGCGGGACTTGAGTCTTTTATAGCGATTCAACAAGCTTTCTAAATTGGTGGAAGTCGGGTAAGTGTCTTCGGGCATGGCGATTTTTGATTATCAGTTCAAAACTTTGGTGTTTTTGCTGTGATACTCCCTCAATTCCTCTTCCATTTTTCTGATTTTTTCTTTAAGGTCGGAAATCTCCTGTCGTAATTGATATTCTTTTAAAGCCCGTTCGATGGTCTTTTTCAGGTCTTCCAATTTAAACGGCTTGGTCACGTAATCATAGGCGCCGGCTTTCAAGGCCTGCACCGAGGATTCCTGGGTCGAATAGCCGGTGATGATTATACTCAATACCTGGGGGTTGATTTGATTGATCTTCTGCATGGTGGCAATTCCATCCATTCCGTTAAGTTTTAAATCAATCAGGGCTAATTGGACTTCGCTTCCTTTAACCACCTGGGCTGCCTTCTCCCCGGATTCGGCTAAAACCACCTGATATCCCTGTTTGAACAAAAAGTCGGATAAGACATTCAGGATATAGGGCTGGTCGTCTACTACTAAGATTTTGGGCATGTCATCTAAGCCAGTTTAGGTTTAGCTTGCTTTTCAACACATATCACTATTGGAAATATCGACAGATTGGGGCTGGTCTTAAGTTTTGAGTGAGACTTCCACTTGAAAAAGTGCCAATTTTTTACTTAACTAAATCCAACTGTTACAGGTCACTTAAATTTTATACTATTTTTCTTGACAATAGAATTTCAGCTTTTTATATTATTTAGGCAACGTACTGAACTTATACCCATAGCAAGAATTAAGAAGTCTTTTTGCAAGGGGGTGGTAGATATTCTACAAGTTAAAATTGTTAAAAAGAAGGGGAGGAATTTCTAACCTTTTGCGTTTTCGGAGGAACTATGTTTAAAAAGTTTCTTTGGTTTTTTATCGCGGTAGTTTTTCTGTGTAGCCCTTTGTGGGCTGAAGATGATAATCCTTGGAATTCTGTATTAAACGATTATCTTTTTGCTTCTGCTGACCAAAAACAGCCGCCAGCCCAGTCGCAAGCTCCAGAAGTAAAGATTTTACATCCTTTAACTTCCAGCCGGCCTGAGCAACCAGCTTCTCCATTGGATGTTTGTCTAAATACTAATAAATGTTTTGACCAGCCTAACTTTACCGCTTGTCTTGTTGGTGGATTACAGCCAAATACGAAGTTATATTCGTTTCAGGATCCTGGAAATGTTTGTCCACCAGTTGCGGGCTGTCCGATTTATCCTTTTGAAGTAAAAAATGTACATGTTTTGCTGACTGAATGTAATTTTACCACTCAATGTGTGGCTGTGGTACAGCCAACCATTTGTTCAGCAGTCTATCCCACTCCTAACTGCCCAGTGCCTGGCAATGTAATCTGTACCGGAAAGCCAGTTGAAATTATTATACAGCCGACCCTCTGTCAAGAGTACATTTTCCCCATAGATCCAACTTGCTGTGTGAGTGGGCCTTATTTTGCTTGTTTAACAATACTTACTACAGACTGTTTTAGCCTTTCACTTTGCTTAGACACCACCTGTACCCCCTGCTGCAATTATGTTGACTCTGCGGGACTTGGCCTCCAAGAATGGTGTGCTAAGTTCCCTCCATTTGCACGGGTTGGTGACTTCAGTATTTGGACTGATGGGGCTTATTCCTGTCAGAACATTTGTCCAGCACCCCCGGACACTCTGCGGAATCACTTCAAGACCTGGAGGATTCAACCAGTGCCAATCGACACCTTTGCCCTTGTCCGGGACCAATTCACGACTTTTGATCCCCTAAAGATAGACACCATAGATTTCCTGTCTAACCCGGTCAGAAAAATCGTTTTTGGTCCCACTAATAACGACACCTCTGAAATCACCAGACCTAATGACCATCTGACTTGGTATAGGGCCAAAGGTAAGCCGGTCTCACTGCAGGTGGCGTATAAGGATCAGTTTGAGTCTACCAAAGTCTTTATTGATTCAGTGAAGTACTTCCTCCTGCCTACTCAAAAGGACCCCCATCCCAGACCAGACAGTCTTTTAGGCCATTACACTGCTTACAAGATTAGAAATCCCAAAGGGTTTCTTAAAAATTTCCTCTTACAGGACCAGTTTGACTTTACACCTGAAGTCATAGATTCCCTTGTTCCCCGCTACTTTCTGACTCCGGCCCAAAAGAATAATGAGCCACAATTTGGCCCGGACACCCACTACGTAGCTTATGAAATTTTCTCTCAGCGAGTCGCTCCTCAACCTAGAACAACTACGGACCAATTTGGAGTACATTCTATGCAGATCTTCCGGGCCGAGATGTTACTTGTGCCTACTCGGAAAGATACTTTTGTGGTCTGCACTTACAAGCCCAATGACTGCAACGGAGATGGAGTGGTGAATTTAGCGGATATTATTTGTGACGTCAATGTGGTGTTTAAGGGGTTTGTCCCGCCTGTTCCTAAATGTAGATGTGACAGTGACTGCAACGGGGTATGCAACTTAGTCGACATAGTTTACAAAAAGAACTATGTTTTCGGAGGCGGACCCCAACCAGTCCCGTGCAAAGAATGTTGTAAACCTCTGCCATAGTAACTTAGGTTAGGGAAGCTATTCCAAAGGTAAGGAAAGCAGAAAAGCCCCCAGTAGAAAGGGGGTTTTCTTGGGATTTAGATATTAACATGTGATTTATTAAATAATTTCTCTTGACAAATAAAAAGCGATTCTTTATATTATTTGTGTAACTTTCTAAATTTTTGCTCGTAGCCAAGAGTAAGAAGGTTTTTTGAGTTAAAGAAGCTTAAATTAATTTCCAATTTAATCTTTTAACTTTAATGCAAGGGGGTGGTATAAATTCATACAAGCTAAAATTTTTAAAGAAGAAGAGGGAAAAACTTCAACTTTTTTTAAGGAGGAGCGATGTTTAAAAAATTTCTTTGGCTTGTTATAGCCGTAGTTTTTCTGTGTAGCCCTTTGTGGGCCGCAGATAAAGATACACCGCAGACGAATTACTGGATGACAAATCCAGCTAATACTGTAAAGCAGACCGCACCCCAAAATTTCTGGACCGGGAATTCTGAAGCTAATCCGATTTCTCCAAACTCGCAAGTTTTCAACATTTCGCAAAAGAACAATTCTACCCCAGTGCTTACGGCGGCTGTCGGAGATTTAAAAACTGCCAGTCCCACGGACCTTTGCCCTTTCACAGCAGTTTGCTACGGGCAGACCGAAACCGAGGTTTGCTTAGCCGGTTTTCCGGGAGGAGTTTTGTGCAGTTACCAGGACCCGTCTTTAACCTGTCCGGTGCCGCCAGCCACCTGTCCGGCCTATCCCTTTGAGGTAAAAACAATTTATGTCAAACTGTGCAACCCCGGGCCTGACCCTTGTGACGTTCAAGTGTTTCCGGCAATTGCGGTAGCAAAGGACACGATTTTGGCTGACGGCACAGTTTGTCATGTTCCGGGTGCCACACTCTGCACCGGACCTATGCAAACTATTGTCGTTCCGCCCAACTCACCGTGTCAGGTTTATGCCTTCCCGTTGAATCAGCCCTGTTGTGTGGATTCTGACTACTTTGCATGTGTGGACCTTTTCATTCTTGGTGGGCCAAATTGCCAGCTCGGAGTTTGCACTGATCTGTCCTGTCAAGTATGCTGTGACTATTGGGACAGTGGTGTAGCTGGGGGACCGTGGGATGATTTGTGTCTGACAGGTGGTGCCCAGCTCCCAGGCAACTTAGCTATTTGGACCGATGGTTTACATTCCTGCCAGAATAACTGCCCAGGCGTTCAGCCGGACACAGGTAAGAATCACTACAAGACCTGGAGAGTTACGCCCATTACGTTCACCGCAATTCGTCAGGTCAAAGACCAGTTCATGACCGATACTCTGGATATAGTCCAGCTTGAGTATCTCTCAAACCCGGTCAGAAAAGTTGTTTTCGGTCCTATAGTAAATGATACCACCCCTATTGTCGATTTTGACGACCATTTGACCTGGTACAGGGCTTTCGGCAGAGACACTTTGCTAAGAGTAGAATATGTGAATCAGTTTGAATCAACCAAAGTCGAAATAGATTCTGTGAAATATTTATTGTTACCAGCTCAAAAGGATGGACATCTTCCTCCGGACAGCGTGGACCATTATAAGGCCTATAGAATCCGAAATCCTCAGCTGGTAAATAAAGGAATCCAATTGGAGGACCAGTTTGACCGATCAATGGGCACTGTTGAAAATGTAACTTCCTTTTTGCCGGTCTTCTTCCTGACCCCCTGCCAAAAGAATCTTGAGCCGACTTATGACATGGTCACTCACTACGTAGCTTATCTTATTCCACCCATGAACTTTGTGGGACAGCCTCGGCAGATTACGGACCAATTTTTCCCGCCCCCGGGAAGAACTATCGATGTCTTCAACAGTCAGTTCTTATTAGTTCCCACCAGAAAGCTACACGTTGAGCAGCCGATGGAAACCTGCTGTTACCCCTTCGTCGGCGGACCACCTTGTGGGCCTGTGCCTGTGGGAACGTGTGTAGCATCAGGGGGAGTTGTAGTCCCGGCCTGTCTGGGTGACGGAAACGGCAACGGCATAGACGACGCCTGCGACCCGGTTACCCCACCTGACACTCTGCGGAATCACTTTAAGACCTGGAGAATTTTCGGGGCACCTAAGGATACTTTTGCCTTGGTCAGAGACCAGTTCACCATTCATGATTTCCTCGTCGTGGATTCGATTGCCTTCCTGTCTAACCCGGTGCGGAAGGTTGTCTTCGGTGCCGCCAAAAACGATACGTCCGACATCACCCGACCGGATGACCACCTGACCTGGTATAGGGTGAAATCCAGCAATAACAGAAGAATCAATGTCCAGGTCACCTATGTCAACCAGTTTGAGTCGACCAAGGTCTTTATCGACACTGTGAAATACTTCCTGCTTCCGACTCAAAAACTCTTCCCATCTCATAATCCGCCCGACACTTTGCTGGGCCACTACACCGCTTACCGAATTCATAAGCCCAAGGCCATTAAGCCACCGGTGGAACTCTTAGACCAGTTTGATGTTCTGTTTGGGACACCTGAACGATTAGATTCGCTAAAGCCGGTGTATTTCTTCACCCCTGCTGATAAGGACAATGAGCTTAGACCTAAGTCTGACACTCACTATGTGGCATACGAAATCTTTCCCAAGACATTCCCTCCTGGTTTGACTACACAGACCATTGACCAATGGGGATTGCATGGTCTGCAGGTGCGGAACAGCGAGTATTTATTGGTGCCTTCTCGCAAGGATACCTTTGTGGTCTGCACTTACAAGCCCAATGACTGCAACGGAGATGGAGTGGTGAATTTAGCGGATATCATTTGCGACGTCAATGTGGTCTTTAAGGGGTTTCCCATACCGGTTCCGAAATGTAGATGTGACAGTGACTGCAACGGGGTATGCAACTTAGTCGACATAGTTTACAAAAAGAACTATGTTTTCGGAGGCGGACCCCAACCAGTCCCGTGCAAAGAATGTTGTAAACCTCTGCCATAGGAACTTAAGCTAGGGAAGCTATTCCAAAAGGTAAGGAAAGCAGAAAAGCCCCCAGAAATGGGGGCTTTTCTTTTGAGAAAGCATATTAATCAATTCATATCTGAAACAAATTATATCATTAAATCTGTAAAAATTAAAACTGCTCCCAAGTTATGTAATCTGTAAAAAGAATTGCTTTCAAAACATTTAAAAAATTTTGTTGACATAATAAGGGACCTAATTTATATTAAGATTGTTAATACTTCCAGGACGATAGAAACAATTTAATTTCTGGCTATTAGGCTTCATGGAGGAGTTATGAGAAGGAAGGTCTTAATTAAACTCGGTATCACTCTGGCCATTTTGTTTTTCAGCTCAGCAATTTGGGCAGGCCAAGACCCCGATGACCCTGGGTTAGCTGACACGCTTGTTTTTTCAACTAACGCGTTCTATTATCCCTTGGGATATGGTTTGTCGGAAGTGGTAATAGGAGTAAGATTTTTTAATGACAATCAGGTAAAAGGCATTACTTGTCCATTTTTAATAGGGGGTCCGGTAAGCTATGATTCAGTCTCATTTACCGGGAGCCGGGTGGATTCCTTAGAGTTTACCACTACCAATTATGATTTTTCTCAAAGCAAACTTTTAATTGGAGCAGTGCCGGTAGCAGAAGAACCCATTGCACCTGGATCTGGGGGTTTGTGCAAGATTTACTTTACCTTAAACGATACCACAGGTCCCATAACCTTGGACACAACATTTTTTGAACCGTCTAACCACTTGGCTTTTGTGACCGGGGAACCTCCTGTCGATTATATTCCCAGGTTTACCGGGGGTGTCTTTCCGATTGTAGTTTATCTCCCTGGGGATGCCACTGGTAACCGTTTTGTTGACATAGTTGACATAATTTATTTGGTGAATTATGTCTTTAAAGGCAGTCCAGTTCCTGTTCACGTTGTAGCCGGCGATGTCAACGGTGATTGTACCATTAATTTATCCGATATTATCTTTTTAGTTAATTATGTTTATAAAGGTGGCACCATGCCGGTTCCAGGTTGTATCTCTTAAAGAAAATTTCCCCTGTTTGAGAAGTTGCGATGAAACGGCTTTTTTATTCCTTCATTTTCAATCTTAACCATAGTTTGATGCTGTTTATAATTCTGTTCTTTTAAATTAGCTCAATCTTGGTGTAACTATGTTACCGGTAAGATAATGAAACCATCCAGTTTTTCCTTCCAAAAGCCAGAGGTTAAATTTTAGAAATCTCTAAAATTTCTTGACATAGATTGAATTTTAACTTATATTGCGGTTGTCAAAACTTGGGGTAAAGAGGAATCAAACTAACTGCTTTTTTTGGAGGTTTCAAGGAGGAGTTATGAAGAGGCATGCACCGATTAAGTTATCCAGCGGGCTATTAATTTTATTATTATCTTCTCTTCTTTGGGCTGGCCAAGACCCAGATGACCCGGGTTTAGCCGATACCCTGGGGTTTTCCACCCCGGCCTTGTATTATCCTCTGGGATATCCTGGAATCGCTTTTGTGGGGGTCAGATTTTTTAATGACAACATAGTAAAGGCCATCACCTGCCCTTTTTTGATTTCCGGACCGGTTAGCTATGATTCCACCTCATTTTTGGGGAGCCGGGTCGAGTATTTAGCAAATAAGATCTCTAATTACAACTTTTCTGAAAGTAAGCTTTTGATTGGAGCAGTTCCGGTGGGAGAAGACCCTATCCCTCCCGGCTCGGGGAATTTATGTAAAATTTGGTTTACTTTGAATGACACGGTGGGAAATCTTACCTTAGATACAACTTTTTTTGAACCCTCCAATCATTTAGCTTTTGTAGCCGGGACACCGCCAGAAGATTATGTTCCTCAATTTACAGCTGGCTCCTTTCCTATCGTGGTATATCTGCCTGGCGATGTCAACAACAGCCGCTGGGTTGACATTGTGGATATTATTTATTTGGTCAAATATGTTTCATATGGAGGGGCCATCCCACCAATTTTAGTTGGGGCTGATTTGAACGGGGATTGTATGGTTAACATAGCGGACATTGTTTATTTGGTGAACTATGTGTATAAAGATGGCCCACCGCCAATGCCGGGCTGTCTGCCTTAAAGAAATTTTATCCATTGACAGAAAGCCGAGTCATTGCTCGGCTTTTTTATTTATATAATATATTGCCTAAGATTTAATTTTGATTATATTAAGCAGGGATAAAAATAAATATGAAAAAAGCAACTCCCCCGAAACCGATCGACCAACCATCCAGTCCAACCGTTGTCTCCAAAATGGCGGACCAGTTGCATCAGGCCTACCGGGAATTAGAAACCAAATTTGAATCCTTAAATCAAAAATTGGAAGAGACCAACCAACAGTTGAAACAGTCCTTGGCAGAAAAGGAAAAAATTACCAGCTTTCTCAAAAATATCCTGGAAAGTTTGACTTCCGGAGTTCTGGTAGTTGACTTGGCCGGAAAGATTACCATGTTCAACAAAGCGGCAGAGGAGATTACCGGTTATAAAGCCGTCGAAGTAGTGGGGAGACCCTATTCAGAAATTATCGGAAAAAATATAGATAAAGAATTAAATGCCTTAAAAACTTTGAAAACTAAAACCCCTCACATTGATGAGGAAAGAGAACTGCTCAATAAGAATGGAGCCAAAGTTCCACTAGGTTTTTCCACAGCCCCCTTAGTTGACAGCGAAGGAGCACTTTTAGGAGTGGTGGAGATATTTTTTGATTTGAGCAAGATTAAAAAGCTGGAAGACGAGGTCAGCCGGGTAAAAACTTTGGCGGCCTTAGGGGAAATGGCGGCTACAGTCGCTCATGAAGTCCGAAATCCTTTGGGTGGAATAACTGGCTTTGCTGACTTATTAAATAAGGAGATAGCGGAAAGCGATTCCCGCAAACAGTATGTCAAAAAAATAATTGAGGGAGTGGAAAACCTGAATCGAACGGTCAAGAATTTACTCACCTATGCCAGGATGATAAAAGTGGCCCCACAGGAGGTCAATTTAACCAGATTTTTAGACGAGGTGGTAAAATTTTACGAAATGGATTTACAAAGGGAAAAGAAAAATATTGTTATTCTAAGGGAGTATGTCAGACCGGAGCTGAAAGCCAAAATCGACCCGGAACATTTCCGTCAGGTGGTTTTGAATTTATTGCAGAACGCAACCCAGTCCATGCCCAAAGGAGGAAAAGTCAAAATTTCAGCGGAGTATGCCAGAGACCAAAAAATAAAACAAGAAAAGCTTTTCCTCAAGATTGCTGATTCCGGTTCAGGAATGTCCAAAGAGGTCTTAGATAAAATGTTTACCCCATTTTTTACCACCAAAGAAGGTGGGACCGGTTTGGGAATGGCCACTATTAAGAAAATTGTGGAAGCCCATCAAGGAGAAATTAAGGTTAACTCGGAAGTGGGAAAAGGAACAGAGGTGGAAATAAGTTTACCTCTGTTTTAATAAATTTAATCGAATTTTATGAATCAAATGGTCAATTCTAATTTTAGAGAGACTGTACATATGAATTTTTGTAAACTAACCTAAATCAACCCGAGATCTGAGGTTAAATTGTTAAACAGAAAAATTCTGATTGTAGAAGATGATAGTCTGGTGCAGGCTTTCTTAAAAGAAACTCTGCAGCGGCTGAACATTGGTGTAGAAACCGCCTCCTCCGGAGAAGAAGCCCTAGAAAAAATTTCCTCCAGCAATTTTGACTTAGTGCTATCCGATATACGTATGCCCACCATATCCGGTATGGAAGTTTTAAAAAAAGTCAAAGAAACCACCCCAGATACCAAAGTAGTGATGATGACCGCATTCGGAACTGTGGAAAATGCTGTGGAAGCTATGAAGTTGGGGGCTTTTGACTATGTTATGAAACCTTTTTCAGCAGACGAGATTGAAATTATAGTTAAAAAGGCTCTGGAATACCAAAGGTTAGTAGAAGAGAATAAGCGTTTGCGTTCACAGCTGGCCGGCAGATATAAATTTGAAAATATAGTCGGCAAGTCTCCGGGTATGCAAAAGGTTTTTGAACAGATACAGGTAGTGGCAGATAGCAAAGCAACGGTATTGATAACCGGTGATACCGGTACCGGCAAAGAGTTGGTAGCTACAGCCCTTCATTTTAATTCCAATCGCAAAGATTATCCCTTTATCAGAATCAACTGCGCCGCCATTCCGGAAGGATTAATCGAGGCCGAGCTTTTCGGCTTTGAAAAGGGGGCTTTTACCGGTGCCATACGGAAAACCGCAGGCAGGTTTGAAATAGCCCACGGTGGAACTTTACTTTTGGATGAAATCTCGGAAATTTCCTCCAATTTACAGGGAAAATTACTGAGAGTGTTACAGGAAAGAGAATTTGAGCGTTTGGGGTCCGGAGAAACCATTCAGGTAGATGTACGAATCATAGCCACCACTAACAAAAATTTAGCAGCCGAGACTAAAAAAGGAAATTTCAGGGAAGATTTATTTTACCGTTTGAATGTTTTCCCCATTCACCTGCCGGTTCTAAAAGACAGAAAAGAGGATATTCCGGCTTTGGTGGAACATTTCATAAAAAGATACTCTTCGGAAAATAATAAACATATATCAGGCGTTTCAAAAGAAGTCATGGAACTTCTTTTAAATTATCCCTGGCCCGGCAATGTGCGGGAGCTGGAAAATTATATTGAAAGAGCCGTGGTAGTGGCCAAAAATAAGATTTTATCTCCGGCTGAATTCCCCCGGGAGTTAACTTTGCCGGTAGAAGCCACTCAAGCGGATTTGCAGGTAGGTCAGAGTTTGGAAAATCTAGAGAGAAATTTAATCTTGAAGACTTTGGCTTCTTACGACAATAACCAGACCAAAGCCGCGGATGTTTTGGGAATCTCCACCAGAACTTTGAGAAATAAGCTGAAAGAGTACGGCCTGAAATAAGAGCGGTTAGTGTTCAGTGATTAGTGCAATACAGTCGCTATGATAGTACAAAAATCAGAGAGGTCGTATCAAACCTAGATGAAAAAAGTTTTCATCTTATTTTTTTTAGCAAGCCTATTTCTAATTTTCAACTGCAAAAAAGCCCAGGATGATATTGTTGTAATCAAAAACCAGTTAACCAGATTTCAGCTGGCTCTAATTAATAAGAACTCTGCCCAGCTAGATTCCTTGTTTGTACCGAAAAAGGAACTGCTGCAAAAAGATCCCTCCGAATTGGTTAATAAGATTTTTTCACAGGACATCAAAAAACTTATCATAGCAGACAAAAGATTTGAGATTCACGACTCCCAGGCCAAGATAATTTTTACCATTACAGCAGATAAATTTCAGCAGAAAATGAATCTGTATCTGATAAAGTATAAGAACAATTGGTGGATAGTTGACTATGAATGGCAGTGAGCCAAAACTTTCAAAGCAGGTGGAGTTGATGGTGACCGACTACAACCAGCATGAAAAAAAATCTTTTGTGCGGAAAATGTTCTCAGACATCGCCCCGGATTACGACCACCTGAACCGCATAATTAGTTTCAATTTAGATTTCTCCTGGAGGAAAAAAAGCACTGAGAATTTAGAATATTCCAATTTAGTGCTGGACTTATGTGCCGGTACCGGGGATATGGCTTCGGCATTATTTTCACATAAGAATTTCAAAGGTAAGATAATTTTGTGTGATTTCAGCTACGAAATGCTGGTACTGGCTAGAAAGAAATTACAGAATTATGGAGAGAAAGCCCAAATCTATTTGGTTTGTGGGGATGTAGAAAAACTTCCCTTCAAAGCCGAAATTTTTGACGGTATGATGCTGGGTTTTTCTTTGAGAAACTTAGAGTCTCAAGCTGATTTCTACAGCGAGACCAAGAGGGTTCTGCAAAAAGGAGGCACGGCCTCATTTTTGGAGATTGCCCATCCAGAAAACATTTTGTTTTCTAGAGTCTTTTATTTATATTTTTACAAATGGGTGCCGTTTATAAGTCAATTTTTCACCAAAAGGAAATATGCTTACAAGTATCTGCCGGATTCGTTAAAAATATTTCCCAAACAAAAAGAAGTGGTGAAATTCATAAAAACTTTTGATTTTGAAGAGGTAACTTACCACAATGTTATGGGAGGGATGGCCGCAGTTTATAAATTAGTAAAATGAAATCATGTGCCAGGCACAATTTACAAATCCTAGAAGGGGGTTAAAAATAGAATGAACTTGCTAAAGGAAAATATAGACCAGCAATTAATAACAGCCGCTCAATTCATCAAAGAGGCTTTGCAGGATGAGCCGGATTATGTTGAAATTGAATCGGAAGACGAAGACAAGGAAACTTTAGTATTAGATAAAAAACTGAAGAAACTTTCCTTCAAGGAAATCCCCCCCCTTCCTTTTAGTGGAAGGGTGGCGGCCATTGACGGAGGAAGCGCCACTTTTTTATCCGCCCGTTCCTTTGTTCTGGGAGTCTACCGCAGCGGCTATGTAATTTTTCAGAACCAAAAAAGGGTGGAGGAAAAAATTAATCCCATAGCTCTGGAAATAGTTTCCTACGGAAATATGGAAGCAAAATATAAAAACGCCTTTTTTAAACTGGCCCGGGAAAATCCCAGTGAAACTCCGGAAATGTCCAAAATCCTGGACCGACTGCGCCTTTTCTCGGAATGGAGTTTGGCCGTGGAGCTGGTGGAAAAACTAAACGAGGGGGATGTAATTCTGATTGATGGTTCCCTGCGGGCCAGCATAGTGCCTCCCTACAGTTTTTTAAACCGACTCACTCAAAGAGCCTTCGAAAAAAAGATTCATCTGGTGGGAATAAGCAAAAGTTCAACCTTATACTGGGGCAAAAAATCACCTTTGATTCCGATGGTGCTGAAAACCGCGGAAAAACTGGGAGTAGATAAAAGCTGGTACTGCTTGCTCACGGACGTTCAGAAAGAGTTTGAAAATTCCAACTGGTTCGGGGTGATTTATGTATCGAAATTGAAGCGGGCTGCGGATTTCGGTTTCAGGGTGGATGTGAACCGCTTGGATAGAGTCAAACCGGAAATCATTTTCAGCTGTCTTTCGGAACTCTCCTCTGACCCGGCCTATTTGGGATATCCTTATCCTTTAGCCGCCATTCATAGTCAGGTCAGAATCCCCCCGTCTGAAATTGAGGATATCAAAAACCGTTTGCAGTCCAAAGCTCTGGAAACCGGAATTTCTCAGGCAGACTGGGATTTGCTTTTTATGGATTTCCACCATATTTTGAATGCGGATTTGAATAAATGATTTTTCCTTAGTTGAATGTATAAATTCAAATCCCCATATGACAACCTGGTGAAATTTATAACCTGGGGTACGATTGTAATTTTAGCCGCCGCTTTGATAGTTCTGGCAGTAGCAGAGCTGATTCCTGACTGGTTCAAGATTTCAATGCTGGCGTTTTCTGTAATATTGATTTATCTTACTTATGCTTATTCTCCCTTGGGGTATGAAATAACGCCGGACTATTTGATTATCAATCGGAAGCTTAAACCAGTGATGATTGCTTTGGATAAAATAAGAGAGGTCAAGATTGACCCGCAGGCCGCCAGTTTAAAATGTTTGCGCTTGTTCGGCTCCGGCGGGCTGTTCGGCTTTTTCGGCACTTTTTATTCGGGCCGGCTGAAGGTTCACAAAAGATACATCACCAGCCGGAAAAATTCGGTCCTCATTGTCGCGGATAAAAATTATGTCATCAGTCCGGAAAAACCGGATTTGTTCGTGCAACTTTTACAGGAAAGGATTAAGAAAGGATAAATGGATTATCAGGGAAGAATAATAGGAAGAAAAATAACTGAAATTTATTTCCGTTCTTTCTATGAAATTGACCTACATCTAGGTGATATTTTAGTTGCCCTTGATGAAGATAAAAAATATCCCTTTTACTTGCGAGTAGTGGAAGTCAGCTACGGGGCTGAAGCTTCCGACCCTAACTGGGCTGAAAGAACGGCCGGAAATATGATGTTTTTAGATTTGAAAGGTGAAAGTTATCAATTCTCCGAAAAAGAAAGAAGGTTATACAAAGTCGGAAAATGTGTTCCCCTGGGTTATATCAAAGAGAATGCCTTCCGTAAACCCAAAACCATTCCGGCTCATTTTTCCATTGTCAGACATCCCAACTCCGAAGATTTTCTATTTCTGAAAAAATACATGGGGAATGTCGAAATCGGAAAACTCCGTTCCGGTGAGGAGGTTTTAGATTTTACTGTAGGAATTTCGGGAGAAATTTTTCCCTATCATATTGGGATTTTCGCCACCACCGGCATGGGAAAATCTAATCTGATGAAAGTCTTGGCTTCATCAGCTATGGGAACCGGAAAATATTCGCTATTAATCTTAGACCCTCACGGTGAGTATTACGACGGCGGTGGGGAGCCGAACCGTCTGGGTTTGATTAACCATCCTTTGGCAACGGAAAGATTGAGAATTTACAGTTCCAGAAGTTTAAGGGGTCCTCATAATCAGTTAAAAATTTCCTCAAGGGAAATTGAAATCAAAGATATTAGGCATATTTACGGGTTTACTCAGCCACAGGTAGAGGCGCTATATGCCATTGCTTATAAATTCGGAAGGGAATGGTTAGAAAGAGTAGTATCAGCAGATACCAAAACCTTAGCTTTTGAGTTAACCACCGGTGGCGGTTTCTTTGAGCAAACCTTGGGAGTTATTCAAAGACGGGCAGAGCATATTTTGAATTTACCCTTCATTCATAAAGACCCCCATTTGTCCATCACGCATAACGTCATAAATGATTTGAGGGCAGGCAGGATTGTTCTGGTGGATACCTCCAATATGTCCGAACAGGAAGAACTTTTGGTCTCGGCTGTTTTAGCCAGAGCAGTTTTTAATTACAATAAAGAAGCTTATACTGAACCGGATAAATTCAAAAAGATTTTCCCTACTTTAATTGTGATGGAGGAAGCCCAAAGGGTTTTATCCCAGAAAGGGGAATCGGATATCAATATCTTTGCCCAGATTTCCCGTGAAGGCCGAAAATTCAAAACCGGTTTATGTGCAATCACTCAACAGCCAAAATTGATAAATGAAGAGCTTTTGTCACAATTCAATACTCTTTTCATTTTAGGTCTGGCAGACGAGCGCGACCGAAATATTCTTAAGGCCAGCGCCAAGCAGGACATTTCGGATTTGACCACAGAGATTCAAATGTTGGAAGCCGGTGAGGCCCTGATTACCTCTCCCACCACTCCTTTTGCAATTCCGGTGAAGGTGCATCTCTACGAAAATTGGGTCAAGACCAAGGAGAAAAATGAAAAAGTGACGGTAAAAATTGATGAAGAGTTTTTTGGATAATTCTAGCTTAATGCCTATATTCAAGGATGAAATTTGTTCATATCTCTGATACACACTTAGGTGCTGCGGGTTTCGGTCGTAGGGTTTCTGCTTCTGGAGTTAACCAAAGAGAAGAAGATATCTGCAATTCTTTTGCCTGGGCCATTGATAAAATTTTAGAATTACAGCCGCAGGTGGTTTTGCATTCCGGGGATTTATTTCATTCCGTTCGACCTTCCAACCGGATTCTGACTTTTGCCATCAAGCAATTTTTAAAATTATCCCAGGCCAATATCAAAGTAGTTATCATCTCCGGCAACCATGATGCCCCCAAACAACGAGCCATAGGTTCGGTTCTGTCTGTTTTGGAAGTGTTCCCCAACATTTATCCGGTCTTTAAAGGAAAATATGAAACTGTTTCAATTGATTCGATCTGTATTCATGCTATCCCTCATTGTTTGACCAACGACAGTTTTCAGGAGGAGTTGGCAAAAATCAGAACCGACCGGGAGAAGAATTTCAATATTCTGATGCTGCATGGAGTCGTGGCTGGAATAAAAGAATTCTCTATGGGAGAGTTTGCCGAACAGGAGATTCCGGATTCACTTTTTAATCTGGGTTTTGATTATGTGGCTTTAGGTCATTACCATAAATATGCTCAAGTCCGGCAAAATGTATTCTACGTCGGTTCAACAGAACGGCTTTCTTTTAATGAAATTGGACAGGATAAGGGATTTTTGGAAGTAGATTTGAGAAATAAAAAGATAATTTTTTATAAAGTTCCCGCCCGTGAAATGCTGGATTTGGCTGAGCTGGATGCTTCGGATATGGATCATAATCAGGTGTTAGAAAAACTTGAGATGATTCTACAGTCAGAACAAATTAGAGATAAAATTGTCAGATTGAAAATTAAAAATATCTCTGAACATACCTACAATCTTTTGCCATTCAAAAAAATTAACGAGCTCAAAGCGCCGGCTTTTTATTGTGATTTGAGGTTTGAAAGAAAAGAGGACGACCACCAGGTTTTGGCTCTTTCTTCCTCCATCGGAAGATTGAATCAAGAATTTGTGGAGTATTTAAATTCAATCCCCCTTGAGAATTTAGACAGAATCCGGCTCCAGAATTTAGGGTTAAAATACCTGACTGAAAATAAATCCGTGGAAGATTAATTATGTATCTGCAGGCCATTACTCTAGAAAATTACCGAAAATTTGAGCAGGCGGAGATTCAATTTCCGGATGGACTGGTGGGAATTATCGGCAGCAACGGAGCCGGAAAATCCTCATTGGTAGAAGCGATTGCCTGGGTTTTGTATGGAAATGAAGTAGCCCGAACAGGTAAGGAAGAAATAAAAAGGGATTCTGCATCTAATACCGAGGTCTGTCGGGTGATTTTGGATTTTCAATTACAGGGGGATAATTATCGTGTGGTCCGAGAACTCAGAGGAGTTTCCGGTGCCGGAGAAGCTTCACTTTTCATCAACAATCAAGTAGCTGCTAAAGGTGTGACTGCGGTTAATGAATTGGTAGAGAAAACACTAAAAATGGACTGGAAATCATTTCTGACCAGCTTTTTTGCCCGTCAAAAAGAGCTGAATGCCTTGACCGATTATCAGCCGCACAAAAGGAAAGAGGTTTTAGCCCGGATGTTAGGGATTGAGGATATCGAGTACTCTATTCAAAACTTAAGAGCCGACAAAAGAGATTTAGAAACCAAACTGGAGACCGCCCGGGGATTTCTAAAGGATAAACTGGAATTGGAGCAGCAGAAATTACAAAAAGAAAAAGGATTAAATGAGCTAAAGGCGAAGAAGGAGAATTTGGAATTAGATTTGAAAGTGCTTCAGGTGAAATATAAAGAACTAACTGCTGCGGTTGATTCTCTCAAACAGAAATCAGAGCAGTACAAACAACTAAATGAAAAAATAAATCTCAAGAAAACCGAATCCAAAGGGTTAGAAGAACAAATTACCAAGAAAATGGCAGATAAGTGTAGGATTTCAAGTCTAATTCCGGAATCAGAAATCCTTAAACCGGAAGTTGAGAAATACGAGATAACCAAAAGTGCCTTGGATGGTTATGAGCAGTTAAAACTAAAGTCCCAGCAAAAGCAGAATTATCAGGAACAATACGACAAAAGCTTAAAGGAAACAGCGCAGGGCTGGGCCCGGATTCAAATTTTATTGAAGGAAATTTTGCTGGAGCCGGAATTGAGAAGAAATCTGGAGTGTCATAAATCCAAAATAAACCAGATAGAGTCGGACCTGGAGACGCATCAGCAAAACTTTTCCAGCTTCCAGGCCGAATTGAGGTCTTGGCTGGACCAGAGCTCAAAATTAAAAGGGCAACTGGAAAAAATTGAAAAATTGGGACCACAGTCGATTTGCGAGTTTTGCTTAAGACCCCTAGGGAAAGATTTCGAAGATATTAGAGAGCATATACAGGGAGAATTTCGAAAACTTGAAATGAAAATAGCAGAGTGCGGACAGCGGAAAAGCGAAGAAGAAAAGGTTATCAATCAATTAAAGAAAAGTAAGGTGGAAATTCTATTTCAAAAAGAGAAACTGGAAGCAGAACATAAGAATAAAATGAAATCACAGGGGGAATACGAAAACCTAGAAAAGCAGGTAAAAGAAAAAGACGAACAAATTGCTAATTTACGCTCTAAATTGGAAGAATTAGGTGGGGTCAATTATGATTCCCAGCAACACTTGCAGCTGAAAGCTAAGCTTGAGCTGATTGAAAAGAATAAAGAAAAGTTTCAGGAACTTAATCAAAAAATTAAAGAGTTACCCCTGGTGGAAAAAGAAATTGCAGAGCTGACCCAAAGAGAACAAATTATTCTAGGTGAGGTGCAAAAATTGGAGGTAGAATTGATACAACTTGCCTTCGAAGAGCCGGTTTTTAAGCAAAAAAGTGTAGAACTAGAGAACATGAGGCAGAAGGTTTTTGACCTTCAATTGTCCGTCAAAGATCTAATTTATCAGGAAAGACTTATTTTGCAGGAAAGGGAATCGCTGGAAAAACAAATCGAACAGAATGTGACGTTGGAAAAGGAGATAAAATCTTTGGAGCTGGAAAGATTGTACTTAGAAAAGCTATCTTTAATTTTGACAGATTTTAAGCTGCATTTAATCGGAAGAATCAGACCCACCCTGGCTCGGGTAGCCAAACAGCTTTTGGCTGAAATGACCGAAGGCAAGTACTCTGATTTAGAATTGGATGAAAACTATGAAACTTTAATCTATGATAATGGGCAAAAGTTCGCTTTGGAAAGATTTTCCGGCGGGGAAAAGGATTTGGCCAATTTATGTTTACGGCTGGCAATCTCCAGAATGATTGCCGAATCCAGCGGGGCTGAATTTTCCTTCATTATGTTAGACGAAGTATTTGGCTCCCAGGATATTCAGAGAAAGGAAAACATTTTGAAAGCTTTGGCTACCTTGAAAGGACGCTTCCGACAAATCTTTTTGATCACTCATATCGAAGATATAAAAGATTCAGTGGATAATTTAATCACAGTGGTAGAAAATGAAGACGGTACAAGTCAAATTGTAATGCAATGAATGAATAACATTTATGTTTAATAAAATGGCGAGAAAATATTTAAGCTGGTTTTTACTGACCATCACCCTGAGTCTTTTTATAGAATCTCTGGTTTTTTCTAAAGGTATTAAGGTAAAAGAAGTAATTGACGGTGATACTATAGTTTTGGAATCCGGAGAACACTTCAGATATGTCGGGATAGATACTCCTGAAAAAGATCAACCTTTTTATCTGGAAGCCAAAGAGCTGAACCAAAAATTAGTTGAGTCAAAAGAAATTCGAATAGAATTTGACCTCCAGAGAAAAGATAAATATGGAAGAACTTTGGCATATGTTTATGTAGGGGAGACCTTTGTCAACGCCGAGCTGGTTAGAAATGGTCTGGCGAATTTGTACACAGTTCCACCGAACGTAAAACACACAGAATATTTCTTAAAATTGCAGAGTGAAGCAAAAGAGAAGAAATTGGGAATCTGGTCTGAAGCCAAAAAGCCGGAGAAAAATTACTTAGCCCGCCGTGGCTCCAAAAGATTCCACCGACCCAGCTGCACTGTCATTTTGTCTGCACCTCAAAAAGATTTGATAATTTTCAAAACCAAAGACCAAGCCCTGAAACAGGGGTTTAGTCCCTGTAAAATCTGCCAACCCTAAATTTTAATATCTCAAAGCTAAAAAAATCTCTCAATTTCTTTTTCTGAGCGTTAAATTTGCACAATAAATTTAATTTCCTTTCAATCTTGAAAAATCTCCACAAATAACTTGGTTTTTGCTCAAGATTTTGCCTCTTTGCCGATAAGAAAGGTAAACGCAAGAGCGAGGAGGAAGATGGCTTCTATCCTGATAATAGAAGACAAAGAGTCGATGCGTAAAATGCTGTCCAGGACTTTAGAATCAGAAGGGTATGAGGTAGAAGCTTTTGGAGATGGTCCGGCCGCCATAGATAAGGTCAAAGAAAGAAAATTTGATTTAGTCCTCACCGATTTAAAACTTCCCAATTCAGACGGCATCAATGTCCTGAAAAATATCAAAGAGATTGACCCAGATATTTCTGTGATTGTCATGACCGCCTTCGGAACTATAGAAACTGCGGTGGAAGCCATGAAATTGGGGGCTTTTGATTTTCTCACCAAACCCTTTGATACTGAACATATGGCAGTTTTGGTCAAAAAAGCCATAGAAAATCGCAGACTTCTGACGGAAAATATTTTGCTCAAAGAGGAACTAAATCATAATCTGGGATTGCAGTTAATCATTGGAAAAAGTGAGAACATGAAAGAGGTTTCACGCTTAGTCCAAAAAGTCGCTCCCTCGGATACCACAGTCTTGATTATGGGGGAATCCGGCACCGGCAAAGAGCTTTTTGCCCGGGCTATTCACAACTTATCGTCTCGCAGGGAAGCTCCTTATATTGCCATCAATTGTGCCGCTATTCCCAGAGAACTCTTGGAAAATGAACTATTCGGCTCAGAAAAAGGGGCTTTTACCGGTGCCTACGCCCGCAAAATCGGAAAATTCGAATTAGCCGAGGGAGGCACCATTTTCTTGGATGAAATAGGGGATCTGGATATAGCCCTGCAAGCCAAAATTTTGAGAGTCCTGCAAGAAAAACAGATCGAAAGATTGGGAGGCTCAAAAATTATCAATGTCAATGTCCGTTTAATCGCCGCCTCTAACGTGGATTTGAAAGAAGCTACACAGAGAAAACAATTCAGAGAAGACCTATTTTACAGATTGTCTGTCTTCCCCATTAATATTCCTCCCTTAAGGGATAGAAGAGAAGATGTGGCCACTTTGGTTGACTTTTTTATTACGAGATATTGCAAAGAGTTGAATAAACCCAAAAGGTCTGTGGCAGTGGAAGCTTTGAATCTTTTGGAAAAATATCACTGGCCCGGAAATGTCAGAGAGTTAGAAAACACTATAGAAAGAGCCATAATTTTGTGTGAAGGAAAAAGGATTTTACCGGAGCATCTGGCTATCAGGATTCCCACGACAGCGGAAATTAAATTAAGAGAAGGGGCTGGCTTAAAAGAAGTCGGTGCCCATGCCCAAGCGGAAGCGGAAAGGTCCTTGATTTTAAGAGTATTATCCGAGACCAGAGGCAACAAAAGAAAAACTGCTGAAATCTTAAAAATAGATTATACCACTTTGTTTGAGAAAATAAAGAAGTACCAGATAGACACTTAATATATCAAGTTGTTCTATCCCGATCTGCGAATCTAATCTCTCAACCGATTTTTGACAGGATTTTCTCCATTTCCTTGGCCCTGAAAGCCCGCATAGTCTGCGTAGAGACATTTCCTTTAGACCCCAATGCTAAAACTAAGGCAGTAGCAGTCTCATCATCCGGTGCCTCAAAAACAGAAATTACTTCAAATCTTCCCAAGGTCCAGTAGATTCCTTTATAGTTGACTCTTCTTTTTTTAGCCAATTCCAGAACATTTTGGCTCATTTGGTAGTCTCCTGGATGGTCTTGGCGCCCTGTCCGGTGAATTTCGCTAATGTAATATAAGTTGGCATTTATGTCTCCTGTTTTATAATGTTTTTCCTTTAAAATACTTTTGATTTAAAAATTAGCAAGAAGAAATGGTTAAAATTAAGCAGGTTTCAATTTATCCTTAGGGGGAAAGTTATTGAGTAAAATTACTCAAACTTAGCAGGGAAAGGGACCACTTTTGAAAACATAATTTACCAGATAAACAATATCTGTCAGACCCACACTGGTATCACAATTTACGTCCCCGACTTTCACAGGATGTGGCGCCAGGCCGCCTTTGAAGAAATAATTGACCAAAGAGATAATATCAGCTAGGTTAATATTATTATCTGTATTTACATCTCCGTTGATAAATGAATACCTCAAAGCCAAAAGCATATCCGGCATTCCCCAGCCATAATTATTATTGGGAGACCCCACATTGTTGGCTGATTCCATCATGGCTTCTCTGACCTGCATATTATTCAAGTTGGGTCTGGCAGAGAGTAAGACTGCGGCACAACCACCCAACAATGGTGTGGCAAAAGAGGTACCGCCACCCCTGTTATAAGTTAAAGTATCAAGGGAAGAAGCTTTATATACTGAGGAACCCTGGGCTACTAACTCCGGTTTGATTCTGCCGTCAGAAGTAGGTCCCCGGGAAGAAAACCCAACAATAACTCCAAAAGAGTCAACTGCCCCACAGGCAATGATACTATCCGCATCCGCCGGGGTGATTAAACTTCCTGCTCCAGGGCCTGAATTCCCCATAGCGTTAGAGACTAAAATCCCTTTAGAAGCGGCTACATCTGCGGCTATTGTGGTTACAGCAACATCACCATTTAGATCTGAATAAGTGTAACTAAAAGTGTCTGGGTTTTGGGGAAAATCATAATATCCTAAGGAACTAGAGATTATATCTGCTCCTAAGCTGTCTGCCCATTCTGCACCGGCCACCCAATTATCTTCTTCAATCCTAGTTTCTGTCGGGACATATTCAGTTTTGGCTAAAATAAAATCGGCTTTAAAAGCCGGGCCGTATAAGGTACCGTCCTTTTCGCCACCTAAAATCGACCAACAGGAAGTTCCATGACTATGCTGTCCGGGAGAATCTGCACTATCATCCTGAACATTATTATCATGATTTATAAAGTCATATTCATCTAAGACCCTTCCTTCATTATAAGCTATCTGAAAAGCCTGATGGTTTTTCCGAAACCCGGTATCCATCATACAGACCAAAACTCCTTGTCCTTTAAATCCCAGTGAATGGACTGCGGGAATGTTTAAAAGTTGTAATTGATTTAAAGATGGTCCGTAATTAAGAGCAGTTCCGCCCAAAGTTTTAATCACTTCAGCTTCAACTTGGGATTCTTCAATTGGTTCCGGTTGTCGAACTAGAATCTCTACCGGCTTAATTGACTTTATAAATCCCAAAATACTGATGGATTCTATTTTACCTACCGGGACATAAAAACTGGCGGCATTCAGCCAGCGGCTGACGTAATTTAGCTTGGCTCCTAATTGAGTAACTTGCTTTATATATGAAGAGTAAACCGGCAAGTCATAGAAGTCAACCACTTCTTTTTCTTTTGATTTTGCTCGACGGCTTAGATTTTTCGGCAACAGAATCTGTTTCTGTTCTTGTAACTTACCCAGGTAGCCCTTTTCTTCAAAAATCCCCTTATCCGTAAAATAAACCCAGATTTTAAGAATTTCATTAGGATTTTCGGAAGCTATCAAACCCTGTAATCTCCCTGAAACAGTGGGGTGGTCTTTGGCAGAGACCAAAGTAGGTGCCGGTGTATTAGAATCAGCTGACCAGGGAGCGGTAAAACTGAATGACAGGTATAAAATTGAAAGATAAAACTTCGTGAAGGGTTTCATCTTGATTTTACGGTTCTTCATTCTTGATACGATATGAAAATCGGTAGTCATTATAATCTAACAAAATTTTTTTAAAAGTCAATCCCTTTACTTCTTGAACTAATCTTAAGCAGTATGGGATGAACCCTACAGTTTATAGCTTTATCACCTTCTTTTATATACACTTAACTAAATCCCCCAGAAAGTTCAAAAAATAAACAAATAGCTAATCCCTTTACATTTTTTCGCTTACAGGGAAAAATTCTTTAAAAAGTAAGTTTCGGCATAACCATTGCTCTTAAGACCATCAGTAAAAAATAAATGAAGAACAGGAGAGTAAAATGAGTAAAAAATTAAAAAACCAAAAAGGTTTTACTTTAGTAGAAGTAATGATCTCCATGGTAATATTAGCCATAGGAGTTTTAGGTCTGGCACCTATGATGGTGACCGCCATGTATGGGAACGCTTTTTCTAAAGATGTCACCTCAGCGGCTTTTTTAGCTCAGGACAGTATGGAAAGATTAAAAAACCAGTCAGTCATAACCCCGATTCCTTACACGGAAAACGATAACGGGCTTTTCAACGTTTACAACCGTAGCATCCGGGTTGATGATTCCGGCTCAGACGGGACAGTCCCACCTAATGTTTTTAGGATTCTAGTTACCATGAGCTGGACTGACAAAAAAGGAGTATCCCGGTCCGAAACTTATTCAACTTATAAAATGAAATAAGAGGTGAATTATGAAAAAGCTTAAAAATCAAAAAGGTATAACCTTAGTAGAACTCCTAATCGGTGCTTTAATATCCATAATCGTAGTCAGTGCCGTTTTAGGATTTTACATCACACAGCATGACCATTGGCTGGTGCAGGAAGAGATTTCAGATATGCAGCAGAATAGTCGCGCATTATTAGATGAACTGACCCGTTATATCCGCAAAGCCGGTTATGGAATGGCGGGTTCAACCGCGTTTCGAATCGACGGGGACACTCTGACCATCTTTGTCAAAGAGAGCGCCAAAGTTGATACCACCAAGTTTTATGTAAGCACTGCCGTGGCTAACCATCCCAATTTAATGAAAAAAGTCAACACCCAGGCAGCTCAGCTTTTCGCTGAAAATATTGAATCTGTACAATTTGTTCAGTCTGGAACTGCCATACAGGTGAACCTAACGGCCCGGGAAGATACCAAAGATGATACCTATACCGGAGACAAGTACAGACGCAGAGTTTTGCAGTCCAGAATTAAGATTAGAAACCTTTAATTAGAAAGAGGAGGATATATATATGTTAAGAAACAATCAAAAAGGTTCGGCCTTAATCGCATCCCTGTTAATTTTAATCCTGCTCTCCTTTATAGGAATAGCCGGAATATTGACCTCCAGTAGGGATATGGATATTTCGCAGAACCTTAAAGAGAGAAACAACGCTTTCTACACAGCTGAAGCCGGACTGGAATTGGCTATGGGTTTAGCCAAGAATAACGGACAGATTACAACCAACGATTCTTTACGCGATTTAATTAATGGCTATTCTTCCAGTTTAGGTTATGATACTTTTAGGGTGGTGGTCACCGGCGTCGGTCAATTTAAGACCTTAACTTCCACCGGATATGCCAGCGATGGTAAAGCCGCCATTGAAGTTCAAGTCAGACGCAAGAGAAATCCCTTAAATATCTGGAACAACGTGATGTTTGCCGGTGTAGGACAACAAGGGAAAGGGATTCAGGGTAATGTGAGTTATCATGGTTCAGTTCATATTTTAGGAGACGGAGAACCTTTTACCGACGGTAATGGCAACGGTACATGGGACCCAGATGATGGATATACTGATACCAACGGAGATGGACTCTGGCAACCGGGAGAGCCGTTAACTAGTGATGCCAATGGGAATGGTCTATGGGACCCCCAGGAACTCTTCACTGACGATAATGGTAATGGTCTTTATGATGACGCTCTTTTAGCTACCGAATTGGCGACTGATTTTAGTGGTACCGCCCAAATGTATAATAATTACTCCGGAATGAACGCAACTTTATCCAGTCGAGTACCTTCTTTAGATATGACGGTCTTTAACGGTGAAAATGTTTACACTTTGGATGCGGAGTTAAGAGTAAAACATGGTTATGTGTCTTTAGACGGTACTTCAGGCATCGGAGAACAAGATGTTGCGGGCGGATCTCCGGCAGTCAAGGAGACTTTTGACGGAACCTACGTATCCGATGGCTTTGGCGGAAATGGCGGAACTGACAACGTTTACTCAGACAACGGTTATAGCGATGTTTATGACCTGGGAAATGAACTAAGTTTCCCTAGTATGAATTTGCCTTATTATGATCAAAGTTCCGGAGTTACTTATAATAATTATACTGACTATTTATCATCGCATGCTTTTGTGATTAATGGTGATGTGACCTTAAAACCAGGGGTTACCTATTCTGGCGGAAGTAACAGTTACGGTAGCATCACTTTGGATGATAATGGAAATTTAAGTATTTCTGGAATGGTATATGTCACTGGGAATATCCACATTGAGGCGGGTTCGGGTTCCAAGAAAAGCACTCCTATAACCTATGATGGTCGAGGTACTTTGTCCAGTTTCGGAGATACGTATATAAATACTCACGTTTTGTCCAAAGACCAATTCCCCACTAATGACGTAATCGGATTTCTCTCTAATAAAAACATGTATATCGGAACTGGAAGCGGTGCTTCTCAGCTAAACCTCATGGGTGCCTTTTTTGCTCAGAATAAAATCGTAAATGAAAAACAAAACCAGATAGCGGGAAGTATGGTCTCCAATTTCTTTGATTGCAAAAACGTTCCTGACTTTTTCCAGGTTCCCTCGCTGATTGATAACTTACCTCCGGGTATGCCAGGCGGCGGTAGCACTTTTACCTATACCTACAAGAGACTGCCGGGAACTTGGCGAGAACTTTACTAAAGATGAGGTGGAAGATGAGAAAACTAAGACAAATTTCCGGTTTCACATTTATAGAAATAGTAATTACCGTGGTAATCGTGGGAATCATATCGGCCCTGGCAGTCCCCAGCTTTCTTAGGACCATGGACCGAGTCAAGCTGAAATCCCAAGTGAGAGAAGTCATCTCAGACATCAGATGGGCTCGCTCCAAAGCCATCCAGACCAAAGTACAGTGCGGTGTTGTTTTTGATACACTCACCAATACTTACAAAATCTTTTTGGATACCAATAATCCAGGAGGGTTTGCTTACACTTCCAGCGATTCCACTCTACAAACCAAGACCTTAGGGTCGAAATTGGACTTCGGAGCTTGCACCTTTACCAATGGCTGCATAATCTTTAGAAGCGACGGTACCGGAAGCAGCGGCGGTCTGATTAACTGCAAATCTACTAGAATAACCGATAATTTTAACGTGGATGTCTTAGCCACCACTGGTCGGGTCAAAATCCTGTGACCCGTTTCAGAATTCCGAATCACTTTTAGAAGCTGTGAGCCAACCTCACAGCTTTTTTTATTAAAGCTCTCTTAATTTTTTACCCAGAAGGTCGATAATCAAGATAGTTGTTTAAAAATTAGACTTTTGTTTAAAAATTTTAACTAAAGCTATTAAGAAAAATAGTTTTTTACCGAAACATTTAAAAAAGGAAAAACAATGTTTGGGAAAAAAGGAAAAACAGTCACCGGCTTGGACATAGGAACCAGCTCCATCAAGTTAATCAAGATGGAGAAGACTTCAGCCGGATATTCATTGAAGACCTTAGGCATAAAAGAACTGCCGCCGGAAGCCATCATCGACCAAGAAATCAAGGACCGCGAAACTGTAATTTTTAATTTACAGAGTCTGATCGACCAGGTAGATCCCAAAACCAAAGAAGTGGCCATCGGGATTTCGGGTCACGGAGTCATAACCGATAAAATCAGCATGGATAAAAAGACCGGCAGCGAAGGAGAGCAGGCCATCCTATTTGAAGCCGAACAGAGGTCTCCTTTTGACGTGGAAGATGTAACCTTGGATTATCACATCGTCAATGTCAGTGAAGAGACCAACAAAATGGATGTTCTTTTGGTAGCGGCCCGAAATGAATTTTTGAAAACCTATTTGGATTTAATTTTTGATGCCGGCTTAAAACCGGTAGTAGTTGATACCGATGCTTTAGCCGTATTCAACGCCTATGAAATTAATTATGAAATCGACCCTCAGAGAGTAACCGCTCTAATCAACATCGGTTTCGAAGTAACTAATTTGACTTTTGTCAAAGACGGGCTATATCATTCCACCCGCGATTTATCGGCCGGCTGCCGGGCAATTTATGATACCATTCAAAGAGAGTTCAGATTGACCCCGGATTTGGCAGCTAAAACACTCAAAGGAGAGATAAGCTCCACTTTAGACCAGGATATGTTAAAAGCTACCCTGGTTGCCTCTTGCGAAGAGTTAGTTTCCGGGCTGGAAGTGGCTTTCTCTTATTTTAAAACTTCAGCCAAAGCCCCCAATGTAGACTGGATAGTGTTATCCGGGGGAGGTGCTTTGGTACCATTTTTACCGGAATTTTTACAGTCCAAATTGAACATACCGGTCGAAATAGCCAATCCATTAAGGAATATAGATTATGACCCGGAGATGTTTGGAGACTTACATCCGGAAAAAATAGCCCCGCTTTTGGCAGTGGGGATCGGACTGGCGGCCAGGAAGGTGAAATGATATGATAGAAATAAACTTATTACCCAGGGAGCTTAGAAAGAAAGCCAAGGCCTTTTCCTTTAGTTTTTCAGGCAAGAAAAATGTAATCTACCTGATGGGTGGAGTGGCAGCCGTCATAGTCTTTGTAATTGGCTCTACCTTTTATCAGACGGTTAAACTAAAGAATTTAGATTCCAGAATGCGAGAAGCTCAAGCCAGAACCGAAAAACTGAAAAAAGATATTCAATTGGTGGATGCCTTGACCGAACTCAAAGACAAACTTTTACAAAGAATGAATGCTATAGAAAGCCTGGATAGAAACAGATCCGCCTGGATAGATATCCTACAGGATTTAAGCCAAAGAATACCGGAATACTTGTGGCTATCGGCTTTTAAAGAGATTCCCTTAGCCGTGGCAACTCCTCCGACAGGAACTCCTAATCCACCTGGCACTCCCACTGCCGCTGCACCTCCGCCTCCGGTCAATCCATCACCTACTCCCAGCGGACGCAAGGTCACCATTGCCGGCTACACTTATTCTATCAACAGTTTAGCCAATTTTATGATTCAGCTGATGAAGTCCAATTATTTCAAGAATGTTGAGTTAAACTTTGTCAAATCAAACGAAGTTGAGAAACAAAAATTATTTTCATTTGAATTGGGATGCGATTTATTCTATGAAACCAGCGAACCCAGTTTTGCCGAGCAACCTCAAACCAGTGGAAGCAGTAACTTAGTGGTTCATTAACCCATAAGGAGTAAAAATGGATTTCAAAGACCCTAAAAATCAAAAGATTATCTTAGGAGTGCTCTTGGGCTTTCTGGCTTTGTACTTTTGGAATAACCGTATCTACTCCAAAAATAACCAAAAGATTCAAGCCAAGCAGGTTCAGTACGAAACCATTTTGACCAATTTAAAGAACGTTGAACTCAAAGCTAAATCATTTGAAAATCTAAAATCTGAATATGAAGCTTTGCTGGAAAAATACAAAACCGTCGAATTGCTATTACCGGAAGAAAAACAGGTACCTTTGCTCTTGACTCAAATGCACCAGGGTGCCCAAACCAGCGGTATAACAATCCGGGAAATCACTCCCCGGACCACCTACCCTTTGAGTTTCTACAATGCCAGTGATTTTAATCTGCAGCTAACCGGAAATTATCATGAGTTTGGTAATTTTCTGTCACGGATAGCCAATTTTCCCTTTATCGCCAACATTTCGGATGTTAGCCTGACCAGTTCCGCCTCGGCTACTAATAAGAAAGAAACTGTTCAGGCAACTTTTAAAATGACTACCTACTTTATTAAAGAAGATGAGAGATTAAAAAAGGTTCAATTTTAGGAAGGGATAATTATGAAAATCTTAAAAATAGCCCTAATCGTAGTTATTTTAATAATCGTAATTTTAGCCATTACCGGAACCAACATTTTCGGAGCGGTTTTAGTGAGCGACATCTCTTTAGAGAAAAGAGGGGATTCCACTCTGGTCACTATTATGGCTAACAATCCCTTTCAGTTTAACTCTTCCTCGGTCCCGGCTAAAGAGGGGAGACCCTTTAGAATTCTAATCGATTGTAAAGATGCCTTGCATAATTTACCCAAATATGATTTTCGCAATTTACCTTCCGGAATTATTACCTCCATTAGAACCAGTCAATACCAGACTGACCCTAACCGGGTGGTCAGAATTGTTTTAGATGCGGCTAAAACCGTCAATTATGACATACACACAGCTGACAATTCCATAGTTATTACTCTGCTATCAATGGGAGAACCGGATTTTGAGAGATGGTCCGTATCTGGTGTCACTAAACCAACACCAGTCACTCCCAGTGTTGAAAAAACAGAGTTAGCATCACCGGAACAACCAGTAATTTCCACAGCGCCCGAAACAGCGACCCCCTCTGAACCTTCAACTACTGAACCAGCTGAAACTCCAGCCACTAGTGAAGCCAGCAGTTCAACTGAGACTACAGAAACCAAAGAGTCGACTACAGCTAGTACAGAACCGGAAACTGCGTCTGAACCAATTTCATCTGAACAGCTAGCAACTGAACCGGTGAGTCCTGAACCCTCTTCCACATTTACCGAAGTTCCCAGCCCGGAAACTATAGTAAGTTCCGATACTCAACCGACTTCTGTCCCTTCCGAAGTTACTCAATCTTCTGAGGTGGTGGACACAACTGCTCCGGTAACTGAAGCTACTCCAACTGAAGAAACCAAAACTGTGGTCACAGAGGCTCCGCTTACGCCCACTGAGCCCAGCTCTAAGTCCGTAGTTAAAAAAGAACCTAAGAAGAGTCCGGTAACTGAAGTTAAACCAAGCCCAGTTGTAGAGCAAAAATCAGAAGAAACTGCCGAATCCAAAGTCGCGGTAAAAGTTACTCCTCCAACTACCATTATAGAAGAAGAGGGTGCTCCGATAGTTAAGGTTGTCCCCAGTCAAATCCAAGAAAAAGCCCTGCAGGCCATTGAGACCTTTCCTAAAAGAAGGATGATACAATACCGCAGTCTGGGTAAAAGAGACCCTTTTTCTCCCTTGATTGGAGATAAAAAAGTTACCGAATTTGGACAGGCTCCCATTCCCAGTATAGAAAATTTGAAATTAGTCGGAGTTTTACAGGATTTACAGGGGAATAAAGCTCTCTTAGAGGATAACCGCGGCTACGGCTATATTATGGAGCCGGGAGACCGAGTCAAAAACGGTTCGGTTATCTTAGTAGATGAAGATAGAGTTATCTTCCAGATTCAAGAATACGGTTGGTCCAGAAACGTAGCTTTAGATTTATATAATGTCGAAAACAAGTGAGGATGAGATGAAAAACAAATTAATAATTTTTCTGGTCATGCTTTTAATACCTTTAACTTTGGGAATTACCCAACAGGATGAAAAGGTAATCAAAAACTTAAATCTGCAGAACGCAGATGTACATTCGGTTTTAAGCTTCCTGGCTGACTATGGAGACGCAAACATAGTAACCGCTCCCAGCGTCCAGGCCAATGTTACTTTAAACCTGCAGAATGTAACCTGGAGACAGGCGCTGGATATCGTTCTTAAAACGTACTCATTAGCCGGGGTTCAGGAGGAAGGGTACATCCGAGTTGTTCCTTTGGATGAATATTTAAAGGAACAGTCGATGGTAGAAAAATATAAGGCAGAACAAAAAATCTTAGTTGGTCTGGAAATGCAAATAGTGGCCATCAAATATTCGGCCGCCAAGGATATGGTCAAACCCATAAAGTCCATGCTGTCGGAGCGCGGCTCGATCGACGTGGATGAACGCACCAACTCTTTAATTATTCGAGATATTCCGGACAATATTGCTAAAGTTCAGGAGATTGTAAAATCTTTGGATAAAGAGACCCAGCAGATCCGGATTTCAGCCCAGCTTTTAGAAATGGACACTGACTTACTAAAAGAATTCGGGATAAACTGGATGTTCACCGGTACAAGAAGAGTTAATTTTGGCCGAGAAGATTGGGATGCTAGCGTTGACAGTGGGACAGGGCAATTTGCCGATAAAGTTAGTGACCCGGTAGGCAGGTTTTTATTTAGTTTACTCAGAACCGACGGTGCGGCAAATATAAGTGGCCAGATTTCAGCCCTAGCTTCAACTACTAAATTAAAAATAGTGGCACATCCAGAGATAACAACATTGGATAATAAACTGGCTTCAATCCAATTAGGAGAAAAAATACCCATAAAACAGTTTGATGCTTCTGGTAATGTAGTTATTACTTTCGTGGATGTGGGAACTATTTTGAAAGTTACTCCACACATCACAGCTGAAAACCGGATCTTAATGCACTTGCGGCCGGAGAGAAGCCAATCTAAATCTGACCCGGCTGGCATTATCATTCAGACCACTAATGCCGAAACCAATGTGATGGTTGAAAATGGCCAGACCGTGGTCATCGGTGGTTTAACCACACAAGACGAGGAAAAGTTAAATGTCGGTATACCGATTCTGAAAGATATACCGGTCTTGGGGTATCTGTTTAGGTATACCAAAAAGAAAATTAGCACCAAAGATTTAGTCATTTTTGTGACTCCTACTATCGTTACCGAAGAAATGCACGGTTCAACCGACACACAGGAACCGACCCAACCGTAAATTTTCAGGGTTAAAGAGGGGCAAGAGGGCTTTTGGCTTAAACCAGAAGCCCTCTTTGTTTTTCCTCTGTCTACTTGAGTTGTTCTATGTCGCTTAACTTTAAAGTTTAACTAAACCCCTTTTTTATAAACCGCTTGACAAATATGCTGTAATTACTAAATTAATTAATCATCTTAAATACAATATGCCCCAAGAAAAACTACTCCAGCCAGACCAGTTCAAAGATATTACCATCCCGGAGATGTTTTTCACGGCCGTGTCTACCTGCCCTGGGTCCTGGTCGATGGCATATTCGGAAGATGATAAATGGAGCAAAATTACTTATCAAGAGTTAGGGGAAAAGGTTTCAGATATTGCCAAGGGACTGGTAAGTTTAGGAGCTCAAAAGGGTCAAAGAGTGGGAATACTTTCGGAAAATCGGCCTGAATGGGGAATGGCTTATCTGGCTATTCTGCAAGCCGGAGGAGTTGTTGTTCCCATAGATTTTCTGCTTAAGCCCCAGGAGATTGCCCACGTTATAAACCAAGCGGATGCCCAGATATTATTTGTCTCCGCCAAACATTTACCAAAAATTAAGGGGGTATCAGGCCTCGCTAATCGCTTGAAGCTTATCATATTATTAGATGAGGAGGGGTCTTTACAAAATTCGTTAAAGCTTTCCGAATTATTGGTTAAAGGAAGAAAGTCCACCGTAGCCTTTCCGCAATTGAAAAATACTGACGTAGCCGAAATCATCTTTACTTCCGGAACCACCGGAAACTCCAAAGGAGTAATGCTGACCCATAAAAATATCATGTCAGATATCTGGGGAATTGAAAGGGTCTTAGACCTTTACCCACAGGATAATTTTTTATCAGTTTTACCTTTAAATCATGTCTTTGAATCAACCTGTGGATTTTTAATTCCCCTAGCCAGCGGAGCGCAAATTACTTATGCCCGCAGTCTGAAATCAAAAGAGCTGCTGGAAGATATAAAAAGTAATAATATTACCATCATGTTAGGTGTCCCCTTGCTTTTTGAAAAGATGTTTTTGAGTATCAAGAATGCGGTGGCTAAAAAGGGGCTATTTACCAGACCATACTTTAACTTCTGTTTTCAGCTGGTAAAAGCCCTAAAGGAACTTTTCGGTTTTAACTCGGGCAAACTTATTTTTAGACCCCTAAGACGAAAAGCCGGGCTGGCTTCGGTCAGACTGTTGATCTGTGGCGGGGCGCCTTTGCCGGCTTATATTGCCAAGGGATTTGATTTATTGGGAATCAAATTCCTACAGGGATACGGCTTAACCGAAACTTCACCCGTTATTACTTTGAACCCGTTTAATAAACCCAAATACGCCTCCGTGGGAAAGTCAATTATGGGAGCAGAGCTAAAAATTGCCACTCCGGATAAAAATGGAATCGGAGAAATCATCGCCAAAGGAGATATGATTATGACCGGCTATTATAATAACCCGGAAGCCACCGGCGAGGTTCTGAACCAGGGCTGGCTTTATACCGGTGATTCCGGCTGGATGGATAAAGACGGATATTTCTACATCTGCGGCAGATTAAAGAATGTGATTGTCACGGCCGCCGGCAAAAACGTCTATCCGGAAGAGATTGAAAAAGAGCTTTTAAAATCTTCGTATATTGCAGAAGCTTTAGTCTTGGGTAAAAAAATTGACCGCCGAGAGGAGGTCTATGCTATGCTTGTACCCAATTATGAATATTTCAAAGAAAAGCTGGGAGACTCAATTTCTGATAATCATCTTATTGAAAAAGTCATCAAAGAAGAGTTAAATAGATGCTGCTCCAACCTGGCGGAATACAAACGGGTTAAAGGATTTGAAATCAGAGAACAGGAATTCGATAAGACTCCCACCAAGAAAATTAAAAGATTTACAGTGTGTGAGGACCGACAAATAATGCCACAGCAAATACAAAACCAAACTAATTTTTATGATCTTAACCCATAAACTTGGGGGTGAGAATTGTTATATTCAGTAATCTTAGCCGGTGGAAGAGGAGAGAGATTCTGGCCCCTGTCGCGACTGGGGCACCCTAAACAGCTTCTAAAAATTACCTCAGATAAAACCTTATTGCAGGAGACTATAGACCGGGTAAAGGAGTCAATTTCGGTCAACCGGACATTGGTCGTAACCGGTGAAAATTTTGCCAAAGCCATCCTGGAAAAAGTCCCGGAGTTAACGGAAAAGAATCTAATTTTGGAGCCGGAAGGTAAAAATACCTGTATCGCCATCGGATTGGCGGCAGTGCATATGAAAAAAAGAGACCCGGAGGCAGTGATGGCAGTTTTGTCCAGCGACCATCTGATTGAACCCAAAGAAAGATTGCAGAAAATTTTAGAAATAGGTACCTCCATAGCCAAGCAGGGAGATTACCTAATCACCATGGGGGTAGTTCCGAACCGGGCTGAAACCGGTTATGGATATATCGAATTAGGGGAAGCTTTTTCTTCTTCAGAGGGGGTTCCGGTTTTTAAAGTCAAGCAATTTAAAGAAAAACCGACCCGCACCGTAGCCCAGCAATATTATTTTGACCGCCAGCATTTGTGGAACAGCGGGATTTTTATCTGGAGCTGTTCGGCCATTCTGAAAGCCATCAAAGAATTTATGCCCGGTTTGTATCGGGAATTAGATATCTATTACAATCACATTGATACTCCCAAAGAAAAAGAAGAAAGAAAAAAACTTTATGCCAACGCTGAAAATATTTCCATTGACTTTGCAGTGTTGGAAAAGGCTTCCAATGTCCTGACCATCAAAGCCGATTTGCACTGGGATGATATCGGTTCCTGGTTGGCTTTGGAAAGAATCAAAGATAAGGACCGGGATAACAATGTTTTCGTGGGCAAAGTAGTGGCCCTGGACTCCTATGAAACCACCATTGTAAATGAAGAAGATGGAATTGTAGCCGCTTTGGGAGTATCGGATTTGGTGATTGTCCATACAGATGGGATTGTGTTCGTGGCTCATAAGACCAAAGTGCAGGATGTCAAAGAGCTGTTACAAAAACTGGCTTCGGATAAAGATTTAGAAAAATTTCTGTAGTCGGCTTGAAAACTAAAATCTTAAAGATCAATCCCAGAAAGCCACAAGCCCAGGCAATACAACAAGCAGTTCTTATTTTAAAACAAGGAGGGACGGTTATTTTACCCACCGATACAGTTTATGGATTGACTGTTATGGCTGCCGATAAAAAAGCCGTTCGGAAAATTTATAAAATCAAAGGGCGTAAAAAGAATTTACCACTGCCGATTTTCTGTTCCTCTATATCACAGGTTAAGAAAATCGTGAAGAATATAAAGCCCTCAGTCAGAAAACTTATTCAGGCCTTCTGGCCCGGGAAATTGACCCTGGTTTTCTGCTGTAAATCAGCTAAATTCGAGCACCTTACGTATCAAGATAAGATCGGTATCCGGATATCCAAAAGCCAGGTGATAGACCGAATTTTAAGAAATTTAAAACAACCTATTATAGGGACCAGTGCCAATCTATCAGGCAAGGGAGAGCTAATCTCATCTAAAGAAATAATAAAACTCTTTAACCATAAGGTAGACATAATCTTAGATGGTGGCAATTTAAGTCAAACTTCACCCTCTACAGTGATAGATGTTTCTTCAGATAAGCCGAAAATAATAAGAAATGGGGCAGTTTCTCTGGAAAAATTAAAAGGGTCTTAAAATCTAAACTTTAAATTATGATAGAGGGCTTACCAAAATATAAAATTCTTTTGGTCTGTACCGGCAACACCTGCCGGTCTCCCATGGCAGAAGGAATTTTAAAACAGATGTTAAAAGAGAAAAACATCTCTCATATTGAGGTTAATTCGGCCGGAGTAGGGGCTTCAACTGGTGCGCCGGCCACTCCCTTTTCTATTGATACCACCAAATCTTTCAACATCGATATCACTAATCACAAAGCCCGAAAAGTTGACCCGCAGATTCTGCGGGAATCGGATTTGATTTTAGTTATGGCTCCAGAGCATTATTTTTATATCCAGCAACTGGATTCCGGTTTATCTCCCAAAATTTATCTTTTAAAAGCTTTTCCCAGCCGGGAAATGGATGACAAATACACCATCAAGGACCCTCTGGGAGGAGATGAACAGGTTTACCAGAAATGTTTTTATGAGCTGGAAGAACAGCTAAGAAGAATCTGGCCCACCATTTTGGATTGGTCTTTAAGAAAAGGGCAACTTAAATGAAAAAAATAGAGAAGCTATTAATTATACTGGTTAGTTCAATTCTAATGACCACTGCGGGAGGATTGAAATCAGAGGGCCAACTTTTCAGCCAGCACTTGGCTGATAATGTCATAGCCAATTCAGACTCTTATCAGAAATTGGAAAAGCCGGCCATAGACTCCCTGGTGAGTAATAACCCGGGCCGCAAAGTATACAACAAAGCTTTCGGAGTAGGAGAAAAGTTAGAATACTCGGTCAATTATGGTTTCATCAACGCCGGCAACGCGGTGATGGAGATTGATACTGTCATCGACATTAGAGGTCGTAAATGCTTTCGGGTAACTTCCACCGCCAGGTCTAACAAATTTTTTTCCACTTTTTACCGGGTCAACGACCGGGTGTTGTCTTTCATTGATGTGGAAGGGATTTATTCTCTATGGTTTGAAAAACACCTTAGAGAAGGAAATTTTAAATCAGACCGCTGGATCAGTTTTCTGCAGGACCAAAATTTGGCGGTCAATAATAAACAGGACACTTTAAAAGTGCCGGAATTTGTCCAGGACGTTTTATCCGCCATGTATTATATCCGAACCCAGCCTCTGGAAGTGGGGAAATCGCTTTTAGTGGACAACCATACCGACAACAAAAATTATCCTTTAGAGGTTAAAATTTTACGCAAAGAGAAAATCAAAGTGGGAGCCGGTAAATTCGAATGTTTTGTGGTGGAGCCGCTCTTACAAGAAGGGGCCGGGGTTTTTCAGCATAAAGGAAAACTGACCGTCTGGCTGACAGATGACCAGCACCGTCTGCCGGTTTTGATGAAAAGCAAAATCTTTGTGGGGTCCATCTCGGCCGAACTTGAAAGATACAGCGTAGGGAAAATAGAAAATCAGGATGAACTTTCTGGAAATTGATTTAAGAAAAATTAAAACAATTTCGATTAACACTCGAAAAAGTAAAGTAGAAATCGGGAACTTGGCTAAGTTATGGCAAGCCAAAAATTTCTCCGGTTTTTTGAATTCCCTGCCTAAAATTTTGAAAGCTTCGGATTTCAATTTACTGATTGATAAAATTGTTTCTGCTCGTAGGCGTAAGAAACCCTTGGTTTGGATGCTGGGGGCGCATGTTATTAAATGCGGTCTGTCGCCGATCTTAATCGATTTGATGAACAAAAGGTTAATAACCTGTCTGGTCTTTAACGGTGCTTCGGCCATTCATGATTTGGAGTTAGGGTTATGGGGGAAAACCTCAGAAGATGTGGCAGAATCACTGGAGACCGGAAAGTTTGGGATGGTGAAGGAGACAGCGTCTCAGTTTAATTCAGCTTCGATTTTAGCGGCTAAAGAGAATTCGGGATTGGGTCTAGCTCTGGGGAAAAAAATTGCTGCAAGCAAATCGCCCTACAAAAAATATAGCTTGCTGGCCAATGCTTACCGCTTGAAAATTCCGGCTACGGTTCATATTGCCATTGGAACGGATATTGTCCATCAGCATCCTAATTTTTATCCCGCCTTGTCGGGTGAGGCATCTTTTAAAGATTTCAAAATCTTGTGTGAGGGGATTTCTAGAATTAAAAATGGCGGAGTGGTTTTGAATGTCGGTTCAGCGGTGATTTTGCCAGAAGTTTTTTTAAAAGCACTTTCAGTGGCACGGAATATTTACGGGAAAATTGATGATTTTACTACGGCTAATTTTGATATGATTCCCCAGTACAGACCCCTGACAAACGTTATCACCCGGCCAGTTTTGAAAAAGGGGTTAGGTTTGAACTTTGTGGGACATCATGAGATTATGATTCCGCTATTGGCAGCCGGGATAAGGGCGAAGTTAAATAGATAATAGCCGAAAATATTATTAGAGGATTTGGATTTAGCAATTTGCAATTTTATAAAAAAATCATATTTTAGGAAATCAAAATAATATGAAACAATTAGTAGAATGCGTACCTAATTTCTCCGAAGGCAGAAGGCCGGATGTAATCCAGGATATCGTCAATGAAATCCAATCCGTCCCCGGGGTCAGGGTCTTGGACCAGGAGATGGACAAAGACCATAACCGGGCCGTGGTGACCTTCATCGGCGAACCGGAACCGGTAAAGCAAGCCGCCTTTTTAGCCATCGCCAAAGCCGCTGAATTAATCGACATGGAAAAACATAAGGGGGAGCATCCCCGCTTAGGTGCAACCGATGTAGTCCCCTTTGTCCCTATCTCCGGTGTCACTATGGAAGATTGTATCAGGTTAGCAGTAGAGTTAGGAGAACAGGTAGGGGAAAAGCTCCAAATACCGGTCTATTTATACGAAGAAGCCGCCACCCGAGAAGACCGCCGCAATTTAGCCACCATCCGCAAAGGGGAATATGAGGGGCTAAAAAAAGAGATAGCCACCAATCCGGACCGGCAACCGGATTTTGGACCGGCTAAAATGCATTCCACAGCCGGAGCAGTGGTAATCGGAGCCAGATTTCCTTTGATTGCCTATAATGTCTATTTAGGGACCAAAGACCTCACTATTGCCAAGAAAATCGCAGCCGCCATCAGATATTCTTCCGGTGGTTTCAGATATGTCAAAGCCCTGGGTTTTGAAATCAAAGAAAGGGGAATTGTTCAGGTATCTATCAATTTGGTTAATTATTTAGGCACCCCCATGTATCGGGTCTTTGAAGCAATAAAAGATGAAGCCGCCCGCTATGGGGTTCCGGTCATCTCCAGTGAAATTGTGGGGTTGACACCGGTGGATGCTTTGTTAGACGTGGCAGAATATTATCTGCAGTTAGAAAACTTCAAAAAGGAACAGGTTCTAGAGAAACGGCTTCTGGACTGGGAGCAGGATACCAGGAGCAGTGTATCTGATTTTATCGATGAGGTTGCTTCAAGCTCACCGGCTCCGGGCGGAGGCAGCGTGGCCGCCCTGGTAGGCAGCTTAGGAGCGGCTTTATCCAGCATGGTCTGCAATCTGACCATCGGCAAGAAAAAATATGCTCAATACGAGTCGGAACTAAAAGAGATCTTGGAATCTTCGGAGCAGCTCAGAAAAGAGTTAGAAGACCTAATAATCAAAGATCAAGAAAGCTTTAATCAGGTAATGTCTGCCTATAAGCTGCCTAAAAACACTGCCCCAGATCAGAGAAGACAAAAAGAGATTTTCCAGGAAGCGCTGAAAAGAGCCTGTTTGGTTCCTCTGGAGGTGATGGAAAAAACTGCGCAGATTCTGGAGATTAGTCAGATTTTAGCGGTGAAAGGGAATCAGAATGCCATCAGCGACGTAGCCACCGCAGTTCAGATTGCCGGGGCGGCTTCGGAATCGGCTTGGTACAATGTTAAAATCAATATGAAATCGATAGAAGATCAGAATTTTGTGGCAGATGCCAAGCAAAGAGGTTTGATAGTCAGATATAAAGTCCAGGCCTTGGTGGAAGATATTGTGCAGATGCTGGAGGAAAAGTTTTAATGCCGGAAAAATATGTGGATTTACACATGCATACCACCGCCTCGGACAGTACCTCCTCTCCCGCTGAAGTTTTAGAGCATACCCTTAAAGTCGGGCTTTCTGCTATCGCGATTACAGACCACGATACTTTAGATGGGTTTATAGCCATACAGAAATTAAATTCCAATCAGGATCTGGAAATCCTTCCGGCTGTGGAGCTGTCAGCCAATTATAAGGGGGAAGATGTTCATATTATCGGGTACCTGATGGATTATCAGGATAAGCAACTTTTAGATAAGATGCAGGAATTCAAAAGAGAAAGAGAAAAAAGAGGGGAGAAAATGGTGGAGAAGTTGAACCAGATGGGAATCGGGATTTCTATGGAAAAAGTCAAAGCCGTGGCTAAACATAGTGTAATCGGCAGACCTCATCTGGCAGATGCTTTGCTGCAAGGAAATTTTACCAATTCTTACGACGAAGCTTTTATTAAATATTTAGGTTACGAGGGACCGGCTTATGTGGCTAAAAAGTATCTCAGCCCTCAAGAAGCTTTGGATTTAATTCATCAGTTCAAGGGAGTGGCGGTCTTGGCTCATCCGGGGATTTTGAAAAAAGATAATTTGATTGTAGATTTAATCGAAATGGGTTTGGATGGGATTGAAGCTTACCATTCTCAGCATGACTATAAGCTCACAAACCATTATATTAATTTAGCCCGAAAGTTAGGGGTTATTTACAGCGGCGGCTCCGATTGTCACGGGAAAAGGAAAGGTCGGATATTAATCGGCACGATCAAAGTCCCGTATCAATGCTTGACTATGTTAAAGACAGTGCAACAGGCGAGGTTTGGATGAGGAAAAGTATTTTCATAACTTTTATTTTATTGTTTAACTTTTATTTGGCATTTAGCGCAGATTCAGACTTAAAAACTCTACACGACAATACCCAGAAAACCCTCACCACTCAACCGGCTTATTTTGATTCGTCCCAAGGAAGATTCATACCGCAGTGTGGAACTTCACATTTTGTAGAATTTAACTTTGTGAAAAATCAGGCCGCTACTGACCCTTCTAAATCGTTGGGTCCTTTATTTCATATACCCCGGCCTTCTTATGGTTCTAGGACGGAACTAACTTATAATTCTCCAACAGGTTTTTTTAAAATACACTATGTTCTTGCAGGGGATTCTGCAGTTTATCAGCCCACGGTGGATAGTGACGGAGATGGGCACCCAGATTACGTGGAAAAAGTAGCAGATATTTTTGATTCGGTCTGGATTTTTGAAGTAAACGGGCTAAGTTATAGGAAACCACCCAGTGATGGATGGTATCCAGGAGGTTTTGACAATGGAGGGGACAGCTTGTACGATGTATATTTGGCTGAATTGGCTCCTGCTTTTTATGGCTATACCGTTCCCGAAACAACTGCCGGACCATCTTTTTCTCAAAGTTTTACTAGCTATATAGTTCTCAGAAACGATTATCCGGTTCCTCCATTTCCGAATCGACCGATTTACGATAATGTCCGAGTTACTGTGGCACATGAGTTTTTCCACAGTATCCATTTTGGGTATGATGTATTTGAATACGAATACATTCCCGGCAATGCCGATTCAGTAAGACCATATTGGCTAGAGCTTTCCGCTACTTGGATGGAAGATTTAGTCTACGATTATATCAATGATTATTTAGCGTACCTGCCTTTCTTTTATAATTATCCCTGGCTCTCTTTAAGGACCTTTTCCTACAATTTCAGTTTTCCGGACCGGGTTTTTCATCCTTACGCCAGTTGCGTCTGGGCTTTTTATTTACAGGAAATATATGGAACAGATATTATCAGGAGGATTTGGGAAAAATGCGGAGCGGTGTCAGGATTTAATTTTTTGACAGCCACAGATGAGGCTCTAAGAGAAGTAACCGACCCGGACAAGGGAATTGCCGAGGCCTTTACAGAGTTTACTATCTGGAACTATTTTACCGGTGACAGAGCTTTATTTGGTAATTATTATACGGAGGCCAATCTCTTTGGAATAGAGATTAAAATTGATACACTGCATACAGTAACTTCCGCCGACACTGTCTTTGTAACGCCGGGCATTAAATCCAATCCACCCCAGAACTTCGCGGCTAATTACGTGGTATTTATTCCTATGCCTCTGTCAGCTCAAGACAGCATAGGGGGGTTGAATATGGAATTTTATGAAGCCATAGCAGGTGCTGGGTGGCGGATATCAGCGATTCCGTACAATTTGGGGTCGGTTCCCGTAACATCAGAATTTGATACGCTGATAGTTGGTCAATGGTACGACAGTACCGCAAATTGGGCCAGTTACGATTCCGTCATTATGGTTCCCACGCCGATTAACTTTTCCACCAATTTCTCGGGATGGCAATACGGCTATAAGGTAAATTATGATAGCATCTTGTCAGCACCGTCATCCTTTCTGTCAAGGGACACGATTTTTCAAAATTTTCCCAACCCTTTCGTGATCAGAAATCCTTCCGATGTTACTTATTTCCCGGTAACTGTCTCAGAGCAAAGCCATGTTTTTGTTGATATTTTAACTCCGGACGGAAACATCGTCAAAAGATTAAAAACCAATCAGCCATTACCCGGAAACAGTGCCTACAAAAATAAGTTTTCATTGCAAAATACCGGCTTAGAATGGGACGGAAAAAATGAGAAAGGACAGACCGTGGCTTCAGGCGTCTATTTTTACCGGGTTAAAACCCAAAATGCCGAAAAGCTGATGAAGCTGGTGGTGGTTCGAGAAAAGTAGCAATTATAACATATTACAGATAATGTAGTTAACGCTGACTATTAAAGTATTACTTTAAATAATAGTGGTTTGAAAACAGGCCTCTTATCCAAAATTCTTCTATTCGGTTTTCTATTCTTCTTCTCTAACCGCTCTGTTTTACCTCAAGATACTGTCAAGGCAGAAGAACCGGATACGATCTCTTCGGTAGAATCTAAGCCAAGTAATTTTGAAGACAGATTTCTGGAACAAGCTCTTCAGATTTTTACATCAGAGCCAAAAATTGATTCTTCGGACATTAATAATTTTGTTATCAAGGATTTTTCTGATTATCTGAAAATTTTCAGGCAGCTGGAAATTTTAAGTTACGGGCCGGTGAGTCAGGCCAAGTTTCTTAGATTTTTGGGAATACCCAGCGAGAGAGTTGGTTTTTTTTATGATGACAACAATTATTCGCTTCAGAGTTTGTATATCCCCCAGAGTGGAGATGTCGAACTTCAAATCTTACCTTTTGAAAATATTGAATCGGTACAGTTAATAGCAAACAGTCTGGCGAATCTAATTGAACCGGGTGGTTATTCTGCCGGCTTATTTCTGAAGCAAAAAGATTATGTTTCCGGAAAACCATTTTCAAAACTGCAGTTTGACCAGGGAATTAAGGGATACCGGAGGACTCAGGTGGAATTGGGCCGTCCCTTATTTCAAAATAAATTAAGATTCTATCTGACTGCCGGATTTAAAAAATATTCCGGTGAGGCAAATAATACTGACCAGAATCTGGATAATTTCACCGGAAAGGTTACTTATGATTTAAACTCTAATTCTAAATTGGTTTTGAATGGCTCTTTTTATGAGGGGAAGAGGGGAGTCAGAGGTTATCCGGGTTGGGAGATTCTGGGTATCCGAAAAAATGATAAGGTCAGTAATTGGAGCTTGGACTACTACAAAAAAATTATCGATGACAAAACTTTTAAGCTTAAATTCGGTTATAATTATTCTTTTCAGAATTTGAAGCCCATGGCTTGGGATTTGAAAAACCAGACTGGACTTATTAAAGCTGAAATTTATCCTGATTCGTTGAATGAGTTTTCTTGGAAGATTAGCGCTGATTTAAAATATGACAGAATGAAAGAATTCGAGAGGCACACTCGCTGGAGAGGGGATTTCAATTTAGGGACTCTGTGGCAAATTGCTCCTAAATTGAATCATTTAGCTTGGGTAAATTTTGTAAAAACTCAAACTTTTAAACCGGATGTTACTGCAATAACCGGTTTATCCTGGAAACCAGACCCTCGATGGAAAATTTTCGCGGTTGGCAGCAGAAATATTTTCTATCCAACCTTATTTGATATAGATTTTACTAAGCATGAATGGCCAGGTTATATAGCCATCACTGGTAACACAAACTTACAACCCACCAAGAGCCACACTCTAAATGGCGGGATTTCTCAAACTCTAGCCAGTTCGGAGTTAGGTGTTTTTATCCATTATGAGAAATCAAATTCTTCTGCCTATAAACTCAAGGAGATTGCAAGCCTTAATCTATTTATCATTCAAAACACATTAGCTAATTTTAATTTTTATTTCAAAATCAATTTACTGAGTCATGGTTTCAGTCCAGGACAGGAATTGGATATTACTTCAGGTTATCTATTTATTGCTTATAGACTTAACCTTTTGAAAAATTTGCTACAATTGACAATAACCTCCGAAAACGAATTTGTAGATTACCCAAATCTTATTAACTCACTGACTAGATATTTTATTTCAAACGCCAAAATGGGTGTAAGAGTCAAAGATTTCTTCATCTTCTATGCTCTTGAAAATATCTCCAATCAAACCTACCGCACTTCCGGAGATTTCAATATGCCTAAACGAAGCAATTTTTGGGGGGTCAGCTGGGAGTTTAGAGATTGAAGGTCAAAGCCCTGATTTTAATTTTCTTGTTTCTCTTTTCAACTGTTTTAGCACAAGAAAAAGCGGTAAAAGATAAATGGTTTAGCTTTGACAAATTCCAGCACTTTTTTCTTTCCACTCATCTGACCGTTTTCTCCTACGAAATATATCATAGGTCTTATCACAATACTAAAGAATCCTCCAGATATTTTTCCTCCGGTTTAGTTTTGACCCTTGGAATAGGAAAAGAGACTTGGGATAGTAAAAAACCAAAAGGAAAATTCAGCTACAAAGATTTGATAGCGGACGGATTAGGGATTATCTTGGGACTTAGCATTGCCAACAATCTAAAATAAATAATATGGAAATAGATGAAGTTCTAGAATTTGAAAACCCCAAAACTTTAAAATTCAGTAAAGAAGTCTGGGGTTGGGCCATCTACGATTTTGCCAACACAATTTTTTCCATGAATATTGTGACTTTATATTTCGCACCCTGGATAATCATTGACAAAGGGATGGAAGATATCTGGTATAGTATTACTTTTTCCACGGCCATGTTTTTAGGAGCTTTGACCATGCCTCCCCTGGGTGCTGTTTCGGATGCAGCAGGAAATAAAAAAAGTTATTTGTTGTATTTGACTTTAGTTTGTATTATAGCCACTTTTTTAGTAGGAGTGGTTAGCATTTCTAATTTTTCGTCGCAAATTCTTTTAGCTTTACTTTTTTTTGGTGCGGCAGTTTTTTGCTATGAGGGAAGTTTAGTTTTTTATAATGCCCTGCTGACTGATGTGGCTCCGGCCAGAAAAATCGGGCAGGTCTCCGGTTTAGGAGTATCTTTGGGTTATATGGGTGCCATAATCGGAATGCTTTTGGTTTTGCCTTTCGTGCAGGGAAAAATTTTTGCGGGAACCGGTAACCAGCAGGCATTCATTCCCACCGCAGTTTTTTTTCTTCTTTTTTGCATACCAACTTTCCTGTGGGTCAAAGAAAAGTCTGTGAGTCATCCCGCCAAAATCAAAATAAAACAATCTTTTAAAGAAGTGTGGGATGGTATAGCCAACACCAAAAAATACCCGGGTGTTTTACGCTTTTTAATCAGTAATTTTTTCTTTGGGGATGCTATTGCTACCGTTATTTTATTTATGGCAGTTTACGCTCAACTAGTGATGGGTTTTTCGGAAACCGGTAAGATTTGGCTATTTATGGTTTCGACTCTCTCCGCAGCTATCGGTTCACTTTTATGCGGGTGGGTTTGCGATAAAATCGGTTCTAAGAAAAGTTTGTCTTTGGTTCTTTTAGCTTGGTTTTTTTCTTTGACCGCAGTCATTTTTATAACTGACCAAATTTGGTTTTGGATTATGGGCTCCGTAGTGGGGATTCTTTTGGGCTCAGTTTGGACCGCCTCCCGCCCTCTGTTAACCGATTTAGTTCCCCAAAGCAAGATGGGGCAATTTTTTAGTTTATATTCCCTGTTTGGAAGAGTCGCTGCCATAGTGGGACCTTTAATTTGGGGCTTGGTAGTTTTATATTTTAAAAAAGATTTCTTTTTGGTGAAAAATGTAGTATCATTTCTGAGGTCAATTGGAATTGAGATTTCTCAATCCGTTTTAAGTACCATCCAATACCGTTTTGCTATTTTTTCTTTGGCCCTGATGATGTTAGTGGGCTGGTGGATTTTATTGAAAGTGCCGAATAAATTTGAAAAGGAGTAAAATATAGCTGATTTTGAATTTTAACTCTACAATTTTGTCTTAAAAACTATGCACGAATACATAGGCTGCATTCATATCCATTCTACCGATTCAGACGGCTCCAAACCGGTACCGGAGATTATAAAAATCGGACAGGAAGCAGGTTTAGATTTTTTGATGCTTTCTGACCATATGACCTTGAAATCGCTCAAAGCCGGGCAGGAGGGCTGGTTCGGGAAGACTCTGGTGATTATCGGTTATGAAATCAACGACCTGAAAAATAAAAATCATTATCTGGCTTTCAATTTAGAGGAAGTTCTGCCAAAGGAGATGTCGGTGGCTGAATACGTGCGGGAAGTTAAAAAAAGAGGTGGGTTGGGAATTATCGCCCATCCGGATGAAGTCAGAAATCAGTTACCTCAATACCCTCCCTATCCCTGGACGGCCTGGGAGGTTTCGGATTTCGACGGAATTGAAATCTGGAATCAGATGTCCGAATGGATGGAAAAATTGACCAAATTCAATCAGCTCAAAATGGTTTTACATCCGCGTAAATCTTTAAAGGGACCGACAGCCAGAATTTTAAATATCTGGGATAAAGAAGCCCAGAGGCGAAAAGTGGTAGGTATCGGGGGAGTGGATGCTCACGCCCATCCTTATACCATAGGACCATTCAGACTGACCATTTTCCCATATTTAGTTCAGTTTAAATCAATCCGAACTCATGTTCTATTGCATGAACCACTGTCAAAAGATTTTTTGACTGCCAAAAAACAGCTCTTTTCAGCCATTAAAAATTGTAACATATTCATTTCCAATTATGCTTGGGGAGATGCCAAGGGATTTGAGTTTAGCATTGAGAGTGGAAATGAAAGAGGTGCCGTGGGGGATGAAATAACCATCCGGGACAAAGCTGAAATTAAAACTAAAACTCCTGGCACAGCTCACATAAAATTGATTCATAACGGAAATCTGGTCAAAGAAATCCTGGATGCAAAGCTGGAGTATGTAACGGCCGAGCCGGGAGTATACCGGGTAGAATCCTACCGCAACGACCGAGGGTGGATTTTTTCCAATCATATCCGGCTCAAAAAATAGTTTGACCGTTTTCTTATTCTTTGTTCAGTACTTTATTTTAGTAAAAGATTGTTTCTTCCACAAGTTTAAGCGTTTTAAAAGTGTCCTCTCTTTGGCGTAAATTTTAAGTGATTTGAATTAAGAGACGGATTCAAAAATTTTAATTGACTGTTCTTCTGCTATGGTTTATTTTGAAAACAATTTACGAATTTATGGTAAAAGTAAGTCAGCCAATTAGCTGTTTGGTTGTATTAATTTTCCGAAAATATATATGAATATGGATAAAAACGATTTAAGGATGTTCATTTTTTTAAGCGAGCTATTGGACCGTCGAGTTGTGGACGAAGCCGGGAATGCGCTGGGGAAACTAAATGATTTAATCGTTCAAATCGGTGAGGTTTTCCCCAAAGTAACGCAATTGTGTGTGGTCTCTCCCCGGCCTAAAACTACCAAAGTAATCGGCTGGGAGGAGGTGCTTAGCTTGGAGGGTAATGTCATCAAATTAAAAGGGGATGCTTCGGCTAAATTTCAAAACTATCACAGCAAACCCCAGGAACTTCTCCTGCGGGATGAAATTATGGATAAACAAGTGGTGGACACCTATGGCTCCAAACTTGAAAGAGTCAATGACCTGCATTTCTTGATCAATCATGGAGAGTTACGGTTGGTCCACGTGGATGTCGGAATCCGAGCCATTTTACGGCGACTGGGATTTATCAGGGTAATGGATGCTCTGACCAACTGGTTTTTTGCCTACCAGGTTCCCAGTAAATTAATCTCCTGGAAATACGTCCAGCCCTTAGCCAAAGACCCTTTCAAAGAAGACCTAAAGCTGAATGTCACTCAGAGAAAATTAACCGAGATTCATCCTTCCGAATTGGCCGACCTTTTAGAGGAATTAGACCGGGAAAAAAGAGAGGCCATGTTTAAATCATTGGACGTGGAGACCGCTGCCCAGACCTTGGAGGAGGTTCATCCCGAGGTGAGTGTGGCTTTGATTGAAACGGTAGGTGAAGAAAAGGCCTCAGACATAATCGAAGAAATGGCTCCGGATGAGGCGGTAGATTTATTGGCCGATTTACCGGAGGAGAAAAAGGATACCATCATCCAGGCCATGGAAAAAGAAAAGAGAGAAGAGCTGGAAAAACTCTTGGCTTATCCGGAAGGAACCGCCGGAAGTTTGATGACCGTAGATTTTATTACACTTCTGAAAAATTTGACGGTAGCTCAAGCCATCGAACAGATTCGAAAGCATGCTTTAGCTTCTGAAGTTGTTTACTATGTATATCTAACCAATGAACAAAAACAGCTTTTTGGTGTGTTAAGCTTAAGGCATCTGCTTGTGGCTACTCCGGACAGCACTCTGGAGAAAATTATGAACAAGAGAGTCAAAAAACTTAAGGTCAACGATTCCAAAAAAAAGGTTGTCAACTATTTTAGAAAATATGATTATGTAGTGGTCCCGGTGGTTGATGAAAATAATATCATAAGGGGAATCATCACCTTAAAAGATGCCATAGATGCCGAAATGCCGGAATTCAGGCATCCCAAAAAGAGAAAATAAGTAATGCCAATCAAAAGACCTAAAACTTTAAAACAACGCTGGAAAAAAATTTTGATTTTTCTTTCTATAATGGGTCCGGGCATCATTACCTCCAATGTAGACAACGACGCTGGTGGTATTACCACCTACTCTTTGGCTGGGGCACAGTTCGGTTATGCTTTTTTGTGGACTTTGATTCCTATTACTTTAGCGCTGATTGTGGTCCAGGATATGTCCGCCCGAATGGGAGTAGTTACGGGCAAGGGTCTCTCAGATTTAATCCGTGAACGATTCGGAGTAAAAACCACTTTTTACGTGTTACTGGCTTTATTTTTAGCTAACTTAGGAAATATCATAGCAAATTTCGCTGGAATCGCTTCGGCCTTGGAGATTCTAAATATCAAGAGACAAATTGTAGTACCCTTGGCCGCCATTTTCATTTGGCTTTTAGCAGTTAAAGGGAACTATCGCTCAATTGAAAAAGTTTTTTTAGGAGCCAGTGCATTTTATATCACCTATATCATCACCGGATTTATGGTTGAACCCGAATGGGGTCAAGTTGAAGGCGGATTTTTGAATCCCAAGGTTTCTTTTGACCCAGCCAGTCTATCTATGTTACTAGGCCTAATTGGAACAACCATTGCCCCTTGGATGCAGTTTTATTTACAATCTTCCATTGTGGAGAAAAATATTAAAATTAGGGACTATAAACATTCTCGTTTGGATGTAATTTTAGGAAGTATAATAGTGAGTGTGGTGGTATTTTTTATCATCATGGTGTGTGCCGCTACGCTATTTAAAAATGGAATCAGAATCGAGACCGCCAAAGACGCGGCTCTGGCTTTGGAGCCTTTGGTAGGACAATATTCGGCTTTGCTTTTTTCTTTCGGTCTTTTGAACGCCTCATTATTCGCCGCTTCCATTATACCTTTATCTACTGCGTATACTATCTGTGAAGGTATGGGCTGGGAGGAGGGAGTCAATAAAAAATTTTCTGAAGCACCTCAATTTTTTGGGCTGTATACCTTGTTGATTGCCGTGGGCGCAATTGCTATTTTGTCTCCCAGAATTCCTTTGATTCCCATTATGTATATTTCTCAGGTAATAAATGGGATTCTTTTGCCTCTGATTTTAATTTTTATGCTGATGCTTATTAATAATCCCAAGATTATGGGGAAATATACCAATTCTAAATTTTACAATTATGTGACCATTCTGCTCATAATAATTATTGTGATTTCCACCATAGCTTTATTTTACTTTGGTTTGAAAGCTTAAACCATGTCACAGCTGTCCTTCCGCAGGTTTTTGAGCCACATCCGAATCAGGTATTTAATCATTCTGGTGGTACTTTTGGGAGCGCTAATTTTTCTGGTAACTTCCTATATAATTCAAAAGAGTAAAGCCAGCATGCTGGAAGTGATGGAGACCCAGGGAAAAGCCCTGCTCCAGGCCTTAATTCTAGCCAGCGAGAATACACTTACTTCCAATGCCTTAATCGAACAGGCTTTGAAAGATGATTTGTCTGATATCGCTCTTCTGATTGAGAATTGGGAGAAAGCGGGCACACTCAATGAAAATCTTCTGGCCGAGTTGGCCGGTAAAACCGGGCTATTGCGTCTGGACATTCTCTCTGCCAGCGGTGAAATTTTAAAAAGCAGTTCCAAAATTAAAGACAGGAAAATCTATTTGGATTCTTTGGGTAATTTTTTGCCGGAAATAAGCTCAATTTTAAAGGGTGACGATAACCAGGCTCTGCTTGAAATTTCAGGACCATCCAGAGCATACACCGGGGGAGTTTTGTTTGTTCAGAGAAGTAGTTCTGAAAAAAAAGTTATTGCCCTGATAGTCCTGCCTTCTTATTTAGATGAAATAAAAAAAGAAGTCGGTATCGGATTTTTGATTGAAAAAATCAGCCGGGAAAGCGGGATTGAGTACATTGTTCTGCAAGCCCAGGAAGGGATCGTGTTTGCTTCCAGAACCATTGAAAAGCTGCTTAAAATAGAGAAAGACCCTTTTCTGCAGGAGGCCCTGAATCAAAATCAGGCCAGAAGTAGAATTCTGGATTTTGAAGGCCATCAAGTATTGGAGGTGGTCAAGCCCTTTGTTTCAACGGAATTTCCGGCCGGAATTTTCCGGGTGGGGTTGTCGTTGGAAAATTACAATCTGATTACCGCCAATTTCCAAAAACAGACCATTCTAATTAGTCTGATCATTTTTGCTTTGGGATTTTTGGTAATCGGTCTGGTGATAGCATATCAAAACTATTTCACTTTAGAAAAATCTTATAAAGAAATTGAAAGTTTAACCGGAAATATTTTAGAATCGATGGATAATGCGGTAGTAGCCATGGACGCCAAAGGAAACATTGTGATGCTTAATAAAATAGCTGAAAACCTTTTTTCTTTGTCACGAGAAAGCGTGATAGGAAAAAAGTATGGCACAATTTTTCCGTATGACGAATGTTTGCTGACTGATTCTCTGAATGAGGGGAAAGCTGTGCGAGATTTTGAAACAAGTTTTAAAACCAGAGTGGGAGAATCTAAAACCCTTTTAATCGGCAGTTCCGGAATTTTTGATGAAGAGGGAAAGATTTTAGGTGCAGTGGCTGTGATTCATGATATTACAGAATTCAAAAAATTACAAGAAGAAACCAAAAGAGCCGAGCGGCTCTCGGCTTTGGGAAATCTAGCGGCCGGTGTGGCGCATGAAATTAGAAATCCTTTGAATACTATTGCAATTGCATCCCAAAGGTTGAAGTCTGAATTTACCGTAGGGTCAAACAAAACCGAATATGAGAATTTTCTCAAGTCAATAATTGATGAGACCAAAAGATTAAACAATATCGTCAACCAATTTTTGAGTTTGACCAAAGCCCAAAAGCTGAGTCTGGTTTCGGTCAACAGCCGGGAATTTTTGGAAGAACTTATGAATTTGGTTAAATTAGAAGCCGAGGAAAAGAAGATTACCTTGAACACGAATTTTAAGGCCGAGGCCAATCTTAAAATTGGCCGGGAGGAGATGAAAAAAGCTCTTCTAAATATAATTCTAAATGCGATTCAGGCCACTGAGCCGGGAGGAAAGATTTCTATTCTAACTTCTAACAGCAAGGGCCATTTTTTGATTAAAATATCTGACACAGGTAAAGGGATTCCCAAAGATGATTTAAGCAAAATCTTTCAACCATATTTTACTACCAAAGAAAGAGGAACCGGCTTGGGCTTATCGATTGCCCACCGGATAATTTCCGACCACCAAGGAAAAATCGAAGTTGAATCTGAAGTAGGAAAAGGTACCACCTTTTTTATATATTTACCCTTGAGTTAAACTTTTATGTTAAAATATCGCTTGCTGGTGGTTGATGATGAAAAATCTCAAAGAGAGATTTTAGCCGGCTTTTTGCAAAAAGAGGGTTTCTCGGTAGCTCTGGCTGAATCCGGTGAACAGGCATTGAAACTATTTGAAGAGAAGTTTTATGAGATGGCTTTGATTGATATGAAAATGCCGGGTATGGACGGGCTGGAGCTTTTGAAGAGAATCAAAAAAATCTCACCCGACACGCAAGTAATTGTAATGACCGCTTTTGGAACTGTGGAAACCGCAGTCTCGGCCATGAAAGAAGGGGCATTTTATTATGTCAACAAGCCGGTCGATTTGGAAGAATTAATGGTCATTCTAAAAAAAGCCAGCGAAACTCACTCTCTTTTGGCGGAAAATCGTTTCTTCAAAGAACAACTGGAAGAAAAATTCAAAGATACTACTATTGTAGGTGAAAGCAAGCCGATAAAAGAAGTTCTAAGTGTTATCACTAAAGTAGCCAAATCCGATACTACCGTTTTAATCCGGGGAGAGTCAGGGACTGGTAAAGAATTGGTTGCGCGGGCAATTCATAATTTAAGTGACCGAGCCAATCACAAATTTATCGCTATCTCCTGCGCTGCTTTACCGGAATCCCTTTTAGAATCGGAACTCTTTGGGTATGAAAGAGGTGCTTTTACCGGTGCCATGAGGAGAAAAGAGGGGAGATTTGAGCTGGCCGACGGTGGAACTTTATTTTTGGATGAAATCGGAGATATCTCACTGGAGATGCAGGTCAAACTATTAAGGGTAATAGAAGGCCAGGAATTTGAAAGATTGGGCGGCAAAGACTTGGTTAAAATAGATGTGAGAATTTTGGCTGCCACCAACCAGGACCTGGAGCAGAGAATTCAGGAGAAAAAATTCCGGGAGGACCTGTATTACAGATTAAATGTGATTTCGATTGTTTTGCCTCCTTTAAGGGAAAGAAAGGATGATATCCTTCTGTTAACCGACCACTTTTTGAAAAAATATTCTAAAAAATTAAACAAGGAGATTGTAGGGATTACCCCCAAAGCCAAGGATGTTTTGTTGAATTACAACTGGCCTGGGAATGTCCGAGAATTAGAAAATGTAATTGAAAGAGGAATGGTTTTGTGCCGCAGCAATGTTTTGGATGTTTCGGATTTGCCGGAGTTCCGGACTCTGGAGAAAAAAGAGATTCTGGAAGATAATTTGACTTTGCAGGAATTAGAAAAAAGATATATTTCGCGGGTTCTGCAACAAACCAAAGGGAATATGGGGCAAACCGCCGATATCCTGGGAATACACCGTAATACCCTAAGATTGAAAATCAAAGAATACGGAATAGCGATATAATGAGAAAATTAGAAACCCCTCACCATAAATGGTGAGGTTTCTTTATATTCTTTTTTTGCCTGCACAATATAATTTTATGATTGAACAATTATTGTGCTTAATTTAAAGGGTCAAATTTAGCCCTCTTCATTAACCGACAGTCTTACAATAACTTATAAGTTTGGCACGAGGGTTGCTAATAAAGTTCGCAGGAGGATAAAAAAAAATGAAAAACATAGGGCAACACCTACTGAAATTAACCTTGGGGCTTTCCCTGAATTTATTTAATCTGGGCTGTGAAAGAAATGTCATTGGACCGGATTATGACCCGCCAGCAGCCCCCAGAGGGGTTTATAGCGTCACCGGAGACGGCCAGGTGACCTTATACTGGTATCCTAACGCTGAAAAAGACCTGGATGGATACGATGTTTATCGAGGAGATTCTTGTGCAGGTTTTTATTATTTGATTGGGACAACCACTTCCTCTTCCTTTGTGGATTTAGATGTTATCAATGGAGAAACTTATTATTACGCAGTTTTAGCTTTTGATGTCCATGGTAATGAATCAGATTTGTCCTACGACTGTATTTTTGACACACCCCGTCCGGAAGGGACTGTGACTTTATATGATTTTAATCAATACCCCAATGATGCCGGCTTTGATTTTTCGCAGGAAGCCAGAGTAGCTTGGAACAGTGTCAACGCAGATATCTATTTAGAGTATTTTGTTCCTGACGGAATCTTTTATATAAACACCGCTGTAGGTGTCGATATCCAGGATTTTGGTTACGTGGATAATTTTGATAATGTAGATTTTGCCCCCAATCAGGGCTGGTCAGTATTGGGCTATGTAGAGGTAATTTTAGGGCATGCTTATATAATCTGGACTGCCGATAATCATTATGCTAAAATAAGAGTAGAAAATATAGGGGCCAGTTCAGTCGGTTTGGCCTGGGCGTATCAGACGGATCCAGGTAATGGTGAATTAAAACCGTTACCCCCTTCTGTCACAAATAAAGAAGAAGATAAATCAATTTCAACAAGTAAATCAACCGATAACCTTATAAAACGAGGTGAGATAAAATGAAAAGACAAAGTCTCCTTTTAGCAATCCTAAGTGTATTTTTCATCAGCGGTTTGGCTTTGGCAGACCATGATGAATATGGGACTGGTGTAATAAGAGTTCCCAATAGCGGCCTGGATATCGATGTGTGGGTTGACCGTGGCAATGGCGCCACCTATAACCCCGGAGACGATATCCGGATACATTTCAAAACTAACCGGGACGCATTTGTGGTAATCTATAACGTGGATACCCGCGGCTATGTCCATCTTTTGTATCCTTATGATTATCGTGAAAGCCGCTTTGTAGAAGGAAGAAACACTTATTCCATACCATCCTCCAGAGATGATTACGACTTGATAGTGGATGGTCCGGCTGGAACTGAACAGATTGTAGCCATTGCTTCCTGGGATCCTTTTGATTTACCCAATCTGGGCTGGTATTCTGATGATGACGACGAGGACTACTATCTAAGACGAGATGATGATGAGGATGAAGAGGAATTTATTGAAAACCTGAATCGCAGAATAATTCCTCCAGATTACGACAATTTTTCAATAGATGCAACTTATTTTACCGTCAAATACCGCCATCCCCGTTCTTATTACACTTATTCTGGCTATTACGGCTATCCTTATTACGGTTCTTACGGTTCTTTTGGGGCCTGCTACTTTGATTACCCGTACGGAGCCGCAATATATATTGATGGATTTTTTTACGGTTACTCTCCTTTATTTCTGCCCCACTTTCTTATAGGCAGACATTATGTGAGCATTATCTACCACCACCGAGTGATTTACCGTGACTACTTCCATGTCTATCACAATCAGAAAGTGGCCATAAATGTATCACCTTACAAGAGGGTCAAATTTTACAACGAGCGCTTTAAACCCAAAGATTACCGACAATGGTCCGATAAAATCATTGTAAGGAAAGAAGTACAGCCCTTGAAAGCTGGTGAATTGAAAAAACTCACTGCGGATAAAGCTTACAAACAGAACCTGAAATACTGGAAAGAGGATTCCCCCCAATTTCAAGCTGACGATAAATTCTCCAAGTCAGGCCGAAATGAGGGCAAACCGGGAAAAAATCTGATTGACTATCCGGATAAGTTTCAAAAGAAACCGGGTCGGACTCTCTATGGAGATGACAATTCCGACGGAGGAGTCATCATTCAGAAGCAGGAGAAGAAAATAACGGACAGTCCCGGTCAGATTCAGAATAAGAATTTCAAAGCCGGAAAGAAAGATGAGAACCCTGGTGACGAAAGTGAAATTCAAAAACAGGAGAGAAAGGTAATTGATTATTCAGTTAAGTTACGGAATAAGAATTCTAATGCTGAAAAAAGGGATGATAATTCAGATGGCGGCGGAGTGATTCAAAAAAAGAACGGAAAATCGGAGCAGTCAGAGGTAGATTTCAATCCTGGCAAAGTAAAACAAACTGAACAGGAAAAGATTCAGAAAACCGAAAAGAAGAAATCTCAAGAGGGTTCTGTTACGAACACCAAGAAAGAGGACCGGCCGGTTAAGCTTAATGCCCCCAAATCCGAGGGTTCCAAGGAATCATCCAAATCGGGAGATAAGGGGTCCAGGATTCAAAAAGATAATCCCAAGAGCAAAGGCAAAAATCCATAGCCAACCGACTGATGAAAACGGATGAGGTAAGCAAATGAGAACCTCCAAGAGAATTCTGAGAATAATCTGCCTAGCCGGTTTAATAACAGGATTGACTTCTACCGGCTGGGGTATTGACCGGGTCAAGAAGAGTCAGGACCAGCCAGGGTCAAAAGAGAAAGTGTCTCAGGTGGATACCGGTAAAGAAAAAACTCCCCCTGGGACCAAGTCTCCCTCTCAAAGTCAGACAGAAAAATCAGTAAAGGAAGAGAACCCCAAAGCGGAGAAAAAATCCCAAGAACCGGAAGCCCAAAAAATCAAAAAAGAAGAAAGCATAATTAAAAGAGCAATCAAAGAGGATTATGATTATTTCATTGACAAGAATAAAAACGGCATAGATGACCGCCTGGAAACCAAAGAAAAACCGAAACCTACTCCTAAAGAAGTAAAATCCAAGAAAAAGAATAAGCCAGAATAGGCTACAGCGTAGCTGAGATTTTTCAACAGCTAAAGTAAACTTCTGGCTGTTCTTTTTGTCTAAATAGTGTGTGAATTACAGAATTTCACTTTGTCATACTTAAGCCTTGCTTGAGCAGAGGTATTTCTTGCAGGTGAAACAAAAGGACCCTCAAATTCAGCCCCAAAAATAAAGGCTTCCAGGCAATTTAGTATATTGACAAACTGCAGATTTTTATTAAATTTGAAATGAAAAAACGTATCATAGTTATAGAACGCTGTAAAAAGTGATGCTCAAAAAATGAACATAAAAACCGAATTTTAGACAGGGTGGAGGAAAGATGAGCAGGTTCAATTTTAAAAGGTTTTCCGGTTTAGGAATCGTCTTTTTGGCTTTGGTGGTTTTAGTGGTCATCTGGGTAGTTGGACAGACCCAGGCTGACCCCAAAAGCGTAGCAACTTCCACTACCTCAGAAGCCACTCCCGGGAACATCTATGCTTATGCCAAGCTTTTTGACAATATTGCCTGGCATATCAACTCTAAATATGTGGAAGAGGTCGACCCCAAGAAAATGATTTATGCCGGTATCAAGGGAATGTTGCAGGTTTTAGACCCTTTTTCGGATATGCTGGAGAAAAAAGCCTATGACAGATTAATGGAATCCACCCATGGCAAATATGAAGGGTTGGGAATGTCCATAGACAGCCGGGATGGATGGATAACCGTAATATCACCTATGGAGGGAACCCCGGCCTTTAGAATGGGGATTCAGGCCGGAGACCGGATAGTTGAAATCGATGGCAAGCCCACCAAAGGAATGACCACCGAGGACGCTTCCCGTCTGATGAGAGGACCCAAGGGAACGGAAGTAACTTTGAAAATCCAAAGAGAGGGATCAGGTGAGGGTTTGGAATATAAAATTAAACGGGATGTGATTCAACTAAAGTCAGTCCCTTTTTACGGTGTAATCCCTTCACCCCAGGGGAAAATCGGTTATGTCCGGCTTTCCACTTTTTCGGAAGATGCCACCAAAGAATTAAAAGAGGCCATCAAGAGTTTGAAAGAGCAAAATATAGATGGTCTGATTTTTGACTTGCGCTGGAACGGAGGCGGTCTTTTGAATCAGGCAGTTCAAGTGGCCAGTCTGTTTTTAGGGAAAAATAAACTCTTGGTTTACACTCAGGGTCGTACAGACGACCAGGAGAAAAAATTCTTTTCCCAGGGCGAACCGGTTTATTCCGAAGGACCCTTGGTGGTTTTGGTAGATGCTCAAACCGCTTCTGCTTCTGAGATTGTGGCCGGTGCCATTCAGGATTGGGATAGAGGAGTAGTCATCGGTGATACCACCTTTGGAAAGGGGTTGGTACAGCAATTATACGAAATGTCTGATGAAATCACGCTGAAACTGACCACCGCCAAATATTATATCCCCAGCGGACGCTGTATCCAAAAACCGGAAAGATCTAAGAAGAACTTGGACTTTTTGACGGAGGAGGAAACTGAAAATCCGGATACTTCCAGCACTGAAGAGAGTCCGGAAATGTTTTTTACCAACTCCGGTAGAATAGTTTACGGGGGCGGAGGCATTGTGCCCGATGTCGTGCTGGCCAATGAGATGCTTCAGCCCATGGAAATAAACTTAGAAAGAAAACAGCTGTTTTTTGATTTCGCCGTCAAGTACACTTCCAATCACAAAGATATCCCCAAAACTTTTGAAGCAGATGAGCAGGTTTTAGCGGAGTTTAAAGAATTTATAAAAGATAAAAAGTTTGATTATAAAACCCCGGAGGAGATTTATCTGGACACTCTGGAAGAAGTGGTAAAAAGAGAAGAGAAATTGGAGTTCTACCAATCTGCCTTAGCCAATTTAAGAGAGCTGATTGCGCACAATAAGGAGCTGGATTTTGACAAGAGCCAGGATTATATTAAACGCTCAATCAAGCGGGATATTTTGACCAAACTGTACGGAGAAAAAGGTTACTACGAAGAGGTAGTCCTGAAGGGTGATGCCAGAGTCAAAAAAGCTCTGGAAATTTTATCCGGTAAAAACGACTACCGCAAAATTTTAAAGGGGTGATTAGTCTTCAGTTGTAGTATAAATCTATCGCTTAGAAGTATAAAAAAAATCAAGATATTTCTAATATTTCATCGTATTAGGTTAAAGCCGGGTACCTCTCGGCTTTTTTCTTTAATGGAAAAAGGTTGACAAAAGGGTTTTTGACGATAAATTATTTAGCTATAAGAGATTAGATATGAGTTTACTGAATCAGCCGGTTTTAGTCTTAAATCGAAATTATGAGCCGCTCTCGGTCTGTTCGGTGAGGCGAGCGGTGGTTCTGGTATTTTTGGGGAAAGCCGAGATTGTGGAGAATAACGACGGAGTCAAGGTTCGTTCTATATCCAGTTTCATCCCTGTCCCCAGCGTGGTCAAATTAGATTTCTACGTCAAAGTTCCCCCCAAGAACATTATCCTGTCCCGGAAAAATATCATCAAGCGGGATGGGCATAGATGCCAATATTGTGCTGAAACCCGGGCTCCCATGACGGTGGACCATGTGGTTCCCAAAATCTATGGCGGTAAAGATACCTGGGAAAATCTGGTCTGTGCCTGTATTAAATGTAATAATCTCAAAGGAGACCGGGCCCCGGAAAAAGCCGGCTTTAAACTTCTGAAAGTCCCCAAGAAACCCAACCAGATTACTTTTATTCAGCATTTCATCGGGATTTCAGATGACCGCTGGAGGAGGTATCTATTTTTAGATTAGAACTCAAGGGGGGAAAATAACTTACCGGCTATTAGTATTAATAGTTTTAATGGTCTCTATTTTGAGTTGTCACTCCCAATATCGTTATTCTGATAAGAAAATGCAGAAAATCGATGCTTGTGAGATTTTAAAGAATATTGACGGGAATCTAGATGTAATTGAAAGGAATGCAGACAAAATAATCTTAGGAAATGATAATTGTGTTTTAGATTTACTTGATTCATTAACATATAAATTTGTCAACAATAATGAAATGAAATATATCGAGGCCTTGGATTCAATTTGTCAAGTAGCTGACGGTTATGTAGGAGAGGCTTATTGGGATATTGGAAGGGAGATATTTCATAAGAATTTCAAGGGCTATTTTAAATATCTGTATGACCATAGAAGCAAAAATGACTGTATGGAGAAACGTCTAATAGACGGCGTTAGTTTTGAAATACACATGGCCGAAGATAGAGAGAACGCAAAGCAGGAGATAGACGCCTTCCTAAGGAATAAAATCATCGAATTAAAGCTGACTGAAAGTGAAATTGAATATTTAAAAAAGTTACAAGCTCGATTCGACCCTGGAATGTATGATTAGAGGTCTGACCAAAAAAGTCAAGGAGCAAGTTCTTGGGTAAGCCCATCGTCTTGTCGGGGATGCAGCCCACCGGAAAACTTCACTTAGGGAATTTAGAGGGGGCTTTACGAAACTGGGTATCTTTGCAGGATAACTATGAAATGTATCTGTGCATTGTGGACTGGCATTCCCTGACTTCCGATTTTGACCACACCCAGGATTTGAAGGAGCGAATTTTCCAGATGGCGGTGGATTATTTAGCCAGCGGTTTAGACCCGGACAAATGTGCCGTATTTGTCCAATCCCATGTCAAAGAGCATGCCGAGCTGTTTTTACTTTTATCCATGATCGTTCCCATCCCCTGGTTAGAAAGGGTCCCCTCCTATAAAGAAAAATCGGTAGAATTAAATTTAGATAGTTACGGCTTTTTAGGTTATCCTTTACTGCAGGCCGCAGATATTTTGCTATACAAAGCTAATTACGTCCCAGTCGGGAAAGATCAATTACCCCATATTGAATTGACCAGAGAAGTTGCCCGTAGGTTCAATCATATCTATGGCAATGTTTTTCCGGAGCCGGATGTGCTTCTGACCAAATTTGCGGTAGTCCCCGGAATCGACGGAAGAAAAATGAGTAAGTCCTACAATAATGATATTGCCATCGCTGATTCTCCGGAGGAAACTGAAAAAAAGGTCATGAAAATGATTACCGACCCCCAGAAAATTTACAAAGGGGATAAGGGTCGCCCGGAAATCTGTCCGGTTTATTCCTTGCACCAAATCTACAACAGCAATTATCAAGAAATATACAAAGGTTGCACTTCTGGAGAATTAGGTTGCGTAGATTGTAAGAAAATGTTAGCTTCCCATATTAATTCTAATTTAGCTCCGATTAGAGCCAAAAGAAAAGAGTTAGAAAAGAGCCCGGACAAGGTGAAGCAGGTATTAGAAAATGGAGAAAAAAGAGCCCGGGCTAGGGCCCAGGCAACTATGCAGGATGTTAGAAAAGCCATGAAACTTGAATAAAATGGAAAACTTGGAAAATTTCTCGACCGAAACCAATCAGAAACCGGGTTACTCTATCAAGATAGAGAACTTCGAAGGTCCTCTGGATTTGCTATTTTATTTAATCAAGAAAAATGAGATTGATATTTATGATATACCGATTGCCCAAATCACCAAACAGTATTTAGAATACATTGAATTAATGGAGGTTCTGGATTTGGAAGTGGCCGGAGAATTTATCGTGATGGCGGCGTCTTTAATGAGAATCAAAGCCCAGCTGCTTTTACCCAAACCCAAAGACCAAGAGGAGTTTGACCCCCGACAAGAATTAGTAGCCGCTCTATTGGAATACAAAAAATTCAAGGAAGTGACCGGAATTTTAGAAGCCAGGGAAAAGCAGGAGATGCAGTATTATCCCTGCAGTATCTATTATGGAAAGGATAATCATAAAGTCGAAGTTGAGCTGACAAAAGTCGGCTTGTATGATTTACTGGCGGTCTTCAAACAGGTGTTGGAGAGAACCTCCAGAGAAACTTTTCATGAGGTAAATTATCCCGATATAACGGTCGACGAGCGAATCGAACATATTTTGAGTTATCTGGAAAACCAGAAAAAAGTCCTGCTGGAGGACTTATTTAAGGATAATCCCATAAGATTGGTGGCCATCGTGACTTTTTTGGCTATATTAGAGCTGGTCAGGACCAAAAAGATTTTGATTTTGCAGAAGAAACTTTTCGACCCCATCTGGGTCGAAAAAAGTTAAAAGGAGGAGGGGATGGAAAATAACTTTGACAAAATCGTGGAAGCCCTGCTTTTTTCCACGGACGAACCCTTAGCTTCAGAAAAAATATCCGGGGTGCTCACTTTTGTTTCGCCGGAGCAGGTCAAAGCCATAATTGACCAGCTGAACCAAAAATATACTGATAACGAACATGCTTTCAGAATCAGAGAAATTGCCGGCGGTTTCCAGGTTTATACCTTGCCCGAATACGCTCTGTGGATTGAAAATCTGTGGGAAAAGACCCGCTGGCAGAGACTTTCTCGGCCGGCTTTGGAGACTTTGGCCATTGTGGCTTATCGGCAACCGATAGTTAAAGGCGAGATTGATAAAATCCGGGGTGTTCAAAGTGACGGTACTTTGAAAACTCTTTTGGAAAGGGATTTGATTGAAATCAAAGGCAGAGAAAAATCACCCGGAAGACCTCTTTTGTATCAGACCACTGAAAAATTCTTGAGCTTTTTTGGAATCAATGACCTGAAAGAACTGCCTCAATTAGAGGAATTGAAAACTGTTCTGGAAGCGGAAGGTGTAAGCGCTAGAGACGAATTAAACTTGGAGAAAGTTTTAGAATCTCCTTTAGTATTGGAGAATTTGGAAGCACCCAACCGGGTATTTGACCAGCCCCAAGGTGAAAGTTAAGCCCAAAAAATATGTAATTGCCATTGATGGACCAGCCGGTTCCGGCAAAAGTACCACTGCCAAAATTTTAGCCCAGAAATTACGCTTCTTTTACTTAGACACCGGTGCTATGTATAGGGCTCTAACCTGGAAAGCCATCCAGCAGAATCTGGATGTGGCTAACCCGCAACAAATGAAAAAACTGGCTTTGAATACAAAAATAGATTTTAAGATTTTTCGCGGGAAAAACAAAATATTTTTAGACGGTAAGGACGTAACTGATAAAATCAATTCGAACGAGGTGAACAGATTGGTATCGGTTCTATCCAAGCATAAAGCGGTCCGTAAAATTATGGTGAAAAAACAAAGAGCATTTGCTAAAAACAGAAACCTTGTGATAGAAGGTCGCGATACCACCACGGTAGTTTTTCCCAAAGCCGATTTGAAAATCTTTCTGAAAGCCGATTTAAATACCAGGGCAGTTAGAAAATATAGACAGCTAAAGCGGAAGACCAGAACAACTCTGAAAGAGCAAGCCCAATTAATCAGATTGAGAGATAAACTGGACCAGTCCCGCAAAGCCAGCCCCCTGAAAATCAGCCCAGATGCGGTAATAATTGACACCACCAATCTGACCATTTCAGAACAGGTAGACCGCATCTTAAGCATATTTAAGCAGAAATTTCCGGCATGAAATGGCATTACTATTTAGCCTGGATTGGGATTAGAAATGCTCTCAAATTTTTTAAAATGGGGAAAATCAGCGGATGGGAAAATATTCCGACCGAGGGCGGAGTCATTATTGCTTCCAACCACATCTCCTATTTTGACCCCCCTATTTTGGGAAGTTGTACACCCCGGGAAGTGCATTATCTGGCCAAATGGGAATTATTCAAATTCAAACCTTTCGGTTCTTTCCTGAGGTCGGTAAATGCCATACCCATCAAAAGAAACGTGATTGACCGCCAGGCCTTGATTGAATCTCTGGATATTCTAAACCAGGGTAAAGCCCTCCTGGTCTTTCCGGAAGGGACCCGAAACTTAAGGGCTAAACTTCTGCCCCCAAAATTAGGGGTGGGGAAATTAGCTCTGGAGGCTGGAGTTTCGATAGTCCCAGCCCATATTGCCAATTCCCAAAGACCTGTCAGGTCTTTTTTATCCGGCAAGCCCATAGAAGTCAAGTTTGGCCCCCCGATTCCGAAAACTTGGTTAGAGCAGGTTCCTAAGGATAAAGAAGGATACAGATTGGTAGTTGCTGAAATTCTGCAAAGAATAAAAATGTTGGAATCGTAGTTAATTTAGGTTGACTATCAAGAAAAAAAGCGTATATTGATATATCTAAGATCCCATAAGGGAAACTTTAGCAAAGGAGGAACCAAGTGAATGGTGGATAAAAATAAAGTCGAAGCGGCTTCAGAAAAGGAGCCGAAAACCGCCAAAAAGGCGGGAGGCGATAGGCCCAAACTTCAAACCAAAGGAAGTAGAAAAGCCAAAGATGTAAAACCAGAAAAAAAAGAAGCAGTCAAAACTACCTCAGCAGTAACCGGAAGCGTAGTTGAACAACCAACCCCGGCTGTACCCCGCAAAATTTATCCGACGGTAAAACCTCCTCAAATTGAGGAAACCGAGTATTCAGAAGAAGAACAGAAAAATCTTTTAGCTTTGTATTCTAACACTCTTCAGGAATTGGAAGAAGGAGAAATAATCAAAGGAAAGATTTTGGGAATTACTGAAAAAGATGTAATTGTAGATGTGGGATTTAAATCTGAAGGAATAATTTCTCTTTCCGAATTTCCGAACCCTTCTGAAGTAAAAGTGGGTGAAGAGATCGAAGTTTTCCTGGAAGCCATGGAAGACCAGGAAGGACAGCTGGTTTTATCCAAACAAAAAGCGGACTTTATGCGGGTCTGGGACAGAGTCCGGGAAGCCCACGAAAAAGGCGCTATCGTAGAAGGAAAACTGGTGCGCCGGGTCAAAGGCGGTATGGTGGCTGATGTTTTGGGAGTGGAGGCCTTCTTGCCCGGTTCTCAAATTTCTTTGAAGCAGATTCCGAACTTTGATGAACTGGTGGGCCAGAACATGCAGGTCAAGATTATCAAAATCAATAAGCTCAGAAGAAATATCGTGGTCTCCCGCAGAATAATTTTGGAAGAAGAAAGAGAGCATCAGAAAGGACTTCTGCTATCCGAGCTGCAAACCGGCCAGGTTAAAGAGGGAATCGTCAAAAATATTATCGATTTTGGGGTGTTTGTGGATTTAGGCGGAATCGACGGGCTGTTGCACATTACGGATATGTCCTGGGGAAGAATTAATCACCCCAGCGAGATGGTTTCCTTAGGTGAGAAAATCAAAGTCAAGATCTTAGAGTTTGACAAAGCTACCGGCAGAGTTTCTTTGGGCCTAAAGCAGTTGACTCCTTATCCCTGGGAAAATGTGGAGCAAAAATATCCGGTGGGGAAAGTCATGCGAGGCAAAGTTATCTCTTTGACAGATTATGGTGCCTTTGTAGAACTGGAAAAAGGGGTAGAGGGCTTAATCCATATTTCTGAAATGTCCTGGTCCCAGAATGTCAAACATCCTTCCAAAATTTTGACTATGGGCCAGGAGGTAGAAGCCATGGTTTTGTCGGTGGATAAAGCCAACGAGAAAATCTCTTTGGGTTTGAAACAGTTGGAACCAGATCCTTGGCAGACTCTGGATAAAAGATACCCGGTGGGTGCCAAAATTAAAGGAAAGGTTCGAAACTTAACCAATTTCGGGGTCTTTGTGGAGATTGAAGACGGAGTAGACGGTTTAGTGCATATTTCCGATTTATCCTGGACCAAGAGAATTTATCACCCCTCGGAAGTGGTCCGACGAGGAGACACCATTGATGTGGTCATCTTGGGAATTGATAAAGAAAGCCGAAGAGTCGGATTGGGGCATAAACAAATTAAAGAAGACCCCTGGCCCCAGCTGGCCCAGAAATATAAGGTGGGAACCGAATTGGAAGGGAGAATAGCCAAATTATTCGACCGGGGAGTTATTGTAGAGATAGAACCGGAAGTGGAGGGTTTAATCCCCATCCAGAATTTGGCAATCCCTAATTTAACCAAACCCCAGGAAGCATTCCAGGTCGGAGAAACCGTACCTTTAAAGGTAGCTGAATTTGATACCAAAGACCGCAGGATTGTATTATCTGTTGAAGCTTACTTCCAGGGCCGGGACAAACAGGAATTGGAACAATACCAAGCTCGACATACCCCCAAACCTAAAGCGCAGGTGGAAACTCCCGCCACGGCTAACAAGGATGCTGCTCTCAAAACCGAGGATACGCCTGCTCCGGAAGCACCAACTTCCACTCCCTTGGAAGAAAGCAACCCGGGAGAAACAACTTCAAACTAAAAATATGGATTAGTTAATTTCCTCCAAGAACCAGAGGATGGGTTGTATTTTCCTGGCATTGAAATTACGAGCTTTATACAACTAGGTTTTAGTTAAGTTGGGTTTGATGGATAAAGGAACAAACCATTTAGGAATTCGCATATAACATATGTTCTCTGTTATCCTCAAAGTACTTTTGGCTTTGACTTCTCTTTCTCTCTCCATTTACCTTTTTCAGTTAAAAGACAGATATCCGGATTTAACCAAATCCGGCTGGAATAGAGTTCTCTCAGGAGTTCTTTTACTTTTTGGTTTTTCTCTAATTGAGATTCTGGATGAATTTCCACAGGCCAAAGCCGTTATTTTCGGTTCACCGGTTATCCCTTTATTTCTGGAAGTAGTTTTTGGAATCCTCGGTTTAATATTGATAATTTTCGGCATGGTTAACTGGCTAACCGAAATGTCCTTTCTCAAAAAGAAATCTGAAGATAAAGAAAGCGAATTTTTATTTTTAGAAAATCTAGCCTCCCGAACCAGAAAATCATCTACCCTGATTGAAACTCTGGAAAATTCTCTCAGAGAAGTCACCAGTTTTCTGAAAGTTGAGGCTTCTGCCATCTGGATAGCCAATCCGGCCACTGGTGAGCTGATTTTAGCCAGCTACAAAGGTTTATCGCCCCAGCTGGCTAAACAGTTTGAAAGTTTGACCACGGAAAACGGAATTATCAATCAGGCAGCCAAAAACAAAGAAATTTTGATTCAGGAGGAAATTTCTAGCACCGAGGAGATTTTAATGGAGTTAAAGAGAGGAGACTTTGTCTCTCTGGCAGTGGCTCCGATTTTGGCTGCCGAAAAAATTATTGGGGTGCTGGCTTTATTTTCCAGAGAAAGATATAAATTGGATTCCAAGCTTGAGAATCTCTTGCAGAATATCTCCTCTAATCTGGGTGAAAAAATCGACACCTTGAGATTAGCCAAAGAGGTCAAAAGAAGAACTGAACAACTTACCCAGGCCATTCAGGAAAACCGGATTTTATCGGTCATAAGCGGTTTTCTGGTTTCCAATCAGGATTTGGAGCAGATTTTAGACCGCATTATCTGGGAAGGGTTGAAAGTGATTGATGCCAAAGTCGGACACGTGGTGCTGGTAAAAGATAACAAGCTGGAGGTCAAAGCTTCTTTGGACCCGGCTTTTTACGGGCTCAATTTAGAGTTGGCTGAATTTCCTTTAATCCGGGAAGTGTTGGACAAAAAGAAAAACATGGTTGACCAATCCAACCTATTGGTTCCTATCCTTGCCAGAAATCAAATTCTGGGAATTATTTGGTTTGAAAACCGGGAGTCCGAGCGAGTTTTCAGTCAAGCTGAAGTCCAGCAGGCAACCGCTTTAGCCAATCAAGCCTCTTTAGCCATTCAAAATTCTTTACTAAAAGAGGAGTTGAAAACTTTGCACCAGAGATTAACTGATTTTCAAGAAAGACAGAAACTCTCTGTAGTTGAACTTCCCGGCCCTAATTTTGTCAATGATATGAATAACATTTTTGCCGCTATCTTAGGCAATACTCAACTTTTGCAAAATAAACTGGTAGCCGGAGAGCTGCCTTACAACTCCGATTTGTCTGAATTCTTAAAAGTGATCGAACAGTCCGTGGTGGGTGGCAGTCAGCTGATGAGCAGATTACAGGATACTTATCCTTCCACTACCGGTGTGGTTTCAGCAGAGGTTTCAGATAATTTGAGTGATTTTGGTACGGCAGTCACTGAGAAACTCACCAAAAAATTAAAAGTTCTGGCCATTGACGACCAGAGAATGATTTTAGATTTACTTTCCTCGATGTTTGCCAATTTGGGGCATTCGACGGAAGTGGCTGAAACCGGACTGGAAGGGATTGCAAAATTTAATCAGGATGCTTTTGATTTGGTGATTACCGATTTAGGGCTTTTGGATATTTCCGGTTTCGAGGTTTCCCAGAAGATAAAGGAGAGAAACCCGGAGGTTCCCATAGTCATGATAACCGGCTGGGGAGCTAACTTTGACCAGGAACAGCTTAAGAAAGCTGGGGTAGATTATATCTTAGCCAAACCGTTTAAATTAGAGCAGCTAACCGAGGTAGTAGAGAAAGTTACAGCTTATAAACAATCATCCTTTAAATAACATTTCTCTCGACCTTCAAATTTCCCTTTTTAAATCTTTCTAATAAAAACTCTGAAATATCGATGCTGGTTTTTCCTTCTAAAATCAGCTCACCGAGTAAAATTCCCACGGCCGGGGCATGCATCACACCATGTCCGGAAAAACCGTTGGCTAAGTAAAATCCTTCTACCTCCGGAACTTTTCCTAAAATGGCATTATTATCCGGTGTGGTTTCATATAAACCGGCCCAGGAGGAGGAAATTTGAGCATTTTCCAAAATCGGCATCCGGTCTAAGGCTTTCATCAAAATCTGGTCGGTGTAATCCGGGTCAACAGACAAATCATATCCGGATTGAGTATTTTTATCTGCCCAGCCCATTAAAAGTCCTCCGGACTCTTTGTGCATATATAAACCGGAAGTGAAGTCAACCACCATGGGGAAATTGGGTTTCACATAATCAAGAGGGGCGGTGGTGACAATCTGCCTTTTGATAGGATAAACTGGAATTTCAACGCCCACCATCTTTCCGATCTGTGCCGCAAACGCTCCAGCCGCATTCACGACTATTTTAGTTTCAATTTCCCCTTTATTAGTGTTTACTTTGTTTATTTTATTGCCGGATAATCCCATTCCGACCACTTCAGTTTCCATTTCAAAAGCTACCCCTAATTTTTTGGCCTGATTTACATATCCCATACAAACTTCATAGGGGTCGACCAGACCGTCTTTTTTACAAAAAGTGGCCCCTAATAAATCATCGGTTCTAAGTTCCGGGACCAGCTTGTTTACTTCTTCAGGAGTCAAAAGATGGACCGGCAGACCCAGGCTCTGTTGCAGGGAGGCATTTTTTTTAAAACTCTCCCAGTCTTCTTCTTTGGATAACAAAAACAAATAACCTACCTGGTCAAATGCAGCATCACATTCCATCTCCTGGGAAAATTTCTCTAAAATATTTTCAGACCACAATGATATTTTGATATTGATTTCATTGGCAAACTGAGCCCGGATCCCCCCGGCAGCTTTGCCGGTAGACCAGGCCGCAAAGTAGGGCTCCTTTTCTAAAACCATCACCTCTTTACAACCCTTTTTAGCCAGATTATAAGCAATGGAGGAGCCCACAATCCCCGCTCCAATAATGACCACTTCAGCTTTATTCTTCATCAAACACTTTCAGTTTTCCCGCTTTGGAGAATCTTTCCAAGGCCAGATGAGTGTGGGGTGCTTCCTCGTCCAGAGAGTTGGTCAAATCCTAGCCGGCCGTATGTTCATACCAGTGTGAGCCATCTTTCCAAAGTTCGCTTTCAGTGACATCGTAAACTTCTCCTTTGTAAGCCACATAAACCGGATTTCCATTTTTTCCCTCGAATTGTTTCAATTCCTCTCTAGTAAACACCCTCTCCATTTTAGAAACCATTATATTATTCTGCCATTCCTCTGTCAAGCTGACTTTTCGGGGCTATTGACATTTATCTCATTTTCATTAAATTTAATATTTAAAACTGAAGAGGAGAAATGTTAAAAACCACGGTAGTGGGAAATTATCCAAAAATAAGCTCGGATAAAAATGCATCTAATTTAAGAAACGCCTTAAACTTAAAGGACCAGCGGAAAATTAGTCCTGAAAAACTAGAGGAAACCTTTCAGGCGACTATCAAAAGAGTTATACAAGAGCAAGAAGATGTAGGAGTTGATATCATAACCGACGGTCAAATCCGCTGGGATGATTTGGTCACTCCGATAGCCAAGAATCTTAATGGAGTAGAAATCGGAGGACTCACCAGATTTTTTGATAACAATGTTTACTATCGCAGACCGATTGTCAAATCCAAGGTTTCCTTTAAGAATTATTCCACCGTGGACCAGTTCGAATTTGCCCAAGCCCATGCCACAAAACCGGTCAAGGCAGTCCTACCCGGACCATTTACTTTAGCCAAGCTTTCTTTGGACCAGCATTACAACAGCATTGATAAACTGACTTTAGATTTAGCCGAAATTTTAAACCAAGAAGCCAAGGAATTGGAAAAAGCAGGAGCGAAATTCATTCAGTTAGACGAGCCCTCTCTGTGCTATAATCCGGAGAAAATAGAATTGGCAATGAAAGCCGTTGAAAAAGCCTTTGATAAGATAAACTGCAAAAAAATTTTGTATTTTTATTTTGGAAGTGTAAAAAGTTTATTTCCCAGAATCTTAGATACCTCGATTGACGTAATAGGAGTAGATGTAGTTAGTAAGCCGGAGAATTTAAACGTAATTTTCAATAATGATTTCAAGCAGGAGCTAATCTTGGGTGTTTTAGATGCCCGAAATACTAAAATTGAATCCGAAGAGGAGCTGTTTGGTTTATTTGATAAAGTTACCAACAAAATCCGACCGGAAAAAATATATATCAGCCCTTCTTGTGGGTTAGAATTTTTACCCCACGAGTCAGCCGTCAAAAAACTAAAAGGGATGGTGGAAGCAGTTAAGAATTTTCAAAGGGAATTTTTGTTTGAATAAGCCCAAAATTTTTTTGAGAGGAGCAAGATGTTAGAGACCACTTCCGTAGGAAGTTTTCCTAAGCCGGATTATCTGATCAAAGCCAGGAACCAGTTTGCCAAAGGGGAGCTTTCTCCGGAAAAACTCAAAGAGTTAGAGTTACAAGCCATAAAAGAAGTAATCCAGATGCAAGAAGAAGTCGGCATAGACATTCTGGTGCATGGTGAGATGGAAAGAGGGGATATGACCACTTATTTTGCGGAAAACTGGGAAGGATTTGCCATTTCCTCACTGGTTCGTTCTTACGGCAACCGCTATTACAGAAAACCGGTTGTAGTCAACCCGGTAAAAAGACCTAAACCAGTCACCGTGGAATATTACAAATATGCCCAGAGTTTAACCAAAAAGCCGGTCAAAGGGATGATGACCGGACCCTATACCATGTGTGATTGGTCTTTCAACGAATATTATCCAAATCGAGAAGCTCTGACCCTGGCTTTTGCAGAGGTGATTCATCAGGAGGCAGTAGATTTAGAAAAAGCTGGCGCGAGATATATACAGATTGATGAACCGGCCATTTCCACCAGACCGGATGAACTAGACTTGGCCATTAGAGCCATGAAAATTGTGACCAATGGTTTAAAAGCTAAAACCATTTCACACATCTGTTATGGAGATTTTTCAACCATTTATCCCCGAATTCTAGATTTGCCGGTGGATATTTTAGATTTGGAATTTGCTAACAGTAATTTCTCTAACTTAGATATTTTTAAGAAGCCCAAATTTACTAAAATGATCTCTATCGGAGTAGTGGATGTTCACACTCACACAATCGAAGACAAAGAGACTGTCAAGCAAAACTTAAAGAAAGCTTTGCAAGTCTTTGACCCAGAAAAGGTTTTAGTGGATCCTGATTGTGGCTTGAAAACCCGGACTCCAGAGGAGGCCAAAGCTAAATTAAAAGTTATAGTGGAAGCCGTAAAAGAAGTAAAACAGGAGTTTGGTTTAAAATAATTTGGTAGCCGCAACCTTCAGGTTGCGTAATTTAAAAGCGCAGGCTAAAGCCTGCTGCTATCATGACTTTTAAATTATTATTATGGCAGAGCATGTAAAGCTGGTTAGAGAAAAAAAGCATAGACTAGCAGAGAAACTTTACGAAGGGCCTGTAACCGCTGCGTTCACAATTTGTTTAATAAACAGATCTAAGCTTTTTGTAGATGAAACAATTATTAATAAATTTAAGGAAGTCCTTTTAGCCGAGGCAATAAAATTTAACTGCGAAGTGTTAGTTTATCAATTTATGCCCGACCATCTTCATTTGATTTTACAGGGCAAAGATGAATACTCTGGTCTGCTAAATCTCGTAAAGCTATTCAAACAAAAAACCGGTTATTGGCTTTCCAAGAACCATCCTCTCGGTAGGCGGCAAAAGGACTTCTACGACCACCTCCTAAGAAAGGAAGAAGATTTAACAAAACAGATCCAATATATTCTTGAAAATCCTGTCAGAAAAGGAATAGTAGAAACTTGGGAAGAATATAAATATAAAGGGTCGACAGTTTATGATTTTAATGATTGGTAGCCGCAACCCTCAGGTTGCGTAATTTAAAAGCGAAGGCTAAAGCCTGCGGCTACCCCCAAAAAATATGATTGGCAAGAACGTCTCGCATCATAAAATCCTGGAAAAAATCGGTGAAGGGGGGATGGGTGTAGTCTATAAAGCCCAGGATACCAAACTAGACAGAATTGTGGCTTTGAAATTTTTGCCGCAATATTTATCATCTGACCCCTCTGAGAAGGAAAGATTTTTCCACGAAGCCAAAGCCGCTTCGGCTTTGAACCATCCTAATATTACTACCATTTACACCATCGATGAGTTTGATGGACAAGTTTACATTGCTATGGAATATGTGGAAGGGAAGACCTTGAAGAAATTAATTGAAACAGAAGCAATTCCACTTAAGAAAATCTTAGATATATCTATACAGATGTGTGATGGATTAGCTGCTGCCCGGGAGAAGGGGGTTATTCATAGGGACATTAAATCAGACAATATTATGGTGACTTCCAAGGGTCAGGTTAAAATAATGGATTTTGGGTTAGCCAAGTTAAAAGGCGCAACCAAGTTAACCAAAGCCGGGACTACTTTGGGAACTGCGGCCTATATGTCCCCGGAGCAGGCATCCGGAGAAGAAGTCGACCATAGGTCCGACATTTTTTCATTTGGAGTGGTCATGTATGAACTTCTTACTGGACAGCTTCCCTTCAAAGGTGAGCATCAGTCAGCCGTTATATATTCCATTTTAAATGAAGAACCTCAGCCGGTAGCCAGATTTAATAATAAGGTTTCACCCGAAATAGACAGAATAGTTTTTAAAGCATTAGCCAAAGATAAAGAAGAAAGATACCAGCATATCGAGGACCTGCAAGCAGATTTGAGAAAAGAACGAAAAAGTCTAGAATACGTTAGGACTGGACAAGTTACTTCACAAGTCCTTCAAGCTAAACCGAAGAAAAAATTGCTTCGTATTTTGGTTCCAGCTTCAATTATCACGATTGCAATTTTACTTTTTTTAATTCTCCAACCATTCAAAGTAGAAGTCGGTACCGAGCAGAAGGCCATAGCCGAGCAAAACTCATTGGCTATTATGTATTTTGAGAATATAGTAGACCGGGAAGATAAAGAGCGCTTAGGCGAAATTGTCACCAATCTTTTGATCACCGACCTTTCCGAGTCACAATATATGAATGTGGTTTCCAGTCAGAGGTTGTTTGATATTTTGAAATTGATGGGAAAGGAGGAAGTTAAAGCTATAGACCGAGATATGGCAACTCAGGTAGCCCAAAAAGCCCGAGCTAGATGGATGCTTTTGGGTAGCATACTGCAGCTTGAACCTGAAGTAGTTTTAACCTCTCAACTGGTAGAAGTAAAAAGTGGCAATGTGATTTCTTCCCAAAGGATAACAGGAGAACCAAAAGAAAAGATTTTTTCCATAATTGATAAGTTGACAGTTGAAATCAGAAAAGATTTAACTTTACCATCTGAAGCCAAACAAGAAAAAGACCCCCAAGTAGCGGATGTTACCACCCATTCTCCGGAGGCCTACCGCTTTTATCTGGAAGGACTGGACTATCAACATAAGCTGTATACTAGAGAGGCAACTGAAAGTTTTGAGAAGGCAATTAAGCATGACTCCACCTTTGCCATGGCTTATTTTTGGCTAGCCCAGATGAAAGGAGAGCTCGCAGAAAAAAAAGAAATGGCTGCCAAGGCAGTTAAATACGCCGGAAAAACCAGCCAAAGGGAACAGTTGTATATCAAAGCCATGGAAGCAGCGTTAATAGACGGAAAAAATGAGCAAGTCGTGGAATACCTAAAAAAATTAGTCGAGCGCTATCCCCATGAAAAACAGGCCTGGCTAGGTTTGGGCATAAATTATCGCAACCAGCTAAACCAACCACAAAATGCCCTGCAATGCTTCCGAAAAGTTATTGCCATCGACTCTAATGACAAATCCGCATACAATCTTTTGTCTTACACTTATGACGAGCTTGGAAATTTCGACAGCTCTCTCTGGGCTATAAACAAGTACATCGAACTGGCACCAGAGGAAGCCAATCCTTATGATAGCCGGGCTGACTTATATGCTTACAATGGGAGATTGGAGCAAGCCATCGAGTCCTACAAAAAAGCGGTAGAGATAAAGCCGGACTTCTATCCTTCAGTGGAGAAATTAGGCCACATGTATCTTTTTAGAAGGGATTATATTCAAGCCGAGAATTACTACCAAAAACTTGTTTCCAGTCAGGAGAAAAATACCCGCAGTTTTGGCAGATCTTATTTAGCTTTAATTCCCATTTATCAGGGAAAATTTAATCAAGCTATGCAGATTTTAGACCAGGGTCAGGCTGCGGATAGAATAGAAAAACTTGAAGGCTGGACTGAAATTCATAAGCGAGTGCTGAAATCTACTATCCATGTTCAGAAAAATGATTTTAACTCAGCCATAAAAGAGGCAGAGATCTGCATGAAAATTGGAGCTAAGCTGGATCCTAATGACCCGGTACAATTTAAAGATTTTTATATCTATCTCTTGGCTACCAGCGGAGATGTCAAGAAAGCCGAAGAGGTTGCCAAATCACTTAAAGAAGAAATCGAAAAAAAAGATAAAAAAAAGGTGTATAGCTATTGGTTCATAGCCAGTTTAATTGAGCGCGTTAAAAACAATAAAAAAGCCGCAGTAGATTATTCAGAAAAAGCAGTTCGACAACTGCCTAAGGCTGATTTTACTGTGAATTATTTTTTGGGTCAAGCATATTTGGAGACCGGAAGATTGGATGAAGCTGTGGTAGGTTTGGAAAAATTGCTTAATAGATATGATGAAGAGAGGGCTTATAACCCTATCTGGGCTGCGAAAGCCTACTACTTTTTAGCTCAAGCTTATGAAAAATCCGGCTGGAAGCAAAAGGCCATTGAAAAATATCAGGAGTTTCTGGATATCTGGAAAGAGGCGGATCCGGGTATTCCAGAAGTAGCAGATGCTAAACAACGATTGGCAAAGTTAAAAGCCGGTGCCTAGACTCCATCAGACTTCCGTACCAATCAAAGATATCACGCTATAGACCGAATATGGCCATTACTTTTTTGGAAAGATTGAAAAAAGGGATAATCTTATGTGACGGAGCTATGGGAACTGAGCTTTATGCCAGGGGAGTGCCCTATTCTCACTGTTTTGATGAATTAAATTTATCCAATCCCAAAATTGTATCTACAGTTCATCAGGATTACATTCGCGCTGGAGCCGAGCTTATTGAAACCAATAGTTTCGGCGCCAACCGCTTTAAGCTGGCCGGCTTTGGCCTGGAAGATAAAATCAGAGACATCAATTTCAAAAGTGCAAGAATCGCCCGGGAAGCCAGAGAGATTATGGGAAAGCCGGTTTTTGTGGCAGGTTCTATCGGACCCCTGGGAAAACCATTAGAACCGATTGGAAAGATAACCAGAAAAGAGGCCTATGCCGCTTTTAAAGAGCAGACCGAATCCCTGTTAGAAGGGGGAGTGGATATATTTATAATTGAGACAATGGTGAATTTGGATGAGATGAAAGAAGCCATAGCGGCGGTAAAAAATATCTGCCAGCTATCGATCATTGCCCAGATGACTTTTACCGAAGAGGGAAAAACTGTGATGGGAAACTCTCCCCAGGAGATTGTAGCTGAATTGGAAAAAATGAAAGTGGATGTGATAGGTGCCAACTGCAGCGTGGGACCTATCGGAATTTATGATGTAATGCAGTTAATGGCTCAAAATTCCAAAGTGAAACTCTCAGCTCAACCCAATGCAGGATTACCCCGTTTAGTAGATGGAAGGTTTATTTATTTATCCAGTCCGGAGTATTTTGCCGAATATGCAGTGAAATTTGCTCAACTGGGAGTTTCCATTATCGGAGGATGCTGCGGTACCACCCCGGCCCATATTTCAGCTATGGCAAAAGCGTTAGAATCTACTACAAAAAATAAGGCTTCCGTAACTGTAATTGAACCTCCCATAGTCAAAGAAAGAGAGACGGATAAGATAGTTATTGCACCGACAGAAATATCGGAATTTGCTCAGAAATTGAAACAAAAAAAGTTTGTGGTCTCAATTGAGCTGGACCCGCCTAAAGGGACCAATCCTCAAAAACTTTTGGAAGGGGCAGCCGCTATTAAAAAATCCGGAGTGGATGCCTGCAATATCGGGGATTCACCCATGGCCCGGGTGAGAATGAGCTGTCTGGCTCTGGCTTATTTGATTAAAGAAAAAGTAGGGCTGGAGACGGTTTTACACTTTACTTCCAGGGACCGGAATCTGATGGGGATTCAGTCAGATCTAGTTGGGGCTCATGCTTTAGGGGTCAGAAATATTTTGTGTATCACAGGTGACCCGCCATCTTTAGGAGACTATGCTCACGCCACAGCAGTTTACGATGTCGACTCCATCGGTTTGGTAAAAATTATTTCACGTTTAAATCAGGGAACAGACGTAGCCGGAAATTCTATTGGAAATCCTACCTCGTTTCATATCGGAGTAGGAGTAAATCCGGGTGAAGAAAATTTATCCCGTGAAATTGACCGCTTTAATCAGAAGCTCGAGTCCGGAGCTGAATATGTTTTTACCCAGATTTTGTATGATATTAAAGTTCTGGAAAATTTTTTGAAAAAAGTGGGAAAAGTTCCTATACCCTTGGTTCTGGGAATTCTTCCTCTGCACAGTTATAAACATGCTGAGTTCTTGCATAATGAAGTGCCGGGTATAACCATACCGGAAAATTTGAGGGAGAGAATGAAGAAAGCCGGTGAAAAAGGGACTCTGGAAGGAATCAAAATGGCTAAAGAGCTGTTCCATGAAGCCAAAGGTATGGTCCAAGGAGTTTATCTGATGCCCTCTTACGGCAGATATCAAGAGGTGCTGGAAGTAGTGGAAGAGGTTTTGTAATTCCTCTGAATAACATTATGTTGAAAACTATGCCAAAATTAAGCCATAAAGAGAGAATTCTATCTCTGATTAAATCCGAGCCTATTGACCGTGTTCCGATGAGCTTCTGGAGACACTTTTATCACAGGGAACGGACTGCTCAAGAATTAGCAGAGGCCATGCTGGATTTTCAAAAAAAGTTTGATTGGGATTTGATGAAAGTAAATCCCCGGGCCGCTTATCACGTTCAGGATTGGGGTGCGGTTTTGAAATATTCGAATGATGAGTTTACCAAAACCCAAACTGTAGATTATCCTGTTAAAAAAACCTCAGATTGGGAAAAACTAAAGGTTTTAGACCCTACTCAAGGAGCTTTGGGTGAACAATTACAAGCTTTGAGTTTAATTAAAAATGGATTGAGGAATACGGTACATTTCGTAGAAACTGTATTCACACCCTTATCCATAGCTGGAGATTTAGTGCAAGACGATAAAATGTTGATTCAGGACTTAAGAGAAAACTCTAAAATAATCCATCAAGCTTTGGAAGTTATTACTTCCACCTTCGAAAAATTTGTCGGTGAAGTCTTGAATACCGGGGCCAGCGGAATTTTTCTAGCTACTACCCAATGGGCTTCGGCTAATTATATAACTAAGGAAGAATACTTGGAATTCGGCAAGCCCTACGATTTAAGAATTTTAAATGCAGCCCAAGGAGCAGAGTTGAATGTTTTACATGTCTGCGAGCCCAATGATTTTTTAGAACTATTTGCAGATTATCCGGCGGAGATTGTCAACTGGGATGCCTCCGACCCAACCAATCTTAATTTAAAAGAGGGAGCCGAATTTTTGAACAAAGTGGTGATGGGGGGAATTGACCATAAAGTAGATTTATTAAACTGGAAGCCCGAACAAATAGTCGAGCAGGCACGTAAAATAAGAGAAAGTATGCAGGGGTTCAGATGGATTTTAGGGCCCGGATGCACATATGAACCTAAGGTTCCGGAAGCAAATTTAAAAGCTTTAAGAGAAGAGGTTGAAAAATGGAAAGTTTAAAAGAAAGATTTAATCAGGGGCAAAGCTTTCAAGAATATCTGACCGCAGTCAAGGAGAACAAATCTCTTTGGGAAAGTAACTATAACCAATATGATGTTTCTCCGGACACCAAAAAGATTTTGTCAGGCATCAAACTAAAATTTTATGTTTTGGCTATTGCGGAGGATTGGTGCGGAGATGCGGTTAGAAACCTGCCGGTTATGGCTAAATTGGTGGAAGCTTTACCTGATTCGGAGTTGAGAGTTATTAGGAGAGATTTGAATTTAGATTTGATGGAGCGTTACGCCATTGATGGCAAAAAGAAAATTCCTACTGTTATATTTTTCGATTCCAATTTCAAAGAGATGGCGGTCTGGATCGAGAAACCAGGCAACGCCTGGCAACTGCAGGAGAAATTCAAAAACGAACCGGACGGAAAAGAAAGATATTTGGAAGCCCTGAAAGAAGAGGTAACCAAAGAGGTTTTGGAAACGCTTTCAACCTTAACCATGGGGAAGTAGAATGGGAATTGAATATAGAATCATACCCTTAGACAAAATCAAAGAAACCCTGAAGAATTTGGTGATTGAAATCAACTCTTTCTTATCACCGGCTATGTTGGAAGAGTTGGAGAATGCCTTAAAAAAAGAAGAGTCAGAAACCGGCAAGGAGATTTTGACTCAGATAATAAATAATTTCAAATTGGCTCGGGATAAAAAAATGCCTTACTGTCAGGATACCGGTACCTGTGTGGTTTTTTTAGAGATAGGGGAAAGGGTTAAATTTGACCAAGAAGGTTTGTTGGAGTGTATCAATCAAGCCGTAGCAGAAGGATATGAAGAAGGATATTTGAGAAAATCGATTGTGGGTGACCCTCTGGAAAAAAGAGTAAATACCAAAACCAATACTCCGGCAGTGCTCCACACTGAAATAGTTCCCGGAGACACATTCAAAATTTCAGCCATGGCCAAAGGTTCCGGCTGTGAGAATATGAGCTCTTTTAAAGCCCTTCCACCGGCAGCTGGTGTGGAAGGGGTCAAAAAATTTGTTCTGGATACGGTTTTGAATGCCGGGGGCAACCCTTGTCCGCCAATGATACTGGGAGTCGGCTTGGGCGGAGATTTTGAAAAATGCGCCCTCCTGGCCAAGAAAGCTTTGTTCCGGGAATTGAGAAACCGTCATCCCAATCCTTATTATGCCAATCTGGAAAAGGAATTGTTGGAGCTGGTCAACAAATCTGGTGTGGGACCTATGGGATTAGGCGGAAGGGTAACCTGCTTGGATGTTTTTATTGAGACTTTTCCGACGCATATCGCCAGTCTACCTGTGGCTGTTAATGTGGAATGCCACGCTCATAGAACCAGAACTGTTGAATTATAGTCAGTTGACGAAGCACATTCTTTACAATTTATTATTGTTATGGCAAAATTAATATTCCACAAAATAGAAGAAACACAAAAAGAAATTATCGACCAGATTCAAAATTTAGTTGATTCTGGCAAGCCCCGGGATTTGGTCTTGAAAGAAACTGCTCATCTATTGAAAGAACATTTTCCCAAATATAACTGGGTTGGTTTTTATCTGATGGACGGGAATGAGCTGGCTTTAGGTCCTTATGTGGGGAAACCTTCGCCCCACACCCGGATTAAGCTGGATTCCGGAATTTGTGGAGCCGCGGTCAGGGAAGAACAAACAATTATAGTTCTTGACGTGAATGCTGACCTAAGATACTTAGAATGTAGTTTGGAGACTAAATCCGAGATTGTAGTACCCATTAGAAAAGGGGATAAGATTGTGGGGGAGATTGACATTGATTCAGATGAGTTGAGCGCTTTTGATGAGCAGGATAAGAATTTTCTGGAAAACCTTTCCCAAATTTTATCAATCAGTTTTTAGCGCAGTTTTTGGTAGCCGCAGGCTTCAGCCTGCGTTTTAATAATCCGCAACCTAAAGGTTGCGGCTACCTATCACTTTTTCTTTCTATCCTTGAATTTTGACTTCTCCAGATCCAACATTTTAATTCCACCGGCATACTCCTTAAATACCGGCTCTTCAATATCAGACAGAAGGGCAGTCAACTCCTGAATTTTGGAAGCTGATTGTTCAATAATTTTTAATTTTTCAACCACCTCCGGGTCTAATTTCTTTTGCATTAGCAAAAGCTGGGCATTCCCCAAAAGCGCCATCAAAGTATTATTTATCTCATGATTCAAAGTCACAGCCGTAGCCATAACACTGGAAAGCTCGGCAGATTTTACCTTCTCTCTTAATTCCTTTTCCGAAACTCCGGTCACCTTGACCGGGAAACCGCCGACTTTTTGTAAAGCGATTCCCAGCTGATTCCCTACAGCTTCAATAAATTCCTCTTCCAAACTCAAATTTCTGGGACCGGATGAAATTCCGGAGATAGCACCGATAATTTCCTTCTCTGCTTTAATGGGATAGGAGAACAGAGACAAGGTCTCCGGCAGAGGCACGGCCTCTCTCTCAACATTTAGATACAGATTTTGAAGCTGGTACCCTTTCCAGACTTGATTCAGCAGATTTTTTTCCAGCTCCTCTAAAAATTTCTTGTGCTCATCTGAACCAAAAGCCACCCTAAAAGAGGGCTCTTTGGTTTTCGGCTCCCACAGAGAAATGGAACCGGACAGCAGATTCAAAATCTCGCAGCTCTTCTCCAGGGCTTCCTGGATTAAATCTTGCAGCTTAAAAGCTGAATTGGTCTTTAAAATCAGGGAACGAAGGAGGGCAAACTGTTGGTAAGCTTTATTTATGTCCATAAATTTGATATACCACTCTATTGAGAACCCCAGCCTCCGACTTATAATATAAATCCCCCTTTTAATTGAGCAAGAAATATGCCTTGATATGACAGTTCTGAATTCTCAATTAGATTACCTTTCGCCTGATTCTACAAGGTGAGGGAACGGTCAACTCATTGATAATTATGGAGGTAGGAGGTGTATCAAAAAAGCTCATTTTTTGAACAGAGATAGGTTATTTTCCTTAAAGTGTTACTTTAACCATGGATATGCATTTTCTTTCATACATACTGCAAATAGATTTGTTGACAAAGGTCAATTAATTTAGTAAGATTCGCTGTATTTATTTAATGGCAAATATGAATAACAAGACCCTCAAAGAAGCCTGCGGGCTTTTCGGCGTATTCGGGGCTCCCAAAGCTTCGGAGTTGACTTATCTGGGCCTCTACGCCCTCCAGCACAGAGGCCAGGAAGGGTCCGGCATCGTCTCTTCCGACGGTGAGAAGATTTATGACTACAAGGGTATGGGTTTGGTCAACGATGTTTTCAACTCTCAGGAAATTCTATCTAACCTCAAAGGGGACCGGGCTATCGGACATAATCGCTATTCTACCACCGGCTCATCTTCTCTGGTTAATACTCAACCGATTCTAATCACCTACAAAGATGGCCAATTAGCCGTGGCTCACAACGGCAATTTGACCAATGCCTTTACTTTGAGAAGCCGGATGGAAAAGAAGGGGTCTATTTTTCAATCCACTTCGGACAGTGAAATTATCCTGCATTTAGTAGCTCAGTCTAACAAGAATGCTCTGGTGGAAAAAATTACTGACGCTTTGTCACAGGTTCAGGGAGCTTATTCGCTATTATTCTTGGCTGACAATCAACTGATAGCTGCCCGTGACCCGAAAGGTTTCAGGCCCCTCGCATTAGGACGATTGGGAAAAGCTTGGGTTGTGGCTTCTGAGACCTGTGCCTTCGATTTGATAGGGGCTAAATATGTGCGGGATGTCTATCCGGGTGAAATTTTGAGTGTCAGCTCTAAGGGGTTGAAATCAATCTCGCCGTTTCCTAAACAAAAACATGCTTTCTGTATTTTTGAATTCATCTATTTCGCCCGTCCGGATTCCAAAATCTTCGGAGAAAACGTGGATAAAATTCGCAGGAGATTAGGTAAAAAATTAGCAGAGGAAAAATCAGCTGATGCAGACATTGTCATTTCCGTGCCGGACTCGTCTAACACGGCTACTTTAGGTTATTCGGAAGGTTCAGGAATAAAAACTGAGATTGGTTTGATTCGCAATCATTATATAGGCAGAACTTTTATCCATCCGGACCAGAGAATCAGGGACTTTGATGCCAAAATTAAGTATAATCCGGTTAAGGGAGTTTTGAGAAACAAAAAAGTGGTGGTTGTGGATGACTCTATCGTTCGGGGAACTACCAGCAAAAAATTAGTCAAGATGCTCAAAAAAGCCGGGGCCAAAGAGGTTCATTTCAGAGTCAGCTCACCCCCCATCAAATCCCCCTGCTTTTACGGGATTGATATGCCTACCAAAGAAGAGTTGATCGGGTCCAATAAATCAGTAGAACAGATAAAGAAACATCTGGGAGCAGATTCCTTGGGTTATCTTTCAGTAGAAGGTATGCTTTCCACTTCGACTTTGACCAGAAAAGAAAACTTTTGTACCGCTTGCTTCACCGGAAAATACCCCACTCCGATTGAGAAAAATACTGGAAAATTAGTTTTAGAGAAACGCTAAAGTCAAATGTTGCCTTAGACAATCATAAAGCTATTTCTATTTTTCTCTCCGCAACCTAAAGGTTGCGCCTACCCTTATATTTTATTATAAATAAAATCATTATCAGATACACTTACCGTCTTTGATTTAAAACTACGGTAGCCGCAGACTTTAGTCTGCGTTTAGATTAGCAGAAATTTTAAAGTGTACATTTTTTTATTTACTGCCGATATGTTTGATGTACTGCAAAATGCAATACTCAAAATATTAGAGCTGAAAATGGAAAAACCCAGAATCATAGTGGTGGACGACGAAGAGTCCATGGGAAAGTTCATGCAGATTATGCTTTCCAAAGAGGGGTATGAGGTCACCGCGGTTCAGTCCGGCTCTGAAGCATTGCAGGAATTAAAAAATAAAAGGTTTGACCTGGTGATAGCAGATTTAATGATGCCTAAAATGGACGGAATCAAGCTCCTTTCAGAAGTAAGAAATATCGACCCCGATTTGAGCTTTATTGTAATGACCGCTTTTGCTTCGGTGGACACCGCTATAGACGCCATGAAAAAAGGGGCTTTTGACTATATCACTAAGCCCTTCAAAGTGGATGAAATTAAACTTACCATCAAAAAATCTCTGGATCAAAAAAGGTTGACGCAGGAGAATTTACAGCTCAAAAACCAGCTGAAAAAAGAGCTGGGATTTGAAAACTTCATTGGCAAATCTCCGGAAATTGTGAAGATGAAGGAACTGGCTTTGAAAGTAGCCGCCTCGGAAAGCACGGTTCTGATTCAGGGGGAAAGCGGCACCGGAAAAGAATTGGTGGCCAAAGCCATTCATATTCACAGTCCCCGGTCAGGAAAGCCTTTTATATCCATCAACTGTGCGGCTTTGCCGGAAAGTTTGCTGGAATCGGAGCTTTTCGGGCATATCAAAGGTTCCTTTACCGGTGCCATCAAAGATAAAGAGGGCCTTTTTAAAGCAGCGGATGGAGGAACTTTCTTTTTAGATGAGGTAGGAGAAACTTCACCGGCTATTCAAGTTAAACTTCTGCGGGTTCTGGAAGAAAAAGAGATTACTCCTGTCGGGGGGATCAAAAAAATTCCGGTAGATGTCAGGCTGGTTGCGGCTACTAACTCCAACTTAGAAAAAGAGGTGAAAAACGGAAAATTTCGAGCCGATCTGTTTTACCGTTTGAATGTGATTTTGATTGATCTTCCTCCCTTGCGAAACCGCCAGGAAGATATTCCTCTTCTGAGCCATTATTTCATCCAGAAATATTGCCAGCAGTTAAATGTTAAAGAGAAAAAGCTGGCGTCCGAAACTCTGGAGATTTTAGCCGAATATCCCTGGCCCGGTAATGTCAGAGAACTGGAGAACAGTCTGGAAAGCGCGGTGGTCCTAGCTAAGGGGGAGACCATCCGGCCGGAAGATTTGCCTGGTAAAATAAGAGAAAAGAGTCCGGCCCCGCTTGTTAGTGAAACGACTCCCTTGACTCCTCCCTTAGAAGAGATTGAAAAATCTTATATCTTCTGGGTTTTGAATCAGACTGGCTGGAATAAGTCCAAAGCCGCTTCGATTCTGGGGATTGATAATTCTACTCTGTATAGAAAAATAGAAAGGTACGGTTTGAAGGAAAAATGAGAAAGAAACAAAAAGATTACATTTGGGGAATTTTAGCTTTCATTTTTATCGGTTCTCTTGTGGTTTATTGGATGACTTCAGCCAGGAGCGTTTTTTGGTGGGATTCAGGAGAGCTGATTGCTTCCATTTCTACTCTGGGGATTGCTCACCGCCCCGGTTTCCCGATTTACATTCTATTGGCCAAAATGTTTTCATTCTTGCCTCTTGGAACTTTAACTTTTAAAGTTAACCTTTTTTCAGGATTATTGGCTTCAATCTCGTTAGCAACTTTATTCTTAACTTTTATTCAATTGAGAAAAAGCTTTTCTGATAATTTAAAGGTGTCTGATAAACTGTTTTATTTCGTCTCCTTATTTTCTGTTATTTTAGCGGGCTTTACCTACTCTTTCTGGATTCAGGCGGTCCGGGCCGAAGTTTACACTTTGGGGAGTTTTATCTTTTTATTGTTGCTATTTTTTGCCTTAAAGTTACAGGAAGCCAACCGCAAGCAAGCTCTACCCAAGCAAACCAAAATATTTGTTCTGTTTTGTTTCCTCCTGGGATTGGGGTTAGGCAACCATTACGCTATACTGATTTCTGCTCTGCCGGCTTTGGTCTATCTACTCCTGAATTCCAGTTTGAGAAAATTTCTTAATTCCAAAGTTCTGTTCACTGGTATATTAAGCTTTATTTTAGGAATATCCATCTATCTGTATTTACCGGTCCGCTCTTCAACCGGACCGGCTTTCAATTGGGGAAATCCGGCCGACTTAAACCAACTGCTCAAATCAGTTTTCGCCTTAGAATCGTTGCAGAAAATGGGGCTTGAATCTGGCGCCCCCCTTTCGTCCAAATTTTTCGCCACGCTGAACCTGATGACCGACCAGTTGAGTTTTGTGGTTGTGATTCTGGCCTTCATCGGTTTGTTTTACTTTTACCAAAGAAATAAAACACTGTTTTGGTTTAGCTTGTGGCTGATTCTGGGAAATTGCCTGCTCACCGCTTTTTTTTCCGATGAATTTATTTCTGATAATCCTGATTTACACGGATATCTGATTCCCTCCTTGATTATGTTAAGTATTGGATTTGGTTTTGGGGTATTGCTTATTCTGCAGAATCTGAAGTCGGCTTTTTTCAAGCCAAAAGAGAAATTTGATTTTCAAAAACTGATTTACCCCTTAACTCTGGTGTTGGTCACGATTATCTGTCTATTGCCAGTTTACAGGGTCTATCCCAAAGCCAACTTAGCCAAAAATAACTTCCCATCCCAGTATGCTATGAGCATAATTTCCGGTATACCTCAAAATTCTCTGGTCATCATTGATAATCCTAACCTGGATTTTATCCTGCGAGGGCTTCAATATGGTGAGGGAATTCGGACGGATTTAATCATTCTAAACCGCAGTTTTCTGCCGGCTTTATGGTATTGCCAGCAGGAGAGAAAAAAACATCCGGAAATCTTTCAAGGTCTTCCTGAAACAAAAACCGGAGAAGCCCTATATGTGAACGTGGCCAAAAAAGCTCTAAGGGATAAGAGACCTGTTTATATTGAATACACCGAAAAGGATACTGTCATAAAAGATTTCTTAATGCCCAGTGGGTATTTGATGCAGCTTTCCATAAAGAAACAGTCTTATCTGTCTAAGCAGATCTTATCGAACCAAACCCTGTGGGAAAAAGAGAATTTCAACTGGCAGGAAAATCCTCTTTTTTACAGGGACGGGGATGCTCAAAGAATGTGGGTTTTGAGCTGGTATAGATTGGGGTATTTTTATGAATCAAAGGGGATGAAGAAGCAAGCCCTGGAAAAATATAATAAAATTTTGGCTTTCAGCCCGCAGGAGCCGGAGCTTTTGGCCCGGGTTCAGAAATTATCAGAAGGGAGTCTCCGGGCGGCAAAATAGCCATATTTTTTCTGCAGAAAATTTGACAATATATCTTCAAGCTTTTCCAATTTTTCCGATAATGTTTTTGAAGTGGTAGCCGCAACCTTTAGGTTGCGAAAAATTGGAACGCAGGCTGAAGCCTGCGGCTACCAGTACAAATTGACTTGGCTTTTGGTTACCCCCTACACCCTCCGGTTTTGCCTTCGGGTATCCCGCAGGGACGGGATCCCGTTGCGCCTGCGGCATCCCGTAGGGAAGGGACACCATAGCGTAGCTTTTTGCAATACTTACTGCAATAAACCAAGTTAATAAATGTTCAAAAAATCAGCAGTCAAAAATCAAGGCAAGGTAAGTTTGAGTAAAACATAGAGTTACAAGAAATATATTAAACAGGCATCGAAGTTGCATTAATAGAGACCGAAGTTAAACATAACTTTAAAAAAGAAAGGAAGGAGGATTTAAATGATACGCAAAAACCAGAAAGGTTTCACCTTGGTGGAGTTGATGATTGTGGTAGTCATCATAGGTATTTTGGCGGCCTTAGCCATTCCCAGATTTATGAGAGCTACTACCAAGTCCAAACAATCCGAAGCCAAGCAGATTTTAAAGCAGATTTACACCATGCAACACTCTTACCGTCAGGAAAAAGACATCTACTGGATTACCGGTGCCCAGGCCAGTGCCGGTGCCCCAGCCGCTTTTGCATCTATTGGAGTGGATATAGGAGCTTCTGCTAGATACAGCTACACCATTACCAGTACTGATGCTGGAGCTACCAACTTCTTAGCTACTGCCACATCCGGTATTTTGGATGATGACGCTGCTGTTGATACCTGGACCATAAACGAACTTGGTACATTAGCGGTTACTTCTGACGACGCTCTATAACTAAGATACACTCTAAGTAAACGGAAAAGAGAGGACGGTGAATCCTCTCTTTTTTGTTTTGTATAACCTGGTAGCCGCAACCTTCAGGTTGCGATCTTTTTTGGTTCAGACACAAGAGCGTCAAAGATTTTTTGTAGTTAGTGACGGTAACCTTCCCCCTGCATCGGGCAGGCAGGTTGCGAATCATCTTAGCGCAGGCTGAAGCCTGCGGCTACCAACTTTTTATCCCCTCTCCTTTAAGGGGAGGGTAAGCTCGTAGACCCACGTTGTCCTCAACGTGGGAAGATATGGACTAACTTTAAAGCTGATTTTAGGTTATAAATTTTCACATTTTACCGAAAATAAAAATATGAATTCAAATTTAAACTGGGGTTTAGGCCTATTTTTCATATCATTGATATTTTTCTTTTTCACACTCTGCCCAACCATTTACTGGGAGGATTCAGCCGCTTTGGTAACAGCCGGAGCCACCTTAGGAATTCCTCATTCTCCCGGTTTTCCCATTTACGTTCTGCTTGGCAAGATTTTTAGTTTCATTCCCTTTGAAAATATTGCCTGGAGAGTGAACTTCATGTCCGCCTTGTGGGGAAGCTTATCTCTGATGCTTCTGTTTTTCATCCTTCTTAGAATCGAAACCGATTTCAGAAAAGTCAAAAAACCGACCCTGGGTTTCAGAATAATCAATGTAGCCATAATTCTGTTCTTCGGTTTTACCACTGCTTTCTGGTCCCAGGTCACCCGGGCTGAAGTTTATTCACTGAATCTGTTTTTTACCCTTCTTCTGGCATATCTGCTTTTAATCTGGCATAAAGAAGTTCGGGCCCATTCACCGAATTCGATTAAGTGGCTGGGATTAATATTTTTTGTCTTGGGTATCAGCTTGACCAATCATTCCCTTTTGATTTTTACCCTGATTCCGGCTTATTTATTTTTCATTTTAGCCACCGAAACCAACTTTCTCCTTAACCGGGACAAGTTTCTTACTATTTTTGTCTTAGGCTTGGTCGGACTGACGGTTTATTTATATTTACCCATCCGCTCAAATTTGAACCCGGCCTTAAACTGGGGGAAGCCGGATAGTTTAAGTGAGATGTTCCGTTTTATTATCCGTTCCCAGGAAATTGGAACCACTATCCATCTGCCCACTTTTTCTTTTTTCAATAATTTGAATATGATTCTAACATATATATTGACCCAGTTTTACATTCCTCTGGTGTTATTAGCCGTAATCGGCTGGGTGAAAATCTGGGAAAACTCCCGCAGGTTGTTTACCTTTTTGACTTTTATCTTTGCCTTAAACCTTTCGGCCTCGGCCTGGGCCGCTGATTTTTCTACCCGGAATCTGGACCTCTTGGGTTATTTACTCCCCGGGCTAGCTATGTTCACTGTTTTTGTCAGCGTGGGAGTTAACTTTATCTGGGAGATTATTTTTGAGTGGTTCAAGGAATTCAAAATCAAAGTTCCCAATCTGGCTGTCTTGAGTCTGATTTTAATCATTCCGCTTTTCCAGTTTTTACATAACTATCCGACTCAAAATAAAAACCGGACTACTTTTGCTTATGATTACGCCCGTGAAATTGTGGATTCTGTCAAACCCAATTCGATTATTTTTGCGGCGGATGATAACACTCTGACCACCTTATGGTATCTAACCTTAGCAGAAAAAAACTCCAAGGGGTTGAAAATCATCAGCACCAATTCCCTGACCATTAAGGCCTATCTGGAGCAGGTGCAAAATCTGTATCCGGAATTGAAATATCCAGCCTCCTCTGACTTGGAAAAATTAAAAACCGGTCAATGGATAGAAGAGTTTGTGAAATTGAACGTTGATAGTAATGCCATATATTTCCAGTTCACCAATTTACCCAAAGAGATTCTGCCCAATCTGTCACCCTTCGGACTTATCCTGGCTTATTCGAAAACACCCTTTAAGCCGACCCCGGAACTGTTCGAAAATCATCAAAACTACCTGAATCGTAAGATCGACAGGCTTAAAGCTCAAAGCCCGGACCTGCTGACCAAAGAGCACTTCGGAAACCTTATCTTCAACTGGGGTGTATACTACGACCGCATCAAGATGCCGGATTTGGCATTCCGGTATTTCATGGCTGCCTTAGAAATTGATTCAAATAATCCCAGAATTTATGCCGCCATCGGAAAGGGATTTTTAAAAATCGGCAAAGTGGATGAAGCCGAGAAATTTTTCCAGACCGCAGTTGACCTGGAGCCCTTTTCCGATGCCAATTATTACTATTTGTCCATCTGTTATGCCATGCGCCAGGATAAAACCAATCAGATTAAATTTTTAGAGAAGGCCTTATCTTTAAACCCCTCCAACCTTTTAGCCAAAGAGGACCTACACCGCCTGAAACCTGAAAGGATTTAAATTCTATGGAGAGATTTCGCAGACCGGAAATTTCGGTCATTATCCCCATGTATAACGAGGAAGCCAACGTCAAAAGGACTTTGGACCGAGTTTCTGCCGCTTTAAATTCCTTCTGCGATCAGTGGGAAATTATTGCGGTGGATGACGGCTCGGTTGACCGAACCAAAGAAGTTGTCAAAAGATACTCGAAGCTGGAGCCTAAAGTTAAACTGGCTAGCTATTTTCCCAACCAAGGTCCCGGCAAAGCTTTGAGGACCGGCTTCCAGAAAGCTCAGGGTAAAATAATTTGTAGCACTGACGCTGATTTAAGCTATAGCGAAATTCATTTAGTTAAAATGGCCGGAATTCTGCAAAATAATCCCGAATATGACTTTGTGGTCGGGTCCCCTTATGTACAGTATGGAAGAACTGAAAATGTGCCCGGCAGCCGGCTTTTGATCAGCAAATTAGGTAACAAAATTTTAAGCTATGCCATGAAGTCTAAAGTCACCACGGTTACCGGTGTTTTGCGGGCTTATCGGTATAACTGTATCAAATCTCTGGAATTAGAGTCTGAAGGGAAAGAAATTCATTTAGAGATTTTATCTAAAGCTCTGGCTATGGGATATAAGCCGTATGAGATGCCGGCAGTTCTGAAAGGAAGAGAAAAAGGCTCATCCAAATTCAGATTTAAAGCCACCGCCTTATCTCATCTGATTTTCTCCTTTTTTGAAAGACCTATAATCTTATTTGGACTGATTGGTTTATTCTTGGTGGTGTTGGGACTGATAGGTGGGGGATATCTGGTTTATCTATGGCAGATGAAAACTTTGAATCCGGATCGTCCTTTAGTTACCCTGGTGGCTCTGTTTATTTTGACTGGATTACAGGTTTTGCTATTCGGATTTCTGGGAACCCAGATTGTTCAGCTGCGCAAGGAGATTTATAAAATCCAGCGAGAGAATAAAAATTTAGAGGAAATATTGACCAATACTGCTTCGAATTCCAGTAAAAGAATTTCCCACAGGGCTTTTATAAAATCTCAGATACAAAAATGAAAATCTGTATCATAACCAACCGCTATCCAGCCAATCCGGACGACACGGCTTCTCCTTTTGTCAGAGATTTTACTTTGGCTTTGAGGAAAAGAGGGGTAGAGGTCATAGTTTTCACTCCCGATTATGCAGTGGAAAATACTGAAAAAGAGGACCATGTCCTCCGCTTTAAATGGCAATCCTCAAAGACTCCCATTGGGAGTTTAAGTTTATTTAATTCTAAAAATTTATTCTCAATCTTCTCTTTTCTGCACCACGGCAGAAAACAGCTTTTTGATTTAATCAGAAGAGAAAAACCGGATACCTGTCTGGCTTTATGGGCACTCCCCAGTGGCTGGTTTGCCTATCAAGTGAAGAAGAAATTTAAGATCCCTTATGCAGTCTGGACCTTGGGCTCGGATATCTATGTCTGGGCTAAGAAGCCCATTTTCAAGCAGATTATAATAAAGGTGCTGCGGAAAGCTAATCTTTTGTTCGCCGACGGATTTGATTTGGCAAAAAAGACCGAGCAATTGGCTAAAAAAGGTTGTCAATTTTTACCGAGTAACCGGATTCTCCCGCCCTTGAAAACTTTCTTCTGTCCCTTTGAATTTCAGAAAAAACATTTTCTGTATGTAGGAAGATGGGAGAAAGCCAAAGGGTTGGAAGATTTACTTCTGGCCTTAGCTCTGGTAGTTCAAAAAAATCCCAATGTCAGTTTAAGTTTAATCGGCTGGGGCAGTTTGGAGAAAAGTTTGGCGCAAATTGTTGAAAAATTACATCTAAACAATTTCGTAAAAACTATTGGCAAAGTTTCCGCAAAAGAATTATCTTATCAAATCAGTTTATGCGATTGCGTGGTGATACCGTCCAAAGGAGATAGTATTCCTTTGGTGTATTCGGAAGCTTTACAGATTCGGAAACCGGTGATTGTCACTGACGTGGGGGATATGGGGTTTCTGACTAACAAATATGAAGTGGGGAAAGTAGTCAAACCCGGCCAGGTGGAAGAGTTGGCTTGTGCCATGCTGGAATTTATATCAGAAGAAAAAGATTATATTCAAAATATGCCGGAGCTGTTAGATCTGATTAATATAGAAAAAGCAGCTGAAATTTATCTTAATAGCTTGGGAATAAAAACAGAAGCCAGGGAGAACAAGGTTTCTGAAATTGAAGAATCAATTTTGAATGGCTAGTGCCATGGTGTCCCTCAACGGGATCCGTAGGGGTAACCAAATGAAATTAAAAGGGAAAAAAGTTTTAGTTACTGGGGCCGGAGGATTTATCGGCAGCCATCTGGTAGAAACCCTAGTAAAAAACCACGCTAAAGTCCGAGCTTTCGTGCATTACAATTCCCGCAATGATTGGGGGATGCTAGAATTGTTAAATAAAAAAATTCTGAATGAGGTTGAGGTTATTGCCGGAGATATCCGGGATTCAGATGCTCTTAGAAAAGCGATCAAAAAATGCCAGGCGGTCTTCAATCTGGCTGCCTCAGTAGGAATTCCTTACTCTTTTGTCCATCCCAAAGATGTAGTGGAAACCAATGTCAGCGGGGCATTGAATTTATTGCTGGCTTGTAAAGACAGCCGGGTCGAAAAAATTGTCCATACCTCTACCAGTGAAGTGTACGGAACCGCTCAATATGTCCCCATGGATGAAAATCATCCGATTTCACCCCAATCTCCCTATGCCGCCAGCAAAGCTAGTGCGGATCAGATTGCCTTGAGCTTTCACAAATCTTTCAATTTACCAGTAGGGATTATGCGCCCGTTTAATGTTTATGGTCCCAGGCAGTCAGCTAGGGCAGTAATTCCGACTATCATCACCCAGGCACTGGTCAAAGGAGAAGTTTATTTAGGTGCAACTTTCACCACCCGTGATTTGACCTACGTTTCCGATACTGTCAAAGGGTTTATCAAATTTGCTGAATCGGACAAAACCAGTGGAGAGGTGGTAAATATTGGGTCTGGTTTTGAGGTTTCCATCGAAGATTTGGTGGAACTGGTAGGAAAATGCTTAAATAAAAATATCAAACTCTTTTCTCAAAGAGAAAGAAAAAGACCTGGCCAGAGTGAAGTAGTTAGATTGGTCTCCAACTCGAATAAAGCTTTGAAACTTGTGAATTGGTCTCCCAAGGTAAAACTCTTAGATGGCTTAGAGAAAACTATAAACTGGATCGAAAAAAACATTCAACTTTATAAGCAAGAGATATATAATATATAACTTTAAATAAGCCCTATAACATTATTGTGACCAAACACTTATGAAAGTCATAATCCTGGCTGGTGGAGTAGGTAGAAGATTAATTCCCTACACCGTAGTTTTACCCAAGCCCCTAATGCCGGTTGGGGATTTTCCCATTTTGGAAGTTCTGATCCGGCAGCTCAAGAAACATAAGCTAACCGATTTGACTATAGCGGTTGGTTATTTGGGAAATCTGATTCGAACTTTTTTTGGGGATGGAAAAAGGTTAGGAGTAAAGATAAAATACAATCAGGAAGACAAACCGTTGGGTACAGTCGGTGCGTTGGCATACATCCCTGGCTTGAATCAAACCTTTATGGTGATGAACGGAGATTTATTGACTACTTTGAATTATTCTAAAATGATGGCTTTTCACAAAAAGCATAAGCCCATGGCTACCATCGCAGTTCAAAAAAGAAGCGTCAAAGTTGATTTTGGGATAGTGAAATTAAACCACAGCCAGGAACTTGTGGACTATATCGAGAAACCGCATCTTTTTTATCAGGTTTCTATGGGAGTTTATATCTTTGAGCCACAGGTTTTGAAATATATCCCCAAAGGGAAGAGGTTAGATTTCCCGGATTTAATCAATCTACTTTTGAAAAAAGGAGAAAAGGTTTCTGCTTATCCTTCCCAGGATTTCTGGCTGGACATCGGCAGACCGGATGATTATGCTTTGGCTGTTGAAATCTTTGAAAAGTCTAAAAAGAAATTCATATAAATTCTACCCTTAGAAATTAGATTAAAATGAACTGGAAAGTTTATTTATCAGATATTGATTTAACCCAAAAGGAAATTCAGGCCGTCACCAAGGTTCTCAAAAGCCGCTGGCTAACGATGGGAGAAGTTACTCAGAACTTTGAAAAAGCATTCGCCAAGTTCCTGGGAGTCAAACATGCTTTAGCCGTAGCCAGTGGAACAGCGGCCTTACATTTAGCTTTAAAAGCTCTAGAGCTAAAACCTGGCGATGAAGTTTTACTTCCCTCTTTAACCTTTGTAGCCAGCGCCAATGCCATCGTTTATAATCAGGCCAAACCGGTCTTTGTAGATATTTCCAGTCTGGATAATTTGAATATCTCGGTAGAAGATTTACAAAGAAAAATTACTGACAAAACCAGAACCATCTTGGTTGTGCATTACGCAGGCTATCCGGCTGATATGGTTAGAATAAACCAGATTGCACAGAAATACAACTTAGCCGTGATTGAAGATTCGGCTCACGCCATCGGAGCAGAAATTAACAAAAAAAAAATGGGAACCTGGGGTGACATGGGCTGTTTTTCGTTTTTCTCTAATAAAAACTTAGTCACCGGTGAAGGGGGTATGCTGGTAACCAATTCTGATGAATTAGCCCAGAAGTTAAAACTATTGCGCTCTCATGGCATGACTACTCTGACCTGGGAAAGACATAAGGGGCAGGCACACTGCTACGATGTGGTTGAATTGGGCTTTAATTACAGAATGACCGAAATCGAATCTGCCTTGGGGATTGAACAATTGAAGAAATTGAAAAAAAATAATACCAAAAGAGAACGCTTAACAAAATTTTATATAAAACAACTGAAGGGTGTAAGCCAGATTAAAATTCCTTTCTTGAACTATCCCCACCAATCAAGTTTCCATATTTTTCCGATATTATTAGGTAAGGGCATAGATAGAAACCGGTTTTTAGAAGAGATGAAAAAAAGAAAAATACAAACATCGGTTCATTATCAACCGGTGCACAAATTTACCTATTATCAGAATAATTTTCCGGAAGTCAGGGAAATTTCTTTGCCCAATACCGAATATGTTGGAAAACAAGAGGTGACTTTGCCTCTGCATCCTTTGATGACAGAAAGGGATGTTATATACGTCTGTAACTCCATTAGAAAGATTATAAAATGAGCACCAAAATCTTAACCAAAAGAACCGAGAAAAAAGTTTATTTTGACCAGTACTGGGATACCCGGGATTTACCCTCAGCCGATTTACGCAGCCAGCAAAGAGCCGAAATCGCTTATCAGATTTTATCCCAGAAAAGAGGCAAACTTTTGGACGTGGGGTGTGGCCGGGGATCAAATTCGGCATTTTTTAAAAATGCAGGGTTTGAAGTAGAAGCCCTGGATGTCTCGCCTCAGGCGGTACAGCTGACCAAAAGCAAGGGAGTCAAAGCTTTTTTGTTTGACATAGAGCAGGAGAGAATCCGGGGAAAATATGATGCTATTTTATGCTTGGAGGTATTGCAGTTTGTGGTTAACCCTACCAAAGTGCTGTTGAATTTACGCCAGGCCTTGAACCCCAAGGGGGAGGTAATTTTATCGTTACCCAATGAATTTCATCTCAAGAGAAGATGGGACATCTTCTGGGGAAAGCTGGATTTCATCGGCGCCAAGGCCCCTCATCTCCGTCTCTTCAATTATGCTGAAATTGAAAAATTAATTGAAGAATGCGGATTAAAAATCATAGCCCAGCGGGAAATTTCGATTATTCCACCTCGCTGGAAGCACTGGAATTGGCTGAGTGATTTGCTTCTGCAAATCTCACCCGATCTATTCTCCCTGGCCTATATCTTCAATCTTCGCAGTCGGGCAGTATGAATCCGGCTGAAATTATTTTAGTCGTAATTTTAGCCCTGGCCTGGGGTAGTTTTCTGAACGTCTGCATTTATCGTATCCCTCTGAAAAAGACCTTTCTTTTATCCCGTTCGCTTTGTCCCAATTGCAAAAACAGAATCTCCTGGTATGACAATGTACCTATTTTAAGCTATCTAATTTTGAAAGGGAAATGTAGAAATTGCAAACATAACATTTCCATTCAGTATCCGGTGGTTGAATTATCGTCCGGTCTGCTGTTGCTTCTGGCATATCTAAAATTTGACTTAAGCTGGCAGTTTTTCTCCAGTTTTGTCCTGATTTCAATATTAATCGTAGTTTCCTTCATCGATTTAAATCATAGAATCATTCCGGACATAATCACTTTGCCGGGAATGGTTTTAGGCTTGATTTTTTCATATTTCAACCCTCAATCTTCACTTTCCGCTTCTGTAATTGGATTTTTGAGCGGAGGTCTATCCTTTTATCTATTGGCTTATGTGGGAGAGGCGGTCTTCAAAAAAGAGAGCATGGGTGGAGGGGATATAAAATTAGCTGCACTATTAGGGGCTTTTCTGGGCTGGAAAAATTTGATTGTGGTAATACTCTTGGCCAGTTTTTTAGGAGCTTTAATTGGGGGGTTGAAATTGACCTTATCCAAATCCAAAAAGGACAAAACCATCCCCTTGGGACCATTTTTAGCCATAGCTTCCATATTAGCCTTATTCTGGGGGGAGAGCTTAATCAAGCTCTATTTATCCTATTTTTTCTCCCGCTGACCTTTCCCATTTAGTAGATAACTGGCAGGTTTTGTCGATAAAAATAAATAAGACAAACCTGTATGAAACCGAAGCTAAAGTTAACCTACGAATCCGAGCTTAAAATTGCCTTTTTGCTTTTGCTTCTGTTCCTGGTTCTGATTAACTTTGGCACTCTGTATCTGCTGAAAGTCACCAAGGCCTCTTTGAGCAAAGAATTTGACCAGAAGCTAACCACGGTCGGAAACTCCGTTAAAACTCTATTCAAAGAACTCCAGCCGGCAGACGAAACCGCTTTAAGAAAAGCTTTGATTGAGCTCACCTTCAAATCCGAAGTTGAACAGATTGATGTTTTAGATTTTGGTCTCCAATACCTTAATCCCCGAATTCTTTTTTCTACGGATTTAAATGATCCCGCTGTCATAAAGAAAATATCCGAACAAATTTCTCCCTCTGATTGGGAAAGATTAAGAAAAGGCACCCCGGTTTATTCCAAGCTAATCAAGGAAAAGCTTGTCCCTGGTCAAAACCAGGAAACATATTATAAATATTATTTCTATCCCTTTAACATCAACAATCAAAACCACTTCGTAATTGCAGCTTTAAAGAATCGAGCTGGTAATTTAGCTGCGCTAGAGAAATTATCCAAATTAGAATTCTTCTTTGGCGGCTTGGGAATCTTTTTAGCTCTGATAGCTACTTTTTGGATTATCAGTGCTACCTTAAAACCTTACCGTGAAATAAAACATAAAGCTAGCGAAGCCCAGCTGATATTAGGGGAGAGTTCGGCTAATGAAATTGATTCGGTGGTAAAAACTTTTCAGAAGACCATAGATGAACTTAAACACAAAGAGGAAATATTGCGAGAGTTATATCAATCCACCTCCGAGAAGGCCCAAAACCTTTCTAGGTTGAATGATTATATTCTGGATTCTATGTCGTCTGGAGTAATTATCTGTGACCGGGAAGGGAAAATTTCTCGTCTTAACCAAGCTGCCGAAGAGATTTTAGACTTAAAATCCGCTTCCAGCATCAATTCTCATTACAAAAAGATTTTAGGCCAGGAAAATCCGCTGGCTCATCTGATTGATAAAACTTTGGCAGAAGAAAAAGTGGTTAAAAATTTGGATTTGGAAGTGGGGAGACCCAACGGTGAAAAAGTGTATTTATCCGCCAGCAGCTCCTTGATCAAGGATGACCAGGGACAGCTGGTAGGGGAGGGGTTGCTTTTCAGCGACATAAGCGATATCAAGAAATTACAGGAAGAGATTAATTTTAAGGAAAAGATGGCGGCTTTAGGGGAGATGTCGGCCGGTCTTGCTCATCAGCTACGAAATTCTATGGGCTCGATTATAGGGTTCACCAATCTTTTGAAAAAGGTTCTGAAGGATGACAGCGGCAATTCAGAAATCATCCAGCATATAGTCACTGAGTCCTTGGTGATGGAGCAGCTTTTAGCCAAATTTTTAAATTTCACCAAGCCTTTGGATTTAGCGTTGGAGATGGTGAATCTAAAAGAAATCATCAACGAGAGTTTTCATCAGACCTCAGAATATACCAAACGAAAAGACATTTTTTTGGCTACACCGGCTCCGGAGGAGGCCAATTTCGTCATGGCCGATAAGCTTCTCGTCAAGCAATGTTTTCAGAACCTATTTCAGAATGCCTTTGAAGCCATGCCGAACGGAGGAAAATTGCAAGTCAGCATTGATGAAGAAAAGGACTTTCTGAAAGTTGAAGTCTCTGACCAGGGAGTAGGAATCCCATCCGAGATTTTGGATAAGATTTTTAACCCTTTTTTTACCACTAAGGAGACGGGGACCGGTTTGGGTTTAAGCTTGGTTAAAAAAATTGTAAATCTGCATCAGGGAAAAATCAAAGCCCAGAGCCAGACAGGTCACGGCACTAAATTCATTATCCACTGGCCTAAAGAACCGGGGACCCAGCCCGCAGCAGTTGACTCAAAAGAAAAAGTGTATTATCTGAATGCCTAAGGTGTATTTCCAAGTTGCTACACTCTATCTCAATCATAATTGTGGCATTCTTTGTTGCGGACTCTTGACCATAATATTTCGTCTTGCTTTTTGATACACTTTACGTATATTAGGTAAAAATCCTTAGGAGGAAAATGGCAGTTTTCATCAACGACCAGTGTACCGCCTGCGGACTATGTCTGCCGGAATGCCCCACTGAATCTATCAGTGCTGGTGACATATATCTGGTCAATCCAGACACCTGTGATGAATGTGCCAGCTATTCGGAAGGCTCTCATTGTATCGCGGTTTGTCCGGTGGACTGTATAGTAAAGCCTGTCCCAGTCCCTGTGCCTAAAACTAATTAAATTCTAGGATGAACCTAAAAACTTTGTCAGCCCCTTTTGAAGGGGCTTTTTTGGTTTATGACATTTAAAGAATTTTTACTATTAATAATATTGGTTCTGTTTTTGATCTTCGTAGTGCAGAATACCCAAGCTTTTCCGGTCAAGTTTTTAATCTGGTCCTTTTCCATGTCCCGGGCTTTATGGTTAATCTTGGGTCTTCTGGTGGGCTTGAGTTTGGGTTGGGTTTTAACTCTCAGAGCCAAAAAGAAAAAAGATGAGCTTAAAAGTCAGAAAGAGAAAAACTAAATCAAAAGCCCGCCCGGTTCCTCCTTTTAAGTTCCTGGAAAAAATTGCCATTGCCGATGCCGCTTTTGAAGCTTGTGGAAAAACCTTGGAAGAGCTATTTGTCAATTGCGCCAAAGCCACTTTTGAGGCCATGGTGGATTTTAAAACTGTAACTCCTAATCAGGTTGAAAAACTGAAATTGGAAAACAAAACCCTTGAGGATTTGCTGTTTGATTGGTTAGCGGAATTGATTTATCTTAAGGATTACAAGGCCATGCTTTTTAAAGAATTCTCAGTTAAAATCCAGAAAAATACCAATTATGTTTTGGAAGGAGAAGCTAAGGGTGAAGCTATTAATCAGAACAAACATAATTTGCGAGCCGATGTTAAAGCGGTCACGTATCACTTATTTGAGATAAAAAAATCCGACCGGCTTTGGAGAGCTAAGGTAATTTTAGATATTTGAAGGGGAACTATGCAGTATAAGATGAATAAAATTAAAGAAGGTGTCTGGGAAATCCCCAAATCTGAAAAAGAAGGGATGTTGGTCCCGGCCCGGGTTCTGGGCACGGATAAATTGATTAAGGAGATGGATGACGGTGTTTTCAATCAGGTTACCAATGTTGCCTGTTTACCTGGAATTCAAAAATATGCTCTGTGTATGCCGGACGGTCACTGGGGTTATGGTTTTCCGATTGGTGGAGTGGCAGCATTTGAATTAGAAAAAGGAGTAATCTCGCCCGGCGGCATCGGATTTGATATTAACTGTGGAATGCGGCTGGTAAAAACTAATTTAACATTGGAAGAAGTGCAACCAAAACTTCCTCAGTTGATGGATAAAATTTTTTATTCAGTTCCAGCCGGAGTGGGTTGTAAAGGTTTTGTGAAACTAACTCCCAACCAATTTCGAGAAGTTATGGTCAAAGGAGTGGACTGGTGTATTGAAAATAATTTTGCCTGGAAAGAGGATAAGGAAAGAACTGAAGAATCTGGCAGAATTCCCGGAGCCAAACCGGATAAAGTCAGCAAACATGCCCTGCAACGAGGGATAGAGCAGTTGGGAACCCTGGGGTCTGGAAACCATTATTTGGAGGTTCAGGTGGCTTTGACTGATCAAGTCTATTACCCAGAAGCAGCCAAGGTTTTTGGAGTTGATAGACCCAATCAAATTTTTGTAATGGTTCATTGTGGCTCCCGGGGTTTTGGGCATCAAATCGGGACAGATTATTTGAGAATTTTTGGAGAGGCAATGCGAAAATATGGAATAAAGGTTCTGGATAGGGAACTGGCTTGCGCTCCTTTTAGCTCTCCAGAAGGGCAGGATTATTTTGGAGCAATGGTCTGCGCCGCCAACTCTGCTTTTGTCAATAGACAAGTGATTTTGCATCGGATTCGTGAGGCTTTCTCAGAGGTTTTTAAAAAAGACCCTAAGGAGTTGGGCTTAGAACTAATCTATGATGTTTGTCACAACATTGCCAAGATAGAGGAATATCAGCTCAATGGCGAAACTAAAAAGTTATTAGTGCATAGAAAGGGGGCTACCCGTTCATTTGGTCCCAATCGTCCGGAGGTGACTGAGACTTACAGAAAAATCGGCCAGCCGGTGATTGTGGGTGGTTCAATGGAAACCGGTTCATTTTTATTGGTGGGGACAGAAACTGCCCACCGGGAAACTTTTGGCTCCACCTGTCATGGTTCAGGCAGAACTATGTCCAGAACTGAAGCTAAACGCAGGGTACGAGGTACAGAGTTAAAGGCCAACATGGAAAAAAGAGGAATGGTGATTAGGTCGGTCTCTATGTCCGGTTTGGCGGAAGAGGCTGGAATTGCCTATAAAGATATCTCGGAAGTTGTGGATGCGGTGGATGCTTTGGGGATTTCTAAAAAGGTGCTGCAGCTGAAACCTATAGGGAATTTGAAGGGGTAAATTCCAGTAAGTTGTGTCGGGAACTACTCCTGACGCCTACCTTATTTGAGAAGCTACTCACCCGTAAGGTAGCAGAAACACTGTCTTGAAGCTTAAAAATAAAAAAGCGGATTTGAAGAAAACCCGCCTTTTTTGTTTTGCGCGAAATTGCCCAATTACTTGAGCAGAGTCATTTTTCTTATTTCGGTAAATTCTCCGACCTGAAGTTTATACAGATAGACACCGCTGGAGACCTTCTGGCCCTTGGAATTATTACCATCCCAGGTTATGGAATGATATCCGGCATTCTTAAATTCACTGAATTCTCGGACTAACTGTCCGGCCACATTGTAAATCTTCAGATTAACTTTACCGTCAATCGGTGTGGCAAATCTTATGGTTGTGCCAGCATTGAACGGATTGGGATAGTTCTGGGATAATAGATAGCTTTCCGGTTTGACAAATGAAGTGATAATATTGACATCTACTGGAATTCCATAATATTCAGCGGCCTCGACTTTGGCTAATTTCACATCTCCGTAGATTTTCACCAGTTCGGACGTACCGGCGGAAATCTTTTCACCTTTCTTCATACCGTATACCAATACTTTAGTTGCTCCCTCTGAAACACCCCACTTAACTTGCAGACCGGTTATAATTGGCTCAAGCTTGGTAGCTTTTCCTTTGAAGGTCATTAACACCGCTCCTAAATCAACCGGACTATTAGTTTCTACCAAGTGACCATCGAACAGCAGGTCAACACTTTGAGCTAAGGGTGTAATCTTGGAGCCACCCAAAGGTTGAGCGTCTCCCGCCAGAATTCTAAGCAAGAATACCAGATCGGCAATCGATAAAGTCAAACCGTCGCGGTTAATATCACTGGAAGCGATCTGTCTTTCCCTAATTTCAGGGTCAGAGCTAAAGACCGAGATTCCGGATATAAAGTAATTGGCGAACAAGACTGCATCTCCGATTTCATAGGAGAATCCGTTGGCATTGACATCTCCAATTACAATCGGATCAACATCACACTTAAAGGTTATCCCACCATCACTTAGGTCACAACAGATAAAGACATCTTGTTTGGGCCATAAGGCCGTGCTGTCACAGATTCTGGGGTTGTAAAACATGGTATCACTAGGAACATAAACCTTGTTCCCACTGCAGTCAGTGAAAGCGTTTACTATACATTGAGGATCTAATCTCTCCCAGATTACTGGGGTACGCATACAACGATACAGTTCATTGTTGGATAACCTGAACTCGGCATACAGAACTCCCTGGCCACCAGCCGGTAAACAGATTCCTCCATAGTAGTACAGCTTTCCAATACCCATTATGCAAAGTTTGAATTTGTGGATGACGGTTGAGGGGTTATTTCTCCAAACTAAATAATTCCACATGTAGCTGCCGTCAAAAGGACCGGGCTGGTCGAAGAATTGTCCCCGTTCTAAGTTTACGAACGTCAATAATGCTGGGTCATATTCCAAGCACACGCTAAAGCCACCAATATCTGTGGAACTAGTGTTGATTGTAATAGGAACTTTAACTTTAGCTCCCGGAGAAGCGATGACCTCTCCGACAGTGGCTGCAACACAGGAAGAACATGTAGCTGGGTTTGGTGGATAAATACAGAGTTTAACCGTGTCTTGAGTCATCAAACCACACGAATCCGTGGCTTTGAAAATAATATTGAAACAGTTTGAGGTATCACTGAAACTGGGAGTCCAGCAGAATTGTCCTATGGCCGCTGGTTTTCCGCAAACCTTAGTGAAGGTCCCTAGAGCTGAAATTTTTTCTATGCAGACGCTGTCACCATTTCCTCCGGTGGCTGAGACATTAAAGCAAACCTGATTCCCTTCTGCGCACAACACATACTTGACGGTATCCGGGGCAATGATAGTCGGTTTTTGATTAATGGTTATGGTCCAGACTGCTGTATCTAAATCAGTTTTTCCGCATTCATCCGTGGCTTTAAACACAAACTTATAAGTTCCACTGGTGTCAACCACAGCTTTTAAAGTGCAACAAACTGGCGAAGCATTGGTGGCAAGGCAGAAAGTGCCGCTACCAGAAATTTTTTCCAATTTTACTGAATCTGTGCAATCCACATCTGTGGCACAAACTTGGAATTTTAAGGTATCTGGTCCACATAAGGATTTAGCTCCATCTGGGGCTGTCACTATTGGAGCGTTCTTGTGAACCTCAACTTTATAGACAGCGGTATCGTAAGCTACTTTACCGCACTGGTCGGTGGCTTTGAAGCAGAACTTGTAAGTTCCACAAGTATCAGCATAGAATTTGTACACTTGGCAAACCGGGGTAACCGCTTTTTTGGGCGGGAAGTTTCCGTTGCCGCTGCATTTCTCTAACAATAGACTATCTCCAAAATCTCCATCACTAGCACAGACTGTAAACGCTATGGTGTCTGCTTGACAAGTTCTCTTGGTCGAATCCGGTGCGTTTACTACCGGTGGGAAGGAGTCCAGCTTAACGGTAACTGTAAACATACAGGTATCAGCTTTACCGCAACCATTCTTTTCTTTGGCTTCGAAACAGAAATTATAAGTTCCAGATGAATCCGGAACAAAGCAGAAGTTAGCCGCTACTTGTGAGTCTCCACAGACCTGAGAGAAACTCCCTGTCCCGCAAATCTTGTTTAGACATAAACTGTCACCGTTTAAATCATAAGCCATTATCTGACGGCAAATGGGGGCTCCCAGAGTGCAAACGGTTACAAAGCCATTAGAAGGACAAATAATCACTGGTGGGTCATTAATGTTCTGGGTAATTACCGACTCACAGGAATCTTTACAACCGGTAGCCGTGATGGTTACTACCACCTTCTTGGTTCCAGGTGTATTATATCTGGCGTGAGCAGTACCCTGACCACTAACAGGAGCAGGAGTCCACACATAAGTTACACCACTACTCGGAGTAGAGCTAACCTTGGCAGATGCCTCAGTGCTGTCACAGGTCAAAGTATCACCTGAGCAGGTTAAAACCGGCTTAGTGCCGTTCTGGGTAATTACCGACTCACAGGAATCTTTACAACCGGTAGCCGTGATGGTTACTACCACCTTCTTGGTTCCAGGTGTATTATATCTGGCGTGAGCAGTACCCTGACCACCACATTCGGGTGCAGGAGTCCATAAATATGTCACTCCCACATTCGGAGTAGAGGTAACTTTCGCTGAAGCACATAAACTATCACAGGTCAACTCATCACCAGAACAGCTTAAAACCGGCTTGGTGATGTTTTGGGTAATAACCGCATTACAGGAGTCTTTACAACCTGTAGCCGTGATGGTTACCACCACCTTCTTAGTCCCTGGTGTGCTATATCTAGCATGAGCAGTACCTTGACCACCACATTCGGGTGCAGGAGTCCATAAATATGTCACTCCCACATTCGGAGTAGAGGTAACTTTCGCTGAAGCACATAAACTATCACAAGTCAGCGAATCACCAGAACAGCTTAAAACCGGCTTGGTGATGTTCTGGGTAATAACCGCCTCACAGGAGTCTTTACAACCTGTAGCCGTGATGGTTACCACCACCTTCTTAGTCCCTGGTGTGCTATATCTAGCATAAGCAGTACCTTGACCACTAACAGGCGCAGGAGTCCACAGATAAGTTACACCCACATTAGGATTAGAGGTAACCTTAGCAGAAGCCAGTAAACTATCACAGGTCAACTCATCACCAGAACAGCTTAAAACCGGTGTGTTGTTAGCACAGCAGTTCGAGGTAACTACCACCGGCTCACAGTCATTGGAATTGGATAGCTCTACACAGCGTTTGCCCTTATTGGGATCATTGGGGTCACAGGCGCTGTTGCCTGGATTGGGACAGGGGTTTGGCTTGTCTTCTCCTCGAAACTTTATTCTAAAAGTATAATTTCCTGGAGTAGAGGGGACTATTATAGTCCCGCAGGCGTTGCCTAAGGCATCGGTCAGAACTGAATCATTAGCATCTTGGCCGACATTGGCTCCGCAGTTCCCCGGATTAATAAAGAAAAGAATCTCTCTCCCTACCAAGGGAGCATCGGGCCCAGAACAATTTTGCTTCAGGTTGGCACAAATCTGAATGGTATCCCCGGCACAGAGAGTTTCAGGCAGGGTTCCGCTGAAAACAAGTATGGTATTGTGGTCGGTAAAGGTTGTGGTTGCAAACAGACCGGAGGTATTGCCGGTTGCCTCAACTCTTAAGGTTTCTGCAGTATTGTCATCATAAGGCACTACCCAATAGGTAAGAAAAGAGCCGCTCCCATTAGCTTTTACTTCCCAGGGATCGTGCCCTTCACCCCCAGTTACGGTAGTGTCTACGTGTTCCACCACCACGGTCACTGATTCATTACTGGCAAAGCTTGTTCCTGTTATCCAGACTGTATCCCCCGGCGCATAGTCAGGCAAATTTGTAGTAACCTGAGCGGCTGAAGCAAAAGTCGCTAAACTAAAAAAGCAGATTGAGAAAACTAAGCTAAGCCAACCAACCCTGTATCCCTTACCGATATTCCCTCCTAAACAATTGGTAATCTATGTAAACCATTGAATTAGAAATTTTTCTCCACACTTTTAGATTAAAATTGAAATAAAAATAGCCCACTTCTGAGTCTTTCACTCATTTTTGGGCTCTGATACAGTTGTTTGCGAAGGGGCAATTTCGCAGCTGTATTATAACAAATCCCCTTCCGTTTGTCAAGTAAAATCTTTAAAAAAATGCAAGAAAAGTTAACTTTCAAGTCCCTTTAGCTCCTTACCCTACCCCACCAAAATTTAAGGGGTCGTTGTGAAATGCAGTTCAAAAAACAATAAACAGTTAAGAAAGTCCTTATTTAAAGCCAAAACCTCTTAGTGAACTGACGCTCACTTACTGCTTAGTTGATTCCTTGTTCGCGAAGGGGCAATTTCGCAGGAGTATTATAGCATTATGCCGCGCTTTTGTCAAGGAAAATCGTCTTTTAAGCTAAAAAAAATTGTTGAATTTTTGAACAGTAATGCTTTAATTGACTTTTCAAGTTTTGAATTAGAAGGTAAACTAATATCCCCATTAACCGATTCTAAGGACAAATGAGTGAGTTAATATCCCAAAAGGTAAAACAGGCCCTGGAAATCTTAAAAAGGGAACAGGTAGACCTCTGGCTGATTTTTGTCCGTGAAAGTGAAGTCAATCACGACCCGGCTTTAGATTTGGTGGTTGATAAAGAGGTAACCTGGGAATCGGCTTTTATACTTTCCAGAAACGGGGATAAGCAAGCCATTGTAGGCAGGGGAGATGTTGCCAAAATTAAATCTCTGGGGATTTATGAAGTCTTCGGCTATGACCAGAGTATCAAACCCCATCTCTTGAGAGTTTTAAACCAAATTAACCCCCAAAAGATTGCCATCAACTTTTCCGGTGACAATGTTATGGCAGACGGACTCTCACATGGCATGTACCTGCTCTTAACCGAATTGCTGGCCGGAACTCCTTTCGTAAATCGGCTCGTGTCAGCCGAAAAGATAATATCTAAATTGAGAGGGAAAAAATCCAATCTGGAAGTAAGACAGATCAAGAAAGTAATTAAGGTAACCGAGAAAATTTTTTCTAAACTGGACCGAATCCTCAAGCCCGGTCTATCAGAACAGAAGATTTGGGAGTTTTTTCATGCAGAAAAAGAAAAACTGAAAGCCGAAACGGCCTGGTCCGAAGACCAATGTCCCATAGTCAATGCCGGACCATCTTCTCCTTTCGGACACACCTTACCATCAGATAAGCTTAAAACTAAAAGAGGAGAGTTATTACACGTGGACTTTGGTTTAAAACTGGGGGGATACTGCTCGGATCTGCAGAGGATGTGGTACTTTTTAGATAGAAAGGAAAGAAAAATTCCGGATGATATTCAGAAAGCCTGGAACACAGTTCGCCGGGCTATTGAAGAATCAGCCAAGATTCTAAAACTGGGAGTCTTAGGTTACCAGGTAGATGAAATTGCCCGCAAAATTGTGGTCCAAGCCGGTTATCCTGAATACCCACATGCTTTGGGACATCAGTTGGGAAAATTTGTGCATGACGGAGCCTCTCTACTGGGTCCGCGTTGGGAAAGATATGGAAACACACCTTACTTACCGGTCGAGGAGGGGAATGTTTTCACTCTAGAACTGGGGGTCTCGGTACCTAATCGGGGCTACTTAGGCTTGGAAGAAGATGTCTTGATTACCAAGACAGGTTGTAAATTTTTATCTCAGGAGCAAAAAAAACTTTTCTGTATCTAAGTTTACAATAGACATTTCACCTAATCTACATCTGTACTTAAGCACCTTCAGGGACCCCTTTTCAAGGCGGAAAAGCTGGTTGAAGGAAACTTTTTTAGCTTCGGATTTAAAAAATACTTGACAAATCCAATTAAATTCCCATATTATAAAGGAAGATAACTCTCTTTAAGGGTCTATTATTAAGGAGGACAAGCTAACTTTTCTTCATGAAGGAGCAAGAGGTATGGTGAAAAAATACAATTTTCTATTAGGTGTACTTTTATTTTTAGCTACATATAATTTTGCTTTCGCCCAGGACCCTGGAATTCCAGACACGGTTCGAGTCAGCACCGCGACGGCCACCGCTTTCGGACAGCAGGTGGTGATAAATGTTACCGCTTTTAATGATGAAGCTTTGGGTGGATTGGCAATTCCGGTAAAATTTTCAGGACAGTGTCTGATTCCAGATTCGATTTCACTGGTGGGTTCCCGATTCAACGCTGCTCAATTAAAGCTGAGTGAAATTGATACCATAGGGCAAACCCTGGTTATGGGTGCTATCTATTTAAGTGGTTTCCTAGGGCCCGGTGATGGTTTAGTGGCAAAAATATATTTCACCGTCAAATCCGGAGTAGCGCCTGAAACTGTGTCAATTGATACTTTTTCTAATGAAACCATATCTTTACTTTTTGTAGATACAACTACCACACCTGCTCCGAAAGAAATCGTGCCTAAGTTCAAACCTGGCGCTGTCTATTGTAATCTGCCTCCTAAACCAGTTCCGCATGCACCGGTCTTATTGGTACCTGGCCCCCAGACAGTATTTGGTGGTCAGACCTTGAATTTTTCAGTAACAGCTACCGATGTCGATACACAAGATGTTTTAACCATCACTAAAAGCGGAGTAGGAGCTTTAGCTTTTGTACCGAAAAAGTCACCTGCCACCGGATTTTTCAGCTGGACACCCACCAATGCCGATACCCTGGGTTCTCCATATACCGTAACCTTCATAGTTAACGATGGAACCGGACTGGCAGATACCGGTGCAGTTGAAATTACAGTGGAACCGTTTTTTATTCCGCCTTCCGGTCAAGAAGGTGATTTAAATGGAGACAATAAAGTCGATTTGGCGGATATCGTCTACTTCGTGAACTTTTTATTCGGGGATGGCCCTCCGCCCAATCCGTTGGCAGCCGGGGACCTCAATGGTGATTGTTTTATCACCTTGTCAGACCTCATACATTTAGTCAACTATATCTATAACAATGGCGCCCCTCCGACTTTTAGATGTCTGCCCGGTGACTTTAATTATGATGGATATGTCAATCTGCCGGATGTTATCTTTGCCGTTAACTATATACTGAGGTCCGGTGTAGCTCCCCGTTCTCAAAAATCAGCTGATATTAATGGGGATTGTAAGATAAATATAGTAGACATAGTATACCTAGTTGACTTTATTTTTAGGGGTGGTCCGACTCCCAAGGAGGGTTGCGTAGCCGCCCTGGCATCTGCTATCAGCAAGGCTACAGCAGAAATTGCGGAAATTGGTTGGGGTACAGTCCATAGTTTGAAGGACCGAGTGCTGACAATTCCCTTGCAAGCTAACTTTAATGGCCCTGTAGCTGGCGTAAGTTTCAGGCTGGAATTTGATTCCCAAATTTTAACTGCTCTGGAGCCCCAATTGACTGAAAGAACTCAAAACCTGCAGTTGTTCTATTCTGTCAAAGAAAACCAGATAACCATTGGAATTCTCGACATGAGGGGACAAAACTACATTTCAGGCGGGAACGGAGCTTTGGTCAATTTAAGGTTTGAAAATAAGACAAATTCGGCACCCGATTTATCTTCCTTAAAAATAACTACCTCAGAACTGGTTGATCCACAAGCCCAAGCTTTACAGGCCAGGATAGTGAAGGGAATGGTTTCTCCCCGCTAATAAAGGTCTTACATATCTTAAGTGAAAAATGAACCCCCAGAACTTGGGGGTTCATTTTTGCTATTTAGCTTCCGATAATGGCAATAGAGTTCTAGTTCCAAGGAGCCACAAGATGAGTTCTTCAAATCAGGACAGCAAACGGCTGCTCTGGTTTTTATATGTTTACCTTGACCGGTATGGCAAATACAATATATTCTGATAGTATGACAGAAAGCTTTAAAATGCTGATCGGGGGGCACTGGCTCCCGGCCGAAGAGTTGTTTGAAATAACCAATAAGTATAATGGTGAATTGTTGGGAAGAGTTCCCACCTGTGATAAGGAAATCTTTGAAATGGCTGTCCGAGCTGCCCGGGATGGTTTTGAAACCCTTTCCAATACCCCCAGCTACCAGAGGGCTCGAATCTTAAGTAAAACCTCTCAGCTAATTGATTCTGCTAAAGAAGATTTAGCCGAGTTGATTGCCCAGGAAGCGGGAAAGCCTATCAAACAAGCTTTAACAGAAGTGGAAAGAGCGGTCCAGACTTTTCAATTCGCCAGTGAAGAGGCCAAGAATATCCATGGTAAAACTGTTCCTATGGATGCGGCTGTGGGCTCCGAAGGAAAGGTCGGTTTTTATCTGCGTTTTCCGGCCGGAATTGTGGGGGCCATAACTCCCTTTAATTTTCCTTTGAATTTGGTGGCTCACAAGGTAGCACCGGCCATAGCGGCAGGCTGTTCAGTCATTCTTAAACCCTCATCTCTGACTCCCCTAATTGCCATCAAATTAGGAGAGATTATGCAGGAAGCCGAGCTACCGGCCGGAGGGTTGAATATCGTTTTTGGTTCCGGAGATGCTGTCGGAAGCTGGATGGTGACCGACCCCAGAATTGCTTTAATCAGTTTTACCGGTTCTCCGCCGGCAGGGAAAAAGATAAAGGAATCTTCCGGTTTGAAAAAAGTGGTTCTAGAGCTGGGGTCTAATTCTGCGGTAATAATTGACGAAACCGCAGATTTAGATTCAGCTATTCCACTTTGTGTCAAAGGTAGTTTTAACTTTGCCGGCCAAAGTTGTATTTCGGTTCAAAGAATATATGTGCATAAGCAAATTTTCGATAAATTTGTTGAGTCCTTTCTGGGGGAGGTAAAAAAATTAAAGGTAGGGAATCCTTCTAGTAAAGAGACAGATGTAGGACCGATGATTACCGAGACCGAATCTAAACGAATTGAAAGCTGGGTAAATGAGGCAGTCAGGCAGGGAGCTAAAATGTTAATCGGCGGAAAACGGCAGAGTCAGTTTTTTCAGCCCACGGTTTTGACCAATGTCAAACCGGAAATGAAAGTTGTGGCTAATGAGGTTTTTGCTCCTTTGGTATCTTTAATTCCTTTTGCAGATTTTGAGGAAGCCCTAAACTTGGTTAATGATTCGGTCTACGGGTTACAGGCCGGGATTTTCACCAGAGATATCCAAAAAGCTTTTGCCGCAGTCAAAAAACTTAAGGTCGGTGGAGTGATGATAAATGATGTATCCACCTATCGGGCAGACCACATGCCTTACGGAGGAGTGAAAGAGTCCGGCCTGGGCCGGGAAGGGGTCAAATATGCTGTCGAGGAGATGACTGACATAAAAATGGTTTGTTTTAATCTGATTTGACTTTCTATGTCATCGCTTTGACCTTTTCAAATCAAACAATTTGAACTTGCCTTGAAAAACTTTCTCAAAATACTAGATTATGTTTTTGTCCTTTTACTTCTCGGAGTGGGAATTTTTATCTTTCTAGGTGGGTTTAATATCCGCAGCAATTTGCGCTTACCGGTAGCTGCTCTTTTTGTATTCTATGGGGGCTTGAGATATTTTTTAGTTCGGAGAAAGTATAATAGCAAAATCAAAGCGTAGTTACCAAGTATCTCCTTTAAATCGGCCTTCTCTGGAGCTCTCCAAAATAATTATCCAAAAAAATCTTTACAAACCTCAAATTTAGTTTTATATATATTCTTTGCTTTAGTGAAAACAATGGTTAATCGGAGGTTTCAATTTCTTATTGAGAAGGAGCAACGAGTATGAAAATATATTTGAGTCACAGTCTGAAAGGCAGCGATTTGACCGTCCTTCAGATTGTAACCAATCTGGCCCGGGATTATGGGATTGAGATTTCTTACCAGGCCGACTCTCAACCCAGAATGGGACCCATTGAGGAATCGGTCAAACAGAATATCCAGAACTCCGAGATTTTGATGGCTTTTGTTTCCCGCACCGGGAGTAAAGCTTTACAGGTATTGGACGAAATTAACCTGGCTAAATCTCTGGGGAAAAAGATAATTGTTATTGCCGAAAGGGGGATTCAGACCAAAGAGTTTGCCGAAGGGAGCAACGTCATTCCTTACGATGCCCGCTATACTATTGATACTATAAAGAGGACGGTTACTTATTTGAAACCCTTGAATCTTAAAAGAGAGGACAATGAAAGAGCCAAAGCTTTGATCGGGAGTTTAGTATTTCTAATGTCTCTGGCTTATTTTGGAAGAAGATAAATTACCTTTAATAAGTTCCAAATTAGATGTTTTAGAAGCTACCTACTAAAACTTTATATAAGAGTAAAAATTTATAAAGATCATAATGCTGGCAGTGATTATGGCTCAGAAGGTGGTCAAAAAGGTTTTTTACGACACAACCTATACTCAAAGCGGTGTATCCCTTACAATCAATACCGGAATTCCGATCCGATGTCTGACCTCATCAGCAGTAGCCCCGAACAACAGATCCTTCACAGTTCTGTGTCCGTGCCCGCCTAAGATGAGTAAATCAGCCCGACTGGTTTTCACCAGTTCCACCAGTTCCCTGATCGGGTTACCGTAGCCTAATTTTACTTCAACCATTCTCCCTTTCTGCCTGAGCAGTTGAGCATACCTTTCCAGCCGCTCTAAATCTGAAAGGGTCTCGCTGTCCTGAATCTCGGTACCCATGGTCTTAGCTCCTGCGGTTTCTACCACATGCAGAAGTATCAAAGTCGCCACAGCTGGTGAAACGGTCAGGGCATGGCTCATCACTGCCTGGTCCATTTGACCGAAGTCCAGGCCCAAGGCGATTCTCTGGTAAGCGTGAACTGTTTCTATTTCCTTTACGGCAGGCACCCTGTGAACCCCCTCAACCGGCACAACTAAACCTTTTTCTCTGCGGAACAAAGTTTTGACCCAGGGCTTGAAAGTGATAAACATCAAAAAAATTCCTAAGCCAATGGTAACGGGCATTACAGTCAGGTATAAGGCAGTTCCTCCTTGAGCACTTTCCAGCCAGCCAGCAATCTGGTCAAAGACCAATTTGACATTGAGGCTAACAATAATGCTGGCAGTTAGCCAGGCCAAGGTTTTGACCCAGAGAGGAATCACGTACTCCCTCATTTTAATTTTGTCACTGACGAAGTGAATTAAAGGAATGACGGCAAAGGCGAGTTGCAGACTTAAGATAACCTGGCTTAGAATCAAGAGCTTTCCAGTGGCTCCTTCTCCGAAGTAAATAATGGTCAAAAGCGCAGGAATTATGGCTAGTGTACGAGTAATCAGCCGGCGCAGCCAAGGTCTTATGCGGATATTGAGAAAACCTTCCATAACGATTTGCCCTGCTAAGGTGCCGGTAATAGTAGAGCTCTGACCAGAGGCGATTAAAGCTATGGCAAAAAGAGCCGGAGCCAAAGCAGACCCCACCAAGGGAGCCAGTAAACCATGTGCCTCGCTGATGTCCGCCACTTGATTGTACCCTGCTCGATGAAATACCGCAGCGGACATTACCAAAATGGCTGAATTGACAAAAAAAGCCAAGTTCAGGGCTACCGCTGAATCGATGATATTGAACTTTATAGCCTCTTTGATTCCTGTGGTGGTTCTTTCAATCTTGCGAGATTGAACTAAAGCGGAGTGAAGATAGAGGTTGTGCGGCATGACGGTCGCCCCTAAGATACCTAAAGCGATGTATAAGGCTTCATTGCCTGGTAGACTAGGGACGAATCCGGATATTATGCCTTTCCACTCTGGGCCGGAAAACAGAATCTCAGCCCCGAAGCAGAGTCCAATGGTGCTGACCAGCATGATGATAAAAGCTTCCATTTTGCGAATGCCGAGCTGGTGCAAGAAAAGAATCAGGATTGTGTCTAAGGCCGTAATTATCACTCCATATGCTAGTGGAATTCCGAATAAAAGTTTCAATCCAATAGCTGCACCCAGAACTTCCGCTAAATCACAGGCGGCAATAGCTATTTCACACAGAATCCAGAGAAAATAGCCACTGTAACGTCCATAGTAATCCCGGCTGGCCTGAGCCAAATCTCTTCTTCCCACAATCCCCATCCGGGCTGAAAGACTCTGCAGCAATACCGCCATGGCGTTGGACATTAAAAGCACCCAGATTAGGGTATAGCCGAATTTGCTCCCGCCAGCGATGTCTGTAGCCCAGTTGCCCGGGTCCATGTAACCGACGCTGACTAGGTAGGCCGGACCGGCAAAGGCCAAGAGCCGCCTGAGAAAGCTGGGATGCTTTGGTATGGGTACGGTCTCGTGTACCTCGGATAAAGAGACTTGTCTTTGTTCCAGCCCAATTTTAGCCATTTAAAAAATTATACCCTCTAATAAAGATACTCTTAGTTAAGTCATGCCTCAGATAAAACTGCCTTTCTCCAACTTTGACTTAAATAGGTTCCGCCATTGCCATCCTCTCGATAGCAATGAATCCGATTCTCGGCTGCACAACTTTTTTTATAAAAAAGGTTTTTTTCTGATGTAGCTTCAATCGTGACAACCGTGGAATTTTCAAGATTGAACATAAATTTAATTGCCAATTTTAGTTAAAGTGGTATATTATAGTTTACATTAATTATGTCGAAAATTTAAGTATGATTCTTTAATTTTATTAAGCATAGTTAATGTAATACGTTAATATATATTAACAGTTAGGATTGTCAAGTGATTTTTCAAAAAAATGAGTAAAAAATGAACCAAGACAAGAAAACTTCCATCTCTCAGGAGGATTACCTGAAAGCCATCTGGGAACTAAGGCAGGAAGGTCAGATTCCTATCGGAGCCAGAATCGCCGAAGAGTTAAAGGTCTCGGCCCCGGCTGTGACTCTGGCTTTGAAGCGGCTTTCTAAAGATGGCTATGTCACGGTGGATAAAAATAACCGGATTTATCTGACCAATAAGGGAGAGGAGACCGCCTCTCACTTGGTCAGAAGGCATCAGCTGGTGGAAAAGCTTTTGACAGACTTTCTAAAAATGGAATGGTATAAAGTTCACGATGAGGCGGAAAAATTAGAGCATACTATCTCACCGGAAATGGAAGAACGTTTATTGGAAATTTTTGGAAAATCCCAAACCTGCCCTCATGGTTATCCTTTACTGGAGAATAATAAAAGTTCAATAAATGTTAAACCCCTGCACCGAGCTGAATCCGGGCAGATTTTGAGAATCAGCAGGGTTTATGAAAAGGACCGTAAATTTTTGGAATATCTGGATAAATTGGGAATTACTCCCGGAACCGAAGTTTATGTGAATGACAAAGGTTATGATGGCACTTTCGCCCTGAAGATAAAGGGGAAAATTGTTCATCTAGGTGGTATAGCTACCAATCGAATCTGGGTGAAAATTTTATCTAAGAAGAAATGAGTCAAATCATACTGATTGAAGATGATTTATTTTTCTCTTCCAAAATTGAGAATATCCTGAAGAATTCAGAATACGACTTGAAGATTTTCCCTCGAGGAATTGAAGCTTTAAAGTCACTGAGAGAAAATCCCGCCATTTTAATCTTGATAAATTTAGCCAGCCACAGCTTAAATCCTTTGAAATTAATTTCTGAAATTAAAGCTGACCCAGATTTGAAAATCATCCCCATCTCAGGTTACTGTGGTCATACCCAGAAAGAATTAATTGAAAAAGCCCGAAATTTGGGCTGTGACAAAATAGTGCCAAATTCCGTCATAGTTTCAGCATTACCCAAACTTTTAAACCAATTGTTTCAAGCCAAAATTTAACACACTCTGCTCTTAATGATAAGGGTAGGGCTGGGTCCCCGCACCCAGCCAGTCGCACGAATGAGCAAAAAATGAGTTTTTTACAAAACCTGCAATGCACCGTCTGTCAAAAAGAATATTCCAAAGACCAGGCTCTAAACCTCTGTAGCTGTGGAGGGGTTCTTTTTGCAGTTTATGCTCTTAAGAAAATTGCCCAAAGTTTCCAGAAAAAGTCATTGGCTCAAAGACCCAAAAATCTCTGGAGATATGCAGAATTCTTGCCGGTTGAAAATGAAGGGAATATAGTTTCCTTAGGAGAAGGTTTTACCCCCATAATCGAGCTTGAAAATTTAGGCAAAAAACTAGGTTTGAAAAATCTTTATCTCAAAGATGAATCCTTCAACCCCACCGGCTCTTTTAAAGCCCGCGGAATGTCGGTAGCCGTCTCCAAAGCTAAAGAATTGAATATCAAAAAAATCTGCCTTCCCTCAGCCGGCAATGCTGCCAGTGCCGCCAGTTGTTATGCCGCTAAGGCCGACCTACAAGCCTATGTCTTTATGCCCAAGGATGTAGATTTTACTTTTGTTTTAGAATGCCGGGCCTTCGGAGCCGTAGTTAATTTAGTAGATGGCTTAATCTCCGATGCGGGCAAGATGATGAATCAGCAAAAACAGCCGGACTGGTTTGATTTATCTACCACCAAAGAACCTTACCGGGTGGAAGGGAAGAAGACCTTGGGGTTGGAATTAGCGGAGCAATTAGACTGGGAGTTACCGGATGTGGTAATTTTTCCGACCGGCGGAGGAGTTGGCATTATCGGGATGTGGAAAGCTTTTGACGAAATGGAAAAAGTGGGTTTGATTGGAAAAAAGAGGCCCCGCATGATAGCCGTCCAGGCTGAAGGTTGTGCCCCGCTGGTCAAAGCTTTTCGTGAGAAAAAAGACCGAGTGGAAGAGTGGAAAAATGCTACAACCATCGCTTCTGGATTAAGGGTTCCCAAGCCATTTGCCGATTTCATAGTATTAAAGGCCTTAAAAGAAAGTAAGGGAGAAGCTATAGCAGTAAGTGATGAAGAAATCGTATTAAGTTTAAAGGAAATGGCCCAGAGTGAAGGAATTTTTCCGGGCCCGGAAGGAGCTTCAAGTTTGGCAGGGTTGAAAAAACTTATGGCAGAAAAGAAAATTGATAAAGACGACAAAGTCGCTTTATTTAACACTGGGTCGGCTTTGAAACATATAGAAACCCTGAAAAAATTTTATAGTTAAACTGAAACTATCTGTAAGGAGGAAAAATGAGAAAATTCATGTTGAGTGGAATGGTCGTCATACTAGGCACCGGTTTGGTTTTGGCACAGGAACGCGGAATCGACACCACCGGCCAGAGAGTAACCAAGTATCCTAAAGTCGACACCACGGCTAAGAAGGCACCTCAATACAATAAAATAGATACCAGTGGTAAAAAAGCTCCGGTACCCATCAAGATAAACGCTCAACCAAAAAAGACCCCTGGCAAGACCGGAATCGACACCACCCAAAAAGCACCGCCAATAAAAACAACCGGAATTTCTACCAAGGAGATTCAGTCCGACAAGAATTTTGAACTAAGCGGAGTGAAATTTAACAGGGTTAACAAAGATGTGATTTCGGTATCCGGCAAGCTGACCAATAAATCCGGCAGAAATTATCCTAAATCAGCTACTTTTGAATTTTTTATTTTCGACCGGAATGAATCTCTTTTGGGAAATGGGACCATAAGAGTTAGTGGGTTTAATCACAATGGCACGGTCAATTTTTCAGGGAAAATATATTCCAGAGTGGATCATTCTTTAATTAGCAAGTATAAGATCCAGTTTGTCAAAGGCAGTTAATTAAGCCTGTATTGTAGGGGCTGGACATGTTCAGTCCTACTCTTTATGATACAGGCACTTTAATGTCTGGTGCTGGTAGCCGCAGGCTTCAGCCTGCGTTTAGATTAAACGCAACCTAAAGGTTGCGGCTACCGAAACAGAAAATAGGATATTCTCGATTATCTGCCGGAGGCCGGAGTCGAACCGGCATGTCCTTGCGGACACCGGATTTTGAGTCCGGCGCGTCTACCAATTTCACCACTCCGGCATAGTTAATGACTTCAGATAAATCCTACGTAAGTAAATAGTGGCTTTGCCACTTGTCAAGACCAAATAAAACTTGACAAAGAATATTTCTTTTTTACTTTTATTGAAAATCAATGGGGCCGTAGTTCAGTTGGGAGAACGTCTGACTGGCAGTCAGAAGGTCACGAGTTCAACTCTCGTCGGCTCCACTTAGAAATTAGGCGCGAAGACCTTAGTTTAAGATAGGAGGATTTAAAGCAAATACGATATACGACATTTATCATGACGAGTCCCAAGAAAACGGATTTTGGCACGGCATTTTACTTATCCCCGTAGATAAGCGGGAAGCACTCCTACACGATTTAGCATCACTAAGAATCCTAACTGATTATCAAGAGCCCCTAAAATTTGGTAAAGTAGAGGGTTTCGGTCGAAAGTTTAGAAGTGCTAATTCTTGGATTCAGTTGGCAGTTATTTCATTGATTCAGAATCCCAAGAATGATCTGCCTCCCGTTTATTTAGCAAGGCGTGTTGCTTGTGACGGACCAAGATCTCAAGCAACTATGTATGACCGCGTTATTAAGTTGTCTGGTCCAACAAAAGCGAAGTTCATTTTGTTTCGTGAACGCGATAGCCATCAAAGGATGGAATCCTCTTGGTATTCAGACCATGGTGCAAAGGTAGAAACGACACTTAGAATGGGCCTGAAGGGCGGTCTTAATTTACTTTCAAGCGAAAGTGATTCGATGGTAATCAAATCCCTCCACTTTGACGGACATCAACATTACGGGCGACGTATTAGCAGAGAAAGAATAGTTCAAAGATTAACAGAAGGCCTGCGACCCTATTGCTCCTTTAGCCCAAATTTAGAAATTTGTGACGATGGAAGCAATCATAAACGGAAACAAGGGTCTCAATCTTACGAAGATTGTCAGTTTTTGCAATTAACTGATTTGTTAGTTGGAGCATTTCGCACTGTTCTTGGTGGTTTCCGGGTAAACGATTCCCAACTTCGGGTTTCTTATCCGGTGAAACAACTAACCGATAGGTGGCATCAGGGGCTTGCTCGTATGAGGAATAGCAGATGGTTCAAGGGCTTCTGTATGAGCCAATGCTATATTGAGAACGGGAAATGGGTGTTCGATAGCTCGTTCGCTACCAAGTGCGATCAACTAAAATTACTTTAGTTGTGCTGTATATCTTAGCAAGATCAGCCAGACTATCCCAAAGCTTAGATTGGCTATAAATCACCTTTAATCCCCCCCACTTTTTTCATTTCCCGGCATAAACTTCCCAGGAACTTTGACGATTAACTCCTTATACCATATATCATTTATAAAGGAGGAGAACTATGCCGTCAACATACACCGATATTTTACAAAAACAACAACAGCAACCACCAACAGGCCAGCCGACCTACGACAAAATCGGGGGATGGCTGATACTGGTTGGAATTGCCTTTATCGTTGGACCCTTAAGAATTATATTGTTAGTCTTCAAGGATATCCTCCCGGCCTTTGCGCCCCAAACCTGGTCCGTTCTTACCACTCCGGGTACAGAGGCATACCACCCTTTGTGGGCGCCCATATTGATAGGAGAATTAGTGGGCAATCTCTTCTTCGTCTGCCTGGGGATTGTCCTGATTGTTTTATTCTTTCAGAAGCGAAAAATCTTCCCCAAGTTAGCCATTTTTTATTTGCTCGCCAATTTGGTTTTTGTAGTAGGGGACACCCTGGTAGCCGGCCTGATTCCGTTTGTGGCACAGCAGGATAATTCTTCATCTATGAAGGAGATTTTCAGAAGTGTCGTAGGAGCGGGAGTTTGGGTCCCTTATTTCCTTACGTCAAAACGGGTAAAGGGAACCTTTGTCAGATAAGTAAAAGTCGAACCGAAGCTCGTAGACCCACGTTGTCCTCAACCTGGGATTAAATAAAAATCGATTCGCTCCCCAGCTTGGGACAAGCTGGGTCTACAAATATTTTTTCCTTTCCCCGGCATAAACTTCCCAGGAACAGTGTCGATTAATCCAATATGGTGAGCGTATTCGAACAAGTTAAAAAGTGAGGTAAAAAGAGATGCTTCAACAAGCACCGGATACAAGTCCTGGTGAACCCAGCCGAACCATCGGTGATGAGCAAAGCCGAACCATTCATGGTGAGCAGGGTCGAACCATAGCCAATGCCGATTGGGTAAAAAAGATATTGAGAGAGACCATTTATGTGGATATTTGCGAAGCCGAAAAGACCCTCTCTCACAAGGATATTATTTTAGATGGAATAGATTATACCGTCCATTGGAGAAGCGGAATCGACCAGGGAAAGAAAAAGAGGAAAACCAAGGACCGCATTGCTTTCAATGCAGCATCTGGACCTTCAAAGGGGCGAAAGAGGAAAAAGTAGCTCGCTCGATGTTCGAGCGGGTCGGCATCGGTTTTATGCCACGAATGAATTAATCAGCTCAACTTCATGGTGAGCGTAGTCGAACCATTTCTTCAAGATTTGTCCAAATATCACTTTATATTGAGCTTGCTGAATCATTAGACCATTCATGGCGAGCTTGCCGAACTATTTTCTCCTTGACAGCCCCCTGCGTTATACCCATATTTCAACGTAGTTGTATTGTAGCAAAAGGTTATTAGGTCAAGATTATACATTTAATCTTGACCATCCCTTTGGGACAGATTAATGCGGGCGTAATTCAGCGGTAGAATGCAACCTTCCCAAGGTTGACGTCGAGGGTTCGATTCCCTTCGCCCGCTTTTTTAAATAGAAGGTGAAAATGAAAAAATATCTTGGCACAGTTTTAGGTCTACTAGTATTCTATAATTTTTGTTATTCCGCCCTTATTTTAATCCAAAAAGTGGGACCCGGGGAAATGGACTGGGGAAAATATAAAATTTCTGCCGTCGGAATCGGCCTCAAAGGTTCATCCGCTAAGGGCAGTTTGACCGAAGCCCGCAAAGATGCCGTCCATAAGCTGTTTGAAACCGCGCTGAATCTGAATTTGGACTGCCGCACTTTAGTCAAAGGCAAGCTCAACAAATCCCAGCTGAAAAAACTGGAAAGTTTAATTTCCAAAGAATTCAAACTGCTGGACAGACCCCGCTATACTCCTGCCGGTGACTGTGAAATTGACGTCGAACTGCCTTTGCCCGGAAAAGTTATGGACCTGCTATTGCCTCCTTCCGGTGAAAAATTAAAAGAACTTTCCAATCAGAATTTACCCTCTGCTCCGACAGAAGCTTTCACCGGCTTAATCATCGATGCCAGCGGACTGAATTTCCCTCTTCATTTAGTCCCCAAAATCGTGAATCCACAGGGAGAGGAAATCTACGGCATCTCCTGGCTGGAAAGAAGCTGGGCTAATACCTGGGGAATTGTGGAATACGCTACTTCCGCCAGCGATTACCAAAGAGTAGGAGAGAAACTTCAATACCTGAAGGCCTTAAAAATCGCTGAAGATGGCTGCAGTATTGTGGTCAGTGTGGATAATCTGCCCAAGATGCTGACAGCTGAAAATTTGGCAACTTTAAGCCGCGCCAAAGTAATTTTGATAACCGACCAGGGTAACCAATAAGAGACTCGCTTAAATCATTTCCATTCCCTCAATTCACACATCCTCTTTTCTAAACAGGTTTTTTGTATTATCATAGAAAATATGACTATTCCCATTATAACTATCATCGGCCGACCCAATGTCGGCAAATCCACTCTATTCAACCGCATTATCAAAAAAAGAAAAGCGGTGGTATCTCACGTACCGGGCGTAACCCGGGACAGAAATTATCATCTGACCAAGTGGAACCGCAAATCCTTTTATCTGGTGGACACCGGCGGGTTGGTTCCCCAGACCGAGGATTTGATTTTAAAACAGGTCAAAGCCCAGGCCGAAATCGCTATCTCCGAAGCCGATTTGATTTTATTTATGGTGGATAATCAGGTGGGAGCCCAGGCCGTTGATCTGGAGATTGCCAAAAAATTAAAAAAGATACAGAAAAAAGTTATCTTAGTCGTCAACAAAGTGGATAATCCTTCCCAGTCAAATGAAATTCATGTCTTGAATAAATTGGGTTTGGGAGAGCCTTTTCCGGTTTCAGCCGTGTCCGGCGATAATGTGGCAGACCTTCTGGATGAGATAGTGTCACATTTGCCGGAAGAAGAAGAGATAGCTGAAATTGAGGAAGGAATTCAAGTGGCGGTCTTAGGCCGTCCCAACGTGGGAAAATCCTCGTTTGTCAACGTCCTTTTAGGTGAAGAGAAGCTTATTGTTTCGGAAATACCCGGCACCACCCGTGATTCAATTGATACTCAACTGGAGCATGAAGGACAGATATTTACTTTGATTGACACCGCCGGATTGAGAAGAAAAGCCAAAATTTTAAATGAACTGGAATATTTCACTTCACTCAGAAGCTTGAGGTCGATTCAGAGATGTGACGTGGCTTTACTCTTGATTGAGGGACCGGAAGGGCTTTTGAACCAGGATATTAAAATTGCCAACGAAATCATTGAAGCCGGGAAGGGGCTGGCGATTCTGGTGAACAAGTGGGACCTGGTGGAAAAAGAGAGCCTGACTGCGGAGGTATATACGGAAACTATTTACCGGAAAGTCCCTAATTTAAATTTTGTCCCTGTCTTATACGTTTCCGCCAAAACCCAAAAAAGAGTTATAAAAAGTTTGGCTTTGATTACTGAAATCTATCAGGAGAGAAAAAAAAGAATTGAAACCAATCAGTTGAATAAAATTTTAGGCAGAGAAATTGAAAAACAGCCGCCTGCTGCAGTCAAAGGGAAGTATGTAAAAATTCATTATATGACCCAGACCGATGTCGAGCCTCCTGAATTTGTTTTTTTCAGCAACCATCCCCAGCTGATTCAGGAAAGCTACAAAAGATTTCTGGAAAGAAAAATCCAGGAGCATTTTGGTTTTACCGGTTCTCCTCTGAGATTAAAATTCAGAAGAAAAAGCTGACAGCTAATGTTCAAAATAATTCTGGCTATACTAAGCAGCTATCTGATAGGTTCTATTCCATTTTCGATAATTGCTTCCAGATTTTTCAGAAAAATAGACATTAGGGAATACGGCTCCAAAAATCCCGGAGCCACTAATGTTTTCAGGGTTGTGGGACCGGTAGCTGGGAGCATTGTTTTAGTCTTAGATATTGCCAAAGGTTTTTTTGCGGTTTATTTTTTAACGAAACTTTTAGGAACGGAAACTGTAATAGCTCCCATCTACGGACGGCTTTTAGCCGGAGTAGCCGTAATTTTAGGGCATGTCTTCAGTATTTTTGCGAAATTTAAAGGCGGCAAAGGGATTGCCGTCGGAGCCGGTGTTTTTTTGTCTTTAATCCCGCTGGAATTGATGTTAGGGGTGGCGGTGTTTGGAATAATTTTAGCTACAACCAAATATGTTTCATTGGCCTCACTTTCCGCCTCTTTTTTTATCTGCTTGGGCTTAATTGTGGAAAAATATCTTCTCAAACAAAATCAGCCGTTCATTTTACTTTTAACTAGTTTTATTTTAACTTTGTTGGTCTTTTATACCCATAGAGGAAATATCAAAAGATTATTAAACGGCACCGAAAACCAAATCGGTCAAAAAGTAAAATTATGAGTAAAATTGCTGTCTTGGGGGCTGGCTCCTGGGGTATTGCCATATCAGTTCTTGTGACTGATAATAGTCACAATGTGACTCTATGGGAAGTCGATTCTGACCAGGCCCGCAGGTTAGAAAAAGAACGCGAAGATAAACAAAGATTGCCGGGTATTAAAATCCCCTCTGCGGTCAAGATTACCAGCAATCTGGAAGAAGCAGTCTCAGGAAAAGAGCTATTAGCTCTGGCATTACCTTCCCACGTGGTCAGGAAAGTGGCCCAAAACTTAGCTAAAATTGTCTTAGAGATCCCTATCGTTTTGAATTTAGCCAAAGGAATCGAGACCCAATCTTTGTGCAGGATGTCGGAAGTATTGAAGCAGGAATTGCCGGAAAAACTGCATAAAAACATCTGCACCTTATCCGGACCCTCTCACGCCGAAGAAGTCTCCCGAAAAATTGCTACCTCAGTTGTGGTAGCTGGGTTCAAAGAAGAGACAGCTCAAAAAACCCAAGAGATTTTTATGAATTCATACTTCAGGGTTTATACTAATTCTGATTTGGTAGGTGTGGAATTGGGCGGCTCGTTGAAAAATATAATTGCCATTGCTTCCGGAATTTGTGACGGGTTGGGTTTGGGAGATAACACCAAAGGGGCTTTGCTTACAAGAGGTTTGGCGGAAATGATGCGATTGGCGGAAAAACTGGGAGCTAAATCCTCAACCCTGGCCGGGTTATCCGGCATAGGAGATTTAATTACCACCTGTATTAGTAAATATTCCAGAAACAGATTTGTAGGAGAAGAGATTGGGAAAGGTAGAAACTTAGCTGAAGTTTTGAAGAGTATGGTAATGGTGGCAGAGGGAATTAAAACCACTGAATCGGCTTACCGGCTGGCTCAAAAATATCTGGTGGAAATGCCCATTACCGAGCAGATGTACAAAATCTTATTTGAAAACAAAAATTCTAAAGCAGCAGTCCTCGATTTAATGAAAAGAGACCCTAAATCTGAAATTTGGAGTTGACAGATTAAATTTATAGTATAAATTTAGGCAATCCAGTGGAGGGATTTTGGCAGCCAGAAATTTGAACGAAAGATTATACTATTCTATCAGTGAAGTAGCAGAGATTACCGGAATCAAAGCTTATGTTTTGAGATTCTGGGAAAAGGAATTTCCCAATTTAAGACCCAAGAAAAATAAAGCCGGTAACCGTACTTATCAGCTAAAAGACATTGACTTAATCAAGCAGATTAAAGACTTACTTTATGAAAACGGCTTTACCATAGAAGGCGCCAGAGCCAAATTGAGAAACTCACATAATAATAAACCAGACCGCTCCGACTTACAGAACACCCGTTTAAAAAGTTTGCTGGTGGAAATAAAAAAGGAATTAGAGAATATGCTAAAACTCTTAGATTGATTTTTTTGAATGCCTTTTCTAATCACTATCCACTAACCACTAATCACTAACATCGGGGCGTGGCGCAGCCTGGTAGCGCACTCGCTTGGGGTGCGAGTGGTCGTCCGTTCAAATCGGATCGCCCCGATTTATGTTTAATCACATACAAAGTCAATACGCCTAATGCCTGACAAAATAGCCGTAATCATCCCGGCTTTTAACACTGCCAAAACCATTGGGACTTTAATCGAAAAAATCCACAAAGATTATCCACAGCTAGATATAGTTGTTGTGGACGACGACTCTGCTGACCAAACCTTCTCTTTAGCTCAAAAAACCAAAGCTATCGTCCTACAACATAAGGTTAACCAAGGTAAGGGAGAGGCCTTAAAGACCGGCTTTAACTATGCTAAAGAAAAAAAGTATTCTTATGTAATCACTATGGACGCCGATTTACAGCATGACTCCCAACATATAAAAGATTTTTTGCAGAAAGCCGAAGCCGATAAAACTGATTTCATTTTAGGCATACGTAATTTCAGTTTCCAGAATATGCCCTGGGACCGGGTACTGACGAATTTCATTACTTCTGTGGCATTGACTCTTTTGTCCGGACAAAGGATTAGGGATAGCCAGTCTGGTTATAGAATGATTTCAGTGAAGATCTTAAGGAGCATTCATTTAAAGTGCAAAAAATATGACTTGGAATCAGAGATTCTAATCAAAGCCGGTCGAAAGGGCTTCAAAATCGAAGCAGTAGAAATTTCCACCATATATGAGGGAAGCAAAAGTTTCATCAACCCTTTTTCAGACACCGGCCGCTTTCTTAGAATCTGCTGGAAAAGTTTATTCTGGTGATTGATTCCGTATCACTATTGACTAAGTATCTCAGCTAAAATTTCTCTTTTGATTTGTTAGATTAGATTTTTTATATTTGATAAATGTATAATTTGTTTTATAATAACCTAATCACTGATCACTATCCACTAACCACTGTTTTAAAACGGGGCGTGGCTCAGCCTGGTAGAGCGCTTGGTTCGGGACCAAGACGTCGGAGGTTCAAATCCTCTCGCCCCGATTTAAAACTTTTTAAACCAAACCCAAGATGAAAGCAGTCGGCTTAAATAAATTCGGAGGTCCGGAAGTCTTGGAATATATAGATGTTCCAGAACCAGACTCAATTGGCTCGGAGGAACTACTAATAGAAGTGGAAGCAATTGGAGTTAATCGGGCTGATTTATTGATTAGACAGGGTATTTATCCAGTAGAAAAAACATTTCCCGTAGTTCCGGGTTTTGATGTAGCGGGCAAAGTAAAACAGGTCGGAACCCAGGTTAAAGGTTTCCAAAAAGGCCAAAGCGTTTTTTCTTTAGTTGATATTGATGGTTACTCAGAACTGGTCAAAGTTAATTCCCATTTAACTCTCCCCTTCCCAGGAAATTTAAGTTCCTCCGAAGCAGCTGCTATTCCTACAGTTGTTTACACTGTTTGGATCACTTTATTCAAACTGGCTAATCTCCGAAAGGGAGAAACCGTTCTAATTCACGCTGCCGGCAGTGGAGTGGGAATTGCTGCCATTCAATTAGCCAAATATTTCGGCGCCCAAGTTATAACTACAGCATCAACAGATGAAAAACTCAAGAGAGCCCAAGAGTTCGGAGCTGATTATTTAATTAATTACAGTCACCAAGATTTCGCCAGTGAGGTTAAAAAAATCACCGAAGGTAAGGGTGTAGCAGTCATTTTGGATGGAATTGGAGCTTCTACTTTAGCTCAGAACATTTCGGCAATTTCAAAAGGTGGAAGGTTAATTTTAATAGGGGGAGGAGGAGTAGGTGGGTTAGAAGGTAATTTACATCTGGGAAGAGTTATAATGAAAAGCATTACTCTAATTGGATTCAATGTCCATGGCCAAGGGACCAAACTTTACCAATATGTCCAAGAATTTCAACAACAAATTCTGCCTTTATTCGCCCAGGGCAAAATAGTTTCTGTCATAGATAAAGTTTTTACTTTGAGAGAAGCCAGAGAAGCTCACGTCTATTTAGCCGAGAGAAAAAATTTCGGCAAAGTGGTTTTACGTCCTTGAAATTTCATGCATAATAAAATTTACATCGGAGTAATCGGGGCAAATCATTGTAGTAAACAAGTGGCTAAACTAGCTTATGAAGTTGGACAAGAGATAGCCAAAACCGGAGCAATTTTAGTTTGTGGGGGATTAGGGGGTGTAATGGAGGCCGCCTGTCAGGGAGCCAAAGAGCAAGGCGGAACCACCATTGGAATTATACCGGGGGTTAAGAAAGAGGAGGCCAATCCTTATGTCGATTTTCCGATTGTGACCGGATTGGGCTATGCCAGAAATATTCTAGTGGTAAAGAATTCTCAAGCTGTAATAGCCCTGCCGGGAAAATATGGAACGTTGTCCGAGATTGCCTTTTGCTTGAATTTCAAAATTCCTCTCATATCTTTGTCCAACTGGAAAATAAAAGGAATGCTGAAAGCTAAAACTCCTGTGGCAGCGGTCAAATTGGCTTTGAAAAAGATAAAATGAGTGAAAAAGATTGTGCTTTTATTATAGTTTCTGGCACAGTCCAGGGAGTAGGTTTTAGATTTTTTGCAGTGCGAAAGGCTCAAAAATATGGCTTGAAAGGATGGGTAAAAAATACACTTGAGGACACAGTCGAATCGGAAGTAGAAGGAGAGAAGAGTTTGATTTTAGATTATATTAAGGATTTGAAATCCGGTCCGGGTAGTGCAAAAGTTAAAGATGTCCAAGTGGAATGGAAAGAATTTGAAAATAAATATTCAGATTTTCAAATTACCTATTAAAATCAAAGCATCACAAAGGAGCTTGAATGAAAAAATATGCTAAGCTGATTCGAGACATCCCGGATTTTCCTAAACCAGGCATAGTTTTTAAAGATATTACCACTTTGATAAAAAATGGAAAAGCTTTTCAAGAAGTTATTGATATTTTCTATAAAAAAATCAAAAACAAAAAAATAGATTTGGTTTTGGCTATTGAATCTCGGGGGTTCATTTTCGGCGGTGCCTTGGCTAACAAACTCAAAGTAGGGTTCGTTCCAGTTAGGAAGCCGGGTAAATTACCCTGGGCCGTAGAGCAGGAAAGTTATTCTTTAGAGTATGGGCAAGATACCTTGCAAATCCATCAAGATGCCGTCAAAAAAGGACAAAAAGTTTTAATTGTAGATGATCTGTTAGCTACCGGTGGAACTTTACAAGCCACCTGCAGATTAGTGGAAAAACTGGGTGGGAAGGTGGCTGGTATTTTGGTATTAATAGAACTCTCTTTCCTCAAAGGCAAAGACAAACTGTCTAATTATGACTTCTTTTCTTTAATAAAGTATGATAGTGAATAAATTCTGCCCCCGTAGCTCAGCTGGATAGAGCAGCGGTTTCCTAAACCGTTGGCCGGGTGTTCAAGTCACCCCGGGGGTATCTCAATTGAGTTCCCGGCATAAAATAGCTTGACAAATTTCTCTTTTTCTATTTTATTTAGTGCTTATTGCCAAATTAGAACAACAAGGAGAATAACTTATGAAGTGTAAAGTTAAGTATTTAACAATATTGCTTTTGTTATTCTGCGTTTCTTATAGTAATGCCCAGATATCCGTACAGGAGTTTTTAGTCAATGTTTTGGGTTTGTATGACTTTACTTTTTCACAGCCCTTAAGGGACTTGGACTTTTTGGGTGGAGGAGCCAGGGCGAGAGGCATGGGTGGGGCATTTTTAGCCCTGTCTGATGATGCCTCCGCAGCCAGCTGGAACCCAGCCGGGCTCGTTCAATTAGATAAGATTCAGACCTCCTTCTCTCTTTTGACGACCAGCTTGAATAACCAATATGATAATTCTTTTTCCAGCTTCTCGTTCGATAAGACCAAAAGCACCATCAGTTATGCCAGTTTTTTGCTTCCTCTTAAACTGCACAATAAGGATTTTGTGGGAAACATAATTTTCAATCAAGCGGCTGAATTAAGAGATAATTATATAATTCCAGTGGACTCTGCCGGGAATTCTTATCGCAACGACCTGGATGGCAAACTCAATTATGTGGGAATCGGCGTCGGTGGAAGGTTATTTTCTGGTATTTCCTTAGGTGCCACGGTCAATATTTATGGAGGCGGCTTTACCAACAATAAATACCAGGTTTTTGATCCGTACGGGGACACCACCTCGAATGGGAGCCGTCCAGAGGATGACACCTTGATTACTGCCCGTCCTGTCAACAAGGCCTCTTACTCCGCGGCTAATGTTACTCTGGGTCTGTTGTATCAGAAAAGTCGACTTCGTCTGGCGCTCATCGGCAAGACACCCCTGACTTTAAAGGAGAGCGACGATGTTCACTGGTTATTTGACATTACCATTAGAGGAGTGACTAATCCCCAGTCCATAACACAGCCCGGATTTTTATATAAGACCGTCCGCAAATGGAAAATACCGTTTTCCTGGGGATTGGGTGCTTCCTATTCTGTGACAGATAACTTGACTTTGGCGGCTGACCTGGAAACACGCTATCAGGGAAGAGTAAAGTTACAGTATCAAGTCAATGCGCTGGATCCAGTTTCACCTTCTGAGGAGATAAGCATCAGAGATTTAAGTCTAAATAATGTAAAAGACTATACCAACCAGATTAGATTGGGTGGCGAATATATGATACCTACTATGCTGAATGGAAAACTCTTCCTGCGAGGCGGTTATAGGAACCAACCCAAGACTCTCAGTACCGCGATTGAAGTCCGGGGCGATAGTAGCGATGCTCGTGCTCTTTATCAGGATCCCACTCAATTAATAACAAATTGGGTTATCCGTGATGGAACCGTAAAAGGTAATGTATACACTTTTGGCGTCGGGTGGTCTCGCGCTCAAATTAAACTGGATTTTGGAGTTGAATTCAGCCGGTTGAAAGTGGAACATTCAGGCTTTATTTTTATGGACCCTTGGTTTAACCCTTTCAATGTTTATACCTTCACCGAAGAAAACAAGTATAATGTGACCCGCTTAATGTTTAATTTTACCGGCTATTTCTAAATTAGCTTATTTCCAAAGGCGAAGCGGCCGCTTCGCCTTTTTTTATTGGAGGGCTTGCTTAATTCAAAAATTTGGTTAAATTTAACGTAGTAAAAATAGCAAAAGCTATGAAGCTTAAAAGGAAATTTACCAAACATATGCTTAAAGAGGACCGGCTGGTTACCACCACCTTTCAGCTGACCGAATTTGTCCAGAAACATACCAAGCAGATTTTTATTGGCGGTGCTGTACTGATAACCCTACTCGGGGTAGTATTCTTTATCTTTCAAAGTAAGAGCTCAGCTAACCGGAAAGCTGCCGAGTTGTACGGTCAGGGGATAATCGAATTGAAAACCGGAAACCCCCAGATGGCGGCTTTCAATTTCAGAACAGTGGTGGACCGCTATGCCGGTTCCGAATGGGCTCCCATGGCCTGCTTTCAGCTGGCAAACGCCGCCTTTAATCTGAAAGACTATACCCAAGCCTCCAATTATTATAAACAATATGTGGATAAATACGTCAAAATGGACACTCTTCTGACCGCCTCGGCTTGGGCTGGAATGGGGAGCTGTCAGGAAGCTTTGCATAACCACAATGCCGCCGGAGATTTTTATTTTAAGGCTGCCGCTTTGGTGCCAGGAAGTTTTATGGCTCCCCAGTATTTGTTATCTGCGGGCCGGGCCTACACCTCCGCTAAAAACAAAATCAAGGCCCTAGAGTGTTATCAGAAAATCTTTGACCAATATCCTCTATTTACTCAAATTAATATTGCCAGGAAAGAACAGGCCCAGGCTGCTAATCTATAGTGAGGAAAAGTGACCGAAACTCTCAAGACCAACGAGGAAGAGTTTTTAGAGAATCTCAAAATTACTAAAGCCGGCGAGGATGAAGCGGTACAGGTAGAAGAGGGAAAGCCGGCTGCGATTCTGGCTTATATTCCATTTATGTGTTTTGTTCCTTTGATCAAGATGCGGGACAATAAATTTGCCCTAGAACATGGTAAGCAGGGCTTAATTTTATTTGTGGTTGAAATCATCGCTTTGGTTTTCCTGATTCCTAAAATTTCGGATTTATTCTGGGGCGCGATTATTATCTTCTGCCTAATTTTTGCTCTGGGTGGAATGATTTTGGCCCTGCAGGGGAAAAAGTGGAAAATCCCTTTTATCGGGGATCTGGCTGATAAAATAAAAATCTGAAATCCTGCCGTAATATCTGCAAATTGATATTTCCATGAGGAGAGAAAATGTCAGGAGTATATGAAGTCATTATCGTGGGCACAGGACCGGCTGGTCTGACCGTCGCTCTATATGCTGCCAGGGCTAATTTGAAACCCTTGGTCTTTGAGGGAATTCAGCCGGGTGGACAGCTGACAATTACCACTGAAGTGGAAAATTATCCCGGTTTTCCCGAGGGAATTCTGGGACCGGAGCTGATGAACAAATTCCGAGCCCAGGCCCAGAGGTTCGGAGCTATTTGCCTTAATGAAACTGTGAGCAAGGCAGATTTTTCGGTTAAGCCCTTTAAGATAATGGCGGATGGGAAAACTTATTTGGGGGAAACCGTAATCATCGCCACTGGTGCCAGCGCTAAGTCTTTGGGATTAGCATCGGAGAAAAAACTGATGGGCTACGGTGTTTCCTCCTGTGCGGTCTGTGACGGCTTCTTTTTTAAGGACAAAGACCTGATCGTGGTAGGGGGCGGAGATTCAGCTATGGAAGAATCCACTTTTTTAACCAAATTTGCCCGCAAAGTTTCGGTGGTTCACAGAAGGGATAAGCTACGTGCCTCCAAGATTATGCAGGAAAAAGCCTTTAAAAACCCAAAAATCGACTTTATCTGGAATTCTGAAGTGGTGGACATAATAGGGGAGAGGCAATCGGGAGTTAAGGGAGTAGTTTTGAAAAATCTGGTGACCGGTAAAACGATGGAGAAACCTATTCAGGGAGTTTTTCTGGCTATTGGTCACACTCCTAATTCAGAATCCTTCAGAGGACAAATTGAAACCGATAAGCTGGGTTATATTATGACCAAGAATGGAACCACAGCCACCAATATCCCCGGTGTTTTTGCCTGCGGGGATGTGGTCGACCACAGGTACAGACAGGCGGTCACCGCTGCCGGAACCGGCTGTATGGCGGCTTTAGATTGTGAAAAATATTTGGAGGGTCTGCATTAATTTTTTGCTGAATTCTAACCTAGAAAATTCATAGCATAATCCTTCTTAAGGCAGAATCTGAAAATTGTGTTTCTTAAAGCATTACTTTAAGTCCGGCTATATTTTTACTATTCTACTCTGGGATTATATTCTGCCGGAACCATGGGCAGCTCCAATTTGTGGGTACCGCGAATTACAGTTAAGGTCGATTTAACGCCTACCTGTTCATGCGTTAACAAGCGGTGTAAATCATCGATTCCGGATATCACTTGACTGTCGTATCCGACAATTATATCTCCCTCTAATAAACCCGATTTACCAGCTGGACTGTGTGGTTCAATTGATACTACCAGGATTCCGTTTTCTTTTTGCAGGTTGTAAAAGCGAATAAACTTTCGTAACAGCGGAACTGTCTGACCTGTTATACCCAGATAACTTCTTCTGATTCTGCCTTCTTTTATTAGTTGAGCCGCCACAAATTTGGCGGTATTTATAGCGATAGCAAAACAGATTCCTTGGGCAGGAAGGATTACAGCGGTATTAACACCGATGACTTCTCCGTTGGAAGTAACCAAGGGACCACCGGAGTTACCCGGGTTTAAAGCGGCATCGGTCTGAATGATATTTTCCATCAGCCGGCCTGACTGGGACCGTAAGGTTCGTCCTAAGGCGCTGATTACCCCGGTAGTGACTGTATACTGGAACCCAAAAGGGTTTCCTATAGCAATGACTAAGTGTCCAACTTTGACGGCTTGAGAATTCCCTAATTTGGCGTGTACTAAATTGGGGGCATTGGTCCTCAAAACTGCTAAGTCAGTATCCGGGTCATCTCCGATTAAATCGGCCTGCAATTGTCTTCCGTCTGAAAGATGAGCCTCTATTCGGGAAGCCTTGTGGATTACGTGACTGTTAGTCAGAATAAACCCGTCCGGGGTAAAAATGAACCCTGAACCGGAACCCGGAATATCTCGGGAAACTCTGGGATTATTTCTGCTTCTGATTGTCTGCTGGACCACAATTCTCACCACCGCCGGACTGATTTTTTCAGATGCCGTTATCACAGCTTTGGAATAGGCATCCAAAAGGTCATCATCCAAACCAGTTTCAGCAGATTTTGACTGAAAACTTCCGTTATTTGATTTTTCTTCAGCTAAAAATTGAAATGCCGGTTTCATTTTTGTTCTTTTCATTAGCATCTCCTTATCTATTTAGGAAACGGAACAATCTTTAAATTCGTTTGAAAATTGAACTGTATTGTTAAATCTGAAAATGATTTAACTCTGAATAGCAGCGTTGGTTAGGGATTGTCCATAAAATAAAAAAAATCTCAAAACAGGCTAATACTTGTATTGAGACCTGCCGATAAACTTTATATCTATTTTAAAATTATAGACCTTTAAGGAGGTGAAAAAGAATGCCAAATTTCAACCCTTCCCAGGTAAAATCGATTGAGGGTACTCCGGCTAATAATCCGAAAGCCGTACATCAAGCTTTGGGTAATATAGTGCTGTCTTCATCTACTTGCAGATGTAAAGTGGAGAACGTCAATCCTAATACTGGTGAATACAGAATAGTGTTGACTGGTACTTTAACCAGTCAGTCTTCCGGCAATCCGGGTAGCAACACCGGACCTTCCGGTAATCCCGGGCCCTGGCCTAAAAAGCAAGGTAAAAATCAAGAGGAAGATTAAGATTAAGATAAAACCTAATCTAAACTTAAGAGAAAGATTTCGACTTGAGATCTTTCTCTTTTATATTTATAACATATTATATTAATTTCCAATTAGAGCAACTTGAGGGAGAGAACTTTTAGAAGCAAATCATAACCCCCCAACCGGCGTCAATTTTAAGAGCATCCCTACGTCCTATAATATATATTATGTAAACTACGGTATCGCAACCCTTAGTCTTAGATATGTATTGGTAGCTGCGTTTATTCTGGGGGGCTTCCTTCCCTATTTGACTACGATATTAACCAGCTTGTTAGGGACTACTATGGTCTTGACGATTTCTTTGTCTTTAAGGTAAGTTTTGACCTTATCTGACCCTAACGCCAGCCTTGTAAGCTCTTCATCCTGTAAACCGACCGGAGCTTCTAACGTAGCCCTCAATCTGCCATTGACCTGCACCACGTAGGTAATCTCCTCTTCCTTTAGGGCATCCGGGTCATAAGAAGGCCATTGGGCTTTAAATACAGACCCCTTTGACAATCCCCACTTCTCTGATAGCTTCTCAGCCATAAAAGGAGCAAATGGGGCTAATATAAGCGCTAGATTAACCGCGGAATAGGTATAAACCGGAGAATTTCGGTCCAGACCATCTAAAACGTTAATAAACTCCATCATAGCCGCTATAGCGGTATTAAACTGCAAAGCTTCTATATCTTCAGTCACTTTTTTGATAGTCTGATTCAATTTACGGTAAGTCACTGCTTCACTGTCACTTAAAGTTGTTATATCAAACTTGTTCTTTAAGTCGACAACAGATTTATCTAGACTTTCACCTATTCGATATACCCGGTTAAGAAATCTTTCAGTTCCGGTTAATCCATCTTCAGTCCAGAGCATTTCTTTATCAGAAGGAGCGGCAAAAAGCATTGCCAGACGGGCTGTATCCACGCCAACCTTATTTATCACATCTATCGGCGAAACCACATTTCCTTTAGACTTGGACATCACTTCACCCTGTGCATCCAGAACCATCCCATGATTAAAGAGCTTAGTAACTGGTTCATCAACTTTCAAATATCCCATATCGTGCAAAAACTTGGTAAAAAATCTAAAATACAAAAGATGTCCTGTGGCATGCGTAATTCCACCTATATACAGATCAATCGGCATCCAGCAAGCCACTTTTTTTTTGTCAAAGATTTCTTTTGAATTTTTATTGTCGATGTAGCGAATATGATACCAGGAGGAATCCACAAAAGTATCCATGGTATCCGGGTCTCTTTTGGCTTTTCTCTTACATTTGGGACAATTTGTTTCAATAAATTCCTTCACATCTTCTAGAGGTGAGCGTCCTTTGGGAATGTAATCAATATCCCCTTCAGGTAAAATTACTGGTAGATCTTTTTCAGGAACTGGTACAATTCCGCATTTAGGACAATCAATCATTGGAATCGGTGTCCCCCAATATCTTTGGCGAGAAATCAGCCAGTCTCTCAATTTATAATTGACTTTTTTTTGCCCCAATTTTTTCTTTTCCACAAAGTCAATGACTTTTTTTATTCCTTCACTCGACGATAAACCGCCGAATTCACCGGAATTCACCATGGTTCCTTCATCTTCGTAGGCCTCGCTCATTTCCTTTTCATTTAACTTTTGACCCTGAGGTTGTATTACAATTTTGATAGGGAGATTATATTTTTTAGCAAACAGAAAATCTCTCTGGTCATGCGCCGGCACCCCCATTACAATTCCAGTTCCATAAGTAGCCAAGACATAATCTGCCACCCAGAGAGCCACTTTTTCACCAGAGAGAGGGTTTATAGCATATCTCCCAGTAAAGACTCCATCCTTCTCCCCTATTGTGGCTGTTCTCTCAATATCTGATTTTAAAACCGATTTTCCGATATAGCTTTCAACTTCTTTTTTATATTTTGGCTCCATTTCCATACTTTTAAGTAAAGAATGCTCAGGAGCCATTGACATAAAAGTCACTCCATAAATAGTATCCGGCCTAGTGGTAAAAACCGACAGCTTCTCCCCTGTCTTCTCAAGAGTAAAATTAATCTCTACCCCTTCTGATTTTCCAATCCAGTTTCTTTGCATAGTTTTCACATTTTCAGGCCAGCCATTTAATTTGTCCAGATCGGCTAACAACCTCTCAGCATAAGCTGTAATTCTAAAAAACCACTGCTCTAATTCTTTTTTAGTTACTTCAGTTCCACATCTCCAACATTTTCCTGCTTCTACCTGTTCATTAGCTAAAACAGTTTTATCCTTTGGGCACCAGTTGACCAAAGCTTTGGCACGATAAGCTAAGCCCTTTTCAAAAAATTTGATGAAAATCCACTGATTCCATTTATAATAATCCGGCTGACAGGTGATAATTTCCTTATCCCAGTCATAGCTGATTCCGATTTTTTTCAGCGTAGCTCTGGAGACTGAAATATTATTCAGGGTCCAGTCTTTGGGATTTAGTTTGTGCTTAATAGCCGCTTCTTCAGCCGGCAGACCGAAAGCATCCCACCCCAGGGGATGCAGCAGGTCAAACCCCTGCATCATCTTGTAGCGGGAGACCACATCTCCGATAGTGTAATTGCGGAAATGCCCCATATGAATATCTCCGGATGGATAGGGCAACATCTCCAGGCAGTAAAATTTTTTCTGGAGATTTTCTTTGGTTTTATAAAGCCCGGTTTCTTCCCAGATTTTCAGCCATTTAGCTTCAATTTCTTTGAAATTATAGGGCATATTCTTTGACAGTGAATAAAACTAAGGAGTTTATTTCAAATTTCTCAAAGCCATTTCCATAGCGATTTTATGGGTAGGAATTTTTCTTTTTTGGCTTTCGGTAAAAATATTTCTCAGACGCTGATAAATCGGCTCGCATCTGCGGTGAGCCACTTTGTCATCATATTTATCAGGATTTTCCACCTCCATATAGACGTTTAGCAGACCGCCGGCATTGATGATATAATCCGGGGCATACAAAATATCTTTTTCAAACAGCCGGCTCCCTATTTTCTCTTCTGCTAGCTGATTATTGGCGGCTCCGGCAACGATGGTACATTTCAGCTGGGGAACGGTATTTTCGTTCAAAACTGCCCCTCTGGCATTGGGTGAAACAATATCCACCGTTTGGGAAAAAATCTCTTCCGGTTTAACAAAATTAAATTTGATATTATTTTCGGATAATCTTTTTACTTTCTCTTCTCCGGTATCGGTAACTGTCAATTGACAACCGTCTTGATATAAATATTCAGCCAACTTAGACCCCACATTTCCTATACCCTGAATGGCTACTTTCAATCCCCTGAGTTCTTTTTTCCCTAATTTGAATTCCACACAAGCTTTAATTCCTAGGTAAGTACCGTAAGCGGTTAAACGAGAAGGGTCCCCACTTTTGATTCCTACTACATATTCAGTCGCTTGATTTATGACCAGCATATCTTCCAAATTGGTTCCGGAATCTTCGGCTGTGATATAAGCGCCGCTAAGAAGTTGCACAAATCTTCCGGCCGACAGAAGCAAATCTTTGGTCTTCTCTTTTTTGGGGTCGGCTAGAACTACCATCTTCCCGCCGCCCAATTTCAGTTCCGCCGCCGCAGCCTTATAAGTCATACCTTCCGAGAGTCGCAGAACATCGGACAAAGCCGCAGGTTCATCCGGATACAAACTCATCCTCATCCCCCCTAAAGCCGGTCCCCTTTTGCGGCTGTGGATGGCAATAATTCCTTTAAAGCCGGTGGTTTCATCATGCCCGAAGAAAACCCCCTCGTGGGAATGGTAATCTCTGTGAGTAAAAACGAATTCTTGGTTTTGCTCAGTATCCATTTAGTTTTTTGTTTTAAAAAATAATCAAAACTCCTTAATCAAGCAAGTTTGAGAACCAAAATTTCTACAGCTGAGACTTTAAGGGGTAGCCGCAGACTTCACGTCTGCGTATCTTAATTAACTTGACAACCGGATACGCAACCTAAAGGTTGCGGCTACCAAAATCAAAAGAAGGTTCGGTTTTGGGTTCAAGCCTGGCTCAAGGGTACAGGCGATAGAGCATTCTGGGGAACGGAATCGATTCCCTCACATGAGGCAAACCGCAAATCCAGGTAACCGTTCTTTCCAGACCCAAGCCGAACCCGGAGTGCGGCACCGAGCCGTATTTTCTTAAATCCAGATACCATTCGTAGGCCTCTAAGGGAAGTTTTTCTTCTTTGATTCTGGCCACCAAAGAGTCATAATCATCATTTCTCTGTGAACCCCCGATTATTTCACCGTATCCTTCCGGGGCTAACATATCATTGTTCAAAACCAAATCTTCTCTTTCCGGATGGGGCTTCATATAAAAAGCTTTTATTTTTTTGGGGTAATTATAAACACAGAAAGGTTTATCGTATGAATTGGCCAGAATCGTTTCTTCGTCTCCGCCGACATCTTCTCCGAACTTAATTTTAGCCCCTTTGGATTGGAGAAGCTTTACAGCCTCTTCATAGCTGATTCTGGGAAAAGGTCTTTTGACTTTCTTTAAAAAAGTAGTGTCTCTTTCGATTACCTCCAACTCTTTCTGACATTTTTCCAGAACCCAGGAGACAATATATTCTATCAGTTCCTCCTGTAAATTCATATTGTCGTTGTTGTCGTAAAAGGCCTCTTCTGCCTCTACCATCCAGAACTCCGTCAGATGTCTTCTGGTTTTGGATTTTTCAGCTCGGAAAGTGGGACCGAAGCAGTAGACGTTGCCGAAAGCCATACAAGCCGCTTCCACATACAATTGTCCAGTTTGAGCCAAATAAGCTTTACCCAAGTCGAAATATTGAGTTTCAAATAAAGTCGTGCCAGTCTCACCAATGGCACTGGTCAAAATCGGGGTGTCGATAAGGACAAATTTTTTGTCGTAGAAAAATTTTCGGATGGAAAAAATTATTTCATTTCGGATGCTTAAGATTGCTATTTGTCGAGAGGAGCGGAGCCAGAGGTGCCGGTTCTCCATTAAAAAAGCCACCCCATGCTCTTTGGGAGTTATGGGATAATCTTTGGCAAACTGGATAATTTCGATTTCATTAATTTCCAGTTCATATCCTCCCGGAGCTCTTTTATCTTCCCGGACTTTGCCGGAAACCATCAGGGAAGATTCCTGGGTCAGCAAGTCAAAAGCTTTGAAAGTTTTTTCCGGTACGGAATCCTTGGTCATCACCGCTTGCAGTATTTCGGAGCCATCTCTGACCAAAAGAAAATGAATTTTCCCGCTGGAGCGTTTGTTATACAACCAGCCTCTGATTAAAACTTCTTGGCCGGCGAATTTTCCGATTTCTCCAATTTTACAGTGAGTAAGATTACTCATAATTCTTAGTTCAAAACATTATACTTGGGTTTAGCTTTGACAATAGATGTTCCATAAGACAATCGATTTATCAAAGTCCCCTTCAAATTTTCCAAACCATACCAAAACCCACCTTCTAATTTAATTTTCAAGCTCAAAGGTGTGTCGAACCGGTAAATCCCGATTCTCTTTATAGCGTAAGGGTCAAAATTTCTTGCTGAACCATTGGGATAAAGGGTAAAGGCGTTTTGATATCCAACTGTTTTGGTTTCTTCTGTAATCATAGAATTGTACTTTCCGAAAGGATAAGACAGATATTTTACTTCCCGACCTAGTTTCTGTTCCAAAGCTTGCTTGGAATCTCGCAACTCATATTCCACATATTTTCTGTCCAATTTAGTCAAATCCGGATGGCTGACAGTGTGAGAACCAAAGCTTATCCCGTATTTTGCCATTTCTCTAATCTGCTCCCAGCTCAAATGTCTAAACCCCTTTCTGCCGAAATTAAAATCCCAGGAATTATACTTACCTGCAAATCCCGTTACCATAAAAACTGTAGCAGTAAATCCCAACTCCTGCAAAACCGGAAAAGCACAGGTATAAATATTTTCATAGCCGTCGTCAAACGTTATAGCGAAACTTTTCGGGGATGAATTTTCCTGAGGGTTACCGGCTTTCTCCAGACTGACCGTACCAAATCCCTCTTCCTTCAAATTTTTCAGTTGAGCGAAAAGTTGATTTTGGGATTGATGAGTAATCCCCAAATCAAATTTAGGTCCGATTTTGTGGTAAGTTAAAATCTGCAATAGATTGGTCTTAATTTAGTTTAGAATTTCCCAGTCGATTTTTTGGGCAAGGTCCGCATGATTGGGACCGATTAAAGCCAGACAGAGTCTCTCCGGAGTAAAAAGCCGGTTGGCGATTTCGTGGATTTCTTTTTCTTTTACTTTTTCGATTTCAGCTATGGTTTTTTCAATGGGCAGATATTCATTCAAAAAAAGCTCGTTTCTGGCTAAGCGGGTCATGCGGTTGGAAGTTGATTCCATCCCGATTACCAGATTTCCTTTGATTTGAGATTTGGCGAAGTACAGCTCCTGGGAAGATAGCTCTTCCTTTTTCATATTTTTGATTTCCTGCAAAACCAGCTCCAGCGCTTTTTGAACCTGCTCCGAGTTGGTGCCCAGATAAACCCCGAAAGTTCCGGCATCCTCAAAAAAATCCAGAAATGAATAAATGGAGTACGCCAGTCCGGAATTCTCTCGTACGGTTTGAAACAGACGGGAACTCATTCCTCCCCCTAAGATAGTATTCAAAACAAACAGAGCCTGGCGGCTGGGATGCCTGTAGGGAAAACTGGTTACACCCAGACAGATATGACTCTGAGCCGTTTCCCGGGTCACAATTTTCAAATTGGATTTTACCGGCACTTCTCCAGAATTAGCTTCCAAGCCGTTGCCGGAATCAAAACTTAAACTTTGCTCGATTAATTTTACCAGTTCTTGATGGTTGACGTTGCCGGAAGCAGCCACCACCACTTTCTTGCTGGAATAGTTCTTCTGCATATAACCGGTCAAATTATTCCGCTTTAAGCTGGAGACTGTCTCCCGAGTTCCGATTACCGGTCTTCCCAAAGGGTGATCCGGCCATAAGGCGGTGGCATACAAATCATGAATTAAATCGCCGGGGTTATCTTCTATGTCTTTGATCTCTTCGATGATGACTTTCTTCTCTTTTTCCAGTTCCTGCGGGTCCAACAGTGAATCTTTCAGAATGTCAGACAGGACATCCACGGCAATGGGCAGATGTTCGTCTAAAATATGCGCGTAATAACAGGTCTGTTCTCGGGTGGTGAAAGCGTTCAAGATGCCGCCCACCGACTCCAGGGCCTGGGCAATTTCCTTGGCGGTTCTTTTCCTGGTCCCCTTGAAAACCATATGCTCCAGAAAATGAGAAACTCCGCTTTCCGGCGGAGCTTCATCCCGGGAGCCGACATCCACCCAGATTCCTATGGAGATAGAGCGGACTGAGTTCACCTTCTCGCTTATCACCCGAATTCCGTTATCTAAGACTGTCTTCTGATAAACCGACTGTGTCATCTTTTGGAATAAGCATCGGTCAAAGTGGCTTTGCGGGATAATCTTATTTTTCCATCCGGCTCAATCCCGATTACTTTTACCTGAATTTCATCCCCCACATTGACCACATCCTCAACTTTATGAACCCTCCTGAACTCCAGTTCCGAAATATGTACCAGTCCCTCCTGTCCGGGAAGTATCTCTACAAAAGCTCCAAAGGTGGTCACCTTCTTTACTTTTCCCATATAGACTTTTCCCATTTCCGGCTCTTCCAATATTTTCATAATCATCTGTTTTGCTTTTTCGGCTGATTCCGGATTGGTGGCGGCAATATAAACCATCCCATCATCCTCAATATCAATTTTGGCACCGGATTGTTCGATTATAGCCCGGATTATCTTTCCGCCGGTTCCGATTACCTCTCCTATCTTTTCCGGTTTAATCTTAATGCTGGTTATGCGGGGAGCGTAAACCGAAAGCTCCGGCCGGGGAGCAGAGATGGTTTTATCCATGGTATTCAGAACTTCCAGCCGGGCCACCCGGGCCTGCTCTAAGGCTTGCTTTAAGATGTCCAAGCCGATTCCCTCTACCTTGACATCCATCTGGAAAGCGGTTATTCCTGTTCTGGTTCCGCTTACTTTGAAATCCATATCACCTAAATGGTCTTCAATCCCGGAAATATCTGTCAGGACCACGCTCTTTTTGTCACCTTTGACCAACCCCATGGCAATCCCGGCTACCGAAGTTTTAATGGGTACTCCGGCATCCATCAGAGCCAAGGAACCGCCGCAGACAGTCGCCATTGAAGAGGAACCGTTGGATTCCAGAATATCAGCCACGATTCTGATGGTATAAGGAAAGAGCTCATCTTTGGGGATGACAGGTTCAATGGCTCTTTCAGCCAGAGCACCGTGCCCTATTTCCCTTCTTCCGGGACCCCGGGTTGGTCTGACTTCACCGACACTGAATGGTGGAAAGTTGTAATGCAGCATGTAGCTTTTGGTGGATTCCCCTAAGAGGTCTTCTATTCTTTGCTCATCTATCTTAGTTCCCAGGGTAGTGGCCACTAAACTCTGGGTCTGACCTCTGGTGAAAAGGGCCGACCCGTGTGTTCGGGGCAAGACCCCGATTTCACAGGTAATCGGCCTGATTACATCCGCTTTTCTTCCATCCGTGCGTAAATTTTCTTCCAGTATCATCTTGCGAACCGATTCTTTTTCCAGCTGATATAGATTGTTTACTACGGCATTATCACTTTCCGGATATTTTTCTTTCAGGGCTTCCAGAACTTTTTCCTTAATTTTATCCAGGGCTTCCTGCCGGGCTGATTTCTCATGAACCCGGTTAGCCTGGTCGATTTGGCTTTTGGCTAATTGCCTCACTTCTTTTTCCAGGTCCGGATTGGTTTCCTGTTTTTTGACCTCCATCTTGGGTATTCCGCACATACCGGCCAATTCGTTAATTTTTTCGATGATTCGCTTAATCTCCTGGTGAGCCAGCTCCAAGGCCTGCAATAATTCCGGTTCGGAAATTTCAGAGCACCCCCCCTCCACCATAATGATATTTTCATTGGTTCCGGCCGCAATTAGGTTCAAGTCACTTTCCTCTAATTGGCTGTGGGTGGGGTTTATGACCCACTCTTGATTGACTCTTCCGATTCTGACTCCCCCAATCGGCTCCGACAGAGGGATTTTGGAAATGGCCAGAGCGGCTGAGGCGCCTATTATTCCTAAAACATCTCCGTCATTTTCCTGGTCACTGGATAAGACACTGACTAAAATCTGGACTTCGTTTAAAAATTCCTCCGGGAACAAAGGTCTTAAGGGTCTGTCAATCAGACGGGAGGTCAAGGTTTCTTTTTCCGAAGGTCTTCCTTCTCTTTTAAAAAATCCGCCGGGAATTTTTCCGGCCGCATAAGCTTTCTCCCGGTAGTCAACTGTCAGCGGGAAAAAGTCCTGCTCTTCCCGAACCTCCGGGGCAGCCACGGCCGTGGCTAAAATCATGGTATCGCCGTAGCGGACTGTCACCGCTCCGTCGGCTTGTTTGGCTACTTTACCGGTTTCAATAGTGAGGGTTCTTCCCCCCACTTCCAACTCCACTTTATAAACCATCCACACTCCTTTTTATTTTCGTAAACTTAATTTTTCTAATATCTTTTTGTAGTTGCCCGGATTTTTTCTTCTTAAATAGGCTAACAGCCTCTTCCTCTGACTCACCATTTTGAGCAGACCCAGCCGGGAATGAAAATCCTTGGTATGAGTTTTCAGATGCTCGGTCAGCTCGTTTATTCTCTGGGTCAAAAGGGCAATCTGGATTTCTTCCGAGCCCCGGTCTTGGGGATGCTGCTGGAATTCTTTGACGATAGCGGTTTTTTTCTCTTTGGCTAACGGCACACTTCCTCCTAGTTTAGTTGATAATATTGTTTGACCAAAACTTCATCTTTCTGCATTTGAAGTTTCAAATCTTGTACCGAACTGAATTTTTGGTCTTCTCTGATATATTCATCCAAATATAGGGCAATTTTTCGGTCATACAGGTTCCCCTCAAAATTAAATATATGGGCTTCAATGACAATTTCTTTTTGATTCAAAGTCGGTCGCTGGCCAATATAGGCCATCCCGAAGTGGGTCTTGCTCTCTATCTGAACCTTACCACTATATACTCCGGATTTGGGTAAAAGTTTATTGCTTGCCACAGATAAATTAGCGGTGGGATATCCTAAAGTTGCTCCCAAACCGGAGCCGAAAATAACTGTTCCAAAAATTGGATAGCTATGTCCCAACATTTTTTTAGCTGCCCTAAAATTTCCTAAAGTTAATTCTTTTCTGATTTTGCTGCTGCTGATGACATTGTCATTTGTATCTACCGGGTCCACCATCTCAAAGCCAAAATTGTAAATGCTACCGGCGTCTCTGAGATTTTCAACCTTCCCTTCCCGGTTTTTTCCGAAAGCATGATTATATCCCACTATTAAATGGGCCGGGTTCAATTTTTTCACCAAAATTTCTTCGATAAATTCTTGAGTCGTAAAATTGGAAAGCTCCTGGTCAAAATTTATTATCAACAACTCATCAATTCCTAACTGTTCGAGTAAAGGGACCTTTTCCTCCAATGCAGTTAAAAGTAGCGGTGCGTTTAGAGGAGAAACCACCGTCTGGGGATGGGGTTCATAAGTAACCACCACTGATTTCTTTTTTAATTCCTGCGCTTTTTGGACTACTCTCTTTATTAGGATCTGGTGACCAACATGCACTCCGTCAAACGTTCCCAAAGTTACCACTGGTCTGTCCAAATGGTCCAGCTGGACCTTTCTTATATCAAAACAGATGTGCATATTAGATTAACACCCTCAAGTATTGGAAAATTTTTCCAGCCTTATTTTTTTCCAGTTCCGCAGAGGAAACCAAAAACTTTCCCACAGCCAAAACTTCTCCGTTTGCATTTATTACTTTAACTGTTTCCCCGGATTCACAGCTATCAGCTGAAGCCAGATTTTCTCTTTTCAGTTCCATTCCATTCTTTATTCTTTCTTCACAACCTTCTTCAACCACAATCTTTGGTAAATCTTTTAAGATTACAGAAATTGGAATAATATAATCTGAAATTTTATTTTCGTTACAAATTTCTGCGACTTTTTCTAAGGTTACGGCTTGCTCTAAAGTATAAGGGCCCACTTTGTTTCTGATTAAAGCCGCCAAAACTGCCCCACAGCCCAACTTTTCACCTAAGTCGTTGGCTATGGACCTGATATAGGTCCCCTTGGAACAATTAATTTTTAGCTCTACATAAGGTAAATTAATATTGACAATTTCCAAATTTTTTATGGTAACTTTTCTTCTCTCAGGTTTTATTTCCACACCGGCTCGGGCATATTCATAAAGCTTCTTCCCTTTATATTTTATGGCCGAATATACCGGTGGGATTTGAGATATTTCTCCAATCAAACTTCCTACGCTCTCTTTTATTTCAGATTCGCTTACCTGAAACTCGTCCACCACCTCTAAGATTCTTCCCTCCATATCGTAAGTATCTGTCTTTACCCCTAATTTAATTTTGGCTGAATACTCTTTATCCCAGTTCTCAATAAAATTGGCAATTTTGGTGGCTTTTCCTAAGAGGGCAAATAAAACTCCACTAGCTTGAGGGTCCAAAGTTCCCGTATGCCCTATGCTTATATTTGGTAGCAAGTCACGCAATTCATCTAAAGTGTCGTGTGAAGTAATTCCGGTTGGTTTATTGATTACCAGCCCGCCTTCATATCGAACGTAATTGAGATATGCTAAATCCATTTTTTAATCTCCTTTAAGACGATTTCCTTGGCTTCCTGCATGTTAACTCTCAATAAACATCCGGCTGCGTTTTTGTGTCCTCCCCCTCCAAAAGCCTTGGCTATTCTGCTGATATCGATGTTGTTCTGAGAGCGTAAGCTCACTTTGGTCCTGTCCGGAGCAATTTCTTTAAACAAAATTCCAACTTTTACCCCCTTTAAAAGCAATGAATAATCCACTACCCCCTCGGTATTTTCAGTGTTGATTTGATACCGGTCCAGAATTTCCTTTTTGAGGGCGATACTGGAAATTTTTCCGTCTTCCTCAATCTCCATCTGGGACAATACATAACCCAGAAACCTTAAATCAGAAAGGTTAACACTATAGTAAATCTTATCTGTCAAAAGTTTCGGGTCAGCTCCTGAATCGATTAGCTCAGCGCAAACTCTCAAACATTTGCTGGTGGTCGAAGAGAATCGAAATCTGCCGGTATCGGTCAAAATGGCGGCATAAAGCCAGTTAGCTGTCTGGGGGGTGATTTTAAATTTAGCCAGTTTTAACAGGTCAAAGATTGTTTCCGCCACGGCACTGGCTTTTTTATCCAGAATATTAATAGTTCCGAATTTCTGGTTATCCTGATGGTGGTCTATATTAATTATGGGAGTTTTGGGAGAAATTAATTTTTGAACTCTCCCGATCCGGTCTAAATAAGAGCATTCGAAAATAAAAACCGCATCCGGTCTGAAATCTTTATAATTTTTAGAATCAATATTTTCAATTAAGTTTTGCGGGTCCAGAAACTGATATTTCTCCGGAATCTGACCCTGATTGATGATTTTGAACTGCTTTTTGAAGCGCTTTAAAAAGGAACCCCAGGCCAGCTGGGAGCCAATGGAGTCCCCGTCCGGATCCATGTGGGAAGTAATCAGTATGGCTTTACTTTTTTTGATTAATTTTAATATCTGATTAAGCGTCTTCTTCACTTTTATCTTTTTCTTCCTGATGCAACTGTTCAATTATCTTGTCTATCCGGTCTCCGTATTCCAGGGAGTGGTCGAATTCAAAGTTAATTTGGGGGGTCTTTTTCATCCTCACCCTACGATTGATTTCGGCTTGGACAAAACCCCGGGCCCGGTTCAGAGCCGAAGCCGTGTTCTGTTTTTCTTGGGGAGTCCCCAGAACCGAATAAAAAACTTTGGCGATTTTTAAATCTGCCGAGACTTCTACCGCCGTAATGGTCACAAACCCAATCTGCGGGTCCTTTAACATCTCCAGAATTATTTGAGAAATCTCTTTTTTTAACAAGTCCTGCACTCTCAGTGCCCTGGAATATTGCATCACTGTTTCCTTTACCATCAGTAAATCTCTAAATGATAATCTAACAAAACCACGCTTCTTTCTCTTTTGACCTGCTCTACCACTTGGGCTAAAACCTGATTGGCAAATTTTTTATCGTTGGCCACCACGCAGGCCGCTAAGACTGCCCTTTGCCATAAATCATTTCCATCCACTTCGGCGATTGAAACATTGAACTTATTTCTGATTCTGTCTTTGACACTTTTTATGATTTGTCTTTTATCCTTTAGAGATTCCGATTCCGGCAAATGCAACTCTATACTACAGCTGCCTATTATCATCTTGCCATCAATAATTCTTAAGACCTCTTAAACCTTCTCTAATTTTCTAGCTAACTTGGTAACCTGAAAAGCTTCTATAATATCGCCGACTTTGACATCATTGTAATTTTCGATTCTGATTCCACATTCTAAGCCGTTTTCCACCTCTTTGACATCGTCATTGAATCTTCGCAGTGAGCCTATGGTTCCTTCGTAGGCAACCGTTCCGTCTCTTATAATTCTGACTCTATCCCCTTTTTTTATCACACCGGATTGAACGAAACTGCCGGCCACAACCCCGACCTTGGGAACTCTGAAAAGTTCACGAACTTCGACCGTGCCGGTTATCTTTTCAATGATCTCCGGCTCCAATAGACCCTCCAGGGCTTTTTTGATATCATTTTCCACTTCATAAATAGTTTGATAAACCCGCAGGTCCACTTTATTCTGCTGGGCCAGCTCCCTGGCTCCCAAATTGGGCTGGATGTGGAAGCCGATTATAATAGCATCCGAGGCGGCCGCCAAAAGCACGTCACTTTCGTTTATAGCCCCTACTCCTTTGTGAATCATATTTACTTTGACTTCTGAATTGGAGATTTTTTCTAAGGTATCGCTTAAAACTTCCACTGAACCGTCCACATCTCCTTTGATGACTAATTTCAATTCTTTAATCTGACCTTCTTTTATTCTTTCATAAACTTCATCCAGGGTGACATGTTTTATCTGGCGTAACTGTTGTTCCCGTTTTAGCCGGGCTCTCTTGGCAGAAATTTCACGGGCTTCCTGCTCGGATTTGGCCACAAAGAAAGTGTCACCGGCTTGAGGAACACCGGCTAACCCTAAAACCTGGGCTGGGGTTGCCGGACCTACCCCTCTTAATAAATGCCCTCTCTCATCCAAAAGGGCCCTGACTTTGCCGGAATAAATCCCAGCTACAATGGGGTCTCCGTTTCTAAGCGTTCCTTTTTGAATTAAAACTGTGGCCAGAGGGCCTTTCCCCCGGTCCAGTCTGGATTCTATGACCACCCCTGTGGCTTTGCAGTTGGCATTGGCTTTTAATTCTAACATTTCTGTTTGTAACAAAATCATCTCTAATAAACGCTCAATTTCGGTTCCCTTCTTGGCGGAGACTTCCACAAAAATAGTCTTCCCTCCCCACTCTTCCGACATCAGATTATACTTGGAAAGTTGTTGCCTGATAGAATCCGGGTTGGCCCCCGGTAAATCGATTTTATTTATGGCTACGATAATGGGAACGCCGCCGGCTTTGGCATGGTCAATGGCTTCTATGGTCTGCGGTTTTACTCCGTCGTCTGCGGCTATTACTAAGACCACAATGTCCGTGGCCTGTACTCCTCTGGCTCTCATGGCGGTAAAAGCTTCATGGCCGGGCGTATCTAAGAACGTAATTTTCCCCTTGGGGAGTTCAACTGCATAAGCTCCGATATGCTGGGTAATCCCTCCGGCTTCGCCGGCTATGATATTGCTTTTACGAATGTAATCTAAAAGAGAAGTTTTTCCGTGGTCCACATGCCCCATAATGGTGACCACCGGCGGACGGGGAACCTGCTCTCCGGCTTCTTCTTGCTCTTCATCAACAACTCCGACTTCGGTTTCTTTCTCTACGGTGTAGCCGCACTCCAGGGCTATGGTTTCAATGGTATCCATATCCAATCTCTGGTTTATGGAAGCCATTAATCCCAGTTCTAAGCATTTGGAGATGACCTGGGCCGGCTTTAAATTCATCAGACTGGCCAATTCTGCCACAGAGATGAATTCACTGACTTTGATGGTTTTGCTGTCAACTTCTTCTGTAGCCTCCTCTTTTTCTTTTTTCTTATACTTTTTACCCGTCTTTAGAGTATCCAGCAAAGACAAGGTTTTTTTGACACTGTCTTCGATTTCTTTGACGTCATATGTTTTATCTTTTTCCGGTTTATTTTTTCTCTTTTTAAAATCAGCTAATTTTCTTTCCCCTTTTAAAATATGCTCTTTTTTCTTAAGCTTTAAATCCTTGAGCGCCTCTTTCTCCTTCACTTCTTCTAAATCTAAAACTTCCACAATTTCGCCAGCCCCGGGCGGTTTTTCTTTTTCGCTTTCCTTGGCTTTTTCCTTTTCTATCTCTTCGGCTTTGGCCTTTTCTCTTTGGGACCTCTCCTCCTGTTTTTTCTTTTTGAGGGCAATCTCTTTTTTAATATCTTCCTTTTCCACCCGGAATTTTTCCGCGATGGCTTTTAGCATCTTGTCATCGGCTATGCTCATATGGCTCTTGATGCTAAAGCCCATCTCCCTTAAAACCGACAAAGGGCCTCTGAAGAGATATTGTATTCTTTGGCTATTTGATGAAGTCTTTTGTTAGGCAATTTATTCTTCCTCTACTTTTTTAGCTGTTTGTGCTTCTTCTTGTGACGCTTTGGCTTGCTCAATTAGCTTGGCGGCTTTCTTCTCTCCGATACCTTCGATTTGGGTTAAATCTTCTACCGTAGTTTCGGCTAAGTCAGCTAAACTATTATAACCCGCTTCCTTAATCTTTTCGGCTAATTTTTCTCCCACTCCGGAGAGCTGGCTCAATTCGGAGACGGCTGTCTCTTCTTCTTCTTGTTTTTTCTTCTTATTTTGCTTATAATCGGTTTCACTCAGAATATTGATTTTCCAACCGGTTAGTTTGCTGGCTAAGCGGGCATTTTGACCGGCTTTGCCAATAGCTAAGGATAACTTGTCATCCCCCACCACGACATCCATGGTTTTGTCTTGAGAGTTGGTGTCGATGTGAATGATTTTAGCCGGAGCCAGTGACTGGCTGACAAAAGTTTCCGGGTCGGCAGACCACTGGATGACATCGATTCTTTCGTTATTTAATTCTCTGACTATTCCCTGAACTCGGCTGCCCCGTATTCCCACACAGGCACCCACCGGATCTATTCTGGAATCTACCGAAGTGACGGCCACTTTGGCTCTTTCACCCGGCTCACGGGCTACCCCTTTTATTTCGATTATTTTTTCGAAAATTTCAGGCACTTCCAGCTCAAATAATCTTCTCAAAAATGCGGGATGGGTTCTGGATAGAATTATTTGAGGTCCCTTGCTGGATTTTTCCACGGTCAGAATATAAGCCCGAATCCGATTTCCCTGTCTGAATTTTTCATTGGGTATCTGTTCTTTGGCCGGCATAAATCCTTCGGCTTTCCCTAAATTTACGATTATATTCCCTTTATCTACCTGCTGCACGGCTCCGGAAACAATTTCTCCCACCCGGTCTTTATATTCTTCGAAAACTTTGTCCCGGGCCGCTTCCTGAATTCTCTGGATTAAAATCTGCTTGGCCATGGCAATGGCATTCCGGCCGAAATCTTCGAAATGCAGAGGAATTTGGACTTCCCCTCCTATTTCGGCTTCCTCTGCTATCTCCTGAGCCTCATCCCGAGAAATTTCAATCTTCGGATCTTCAACTTTTTTGACTACTTTCTTAATCAAAAACATCTTAATCTCACCGGTCTTGCGGTCTAATTTAACCGCCACATTCTCGGCTCCACCCAATTTCTTTTTGGCGGCTTGCAGTAACCCGGACTCTAAAGTCTCAATCACGTAATTGAGGTCTAAATTTTTGTCTTTGGTTATCTGCCCTAGGGCTTCTAAAATATCATAATTCATTTTTATACTCCTAAAATAACAACTGCGCTTTTAAGATCATTTCTGCCGGTATGGAAATGGTTTCGGATTCGGTTTCTAAATATAAGCTGTCTTCTTTGTAATCTGCTATCTTACCCCGCAAACCGTTTCTTTTATCCTGGGGGTCTCTGGTAAACAATTTGATTGTTTCTCCTTTTTTCCGGTTAAAATCATTGGCTCTGGTCAGGGGGCGGTCCAAACCGGGCGAGGAAACTTCCAGGGTGTAGCGGGACTGTATCAGGTCTTCAGTGTCCAAGTAATCCGAAACTTTTTTGCTGATTGAGGCGCAATCTTCCACCGATACCCCTTTTTCTTTATCGATAAAAATTCTCACTATGGAGCTATGCCCTCCTCCTTTGATTTCAACCTCCACCAGTTCATAACCAGCTTCTTTTATCAGGGGTCCAACCCCTTCTGCTATCTGTTCCTTTAATTTTAACATTTTGCTTTAATACTTAAAAGAGTGGGAAAACGCCCACTCTTGAACCTTTCAATATAAATAGCCAGCCCGTAAAAAGCAATAAGAATTTTCAGGTTAACATAATACTACGCACATACCCGGATAATTATTTGTATCTCAATGGATTATAGCCTTACAAGTTCTCCAGCAACTGCAGGCATTTGGAGACAGCTTCAGCCGGGGGAACGTGGATGGTTTCTTTGGTTTTTCGGATCTGGATTTCGACCTGGTTTTTTTCTAAATTTTTTGGTCCCAGGGTAACTCTTAAAGGAATGCCTATCAAATCAGCGTCATTGAATTTAACTCCCGGTCTTTCATCCCGGTCATCCAGAAGGGTAGCTACATTTCGTTCTATCAAATGCTCGTAAATCTCCAGAGCTTTACTTTTTATTTTATCATTATTCCAGTCCGTGGGAGTTATAACAATTGAAAAAGGGGTTATGACATTGGGCCAGATTATTCCCTTATCATCGTTGAATTTTTCTACCGCGGCTTGGGCAGTCCGGGTTATTCCGATGCCGTAGGAACCCATCACAAAAGGTTTTTCATTCCCGTCTCTATCTAAAAATTTGGCTCCTAAGGATTCGCTGTATTTGGTTCCTAACATAAATGTGTTGCCGACTTCAATCCCGTAAGAGGAGGTCAGTTTCCCTTTTTTGCAGTGAGGACAGGTTTCGCCGGAGACCACGTTGCGGATATCGGCTATCTGATCGGCTTTGAAATCCCGCTTGAAATTGACATCGGTCAGGTGAAAATCATTCTCATTGGCGCCGGTGACAGCATTTTTCAGCTTGGCAATCTGTAAATCGGCGATTATTTTTAGGTTTTTCAAACCGATCGGACCGGAAAAGCCGACTTTGGCGCCGGTTATTTTTTCTACTGTCGCGGCATCCGCCATTTCCAAATTCTTAGCCCCGATTAAGTTTTTCAATTTGACCTCGTTTAATTCCTGGTCTCCCCGGATTAAAGCCGCGATTATCTGGTTATCTGCTTTGTAGAGCAAAGTTTTGACTAATTTTTTGGGAGAGACATTCAAAAAGTTGGTGATTTCCACCACGGTTTTTAAATTGGGAGTGGAGACCTTGTTCAGAGGTTTTTCTTTTTCATGGTCATCGGATATTTTCTCTTCCAGAGAAATTGCTTTTTCCACTGTGGCGGCATAGCTGCAGCTGTCGCAGGAAAAAACCACCGATTCGCCGGAGGCGGTGTCCACTAAAACGATAAATTCGTGAGCCGCTTTTCCACCCATGGCGCCGGTGTCTGATTCCACCATTTTGGTATCTAAACCGCAACGGTCAAAAACTCTTTTGTAGGCGTTCAGCATTTTCTGATAGGAGATTTTGAAACTCTCTTCGTCGGTATCAAAAGAGTAGGCATCTTTCATATAAAATTCTCTGGCGCGCAGGAGACCGAATCTGGGCCGGATTTCGTCCCGGAATTTTACCTGGATTTGGTACAGGTTTAGAGGGAGTTGACGGTAGGAGCGGATTTCCCCTTTGAGAAATGTGGTGATTACTTCTTCGTGGGTTCCGCCTAAGACCAAGTCTCTCTGGTTGCGGTCTTTCATCCGCATCTGCTCTTTCCCCATAATCTCCCAGCGTCCGGAGGCCTGCCAGAGTTCGGCCGGATGCAAGACCGGCATCAAAATTTCCTGTGCTCCGGCGTTGTTCATCTCTTCTCTGACGATGTTGGTGATTTTGAGCAGAACTCTTTGCATCAGGGGAAGATAGTTATATATTCCGGCAGCCAGCTTGCGGATATAGCCAGCCCGGACTAAAAGCTTGTGGCTGTCTATTTCAGCTTCAGCCGGGTCTTCTCTTAAAGTTGGTATATATATTTCAGACCATTTCATAGAATTTATAATTTAATGAAAAAAACTTGAACGTCAATAAAAATTGTGACATATGGAAGACTGACCCCACCCTCGCCCTCCCCTTAGAGGGGAGGGAATTGGTTCCCTCTCCTTTGAGGAGAGGTCGGTTCGGCAAGCTCACCATAAATAGGGAGAGGTCAGTTCTCATTTGTCATTCTGAGTCCCGATTTATCGGGACGAAGAATCTCATCTCTCTCTGTCATTCTGAGCGAAGCGAAGAATCTCGCTTTTAACTACGAGATTCTTCACGGAGTTTATCCTGAGCAAAGCGAAGGGTTCAGGATGACAGACGTTACAAACAGCAGGTGGCTGGCTGTGGCGGGGGGCTGTCTTTGAAGATGTAATTGGCTAAATAGATGATATCAATGAGACCGACTTGATTATCATTATTGGCATCTCCGTCGCATTTTTCCGGGACTGGTGCTGGTCCTCCTTTGAAGACATAGTTGACTAAATAGACCACGTCGGGCAAAGTGATTTGCCCGTTTCCGTTGGGGTCGCCTCTTTTGGTTGTGCCGCAGTTGACGGTGATTTGGACGGTTTCGCTGTCGCAGGCGACTGTGTCGCAGGCGGTAAAAGTGACATAATATGTCCCGCTTTGGGTGTAGGAGGGGGTGAAGGTGAAAACGCCGGAGCCGTTGCCGGAGTCGAAGAAGGAGGAGTTGGGAGGGAGGTTGAGGGCAGAGAGAACAGGAATTTGCGTACATCCCTTGACCACAGACACTTTGAAAGTTAGGGATTCATTTTCATTAATATTCTTAGAAGATAACGACTGAATAGTCGAATATCCCAAAGGGCAGACCGGAGATAAATTCATTAATACAGACACGGTGCTGTTATAATAATTTGCAGCAGCAAGGTCATAATCACCGTCTCCATCCAAATCAGCAGCGACAACCCAGTGGGTAACACCTCCTGCTCCAACGGAATAGTTCAATCTCGAAGGAAAGGTCCCATCACCATTATTCTTGAAGATCGAGATAATCGGATTGTTTTCATGCGATACTATTATATCCTGGTCTCCATCCAGGTCTAAGTCTATAGCAATAATTTTGACTGCGGAATACTCTGTGGGGTAGTCGACTTTTGTAGCAAAAGTTCCATCACCATTATTTTTTAACACTGAAATGGTGCTAGCGCTAAAATTTGGCACTATAATATCTTGGTCCGTATCTCCGTCAATATCGCAAACGAAAATAGAAGTTGGGACATGACCTGTAAGGTAATTCACTTTCGGAAAGAAAGTTCCATCCCCATTGTTTCTCAAGATTGAAATCTCGTCGCTTCCTGTGCTGCTAACTGCCAAATCGCTATCTCCATCCCCGTCCAAATCTGAAATATAAACAGAAACGCCTCCTGCGGGGTATTCAACTCTTGGCTCAAAAGTTGCATCCCCTTTATTCATAAAAACTCCGACTTCTGACTGTTTTGAAACTACAAAATCTTGGTTCCCGTCAAAGTCTAGGTCGGAAGCAAAAACTGATACGGGGGCAACTCCAGCATCGTAATCTACTTTTGCGTAAAATGTACCATCTCCATTGTTCTTTAAAATTGAAACACTATTACCATACCAATTCGCTATTGCCAGATCTGTATCTCCGTCACTATCAAAATCAGATCCAAAGACTTCTCTGGGATAACTTCCTGCCGGATAGCTTATTTGGGTAGCAAAGGTACCATCGCCGTTGTTCATTAAAATCGAAATGCTATCGTTCCAAGACATTGCTACCGCTAAATCTATATCTCCATCTCCGTCTAAATCTGAAACAAAAATACAATCCGGATTATCATCTGGATTATTCCCTACGGCATAGTCTACCGCTGGTGCAAACGGTATCGAATCTGGATTTTGAGAAAAAGCAATCTGAAACGAAGCCAAAAGAAAAATAAGAATAACAACCAATCCCATAGCAGATTTTTTCAATTTTTTAACTCCCCTTTTTAACAGGTTTACATTATCCCCCTGCGGGATACCCGAAGTCAAAGACGGAGGGTGCCGTAGGGACAAATCCAATCTACCCAAAAATCCTCCCCCTGTCAATCACTATTTACCACTCCGCGTAGGGGCGAAGTTTATCTTCGCCCGCTTCAAGGGAGGAGACAAGCTCCTCCCCTACGCGATACCCTTTCCTTGCTTCTACCTCCGCGTAAGGGCGGATTTTATATCCGCCCGTTTCTTAATTTCCAACGCCAAAGGATTATTCAAAATGTACTTCATCTTCTCCAAAAAATCCTTTTCATTTCTAATAACATGCTCATAAAATCCCCTTTGCCAAATTCTTTTTTTATTTCCCCTCAATCTGGCATCATATGTTACCAAAGATTTGAAAACTTGAATTATTTTGGACAAACTAAAAGAGTCGTTTTCCGGTAAAGTAACTATCAGATGAACATGATTTGGCATAACAACGTAGGCATTTACGGTTATTGAGAAGCGATTCTCCAGCTTTTCAATGTTTGTAACCAAAATTTGCTTTAACGGTTTATTCTCAAAAAATGACTCTTTCTCCCGACAACTTATGGTTACAAAATAAGGACCTTCTTTTTTGTAATCAAACTCTTTTAATCTTAGGGAATTTCTTCGTCGATACATCTGATTAATGTTTGTATGCCCGCGTAGGGGCGAAGTTTACCTTCGCCCGTCCTTTCATAGGGGTGGAGACAAGCTCCACCCCTACGCGATTTCTTGCCTATCCCCGTAGGGGCGGAGTTCATCTCCGCCCGTTTTCCTCTCCCGCGTAGGGGCGGATTTTATATCCGCCCGCTACAAAACTCTCTTCAGAATCAAAAGCAAAATCAGAATAGCTAAAGCAAGATAAAACCACCTCCACATAATTATATCCCCTAAACGAAGCCAGAGTGCGTTTAACTTCGCTAAAATGGCAACGAATATCGGAAAGGTGTAGGCCGGAAAACCCAACCACAAACAGTAGCAGACCGCCCGAGCCACTTTCTCCGGAGAAATTTTAGGGGATAAACGAATAGTGGCAGGGAGATATTTCTGGGGTGTATTTTGTTCATTCCAAAATTCAGTCTTAATCGAACCCGGATGAAGACATGAAACTTTGACCCCGGTAAATCGCAGCTCCCGATATAACGCTTCCGAAAGACCGCTAACAGCAAACTTGGAGGCGCTGTACCCGCTTGTTACCGATAAAGCGAACTTGCCGGTGCCGGAAGAGATATTGACAATGTGACCCTGCTTATTAGCCAGCATACTCGGTAAGATAGCCCTGATAAAGTTATAAGTACCCCAATAGTTGGTCTGCATCATTTTTTGATGCTCCTGGTCACTGATTTCCGAAAACGGCTTCCACACCCCAAAGCCAGCCGAATTCACTAAAATATGAACCGGCCCCAATGCTTGAATAACGGTTTGTACTGCGGATTTTACTTGGTTAGAATCTGTCACGTCACATACAACAACTAATACTTTCGATCCTAATTTTTCCGCTTGACCAGCCACTTCTTCTAACTTATCACGCTCCCTGGCAACCAGCGCCAAATTAACGCCATATTTAGCCAGCTTGAGGGCTACAGCTTTACCGACACCCCTTGAAGCACCACTAACAATTGCTGTCTTGCCTTTGATTTTCATATTGTTTTAGATTACTAACTTTTTATGTAAAAATTAATTAGCTAAAAATCTTTGGCTTGTCAACAACTTTTTAGTTGACAAACCCACCCCTCTACCCTATATTCAAGCAAAATTTTATGGTTCGAAAACCTAAAACAAAAAATGTTTCGGTAAACTCAACCTAAATCTCTCGACTTTAGCTCGAGATAAAGGAGGCAAAATGCCAGCAGCAGTCAAAGCCTATTGCGTCAAGTGCAAAGCCAAACGAGAAATGAAAAACCCCAAGGCCATCACCATGAAGAATAAAAGAAAAGCCATGAAAGGTACCTGTCCCAAGTGCGGTACCGGAATGTTCCGCATCGGCGGATAACAACCCCTATTTAATGTAGGGGATTTTTATTTTAGCATCTCTTTGTAGCGCCCTATTTCATATAGGGCGTTTTTTTTGCCAAATATATTTTATATTGCAGACTAACCCCTCCCTGTCCCTCCCCTTACAGGAGAGGGAATAAATCTTTTAATCCCAATCCTTACTCCCTAATCCTTTCTACATAACGTACCCAAAATTTAATCTTGTTTGAAATGGTAGAATTCCGTATATTCTCTTGATTTAAATTTTCGCCCCCGTAGCTCAATTGGATAGAGCAGCAGCCTCCGGAGCTGAAGGTTGGGAGTTCGAACCTCCCCGGGGGTAGATTTACTTGGTAGCGGCAGGATTCATCCTGCGCATCATTCTTTGTCCGATAAATCGAACCGCTATGAACCCCTCCCTTCCCTCCCCTACAAGGAGAGGGAATTATTTGACTTACCAAACAAAAAGCCCCGACTTGCTCGGGGCTAAAACTGCTTTATTTTCAGTTTTCTTAGGCTTTGGTCACTTGAGTAGCTTGAGGACCTTTGGGACCCTCGGTCAGCTCATAAGAGACCGTGTCTCCTTCCTTTAAGGTTTTGAAGCCATTACCCTGAATCGAGGAATAATGGACAAAAACCTCCTTACCACCCTCATTGGGCACGATGAAACCATATCCTTTGGCTTCATCAAACCATTTCACTTTACCTTGAGGCAAAACAGTCACCACCTTTCACTAGGTTAAACGTTAAAAGTAAAAAACCACTTTGCTTAGAAGCTTTGGGCTTGAAAGCTCAAGTGGTTCCTGTAAAACTCACTTATCTGACTCTCTAATAATTAACACGGAAGTTCGTCTACAATTCATTAATTATAAGCTTATTTCTTAAATCTGAATGCCTAATTATAATCATTATTTATTTAAAGTCAATAGCCAATATCTATATTTTCGACAGAATCTTATAAAAATTAATTCTTTATTTCCACTATTTCTCCCCAGATTTCACTCTGGTCGATATTGAGGATACCGTAACTGGGCCAACCGGTGTTTTTATTGCCGGATAAGCTGCCCGGATTAAACATCAGGCAGTTTTCGAGCTTCTGGTTATAAGGGGTGTGGGAGTGACCGAACACGATAACGTCCAGATTTTGGTCAAATTTATCGTAAACCTTCTTCTCCAGATTATCCGGAGCGCCATAGCCGTGATAAATCCCGATTTTTTTCCCTTCTATTTCTAAAATTTCCTTCTCTGGTAAAACTTTCTTGACCCTTCCCTCATCCATATTCCCCCACACCGCGTAAACTTTCCCCAATTTCTGAAGCTCCTGTAAAACTTCCAGATTGGTAAAATCTCCGGCATGCACTATGATTTCTTCTGATCTAATCTGATTTACAAACTGGGGTGGTAATTTCTGAGCCCTTTCCGGCACATGGGTATCAGATATCACCAAAATCCGCTTCATCTATTTTTCTTCTTATGTCGTAACCTTCTTCTCATTTTCCTGCGCTTATGAGTTTTAATTTTCTTTCTTTTTCTCTTTTTCCCTGAGGGCATTTTTCACCTCCTTTATGTCGAGTTAATGGTTGGGCTGGTTTACCATATCTTAAAACCTTCAGTTTTGCTTTATAATCAAACTCTTGAATTCATTGGAAGGTTTAAAAACCGGAACTTTCCGGTCCGGCACCGGCACTTCTTCTCCGGTGCGGGGATTTCTGGCTTTGCGGGCTTTACGGGCTTTAATCTTGAAGGTTCCGAAACCTCTGATTTCAATGTTGTTGCCGTTTTCTAATGTTTTTTTGACTGCCTCTAAGAATTCGTCGACCACAGCGGCCACGTCCGACCTGGTCAGCCCGGTTTTGCTGGCCACCATCTCCACCAAATCAGCTTTGGTCATAAAAAACCCTCCTTGTGCTTAATGTTAAGTTAATAAGATAAAATCTTTTTTGGGATAATCAAATATTTTATTTAATCTTATATAAATACTGCAGCTTGGGTGCAAAATTTTCGGCTTTGCTCAATTCGTCCACTTTGTTTATGCTCTCGGAGAGCACATCCCAGAAAGTCGTTCTGCGCACTCTTTCTTTTATGGTGCGGGGTTTTCCCTTGATGCCCGCCATCTTGGCTGCTATTTCAATGGCGTCTTCCAAGTCTCCTAATTCATCGATCAGCTTTAACTTTTGGGCCTGGCGTCCGGTAAAAACCCGTCCATCGGCAAGTTTGACCACCTCGGCTCTGGGTAGTTTCCGTTCTTTGGTAACCACTTCTACAAACTGTTCATAAGTGTCGTTAATGACTTGCTGTAAATACTCTCTTTCTTTGGGGGTCATAGAGCGCGCAAAACTCCCTACATCCTTCATTTCTCCGCTTTTGATCACTTCGAATTTAATTCCCATCTTTTTAAGAAGCTCCTCAATTATGGGAACCTCGAAAATTACTCCGATAGAGCCGGTAATAGTTCCGGGGTTGGCAACAATGGTGTCTGCGGCGCAAGCGATATAATAGCCGCCTGAAGCACCTAAGCTACTCATGGAGGCCACTATGATCTTACCTTTTTTCCGGACTTTGTTTATCTCGGCGTAAATTTCCTGCGAAGCAGCTACTCCTCCGCCGGGTGAGTCGATATGAATTACCAAGGCCGGTATGGAGGAATCCTCCCCGAATTTTTTCAGTTGGCGAATCACGTTGCTGGAACTGGAGATTACTCCATGCACATCAATGATGGCAATTTTATCTCCAAAATCAAGGGATGCCCCCTGTTCCCCTGAAAAGATTCCCAGAAAAGCCAAGAATATGACTCCTATGAAAAAAATCAAACTCGCTCCAATGATAACAGCCAAGACCGCGTCTTTTCTTTTCATTTAACCGACTGGCACGTAGATTTTAAGTCTTTGTCCTGGTTTTAGCTTTCGGGGGTTCATCAGATTATTCCAGTTTTTTATGGACTGTAAACTAGTTTTAAAGGCCTGAGCAATCTCCCATAAGGTGTCCCCCGATTTAACTATATAAATTAGCACTTTATGGGTGGCTTTGTCAATAAAATTATCATCATTTTGAGCCAGACTAGTTTTAAGGGGCATTTTGATGATGCTGCCCTGGATTAAATACTCCCTTTTGTCCATACCGTTTAATTTCCTGATCTGTGAGGGGGTGGTATTGAATCTTTGAGCTAATTCAAACAGGCTGTCCCCCGATTTTACTCTATACCTGATTAATTTTTGTTGCGCCATGGCTTGAGGCTTGACCGTCGAGGCAATTTTGGGAGAAGAATTTTTCTTTACCACCTCGCTGGCCGCATATTTTTGACTCACAACCACGGGTATTTTTATGGGCTGTCCCCGCCTTAATTTGGCTTTGGTCGTTAAATTGTTGGTTTTAGCTAAAGTCGACCTAGAAACTCCGTATTTGTAAGCAATCCGTGAGAGGGTCTCGCCTCTTTGGACTTTGTGGGTAACCCAGTAGGTTTTCTTTTGCACCGGGAGTTGGTTGTAATAGCTCCAGAATACTTCGGAGCTGTTCTTGGGTATTCTTAAATTATAGTTGTAAACATGGGGAGGAGTTATGTCTCTTAGGAGTTCCGGATTCAGCTCCCGTAAAGTTTCTAAATCGGTATCTAAAACTTTGGCTATTGATTTTAGGTCTAAGCATTTGTCAATCACTACTTCATCATATACCAAAGGCGGCTCTGGAGTTACATAAAAGCCGTACTTCTCCGGGTTTTTGGCAATCACCACAGATGCCATAAATAAAGGCACATAGTTGTAGGTCTGTTTTTTTAGCTTCAATCCCCAGAAATCTTTTTTGTTTTGTCTGACCACAGCTCGACCGATTCCCCCTTCACCGGCATTATAAGCAGCTAAAGCCAAATTCCAGTCTTTGAAAGTGTCATACAAAAAGGCCAGGTAATTACAGGCGGCATGAGTTGATTTTACAAAATCCCTTCTTTCATCCATCCACCAGTTGCGGTCCAAGCCGTAATTTCTGCCGGTGCCGGCGATGAACTGCCAGAACCCCACCGCATGCGCCCAGGAATAGGCCTTGGCGCTGAAACCGGATTCGATGAAGGGTAAATAAACTATATTCTCCGGCAGGTTTTTGCTTTTGATGATTTCCCGCATCAAATCCATATATTTTCCGGAGCGCTTTAGATATTTTTCGAATGGCTTTCTACCCACGGTTTGTAAATAATACATGGCTTTGGCCACCCGCTGATTATATTCAATGGGTATTTCGTAGGTTGATTCTGCACCGGATGTTTTTTCAGCATTTAGTAATTCTTCCGGCGTGGGCTCTTGGGCATTTTCTTTTTTGTAGCTTTTTAAGTCTTCAAACCTCTGCACAAAAGCGGAAATGGAGCTTTCATCGGAAAGTTCTCCTAATGATTCCAGGGTCTCTTTGTAGTCATCTTCTATTTCATCCATAAGTCTGTCAAATTCTTTAGCATACTCTTCATCTTCCTCTGGATCTATATCTAAGTTAGACAGTATTTCTAACCCTTTTTCAAAGTTTTCTTGAGCTTTTTTCCATTCTCTATTCCGGTTACAAATGACACCCTGGGCATAGTAACCCTGGGCTTGTTTCAACTGCAGCCAAACTGAGTCCTCTTCCAACACCGAGGGGGGTTCTTTTTCTAAGACCACAGAGCTATCCAGCTCATCCTGAACGGCTTCTGTAGCTTTGGAACTGTCTTTTTCTGTTTTAGCAGTGGTGGGTGGCTTATATGTGGTCGGCCTAACCATTGGTTTGGAGCAACCTGTAAGCCCCAGAATAAAGAAGCCTGCTAATATAATTGAACCTATTATCATTTTTTTCATAAGGGCACCTTTGTTTCTATCCTAATTCGTTGATATATATGTAAATACTCCAATCTTGTCAAGAAAATTCTAATTGGCATATTGGAATTTGGCTGAAATTGTTTCAACCGGATTTTCATGTTCTATATCAATCCATTCAATCTTTCTATCCGACCTGAACCAGGTCAACTGCCTTTTGGCATAATTTCTGGTCCCCTGTTTGAACTTCTCCAGAGCTCGACCCAGGCTAATTTTACCCTGTAAATAGGCCTCCATATCCAGATAACCGAAAGTTCTCAAGGCCGGCAGTTGAAAGGAGTAGTTCTTGGTTATTAAGTTCTTAACTTCTTCTAAAAATCCGGATTCCATCATTTTATCTACCCTCTGGTTTATTCTATGATACAGTGCTTTACGCTCTAAATTTAAGCCAAATTTGATAAAGTTCAAATTCTTGTCAGTATATTGTCCTTTTTCCTGCCATTCTGAAATCGGCTTTCCGGTTAATCCATGAACCTCCAGCCCCCGGATGATCCTGATTTCATCGGTAGAGGAGATTTTCTGGGAGGTTTTGGGATCCACTTTTTTAAGTTTCTGATATAAATTCTCCAAACCTCTTCTCTCCTTTTCTTTTCGTAAACTTTCTCTCAATTTATCGTCGGCCGGAGGTCCCTGAAAAAGACCAGATTCCAGGGCTCTTAGGTATAAACCGGACCCCCCTACTATTATCGGAAGTTTTTGGCGATTAAAAATATCATTTATCACTTCGGTGGTTCTTTTTTCATATAGCCCGGCTGAAAACCTCTCATCCGGATATACTATGTCGATTAGGTGATGTACTGTCTGTGCTTGCTCCTCTTTAGTAGGTTTGGCTGTTCCTATATCCATTAATTTATAAATCTGCCTGGAATCGCAGGAGACAATTTCACCGTTTAGTTTTCGGGCTAGCTCTATTCCCACTGTGGTCTTTCCTATGGCGGTGGGACCGATAATTGCTAAAACTTTTTTCATATACTTTTTTTGTCCAAAGAAAATAAAGCTGGCATTTTGAGAGAGTAAAAAGTTTTGTAATTGAAACTAGGGTCGACCGAACTTGTGGTTGATTTCCTCTAAGGGAATTCGGATTAAAGTGGGACGACCATGCGGGCAGACATAAGGATTTTCTGTGGCGAACAATCTGTCAAATAAAGAGTTCATCTCTTCAGTGGTAAGCTTGTCTCCGGCTTTGACTGCGGCTTTACAGGCAAAGGTAGAAGTAATGGCTTTGATTCGGTCATTTCCCGGTTTGTAATTGGCGGATAAGTCAGTCAATATCTCTTTGAAAAAGTTTCCGGAATTTTTATTTCTGATACCGGAAGGAACTCCCGAGACCACGACGGTTTTTCCTCCTAAGGGCTTGACTTCAAAACCTAATTCTTCCCAGACGGCTAAGTTTTCATCGAAAAAGGAAAACTCCAGGGGAGTCAATTCTAACGATTGTGGAAAAAGCAGTTGTTGCACCGTTGGTTTTTTGCTGGTTAAATTTTTAGTTGCTTCTTCATACAAAATTCTTTCGTGGGCAGTATGCTGGTCCATTACGATTAAACTTTCTTTGACGGCTGCTAAAATATAAGTACTAGCTAATTGCCAGAAATTAGTAATCCCATAATAATCCTCTGTTTTTTCTGCTGCTGTTCGTTCCTGGTCAAATTTGGTGTCAAATATTTCTTTCAAGATAGTTTTCTGCTGGGCTTCTGCGGTGCTGCTTTTAGTTGAGTAATTTGCTAACGATTCTCTGACTGAACTGGGCCTCTCACCGCCCATTGTTGGGAGCAAGGTTTTTTCGCCGACTGCTTCGTATACCGGGATAACCAGAGTGGAGCTTAAGGTTTTTTTGATGGCTAAATAAACCAAATCATGTACCTGTTTTTCATTAGCAAATCTGACTTCTAATTTCTGGGGATGGAAGTTGACATCCACTAAATGAGGAGTGACTTCCAGAAAAAGATAAATCAGAGGATGTTTTCCTTTGGGCAATAATTCTCCGTATCCCAATTGCACAGCGTGCAGTAAACTGCGGTTGGAAATAATTCTGCCGTTCACAAAAAATCTAATCTCTCCCCGGGAAGCTTTGGTAACCTCCGGCTTACCCAAAAATCCTCCCACCTGAACTTCATTGGGCTCTTTTTTAATCTCCAGCATTTTTAAGGAAGTCTCTTTGCCCACAACCTCCCGCACTCTTTGAGATAAAGTGGATGTAGAATTTAAATTTAACATTTCCCGATTGTCGATTCTTAATTTGAACGAGACTGAAGGATAAGCCAAAGCAAAATTAGTAACCAGGTCCATAATATGCCTGTTTTCTGTAACTTCAGATTTTAAAAATTTTCTTCTGGCTGGAGTATTGTAAAATAAGTCAGAAACAGTAACGATAGTTCCCGCATTGGCTGGAGTATCTTTTGCTTCTCTAATTTCACCCGTTTCAATTTTAAGCTTAGTTCCACTTGCGGAATCTTGCGTTTTGGTAATAATTTCGACTCTTGATACAGAAGCAATAGATGGCAGTGCCTCTCCCCTGAAACCCAAGCTGGAAATATTGAACAAATCTTCTGCCGAAGAAATTTTACTGGTGGCATGCCTGGAAAAAGCCAACTTGGCATCCGAAGAATCCATTCCCCGGCCGTTATCCATCACCCGAATCAGTTTTTTCCCGCCTTCTCTTGTCTCAATTTCAATTTGAGTAGCTCCAGCATCCACAGAATTTTCTATTAATTCTTTGACCACACTGGCCGGACGCTCCACCACTTCACCGGCCGCAATTTTATTAATTAATTCCTCAGTTAAAATTTTAATCTGGTTCATCTCAATCCGCCAGCTTTCTTTTCCACTCTGCCAGCTTATTCAAGGCCTCGATAGCGGTCATTTTCTCAACTTCCAATTTCTTTAACTCCTTTTCAATTTGACTTTCATGTTCCTCAAATAAAGTTTTTTGAGACAAGTTGAGTCGCTCAACTTTGGTCATAGGAATTTTTTTAACCGTAACCTCTCCTTCCTCTAATTGCCTCAAAATATCTTTAGCTCTTCCTAAAACTTCCTTAGGAATTCCAGCCAATTTAGCTACTTCAATTCCGTAACTGTCATCGCAGCCACCCGGAACAATTTTTCTCAAGAAAATTACCTCCCCTTTGGATTCTTTGACCGCCACATTGTAATTTTTCACCTGCGGTAAAAATGTTGCCAATTCTGTCAATTCATGATAATGGGTGGCAAACAATGTTTTGGCTTTGATTTGATTGTGAATATGTTCGGTGACAGCCCAAGCGATAGATAAACCATCAAAAGTGGAGGTTCCCCGACCTATTTCATCCAACAAAATTAAACTCTTGGAAGTGGCATTATTCAAAATATTGGCGGTTTCATTCATCTCCACCAAAAAAGTGGATTGCCCCAATGTTATATTATCCATAGCTCCAACCCTGGTGAAGATGCGGTCAACAATTCCAATCTTGGCTTTTTCAGCCGGTACGAATGAACCGATTTGAGCCAAGAGCACAATCAAACCCACCTGCCTTAAATAAGTGGACTTTCCGGCCATATTCGGACCGGTGATTATATGTATCAGTTCTGAATCTGATAATCTGGTTTCATTAGGAATAAAACTTCCGGAATCCAGAACTTTTTCCAAAACCGGATGCCTTCCCTCTTCGATTAGAACTTCACTAGATTGGTCAATTTCCGGTCTGGCGTAGCTGAAATCTGTGGCAACTGAAGCTAAGGCAGTCAGAACGTCTATGGTTGACAACAATTCCGCGGTCTTTTGAATATCTTTGGTTCTCTCTGCTACCCGAGACCGGATTTGTAAAAAAAGCTCGTATTCTTTCAGATTAATTTTTTCCTGGGCATTCAGAATTAAATCTTCTCTTTCTTTTAACTCCGGAGTAATAAATCTTTCAGCGTTAGTCAAGGTCTGTTTTCTGATATAACTTTGTGGAACTTTCGACAAATGTAGCGTGGTAACTTCAATGTAATAGCCAAAAACCTGATTGTAGCCGACTTTAAGAGAAGAGATACCGGTTTTCTCCCTTTCTGCTTTTTGTAAATTCAAAATCCACTCTTTATTTTTGGAAACCATTTCTCTCAATTCATCCAGCTCCGCATCAAATCCCTTTTTTATGATTCCACCTTCATTGAGAACCAAAGGCGGTTCGTCGGAAATTGAATTTGCTATCAAATTGACTAAATCGTCAGTCTTGGAGAAATTATCTTTGATGCTTTTCAGAAGCGGGCTTTTCAAAGCGGTAAGCTGCTTTTGAATAAGAGGCACAATTTTCAAGGATTCTTTCAAACCCAATAAATCCTTGGGAGTGGCTTTCCCGTAACCGATTTTACCGGACAATCTTTCCAAATCAGATACAAAAGAAAGTTTTTCTTGTAAATCCGATTTTGCTTCAGAATTTATAACTAATTCTGCAATGGCATTTTGTCTGGCTAAAATTTTAGGCAAACTTAAAAGAGGTTTACCCAGCCAGCTTTTTAAAAGTCGTCCACCCATGGCAGTTCTAGTTTGGTTCAGAATAAAGAATAATGAAATAGATGGTGTATTGGCGCTGGATGGAAAAAGTTCCAAATTGCGAATCGTATTGGCATCCAAAAACATCTCCTCCTTATCTTGCAGGACCGAAATTTTGTTGAGGTGTGAAAGGAGAGTTTTCTTGGTCTCTTTGAGATAGCTTAAAACCGCCCCGGCCGCCACTATCCCCAATTTTAAGTTTTGACAGCCGAAACCATCTAAAGAAGCAACTTGCAGCTGTTCAATTAAATTTTTATGAGCAGAATCATAGTCATGTTTCCAGCTTTCAAATTTTGTAAAATGTGAGTCATCTGCAAAAGCTTTTAAATATTTAACTTTTTCTTCAGACCAACCGTCCGGAATTAAAATTTCAGCCGGATTTAAAACTTCCAATTCTTCCAATATTTTATCTTTCTTGCTCTGGTCAATTTTAAATTCTCCAGTGGTTAAATCCACCAGAGCCAAGCCCATTTCTTTTTCATCTTCAATCAATCCGGCCAAATAGTGATTTTTCTGATTTTCTATGACCTGATCCAAAGTAACTGTGCCGGGAGTGATAATCTCAACCACTTCTCTCTTAACTAGTTTTTTGGCTGGCGAGGCCTCTTCGGTCTGTTCACAGATCACCACTTTCTTGCCGGCTTGAATCAGTTTGGCTAGATACCTTTCCGCCGAATGATAAGGCACTCCGGCCAAAGGGACCCTCTCAGCTTTTCCATGACTGCGAGAGGTCAAAGCAATCCCCAAAATTTGGGAGGCGACTTTGGCGTCTTCACCGAACATTTCGTAAAAATCCCCCATTCTGAAAAACAGAATTTCATGCGGGTAATCTTTTTTGATTTGAAGGTACTGTTTCATCAAGGGGGTGTTTAGATCCAACATATCACCTGATGACCACCCGAAAGGATTGATTCAGGGCTTGCTCTAAGCCTTCTTTGCGGTCCTGGGCCTCTTCCAGGGAATCGAACGAACCGGTCTGAACCACATAATATTTTTTGTCGTTGATGACTTTGTTGGTCAAATATGGTTTGAGTCCCAGGGCTTTTACCTGTGCCATTAAATTCTGGGCGTATTCCCTGTTACTGAAAACTCCCAATTGAACCGTATAGCTGACTTTCAGAAATTTCTCGGCATCTCCAGATTTTATTTTTGAGCTGGTTTTTTTAACCGGTGTAACCGGCTCCAAGATGGCTGTAGATTGCAGCCCCGCCGGAAATTTTTCTTTATACATATTTATATATAAACTGGCTTTGGTCTCATCTCCTAATTCAGAATAAGCGGAACTGACCTGGGCATAGGTCAATCCGATGGCATCAGAGCCCGGGTAATTTTCCAGCACTTTCTGATAGAAAGTTATGGCATTCTCATACTCCCCGGACGCAAAAAACGCATCCCCTAATCCCAGATAACCCCAGCTGGCCCAGGTGTAGGGATAATTTTCGGTTAGGATCTGAAATTCGGCTTTAGCTTCTTCTGTCTGTTCGGTGGCTAAATACGACTCACCCAAAATCCAGATTACCTGGGGCATGAAATCGCTGGAGGTAAATTGTTTTTTGAAATTAGTCAAAAGTTCAATAGCGGTTAAATATTGTCCTTTGACATAATAGTAATAACCGATTTGTAAATTTGCTTCCTGTGACCTTTTATCCACATCCGAGCTTCTCTGCACATCTTTGAAATATCCCAGGGAGATATCCCCCTCTTTTTCCAGCTTTCCCATTAAAAGGAGGCCGGCTACATCTTTGGAATGCTCTTTTAAATACTTCTGCAGAATCTGCCTAGCCTCTTCCACTTTCCCCTGCAGCATTAAAGCTCGGGCCTGCTGAACCGGCGAATTGGTCTGTGAGAAAAGTTGGCGGGCAGAAAAGATTAAGCTGACACAAATAATCAATCTAAGATATCTGGTAAGCATGGCTATATGTTAAAGCTGTTAACTTTTCGGCACTGGGGACAGAGCCAAACCGGCTCGCTGGATAAATAATTACAGTTGCTGCAAGTATAATTCTCATATTTACTTGGTATACATTCTACCACCTGTTGGCTGATTCGCAGAGCTTTATCCGTCTGTCCGTTATGTCGGTAAAGATTAATCAAATCTTTCATGGCCGGATAAAAATCTGCATCGATTTCCAGCACGTCTGTCATGGCTTCGATAGCCGCCTTGACATTCCCCTTCTTTTCATAAATGCTGGCTAAGGCGTACATTGTTTTGACATCTTTGGGATTTTCCTTTAATATATTGCGATAGATTTCAGCCATGTCTTGAAATTTCCCCTTTTCAAATAAGGTCTTCTCCAGTCTTTCAAAAACCAGATAGCCGGCATCAGGCTTGACTGCAATTAATTTTTTCCAGAAATCAACCGCCTCATCCAGCCTGCGGTCTAAATAGTAAGCATCCCCTAAATAAATATACGCCGGCACGCAGGTTTCGTCATAATGCAGGGCTTCTTTGAAAGCCAGCCGGGCTTGATGGTATTCCCCCTGTTCGGCTTTATGGTTTCCTTCCAATACTTTATAATAAGCCAATACGCCGTCATCTTTTTCTTGTTTATGTTTCAAAATCTGTTTTTTGATTTCAAAGGCTTTTTCCCACTCGTTATTTTTTTCATACTCCTCTAACAATCTTTCACTGAGTCCCAGATTACCTTTATCCTCTTTTAAAAGTTCTTCTAAAAGAGAAACCCCCTTATCGCCGTGACCTAAACTTATATAATCCAGAGCCAAGGAGGTTTGGATATCATATTTTGTGACCGAATCTAGATTGGGCCGTAAGCTCAACTGACGGTGAATCTCCAGGGCTTTGTCCCCTTTGTTTCTCTTTCTGAGCAGGTCACCTAATTTTAAATAGGCATCGATATTGTCGGTATCTTCTAAAACCGCCTCTCTTAATTTTACGAAAGCCAGATTATCGTCTCCGGCTACCAGGGCTTTAAGAGCTTCAATATATTTTTGCGGGGAAATTCTCTTTTTTGAGGTCCGGGCTTTAGACCAAAAAAATGAAATTATCAATAGCAAGATTAAAGTTGCCGCAATTAATGACAAGACCTGGTTTACGTTCAGTGGTTCCATAACTTATCTTTCTTCCACATCCTCCAGAGTCATATTCCTAATGGATTTCAGCTCATCTAATAATCTTTTGGTCTCTTTTTTTTGCTGGGACAGTTCTCCGTGAATCTTTAAATAGTAGGTGATTCCCAGGATGAAGGAAACTATCATTCCCACCACAAAAACCCAGTAAGAAACCACGATCATGGGAACTTGCGTGTATTTATGACCGAAGAGATTGATGTTGACTTTTTCACCGGAATTGTAAATGGAAAATCCTATAATGATGATAATTAAAAACATTATAACCAGAACTCTTAAAACCCACATAAGCCCTCCTTGAGATTTAAAATCAATTTAGCATAAGCAAAAAAAGTTGTCAAACAAAAATTAGAATTATATTCTGAGTTGATCGGACGATTTTAGGCTCTGATTGATACCGCCGCGCCTAGAATTAAGCTTTGTTATTTTACTGGCTGGATCGGTTAAATTTCCAGCTGGAAAACAACCGATTCCAATCCTCTTCGTTTATTCTGAAAATCTCCCGGTCACAGGAACAGTGAATGAGATACACCTTATCTTCTTTTTTGAACACAACCAAAAATCCCAACAGGAAATCCTCCACCAGTGTGGTGTTGTCCGGCTCCCCGTAGCCGGCCCGGGGATCCTGCACCGGCTTAAAATATCTTTTCTTCAGATAGATTTTTTGGGCGGTAATACTGTCCACCTGTATTTTTCCGCGGTCAACCACCTCGGAACTGGTTAAGAATTCCAGCCTGTATAAATAGATATCAGCGTTGGGCAGCTTTTTGGGGTTTTCTAAAATGAGCTTGCAGAAAGAATCCACATCCAAAGAGATGGTTTCCACACAGACAAACATGCTGGGAATAGATATCTGGGTCTGGCTATAAGAAGCGCTTCCATATCGTTCTATTTTGGTTTTCTGCAAGATAGCCCTGATGGGTGAGGGTTCTTTTTCTGCCTTAGCTTTCCAGTTATCTGGGACGGTGAACTGATAATTATATTTGCTGTCCGTAAAAATATTTTTTTCTATAACTCCGGTTTTATCCGCTTTTCCCCATAAAGGATTAACACTGACAAAAGTTATGGAAAATATCAACAGTAGTTTGAGTTTCATAAATCACCTCATTATATGATCTACGATAAAATAAGAATAATTATTAGAAAATCAACTTTACATTCCCGCCGACTTGACACTTATTCTTTAGTCTTTATCTTTTATTGCTATTTAAATCAGAAATTCATGAGAGCAATGGGAAAGTATATCAGAGCCTTAAGAGCCCCTTTTTTTACCGCCAGCTTGGTGTCTATCGTTTTGGGAACCGCCATCTCCTGGGAAAATACGGGAAATCTTGATGTGGTACTCTTGGGTTTGACTCTATTAGCCGGACTTTCTTTACACGCCGGCACTAATTTGGTCAATGACTATTTCGACCACAAATCCGGCTGTGATGAATCCAACCTGGAATTTGTTTCTCCATTTACTGGCGGCAGCCGAGTGATTCAAAACCATATTTTAAGCGCCAAAAGTATTTTGACGTTTGGCTTGGTTTGTTTTGTTATCAGTAGCTTGATTGGATTGTACTTGGCCATTAAAGTTGGTTGGCCGATTTTTTTGTTTGGTGTTATTGGCCTTTTCTCTGGATTTTTTTACACCGCACCACCTATTTTTTTGGTTAGTAAAGGGATAGGTGAAATCCTGGTCGGTTTGAATTTTGGAATCTTAATGACTCAGGGGGCTTATTTTGTTCAAACCCAAGCATTCTCACTGGAAGCCCTTTTGGCATCTGTACCTGTAGCGCTCTTAATTATGGCCGTGCTGTACATAAACGAATTTCCCGATTATACGGCAGACAAGCAGACCGGCAAGAATCACCTGGTTGTGCGCTGGGGAAGAGAAAAAGCTGTCAGAGGATACATTTTTTTAATGTTGCTCAGTTACCCCACTGTCGCAATAGGTGTCTTCATTAAAAGTTTGCCGATCTGGACTTTGCTGGCTTTTTTGACCTTTCCTTTAACTCTTAAGGCGATAAAAACCGCTCAAATCTATTTTAATCAGCCCCACCAATTAGTGGCTGCCAATGCCAATACTATTAAAGTACATTTAGCCTCTGGCTTGCTGCTATCATTGGGATATATTATTTCTAAATTGATTTAGCCTTCAATTAATTGAATTTTAGCTGTCAGAGTTTATTTATCTTAAGCTGTAAAAGAAATTTCTTTAAATAACTTATGCTGGAAAATAAAGTCAGGGTCAATCCAGCTACCAACAGGATCTCTTTTATTGATTTTAAGTTCAAAATATAGGATAAAATAGTCAAAGCCCAAGCCATAGCGGTAAGTTTCCCCCACAGGTTTGAAACCGGGAATTCTTTAAATTTATTCAGCGCCACCAGCCCAGCCACTAGGATTAAGAGATCTTTTAAAATCACAAAGCATGCAGCCCAGAAAGGGAAATCTTTATATATCACCGCATATATGGCAAAAATTCCAATCGCAATTTTATCCACCAGAGGGTCCAATATTTTACCCAAATTTGAGGCTTTATTAAACTTTCTGGCTAAAATTCCATCGAATATATCTGTGGAAATTCCCAACAAAGTGAGCAGACCGACCGCCAAGAGATTTTCTTTGACTAAGAAGTTGTAAATCAAGGGTAACGACAATAATCTCAAATAGGTTAAAACATTGGGTAGGTAAAAAATTTCTTTGCTGGAAATTTTGAGACTTGAAAAACTCACTTAATCCAGAGCTTCTTCTAAAAGCTGTGAGGCCTGTTTTTCAGCTAATTGTGTTACCTTCTTGCCGGAAAGCATCCGGGCAATTTCAGCCACTCTCTCCTCTCTGGATAATTTTTTAATTTTAGTTAAAGTCCGCTCACCTTTTACCTCTTTGAAAACTTGGTAATGCTGGTCAGCCACGGAGGCGATCTGCTGCAAATGGGTAATGGCCAAGACCTGGTGGGATTTGGATAACTCTTTGAGTTTCTTGCCCACTTTATGCGCCACTTCTCCCCCGATACCGGAATCTATTTCATCAAAAATCAAAGTGGAAACATTGTCAGCTTCTGCCAAAGCTGATTTCAAAGCCAACATCACACGTGAAATTTCACCACCCGAAGCAATTTTAGCTAAGGGTTTCAGTTCCTCCCCTATATTGGGAGAAATCCTAAATTCAATCTGGTCCAACCCTTTCTCGTCCACTTTATACTTTTTCTTATCTAATTGGATCAATCCATTTTCATCTTCTTGATAATTCATCTGGATTTCGAATCTGGTCTTCTCCATTCCCAAAAAAGTCAGTTCCTGACTAATCCTTTTCTGTAGCTCCAAAGCCTTCTTTTTTCTGGCGGTGGAAAGCTTCAGACAATTCTCCTTTAAAACTTCCTTGGCTTTGGTAATTTCCTTCTCTAATCTCTCCATAACTTCTGACCGATTCTCCAGCAAATTTAAACTTTTCTTAATCTCTTCAGCATAAGCAATTAATTCTTCAGGACTCTTGCCATATTTCTTTTTAAGCTTAATCAGTAAGTCCATTCTTTCTCTGATCTGATTTAACTTTTCTGGGTCATATTCCAATTTATCTTTGTAATTATCAAAATGGCGGGTAAGTTCCTTAATTTGGATATAGGAGTTCTCCAAAAGCTCCTGCTGTTCTTTCAGGCTTTTATCCCAGCTTGTGGCTGAATTTAGCTCTTTCTGGGCTATAGCCAACCGTCTCAAGACTGAATCTTCTGATTCCTGCAGATTATCTAAAATTGTTCCCACCGACTTAGAAATTTTCTCCACATTTTCTAACACAGATTTTTCTTGAACTAGCTTTGCTTCCTCACCTACTTGAAGATTTGTTTTTTCAATTTCTGCCAGCTGGAAAGAATATAATTCCCTTTTGTCTTGAGCAATTTTTTCTTGTTCTTTTAAGTTTTTTAATTCTTCATTTTTTCCTTTTAAATCAAGCCAAGTCTTTCGAACAGAATTTAAGAGATTCGTATAATTCCCGAAATTATCCAGAAAATCAATATGTTTTTTGTGGTCTAGAAGAGATTGATGTTGGTGCTGCCCATGTAAATCGACCAAAAAATCTCCTACGGATTTTAAGGTCGACAACGATACAGTTTTATCGTTGACAAAATTTTTGCTTCCAGCTTTGCGAGAAATTTCCCGGCGAACAATTAAGGAATTCTCCTCAGAGAATAGAGACTCATTTTGAAGAAAAAAGAATAGTGGAGATTTTTTATTGACTTCAAAAATAGCTTCTACCATAGATTGGGAAGCACCGGTTCGAATCAAGTCAGAATCAGCTTTTTCACCTAATACTAAACTTAAAGCTCCAATCAAAATCGATTTCCCAGTTCCGGTGGAGCCAGTTAAAATATTTAATCCCGGCGAAAAATCTATCTCTAGGTTTTCAATAATGGCATAATCTTTAATCCTTAAAGTTTTTAACATTTTTAATTTTAGCTTCCAGCTTTGGGTTTGACCCCCCAATGCAATTTTTGTCTTAGAATTTCAAAAAACGACCTTTCTGGAAACGTTATCAGGTTGACCTTATGATCTGCTTTTTGAATTACAATTTCATCCCCAGATTTTATGGCACAAGTCATTTGCCCATCCACTTTTAAAATAGCCTCCTCAGGCCGGGTTTCAACTTTAACTTTTATTACTTCCCCAGCTGGAAAAATAATGGGTCTGACGGCTAAGCTTTGAGGACAGATAGGGGATAAAATTATAGCTTCCATTTTGGGGTTGACGATCGGACCACCGGCTGACATGGAATAAGCTGTAGAACCAGTCGGGGTGGCAATAATCAATCCATCCGCAGAAAAAGAGCCAATAAATTCTTTTTCCGTGGAAATATGTAGATCAATTAAACGTGATATTTCCCCTTTCTCAACTACCACTTCATTGAGGGCATAGTAATGCATATTCCGAACCAAAGAAGCTTTTAAAACCAGGCGCTCTTCTATTTTGTAATTTTTGTTTTTTATTCTGTCTAAAGAGTTTTCCATATCTTCAGTCTTGACTTGAGTCATAAACCCCAAGCCCCCTAAATTGATGCCCAAAATGGGAGTACCATGTTCAGCCACGGCCCGGGCTGTGACCAACATAGTTCCATCCCCTCCCATGGCTAAGATCAAGTCGGAGTTCTTCCATAAGTCTTCCTGGGGGATAGGTTTATTTTTTATTTTTTTAGAGGATTGGGAGCTAAAAAATTCAGCTGCTTCTTGACTGAAAGTAATTTCGATTTGGTTTTTTTCACACCAGCCACAAACCCTGTCTAACATCTCCACTACACTAGGTCTTTTGATATTGGCTATAACACCGATTTTTTTCATTTTATTCTGGAAAGTAAATAATCTGCTAATTCTTGTAAAATTTTTCCGTTAGGTAAATTTTTTAAACTGGCTTTGGCTTCCCGGGTTAATTTTTGGGCCATGATTTTAGAATTTACAAGTCCCACAATTTTAGGGTAAGTGGCTTTTTTCTTTAAATTATCCGACCCCACTTTTTTCCCTATTTTTTCCTCTTGCCCTTCCACATTTAAGATATCATCTATAATTTGAAAAGCCAGCCCTATTTTTTCTCCGTAGTTTGAAAGAATTTTTAGTTTTTGTGAATCTGCTCCGCCTAAAATGGCGCCCGCCCTGATGGAGGCCTTGATTAAGGCGGCGGTTTTATTTTTGTGAATAAACTCCAGCTGGCTTAATTTTATTTTCTTTCCCTCCGCTTCTAAATCAGCGATCTGACCGCCAATCATACCTTGTCTGCCGATGGCTTGTGCGACTTCAGATAGAACTTGCAAATTTCCGGTCTGGGCTAAAAGTTCAAATGCCAAAGCCATCAAGGCATCTCCGGCCAAGACGGCTATTCCCTCACCATAAATTTTATGTAAAGTCGGCCTTCCTCTTCTTAAATCGTCGTTATCAATGCAGGGCAGGTCGTCATGTATCAGAGAAAAGGCATGTAAAAGCTCAATGGCGCAGGCAGCTGGTACGGCTTTAGGTGTATTGCCATTCACCTGTTCAGCAGCGGCTATTACCAGAATGGGTCGTAATCTTTTCCCTCCTCCTAAAACCGCATAACGCAAAGCTCGGGATAATACTTGAGGTTTTTGGCTGGGGGCCTGCAGATAATTCCCCAAGGCTTTCTCAATAATTTTTCTTTTGCTATCTAAATATTTTTCTAAATTCATTCTTCCTTCTCTTCTATTTTTAAATCTTCTAATTTAAATTTCCCGGAACTGGTTTTGGTTAATTTTTTGACTTTGCTTTCCGCTTCGCTCAATTTTTTGGTGCAAAAGCGGGACAGCTCAATTCCTTCCTGAAAGATTTTTAAGGATTCGTCTAAAGACAAATCTCCCGATTCTAATTGACTCACAATTTCGTCTAAACGGTTCAAGGCCTTTTCAAAGCTGCTTTTCTGTGCCATATTTACCAGTTTTTCTCAATCTCTTCTACTTTTCCTTTGAATTTTCCTTTATGCAGACGAACTTCAACTGCATCTTCTAATTTTAATTTGTTTACGTCTTTGACTAATATTAAATCCGGCAGTTTGTAACAGACACTATATCCCCTTTCCAAAATTGACAAAGGTGACAAGGCCTTCAACTTTCCCATCACATTGGCTAAATTTTGCTTGGAATTTTTTAAGCTTTGATTTACCAGCCAGCCCATATTTTTCACCAGCTCATCAATCCTCTGGGCTTTTTGAGTCAACATATCCCAGAGCTTTTTCATACCATAACTTTCTGCTGCGGTTTTCACTCTAATTTTTGCGTCTGCAATCTGTGCCAGCTGGTATTCTATTAAACTTTGAGTCAAATTTTTTATTTGGGAGAGAACTTCTCTTTTATCTTTAACCACTAATTCAGCAGCTGCAGACGGAGTCGGTGCTCTCAAATCAGCCGCCAAATCAGCAATGGTGAAATCTATTTCATGTCCTACCGCGGATACCACCGGTATTTCGGAGGCATAAATGGCTCTGGCCACTATCTCTTCATTGAAAGCCCATAAATCTTCTAAAGAGCCACCCCCTCTGCCTATGATTAGGACGTCCACATTCTTAAACTGATTGAAATCCGTGATGGCTTGAGCAATCTCCCAGCCCGCGCCGTCCCCCTGGACTTTTACTGGATTTAAAATTATTTCCACAGAGGGCATTCTACGATGGAGAATACGAATTATGTCTTGAATAGCGGCACCTGTGGAAGAAGTTACTATTCCTATAGTTTGAGGAAATTCTGGTATAGGTTTTTTATGCTCCTCCTCAAAAAGTCCTTCCTTAAACAGTCTTTCTTTGAGCTGCCTGAACGCCAATTCAAATTTTCCCAATCCAGCCGGAACAATATCTTCGACATACAATTGATACTGCCCCTGTTTCTCATAGACTGAAATATTGCCGTAAACAACCACTTTCATCCCGTCTTCTATTTCAAACTTAAGGAAATCTCCGATATCCCTCCATAAAACAGATTTGATTTGAGCATTTCCATCTTTTAAAGTAAAGTAGCGGTGACCCGAAGAATGATGGATAAAATTGGAAATCTCTCCCTCTATCCAGAGGGTAGGTAAATTAAGCTCTAAGAGAGATTTTATTTCATCGGTGATTTCGGAGACGGTATATATTTTAATCTGTTTCACTAAATTTTCAATTACCATTAGATTTTTTAAAATATAAGTCAGCCACAACTTCCTGTCAAATCTTATCTGGAAAAGTTATCCTGAATTTAGGCTCAAACTCAAGAGGAATAATTCTCAAACAAAATCAATCTTTAATGCGGTTTTGAATTTCAGCCGCCTTTAGGGTGTTATGCAAAAGCAAGGCTATAGTCATGGGCCCAACTCCGCCCGGCACTGGAGTAATAGCGCTGGCGACTTTGCTGACCGAATCAAACTCTACGTCCCCCACCAGCTTTTTTTTGCCAGTAGCTACGTCGATGACTGAGTTAACCCCCACATCTACCACCGCTGCTCCGGGTTTAACCATCTCTGCGGCTACAAAGTTGGCATTGCCTATGGCTGCCACTAATATATCTCCGGTTTTAGTGATTTCTGGCAGGTTATTGGTTCCTCGGTGACAAAGGGTTACTGTGGCATCTGCTCCCTTAGCTTTTTGAACCAATAGAGCCGCTAAAGGTTTACCCACTATATTTCCCCGACCTAAAATTACCACATGTTTACCGGCTGGATCATTTCCTGAACGGAGGAGCAACTCCTGAATTCCTAAAGGAGTACAGGGGATAAAACGGGGTCTTCCCGAAAAAAGCATACCTAAGTTGTAAGGATGGAATCCATCCACATCTTTGTTTATATCCACTGTGGCAAAAATACGGAAATGATCTATATGCCCAGGAAGCGGAGACTGAACCAAAATTCCATGGACCTCTTTTTTTTGATTTAATGCTAAAACTTTAAGGGTCAGTTCTTCTTCAGTAGTGGATTGTGGAAGCTGGATTATCTCTGAAATTATACCTAAATCTTTACAGGCTTTGGCTTTGTTGCGGACGTAAATTACCGAAGCTGGATTATCACCCACTATGATAGCTACTAAATAAGGAATGACACCTTGTTGTTTTAAAGCTTCGACCCTTGATTTTAATTCATTCTTTATATCTTCAGCAATTTTTTTTCCATCGATTATCTTAGCTATTTTCTTCCTCCTCCGATAAGTATGCTTCTTCTCTTACTTCATCAGTCTGAGCTTTGGGAACATCGAGTTTCAATCTTTCAATTTTTTTTGCCTCTCCGGTCTTCTCATCAATTTCTAAAAGTATAGCGCACAATTTAATATCTTTTTCCGCTACGGAAAACCTGCGGGGAAGCTGTTTGACAAATCTTTCCAGGGCATCCTCTTTGTTAATCCCGATTACTGAATGATGCGGACCGGTCATGCCGGCATCTGTGATATAAGCGGTTCCGTTAGGTAAAATGGTTTCATCCGCGGTCTGGACATGGGTATGGGTTCCTAATACAGCTGAAACTCTGCCGTCCAAGTACCATCCCAGGGCCTGTTTTTCTGAAGTGGCTTCGGCGTGGAAATCTACGATGATTACATTGGTTTCAGATTTTAATTTTTCAATCTCTTTATCAGCGGCTCTGAAAGGGCAATCCAGCTGGGCCATAAAAATCCGCCCCTGCAGATTTATGACGCCTATGTTGACTCCGGATTTGGTTTTGAAGAGACCCGAACCTGACCCGGGAGTTCCCGGAGGGAAATTGGCCGGTCTTAACATATTGGGGGTCTGCCCTATAAACTCCAAAAGCTCTCTGCGGTCCCAAACGTGATTGCCGTTGGTCTGGCAGTCTACTCCGTAATGAAAAATCTTGTGGGCTATTTCTTTAGTGACTCCAAAGCCGCCGGCGGCATTTTCTACATTGGCTATGACAAAATCAACCGCATATTTTTTCTTCAAAGGGGCAAGCAGAGTAGCCACCGCATAGCGGCCCGGCTTTCCCATTATGTCGGCGATGAATAAAATTACCAACTAAACTCCATTCTAAGAGACTTTTGTCCCGAAATCACTACTACCGAATATAAGCAAAAACGCCAGAACCTACAAGGTCGTAGGCGGGGATCTCTTCCCCGCCTAATCAAACTATATTCAAAATACAGATTACTTCAATATTCCCTTTTTTACTAAGGGAGTTTTTGAAAATGTTTTATATATCTTATAATCGAATCTATAATAAAACACACAGCCCGTGCTATCTACCGGATTATCTGATTGATCATAAAGCTCGTATTTCTCGTCAATTTTATTAAATTTAGCATCATAATAAATCAGAGTTCTTTCTTTTAACACGCTATCCACGCATTCACTGTTAAAAAACCCAGAATATCTTTTAAATACTGTTATTTTCCCTTCCTGATTATAATAATTACCGTAGACATTGTACCAATCACCCGATTCACTAATGGGAATCTCTATATATGCCAGCGGTTTCTTATCCTCGTCATAAATTACATTTATTGCTGTTATGGTGTTTTCAGGCCAATTATTTGTGTCCTTGACTTCAACATATTGTGTGGGTTCATCCTCAACTTCTGCAAAAATTCTCAAATATGGATAAGCTCTAGTCCCCGATATACTGTCAGCTTTGGCAATAATTTCATCTGCTTCCTTGATTAAATCAGCCTTTTGGCTTTGAGAAATAGATTTTTCCTTACAGTTGCTCTGTTCATAACAGAAACAACTCAAAATCAATACTGTTAATAATAGTTTTTTGGTTAAAGCCACATCCTTACTCGCTTATTGAAATTCTACTTGGCATAATCCACGGCTCTGGTCTCTCTGATAACCGTCACCTTAATCTGTCCCGGATATTCCACTTCCGCTTGAATTTTTTGAGCGACCTGACCGGCCAAATCCTTGGCTTGTTCATCATTTATTTCTGAATGCTCCACAATCACTCTGATTTCTCTGCCAGCCTGAATCGCATAAGATTTAGAGACCCCTTTGAAAGAATAAGCTATCTCTTCTAATTTTTCTAACCTTTTAATGTAATTCTCCAGAGATTCTCTTCTGGCGCCCGGACGAGAACCGGAGATAGCATCGGCCGCCTGAATCAGGATAGGATAAGGTGATTCAAAAGGGACATCCCCATGGTGTGAAGCAATGGCATTTACCACAAGTTGTTCTTCTCCATATTTTCCGGCGACTTCTGCTCCCAGCTGGATGTGAGTTCCTTCGGTATTGCGGTCTAAAGCTTTTCCCACATCATGTAAAAGAGCCGACCTCTTGGCAATATTGGGGTCTAAACCTAACTCGGCTGCCAGAAGACCGGCTAATATAGCCACTTCTTTGGTATGCTGTAAAACATTTTGACCGTAGCTGGTGCGGTAATTCAGTTTACCTAAGAGCTTTATTAACTCTGGGTGCATGTTGTGAATCCCTACTTCAAAACAGGCCTGTTCCCCGGATTCTTTGATTATATTTTCCATCTCTTTTTCGGTTTTGGCTACTACTTCTTCGATTCGGGCCGGATGAATTCTTCCATCTAGAATCAGTTTTTCCATGGCCATACGAGCAATTTCTCGGCGAATAGGATCAAAACCGGATAAAATCACAGCTTCGGGGGTATCATCCACTATGACGTCAACTCCGGTACAAGTCTCAAAAGAGCGGATGTTCCTTCCTTCTCTTCCGATGATTCTGCCTTTCATCTCATCATTGGGTAGGGTGACTACGGAAACTGTCGTTTCCACAGTATGCTCAGCCGCGCATCTCTGAATAGCGGAAATTATGATATTTTTAGCTTCCCGGTCCGCATTTTGTTCGGCCTGCTCTTTAATCTCTTTAATTAGCTGAGCTGCTTCCTGCCGGGCTTGGGATTCTAAATTTTCAATCAGCTGTCTTTTGGCCTCTTCTTGAGTCATCTGGGCGATTTTCTCTAACATCAGATTCTGGTCTGCAATCAATCTTTCCAGATCCTCTTCCCTGGTTTTGACCGCCCTTTCTTTGGCCAAAAGCACTTTCTCCCGGTTTAAAATTTCCCGGTCCTTTTTGTTTAAGATATCTACTTTACGGTCTAAATTCAGCTCCTTTTCCTGTAATCTTTTTTCGATTTTCTGCATCTCCATCTTCTTATTCTGCATCTCACGCTCAAAATTGAGCTTGGCTTTATACCACTCGTCTTTGGCTTCCAAGATGGCTTCTTTTTTCTTTATTTCCGCCTCTTTTTCCGCTTCCTGGATGATTTTTTTACCCCATTGTTCTATTTTGGCTAAGCGGGTCTCCCCTACCCGGCGGCTGATTACCCAGCCCAAACCGAACGCCACCAGACCGATTCCAATCGCTATTCCAATCCAAATCACGTTTGTCATCTTCTCCTCCTTAATCTAAGTTACACCAATAAAAAACCCACTTGAATTAGTCTACTCTCCCGCCTTTTGCGGGGGAGAAAACCCAACTAATTTAAGTGGGCAGAATAGGGCTATTAACCCTTTAATTTTTTATAATTCGACTTCTTCTAACTTATGATCTAACCATTCCAGCAGATTGGAAGCTTTTTTCTCCACTTCCGAAAGTTGCTTTTCTTTTTCTTCCCGTTCTTTATAAAGCTCATCCGCGATGTTCAGGGCGGCCAAAACTGCCACTCTGGCTGGTGAATATTGGGGCAATTTTTCGGATACTTCTTTCATCTTTTTATCAACATATAGGGCAACTTTTTCTACGTAAGCGAACTCAGCTTCACTTTTTATAGGATATTCTTCACCGTATATATGGACTTTTATGGTAGCTTTATTTAAAGACATATTGATTTTTGGAATGGTTAGCTGTTTATTCTAACCCACTTAGGGGTTCTTATTATGACCTTATTTTTTGTCTTTTGTTTGTGTTTTCTGTTTAAAGTTTATGGTTAAAAAACAGTTATTTTTACCTCTATTTTAAATTACTATCCTCAAACTTACTTGTCAAGTATTATTACGTTTTATTTTTCTAAAACTTCAAGCTTGGATAGCAAGCTTTCAATCCTCCTTTTGATTTGTCCCTTTTGGTTTTTATACTGATTTTCAGCCCTGTTTTTAGCCATTTTTAATTTTTCCAACTCCTGGGCTAAATTTTGCCTATCTTTCTGATACTCGGAAACTTTGCCGAAAACTTCAGCCTGCCCCTGGGAGATTTGTTTATTTTTAGAGTTGAGTTTATCTAAAGTGGCCACTAATTTATTCAATCGGTCTTCCAGTTTCTCAAAATTCTTGAGATTCATTTCTAACTCCTCGTTAAAGTTTAAGCCCTCGTTTTGATTTGACTTAACCCTTTCCTTGGCTTTTAACTTCTGATTTCTGCCTTAAAGTGTTGCTTTAACTCATTAGCTATTCTTTTATGGATTTCATCAACTTCTGGGTCGGTCAAGGTCTTGGTATTGGAGCGGTAGCGAATGGAATAAGCCAGACTTTTTTTACCTGGTGGAACCGGGTCTCCCCGGTAGATGTCGAACAATTCTACTTCCTCTATTAAATTTCCCCCGTTCTTTAGAATCAACTTCTGGATTTCGGCTGAATAAACTTCGTCATCCACCACCAAAGCTAAATCCCTTTCAACCGGCGGGAACTTAGGCAAAGGGGTAAATTTTTTCTGCTTTAATTGTAATTGTCTTAATTTTTCCACTTCCACTTCTAAAAAATAAACCTCTTCTTTGATATCGAACTTTTCCAAATATTCGGCGGAAACTTTTCCCATGGTTCCTAAAGTTTCATCCTGGTGTTTCAGGGTAAAACATTCCCCGGCTTCACAAATTTTCAATTCATCCGGTTCGATTTGAGTCGGTTTTAATTCTAAATTTTCCTGTAAGGTTTCCCAGCATCCCTTTAGGTCAAAGAAATCAACTTTTTCTTCATTCCCTTCCCAGTTTCGGGGAAAACGATTTCCGGTCAAAGCCAAACTCAAGCAACTTTTTTCTACCATGGTGCCATCCGGATTTTTCCCGTAGGTTTTTCCCGCCTCAAAAACTCTTAAATTCTTCTCTTTGCGGTTTTGATTCCATTGGATTACCGAAAGTAGACTGGGTAATAAAGACCGGCGTAAGACGGACAGCTCCTCACTCAAAGGATTCAAAAGCCGCAGGGGGTGGAATCTGACCTCCAAGTCTTCCTGGAGTTTAGGACTCGTAAAACTATTGGTAACGACTTCTGAAAAACCGGAACCGACCAGAATATTTCTTAGCTGTCTTAAAAATTTCTCTTCAGAAGGCAAAGAAGTGACGAAGTCACCTCCGGCTTTCTGATTTATGGGGATTTTTTCATAGCCATGAATACGGGCAATTTCCTCGACTAAATCAGAGTAATGGAATATATCCCGTCTGAAGAAAGGGATTTTTACTTTCAAAGTTCCGTTGGGTTTCACCGGAAACTGCAGTTTTTTCAAAATGGAAGCCATGGACTTAGAATTGAGCTCGGTCCCTAAAAGCTGGTTCACTCTGTCGGGGACTAAAACTATGGTTTTGGTTTTTTCCGGTTTGGGATAATTGTCCACTCTCCCCTTCAAAACTTCACCGCCGGAAGTTTCCGCTATCAGTTGGGCGGCCCGGTCAAGGGTTAAGCTGACTGCTTCCGGGCTGGTCCCCTTTTCAAATCTTTGGGAGGCTTCGGTTACTACTCCTAAGGCAATCCGGCCTTCTCGAATCACTTTGGGATTGAAGCAGGCAGATTCTAATAAAATTTCTGTGGTGGTATCGGTCACTTCGCTTTTTTCACCGCCGATTATGCCGGCTATGGCGACCGGTTTATCCCCGTTGGTTATCAGAAGAATGTTGGAGGAAAGCTCTCTTTCCACCCCGTCTAAGGTTCTCATTTTTTCTCTGGGGAAACCCCGTCTTACTAAAACTTTTTTGGTGGGAAAATGAACCAAATCAAAAGCATGCAGAGGATGACCCAATTCCAGCATTGCATAATTGGTTACATCCACGATATTGTTTATGGCGCGAATTCCTAAAGCTTCAATTTTTCTGACCAGCCAGGCCGGGGAGTTTTTGATGCTGATATTTCTGATTATGCGTGCGGTATAGCGGGGACAGTCTGATTTATTTTCCAGAAGAACATTTATATGATGGGAGGCTCTCTGGGAAACTTCTTTTACTCTGGGGCTGATTTTTTTTAATTTCTTTCCCCCTAAGGCAAAAATTTCCCGGGCTATTCCTAAAACCGAAAGACAGTCCGGACGGTTAGGGGTTAGGTCTATATCGATGATATAATCTTCTAAATCCAGCCCTTTAAATAGGGAAACTCCTCTTTTTATATTAGGATCCAAAATCATTATTTCCGTGGTATTGGCACCCAAATTAAGCTCTCTTTCCGAGCATAACATCCCGAAAGACCGTACCCCTGAAATCTCTTTTTCACCGATTTGCTGTCCGTTGGGCAAAACCGCACCCAATAAAGCTACCGGAACTTTGTCGTTGACTTTGATATTATTGGCTCCGCAGACAATGTTTAAATTATGGGTTCCCACATTGACCTGACAGACCGAGAGATTGGGATTGCGCAGGTGGGGGTTGATGGCTAAGATTTCCCCTATGACTATCTTATCCCAGTTATGAGTATTGGTCTGGATATCCCCCACCTCCAGACCGGCCAGAGTCAGACGGGAAGCTAATTCATTCGGGGACCAGTCAAATTCAACTAATTCTTTCAGCCATTTATAACTTACTTTCATTTAAAATTGTTTTAAAAATTTTAAATCATTTTCATAAAATAAGCGAATATCATCAATTCCGTATTTCAGCATACAGATTCGCTCAATACCCATTCCGAAGGCATACCCCGAGAATTTTTCATAATCATATTTGACATTTTTGAACACTTCCGGGTGAATCATCCCGCACCCCAAAATCTCCAGCCAGCCCTGCTGTTTACATAAAGAGCACCCTTTCCCCTGACACAAAATGCAGGAGATATCAACTTCGGCAGACGGCTCGGTGAAAGGAAAATAGCTGGACCTGAATCTCAATTTAACATCCTTTCCGAAGAATTGATTTACAAAACTGGTCAGGACTCCTTTCAAATTGGCGAAGGAAACCTTGGTATCCACATAAAACCCTTCCACCTGGTGGAAGACACAATAAGAGCGGACATTGATGGATTCGTGTCGGTAAACTCTTCCCGGAGCAATAATCTTTACCGGTGGCTTCCTTTTCTCAAAGGTTCTGATCTGAACCGGTGAGGTATGGGTTCTTAAAAGCCAGGCGTCCGGCAGATAAAAAGTGTCCTGCATATCCCGGGCCGGATGGTCTTTGGGAATGTTTAACGCTTCAAAATTATAGTAATCTGTCTCTATTTCCGGGCCATAAACCACTTCAAATCCCATGCCGTAAAAAATATCCACAATTTCACGCCCCACCTGAGTCAGGGGATGTAATCCCCCTTTCCAGTTTTTCTGGCCGGGTAGAGTATAGTCTAAAAATTGCTGACCCCGTTTAGAATCCTGGGATTTTAACTCCTGCTGTTTTCTCTCAAATAGCCCTTCGACTTTAAGCTTGACCTGGTTGGCTAATTTGCCGACCTGCGGTTTTTCCTCGGAGGATAAGGATTTGAGATTCTCAAAAATTTCTGCTAAAACCCCTTTGCGGGCCAAATATTTTATGCGGAAATCCTCCAACTCAGAGAGGGAGGTGAAGTTTCGGCATTCTGATTCCGCCTGCTCCTCCACCTTTTTCAGCTGGTCTATTAAACTTTCTCCGGTAAGGTTAATTGACATAATAGAAAATTAAATTTTTGTGGGAAAGCAGAAATTACTTGGCTTTGGCAACTTCTGCCAGCTTGCCAAAAGTGTCTAAATCCCGGGCGGCAATATCGGCCAAATTTTTGCGGTCCAAACCCACGCCGGCCTTTTTCAAACCGCTCATGAACAGACTGTAGGATAGGTCGAACAAGCGAGCCGCGGCGTTGATTCTGATTATCCATAATCTGCGGAAATCCCTTTTGCGGGCTTTACGGTCTCGGTAAGCGTAAACCAAACTGCGGTTGACGGTTTCCTTGGCAGTACGCAAAAGCTTGCTGCGGCCGCCGTAATACCCTTTGGCCTGATTTAATACCTTCTTTTTTCTGTGGTGAGCTGCTACATTATTGGTGGATCTGGTCATTACTCCTCCTTAAATAATCTAAGTTTTCCGAAAGTTTAATTTTTCGCATTGAGATTTATCTTGTTTAACATTTAGATGTACGGAACCAGTCTCTTTATCTTGTTTAAATTGGTTTTATCCACGTAAGTCGCGGCTTTCAGCCGTCTTTTCCGCCGGCGGCTTTTCTTGGTCAAAATATGCTTGGCAAAAGCGTGACTTCTCTTTATTTTGCCGGTGGCGGTTCTTCTGAATCTCTTGGCCGCGCTTCTATTGGTCTTTATCTTTGGCATGTGATTCTATCTTTCCTTTTTGGTTTTTAGGCATCATAATCATGATTATATTTCTGCCTTCCTGTTTGGCTTTCTGCTCGATTACACCTACGTCTTGTAAGTCGTTGATTAATCTTTCCAAAATCTTATAGCCGAAATCCATATGGGCCATCTCTCGACCGCGAAAGTCTACCATTACTTTGACTTTGTTGCCATCCTCTAAAAATTCTCTAATATGTCTGGTTTTAAACTGATAATCATGCTCTTCAGTCTTGGGTCTAAAGTGCATCTCCTTTAGAACTATGACATGTTGTTTTTTCTTGGCATCCTTGGCTTTCTTTTGCTGTTCATAGCGGTACTTCCCGTAATTCATGATTCTGCAAACCGGGGGTCTGGAATAGGGAGATACTTCCACTAAATCCAGCCCTTTTTCTAGGGCAATTTTTACAGCTTCTCGTGTGGGCAGAACTCCAATCTGTTCACCGTCAGCGCCGATTACCCGCACCTGTGGAATTCGAATTCTCTCGTTGACTCTCAACTCTTTTTCTCTTATAGTTATCCTCCGTTTAGTTAGTTATTTATTCTTTCTTCAATCTCTTTTTGGACCTTTTTAATTATTTCGTCCAAATCAAAAACTCCTAAATCCCCTTTTCCGTGTCGGCGGACCGAAACTTTCTTATTTTCAATTTCTTTTTTCCCGATGATAAACATATACGGGATTTTTTCCACTTCCGCATCTCTGATTTTGGCGTTTATCTTTTCATTCCTTTCATCCACTTTGACCCTCAGGTTTTGCTGTTGCAACTGCTCTTTTAACTTTTGGGCAAATTCCAGTTGAGCATCGGTTATGGGTAATATAACTAATTGCACCGGCGAAAGCCATAACGGAAATGCTCCTCCGTAATGTTCTATCAGAATCCCGAAAAATCGTTCCAAAGAGCCGAATATAGCCCGGTGAATCATTATGGGTCGGTAAAATTTACCATCCGGACCAACAAAATTCAAGTCAAATCTTTGCGGTAAATTAAAATCTACCTGGATGGTGGTGCACTGCCAGGTTCTTTTTAAGGCATCTTTTATGGACAAATCTATTTTGGGTCCGTAAAAAGCCCCTTCCCCTTCGGCTATTTTATAGGGCAGTTTAAACTCATCCAAGGCATTTTTTAAAACCGAAACGGCATTATCCCACTCCGGTATTTCACCGATGAATTTCTGGGGACGGGTTGACAAATTAATTTCATAATCGGCAAACCCGAAGATTTTCAAAACCAGTCCGGTCAGCTCCAAAAGTTTCAGAACTTCAGCCTGCATCTGCTCCGGCCGGCAGAAAATATGGGCATCATCCTGGGTAAATCCTCTGACCCGGGGCAGACCATGCAACACCCCGGCTCTTTCGTAACGATAGACCGTTCCATATTCAGCCATTCTAATGGGCAGGTCCCGGTAACTTCTGAGCTTGGACTTATAGATTAGAATATGGAAAGGACAGTTCATGGGCTTGAGCTGATAAGATGCTTCCTGCAAATCCATAGTGGGATACATACTTTCTTTATAAAATTCAGTATGCCCGCTGGTCTCCCATAAATTGATTTTAGCTATATGTGGAGTATTAACCAGGTCGTAGCCATTTTTCAACAGAAGATCCTTCATAAAGTCTTCAATAATTTTTCTGATTAAAGCCCCTTTGGGATGCCAGAAGACCAGACCCGGCCCGGCTTCTTCCTGGAAGCTGAATAACTCTAATTCTCTCCCTAATTTTCTATGGTCATTTTTCTTGGCTTCTTCCATACGTTTCAAAAAATCTTCTAATTCTGCTTGAGACGGATAAGAAACTCCGTAGATTCTTTGCAGCATCGGGTTGGTTTCAATCCCTCTCCAGTAAGCGCCGGCGATGGACAGAAGTTTAAACGCTTTTATTTTACCGGTATGAGGCACATGCGGTCCCATGCACAAATCCACGAAACGGTTGTGTTTATACAAAGAAACCGATGGTAGATTCAAATCTCTGATTATTTCCAGCTTGTAATCCTCTTTTCTGTTTTTAAGAAACTCGAAGGCTTCTTTAGAATCGATTTCTTCTCTCTGAAAGGGAGAGTTTTCGGCTACAATCTCCTGCATTCTTTTTTCAATTTTCTCTAAATCTTCCAGCTCAAAGGGGGCTGGCTTGTCAAAGTCGTAATAAAATCCTTCTTCAATCGGCGGGCCAATGGCTAATTTGGTTCCAGGGAATAATTCTTGTACTGCTTGTGCCATTATATGAGCAGTGGAGTGCCAGTAGACATATTTTCCTTGCGGATCTTGGAAAGTAAAGACTGCCAAATTGCAATCTTTCTCCAGTTTTTTGGCTAAATCAACTAACTGACCATCCACCGCAGCCACCAAAGCTTCCTTAGCTAATTGGGGATTTATATCCTGGATGATTTCTTGAACTGAAATCCCCTGAGGATATTCTTTTTGGGCTCCGTCTGATAAAGTAATCTTCATTTTGCTCATTCTATTTCTAATTCATCTTCTTTGGTAGCCGCGGACTTTAGTCCGCGCTTACTTAACTCGCAACCTACCTGCCCGACGCAGGCGGGAAGGTTGCGGCTACCGGTATATTTCTTATCAAGCAAACCGTCTATTTGTACGCTCTTTTATTCAAAAGAGAGCAAAACCTGCGTTTCCTTTACTCTTAAACTGACAAAATTGCTTAACAAAAATGGGCGATACTGGAGTCGAACCAGTGACCTCTTGCATGTCAAGCAAGCACTCTAACCAACTGAGCTAATCGCCCCTTTCACATCTTACCTTGGTTAATTTATAATTTTCCACAAACAGATACAAACACTCAAATCCTGAATTCTTCAGAATTCTTATCGGCTACTTAATCTTTAACAACTCTAAGCTTTAAACCACCCTTACCTTGCAATTCTAAGGCTAATCCAGTGACCATCCCGATGCCTACCCGCCTGCGTCGGGCAGGTCGGGACAAGCACTCTAACCAACTGACCCGCCTGCCTCGGGCAGGGCTAATCGCCCTGTATATTTCAACAAAATATCATCAAAAATTTACAGTAATTAAATAATCTTCTGGTTTAATTGTTTTTATAATTAAAAAGCTATTAAAACAATATAGTTCTCACCCAATTTTTTGTCAAGTTAGCGCAAGTTTGAATCCCGAGGATAAAAGGAGGAAAAAGCAAGATTTAAAATTAGATGTTTCCGAAATTCCTGAAATCCTGGATTATTCTTTCCGCAATCAGAGTATTAATCTGGGCCGTAGAATAAAATCCGTTGGTCATCCTTTTTTTGGCTAATCTAATTTTTTCTTTTCTGACCGGGGAAGGAAATTTTTTAAGCATATCATGTTTTCTGTCTTTCAATGTATGAGCGGATTTCCTTTTAAAGGAATTACCCGAAGATGTCATTCTATGATTCTTTCTGGAATTTTTTGATTTAACTGGCATATTTTCTTTCTCTTTGGACTATCATCTATTTAAGATCTAAACTAAATCTATCTACCTCCACTGTAAAGTCAAGTTTTATTTATCCTCAAAAAACACAAAGCTGGTGTCCACCAAGGGCTTCTTCATCTTATCTGTGGGATCAGAATCTTTGGATGAATCTGAATTCTTAAATTGAGGACTTTTTTTATTGGAAGCCGGCTTGTAGGTTACACCATCCCGTAAGGGATTTGATTCTTTATCTTTCTTTTTAAAAAACATATTCTTTATTCCTTCTTACTTTCTTCTTTATATTTCTTGATCTTTTCCGCAGGAGAAGGCTGGTCTAAAACCGGGTCGGAACTGTTCCCTTCTTTTTTTCTCTTGTTTTCTTCCTGGATTTTCAGGTAAATCTCTTCCCGGTGCACCATTATCTTCTGGGGTGCCACCACCCCTAATTTGACCTGCTGGCCGTGGATGGACAAAACCGTCACCTTGATGTTATCCCCGATGGTTATACTTTCACCCAATCTGCGGGTCAAAATCAGCATATTCTCTCCTAAAATAATACGTTTTCAGCCGCTGAGAATTTCAGCATACATTTTAATAATCGGCATAATCTATTTTTACTGTAATAAATAAAATAAAAAAGCGGTCAGGGATTAAATCCCCGACCGCTTGAAATCAAGCCCTCTCTGGCTTAGAAACCTACTTTCATCTGAGCATAGAACCAATTGGCATCACCCGCATCAGTCCCTAAAACAGAATCTGCGACTGCTCCCGCAAAGAAGTGAGAGAATCCCAAATGCCAGGATACGGCGTCATTGTATTGATACTTTAGGAGCAGGTCTAATTCATTTCCCACATTGTTGGCTGTTCCAGCTGCTCCACGAACGAATACAGGACCAAACAAATTACCTTTGACTGGAAAATTTGGCCTGTCTGGAAAATAAGTTGGGAAACCCATACTGGTGTACCAGGCATCATTTTCTTGAGCTAACCAGAATAAGTGGAAATCTCCGCGGAAATCCAGTTTTTCAACCGGCTTAAATCCGGCTGTGGCTCTTACATTTATCATATTCTGCCAGGCCATCTGGTCCATAGCACCGTACTTGCCGTGGTTGGCAGGGAACAGGTTGGTAAAGGTGCCTCTGTTACCGTCATCTATCGAATCATCACCGGAGGCGTAATTAAACTCCAATCCAAAATAGGGAGCCACCTCCACCGGAAATTCGTAGCCGGCCCCGGCTGAAAATGCCCAAGCAGAAACACTCGAAGACAGCCAGTCTCCAAACTGGTAAGCAAATTCACCATGGTAGCTGAAGTTATCGTCCACTAACGTTCCGCTGGTTCTGGTTCCTATAGTGAATAACCAGGTATTGTTTGCAATAGTTCCGGCTGGATTCTCATACGGAGCATCAATTGCGACTTCTCCGTGATAATATGATAACAAATAGACATCCCACATTCCATGCTCAAGGTAGTTGACGGATGAGTACAGACCTGAAAAAGTTTCATTAGTTAATGAGCCAGAATATCTACCCCAAAACGGAGTCAATTGTCCAGTAAACAGGTCCATGGACACTCTCCCCTGTCTGAACATAAGTTTAGCAGCATCAAAGGCGGTACCTGTGTAGGCCCAGTCATCGGCACCAATCAACCTTCCATCTCCGTAACTTAATTCTTGCCGACCTGCCTTTAAACTAAACGGTGAATCCCACAGCTTATCCAACATAATATAGGCCTGGTGTAAATCCAAGTTGCCAAAACCGTTATACACACTCCCTTCTTGACCAGCATACCGGCTATCCTGAATCTGGATATAAACCGAGGTATTCTCCATTATCTCAGCTTTGACTCCCAATCTGGTTCTCAGTGTTTTGTAGTTAAGAAAATCATCTGAGGCTGTGTCCAGATCTTCATTTCCCCAGTAGTGATACTGACCTCTCAGTTCACCGTCCCAGGAAAATGTGGTGTTGCTTTGTGCAAAAGCTGTGCTACTTGCAAATAACAAAACTAACAAAAATGTTAGCTTTTTGTGCATACCCTCCTCCTTTTTTAAGGTTTCTTTCACAGGTTTTGCTTTACCCTTCATGGGTAAATTTTTTGTAATATATACCACCCATATCCTTTGTCAAGTAAAAAATGAAAAAAAATGAAGTTTTTTTTAAAGCGGTATTTCTCCCGAAAATAGGTGGGTGAAGAAGAAAATTTTAATAATTAAACTAAGAGTGCAAATGTTTTGTCAAAGCTCTCTTTAATTTTTCAGAAAAATCTGAAATTTGAGGATCGACTTGTCTCTTCCGAAAATTGGGAGAAGAGAAATCTCTTCGGGCTTTGCAAAATTCCACTCCCATCAAATATTCTTCATTCGTGCCTTTGTCCACTCTTTTAACTTTCCCCAAAATATCTTCCAGATTTTCAATCCCTCTCAATTTCAGAGCCAGACTCACAAAAGCTCCCTCCGGAACATATTTTTTGGATACCAAAAGGGTTCCTCCTTCGCTGATATTGAGCATTCTGGCATTATGGATACCGTTCTGAAAATTTTGCTGGTAGCCGGAATAGATTTTGAATTTTACATCTGAAGCAATTCGAATTCTGACAGATTTTCTCCTTTGTTCCTTGACGCTGCTTGCAACGGCTTTGTGGGCTTTGGCCTGAGACATGGTGCTCTCCTTATCCGATTAGGTTTTTTTGTTGTTGAGCCAGTTGATTGATTTTCTGGGCTAAAGCTACATTGTAATCTACATTTATTTCATCTTGTAAGAGTTCCTGGGTCTGCTTTATGGAGAAATCAAAGAATTGCAGGGCAGTAGAATGGTCTCCTACCCGGCGGGACAGTTCTCCTATCAGGTAACCGGTCTGGGCTTTCTGAATCTCTTTGCCTAAAATATCAAGTCCCTGAAAGTTTTTCTTGTAATACACCAGAGCCAGTTCCAGAGACTCTTTCTCATTTAAGGCGATTTCCGGTTGATTTTCTTTCAGTTTTTTTAGCAGGGCTGTAAAATTCGGATAATTTTTATATTTTTTGCTGAAGGTATTTTCTTGGGGATTAATTTTACTTTTTGACTGCTTTTCCTGCGCCACAAGATTTTCCAATTTTCCTAACCAGTGGTTTAAAAAGTCGAAGGTGGCTTGGGTCTCTTCTATCCATTTCAGACACTTGATTTTTAACTCATCCTGCTCGGTCAGGTCAGATAAAGCACGGCCCATCTTATTTGACTTTGGTTCCAGCTCCTTTTTCAGTCTGCGCAGTTGTCCCGAATAATTTTGCTGCGCTTCAAAGAAAGCTTTCAACTGTTTATTGAGACTATTGCTTTTGGGAGTGGCTGCGGCAGGATAACTCGGCCGTTCCTGTTCCCGAAAAACCCAGGCCATCATTAGGAAGTAGCGGGCGATTTTGAAATCGGAGGGGTCATCTTTCAATTTTTCATCTGCAATGGCCAGGAGTAATTTAATTATGAGGCTCTGTTGCGGATATTGACTGACATCTAAGTTTGAACCCAGCTGGAAAATCAGATGATTCTTGTCACGACAAAACTGCAGATGTTTGGGCTTCTGGACAGGCAGAATCTGGCTGGTAAAGTTTTCATCTTTTTTCCATTCTAAAAATTCGCCTTCCGCTTCCCGGGTGAAAAAACATTTTTCACAGGTCAGGAGCAGAAATAAATAGGGGTGCAGGTTTTGATTTTCCGGAAAAGTCCAGATTCTTTCTTGGGGACAGAAGTCCGTATCGATTTTAGCCTCTACAAAAGCACCCGACTTTATTTTCTTGTATTCATTGACCTGTCCGCAGACCGGGCATTCTAAGGAAAAAAAAGTGAAGGGTACATCTTTTAGGGGACCAAAGGAGTTCTTATCCGCCATAATTTTAGTATCCTAATTTCTCCTTTATCATTCCCCGCAGCTTCATTATGGCTTTGGTGTGGATTTGGGAAACTCTGGATTCGGAGATATTCATGACTTCCCCGATCTCCTTTAAGGTCAGTTCCTCATAGTAGTACAGAGCCAAAACTAATTTTTCCTGCTCCGAGATTAAATTCAGAGCTTGAGCCAGGAAAGCTTTGAGCTCCTGTTTTTCTAAATTGTGCAGGATGTTGTCATCGGTGGTATTGGCTTCCAGGGTTTCCACTCGGGGGATTTGGTGATTGTCGTCTTCTTTATAGATTAAGTCATCCAAAGAAAGTATGGTGGTGGAGGAAACATCTCCCAAGGTGATAGCCAATTCTGCGGTGGAAACTTTTAGGCTCTTGGCTAATTCTTTTTTGCTGGGGATGCGGCCTAGTTTATTCTCCAGTTTGGAGAGGGCTTTTTCTATCTCTCTCGATTTGGCACGGGTCGAACGTGGCACCCAGTCTAAGGCTCGCAATTCATCTAAAATCGCTCCTCTGATTCGGGGGACCGCATAGGTTTCAAATTTTACCCCTCGTTTGTGGTCAAAATTATTGAAGGCCTCCATCAGGCCCAAAACTCCGGTGCTAATCAGATCCGGCAGCTCCACCGATTTGGGAAAACCCATCGCCATTCTTCCGGCTACCGATTTTACCAAGGGTAAATAGGCGGTCAAAATTTTGTTGCGCAGTTCTATTGATTGATTTTTCCGATAAGTTTCCCAATTCTTTTCTAATTCGACACTAGTCATGAGTTCCCTCCTTTTATGGTGAACATAGTCGAACCATATCCTTGACTGGTGATTTGTTATTTCTGAATCAGTTGGTTAGAGCTTGAGCAAAAGCTATGCCTTCTGTTCAAAAACTTGTAAAAAGAGGGATTAATCCTATGTTGGCTGGTCACTTAAAGAGGGAACCGAAATTTTAGCTGGAGCAGATGAAACCCAGATTTTGGGAAAAACTTTCCCTTGAGTGGGTTAAATTTTCCGTTTTATGAGGATGAGAAGACTAAGCTTGGATGACTATCTTTTTAAAGCAGTTCTATCGGATAAAGTTAATTCATAAATTCTTTGGAGCAGTTCTTTTTCGGCCGGTGAAAGTGAAACTTTTCTTCGTTGCATGACCATTTGGGCGGTTTGTATGAATTTTTCCCAGTGGTACTGCTGTAAGGTTTGGTTATCCCCCCAGACAAAAGATGGGATGAATTTTTGAGCAAACATTCCGCCTCCGAACAGATTGGAGCCAAGGCCGATGGAAATGCCGGTGGAAAGTAGAGTTCCGATACCAGTTTTGACATGGTCTCCGACAAAACAGCCCGCCTTGGAGAATTTGGTATCAACCTCTTTCCCGGCTAAAGTTACTTTTATCGAGCCGTAATTATTTTTCAAATCGCTGTTGTGGGTTCCGCTGCCTAAATTGACCCATTCTCCGATATAAGAATGTCCCGTAAATCCTTCATGATATTTGTTGGTGTATCCTAAAAATACAGTCTCTTCGATTTCTCCGCCGATGCGGCAGTTCGGACCGATGGAGCATCCCTCCCGGACTTTCCCTCCCACAATTTGAGAATCCTTCCCGATGTAGCAGGGACCTTCTATTCTGGTGTGCGCTAAAATCCTGGCTCCGTCGTCGATATAAATTGGTCCTTTCTGGGCCTTGAGTAGGCAGAAGGCTTCGATTTCAACTTTTTTTCCGATATACACATTATCTAAATCGTAAATCACGGCCTGTCCGTCCACCTGGTTATGTTTGAACATATTTTTGAAATCCAGGCCGGGTTTGAGCCGCATAAAATCTTTTCTGATTTCAGCAGCATTTTTGGTCTCTGCCTCACTTTGCCCCACCAACTCCCAGAGATAGTTGACCAAATCCAGTTTGGTTATCTGAACTTCCAGGCTTTCCTTGAGGTGTTTGATTTTGGAGGAAGAATAAAGATGTCTGAAACCTTCTGAATTTTTCTTGAACCCATTTCCGGAAATTTTACCCAAAACCAGATTTTCATTATGAAATAACAAAGATTCTTTGTCCGGTATCTCTTTTTTGAAATTCTCATCCGGCAGGATTCTGCCGTTAGCCAGATAAATCTCATCTGAATCGGCCACTTCAAAGTCGTTGACTTTTACACCGAAACCTTTGGTTTTTTCTGCCAAATCTGGAGCTAAAAAATCCCGGCAGAGCAAGGTGATTTCAAAATTGGGAAAATAATAGCTAATCTTTTCTCTGATTTTTGAAATTCCGCACAATAGCTCGTAAACCGGACGGTTGTAGGTCAGGGGATAAAAATGGCTGAATTTATCATCCTCAAATATGAAAAGCTTTTTGGCCATAAGTTAACTTTTTGTCAATTTATTCAAGGTAGCTTATTAATCGACATAAAGGAGAGATTTATTTCTAACTCTTTGCTAAAGATTTTTTAAATTCCTGAAGACGTCGTCTTAATTTGGCATCCGACAAAGCCAGAATCTGGGCTGCCAGAACTCCTGCATTTTTGGCTCCGGAATTACCCACACTCACGGTGGCAACCGGAACTCCATATGGCATTTGCAAAGTGGACAAGAACGCATCGGTTCCTTTGAAGTATGAGTTAGCCATAGGGACCCCGATTACCGGTAAAAAAGTCTCCGATGCCACTGCTCCGGCTAAATGAGCCGCCATGCCGGCCGCGCAGATTATCACTTTGACCCCTTTTTGACCGGCTTCCCGGGCAATTTTTCTGGTTTTAACCGGATTCCGGTGAGCCGAGGAGATTATCATCTGGCAGGGAATTCTAAACTGCTTTAAGATTTCATAACTCTGCTGCATGGTTTCTGTGTCTGATTTACTTCCGGCTAGAATTAGAACTTTTGGTTTAGGCATATTTCTTCACCTCTGTGGCTTTGTAAGCGATATCTTTGCGATACTGCATCCCTTCAAAATAAATTTTATCCACCGCATTGTAAACTTTGTCTAAAGCTTTTCCCAGAGTTTTCCCCACCGCCGTGACTGCCAACACTCTTCCGCCGGCAGTGACTAATTTATTTTGGCTAATTTTTGTACCGGCATGGAAGCAGTACACTTCCTGCTCCGAAATTTCCTCTGTCCCTTTAATCTCTTTCCCCTTTTGGTAATCTCCCGGATACCCGGCCGAAGCCAGAACTACACAGACCGAATAACCGGTTTTCCATTTTAGTTTTATCTGGTCTAATTTCTCCTTTAAGGCGGCCTGGACAATTTCTACTAAGTCTGTCTCGAGCAACGGTAGTACCGCCTGGGCTTCCGGGTCACCTAAACGGCAGTTATATTCCAAAACTTTGGGACCGGAGGAGGTCAGCATCAATCCAGCATACAAAATTCCCTGATAGAAAATCCCTTCCTTTTTTAACCCGGCAATAGTAGGTTTTAAGATTTTATCATGTATAGTATCTTGCAGTTTCTGGTCTACAAAAGGGACCGGTGAATAAGCCCCCATTCCACCGGTGTTGGGACCCTGGTCTCCGTCTAATAAGGTTTTATGGTCTTGCACCAGCAGCAGCGGAAGGATAGTTTTCCCGTCGGTAATAGCCATAACTGAAACCTCTTCTCCTTGCAGGAAATCTTCGATTACAACCTGGTTGCCGGATTCTCCAAAGATTTTTTCCAGCATAATCTTTTTTAAGACATCCACAGCTTGTTCATCGTCATTTACTTTGAAAGCTCCTTTACCATAAGCCAGTCCGTCGGCTTTGACAATCAGAGGGAAATTGGCATAACGGACAAACTGGGCCGCCTCATCGAACTTCTGAAACACCTGATAACTGGCAGTAGGTATGTGATACTTATGCATAAATTGTTTGGCAAACACTTTGCTTGATTCCATAGCAGCTGCTTTTTGAACCGGCCCAAAGATTTTTAACTTTTTCTTCTGGAATAAGTCCACTATACCCATGGACAAAGGCAGCTCCGGACCCACCAGGGTTAAGTCGATTTTATTTTTGCGCACGAATTTTTCCAGCTCGGAGAGGTTGTCCGGGGATATTTCTACAATTTGAGCTATCTGGGAGACGCCGGCATTCCCCGGAGCGGCGTAGATTTTGTCAACCAAAGAGGAGGTGGATATCTTCCAGACTAAGGCATGCTCCCGGGCACCGGATCCAATTACCAAGACTTTCATATATTTTATCTTTCGAGTAATAAAATGAATCTTACTGGAAAGTGCAACTATTTTGCCACTCTAATTTATGAGCATTACAGGCAGTAAAATTTTTGCTCACTCTCCCTCAAATCTGCATTCTTTTGCGTATATATAGGTAAAAAATACGGTAAACCGCTTGACAAAATAAGAAAATTTAACATATTATATAGTTAACGGAGGATAAAATATGAAGAAGATATTTAGCATCACGGTTTTATTCAGTTTATTGTTGATGACTTATTTTGTGGTTACAGCCCAGCAAGATACCACCAAAGTCATTACCGCCCCCACACCCCTTCCCTCTAAAGCCAAAATCCTTGTTCCCAACACCGATTGGGATTACGGCTACATGCCCAAGGGGATAAAAGTTTCTCATATTTATAAGATCCAAAACCTGGGAGAAGACACTTTGAGAATCACCAGTGTCAAACCCTCCTGCGGTTGTACTTCTGCTCCTCTGAAAAAGAACAACTTAGCTCCCGGAGAGGCAACGGATCTAGAGGTCTCATTTGATTCCAAGAACATGATGGGTAAGGTAAGTAAATCTGTAACTATCAACTCCGATGACCCCACCACTCCCTCTCTGGTTTTACATTTCACCTCCAACGTCGGAATTGAAAGCCCTATAGTCAGGTTTACTCCGGTTGAGGTCTTGTATGATTCAGTTCAGGTGGGGAAAAATGATACCCGCAAGATTTTACTTTTCAACACTGACATTACCAAAGTTGATTTGGCTTTTGTAGATAAGCCCAAGGAGATGGTGGCCATAGACCTGAAAAAGAGCAACTTAGAGCCAGGGAAATCTACCGAGATGATTTTCAGAGTTGACAAAAATGCTACCCCGGGTTATTTCAATCTCTGCTCCACTTTAGAGATTAACGGCTCGGATAAATATAGAGTTACCATACCGATTTCAGGAACTTTAGTGGCTAAGTGAAACATCAAGGTAAAACAATTTTTAGATTTTTGAGGTTGATAAAACCATAACTCTGATTCTGTGTCTGAGGATAGAGATATAAAAACGAAAAAGTTTATTCAGAATTTAATTTTAGCCGGTTTATTGACCTCCTTTTGTGCCGTCTTAGCGGTTACTGCCTCTTCCGATGATAGCACAAAAATTGCTCCAGCACCGATATCCAAGGCGAAAATCTATATTACCAACAATAGCTGGGATTGGGGATATACCCCTAAGGTGCCTAAGATTTCTCATATTTTTCAAATTAAAAACATGGGAGAAGACACTTTAAGAATTACCAATGTCGCCCCTTCCTGAGGGTGCACATCAGCCCCTTTGAAGAAAAGGGAATTGGCTCCGGGTGAGTCAGTAGATTTGGAAGTTACTCTTAATTCTTCACACACTATAGGAAAGGTACACAAAAGTGTGACGATTACTTCCAACGACCCGGTAAATCCCTCTGTGACTTTAAACTTTACGGCTGACCTCGGTTCTGAATCTCCTACCCTCAAGATTACTCCGGTAGAAGTGCTTTATGATTCGATTCAGGTGGGAAAAAATGATATCCGAAGGATCTTATTATCTAATACTGATATTACAAAAATTAATCTGTCGGTAATAGAAAAACCCAAAGAGGTTGTTGATATTGATATAAAAAAGAGCAATTTAGAGCCGGGAAAATCTACCGAGATAATTTTCAGAATTGATAAAAAAGCCACCCCCGGTTATTTCAATCTTTATTCTACTTTGGAGGTGAATGGCTCGGATAAATATCGGATCACGATACCGATTAGTGGGACCTTAGTAGCTAAGTGAAAATTTAATTTTATTGAAAATTAAGCCGAGTTTTCTGCTCGGCTTTTTTGTTTTAACACTCAAAACTTACTTAAGCAAAGTCATTTTCTTAGTTTCATTAAATTCTCCTGCCACGATTCTATAAAAATAGATTCCACTGCCAACTTCATTGCCTGAATTATCTTTCCCATCCCAAAATACACTTCTATATCCTGCGGTCTGATAACCCAAGTCGAAATTTTTAATTTTTTGTCCTAAGATATTGTAAATCACAATCTGAACCTTGGCATCTCGAGGGAGAGAGTATTTAATTTGAGTGGATAAATTGAAGGGATTAGGATAGTTTTGAGATAAGGAAAATTCTGTCGGTATTCTTCGAATTCCATCATTGACGGGCTCATCCGGGACTAGGGCTTTGGATTCAGGTGGTTCAGCACAACAGATATTTGTGCCTGTCCCCGTTGCGCTGATTTTATTTGAGGCCATACTCTGGACCCCGTATATGTCTTTAGTATGAACCCAGAAATCGTAGGTCCTGCCGTAACACATGCAGAAGTAATAATAGGTGTCTGGAACCGAGACCCATTGATGAATGCTGTCGTTTCCGGTTCTGTCTAATACGTGGATTTTATACTCTGAAATGGTCCCAGCTTTTTGTGGCGAAGGGGGTCGCCAAGTTAGCAGGATTAGGTTGCTATTACAGTTGGGGGGCGGAGCAGCTTCTGGTTCTATTTCCCCGAACGATTCCATCATCCCAAGTTCCTCTTCGCAGGAGGGGTCGGGAAAGAATGTGCCGGTGAGGAATCGGGGCCATCTGGGGATATTGGTCACTTTGGCGCTGTCGCTGAAATTGCCAGAGCGTGAGGTGTCTTCAAAGGTCCGGACTCGGTAGATATAGGTTTCACTCCCTATTAGATTATTTCTGTGGTCTTTGTAGGTGATTGAGTCTTTTTTGGTGGAGGCGACTTTGCTGAACTGGTAGGGTGTATCAAGAATGGTTCGGTAAATCCAGAAGCTATCTTCATCAAGAGAAATGTCTGTCCAGAATAATTTAATCCAGCTGGTGGTATCTTGGGCATCTCTGACTACTTTGGCGGAATCGAGCAGAGGGGCTTTGAGGGTTTTTAAAGTTACGGCTCGAAAGGCGTTGACTCGGCCGAAGCCATATTTGTAATGCCAGTCTTGGTAAATAGTGCCGGAATTAGCATAAGCGGCTTTGGCTGGGTCTTGCCAAATTTTGTCGGCGGTGTTTTCGATAATGGTTCTGATTGAGTCAGGCGAGATGCCAGGGAAACGGGAAAGAATTAGACCAGCGACACCGCTTACAACGGGGGCAGCGCCTGAAGTTTGGTGTAGACTAAAAAAAACACTGCAGGTTATCAATGACCTATTCCCAGTAGGTGCAGTAACTATTACCTTGCGTAAGCTGTCACCATAACTGCTAATGGGATTAATACTGTCGCTGTTAGTGGTAGCAGCAACTGATATTACATTTCTGTATCCGTTACGGTGCAGCAATGTGTCTGCACCCCAAGTCGCATAACCGCCGGGGTATCTCATCTCGCCACCAATCTGGCCTTCGTTTCCAGTGATAGCGACTATTAAGCAACCCAAGCTTTCTGCATGAGCTACCACATCTTCTAATGTCGATGATGCCCATCCCGCGAGTCCATTGCTACAGTTTAGGATTTTAGCTCCTGAATCACAAGCTTTGCGTATGGCGTTGGAGTATCTAAACAAATCACCTGTTCCAGCATCGTTCACTGCTTTAATCACCAAAATCTTACAATTCCAGATTACTCCGGCAATTCCATATGAATTATTTGTCATCGCTGCAAGCACACTTGTAACTTGAGTTCCATGCCAAATCCAGCTATGATTGTCATTGACTGAGACACTCTCCGCGCTATGGCACACTGTGTCAGAAACACAGTTATATCCAAGGATATACTTATTTGTATCGCTTAGGTCTGGATTACATAATCTTTCCTTACCTGTCATTGGATTTGTGTCTAAAGCAATTCCCTGGTCTAAAACAGCAATTATAAGGTTTGGGTCTCCTGTGGTTATATCCCAGGCTTCGAAAGCATCAATATCAGCATCTGGAGCCCCTCCGGTCTGCCCAACATTATTTAACATCCATTGTAAGCTTAAGAGTGAATCGTTTGGCTGAAATCCTGATTCTATTATTGCATTTGGCTCGGCTACCTCTATCCCCTCGATTTGTGATAATTTGTTATCTATTATATCAAAAATATTCAGAGTGGTATCATAGCTCAAAAGTGCCCATTTAGTTTCATCAAAATGTTTTATATATGATAAGCCAAGAGAACTAAAGGCACTGTCAACCTTTTGAATGATTCCATTGGATTTTATCTTAACCAAAATTTCACCTGCTACATATTTACCTTCTATTCCCTTCCAGACACCTACCTTAATAGGTTTACTATTAATTGATTGAGCAAATGCGATTGCGGGGATCAAAACAAAAAGAGATGAAATCGTGACAATTAGGCGCTTTTTCACGTTTAGTTCACTAAAATGCACATCCGGGTTTTGGTCTTTCACTGGCTTTGAATATGAAGTTTATCAAATAAATCACATCACTTAGTCTTATCCTGCAATCAGAGTTCACATCCGCTGCCGGTAGAAGAAACCCCTGATATTGGTTCCTAAAAAGGAAATTTATTAAAATAATAACATCTTCAGAATTGACTAAGTTATTGCCGTTTAAATCACCAGGGATTGTTTCTGATTTGACTAAGTTAAACAGTTTAGCTTCGAAAACTGGTATTATCTGTTCATCTTGAGATGAATAAATGTAAAAAGGACATTCAGGGGCTACAGCAAAACGGGTATCTATCTTAGCTATGCCAGTATCAAAAACTTGGAAGATCATGAAGAAAAATACTCCCGTATCCTGCAAGATTGCTCCTCCACTGAAGTTACCCGCCGTAATAGCAATGGTCTTCGAGTCATTATCAAAAGGAAAGTTACTCGCGTCAATTGAATCCACACGACTGCCGTAAAAGAAGCCACTATCAAAGTTTAGTGGTCCCTCCCATTTTAGACAAATCCCAATAATACCCAAGCTTTCATCATTGAATATTCTCAAAGGAACTTTTACTTTCCCATACAGAGAATCCCCTTCAGCAATTACATAGCTCTGGCACTCCCCGAAATTAACCGTATCCGGAATACCCGGGTCTTGGGCATAGGTTGTCCCCATCCCACCTAAAAGCAAAACTAATATGACTAATAAAACCTTCTGCATATCTCTCCTCGTGGAAGGAGCATTTCTATATTTCCCCTATTTAAGCATAACTCTTAGATTATTTTTGTCAAGAATTTTTTGAAGCATATTTCTATAAATGAGAGCTTTTACTGCTAATATTAAGAAGTAAATCACCAACTCCCCGATGCCCCTCCTCCGCCTGAAGAACCACCGCCAAACCCACCAAAAACCCCCCACCCCCGAAAGTCCCCCCGGACCAGAAACCTCCTCGCCTGTAACCTTTCCTGCCCGGCGGAAGAAATATAGTGTAAGGCAAAATTCCTCTGCGGCTAAGTCTGATGAACAAAATTAAAAGAAAAAATAGAACCATGAATCCAATCGGAACAATCTGTCTGGCTTTATTACCGGCCGGTTTCCCTTCTGTGTATTTATTTTGAACGACCGCCTCAATCGCTTCCACCCCGGCTAAAATTCCGGCATCAATATCCCCTTTTCTGAATTCAGGCAAAATTCTGTTTCTTATAATCTCTCCGCATAAACCATCCGGCAAGATCGGCTCTAAGCCGTAACCCGGTTCGATTCTGACTTTCCGGTCACCGACCGCAACTAAAAGTAAAACCCCGTTATCCGCTCCCTTTTGACCTATTCCCCATTTCTGAAAGAGCAAATTAGCATAATCTTCAATGGGAAGCTCTCCGGTGGACTGAACAGTAACCACTGCAATTTCTACTGAATTTTTCTCCCGCAATCCCTCTATCCTGCCATCTAAAATTCCGATGGTGCTGGGACTTAAAATTCGGGCAAAATCGTTGACATAACCAGTGGGCTGGGGAAACTCCTGAGAAAGGGCTATAAGGGTGACTATAAAAAATAAAAAAAATCCTTTTATCCCAAGTTTCATAATTAAGCTTTTAAAAAGATAAGAGGAGGAGTTAAAAAGGCAAGTATAAATGATGCTTATTTATTTACCGCGATTAGAACCATCTTGACAATCCCTAATAGTGATTCACAGGAGAACGGCTTCTTGATGTATAAATCTCCCCCCACTTGGTAGCTTTTCTGCTTATCTTCCAGGGCTTCTTTTCCAGTTAGAAAGATAACCGGCACGTTTTGCAGAGCCGGGTCTTTTTTTATTTCTTTGCAGATTTGGTAGCCATCCTTAACCGGCATCATAATATCCAGGAGGATTAAATCCGGCCGGTAGCTTTTGGCTGTGGAAATGGCTTTATCGGAACTGTTTTCGGTCTGGACCATATAACCGGAACCCTCCAGAAAATCCTTTACGATTTCGGTCAATTCCGGCTCATCATCCACTACCAGGATTTTGGCACCCTTGATCTTGATTTTTTGTGTTCCCATATTCTTTCCTAAGTGATACTCTAATTTTCGACTGAAACACGGTTTACTTTAGTCAATAATGGTCAACAATAATACCATTATTGACTATTGTTGACTATAATAAAAATGTTAAGATAACGGCTTGACTTTGAGGGAGGGGTACGTATTATAATTTTATGAGGCCCAACACTAATTCCCGGCTTAACTTAAAAGGTCTGTGGCTGGAGGATTTCCAGAAGCTTCTGGCTGACTGGAAGGAAAAACCTTTCCGTGCCAGACAACTGGCTTCCTGGATTTATGGAAAGAGGGTTTCGGACTTTTCACAGATGACCGACGCTTCCAAAAGTTTTCGGGAAAAACTGGCTAAGGACGCTTATGTCTCTGATTTAAAAATTGTCAAAACCGAAACTTCCCAGGATAAATCCATCAAGTTTTTATTTGAGCTGGAGGATAAGGAAACTATCGAATCGGTCTTTATCTTTGATAAGAACCGTAATACAATCTGTATTTCTTCCCAGGTCGGCTGTCCTCTGGCTTGTGCTTTCTGTGCTACCGGGTATATGGGATATAAAAGAAACCTGACCGCCGGAGAGATTGTGGACCAGATTATTCAGATTAAAAATAAGATTCCTAAAAATGAAAATATTAACAATATCGTCTTTATGGGGATGGGGGAGCCGTTTTTAAATTATGATAATGTTTTAAAAGCGTTGAAAATTATGACTTCGGATTTTGGATTAGGTTTGAGCCCTAAAAGAATCACGGTTTCTACGGCGGGGGTGACGGATAAAATTTACCAGTTAGCCCGGGATTTACCCAAAGTGAAATTGGCCATTTCACTTCATTCTCCGGAAGAGGAGTTGAGAAAAAAATTGATGCCCATTACCAAAAAATTCCCTTTGAAGCCGCTTTTGGAAGCCGGCAAATTGTATGCTAAAAGTAGCAAACAGAGAATAACCTTTGAATATGTTTTAATTAAGGGTGTTAACGACACCGAAGAAATAGCTTTAAAATTAGCCAAATTAATTCAGGGAATTCCCTGTAAGATTAATCTAATCTTGTACAACCCTATTGCCGATGCTGACTTTGACAGGCCTTCCATGGAAAGAGTAAACAGATTCAGAGAGATTTTATATCCCCGTGCGCCGGCTGTGACTTTGAGAATCAGCAAAGGGGTCGATATTCAGGCCGCCTGCGGACAGCTCAAAACCAAAACCTATCGCAAGAGCTCAGGTTATAAAACAAACTTGATAGCGCTCAGTTCTGTGAATAAGCCATAAGCCGTCCTTGGCAAATTTCTCTTGACAATTCTTTAACTGGTTATTATTTAATTGGAAGTGCTAAAACAAATGCCTGAATTTTCCGTAGATTTGTTTTTGAGGAATAAACAGGTGGAGTGTAAATAAAAATATGACTTTATATCCCGAAATTATCGGAACCGGCTCGGCTGTGCCGGAGAAAGTGTTGACCAATTCCGATCTGGAAAAAATGGTGGACACTTCCGACCAGTGGATTGTGGAGCGGACCGGTATCAAAGAACGCCGAATTGCGGATGAAAAAACCACTGCTTCTACCTTAGCCACCCAGGCCGCCTGGAAAGCCCTGAATGCAGCTGGGATTAAGCCGGAGCAAATCGACGTCATTTTAGTGGCAACTGTTACCGGAGATATGCCTTTCCCTTCCGCCGCCTGTATGGTGCAGAAAAACATAGGGGCTATCAATGCCTCTGCTCTTGATTTAGGGGCCGGGTGCACCGGATTCATTTATGGCTTAAAAGTGGCTGAAGCCATGATTAAATCTGAACAGGCCAAGATTATCCTTTTAATCGGAGTTGAAATTCTGACTAAGATAACTGACTGGACCGATAGAAACACCTGCGTGTTATTTGGAGATGGCGCCGGAGCAGTACTGTTAAAGGCGACTAAGGAGAAAAAGGGGATTTTGGGAACCTATTTAGCGGCAGACGGCCGTTTAGGGGATATGTTGATGATGCCCGGTGGCGGCTCTCTTCATCCGGCTTCCCACGAATCTGTGGATAAAAGGTTGCATTATTTGAAAATGGAGGGAAACGGAGTTTTCAAAATCGCGGTGGAGATGATGGAAGACGCCAGTTTGAAGATTTTAGAGCAGACGAAAATCAATCCTTCCGAGATTGATATATTGGTTCCTCATCAGGCCAACTTGAGAATTATTACTGCTACGGCTAAGAGATTGAAGCTTCCTATGGAAAAAGTCTATGTCAATATTGATAGATATGGTAATACTTCCTCGGCTTCTATTCCGATTGGGATAGATGAGATAAGAAACGGTGATAAATATAAACCGGGGATGAAGCTCTTGCTGGTAGCTTTCGGGGCTGGCTTCACCTGGGGTTCGGCAGTGGTTACTTTATGATATTATAATTTCCGGAAATTATCTACTTTCACTTATTTCTTACTATCGGGGTTCTCTTTCTGACTTAAAAACGCATTTATAAACGGGTCCAAATCCCCGTCCATCACCTTTTGAGTATTCCCGGTCTCTACCCCGGTGCGGTGGTCTTTGACTAAATTATAGGGGTGAAAAACATAAGAGCGAATCTGGCTACCCCACTCGATTTTTTTCTTCTGGCTCTGAATCACCGCTAATTTTTCCTCCTCTTTTTCTTTATAAAGCTGATACAGACGGGAACGCAAAATCTTCATAGCCGTTTCTTTATTTTTATGCTGGGACCTTTCGTTTTGACATTGCACCACAATATTAGTCGGAATGTGGGTAATTCTTACGGCTGAACTGACCTTGTTAACATGCTGGCCGCCGGCCCCTGAAGCCCGGTAAGTATCGATTCTTATCTCATCATCTTTGATATCCACCTGGATATTATCTTCTATTTCAGGATAGACAAAGACCGAAGCAAACGAAGTATGCCTTCTCTTGTTGGCATCGAAGGGAGATATACGCACCAGCCGGTGCACCCCGGATTCCGCTTTTAGATAGCCGTAAGCGTAGTCCCCTTTGACTTCGATAGTGGCTGATTTTATTCCGGCTTCTTCCCCGGGCTGCAAATCGATGACCTGATAAGCGAACCCTTTGGCTTCCAGCCAGCGGATATACATCCTGAAAAGCATATTGGCCCAGTCGCAGGCCTCAGTCCCGCCGGCACCGGAATGGATGCTTATAATAGCATTTTTACTGTCATCCTCCCCGGATAGTACCGTTTGCAGTTCAAAATTGTCGATTTTCTTTTGAAGCTCTAACAGGTGGGTCTGTAATTCTGATTCTAAAGCCGAGTCTCCCTCGTCCTCGGCTAATTTAGTAAGAGCTTTTAATTCTTGTAATTCTTTTTGTAAGCCCTGCCATCTTTCATTTTCTTTTTTTAAAGCAGTAATCTGCTTTAAAATCTCCTGGGCATTTTCATTATCTTTCCAGAAGTCCGGCTGACCGGTTTGGGCCTCTAATTGCCCAACCTTCCTTTGTTTTTGCTCCAGGTCAAAGATAACTCCTGAGCTTATTTAGTTTTCCTTCTAAGATTTCTAAATTTGATTTGACTTCCGATAACATTTTTTCTCCTTTACCTCGAGCGCGTCGAGAGGTTTATGTCGAGTGCAATGGTTCGACTCGTTCCGATGTCAGAGTGAATAGGTTCTCACTATCCGTAGGGACAAGCTCACCATAAATCGAGACGTTTATCCTAAGATAAATAACTTTCTCATCCTGTCAAATAGGTTTTACACTACAATATATCGGATTCTGACCATAGTTTATACAAACTTTCCTGAATTTTAACATCTGCACGCCATTTATATATCACGAACCTCAAATCTGCCATATAATTACCCGCCTGGGTTAAAAACTGCGCAATCGCCCCAGTTTGGCACACCGCTTGCAACTTAATGTATACGGCGGGTAAATAGACAGTATCCCGCATGGGATTGAACTTTCATTTTCTTCTTTAAAAAACTCGGAGTCGCCAAGTTATATGGCGAAAAAAGATACCTTCTGTTACCCCCCAGAAGGGTTTCGCCGACTCCCCCAATACCCCCTTAGCTTGGCGACTTTTTTATTTCTTCTGAAAAGGACAGAGTCCCCTGATTATTGAAATTGACAAACGCGGTTTGTTTTTTTATAATTCCTCCATAGTCGATAATGGTCTAATGTTGACCATTATTGACTATTGTTGACCATAAAACACAAAGGAGGAAATAAAATGAAAAAAATCTTTTTAATATTAATTTGCGGGTTATTCACTCTTTTACTTTTTTCCAGCTGCGACCAGCAAAAAGCTTTAGACAGCATGCTCTCAAAGCAGGAACTGGCTGAAACTATCTTGAGTCGAATGTGGGAAAAACCGGAGATGAAAGCCAAAATTCAGGAGATGATGCTGCAGGATCAGGATTCTAAAAACAAACTGCTGGATGCCATGCTGCAGGACTCCACGGCCTGGGGCTCGATGACTGATAAAATAAGCTCTTACGAAGGGTTTAAAACCTATGTTATGGCCAAAGCCAAAGATTGGGAAAAGGCAGCCAAAGCTAAGAAAAAATAAATTGAGCTTTATCAGTCTGGTGAGACCTAATTAACCGGAGGAGGTCCGCCCTTGAAGATATAATTTATCAGATAGATTATGTCTGCTAAATTTACACTCGAATCCCCATTCACGTTCCCTAAATATTGGGGGTTGGGTGGGGCACCCCCTTTGAAGACGTAATTTACCAAAAAGATAATGTCAGATAAATTAATAAAGCCATCTTTGCTTACATCCCCTACTATTAAAATGGTGACAGTTACTTTTTCTTGATTACTCCAGTAGCTTAACTGGTTTTGCTGGTCTTTGGCTCTGACTTTATAGTAATAGGTTCCGGCGTTTTTACCGGTTATATAATATGAATCGCCGGTAATTGTATCCGCAAGCATTTGAGTCTGCTCGAAAGTTACGCTGGGGTAGACATCATCCACATAAAAACCTTCATTTGTGAGACCACCATCCGTGCGATATCGAAAACGTAATAATATTTGTTCTCCGGCCCAGCTGTTTAGGTTAAAAGCTCCTCTAACCCAGACACCTCCGGAACTGCCTGTAATTCCATTACCTAAATTAGGCCCGTAGGGGTTAAAATTGGTGGTGATATTTCCCGGAATGGTAAAAAAACTTAGTCCATGGTTGGTGGAGATTTCCACGTAGGCATAGTCATAGTTAACCTCGGTATTATACCAGGTCCAGAAAGTTAAACTGTCCCCGGGCTGAACTTCGATATATTCGGCTGCGAGCAGCTTATTGTCTAAGCCATCCGCTTTGCCGCCGTAATAGGATTTGGTTCCGGCGTGAGCTCTGGCTGAAGAAACCGTGAACCCTTGTTTATCCCAGAGGTCCGGAGGCGCTTCGGCATCATCTGAATTTATTTGAAGATTTTTCTGCTCAACTAACTCAAAGCTTACCGCAGGGTTTAAGGTATCTTGAAAATTCCAGCTTAAGCTAAAATCAGTCGTATCCTGGTCTCCGGGAGAAATCAATGTAGGTGGCTGGGGTCTTAAGAGCCGGTGAGGGTTGTCAGCCAAACTGGCAATTAAAAGATTGGGTCTTAAGTTCAGTGAGCATAAGGGAATTATTCTGTAATCTGGAGGCCAAAAATTATCGGAACTGTTGCCCACTTCCGGTGTGAAGGATAAAATTTTGGGCTTGCTGGTCTGTTCTCCGTACATCCAGTCATCCGCGTCTCCATTGGTCAGATATAAAAGTTCCCATCCTGTGCCCGGTGCATAACCGTTAAAATGAGTCACTGTATCCCCGATAGCTCTGAAGAGCTCATCATCCTGAGTATAAATTCGGGCGTATCCCCAGGGTATGATAAAGTAATTTCCATAAGAGTGATAATTCAAGGCAATAACAAAACTGTGGGAATTCACAAAATCTCGCATCACCTGCGTCTCCGGTTCAGAAAAACCTGACGTCCCCCGATAGGTCTCAGAATTACTGTCGGGACTTGACCCCTGATTATTGTATCCCCAGTTATATCCGTAATTTCGATTCAGATCTACTCCGAAACTCCCGTTTCCATTATTCCGTCTGTTCTTTCTCCACAACCCTCCTCCCAATGGTTCGGTATCCCGGTTGTATTCATATCCATCCGGATTTACGATGGGGACAAACCACAGTTCACGATTGTTAACCAGATATGTTGCTTCCGAATCTGAACCATAATTCTGGCATAAATAATTCATAAAATATAAAAGCACCTCAATGCTAATTGGCTCCCGGGCATGATGCAAACCGTCGTATAAAACTTCAGGCTCATCCTCATCTGCATCCGGATTGTCGGAGATTTTCATACCCCAGATAGCTCTTCCCTCTAAGCTATTTCCAAGATTAATTTTATCAGTAGTTATAGAGGGATAAAGTGTATGCAGTGAATCTAAAGCTGCTACCGTTTCATCAAAGGTATGGTAACCCCCCATATCCGCTACCATGCCGAATCTTTCCTGATAAAAAGCTTTCATATCCGGTATCTGGATTTCAACCCGGTAACCTGAAGCCCTTACCCGCTCTATATCCTCTTGTGTGCCTATGAATTCCACATACTGCCCATACTCCCTTTCGGTAATGTCTAAATCCAGTTTGAAAACCTCTGCCATCTGGGATTTATCAGCAAAATATAGACGCGCCTGCATCTTTTTGCCAGTGGGATTAGTATCAGACGAGACAGCTAAGTTGAAGCTACATATTAAGGTTAAACTGATTAAAAGGAAAGCTCTTTTGAAAGTCATATTTTATGCGACACAAATTCTCAAGTATCTGCTTTAATATACGCAATTTTCTGAGGCTGTCAATTATAAATTTGTGAGCAGGTTACAGCTGGTTAGTCCACCCAAAGGAGGTAGTTTTAAGCTGAATGGGTTACCTTAAAAGGAGCATCTTTTTAGTCTGCTTAGAATCACCATATAGTAACTTATAAAAATAGACTCCGCTGGCTACATTTTCTCCTTTATCATTCTTCCCATCCCAGAAAACTATCTTATATCCGACAGTTTGAGTCTGATTGATTAAACTTCGCACCTTCTGTCCTAAGAGATTATATATAACCAATTCCACTTTGGAGGATTTGGGCAGTGAATATTGGATAACCGTGTTTTGATTGAAGGGATTGGGATAATTTTGAGACAGGTTAAATGTCACAGCAGCCGAGGCCGGCCTTTCCCTGACTGATGTGACGCTGTCTATAAGCAGAGTAACGGGTATCGTGGAATTGGGGGACACCTGATTCTCATCCCAGTTTTTGAAAACCAAATCTCCCTGGTACATGCCTTTGTTTAAGAAATCTCGTCTTAATTTTAAGTTTAGTATTTCATGTTGACCACTATCGACTACACCTTTTCCGGGTGAAATTTCCATCCACCCGGGATTGATTTGCACTGCCAAAGAATCTTGAAGTATATCCTGGTTATAGCCGACCTCAAGACCTATGGAACCATCCTGATTTTGAATTCCGATAGATGCAGAATATAATGTGTCTGGAATAAATTTGTAGTGAAAGACAACCTGCCCAGTTTTGGTTAAGATGGTCTGGAAAGTATAAGGTCCTCCTGTCGGGTGTCGCCAGATTTTAGAATAAGTTATGATGGTGGAATCGGGGTTACTAAAATAAATTACTTTACTGCCGGTATCTAATTTCAAATCATCCCAGAACGGAGCAATCAGGTTGAAAACCCCACTGTCATTTGGCAAACTGCGGTTGTAAAAATTTGGATTTGGACTGGTGAAGCTCAACCAACCATTGGTGGTTATTCTTATTGAATCAAAGCTATTGCCATAAAAAGTAAGTGGAAATCCCACAGCATAAGGCCCTAAGTTTAAATCATTCCCGGTGTCCTGTGCAATTACCGCCCCTCTATCTTCTATCTCTACCCAGTTGAAATTCAGTTTGGAGTTAGCGACATTATCTTTCCAGCTATATCCAAATGCATCTGAAATTAGATTTCCGATTGAATCTTTTAAACCAATACTAATATTATAATACAAAGGCAGTTGTCCTGTATTACTTAAAGTAACACTTAAGGTAGTTTCGTTGGTAGAATTCAAGATGGCTTCCAAAAAATCCTCACTTAGAGAGATTTGAGCTTTTTCCAATGGTAGTATTGAAATCGAACTGCAGGGCGGACTCTCCCCTGCCTCATACTTTGCCGTAATCGTATAAAAATAATCTATCCCGTTCTCAACCTCTGAATCAGTATATTGAAAAACATTCCCAGGGAAAGTCTTCAGCAAATTCTGGGGCTGGATAACAACACTCTGATTGTCAGAACGATAAATTTTAAAGCTGTCCGCTGCCGGATTTAAAATAATTGTATCATCCAGAGAATTACTTAAAACTACCGCCCTAATCATAAAATCATAATCTGTCCACAGGTGCCATCTGAAAACCCCATCTTCTCTCTTCCCCCAATAGGACTTCATTTCACTAGGATTATTGCTTTGCCCTACCAAAGGAGCTGTCGGAGTATCCTGTAACCAGTGAAACACAATCCAGAAGTCAGTGGTTTTAGTAATTAAATTGTTATGGCTCACCTCCACCCATTGCCCATTGCCTACCCATTTAGTCGGGTCGGCAGAAGTTAAAATTGGACCGGAGATTAGGCGCCCCGGTATTCCGTTGGAGTCCAAATGAACCGTTATTTCAAAGGGTGAGTGCTGGTCCCCGGCCGAATCCGGAAACAGATCATTTTTATCTATAAAAACTTTGGATTTTAAAAGCACGAAAGGGGTATCTAAAACCGTAAACTTCACTGCGAAGGAATTTTCATCCCACCCCCAAGAAACATACCCGGAAATAGCCATTGAATCATTATCATAAAATATCTCTCTTTCAGTCAGCCCCGGTTTAAACCAGTATAAAGGGACAACCCTATCCTGATGATTCAAAGCAGACATGAAAGAGGGGGGTAAAGGAGCTGCCCGGGAGGATAAAATTAGAAAATTAAAAACTAATCCTAAAAATCTTACAATCCGTATTTTCCTCATCCTTGATTTATTGAGGACAGAAGTTAAGGTTGATTTCCCTAATTAAAAGCCCCTAACCCATTCTGTCAAGAAAATTTTATATTTTTTTGTAAGAATTTGACAGTTTCTGATTTACCAAGATTTTCAATTTTACTTGCAAATTTTATGCCGTCGAGTATAATACTTTCTGTAGCTATGAAAAAAACCGAACTCCAAAAGATTGCTTCCGACTGCCGCCAGGCCTTATCCGATATTTTTGAGACCGAAGTCTTATATAACGAAGGCCCGGAGCTGGTTTTCTACGGCAAGCCCAAGCTGGCAGGTAATTTTTTCACTGAAATGGCACATTCCCGCATCTCCAATCTGGGCTATAACTTCAAAGCCGAAGAAGCCGATGGCTTCTTTACTCTAAGAGTCTCCCCACCGGGTGTAGTGGCTAAAAAAGAAATCCCCTGGCTAAATATAGTTCTCTTTGTTTTGACCGTATTTAGCACCTTATTAACCGGGGCTATGAGCGCCGGGGAAACCAATTTATTCTCTCAGCCGGAGAAAATCTTAAAAGGTGTCCCTTATTCCTTCTGGCTTCTGTCCATTTTACTCTTTCATGAATTCGGACATTACTGGGCCGCCAAAAATCGTAAAGTCAAAGTCACTCTCCCTTATTTTATTCCCGGCCCTACTTTGTTCGGAACCTTCGGTGCTTTTATCCGAGCCAAATCCCCTTTTAAAAATAGAAGAGAATTATTAGAAGTAGGAGCCACTGGTCCGGTGGCTGGATTTGTGGTTTCAGTTTTGGCTATAATTTTCGGTTTGGCTACTTCTCAGGTGGTAAAGGCCTTGCCTGAAACCGGAGCTCTTAAATTGGGGGATTCTTTACTGTTTTCTTTTCTGTCTAAACTGGTAATAGGTGATATCCCCGCCGGGCATGACATTTTGTTAAGTCCGGTGGCTTTTGCCGGCTGGGCCGGGCTTTTGGTAACTATGTTAAACTTAATCCCTATCGGACAATTGGATGGAGGGCATATTTCCTATGCTTTGTTCGGTAAAAAGCAAAAAATAATCGGAGATTTAGCCACTCTGGGGATGATTGTCTTGGCTTACTTTTGGACCGGCTGGCTGGTCTGGGTGGCTTTGGCATTTATCATGCGACCTGACCATCCTCCCACCTTAAATGACCAGATACCTATTCGGACCGGACATAAAATATTGGGCTGGATTTCTTATGCTATTTTTATCTTATGCTTTATACCGGTCCCGTTGGGATGAGTGCAGCTGAAGCCGGTAGAAATTTGGGTGTCTGAATAAATCCCGTCTTATTTTAAAGAAGTACTGCCTATGGGACTTTCCGTCATGCCGGCAAAAATCCTCTGGGTTTTCTCAAAAGCCGAGGGGCTCTGTTCAATTTCCCCGGCCTTCCAGGCCTCTAAAAAGGCCTTGGCCATTTCGGCATCAAATTGCTTGCCTGTGTTATCTTTTATTTCCTGGACAGCTTTGTCATAACCTAAATTTTTCCGATAGGGGCGGTCACTGGTGATAGCATCAAAGGTATCCACAATCGACATCAAGCGCCCTTCTAGAGGGACATTCTCTCCTAAAAGTCCTTTGGGATAACCTTTGCCATCATATCTTTCATGGTGGTACAAAACATAGGGTAAGGCCGGGGTTAAAAAAGTAATCCCCTGTAGAATCCTGACTCCTATCTCCGGGTGGGTTTTCATTATTTCAAATTCCTGTTTCGTCAAAGAAGCCGGCTTATTGAGAATGTGGTCCGGAATTCCGATTTTGCCTATGTCGTGCAAAATCGAACCCATTCTTACTTCCTTTATTTTTAATTCCGGCCAATTCAGCTTTTTGGCTAAGGTCACTGCCCATCTGGAGACTCTTTCCGTGTGTCCGGCCGTGTAAAAGTCCCGGGCTTCAATAGCGTTGGCCAATGTGGTAATGACGCTTAAATAGGTGTTTTCCAATTCTTCATACAGTTTGGTATTTTCCAGAATGGTGGAGGCCTTGCTGGCGATGATTCCCATGGTCTGCATTTGACCCGAAGAAAAAGGATTTAATTTTTCCGACCGGATTAAGTTCAGCACTCCTATGACTTTCCCCTTAGCCAAAAGAGGATGGGAAATAAAAGAGTTGATCTTTTTATCCGGACCTTTGAGATTTTTCTGATTGAAAATCTTGGGCTGGGCTTCGTTGATTACCATGGTGGATAATTTGTCCTCCAGATCCCACAAAGATTTGGTTATGTTGTAATCCGGTATCCCCCGAGAAGCTTTTAATATCAGTTTTCCGCTTTTTTCATCCAAAAGGAGAATGGAGGCGGTATCGGCTTCAAATTCTCTTAAGGCGGTGGTCAATACCATATCTAAAATTTGAGAGACATCACTGGTGGAGCCCATGGCCGTGCTGATTTTATATAAGGATAACTGCTCTTTTAAGTGGATGTTTTCTCGGAATAATTTCTGTTTTTGTAAGCCGCTGTAAATAGTGGCTTTTAAAATTTCTTCTGTAAACGGTTTGACTACATAATCAAAGGCGCCTAGTTTTAACACCGTCACCACGTTTTCAATAGAGGGCTGGCCGGTCATTAAAATAGCCACGATATTGGGCTGCAGCTCCTTAGCTTTTTTCAGGACGTCTACCCCGGATTCCTTCCCTATCATTAAATCCGTAATGACCATGTTGAGGGATTGGGATTCCAAAATTCTGAAGGCCTGGGCCGCATTAGAAGCCACTTCCAGTGAGAAAGGTTCCTCGGAAAGCATGCTGGAAATTAGATCCAGGACCGATTTTTCGTCATCCACCACTAAGATTTTGAATTTTTCCGACATAGGATTTGCTGTTCTACAGCAATATCGGAAAGTCCGGCAATTAAGTTAATTGATTTTTGAAAAATTGGTCAAAAAATAAACTGGCTGAAAACCTATATAATATGGGGCTTAGCTGTGAATAGCTATATACAAGTATCTAACTGAAAATAAACTAAATTTAAAGCAAATAATTATTCAGTTCAGGATAGAATCAGAATCTTAAGAGAAATTATGGGCTTAATAGACCGGCGAGCTTAGCTGTTCCCCGGCATGGTAGGAACTTCTTACCAAAGGCCCGGAAAAAACATTTCTAAAGCCTTTGGAGCGTCCTACTTCGGCTAATTGTTTGAATTCATCCGGATGGTAATATTTGGCTACCGGCAGGTGCCATAGAGAAGGGCGCAAATATTGTCCGATGGTCATTAAGTCCACTTTTATTTCGCGCAAATCATCCATCACTTCTAAAATTTCTTCCCAGGTCTCACCACAACCCAGCATTATGCCGGATTTGGTAATCATCTCCGGGTCAAATTCCTTGGCTTGGGCTAACAAGGTCAATGACCTTTTATAATTTGAACCCAGCCGGACTTGAGGATAGAGTCGTTCGGCTGTTTCAAGATTGTGGTTTAAAACCACGGGCTTGGCATCAATCACGGTTTTGAGGGCTTCTTTATTGCCTCTGAAATCCGGGATTAGAACTTCTACCTGCACTTCCGGCAAATGTTTTCTCATCTCTTCCAGGCATTTAGCATAAATAATCGCTCCCCCATCCTTTAGGTCATCTCTGGTTACCGAAGTTAAAACAATATATTTTAAACCCATTCGGCGGACCGCTTCCACAATGCGATTGGGCTCATCCATATCCAAATGTTCCGGCTTCCCTCTGGCGATATCACAAAAAGTACAACCACGGGTGCAAACAGAACCCAATAATAAAAAGGTAGCTGTTTTATGAGAAAAACATTCGGCGATATTGGGACAGGAGGCTTCCTGACAGACCGAGTGTAAATTTAAATCTCCGATTAAATTTTTCACATTTCTGTAATTATCCCCGAAATTTCCCCTGACTTTTAGCCATTCCGGCTTTCGCAACATTTCTGGATTGGGCGGTGTCTGAACTGTCAGTCTATGCTTAATCATATTTTATCTTTGATTTAAGAAGATGGTATCTTGCACTTCTGGTCTGGAAGTTATGGTCTTATGCACCGGACATTTCTGGGCAATCTCTAACAATCTGTTTTTTTCTTGTTCGCTCAAATTCCCTTTGACATGAATCTCGCGGGTAATTTTTTCTATGAAATTTCTCTTTTCTTCCACTTCTGCGGCATCCTGCTTATGCTCTCTTTTGAAAGACAAGTCTACCTCCACCGATTCAAGCGGCATATTTTTCCGGCGGGCATACATAAGTAAAGTCATAGCGGTGCAGGAACCCAAAGCCGCCAAAAGATATTCATAGGGGTCCGGTCCCAAATCATCTCCCCCCTTTTCTTTGTGCTCATCTGCGATTAATCTGTGTTCACCGGCAATTATCCCCAGCTGCAGATTGTTTATGTATTTTACCGTCACATTTCCCATAGGCTAAATTATTTACGGTCTAATATATTCTATTTTTGGTCTTAAGCCAAGCCAACCGGCGCTTAATTCTGCCAGTAAGATTTTATCCCTTCTCTTAAACTGGTTAATTTGACTTTAAAAACTTTTTCAATTTCTAAATTATCGCAGATATTATCTTCTTTTAACATGATAAGTTGTTCAGTAGAGACAGGTACTTTCCAGAACATATTCTCCAAAGTTTTGGAGAGGGTGAACATTAATTTGTAGGGTATCTTAAGTTTTAATCTTTTGAATCCTCTGTACTCTTTGATTAAATCCACTATTTCTTCCAGAATAGATCTGTCCGGTCCGCCGATTTCAAAAATTTTATTTTTGGCTTCAGAGTTATTCAGGCATTCTACCGCACAGCGAGCTAAATCCCCTACGTAAACCGGCTGCATTTTGGCACCGCCTGAATCAATTATAGGAAAAATCGGCATATATTGTAGCATTCTTGCCAGCATGTTGATAAACTCATCATCCGGCCCGAAAACTACCGATGGTCGAAAGATGGTGTAGGGGATGCCGGAGGAAACTACTGACTGCTCCGCTTTCCATTTGCTTTGATGATACCTGCTCACTGCATTGGGTCTGGTTCCTAATGAACTGATGTGTACGAAATATTCTACACCCACTTTGTTGGACATTTCCACTAAATTTTTGGTTCCCAGAACATGAATCGAATCAAAATTAGCTCTTCTGGTTTCCTGAATTATTCCCACTACATTGTAAACTATTTTGACATCCGTGAAGGGTTTATCCAATGAATTTATATCTGTAATATCGCCGTTGGCATATTCTAAATTTAAGTTTTTCAACCGAGATAGATTGGTGCCGGTATGCACTAAGGTTTTGACTTTGTGGTTTCTTTTGACTAATTCTTTGACAATATTACTGCCGATAAATCCAGTCCCCCCGGCTACCAAAATCATCTAAAAGTCCACCCCTTTTTGGGCCAGAATCCCCTTTTGATAAGGATGTTTGATTTCTTTCATCTCGGTAACCAAATCAGCCATTTCGATTATATCCGGATGAGCGTTTCTACCGGTTAAAATGAGATGCAACCTTTTAGGTTTTGTTTTTAACATCTCTTTGACTTCTGCTAAATCAATCAGCCCCAGGGAGAGTGCCACGTTTATTTCATCTAAAATAATCATGTCATACCGGTCCGATGAAATTTTCTCTTTGGCATAGTTTAACGCTTCGACACCGGCTTTTTCATGCTCGGAACGGGGGAGTTTATCGTCTATTATACCGACAAACCCTTTTCCCAAAACTGCTAATTCCACATTCGGCTCTAATTTTTTTATCCCCTTCATCTCCCCGTAAGTCCAGGAGCCTTTGATGAACTGAATCACCAGAATTTTCCAGTTGTAGCCGATGGCTCGGATAGTTGTGCCTAAAGCCGCGGTGGTCTTCCCTTTCCCGTCTCCGGTATAGACCAGTATTAAACCGACCCGTTCAGCTTTTTCACTCATGAAGAAATTCTAGGCAAAGTAATTTTCTTCTGCCCCTGATATTTTCCTTTTTTATCTTTGTAGGAGATTAGACATTCTTCGTCTGATTCTAAAAATATTATCTGGGCGATTCCTTCATTGGCGTAAATTTTGGCTGGTAGAGGTGTGGTATTGGAAATTTCCAAAGTGGCGTATCCCTCCCACTCCGGCTCAAAGGGGGTGACGTTGACGATGATTCCGCAGCGGGCATAGGTGGATTTTCCCAGGCAGATGGTCAATATATTGCGGGGGATTTTGAAATATTCTACGGTGCGGGCTAAGGCGAAGGAATTGGGGGGTATCAGGCAATAGGCGGATTTGGTGTCGACAAGGGAGCGCTGGTCGAAATGTTTGGGGTCGACGATGGTGCTGTTGACGTTGGTGAAGATTTTGAATTCGTCGGAGACCCGGATGTCGTAGCCGTAGGAGGAGAGTCCGTAGGAGACTTTGTTTTTGCTGACCTGGCTGGTAGAGAAGGGTTTTATCATGTCGTGTTTTAGTGCCATTTCTTTTATCCAGCGGTCTGATTTTATGGGCATTTTTTGGTCCTTTGTTGAAAGAGTTGTAGGTTTTCACTATCCCGTAGGGACAAGTTTAATTTGTTCTTGTGGTGAAGTTGTTGAATCATTTGTGACGTATTATAAGAAGAAGAATGGGAAGTGTCAATTCAAAGTTTTATACTTTAGATGCCAATGTTGCTTCCTGGTAGAGCTTGCTCTTTTTTAAAAAATGTCTACTCTGAAAAATCAAAGATTTTATTTTCTTTCTTTGGTTTTTGTTAAGATTAACATAGAGTCCACCGCTCAACGCCAAAAAGCGGACTACTCCTAAGACATCCATAGTTATTAAGGGCACATCGTGGAGTTCAATATACCAGAACAGAGGTTTATAGTGAATAAATCTGTTTCTATAATATTTTTCCAATATCCTAATGGATTCCCTCTGCCCATCGGATAGCGAAAGCGCTCTGCGGGTTCCACCCAACCGCATCTGATTTATATTTTGACAACGCCTTAAAGCTTCATCGAAAGTAATGAGTTTTCGAAGACCCTTTTTGGTCTCAAATGTTACCATGTGATAATTAGTTCCCTTGAGAGCACAGATTGCAAATCCATATAGAGCGCCATATAGCGAAATAATCACCCATTTCCAAAAAATAGGATTTTTCTCGGTATGAAGTAGAAAATTGTGTGCTTGCTGAAGATAGTCAAGTGCATTGATTTCTTCTGTTAAGCGTAACCACTTTGGTCTAATTTTGATTTTACTCATTTTATAACCCTAATATCATAATTTGCATCTCCATAAAAAAAGCCGGACATCTTTTTCAGACACCCGGCTTTTTCCACACAAATCCTTTTTACTTATTGGCCTTTTTTTCAGCCTGCTTGGTATAAGTCCCTTCCATAGTAGTAACCCACCCCTGCCCCATATCCATCTCCATTTTCGTAGTATGTTTGGTCGGGGAAACAATATTCGTAGTCCCTCTCTGTTTGAACGGCTGGCCTCCCATATCGCCGGAAGATTCAGCCACATAGGTCTTATCATCCACCCATTTCCCCTGCGACTCGCTCCCCCAACCCATAGAATCAAACCACCATTCCCGATAAGTCTGCTTCATTGCGTCATAAGTCGTAAGCGACATCCCTTCAAAATCTGTTTTCTTTCCGTCCACTTCCCAGCCACCTTTGTAACTTCCCATTATATACATCCCGCCCAGGGTTTTCTTAGTCACAATGGTGGACTTGGTTTTGGTGTTGGGCGGCATTCCCGGAAAATTTATAGTTTCATCACCGCTCCAGGTTCCTAAAAAAACATCCAGCTTGGCTAACTCCGCAGTAGGCATAGGCGGCATACCCATGGGCATGGCTTCCTGCTCTGATTTGGATTTAGCGGGCTTATCCTGTGCCACGGCCACGACCAAAGCCGTTGCCAATACTAAAACCAGAAGTATGGCTAAACTTTTTCTCATTATTCCTCCTTTTATGTTAAGGTTTATGATTTATTTTAATATTTTTTATGAGTACTGTCAAGTTTAATGCTCATGTTCCCTCCCCTGTAGGGGAGGGCAAGGGTGGGGTTTACCCTGAGCAAAGCCGAAGGGGTCACTCTATCCATCAATAAAACCTTCCTTCCAACCGTACGAAGAATTTTTTCTGCGCAAATCCGGTCCCCCCATCACCACCGACTTCAAATTCGCTAAATAAAAAGTCCACCCCGCCACTTCAATCAACTGGGTTGCTTTCCCCTGCTCATTATCCGGGTAACTGACCTCCAGAGAAAAAATAACCGGACTTTCCGATTCCAGATGATATTTGACTTTGGCACCTTCTACCCACTCCATCTCCCAGGATTCATTTTCTTTTACATCCAGAACTTTAAATTTTTCAGGAGCCCCGGCCACCCAGATAAACTCAATCGTTTCCCCTTTGGCAATCTTCCCCAGACATTCTAAAGGAAACCACTTCCCCATTCCCTGAGGAGTTCCGACTAACTGCCACGCTTTTTTTCTTTCACCTGGCAAGAGGACTTTAAGTTTGGTAATATTTCCCTGAATATAAGGATTCATTTCTCCCCTTTTAACCCTTATAATAATCTATAGGAAGAAAAATTCAAACAGGAATTAAAACTAACTTCTCCACAGATACTGCAGCTTCACAAAAATCTGCCGGTTGGTTTCTACAAAGCGATCATAATTGGGAGAAGAGCCGTAATCCCGGATATCATGCGTGGAGCCGATATAAAATATGGTGAAAGGATTTAACTTGTAGCTTAAAAGCGGGTCCAGATCAAAACTTTTCCCGAAAGAATCGTACTGCGTCACCAGTCGGACGAAAAAGTTGCGGCTGAACTGATACACCGTTTTATTACGCAGGATATAGCCGGAAAATATTTTTCCTCCATTATTCGGTCTATATAAGTCAGAATAATTGTAATTATTCTCAATCACCAATTGACTGACCGGCTTAATGGTCATCCATACACCCAGATTATGACCGTTCCCAACAATATTTTCATTTTCATCCCGGTTAATAAATTTCCCTAACTCAAACCAAACCCCGCCAGTCAGCTTTTTATAGGTGTTGGAACTTATCTCGGCATACCCCCTCTGGACATTTCTGTGCCAGACCCCGGCAAATTTCTCATTGTTAACCCAAAAGAAGTTGCCGTAGAGGGAGAGCTGTTTCTTAAATCCCAGATAAAGTTCCTGAGTCAGCCATTGATCTCTTAAGCTGCCGTCAATATGCCTGTATTTAAGCCCTCCGTTCAGCTGCGGAGTAATTTCCACGAAAAATTTGTTGTTGGGTCTCATAGTGTATCCCTGCCAAAATTGTACTCTGCGGAAACTGTTTTCACTCAAAAAACCGATATCCCTGCGGGCTTCCGGGGGAGCATCGGCATAATGGACGTTGAAATTCCAGTGTCGGGCATTGCGGTTTAATTCTATAAATCCCCCGGCCGCGGAGAATTTTTCTCCGTCAAAGCTGCCGCTATAATTTTCCTTCCCGAAAGTAATGGGGTCGTAATAAAGAGCAGTATCGTTTAATTCTTTGGTGGAATATCCCAAAATCTGTCCCAATAAGTTATAATTTCCCAGAAATCTTATGTTAGCGTCCAGACCATAAACCCGGTTATAAGCATCTGCTATCTCCCGGTCTGTGGCAATTAGACCTACATAGGACTCCCCTTTTAAATCTCTCTTAATTCGCAGGATATTGGAAACTGATTTCTTGTCCGTGGACAAAACCGCACTGCGCTCCTCAAAAGGAACTATGAAAGGAGAATGCTCATCATATCCGACCATATAACCGAGACTGAACTTTCCCATCTTGCCTGTGATTTTTCCGGCCAAAAGCGGGTCATTGATGGAACGGGTATAAGCCACATTAATAGGGGTGCTGAAGATTTCGTTGCCTTCTAAAAAGAAAGGTCTTTTTTCCGGATAAAACAAAGCGAAAGTGGTGTTGACATCTATCTGGTCAGCGTCTGATTCCACTTGACTGAAATCAGGGTTTAAAGCGAAATCTAAAGTCAGATTGGAAGTTATCCCATATTTAATACCGACTCCGGCATCCCCTTTTATTTTTTCATTTTTAAAGTCAGAATTAGGAATAGTGTCATCTGACAAATATCCAGCCTGAGAGCTTAAAACGTAAGGTAAAATTTCCAAATTTTTTCCGCTTTTGATATTTTTAATCCCGGTGAGAAACCCAGCTTGGCTAAAGAGTGAAGGGTTATCTCTGGAAATGGGGGCCCAGGAATTTTGTTGTCGGCTTTCTCTGGGTCTGGTTCGGATGAAATGGAGTTTCCATTTTTGTTCTTCTGAATTGGGAAAACGCAGACTTTTGAAGGGAACCGACATTTCCATAACCCATTTGTCGTTGTAGATTTTGGCTTCAGACTGCCAGATCATATCAAAACTTTCATCTTCATCGTTGGGAGTCCAGATTAAGTCTCCCTGAATCCCGTAAGGATTTGCATAAAGCTCATAGGCCTGTTTGTCATCCGCGTAAGTATTCAGCATCACCCCCACCCAGTCGTCCGAGAACATTCGGTCCCGGTCGGTCAAGGTGGCTCTTAACTTGGACATATCGGTGTCATAGCAGATAAAAGCAAAATAAATTTTGTCAGCATCATAGGTAATTAGGGCTTCAGTCTCAACTTGCGGTTTGCAATTATCTCCGGGCTCGATTTCGCAGAAATTCCCCACTCGGGCGGCTTTTATCCAGCCATCATCATCCACAGCTCCGTCCACTTTGATGCTGGAATTTAATTTGGGGATAATGATTTCTAAATTTTTATTGGGCTGGAAATTGGATTTGACAGAGTCGGGTGCCGGGTTCTCCTGGGCTAATCCGACCGCAAAAGTAAGCCAGACCGATAATCCTATTTTCCTTAACATAAACTCCCTTTGACCTCCGGGTTTGTGATACTCCATTTACGAAAATAGTTTACAAGAGTTCAATTTTTTTGTATTTACTGACCGGAATTTTCCCCTTTACTACCGCTTTAGACACCTATTCATAAAAAAGGTTTCAATAAAATTTGAGATTTTTATTTACAAGCGAGGCAATTGCGGACTGAAGATATTTGAATTTCTTAACGTGCCAAAAGTACTGTCACATTATTACCTCTGGCATTTGCCACTACAATATCTTTTTTACCATCACTATTTAAATCTCCTATAGCAATGCCAGTCGGCCCTCTTCCAACTCCATAGGGAGAGCCTGGTGCAGGTTTGAAATTTTCTTTACCATCCCCTAACATAACTGTGATGAAGTCAACTCCGGTATTGCATATTACTAAATCAGCCAAAGAGACCTGGTCCATATCGGCGACTACAACTTTCCATCCTCTTTTTCCAATATCCAGAGGTGAACCGGGTGCCGCCTTAAAACCCCCCTTTCCATCTCCCAACAGAAAGCTGATTTTGTTTATATCATCATGAGATGTAATTATATCAAGGTTGCCATCTCCATTTAAATCACCCGTAGTGGCGAAGTAAGGTCTGGCTTCAACTGGATAAGGTGAGCCTGGAGCCGCAGAAAAATTTCCTGTTCCACTCCCCAGCAAAACAGTTACATTGTTGGAACTGACATTGGGGGTAATTATGTCTAGATTCCTGTCATTATTCACATCGGCCAGGGCCAAAAGATAAGGTCCTCGCCCAACAGTAAAGGGAGACGCGGAAGCCGGAGTAAAATTCCCTTTTCCATTCCCCAGCATCACCGAGACAGAGTGATGTCCATGATTGCTGGTGACAATGTCCAAATTTCCATCCTTATTCACATCCCCTAAAGCTAGCCCATGGCTATGGGGATTCTCTGCTTTGTGCACCAGAAATGGCGAGCCGGTTGCAGGTGAAAAATTTTCCTGACCGTTTCCCAGCAAAACCGTAACCCCATAGCTGTGATGATGCGTGACAACTAAATCCGGTTTTAAGTCCTTATTCAAATCCTCGATTTCAACCAAATAAGCAGTAGTATCGACAACAGGTGAAAGTTTTGTACGGTTGAAATTTCCCTGCCCATCTCCCAGTAAAATAGTGACATCATGGCTTTCGTAATTTACCGTGATTATATCTAATTTCCCATCTTTATTTATGTCTCCCAGCTTGACATCGGTTGGGCCGTTTCCTACAGCAAAAGGTGACTTTGGAGCGGGGATAAGGAGTGAGGGTTGGGATTTCAAATTACAATTCAAAAATAAAGCAATCCAAACTAATTCAAAATAAATTATGTTTTTCATAGTCGGCAGACTCCTTTTTACTGGATAGATTCACTTTTTTTCAAAATAGCAATCTGTCCGGCGTGATACAGGTCATGCTGAAAAACCGCATAAATACCGTAAAGCTGTATTTGTGAAGGAACTGACTTATCACCCAGGGCTTTCAGAAGTTTTTGCTGACTTTGTTCCAGGGTTTTCAGGGTTTTGTTCCAAGCTTCGGTGCTGACATCGCTGACCGGCGGCCATTCCTTTTCTTGGGGGACCTCGAACTCCTCTCCCCTTTTCAGCCGCTCTACAATAATCTCCCGCCAGCTAATCATGTGATGAAGTATTTCCCAGATGGTGTGGGTTTTTAAAATCGGTCTGGCTGCCGCCTGTTCCGGGGTGATGTCTTTCAACAGTTCTTTGATAGAATAACCGTGCCAGGGGTCTCCATCATACAGCTCCCTGATTAAATGTGATACCCTGGCTATCTCGCTGGCAGCGGTTCCTTTCATAATTTTTACAGCACTCTCTGGTTACAATTTTATAAATTTACTTATTTTTAATCAATTTTTCAAAACCCCAATCTGCCCGGCATGATACATTCCATGATTGATGGTCCCATAAAGCAGCGTATCCAGTCTGGAACCTGACCTCTGGACTTTTTCAGAAAGTCTGGCATCTTTGGTCTTCTCTAAGGTCTGCAAAAGTTTTTTCTGATGGAAATCTAAAGTCGCTAGGGCCTTCTTCCAGCCCTTCTCACTTCTATCTGCATTAGAGGGCCAATCTTTTTCTGACGTAACCTGCTGCACTTTTTCTCCCTTGACTCTTTTCAAGGTCACTTCGGTCCAGGTAGTAAGATGCAGAACTAGCTCCCAGATGGAGTGAAACCCTTTCACTGGTTTAGCTAAGGCTTTTTTAGCAGTGACACCCTTTAACAATTCTTTTGTTGCGGGACCATGCCAAGCCGGTCCATAATATACTTCTTTCAAGAGACTTATAATTCTTTTGACTTCACTCATAAAATCTCCTTTTTATAATATATATGTTTTATTCTACGGAATTTTTAAAGAAATATAGCTTAAAAGATAAAGCTGTCAAAAAGAAATGCTTTAACTTACCCCCGGATGTTTAATCAGAACGAAAACCAAAGATAAGTTTGCATTTATACTTCCGAAAGTGTTTTGCGACCAAACCTGTTGTAAAGAACTGGTAGGACAATGAGTGTAAGCGTTGTGGATGAAAGAATTCCCCCTACCACTACTGTGGCTAGTGGCCTCTGAACTTCAGCACCGACTCCTTGAGAAAGAGCCATAGGCACAAATCCCAAAGCTGCTACTAGAGCCGTCATTAGAACTGGCCGGAGACGGCTAACACCACTTTCTCGTACAGCCTCTCGTAAATCTAACCCTTCGGCACGCAAACGCTTGATGCTTGACACTAGTACCAATCCATTTAGAACCGCTATCCCAGAGAGGGCTATAAATCCCACACTGGCAGAGATAGAAAAAGGCATCCCTCTGATGGCAAGTGCAGCTATTCCACCAAGCACTGCCAAAGGGACTCCAGTAAAAATTAGCAGGGCATCTCGGAGAGATTTATAAGTCCAATAGAGAAATCCGAATATGATAATTAAGGTAATTGGTACTACCAGAAACAGACGTTCCCGGGCTCTCTCTAGGTTCTCGAACTGACCTCCATATCGAACAAAATAGCCGGGCGGCAAAATAATCTCTTTGTCTATGCGCTCCCTTAATTCATTTACAAATGATCCCACATCGCGTCCGCGTACATTACATTGCACTACAATCCTGCGTTTGCCCCATTCCCTGGTAATAGTTGCCGGACCCTCCAAGAGAGCAGGTTTAGTTACTCGATCCAAAGTCACAATGGCACCGTCACTGGATTTTATAGGTATTCGCTGAATATCTTCAGGCACTTGTCTGTACGCAGGATTCAAGCGCACTTCCAAATCGAAGCGGCGTTGCTCCTCAAATACCTCTCCTACTGGAATCCCTCCCAAGCTTTGAACGAAAGCCAAGACTTCCTGGGAAGTTAGACCGAAACGGGCTAGCCCTCCTCTGTCTACCTGGATCTGAAATTGAGGTTGGCCGGTCAACTGTTCCACCGAGACGTCAGCATTTCCCGGAATAGTCTCTAATAGCGTAGCAATCTGTTCAGCTCTCTGCTCTAAGACCTTGAGGTCATCTCCGAATATTTTTATTCCAACGTCAGCCCGGATGCCGGCTATCATTTCATTCACCCGCATCTCGATCGGCTGGGTAAAAATCCGATTCATTCCGGGTAGATCTGATAGCTCGGTGTCCATTAATGCTACCAGCTTCTGCTGATTGCTGGCTTTCTTCCAAGCCTTACGCGGCTTCAGGGTGATGAATACATCTGAAAGTTCAATTCCCATTGGGTCTGTAGCCAGCTCAGCCGTACCAGTGCGAGTCCATACTTGCTCGATTTCGTCCGGAAACTTTTCCAGTAGAATCCGCTCTATTTGAGTGCCGTTATCTACTGATTGTTCCAATGATACCCCTGCCAAGCGCACTGCGTTAACTACTATCGTCCCTTCACTAAGTCTGGGTATAAACTCAGAGCCGAGCCTGCTGAAAATGAACAAGCCAACCACCAAAAGTAGCCCAGAAACCCCCAAGACAACGCGGCCATGCCGTAAGGCCCAATCTAAAATTGGGCGGTATATTTTTCTGGTCCAAATTACTGGGAGTGGTTCACGCTCGACAGTAACCCGGGTAAGAAATGTGGCAATCAAAGCCGGAATTACTGTTAGGGACAGAAGTAAAGAGCCAGTCAAGACGAATGCTACAGTTAGCGCCATGGGTCGGAAAAGTTTCCCTTCTATACCCTGGAGAGTTAGGATAGGCAAATAAACTATGATTATGATTAACTCTCCGAAGAGAGTAGGTTTGCGGACTTCTAAAATCGCATCACGAATGACTTCTAAACGTGGTTTTTGCTTATCGCTATGAGCCAGTCTCCGAACTGTGTTTTCCACCTGAATCACAGCACTGTCCACAGCCAGTCCAAAGTCTATAGCTCCCAGACTCATCAAGCTCCCCGCAATTCCAACCCTAGACATAATGTCAAATGCAAACAAGAGCGAAAATGGAATAGCTGAAGCAACGATCAATCCAGCTCTCAGATTTCCCAAGAATACAAACAGAACTGCAATTACCAAGACAGCTCCGAAGAAGAGGTTATGCTCGACAGTAGTCAGCACATTCCTGACTAAGTCGGTCCGCTGATAAACAGGTTTGACTTCGATTCCTTCAGGGAGAGAAGCCTTGACTTCTTCCAGACGGCGGGAAAGCTTTTCAGTTATCTCTGGAGGATTTTGTCCGGTTAGCATGAAACCAAGTCCCAGAACAACCTCCCCCTGCCCATTGTAGGTGGCCGCCCCTCTTCTGAGCTCATGGCCTATAACCACCTCGGCAAAGTCTCGTACGCGAATTGGAACTCCGTTCCGAGTCTCTATTATTAGATTTTCAATCTCCTCCCTCTTCTTAATAATTCCTATACCAATAACCAATTTTTGCTCTCCACCCCGTACCATTTGACCCCCTGGAACGTTCCCCAGGCTTTGTCTGATAGTCTCAGCCACTTTGAATAAGGAGAGGTTATAATGGGCCAAGCGGTTGGGATCAATCAGGACATGATATTGTTTTTCATAACCTCCCCAGCTGTTTACTTCAGCCACACCCGGCACCGAATGTAGCTGGGGTTTGATGATCCAATCTTGGACTGTCCTTAACTCGGTAGGGTCCGAAGTCTTACCCAAAACCAAGTAATGAAAGACTTCCCCCAGACTTGTTGAAATCGGCCCTAGTTCAGGTGGCGGCACTCCCTCGGGTAACTCCGCTCCCACCATACGTTCTGTCACCTGTTGACGAGCCAGATAGATGCCAGTACCGTCTGTGAAGATTAAGGTGACCTGGGCTAAGCCGTATTTTGAGATTGAACGTACCTCTACCAAACCGGATAATCCAGCCAGGGCTTGCTCTATCGGGAAGGTAATCTGACGCTCCATTTCTTCCGGTGCCCAGCCGGGGGCAGAAACATTAACCTGTACCAAGACTGGAGTAGTGTCAGGAAAAGCGTCAAAAGGTAGGTGCAGTAAGGCAACCAAACCCGCCACGATCAGAAGAAGTGTAGCTACTAAGACTACATACCGCTGACGGATTACGAAATCTATTATTCTGGATAACATGGTGCGATTAAGAACTGGGTGTCACTTCGCAACAGCCGGCTCCGATGCTTTCCTTTTTTAGCTCAGTTTTCAAAAGGTAACTGCCATGAACAACTACTTGTTCTCCGGGCCGGATGCCCTCCGTTACTCTATAATAGTCCGCTTCTCCAGTATCGATTTTTACCTTGCGAGGTCGATAGCGATCTAAGGCCTCTTGCACAAACACAACATTACAGCATCCTTCCCACTGCACCGCATCCTTGGGCACCAAAATGGCCGAGGTATTGACTTTGTGAGTATAAATAATTGCTCGTCCGAACTCCCCCGGATTTAATTTGTCAGAACTGTATAGCATCTTTCCGCGCACCGTAGCGGTTCGGGTCTCTCGGTCGAGGTACTGAACTACCCAGATGACTTGCCCTTTAAAACGACGATTTCCGGAAGCATCCGGCATAAACTCCATCTCCTGACCAACTTTTATTCTTTTGACATCTTGCTCTCTAACTTTTGCTTCTATCCAGAGCGAGCTAGGGTCGGATATTAACGTCAGAGGAGTTCCAGCCGGCAAAAGCTCTCCCAGCTTGGCATCTCTTTTCATCAATCGGCCGGAGATAGTGGCCCGCAACCAATAGCGGGGAGTTACCGATTTCTCAGCCTCTATACGCTCAAGCTCTGCCTCAGTTAGTCCGGCGGCCCTCAAAAATCCTTCGGTTTTGGCCAGCTCAGCCTGGGCAACCTGGGCACTTGCCAGAGCGGTTTCATAGCCCGCTTTGCTGATCAAATTCTGCTTTAATAACTCTTCATTGCGCCTCAATTCCAACTCAAGAACCTTGCCATGGGCGGAAGCTTCCAGATAATCCCCCTGCAATTTGGGCATTTCTGGAGATTCTAATTCAGCTATCGCTTCCCCCGATTTAATCAGTTGTCCAGGTTGTGCTAGCCAGCGTACAACAAGAACAGGGACGGAAGTCGTTACAACTGCTGTATTAGTTTCGTCAAGCATAATCTCCGCCGGTGCCTCAACCGATGGTGAAAGTACCGCTGACAATACTGGCTCAATGGTTAGTCCTGCTCGTTCAACGGTTTTAACTGTGGCAAATTGAATCAGAGCTCCGTCTGTAGCACAGTTAGGGTTATTTTTGGGAAAGAATATTGAAATTCCGAGTCCGGAATCTTCCTTGGGCGAGGATTTTTGGAGAGCTTTTTCTTGGGGAAAGACTATATCTGGATTGCATAAGCGGCAGTGTGACTCAGGTAGATTGTGCGCACCGCACCAGTCACCAGTTGCCTTGAACTTGGCTATCAACGCTGGATGGCAAAGGGTGCATTGAGATTCGGGCACCCGGTGTTCAGCACACCAATCGGCTATTTCTGTGGATAACGTATCAGGTGGTAAGACGATAGCTTCGGATTGCTCTGAATCGAGTTTTGTATCACTGGAGCTACCTTTGCAGCTTATGCCAACCACAGCCAAAATCAAAAGAATTGCTATCAGTAGAATGAACTTCACTATATTTCTAAACATAACCTTGAACTCCTTCTGGCTTCACTTTCAGGAAGCCCTCTAATTTTGTTCAAATGATCTAATGCCTGTCAGCTAACCGCGAACGAGCGCAAGTTGACAGCATCCGATAATAAATTTGATGAACTGGGCGCGTGATAGCGCCAGGGAACCCTAAACCAGGGTTTTGGGGGGTTGGTCTATTTCGAACGTAGGTTCGAGTAAATTAAGAGCAGCTTGATACACAACTACTTTCTGACAAAGTTTCTGCGGTATATCAAAGATGGCTACACAAGGCTCTGTAGCGTTATTTAAGTTCATAAAACATTGTAAACACGAACAGTCAACGCAGGAGGGCTCATCACAGCAATTATAGTGAAGTGACAGCAAACAAACTAGAGACAATGAACACCACAGTGCCAGCCCCAGCAGCGCGTATAATTTTTTTCTCATGTCTTTATTCTAGTTAAAACTTGTATTACCTTTAATACGTGGATTAAATATAATATGTTTACCGTTTTTGTCAATGAAAAAAACTCCCTATTTTAGTAGGGAGTCTTGAGACAACTGATTATTTCCGGGATTACTTTTGGTTAATACTACAAATTAGCTTTCAAAAGCCGCACATCATCAATCCAGGCCGTGCCTTTGCCGTTGATTACCAGATTCAGTTTCACATTATCCGGCCTTTCCCCTTTTTTAAGAAAGAAAGGGATTTCCTGAATGGACCAGTTCATGGTTCCGGTCATGGGATTCTGCAGACCTCTGGAGAAGAATTCTCCCCTGCCCGGGAAGTGGCACAGCATCTCCAGATAGACCTCACCGTCCATCTTTTCGGTTTTGAGTTTGGCTTGATATATCAAACGGGCATTATCTAAATTGATATTGCTGGTTTCGAATAATTTGATAACCATAGGCCCGTTGGCGGTGATTTTCAAAGACCCTTTTCCGTCGCTGGAAACGGCTCTGTCCAGCTGCACTCCGTTGGCCTGGGTGACCACCCCCTCTAAATTATCCAGAGGAAGCATTTTTAGTTCCACAATTTGGGATTGCTTCGAACAGCTTGAAATGGTAAACAGCAGTATGAATTTAAGCAAGGCAGACAATGCTTTTGTCCTCATTCCTCCCTCTCTTTCAATGGTGAACTTGTTGAACCATTCTTTTGCAGATAGTATCGTAAGCGGGATTTGAAAACTTGAGAAAAATCTTTAGGAAAGAAAATTTATTCTGCCGCTTATTTACTCTTAAATTGCGTAGGCGGAGATCTCTTCTCCGCCTGCCTAATACTCTAAGTCAACCGGTAAATTTATATTTAAAAAATGACTTATTTAAATATCTCGTTGAAGAACTGCCTCATCGCTTCCCGGGAACGTTTATCTACACTCGGGCTGTAAGCCGCTCCTTTGGAAGGGTCGTTCCCGGCATCCGGGTTGGTGAAGCTATGCACCGCCCCGCCGTAAATTATCACCTGATAATCCACTTTGGCATTGCTCATTTCATCGTGAAAAGCGGTCACGGCTTCCATCGTAATATGCGGGTCGTCCCCTCCGTGACAGACCAGAACTTTGGCTTTTATATTCTTGGCATCTTCCGGGGTGGGGGTATCTAAACCGCCGTGAAAACTGACCACTCCCGCAATATCAGCTCCACTCCGGGCTAATTCCAAGACCACCGAGCCACCGAAACAGTAGCCGATGGCAGCAATTTTTTTAGGGTCTACCATTTTATTCTTTTTTAACTCATCCAGAGCCGCTTTGACTCTGGCTCGCATCAGTGGCCGGTCATTGCGGTATTTTCCGGCCTGAATTCCGCATTCCTGGGGAGTGGTGGGATGAATCCCTTTGCCGTACATATCTACCACAAAAGCCACGTAACCAAGTTGAGCTAACTGCTGGGCTCTCTTTTTGACATAATCATTTACCCCATACCATTCGTGCACCACCAGAATCCCCGGTCTGGGACCTTTGAGGGACTTATCGTAGGAAACATATCCTTCCAGCGCGGTATTTCCGTGTTTGTATTCCACTACATCGGTTTGAACCTGGGAGAACGCGGTGGAAGCCAGAAAAAATACTGACGAAAGTGCAAGTAAAATTATATTTTTCATTTTATCACCCCTTTTTTTATGGTGAGCTTGTCGAACCATTTTTTTGGCGCGTGGTGAATCATGGTAGCCGCAGGCTTCAGCCTGCGCATTTTAATACCGCAACCTAAAGGTTGCGGCTACTCTTCCACTCTTCGTAATTTTTCTTCATCTGATTGATGTGGGACGAGATATGTCTGGAGTAGATATCCAGCCATTTGTCGAGTGTATAATCCCCGTGCTCCGGGTGGATGACTTTATTGGACCAGACTGAATCGGGTTGAGATTTGAGCAGATTATAAGTGGTTACTCGCAGCCATTTGAGTAATTCTAAGGTGTCTTCTGCGGTCTGGTGGGTGTAATCCAAAGCTTTGGACCATTGGTTCTGGTCGTAGGCCATCAGGGTGGTTCCGGGCTCCGAGATTACTCTTCGGCAGCGGATGAAGGCATTGGCTTCGCTGTCGGCTAAGTGGACTAAGATTTCTTTGATGCTCCACCGGTCAGGTGAGGATTTATAATTCCAGACCTCTTTGGGGAATTGTTTTAGAACATCGGTCAGCTCTGTGTGAGCATTGCCGTATGCTTCAATTTTTTGTTTTCTTTCTTGGCTGGTCATTGGAATCTCCTTTTTTAATTGTATTACGCAAACCTGTAGACCCACGTTGTCCTCAACGTGGGATTAAGTACAAATCCTCCACATCCATCCCCCAGCTTGAGATAGGTTACACCATCCCGTGGGACAAGCTGGGTCTACAAACTAATTTATTTTCTGATCCATGCCGTCTAAACTGTTAAATCACTTTCATAAATTATTCTATTGTTTTGCACGCATTCTTTCCACCAATCCATCCACTGCTTAGGATCTTGCTTTAAAATGAATTGCAAGGCAAGTTCTCGTCTTTCGGGAAGCACTTCTTTTTTTGCTTTTGTAAGCGATTGTTTTAGTTGTGCCGATGTCAAGTCGGTGCAGTAAATAGGGCTACCCGGCTGTTGTCTCCAGGAATTTTGTAGGCTGCCAATATCAACAGCATCAAACCCACTATCATTAACTAGTATGGACACTAAATTTTTTGATGATTTGTCATCGCCTGAAATGGGAAGGGCAATACGTGAAGCAGTCCCTTTCGCAAGACCTGAATTGATTAGAGAGCCTGCAAGAATACTGTTGTAAGCCTTTATTACAGGTCGTTGCAGTTGATTAGATACCCAAACACTTTCAGGCATTCCATTCTCAATGTCTTCAATTTTACCGTCTCTGATAGGATAATAGTTACAAGTGTCAACAATTGTAGTTTTGGCTGAAATATTATTAAGAAGCTGCTTAGCCAACTTAGGAACTTCTATCAATGGAATAGCTATTACAATTACATCCACCTCAGTAACAACATCTCCTATTGTAACTGCTGAAGCCCCTGTTTCTATGGCTAAACTTTTAAGTTTTTCAACACCGCTTGCATTAGTGAATTTTACCCGATGACCTGCCTTCGTGTATTGTCGTATCACTGCACTACCAATCTGACCGGCTCCAATAATTCCTACGCTCAATTTATTTGGTTCTGGTGCCAACTCCTTTTTATTGCTATTAATGTTTTTCATACTTTTATATTACCTCTGTTGAACCTGCCCGTCCACAGGCGGATAGGTGTGTCAAGCTCCGTAGACCCATGTTGTCCCCAACTTCCCTCTCCTTTTAGGGGAGGGTTAGGGAGGGGTTAGTTATATCTCATAGGCCCAAGTTCCTCTCCCAGCTTGAGGACAAGCTGGGTCTACAAACTAAAAAAGAATAATTCCAGTATAAAGAAGACCCAGCGTCGCAAATATAGAATGTAATACTACCCAAAGGAGCCATAGAGGGATTCCTGGCCACAATAGAAATCTATTGCGATATCTTCCGCCAACTTCTTCGGAGATTTTTTCAAATTGAGAATCAGGGCACAATACACTTAACCTCTTTCTCAACTCTAGGGCTAAGTCGACATGATACATCCGAATTACCTCTAGTTTCCAAGAAAATATTGCGCCATATACTCCAATTATAAATAATACTAGTGCCAATGGCAACGACTCTACTTTAAAACCTTTCTGAGCTAAAAATCCTTGGATTCCAGCGGCTATTATAATTATGAAATTAGTCATGGTCGAGCGTTGGCTTTCTAAGTGTCTCGCATGGTTCCATTCTTCCTGCATCAAGTGAAGTAGGATGTTGGGATTGTCGGCCATTGTTAAGTTAGGAAAAACTTTATTTCATGCTTTTTTAAGTCAACTCGCCTTCTCTTCTAAATTTATAAAATCACCAATTTTTATAGCGCCAGCCCATCACTTTTCTACTTTCCTTATCAAAAATTAGTTTAAATTTTTCTCCATGTGAAAGTGTAATGTGATGGTATACTTGTCTTTTTCCTATTTTGAGTGGCCACGTAGCAACACTTTCTTTTTCATTTTTCCAGGTCGCTACAAATATTTCATCGCCTTGTGTAGTGGAAGTTGGTTCACCGAAAAGTATTAAAGTCTCATCGTAACTCAACCCCTTGAGAAATTGATTTATTTCTTCATACTTTCTTCGCTCCTCTTCATACTTTCTTTGCTCCTCGTATGGGTCTGGGATGTCAAACTTCTCATAGGCAGCACAAGAAAAAAGGAAAAATGTGACGAAATAGATTAACTTTCTCATTTTAGTCCTAGCTAAGATAGAACATTGAAAAATCTGGTAGTGTCTTAATTTCATTTTTTTCGGTAGTGTCTTAGTTTGATTTCTCAGCTCATTTTTTGCTTGGTTTGGATCTTTTATTGGGTTATTCTAGGGCTTCTCGATGGATTTGTCATACCCCTTTAGGGCTTCAAGCGGTATTTTTGATTTTCTGTTAGTATCAAGACGCTGTTCCATGATATCGCTTTCCCATTTCCGGCTCATCGACTCTATTGCACACTGATACCATATCAGTCTGCCCCTCCAATCTCCATCTCTAGTGCCCAGAAGAAGATAGCTCCTCCCAGTTTTCGAATCTAAAAGAAACGAACCCAAAGGAGCTGAACTTCCATTTGATATGATTTGATATCGATTGGGATTCCCCCTGAACTCTTTCCCTACCATAAAAAAAACCAAACCTATAACAATTCCCAAAATCATAGATTTTAAATCTACTCTCATTTTATCCTCCTGTTTAACAAAAGTATAAGTAAAAACTTACAATTTAATTAGTCACACTATGTAGTAGCCGAAGTCTAAATAATTACCATCAACATAAGACATTACCAAAAATAGACCTACCTTCTCCAATCCCTCAACATCTGAATCAATAACCTCACCCCATACCCCGACCCACCCTTCGGAACATAGGCCTTCCCCTTCTCCTCCAAATCCATCCCGGCAATATCCAGATGCACCCAGGGATACCCATCCGCAAACATCTTCAGAAAATAAGCCGCCGTAATCGCCCCGGCCGGACGGCCGCCGGTATTCTTCACATCCGCAATATTGCTTTTAATCTGCTCCTCATATTCTTCAAATAGGGGCAGCTCCCACAGCTTTTCAGCCGTCTTTTTGCTGGCATCTTTCAGCCGGTTTTTGAGTTTATCATCCGTCCCTAACATTCCAGCCGCCACATTCCCCAGAGCAACAACACAGGCACCGGTCAGAGTGGCCAGGTCAATCACCGCTTGCGGTTTATATCTGGAAGCATAAGCCAAAGCATCAGCCAGAACCACCCGCCCTTCCGCATCCGTGTTTAATACTTCAATGGTCTTGCCTGACATAGAGGTCAAAATATCTCCCGGCTTGTAAGCGGTCCCGGATGGTAAATTTTCAGTGGTGGGAACCAACACTACTAAGTTTACCGGCAGTTTTAACCGAGCTGCACCTAAGCCAGCCGAAATTACCGTAGCCGCTCCGGCCATGTCCCCTTTCATCTGGTCCATATTTTCCGCCGGCTTGATAGAAATTCCACCAGAGTCGAAGGTGATACCTTTGCCGACCAAGACCACCGGACTTTCGGTCTTGCGGCCCCCGTTATATTCCAAGATTATAAACCTGCATGGCTCCTGGCTTCCCTTGGCTACTCCCAATAATGCCCCCATACCTAACTTCTTTATTTCTTCAGGAGATAGCACCTGACACTTAACGTTATACTTTAAGGCAAGTTTCTTGCTCTCTTCGCCAAGTTTGGTAGGGGTTAATTCATTGGGAGGGAAGTTCACCCAATCCCGGGTTAAACAGGCGGACCAGGAAGTTATCTCACCGATTTCACGACCTTTGTTTATGGCAGAGGATTTTTTGGAGTCCTTTTCTATGAGGGTAACATCCTCTATGCTTATAATTTTGTCTTTATCCACGGTCTTATATTTAGCCATCTCATAATTAGCCAAAATGACTCCCTCGGTGAGGGCTTGAGCTACATCCTGATTTTGAAATTTAGCTGGCAGATTATCAGGATAGATAAAAGCGAATCGCTTTAATTTTAATTCTTTGGCTTTCTGAACTGCTCTCCCTCCAGCCGCCCGGATTTTATCCAGGTCGAATTTCTCTTTTTTCCCTAAGCCGATTAAAAAGACCCTTTTGGTACCGTATCCATTTTGAGGATAAAAGACAGCCACCTGACCAGCTTTTCCGGTGAAATCTCCGCTCTTAATTAAATTAGAAATTCCGCCCGAAAGTAAACTGTCCAACTGCTTCCCCTTCCCTTTTAAAACCTTTTCTCCTTCGAAAAAAGTTATAGCTACTGCCTCATCTTTTATCTGGGCTAAATCTGTATTCAAAACTTTGACTTCCATTTTGACTCCTTTGGTTTTTTGGGTTAAATTCTCAAATTAATTTTCAGTGCTTTAGATTTTTTCCTTATTTACTCTTCCAGCTATTATCAGACCTTTTAGATAACAGCCCAGAAGGTCGCACACCTTTCGATTCATGAAATCCAGGGGCTTAAAGCGTCTCAAGGGGATGATTCTGACTGAATACCCCCTTTCCTCTTCGCTGTGCAAACTTTCAAAACCAAATTTTTTTAATTTATTTATCAAATCTTTTTTCCGGTAAATATTGATATGGGTGATATCCTTATCCCATCTGGATTTTCCATCCGGGGTTACCAGCATGAAAGTTCCCTTATCTTTGAGCACTCTTTTAATTTCGTTCAAAAAGAATTCATCTTTTTCCAGATGTTCGATTACATCAAAAAAGACCACCGCCTCAAAAAAATTGTCTGCAAACGGAAAGCGCTCCCGGCTGACATCCAATTTTAAGAGGTTGGCTTTGGTATACTGGGGAGTAAAAGAAAGGGCATAGCTGGAAATATCCACGCCAAAAGTCTGCCAGCCCTCCTGGTCGCATAAAGAGAGGAAAAATCCTTTGGCACAGCCGATATCCAAAATCTTAATCTGATTTAAGGGATAAGAAACATGTTTTTTTAAAATCTCCAGCCGGTGCTTTAACAAAGCTTGAGTCCCCTTGTCAAACTTAGCTCCGCATCTGTAATTACTTCCTATTCCTAAATCAAAATACTCTTTCCCGTATTTTTCTTCGGCTCTGGATAGTTCTGTCATCTTTCTTGGATTTAAGTATTATTAGCTCTTGTAAAAACCACCTCTTGGAGTTTGTTTTAGTTTAATTAACCATTAACTATAATAAATTTCAATAATAATCCAAAACTGGTTTGATGGATTTCTGGCCGGAAGTCAATATCTAAGTATTCAAACTTATATTTCTCAGTAATCAGCTTTATGACCTAAGGTCAGCTATTTTCCCAAAAGTCGCTTGAAGCTCAAAAAATGTTGGTACTCTTCTGCTATAATATGTTCAATCATCAGGCGTACCCCCACTTCACCTAATTGCTCAGCCTCTTTGATCCGCTTTTTATAATCTTCGATAGCGATCTCTTCCTGCTCCAGATTGTACTTAACCAATTCATCCAACCTACGCAGTAACTTCATAGGTCTGGGGGTAGTCGAGGGAGTTCCGCCTAAAAGTACAATTTGGTCTGCCAACTCCTTCATATGCTCAAATTCTACCATAGCTAACTTGTCAAACATTTCGGCCACATCTTCATAGTAAGGACCTTTGACCGTTTTGGCGTACAGGGTATAATGAATGACCGCCCCCATCTCCCCTTCTAAATCATGATTGAGATGCTCAATCAAAGTTTTCTTATCCATTTCTGCTCCTTAGTTAATGTTATCTGCAGTTTGAAGTATCTGGTTTTAATCTGGCTTTGGTGGCCGAATATAAGTTTTCTGAGCTGATATTTCTCTATCATTCATTTAAAAAAACAACTCTTCCATGGAACATACCTGAACTTAAGTGTACTATTCTGCTCTGGGTCAAAATCGGATGCGTTCTGACTCATAAAAATTTCTTGGGCCAGCCAATAGTTCCTGCTGGCTAGAATGAATTCATCCTAGAGCAATTCGGGCATTCTCCGTAAAATTCTAAGCGGGAATATCGGACTTTAAAACCGGACTGTTTGGGCAGGATCTGTTGGAAATTCAAATTGGGCGGCTCCAATAGATCAAACACCCGGTCGCATTTCAGACAGGTGAAGTGATTATGGGCTTCCATCCGGGCGTCAAAACGGCTGTAGTTGCGGGCATATTTGTATTCCGAGATCAGCCCCATCTCTTTCAGGGTTTTGAGATTGCGGTAGACAGTTCCTAAGGAGACCTGCGGCAAACGACGTTTAACCATCTGAAAAACCTCTTCGGCCCGGGGATGAGTATCAACTTTGGTCAATTCTTCATACACTACCTTTCTTTGTCTGGTCAATCTCAATCCCTGCTCTTTTGCTTTTTCAGTCAGCACACTCATATTTTTCATTTTGTTACCTCCGATTTTAAATTTATAATACTTTTTTTATTTTCAAAAAGCAAGTCCTATCTAAGCGTAAAAAGCCAGCTCTGCTGGGTTATTTTAAACAAAATGTCCGGGAATATCCCCAGACCCAAAGTGGCCATAGCTGTCAGCCATAAAGCCAGCTGGACCGACCAGGAAGAATGCGGGACCACAGATGGAGAAGGAGCTTCCTGCATGAACATTATCACCACCACTCTTAAATAATAGTAAACTGATATTAAGCTGTTTAAAACTCCGATTATGGCTAACTCCAGTTGGCCATTTTTCACAGCGGCTGAAAAGATATAAAACTTTCCCACAAAACCGGCTGTGGGAGGAATTCCGGAAAGCGAAACCATAAAAATGGTCATGCAGACCCCCAATAGGGGGTATTTTAAACCCAGACCACGATAATCTGGTAGCTCTTCATTTTTCTCACCCTTTTCACCTAGGGCAATGATTACAGCAAATGACCCGATGGTCATCAGAGAATATACCAGTAAGTAAAAAACTGAAGAGGACAACCCGTCATCTCCGCCGGCTACTACGCTGATTAAAATATAGCCGGCATGGGCAATGGATGAATAGGCCAGCATTCTTTTGATATTCATCTGGGCAATGGCTAAAACATTTCCTAAGGTCATGGTCAAAACTGCCAAGATCCATAAAATAGTAATCCACATAGGAGCCAGAGGAGTTAAGCCGATTAGAAAAACGCGCAGTAAAGCCGCAAAACCGGCCGCCTTGGGACCGGCTGCCATAAAAGCGGTAATGGGAGTGGGGGCACCTTCATACACATCCGGCACCCACATGTGGAAAGGGACCGTGGCGACTTTGAAGGCTAAACCGACCAAAATTAGTCCTAAGCCGGTAATAAATAGCGGCTCTGTCAGATGGGGATTGTTGACTAAGATATTTAAATTAGTGCTGCCTGTCGTTCCATAAATCAAGGCAATTCCATACAGTAAAAATCCGGTGGAAAAAGCCCCCATCAAAAAATATTTCATGGCTGACTCGTTGGACTTCAAATCGCTTCGGTTGAAACCAGCCAAAACATATAGGGCGATTGACATCACCTCTAAACCTAAAAAAATCACAATTAAATCCGAAGAAGAAGCCATTATCATCATCCCTAAGGTGGAAAATAGGATTAGGGAGTAATACTCCCCGCCCCAGTGATGTCCGGATTTTAAGTAAGAAATTAGAATCGTCAGCAAAGTTCCCAGAAGAAAAATAATTTTAAAAATTACCGCCAAATTATCCCCCAAGGCCTGCCCTTGCCAGAGCAAAAGATTTGAATTCCAGAGAGGTAAACAGAAATAGGCCGCCACAAAAACTCCTAGAGAGCTTAGGTGAGGTAAAATCCATTTCCTCCTGTCCGGTAAAAATGGCTCCAGCAGCATTACTAAGCAGGCAAACAAAGTGATAACAATTTCCGGCATTATCACTCGAAAATCGATGGGAGGAATTGTAATCGGCATTTTATTTTAAGCTGTACTGTTTCACATTTAGGGTTTTTGAAATCAAGGTCCCTGCTGGATTATTTTCCAGGGCCTGGCTCTTCTGTCCCGCCAATTCAAATAGCGAGGTCACCGACTTCTCCATTTTGGATAAATAGGGCTTCGGGTACAATCCTATCCAGAAGATTAAAATCACTAAAGGAACCAAAATTAACTTTTCTCTTAAATTCAAATCCAAAAGTTTTTCATTGGCAGGTTTATCGACCTTGCCGAAAAATACTCTCTGATACATCCACAGCATATAAATTGCGGCTAAAATCACTCCCAAAGCGGCTAAGATGGCATAGACTACATTAGATTTGAAAGCTCCCAAAATTATCAAAAATTCTCCTATAAATCCGTTAGTCCCCGGCAAGCCGATGGAGGACAGAGTGACAATCATAAAGAAAGCTGCAAAGATCGGCATCACTTTGGCCACTCCCCCGAAATCTTCTATCAGACGGGTATGCCTTCTTTCATAAATCATTCCCACTAATAAGAACAAAGCCCCGGTGGAGATGCCGTGATTTATCATCTGTAAAATTCCGCCCTGTACTGATTGCACGTTTAGCGCGAATAACCCTAACATTACAAAACCTAAATGCGAGACCGATGAATAGGCTACCAGAGATTTAACATCTTTCTGCACCATGGCCACCATAGCTCCGTAGATAATTCCGATTAAAGCCAAAATGGAAATCAAAGGAATAGCAGATTGATAAGCATCCGGAAAAAGAGGTAAACAGAATCTCAAGAACCCGTAGGTCCCCATTTTAAGCAGGACCCCGGCTAAAATTACTGAACCGGCCGTAGGTGCTTCTACGTGAGCATCCGGTAACCAGGTGTGGAAAGGAAACAGAGGCACTTTGATGGCAAAAGCCAGAGCGAAAGCATAAAATAGCCAGAACTGGGCTCCGTAAGGCAGAACCACTTTATACATTTCCAGTAAATTAAAAGTGTAAACCCCGGTGTAGCTGTGCTGCAGGAAGTATAAAACGATAATGGCTACTAACATTAATAGAGAACCGAACAGGGTGAATAAAACAAATTTAATAGTGGCATAAATTCTTCTGGGGCCTCCCCAGATTCCTATCAAAAAATACATGGGAATAAGCATCGCTTCCCAGAAGACATAAAATAAAAATAAATCCAGCGCAACAAACACTCCTATCATTCCGGTCTCCAGAAGCAGCATCGAGATCATGAATCCTTTGACTTTTTCCGTTACTGCGGTCCAGGTGGATAAAATGGAAACCACGGTCAAGAAAGTAGTCAAAAGAATCAAAAATAAACTGATTCCGTCTATCCCCATAAAGTAGCTGATTCCCAAGCTTTTAATCCAGGGGACATTGATGACAAACTGAAAATCAGCAGTGGCAGAATCAAAGTTAAAGTATAGATAAAGTGAAAATAAAAATGTCAGAACCGAAACTCCCAGGGCAATTTGTCTGACTAAGTTGGGCTTGGTCCTGCTAACTGGAAGAATTAGAAAAATCCCTACAAGTGGTAGAAAAGTGACTATAGTTAAAATCCAGCTTTCCATATTTTATCTGGTCAAAATGTAAGTTAAAATGATTACCACTCCTAAAGCCAAAGACAAAGCATAATTTCTGATATAGCCGGTCTGCACTTTTCTGAAGACTTTACTGCACCAGGCCACAAAGTCCGCCGAGCCGTTGGCTAACCCGTCCACTATCTGCACATCGATAAACTGCCAGAAGTACAGGGCTAAATTGAGAAAGGGTTTTACAAAAATTCTGTCATAAAGTTCATCCATATAATATTTGTTTAGAAGAAGCCGATAGGTGGTGGCAAATTTAGTCTTGATTTTCTCAGCTGCCACCGGGTTTTTCAGATAAAATCTGAAAGCTGTGATGATTCCGATGAAAGCCACCGCAATAGACATCAACATTAAAGAGTATTCCGTGGAGTGTGAATAAGTATGAACTGCCGATTCTAAATGCGTTCCAGCTTCAAAGACCGGAGCTAAAAATTTCTCAAAAACATTCTTCCCGGCTAATGATTCCGGCAGTCCGATATACCCTCCCAGAGCCGACAGCAGCGCTAAAATTATCAGGGGAATGGTCATGGATTTGGGAGCTTCATGAGGATGAGTACGATGGGAATCGAAGCGGGGCTGGCCGTAAAAAGTCAGAAAGAAAAGCCGGAACATATAAAACGCGGTCAGGCCGGCCGTGATAATTCCGATCAGCCATAAGAAAGGATTCCCCTGTGAAAATGATTTCCACAAAATTTCATCTTTGCTGAAAAATCCCGAGAATAACGGAACTCCTGAGATGGCTAAGGTGGCAATTAAAAAAGTAACAAAGGTAACCGGGAGATGGTTTTTCAACCCTCCCATTTTTCTCAAGTCCTGCTCTCCTGCTAAAGCGTGAATCACTGCCCCGGCTCCCAAAAAAAGAAGTGCCTTGAAAAAAGCATGGGTCATCAGATGAAAAATCCCGGCCGCAAAAGCCCCCACCCCGCAGGCCAAAAACATATATCCTAATTGGCTGATGGTGGAGTAAGCCAATACTCTCTTAATATCATTTTGAACAAGGCCTATGGAGGCAGAGTAAAAGGCAGTTATGGCTCCTATTACCGCTACAACTGAAAGTGAAAATGGAGCTAAAAGATATAAGACATGACAGCGTGCCACCATATAAACTCCGGCTGTGACCATAGTGGCCGCGTGAATCAAAGCCGAAACCGGTGTCGGTCCTTCCATAGCATCCGGCAGCCAGACATACAGCGGAATTTGGGCTGACTTCCCCACTGCTCCAGTAAATAAAAGCAGAGTTATGGCCACTGCCAGACCGGAACCGACATCTAAGAGTACCGGTGCGGTTTCAAATACTTCTAAGTAATTCAAACTCCCAAAAGTTATAAAAATCAAAATCATTCCCAATAAAAATCCGAAATCTCCGATGCGGTTCACAATAAAGGCCTTTTTCCCGGCATCGGCGGCCGATTTCTTTTCAAACCAGAACCCGATTAAAAGATAAGAGCATAAACCTACTCCCTCCCAGCCCAAGAACATCAGGAGGAAATTATTAGCCAAGACCAGAACCAACATGGAAAATTCAAACAGATTCAGATAAGAAAAATAGCGGGCATAACCTGGGTCATCATGCATATATCCAATCGAATAGACATGGATTAGAAAACCGACTCCGCAGACAATTAACATCATCACCGCTGAAAGCGGGTCTAAAAGAAAAGCGATATTGACCTGTAAATCACCGGAGATAATCCAGGGGAAAGTAATGCTTTCGATTACTCTCTGGTCAGCCGGAAGTGCCAGTAAATCTAAAAATAGTTTGAGTGCCAGGGTAAAAGAAAGTCCCACCGAGCCGGGACCAACCCAGCTGACAAAAGATTTCCCCAGTCTTTTTCCCAAAAAACCGTTCAAGAGAAATCCGATTAAAGAAAAAAGTGGTATTAAAATTATATAATCAAACATTTTTTTAGCTAAATTTTTACCATTTCATTAAATTCACTTCATCCACATTCACACTTTCTTTACTTCTGAAAATTACGATGATTATTGCCAGCCCTACGGCCGCTTCTGCGGCAGCTATAGTCATAACTAAAAAAACAAACACCTGTCCGGCCGGTGAGCCAGTTTGCTGGGAAAATGCCACCAGGGTCAAGCTGACCGCATTCAGCATCACCTCAATGGCCATAAAAATCACAATGGCATTACGGGAGATTAAAACCCCCACTACCCCGATGCTGAATAAAACTCCGCTTAAGATTAAATAGTAGCTTAAGGGTATCATTAGATTTTCTTTTTGGCTAAGACAATGCTTCCTAAAATCGCCACCAGAAGCAAAATTGAAGTTATCTCAAACGGATAGAGGTATTCGGTGAAAAGCGACTTTCCGATGGTCTGAACAGAGCCGGTCTCCAAGGCCGCTTCCGGGGTAACTGGAGATAAACTCATTTTGGATAAACCTAACTTGATGACAGCAACAACTTGTATTAACCAGACTGCTCCCAAGGCAAACGCCAGAACCCGCTGAATCTTTTTTTTATCCGGGCCGAATTCATCTCTTCTTAGATTCAAAAGCATAATCACAAATAAAAACAAAACCATTATGGCTCCGGCGTAAACAATAATCTGAATCACCGCCAAAAAAGAAGCTCCTAACAACAAATACAGCATGGCTTGACTGCACAGGGTTACAATCAGATATAAAGCACTGGCCACCGCATTTTTCTGGGCCACAATTAAAATGGCTGATATGACCGAAACTGCCGCTAATACAAAAAAGAAAATTGTGCCCATCTATGGTGAATTAAGTTGAATCATTATGGTGAATTATATTTAACCATTTTATGTGAATGATATTGAACCATGTATGGTGAGTGAAATCGAACCATTTTTTTAAATTATCATGATTACAGCTGTGATTAGGATATTCAATAGAGCCAAGGGTAACAAAACCTGCCAGCCGAATTTCATCAGCTGGTCATAACGGAAACGTGGCAGCGTGGCTCTCAGCCAGATGAATAGAAACAAAAAGGCCGACATTTTCAGCAAAAACCAGACCACCGGCGGCAGATATGGTCCCTGCCAGCCCCCTAAAAACAGAGTGGTAGCAATGGCCGAAACATTGACCACGTTGGCGTATTCGGCAATAGAAAACATCCCGAATTTCATGCTGGAATATTCGGTGTGAAAACCAGCCACCAGCTCGGTCTCCGCCTCCGGCAGGTCAAAGGGAGCCCTGTTGGTCTCGGCAATTCCACAGATTAGATAAATCAGAAATGCTAAGGGTTGTTTGAAAATGAACATATGCCAGAAACTGTCCTGCATTTTTACTATATCCACTAGACTCAAACTGCCGGCCAACATTAAAATTCCCACAATCGACAGGGTGTAAGAGACTTCATAGCTGATCATCTGGGCCATGGAGCGCAAGCCTCCTAATAGCGAATATTTGCTGTTGGAAGCCCAGCCGGCTATCGCTATCCCGTATACTCCTAAGGCCGTGATTGCAAAAATGTATAATAGCCCCACGTTGATATCGCTAATTATCAAATCGATTTCCTGTCCGAACAAAGTGACCTTGTCTCCAAAAGGGATGACCGCAAAAACAATCAAAGCCGGGATGAAAGATAAAACCGGGGCTATGACAAATAATATTTTATTGGCCTGGGCTGGAATGATATCCTCTTTGAAAAGTAATTTTATACCATCAGCGATGGGCTGCAAAAGACCGAAGGGACCCACATTTTTGGGACCTAGACGGGCTTGAATATGCCCCAAAAGCTTTCTCTCGGCCCAGGTTAAATAGGAGAGGATGAACATAAAGATATGCACAATAACCACGACCTTGATAACCGTGATTAGAATGAATAGAAATGTCGGGTTCATACTTTGGAAATTTTGATCCAGTCGACTAAATTATCTTTGTCCATCAGTAAATTGACTTCTAATTCTTTGAAGTTAATGGGGACAAACACCATTCCCGGCTGTAAATTGCTTGAGAGTTTGGCTTTGGTTTTTATCTTGCCGGAAGCGGACTCCAGCCAGATCTCATCATTGGTCTTGATTCCCAATTTTTCCGCATCTTGTTGATTCATTTCACAGAAACTCTCATTTACCACTAAGTTCAAATTTTCCGAATAGCCGGACAGAGTGCCGCAGTGGTGGACTAAATTTCCGGTAGTCAAAATGAACGGATACCCTTGTTCAGATTGTATTGGTTTCAAATCAGTTTTTTTCAAGCTGTAAGTCATTGCCTCCTTTTTGGAGACAAACCCGTTCCATTGTGCTCCATTATTTCCTAATTTCTTATAATCTAGTCCTAGATAACTGGGGACTAAAGAAAAAATTTCAGTGGAGATTTTTTCGGTGCTGTCGTAGTTAAAGTTTTCGTAATCCATCCACAAAGCTAACATGGAAATTATCTGCCAGTCCGGTTTGCTTTGATTTTGAGGACGGACTCCTCTTTGGAATTTCTGCACTCTTCTTTCCACACTAGTAAAAGTTCCTTCTTTTTCAGCAAAGCTGGCTGCTGGCAAAACCACCGTAGCCCTTTGAGCCGTTTCGCTTAAGAAAATTTCCTGCACTACTGAGAAAGCCGCTTTCGCCAAAACCGCCTGCGCATATTTTCTATCCGGATAATTGCTAACTAAATTTTCCTCCATTACATACAGAAATTTTACCTCTCCCTTATCAATTCCATCCAAAATCTGATGAATATTGAATCCCGGCTTGGTTGAGATTTTGCTCTGCCAGACTTTTTCCACATTTTGCAGATAATCAGCTTGATTCAACGGAGTCAGACCCGGTAACCTGTCCGGCAAAACTCCCATATCCAGAGCCCCTTGAGAATTATTGTACTCCCAGAGCAGATTCACTCCGGAGTGAGGTTTGTTCAAAGCCCCGGTCAAATGAGCTAAGTTGTAGACAGCATCTATTAACTCTTGATTCTGCGGATGACTTAAAACATCTCTGCCCAAAAGAAAAATACACCTCTCAGCTGAACTAATCTCTTCAGCTAATTTAGAAATTGCATTCGCTTCAACACCGGTGATTTCAGAAACTTTTTGGGGAGAATATGTTTTGACCCAGTCTTTAAACCCTTGGTCAGCTTTTTGATTTAATGCAGCATTGCACAAAGAATTAATCAGAGCCACTTCCGTTCCAAACTTTGGCAGAATTTCTGTCTTAGCCCAGGCATTCAGCTTGGTCTTTTTGGAATTTATCAGAACCAGCGGCGTAGCATAATTATTAACCGCTTTTTTGATTCTCAATCCGATTATAGGATGCTCCGAAGTAATATCACAGCCGATAACCACAATCATTTTAGTTTTTTCCAACTCTTCGATGGAATTAGTCATGGTGTACAGATTCTCTATGCTGGAAGAAGAGGGACTGGGAAGCAATCTCTTAAAAGCCACCCGGTGGTCTATATTATTGGTGCCGACGACGGTTCTGAAAAATTTCTGAAATAAGTAATTGTCTTCATTGGAGCAGCGGGCTGAACCAATCCCAGCAAACGCATCTGGACCGAATTTATCTTTGGTCTCCTTTATTTTGTTTGAAATTAAATCAAACGTTTCCTCCCAGGTAGCCGGCTCTAATTTCCCATTTTTTTTGATTAGAGGAGTTTTTATCCGGTCTGAATGATTTACAATATCGTATCCATATCTCCCCTTATCACAAATCCAACCTTCATCAACTGCGTCATTTTTGCGGGAGGTAGCTCTGAAAATTTTATCTCCACCCACCCACAGGGTCAGATTGCACCCGTCCGAACAAAATCCACAGACCGAACTTTTCTTCTGCGTCAGCCAGGTTCTGACCGCATATCTGAACGGTTTACTGGTTAAACACCCCACCGGACAGATTTCAACTGTATTGCCGGAAAATTCATTGGTAATCGGCTGGTCCTTGACCACATCAATTTCCGTAAAAACCCCTCGACCAAAAGCTCCTAAATCATATTCACCGGCCACTTCTTTTAGCATTCTGACGCATTTGAAGCAGGCAATACACCGGTTCATCGTCAGATACATCAGAGGACCGATCTGCTTTTCATCAAAAGTGGATCTAGCAGAGGTTAAAAATCTTCTTTTCGGTTCACCGAACCGGCTGCGGTCATTTTTAACATAGTAGGCTACATCTTGCAGGTCACATTCTCCCCCTTTGTCACAGGTGGGACAATCCAAGGGATGGTTGACCAGAAGCATCTCCATCACCCCTTTACGGCCGTCAATAGCTTTGGGAGAACTGACATGCACGTTCATCCCTTCCATGGCTTTGGTAATGCAGGAAACCGCTAATTTGGGGGATTTTTCTATTTCCACTAAACAAATTCTACAAGCCCCGATCGGCTCTAATTTTTCATGCCAGCAAAAAGTGGGACAGTAAATTCCCAGCTTTAAAGCGGCTTGTAATACTGTCTGCCCTTCTTCTACTTCAACTGGCTTTCCATCAACATTAATTTTGACCATAGTTAATTTAATTGAAATTTAAATGGTGTCAGACATCCCCGGTTTTCAACATGCGCAATATATTCCTCTCTGAAATATTTTATGGTGCTTTGTACCGGCACAATGGCGGCGTCTCCCAAGGCGCAGATGGTCCTCCCGCCGATATTTTCACATACTTTCAAAAGTAAATCAATATCTTCTTTTTTCCCTTCTCCATGCTCTAAGCGATATAAAATATCATATAACCAAACCGTTCCTTCTCTGCAGGGAGTGCATTTTCCGCAGGATTCATGCTTGAAAAAATTCATCAGAATCAGAGCAGTTTTCACCATGCAAGTGGTCTCGTCCATCACAATTACTCCACCCGAACCAAGCATTGTTCCGGCTTGTACCAATGATTCAAAATCCAATTTTACATCTAAATGTTCTTCAGTTAAGATTGGAACTGATGGACCTCCGGGAATAATGGCTTTAAGTTTTCGATTATCTTTTATTCCACCACCTAAATCATAAATTAAATGACGCAGAGGTGTCCCCATATCTAATTCATAATTTCCGGGTTTGTTGATATGACCAGAAAGCGAGAATATTTTTGTACCTGGGCTTTTGGCTGTGCCGATGGATAAAAACCAGTCTGCACCTTTTAAAACTATATCAGGCACATTGGCCAAGGTTTCCACATTGTTGACCACTGTGGGTGATTTATACAGACCCTCCACTGCCGGAAAAGGCGGTTTCACACGGGCTAAACCTCTTTTCCCTTCTAAGGATTCAAGCAAAGCAGTTTCCTCGCCGCAGATATAAGCACCGGCACCACGATAAAGATACATATCCAGATTGTACCCGGACCCTAAAATATTTTTCCCCAAATATCCTTTGTCGTAGGCTTCCTCAATCGCTTTTTGTATTCTTTGAGCGCATAAAACAAATTCTCCCCGGATGTAGTAGAAACAAACATTAGCTCCGATGGCATAGCTGGCAATTATGGCACCTTCAATAGAAATATGCGGGTCTTTTTCCATTATTTCCCGGTCCTTGAATGTTCCCGGTTCTGACTCATCCGCATTGACACACAGATATTTCGGTTTCTTGGAATCTTTAGGAATAAATCCCCATTTTAATCCGGTGGGAAATCCGGCTCCTCCTCTTCCTCTCAATCCGGATTTTTTCACCATTTCGATTATATCAGCCGGTTTATACTCTTTCAATGTCTTGGCTAAGCCCTGGTATCCTCCGTTTTTGATATAATTTTCTATTTTATACTGCTCCGGCTTATCGATATTTTTGAAAACTATTTTGGTCATGTTATGACTTTTTTAACTCTTCTAAAAGTTTATCCACTTTCTCTTTGGTCAGGTCCTCCTGAAAATGCAGGTTGTTGACCTGCAGCATCGGCGCAGTTCCGCAGGAACCCAAACATTCCACTCTTCCGATAGAGAAAACTCCGTCCGGTGTAACCTGACCGGTCTTGACTTTTAACTTTTCCTCCAAATGCTTTACCAGATCCTCTGCCCCTAACAAAGCGCAGGAAAGATTGGTGCAAACCTGTAGGAAATATTTTCCCGTAGGTTTTTTGGGAAACATAGTGTAGAAAGAAGCCACTTCCACAATTTCCAGGAAGGGAATGTTTAAGAGTTCCCCTGTTTCTTTCATGGTCTCATTGGATAAATAGCCGAATTCTTCATACACCGCATACAGAGCCGGCAGAATGGCGGTCTTCGGCTGAGGGTATTTATTTTTTTCGGCTAAAATTTTCTTTTGGGTTTTCTCTGAAAGAATCATCCGCAAATTTTATCTGTCTATTTCTCCTAAGACAATATCAATGCTTCCGATTATAGCAACTACGTCAGCCACCAGTCCCCCTTCTGCCATCTTAGGCAAAGCTGACAGATTCACAAACGAAGGAGTTCTCATTTTGACCCGATGGGGCTTGTCCGTGCCGTTGGAAACCACATAATATCCCAATTCTCCTCTGGGTGACTCAATGGCTTGATACACTTCTCCCACCGGAGGATTAAATCCATGAACTACTAATTTGAACTGGTAAATTAACGATTCCATTTCATTTAAAACCGCCTCTTTGGGAGGTAGGGTAATCCCCGGAACTCGTGCTATATAATCCCCTTTGGGCATACTGTTTAAAGCTTGCTCCACGATTTTTAAACTCTGTCTCATTTCGTGGATTCTAACCAGATAACGGTCATACACATCTCCGTTCTTGCCGACCGGAACCTCAAAATCGAACTTATCATAGCTGGAATAAGGATTTGATTTTCTGATATCCCACTTCACACCCGAACCTCGAAGCGACGGGCCAGTCACTCCCCAGTCAATGGCATCGGCAGCAGAAATGACTCCCACTCCTTTAGTTCTCTGGACCCAGATTCTATTTTGAGTCAACAAATCTTCATAATCATCTATTCTTTTAGGCATCACTTTTAAAATCTCTCTGGTTCTGGATTCAAAATCCGGCGGGATGTCGTAGTATAAACCACCGATTCTAAAATAAGTGGACATCATCCTCTGACCGGAAACTAACTCGTACATCCCCACAATCATTTCTCTTTCCCGGAAGCAGTAGAGCAACATTGACATGGCCCCAATATCCATGGCGTGAGTGCCTAGCCAGACCAGGTGTGACGCGATGCGGGTTAGCTCGGTCATGATGACCCGCACGTACTGAGCTTTCAGGGGAACTTCTAGCTCTAACAATTTTTCCACCGCTAAACAGTAAGCTAAATTGTTGGACATGGGAGCTAAATAATCCACCCGGTCCGTAGCAGTGATAAACTGATTGTAATTTTTAAATTCCGCTAATTTTTCTATGCCGGTGTGCAGATACCCGATGTGAGGTACAGCTTTTAGGACTGTCTCCCCTTCTAACTCCAGAACCACCCGTAAGACCCCATGGGTAGAGGGATGCTGGGGTCCCATATTCAAGGTCATGGTTTCGGTTTTAGCTGTCATACCTATCAGGTAATTTAATTAGTAAAATTTTCTCTTGCTTTATTAAAAAAAGGGCTAATAGCCCTACTTTATCAACTCCGGCGGCCTGTCTTTATTAAAAGTAAACTGCACCTCTTCGTAGCCCAAAGGATAATCTTTTCTCAAAGGGTGCCCTACCCAGTCATCCGCCATCAGAATTCTTCTCAAATCCGGATGGCCGTCGAATTTCAATCCGAACATATCAAAAATCTCTCTCTCGTGCCAGTTGGCCGTGCTCCAGACCGGGGTGACTGTAGGGATGGCTTCGTTTTCGTTCACTTTAATTTTTATTCTTAAGCGGTGATTCTTAGGGATAGAGTACATATGATAGGATATATCGAAACGAGGCAACCGCTCCAAGAAATCCACTCCGCTGACATCTGCTAGATGGTCGAATTTTAGATCAGAATCATCACGTAGAAATTTGCAGATTTCTACCAACTTTTCTTTTTTGATAACAACAGTAAGCTCTCCCCTAAATTCAACTGTCTCTACAATCGCATCCGCAAACTTATTTTTAATTTTCTCTAGGATAGAATTGTTATCCATTTATATTGTAAGAACTGTAGCGTCGCCATTTATGGCGATTATTTTTAGGCTTCAACTTCCTCTTGTTTAATTTTCCTGCCCAGAAGTTTCTCCTGCTCTATTTTCTTCTGCAGTTTGATGATTCCGTCGATTAACTGCTCCGGACGGGGAGGACAGCCCGGAACGTAAACGTCAACAGGCACAATTTTATCCACTCCCTGCACGATAGCGTAGTTGTTGAAAATCCCTCCGGAAGAGGCGCAGGCGCCCATCGAAATCACCCATTTCGGTTCCGGCATCTGGTCATACAGCGTTCTTAAGACCGGCGCCATTTTGGTGGAGACCCGGCCGGCCACTATCATCAAGTCTGCCTGACGGGGGGAAGAGCGCATTACTTCCATTCCGAAGCGGGCTAAATCGAATCGGGAAGCAAAAGTGGACATCATCTCAATGGCGCAGCAAGCCAGACCGAATCCCAAGGGCCAGATGGAGTTTTTTCGGGCCCAGTTGATGGCAAATTCGAACTTGGTGAAAACGATGGATTTTTCTAAGGCCTCTTGTAATTTTTCATCTATTCCCATTTTATTCCCACTTCAGGGCTCCTTTCTTGAGGATATATACATACCCGACCATCAGAATCAGAATGAATATCCCCATTTCAATCAAGCCGAAAAGGGCTAATTGCTTGTATATCACAGCCCAGGGGTATAAAAATACTACTTCGATATCGAAAACTATGAACATCAAGGCCACTAAATAAAATTTTACCGGAAATCTTTGTCTGGCATCCTCTTCCGGCTCGATTCCGCATTCATAGGGCATCAGTTTTCGTTTGGTCCCCTTTTTCCGGCCCAGGAGGTGGGATAAAACCAGCATCCCTAAAGCCATTATGGTGACTACGGTTACCAGCACGAATATGGGAAAATATTGTTCAAACATAGTCAATAATACTCAACAATAATAGTATTTTTGACTATTGTTGAGTATAGTTCGTGAAATTGTTCACAATCTTACCTATAGTCAAACATGGTCAAGAATAGTATCATCTTTCATCAAGAATAGTCAAAAATTATATTATTCTTGATGATTTTTGACTATGAGTATTGTTGACCATCATATTTGACTATTGTTGACCAATAAAAATACCCCTTTTAAACTCTATTGTCAATAACAAATACGAATTATTATTAATAAAAAAGTAGGTATAAAACAAACCCAACTTTTATATCAAGGGAACATTACTGACAACATATATCATATAGATGCTTAGGAGGTCTGGGGCCGCCTCTAAAAATATAATTCACCAGAAAAATGATGTCTGGTAAAGTAATATTCCCGTCATAATTAACATCTCCACTACAAACCGGATTGGGCTTCGTTCCTCCTTTGAATATATAGTTCACAAGCATAACAATGTCAGATAAGTTCAATATCCAATCAACATTAACATCACCTGGTCTCACTCCGAAATCACATCCAAGAAACTCTGAACCCATCTCCATTCTGGCTGCAAAAATTGACTTTTTTAAAGAATCATACCCAATATCGCTCACAACCAATGCCTGTGCATAATTAACAGTATCTGAGGTAGTATCAAAACAAACCGAACCGAACTGAATGTGTCGGTCTGCTGGAGTAAGGGCTAAGGGGTCCACCAGAGTATCTTTAGGATTAAAACCAGAGTCACTCATTACCCTGTATATAATCCTGGGGTCATCAAGGTAAAATTCGGCGTTACGATGGACTTTGGCAGACCAAAATCCATTTGGGTTTCCGATATGAACTGCAGTATCAACGATTGCCATTGTTGCTGCAAAGAATTTACTGGAGTTAGGTCCATCCCCTTGGAGCCAAACGAACTTTAATGTATCATTATTCCCCCAATTATTTAACGCTATCCCAGTATCTGAAGGCACTTCCCAATCCAGCACAGAACCGGCGTAAATCTTATTCACTAACAAATCTCCAGGCCAAAGTGGCCACCAGCAAGGTGGGTCTGCTTTGAATATTTTTGTAAACCACATGACATATCTGGGCTTGGTTGCAACTCTAATCCACCAGGTTTCTTTTATTTGATATTTGAACCAATAACCTGGCCAGGGAATATTTGGTGATTTCAAATCTGGGAAAAACATGGCTTTATAAATAGGGCCGACTTTAAACCAGTTTCCTGTCCTGACAGGCCTTTGTTGTTGTACGGCTTGGGCGAAGTAAATCAACGAATCCGTTAAGTTCACGGTCTGCGTGTCAATTGCACCTAAAGGTTTGAAGGAAACATTTCCATAAATATCCTGCGCCGCAATGGTGTCTCCATCGGCAGTAATGGTTGTAAGAACGGTAGACCCATCAAGGAGGAAATTTTCATTTATGGAAGTTAAATAAAACCCGCTGAAAAGGTTATGATCACCTAAGTTGGAAGTATTAGAAAATTTCACTCTCAAGTCCCCAACCGTTGCCACAACCTGACTTCCTTTAAAATAACCACAATCCGTGACTACTAAACGTGCAGGAATTTTTTTATTATAGCTATAAAAATGCGGACTGTAAATAATCAGAGTGTCGATATAAGTTGAGGGAATAAGGCCAGTGGCATCAAATCTAATATTTACTTTGAAGACGTTGATAACAAAGCATTCTCCAACTAGAATAGTATCCAAACTCAGAATTTGTAACCACGAGGAACCCTTGGTTCTTATACTATCGACTCTTAAAGTATCTGGACCTGGGCACAATAGGATTTTAAATGAAGTATCTAATATACCACCCGGAGTCACAACTGGGTCCACAAAAATTGGAGGAGAAACCGTAGACCAGCAATCGCTTAAAGGAGCGAATGCGGGATATTTATAATATAGAACTGGATTTGAGACTGGGTCACCATCTCCATAAATTATAATTCCGGCTGATTTATCATTGACATACAAAACGTGTAAAGTATCATTGACCCTTTCAGCCAAAGATGGATAAACATCAGAGTCACAGTTTCGGTCACAACCAGGTGTTTGAGAGTTAGTGATGTTTATTGGGTTACCCCAGGTATTACCTTTATTGGTTGAAACATTGACATAAAGTTCTCCATTTACTATCCAGTCTACAGAACGATCGGTAGTACCTGGTCCAAATTGAGTCCAAGTCACATATAAGAAATTTTTTCGGCACGGATTCCCAGTTCCATCATGCACCCCAATATGAGGATTATTCAGATTGGGATAGTAATCAGGCATATTATAAGTACCATCCGCAACCTGATCGGTTCCGGTGGCTCTACTCCAGTGATAGATATAACATTTGCCATATTCAGAGCTATATAAAGGAGCCACCCACACAATATGCAGCGAATCCTCTTCATCATATACAGCCGACAAATCTCCAAAAACTCGCACAGGGTCGCCCGGTTGATATTTGGTAAGATTCACAATAGAATCTCTTATATCATTGCCAAAACTATTTACCCAATCTCTGCCTGCATCAGTCGACTCTATATAAAATATATCAGCATCTGCTGCGGGTCCTCCAAAACTCTTTTGGCGGGAATAAACAATTGCTACTTTATTAGATTTTCGGGAGGCCACTACAATCACAGAAATGACATTTGAAGAATCAGGTCTTTGAGCTGGGGAAAAGGTAAAAGTATCTGGGGGACCCTGAACCCCGCGCGTATAAATAAAATCCCTATTCCCCGAGGCATTTTGTCCTTCCACACCAACCACATGAATTACTGCTGAATCATCCACCATTTGTGCCGCAGAAGAGGGCCACAACGCCGCATCTCCCATACCATCCACGGAGTCCGGCAGATGAATTTCTCCCGTGAAATCACCTAAACCGGGGGTTTGCTCAACCGAAGCATACAATCCATCATTTCTCCCTCCTGAAAGTGTATTAATGTGGTGATATACACTAACAGCTCTGCCATCTGGTAAAACTGCAATTGAGGGATATCCACCTCTTGCACCCAGTTCACTTACTTGGACTTCATGAGCCAAACGAGACCCGTCGGCTGACCAGGAACTATAATAAACTTCTCTAGGACCTACAGTGGATGAATTACTATCTAATCCTTTAATCCAAACTGCATGTACAATTCCTAAGCTATCAATAGCAATCTCTCTTTGAAGCCTATCCGGGGCTTGTAAGTCATAATAAGTGTATCCGGCGGTATCGTAAAAAGGAGAACTTAGCGACTGAGGAGACTTGGTCTCCTTCTTAAAAATCTCAGATGATTTATTTTCCTTAAGCTTGACTTGAGCGGTGCTGTTTCCCTCTGATGACAGTAGAACGGAGAAGAACGCAAAACATGTAATATAAACCAGCTTTTTATGAGACACTGAACTTCCCCCTATATCAATATTACAAAAGCAATATAATAAATTTTCCTTTTGAAATCAAGGGGGAAAGCTATGTCTGCTGCCCTGTCAGAAAATCCAGAAGCTTCAAAGTAGCCACTTTCGTCCTCTCCCCTGCTTCTAGCGTAGGACCCACGCAGGAAGGACACCCTTGCTCACACAGACATCTCTCAATCAGCTTTTTCGCTTCCAGCCAGATAATATTCTGCAGCTTAAAAATCTTCTCCGCAAACCCCACTCCCCCCGGATAATTATCATACAGATACAAAGTCGGCTTTTCCGTCACCGGTGCTTTCTGCTGATAAAAAGTCCGGATATCTCGGGGGTCGCACATCACCCACAAACAGGCAATATTCCCCAGAATATACGCCAGCCCGGATAACCCTCCCCCCAATTCTCCCTTGGATAACTCCAGCCGCGAACCTATATCTGAAGGAAACTCATACCAGAACGCTTCCGTATGCATCTCCTGCTCCGGCAGATAAATTCTGCCGGCTCCGATGTTTTCATGCGTATGAAACTTTATTTTTTTATACAACACCGCCGCAGAAGAAACCGAAACTTCCCCTAAACAAATTTCCCCTCTTTCCAGAGTTTGCTTTTGATTTATCTGTAAAACTTTTATCTCGGTCTTGGTCTCCGGGTCAGTATAAAAGTCGACGTCGACTTCTTTGGCATAAGCTTTCTTCCCCTCCCAATCCAACTTTTCAATCTGGTACTGCCTTCCTGCATGCAGGTAAATCGCATCCGGAAATAGAAATATGGGAGCTGAAAAATAATCCACTTCCCCGATTACTCTGTTATTATCCGAACTGTTCAAAATCACGAAATTTTCCGGTGAAGCCGAACGCAGAGAGACTTGCTCTGCCGGATAGATTTCCGAATTCCAGTGCCATTTATCATCCACGAAGTGTAGGACCTTCTGCTGTTTTAAATAATTTAAAATATCCTGGGTAGTATCCACTCCGAATTTATCCCCTTTTTCAAACGGCAGCTCAAAAGCGGCGCATTTGATATGTGACATTAATATTACCAGATTATTGGGGTCAATGATTCCATGCTCCGGTGTTTGTGAGAAAAAATATTCCGGATGCTGCATCAGATACTGGTCTAACGGAGAACTGTTGGCTACTAAAATTGCCAGAGAGATATCCTGTCTGCGACCAGCACGGCCGGCTTGCTGCCAGGTGGAAGCGATATTGCCCGGATACCCGGTCATCAGACAAACTTCCAATTGCCCGATGTCGATTCCCAATTCCAAGGCATTGGTGGAAACCACCCCTTTGATTGTCCCGGCTCTCAAGCCCTGTTCAATCTTCCTTCTTTCCATGGGGAGGTAACCGCCTCTATAACCGTGGACTGAATCCGCTGATTTTCTGCTCTTGGCCATTTTCTCTTTTAAATAAGTGAGCAGAACTTCTACCCTTAGACGGGAGGGAGCAAAAGCAATCGTGGCAATGTTATTTTCTAAAAACTGCCCGGCTAATCTCTGAACCTCGTTGGTGGAGGATTTCCGGATACCTAATTGTTTATTTATCACCGGAGGATTATATAAAAGAAAATGCTTTTCACCGGAGGGTGCACCATTGTTGTTAACCAGGACGACCTCCTCTTCACAGATTTTCTCCGCTAACTCCTGCGGATTGGCTATAGTGGCGGAACAGAAAATAAATTGGGGTTTGGAGCCGTAAAACTTACAGATTCTTTTTAACCTTCTTACTACATTGGCTAAATGTGACCCGAAAACTCCCCGATAATGGTGTACTTCATCAATCACCACATATTTCAGATTTTCGAATATCCGATTCCATTTAGTGTGATTGGGCAAAATCCCGGAATGCAGCATATCCGGATTGGTAACCACAATCTGCCCTACGGTTCGGATAGCTTTTCGGGCTGAAACCGGCGTATCTCCGTCAAAAGTATAGGTTTTGATATCTGCTTTTACCAGATTTATCAATTCCTGCAATTCCACCACTTGATCTTGCGATAATGCCTTAGTGGGAAATAAATAAAGCGCTTTCCCCTCCGGATTTTCCAAAATTTTATTTATTATGGGAAGATTATAGCACAGCGTTTTTCCGGAAGCAGTGGGTGTGACGATAACCACGTTATGGCCGGCCAGAATATTTTCAATAGCGCTGGCCTGGTGAGAATAAAGTTTATTTATCCCCTTTTTTTCTAAGGCGACTTTTAATTTGAAGTTCAAGCTTTCCGGAAAATCTGCGTAAATTGCCTTCTTAGGTGGTATGGTCTCCCAGTGGACAATGCAATCTTTCCCCTCGGATGATTTCTGCAGCTGGTCTAAAACTAAGCTTAAGTCCATTTGTGAAAATTTTTAATTAATATCAATTTTTAAAGCCATTTGTCAAGGAGTTTGTTCAGTTTCAAGCTTGGAAGCGGAGGAAAGGATTTTCGCCTGTCGGAATCTTTCGCGACATGAAAATTAACAGCAATAAATCAAACCAGAGTTATATGCCTCTGGCAGTTGTCGCAAAACCTTTTCCCTTTGCGGTCGGTATCGTCGATGGTCTGGGAAAAATACATGACGCATTTGGGATTGGGGCAGTGGTGCAGATTCATGGTATGCCCCAATTCGTGGACCGCTTCCTTGAAAATCCGGTCAAAATAAACCGGTTCCGAAGCCATGATGCTGGAATAATCCTGCTTCAGATTGAAAAGAGAGATTATGGCGACTTTGCTTTCCGGGTCTGCTTCTCCCAAAACAAAATTCAAAGTCGGAACATACAAGTCCTCTTCCGTGATTCCCAAAATCCTCTCATGGTCATCCGATTTCAATAGCTCCAATTTGCTCAAAATTACCGTGGAATAAAACTGCCCCCTTTTCTCATTGTAGGCCTCTTTGGGCAGTTCCAGTCCCTGCAAAATTTCCAGATTGAAGTTGAAAAAGGAAGCCAAGCTGGAAGCCAATCTGTTGACCAGGATATAATCAATCTCACCTAAAGGGACAATGACTATTTTATTCCTCATATCACCTGCTTGATTGACTGGCCTGATAGGCAGCTCCGATAAAACCGGCTTGATTTCCCAATTTGGCTCTTCTAATTTTTAGATTTTTGGTAGCGGTGGGGAAAGCTTTTTGTTTAACCTGTTTTTCTATTTTTTTGATGATATCGGCATTCTCATCCACCAGTCCGCCTCCAATTACAACCATCTCCGGGCTCAAGATATTAACCACATTGGCTATTCCGGTGCTCAAGGTCTCACCGGTCTCTTCCACAATTTTTTGGGCTATTCTATCTTTCTTGCCATAAGCCAGAAAAAGAGTAGGTACGTCCAGACGGTTCCCGTTTTTTCTTATCAGCTGATTTAAGAGAGATTTTTTATCCGTTCTGGCCAGTTTTTGACTCCTTTTCAGCATGGCATTGGCAGAAGCATAGGTCTCCATACAATCCAATCTCCCGCACTTACATCTTTCCCCCAGAAAATTGACCGCAGTATGCCCAATTTCTCCGGCCGCAAAATTTGACCCGCGGTAAATTTCGCCGTTCAGAATTATCCCTCCTCCGATTCCGCTCCCCAGGGTCAGACAAACCACATCCCGGCAATTTCTAGCCGCGCCGAATTTGGCTTCAGCCAGAGCCATCAAATTGGCATCGTTATCAGCTGTAACCGGGAGAGAAAATTTTCTGAAAATCTGTTTAAGATTAGTGCCTACCCAGAAGGGAAGATTAGGGCAGGAGCCTAAAACCTTGCCGGAGTTTATGTCGATACAGCCTGGACTGCCGATACCCATGGCTCTGATTCGAATTTTATTTTTTCGGGCAAAGTTTAAAAGATTGTCTGCAATTTCAACCAAGGAGTCAATGACTCCCCTTCTCCCCGATTTCTGAGGAGTTAACCTGCCTCCTCTGGTTAAAACTTTTCCGCTGGAGGAAACTATTCCGTATTTTATCTGACTACCGCCTAAGTCAATTCCGATGTAATAAGATTTGGGTGAAAAGGTCACCTTAGACTTTAACTTTCTGGACACTGTAAACTTCGATTCCTTTAGCTAAAATCCGCATCGCTTTTTTCAGGTCAGAGGTATTCAGAACGTAGGCGATTCTAGCTTCAGATTTTCCTAAACCGGAAGTGGCGTAGAATCCCGGACCCGGCGCAATCATGGTGGTCTCACCGTCCAAACTGAAATCGGTCAGCATCCAGCTGGCAAAATCTTCTATGTCCGGTACCGGCAGTTTAGCCATTATGTAGAAAGCCCCTGAGGGCCGGACACACACCGCACCCGGAATTTTCATCAGTTCAGCATAGGTAACATCTCTTCTCTTTTTGAATTCTTCTCGGATCTGAGCAAAAAAAGTGTCACCCGATTTCAAAGCCGCCAGAACTCCGTGCTGCTCCAGAGTCGGAGAGCACAAGCGGGCCTGCCCCAGCTTCAAAGCTACCTCCATAATTTTTTTGTTTTTACTGACGATGCAGCCGATCCTGGCTCCGCACAGAGAAAATCTTTTGGAAAAACTATCCAGAAGCACTGCCTGTTCTTCTAACCCTTCCAGGTGCATCAGGCTGATATGTTCTCCTTCATAAACAAATTCCCGGTAAACTTCATCGGATAAAAAGAAAAGATTGTATTTCTTACACAAGTTAGCCAACCCTTCCAACTCTTTTTTGGTAAAAACAGTTCCAGTGGGATTGTTGGGATTGCATAAAAAAATGGCTTTGGTTTTGGGAGAAATTTTCTCCTCGATTTTCTCAATTGCAGGTAAATGGTAACCCTCTTCGGGTTTGGTAGGCAGGGGAACCAAATGGACTCCGGTAATAATCGCGAAACTGTTGTAATTGGTATAAAACGGCTCAAACACCATTATTTCATCCCCTGCTCCAGCCACTGCTAACATGGCGAAAATTATGGCTTCACTCCCGCCGGTGGTAATCATAATCTCTTCCGGCTCTACTGAAATATTATTTTTGGCAAAATAAGCCGACACAGCTTTGAGCAGCCGTAAATCTCCTTTGGAGTGGCCGTACTCCAAAACTTCTTTGGGATAAGTTTTTACCGCTTCGAAGAATTCTTTGGGGCTGGGAACATCCGGCTGGCCGATGTTTAAGTGATAAACTTTGATCCCCTTCTTTTTGACTTCGTCTGCCAAAGGAACCAACTTTCTGATAGGGGAAGCTGGAAGCTCCTGAGCTCTTTTGGATATATTGACTTTGGAATTAGCCATACGATTAATTTATTCTAACATAAGATATTAAGAAATATTCTAAAAGAAAAGTGCTTTTTGAGGGTTTTATTTTACTTGATTCTGGAGAAGTTTTGCCGCTTCCAGCAGGTTTTTAGCTATGAAATCCGGTTTAGATTTGGAGAAAGCCGTAATTTTTTTGGATTCTTTTTTCCCGTGGCCGGTCAAAAGTAAAATTGATTTTATTTGGGCATTCTTACCTAATCCCACATCCGATAACCTATCCCCGATTACAACCGAACCTTTCAATTTCAGTTTATGCTCTCTGGCGGCTAATTTCACCAGACCGGTTTTGGGTTTCCGACAGTTGCAGTCCTTCAGATAACGTTTTAGACCTACCCGCGGATGATGAGGGCAATAATATATTCCGTCCCAGCCGGCTTTATCTTTTCGAAGTTGTTTTTGCAAGTACTTATGTACTTTCTTCAGAGATTTTTCCGTGAAAAATCTTTGAGCCACCCCGGACTGGTTGGTGATGACAATTATTTTGTATCCTAAGGATTTTAAAATCTGAACGGCCTTGACTGAACCGGGAATGAATTCAATCTGGTTTATTCTGGAAATGTAGCCGTTTTCCTGTATGATAGTTCCGTCCCGGTCTAAGAAAGCCGCTTTCTGCCGCATCAATCAAGCGGTTAATTTGACCGCAGTGCTCAGAATCTTCAAAGATTCTTCTACTACTTTTTGAGGAGAGATAAAGTCCATGCAGAATCTGGATTTTTGATGGCAAGGAGTTTGGCCGTGTAAACTGCAGGGGCTGCATTTTACATTGGCAGAAAGGGCGATACTTTTTTCTCCGAAGGGAGTGAATCCCAATTTGGGATGGGTGGGGCCGAAAATGGCTACCACCGGAACATTGCGGGCCGTAGCGATATGCATCAAACCGGAATCATTGGAAACTAAAATTTTGCATCGGTCGATTAAGGCCACTAATTGATTTAGTTTCAAACCAGCCGCCACAATCGGATTTTGACCCTTTAAACTTTCGGCAATTTGAGATACGAGCTCTTTTTCTTTCTCATCACCGAAAATAATTATCTTGGCATTCAATTTTTCAGCCAAAATCTGGCCGGTTTCTGCAAATTTCTCCTTATCCCATCTTTTGGTTTCCCATTTGGCTCCGGGGGACAGTCCTACCAGATAATCTCCGGGGAAAACTTTTCTTTCTTTTAAATAATCTACCGCCCAGGCAGAATCTTCTTTTTTGAGATTTAACAGTGGTGGCAAAATGGTGCTGGAAATACCCAATTTGCGGAGTGCCGAGTTGTAAAGCTCCAGAGTATGCTTGGGCTTGATTTTTAACGATTTCAAGTGAACCATTAAAAACCGGGCCCAGCTTCTTTTATGGTATTTTACTTTGTGTGGAGCGGAAAGGAATTTCCTGACCAAAAAACTTCTCCAGTTGGAATGCAAATCCACAATTATGTCAAAGCTGTTGGTTCTTAGTCCCTTTATTAATTTAAAAAAACAGGCTATACCTTTGTGTTTTAACTCAGAGTCAAAACTTATGATTTGGCTGACAAAGGGAATACCAGCGGCTATTTCCTGATACTTACTTTTGGTTAAAAGAAATATCTCCCCCTCTGGAAAGGCCTGGTGTAATGATTTAACCGGAGATGAGGTCAGAACCAGATCCCCTAAGGAACTGAAACGAACAACTAAAATCCTCATCTGTGAACCGATATCACTTTTGTTAAAACTTCACTTAAAAACTATAATTCACACCAAAAATAAATCCAAACTCATTATCAAATACGAATTCTCCTAATAGGTGAAAGCTATTGGCAACTTCAAAATCTGCTCCAAAATACCCTCCCATTTCAAAATCTGTATCTGAAACATTTGCAAAAGGAGGTGGTTGATCTACTTCCACTCTTTCAGCCCGTAAATTTATTTTCCCGTAGGGAGAAATGGTTCTGCCGGTCCGGAGTTTAAAATCTTTGGAGCCGATAACATTTCCTCCAAAGCTCAACACTGTCACTGGGTCTGTAGCCGCAAACTCTACACTTCCGCTTAAAGCCAGATCAAAAGGGGCCGTAAAGGGATCTTCTAAAATTTGATATTTTACATCTCCACCTAAAACTAATCCGGTTTCATCACTCAAATCGATGAAACCGAATTTAACACCACCGTCGAAATACTTGGCAAAACCATAGCGATACTGTCCGAACAACGCCAAAAGCTCATCCTGAACTCCGATATAACCGCCCACCAAAGAGCCACCGGGGCTGACGGTTCTGGCTGTCGAAACCTGACCTAAAAATTGGGCCTGGGAAACTGAGGCGAATACCAGGGCTAAAACCAGAAACAGGCCTAGGCTAACTTTTTTCATCATCCCTCCTATGTTAAAAAAGTTTTTAGATAATAACCAATCATTGATTGTTTGTCAACAAAAAAATTCATTCTAAACGAAAGAGGATTAATCCGCCTAAGGCGGACTAATCCTCCTCCCTAAGTCAAATTCTTTCTTACGGCAAATTGAAAGTCAAACCCCCTATAATCGTGGTGTAGTTGGTATTTTTCCCGGAGGTCTGAATGGAAGTATAGCGTCCCTCTAAGAAAATTTCAAAGGGAACCGCCGGAAAATGTAACCCCACTCCTCCCACCGGTTGCCAGCTCCAGGTATTCTCGTCATCCGGTATGGTATAGCTTCCAGAAGGGCCGGAGGAACTGTAAACCAGTCGGTGCCACCCCAAACCCAACCCTACAAAAGGCCTTATCACCGGAAAATTGAATTTATATTTAGCGGTTCCGTTTAAGGATAAATCCGCTATGGTTACATCCACATTAGGAAACGTGGGAGCGAAGGCATCCTTCTTTTTCTTCCAGGCGTATTCAGCCGAAACTTCCAAATCGATGATCCGCAGAGTCCCGATGTTCAGATGTCCGCCGATCATCTGCATTCGGCTCAAATCAACACCACTGAGATCCAAGGCCGGATTATCATAATTCTGCACCAACCCGCCTCTTATCCCGAATCCCAAACCGGTCAGAGCCTGGCTGGAACTCGTTAATACGAGCAGAACTAAACCCAAGGTTAAAGGAATGATTTTTCTCATTTTTTGCTCCTTTCATGGTGAGTTTAATCGAACCATTTTTGAGTTAATATAGTAAGAAATCGACAATTTAAGTTTATTTCTTAACCTTTTAACCCAATAAAAGCCACCATCCTCTGGTTTTTATTGGCGGAACGCCGGAAAGAATAATAAAGCTCGGGATTACAATGGGTGCATTCTGAAATGATGCTTATATTTTTTGTTTTTAGGCCCGATTTTACCAGCTGCTTGAAATTCACTTGGGCTAAATCCAGCCTGGGTTTGCTGCCATTTTCAATCACCTGACAATCCGGGGGAAAAAGAATAGCCAGCTCTTCTGAAATTTCAAAACAACCTTTACCTAATCCGGGACCGATTACACAAATCATTTTATCTATATCAGCTTTAAAAGTAGAATACATCTGTTCCAAAGTATTTTCAACAATTCTTAAGATAGTGCTTCTCCATCCGGCATGAATTAAGCCGATGGCTTTGGCATCCGGCTCAATAAGATAGATGGGCAAACAGTCCGCTACCCTGACTGTCAGAAAAACGCACTTCTGGTTGGTGATAAAGGCGTCGTATTTGCTGTTAAAATCCCACTTTTTAATATCATTTACAGAAGCTAAAACCGCGCTTTTATTTTTATGCACTTGCTCTGAATATATAGCCGGACCATTATTTTCAGCAATTATCTTTAAAGATTTTTCCAGATCTTTCTTCAAATTATTTTTATTAGTAAAAAGAGTTTCTTGTTTATTTTTCAGAATCAATCCCTGGTGCAGAAAGTCAAATTTCACCAGGGCCGGAAAACTCAGCCACAAAATATCTTCGGATTCGTTTATTTTCTTAAGCATGGGAATTTTCCCTTCTCTATCTTTTCCCATTCTTCTTGCCGGTCACTGCAGTTTTTTGAGTCTCTTTTTGTTTGAGCCATTGCTTGATTCTAGTTTTGGCTCGACTGGTTTTGACAATTTTTAACCAATCCTGGTGTGGAATCTGATGGGAGGAGGTCAAAATCTCAACCTTATCTCCATTCTTCAGAGTCGTGGTCAGGGGAACCATCTTTCCGTTTACTTTGGCTCCCCGGCAATGATACCCAATGTCGGTATGAACCGCAAAGGCAAAATCCAGAGGGGTGGAGCCCAGAGGTAGCTGCCTTAAATCCCCTTTGGGGGTAAATACATAAATATCTTCCTGAAACAAATCCAGCTTCAAATATTCCAGAAATTCCGCCGGATTTTTTAACTCTTTCTGCATTTCTAATAACTCTTTTATCCAGGCCAGCCGTTTATCTAACGGGTCCGGCTGTTTTTTTCCTTCTTTATAGAGCCAGTGAGCGGCAATACCGTATTCTGCCGCTTGGTGCATTTGCTGAGTCCGGATCTGGATTTCCACCCATTGCCGGCCCGGAACAATCACGGTAGTATGCAAGGCCTGATACAGATTATTTTTGGGCTGGTCAATGTAATTTCGGAATCTTTCCGGAATTGGCTCCCACAGATTGTGAATCACGCTCAAGGTCTGATAACAATCCTTATCATTTTCCACTAAAATCCGGATGGCCATCAAGTCATAGATTTTTTCTAAGGGTACATTTTGTCTTTTAATTTTCTGGTAGGTACTGTACAGATGTTTAGCTCTGCCGGTAATTTCTGCCTTGACTCCTGCTTTTTCCAATTCTTTCTTTAGAACATCAGCCACTTCTTTGATTAAACTCTCCCTTTCGGTTTTGCTGGCTTTTATCTTCTGCTCCAGCTCTTGATAGGTCTGGGGCTCTAAATATCTGAAACTTAATTCTTCCAATTCTTCTTTAATTTTTCCCATCCCCAGGCGATGCGCCAGGGGGGCGTAGATATCGAGGGTTTCCTGGGCTATCCTGTGTATCTTTTCCGGAGCCAGATGCTGTAAAGTTCTCATATTATGCAGACGGTCTGCCAATTTGATTAAAATTACCCGGATATCTCTGGCCATGGAGACTAAAAGCTTGCGGAAATATTCCACCTGTCCTTCTTCCGCACTCTTGAACTGCAGCTCTCCGATTTTGGTGACACCGTCCACCAGCTCTGCTATTTCCTGCCCGAATTCAGCTTTGATCTGGTCTAAGGTGACTATGGTATCTTCCACCACATCATGAATCAGGGAGGCGGCTAAGGTAGCCGAATCCAGATTTTGCTCGGCCAAAATTACTCCGGTCTCCAGACCGTGATACAAAAATGGGTCTCCGGATTTTCTCATCTGCCCCGAATGAGCTTTTTCAGAGAACTGATAAGCTCGGATTAACAAAGGAATATCCAGCTGGGCTTTGAGGGTTTCTAATTTGAAAATAAATTCGGATAAATTCATTTTTCTATTTTGGTTTTGCTCTTCAAAACCGCACCCGCTTTTTCAAAGACCTCTTCAACAGTGATTAAATCCATGCAATTTCCTCTTTCACATTTTACAGGAGAGCAGTTTTTGCAAGGAGGAACCGGGGGAAGAATTACGGTATGTCCTTCACCATACGGTCCCCATCTTTTGGGTGAGGCGGTGAAAATTGGGCAGAATAAAGCTACAGTAGAAATACCTAAACTCGCCGCTATATGCATGGAACCGGTGCTGTTGCAGACTAATAAATCAACTTTTTCTATTATGGCGGACAGCAATCTCAAATCCGTTTTTCCAGTTAAATCTAAGAAACTATGTTTCATTCTGCTTTTCATTTTTTCAGCCAAAATCTTCTCATCAGCTTGACCCGTGACCAACACTTTTACAGAATACGAATCTATCAGCTTATCAGCCAGTTCCCCGAATTTTTCCACTGGCCAAATTAAAGCATTTCCTCCGCTTCCCGGATGAACCAGAACTACGATGTCATCGCTATTTATACCAAATCTCTTTAAAAATATATCTGCCTCATTTTTTTCATTGGCTGACAGATACAGTTTGGGTAATATTTTCTGTGGCTCCAGACCCAAAACTTTTAGCATATCCAGATTATATTCCAATTCATGTTTTTCAACTGTCTTGCGATGCTGGAAATGTTTCAGGTTAAACAAAAATGAGTATCCTCTATATCCGGTTCCGATTCGGCAAGGGACTCCGGCTGATTTTAACAACCAGGCTAATTTTAAAGTTGGATGCAACACAATGGCTACGTCGTATTTTTTCTGTTTAATAACTTCTCTCAATTTAAGAAAACCTCTTACCCTTTTATTATCGTCTAAAATAATTTCGTTTATAAACGGGTTATTTTTCAAAATCGGAGCCGTGTAAGGAGCTACCAGAAAATCAATTTGTGCTTTCGGAACTTTTTGTTTAAGAACTTCAGCAACCGGCGTAGACAGAATCAAATCCCCGATTCTATCGGTCCGGACTAAAAGGATTTTTTCATTTCCCCTTAATTGAATATTTTTTTCTTTGCTAAACATTTTGGCTTCGAAAATTTAAACCCAACAATTTCAGATATTTTATCAAAACCTGATAACTGGATAAAATCGCTAAAACAAATCCCAGCCACCCGTCCAGAAATCCCAGCTTAATCAAATACATTTTAAAAAAAGTTGCCGGAGGCCTAAAAACCAAGTCCCAGGGGTAGGCCTTCACTTTTCTTTCATTCAACTGCTGGGCGGCCAGAGTGGTGTAACGTTGCAATTTTTTAAAGTAATGTTTCAAATTCGGATAGGTGTAATGCAGAAGCGGATTTTTCAGATAACCGATTTCTCCTTTTACCTGGGCCTGTTCATGCACCAGCGCTGTATCAAATTGTCCTCTTTCTTTTCGAAACAGCCGTAAAACGTAATCCGGATGCCAGCCGGAATGTTCCATCCATTTCCCTAAAAAAAGAGATTGGCGGGGAACAAAATAACCGGTATAAGAATTATTCTGAACCGCTCGCAAAATCTCCTCCTGTAATTTGGGAGTTACCTCTTCATCCGCATCGATGGATAAAACCCAAGCGTGGCTTGCTTTTTGACGGGCTAACTCTTTGGTTTTGCCGAACCCTTCCCAGTTAACCTCCCAGATTTTATCCGTATATTTTTGGGCAATCTCTTTTGTCTTATCGGTGCTGTGAGAATCGACTATTATGATTTCATCTGCGAAAGTCAAAGACCCAAGACATCTCGCCAGATTTTTCTCCTCGTTATAGGTAATAATTATGACCGACAACATTTCCATATCTCATTCAGTAAATTTAAGAGATAATCCCCAGCCGGACCAGATAAAAAGCCCAATGACCGGGTCGAAACTTACCAGAGAAAACCAGCCCACCAGAAACCAGCTTAAAATGCCCAATATCGTTCCCATTTGAAAGGCAGAATTCAGGGAATTTAAGCTGTATTTCAGTTTTCGGATGGAGAAAAAAAATTGCCTCAGAAACATGGCTCCGAAAAACAGAAAGGTAAAGATCCCACTTTCCAGAATAATTTGCAAAAACTCATTATGCCAGCTGGAGGTCTCTTTATCTTCCACCTTTTCCCAGGCTGTGCCCGGAAAAATTGTATTAAAAGTGTTGGGCCCGTAACCGGCAAGGGGTAAATCCTTCAATTTTTCTAACCCTGCTCCCCACAAAGCGGGTCTGTTGGATAAAAGTTGTGGGCTTCTCAAACTTAAGCGGTCACCTAATTTTTCTTTCAGATTGGGAATCAGAGCCGCCAGAATTGCGGCCAGCGCAATGATGAATAGAATTTTTCGGCTTTTTTTCACCACAACAAACAGAAACATAACCAGAGCCGCTAAATAGCAAGCCCTGGTAAAGGTCAGGAATATTCCCAGGGTCAGAATTGTGACCACCAGCCCCAAATAAATCTTTTCTTTTAATCGTTGGGAATAGACAAACCCGGCCAAAGCCAGTCCCAGGACCAGAGTGGAATAGACCGCTGCGGTGTAATAGCCGGTGGAAAGAAAGCTGGCTCTAGGGGTTTGGCCTAACCAAACCCTCAAGCCGGAGAGAAGGGCCAGTAAACCGGCTCCCACCAGTATTACTTTGAAAATCGATTTTTTTTGAGATGGGCTCAAATCCAGGGAGGCCAGAGGAAAATAAACCAGAGGCAGCCACAGCTTCTCAAAACCTTTCAGACTGTCCTGAAAATCCACTGAGAAGAAAATGGAAATCAATCTGAAGAAAACAAATCCCAGAATCGGGTAAAAAAGCGGATACTCGGCCGGCCGGAATTTTCTTTTCAAAATAATTTTAAAAACCCAGACCAAAATCAGAATTGCGCTTATGGTTTCGGAGAGTGCTATCGAAAACGGCAATGCCAGAAATAACAGCCCAACCAGATAGTAGGAAAGCTTACCTTCCAGCTCTTTCAGTTTAGGCCGATTTATCATGGAGATGCTGGTAGTAAAATTCTTCCGTGGCCTGAGCTAATTTTTCCAAACTGAACTTTTCGCAGGCCAGCTTCCGGCTCATCTGGCCGAATTTTTCTCTTAAGACACGGTCCTCTGCTAATTTCATGATAGCTCCGGCCAGATCCCGGGGCTCTTGGGGCGGAACCACCAGACCGTTCACCTTATCATGTACAACTTCCGGGATAGCGTTAATATTGGTGCCGATTACCGGCTTTCCCATGGCCATATACTCCAGTGCTACCCGACAGACCGATTCCGAGCCGATGGAGGCCACCACCCCGATATCCAGAACTCCTATCGCTTCCCTGACATCTGGAATCTTTCCTAAAAAAATGAAATTGCCCGATATACCCGAGTCTTTCACTTTATCATTTAACTGGTTTTTTGAAATCTGGGCATCCTCTCCGGCGATTAAAAAAATCGCTTTAGGAAATGTTTCAACTACTAATTGGGCTGCTTCAATGAAATAAGAATGCCCCTTCACCGGAGAAAGCCGGCCTACCATGCCTATAACTGGAGTTTTTTCATCCAGATTCAATTCCTGCCTTAAACGGCTTTTATAAGCAGGAGTGAAATAATCCGTATCTATTCCGACCGGAATATTTCTCAAATTATATGAATCAAAATTCAAATTCTTTCTATAACTTTCTTCCAGAATTTTGCAGGAGGTAATAACCCCGTCTGTCAATTTATGATTCAGATAATGGTTAAAAAAATTTGCCTTAGGCGGACGAATGTCTCCTCTGGTGCGGATAATCGCAAGTTTGGGGCTGGATATTTTTTTCAACAAGCTGGCGTAGAAATGCCCTTCCCCCCGGTGAGCGTTAATCACCTCGATTTGTTCTTTTTTCACGATGTCAGATAATCGTTTGAGGTTTTGTAGGATGCTGGTATGGTCCAGACGGCTCAAATTCAGCCCGGGGTGAATTTTTAATTTCAGCTGTTGAGCTTTTTCCAAAGGAGGCGAAGGAAAATCTCCTGCCACAATCACCTTATGCCCTCTGTTAGACAGGGCTTGTGAGACAGCAATAGCATAATAAGCCGAAGCGTTATACCACCTCACATTAATCAACTGCAGAATATTTAGTTTTTTCAACTTCTTTATTTTTGAGTTTAGGTAAATTCGGGATTATGGAAGCTAAAACCTGCTGAACATCCTCAACCGAAATGGAATTTAAGCAAACCACTTTGGTACAGCTGTGTTTTTTTCTTTCATTATTAACACAAGGGCAATTTTTTTTCACAAATTTATGCCGGCTTGAATCCGGATAAGTCCAACTTACCGGCGAGTGAGGCCCATAAATGGTGACCGTGGGAACTCCCACAGCTGTAGCAATATGCTTGGTTCCGTTATCATTCCCCACATGCAAATCACACTTTTCTAAAATGGCGGCTAACTCTAGAAGGGTAGTGGTTTCAGCAGAGATGATTGGTTTAAATTTCATCAACGAGGCAATCTTCTCTACAATTTCCCTCTCTCCTGGTCCCCAGACTAAAATTACTTTAGCCGAATATTTTTCCTTCAGCCCATCCGCCACTTGAGCATATCTATCTAAAAACCAGAAATTAAATCTTCTTCTGGCAGTGGGTGAAATTGTGATTTTAAAATCAGAACCTGATAGGTCATTTTCTGTAAAAAATTTCTGGGCAAAACTCTTGGCTTTTGAATCGATGACCATGTCCAATTTACAATCTCTGGATTCAATTCCAATCGGCTTCAAACTGTCTAGTTTATAGAGCGCTCCATATTTCTCTTGTTGGTCGGGAACAACTCTAAGGTTATAAAAAATCTTTCTAAAGCGGTAGGCAAAACCGATCCTTTTTTTTGAACCGGAAAGAAATGAAGCCAGCGCAGTTCGGGGAGTCCCCAACAAATCTACCACTAAATCAAATTTCTTTTCTCGAATTTCCTTTATTTTTTTCAGGGCATAAAACCAATTTGGGTATTTATTTTTATTCCATACGATAATTTCATTCAAATTGGGGTTGTTCTCCAAAATCGATTTGGATTCTTCTTCGGTCAAAAATGCCAAATGGCTTTGTGGATATTTTTGGCGCAAAGCCCGGATTACCGGAGTGCACATCAGAACATCTCCGATGCGGCGCAGCTGAATGATTAAAATTCCTTTGGGTTCTGTCTGAATTGCCATACTTATGTTTTGAACTGAAGATTGTATAATTTTTTGTACAAACCTTCCTGCTTGATTAATTCTGCATGTTTGCCGACCTGCACTATTTTCCCTTTATCCAAGACCACAATTCTATCCGCATTTTGAACTGTGGAGAGACGATGAGCTATCACAAAGACTGTCCTGCCTTGCATCAAATGTTCGATAGCTTCCTGCACTAATTTTTCGGACTCGCTGTCCAGAGAAGAGGTGGCCTCATCGAAAATTAAAATGGGAGGGTTTTTGAAAATGGCTCTGGCAATGGCTAATCTTTGGCGTTCACCGCCGGAAACTTTCACTCCCCTGTCTCCGATAACTGTTTGATAGCTTTCCGGTAGATTCATAATAAAATCATGGGCGTTGGCCGCTCTGGCCGCTTTTTCCACCATTTCAGTGCTGGCGCCGTTATGGCCATAGGCAATATTGTTCCAGACCGAATCATTGAAAAGCATGGTCTCCTGAGTCACAATCCCTAACAGATTTCTCAAACTATTCAGCTCAATTTTCCGCACATCTGTCCCGTCAATAGTAATTTTCCCTTCTTGGGGGTCATAAAAACGCGCCAAAAGATCCATCAAAGTTGATTTACCGGCACCGGATGGTCCGACTACGGCTATGATTTCTCCTCTTTTGACTTTCAGATTTATTTCCTGCAAAACCGGTTTGTGGCTGTCGTAGTGAAAGACGATGTCTTCGAAATTTATTTCCTTTTCAAATGTCTTTACTTTGACCGGTTCTAGAGAATTTATTATTCTGGGTTCGGTCTCCAATACTTCAAAAATTCTTTCCGCCGCCGCCAATCCCTGCTGAATGTCAATATTCACGTGGGATAATTTTTTGACCGGCTGCATTAGTGAAAATAAGGCTACTAAAAATAAAAAGAATCGCTCCACCGTGAATTCTGACCCGCCTAAAATCTGCTTCCCCCCGAACCACAGTATGGTTACTCCGGCTAGCACACCCAACATCTCTGTCAAGGGAGGCGCCAAAGAACCGATGCGGGTGAGCTTGACCATGGTTTTGAAATAATCTTTGCCGAAGTTTTTGAATTTCTCCAGCTCGAATTTCTCCATGGCAAAGGCCTTGATTACTCTGATTCCATAAATTGTCTCTTGTAATACTGAAGTCAGATTCCCCATTTTCTGCTGAGTCAAAGTAGAATTCTTTTTAACTTTTTTTCCGAATTTGCTGATGATGATGATTCCGAAAGGGAGCAAAATCAAAACTATCAAGGATAGTTTCCAGCCGGCCCAGATGACTAAAAACATATAGGTGATATATAAAAGGATTTGCCGAATAGCTTCCGCAAAACCGTTGGCTACTGCTCCTCTGACTAAATTTATATCATTGGTCAAACGAGAAATCAGGGCCCCTGACTTTTTACCGTGGAAATATTCTAAGGGTAAGTTATGGTACTGGCTGTAAAGTTGGTTTCGTAAATCCATTATAACCCCTTGCTCCACCTGGACTATCAGGAAACTTTGCAGATACCAGAAAATATTTTTTATCAGAAAAACTAACAGAATAAAGAGGCATAGTCTCTTCAAACTTTCTGTCTTTGAATCCGCCAACAACCACTGATTAAATTTTTCCTTCAAAGTCTGCGGCAGTAAAATCACCAGACTTTCATCTGATTTACTGGCTTCTTGTCCGACTGTGGTTTTATCAACTGCTGGAGGACTTTCTACTTGACCTGTTAAAACTATTTTGGTAAAAGGAACAATCATAGTCAGGGAAAAACCGCTTAAAGCCGCATAAATCCCCATACAGATAACTGCCGCGATTAGACACTTCAGATGTGGTCTTAAATATTTTAAAAGCTTCCAATAAAGTTTCATTTAGTTACACTATGGCGCAGCCATTTACTTTAATACCGGTTGCGATACGCCCAGCATCTCTTTTAAAGTAGTTTTTACTTTCTCTAAACTTACGTCACCTGAAACAATCCGGTGTAATTCCCCTTTTGCACCATATTTCTTTACATCCGAATCCGTGAAAATTGCCAAAGTAGGAACTTTTAATGCCACCACCAAATGCATCGGTCCGGTATCGGATGAAATAAACAGATTACATCTTTTAATTACCGCTGCCAATTTCTGCATGGCTAGTAAATCTGAAATAATAATTTTATCATTCGATTTTTTTATTAAATCTGGCAAAAACTTTTCCTCTTCCTTACCCCAAAAAATAATTACCTTGTAATTTTCTTTGGTCAGCCAGTTGATAATCTCTGCAAAATTTTCTATCCCCCATCTCTTCTTACCTCTTCCACCGATATGAATTCCAATCAGAAAATCATTTCCTGAAACATTTTGCTTAGCCAGATAATTTTCAGCCCAGCTCTTATTTTGGGAATCAATTTTCAGATTAAATTCCGGTGTAGGTGCCTCCCCGGCTAAAAATCTCAACAAATCCAGATGTCTTTCAATCACGTGCCTTTCCTTATGGATTATCGGAACTTCCAGATTCAAAAATCCTTTATTTTGAGCTTTCTCGTAACCGACCCGGATGGGTGCCTGACTTAGATAAGTAAGGAAGGCATTACTTAAAGAAAAATTGTTTTCGTCACTCAAATCCACAGTCATATCAAAACCAGTTTTCCTGATTTTTTTAATAATCGATAGAAACTGGAAAGGATTCCAGAATGAACTTTTCGTTATTACAAAGACTTCATCAATCTCCGGACACATCGCTAACACTTCAGCAAATTTCCCATCCGCTAAGTACCCCATATGACTTTGAGGAAATTTCTTTCTGATGGCAGAAACCACCGGCAAAGTCAGAATCAAATTTCCCAGTCTTCTATCCTGCCTGACCAGAAGTATCTTTTTAACTTTGGAAACATCTACTTTTCCCCTGTCTAGTTTCTCGGGTTTTATAAATAAACCCACCAGCCTGATTAACAGATTTTTCCCTGATTTTTCAATTTGTTTCAAGCCCATACACTTTTTGATTTTAAAATAAATTAAGTAGATTCTTTATAAAGTCAACGATTTTTTGGGACAAGTTTAATCCCCAATCAAATCCACTCTTCGGGCATCTTCCGGAATTTTCAGTTCGAACATCTTGTCGTCCAGTCCCGGATTTCTTTTCTGCTCCTTGAAACTGATTTTGATTTTCTTTCCCGAATTTTTGAACTTAATCTCTATTTCGTAAGGTAATTCATAGTGTTCATAGGGTTTGAATTTTTTGTATTTGATTACAGCTTGCGGCAATGAATCTATTTTTTTGTTGACAATCACAGCCAAAAGTTCCTGTAATTTCATCTCCCATCCCCAGTTCAGCTTTTTCAGAAAAACTTCCAGCTCATCTTTGTAATACTCCTGTGCTTGGGGAAAATACATGGTAATGCTGTCTTGGCTCAACTGGGCCTTGAAGAATCCGCTTCCCCAGGAGGAGCGTGGATGAAAAATTATGCGGTCCGGCCTTTTATAGAATAATTCCAAGTCCAGCTTAATCTTCCCCTTCTTGGTATCCCCCTTTATGCTAAGGATGGCCGCAAAACTTTTAACATCCGGCAGTTTGACCGGAATTTTTTGAATTTTTACATTTTTACCGGTGGAGCAGTTCAGAACCAAGAGAATAAATATCCAGACAAAATTTGAAAAAAGTCGAAGTTTTCCAAAAGCAGATTTCATTTTTATTCCGGAAAATTACAATGCCTGGGCAAGGTCGGTTCCCGCGAAAAGAAGTGAGAAAAACCTGACTATGGGGCGAAGCCAGGACCACAGAAAGCTTAACTGCAGGAACTGGCCCATAAGAAAAATAAATAAAATCAAAAAAGGTCCGAACCTTTCAAAATAAATCATATAGATTTCATAGCGAGCCGGCAGAAATCCCCTTAAAATTTTGGAGCCATCTAAGGGCGGAATAGGAAGCAGATTGAAAAAAGCCAAGACTAAATTGATGATAAAACCGAACACCAGCATATAAATCAGAATCCCTGAAAAAGAATAAGAATCAAATGATATTCCGCTATTGCTCAGACTCCTTATAAAAAGACCTAAGATAAATGCCAGAATTATATTTGAAATCGGGCCGGCCGCTGCCACCCACATCATATCTTTTCTGGGGTTTTTAAAATTATAGGGATTCACCGGCACCGGTTTAGCCCATCCCAGGTGAACTAAGTACAACATCAGAAGCCCCAAAATATCGATATGGGCCAAGGGATTTAAGGTCAGACGACCTAATTCTTTGGCAGTCGGATCACCCAACCTATTGGCGGTCCAGGCATGGGCAAATTCATGGATGGTCAGGGAAAACAGGATGGGTGGTGTGATTAATAAAAATCCGCTTACATCCAAAAAAATCTCCTTTTCTTTCTACAGCCGACCAGTTTTATATTTTTTTTCCGATTAAGCGTAAATCCCTCTCAACTTAATCACATCCACCACTCGTTTGATAGCCACCATGAAAGCCGCCACCCGCATATTGACTTTATGCTTTAAAGACATCTCCAAAACATCTTGGAAGGCCTTGGTCATAATATTTTCCAGACGTTCATTGACTTCATCCTCGGTCCAGTAGTATCCCATCCGGTCTTGCACCCATTCGAAATAGGAAACCGTCACCCCACCGGCGTTACATAAAATATCAGGAATGACAAATACTTTCTTTTTATCTAAGATTTTGTCTGCTTCCGGAGTTGTGGGACCATTGGCTCCTTCAGCTAAAATTTTAGTCTTAATTCTGTGAGCATTAGCTTTAGTTATCTGATTTTCTAAAGCCGCTGGAATTAAAATGTCGCATTCTAATTCTAATAATTTCTGATTATTAATGGGATGAGTTTTGGGAAAACCGACCACGCTCTTCTTCTTGGCCACATATTCTAATAATTTAGGAACATCCAAACCTTTGGAATTATAAATACCTCCATAGACGTCACTGACTGCAATGATTTTACTTCCTTCATCATTGAAAAATTTGGCTGTCATCGAACCTACGTTTCCAAAACCCTGAATTACGACGGTGCTGCCGCTTAAATGCATATGTAAATGCTTGGCCGCTTCTTTTACGGTAATCAGTACTCCTTTACCTGTGGCTTCTCTACGCCCTAACGAACCACCCATTTCTACTGGTTTTCCTGTTACCACTGACCTGACAGTGTGGCGGGCATGCATGCTGTAGGTATCCATAATCCAGGCCATGATTTGTTCATTGGTATTAACATCCGGGGCAGGGACATCTACTTCAGGACCGAAGAGTTCTATTAAATCCGCAGTGTAGCGCCGGGTCAAGCGCTCTAATTCTCCCTGAGACATTTTAGAAGGATCACAGGCAACTCCGCCTTTGGCTCCTCCAAAAGGGATATTGACCACCGCACATTTCCAAGTCATCCAAGCTGCTAAGGCTTTGATTTCGTCCAAATTCACATCCGGGTGATATCTAATCCCTCCCTTAGAGGGTCCTCTGATTATCGAATGTTGAACTCTATAGCCAGTGAACATTTTCAAACCTCCCCTATCCATTTCTACCGGAAGATTGATTTCCACCGCTCTTTTGGTAGATTTGATTAATTCTAAAATTCCTGTCTCAATATTTAACCTTTTAGCTGCTTCGTCAAATTGAATCTGGACATTTTCAAAAACACTGATTGGTAAATCCGCTGACTTTATTTTGTGCATAATTTAGCTCCTGATTTTAGATACAAAATTGTTATTCAAAATAAAAAATCTCCATTTCCTATCTATTCCCCTATAAATGCCAATTCTCTCAGAGTTGCCTATATTATCAACTTTTTCCCCTCGATCTTCTACAAACAAAAAGTTAGCCGTTAAATCGCAAGTATTAAAGCTTCTATCTATTCCAAAAGCTTGACACAATTTACCCGGGCCGTTGGTCAGATTCTTTAAATCTAAGCTGTCCCTGTTTTTATGCATAGTTTTAATTCCCTCTCTGGGTTCTAAAGCCCGAATCAGCACCGCAGCCGGAAAACCCGCTTTTTCCGTGACAAAATTTAAGCAGTAATAGTTGCCGTAGATAAAATAAATGTAGGTGTATCCGGGCGGACCATACATAATTTGGTTACGGGGAGTGACTTTCCCAAAAGCATGGCTGGCCGGGTCCTCTTTGCCCACGTAAGCTTCGGTTTCCACGATTTTGCCGGAAAGCTTTATCCCATTTTGCTTGAGTACTAAATATTTCCCCAATAACTTTCGGGCCACTTGTAAAGTCGGCTGTGCAAAAAAATCTCTATTTAGCTTCTTCCCTTTCATATCTAAACCAATTCTTCCTGCAAGAAAGGGTTGGAAACCCTTTCTTCACCGATGCTGGAAGATGGTCCATGCCCGGGGAAAATTTCTATTTCATCCGGCAGTATTAAAAGCTTTTTCTTGATGGAATTTATCAGACTCTGAAAAGAGGACCCCGGAAAATCTGTTCTTCCGATTGAGCCGGCAAACAAAGTATCTCCGGTGAATAATATTTTATCATACTCCAAACAGATTCCGCCCGGCGTATGCCCGGGAGTATGGATTACTTTCAAGCTGATGTTTCCGATTTTGAGTATATCCCCTTCTTTTAAAAGTTTATCAGCCGGTGGAGCCGTAATAGCAACGCCGAAATAAATGGAGCGGTTTAATTTGGGGTTGCTCAGCATTTCTTTATCTTCCGGGTGAATGTAAATCGGTGCTTGGGTCTTGCTTTTTAACTCTCCCACTGCTCCGATGTGGTCGGCATGCCCGTGAGTCAAAACTATTCCTTTTACATTATATCGAGCTTCCTGAATGGTGTCCCAAACCACTGGAAAGTCTTCCCCCGGGTCAATCACCACCACTTCTTTGGTTTTACTGTCTCCGAAAATGTAACAATTCACCTCAAAAGGACCAACCACTATTCTTTCTAAAATCATCTTATCTTTGGTTAACGAATCTTCCATCCTGCGGTAGCCGCAACCTTCGGGTTGCGCTTTCCCAAATTACTCAAAATCAGCACCGGACTGCTTTACTTTTTCCCAGGTCCAGGTAGCCGCACCTACTTTACGCTGAGCTTGTCGAACCATTAGGGTGCGTTTTCTCCAACATTTTTGCGTTTTTCAAACTATTAGTAGTCAACTTGTCCAACTAGATTTACTTTCCCTCCAGGTTGAGCAGTTTGGCTTTCAGACCCAATCCACCGCCGAATCCACCCAAACTTCCGTCACTGGCAATCACTCGGTGGCAGGGAACCACGATGGGCAGAGGATTAGAGCCGCAGGCCTGCCCCACCGCTCGGGGGCTTTTGATTTTTATTTTCTCCGCCAGCCATTTGTAATTCCTGGTCTGTCCGTAAGGAATTTTCAGCATTTGAGCCCAGACTTTTTTCTGAAATGGCGTAAATCCCTCCCAGTCCAATTTTTCCTTGAATTCAACTTTTTCGCCGGCCAAATAATTTTTTAATTTCTTCAGGATATTCTTTAGTTGGCCTTCCTCCAGCACCAATTTAGCCCTATTCTCTTTTCCAACTTTCTCCACGAATTTGTGCCACTCTCTGGAATGCAGGGCTAATTTTTTTAACCCTTTATCCGAACCGGCTAAATAGATTTTTCCTAATTCCGTATCCATGGCTGTGTAATAAATCTTCTTCATGCCTGCTCCTTTAAATTAAAATGCTGATAAATTTTCTCCGCTACTTTTCCGGAAATCCCTTTTATTTTCTTAATTTCAGTCAAGCTGGCTTTTTTCAATCTTTCGATGGAGCCGAACTGGGAAAGCAGAATCTTTTTACGGGTCTGTCCGATTCCTTCTATCTCATCCAATTCCGACTTGGTGATTTTCTTTCCCCTTAAAGTCCGGTGATAGCTTATGGCAAATCTATGGGCTTCATCTCTGATTCTCTGGAGCAATCTGAGCGAGGGAGAAGTTTTGGGAATCATCAGGGAGTCAGATTTGCCTTTTAAATAAACTTCATCCAATCTTTTGGCTAACCCGATAATCTCCTGATTTTTCACTCCTAAAGCATCCAGGGCTTTCAGAGCCGCTGAAAGCTGCCCCTTCCCTCCGTCTATCAGAGCCAGGTCAGGCAATGCCTGCTTTTCCTCAATCAGATGCGAAAAATAGCGGGCTACAATCTCTCTCATCATGGCAAAATCATTCTGCCCTTTGATGCTTCTGATTTTGAATTTTCGGTATTCACTCTTTTTAGGTCTTCCATCTTCAAAATAAGCCAATGACCCAACCGCATCCGTGGGACCTAAATTTGAGATATCGAATGCCACCATTGTTCGAGGGGGTTTGGACAGATACAGCTCTTTTTGCAGCATCTGGATGGCTCTGGGGATTTGAGCTTCTTTCTGTGATTTCTGGATTAAAAGTTCATTCAAAAGCAACTGGGCGTTTTTGATAGCCATTTCCAGAAGCTGAGCTTTCTTGCCTCTCTGGGGGTATATCAACTGCACTTTTCCCTGTCTTTTTTCTTCTAACCATAGGACAATAATCGAATGGTCTTCGATTTCTGCCGGTAAAAAGATTTCTTCCGGGATGACCGGGGAGTGCAAATAATACTGCTTTACGAAAGAGGAAAGTATCTCTGACTCCGGGGTATCGGTCTTGCTGGTCAAATAAAAGTCCTGTCGGCCGATTAAGATTCCCTCTCTGATTTGAAGCACCACCACACAGATATCATTTTTCTCTCTGGCTAAGGAAATAATATCCTGGTCCACTTTTTCAGTATCTACCACTTTTTGTTTTTGAACCACCGATTCCATGGCTTTCAGTTGGTCTCTGATTCGGGCAGCCGCTTCGAAATTTTCCTCTTCCGCATACCGGTTCATCTGTCTTTTTAATTCCTCCATTAGATAATTATTCTTCCCGGCCAAAAATAAACAGGTATTCTCAATCAGCTTTCTGTATTCCTCATAACTACCTTTATTTTCACAGGGTCCCAGGCATCTCTTAATGTAATACTCTAAGCAGACTTTATACTTTCTGCCAGTGGGAGAGGGTATGGTCAAATTACAGCTGCGGATGGGAAAGATGCGGCGGATTAATCTTAAAGTTTGTCTCATTCCAGAGACATTGGTGTAAGGCCCGAAGTATTTGGCTTTGTCTTTTTTGACCCGGCGGACGATTAGAACTCTGGGGTAAGGTTCATCTACGGTTACTTTGAGATAAGGATAGCGTTTGTCATCTTTCAAGTTCACATTGTAGCGGGGTTTATGCTCCTTGATTAGATTGGCTTCCAAAATCAGCGCTTCCATTTCCGAATCGGTGACTAAAACCTCCAAATCCTTGATTTTGGAAATCAAGGTCTGGGTCTTGGCATCTGCCGGTAATCCCTCCTGAAAGTAGGCCTTGACCCGGTGTCTTAAAGAACGGGCTTTTCCCACATAGATAATTCTTCCGACCGAGTCCTTAAAAAAATAAACCCCGGGCTTGTGTGGCAAACTCTCTAATTTGGCTTCTAATTTAGTATCCGATATCTGCATATCCTTTTGCCTACACCTATAACTAACAATTTATAATCAAATTTTAAGCTAAAGTCAAATCCTTACTTATACGGGATAATTCATCTGAAAACGGTATTTGTAATACACTTTAGTGGCCAAAAATCCCACAATTAAGAAAGCCAGATACCAGGGATAAAAATAACCTCCCCAAAGCGATAATACCAGTATTGAGATTTTATTAGTAAGAACTATATCTGTGATTCTTTTGCTATGAATCATCCTTAAAGTAAATATCCAAGAGACTGCTGAAGTGACCATAATTGGCAAATCTCTCAACAGAACAGCTGAAATTAAAGTGGCTAAAATTAGGGAAAATGAAACCCACCGTGTTTTTGTCGAGCCCCATTTTATCCCCAAAGTGATTTTATTTACTCTTTTATCCCCCTCCATATCTAATAAAGTAGTATTTAGAAAGATTGAGGAAATTGCCAAAAAATAGGGTATGGAATACAACACCCCTTTCCAAGAAAGTCCTGAATATATACACCAGCCCACCAAAAAATTCAACACCCCAAATCCAATTCCATTGGCCAGCAAACCCAACCAGGGTTTATTTTTGAATGATATAATAGGGATAGAATAAAAAATACTCAATAAAAACAGTAAGAAAAAAAGTGTCCCTAAAGTTTGAGAAAGATAAAAGCTCAACATGATGCCGGATAAGGAAAATAAAAGCGTTAGCCAGACAGCCATCCTGATGGAGATAAGACCTTCGGCTAAAAAAAACAACTTTTTATTTAGTCTGTCAGTCTCTCTATCAAAGATTTGATTCAAGACATAAACTCCAGAATATAAAAGCGTAGCTGCCAGCAAAACTAAAACTAACTTTTCCGTTGAAGCTGAATTAAAAGAATTTCTTCTTTGAGCCAATAAAATGATAGTCCACCCCGGTAGCATAGCCACCGGCCTAAGCAGGAAAACATAATCCCAGATTTTTAGCATAATTTAATTTAATATAAAATTTGGCGTGGATACAATAAAATCGTAGACCGGGTTCTCTTCCCCGCTTTAGTGCCAACTGCCAAAATAAAAAGGAGCAGCTTGTTATAATTCAGCTACTCCTGAAATGCGTTTAACCTGATGCGAATTTATTTTTTTCGTGCCTTCCGAAATTCTCCGTGCCTTCGTGATTCTAACCTCACTTGCTCGGCGGACATGGTTTCGCTCCGTTTTTAAACAAATAATTAATGATAAAAATTACATCCGTTAATCTAACCAGCCGGTCACAATTGGCATCCATTCTGAAGAAATTACAATTATCTGGATTGAATCTCACATAAATATCGACATATCCCGACGCGGTTTGAGAGTTGTCATCGGTAGCGGTGAAATGAGCTCTCCATAAACCCGCATCCACACAATCCGGCTCCCAGTCGAATGTTCCCGGATTTCCGCCGCTAAACGACGGTGTCACAAATGGCACTCTGCTGGCGTCAAAGAAATCCCGTAAACTGTCTAAGCTAATCGAAATCGGGTCATTTCCGCTGGCCGATACCGCAAAAGAAAGCGTGTCGCCGGCGTCTATTATAAGTGGTCCGGCCGGTAAAATTAGGCTGGGGGCTTTGGGTTTGAGCAGAACATCTCCCCCGCTGAATAGAGGAACGAATCCTTGAGCAGGACGGATGACGAATACCAACTCCTGCCCCAGTTTCCAGGTTATGCTATCAATATTAACTGTCCCTCCTATCGGACCGCCGCTGAACCACAGATCGCATATTTTTCCGTCTCCGACCGGTAAATCCTGGCCGGTCGTGGTCAGGAAAGAAATCATGGCGCTGTCCGGTGAAGTGCTGTCTATTCCGCTAGAATCGAAAGCTCTAACATCCAGGATATTCAAATCCTCTAATCTGGTTCCTACATAAGTTACCGAATCTAGGCGGCCGAAAGCTGATATCTCTTTGACGGCAAAAGGAATGGAGATGGCGGTTATGGGTTCGTCATTAAAAACCGAAACGGAGATGACAAATGAGGTTCCGTTATAAAGTCCGGAGCCCCCGCCTTTTCCGATCCAGAGTGTATCCGGAGTGCCGGGGTCCTGAGCTAAAAGATTTGTTGAAAAAATGGAACCCAAAATAAAACCCAAAATAAAAAAAACTCTAAAGCACTTTTTCATATCATCCTCCGCAGAAAAATTTAAAGATATCGTCTAACCTTGGTATAAAATACTTCCCTGTAGGTGCTCCAATTCCTCCCTAAATATCAGCATTTTCACCCCTTTTGTCAAGGGTTTTTTAGCCCCAAACCCTTGATTTTACGGGCTTTTTCAGCTGGAGGATGTTTCTACTGGGACAAACCCATCTGAAAACCCAGAGAAAACCTCGCCTTTCCCTTTCGGGATGGTGAGCAAAGTCGAACCTATCAAAGCGGGGTCCTTTAGGCTTTTGTAACAGCCCCACCTTTAAAGGTGGGGATATTTAATGGGAATAAACAAACAGCTTTAAATAATAATAAACCCAGGGGGCCACAAAAATTATGCTGTCAAACCGGTCTAAAACCCCTCCGTGACCCGGAATAATGGCTGACGTATCCTTGACCCCGGCCGCCCTCTTTAAGAGTGATTCCACTAAATCTCCTATCTGACCGATTATTCCCACCATGAGAGCTATCGGAATCAGCTGTCGGAAGGCAAACTGGCTCATAAAAGCCCCCTGACAAATCCAGGCCGCAATTAACGCACCCAAAACCCCGGCCAAGGCACCCTCTACTGTCTTGCGAGGGCTGATGACAGAGGAAAGTTTATGCTCCCCAATTACTCTTCCAATAAAATACGCCAGAGTATCACAGCTCCAGATGGAAATATATAGAAATACAATCCACTTCCCTCCCGTATGATAATCGAAATTAGCGAGCTGGGGCAGCTCTCTGATTAAAATTAAAAATGAGAATAATCCACCGATATAAAACAGTCCCCAAAACGAAAAGCATAGGCTTCTTAAAGCCGCAGGAAGATTTTCTTGTGAAAGATTCTCTCTTTTGATTTCCCAGTAAGCCAGAATCAGAAAACCGGAAAGAAGCAAAAGTATCAAAGCAAATTCTCCCTTGAAATAAACTCCTAAGGATATTAGAATTCCCCATAATGTTAAGAGAATAGTAGGCAGAGAAAGATTTTGGCCTCTGGCTAGTTTAGAAAATTCCAACAGACCTAAAACAATGAGTAGAATGACAAAGCCCAAGAATAATAATTGCCCCTTTAAAGCAATGAGAATTAAAAGGGGTATGCCGATTACGGCAACCGTAATGCGGATAAGTAAGTTTTTGACCTCTGCTTGAGCCAAATTTAAACTTTCCCGAACCTGCGTTCCCGGGTCTGATAATCCCAGATGGCCAGATAAAAATCTTTTTCTGAAAAATCCGGCCACAGAACTTCAGTCACATATAACTCGGTGTAAGCCGCCTGCCACAAGAGAAAATTAGATAGCCGCATCTCACCCGAAGTTCTGATTAATAAATCCGGGTCCGGCAGCCCGTCGGTATATAAATAGTCGTGGAATAATTTTTCGTCAATCTGACCGGACTTTATTTTATTATTTTTAACATCCTGGGCTAATTTTTTGACCGCGTCGATTATCTCCATCCGGCCGCTGTAATTTAAAGCCAAGTTCAGCACCAGACCGGTATTATTTTTGGTTCTGCTAATGGCTTTTTTTAAAATATTTCTTCTCTGGAATGAGAGCTGGTCAATCCTGCCGGTGGTGATTAATCTGACATTTTTTTCTTCTAATTCTTTCATCTCTTGGCGGGTGGCATCGTATAGAAGTTTCATAATAGCCGCCACTTCCGATTTGGGTCTTTCCCAGTTTTCAGTGGAGAAAGTGAACAAGGTTAAAATGGAAACTTTTATCTCTCCGGCCGCCTGAACCACTCTTTTGACGGTTTTAACTCCGGCTTGGTGCCCGGCTGAACGCGGCAGACCTCTTTTCTGGGCCCATCTTCCGTTCCCGTCCATGATGATGGCGATATGCTTGGGGATATTCCCTTTTTGTAAAATTTTCTCTTTTATTTCTTCTTCGGAGAGCACTAAAATGTTTTCTGTAATCATCCTAATCCTCAAAATGATTTAACTCAACAAACAATATAATCTTTTTAAATTAAAATGAAATAGAGATATCTTCGTAGGCGGGGATCTATTCCCCGCTATCCTCCACCTGTAGCGGTGCGATTTATCGCACAAGAAATATCTAGGCGGATGAATCCCGGCCTATTGAACGAATTTAAATTCAGGAGAAAGATAATATTCAGGAACTACTGGCAATCTGAATAGATTAACTGGGAAGGTAATGTACAATTTCGTGCTTTTCGATAATTCTGTGCTTTCGTGATTCAAAAACTACACCTCCATTATTTCCACTTCTTTGCCTTTCACTACTTTATCAATCGCTTCAATATATCTATCCGTCAATTTCTGGATTCTTTCCTGGGATTTGCGGTTGTCATCTTCGGAAATCTCTTTTTTCTTCTCGGTCTTATCCAGGGCCTCGTTGGCTTCTCTCCGGATATTTCTGATTGAAATTTTCCCCTCCTCAGCCAGCTTTTTTATTAGCTTTACCAAATCTTTTCTTCTTTCCTCTGTTAACGGAGGAATACCTAAGCGAATTACATTTCCGTCCGAAGTAGGATTCAAGCCCAAATCTGATTTTAAAATGGCCCGGGAGATTTCCTCAATCATCTTCTTCTCCCAGGGCTGAATTACCAAAAGCCGGTGCTCCGGAGCAGAGACACTGGCAACCTGGTTTAAAGGGACCATATTGCCGTAGTACTCCACTTTAATTCCATCTAATAAAGCCGTGGTGGCTCTCCCGGTCCGGATGCTGGCCAGTTCTTTTTGAACCGCCTCCACCGCTTTTTTCATCTTTTCTTCAGTTTCGGTATAAATTTGATTAAGCATATCAAGCTTTGACTATAGTCAATAATAGTCAAACATAAGAACTGTTATTGACTATGTTTGACTAAGGTTCCTACTTTTTCTCCCGAAACTATTCTCTTCAGATTACCGACCCGGTTGAGATTAAAGACGATGATAGGCAAATTATTATCCATACATAATGAAATGGCAGTGGCATCCATCACTTTCAAAGATTTGCTTAAGACGTCTAAGTAAGACAGGGAGTCGAACATAGTGGCTTTGGTATTTAGCATGGGATCTCCGTCGTAAATTCCGTTCACTTTGGTCCCTTTTAAAATTACATCCGCTCCTACTTCCACGGCCCGTAAAGCCGCAGCAGTATCGGTGGTAAAATACGGATTCCCGGTCCCGGCCGCAAAAATGATAACTCTCCCCTTTTCCATATGCCGGATAGCCCGTCTGCGTATGTACGGCTCCGCCACCGCTTCCATATGAATGGCGCTCATGACCCGGGTGAAAACCCCCATTTTTTCCAAAGCATCCTGCAGGGCTAAGGCGTTGATTACCGTAGCTAACATCCCCATGTAGTCGGCTGAAGCTCTTTCCATGCCAAATTGGGAAGCTGAAAGACCGCGGAAGATATTACCACCCCCAACTACAATTCCTATCTGACAGCCCAAGTCCCGCACCTCTTTAATCTGGTTGGAGATGGAATCAACTGCTACCGAATCTATGCCGAACTTTTTTTCACCTAAAAAGGATTCCCCGGATATTTTCAGAAGAATCCTTTTAAAAGCTTTTTCCACCATTATTCTCCTAATCTGAAGCGGACAAACCTCTTGACTACAATATTTTCTCCCAATTTGGCAACCGTTTCATTGACTCGTTCCTGCACAGTCCGGTCCTGGTCCTTGACAAAGGCTTGCTCCAAAAGACAGACTTCCTGATAATATTTTTCTATTTTTCCTTCGATTATCTTCTCTACTATTTTTTCCGGTTTCCCCTCGTTTAAGGCCTGGGACCGGTAAATATTTTTTTCCTGTTCCAAGGATTCCGGTTTTAAATCAGACCGGCTTACTACCACAGGATTGGTGGCCGCAATCTGCATGGCGACATCCTTGGCCAAAGACTTGAAATCATCGGTGCGGGCTACAAAGTCGGTTTCGCAGTTGAGCTCCAATAAAACTCCCAGTTTTTCTCCCGGATGAATGTAGGAGTAGATTACCCCTTCTTTGGCGACCCGGGTAGCTTTTTGAGCCGCCTGAGCCATCCCTTTTTGTCTTAAGTAATTGATAGACTTCTCAAAATCCCCGCAGTTAGCTTCCAGTGCTTTTTTGCAGTCCAGCATTCCGGCTCCGGTTTTTTCCCTTAACTCTTTGACCATTTCGGCCGTGACCTTACTCACCTTCCTTCACCTCCGCCGGAGCTCCTACTTCTGCGGATTGGTAACGTTCCTGCAGCTGTTTGGCTTCTATGACTGCATTGGCAATGGCATGGGTGATGACTTTGATGGATTTGATGGCGTCGTCATTGGCCGCAATGGGGAATTCAATTTTATCCGGGTCGGAGTTGGTATCGATTACGGCTATGACCGGGATGTGCAAGGTATTGGCTTCAGCTACCGCAATTTTTTCCTTGTTGGCATCCACCACGAAAAGTAAACCGGGCAAACGATTCATCTCTTTTATCCCACCTAAGGCCTTTTCCAACTTTTCTCTTTCCTTTTCCAATCCCAGAACTTCTTTTTTGGTCAGTTTCTCGTAGACACCGTCCTCTTTCATTCTTTCCAAATTTTTCAGGCGCTTGATATTTTCTCTGATAGTGTAGAAATTGGTCAGCATACCACCCAACCAGCGATGGGTGACATAAAAAGCACCGCATCTTACGGCTTCTTCCAAAACCACTTCCTGGGCTTGCTTTTTGGTTCCCGCCATTAAGATGATACCACCGTTGGTAATTACTTCTTTTACTTTTTCGCAGGCGATTTTCAAGCATTCTAAAGTTTTCTTTAAATCGATGATGTAAATGCCGCTTTTGGCGGTAAAAATAAAGGGTTTCATCTTGGGATTCCATCTTTTGGTCTGATGCCCAAAATGCACCCCGGCTTCAAGTAAATCTTTTATCTCAACTGCCATATTCTCCTTTTTATTTATTCGCCTATTATTCTGACGGGATTTTACCCGCCAATCTTTAGGGCGCGTTATCGCTTAGAGTATTGGTATCTTTTGCGGGCTTTGATTTGTCCGTATTTCTTGCGCTCTACCATTCGCGGGTCACGGGTTAAAAACCCGGCGTCTTTCAAAGTCTTTCTCCAGTCGGCATTCATCATGACTAAGGCTTTTGAGAGACCCAGACGAATGGCTCCGGCCTGAGCCGCTACTCCTCCTCCGTTAGCCCGGACCAAAATATCCAGCTTTCCTTCCATGTCCGTCAGCTTCAGGGGCTGGTGAACCTGAAAGACTAAATCTTCTCTTCCCAGATACTGCTCTAAGGTCTTTCCGTTGACGGTTTGGCTGCCTTTGCCGGAGGATATTTTTACCCTGGCGACCGCCTCTTTTCTTTTTCCGGTTGCTTCAAAATGTCCGTTGTCCAAATTTTTCTCCTATTTTACTTTTACAAATTCTTTTACTTCCGGCTTCTGGGCTTTGTGAGGATGCTTTTCACCCCGGTAAACATGCAGACCATCCAGCATCTTCCGTCCCAGCCGGCCTTTGGGTAACATACCACCCACAGCCCAGCGGAAAACCGATTCCGGTTTTTCTTTTATGACTTGAGAAAAAACTTTGGCTTTCAACCCGCCCGGATAAAAAGAGTGGGTGTAATAAGTTTTCTGACCGGCTTTTTTGCCGGATAAAACCACCTTATCGGCGTTGATGACAATCACCTGGTCCCCTAAATTCAAATGGGGTGTGAAAGTGGGTTTAGTTTTCCCTCTCAAAATGCTGGCTATCTGGCTGGCCATCCGGCCCAGAATTTTCCCCTGGGCATCCACGATATACCATTTCCTTTGGACTTCTTCTCTTTTGGGAATGTAGGTTCTCATATGGTTTAGCTTTAGTTTAATTTCAAAACTTATAATATAAGAATAATCCTTCTATTGTCAACTAAATTTTTAGATTTATGAATTATACGGCTAAGTTTTTGAAAAGTTTACTCTTAAGCTAATATAATGAAGCTCTAATTCAAAGCCCCCTCTCCTCTTAGGGGAGGGTTAGCTTAAGTTGGGTAGGTTTGGAGATATTTTTGTAGCGGTCGGACTCGTCCTGAGCTTTGTCGAAGGATTCATCCGACCTCATTTTCAATGTGCGATAAATCGCACCGCTACAGAGAAGCATCACGCGTAGGGGTGGAGTTCACCTCCACCCTTTTTGTCTTATCAGTATTATTTCTTATTCTTCACTTCATTATCTTTGAAATGCCACAGATACCAGGTGGCGACAGACCTATACGGTTTCCATTTTAAAGCTAATTTTTCGATGGTTCTGGGTTTGGGATGGGTTTTAAAACCATAGGCATCCCGAACTCCTTTGACAAATCCCCAGTCCCCGGTGGGCAGGATATCCAGCCGTCCTAATGAAAAAATTAAAAGCATCTGTCCGGTCCAATTTCCGATTCCTTTGACGCTGGTGACGTTTTGTAAGACTTCTGCATCGCTCATTCTGGTGAATCCTTTGAGTTTTATACTGCCATTGGTAATTTTTTGGGATAAGTCACGGAGATAGGAAATTTTCTGGCGGGATAACCCTGCGCTTCGCAGTTTTTTATCTGGGGTTTTGATTATGTCTTGTGCGGTGGGGAAAGTTTTGCCGGGGTATAATGCTTTGAAGCGGTTGAAGATGGTGCGGGCCGCGGGTCCGGCGAGTTGCTGGTACATGATGGCTTTGACTAAGAATTTGAAGTATCCTCTTTGGAGGCGGAGATTGAAGGGTGGGGCGGATTGTATGATGGTGGCTAGGACCGGGTCGGATTGGCGGAGGTGGAGAGTGGCTTGACGGTAGTTGGATTTCATGTAAATAATTTCTGAGTTGAGTGGAACATGAATTCTTAATTTTCTTTTATTGCTTCGAGTAGAATTTTTTTGTCCTTATTGAACACAGACGAAATTATATCAATGTTCTTTGCTCTCGCCAATCTAATTATATTGGGTTGGTCACTCTCAGAGGTTGTAAAAATATATCCACGTGTACATCCAACATCAATCATTTTTCCCGAAAAAATAAATACATCACTTTCAGTTATGTTAGTGTTCTTACATTCACAAAAAAATCTGGTGTGATTCTTTCTCGACTCGGCGATAACGTCTATTTCATGCCATACCCCTGAATGTCCCAACACATTAACCCCTACAAGAGTTTCTATATTTTTCTTGTGTAGTAGATGTGCCACACCATGTTCAAACCAACAATTTTTTTCTAAAAAGTTTATTACACTATCATTAAAATAATAAATTGGAGCTTGGGTTACTTGAGAGGTATTGACTATTCTATCACCACACGTACAAGTTGAAACTTTGAATTTCTCGAAAGAAATAATTGCAGAACATTTTTTACAAATTTGAAGAACCGTCGCTGATAAAATGGACAGCTGCGTTTTTCTTTTATCTTCAAAAGCACTAACAGCGTTCAACATTATGCTTGAAAGTTTGCAAATCTTCTGTCTGATTATATTATTTATCTTTCTCCGTGTTTTTAGAACAGAATTGCTAAATTCCTCTCTTTTTTTGTCTGGTACCTGCTTTAGGTTTTTATATCCCACTATCCAAGATTCTTCGCTGTTAACAACTGCTCCAATTATCTTGTCCTCTAAGCTCTTCGGATGTAAATAGTCTTCAAGTTTTTCCAACTTAACAGGCCTAAAAAGTTTACCGAATGAGTATGGATAATTTTTGAAAAGCTCTGTTTCTGTAATTATCTTTACACTTCTGATTTCCTTGCTCTGCTCCAGGATTTCTAAATATAATTTATTGAATTCATAGTCGAGCAACAGCTTGGAACGGATGAAAGTTTTCACAAATGAATCATTCTCATTCCGTTGTCTCTCAGTATTTTTAATTATTTTTAGAGGTGGTAGTTTGAGATTGGACGGATTATGTAATTCGGCTTTTGTCATTATATTAGATTTTTCTGAATTCTTAGAAAATTACCAAATGCGGAAGGCGGGATTTGAACCCGCATGGTCTTACGACCGCCACCCCCTCAAGATGGTGTGTCTCCCAATTCCACCACTCCCGCAGGTGTCAACGACACTTTTATTGTTACCTGAATATAATAAATAACAAAGTAAAATTAAAGTGGAAAATTAACTTGCAGAAAATCTGCCGGCCTTACTTAGAAGTATCCTTGGGCGCAGGCGGCAAAACCAACTCCCCGGATTTCTCCTGCGTCTGCCCTTGCGTGGTTGGTTGCTGAGCAGGTGGCTTTTGAACCGGAGCCGGCTGATTAGAAGGAAAACTCTGCGTAGCTTGCTTTTTAGCTTCCTCCTGAACCGCCGTGCTTTTGGTGGCAGTTCCGGTCTGCGAAAGCAGGGTCAAAACGATACAGCTCATAAAAAAAGCTACCGCTAAAATTGAAGTCCCCTTGGAAAGAAAAGTAGCCGCTCCCCGTCCGCCAAAAACCGCTCCAGAAATCCCCGAGCCACCTCCGAACGCTCCGGCCAGACCCTCACCTTTGGAAGACTGCAACAGCACCGTAATAATCAAAGCGATGCTGATTATGATGTGCAGAAAAACCAAAAAAGTAATCATCAAAACTCCTTGTCAGCTTTCATTTTTATAATTTCGTAGGGCGGGATCTTTCCCGCCCGCCGGGGAATGATCCCCGTCTACGGTTTTACTTTACCGCGGCCTTGGGGGTCACCGAAGACCGGACAATTTTTTCAAACGCCTCCGGGTCCAAGCTGGCCCCTCCCACCAGAAATCCGTTAATCTCCGGCATCTCGATTAAATCATCCGCCGATTCCGGGGTCACCGAACCCCCGTAGATTATATACATTTTCTGGGCCGTCTCTTTGTTGTACATCGTAGTTAATTTTTCTCTGATAAATGCGTGAATCTCGTTGGCCTGTTTGGGTGTGGCGTTTTTTCCGGTCCCGATAGCCCAGACCGGCTCATAAGCAATCACAACTTTTTCCACATCCTCCAGCGCAACCATTTTCAAAGCCGCTTTCAACTGGTGCTCGATAACCTCCTCGGTTTTGCCGGCCTCCCTTTCCTGCCAGGTCTCACCGATACATACGATGGGAGCAAGCGATTCTTTTAAAACTGCTTTCAGTTTCATATTGACCATCTCGTCGGTCTCCTGAAAGAAGTTGCGGCGCTCCGAATGCCCGATTATAACATACTGGCACCCCATTGTCAAGAGCATCCGGGGTGAGACCTCGCCGGTAAAAGCTCCTTCATTCTCCCAGTGCACGTTCTGGGCACCCAGAGAGATATTGCAGCCGTTCAGGGTAGATTGCACCGAAGCTAAAGAGGTAAAAGGGGGACAGATGACAATTTTTACCGAATTGAGTTTTTTAAACTTCTCTTTCAGGACTAAAATCAATTCCCTGGCTTCCGCCGGAGTCTTATTCATCTTCCAGTTGCCTGCAATCAGTGGGACTTTTTTATGGTTCACTTATTTTTTTGCCCTCCACTTATTTATCACTCAAAGCTTTTATCCCCGGCAGTTCTTTTCCTTCCAAAAATTCTAAGCTGGCTCCGCCGCCGGTGGAGATATGGGTTAATTGGTCGCGCACTTTGGCTTTGTTCACCACTGCTATGGTATCTCCGCCGCCGATGACCGTAACCGCTCCGTTGGAAGTAGCGTAAGCTAACTGCTGGGCCATCTGGATGGAACCTAGAGCAAATTCTTCTTGCTCGAAAACTCCCATAGGACCGTTCCAAAAAATGGTTTTGGCAGAATTGATTTCCGCAGAAAAGCGGCTTATGGTTTTGGGACCGATGTCCAGGCCCCGGCCGCCGGCTGGGATTTTGAAACTATTGTGAATGCTTTTGTTATGGTTTTCTTCTTCCACTGCATAGTCCTCTGGTAGAAGTATACGGATATTTTTTATTTTTGCAAGCTCAAAAATCTTGTTTGTGGTAGAAATTTTATCTTTTTCTAGAATCGAATCTCCGATTTCACCACCTAACGCTTGGATAAATGTAAAAGCCATTCCTCCGCCGATTAAAAAACAGTCCACATTCACATTTTCCCCTGAAATCAAATTTTCTATCACACTAATCTTATCGGACACTTTGGCTCCTCCCAGAATAGCCAGGAAAGGTTTTTTGGGATTAAATAAAATTAAGCTGAGGTAATGAATTTCTTTCTGCATCAGGTAGCCGGCCGCATTCTGCCCGAAATGCTGGGTTACACCCACGGTGGAAGCGTGCGCCCGGTGCGCAGTGCCGAAAGCGTCGTTGACAAAAAGTTCAGCCAAAGACGCCAACTTTTGGCCGAAACCCGGGTCATTTTTTTCTTCTTCCGGATAGAATCGCAGATTCTCAAGCAGGATAGCTTCTCCGAATTTCATCTCCGCCACTGCTTTTTCTACTTCGGGACCGATGCAATCACTTGCAAATTTTACTTCTCTGCCTAAGATTTGAGACAATCTTTGGGCTACCGGTTTCAGGGAAAATTCCGGACTTTTACCTTTTGGCCGTCCCAGATGAGAAATTAAGATGGCTTTGCTGTTTTCAGATAAAATTTTTTTTATGGTGGGAAGTGAGGCGTAAATTCTGGTATCGTCCGTGATTTTTCCGTTTTCTATGGGAACGTTGAAGTCGACTCGGACTAAAACTTTTCTCTGCTTCAAATCTAGGTCATCGAGGGAGAGTTTGTTCATTTTTGGTATTAGTCGCCCATCATCCTCTCCAGCATATCCACCATCCTACAGGAAAATCCCCACTCATTATCATACCAGGCGAAAACTTTCACCAGATTTTTCCCCATCACCATGGTGGAAAGAGAATCAAAAATAGCCGAATGCGGATTACCCACGATATCAGCCGAGACAATCGGGTCTGCCGTATATTCCAAATATCTTTTCATTTTACCGCTGGCTGCCTCCTGGAAAACCTGGTTCACTTCTGCAACGGCGGTATCTTTATTCACCAGACAGGTCAAATCGACAATGGAACCGGCTGGAACAGGGACACGAATGGCAACTCCGTCCATCTTCCCTTCTAATTCCGGTAAGACTAAGGAAATGGCTTTGGCGGCACCAGTGGTGGTCGGAATAATCGACAAACTGGCGGCTCTGGCTCTTCTCAAATCTTTGTGCACCTGGTCCAGAGTGGTCTGGTCATTGGTGTAGGCATGAATGGTAGTCATGAATCCTTTCTGGATTCCGAAATTGTCGTTTATGATTTTAACCAGGGGAGCCAGGCAATTGGTGGTGCAGGAACCGATGGAGAGCACATTGTGCTCTTTTATGTCATATATATTGTCATTGACCCCTAAAACTATCGTGGCATCTGCTCTTTTGGCCGGAGCCGAGATTAAAACTTTTTTAGCCCCGTCCTCGAGATGGACCGAAGCGGTCTCCTTGTCGGTGAATCTTCCGCTGGATTCCACCACCACATCAATTCCCATTTTCTTCCAGGGTAATCCGGCCACCTCTTTTTGTTTCAGAACTTCCAGAGGTTTTCCGTTAACTATAATTTTGCTGTCCTCAACTTTTATTTCATCGGATAATTTTCCGTGAATGGAATCGTATTTTAAAAGATGGGCCAGGGTCTTGGCATCGGCCAGGTCATTGACCGCCACAAATTCCAGTTTGGAATTTTTCATTCCGGCCCGGTAAACCAATCTTCCGATTCTTCCGAATCCGTTTATGGCCACTCTAATCGGCATTAGATTTTCTCCTTTATGGTGTCCCTACACCCTCCGGCTTTGCCTTCGGGTATCCCGTAGGGGCGGGATGCTGTCCGACCGGATGCCGTAGGCGTAAGCGTAACCATTAACTTTTTAAGTTATTTATCCGAAAAACACTTCTGCAATCTGGTAAAGCTCCTCTTCAATCGGTTTGGTCTTTTTGGCTATGTCCGACAGGGGAATGGAGGAAATTTTATTTCCCTTTAAACAGACCATCTTTCCGAAATCTTTTTTATGCACTAAATCAATAGCTGCGACTCCATAGCGAGTGGCTAAAACTCTGTCAAAGGCAGTGGGAGAGCCGCCTCTCTGAATATATCCTAAAATTACGTAGCGGGTTTCAAATCCGGTTCTTTTTTCTATTTCTTCTGAAAGAATCGCACCGATGCCGCCTAATCGGACGTGACCGAACTGGTCCAATCCTCTTTCCTGCACGATATATTGGTACTCCTGCTCTCTTTTTCCGCTCAGAGCAATCTTAGCCCCTTCGGCAATTACTACTATGGAAAAATCTTTTCCTCTTTCATGTCTTTTTTTGATGTAGTCACAGACCTGGTCGATATGCATCGGTTTTTCAGGAATTAAAATTAAGTCAGCCCCTCCGGCAATTCCGGAAGCAATTGCTATCCAGCCGGTGTGCCGCCCCATAACTTCTACTACCATCACCCGGTTGTGGGATTCAGCGGTGGTGTGGACCCGGTCAATGGCATCCATGGCAATATTGACCGCGGTGTCAAAACCGAAAGTGTAATCAGTCCCGACCACGTCGTTATCGATGGTTTTGGGGACACCTACCACTTTTATTCCCAATGTATGTAGCTGAGCCGCTACACCTAAGGTATCTTCTCCTCCTACGGCTATCAAAGCCTCCAAGCCGAACTTTTTCATATTTTGTTTGACTAAATCCCCCCCATTTTCAGTTTTGAAAGGATTGGTGCGGGAAGTTTCCAAAATGGTTCCTCCCCGATGTAAAATTCCGGAAACTTTATCTAAATTTAAAGGCACAGTCAAGTTAGGTTCTAAAAGACCTTTCCATCCTTGAAAAATCCCCCAGATTTCGTAACCATAAACCGTAATCCCTTTTTTGACCACCGCTCGGATTACGGCATTCAATCCCGGACAATCCCCTCCCCCGGTCAGAATCCCTACTTTCATTTTCTCTTCGCTTTGGAATTAAAATTTCGTTTCATTTGGTAACACCATGGCTTAGCCATTATTTTGGCAGCCAAAAATTTTCAGAAATTTTCAAGACGACCATTACTTACAGTATGGTGCCCCTACGGGATACCCGAAGGCAAAGCCGGAGGGTGTAACCGAAAATTAAGAAACTTGTCTAAGTTGTCAAGCAAATAATTTGAACTTAACCAGTTTTTTAGCTTGCCTTGGCTATGGTAACTGCTAAAATTTCTTTTGCTCCGGCTTGTTTCAAAACTCTGGCGCATTCATTTAAGGTGGCGCCGGTGGTAATCACATCATCCACTAAAATTATCTTTTTGCCGTGTAAAATCTTTTGTTTATCCTGAACCTGAAAAGCTCCGGCCACATTTTCTTTTCTTTCTTCGATTGATAATTTAGTCTGGTCTTTGGTATTTTTTATTCTGATTAAAATATTTTGGGGAAGCCGGAGAGTGAGTTTTTGTGCCAGAGCCTCACCCAGAATTTCACTCTGATTGAACCCCCTTTCCCTTTTTCTAACTTTATGCAGGGGAACCGGAATTAGGTAGGTAAAATCGGACAAATTTTGACCTTTTAATTCTTCCGCCAATCTGTAACCCAATCTTTTACCCAGAGAAATTTTCCCTTTATATTTGAAATGATGAATCAGCGCCTGAAAATTTTCATCAAATACTCCCAGGGCATAAACTTTATTCAGGTAAGCCGAACAGTCATGCAGTTGACTAATTTTTAGTTCAACCTTACACTCCGGACAAAACGGCTTTTCCTCAATTTTCAGATTGTTCCAGCAGTAAGAACAGACTAAAGCTTTGGACTCTGGCAGAAATTCTTCTCTGATGACCTCTTTACAAATTAAGCAGACCGGGGGATAAATAAAATCTAAAACCACTCGGGAGAGATTTATAATTGGGGTAAAATAACTCAATTAGACCAAATTTTAAGTTGTGCCGATCGGTTTTCTTCTGCTCAAAACCCGCAACATAAATCCCGAAAAAATAAAAATAAAAACAGATATAATCTGATTGACCGACCAGTCCATGCCTAACAGATTTACTCGCATGCTGGGCTCATAATATCTGTAGAAGTCGATTATAAATCTGCCGGCAGAAAACAGCATCAGCATCAGCCAGAAGGTAAACCCGTCAAATTTTTTGTATCTTTCCAAAAACAGTATCACAAAAAAAATAAAAAATCCCTTAAAAGAGGAAAAAAGCTGGGTCGGATATAAAGGCACATTGGAAAAAGTAAATCCGGCCGCGCAGTCGGAAGGGAATACAATTCCCAAAAAACTTGCGGTCGGCTCGCCGAAACAGCAGCCGTTCAAAAAACATCCCAAACGGGTAATCCCGATTCCCAAGACAAAGCCGGGAGCCATAATGTCGGCAATTTTCCACAACGGCTGTTTCTTCAAAATTATATAAATTATTCCGGAGGCGATGGACAAAATTACCCCGCCCAGCATGGATAAACCGGCTATCCCGAATTCTCCGGAAGATTGAAAGGGATTGAAAATATCTGCCCAGTGTCCTTTGAATTCATCCAGGTGGAAAATGACGTAGAAAAAACGAGAGCCGATTATGGAGGAAACTAAAATTACCAGCCCCAGATCCATGATAAATTTGGGGTCCAGGCCGGCTTTTTTCCCCCGCTTAGCCGCCAGGATGATTCCTATAATGAAGGAAAGCGCCAAAAGGGAGCCGAAAGCTCGCACTTCAAATATCCCTATTTTAAATAAAGTAGGATGCATTTATGGTCTTATCTGCATAGAGCTGCAATCAATTTTCAACATGCTATTCTTTAACTTTATATTCTATCAGCTCCCAGATCGCAATTTTTTCATAGGCTGAAGATGTTGGATAATATTCTTTTCCCAAGATAAGTAGATTACTTCTAGCCATTTTGACAATTCCTATTTTTGGCACTACCCAATATTTGATCAATCCAAGGTTGCTCAAATCTCCTGTAATTCTGCGAATCAAGTAAGCAGTAGCAAAATTTCCAGCTGGAACTAATACCGATTCCGGTTCCATAACCATGTAGTAATCTGAATTACGAAAGGATGATGGTCCTGACCAACCTTTACCGATTTTAATAGGAAAGACAAAGTGAAATACAACTGAACTCTTAACAGGGTCCATAGAAGTAGCCAGCATTATTGTATCCCCTTGGATGACGGCATATTCAGTATCCACTGTATTGTCGAAGGTGCGTATCCATTCAAGAATTTTTTCCTTACTGTTTACTGAATGTTCGTTTGCAATTTGGACGGTAACCGTCTCCTTTACTACCGTTCGTTTGGGATCTCCATATTCAAACAGAGAATCAGTCCGCACGAAGGTCCATTGAGACCCAACTGTCATGGGAAAGTCATCGATTGATATTTTGTTCGATTTATCGCCTGATTCACAGAGTTTGAAGCTAATGAAGACCAGAAACAAAATCTCAAGGCAACCGAGATAAATTAACTTTTTCATCGAACTACTTTAACTAATTTAGGGGAAAAAATCAATAATCAATATTCATACCTCTTGCTGTAAATCGCCTGCAGAATTCCCACCATTATCCAGCTCACCAAAAGCGAACTTCCCCCATAACTGACAAAAGGCAACGGCAGACCGGTAACCGGCATAATCCCCACTGTCATTCCTAAATTGATGAAAATTTGAAAAGCAAAATAAGAAGCAATCCCCCAGGCCGCAAAAGAAGCCCAGCGGTTGCGGGATTTGTAGGCGATACCTATGGCTCTGAATAAAAATAAAGCGAAAATGGCCAATAATATGATACCTCCCACCAGTCCGAATTCCTCCCCCAAAACCGAAAAGACAAAATCCGTATGCTGCTCCGGCAAAAATTCTAATTTATTTTGAGTGCCGTGCAAAAACCCTTTTCCCAAAAGACCACCGGAGCCGATGGCTACCTGGGACTGAATGATTTGATAACCGGCACCCAGCGGGTCATTCCCCGGATTAAGAAAACTGATGATTCTTAATTTTTGATAATCATGCAGCCGGTGCCAGACCAAGGGAGTCAAAACTCCGCAGGCCAGATTGGTTATAACCAGAAAGCTGGAGAACCATAAACCCGGTCTCAGGTGATATAGGAAAACCAGAAGCGCCACAAAAAATAATCCCCAGGAAATCCAGTGAAAAGCCGTGACTAAACTGAAAATCGGGGTAATTAAGAGCAGCAAAAAATAATAGGGTAAACCGGCCCAAAAAAGCATGGCAAAGAGCAAGACCACGAAAACTATGGAAGTTCCCAGGTCCGGCTGCTTCAAAACCAAAGCCACAGGAACCAAGGCCAGAAGGGCCGAAATCAAAACCCAGGTCAGATCCCGTGGGGACCTTTTGGAATAAACCAAAAATCTAGACAAAGCCATAATCAGGGCAATTTTCATAATCTCACCCGGCTGTAAATTGAAATTGCCCAAAGCAAACCAGCGGGTAGCTCCCATTTTAGTGGCCCCGAAAGCCAAGAGCAAGAGTAAAAGCAATACTCCGGCAGCGTAATAGAAATAAGCCAAAGCTTCATGCAGCTTGGGAGGAATTTCTTTGGTGACCAAAAAGACCAAAAGTGCCAGACCCAGCCACATAGTCTGCTTGATGTAGAGCTCCTTATCTGCCAGAGAAACCGTGTTAAATTTGGCGCTGTAGATTAATAAAACTCCGATTAAGGATAAAAGCAGGGCCGAGCCGACCAAAAACCAGTCCCAGCTTTTGGGATTGAAAGCTTTCATCTTAATTTTGCACCATTTGAACTACTTGTTTTAAATAAGCTTCCATAATTTTTTTAGCCACCGGGGCCGCAAACTCACCTCCGTGACCGGTATTTTCTAATAGCACTGCCACGGCAATCTTAGGGTAATCGGCCGGCGCATAACCCACAAACCAGGCATGCTCAAGGCCGAAGGGGTTTTGAGCGGTGCCGGTTTTTCCGGCGGTTTTTATCCCTTCCACTCTGGCAATTTGTCCGGTTCCTTCAGGGCTGTGAACCACCTCCTGCAAACCCTGATTTAAAATCTCCAGGGTTTTGGCAGAAAATGGTAGCTGTCTGATTATGTTTTTGGTGGTGACCAGTCTTTGAGTGGGAGATATTATCTCTTTGACAATATAGGGCTGATACATAATACCCTGATTTCCCAAAGCCGCGTAAAGTGCCGCTACCTGTAAGGGTGTGGTCAGAAATTCCCCCTGACCGATGGCAATGTTTAAAACTAAACTTTTGGGCCATTTACCGGTCCCGTATTTTTTGTCATAGTATGGAATTGAAGGAACCAGCCCGGAATTTTCATCCGGCAGATCCACTCCCAATTTTTTTCCCCAACCGCAGTTGGAAGCGGAATTTGCAATTTTTTCGATTCCGACTTTTAACCCCAACTGATAGAAGTAGACATCGCAGGACTGAGCTATGGCGTCGATTAAATTCAGCTGACCATGACCTTCTGGCTTCCAGCATCTGAAAGTACGTGTGCCGAAAGTATAAAAACCGTGACAGGGGGAAAATCTGGTCTCTTTAGTTATCAGTCCGGCCTCCAAAGCTGCCCCGGCGATTATAATTTTTGCTATTGAGCCGGGAGGATAACTACCCTGAAAACAGCGGTCAATCAGAGGAAAGTTGGGGGCAGTGGAAATCTGTTTCCACAGCTCCGGAGTCAAAGTGGATAGAAACATATTGGCGTCGAACCCCGGATAGCTGGCCGCGCATAAAATTTCACCGCTTTGGGGGTCCAGAGCCACGATGGCTCCGGCCGGATAATTTGACAGAACCGATTCAGCTATAGCTTCTAAGTCGGCGTCGATGGTTAATTTCAACTCCAGACCGGGTAAGGGCTCTTCCGGTATTTTATCTTTCAGCGGACCCAAAACTCTTCCGGAAGCAGTCACTTCCAGGAAATTACAACCCTCTTTTCCTCTCAGATACTCATCATATTTTTTTTCCACCCCGTCCTTTCCTATGTACACCCCTTGCCTGAGATTCAAACGGGCTAATTTTTCTAACTCTGTTTTGGAGATTTCGCTCACATAACCCAAAAGATGGCTGGCCCAGTTTTGCTGGGGGTACTGACGGATCGGCTCAATCTGGTAGATGACCCCTCCTAATTCTTCGGATTTTTCGGCAATCTGGGAGAGAGTGCTAAAATCTAAGTCCTGTTGTAATTTTACCGGAGGGAAAGATTTTAAGCCGGCTTCTTCTACTTTTTTGGAAAGCTCTTGATAATCGGTTTTCAAAATCTTGCTCAAAAGACTTAAGGTGTGATTCAGATTTTTGACTTCATAGGGAATGACTGAGACCGTGAAGGAAGCCCGGTTGGATGCCAACTGCTTTCCATTTCTATCCTTAATTATCCCCCGCGGAGCCGGCTGGGGTATTAAGCGAATGCGGTTTTTGTCGGACATCTGCTTGTAGAATCCGTAGTTGAGCACCTGTAAATAAAAAATTTTCACAAACAAAAGGAAAAATATCCCCAATATCAGATACCTGGTTAAGTGAGCTCTTCTTTCGCGGCTTTCCATTATTTGACTCCAGCTTTCAGTGTATGGGTTCTGTCTCTCCACAGCCAGAACAAAGTTCCCACCAGGCTGGTGTATAAGGCGGAGGGCAGGGTGAATCTGAAAAAAATATTGGCCAGAGAGGTAAAGTTGGCATTCAAAGCCACTAAATTGTAAATCAGCTCATTGAAAACGACCGCTCCGAAGATAATCAAAGCCCGGGGCAAAGAGGTCTCAAAATACAATTGAGATTTGAAATTTGCCAGAGCGAAGCCCAAAATCACCTTGGTCAAAGTCCCCAAGCCCAACAAAGAAGGGTTGAAGACATCCAAAAGAAGCCCCCAGATAAAACCGAAGATTACCGCTTCGGTGGCGCCATAATTAAGGGCCAAATATACCAAGATAAAAATACCCAGGTCCAGCCGGGCTCCCTTTATGGTTATCCAGTCGGAAATCAGACTCTGGAAAAAGAGCAAAAAGAAAAACAGAATCAAAAAATTTATTATTCTGGAATAAAATATATTTTCAAATAACATATTTTTCTGTTCAGGACACCCTTTCCTGCTCCACTACGAAAACTTCTTCTAAGTTGTTTATTTTGACATACGGTTTAACTTTTATATTCTGAAACAGAATGTTGGGATTTTTGATAACTTTGGTTACTACCCCGATTTTCAAGCCAGCCGGGAAAATCCCGCCATAGCCGGATGTGACGATTTCATCACCTACCAGTATATCGGCAGTGGCCGGTACATATTCCAAATCCAGCTCCCAGCCTTTTTCCCATTTTATTATACCCTGATCCCGGCTTCTCTGGTCTATGGCTGAAACCTGACAGTTGGGGTCGAATAATAACTGCACCAAAGAACTTGTGGGAAAAACTTCTATCACCTTCCCCACCAGCCCCTCCACATTTACCACCGACATATTTCTTTTTACCCCGGCAAAGCTGCCTATATTGATGACTACAGCGCTGGTTTTTCTCTGCGGATCCGTTCCCACCACTTCTGCCGCCATCACTTTATAGCGAACCTGAGTTTTATATCCCAAAAGCTCTCTTAGTCTCTGATTTTCCAGGCCCTGTTCTCTTAGGCTGCTGTTTTCCAAAATCAGATTGATTATCTGGTCCTGCTGGGATTTGTTCTTTTCATGCACCTGGTACAGAACCTGGGTGCGGTTGTTGATTTCAAAAAAAGGGGAGTAGAAAAATTTCAGGGTAATATTGGAAACGGCCAGCTTGATTTTTTCGCCGGAAGCTAGAAGTGCCACGGATAGGATTAGGGCCACAGTGAAAATTAAATTCTTTCGACTTTTCAGGATAAGAAGCTTCATTTTATGGCGGAACCATTACTTCTGCTTGTCGTAATTTCTCTGGTTACTGTTTATTAACCTTATCGGTTATTTTCACTGACCTCCTGTGCTTTCAAACTCTAGTTTCGGGCTAGTCCACCGAATCGATTACTTCCAAAAGCTCTTTGGGGCTTTGGGTCTGCATCAGTTTTTCCCGCACTTTTTCGGATTTCATGATGTAGGATAAGCGGGCCATGACATTTAAATGAGCTCCGATGGCATCTTCCGGGGCTGCAATCAGGAAGAACAGGTGCACCAGTTTTTTATCCATGGCTTCAAAATCAACACCGGTGCTGGAGCGACCGAAGGCGATTAGAATCCCTTTGACCGCTTTGGTCTTGGCATGGGGGAAGGCTACTCCGTATCCGACCCCGGTGGTGACCAGCTTTTCCCGTTCTATTACCGCCTGGTGTAGCTCATCCCGCTCTCTGACCAGTTTGGACTTGGCGGCCAGATCCACCAGCTCGTTGATGATTTCGTTTTTGCTTGTCCCTTTTAAATTGAAGTTTATCAGACTTTCTTCTGTGAATTTGGATAATTTCATCTCTTCTCCTTTTATGGTGAGTTCATCGAACCATTATGGTGAGTTTATTCATTCTGCCTCATTCACTCTGACTCATAGGAATAATTCGAACCATCATGGCGAGTTTATAGTTCGGCCGGCTCACTATAAATCGAGCCATCTATGGAGAGCCTAGTCTAACCATTTTCCACTTTGATTGCGACCATATTTAAAATTTCTCGGCTTGGTCCAAAAGCATTATGGGAATGTCATCCTGTATTTTAAATTTCAGACGACATTTCTGGCAAACCAGTTTGTTCTCCTCTTTTTTATAATTTAAATCCCCCTTGCATCCCGGACAAGCTAAAACTTTTAGTAACTCTTCTTTTAACATGTATACTCCTTCATGGCGGGTTTATAGAGCCATTTACTGTGAATTTAGAGTTCGCCGAGCTCAGTATGAATCTAACCATTTATATCGAGATTATCCAGACCTTTAGGTTGCTGAACAATTTTCATTATATTTTTTATTCTTTCTCTTCTATTTGATAATGAATTCCCATCCCCCGGAATTTCTGGATTCTTCTTTCGATTAATTCCTGGGGGGTCAGACCCTGCAACTCTTCCAGAACTTTTAGAATCTCCTTTTTTAATATCAGGGCCTGCTCGCCAGGATTGCGGTGTGCCCCTCCCAACGGCTCTTTGATTATCTTATCTATCACCTTCAGTTCCAATAAATCCTGGGCTGTCAGTTTCAGAGCTTCCGCGGCCAAAGGGGCTTTGCTGGAATCTCTCCAGAGAATGGCGGCACATCCTTCCGGTGAGATGACCGAATACCAGGAGTTTTCTAACATCAATATTTTATCCCCCACTCCGATTCCCAAAGCCCCTCCGCTGGCTCCTTCCCCTATTACTACAATTATTAGGGGGACTTTCAGATTGGACATTTCCCTTAAATTATAAGCGATGGCCTGAGCCTGGCCTCTTTCTTCGGCGCCGATGCCGGGAAAGGCACCCGGAGTATCTATCAAGATTAGAATCGGTTTTCGGAACCGGCTGGCTTGCTGCATCAATCTGAGGGCTTTGCGATACCCTTCCGGATGCATCATGCCGAAATTGTGGAACAGTTTCTGTTTTGTATCTTTCCCTTTCTGCTGCCCGATTAGCATGAAATGTTTTCCCTCTAATTTCCCCCAGCCCCCGATAAGGGCTTTGTCATCCCCGAAATTCCGGTCTCCGTGCAGCTCGATAAAATCAGAGAACAAGAGGGATATGTAATCAGAGGTCTGCGGTCTTAAAGGATGCCGGGCTAATTGAACTTTCTGCCAGGCCGTGAGCTTGGAATAGACATCCTTCTGCAGTTTTTCTAATTTTTTCTCCCAGGCTCTGATTTCAGAGGAGATTTCCATCTTTTCTCCGGCCGCAAAATCTTTCATATCCTTGATCTTCTTTTCCAATTCTAAAATGGGCTTTTCAAAATCCAGGAATTGTCCGTTCATATTCTAATATGATACGTTGTATTTTCTGTTTAGTCCATTACAGCTCTGGAGCTCAAATTTTCTGATTATCCTAAAAAAATTATAACTTCCAAAGAAAGTTTTATGATTTAAGTTTAATCCCTAAAACCGAAAGCCCTAAACGTAAAAAAATTCCCCCGAACACCAAAACCCTGACCACCGGGTTTTTAGGGAAATGTTTCAAGTAATATTGGTACATACTTCTGTGATGCTCCACTAACATTCCCAGCCTGTTTTGAAGAACGCTTTTAGATTTGTAGTGAATCAATCTGGCTTGAGGGAAATAAACCACTTTCCAGTTTTTGGCTTCGGCTCTGCGGGCTATATCCACATCCTCAATATACATGAAAAAATCCTCATCCAGATAATCGATTTCTTCCAGCATTTTTTTTCTCAAGAGCAGACAGCAGCCGGTGATCCAGTCTACTTCCTGAATTTGTTTATGGTCGATCTGTTTTAAAAGATATTTGTTGGACCACTTATTGGAGGGGAAAAAACGGTTTAGAAGAGACTGCCGGTTGGAAAAATATACCGACCAGGTCGGAAAACTGCGGCAGGAGTGCTGCAAGCTTCCATCCGGGTCCTGCAATTGCGGTCCCAAAATTCCGACATCCGGATGGCTTTCCATATACTCCAGCAGGCTGGTTATTGTACATTCTGAAACCAGAGTGTCCGGATTTAAAAGCAAGACAAATTCCCCCCCGGCTTGCCTCATGCCGATATTGGCCCCTCTGGCAAAGCCGTAATTTTTGGAATTTTTGATTACGCTGACCTCCGGGAATTCTCTCTCTAGAATTTCAAGCGAATTATCCGAAGAATTATTATCCACTACTATTATTTCCGGCTGCAGATTTTTGGCTGTTTTATTGACCGATTCCAGGCAGTTTTTCAGATAATTTCCCACATTGTAGCTCACGATGACGATAGATAATTTCATCTTAGATTTTCCCCAGCAAATTAGCCAGTCTCAATCTCCACACCATCCAGACAGCCTCCCGCACAATCTTTTGGGACATCTTGGATTTTCCCTCTCTGCGGTCCGTAAAAATTATGGGCATCTCTTTTATTCTGAAACCTTTTTTCCAGGCCCGGAAGCTCATCTCAATTTGAAAAGAGTAGCCGTTGGAGCGAACTTCATCCAGATTAATGGATTCCAAAACTTTTCGGCGGTAACATTTGAATCCTCCGGTGGAGTCTTTCAAGGGCAGACCGGTCACCCAGCGGGCATAGATATTGGCGTAATAGGATAAAAGCAGTCTGGACATAGGCCAGTTGATGACGTTGACTCCGTTTATATAGCGGGAGCCGATGACCAAATCTGCCTCTTTTATGTTATGCAAAAAATCTGGCAGGTATTTAGGGTCATGGGAAAAATCGGCATCCATCTCAAAGATATAATCATACCCTTTTCCTAAAGCATATTTAAAACCTGCTATATAGGCCTGTCCCAGACCCATTTTCCCGGGACGGTGTAAGACAAAAACCCGGTTATTTTTGGCAGCGATTCGGTCCGCTATTTCTCCGGTCCCGTCCGGAGAATTGTCATCTACCACCAGAATATTGAGGGAATCGTCCATTTTCAAAATCTCTGGCACAATTTTTTCCAGATTCTCTTTTTCATTATAAGTGGGAATGATGACCAAGCTTTTCATTTTATGGTGAGCTTGCCGAACCATCAGCAACCCTTTGAGTTTTTCTTCTGCTTATGATAAAATATCCCCCTACTGTTAAGAGTAAAAAACCCCAGCTTAATCCTGAAATCAGTTTTCCCTGGTTATAATATTTTTTGTCAAAGACAAATTCAACTCTGTGCTCTCCGGCGGTTAGATAGATCGCCCGGAAAGTGTAATCAGCCCGGTAGATTTTGTCTGACTTACCGTCTACATAGACACTCCAGTCCGGATAAAAATTGTCGGTAAAAACCAGAAACCCCGGCTGAGATAATTTGGCTTTGACGGCAACGTTGTTGGGAGCATATGCTATAATTTCAGCTTCCCCTGTTAAACTATCGGAGGTTAAGCTGACCTTGGGATCTTCTTCCAGGATTACTTCTTTGGTGGGGTCGAATTCTGTTTTTCGCAAGGTGTCTATAATCTCTTTAGATTCGGATAGTACCCTATATTTTGAAACTAAAAAAACTCTGGGTAATACTTTGGTATTTTCATAAATTCGTAGAGTTCCCTGATTGACTAATTTGAAGTCCGGCAGGGCCACCGGATTTTGGGTAATCACATATTTGGCTCCCGCCAAATTCAGAAAATTGGAGAAAGCCAGATTGTGGAAATCCACCATCCTTTTCTGGCCAGCACCGATAAATTCATTGTATCTCTGGAGCTGGTTGCCGTGCTCACCCGCAATATTGTCGATTTTGTAAAGCATCAGGTAATTGTCGTTGCGGTACTGGTAAGGCAAAACCCTGAATTTTTCCGGCTGTTTATCCAGATAATTGACAATTTCATCTTTGTAGAAAATTTCTTCAGGAGGCGGTATGGTTTTGACGAAATTGTTGTCAATCAGCCACAGGTCCGCGACCAAAAGCACGGCCGTGATGCTACCTACCAGAAGCAAAGGGATGAGCCGCTTGTGCAATAGATAGAGCAGAAAGGTAAAAGCCGTGATAAACAGGAAAAATTTAAAACTTCCTCCCACAAAGTCGCCGTAGTTATTTTCCAGCCGGGTCAGATTCTGGGGTTGCTGGTCCACCAGTCCTCCCAGCATGGATATTAATGTGTCTTTGGAACCGGCCACAATTAGGCATAGGAGCAGCACCACTCCGCACACAATCCACAAAGGCCGCAGAACTTTGGGGTTTGACTCCGGATTTCTTAATTTATCAATTAAATTTTGCAGACCGATACTGCCTAAGACCACTAAAGAAAAAGAGACCACGAAGAAAGCCAGAGATGGCGCTCTGAATTTTTTGAATCCCGGAATCAGATTGTAATAGATCTTGTATAAAAAAGTGTGTCCTCCGAAAGCCACCGTCAGGGCTAAAAGAGATACCGCCGTGAAGAAAAGAACTGTCTTGTTCTTACGGGAAAAAATAAAGGCCAACACCGCTAAGAAAAACGGAATCGCTCCCAGATATTCGGTATGCAGTTTAAAAGGATTTCTTCCCCAGTAATTATCCAGAATCCCGGAAAAAGTCGGGATAAACAAATTGATAACCTCTTCCGGATTCAAAGCCCAGGAAGTGGCAAATTCATACCCTCTTCCTTCGGCACCTCCCCGGGGAGAATGAGGTATGTAGGTATAAAAGGGCAGATACAAAATTGCGGTCAGCAAAAATCCCAGGACGATGACCAGAACAAAATAGCCGAGCAGTTTTCCTGCCAAAAAGAAATTTTTCTGCTCCTTATAAACAAAATAAAGTCTGAAAAGAAAATAAAAGAAGACCGTGGCTAAAAGGTAATAATTAAGCTGAACATGAGGAATCAGAAGAATGAATCCCAAAATTAATCCGGCTACCAAAAAATAAACCAGCTTCCTTTTCTCGGTGGCTATATGAATTATCCAGAGCATGGCCGGTAAAAAGGAAATGATAGCCATTCTTCCTTCGTGTCCGGCGTAAACTAAGGAGACCAGAAAGCCGGTGAACATGTAAGCAATTCCTCCTAAGAAACGGGGCCAGAAAGATAATTTCAGTTGTTTTAAAAATAGATAGGTGAATACTCCGGCTAACCAGACCTGAATTATATATAAATAAGCGGTATAGACGTGCACCGGGAGAAGTAAACGCAATATCCAAGAAATAGGATAATACAGATCTCCCACGTTGGCGTAGAGAGGAATTCCTCCGTAAAGATACGGAATCCACATGGGAATTTCCCCCAGGTCGGCTAAGTGAGTTTTGAAAAAATCCCGGGACATATAGGCACCCGCCAGAAAGTCAGTGCCGAAGACCATTTTGGAGGGGGATAAAATCTTGTTGAAAAAAATCAGGGCTAAAGCCAGATAAATGAAAATGACCACCAAGTTATTCTCTAACCAGGTGGGAGTTTTAAAAAAATCGGCAGAATCTCTCTGCTCTGGTTTTTTTTTCGGCTTCAAATGTTTATAGTTTAAATAGTCAAATGGCTAAGCCATGGTGTAACCAAAGGTCAAAGACCGAATCCGCCTTACTCAACTTATGGTCAATAATACTATTAAGTTGAGTATTGTTGACCATAGGCGGACTTCTTCACTCTTAAGATATAAAAAATGTTCTCCACGGGCAAGAGCCACATCCAGAGTCGCTCATATAAGTTGGGAAAGAGATTGACCAGAGGGTCGAAGATATAGTTCAAGAATTGAAATTTTCCGCCGGAAAACTGCAGTCTGACTTTTACCGTTTCGAACCTGGCTCTGGAGTAAAAATTAAAAATATAATCCTCTTCGAAATATCGCATGGAATTGTAGGTGAAAAATCTTCTGTGAGTGGGGTCGGTATAACTTAAAACGGAACTGCAATGGGGAGCTTCGATTCTGATAATTCCCTCTGGCTTGGAAATCCGGTACAGCTCCTCAATTAAAGGCAGGAAATTATCCACATGCTCCAGAACGTGCCGACAGTAAATTCCCTCGAACTGATTATCTTTGAACGGCAGAGGCGGATTATCCAGATTGCAGACCACATCAACCCCTTTCAGGGGGACTAAGTCCAGATTAACATATCCCGGTTTAATATCCGTCCCGCAACCTAAGTTTAATTTCACTTTTCAGGCCTCTTTACATGTAGCGGTACCATTTATGGTGCGCTTTTAATTCAACCATTTTTGCAGAGCGTAGACGTACCATTACTCCTTGACTTTTAAGCTAACCAGCAAAAAAATAATTTCCGAAACCGTAATCAGAATCCTGGAAAAAAAACTCAAAGCAATCGCCACCGGCAGAGGCATCACGAATTTTAATAAGTAAGTCAGAGCCCCTTCCCTTATCCCCAGTCCACCGGGCGTGAAGATTACGATAAATCCTATCATCCAGGCTAAGATATAAGAACTGACGATATAAGGCAAATAAGAAAAATTCAAAGCGTAGATGGAATTGAGCAGGAAAAAAAAGGCAAGGCCTTGAATCACCCAGTTTAACAAATAAACCAGAAAAATGACCAGAAAATTTTTGTATCCGATATGGGCCGGATAATATTCTCTTTTTAAAATTTTGGCTATGACCGCTACCATTTTTTCTGACCAGGCCGGATAAAGCAGGAGTATGGCTAGACCTGCCGGAATCAAGGGATGAATTTTCAAGCCCAAAATGTTCTGGGAAAAACCGAAAGCATAGGTCACAAAATAAGAAAACAGTGCCGCCAGAAATAAAAGCTGGGTTTCTAAAATCACACTGGAGACCGATTTACTTTTGGAAATCTGCTCTTTTTCCGCTAAATAAGCCCGGCCCAAAGCAATCCAGATTCGGCCCGGCACATATTTGGTCAACTGTGAGGCGGCTATTATTTTTAAACTTTTTTTAAACGAAATTTTATATCCCATACCGGCCAAAATCAGATTCCAGCCCCACACCCCGAAGATGAAGCTCAGGCAGAAAAAAAAGAAGAATAAAATCAGATATAAAAAATTGAAGTTTAACTCCGCCCAGTGTATTTCCTGCCAGTTGGAAATTAAGGATTTGAGAAGGAAGAAAAAGATGATTACAACAATTAAATATCCTAACGGCTTCTTAAATTTTCCGAAAAAATTGTTGTATTTCAATCAGAACAATATAATTTCTCCTGTGCTTGAAGTCAATCTGATTTTAAATCACCTAATCCCTAAAAGATTACAAGGTGCCGGGCCGTCTTTAAACATAAAATTGACATAATAAATTATATCTGCCAGGTTTAACTTTCCGTCATTGTTGACATCTCCGCATAGCTCCAAAGCTGTCACATAAAGCGAGGCGGATTGTGAAGCTGGTGAACTTAAGGAAGCACCGCTTAGAGTAATTTTATTTTTAGTTCCTTCTAAAGCTGTGGTAGGAATGTGGACTCCTACTGAAACCAACACCTCTTGGGCAGGCATTAGTTGTACAGGAGATAAAGGTGGAGAAATTGTCCAACCCAAAGAATCCGAAACTGTCACTTGAAAACTGTCGATGACCTGCCCGGTGTTTTTGAGATTAAATTCCACGTTTACTGTTCCGCCTTTATAACCAAATTCATCTGACCCGGCTAAGACCCTGACACCATAAATGGCGGGTATTGTGAGAAAAACTGAAATGTTGTGGCTGTAAGTATTGGTCACAGCCAAATCCACCCATCCATCCTGATTCCAATCTCCGGATAAAGCCGATATTGGTCCATTCCCCGAAAACTGGTCGAATCCGAAGGCAAATTGTCCGTTGCCTATATCTTCCAAATAGGTGAAATAATTATCGTAAAAACTGGACACTGCTAAATCAGGGTCTCCGTCCTTATCCAAGTCTGGAAAAACAACGGAATTGGGTCGATATCCGGTTGGATAATAAACTGCCGTATCAAAAGTTCCGTTACCCTGATTTTTGTAAACAGAAATCTGGGAAGCATCAAAATCCGGTACTCCCAAGTCTAAATCCCCGTCTTGGTCCAAATCAAAGATACCTGCAAAACGGGGTCCGGTATTGGAGACATAATCAACCTTGGGGGCAAAAGTTCCGTTTCCCTGATTTAAAAGAATGGAAACTGTATTATCCCCCCGGTAGGTGACCACCAAATCTGCAAATCCATCATTATCGAAATCAGCTGAAGCCACGTCGGTTGGCAGGGAACCGGGAACCATATGCAAAGGAGTATCGAATGCTTCACTGCCTAAATTTTTTAAAATTGTAATATCTCCCCCTTCATAGTTGGCCGTGACCAAATCGATATCTCCGTCATTTTCCAAGTCCAGACTGGTAAGTGCCAATGGAGCTTTTCCGGTTTGAATTAAGGTTGGTCCTGAAAAAGTTCCACCTCCCTGGTTATAGAAAAGTGAAAGAGTGGAATCAACCATTCCCAGAGAATTATACCAATGAGAAGTTATTATGTCTAAGTCCGTGTCTTTATCAATATCCACCGCCAAAATATTTAGGCAGCCGGAACTATCCGGGTAATTTACTATGCTGCTGAAATCACCTTGACCATCATTAAAGAGAATGCTAAAATTTTCGTCAAACCACTTCCCCACTGCTAAATCCAAATCCCCGTCTTTGTCAAAATCCCCTACGGTGCCAAATTCCGGTCTGTTGCCAATCGGATAATCAGTCTTCTGAAAGCTAATTGTAGATGAAGAGTCGGAGAAGCTTAAAAAAAATAGAAAAAGCATTCCCCCTGAAGTCATTAGAAGTTTTTTCATAATACCTCCCTGAAGTTAAAGCTATACTTTTTTAGATTAAATCATGTAGCTTAGGAGTTAAAAACCATTAACCCTATTATCTAAGATAAATTAAAAATCACTTCAAAAGCAACATCTTTTTGGCTTCTTTGTGCTCCCCGGCTTCCAGCAGATAAAAATAAACACCGGTGGATACAGTCTGGCCTCTTTCATTTTTTCCGTCCCAGCTTACCTGATAAATTCCAGGTGCCTGATTCTGCTGGACTAAAGTTTTTACTAACTCCCCTTTGATGTTATAGACTTTAAGCGAAGTAGAAATCTGATTACTTGAGGAATTGGCGGCTTTCAGATGATACTTAATTACAGTTGCGGCATTAAAAGGATTCGGATAATTTTGCTCTAAGGCAAATGCTTTGGGGATGGCGCTGGAAATTGACTTGGGAGGTTTTACCTCGGTTCCCTTGTAAACATAAATATTGGCGTAGATATCGAATCCCAGACCGGGGTTGCGGTTATCCGACCAGACAAAATAAGCATAATCAGAGGAAAATCCACAGGCCGGTGAAAACTGCAGAGCCGTTCCCAGATCCTGATTGACTTTGAAATCCGGACCCATGGAATCGTTGGAAGAGTAAAAAAATTGCCCCCAGATATCCGAATGCCCCAAGCGGCTGTCTTCCCAGGTTACCAGCAAAGTCTGGTTTTTGTCTAAGGCGATTCTGGGAGCAAAAGGGTTCAGGGCCACCGTATCGGAAATTATTAGATTAGAGTCGACTGCCTGTCTTAAGATATCATATCTCTGTGCCAAAATAAAATCTCCTGTCGCCCGGGTTTCCAGCCAAGAGACCGCAAATTCTCCAGTAACAGTTCGGGCTATATCCGGCCTGATCTGGGTAGTATTGCTGCTGTCAGATTGAACTCTCAAATTTGTCCCCAGAGGACTGCCGCTAGAATCATAGGCCTGCATATAAATATGTACCTGGACGTCCCGGTAATCTTCCCACACCACCACAAAATTCCCCAGACTATCGGAAGCTACTTGAGGAGAAAAATGGTCATTGGGAGCCACATCATCATTGACTTTGAAATTGCTGCCGACCTTGGCACCTAAGCTGGTATATCTCTGACCGTAGATGTTAAAATTCCCGTCCCGGTTATCCGACCAGACCGCTACGAATTTTCCGGCTTGGGAGCCCGAGACCGAAGGATGCTGGTGGATGTTGGTGGAGGTATCTTCGTTGATTTTAACATTTCCCAGCGGTATCAAAAAGTTGTAGAACTGCCCGTAAATATTCGACCCGTTTCTGAAATCCTGCCAGACTATGAAAAAAGTATTTTTATCGTCGGTGGCGATATCCGGGCTAAGCTGCGGTAAAATAGAAGTATCGTCACTGACTTTCATCTCCGCCGTGACAAAATTTCCCTGCTGGTCTATTTGCCTGAAGAAAATATCCGCATTGCCGGAGCGGAAATCCTCCCACGCCACAAAACTCTCCCTTTTGGAATTGACTGCCAAAGAGGGAGTTTTCTGCTGAGCGCCGGTCAGGTCCAGATTGGCTCTGAAATTATTTCCTTTTTTGGTTCCGGAAGCGGTCAATCTTTGCAGATAGATATCATAATTTTTATTTCGATAATCCATCCAGCCGGCTACTAAATCTCCCGAATTGGGTAGATATAAAGTAGGAGAATGCCGTTCTCGGCTCTGCCCGATGTCGCTGATATGTATATTTATCCCGAAAGGGCTGCCGATGGTGTCGTATCTTTGAAGATAAATCGCAGGAAAGGAGCGGTAATCGCTCCAGGCAATCATAAAATTTCCTAAGGAATCGGCATCAATGGACGGTTGCCATTGCTGGTCAATCCCGGCATCCGAATTGACTTTGGTGGGCAAACCCTGCAGGACCCCGGCGCTGTCCGCTCTCTGGAAATAAATATCCTGATTTACATTCACCATATCCACCCAGGTAAAAATCATTTTCCCGTCAAAACTTTTTGCGACATCCGGCTGATACTGGTCTTCTGTGCCGGTATCTGAATTGGCTTGGGTGTTGCTGTCTTGCGCCACACCTGCCGAATCATATTTCTGAAAATAAATATCCCCGTCAAAATTTCGGTAATCTTCCCAGACAATCACAAAGTCGCCGTTTCCGTCTGAAGAAATTGCCGGATATAGATGAGGAAACGACCCGGCATCCGTGCTCACCTGAAAGTTTCCGCCTATGGCGGATCCGGAGCTGTCATATCTCTGGGCATAGATGCTGTACCCGAAACGAACATCTTCCCAGGTGATGATGAAATTTCCGTTGGAAGCTACCGTCACTGCTGGGGCATAGGCAGAATTATTGGGACCGGAATTAACTTTAAAATTTGCGCCGATTTTATTCAGATTATTATCCAACCTCTGGGCTTTGATTTCCAGATTTTTCCCATCCACCCAGGTGACCACCACTTTTCCGGTCGGAGAAACATCGGCTGAAGCAAGAAACTGGTCAGCCGGAATAGTCTCATCATTGACTTCCAGAGTGGAAAGAATGGGGGTGCCGGAAGAATCGAATTTCTGGGCTAAAATATCCATATCCCCGTTCCGCTCATCCTCCCAGACCGCCAAAAAAGATTTATCCGCAAACATTATTATATCCGGAGAACCCTGAAAAAAAGTAGCCGGAAAAGTATCCGAATTGACTTTCAAATCCGTGTAAGCTGAATGCGGACTCCAGGGGTCTGCATAGAAACTGGAGTAATATGAATTAGTTTCAACTGCCCGCTGAAATTTGACTGAAGAAAAATCTCTTTCCAAGCGGAAAGAAATATCCGACAAGCCCAAAACTTCTCTGGAATTTTGGAGCTTCTGATAATATTCAGAAAATCTGGAGAATTGGTTTTCGCTTCCGTTGGAAAAATTAAAAAGAGAGAATAAAAGAAGACTGATGCCTGAAATTTTAATCTTGTTCATTTACTTTCTTCTTCCCTATCAAGCTCTGTCTTTACTATGGCTTACTCCCTCCTCTATGCAGTAAAATAGCCATATTTCCCATTAAGTCAATATCAATTTTTGTTAAAAGGGAGGTTTACCTCGAGCGTAGTCGAGAGGGCTAGCGAGGGGCTTGTCCCGAGCGAAGTCGAGGGATTAGTCAGCTGTTAAGCTCAATTTTTCTCAACAATCTCTGCTTTCTATAATATAAACTCTCCAAACTAAAGTTGTTTGAAATTGAGGTGTTGACATTGGAAATTACCTTTTCAACCAAATTTATAGCTTTTCTGAAATCTTTTAACTTATGCTCATAAAGTTTAGCCAATTCTAAGTATGGCTCCAAGCGAAAGCCGGAATTTTCAAGCAGGAGATTGTGCCAGAGTCTTTCGGCTTTATCCCATTCCGCTAATTTTTTATAAATTTTTCCCAGATGTAAATTGACTTCAGTATAAATTTCATCTCTGGAATTTTTTTGCACCGCTTTTTCTCCGCAAGTTCTGGCTCTGGCTAAATCTCCGGCATAGAAATAATGCCTGCTCAAACAAACCCAGTCTTCCGAATGTAAAATTTCCAATTTCTCCGGCTCCTGCAAAATTTTCCCCAGCTGGGCCAAAAGACCAACCATGGCTAAAATATCATATCTGTTATGCTCCAGCACCAGTTTCAGCTGTTCGGCTTTCCCGTCTTTCAGATAATCAAAATAAACCTGTGGAATCAAATAACCGGGAATATCCATCACCCTTTCTATTCCCAAAATTTCCCTTTCCAGATTCAGAAGTGAGCAGTTTTTTAACCTTTTCTTCCAGAATCTTCTGGAGGGAAATAGTAAATCCAGATGGCTCTGCGACTCGAAATTCGGTTTGATTCTTTGCAGTATGAAGCGGCCGTTCAAAATCGGAATATCGTATCCCTTGCCGTTGAAGGTGACTAAATTTTCATAATCTTTCAAAAGTTTTGTCAAATCCGAGAGCATGGCTTTCTCTTTGCTGTAATCCGGCATAAAAAATTGCCTGAGGCAGAATTTACCGTCTTGAAAAAATCCTATACCGATTAAGAAAGGATAAGTCCCGGAGCCGCCCGAAAGGCCGGTAGTTTCTATATCTAAAAAAATAGTTTTGTCGAGATTCAGATTCGGGATAGGATTTGAAAGTGAAAGTTGCGAGAAAATCTCGGGTTCAATATCCAAAATTTCATTTAAATAAATTTTCCCGGCCCGATAATTTTCTTTAAAATTCTTTTCAATCAGCAGGTATTCTCCGAAAGCATTGGATACTCTTTCCCCTTCTAAGAATTCAGTCAAAGAAGTATCCCAGGCTTCGGAATTTTTTGGCGAAGTTTTGGCCCGGTTTATTTTATCCCAGTACTGCAGTCTGTCGGATAGATTCATTTTTGATAGTTTGGCGTTTTTCTAACTCTTCCCCATTTTTTCCAACACCTTCTCTATCTTATCTTTCACAAACGGATGCGTTTCGCTTTTTTTCAATTTTGCCAAACTTACCGTAATTTTGGGATTATTATAATTTCCTAAAGCCTCTACCGCAACTCCCTTTGTCCTCCAGTCCGGACTTTTTAATAAATCCAATAAAACGGGCAATACCGCTGGTTCTTTTATCTTTCCCAGCGCTTCGATTGCCAGGTAATAGGAGTTGGATTTTTCTGTGGAGTCGTTATCACTCCAGTCATCCATCAGTTGAATTAAGGAAGGAATCGCTCCCTTGCCTATCTTGACCAATGACTCCATGGCCACCATTCGAACTGAAAAATGTTTATCCGACAAAGCCGAAATCAGATAGGGAATTCCTCTTTTATCATTCAATTCCCCTAGAGCATACGCCGCCGCTTTTCGAGGGACTTCTATGGAATCTTTTAAAATTTCCACGATGGAATTAAAAGCTGTGGTATCTTTGGTATTGCCTAAAGCGGTGGTAGCATAATTCCGGATTTGATAATCCGAATGATTCAAAACTTTTATTAAATCTGGGCCAGCTCTTTTATCTTTGATTTCACCGAGACATCTGCAAGTGGTCCGGATTTGCCAGATGTCATCAGTTTGCAGGGCTTCGACTAATTGAGTGGTGGCGACATCTCCGATACCTTTGAAAAGCTCTATCAAAGTATTTATATCTCTGGCATCCCGGTTGGATAATTTGGGAATCAGATAAGGAACAGATTGTTCCTTCATTTCGATTAACTGCTTTCTAGCCGGTGCTTCTAAATCAGCGAATTTGACGAACCCAGCCGAGGAGATGATGAAAAGTGAGTCCACTAATTGTTTTAGAGAATCTGATTCTGACTTATCTTGAGATTTTCCTTGATTAACTCCCCAAAATATTTGAAGTATTACAGCCAAATTTATTAACAAAACTGTTTTTTTTCTCTTAAATTTCATTTTTTAAAATTGTTCTTTTTCGTGTTTCTCGAAATTTCGTGCCTTCGTGTTTCCGAATTCTTTGGGTGGAGACAAGCTCCACCCCTACGCGATATATTTGATTTATTCAATTTATCACCTTACACGCGTAGGGGCGAAGTTTACCTTCGCCCATCTTTTCCTCAAATTAACCACTCATTTCATCTCCAAATCCAATCCTACTCCCCATTTCGAATCAATCGACCACCAACAGCTGTCACATCCATTCCCGTCATATTTGTCTTTACCGAGCATATCTATAAAAATTCCGATTGAGCCATATTCTCTTCGGGGATTCCCGTACCCTTGTGTATTGGTTTTTGATTTCACATAGTATCCGTCATCTCCGGCCTGGTCGATAAAAATTCCAATCCCGTTGGCATTTCCTGCCCCTTGAGACAAATCGTTGGCGTAGTAATTATCGTTGCCGGAATTATCCAGCAAAATTCCGCAAGCCCAGTCATGCCCGCAACCTTGCGAGACTCCTTTAGAGGAGTAAATATCATCTCCTGCTCCATCAATCAGCGTTCCCAGAGTCATATGTGTGGCTGAACCCTGGGCATATTGAAATGCCTGATAAAAATCGTTCCCCTCTTTGTCGTACAAACATCCCCAGCCCCACCAGTAAGAAGCACCCTGCCCGAAAATATCGGTGACATAGCCGTCATTTCCGGCATAATCTAAAAGCAAACCAACTCCGCCGGACATATAGGGTCTGATGCCGTATGAGAAACCTTGCGACAACGAAAGATAATGCTCCTTGTATCTTAAAATATCTTTGTATTTTCCGCCGGCGAAATAGTTGTCGTTGTCGGCTTTGTCTATCAAACTTCCGAACCCGGCTACTCCCCCGAAACCTTGAGCATGCAAGGCACCGTTGTAATTATCCGCTCCGTCTAAATCTGCTAAAATTCCTATTCCCCAGGCCCCTGCCCCTTGCGTGAAAGTATCTCCGAAATATTTATCATTCCCTTTTTTATCTAATAAAATTCCTACCCCGAATAAACCCGACCCCAAGCAGAAATTTTTCCCTGAATAAATATCATCTCCTTCTTCGTCTATTAAAATTCCGGTTCCGAAAAAGCCGGAAGCCAGGCAGAAATCAGTCAGTGCTTTGTAGGTGTCATTGCCGCCTAAATCGATTATGACCTGGGTGGAGACAGTGGAATCGTAGGATAATTCATAGATATCGTCTCCTCCTAAGTCTATTATCAAAGCCGGCGAGCCGGTGTAATGTGAGCTTCCTTTTCCACCAAGGATGAATTCACCAATGGACGTTTTTTGCGACCAGATAATATCATTGGGTTTTGATTTCTTGGGAAGTTCTAATAAATTTGGTCTTTTGGCGCGAGATAAAAGAGCCTCTGCAGAATGCATAGTAGCACCGGCATTGTAACTAAATATTTCATGATAAACTGAAGAAGTCAAATCAATTAGTTGTTTGGCTAGTTCTTCTTCAGATTTTTGCTCTAGATCTAATTGTTCAGCAGATTTGAATTCATCGTTTACATCTTCCAAAATTATGGGTAAAACTTTTTGTTTGATGGAACCAATCTTTGTATAATAGGTTTTCAAATAATTTTCTTTAGATTTCTTGTAAAGCACCTCGTCTTTGGCCACCCTAGCTTTTATCGAACTATCATTATTTACCATCTTGGTGTATAGACCAGCGAATACACCTTTTATTTCCGGCTTGAAAATCTTTTTTTCCTTTGGAAATTCAAGTATTGGGCTATAATCCGGTCGAAAATATTCTAAATAGATTCGGAGGTCCTCTTCTTTCATTGCAAGTCCAGTTTCGAAATCGCGAGCAGCAAAATACAGATTAGTTGCACTAGAACAATTTTGATTTAAATCCAGCCAAAGTTCTGCCGCAGAAATTGTCTTGAGGGGGTGTTTCATTAAGTAATTGATTAGGGATTCTCTAAATATATCTACTTCCACATAATCATTCCTTAAACTCAAATCCTCTTTAGTCAGCTTCATACATTTCAAAGCCAAAGCTAGAGCCGAATCAAGTTTATTTTGTTCAAATTGCGAAAAGGAAATCTCACAGCAGATGAAGCAGATTAAGCAGAATAGAATCAAGACAATTTTTCGCATAACCAAACCAAGCTACCATATCCCCAGTGAAGTTGTCAATCACATTTTTGACCTCACCACAACCCTCTCCTCTAGGAGAGAGATAAAACAAATTCCCTCCCCTGTAGGGGAGGGCCAGGGTGGGGTCAGTTGTAGCACCAATAAAAAAGGTCGGGTAAAGAACCCGACCTGCGAATTTTGATTTTGTTATTTCGTGCTTTTCGTAATTTTGTGACTTCGTGATTCCGAATTACTTCACATCAAATTATACTTCGCCATTCTATCTCGCAGGGTATTGCGGGAGAGACCCATCATCTTAGAAGATTTCAGCTGGTTCCCTTTATTATGCTTCAAAATCTTTTCCAGCACCGCCTTCTCCAAAGCCGCTAAGAGATGCTCATAAATAAACCCCTGCGAATTATTCACCACTCTGGCAAAAATCGGCTCCAACACTTCGGCAAAAATTTTGTAGTAATCATTCTGCACTTTTTCATAATCAAAAGAAACCTTATCTTTGGTATCCGAGAAAATCGGAAAATGCTCCGGCAGAAGAATCTCACCTTTAGCCATCACCACTGCGGTATGAATATTGTTCTCCAATTCTCTGACGTTTCCGGGCCAGGGATATTTCACCAGAAGTTCCAGAGCATCCCGGGAAATCGATTTAATCTCTTTTTGGTTGACCTTGGTATATCGTTTCAGAAAATGATTGGCCAAAAGCGGGATATCGGTTTTTCTTTCTCTCAAAGGGGGTAGATAGATAGACACCACTTTAAGGCGGTAAAATAAATCCACTCTGAATTTTCCGTCTTTGATCAAATCCACTAAGGATTTGCTGGAAGAGGCGATGATGCGGACGTCGGCTTTGATGGGTTCATCCCCCCCGTTCCTTTCGAACTCCTGCTCATTTAAAATTCTCAAGATTCGGTTTTGAATTGAGACCGAGGTGTCGGCAATTTCATCCAAGAATATTGTGCCCCCCTGGGCCTGCTCGAATTTTCCTATTTTGCGTGAAAAAGCCGAAGCCGAAGCCCCTTTTTCATGACCGAATAATTCCGATTCTAAAACTACTTCCGGCAATGAGGAACAGTTGATGGTTACAAACGGTTTCTCCCTGCGATTGGAGTTGTGGTAAATGGCTTTGGCTACTAGCTCTTTGCCGGTGCCGGATTCACCCAGAATCAATATGGGAGTATCGGTCTTGGCTAACTGTCCGATTAATTTGGCGATTTCAACCACTTCCGGTGATTTGCCGATTATCTCATCTGCTTCCACGGTTGTTTCTACGGTCTTGGTGTAATTGCTGGGAGGAGCGCCGTGGTCCGACAGAGCTTTTTTAATTTCACCGGAGAGCTTTTCTAAAGTGAAGGGCTTGGTGATAAACTCATAAGCCCCTTCTTTCATGGCTTCGATGGCAGTCTGGGTGGAAATGTAACCCGTCAGTATTATGACCGGCAGTTTGTTATTCTGCTCTTTGATTTTCTTCAAGACTTCCAGCCCCGATAAATCGGGGAGATTGACATCTAAAAGGACCAAATCCGGTTTAATCTGGGGGATGGAAGCCAAAGCTTTGGTCCCTTCGGTAAAAGCATAAAACTGGTAATCCCGGTTGAAAAACTGGGATATGTTTTTGGCTATTTCCTGGTCATCTTCGATTAAGCATATATTGTGCATAGACCTCTTTTTCTCTTTATTAATTAATCGGAAAATTTCCAGATTATATGAGAAGAATAATGACCGGAAAAATCATTTTCTTTTAGCCGAAAGTGAAGCATTTTGCAACTTGTTAAGTGAGGGGATTTCCCCATTATGAACCATAAATCTTTTTGACCTCGGAATTTTCTGGAAAAGTGAGGGCTGTAAGTGCCTGCATTTACTGGCTCTTTGGCGGTATCTACTCAACCAATTGAAAGTTTCTAGAAGAGATTTGGTCTTAAAATATCAGAAGTGACGAGAAGCCTTAGGATTTTACTTTAGTCAGGAGCTGTTATCTTCTTTACTCTGGCATAAAAAAGTTGAGCCCTGCAAAAAGGGCTCGACTTTGACCGCCATGAAAAAAACGAGAGGGGTTTTGTTAATTGAAAACCGCTTTGTCGAAAAAGTGCTGTTTGACCGATTTTACCAGAATCTTGAAGTCCTGCTCCAAGCTGTAATTATAGACATATTTTAAGTCCCAGAAGAGTTTCCTTTTTTTATCTTCTTTTTTGCTTTCGGTCAGATTCGCCAGCTTAGCCAGACCGGTTAGACCGGGCTTGACTTTCAGGCGCATCTTGTAATTATCATACTTCCGGTAGAGCTTTTCTGCCGCATGATAGGTTTCCGGCTCCGGGCCTACTATGCTCATATCCCCTTTAAATACAGTGAGTAATTGGGGCAATTTATCTAAGCTGGTCTTTCGCAGGAATTGGCTCATCCAGTATACATAAGGCCTATTCTGGTAGAAATCAAAGCTTAATTCGCTGGATTTTGACTCCTGAATTATGGTTCTGAATCTGTATAATATGAAGGGATTCCCCAGGTAATTATCCCTTCTGCGGTCTTTCTGACGGCTGTCATATTTGAAACGGATGGCTCTTAATCTTCTTCTGCCTTTTCTTCTCCGGTCCTGTCCTACTACCAGATGCTTTTCAAAAACCGGTCCGCCGGTGGTCACTTTAATGAATAGTGAAATCACCAAAATCAAGGGGAGTGTTATAATCAATCCCATACTCGCCAGGAGAAAATCGAGAAATCTTTTACTCCGGGTGGTTTTATTTTTTGAAAGCCATTCCGGCTCATCTAGAATGCTGGCGCTTGAGCCGGCAAAAAGATTGTTGGGGTTAGGGAAAAAGGACAGCTGTTCATCCAATGCTCGGGAATTGGTTACCAGCAAATCAGACTGTTGCAGTAAAAGCTTATCATTTTCCCAATCTTCTTGATTGATAAAACTCCAACCCATAGCTCCTCCTCCGTCTTTGGCCGCTTTGATTCGCAAAAATTCTGCCAGAATGAATTTTTTTAGGTTTGAGATTTTAGAAAAATAACCCCTTTTGTTCAATTTATGGACAGTGCTCAACTTATTGTTATTCATTTTATTATCTAGGTTAGTTATAGTATTTGTTTAATACAACAACCCCTCGGCCGAAAAAGAGATTTAAACAAACTATGGGAATAAGCCCATTTTTTGCAAAAGGATGCAACTTCTCAGCCCGGCTTTGCTAAAAGTTTCCTTTTTAGGTTATAAATTGAATACCGATAGTTTTCCCCTCCACCACTATTTAATAAGCAGGTATTAAAATATCCCGATTCGGGATTGTCAAGTATTTTTTTTGATTATAAGAGGAAGCGTATTACCAGATAAACCAGCAGTGCCAGAATTAAGGAGGTCGCAATCAGAAGATTTCTTTTGAAATTGGTTCTGAAAATCAGGGCTTTATAGGGCAGCGAGGTGGTGTCGGAGGAGACATCCTCCCCATCTAAAAAGCGGTAAATAATCTTCATCCCCTCTTCTTGGAAGGCTTGGAAAGAGGCCTCGGCCAATTTTTTATCCGCAAAAGAAGGGGTGCCGAAATAGCCGAACCCCTGGCCTAATTTCAAAGCCGCATCTGATTTGAGCTGGAGAGGGTTTTCAATCAGAACCGGCGGGAATTGGTTGAAACTTTCTTTGACTAAATCTGGCCGGATTTTTAACATCATAGAGGTTTCCCACCAGCCGGCATGGTAATCATATTTGAGGTTACTAACCTCTTTTTCATCCAGAGGTCTCTGTAGATTGGCCTGGATTTTCTCGATGAATTTCCCGAACAGAAAATCTACCGCGATTTTTCCGGTCAGGGATATCATTTTTATCCTGTATTTTCTGGAAATTTTTTTGGCCGCTTCTTCCAGGACCGCTATATGCCCGGCTCCCCCGTGAGCTGAAAAGAGCACAATGTGCTCAAATCCCCAGCTGGCTATAGATTTGCCGTAATCTTTTAATACTTCTAAAATTATTCTCTGACGGTGCACAACCGAGCCGACAAATTTGAAAACGTAAGTCCCTAAATAAAGAGGCGGAATCATAACCACATTCCAGTCCGGTTTGGTTTGAATCAACTCTTCGGCCGAGGTCTGGGCAAAAAATGAGGAGGTGAAAATATCCGTCCCTATCGGCAGGTAAGGGGCGTGCTCTTCTAAAGGGGAAATAGTTAAAAAGAACACTGTTCTATGTTTGTCCAACTCCTGCAGCTCCACGTAATTGAGCTCTTCTAATTTGTAAATGGGCATTATGGTTTATTTCAAAGTTTATCAAATTTTTCAAAAAAGGCAAGAAAATTGAAAGGCGGTTTGTCATTCTGAGTCCCGATTTATCTGGACGAAGAATCTCGAACTTACAAGAGGGATCCTTCACTTCGTTTACCCTGAGTCAGTCGAAGGGTTCAGGATGACGGGATTGTTTCATTACCCCTATTGACCTATATCTACAAGAAGAAGAATTTAAAATTTATAAAAAATACCTGAAACTTTTTTGACTTTTTTACATATACAAAAGTAGGGATTTAGAGAGGAAAAGGTACTCCTTTCAACCGACCATTTCCTACTCACCTATTATCACCCCTAGCGGTCGCCAAAAGCGGCCGCTTTGTTTTTCTGCATTTTATTCCATCTCCTTTTAGGGAGGTTTACCTCGAGTGTAATCGAGAGGGTTAGGGAGGGGCTTGTCCCGAGCTTTGCCGAGGGGTTTATCCCGAGCGAAGTCGAGGGGTCCGTGTACGTAGGGGTGGAGCTTGTCTCCACCCTTTTTTATTTTACAGACAGCAGGTTCCTGTGGGTTGTGGTGTTGAACCGGATTTAAAAAGAAAATTAATGAGATACACTATATCTGTAAGTAATAAATTTCCATCAGCGTTAACGTCTGCACGACAGGAAGGGTTTGGCTTTGGACCTGCTTTAAAAATATAATCTATTTTGAAGATTATGTCTGCCAGGTTAACTTCGCCATCGCCATTAGCATCTCCAGTTTTTGGATTGGCAGAGGTGCAGGGGAAATACTTGATGGTAGCGTAATCATTATCGGGCCAAACGGTGCCAAGGCTCCAACCAGTTACATACACATTCCCACTGTCATCTACCGCTAGGGCATTAGCCCCATCACCGCCATTCCCCGCGCCATTGTATCTTTTGACCCACAGAGTATCTCCAGAAGAAGAATACTTAATAGTAGCGTAATCAGTATAATTATAAGGATCACTGCCAACGCTAGAACCAGTCACATACACATTCCCGCTGTCATCTACCGCTAGGGCGGAAGCCTCATCATACTCATTCCCCGGACCATTGTAGCTTCTGACCCAGAGTGTATCTCCATCAGAAGAATATTTAATGGTAATATAATCCAAACCGCCACCAGCCACATACACATTCCCACTGCCATCAATAGCTAAGTCATGACCTCCGTAAACACCAAACCATAGAGAGTCTCCACTAGCTGAATACTTAATTGTACCGCTAGAACCAGTCACATACACATTCCCACTGCCATCTACCGCTAAGGTGTAAGCCACATCATAATTATTCCCCGGTCCGTTGTATCTTCTGACCCAGAGAGTATCTCCAGCATATGAATATTTAATGGTAGCGTAATCAAAAGTAGTACCACTCCAGCTATAACCAGTCACATACACATTCCCACTGCCATCCACCGCTAGGGCAACAGCCCCATCATTATCATTTCCCGGACCATTGTATCTTCTGACCCAGAGAGTATCTCCAGCAGATGAATATTTAATGGTAGCGTAATCAAAAGGAGTACCACTCCAGCTATAACCAGTCACATACACATTCCCACTGCCATCTACCGCTAAGCCGTTAGCCCTATCATCACTATTGCCCGGACCATTGTATCTTCTGACCCACAGAGTATCTCCAGCATATGAATACTTAATGGTAGCGTAATCACCAGAAGTTCCACTGCCTTTACTAAAACCAGTCACATACACGTTCCCGCTGTCATCCACCGCTAGGGCCACAGCCTCATCACGACCATTCCCCGGACCATCGTATCTTTTGACCCACAGAGTTTCTCCAAAAGGAGAATACTTAATGGTGGCGTAATCCTCATAGGGGTAGACCCCACTATAACCAGTCACATACACATTCCCACTGTCATCCACCGCTAGGGCAAGAGCATAATCAAAATTATTCCCCGGACCATTGTATCTGGCCACCCAGGCTTCGTACACTCCTTGTCCAAATGTAGAAGTTGTAAAAAACGAAATCGACAAAAATAGAAACATAAAACAAAAGTATATCACCAAAACGAGTTTTAATCTGGACATAACTACTCCCTATAAGGAATTAAGATAAATCTAAGCATTTAGCTCTCTAATAAGTTGTAGTTCAATATACATCTTGTCAAGTTCTTTTACAAAAAATTCACTCCAACTTCTGTAGTATTCAGACTTCGGCTCTATTAGTGTGGAAGGTATTAAGCTTCCTGGATGTACAAAGGTTTAAAAAAGCATTTAGGGCCCCTATAGCGACCTTTCAGGAACGCCCTCCGAACGTCTGCGCGTTTTCTCCGTGGGCGTACCGAGTGGGATGGCGCCTGTCCTCAAGCTTCGGCTCGAGGATCTTAAAGATAAATCAGTTTGAGTTTTTGGCTCTTTAACTCAATAAGGAAAATAAAAAAGACAAAAAAAACCAGGCCCCCGCCAAAGCGGGGGCTCTGGCTAAAATTAAAATTTAACTCTCTATCTCTTTGGGTGGGGTTAGTAAAATTCCCTCTCCTTTAAGGGGAGGGCAAGGGAGGGGTTAGTGATTTATATCCATTACCTGACCCAAACATCTAAGGGTTAAATCTCTGGGTTACCTCTGCATCTTCAGTTGGTGAATAAACCTTAAATTGGTCGGGACGCAGAGATTCATCTTTTTCCACTTGGATTTCCATTCTCAACTCTTTGTTCAATCTTCTCAACCTTTCCGAATCGTTCTGGGTAAAAATTACATACAGCCCCGGACTCAAAATCAGCTTATACCTTCTTTCCTCCGAACCAACCCTGGCTCTTCTGAACCAGCGTTCAATCTTGACCGCCACCGTCTCTTTGGATAAAATTCTGCCGGAACCCTCACAGGTCGGGCATAGCTCGGATAAAGCATGCACCAAGCTGGGACGGATTTTTTCCCTTGTCATCTGAATCAAGCCGAAATCGGAAATCGGCAGAATCGAGTTTTTAGCCCGGTCATTCCTGAAACCGTTTTTGAACTCTTCGAACAAGCGACGCCTATGTTCTCTGGATTCCATATCGATAAAATCAACCACGATCAAACCGCCCAAGTCCCGCAATCTGATTTGCCGGGCAATCTCCTTGGCCGCCTCTAGATTGGTTTTTAAAACCGTGTCTTCCTGCGAGGATCTTCCCACAAATCGTCCGGTGTTGACGTCGATGGTAACCATGGCTTCGGTATGGTCAATCACCACATAGGACCCCTTTTTAATCCAGACCTTCCGCTCCAGCATCTTGTCGATATCGGTTTCGATGTTCAAGGCGTCGAACAGGGGAATCTCGGCCTGGTAAAACATAAGTTTGGAAACCAGTGGGCGGGCAAAACTTTTGACGTATTTCAGAATTTTTTTATACTCATCTTTATTGTCTACCCAGACCCGGTCGATATCCGGGGTGAAAAAATCCCGCATGACCCCGAAGGTAGCAGACATTTCTTTGTGCAGAAGCACCGGAGCCGGTTTGCGATCCGACTGTTTTCTAATCTGATGCCACCGGCGCAGAAGATTTTTCAGGTCGGCTTTGAAATCCCGTTTATCTTTCCCCACTCCCACGGTCCGGATAATCACCGCCATGTTGCGGGGTTTGAGTTCGGAAATTATTTTTTTGAGACGTTTTTTCTCACTCCAGTCGGTAATTTTGCGGGAGACCGCTATATAATCTTCTCCCGGTGCTAAGACAATGTAGCGGCCCGGTAAAGAGACCTGAGTGGTGACTCGGGCTCCTTTGGTATCGATGGGTTCCCGTACTATCTGGACTAAAATTTCCTGTTCCTTCTTCAAAACATCCTGAATATTCACATGAGGTCTTTTTTTGACGAATTCCACCATCTCGTCTTCCATGATTTCGATTTCAAAGAAATCATTTTCCTGGGGGGCGATGTCGGAAACATGCAGAAAGACGTTTTTGCCGATTCCGATGTCCACAAAAGCGGCCTGCATCCCGGGGAAAATCGATTTGACGATCCCCTTGTAGATATCTCCCACTATTCTTTCCTGTTCCGGACGCTCTACCCACAGCTCTACTAATTTTTTGTCTTCTAAAAGCGCAATCCGGGTCTCGTACTGGCTGACATTTATGGCAATTTCTTTTTCCATTATATGAATTTTTCTCCTGTTTTAACTTTGTAACCTCTGACAAATTCTTCTCCTGAAATAATTTTTTTCCCTTCTAATTGTAAAGAAAGCAGTCGCAGACTGCCCTGACCGGTTTTAACTGCTAAGCCCCCTTTATCCGATGCCAAAATGATTTCTCCGAAGCCATCCGAATGGCTCTTCTCATCCAGAGTTTCCGTTTTAAAAATTTTAACAATTTTATCCTTATAGGTGGAAAAAGCTCCCGGCTCCGGTGAAAGTCCCCGGATTAAATTTTTTATTTTCAGAGCTGAATTACTCCAATTTATCCTACAATCCTCTTTTTTTATTTTGGGGGCTTTGCTGCTTTTGGAATTGTCTTGCGGAAGTGGCTTAAAATCAGGTTGTTGAATTAAATTCAAACTTTCCACCAAAGCATCAGCCCCTATTTTAGATAATCTTTCCGAAAGTTCTCCGTATGCCTCATCCGGTGAAATTATCACTTTTTTTTGCAGAATAATTTTTCCGGCGTCCACTTTTTTTTCAATCACAAAAGTGGTGACTCCGGTTTCTTCATCTCCGTTTATCAAAGCCCACTGAATCGGAGCCGCCCCGCGATATTGGGGCAGAAGTGATGGATGCAGATTGATGGTTCCCAAAGGAGGCAGAGAAAAAATTTCTTCCGGCAGTATAGTGAATGCTACTACTACGATCGCATCCGGATGCAATTTTTTTAATTGATTTAAAAATTCTGCGGATTTCAAATCCGTAGGTGACAAAATCGGCAATTTTCTCTCCTGGGCAAAAGTTTTAACCGGCATGGGGGAGAGTTTCAAACCCCGTCCCTGTGGCTTATCCGGACTGGTGACAACCGCAGTCACATTAAAGTCATTTTCCAGCAATGCTTTCAAACTGGGGATGGCAAACCAGTCATTCCCCATAAAGATTACCTGCATAGGTATCGGGTAGGCAGATTTTTGCCTCTCTTGAAGCTTTTAAAATTTTGTAAAAGCTTTCGGTTAAATTTTTTAAAAAAACTTTCTCTTAAATAGTCAATAATAGTCCAGGATAGTATTTATTATTGACTATCCTTGACTAAAGAACTTTTCTTGACTTCTAAAGCTTTCTCTGAAATTTTGTTTAACTGGGAATCTATCTGCTCTCGTTTAATTTTGCTTAAGTGGTCTATAAATAAAATTCCGTTCAGATGGTCCAGTTCATGCTGCATTACCCTAGAGAGTAAATCCTCAGCCTGAATCGTAATTTCTTTGCCAGATATATCTATTCCTTTGAAGGTAACTTTTTTAGCCCGCACCACGTCCTCAAAAATACCGGGAATCGACAGGCAACCTTCTTCCCCGATTATCTCCCCGGCTTTATCCACCAAAACCGGATTAATTATGGCCAAGGGTTTTTCGCCTTCTTTGACGTGGGACAGATTCACTACGAAAACTCTTTTCAAAACTCCGACTTGGTTGGCCGCCAGCCCCAGGCCATTCTCTTGTTTTAAGGTCTCCAACATATCCGAGACCAGCTTGACTACGGAGTCATCCAGCTTCGGGATTTCACCTGCTCTTTGTCTTAAAACCGGGTCTCCGTAAATTTTAATCGGTAAAACCACCATCAGGAGTTTCCTTTTTCAATTCTTCCGGCGATGGAACTTCTCAAAAATTCAACTTTGGTATTATCATCGACTTTCACCACCACCGTGTTCTCTTTCTCATTGAAGCTGGCGATGGTTCCCAGCATCCCAGCGTTGGTGACTACTTTATCCCCTTTCTTCAACTCGGTCAGCATTCTCTGGTGGGCTTTCTGCTTTTTCTGCTGGGGCCTTAGCATCAGAAAATAGATTATCACAAAAATCAATATGAAAGGCAAAAAAGCCAAAAAACCGCCGCCACCCTGCTGTCCACCTTGCGTTCCCATTAAGAAAACTTGCTCGGTCACTTTATCCTCCAATTTGTAGTAAGATAATAGATTTTGTTTCGTTTGTGAAATGTTTTTGAGCCATTTGAGAAAAATTTTATGGTCGGGTACGGGGACCCGACCCTACCCATAAAGATTCTTTCAAGGGTAGCTCTGGGTCCCTGTACCCAGAGCCAAGCTTAATTATGAAATCAAACTCTAATTCATAAAATGGTCATTACAAGATAATCAAACGGCCTTAATCGGCCCCTCTCCTCGGCCTTCGATAAATTGCCGGACAATGGGATTGGTGGTATTTTTGGTCTCCTCCGGAGTACCGGTAAAAATTATCTTTCCTTCATACAGCATGGCAATCCGGTCTGCTATTTTATATGCGGCCACCATATCATGCGTAACCGCAATGGAAGTTACCTTTAATTTATTGCGCATATCTATAATTAAATGGTTGATTACATCCGCCATAATCGGGTCCAAGCCGGTGGTCGGTTCGTCATATAAAATACATTCTGGCTCCATGGCAATGGCCCGGGCTAATCCTACCCTTTTTTTCATACCACCGGAAAGCTGGGCTGGCTTTAAATTTTCTATGCCGGAGAGACCGACCCAGCTCAATTTTTCCTGGACAATTTCCTGAATTTCTGGTTTTGACAAATTGGTGTGTTCTCTTAATCCTAAGCCGACATTTTCTTCTACCGTCAAAGAGTCAAACAAAGCCGAGCCCTGAAAAAGCATCCCGAATTTCTTTCTGATTTCATACATCTCTTCGGCTTCGAACCTGGTTATTTCCTCTCCGTCAACCACGATGCGCCCGGTATCCGGTTTTAATATTCCGATGATATGTTTCAAAAGCACCGATTTTCCGCAACCGCTGCGGCCGATAATTACAATGGTTTCTCCCTTCTGTATGGATAAATCCACTCCCCGCAAAACCTCGTTATCCCTAAATTTTTTGTGCAAATCGGAAATTCGAATCATTTATGCTTTACGCAGATGAAAATTTAACCGGTTCCGAAAACCACCGAAGCCACGAAGTAATCGGCCACTAAAATTAAAACTATGGAGACCACCACCGCTCTGGTGGTGGCTTTTCCCACCCCTTCGGCTCCCCCTTCGGTTCTGAATCCCTGATAACAGCTGATGGTGGTGATGATAGTTCCGAAAACAAAGGATTTTAGCAGACCGGCTGTTAAATCGGTCATTTTAAAGAAAAGTTTGAAACTGGTCAAGAAAGTGTGGGAAGAGACGTTTAAAAAGCTGGATGCTACAAACAATCCTCCTACGATGGCGATAAAATTGGCAATGATGGTCAAAAGCGGTACCATAATAAATCCCGCCAGAACCCGCGGAAAAGCTAAATAGCGGATGGGACTGATGGCTAAACTTTCCAGTGCATCAATCTGCTCGGTCACTTTCATAGTACCCAATTCAGCCGCCATCCCGGCTCCTACTCTTCCGGCGATGACCACCGCGGTCAGAACCGGACCTAATTCAATTAGAATGGCTTTGGCAACTGCCGAACCCAAATACCGCATGGAGAGTAAATCTGAAAACTGATAGGCGGCCTGGACCGAGGTGACTGCTCCGGTGAAAAGGGAGGTTAAAATTACCAGGGGGATGGAATTCACCCCGATATAGAGCATCTGCTCAGTGACTAAGTGGGTTCTGGAAATTCCTCTGGGGAAAGTTTTGATTATATCTTTGATAAAAAGAGAAACACCCCCCACATCCCTGACCAAGGTCAGAGATTTTTTTCCGATAAAAACTAGCGGGTTCTCCCTAACTAAATTCATTTACTTACAGTATCCAGACGGGCATTATATTATATGGTGAACCTGCTGAACCATATATGGTGAACTCGTTGAACCATTAAAATGGTACTTGCTCTTCGGTGAAGCGCCTTTCCAGATTTTCAAAGCGGGCATAATCTTTGACGAACGCCAGTTTGATATCTCCGGTGGGACCGTTGCGGTGTTTGGCTATGATAATTTCAGCGGCTCCCTCGGTGAGAGAGCCGTCTTTGAATTTCTGGATTTCATAGAATTCCGGTCTGTAGACTAACAAAACCAAATCCGCATCCTGTTCAATGGAGCCGGATTCTCTCAAATCCGCCAGTTGTGGCTTCTTATCGGTGCGGTCTTCGGTCTTGCGGGACAGCTGTGAAATAGCCATTACCGGAATGTCCAACTCTTTGGCTAAACTTTTTAGCGATTGGCAGATTCCTGAAATCTCCTGCTGTCTGGATTCCACATTTCTGGGACCCTGCATCAGTTGTAGATAATCAATCACCAGCATCCCTATATTTTCCCTGTGTTTTAATCTGCGGGCTTTGGCTCGCAGTTCAAAAAGTCCGATGGCCGGAGTATCGTCTATAAAAATTTTGGCTTCGGACAAAGGTCCGGCCGCGATGGATAAATTGGCCCATTCCCGGTCCGAAAGTTTTCCGATTCGCATCCGGTGAGAGGATAAACGGGCATGACTGCATAACATTCGCAGAGCTAACATTTCTTTGCTCATTTCTAAGCTGAAGATACCGACCGGTATTCCGAAAAGTATGGCACAGTTGGAAGCCACGGACAATGCCAGAGAGGTTTTTCCCATAGAAGGTCTACCAGCCAGTACCACCAGATCCGAGGCCTGAAAACCGGCGGTCATCTCGTCTAGTTTTTCAAAACCGGAAGGGATCCCTGTAATGGAACCCACTTTTTTGTGATATTCTTCGATCTCGGCAAAGGTTTTGGGCAAAAGGGCACCTAAGTGGATAAATCCTTCTTTGATTTTTTTCTCGGCAATGCCGAAAATCTCCATTTCGGCCTGGTCTAAAAGTTTATCCACCGCCTGAGTGGGGTCAAAACATTTCTGAACTATTTCTGTGGAGGATTCAATCAGCTTTCTTAAAATGGATTTCTCCAAAACAATTTTGCAGTGATGCTCTATATTGGCGGAAGTTGCCACACCGCTGGCTAAATCCGCCAAGTAGCTTCGGCCACCCACATTTTCCAGCTGTTTTCTTTTGTTCAGCTCTTCGGCTAAGGTAATCATGTCGATGGGCTGATTGTTATCATAAAGATAAATGATGGCAGAATAAATTTTGCTGTGGGCTTCTTTATAAAAAGCGTCATCATAAACAATATCGATGGCTTTATTTATGGCTTCCTTATCCAGAAGCAAAGCCCCCAAAATGGCCTGTTCGGCCTCTATGGCCTGGGGCGGAATCTTCTCGTTAAAATCCGGCATGATATATCTAACTCCATTAAGTTTAGGTATGGTTCAATTTTTTATATCAAATTAAAAGTCAGCACTTTTATTTTCCGGTCTGAACCAGAATCAATCAGGCGGACAACTTTTCGTATTCTTTTCTCAAAAGCTTCATATCTTCCCAGGTTTCTTTTTTATATTCAGGGTATCTTAAAAGAGCCGCCGGATGATAAGTAACCATCAGTTTGATTCCGTTGTAATCGTGAATCTTCCCCCTTAATTTACCCAAGGCCTCTTTGGTTTGCAAAAGATATTGACCGGAAATTCTGCCCAGGCAACAGATAATCCGGGGTTTAAGCAGTTCAATCTGCTTTAATAAATAAGGATGGCAGGTATCCATCTCATCTGTCTCCGGGGCTCGGTTCTCCGGTGGCCGGCATTTGACCATGTTGGCAATGTACACTTCTTCTCGTTTAAAATTGATAGCCGCTAAAATTTTGTCCAGCAGTTGACCGGCTCTCCCTACAAATGGCTCCCCCTGCAAATCTTCATCCCGGCCCGGTGCCTCACCTATAAACATCAGTTTGGCTTTAGGGTTTCCCACTCCAAAGACGAACTTTGTTCGTCCCTTGGCCAGCCGGCACTTGGTGCAGCCGTGGATTTTGGAATTCAGTTCGGCCAATGTTTTGCTGTCCTGCCAATTTCCGTTGCTGCTGACAGCAGATTTTTTTACCGTCTTTTTGCTCATATATAATTCATTTAATCCCAATTCCGCCTGTTGTTCTAAGTAGTTCGTGACTAAATAAATTAAATCAGATTTTTTAGTCATTTGGTTACACCCTCCGGCTTTGCCTTCGGGTATCCCGTAGGTACACCATGGCGTAGCCATTATTTTTTGATTAAATAGAGAACCTCATCTAAGATTTTATTGGCTAATTCAGTTTTGGGCATTAAAGGGAGCTTTTTTAATTTTCCCATGCCGTTTATCAAAGTTGCCTGATTGGAATCCGAACCGATGGCTTCGGGCCCGTTGACTATCACCATATCCAGTTTTTTATCTTTCATCTTCTTTTTAGCATTTTCAATCTGATTATCCGTCTCCAGGGAGAAGCCGATCAGAATCTTTCCGTTTTTGTTTTTGGAAATCTCCTTTAAGATATCAACCGAAGGTGAAAGCTCCAAAACTTTTCCGGCTCCATTTTTCTTTATTTTGTGATGGGAAGCTAATTTGGGCTGGAAATCGGAAACCGCAGCAGTCATAAACAAAATATCATTTTTATCCAAGTGTGATTTTACGGCTTTGAACATCTCCTCGGTGGTGCTGACCGGAATTAAATTTATCTGAGGAGAAGCTGTTAAATCGGAAGCAGTTGAAATTAAAGTAACTTTAGCTCCACGTTTCAAAGCTTCGGAAGCCAGAGCATATCCCATTTTGCCGGAAGAGCGGTTGGAAATGAAGCGAACCGGGTCAATCGGCTCTTTGGTGCCGCCGGCAGTGACTAAGATTTTTTTTCCGGCTAAATCTTGCCTGGGTAATAACATTTTCACCACGTATTCTACAATCTTTTCCGGTTCAGCTAATCTCCCTTGCCCTTCTTCCCGGCAGGCCAAATCACCAACCTCAGGGTCGATGAAACGATAACCCAATTTTTTCAGATGAGCGATATTTTCCTGTACAATCGGATTCTCATACATCTTCACATTCATAGCTGGAGCAATCACTATGGGGCTCCGGGCGGAGATTATTACCGTAGTCAAAATATCATCAGCAATTCCACCTCTGATTTTACCAATCAAATTGGCAGTAGCCGGAGCGATTAAAATTAAATCAGCCCATTGAGCCAAGGAGATATGGTGGGTGGCGACAAATTTATTTTCCGGAAACATCTCCGTTACCACTTCTTTTCCGGATAGAGTTTCAAAAGTTAAGGGGGTTACAAACTTCTGGGCGGATTGGGTCATAATCACTGTGACTTCTGCATTCAGACTGACTAATTTGCGGACAATTTCGCAGGATTTGTAAACCGCAATCCCGCCGGTGACACCTAAGATGATTTTTTTACCTGATAACATGGTTCGCTATTTTATTTATATTAAGTTTAGCGCGGCTGGTAAATTGTATCCCTGTTGGTCGAGTCTGAATATATGGCGGATTCCGGAGGAACAATTCTCACATTTCTTCCTTCTGTAATAATCGGGGGAGGACCAAGGTCTCTTATAGATTTTATTATTAAGATATTCTTGGAGGTGTCAGCTAATGATTGAGGCTGGTCTGTGACCTCACCTCTCACTTCTATCACAGTTCCTTTCCCATTATGATAAATGAATCCTTTCTTGGGATATTTAGGCCTTTCTCCCTTTTCTTTAACTCTGGACTTTGCTCTATTAGTTTGTAAAACTCTTCTTCCATTTTCCTTAGTTCTTCATCTGTGTATATTTTTAGCAAGCATGAATTCACGCCGATACCTACCACGAATTTGCCAGGCTTGATAGGTCTCAAGACTAATGAAATGCTATACTCGTTCCCTTTCTCCAAAATACCCGACCACCCGGGATTACCAGTAACTAAGACCAAACCAGAATCGAACGTCACTACTGCTTCATCTGGGTGTTTTGTTTTATGTGGTACTTCCTCCAACGGCTTAAACTTAAAAATTACTGTGTTTTCTTTCCCTACCTCCCAGTTACCATTGTGAATGATAGACATCTCCATCTTTAGAGATGGTATCGATGGTTGGGTGGCATAACTTATGGAAAAAATTAACATGCTAAATAATGATAGACAAATAATTTTCTCAATTTTTTTCATGGCTTTCCCTCCTTATTGATAACTTGTTTCTCCCAACAACACAGCTGAACAGATTACGATTTAAAATAATAAAATAATCAGCTAAAATCAAGTTATACTTTTAATGCTTAAAATGCCTCACACCAGTAAATACCATGGCAATTTTATACTTGTTTGCGGTGACAATAACCTCCTGGTCATATTTTGAGCCACCCGGCTGAATAATAGCCACAATTCCGGCTTTAGCCGCCTCTTCCACCCCGTCCGGCATAGGAAAAAAGGCATCCGAAGCCATAACCGAATCGGCCGCTCTATATTCCGCTTTCCGGATGGCTTTGATGACCGAATCCACCCGGCTGGTCTGTCCCTCCCCGATTCCCACGGTTTTTTTACCGTGGGCTATCACTATGGCGTTGGATTTAACATGCTTACAGATTTTCCAGGCGAATTTTAGCGCTTTCAGCCGGTTCGAAGTGGGTTGCGATTTTGTCACCACTTTCCAGTATTTTTCGTTGGCCGGATCTTTATCCGGAGTCTGGACCAAGGCTCCTCCCTTGATAATCTTAATCTGCTTTTCTTCCTTTAGATTAAGCAGTTTTCCGTAAGCCAAAATCCTCCGATTCTTTTTAGTCATCAACAATTCCAAAGCTCTTTTATCATACTCCGGAGCTAAAATACATTCCACAAAAGTGGTCTCGTTGATTTTTCGGGCGGTCTGATAATCCACTTTTTTATTCAGACCCACGATACCGCCATAAGCAGACAGAGGGTCTGATGCCAAAGCATCCTCATAGGCCTTGGCTAAAGTTTCCCCGCAGGCCGCACCGGTGGGGTTGGTATGTTTGATAATAACCGCCAACGGCTCTTCAAAATCGGCTATCATATCTAAAGCCGCTTCCAAATCCACCAGATTGTTATAGGAAAGCTCTTTGCCGGAAAGAATTCTGCAATTCAAGAGGCTGGTCCCGGCATAAGCAAAATCACGATAGACGAAAGCCTCTTGATGCGGATTTTCCCCGTAGCGCAGAGGTTTCTCCTTTTTGAAACTCAGATTCAGATATTTGGGAAACTCCCCGGATTTATCCAGGTTGCCGGAAAAATATTTTTCGATCAGGGTATCATAGTGGGAAACCGAGCTGAAAGCTTCCCGGGCTAATTTAAGTCTGGTGAGCCAGCTCAAACCACCCTGATTTTGCAGCAGTTCCTGGATGATTCCGAAATACTGATGCGGGTTGGTCACCACAGCCACATATTTGAAATTCTTGGCCGCGGCCCTGACTAAAGCCGGACCCCCGATATCTATCTGCTCCAGAACTTCGGCTTGAGAAATATTTTTTTTGTGAACCGTCTCCTCAAAAGGATATAAATTGACTACCACAAGGTCGATCAAAGGAATTTCCTGAGAAAGCAGATCTTTTTGCTGTTTTTTATCGCTTCGCAGGGCTAAAATTCCGCCGAAAATTTTGGGATGCAGGGTCTTTACACGTCCGTCTAAAATTTCCGGAAAGCCGGTAATTTGCGAAACCGCCGTGGTCTTGATTTTCCATTCCTGCAGTTGTCTCAGGGTTCCTCCGGTGGCAATGATTTCGACTCTGAATTTAGCCAGACAATCTGCCAATCTCTTGAGCTCGGACTTATCCGAAACAGAGATTAAAGCCCGTCTGATTTTGACTGTCCCTGAAGCTGGATTCATTTCACCACATTTTCCTGAGGAACCAAGGAAAGATAGGCCTGTTTATACTTCTCCAAAGTTTTCTTTATCACTTCCGCAGGCAGGCTGGGACCCGGAGGAGTTTTGTCCCAGTCGATGGATTCCAGATAATCCCGGATATACTGCTTGTCGAAACTGTCCTGCGGCTCACCCGGATGGTAATCGGTAGCGGACCAGAAGCGGGATGAATCCGGCGAGAAGATTTCATCGATTAAAATCAGCTGGTCGTTTAAAATCCCGAATTCAAATTTGGTGTCGGCAATGATAATCTTTTTCTGATAAGCATAATCATAAGCTTTCTTGTAAATAGCCAGAGATTTTTCTTTCAGAAGCAGGGCCAGCTGCTCCCCTACCAGGTCGGACATCTGCTCAAAAGAAATATTTTCATCATGCCCGCTTGAGGCTTTGGTGGCCGGAGTGAAAATCGGCTGGGGGAGTTTGGCTGATTCAATCAAAGAAGCCGGAAATTTTATTCCTTTGACTTCCACGGTATTTCCTTTGGAATCTTTGCGGGTCAGAACATACTCTTTCCACAGGGAGCCGGAGATATAACCCCGCACCACGCATTCGATATCAATTCTTCTGGCTTTTTTGACCAGCATGGAACGGCCTTCCAAGATAGCCCGATATTTTTGTAAATTTTCCGGATATAACTCTACTTCGGCCGCGATAAGATGGTTGGGGACAATATCGGAGACATACTCAAACCAGAAGACCGACATGGAATTCAAAATTTTCCCCTTACCCGGAATTCCATTGGGTAAAACCACATCAAAAGCCGAAATCCGGTCCGTGGCTATGATCAAAAGCTTATCCCCCAAATCATAAACGTCCCGCACTTTTCCTCTGGCATAAAGGGGATACTCTTTGATATCCGTGCTAAGAACCGCTTCCTCCTGAAATTCTTTAGCCATCTTTCCTCCCTAATTTTTCAAGTTAAAAATCCCTTTATACCCGAAACAGCGGAAAATATAAAACTCAGTGATTTTTCCACCTCTTTTATATACTGAAAATCTCACCGGTATATCAACTTTCTTAAATAATTTTCTTAAATTTTCCGGGGTCTTGTAGCGGTTTCTTTGGTCATAAACGAAAATCGCATTCCTCCCCTTGAAATCAGCAGGGTTGGCCCAGAAATCGTATGCCAGACCCGGTCTTCCCACAAAATTATTGGAATAGACCTCCGGTCTTCCCGGCAGGTAGAAAGCCAGCTCACTGGCTGTTTTGTATTCATAGCCGATTATGATGGGTTCTCCTTTTTCATTCATCTCCTGCTTCACCTGCTCAATTTTTCGGGCTAACTCTTTCCATTCTGCCAATGCTTCTCCGGCGTTTATTCCCAAGGGTAATATGGGAGCCAAATATCCCAGAACAGAAAAAATAAAACTAATTACGACAGAAGTCAAACCCCAAATCTTAAAACTTTTTTGGCTTGACCATCCCGTCAGGGATTTAACTTCAACTTTTTTGAAATATATGACCACCAGCGCCAAAATAGCAGTTACATAACCCGGCGCCACCCAGTTGATTTTTATCCAGTAATTGAAGGAAACCAGGGTGAAGAAAACCAGGATTGGCGCTGACCAGAAAAAAAGTGCCAGCGAGACACTGTCTTTGTTTTTGAACCCTTCTTTCCCAATTTTCACTACAGCATAAATAATCCCGGCATAAATCAAAGGAGAAACCAGTCCCATCTGTGAACCCAAATAGGCAAAGAAATCCCTGAGAGAGAAAGATACCAACTCCCCCATTCTGCGGGTGGTCTGGAATCCGAATGAAGCCCAGTGAGTCTGGGCGTTCCAGATTAGCACCGGAGAAAAAACGAGCAGAGAAAGCAAAACCGCCAGATAGGGTTCTCTTCTTTTAAACCAGAAACGGTGTAATGGAGAAAATAGTAAAAAAGCCGAAACTGAAATAGGAATAAAAATAGCAGTATATTTCGACAACATCGCCAGCCCCAATGAGATTCCCAGGCCATACCAGTAATTTGATTTATCCTCAACAATAATTTTGCGAAAGAAATAGAAAGATAAAATCCAGAAAAATAAAAGCAGAGCATCCGGGGTGAAGATGACCGAGCCGATGTTGAAAATTAAAATGGAATTCAAAACCAAGAAGAAATAGAAGCCGATTTTGGCATTAAAAAGTAGTTTTCCGATTTTAAAACAAAACAGACCGGATAAAAAAGCCAATATCGGGCAAGCCAAACGGACCGTAAATTCACTAACCCACAATTTAGTCGTCAGAAAAATCAGCCAGGCCTGTAGTGGCGGATGGTCAAAGTAGCTCAAAGCCAGATGCTGGGAATAATTCCAGTAATAGGCCTCTTGGGGCGCTAAGGGTATCAGGTTGATGTAAATTAACCGGAAAAAGAGGAAGGCCGAGGATGTCAGCCAGAAAAGTTGAGTATATTTCTTATCTTCCACTATTTTTAATATAAACTTTCCGGCCCTTAATTAAAATTTTATTCTGGGCAAAAAGCCCGATTACATACGGATAAACCTGATGCTCGATTTTCAATACTCTTTTCTGTAAACTCTCCGCTGTCTCACTATCTCGGACAGGAATTTCTTTTTGAAAAATAATCGAACCGTGGTCATATTTTTCATCCACCAAATGAACCGAAACCCCGCTAGTTTTAGCTTTTGATTTCAGCACCGCTTCGTGAACGTGTATTCCATACATTCCCTTACCGCCGAAGCGAGGCAGTAAAGCCGGATGAATATTGATAATTTTATTTCTAAATTTTCTCACAACTGACGGGGAAAGTTTTTTCATATATCCGGCCAGGGCTATCAAATCAATTTTTTCTTTTTTGAGAATAGATACTAGTTTGTGGTCGAATTCTTTTGGAGAGGCAAACCGTTTTTGTGAAAGATGTAATGTTTTGATTTTATTTCTTTGACCTCTCTTTAAAGCGTAAGCATCGCTATTGTTGGAGATTACTATTTTTATTCTAGCTCTTAATTTTTTCTTTTTAATAGCATCAATAATAGCTTGCAGATTGGTCCCGGAGCCGGAAGCCAAAACCGCCAGGTTAAAATTTTTCATGAACTCAATTTTTCTTTCAGAATCTGATTCACCACAGAAGGATTGGCTTTCCCCTTGGTTTTCTTCATCACTTCCCCCACAAAAAACCCGAAAACTCTCTCCTTGCCGCTGCGGTATTTTTCCACCTCACCCGGATTTTCCCGCAAAACCGATTCAATGACAGATTCAATTTCTTTGGTGTCAGTGACCTGAACCAACCCTTTTTCCTGAATAATTTTTTCACTGGATAAACCGGTCTCGGCCATTTCCACAAAAACATCCTTAGCCATTTTCCCTGACAGTGTACCCGAATCAACCTGTTTCAGCAAACTGGCTAATTCTTTAGGAGGCACTTTGAATTCTGAAACGGAGATTTTCCGCTCTTTTAATTCTCTCAAAACTTCCCCCATCACCCAATTGCTGACAGCTTTAGAATTGGGATAATTTTTCACACACTCTTCATAATAGTCAGCCAGTTTTTTTTCAGTAGTCAAAAGTTCCGCATCGTATTCCGGAATCTGATATTGCTTAATGAAACGTGTTTTACGGGCCTCCGGCAATTCGGGCAAGCTCTGTTTAATCTTTTCAACTATTGTTATTGTGGGGGTTCCAAATTTTTCTTCTGAGCGTATACCTCCTATACCCGAAATTGTTTGCGGATGGAACTTTAAAACCACCAGATCCGGCTCCGGGAAATAGCGATAATCATGCGATTCTTCTTTGCTTCTCATGGGAGCTATCAGCTCCTTTTCCGCATCCCACAATAAAGTTTCCTGAATAATTCTGCCACCGGACTCGATTATTCCGATTTGTCTTTCCATCTCAAAATTTAGAGCTTTTTCCACCGCTTTGAAAGAGTTCATATTTTTTACTTCGGTTTTGGTTCCTAATTTGGTTTGAGCGATTGGCCGCACCGAAACATTGGCATCGCAGCGCAAAGAGCCCTCTTCCATGTTGCCGGAGCAAATTTCCAGATACTCTAAAATTTGTTTTAATTTGTTCAAAAATAAAGTGGCTTCTTTGGGTGACCGCATATCCGGCTGGGTGACAATCTCAATCAAAGGAACGCCACAGCGATTCATATCTACCAAGGTCTCCCCTTTTTGTTTAACATTGGAAGAAGTGTTGGTATAGGAATTATCTTCTGAATGCAAGGATTTTCCGGCATCTTCTTCCAGATGAATTCTGGTCAAATGGATTTTCTTTTTGGCTTTTGATTCGGGAATTTCAATTTCAACCGAGCCGCCGGTGGACAAGGGCTGGTCATATTGAGAAATCTGATACCCTTTGGGCAGATCCGGGTAAAAATAATTTTTGCGGGCAAAAATAGAATGTGGAGCAACAGTTCCACCCACTGCTAAAACCATCTTGACCGCATACTCCACCGCTTTTTTATTTAATACCGGCAGAACCCCCGGCAGACCTAAACAGACCGGACAGGTTTGAGAATTCGGGTCAGCCCCATAGGAAACAGAGCAGCCGCAGAAGATTTTAGAATCCGTCAGAAGCTGGGCGTGAACCTCCAGACCGATTATGCTTTCGTATTTCATATCGGAAATAAATTTTTTACTTCCCCTCCTTATGTGTAGGCTGTGGTAAAATTTCCATCCATTGAAATAGAGGCGCATCAGATACGTCTATTTGACTCCCTCCCAGTCCTGCTAATCTTACAATAATAGATGTTATGGAGTCTGGTGCAACTCTGACCCCTCGGATTGTTGCTTCCCTAAATTGCCTTGCATCGATAGACAAATGGTATGATCCGGGTTTTGTTTCTCTGAACTCAAATTCCCCGTTATTATTTGACTTCGTTTGGAATACTGCACTCATAGAATCAGTAGAGAGTTCTACAATGGCAAGTGGAACTGGTTTGGCTTGTTCCGAGTTGTCGTATACGACCCCCTTTATCTCCCCCCATCGAGGATGATTAACCTGATTCTTTTTTGTATAAGTCGAACATGAAGTCAATAATAGTATCCAACAGGTGCAAATAAAGAGATTAATGACACTTACTGGAAAGAACAAGTTTCTTTTTTCCGTTGTATGTGAGTTCAAAAAGTGCATCATCACGCCAAAACCTATATTTTTACTTTATAAAAACTAGACTTATTCAAGTTTTAAGATTCTGTTCCAGCATATAAGCCGCTTTAAAAATAGTCTCTTCTGCTAATGGCTTCGCCAGAATCTGCAGACCAATCGGCAGACCGGCTTTAGATTTTCCACAAGGGATTGAAATGGCCGGAATACCAGCTAAATTGGCTGACACGGTAAAAATATCAGACAAATACATGGTCAATGGGTCCTCTATTTTTTCACCCAAACCAAAAGCTACAGTGGGGGAAGTTGGCATAATCACGATATCAAAATCTTTGAAAACATTATCAAAATCCTGCTTGATGAAAGTTCTCACCTTCTGACCCTTGCCGTAATAGGCCTCATAATATCCGGCTGACAGAACATAAGTCCCTAACATAATTCTTCTTTTTACTTCGTTACCGAATCCCTCTCCTCTGGTATTCTGGTATAGTTCTAACAGTTGCGAGCTATCTTTACTGCGATAACCATATTTAACTCCGTCATAGCGGGCCAAATTAGAAGATGCTTCGGCCGTGGCAATTATATAATAAGTAGCAATAGCATATTCCATATACGGTAAAGAAACTTCGGAGACAGACCAGTTTAATTTCTCCATCAATTTAATCGCTTTTTTCACCGCTTCTTCCACATCCTTTTCATTCCCAGCACCGAAGGCCTCTTTGGGCACAGCCACTTTGAATTTGGTTTTGTAGGAGTCCAGAGTTTTCAGATAATCTTTTGAGGAAATTTTCAGAGAAGTAGAATCATTCGGGTCATGCCCTGAAATCACACCGAAAAGCAAAGCCGAATCTTTGACATCTTTGGTGAGCGGGCCAATCTGGTCCAAAGAAGAGGCGAAGGCAACCAAACCATATCGAGAGACGGTTCCATAAGTAGGTTTTAATCCCACCACTCCGCAGAGAGCAGCCGGCTGACGAATCGAACCGCCGGTATCTGAACCCAAAGCCATGGTCGCTAAACCAGAAGCCACAGCTACCGCAGAACCACCGGAAGAGCCACCCGGAACTTTTTTTAAATCATGGGGGTTTTTGCTGGGACCGAAATAAGAGTTCTCCGTGGATGAACCCATGGCAAATTCATCCAGATTGGTCTTGCCGATTATAATGGCATCTTCTTTTTTTAATTTTTCAACCACTGTGGCATTATAAGGAGGGACAAAATTATCTAAGATATGGGAGCCGCAGGTGGTCTTAACCCCTCTAAGGCAGATATTATCTTTGACAGCGATTGGAATTCCGGCTAACGCCCCCAGTTTTTGTTTCTGGGAAACTTTTTTATCTACAATTTCAGCCGACTTCAGAGCCGATTCTTCAGTAAGCGTTAAAAAAGAATTGAGAGATTTATTCTTCTTTTTTATCTCGTCTAAAAAGGAGGCCACCGCCTCTTTACAACCGGTCTCTCCTTTTTTAATCAGCTCCCGTAACTCCCAGCCCTTAAGTTCAGCAAGTTTCAATCTCGCTCCAGTTATAAAATAGAAAGATATTTTTGAATTTCATACTGGCTGACATGCACCCGGAATTCATCCCATTCTTTTTTCTTGTTGGCAATCAACCGGTTGAAAATGTGGTCACCCAGGGTCTCCTGCATCAGCTCTGATTTTTCAAAAAGTTTGATGGCATTTTCCAGAGAATCCGGCAGAGTGTCGATTTTATTTTTGGCTCTTTCTTTGGGAGTCATGTCGTAAATATCCTCTTCCACCGGCTCGGGTAAAGCATAGTTTTTCTCAATCCCTTTTAATCCGGCGGCTAACATCACCGAGAAAGCTAGATAAGGATTGCAGGCCGGGTCCGGAGAGCGGAGTTCGATTCGGGTAGCTTTTTCTTTTCCCAGTTTGTACATCGGAACCCGGATTAAAGAGGAGCGGTTTCTTCTTCCCCAGGAGATATAGACCGGAGCTTCGTAGCCCGGGACTAATCTTTTGTAAGAGTTTACCCACTGGTTGGTAACTAAAGTGAACTCTTTGACATGGTTCAAAAGACCGGCCACGAAACTTTTGGCGGTTTTGGACAAATGATACTGGTCCTTGGCCTCAAAAAAGATATTTTTATCTCCTTCAAACAAAGACTGGTGCGTGTGCATACCGGAGCCGTTTATCCCGAAAATCGGCTTGGGCATAAAGGTAGCGTAAAGATTATTCTCTAAGGCAATCTCTTTGACCACCAGACGGTAAATCATGGTGTAATCAGCCATAGTCAGAGCATCCTGATACTGTAAATCTATCTCATGCTGGGACTGGGCTACTTCGTGGTGACTGCATTCCACCGGAATTCCCAAATCTTCCAGAGCCGAGATGGTTCTTTTCCGCATGCGGACCGGCTCATTGATGGTGGAGTAATCAAAATAACTCCCTTCATCCAGAATCTCCGGCCCGGAACCGTTTTTATAACTGTTGTTCTTGAAATAAAAATACTCTAATTCCGGTCCCAGATAATAGGTCCAGCCCCTTTTTTTGATTTTATCCAAGGTTTTTTTGAGGATATAGCGGGGGTCTCCCTCAAAAGGGGTTCCGTCCGGGTTCTGGATGTCGCAGAACATCAAAGCTCCTTTTTCATCCCCGATTTTCCAGGGGAAAATCCGGAAAGTATCCAGATCCGGGATAGCCATCATATCCGATTCTTCGATGCGGACGAATCCTTCAATAGAGGAGCCGTCAAAACCCTGCCCTTCCTCCAGGACCCCTTCGATCTCGCTTCGGGTCACGGACATCCCTTTCAATTGTCCCAAGATGTCGGCAAACCAGAGCCGGATGGACTGGACTCCGTTTTTATCGATTAATTCTAAGACTTCTTCTTTGGTTCTTTTTTTGGTTTTCCTCATCATTGCTCCCTCCCCAAGGTTTTAAAGGTTTAAATTGAATGGTTTAAAATTTAGTCGGATTTTAGGCGATACTACGGGTATTTCGAAAAGTTTGGTAGGTTTAAACCAAGCTCTGTGCATCTATGTCAGTAATTAAAACAGTATATATATAGAAAAGAATCGTTTGTCAAGAAGAAATTGAAATTTAATTTTTTAATACGACTCGCTGGGTGCGGGGACCCAGCGCTACCCTGGGGTTTACCCTGAGCCTGCCGAAGGGTAGGTCGGGTCCCTGTACCCGACCCTTGTAGGTGCGACATGTCGCACCGCTACAAAAATTATTGACCTTTCTCCAAACTTTCCTGCAGTTTCTCTTTCATCTTCTCGTCCGCCACAAAATATTTCCCGCTTGCTGTAGCCACAATATCACCGTTGACCAAACGGGCTTCCCCTTCCGTAAGGATAATCCTCTTTTTCTGCTCTGTCATCTTACCGGTCAGCAAAATTTTCTGGCCGATTCTAACCGGCTTTTTAAAAGCAACCTCCATACCAGCCGTCACCACCACCAACCCCTTGGCAATAACCGCTTTTATCATCACTTCATCCAAAAGAGATGCTAAAATCCCGCCGTGAAACATATCTTTATATCCCTGAAAATCAGGGCCAGCCACATATTCCGCTTTGGCAACATCACCCTCGGCAAAAAATTTAACCTTCAAGCCATTAGGATTTTTATCACCGCAGACAAAGCAGTATTTGTATTTATCAATTTCTTTCATTTTTCTGCAACTATTTTTTACTCACAAGTTTTATCATTATCGCTTTCTGCACATGCAGACGATTCTCGGCCTGGTCAAAAACCACCGAATTGGGAGAATCCATCGCTTCATCGGTAATTTCCTCTCCCCGGTTAGCCGGCAGACAGTGCATAATAATACAATCTTTTCTAGCATGCCTCACCAAATTTGAATTCACCTGAAATCCCCGAAGCCAATTGGCTTTATTATCTGCCAGATGCTTCTGCCCCATAGAGGCCCAGACATCCGTATAAATCACATCCGCATTTTTCACCGCTTCAACCGGGTCCGAAGTGACCAAAATTTTACTGATTTTGGAATTCATGGCATCCCGTAAAATTTTTCCGTCCGGCATAGTGTCTTTGGCGGTCCCGATTCTCAACTCCATAGGAATTCTCTGCGAAAGCTCCAGCCAGGAATTAACCACATTGTTGCCGTCTCCCACATAAGCAATAGTGAGATTCTCAAATTTTTTCTTTTTTTCATAGATGGTAAATAAATCCGATAAAATCTGGCAAGGATGCAATAAATCAGTCAAGCCGTTGATAATCGGAATAGAAGCCGATTCCGCCAATTGCCCCACTTCATCCTGTGAAAAAGTGCGAATCACAATCATATCCAGATAGCGGGACAAAACCCGGGCCGCATCCGGGATAGTTTCCCTTTTCCCCAGCTCAATTTCTTTTTCAGTAATATAAACGGCGTCCCCTCCCAGCTGAAATACACCGACTTCAAAAGAGATTCTGGTTCTCAAAGAGGGTTTGTGAAAAATCAATCCCACCGATTTTCCTTTCAAAGCCAGCGACTTACCCTTTTTCTTTTTCAAATCAGCGGAAAGTTTGAGTATTTGCTTTATTTCAGCCGCCGAAAAATCCAGATTAGATAAAAAATCTTTTTTCAGAGGGCCTCCTTTGGTTTTAAACGTTTGCCATAAAATATACAGTACTATTTAATTTTTGTTGAAATACAATATACTCTGAAGAGGGTGAAAAAACAACTTTGCAGACGGAGGAGATTTATGCTCGAGGATGGGCTTTCTGATAAATCTTCTTTTTCTGCCCTAAATTTAAGTGCGTGTAAATCTGGGTGGTGGACAGACTTTTATGCCCCAGCATCTCCTGAATAGCTTTCAGGTCTGCTCCACCTTCCAACAGATGCGAAGCAAAAGTATGCCTCAAAGTGTGCGGGGAGGTCTTCTGACCTTCGGAGATGGCAGACAGGTATTTTTTTGCAATCCGGCTGATGCTGCGGGAGGTCAGTCGACCTTTTTTCTGATTGAAGAATAAGGTCTGACTTGATTCTAAATTAATCTTTTTTTCTGAAAGGGCTTTTAAATAATCTTTTAAAGATTGCAGAGCCTTCTCACCCACCGGAATAATTCTCTCTTTAGAACCCTTTCCCAGAACTTTCAGGGTCTGATTGTCAAAATCAACGGAGGATAATTTCAGATTGGCCAATTCCGACAATCTCAAACCGGAAGAATAAAAAAGCTCCAGAATGGCTTTATCCCTTTTGCCCCAGACATCTTCCGGCCGGGGCAAATCCAGGAGATTTTCCATCTGGGAGACCGAAAGAAAAGTGGGCAATTTTTTCGCAAGCTTGGGAGAGGATAGATGAAAAATCAGATTACCCTCAATTTTTTTTCTTTTAGCCAAATATTTCAGAAAACTCCGCAGGGTAGCTACCTTTCGGGCTAAGGAGCGGTTGTCATAGGATTTGGACTTCAGGAATGCCAGAAAGTTAGATAGGGTATTCTTATCTATTTGGGGAATTTTCCGATTTTCAAAGTAATTTTGAAACTGGAATAAATCTTTTTTATAGGAAGTAATCGTGTTGGGAGAATAATTTTTTTCGGCTTTGAGGAAAGAAAGAAAATCGGAGATGTTATCTCGTAAATCCATCTAAGATACAGCTTCCAATTTGGGCTCGGTTTCAAACTTGCAGGAGAGACACTTCAGAAATTCACCCTTAGTCTTATTGGATTTTTCCACCATAAAATTGGCTCCGCACTGGGGACATTTTACAGACACCGGTTTATCCCAGGAGGCGAATTTGCACTTGGGGTAGCGGGAACAGCCGTAAAAAACCCGGCCTTTTTTGCTTCTTTTTTCCGTTATCTCACCGCCGCACCCTTTTTCCGGACAGGGGATTTTCAGGGTGATGCTTTTGGTATTTTTGCATTTAGGATAATTGGAACAGGCCAGAAATCTTCCGAACCGTCCGGATTTGACCACCATGGGACTGCCGCACAGATTACATTTTTCGCCGTTGACCAATTCCTGCTCTTCTTTATGATTTACATTTTTGGTATTTTTGCAGGCGGGATAATTGGAGCAGGCCAGAAACCTTCCGTTTCTTCCCCATTTGATTATCATGGCAGAGCCGCATTTCTCGCAGATTTCATCTGTTTTTTCTTCCTGCTGTTTTTTAATCTTCTTTTCTTTGGCCTGCACTTTTTCCAAGGTGGCTGAAAAGGGCTGATAAAAATCTTTTAAAACCTGCACCCATTTCATCTCCCCTTCTTCTACCTTATCCAGCTCCTCCTCCATGGTCGCGGTAAAACCCACCTCAAAAATATCCGGAAAATTTTCCACTAAGATTTTGTTGACGGTTTTCCCTAAATCAGTGGGATATAATCTTCTCTTTTCGTTAACGACATATTTTCTTCCCTTAATGGTGCTGACAATTATGGCATAAGTGGAGGGTCGCCCGATGCCGCAGGCCTCTAACTCTTTAATTAAGCTGGCTTCTGAAAATCTGGCCGGTGGTTTGGTGAAATGCTGCTCCGGGATTAATTCTAAAAGTTTCAGGAGGACGCCATTTTTAAGTTTAGGGAGTTTGGTTTCCGGTTCTGCGTCTCCGTTTCCGTTTCCATTTTCCTCTTTCAGGTCCTGGTAAATTTTCAAAAAACCGTCGAATTTCAAAATTGAGCTGTTGGCTCTGAATAAATATTTTTCGGCTTCAATATCCACGCTGGTGGCATCATAAACCGCCGCTGTCATCTGACAGGCCACAAACCGGTTCCAGATTAACTCATACAGTCGGTATTGATCTTTGGTCAAAAATCTTCTCACTTTTTCCGGAGTATATTCCACGTAAGTGGGACGAATGGCTTCATGGGCCTGCTGAGCGGTTTTTTTGGATTTATAGAAGTTCGGTTTTTCCGGCAAATATTTCTCGGAATAAGCGACTGAAATGAATTTTCGCACCGCTTTCAAAGCTTCGTCAGCGATTCTTACTGCATCGGTTCTCATATAGGTGATTAGACCGACTACCTCACCCTGTTCCAATTCCACCCCCTCATAAAGCTGCTGGGCCACAATCATAGTTTTCTGGGGTGAAAAATAAAGTCGTCGGGCCGCATCCTGCTGTAAGGTGCTGGTGGTATAGGGAGGGTACGGATAGCGATTCTTGGTTTCGGTTTTGACTTCGGATACTACAAATTTCTTGGTTTTTATATCCTCGGTCAGTTTTTTAACCTCGGTCTCGTTTTTTATCTCAAAATCTTTTCCCTCAATTTTAAAGAGTCCGGCCAAGAAGTTTTCTTTCTGGGCAGTTTCCAGCTTGGCCTGGATGCTCCAGTATTCCCGGGGAACGAAATTGAGAACCTGTTCTTCTCTTTCACAGATTAAGCGCAAAGCCACGGACTGAACCCTGCCGGCAGACAGACCCCGGTAAACCGTCTTCCATAATATAGGGCTGACCTGATACCCTACCAGACGGTCCAAAATCCGGCGGGCCTGCTGGGCCTGGACTTTATCCATATCGATTTTACCGGCCTGTTTAATCCCTTTCAGAACCGCCTCTTTGGTGATTTCGTTGAAGCTGGCCCTAGCAATATGGGGGTTGATTTTTTTTATCTCTTCGGCTACGTGAAAGGCGATGGCTTCTCCTTCTCGGTCCGGGTCCGGCGCCAAATATACTTGTTTAACTTTTTGGGCCGCTTTTTTCAGAGTGGCCAAAACTTTTTCTTTCCCTTTGATGGTTACATACTCCGGAGTAAAATTTTTTTTCACATCCACACCCAGTTTCTTCTGGGGCAGGTCCTTGACATGACCGACCGAGGCTTCGATAATAAATTCTTTCCCCAAAAATTTACTCAAACTTTTGGTTTTGGTGGGTGACTCCACAATCACTAAATTCTTGGCCATCTTATTTTGCTTCCTTTTCATTCGTTACTGGTTCTGTCGAATTCAATTTTATCGCTCATCAAATCTTTCAGGGCCTGATCGGTAACCTTGTTTATCGGCTCTTTGTGCTCCAAGCTTAAGATATCCTCTTTGGCTTGCATTTTTTTGCGATTCAGAGAGCGAGCATACTTGGCTGAAATGATCACCATCTGATAACGGTTTTCTTTCTTTTTGTCTAAGCCACTCAAATATTCCAAATCCATGTCTCCTCCTTAAAGGTGTTGTTGGTTTCTCCAACCGGTGAAATTAAAATTTCGGGATTTGTTTTTTTCAGCTTGGATTATATCTCTCACTATTGCTACGGATTTTTTTAAATTCCTGTTTACTATTACGTAATCATATTTGTCCCAGAAGGAAATTTCTTTCAAAGCTTCCTTCAATCTCTTCTGAATTACCCGGGATGAATCGGTCTTTCGTTTCTGCAATCGACGCTTCAATTCGGTAATAGAAGGTGGCAGAATATAAATTAAAACCGAAGCCGGATATTTTTTCTTGAGGGCTAAGGCACCCTGGGGATCTAAGGTAAAAAATAAAGTCAAATTTTTATTAAAGGCACGCTCGATGTATTTTTTTAGAGTGCCGTAGTACTTTCCAAATACTTTAGCCCACTCCACAAACTGCTTTTTGGCTATCATCTCCTTAAATTTCTTTTCGGTCACAAAAAAATAATCTTTGCTGTGAGTTTCATTTTTTCTGGCAGCACGGGTTGTGACTGAAACTGAATAGGCCGAATCTTTGAGGATTTTAACCGCTTGTCGGCAGATACTGGTTTTACCTCCTCCGGAAGGGGAGGATAAAACCACCAATAACGTTTTTTTATCTGAATTTTTCAAATTGAATTTTTTATGGTTTAACTAGGCAAATTTCTTCTGAGTGCGAAAGCGATGAATGAAAAAATTAAGTGGTCGGAGCCGGTGACCTAAATTGTGCTAACGGTTTTTTTATAATAGCACTGCTTAATTTTTTTTACAGGTTTCTTTTAACCCGGCATCCACTAAATCAGAAGAATCTTATTTTGACTTAAACTGTTCTCCTTGCTTTTTTATTCGATATTCTGAATCTGCTCTCTTATTTTCTCTATTTCTTCTTTTAGAATAATGACTTTCTGGGCAATCAGGGCTTCCAGCGCTTTGGCACCTATGCTGTTGGTCTCCCGGTGCATCTCCTGTAAAATGAACCCCAGTTTCTTTCCCTGAGAACCGTTTTCCTGTAAAGTAGCCAAAAACTGCTGATTGTGGCTTTTGAAGCGGACACATTCCTCTGTAATATCCGACCTTTCCGCCATCAGGGCTACTTCCAGAGCTAAGCGTTGTTCATCTACGATCTTCTCGGTCATAAGTTCAGAGATTCTCTGGTTTAACCGTTTACGGTAATTTTCCACGCTTTTTTGGGACAGCTCCTCAATTTCTTTGACTATTTGCTCCAGATTTATGGCTCTCTTTTTTAAATCCTGGGCTAACTGTTCACCTTCTTTCTGGCGCATCTGCTTTAATTGAGCCAGAGCTTCAAGCGTAGCTTTCGAGATAAATTTCCACACTTTTTCCGGCTCAATCTCTTCCCTTTCGTATTTTATCAGATTGGGAAGTGTCAAAATATCCTCTACTTCTATATCCCCTTTCAATTTATATTTGGATTTTAATTCTTTTATAATTTTAAAATAAATCTCCGCTGCTTCCTGATTTAATTTGACTAAATTGGCTACAGAAGTTTCCTCCCAGTTCAAGCTGTAATATATTTTCCCCCGGCTGATTTGGCTTACTATTAATTCTTTAACTTTGGGTTCTAAGTCGGTGGCAAATTTAGGCAGGCGGCACTGGATTTCACAAAAACGATTATTCACGGAGCTAATTTCGACTGTGACTTTAGCTCCGTTGATGGCGGTTTCAGCTCGGCCGTAGCCGGTCATGCTGGATATCATAGCTTATACAGACCTACATTTATATACAGCCGTCTCAAGTTTGTCAACACCATTTTGCCTGCTTTTGCTGGTTTTGGTAAATTTACCATCCTTGACAAGCTGACTCTGCTGGTTAAATTGCTAAAACTATGATAATTAATTCCACTATTGTTTACGCCTTGGTTGAGGAGTTGAAACAAAATTTCAGCGGAAGTAAAATTCTGGAAATCCGGGCCAATTCTGATTTCAGAAAAGTTTTATTTTTGACCCGTATCGAAACCAAGCGCCAAGCCTTGCTTATCTCTATTCATCCGGAAGTTTATCGGGTAGAGATTTCGGACCAGAAGAGATACCGCAAATTGGAAAATCAGTTTCTCAATAAAAATATTTTCTCCGAAATAATAGGAGCCAAGATAGAAGCAATTGAGCAGATTGATTTCGACCGCATTATTAAATTGTCATGTGTCAAATCAGGTGAGAAGGTTTCGGAATACGAATTATATTTAGAATTAACCGGCAGAAACAGCAATCTGATTTTAGTAAATCATTCCGATTCCAAAATCATAGATGTTTTAAAAAAAGCAGAGATCAAGGAAGGTTCACAGAGAACCCTGCTCCCGGATTATACTTATAAACTACCCCCACCCCCCCCACAAAAAAATCCTTTTTTGATTTCTGCATCTGAATTCAAGCAGATAATCCTGTCAAATCCCAATCAAAATTTGTTAGAGCTTTTGAGCAAAACTTTTTTGGGGGTGGATAAATTTTTAGCCGGAGAAATTTTATTTTTATCCGGGCTGAAGGAATCCGTGTCAGAAAAGTTAAGCGACAGTCAATTGGAAAGTTTATGGAACCATTTCAGTGATATTTTTGCTAAGATAAAAGAGCGTAAATTTTATCCTATCGTCATCCTTGATGAAGAACAGCAAAAAACAGCCGTTTCTGTTTTAGACCTGAAGTCGGTTCCGACAGCAAATAAAATTAAATCCGATTCGGTGGCTGATGCCGTAAGCGATTATTTCAGGATTAAATTCACGCAGGCAGAAAAAGAAAATCTTAAAAAGCAGATATTGCAGATTCTAAATTCACAGCTGAAAAAACTGGAAGCTCGAGCCAATAATCTACAGGCAGAATTAAAAGAAAATCAGGATTATGAGAAATTCAAAAAGTTCGGGGATTTATTGACTATCGGTCTGGATAAAATTCAAAGAGGGCAGCCGTCCCTGAAAGTTGCAGATGTATTTGACCCTGATTCTCCGGAAATAGAGATACCATTAGACCCGGAGCGCTCGCCGGCCAAAAATGCGGACAATTATTACCGAAAATTCCGCAAAGCCAAAACCGCCCTGCAGGTGATTGAGAAAAGATTACATCAGACAGAAGCGGAAATTAAAATTTTTGAGGAGCTGAAGAATCAGGCAGAAAGAGCAGAGAATTTGGGGGATTTGGAAAAAATTAAGGAAGTTTTAATTAAGAAAAAGTTAATGGCTAGAAAAGAAACTAAAAAAGAAAAATCAAAGAAACAGAAGAAAACTTTGTTCCGGGAATTTTTTACATCCGATGGTTGGAAAGTTTTGGTGGGAAGGAACAGCAAGGAAAATGAGTATTTGTCGTTTAGATATGCCAGGCCGCATGATTTCTGGTTTCATGCTCATACTGCGGCGGGAGCGCATGTGGTGTTGGTAAGAGAGAATCGGAAACAGCTACCTCCTAATAATACTATTGTGGAAACCGCCAAGATTGCCGCATATTATAGCAAAGCTAAGGGCTCTAAGAAAGTGGAGGTTTTGTATACCGAGGCCAAGTTTGTGAAAAAGCCCAGGAAAGGAAAGAGCGGGACCGCGATTGTGGAGAGGAAGAAAACTATCTTGGTGGAGCCAAAGTTGCCGGAGAAAACTAACGTTTACTAACCAATAATTTCAATAATTCATCTATTGTTTTTGCTGCTTCTTCTCTTCCTTGCTTTATAAATAATTCTCGTGCTTTACCATATTCTTCCTTGGCTTCATCAATCTTGTTTATTTCTACTAAAGAAGAAGCCAACAAACTATAAAGCTCGGGAGAATCCGGTCTAATTTCCTTTGCTTTTTTGTAAATATGCACGGCCGCTCGATGCTTGTCTAATTTTTTCACACAATAAGCCCAATCCAGGTAAAGTTTATACTCTTTGGGATTAATTTTCACCAGCTTCTCATATTTATCTGCAGCTTCTTCATAGCGACCTAATTTTTCAAGACTAGCAGCCCACGATTCATAAGTTCTAACAGATTTAGGATTAATTTCAACTGCTTTCTGGAATTTCTCAAACGCTTCTTCATGTCGACCTAGATCTATTAAAGTCAATGCCCAATAATAGTATATACCCTCATTTTCTGGATTTATTTCTGCTGCCTTCCGATAATTTTCTATTTCTTCGTTGTAAAGAGCTAGCCTATTTAAAGTTAAGGCCAGATACAAATAGGTTTTATCATTTTTAGGGTTAATTTTAATTGCATTCTCAAATTGTTTCTTAGCTGGTTCATATTGACCCAGATTACCCAACGCTAACCCCAAGCTAACAGAGTTATAATCATCTTCGGGATTAAGTTGTAACGCTTTCTTATGCCTATCTATTGTATCTTCATATCTGCCTAAACCTTCTAAAGCGACAGCCCAATTTTGATAAAGCCTATCTAAAGAGGGATTTATTTCTACTGCTCTCTTATAAATATCCATTGCTTCTTCATATCTTGCCAAATTCAGTAAAAGATATCCCCAACTGCGATACGCCTCGAAATTTTTAGGATTGATTTTGGCTGTTCTTTTATACTTCTCAATTGCTTCTTCATACTTGCTTATATTCTCTAACTCCTCTCCCCATTTAAAATAAGTCTCCGCATTTTCAGGATTTTCCCTAACCAGTTTGGTATACTTCTCGGTAATCTCTTTATATCTGCTATTTGGTCTTAAATATGATTTTTCCCAAAGGAAGTGAACAACAGAAACAAGAAGAAAAACAATAAACACTGCAATCAGTCCACGATATGGTTTCAACATAATTTCTATTTCTCCCTTGACATTAAATAACCACTCCTTTACCTTCCTGTCAAGCCATTTTTGGACAGGAAAAAACCGGGACCGCGATTGTGGAGAGGAAGAAAACTATCTTGGTGGAGCCAAGGCTGCCGGAGGTGAAAATTACCTCTTAGCTTTGAATTCTTTTAAAAGGACCTCTATTTTTTCTAAATCTTCCCTTCGTCCTTGTTCTTCAAATAACTTTTTAGCAATGTTAAGTTTTTCCTTGGCTTCTTCTTTTTTTCCCAAATCCTCAAGAACTAAAGCCCAATAGTAACAAGCCTCTGCATCCTTTGGATTAATCTCCAGTGCCTTCCTAAAATGCTCTATCAGCTCTTCATGCCGACCTAAAGCCACCCCCCAATAGAAGTAACCCATGTAATTCTCAGGATTAATCTCCGCCGCCTTCTTATACTTCTCTATCGCCTCCTTATAACGACCTAAATTAGATAAAACCACTCCCCAACCGTAATAGGCGTCAGCTTGATTGTTGTTAAGTTCAGTCGCTTTCTTAAATTTCTCTATCGCCTCCTCATTCCTACCCAATTTACACAAAAACAATCCCCAACGAAAATAAGCCATATCAACCTTAGGATTAATCTCCACCGCCTTCTTGTATTTCTCTATTGCCTCCCGATATCTACCTAATTTCCCTAAAGCCTCTCCCCAATTAAAATAGGCTCCATATTGCTTAGAATTAATCTTTATTGCCTTCTTGAACTTTCCTATCGCCTCCTCATACCTACCTAAATTAGCTAACGCCACTCCCCAATTGGAATAAGCCCCCGCATACTTAGGATTAATCTCCACCGCCTTCCTGTATTTCTCTATCGCCTCCTGATGCTTATCTAATTTATCTAAAGCGACTCCCCAATCTTTATAAGCATCTGCATACGTAGGATTAATATTCACTGCCTCTTGATACTTATCTACTGCCTCCTCATGCCGACCTAAACTACTTAAAGCCATTCCCCAATTGTAATAAGCCTCGTAATCCTTAGGATTAACTTCTATTACCTTTTTATACTGTTCCAAATCCCGTTCAGTTATAGCTTGATTCCCAGAAACAATGGTTAAACTACAGAAAAAAATGGAAAGGGTTAAAGGTATAATAACTGCACTCCCTCTGAGATTTCTTTTTTCGAACATCGAGCCCTACTTTATTCTTGACATTAAATAATCACTCCTTTACCTTCCCGTCAAGCCCAATTTAGAAAAAAACATGAAAAAAATAATTATATTCATAATTTTAGCAGTCATATTACTAATCCTTTTATACATCTTCCTCTCCAAACCAGCCAACTCCCTGTCCGATTCCCAATTCGTCGAAATCTACGTTTCGCTCTCAATTTTATCCCAACAATACGCCGGCAACCCGGAAACCTTTAACCAAGAAAAAGAAAAGCTCTTCAAACAATACAAAGTAACCGAAAAAGAATTCCAGAGATTCCACCGGAAATACCAGGACCAGCCCGAAAAATGGGTAGACATCTGGAAGAAAATCAATCGAAAGTTGGAAGAAAAATTAAAAGAAGTCCAGAAACCTACGCCGTAAAAGCGTTCTTGATATGCAGAATCTTGGGCCCGGCTTTCATATCAATCGCCACCACATCAAAACGAAACCCCTCGCAGTCCAGCTGATTTTTACTGATAAAAAAATTAGCCGCCTCAATCAGCAGCTTTTGCTTTCTGGAAGTCACCGATTCTTCAGCAGAACCGAACTTAGTTGACTTTCTGGCTCTCACTTCCACGAAGACGATAGTATCCTTATCTTTAGCAATAATATCAATCTCCTTATGCCCATAGCGAAAATTTTTATCTAAAATCTGCATGCCCGAATTTTTCAAAAAATCAGCCGCCAGCTTCTCTCCTTTGTTCCCCAGTTTTGTTTTAGAAATCATAGACCTAACCCGTACTCTTTGGACTTCATATAAGAAAGCTTCACCGGAGCATATCCCAGACGATGCAGAGGAGTGGGGCCAAATTTTTTCAGGGCTTCTTGGTGTTTTTTAGTGCCATACCCCTTATGCCGGTCAAAACCGAATTCCGGAAACTGTTTATGTAAAACCTGCATTATTTTATCCCGGGTGACTTTGGCGATAATGGAAGCAGCTGCTATGGATTGAGACTTGGAGTCCCCTTTGACAATCGGCGTCTGGGGAATTTTAAGATGCGGAATTTTTTCTCTTCCGTCCACCAGCACAAACCCTGGTGAGATTTTCAGGTTAAGCAGAGCTTGATGCATGGCCTTTAACGAAGCTTTCAAAATATTGAGCTGATTGATATCCCCCACTTCAGCTATTCCCACACCTATGCTTACAGCCTTCTTTTTAATCTGCTTAAAAAGTTTTTCTCTCTGGAGAGAGTTTAATTTTTTGGAGTCGTTGATATCAGGCAGGAGTATTTTGGGAGGAAAAATCACTGCCGCCGCCACCACCGGTCCGGCCCAGGGACCCCGGCCGACTTCATCTACTCCGGCAATATGGCGAAATCCTTTTTGGGATAAATCCGATTCAAAAAAAAGCCAATCTTTAGGTTTGGCTTTTTTCGCTGGGCTCGGGCTTATTTGAGACATCGGTCTCCAAAGGAGCTTCCTCTTTGATTTCCTCCAAGCCAAATTTCTCCATCTTCTCCTTGATGCGGGCAGATTTCCCTTTCAACCCTCGTAAATAATAGAGCTTGGCCCTTTTGACCTTACCTTCTTTGAGTAATTCTATCTTGGATAGGTTGGGAGAGTGCAAAGGAAAAATTCTTTCCACACCCACTCCGGCCGTGACTTTACGAACGGTAAAGGTGGCCCCAATGCCGGAACCTCGTCTTTGAATCACCACTCCTTCGAAGGTCTGGAGTCTTTCTTTATCCCCTTCTTTGATTTTCACCTGCACACTGACCGTGTCTCCCGGTCTGAAATCCGGGAGCTTCGACTTTTTGTATTTGGCTTCTACTGCCGCTATTAAATCCATGACTGTCTAATCCTCCTGTCCTATGAAAGTAAGGGATGGTCAACAATAGACCATTATAGTCAACAATGCTCAAGGATATTATTATTGTTGACTATCCTTGAGTATTGACTATGGTCAAGCTTGGCTTGGCTTGACCTATCCGTTTTTAATCTGGCTTAAGATTTTTTTATCCTCGTCTGAAAGCGTAGCTTTTTCTAATAAATCCGGCCGATTCAAAAAAGTTTTTCTTAAGGCCTCTTTTCTTCTCCAGATACGAACTTTTTCATGGTCCCCTGAAATAAGAATTTCCGGGACTTCCAAATTTTTGAAAGTTTGCGGGCGGGTATACTGGGGAAAGCCCAAAATTCCGCTGTAGAAGGAATCATTTTCAGCGGACTGAAAATTTCCCAAGACACCGGGAATTAAACGGACCACTGCATCGATTACAACTAAAGCCGGTAATTCCCCGCCGGTCAAAACAAAATCCCCGATGGAAACTTCTTCCAGCTCGAACAGGTTTTTTAACCTTTCATCCACCCCGGCATAATGTCCGCAGATAATAATTAAATTTTCTTCCTGGGAAAATTCTTGCGCCATTTTTTGGTCAAATTTCTTGCCGCTGGCGGAAGTCAAAATAATTTTCTTCTTGCCGGGAAGCTGGCTCAAGACTTTTTCCAAAGCTCCGGCTAGCGGCTCTACTTTCATCACCATTCCTCCTCCGCCGCCGAAGGGAGTATCATCTACGGTATTATGCTTGTCGGTGGTAAATTCCCGGATATCCCAGATTTTAAATTCCACCAAATTTTTCTCCCGGGCTTTCTTAATCAAACTTTCCCCGATGACCGCAGAAATTACATTGGGAAATATGGTCAGGACATCGATTCTCATTTTATTCTTCTACGGCTAAATTAAAGTTTATTGTTATTTTTTTGTTCTCTAAGTCCACTTTCAAGACCGCCTCTTTGGTGGCTGGAATATAATAAGTTTTCTCTTCAGATTCCACCCAAATTATAGCGTTGGCTAGATTTTCAATAATTTCTTTTACCTTACCTAAGTATTGTTTATCTTCCGTTTCCACTTCCAGCCCGATTAAATCGAAGATGTAATATTCATCCGCCTTGAGTTTAGCCAGGGATTCCTTTTCAACCTCCAGGTATTTTCCCACCAAACTTTGAGCCTGTTCCGGGGTATCAATTCCTTTTAATTTCAAAAGAACCTTGTTTTTGAATTGCCTGACCTTTTCGATTATAAAAGGAGGTTTTTCCGGCAAAAGAAAAACCTCTCTTATGGTCAACAGGGTTTTTGGGCTCGTGGCTAACGGTGTAACTACAACTTCCCCTTTTAAACCTCGGGTCTTGCTGATAATCCCTAAGCTGACCCTATTACTCTGACGATTCGGAACAAACAAGCTAAGGTTATTCCAAAATCTCGAGCACTGCTCGTTTACCCTTTTTGGCGGAAGCGGCAGTCAGCAAAGTCCGGATGGAGCGGGCTGTGTTTCCTTTTTTCCCGATCACCTTACCCAAGTCTCCCTGGCCCACGCGCAATTCGTAGACCGTGGTCTTTTCCCCTTGCACTTCGGTTACCTGAACTTGGCTCGGATTATCCACCAGCTCTTTGACAATGGTTTCGATGAGCATTCTCATATATCCTCCTTTTTCCCGTCATATTGAAGGCGGGGTTTTAACCTGTTGCAGGTTCAGTTTAAGTTTTAGCTTCAGCTTCTGGTTTAACTTCAGCCACTGTCTTGTCTTTAGCTTTTCTTCTCTTTTTACGTGCTCTTTCGGGTAATTGTTTAGCTATTGTGAGGGACGAAACGTCCTCTCCTTTTTTGAGGGCTTCCCATTTTCTCAAAAGCCCGATGTTGCGGAAAATCGATTCCACGGTTCCGGACATTTGGGCTCCTTTTTTGAGCCAGCCGAAGACTTTGTCTTCTTTGAGCTCCACCTGGGCCGGCTGGTAAATGGGATGATAGTGCCCAATAAATTCAATGAACCTGCCGTCCCGGGGCATGCGGGAATCGGCTACCGCAAAGCGGTAGAAAGCCCTTTTGTTGGCACCCATTCTTCTCAAGCGTATGGTAACAGGCATATTCTGTGTATTCCTCCTTAGTTAATAGTCAATAATGGTCAACTATAGCATTATACTCAACGATAGTCAAAGATTAGAGCTATCATTGAGTATCTTTGACTATTGACTATAGTTGACTAATGAAAACATTTTTGATATTTTTTTCAAGTCCATTTTCTGGAAATTTTTGACCATCTTCTCCATCATGGCAAACTGCTTTAAAACTTTGTTGACATCCTGAATGGAAGTTCCGCTCCCCGAAGCTATTCGCTTTCTTCGGCTGCCGTCTATTATATTGGGACTTACTTTCTCTTTTTTGGTCATGGAGCATATAATCGCTTCCACTTTGGTAAGCGCTTTTTCGTCCATTTCCATCCCTTTGAATTTCCCCATTCCCGGGACCATACCTAATACGGATTCCAAAGGACCCATCCTCTTAATTTGTTGCAGCTGGTCGTAAAAATCTTCCAGAGTGAATCTTTCACCTTTTAATTTTTTCTCTAATTTTTCAGCTTCTTCAATCTTGATTGATTCTTGAGCTTTTTCCACCAGAGAGACTACATCCCCCATTCCCAGAATGCGGGAAGCTATTCTTTCCGGGTAAAACAGCTCTAAGGCATCTGTTTTTTCACCCACTCCGATAAATTTTATGGGCTTGCCGGATACGGCCCGGATGGACAAAGCCGCTCCACCTCTGGTATCACCATCCATTTTGGTCAAGATGACCCCGTCAATGCCGACTTTCTGCTCAAAGCTGGCAGCGATATTGACTGCATCCTGCCCCGTCATTCCGTCCACGACTAACAACACTTCTTGCGGTTTTAACTCCGATTTAATTTCAGCCAACTCTTTCATCAACGCTTCATCTATATGTAATCTTCCGGCTGTATCAATTATAACTAAATCAAAACCATTTTGTTTGGCATGCTCAAAAGCTTCCCGGCAGATTTTGAGCGGCTTGGCATCCTGGCTGAAAGTTGGAATCTTCAGATTCTTGCCTAAAATTTTTAGCTGCTCAATGGCTGCGGGGCGGTAAATATCAGCTGCCACAAGCAATGGCCTTTTTCCCTTTTTTTCATAAAACTTGGCTATCTTTCCGCAGGTGGTGGTTTTTCCCGAACCCTGCAGACCGGTTAACATGAAAACTGTGGGTTCGGTGCCGGAGAATCTTAGAGGTTTGTTTTCCTTCCCTAAAAGCTCCACCAGTTCATCATAAACCAATTTAATTAATAACTGCCCCGGCTTTACTCCTTTGAAGGTCTCCTGGCCTAAGGATTTCTGCTCAATGGAAGAGATGAAATCTTTGACTACTTTGTAGTTGACGTCTGCTTCCAGAAGGGCAACTTTTACCTCTTTGAGGGCTTCCTTTATATTAGATTCCGAAAGCCGGGCATACCCCCGGAGTTTGTTGAAAATCTTATCAAATTTTGAACTTAATTCAGTAAACATAAATGTGCTGGTTTAGCATACCAATATAACAAATATATCGGGTTTGGCAAGTTAAATTACGCTTAGGCAGTGTCTTAATTTGACTATTTTTGTTCTTGATAGTCTTCGATATTCCTAAAACCCTGAAGCCCAAGGGACATTTGAGTTTTTCCTGTCCATTTATCGTGTTTTATTACAACTCCCTGACCAACCGAGTAAATACCGTAACGATTTGTCAGGGCTAGATAAATTAAACTTACTACAATTAAAACCATCAACCAAAGCTTAAATCTTTTTTCCATTTTAGTCCTCCTCCCTATTTTAGGGAAAATCTTGGTAGTGTTTAATTTGAAAAAAACCACTTGACAATTTTGTTTTACTGCCGTATATATAATAGAAACGTTCCTCCTCAATGACAAGAGCCCCTGGGCTCTGCCCGAAATCGGGGTAGTTGAGGAGGTCACTTTTTATACTCATGAAATTCAGTGTCTCCTTTCTCAAAGATTGCAAATTCCGATTTTATAAGATGTTGCACCAGAACATGTGACCGATTATCAGCCGATTCCCATTTACGATAAATAGCCCACCCAAAGTAATCAGCGGCTTGATTACAAAGGTCAAACTTTGAATCATGAAAGTAAAGTGCAAAAGGAACTTTTGCATACTGTTTTATAAGAGATTTAAAAGCTTGCTTGACAATACCCCGTTTCTTTCTGTCGAATAAGCTACTGAACACTACTACAACATGGTCATAGTCCTGCCACATAGCTCTCGTAAAAGCATATTTGAGTAATGCTTCACCAAGCACGTTATAAAATTCCAGTGGTTGCTGGTGAAAAGTTGGATTTGCTTTGCTTTTTTGCGCAATAATTGAATCCACTCTCATTGCGTAATCCATTTTCGAGATTATTAAAAAAACATTATTTCGTACATTCTGTGCATCCTCCGAAGCATGAAAATATCCCCTTTCTTCCATACTAGACCCACAAGCATAATTTAGTAGCAAATCATACCGAAGCCTTAACAGAGGAGTGCTGATGTCAAAAGGACTTATTGTGCTCAGGACTGTGAGGATAAAAAACTTGGTTCACCTGGGCTGAAGTCAAAATTACCAGACTCGTCAATGAACAGATAAAGCGTTTTCAAGTGTGTTTTTCCCCAATAAAATCAAGCTTCTCGTAGTTCTTTAATAGCTCTTCGATAATCTTTAGCTTTAAATATAGCCGAAGCCGCCACCAAAACCTCCGCCCCGGCTTTTTTAGCCAATTTCGCCGTTTTCGGATTAATCCCTCCATCAATTTCAATATAATATTTATATTTTTTTTCCTGCTTCAACTTTTTCGCTTCTTTAACCTTAGGCAAAACCGAAGAAATAAAACTCTGCCCGGCAAATCCCGGATTAACAGACATAATCAAAAGCAAATCCAAATCTTTCAGATATGGTTTTACTTTAGCCAAAGGAGTTTTTGGTCGCAAAGAACAACCCGCTTTCATCCCCAAATTTTTAATCTTGGAAATAACCTGCCTCAAATTTCGACATGCCTCAACATGCACGGTAAGAATATCCGCACCGGCTTGGGCGAACTCTTTGATATATTTCAGAGGATTTTCAATCATCAGATGGACATCCAAAGGGAGACGGGTGGCGCGATTTATAGCTTCAACCACCACCGGACCGAAAGTCAGATTATCCACAAAATGCCCGTCCATCACATCACAATGAATCCAGTCTGCCCCGGCTTTTTCGACTTTTTTAATTTCATCATATAACTTTCTAAAATCAGAAGATAGAATCGAGGGGGCGATTTTTATTTTAGATTTCATGTATGGTGAGTGTTAATCGAACCATCGATTATTCACTTTTACTGACTTCGATTTCAATCTCGGTATCACGCAGGACTTTGGTATCCGGCTCTAAGGACTGCTTGAGGATAATCCCCGGAATCTGCTCTTTTTCCTCTTTCATCTTAATCTCCTTTAATTTCAGCCCGGCATCACTAAGTATCTTAACCCCTTCATCCATATATTTCCCTACCACATCGGGAACTTCAATTGAATCCGAGGCCGGAGATTTATTGACTATCAGATTGATGGCCGTTCCATAAGGGACCCGGGTCCCCACCTCCGGCAAAGTGGCCACCACAAAATTATCCGGCAGACTGTCCGCATACTGCCAGGCCAGCTCCCCTACGGTCAATCCCCAGTCAGCCAAGCTGATTTCGGCCTGCCTCAAAGAAACACCGCTTAATTCCGGGACATAGGTCATATCCGCTTCTTTTGAGATCTGGACCCGGACCGCCCGGTTTCTTTTTACTTTGGAGTGAGGCTCCGGCATCTGGGACAAAATAATGCCTTCCGGTTGAGAGGGATTATAAATTTGAGAGACTATTTTTAACCCTAAATCCGCTTTTTTCAATTTGGCTTGGGCCTGCTCGACCGTCAAGCCGACCACCTCCGGAACTTTGATATCCCAGGCATGCTTGACGATGATGGGCATCACCACCCGGTCCGTCAGAATCACGACGAAAAATAGTGCCAGGCTTATTTTAAAGAATTTGCTCCAGAATCTTTTATGTTGGCTGTAATGATTCTTCAGCGAGCCCCACAGATATTTGCCCAACTCCTCCAAGAAATTTTTGTCTATATTAGCCATCTTTTTTTAATTTAGCGGCAAAGGAGCCGTCTGTATTATGCAAAAAAGGATGAGTTTTCACAAATTTATTTTCCGTCAATTCGGGATTTACAAATTCCGAAGCATCCCTTAAACTGACATTTTCATTCTCCTGCAAAAATTTTTCAATCACCATTTCATTTTCCTCCTTAGCCGGACTGCAGGTGCTGTAAACCATGATACCCCCTTTTTTGAGCAGGTCTTTGGCGTTATTCAATAATTCCAATTGTAACTGACTCAATCTTTTTAAATCTTTTTCCTGTTTCAGCCATCTGGCTTCTGCGTTTCTTTCCAGAACCCCCAAGCCGGAGCAGGGTGCGTCTATTAGAATTTTATCCACCGGCTCGGTTTTGAAATCGGTTCCGTCACCCATTTTAGTTTCTACGATTTTTACTCCCAATCTCTGGCAGTTTTCGGAAATAAGCTTCAATTTATTCAAACTTTTGTCCAGAGCAATAATTTTTCCTTTATTCTGCATTTTCTCGGCCATAAAAATAGTTTTTCCTCCGGGAGCCGCGCACAAATCCAAAACGGTCTCGCCCGGCTTAGGGTTCAAAAGCAAAACCGGCCAAGCCGTGCTCTCATCCTGAATATAGATCAACCCCTGATTCAGAATATCCAGAATGTCCAAATCAACCGTAGATGAAAAACTGTAAAAATTCTCCAGCCACCGGCTTTTTTGATACTCAATTTTTTCTGTTTTTAATTTTTTCTCTACCGTATCCGGCTCGGTTTTTAACAGATTAACCCGGAAAGAAATTTTGGGTCTGGCATTAAAATAGCCGCATAATTTGATGGTGTTTTCTTCTCCGTATTCAGAAAGCCATTTTTCTATCATCCAATCCGGAAATGAATAGAATATTCCCAAAAATTCCACCGGATCCTCTCTGGGAATCTGGATTTTTTCTTTTTCACGGATATAGTTTCTTAGAACCGCATTGACCAGACCGGCTGTTCCGGTGTGGCCATATTTCTTGGCTAATTTTACCGACTCGTTCACTGCGGCGGATTCCGGCACTTTATCCATATAGTCGACCTGGTATATTCCCATTCTTAAAATATTTCTTATCCAGGGGGTTAATTTTTCCAATTTTTCTTTCAAGAAAACCTGAATCCCGAAATCGATTCTTCTTCTCAATTTGGTGGTTCCGTTGACAAGTTCGGTGATGAAGCGTCTGTCTAAATTGGAAGTTTTGTTTTCACCGCAGTAAAAATCAATCCCGTCTGAGGCCTGGAGCCCTTCCTCTTCTATTCCGTATAAAATTCTCAAAGAAATTTCTCTGGAGTTATACTTTTTGGGGGAAGTTTTGGTTTTGGCGGATAAATTCTTGGTCTGCATTTTAATAAACCAGTTCCATGGGTGTCAAAAGTTTGTCTTCTTTTTTACAATATAAGCCGGTTCTTTTAATCGGAAGTCGCGAAATCTCTTTTTCGCCCAGCCCCAGACCATACTGCAGAACTTCCTGCGGACGGGCATACCCCAGAGGTGTTAAAACCAAAAGCATTTTCAAATCAGTTTTTTCGGCATTGATTTTTTCAGCTTCCAGAGATACAATAAACGGCCTGATATCCAATTCCTGAGTACTTTCTTTTTTAACTCTGTTTGCAATTAAATCTTTTCTCTCTAAAACGTAAGAGATTTGGTCTTTAATTTGTTCCGAAAAAAAAGGCAATTCCACTTCATAGGAGGCCAGATTGATACTTTCTGATAAAGAAACAGTTTTTCCCAGAATGACTTTGGCTTGTAAAAATTCAAACCCTGGCGGTAAACTGGAATTTAATTTCAGCAAAAAATCTTCTTTAAAAGGAGTTTCTAATTGCAAATCCAAATATTCTGCGCTGCTGACAAACCCGATCGGCAGAGGTGGTCCGAAGGAGACCTTTTGATGAGGGTGAAATCCCTGACTGTATTCCAGCGGGATTTTGGCTTTGCGAAAGGTTTTCTCAAACATTCTGATAACATCCAGATGAGAAGTGAATCTTACTTCTTCGGATTTACTCCACTGCAATCTTACTTTACTGTTGACCAGACTGGTGGCCGTTTTTTTCTGCACAATTTTTCTTTTCCGCCCGTAGGCATCAGTCTCCGGGCTTTCCAGACTTTCAACCGCCGGAGAAGGTTTCTCAAAACAAGTCTCAATAGGAGTTTTTAACCTCTCATCCACTTCTAATCTGGCCTGGATCAATTTTTGTTTGTCTTTCACCTGAATATGCTCCCAGGCCAAAATATCATGGTGATTTTTAGCAGAAGAGTAATCTACCATTTTGAGACAGTTTTCCTGAAAAGTTTTTTGCCAGTCAGAGAAATTGAAAATGTTTTCTTCTGATTCAGATTTTAGCCCTTCCCCCCAAACTTTATGAATTACCGGAGCAAGTTTTCTATCTCCTCGTGCCAGAATTCCTCGCAAAAAAACCTTTTCTTCATCCGGAAAATTTATTCTCATATTTCTGAAATTCAAATTAAGTTTCAAATAGGAAATTTTGGCTCTTAAATTTTCCAAATCCTCCAGTTTATCCCACTGCCATTGGGTATTCGGTAAGGGGAGAAAAATTTTAAAACTCACCGCCAGATTTATGTCATTCTGACTTTTTTTATTGATTTTATTGACCTCTGCCAAAAATTTTTCCAGCTCTTCTATATCCTGCTCTGTCTCATGCGGAACCCCTAAATAAAGGGATAGCTTCAGACCTTTGAACTGATATTGATAGATATTATCTATTATTGCCAAAAGTTGTTCTGAGGTAATTTTCTGATTCAAAAAATTCCTTAATCTGTCCGAAATTCCCAGAGTGGCCAGAGAAATGCTGGCTCTTTTCTGTTCAGCTAAGAGTTTGATAACCTCCGGTGTTAAAAGCAGTGGGTTTAAATCAGGAAAAAAGAAAGAAACCCTCTTATTGGCAAATTTTTCCCACAAAGTTCTTAGCAAGGAAGAAAAGTTTTCATAATCTTGCGGAACTCGGATTAAAACTTCCTGGTCACCGGAATTTTCCAGGCCGTTTTGAATCTGTTTCACTGTTTCTTCTCCCTTACCGGCCGTAATCGACAGACCATTCCCTTCAGTCTCCACTAAAGGAACAATTTTTTTTTCAGAATAATTTTTCAGGTTTTCGGAAAACATTACCGAAACAGAACCAGGAACCTCTTTTGATTTAGGTTTGGGGCTTTTATCACAATTTTTAATTTCATAAAAACTCGGCACATAAATACTCGCCCTTTGACTTAAGCTTACCAATAAATTTCCCTTTGACACATCTTCTGTTTTAGCCCTTTCACATCTATTTAAAGTTTTGTTTATGATTTCTTCATCATCTCCCAGAATAAAAAAGTCAAAAAAATCAGCCACAGGTTCCGGGTTCAGTGCAGATTTACCATAACCTGCTATAAGCGGATACTTATTTTCTCGTTCTTTCGCATAGATTGGTATTTCAGCCAAATCCAGCATATTTAAAACAGAGGGGTATTTAAGCTCATCAGTCAAAATGAAAAGGAGGACATCAAATTCTTTTAACGGAGTAAAATTCTCCATCGAGAATAGGGGGAGTTTTTCTGTCCTCAAAACCTTCTCGGCATCCTTAGCCGGCAAAAAAACTCTTTCGGCTACCCAATCCAGATTTTGATTTATAACATGATACAGGTAGTTCAATTCGGAATTGGATACTCCGAAATCATATATAGCCGGATAAGCCAAAGCCAGACTGCATTTCCCTTCACCCGCTTTTTTAATCACACCCCACTCATTCCCGATATACCTCCCGGGCTTAATCACAAAGGGCTGGAAATCCTTCTCGATTTTGTTTTTGAAATCCACAGTCATACTTTAGGTAGGATAAATTTAAAGACCTGAATTGTCAAATCCTCTCCAAATAAAAATCCCCCTTAGCTAAGCAGGGGGGAGATTTATTCAGCCGAGCTGACTCAAATTATTATTTGTATATCTGGGAGTGGTTACATTTACAGACCTGCACCAAACCCTGTCTGAATCTCCAGGAATCCACCGATGTTTTTTCGGACTTGATATACATTATGGGCTGTTTGGGTCCCTGGCATTTGGGACAGATAACCACGTTTTTGGTTTTCTTGACCTTGTCGGCAAAAGACTGTTTTTTAGCCATACTTTCTCCTTGATTTACTGCCTAATTATACGTCTGAAAGCCCATAAAGTCAACTGAATTCTCAATTGACTTTAAGAAGAAATCAAAAAATATAGAGCAACAAGCTATAGTAAAGTAAGTCAACAAAGCGGGGGATTGGGAGCTGGTCCAGCTTTGAAAACATAATTTACCAAATGGATTACATCTGGTAAGTTTATAATACCATCATTAGTAGCATCCCCATTGCAGACTGTCAAAGGTGCTGGGCCATTGTTAAAAATATAAGCGGTTAAGTAAACTATATCCGGTAGCAGGATTTTGGTATCAAAATTAGCATCTCCTCTTTTGATATAAAGGCCGTGGGAGTTGCAAATATCGGCAAAATGTCCAATGATGGGATAACCGCGAGCTCCCCAGCCTCTGATGAATTCAAAAAAATCCCAGACATTGTTATGTCCGGGATCAGCGGGGGCGGGGTCGTAGTTCCGGAAGACGTTCCAGATGGCTGTTATACCCCGCCAAGAATCATTTTGGTTATGGTCGTTGTTGTGGCCATATAAGTTTGGTCCTATAAAATAATTATCATCGTTTGATAAATCGAAAATATCCCAGAGGGTTTCGGTAACAGAACCTTCGACATCGTAGGCAAAATATACAGGTTGGGTCTCTGAAGGGACTAATTGTTCTTTGTCATCAAAATCTAAAGAATCAATATAAGGAACGTCAGGCTCTGGTCTTTCTAAGTCAATTTTTATAATTAAGACGTTATTGTTATTTCTATCCTCTAAGGTCGGCACACCCCAGACAGCTGCTTGAAAGAAATGAGCCCAGCCTTCAAAGTAAGCCAGTCGGCCATCTATCTGGTTTGGTTGAGAGGGAGGAGCATGATAGACATGTGGACCAAACGTGCCATCTGCTCTTTCTGCAAACTCATCCATTATAAAGTGACCGTATTCGTGCAATACAACTTCACGGTCCCATTCATCTCTCCCGGAACCTAGCGGGGCTACTAATCTACCCTGTATTATGATTCCCGCTTTACCTCCTATAGTAAATCCGCCATAACTTGTAATAACGGAAGCATCAACGGGGTCCCAATAGACATGTACTAATGAAGGGGCACTATCTACATTTACTGCATAAGCATAATTATACCCCGTTAATATGTTGTTTGCCAATCTAAATGCCCCTGCGATGTCAGGGTTGGTAATAGTGGTCAGGACATCCGGGACTTGAGTATCGCCAGTTAAACTGTCCGGGGTAACCGTCCAGACATGAAAGTTTCTAGGGTCCCCCCCGTCCAAATGTCCGTCAGTCTTAAAAATTAGTCCTACTGCCTTTATTCCTGCTCCATTAAAGCTACGAAATTCAAGCTTGACTTTGGGGAAACCAGTAATTAAGATAAATCCTCCGGTGTCATCGGTAACATCAGGGTAATCCAAAACCCAGGTGGTATCAAAAATGCCCCTGTGATAAAGAAGTACTTGGCAATTCTTAACAGGTTCAATAATTCCAAGATTGTTCACATATCTAAATCTGCCGGTTATAAAAAAGCCGTCGGACCTTTCTGACCTTTCAGGTTTGATAGTCTCTTTGGATTTTTCTTGTTCGATTTTTTTCAGGGTATCCACTTTCAAAGGGGCTAAGCCATCGATGTCGACAGGAACAGGACTGTAAGAGGGACCGCTCCTCCATTTTACACCATCAATTATCTGCCAGGCTGTGTCGGGTGCAGGTATTTCACCACGAACATCGACCACAGTGCTGATGTCATTGTGGTAAAAGAAGGTCTTCTTGGGGAACTTGCCCCGCATTCCCATCTTCTTAAACTCTGGAATTTGCTCAATTTTTTTGTCGTACTCCTCTTCCATTTTTCTTAGTTCCTCATCGGTATAAATTTTAGCTAAAGACGCATCGACACCCCCTCCTAATACGAACTTCCCTCCGTAAGATGGTCTTACGACCACAGTGATGTTATATTCTTTACCTTTTTCAAGAAAACCTGACCAACTGGGCAAACCGGAAACCAGAACTAAGCCGGAATCTATATATATTTGAGCCTCATCCGGATGCTTGGTCTTGCGTGGCACATCCTGCAGTGGCTTAAACTTGAATGTAACTGTATTCTCTTTCCCCACCTCCCAGTTGCCATCCTGAACAATTGCTGTCTCCATATTTAGGGATCGTTTTTGAGGTTTTGTGGCAATAGCAGAGGAGAAACAGAAAATTCCAATTATCACTGCCTCTATAAAAATTCTTACTGACATAACTCACCTCCCTTGATTTAATTACGTTTGCTCCACTCTAAGTAAGAGCGAATTTCTGTTTTTGTCAAGTGAATTCATCTTGAGACGCCAAATCTTTTCTTTTTTCACTTGACAACTAATAATAAATACGTATATATTTTGAAACAAAGGGGTGCCCCGCTGAAAAGCGGGGCTGAGATCAAACCCTTGGAACCTGATCTGGATAATGCCAGCGTAGGGAAAAAAGTTGCGATGCAACCGCACATCCAGCTCAGGAGTGTGGTTTTTAGTTTATTTGGAAAATTTAACTCAAAGGAGGTCTTAAATGACTAAATTCAGTGCCGTAGGAGAAAGCCAGGTCACCAAAGCCATAGTGGACCATTTCTACGCCCAGCTTTCCAACTTCATCAAGTCGGATGTTATCGTGGTTGGAGCCGGACCCAGCGGACTGGTAGCCGGAATGGATCTGGCTAAAAAGGGACACAAGGTTCTACTGGTGGAAAATAACAACTACATCGGGGGAGGTTTCTGGATTGGCGGCTATTTAATGAATGGTGTCACGGTGAGAGAACCAGCCAATCAGGTCTGGGATGAAATCGGTGTACCGTATAAAGAAGTCGAGCCGGGATTATTTTTGGCTGACGGTCCCCATGCCTGTTCTAAGCTGATTGCGGCTGCCTGTGATGCCGGAGTCAAGATTCAGAATATGACCAGAGTGGAAGATGTGATTTTAAGAGAGAACAACCGCGTAGCGGGTGCAGTGATTAACTGGTCGCCGGTAGCGGCTTTGCCCCGTCAGATTACCTGTGTTGACCCGATTGCCATTGAATCAAAATTAGTGATTGATGCCACCGGACATGATGCGGTAGTTGCCAGGGCCTTAGCGGACAGAGAAGTTCTGCAGATGAAGAAGGTCTGCGGCTCTATGTGGGTGGAAAAATCAGAAGACACTCTGGTGGAGAAAACCGGTGAAGTTCATCCCGGTTTAATTCTTTCCGGAATGTCGGTCTGTACTTTCTACGGAATTCCACGAATGGGTCCGACCTTCGGTGGCATGCTTCTATCTGGAAGAAAAGCAGCTCAAATTGCCGACCAGATTATTCGGGAAAGATTTGCAGGCAAAGACAAAAAAGCCGAAAAAGTTCTGGTAGAAGCCTAGCTGAGAAGTTTTTTGAACAAGGGAAGGCAGAGGTTGGGTTAATTCGACTGACCCCTCCCTTCCCTCCCCTTAAAGGGGAGGATAATGTGGTGGGAGTGCGATGAATCGCACCGCTACAAATTCCAAAGCAGTGGGCAGACCAGTGGCCTCTGCCACTGGTCTAAGCTTAATTAGAAATCCTAAGAAAAGCAAATTAGCAAACCTGAAAGGGGTAAAATGGCTTACTATGTAACCCGAGAAAATCTGAGAGAAAAAATTTCTGAATGGAAAAGGATTATCCAACCCTATAATACCCACCAAATGAAACTTGAGCCTAAAAATTCTGCCCTTTTGGTAATTGACATGCAGAAATTCTTTTTAAACCCCGAGAGTCTGACTTTCACCGAAGGTGGCTTAGCCATAGTAGAAAATATTAGGGATTTAATACGGGCTTACCGGAGCCACAGCTTGCCTGTCATCTATACCTGTCATGTCCATAAATCAGCCCAGATGGATGGGGGGATGATGTCCTGGTGGTGGAAGGGAATCTGTCTGGAAGGAACAGAAGAATCCAAAATCTTCGAGGAGATTAAACCCCTGCCAGAGGAAAAAATTGTTTTCAAACACAGATATAGTGCCTTTTACAATACAGACTTGGAAATCGTCTTGCGCTGCCTGGGTGTCAAAGATTTGGTGATTACCGGAATTATGACCAATATGTGCTGCGATTCAACCGCTCGGGATGCATATTATCGGGATTACCGGGTCTTTTTCCTTTTGGATGCCACCGGCAGTGTCAATGAGGATTTACATGTAGCGACTTTGAAAAATACAGCTTTTGGTTTTGCCTATGTGACCGACACCGAAGAGATTTTGGCTGCGGTCCACAAAAATAAAGCTGAAAAAGTTAAAAAAGAGAGCGTGCTAAGATGAATAACGACTCATCAGATGTTAAAACATTCTTGAAAAGAAGTTTTAGCGGTAAAACTATCTCCCAGATGTATTATGCCAAAAGAAACCATATCACTGAGGAGATGAAATATGTAGCGGAAATTGAAAATGAAGACCCGGAAGTAATCAGACAGGAAATAGCTTTGGGTAAATTGATAATTCCCTCCAATATCAATCACACCAGCTTGAAGCCCATGGGGGTGGGAAAGAAAGTTTCCATCAAGATTAACGCCAACATCGGGAATTCGGCGGTCACTTCAGATATAGACAACGAGCTGCATAAACTGAACCTGGCCGTCAAATTCGGAGCCGATACGGTGATGGATTTATCCACCGGAGGAGATTTGAATAAAATCCGGGAAGCCATAATCAAAGCCAGCCCGGTCCCGGTCGGGACAGTTCCGATTTATCAGGTGGTGACCGAAGTCAAAAAAATCGAAGATATCACCCCTGAACTTCTGCTCGATATAATTGAACTCCAGGCCAAACAGGGTGTGGATTATATGACGGTTCACTGCGGAGTTTTATATGAATATCTCCCCTTGGTGAAAAATAGAATTACCGGAATTGTCTCCCGCGGCGGCTCTATTTTAGCCCTGTGGATGACCAAGCACAAAAAGCAAAATCCCCTGTATGAGCATTACGATAAAATTTTGGAGATTGCCAGGAAGTATGACGTGACTTTGAGCTTAGGGGATGGTTTAAGACCAGGCTGTCTGGCAGACGCATCTGATGAAGCCCAGTTTGCCGAGCTGGAAACCTTGGGAGAGCTGACCCAAAGGGCTTGGGAAAAAGATGTGCAGGTAATGATTGAAGGACCCGGGCATCTTCCCTTAGACCAGATCGAGATGAATGTCAAAAAAGAGCAAGAGATTTGCAAAGAAGCCCCTTTTTATGTTTTGGGACCTCTGGTCACAGATATTGCCCCTGGATATGACCATATCACCTCAGCTATCGGGGCTACCATGGCTGGTTTTCACGGAGCCAGCTTACTCTGTTATGTTACCCCTAAGGAGCATTTGGGCCTGCCGGAATTGGAAGATGTTAGACAAGGGGTGATCGCTTACAGGATAGCCGCTCATGCGGCGGATGTGGCTCGGGGATACAAAAATTCAAGAGACCGAGATGATAAACTTTCCAAAGCCCGTTTTGAATTTGACTGGGACAGACAGTTTGAGCTATCGTTAGACCCGGAGACCGCCCGCAGAATGCATGATGAAACACTCCCTCATCAGGCTCATAAACAGGCGGAGTTCTGCTCCATGTGCGGACCCAAATTCTGCTCCATGCATATCACCCGGGAGATGAATAGATTTCTGGAAAAGCAGGAACAGGATGAGCTGGCTTCCAAGTTGGAATTTGGGACTAAGTGAAGATTTTTTAACTAATTAAATTTAAACTCCTGCGATTATCCGTATTGCAGGAGTTTTTTTTACTACTTCTTTGTTAAAAATTTCACAAGAACTGTCCAATTTCAGGTCGGGCTGTATAAAATTTCAAAAAAAATCTTAAATTTCACTTGACTTTTTCCGTTCAAGGTAATAGATTATAGGTGGATAATTGTAGAAAATTCCTGCTTAGGAACAAAAGCCGTTTTTGAATCTAAGGCAGGTATAAGTTCGAAACCTAAAGCCTTAGGGAGGGAGTATGAGAGTAAAATTTAGTAAAGTGAGCCTGATGGCTTTATTGCTGCTGTTGTTCTCCTTTAGCATCTCATTATCCGGGGACCCGCGCCTATATAGAAGTAGCAGTAAAAGTACTGGGCATACCTGGGATGAGAAAGCTGAAGGTGGAAGCATCATTTTCAAGAGCCATTCCCGCGACTATATGGATGGGTATTATATCATATTTACCAATCCATATAACTGGGTTATCCTGGATTTTAGCAAGATGGTAAAGAAAAACGGCAGCACCAAAGCCGGTGAAACCCTTAAATAATAAGGCTCAGTAAAAATTTAAAAAATGGGTAAAGATTTTGTTACCGGCTTACAAGCTAAGCTGGATTATATAGAGGTATTAGTCAGAGAACAAAAGTTCTCTCAAGCTCTGGCTGAAGTCAAAGAGCAAGAGACCTTGAAAGTCAGTTTCTCCTCTCAGCAAGAGAAAGGGAGATTTCTGTATCTTTCCGCTCTGACTTTGTATAATCTGGGCCGCTATCCGGAAGCCCTCTTTGAAGCCAAAGCTGCCTATGACATTTTCCGTTTTTCTTCGGACAATAAGTCCATCGGCGAAGTTCAGCATCTCTTGGGCTCTGTCTATCAGGCCCAGGGTGACTTCCCTAAGGCGGAGACTGAACTGCGCGATGCTATTGCAGCTTACCGCAGAATCGATGACCACCTGGGGATGGCCAATTGTCTGAATAAATTAGCCAACCTATATTTTGTGAAGTCCGATTATCCGCAGACCATCAATTATTTGAAAAAAGCTCTGGTAGCCACCCAGCCTTCCGGAGATTTAAAAATGAAATCCAGAATCCTGGGAAATCTGGGCCGAACTTATACTCTCCTGGGAGAGATTAGCAGAGCCGAGGATAATTTAAAATTAAATCTGGAAGCCAATCTTAAATTTAATGACGAAATCAACACCTCCAAGGCCTATCTGGCTTTGGGTTATGCCGCATTACAAAAAAGAGATTTGGATTCAGCCCGAACTTATTTTGAAAAAGCTTTGAAATTAATTGAAAAGAATAATTTACCCCGCGAATTAGCCATTTACCATGAATATTCCGGGGAACTGGCTTTCGTCAAAGGAGAATATCTAGAAGCCGAAGTTCATTATCAGAAAGTTTTGGAAATAGCGGAAAAAATTTCTCCTCAGGGGGATTTATTCAATCAGGGGCAACGGCTTTTGGCAGAACTGAAGCTGGCTCAGGGGGAATATACCAAAGCCCTGAAAGCCGCCTCCAGTTCTTTGGAAGTTTCCTTACAGTTAGAAGACCAGTTGGAGCAGGGAGCTGTCTACCGGATCAAAGCTCAGATTTATGATGCTCTGCGAGAGGAAGACAAAGCCCAGAAGTTTTTATCCAGAGCCCTGGAAACTTTTAAAGGAATTAAAAACAACTTTGAGCTGGGAAAGACCTATCTGGCAGCCGGAGAATTGAAGTGCATCGACAACTTCGCCCAGCTGAAATTCTTGAGCAAAGCCGAGGATTTATTCGGGGAGCTGAAATTAAATTACTTCTTGGGGACCACCTATCTGAAATTGGCCACCCATCTGTATCAACAGCAGGAAGAGAGCAAAGCCCTGCTTTTCTTACAGGAAGCGGAGAAAATCTTCAAGGAAAATGGTTATGAAACTGATTTGAAGGCCTGCTTATTCCTGAAAAATCAGATCGAAAGAAAAATCTCGCAGGACAAGAACAAGAAAGCCATTCAGACCTACACCTTTGAAAATATCGTTACCAAAAACCACAGGATTAAAGAGATACTTGACATCGTCAAGCAGTTCAAGGATACTGATTTGTCCATTCTGATTGAAGGAGAGACTGGAGTCGGCAAGGACCTTCTGGCCCAGACCATTCATTTCCAGAGCAAACGAGCCAGCCAGAGATTTATAGCGGTCAACTGCGCTGCTATTCCGGAGACTCTTTTGGAGAACCAGCTTTTTGGTTACCAGAAAGGGGCTTATACCGGCGCGGACAAGGACAAGCCCGGCTTGATTGAATTGGCCGATGGCGGAACTTTTTATCTGGATGAGATTGCCGAAGCGCCTGTATCGATTCAGGTCAAACTGTTGAGAGTTCTGGAGACCAAAGAGGTTTATCGCCTGGGGGATAATGAGGGGAAAAAGGTTGATGTCAGATTTATCGCTTCTACTAATAGAGAAATCGGCAAAGCCATTGCTGACGGAAAATTCAGAGAAGATTTATATTACCGGTTGTGCGGTTTGAATCTGAAACTGCCTCCTTTGAGGGACAGAAAAGAAGATATCCCGCACCTGATCGGGTATTTCCTGGAGGAAGCCGGTTTAGACCTGTCTTTTCTGGAGAACAAGGATATTTATCAGGGATTTCTGGAATATGATTGGCCCGGAAATATCCGGGAGCTGGAAAATGAGATTAAAAAGACTCTGGTTTTGATTGATTGGAAAGACGACAAGGTTTTCAATATTCTGCAGGAGAAGTTAAAAAGCTTGACCAAGAGACATTCCAAGGCGACTTCACTGGCGGAGAAAGTTGAAGAGTTTGAGAAGAATTTGATTTTGGAAGCTCTGCGAGCCACCGGCGGAGTCAAGTCCCGCGCCGCCCGTTTATTGAATATCCCCGAATCTACTTTGAGGCATAAAGTCGAGGCCTACCATTTAGAGCAAGAGTAAAAGTTGTAACTTGGGGGCAGTAGTTTTATGCTATTTACTTTTTTTTTGATATTATTTTCTTCAGTAGTTTTCTACACAAGTACATTGGCCTTTACCCCGGGTGACGCCAATAATGATGGTGATGTTAATTTAGCTGACATAATCCACGTCGTCAACATCGTCTTCGGAGAGGCACTTTATCCTCCGGAAGGGGAACAAGCCGACCCAAACGCAGATTGTAAAATCAACATAGTGGACATCGTTTACATGGTTAATTATATCTTTAAGGGAGGTACACCCCCGGATTGGATAACCTGTTTTGAAAATCCGGTTCCAGTTGGTGAGCCCATAGAAACTCCTGCTTTTGAAGAAAGTTTCTTCATAACTTTCGATGGCAAAAGGGCTTATTTTTCCTCCAATGGGCATCCCAATTATGGAGGCACCGATTTGTTTTATTCCGATTGGGATTCGGTCAGCAGAACCTGGTCTATACCCGTAAATCTTGGTTCTCATATAAATTCCGGTTCGAACGATATAGAGCCTTCGGTTTCCTCGGATGGCAAGAAATTATTTTTTCAAGCCTTTGGCAGAGCCGGGGGATTAGGGGGTTGGGATGTTTGGTATTGTGAGTGGGACAGTGTTGCTGAGCAATGGGAAGTGCCAATAAACCCTGGTCCTAATATTAACAGCGGACAAGGTGAGGGATATCCCTTTATTACTGCTGATGGACAAGAGCTGTATTTCGCTGGACCGGGTGGTCTTTATGTTTCTTACTGGACTGGAAGTGAGTGGGGCCCCAGAGCTTTCCTTGATTACCCCAGCATTAACTACTGGGGCGTTGAGGCTGGACCTTCCCTCACAGCCGACAAAAAATGGTTTTATTTCGATGGTTACCCGACTATGTTAGTCTCTTATTGGACTGGCATTGGCTGGACTCCCCGTAAGGAACTGTTAGCTCCCATAAACCCAGTTGCATATCGTCCGCATATAACCCCTGACGGGAAAAAGCTTTATTTTATATCCGGACGCCCCTGTGAACTCGGTGCATGCCATATCTGGGTGGCTGAAAGAAAATTTCAAAACAAATAAGCTCGTAGACCCATGTTGTCCTCAACGTGGGAATAAATTTGATTTTTCCCAGCTTGAGACAAGCTGGGTCTACAAACTTACACTGCTATTTCAATAAGTAAATTGCACTTCTACCGGAATAGTAGTAATTATCTTTTTCTTCCCATTCCACCAAACCAGAATCCGGGCGTAAAACTTCTCCCCTTCTTTGATTTGAGGAGAGAAAACTTTGCTTCTGTTGTTGGTCAAGTGCATCTCTTTTGATTCTTCGGTATTAAGTTCAGGTATCATCGAATCTCCCACCACTGGCTCCAAATCAAAAGTGTGCAGCTCTTTTTTGGTTTGGTCATAATACAAAGTCAGTTTCTCGACCCTGAGATTCTTGATTACCTTATCAGAATTATTCTCCAGCTTCATATCCAGAGTAAGATAAAAAGGAGGACCCGCTTCGCTCATCTTAGGCATAAAATCCTGCCACAGATAAAGAGTTGGAGTAAATTTAATTTTGTCTATAATCTGAACCGAATCCTCTTCGGTGGGAAACTTATCGGGAGGAGGAACTACGGCCAGATTTTTATTTTTAGCGGCACAACTTAAAAAAATAGCTAGTGTAACCAGAAAAAGAAAAATTCTATAAGACATAATCACAATCTAAATACGCATAAAATCTCCACCTCACTCTCCCATAATCTTAATAATCATCCTTTTCTTTCTCTGTCCGTCAAATTCAGCATAATAAATCTGCTGCCAGGGACCCAGATCCAGCTTTCCAGAGGTAATCGGGACAATCACCTGATGATGCATTAATAGATTTTTCAGATGAGCATCTCCATTGGACTCTCCGGTGCGGTGATGACGATAATCACGGCCGGAAGGGGCTAACTTCTCTAACCACTCGTCAATATCCGCAATCAAGCCGGATTCGGCATCGTTGACGTAGACCGAGGCAGTGATGTGCATAGCTGAAACTAAGGCGATGCCTTCTTTGACACCGCTTTTTTCCAGAGCTTTCTCTACCTGGTTGGTGACGTTGATATATTCCCGGGGTTTTTTAGTATTAAACCAGATGTATTCCGTGTGAGATTTCAACTGACCTACCTTTTCCTATTTTGATTCAATCCCCATAAAATAGCCGCTATCCGGGGGCTTGATACCCAGCATCCGGACATAAGTGTAAATCTGGGCTAAGTGATGAATCTGATGCTCCAGCTCTCCTATAAATAAATGGAAGACCGACCTGATTCCGGCTATAGTGGAAATTTTTTTGGAGAAAATCTTCTCATCTTTGAAAAGCTCTTTGGTCTCTGAGAAGGTAGAAAGAAGGTATTGCCTTAAATCCTCTTTGGTTTCAGGAGATTCAGCCATGAATTTCTTATAATCCGAAATATTCATTTTACCCAGCTTAGCCACCGTGATATAAAATTTCTGGTTGGCGTACAGATGCTTGAATAAATCCCCCAGAGAGTAAAGCTCCTTGACCGGTCTGTAATTTAACCGGTCTGAGGGAACTAACTCCAGTGCGGCCAAATTCAGCTTATGAATCTCTTCCAGATATGAAAAAAGCTGTTTAGGACTCAAAAATTTCTCATTCAAGACAGGTTTCCTATTCCAGTCACTCTAAATTAAAATTCTACGGCATGGGCTTTTTCTTTTTGACAATTTTCAAGATGATAGCTAAAAGAATAACAATAATAACAATTATAAGTAAAGTTTTTACCATCTTTATCTCCTTGTTGGGTTGAGGTTATTGCTGTAAAAATAAGAGAGCTGGTTTTATTTGTCAATTAGATTTTAGATTAAATCCACATCCGGAGGAGTGAAGCCGGGCTGTCTCAAAAGCAGACAGATTTGACCCCGGTGGTGGAATTCGTGAGTCAAAACGTGCATCAGAACCTTCTGAATTTGAAATTCGTAAGTTTTTCCCTTTAGGTTACGGGTAACCCTGTCTTTTAAAATATTCTGGTTTGCTTCCACATAATCCAGAGTCTGTTTTTGCAGCGTTTCCCAGGTTTTTCTGAAATCCTCAATGGAGTTAAAATCCGAAAAATTATAATCCTGGTAGGGTTCATTTTTTAAAACCCCTTTCACCCACCAGTCCTCGGTCTCCTGAATATGTGCCAGCATATTTCTGGCAGAGCTGTATCCCAAGTTGCTTTCAGCGGTCAGTTTTTCAAAAGGAACAGTCTTGAGAAACCTCAACAGCCGTTCCCTTACGCTTAAATTGAGAATATAAAGTTCTTTATAATCCATAATCCCTATTCCTTAATCCCTGCTTTTATATCCCCCATCCTCCACCCACCGGAATATTAGCCCCGGTAATATAATCAGATTCCGGAGAAGCCAAAAACAGAATCACCCGGGCAATCTCCTCCGGTCTGGCAAATCTACCCAAGGGGCATAATCTTAGCAACTCTTTTTTTTCTGTTTGTGTCATTATACCGGTGTCAACGATTCCGGGACCGACCGAATTGACTGTAATCCCGTTTCTGACCTCTTCGGCGGCCAGACTTTTGGTCAGAATCAGAACTCCGGTTTTGGCGGCAGTGTAGTGGGCCACTTTGGGAGCTGCGGCTTGCTTATCCACTGTAGCTGCTGTCATATTAATAATTCTTCCCCACTTTCTTTTCCTCATCCCCGGCAAAGCTGCTTTGGAGCAGAGAAAAACCGAAGTCAGGTTGGTTTCTATAATATCGTTCCATTCACTATAGCTGGTATGATAGACTGATTTAATTATGAAATTCCCCACATTATTCACTAAAATATCCACTTTTCCAAACCGTTTTTCCGCCTGCTTAAACAGATTTGTAACTTCATTCGGCTTGGTCACGTCCGCTTTAATAACCAGAGTTTTTCTGCCCATTTTTTGGATAGATTTGGATAACCTGACGGCTTCCTTTTGGCTGGTTTTATAGTTTATCACAATATCAGCCCCGGCTTTAGCCAGAGCTTGGGCGGTCCAGTTTCCGATTCCTTTGGCTGAACCGGTGACTAAGGCAACTTTTCCCTTTAAAAGCATTATTCTAACCTGTTTTTCTTATTTGTCATTCTGAGCCCCGACCCCTACGGGATGGTGTAACCATAAATCGGGACGAAGAATCTCTTTTTTTGACTCAAAATGTAGTTTGAATTTAAAATTATAGCTAAAAATGTCAAATAAAAAAATCCCCCTGATTTCTCAGAGGGATTTTCTTTATTGCTGTTCGTTCTGTAGCAGTAATTAGGCCATAGCCGGTCTGGTGTCCTTGACTAAGAATTTGGAAATCAATTCAATCAGAAATCCACAGCCCATTCCGGTCAGCCAGAATACCCAGAAGTTAGGCATGAAAAAGGCCAATGGCAGACTAACCAATGCTCCTATAAAGATTCCATGGACTAAATAGTTGACTCTCCAGCCGGAGATTCCCAGGACAAATCCCAGAATCACTCGGTCCAAAATCACAGCCAAAGTAACGGCGGAGGTAAAGCCACTGGCAGCACTAACCGGAGAATTCTTGGTCAAAAACCAGCTAGCCACACCAAATAATACACCCAAAAATGTGGTAGTTACTATTCTTTTGCTGTTCATCTACACCCTCCTTTATTTAGGGTAGTTTAATACCCGTTTTGATTCATTATCGACCAATTAAGTCTTTTTTTTAGTCGAATTTTGAGCTTTTTTTTAGTCAATCTGGCTAATACTTTACACCAAAAGGCTTTTTGGCCTTAGGAGTAGGTCTGCCAGGAGTAGGCTTACCTCCCGAGAATCTGGACGGTCTGGTGGTTGTTTTTCTCTCCTGCCTTTTCTTGTATAAAATGGCTATACATCCAATCAGGGCTAATATTAGAATAATGTCTGAAAATGACATAGCACCTCCTTAAATTGACTAAAGTGGTTATCGGCAAATCGAGGTAAAAATAAAGGTGAAACTTTTAGTAATGTAACGTCCGATTTTATATCGGACGTACGCCCTATATAAAATAGGGCGCCACACTAAAACCCTCTGACAGCACCGGGTAGCACTGGGTCCCCGCACCCAGTGCTAAACTAAAGCCCGAGGTGCAGGAGCTCGGGCTACCCAAAACTTCTAAAAGGGAATTAAAAACGTTTTAAGTTGTGTCAGGACCTAGTCCTGACACATATCGGCCGTCAGGAGTAGCTCCTGACGGAACTAAAATTACCCAGTGGCAAAAGCCACTGGACTACCTATTGTACATTTCTTATTTAAATGTAAAATCCCTCCGATTGCTCGGAGGGATTTTTACTTTTTAATTAACCGGAGTTTTAGAACAGGATCACAAACCCAGCCCAGCCGTTGACCGATGAAAGCCAGCGGGAGAAACTTACATCTTCTGATCCGAATCCAAAATCAGAGTTAAAAGAACTCTTCACATAACTAAATTTTTTACCCATACTGCCATTCAAGCCGAAGCTCTTTCCGACCTTGGCAATCACACCAATGCGGCCGTCCAGTGAAAATGAGGTGGCCCGGGGGTTGTCATCATTTATCCCCGAGAAAGCAGCGTCATCCACACTGGATTTAGCCGAGGCGAACTCAAAACCAGGGCCCAGGTATAATCCCAGCTTATCTGTGACATTGATAGTATGGTCCAAGCCCAGTCTTAGCCCAAAAGCGGAGTAGCTCAATTTCGTTTCTCCCAGTGAACCGAAATCCCCCTTGTCATTGCCGAATCCGAAGAATCCACCCAAGCCAAGGGCCCACTCCTCGGAGAACCCGTAGCGGAACTCTCCACCAAATCCCAGCAAGTCGTTGTCACTAACCAGACCACCCATGGTCCCTCCTGCCACAAACAGTGTATCCACCGTGTGGGCTGTAAAATGGGTCAAGCCAAATGCAAACTGCCCCTTCCCTTTTGCAAAAACCGGGCCCATCTGGGCCGAAACAACAGATGCTACCAAAAACATTCCGACTACTAAAACCATTACCATTCCTTTTTTCAAATCTCCTCCTTGGTTTAAGGTTAATGGTCTAGTTATTAAAGGAAAAACTGGCATAATTTATGTATAAGTCATCCGACCGTCAAGAGAAAAGTATCACAAGATATTCTGCACGGTTAGCTTGCATCAGGGCTTCTAGTTAAACTGGAATTTGAAGCGGTGCGATTTATCGCACCTAATATAAAGGTCGGATGAATCCGACCGCTACATTTGGCTGTCCACCGATTTTCGAGCAAGGAATTAATTTAATGGTTGTGTCAGGACCCAGTCCTGACACAGATATCCCGTCAGGAGTAGCTCCTGACGGAACTTAAAACTCACAGATTACGCAGTGGCAGAAGCCACTGGGCTACCCGCTATTTTGAGTTGACCAAGAGCCCTGGCAATGCAGCAGTTTTAACCCCTTGCTCAAGTTCGAGCAGGTATTTCTTGCGCCAGAGTTTCCCACCATAGCCGCAGAGATTTCCATTGGCCTCAAGCACCCGATGGCAGGGTATAACAATACCCAGATAATTGGCCCCATTAGCCCGGCCGACTGCCCTGTCGGCACCCGTCTTACCAAGCAAGCTGGCTATCTGGCCATATGATCTGGTCTGGCCGTATGGGATTAAAAGCAGTTGTTCCCAGGTTTTTTGTTCAAATGGGGTACCGGTGACGTCAGTCGTCACTTCAAATTTTTTTAATCTTCCGGCAAAATAATCTGCCAGCTCACCTTCAAGCTGGTCCAGATGCTTGTTATTTCCCTTCTCCAGAGATACTTTGTATCTTTTTTCCACCCTGTGCAAAATTGTCTCGACGCCGCCCCGGTCCTGCCATTCCAGAAAAGAGACCCCTTGGGTCGTGGCGCCGGCAATCATATCCCCTAAGGGAGATTTTAAATTACGATACACCATTGTGTTTTTTTGCATAATACCTCCCCGGTGGTTGACCGAATTGACGTAAAAATGCTTCTTGAAAGCCACTGGCCGACTCATAGCCGGATTCATAAGCGGCTGAAAGATAATCTTGGCCTGATTCCAGTAGCTCTCGGGCATAGCTAAGACGCAAGCGCCTGTGAAATGACAGAGGTGTAATCTGCAGGTGGGATTTGAAATATCTCCGGACCGTGGATATATCCACCCCGGACAGATGGATGAGTTTATCTTCATTTAAGCGTTCGGTGCGGTTAGCTCTCATGAATTTTAAAACCGAATGCAGCCACTCCGGCAGAACATCCGGAAACTTCTCTGATTTGCAGCGCTTGCATCCCCTAAGCCCGGCGGCAATGGCTTCTTCGCGAGTGGGATAGAAGACCACGTTTTCCAGCTTGGGTTTTTTGGCTTTGCAGGAGGGGAGACAGTATATGCCGGTGGAGTGGACTCCCACATAGAACTGACCATTATATTTGGAGTCATTTGTCAGCATGGCTTTGACCATTTCTGGATAGCTTAATTTTAGCATGCTGGCAATTTAATGGCTATTGTTTTGGCTGTCCACCGATTTTCGAGCAAGTAATTAATTTGCGAGAGAATATTTTTATATGCCGTCAGGAGTAGCTCCTGACGGAACTAAAAACCGATTATATCTACAATGTTTTCTATTTGAGAGGCACTGGTAGGCCAATTTTTTCTAACGGAATATAATTAAAATAGTAGGAGCAACGCACACTTATTATGTAATCCAACACATCCTTATATTCCGGTTTTTTAAACCAATCACTTAAAAGATATATGTACTCCACTTCGATATTGGCGCGCGAAAATAATTTCTGATATTGCTTCTTCTTAAAATCACAAGTTTGTAATTTTTCATCTACAGAACCGGCGACACTCTGAAATTTGCACTCGATAATATATAATGTATTCTTTATAATTACATAGATTGAATCGTCGGGAAGTAGCCTCTTTGATATGACCTTCTTCCAGTCAATTTCTAATTCCTCAAGGAATTTATACAATCCATGTTTTTTAAAAATTCTGCCAACGAGTGTTCCTTTAAAATAAACCTGGCCCTTTTTAACTTCATATCCTTTTTGGGAATTAAGAAATGTGCCAAGATCTGTCTTGCCTTCAAAAAATAGCCCTGTTTTTGTACTGCTGCCGCGAGTTCCACCCTTTTTCATAAGAGCATATTTATTCTCATGGTTTTTGTTTAACCATGTAATAAATTCAACTCGATAGAATTTGGCTTCTTATTTTGCATTAAGGATTTTTTACCGCTTTTACAGATTAAAACAATCGCATCATATCCTAATGATTTTGCCTTCTGAAACATTTCTCCATCCAAAGTAATTCTTTTTTTATAAAAATTATCATCTTCACTATGTTTTAACATTTTTGCTTTTGCAGTTTGCCCAAAAAGAGCTTTTAAGATTTCTTGTTCTGAAAATCCAAAAACCGGGTTTGATATTTTTACTTTTTCCGGATTAAAATTAGGATGTCCATAAAATTCAGCCTGATGATAGGTTGAAGCCAAAAACTTACCTCTTTTTTGATATGCAAACTTGTCACTGGGCAGGACATGCCACCAATCAGATTTGTTTACCTTTTTAATTAAAATATCTTTTATTTTAGCCATGTTTTTATTTAAATAGAGTTAGGGTTTTTTTCTAAAGTTCTTTTTTCAGTAAAACTTATTGATTTTTTTGGGGACAAAACTTCATTAAGTCTTTTCACGGAAAGCTGAAGGTAATCATCTTCCAAATCAATCCCCACATATTTCCTATTCAGTAAAATCGCAGCCACCCCTGTCGTAGAGCTTCCACAAAACGGGTCAAGCACCAAGTCTCCTTCTTTTGTAGAAGCAAGCATTAGCCTTGTCAGAAGTTCTACAGGTTTTTGTGTAGGATGTTTCCCAAATTTCTTTTCTTCAGTTCCGGGTGCACCAATGACCCAGACCTTATCGGGAGTATCGTCTATCGGCCAGACATTTCTCATCTGTTTGCCGTTGTTCGTCTGCTTCATTAATTTATAATCAAAGTGATGTTTACTCTTCTGACTCTTTGCAGCCCATAGAACAATTTCAGTAGAATGAGTGAAGTAGCGGCAACTCAAATTTGGCGGTGCGTTCCTCTTGTACCAAACAATGTCATTGAGAAGCTTGTAACCCAACTGCTGCATTGCAAAGCCTATTGAATATATTACGTGCATCGTTCCTGACGCCCAGATAGTTCCATTTGGTTTCAGAACTCTCTGACACGCTTTAAGCCATTGCAGATTAAATTCATGATTCGCTTCTGCGCCCTTTGAAACATCCCATTTGCCCTTGTTGACTGGTACCATTTTACCAGCCTGGCACGTAATCCCATTGTTGGAAAGAAAGTAGGGTGGATCAGCAAAAATCATGTCGACACATTCATCTGGGGCGTTGTTCAGCACTTCAATGCAATCACCTTGGATAAGCTTTATCTGATGTTCTTTATCGTAATAGTACTCCTTGAAGCGAGGTTTATAATCTGAGGATGACTCTTTGAAAAAATAATCCCCTTTTCTTTCAATTGTGTATTCTATTTTATTTTTTTTGACCCTCTTTTTCACTTTAGTGGACATTTCTAAATAATTATACTTTTTTCAGAGAAGGTTGTCAAACAAAAAAAATCCCGAATCATTGAGACTCGGGATTTTTAATTTACTCCCGGCAGCGATCTACTCTCCCACCCCGTTGCCAGGGCAGTACCATCGACGGTGAGGGGCTTAACTTCCGTGTTCGGAATGGGAACGGGTGTGTCCCCCTCCCAATAACCGCCGGAAAAACTATAATTTCAAAATATAGCAATTACAGGACGAACATCTTTAGTCTACTGCATAGACTATGACAATAGTCTATAAATCGCTTTTAGCGACCATGAATTTCCTGATCGAAAATATATTATGATCAAGCCGCACGGCTGATTAGTATCGCTCGACTGAAGCCTTTACGGGCCTTACATCTGCGACCTATCAAACTGGTAATCTACCAGAAGCCTTTAGTTCCGATTACTCGGAAGTGAGATCTATTCTTGAGGTGGGTTTCGCACTTAGATGCTTTCAGTGCTTATCCACGCGGAACACAGCTACCCAGCGCTACCTTTGGCAAGACAACTGGTATACTGGAGGTTCCTCCATCCCGGTCCTCTCGTACTAAGGACAGCTCCTCTCAAATCTCCTGCGCCCACAACAGATAGGGACCGAACTGTCTCACGACGTTCTAAACCCAGCTCACGTACCGCTTTAATTGGCGAACAGCCAAACCCTTGGGACCTTCTCCAGCCCCAGGATGCGATGAGCCGACATCGAGGTGCCAAACCCCCACGTCGATATGAACTCTCGGTGGAGATCAGCCTGTTATCCCCGGAGTACCTTTTGTCCGCTGAGCGACGGCAGTTCCACGCCCTACCGCCGGATCACTAAGCCCTGCTTTCGCATCTGCTCGACTAGTAAGTCTCACAGTTAAGCTTCCTTATACCTTTGCGCTCAAAAGCTGATTACCAAACAGCTTGAGGAAACCTTTGGACGCCTCCGTTACCGTTTAGGAGGCGACCGCCCCAGTCAAACTACCCGCCTGGCAATGTCCTTGGCCCAGATTAGGGGTCTAAGTTAGAATTTCGATAGATCAAGGGTGGTATTTCACTGTTGACTCCCCCCCAACTAGCGCCAGGGGTTCAAAGTCTCCCACCTATGCTACGCATGATTGACCAAAATCCAATGCCAGGGTATAGTAAAGGTTCACGGGGTCTTTCCGTCCCGATGCGGGTAAGCGGCATCTTCACCGCTGCTACAGTTTCGCCGAGTCCCTCGTTGAGACAGCGCCCAAGTTGTTACACCATTCGTGCAGGTCGGAACTTACCCGACAAGGAATTTCGCTACCTTAGGCAAATTGTTACTTTCCCCAGATTAATTGGGGGATGGTCAGGTCATTTCTGCCTGACTCTCCGACTCGCGTCGGAGTTCGGACTATATCATCATCCCCGCCTTTGGCGGGGAGTCTGGCGTATAGTCTCTGGGGGATCCCGCAAAACGGGACTTCCCTGCTGATTGTCCGCACTGAACACATTTTCACCCCGATACTATCGGGGTAGTGTCAGATACTCGGAGGTTCCAGCATATAGCCAGATTTTTCAACGGCCCTTTCGTTAAATGAACTTGCGTTCACGGTAGCTACAACGAATTTGAACCGTTATAGTTACGGCCGCCGTTTACCGGGGCTTCAGTTAGAAGCTTCTCCCCGATTGCTCGGGGATGACCTCACCCTTTAACCTTCCGGCACCGGGCAGGTGTCAGTCCCTATACATCGCCTTGAGAGGCTTAGCAGAGACATGTGTTTTTAGTAAACAGTCACCCAGGCCACTTTACTGTGATCCTCTTCTGCGCCTCAACGCGAAGTCAAAGCACATACTTGAGGACACCCCTTCTCCCGAAGTTACGGGGTCATTATGCCTAGTTCCTTAACGAGGGTTAGCTCGAGCACCTTAGGATCTTCTCCTCACCTACCTGTGTCGGATTACGGTACGGTCACCTAAAAAACTCGCTATCGAGGTTTTTCTTGGCAGCTGGCTTTGCCACCAGTTTGTGTCCTTGCGGACTCCCCATCCCTTCTCGAGGTAATGTGAGGACGGATTTACCAATCCTCACCCTCTACCAGGTTGGACCCGGAATTCCAACACCGGGCTGGTTTAGGCTTCTGCGTCACCCCTTTAGCTCAGACGCGTTTTAGGTGGTAGTTGAATATTAACAACATCTCCATCGCCTACGCCTGTCGGCCTCGGCTTAGGTACCGACTAACCCTGAGCGGATTAACCTTGCTCAGGAAACCTTAGGTTTTCGGTGAGCCGATTTCTCATCGGCTTTATCGCTACTCGTTCCAGCATAATCTCTTCTATTTCGTCGACCCCGACTCACGTCGGAGCTTCAACCTAGAATAGAATGCTCCCCTACCACTCAGAGTGTCAATGACACCCTGAATCCACAGCTTCGGTAACTGGCTTGAGTCCCGAGAATTGTCGGCGCAGAATCACTTGACTAGTGAGCATTTACGCACTCTTTAAATGGTGGCTGCTTCTAAGCCAACATCCTAGTTGTCTAAGTAACTCCACATCCTTTATCACTTAGCCAATATTTGGGGACCTTAGCTGGTGGTCTGGCGTTATTCTCCTTTTGGCAATGAAGCTTATCCCTCACTACCTGACTCCCGTTCAAAACAAAAGGCATTCGGAGTTTGGTTGGGGTTGGAAGCCTTTTAGGGCCCCTTGCCCATCCAGTGCTCTACCTCCTTCTGTCTACAAACGAGGCTAGCCCTAAAGCTATTTCGGGGAGAACCAGCTATCGCTCAGTTTGATTAGCCTTTCACCCCTAAGCACAGCTCATCCCCTAAATTTTCAACTTTAGTGGGTTCGGACCTCCATCCAGTTTAACCTGGACTTCATCCTGGCCATGCTTAGATCACTAAGCTTCGGGTCTACTATAAGCTACTTAGTCGCCCTGTTCGGACTCGCTTTCGCTACGGCTACCCCAGTGTTTGGGTTAACCTAGCAACTCACAGTAACTCGCCGGATCATTATTCAATAGGCACGCCGTCACCCTTCTTTCCGTCCGAAGACAAAAAGTCAGGCTCCGACCGCTTGTAAGCATATGGTTTCAGGTACTATTTCACCCTCCGTCAGGAGTACTTTTCACCTTTCCCTCACGGTACTAGTCCACTATCGGTCACTAGCTAGTATTTAGCCTTACCCAGTGGTCTGGGCAGATTCGCACGGGATTTCACGTGTCCCGTGTTACTTGGAAACTCCGGCAGAAAAGATTATAGCTTTTGACTTACTGGGCTTTCACCATCTATGGCAAGCTTTTCCACGCTTTTCAGCTAAGCTATAATTTGGTAACTTTTCTTCCTGCCTGCAGGCAGGATGCGCCAAAGCCCCGCTACCCCGAAGGTGCAACGTCTGCAGACTTTAACACACCTTACGGTTTGGGCTTCTTCCCGTTCGCTCGCCGCTACTGAGGAAATAACTTCGTTTTCTGTTCCTGAGGGTACTGAGATGTTTCACTTCCCCTCGTCTCGCTTCCATGGACCTATGTATTCAGCCCAAAGATTTCCTGACATTACTCAGGAAGGGTTACCCCATTCAGAAATCTCCGGATCAAAGCTTATTTGCAACTCCCCGGAGCTTATCGCAGCTTGTCACGTCTTTCGTCGCCTGCTAGTGCCAAGGCATCCACCATATGCCCTTAGTAGCTTGATCAAAAGATCCAAGGTCTATTAAAAGCATTTTATGAAGATGCTCGCCTGTAATTACTATTAAGTTTTCAAAGAGCAAGATAAAAAACTTTTTTAGATTTTTCAGCTATGCTTAGATTTTACCGTGATGCTAATTTAATCTTGTTTAAAAATCTTGTAATTTTCATATTTTGGAGAATACCGGGATCGAACCGGTAACCTCCGGCTTGCAAAGCCGGCGCTCTCCCAATTGAGCTAATTCCCCTTTAAAATGACTATGTCATTGGGCTTAGGTGGGATCGAACCACCGACCTCACGCTTATCAGGCGTGCGCTCTAACCAACTGAGCTATAAGCCCAGGGTATTTTTAATACCTGATTCGAGTCTGTTAACTTTCGCCTAAGCCAAAAGGAATTTCTAGCATTTGATGAAAAAAATCTTTTATTAATAGCGTGCAGGTTCTTCAATCTAACAGTTTGCGAGTTTTTCCCCTCCGTGAAGAGGGATTGTACACCAATTTGGTACTTGGATACTCCTTAGAAAGGAGGTGATCCAGCCGCAGCTTCCGCTACGGCTACCTTGTTACGACTTAGCCCCAGTCATCGGTTTTACCTTAGGCGCCATCCTCCCCGACTTGCGTCGGGGTTGGATAAACGACTTCGGGTACTCCCGGCTTCCATGGCTTGACGGGCGGTGTGTACAAGGCCCGGGAACGTATTCACCGCGACCTGCTGATCCGCGATTACTAGCGATTCCACCTTCATGGAGTCGAATTGCAGACTCCAATCTGAACTGGGACCGGCTTTATGGGATTTGCTCCACTTTGCAGTTTGGCATCCCGCTGTGCCGGCCATTGTAGTACGTGTGTAGCCCTGGACATAAGGGCCATGCGGACTTGACGTCATCCCCACCTTCCTCCAGTTTATAACTGGCAGTCTCCTTAGAGTGCTCCACCTTTCGGCGGATTGCAACTAAGGATAAGGGTTGCGCTCGTTGCGGGACTTAACCCAACACCTCACGGCACGAGCTGACGACAGCCATGCAGCACCTGTCCTGCTGCTCCTTGCGGAGGGACTCTATCTCTAGAGCTTTCAGCAGGATGTCAAGCCCAGGTAAGGTTCTTCGCGTTGCGTCGAATTAAACCACATACTCCACCGCTTGTGCGGGCCCCCGTCAATTCCTTTGAGTTTCAACCTTGCGGCCGTACTCCCCAGGTGGGATACTTAATGTGTTAACTGCGGCACTGAACCTTTCTTAGAGATCCAACACCTAGTATCCAACGTTTACCGCTAGGACTACCAGGGTATCTAATCCTGTTTGCTACCCTAGCCTTCGTGTTTCAGCGTCAGTAAAGGGCCAGAAGACCGCCTTCGCCACCGGTGTTCCTCCCGGTATCTACGCATTTCACCGCTACACCGGGAATTCCATCTTCCTCTCCCTTACTCAAGACCAGCAGTTTCGAATGCCGGCTCCCAGTTAAGCTGGGAGTTTTCACATCCGACTTACCGACCCGCCTACACACCCTTTACACCCAGTGATTCCGAACAACGCTTGCACCCCCCGTATTACCGCGGCTGCTGGCACGGAGTTGGCCGGTGCTTCCTCTGAGGGTACCGTCAAACCTTTCCGATTATTGTCGGAAAAGATTTCTTCCCCTCTGACAGGAGTTTACATCCCGAAAGACTTCATCCTCCACGCGGCGTTGCTGCGTCAGCCGTTAGGCCATTGCGCAATATTCCCTACTGCTGCCTCCCGTAGGAGTCTGGGCCGTGTCTCAGTCCCAGTGTGACCGTACACCCTCTCAGGTCGGTTATCCATCGCAGTCTTGGTGGGCTGTTATCCCGCCAACTAACTAATGGAGCGCGGGTACATCTGTAAGCGCTAGCTTGTAAACAGAGACTAGCTTTGGTTTCTTCAAGATGCCTTAAAGAAACTTCATCCGGTATTAGACCCCCTTTCGGAGGCTTATCCCAAACTTTCAGGTAGATTACCCACGTGTTACTCACCCGTCTGCCGCTGTCCTCCCGGATTGCTCCAGGATTCTCGCACGACTTGCATGTATGAAGCACGCCGCCAGCGTTCGTTCTGAGCCAGGATCAAACTCTCATTTTGAGTTTAATCTCGCTAACAAACGCCCTCTTTATGAGGACATTGTTGTCGGAAATCAATTAATAGGCTCGCAAAGATTGTTATTATTGAAGAACGTATGCACGCTATCTAATTTTCAAAGAGCACAGGACAAAAAAATTTTGGCTGGAAAAACATCTAGCCTTTTGTCGCAGACTTGCAATATAACCTATCTGCAACGTTTGTCAAGAAAAATATATTATATTTTTTCTTAGATTGGGTATTTAAAAGAACTTCTTTTATCTCAAGCTTGGGTAATAACTTATCCCTACGGGATCCATTCGGACGAGGATATTACCACAATCTTATTCGGTATAATAATACGAAAGTATTAGTCCCCTGTCAAGTTTTTTTTGACTGTTTTTTATACGAAAGTTATCGGAAAAAGTTTAGGGACTACGAGCTTTGAAAGTTGTAAATTTTGCTTATATTTTAACCAAACAGGAGGATAATATGAGAATAAATTTAAAATCTTTTCTTTTTTCAGTACTTGGTTTATTTTTAATATCGGCCATAATTACTTGTAAAAAAGAGCCATCTAAAAACCGACTGGAAGAATTTGCAGTTGAACCGAAAAAATTTGATAGCGAAACCGTAGATTCATTAGGTTATCCAATAGGGAGATTCCAAGTATATATGCCAGAAGCAAATGCCCTATGGCCAGCCTTATTGTTAGATACCAAAACCGGTTATACTTGGAGATTGTTTCGGACCAAAGACAATTCCTGGGGATGGGAGCTTTGCGAATTTGGAACTACTCTTACTGACATCGAGGTGCATTACAAGATATTGACGGATTTCAGATTATTTACGGAGGAGTACCTGAAATGGGGGAGGCGGATGGAAGAGAAGGGGATAGACCAGGACTCCTTTCAGAAATTCCTGAAAGAAAAAATACGCCAGCGGCGTCTGGAAATCAGTCTGGAAGACAGTCTGAAAAAGAGTCTGAAAACAAAATAAGTCCAAATTCGGTTTGTCTCAAGTTGGGGAAGGCCACAGATTATTATTTAATCCGACGTTGCGGACAACATGGGTCTACGAACTCAATCTTCTTTAAGACCTTTTAAGTCCTTCTTTAGTTCATCTCTATGTATAAATTGCTGGTCTCTTCTTAATAAGAGTGGAGCAGCTTCTACATGGAAGTTATCACCCGAAGAAAACACCATACAAAACGGCAGATAGTAAAGATATTCGATATCAAAGGCATTTGACCGCTTTGGTGTTAGTAATCTACTGTGTAAGCCGAAGCTGAATAAATAGCTTACTTTTAGTAAATAATTGGCGTAAGAAGCAAACACAGCGAGGGTTGGTAATTGGTCTTTATGCCATCTGTTATAAATTAGAGTGTTTATATCTTTCAGGGCTTGATCCTGTAAATTCATCGTAAAAGCCCATGACTCTATGAATGCATGGAAAACGTTGGCTATATTTTCCCACTGAATACCGGGGTCAGGATTGGAAATTTTTTCGTCCAAAAACGCTTTGAGTTCGCTTAAGGTTTTCATTTTGGGCACCTTCTCAAAGGATTTGCTGACTTCTCCTTGAAAAGGCTCCAAGTTTAGCTTTTTTAAAGCCTCTCTCCAGCGTTTTGAGGTATTCTCCTCAGCCTCGGTAAAGTTTCCATTACTCCAATCTTGCAATACCTTCCTCACTAAAGGTTCGTCAAAAAAAATAAATTTTTGCCCCGTGGATGTCTTCAAAGACACCCCAGGTTCCACTACTGGTTTTCCCGTCATAGGAACGTCGTAACCAAGAAGATTTGCCAGACACAAAGATTGATAATTAATATTCATAAAACCATCAGTGGATAATATTTTTTGAGATAGTTGGCTTACTTTGTCTTTTGATAGTATCCCTTTTTGGGGTGGTTTGCTAATATCACCCATTATTTCAAAAATTAAAGTTGGAGTAACAAGTAAATAGTAATACTTGGATAAAACAGAGATTTCTTCTATTGATAGGCACTCGAGAGCGGATTTATCGAGTAGAATTGTTGGACCCATTAAGTTTTTGATTTAATTTTGCCGGTTTCATAAAGATCTTACTAATCATTCTAGCTCGTTCCGCCGAAGTTTTTAATTTTTTGTTTTATGAAAATAATCAGCCACCGACCCGGATCGAACGGGTGACCTAGGGTGGTTTATTGTACCTCTTCAAATCTTGATTGATAGGCTAATTCATCAGCCCGTCGAGTAAAATAATAGCCTAGTGCTCTTGAACCAACTGTTATGACCAAAAGAAGTATAAGTTGCCAGAAAATTGCCCAGTCACCTTCGATAGCGACTGCCAGCATTGCAATTGGGACAACACCTACACCCATAATAAACAATCCAATGATAACTGGAACAATTCCCCATATCATATAGGTAAGCAATAATCCCCACAACCAGAGCGTCAAACCGTAAACAAATGATGACAAGAAAAGCGCAATACCCGAAGCGCCCTTAGTTTTTTTAAAAATTCCCAGAGGAAGAATTATCAGAATATCTAGTGTAAAAACTAGCCACATAATTACCTGAAGCCAAGGAAGGACCTTGCTGGCCAGCCATACTCCCCCTTTTATAAAAAAAATTGTAAGCATTATCATTGCAAGGACGATGCCAGTGCCTATAATAGTCCAACCTATGGATTTTAGTTTGTCGTACATAAATTAACTCACTTCTTTTGCATCTAAGAAAGAATAATCTTTTTTTCTTCGAAAATCCACAGCCACCGACCCGAATCGAACGGGTGACCTAGGGTTTACGAAACCCTTGCTCTACCAACTGAGCTACGGTGGCGGAACAAGACAGGGATTAAGGATTAGGGATCAGGGATTAAAAAAACAATCCTTAATCCTTAGTCCCTAATCCCTGCTTTTAATGGTGCCGCAGGCCAGAATTGAACTGGCGACACACGGATTTTCAGTCCGTTGCTCTACCGACTGAGCTACCGCGGCATCGTTTTAGATTTAGCAAAATAAAATTTTTCATTCAAAAGTCAAGCTCAAAAAATACGCTAGTTTTATTCACCACCCTATATTTTATCCCCCCTTTAGAGCATTTATGTTTGCTTTTAAAAATTCTACTCCTATATTTTAGTAAAGGTCAAAGATGCCCAACTGTTTTCTATGTCAGGTTTCACTGTTTAAGTTACTTCCTTCGGAGGAAATATACCATTTAGAAGGAAGTGGGATTGAGAAGCGCTTTTCAAAGGGACAGACTATTGATTGAAGAACAACTTCAACAAGGAAACTTTTCTTTACTTTCTCTTTTGAAAAACCCCAAGTTGAGAATCAAAATAGCGAAAGTGGAAAATAAGTTTAATGAGGATGATACAGATTTTTTGTTTTTTAATGTTAATACACCGGAGGATTACAAATTTTTAAAAAATCTCCGAGCTTTGGATTCTGTTGCCTTGGTGGTATGAGCCAAAGCCGAAAGGGCTAAGCCGGAAACGGCTTAACCTCCCGTGCTTGGAAAGGAGATAAATTGAAAAATTTAATTGATAAATATGGCAGAAAAATTGAATATCTAAGAATTTCAGTCACCGATCGCTGCAATTTATCCTGCCTTTATTGCATCCCACCGGAAGGTATAAAGTTAGTTCCAAAAGAAAAGCTGTTAACATTTGAGGAGATTCTTAGAGTTGCTAAGATTACGGTAGGATTAGGTGTCCAAAAAATCAAGTTAACAGGTGGGGAACCCTTAGTTCGTAAGGGAATTGTTGAGCTTATCAGAAAGTTATCTGAAATACCAGAGTTAGAAGACCTCTCTTTAACCACTAATGGAATTTTATTAAGTAGTTTGTCTGAGAAATTATTCCAAGCTGGGTTGAAAAGAGTAAATGTTTCGGTGGATAGTTTACAACCTGATAGATTTAGAGAAATAACCGGTGGCGGAGAGCTTTCTAAAGTGCTTTTAGGAATTGATAAAGCCCAAAACTTAGGAATGAAAGTCAAAGTCAACACCGTGTCTTTAAGAGGTTTTAATGACCCAGAAATTCTGGATTTTGTTCAATTTTCTCAAATTAAAAAACTGGAAGTCAGATTCATCGAATTTATGCCATTGTGCGGCAATGGCTGGAACCAAAAACTATTTATCCCTTTAAATGAAGCGAAAGAAATTATTGCTAAATCTTACACCCTAAAACTAACAGATGGAAATGGAGTAGCCACAGTTTATGAAATTGAGAATGGGGGAAGAATCGGATTTATTCCTACCTTAAGTGAGCCATTTTGTTCTGGTTGTTCCAGAATTCGACTGACATCTTGGGGAGGAATAAGACCTTGTCTTTTTTCTAATATTGAGTATAGAATTTTACCTCTGTTGAGGGATGGCTCCCCAGATGAAAAAATAGCAGAAGTAATAATTAAGGCAGTACAATCTAAGCCGGAATACAATCCTTATTTAGCCCAGAAAACTGAAACCAAAGAAATTTTAATGAGAAATGTAGGTGGGTAATATGAAAGATGTCTCTAACAAATTCGAGAGCTTAAGAACCGCTGGGGCTATTGCCAGAGTCTGGGCTAAACCTGAGACTTTAAGCTTAATAAGAGAAAATAAGGTTCCAAAAGGAAATGTTATCGAGATAGCTAAAACCGCCGGAATTTTGGCTGCCAAACGCACCAGTGAACTAATTCCCCTTTGTCATCCAATACCCCTCGATTATGTGGAGATGGAGATATCAGTTACCAAAGAAGAGATGGTGGTTGAATCCAGCGTAAAAGCAGTTTGGAAAACCGGGGTAGAAATGGAAGCCCTGACAGCTGTTACTGTAGCAGCTTTAACTATTTATGATATGCTCAAACCGTTAGACGACTCTATAGAGATTCAATCCATTAAGCTGAGTCGGAAAACCGGAGGGATAACTGATTTTATCGAAAGCTTTCAACCTCCATTGAAAGCTGCGGTGTTAGTTTTATCTACTTCAACTTTTGAAGGTAAAAGAAAAGATAAATCTGGCCAAATAATTGTAGAAAGATTAAAAGAGCAACCGATAGCGGTGGTTAAATATGAAATCCTGCCGGATGATGAAGAAAAAATTAGGGCAGAGTTATTAAACTTGGTGGAAAAAGAAAAAGTTGATTTGATTGTAACCACCGGAGGTGCTGGCTTAGGTCCCAGCGATGTAACCGTAGAAGCTACCAGAAAAGTGATAGAGAAGGAAGTTCCAGGTATAGTTGAGGCAGCTCGAGCCTTCGGACAAAAAAGAACTCCTTATTCTATGCTTTCCAGAGGTCTGGCTGGAGTAAAAGGAAAAACTTTGATTATTAATCTTCCCGGCAGTTCCAATGGTGTTCGAGAATCCTTAGACTGTTTTTTACCGGCAGTCCTACATGCTTTCAAAATGATCTGGGGTGGAGGTCACAAAGAATGAGTCCCTTATTTATTCTAACTCCTCTATTTTTTGTCATCTCTTTTATCTATTCCTCAGTTGGATTAGGAGGTGGCTCGGCTTATATCGCTGCTTTGGCAGTTAGCGGTGTCCCTTATTCAGCTATTCCCACTATTGCTCTTTCACTGAATCTGATTGTCTCGGCTAGCTCTTGGCTGGGATATTTTAAGTCTGGATATTTTCAAATGCGATTACTTTTACCCTTGGTATTGGCTTCAGTTCCAGCAGCTTTTGTAGGAGGACTTGTGCCTTTCTCAGAAAAGTCTTTTTACCTTCTTTTGGGATTAGTCCTATTTCTGAGTGCCATTTGGATCCTTTTCTCACGTGAAATTAATCCTTCGGTCAAAAAATCTTCCAGTTACAAAAAATTTATAGTTGCCTGTGGCATTGGAATGGTTTTAGGATTTTTGGCAGGTTCATTAGGGATTGGGGGTGGAATCTTTTTGGCACCAGTTTTGTTAGCAATTGGTTGGACTAACGCCAAACAAACTGCTGCCCTGACCAGTGCCTTTATCTTTCTTAATTCTTTCTCTGGGTTATTAGCACATTTAACTAAACAAATACCGGATTTAACAACCTGGCTACCTTTAGTGGCTGTAGTTTTGTTGGGAGGAGTTTTAGGTTCCTATGCTGGTTCTACTTTATTTTCAACTAAATTGGTTCAAAAAGTTTTAGGAATAGTGCTGATGTTCGCTTCATTTATTATTGGAGTAAAGGCCTTATGATTTCAGTAGCCAAAGCTAAGAATTTGGTCTTGAAAAATACCACTCTCTTTGGAACTGTAAAATTGCCTTTGGAAGAAGCAGTTGGTTTAGTATTAGCAAAAGATATTTATGCTTTGAATGATGTCCCCTCATTCACCAATTCCGCTATGGATGGCTATGCCGTTAAAAGTAAACAGACTAAAGCTGCAACCGAAGATAATCCCCTTGCTCTTAAACTTATTGGTTCGGTAAAAGCTGGAAGTTTTGCCAAGCAGATTTTAAAAGGCAAAGAAACCATTAAAATCATGACCGGAGCCCCTCTTCCGCAAGGTGCCGATTCGGTGGTTACTAAAGAAGAAACTTTCGAAGAAAACGGAAAAGTCTTAATTAAAAAAGAAGTACAACCGGGTGAAAATATTCGTTTCCAAGGAGAAGAGATAAAAAAAGGTAATTTAGCTTTGAAAAAATTTATGGTTCTCAATCCAGCCGCTTTGGGTTTTTTAGCTACAGTGGGTATTAAGCTAGTAAAAGTATTCAAACCACCGATTATAACCATTATTACCACAGGGGATGAACTGGTAACTTCCAACAAAAAATTAGTTTTTGGGAAAATCTTTGATTCCAATTCAATCAGTTTAAAAGCAGCTTTGAGGGAATGTGGAATAGACGCAGTAAACACTCTAAAAAGCCCAGATGATTTTACTAGTCTGAAAAGAAATTTGTCTAAAGCGATACGCAACTCGGATATGGTTTTAATCTCAGGCGGTATTTTAGTCGGAGATTATGATTATGTGAAAAGGATTTTAAAGTCTCTTAGCGTTCAACAGATTTTCTGGAAAGTAGCTCAGAAACCTGGAAAACCTTTGTATTTTGGGAAAAAAGGAAAAACTATGGTCTTTGGAATTCCAGGAAATCCAGCAGCTTGTTTGGTAGTGTTTTATGAATACATCAGACCAGTCATTTTGAAATCAATGGGTAAAAAAGAGATTAGCTTGCCAACCATTCAAGGTAAGCTTAGCAAAACTCTTAAAAAGAATCAAAACTTAAGCTGCTTTTGGCGTGGAAAGTTGAACGGAAACAGTCATCCACCGACAGTTACTATTTCTGAAAAGCAAGGCTCTCACATGTTACAAACCTTTGCCTGGGGTGATTGTTTAGTCCTAGGGCCAGAAAACATAAGTGAAATTAAAAAAAATAGTTTGGTAGAGGTTCACCTCTTGCCTTGGAGGAATAAATTATGAAGGGAAAAGTGGAAGCTGTCTGCCTTAGTGAAAAAAAGGGACCCGCAAGAAAAATGTGGGCGAAGCCCGTTTAATTGAAAATTTTGGAATAGAAAATGATGCTCATGCTGGTAATTGGTATCGGCAAGTTTCTTTCTTAGCCAGCGAAAGTATAGAAAAAGCTAAACAAAAGTGGAATTTAAAAGTTTCTTTTGGTGATTTTGCTGAAAATATTGCTACTTCAGGAGTTGATTTATTGGCCCTACAAATCGGAGATAGGTTGAAAATCGGGAATGAGATTATTATTGAAATAACTCAAAAAGGTAAAAAATGCCACCTTGGTTGTGAGATAATGAAGATCAGCGGAAGATGCATTTTCCCATTAGAGGGGTTGTTTGGTAAAGTGCTTAAAGGTGGCCAGGTAGAAGTTGGACAGGATATTGAAATTCAGACAAAGGGAAAAACCATAACAGTGAACCAGATTCCAAATGGTTCGACCATAATTGAAACCGCTTAATCTGGGTTTAAAATCAAGGTAAGCTCTTCCGAGTGAGAAACCAAGATTATCCTAATCAAAAGACAAATTAATCCGACTAGGTCAAATCAATAGTTAAAAGTAGTCACAGCTTAGCTTTTTTAAAATATTGAATTTCGGGGTGCAGAAGCAGAAGGTCAGTTTAAACACAATTGAAGCAGAGGTAGACCTTCCCTTTTGGATAAGTAAAATCCTTCTAGCGAGATTTTTCAAAAAACTTGGTTGACAAAAAGCAAGAGATTTGTTACTTTTTTCACAAGCAACAGGAGATTAAAACGGACCTTAGGTCCGAAAAGGAGAGGAGAAAATATGTCAGATTTCCAACCCACCTCACCCGAAAAATTTAACTTCAAGGAAATTATTTATGAAAAGAAAGACTGGGTGGCAAAAGTTACTCTAAATCGTCCGGAATTTCATAACGCTTATAACACCCAAGCTCTCAAAGAGCTAATTTTAGCTTTTCAAGATGCTTCTTGGGATGATTCTATAGGAGTGGTGGTTTTTACCGGAGCAGGTGACAAAGCTTTCTGTACTGGGGGAGATGTCAAAGAATATTCTGCCATTTACACCAAAAAACCTCGGGACTATTGGAAATATATGGGACTTTTCCGGGCTTATCTGGAGAGCTTACTCAATTTAGGAAAGCCCACCATTGCCCGGATCAATGGAATGGCCGTAGGTGGTGGGAATGAATCTCAGATGGCCTGTGACTTAGCCATTATGGCCGAAAATGCTTATTTGGGACAAATCGGAACTAATGTCGGCTCTGTGGCTTGCGGAGGTGCTACCCAGTGGCTTCCGATTATGGTTGGAGACCGAAGAGCCAGATATATGCTTTTATTGAATGAAAGAATCCCAGCCAGACAAGCCTTAGAATGGGGCCTGGTGAATCAGGTGGTCCCTTATGAAAAATTAGATGAAGCGGTCTTCCAGATGTGCCAGAAACTTTTGGATAAATTTCCGGAATGCACCCGCTACACCAAAGCTCAGGTCAATTTCTGGAAAGAGCTCGCCTGGCATAATACCATTGGGCATGCCCGGGATTGGCTGGCTTTGCATTTTACTTCCTTAGAACCGAATGAAGGAATGCAGGCTTTTGTGGAAAAAAGAAAAGTAGACTATCTGAAATTAAGAAATTTGGCGGCTGAAGGGAAATCCAGCGAATTTTTATGGGGCCCTTATGCTTTAGATTGTAAAAAATGTGGGGCAAAGGGAATCCCACAAGAATTTGAATTTTGTGGAAAATGCGGAAATGAGTTGAAATAAATTATAAGCTCAGAAATTTTTTGGGAAGTCAAAACCCTAAACCTAATGGAATTAAAAAACAAAAGGGCTGTGGTCACGGGTGGAAGTGCCGGAATCGGTCAAGCCATTGTTTTAGATTTAGCAAAAAACGGGGCTGAGGTAGCTTTCACTTATGTAGGACCAGAAAATAAAGAGATAAAAAGACAGGTAGAATCTTTAGGGAGAAAATGTCTATCCCTTGAAAGTGACGTTTCCATATTATCTGAAGCTGAAAAAACTGTGGCACAAGTAGTCGAAAAATTAGGCGGAATTGAGATACTGATCAACAATGCCGGAATCAACTGGGATGAGGTGGTCTGGAAAATGACCGAAGAGATGTGGGACAAAGTATTGGATACCGATTTGAAAGGATGTTTTAACTATATTCGGGCTGTGGCACCGATTTTCAAAGAGCAAAATTCTGGGAAAATTGTGAATATCGCTTCTATTAATGGCCTAAGAGGCAAATTCGGACAAGCTAATTATGCAGCTGCCAAAGCCGGTATAATCGGGCTGACCAAAACCGTGGCTAAAGAATTGGGAAAATACAATGTCAATGTAAATGCCATTGCTCCGGGCTTAATCGAAACAGAAATGATACAAAAACTACCAGAAGAGATAAAAAAACAGGCTTTGGATGAGACTGTTTTTAAAAGAATAGGAAAACCAGAAAATGTAGCTCATCTGGTCACATTTTTATGCTCTGAAAAAGCTAAACACATTACCGGGGAAGTGATAAAAATTGACGGAGGACAATATATATAGGTGAAAATGGAACTCTCTGAAATAGTAGCTATCAGCGCTGTCAGAACTCCGATGGGAAAGTTCGGAGGAAGTTTGAAAGATGTGCCGGTATACGAGCTGGGCGCATTGGTTATTAAAGAAGTTTTAAATAGAGCAGGGATAGAAGGAGAAGATGTAGATGAAGTAATTTTTGGAAACTGTCGTCAAGCAGGAAATGGTCCCAATCCTTCCCGGACTGCAGCTGTAAAAGGTGGAATCCCAGTTTCCAAACCAACTCAGACTATCAATATGGCTTGTCCCTCCGGAATGAAAACTATTGCCTTGGCATCTCAGTCAATTCGTCTAGGAGAGTCTGAAATTGTACTCACAGGCGGAATGGAAAGTATGTCCACCATTCCCTATTTATTAAAAAATGTGCGTTGGGAAGGATTTAAAATGGGGGATAAAGTCTTGATGGATGGCTGGGGAGACAATGTGGACCCTTTGTGCAATTTAGGAATGGGGCAAACCGCTGAGAATTTATTTAAAAAATATAAAATCTCAAGAGAAGAACAGGATCGGTTTGCTTTAGGGAGCCATAAAAAAGCAGCTTCTGCTTGGGAAAAAGGGTTTTTTAAAGAAGAAGTGGTTCCAGTAGAATTCAAGGATGAAAAAAATAAATCAAATTCTTTTGCAAAAGATGAAACTATTCGAACTGACACCTCAATCGATAAGTTATCCAGTTTGAAGCCGGCCTTTGCCAAGGATGGAACCGTTACCGCCGGAAATGCCTGCAGTATGTCAGATGGAGCTGCAGCTTTGGTGATTACCTCACGAAAAAAAGCTCAAGAATTAGGGAAGACTCCTCTTTTTTCGATTCTTTCTTATTCTCAGATAGCGGTAGAACCTGAAACCATGGGGGATGGTCCGGCATTATCCATTCCATTGGCTTTAAAACAGGTCAAGATGAACTTAGCTGATATGAATTTAATCGAAATCAATGAAGCTTTTGCGATTCAAGTTTTGGCTAATCAAAGGGTCTTAAATTTTGATTTGGAAAAGTTAAACGTTCACGGAGGAGCCATTGCTTTAGGGCATCCGACCGGAATTTCTGGAGCCAGAATTTTAGTGACTTTATATTACGCTTTAAAAAATTATAATAAAGAAATCGGAATTGCCGGTATCTGTGGAGGTGGAGGGGTTAGCATGGCGATGATTATCAAAAGGGAGAGTTAAATGAATTTTCAAAATATTCTTTTTGAGACCAAAGGAGGTATTGCTGAACTTATCCTAAATCGCCCTCCCTTGAATATTCTAAATATTTCTATGATGCGGGAGATAAATTCGGTTTTCGAAAAGTTAAACTCTCAAACCGAGCTGAAACTTTTGGTGATCAAGGCCGCTGGGAAGGCTTTTTCAGCCGGGGTGGATGTGGAAGAGCATACTAAAGAAAAAGTAGCTGAAATGATAAAAACTTTTCACCGGATGTTTTTGCTCTTAGATGACTTGGAAATTCCTACTCTGTCAGTGGTCCAGGGAGCAGCTTTGGGTGGTGGCTGTGAATTGGCTGGCTTTGTTGATTTGGTGATTGCTTCCCAGGAAGCCAAATTTGGCCAGCCAGAAATTAAAGTGGGAGTTTTTCCTCCGGTAGCCATTGCTTGTTTTCCAAATTTTGGACTGGGGAAAAAAGTTTTTGAACTTATCTTAACTGGAGAAACCATCACGGCCCAAGAGGCCCTACAAATAGGTTTGGTAAACAAAGTCTATCCAGCAGATAAACTTGAAACTTCAGCGAATGAATTTATTGAGAAAATAAAAAACTTGAGTGCAGTCGTTATTCGGCTTGCCAAAAAAAGCTGGAAGGAGTCTAATAAAATAAATTTTAAAGAAGCCCTAAAGAAAACAGAAAAGATTTATTTGCAAGAGTTAATGTCCACTTTTGATGCCAACGAAGGTCTGACTGCTTTCTTAGAGAAAAGAGTTCCGCTTTGGAAGAATAAGTAGTTATACATCTGCAATTAGGTTCCGGTTTTATTTTAGTAACACAGGGATTATCGTTTCCACAGCAGCATCAAAATTTATCTTTCGACAGACTGGTCAAAACGGCCTCCAGAACTCCTCCTGCCACCGCATTAGCTTTGTCAGAAATAGTGAAGCAATAACTTTTGACTCCACGTGGATCAATATCTCCAAGTTTGCCATTTTTATTTACCTCCAGACCGCTTCTCAAAATTCCTCTTAGCACCCCTTCAATTCCAGCTTTGATGGGAAAGCCATTTACCCACCCGACTATCTGACCCTTGCTGATAAAATCACCGATCTTTTTATTACTTTCAAAAATCCCCTTCTTGGGAGTTCTTAAGAGCCGTTGTGAGCTAAATCCTTTTATTTCTCCTGGAATTCCAGTGTTCTCTTCAGCTTTGCCAGAACGCATTACACGACCTAAATTGTGTTCTCGATTAGTTTCGATCACGTAATGGACATCCTTTCCTGCCTCAAATCCTGGGCCCAAACCAATTACAATGGGTGCATCTTTGATCGAGGTCCCAAGATTCTTTTTGGTCATCCGGGCGTCAACTAAAATTTGGGGTTTTAATCTTTTTAGAAATTCTCCTTTAGGGTCAACTAAAACTGGAAGGATTCCTCTTTGCAAAAGTTGTTTGGTTTGGAGCAGATTGTCGGCTTTGGAAGCAGGTATTTCCTCCAATTTCATTTTCCCGGTGTAAATACAATTGGCCAAACAGACTTCTCTTCGAATCGCAGTAGGTTCAGGCCTATCTAAAGCTATCACCTCAAAACCTGCCAGCCACAATCTGCGCGCTACAGCACTCCCCAATTCTCCAGCTCCACGGATGACGGCTCGAATCTTTCTTTTCATTTTTTATTCTTCAATTGGATGATTTGGGCTAAGATGGAGATGGCAATTTCGGCTGGTAAATCCCCTCCTAAGTCTAAGCCAATCGGAGCATAAATTTTCTCTAAAATTTTTGGTTCAAAATTTTTTTCTAATTTCTTTTTGAACTCTTTGACCTTTCTTCTGCTACCAATCATGCCAATGTAACCAGCTTTGGAATTTAACACTTTTCGCAAGACTTTTTCATCTAATTCTTGGTTGTGGTTCACAATCACCACCCAAGAGGAAGAGTCAATTTTTGGGAAATGTTTTTTATACTCTGAATCAGCTAAAACAAGTTCTCCTTTGGGAAATCTCTCTGGAGTTAAATATTCTTGACGGGTATCTATTACCACCACTTTAAAATCCAAATCAACTGCTAAACGAGCTAAATAATAACCGATATGTCCAGCTCCGAAAATCAAAAGCTGAGCCGGTTTTTCAAAAACTTCGATGAATACACTCATTTGCCCTCCACACAGCTGTCCGGAGGGATTTCTTCCTCCGGGGAATAAATCAAAATCGCAAACTTTCGATTTTCCTTCTGATAAAGCAGTCAAAGCTTCTTTTATCACCAAAGCTTCCAAAGTTCCGCCTCCAATGCTGTCGATAATTTCTCCATTGGCTAAAATAATCATCTTGGCATTGGTCTTGCGGGGAGTTGATCCCACTGACTTGATTACTGTGGCTACCGCAAAACTTACTCTTTGTTCTAACAACTCTTTTATTTTGGAGTAAAATTCAACTGGATTCATTTTTCTAGACAGAGAAGTTTAAGATAATCTTCCCAGGTGTTAACTTCGAATTGCGAATCCCAGGATTTAAGTTTTAGTTCGGCAGCAGAGTTCCAATATTTTCTGATCAATTTTTGACCTCCGTAATCCCCTTTTAGTTTCAACAGCTCTGGGAAAAACTTTCGATGAAATATTACTGGATTCCCCCTTTGGGTTTGATAAATAGGAAAAGCCAGTAAACCCTTCTTTCTGTGAAAAGTTTTTAAAAGTTGATTTATAAGTTTGCCATCCACTCGGGGTTTATCTCCTAAAATAAACATCACGGCCTCACAGTTGAAAGGGATTTTTTTTAGAGCTAACTGAACCGACGCAGCTTTCCCTTTTTTAAAATTCCTGTTAATCAAAATTTTTATTTTTTTATTTCTTATTTGACGATTCAAACTTTTTTTAATCTCTTGGGCTTTAAATCCTAACACTAAAACAATCTTTTTCAGCTTTGATTTCAGAACATTACCAACCACTGTACCTAAAATGGTTTGATTTCGAAAGGGGAGTAGCTGTTTGGGAAAGCCGAGGCGAGAAGACTCGCCGGCGGCTAAGATTACTCCATAAATTTCACTGGTTTTCATTTTCAGATGCCAAGGCATTTAAAATTTTATCAGGGGTGGCAGGAAGGTTATAAATTCTTACTCTACAAGCATCCTGAATAGCATTTATAATGGCTGGAGCAGTAGCTAAGGTAGGAGGTTCACCAATGCCAATGGCTCCGAAAGGACCGGTCGTCTCTGGAGATTCGACTATTATGACTTTGATATCAGGTAGGTCAGAAGATTTCATCAGCTTATATTTTCCGAAATCTTGGGCTTGCGGAACTCCCTTTACAACTTTAGCATCTTCTGACAGAGCAAATCCATATCCCATAGAAATCCCCCCCAAGATCTGTCCCCGGACTAGTTGAGGATTGAGGGCTTTGCCTACATGATGGACCGCCACCAAGCGCAAGACTTTTACTTTGCCGGTCTTGGTATCCACCTCTACTTCAGCTATCTGAGTTCCCAAGGTATAGGGGAAATAGGCATTCCCTTGTCCGGTTTGAGGGTCTAAAGGAGAAGTGAACTGCTCCCCTTTGAAGATAGACTGTCTTCTGCGCGGTTTTCCTTGGGCTTCAAAAAGTTTAGCAACTTCCTTGATAGAAATACTTTTTTTGGTGTTGTTTAGAAAAACTTTTCCATCTTGCAGCAGAAGTTGGTCTTCCTTAACCCCCCATTCCGAGCTTACAATTTCCAAAATATCTTTTCTGATTTTGTCGGTTGCAGCTTTTATGGCGTTGCCGGTGATATAAGTCTGTTTAGTCGCTACCGTGGAGCCACAATTGGGTGTATTAGCAGAATCCCCGTGAACGATTTTAACATCTTCTAATCTTAGACCCAACTGTTCGGCTACCATTTGGCAAAAAATGGTTGAAGAGCCCTGGCCATAATCTACTGTTCCCACCCAAAGAGTAGCCTTTCCATTAGGATGTAATTCCACGATGGCTTCCCCATGGTCTTCAATCCCAGCTCCAAACCCAATTCCATACCATATAGTAGCTATTCCTTTACCATATCTTTTACCATCTTCAGAAGGTTTCTTGACGTAATTTGTCCATTCAAATTCTTGAACGGCTTCCAGAATAGTTTTTTCCACATCGATAGCGGAGTTAAGGACTTGACCGGTAGCTGTCAGAGATTTTTTTTTAAAAGTATTTTTTATTCTGAATTCTATAGGGTCCATTTCCAATGCTTGTGCCATCTCATCCATTTGAGATTCATAAGCAAAAGCTGCTTGAGCAGTTCCAAAACCTCGCATGGCACCGCAGAAAGGATTGTTGGTGAAGACCGCATAAGAGTCTACCTTGACATTTGGAATTTTATAAGGACCGGTGATGTGAACCCCGGCCTTGCGCAAAACATTGACCCCCCAAGAGGCATAAGCCCCTGTGTCTCCCATTATTTCAGCTTCTAAGGCCAAGAGTCTCCCCTCCTGTGAGGCACCAGTCTTGAGTTTAATCTCCATAGGGTGCCTTTTTTGAGTAACCAAAAAGGTTTCAGCCCGAGTATAGGTAGTTTTAACTGGTTTCTGAGTTAAAAAGCAAGCCAAAGCTACGTGAATTTGAGCGTAAATATCTTCTCTTTTTCCAAAAGCTCCTCCGACTTTGGGTTGAATCACCCGCACATCCTCTTTGGGAATTCCCAAAGCTCGGATAATATTCAATCTATCAAAGAAGACATGCTGAGTCGGAGCTATTATGGTCAAAGTTTTCTCTTTATCGTAATAAGCAATGGCTGCCTCTGGCTCTAATTGAGCATGGTCTACATGCTGGGTTTGGTAGTTTCTCTCTATGACCACATCTGAGTTTTTAAACCCTTCTTCAATATCACCTTTTCGAATCTTAAAATGATATAAGATATTTCCCTTAGGATGGAGTTTAGGTGCTTCTGGTTGCAGGGCTTGTCGGGGAGAAAAAATGGCTGGTAAAACTTCATACTCCACTTTGACCAATTTGCTGACTTGATTGGCAATATCTTGGCTTGTGGCCACTACTAAAGCAATGGCATCTCCGATAAAACGGACTTTCTCATTGGTTAAGACCGGTTGGTCCCGAATTATTTTACCATATTTATTTTCACCGGGGATGTCTTTTGCTGTGATTATTCTAACCACTCCCGGATATTTTAAAGCTTCAGAGTAATTGATTTTTAAAATTTTGGCATGTGCATGGGAGCTTCTTACAGTAGCCAAATACAGGGTTTCTTTACCTGGATCGATATCAGAAGTATACTTGGCTTTTCCAGTTATTTTTTCTACAGCATCCCTCATGGGGACAGATTTTCCAATAACATTGAAGTTAGCTTTTTCATCTTCACCAACAGTTTTCCAAGAATTGCTGATTTGATTAGGTTTAATAATCCCGGCAGCTTCTTGTACAGCTTCTACTATTTGTTGATAACCGGTGCAGCGACAAAGGTTGGTTTTGAGGTAAAATTCAATCTCTTCTTGTGAGGGTTTTGGATTTTTATCTAATAAACATTTGGCGGCTAGAACCATCCCGGGGGTGCAGAATCCGCACTGCAGAGCATGTCGGTTGATAAAAGATTTTTGCAGAGGATGTAATTTTTTGACAGTCCCCAACCCCTCGATGGTAAGCAGATTCTTCCCTGCCACCAATGAAGCTGAAGTAACACAAGCTTTAGTTAGCTGGCCATCGACCAAAACTATGCAGGTCCCACAAGTGCCATTGTCACACCCCAGTTTGGTTCCGGTTAATTTTAAATCTTCCCGGAGGAGCTCCAAGAGAGTTCTATCCTTCTCAACTAATAGTCGTCGGCGTTTACCGTTGAGTATGAAATTTAAAACAGATTTGGCTTTCTTATTTGAGGTAACAACTAATTCTGGTTTATTCATTACAGCCACCCGGACTTAATATAGGTCATCGATTTCCTCATTTCCTTGAGGTAGTTTTCCGTTTCTCTGCAAAAACTGCTGCAAAAGCTCGGTCTCTCTTTGAGTGTACAGTTGGTTTTCTTCGAAGATAAAATAGCAAGCATTTTTTCTGCTCTTAAATTCTGTTAGCAGACTTTGTCTTAAATGGAGGGTGCCAGATATTAATATAATTTTTTGATTTTGGTCTAAAAGTTGAAAGACACCTTCTTCATTAACTATGGAATTAATTTTTTCCAAGGTAAATTCTAAATACTTTTTGGGAGGAAGGCAAACTTTGGGAATTTTCAACCTTAAATCACATCTTAGACATCTTTGAGCTTCCTGTAAACCTTGCTCTTGGTTATAACCCCGCTCCAATTCAGAAAAACTATTGTTTCTTTGCTCTGCTGTTAAAGTGGGAATGGGAACTCTGTTTCTATCAGCAAAACTAGCATCTTTTCCCAACCAGCCGTTCTGCTCAGGAGAAATTAAGGTCGTCTCAGCTTCTAAATCCTTATCTAAATTTCCATCTTCACCCAAAAATTTATCAATCGAAACTGCGGCTTGCCTTCCCATCTGAATAGCTTCTACTACTGACCTTGGACCGGACACCACATCTCCGCCCGAAAAAAGACCTTTTAGATTAGTTTCTAAAGTGTCTGGATTTACTTTTATAGTACCGTCCCCTGCTATAGACTTCAAATCCTCGCCATTGAAAATTGAGGAATCCAAAGTTTGCCCAATGGCAAAAATTATTGTACCGACTTCCAAGAGTTTTTTTTGTGACTCATCAAATTGGGGCTTGAAATTTCCCTCTTGGTCGAAAAGCGAAATACATTTTACTAGTTCTACCCCAGTCACATTTTTGCCGTCTCCTATAATTTTTTTTGGTCCCCAACCACAGTTTAAAATTACTCCTTCCTCCAAAGCTTGTTGAACTTGCCAGGGATGAGCCGGTATCTGCTCTCTTTCTTCTAAGCAGAAAACTTGAACCTCTCTATCTATAACTCTTAAAGCTGTCATAGCTACATCAATGGCAACATCTCCTCCTCCAATCACGGCCACTTTCCCTTTTAGGTTTATATTTTCTCCGGATTTGACTTTTTTCAAAAATTCTAAGCCCCAAAGGACTCCGTCCAACTCAATTCCCTCTAACTTTATTTTTTTGCCGGCTTGAGTTCCAATGCTTAAAAAAATTGCATCAAAGTTGGAGTTTAATTGTTCTAAAGTTACATCTTTTCCAAAGACCGTGTTGGTTTTTAGTTCAATTCCCAACCTGAAAATATGCTTGATCTCTTTTTCTACGATCTCTTTGGGCAATCTGAAATCCGGAATGCCATATCTTAGCATTCCTCCTGGTTCTGCTTGCGATTCAAAAACTGTAACTTTATATCCCAATTTGGCTAGATAATAGGCACAGGTCAATCCCGCCGGACCAGAACCTATTATGGCCACTTTTTTTCCTGTCGGAGGAGATTTTATCTCTTGTATTTCGTTAGTTTCAAATTCAAAAGCAAATCTTTTTAAGGCGCAAATTGCCAGCGGATCATCTATGAAACTTCTTCTACAATTAATCTCACAGGGATGGAAGCAGACTCGGCCTAACACTAAAGGAAAAGTGGTTTTTTGTTTTATTATTTTCTGGGCCAAGTTGTAATTTTTTTCGGCAATTGAGCTTATATAACCTGGGACATCCATTCCTACTGGACAAGCAGAAATACAGGGGACCAGCTCTTTTTCAGTCGGAATTCCATTAATATTTTTATCCAACAAAGTCCCGGAAGGACAGACCTCCACACAGGCCCCACAAAATTTGCAGCCGGATTCTTTCAAAGTGGGAGCTATGGTACCCACTAAAACTTCACCATTTTGAATCACAAAACCTAAAGCCCCAACACCTCTTTTTTCTTGGCAGACCTGAACACAGCGTAAGCATCCTATACAAAGATTGTAATCAAAAGTAAAAAGAGGTTCATCCCTAATTATGGGCAGATTTCTGAAAGTATATTTAGGAGTTTCTTTTCTGATGCCGACAAAATCAGCCCCTTTTTGAATTTCACATCTGCCGAACTTGGAACAACAACGCTCATTTACTTCTACATTATTGGTGCAAGGTTCTAAGGAACAACCCTGGTTTTGGGCACAAGTCAAGCAGGCATGAGGATGATTAGCTAAAATTACAGACAGATTCTCTTGGCGGGCCTGGTTCACTACATCAGAATTGGTGGAAATTACCATCCCTTCCTTTATTTCTGTATTACAAGCTTTTACCAGTTCTCCCCCTTGAATCTGGACCAAGCAAAGCCCACAACCAGAGTAATTTTCGATTTTTGTGTTTGAGTTTTCTAATTTCTGTGTGCCTCGGTATACAAAATCTTTTGGTTCAAGCTCAAAAGGAGGGGATATATAAGGATGAAAGCACAAGCTGGGGATATAGATACCTGCCTTCTGGCAGGCCGAAAGAATGGTTGCACTAAGAGGAGCGTTGACCTTTTTTCCATCAATAATCAGCGATATATTTACCATAAAAAAGTTTTTTTACCAAGAGTGGTTGATAGCTTTTGGCTCACAGGCCAAAACACAGGGAAGTTCTTTTCTCCCTACATTAGGTTTACAAGGAGCGCAGCTGTATTTGAGTTTCTTGCTCTGGTCTGAAACCACAGACGCAACTTCCTGGTCATAATCATCTGTAATAATTTCAAAAACTTTCTGGGGACAGGCCTGGATACATTTTCGGTCCGAACAGGTAACACATTTGTCGGTATCAATGGTGATATAATAATCACCGGAACCATCTTTATATCCGTAATTGGCCAACATTTTTTAAACCTCAGTTTAAACTTTTGGTTTTTTCTAAAAGAGCTTGAGCAAATAGCGCTGCTCCTAAGGCACCGGCAATCTGAGTGTCCCAGGTCGGAGTCAGGGCTTTGACATTGAGCTCTTTTTCAATTCTTCCCACCACCCCTCGGTTTTTGCCAATCCCACCGGTAATAGCAAACTCTTTTTCCACTCCGACTCTTTCCAGAAGGGTAACTACCCTATGAGCCATAGCTGAGCAGTAAGAAGCCACCACTTTGTTCTTGGGCCAACCCTGCCTCAGAAGTCTTAAAGCTTCAGATTTAGCAAAAACCACGCAGGTGCAACTTACCGGAGGAGGCTCTTGTTCTACAGTAAAAGATAAATCCCCAATTTCCTCAATCGGAATAGTCAACAAATCAGCAAAAACCTCCATTCCTCTCCCGGTTCCAGCGGCGCATTTATCATTCATCAAAAACGAGACTACTTTTCCTCTTTCGTCACAGCGGATGGCTTTGCAGTCCTGGCCTCCCATATCTAAAATAGTCCGCACCGAAGAGCCATACATAAAATTAGCACCCCGAGCATGGCAGGCAATTTCAGTTATGGCTTTTTGGGCAAAGGGGATATTGACTCTACCATAGCCAGTTCCCACAATAAACTGAATATCCTCCAATTTCATTCCGGTTCCCTCCAAAGCCCAGTTGATAGCTTTTTGAGCGCTTTGAGGACTATCTGAACCGGTTCTCTGGCTGGAATAAGCAAAAATCTTCCCAGCAGTTAAAATAACCGCCTGCGAACTGACCGACCCCACATCGATTCCAGCTGTAATACTTCTGGCTTCTTTCCAGTTTAGCTTCTCTTCTTTCCAATTATATTCTTTCCAGCGCCAAAATTGTTTATCCATCTTGTCTCCCCTAAGTTTCTTCTTGGGCAATCAAAGCTGCCCCTAAAGCTCCTACAAATTCCGGTTCTTCTGGGATTAAAATTTCCAAACCCAGATCTTTTTTTAAAGAATCAATAAAACCTAAATTTTTCGCCATCCCTCCGATTAAGATCACCTCTTTTTCAATCCCTATTTTCCTGGTCATAGATGAAATTCGGTTGGCTATAGCATTGTGAACTGCTTTGGCAATGTCTGATTTAGGAGTTTTAGCATGCAGAAGTGAAACTACTTCAGATTCAGCAAAGACCGCACACTGGGCATTCATAGGAATCTGTTGGGTGGAGATCAGGGCCAATTTTCCTATTTCTTCTAAAGGGAGCTCCAAAGCCCGGGCCATGGCCTCCACAAAAGAGCCGGAGCCAGCCGCACATTTTTCATTTAAAGCAAAATCTACCACTTTCCCCTCCGGACTACATTTAACTCCTCGACCCTCTTCGGCACCCACATCTATCACGGTCCGGGCACTCGGAAAAAGATAAACTGTTCCTTTGGCATCCGCTTTGACTTCACTAACCTCATTGTGCCCCAATGAAAACTCCTTTTTACCTACACCGGTGACCGTAATCTTGGAAATTTTATCTGGTGAAAGTCCGGCATCATTTAGAACCTGTTGGAAAGCCGTCAAAGCTGTTTTTCCAGTCTCCAGTCCGGTCAAAACTAAATTCTTGGCCAAGATTTTATGGTCTTCTAGAATGATTATCTTGGTGGTCTTGCCACCTATGTCAACTCCGGCTACTGGCATTTATATTATTCCTTGTTATGCTTCTATCTTTTTTAAATTTAAGTTTTCCAAAAAGGCATCGATTCTGGAAAGCACCATCTGTTCATCGAATTCTCTTTCATCCCCCATATTCCCCTCAAAAGTCATCACCGGAAACCCAGCTTTAATCAAATCCAGCCGGTTTTCGGCAATTCCCAAAGTCAGACCTTCACACCCTCGGTTATAATGCAACATGACACCATCCACTTTCCACTCCTTGGCAATCCGGATCATCATTTGGCTTTTTAAAGTAGGTGAGTAGAAATGCTGCCATTCCGGCTTGGACAAATTCCACTCGGCTAAAATTCTCAAGGCGGTTTGGCGGTCTTTGATTTCGATTCCTTTCTGTTGGGGAGTTTTTCTAGGACCCCAACTTCCGTCTTCCTGGTCCTCCCACATCCCGATTAAGCCAAAGGTATAAAGGGAGCCGATGGAAAGCGCTCCGAATTCCTCCAAATGCCGGAAGACCCTCAAAAACCCCCAGGGTGGTTGAGTGTCGGACATCAAGCGGCAGGTTTCATTGGGAAGGGCTGCAATTCCTCTTTGGGTTCTATCTTTTACTTCGTCTCTTAATTCCTCATAAAAATCAGCCACGATTTGACTATGCTTCATCAAAGTTCCTAAGACATAGAGTGAAAACATAGATTTTTCATCTAAGGGAGCAGGGATGGTTTTGTTTAGAGTACAAACTTCTGCCCATAGGGACGTGGAACGACATTCATTATAAACTGCCTGAATCAATTTCTCATCATCATATTTTCTTTTGGTAATTTTCTCCAGCCACTGGATTCCATCTTCCATCTGACCTACCACATAATCTAGTTTATTCCGGTTTACTTCAGTATAAGGCCCACAAGCTACGTCAATACAGAACATCGGAATTCCGCCTTCCAGTTCAGATACCACTTGATACCATTTAGCATGGCTGCAGCAGATGTGATCTTGCCAGATAAAATCTGGTTTGGGAAATTCTCCTCCGAATACATATTTATTTAAAATAATCGAGCCCCAGTAATTGCGCATATAAGAACACAAATCCCGGGCAAAACCTTTCCTTTCTACTGCTTCCAAACATTTTAAAGAAAATTCCTTGTCCCAGGCAACTGAAGCAGCATAAGGCTCTCCGGTGAGGGAGTAGACATCCTCTCCCAAACCAGCCGGAATGGCCCCAAAAGACCAAGCTCCTCCAGACCAGCGCAGACCACCCTTTTCTTTAGCTGAAGCATAATCTTTATAATAATTGGCTCTGATTTCTTTGGCTTTCTGCCAGCATTTCAAAGGTTCGGTTTTATATTTTGACATAGCAGCTCTCTTTTTTAGAAAAGCTCTTCCTCTTGTTGTAATATCTCCAGAAAAGCTTCGCACCTGGTTTTAAACTGACCTATGGGAACTGTGACATCGAATTCCAAAAATAAAGTTCGAATGCCATTTGTTTCCAGGGCTTTGGCAATAGCCGGAATATCCAATTCATGGGGGTCGCAGAATTTTTGCTGAATCAAAATAGCTCCGGAAACCTGGTATTCTTTAGCCAAAGAAAGTATATGGGGAATTCTTCGCCTTACTTCCCAATCTTTACTGGGACAAGGAGGCCTATCGATATAACGCTTGGAAATAGCTTTAATTAAATCATTCTGAGTAACAACCTCATTCCAGAAATATCTGGTGCCAGTGCAGTGTTCGTCAATTACAACCGTGGCATTCAAAGATTCCAGCATATGAATAAAAGGAATATCATCATTCTCACTACCAATCAGCATCAGGCGGGTTCCAGTCTGACGGTCCAGTTTTCGTCCCTCTAGATTTTTCACTAAATCTCCCAGCGCCTGATTATGTTCAGATTTATCTGTCATTTGATTGGAAATCACCATTTCCATGGCCTCCTCTCCGGTTAAGGGTGGATTTTCCTGTTTGCGGGTGGAGTAAACTTGGTGTAACAATCTGCGACTGTGGTTGTAAGTTTCAATGGATTGGCTTAAACTTTCCTCATTAATTTCTTTACCAGTCCATTCTTCCACAGCTTTTTTAAACTCTAAAATTTCACCAGCTAAGTAATCTTCAGCTCTTGAGCTTTGAACATTATTAGGCATGCACAAATAATAGCTGAATTCCAGGGGGATATGCTTCTGCCAGCTGGTAAAAGCTTGGCGAATGTGCAAGCAGGATTGGGCGATCATTATCCCATCCAAATAATCATATCTGCCCTTCAATCCCTGTGCCAAACAGTCTCTGGAAAAAGGGCAAAACATCCCCCCAAAGATATGGGGCTCAGTCAAATCAGTTGGTTCGTGGCTCCCCAAGATTCTGACCGGCAACACTCCGGCTGCATACAAAATCTCCTCCGGAACATAGGTGCAAAAATATCCTAAAACTTTCCCACCGGTGGTCTTCTTCCACTCCTTGGCGTAAGTATGTCTTTGTTTTTCCCAGTTTTTGAATACCTCAAACATTTAGTTTTTCCTTTACATTTAAGTCTTGAAGTTTAACCTGTGTTTTTTATTCCAAAAATAACCAAGTTGTACATCTGTTTTACCATCTTGGGGTAGGAGCTTTTGGCACTGGGTTTATACCACATATAAATCCAATTCAGCATACCAAACAGAAAAAGGGTAGCCAAGCGACTGTCCAGATCCGGGTTGTGGTATTTATTTTTGAGCTCTTCTATGATTTTTAAGGTCAGATTGAAATATTCCCGGCGTTTCTGAAAGACTTTCTGGTAATAGGTGCCGGACAAAGCCTCCAGTTCTCGGGAGCAAACCTTCAATTCGTCCATATGCTGGATGAAATGTTGGATGTGATTTTCAATCATGGCCAAAAGCTTTTTTTCGGGGGAGGAGATAGTCTCCAACCCTTCTTTCAATTTTTGAACCAAAGAATCAAAGGTATGATACTGGATCAAAAACAAAAGCTGTTCTTTTTCTTGGAAATAATGATAAAGGGTGGAGATGCTCAAGTTAGCGGCTTTGGCAACTTTGCGGATGCTGGCTTTGTGATATCCTTCCTTAGCAATCAAGTGAGCCGCCAGGTTCAAAAGAGAAGTAAGCTTCTCCGTATAGGCCTCGGTTTTACCAGAGGTATGCTGGGTATAGGTAATCACGCTCAGGTTCTCCTTTTTATCGAACGTTCGATATATAATATCGGAATAGAAGACCATTTTGTCAAGTAAAAAATGAAAAAAAGTAATCTTAATAAGAAACTATCTCAATATTCGGTCAGGGGTCAATTTTTTTCTTGGCAATTTCCCGCCCTTCTCATTATAATTAGGTTATAGGATTTTGCTTAAAGTACGTCATTTTAAAAAAGAGGAGGAATAAGTGAAAGCGGCCGTTTTTTATCAAGCCCATCAACCCTTAAAGGTAGAAGAAGTTAAAAAACCTGAGATTAAAGCAGATGAGATTTTGGTTAAAGTGGCAGCCTGCGGAGTCTGTCATACTGATTTGCATTATATAGACCACGGAGTTCCTACTTTTAAAAAACCTCCGGTGATTTTAGGACATGAGCCCTCTGGAACTGTGGCCGAAATTGGAGAAAAGGTGACCAATTTTAAAATCGGTGAGAAGGTCTTGTTGCCGGCAGTATTAACCTGCGGCCGTTGCGATTATTGCAGGACCGGTCGGGAAAATATTTGCACTGCTCAGGAGATGTTAGGCAATAACGTGGATGGAGCTTATGCGGAATATGTCAAAGCTCCAGCCAAAGATGCTTTCCACCTGCCAGATGAAATACCTTTGGTTGAAGGAAGTATAATAGCAGATGCCATCTCTACTCCTTTTCATGCGGTCAAGAATCGTGCCGGGGTAAAGCCAGGTGATACGGTGGTGGTTTTTGGTTGCGGAGGAATTGGAATTAATATTATTCAGGTTTCCAAAGCAGTCGGGGGGATTGTCTGGGCAGTGGATATTTTAGAAAAAAAATTAGACTGGGCCAAAAAATTTGGAGCAGATTATTTAGTTAACTCTAGAGAAACTGATGACGTCGCTAAAAAGATCAGAAAGCTAACCGGGGGAGGTTCTGATTTTGCCTTTGAAGCCATTGGAAATCCGGCCACCATTCAACAGGCCTTCAACTGCTTAAGGACCGGGGGAAGACTGGTGATGGTAGGATATTCCCCGGGAGATGTCTTATTGAGCGCAGCCCGGATCATGTATCGGGAGATGGAGATTATGGGTTCTTTAGGATGTAGGCCGGTCGATTATCCCAAGATAATTGAACTGGTCAAAATGGGAAAACTTAAAGTGAAAGAGTTAGTGACTCATAAATTCAAATTGGAGGAAATCAATAATGCTTTCGACCTTATGCGGAAAGGGGAATCCTTAAGGTCGGTCATAGTGTTTTAAGTAACGACAATCTTCTTCAATTATTAAATCATTCCAGTCAAGACGCTGAGGATTTTGAACGAAGTATTTTCAAGAATTTTAGTATTAAAATCATTCATTGGTCTTGGACTTTATTCTAACTAAAAAAGGATGGTTTGGATGAATTCAAGTTTTCTCCATGGTGAAGCAAAACGAAGTGTTGATTCAGGAGATTCCCAACTTTAACTTCCAAGTCAATGACAAGCTGCTAAATATTCTTGGTGCCAAATTTGTGCCACCTTCTATATGGGGTTGTTTTGACCTATTTGTAGAAGAGATTGACCCCCTAGATTGTAATTTCTTACCTTTCTTTTTATGCTTTTTTGCTCTGTCACTGCGGATTTGATTTAGCATTCAGTTCCCGCTCACATAAAAATTGGTGTCCAAATAGGGTCTATTATCTGTACAAAATCCGACAAAATAGACCGATTTACGACAAATTAAGATATCAGGTAAGTCCGTCAAACCAAAGAAATTGCATTATAACTCAAGAACTTAGAAAGGTTTCTAAAAAGGATTTACAGTCCGTTGCTCTACCGACTGAGTTACCGCGGCATCGTTTATGGTGTAACCATTATCAACAATTTCACAAAAATAAAATTTTTCACTCAAAAGTCAAGCCATTTTTAAATCCAGCTGTCTGCTCTTGAAAAATCATTTAGCAGTCTTTTTTGGGAATTTATCCTAAAGTAAAATTTACGCAATGTCGACCAATAGAAATGGATATAATTTTGAATCCTTAACTTAAGACGAGGTGATTAAATGTCATATAAAATACCTTTACCGTCAAAGTTTGCCAAAATTCTCGTCATAGACGATGAGCCGGATATCACCAATCTGGTCTGTAAAACTCTGGAAGCCCAGGGATACACCTTAACTGCGGAAAATTCAGGCGAACAAGGAATTCAAAGAGCCATCTCCCTTCACCCGGACCTTATCTTACTGGACATCAACATGCCTGATAAAGACGGATATGAAGTCTGCAAGGCCTTACGGAAAGAACCCAGCACCAAAGATATTCCCATCATATTTCTCACTGGGAAGGATATCCTCGAAGACCGGTACAAATCCTATCAAGTGGGCGGCGATTTATTTATTAAAAAGCCCATTTCCCCAGAGATACTTGCAAACATCATTAAAATTGTGTTAAGTTCAATCTATAAACTTTGATTTTTCTCTGGCAGAAGTCCCAGCATATTTCCTCGGTCGCTCTTAAAAACTGAATCAAGCCACTACCCTATTTTAATTCCTAATCAGAACCCTTGACAGCGTATTTCAAGGGGCTATATTTAAACTCAAAGAAGGAGGTAAAAATGGAAACCGTTCGCAAAACAGATTATTACAAAATAACCGTCCCCAATAAAACCGGCGAAGGCGCCAAAGCCGTCGGAGCTATAAGAAATGCCGGAATCAATCTTCTGGCTTTTACCGGATTTCCGGCCGGAAAACATTCCCAGATTGATTTCATCCCGGAAGATTCAGCCGCCTTTGAGCATGCCGCCAAAAGGTCAAAGCTGAAAATCAGCAAGAAGAACCCCTGTTTCATAATTCAGGGAGATGACCGGACCGGAGCGATTGCCAATATTTTAGAAAGACTGGCTTCCGCCAAAGTCAATGTCATAGCATTAGACGGAGTTTCTGCCGGTGCCGGATGCTACGGAGCCATTCTGTGGGTCGCTCCCAAAGATGTCAACAAAGCCGGTAGTGCTTTGGGCGCTCATTAAAAGAGAATCGTAATGGCAGAAAATTTTGTAAGAAAAATTTGATTTTTCTCTTGACAAAAGGGATAAAATATTTTCTTTGGGGTAGCGTATAAAAAATAGCCCCGATAAATCGGGGAAAATTCAAAACCCGAAGGGGGGAAAATGCCCAAAGTGACAACCGCATCACCCAAAATAGAAAACCCCAATCTGGCAGAACCAGACTTTACCTCCCAACATATCAGCACTCTTAGACCTTCCCCTTTAGCGTTAATGCGCAATTTGAGCTTTCCGGGAAAGAAAGTTATCAATCTGCTCAGCGGAGATGTAGGGTACGAGCCGACTGCTGCCCTGAAAGAAGCTTATGCCAAAGCTTTGTATTCCAGGGGAACCAACAAATACCCGCCGGTTTTCGGAATCGAAAAACTAAGAGAAAATATCGCCCAATATCTGACCAAAACCACCGGAGTAAAATTTGAAGCCGGAGATGTAGTGGTAACCGCCGGAGGGCAATCTGCGCTTTACTGCACACATATGGCAATTTTAGACCCGGGAGACGAGGTTCTGACTTTATCCCCATATTGGACCCCCATTGAAATGCACTCCAAGGCCTTTTTCGGCAACTTAGCAGCGGTGCCGATGGATGAAAATCTTGAATTTGACCCCAAGAAACTGGAAAAGGCAGTCAATGAAAAAACCAAAGCCATCTATGTTAATTCTCCCCATAATCCCACCGGAAAAGTTTTCAGTTATGAGGAATTGGAGTCGATTGCCAAGATTGCCAAAAAAAATAACCTCCTGGTGATTTCAGATGAGCCGTATAAAAGCATTATTTTTGAAGGGGAGCATATCAGTATGGTCTCCCTGCCGGGTATGGAAAAACATACCCTGATAGCGGACAGCTTTTCCAAAGATTTCAATATCACCGGTTGGAGAGTCGGCTATGCTGCCAGCAAAAACAAAAAACTTATTTCACGCCTTATGACTCCTTTGGTTCAGTCCATAAATACGGTCAATCACCCGGCCCAGTATGCATTGGCTGAAGTGATAGAGTATCCCAGAGATAAAGAAAGCATACGGGATATGCGCTCCAAAATGGAGCTTTTGGTAAAAGGATTGAATTCTGTGGAAGGAATAAACTGTGTCAGACCAAAAGGGGCTTTTTATATTTTTCCCAATGTTGGCGACTTAAAAAGAAAATTTTCTGCAAAAGGTGTCAGTGAGGAAGGATTTCAGCGGCTCAAAAAGCTGGGGATTACAGACGGATTTTATGAGCATGTAAATAATAGTTTTTCCTGGCAGCTGGTAGATTATTTAGCTAATTTTTCTCCTGAATATGCTGTAATTGTGGCCCCAGGCAAGGAATTCGGTGAGGCCTTTGATGATTATGTGAGATTATCTTTTGCATCCAGGACCAGTGAGGAATTGCATAGATTTATTGGCATTCTGCAGGAAGCTTTCGGGAGCAGAAACAAAGCTCACATGAACTCGGAGAAAATGAAAGTCGAGAAAACCTAAAGCTTGGAAATTTTATCTTCCAAAGCCTGAACCGACTCTTTCAGATCCTCTATTTCACTGCCCAGTTCGCTTATACCCTGTTTGAGGTCTTTTTGCAAGCGGTTCAATTTGTCGCTTATTTCGGAGATTTTTTTATCCAAATTCTCTCCCAGATTCTCGACCGCTTCTCCCACTTCCTCGATATCTTTCCTTTCAATGTTCATAACCCTTCCTATGGTTTTCTTGAACATAATCTAATCGGTAAAAGAAAACTTGAAGCTCCAGTCCATCAATCTCTGCATATCCCTGAAACGGGAATAATTGGAGGGCGCCCCTAAGACCACAAAGGCCAGTTTTTTGCCGGTTGAGTTTTCGGCACAGGTGACTAAACAGTAACCGGACCTGACTATGAAACCGGTTTTGGCACCTAAAATTTCCGGACGATAATTCAGTAAGCGACAGGTATTTTGTAATACTATCTTGCGTCGTCTTATTAAGGAACGAATGGTATACTGTTTGGTTGAAGTAATCTGAGAAATTAGACTATCTTGTAAGGCCGACATAAGCAATTTAGCACAATCTAAGGCCGTAGACATATTCAGAGGGTTCAAACCGGTGGGGTCGGCAAAACGGGTGGCAGAGAGTCCCAAACTTTCGGCTTTTAGATTCATTCGGGCTACAAATTCTGCCTGACTTAGACCCGTGGAACGGGCCAAAGCTTTGGTGGCTAAATTATCCGAGGTCATCAAAGCGGCATACAGCAAATCCATCAGATGAAAAGTCTCTCCCGCCCGGAATAATGATTTACCGCCGCGGGGGGCCCGGTCTTCGTACTGCAGAATCAGGGGTTCACCTAAATCCGGACTGGTATCCAGAAAAACCAGAGCGGTCATCAGTTTGGTCAAGCTGGCGATGGGACGTTTTTCAGTCAGGTTTTTGGAATACAAAATCAGACGGCTTTCGGTATCCATCACCAGGGCTGCCCTGGCTCTCAAATTTATAGTGGGTGTTTTGGGGCTGTTCTTCTTCCCCTTTTTAGCCGTGGCGGAATGGGCTTGGTCGGCTGAAATGAAAACCAGCACCAGAAATGCAAGAATTCCCACGAATGTTCTATGGATTGTCATATTTTTGATATATTCACTCATAAATAAAATCGGCTATTTAGGGGTTTCAATGAGCTTTTAGCTTGAGTTTATGCCATCTTCGCCTTTCGGGTTTTGGGCCTTTGAAATTTAACTTTTCCGCAATTTCGGCAAATCCACTTCCTTTGTTTATGGAAGCTACGTTTTTCCTCCTGCATCTTATGGCGGCAGCGGGGACAGAACATATAGTTTTCAATCCTTTCGACCTTTCTCGAATTTGAGGTTAACAATTAGGGGAAAACTGGGATGATTCAGGTCGTAAATTTTATCAGGAATACTGAAGGTGAAGTTTTTGGGTAAACATGAAAAGATTACCAGATTACTCGAATGAGAATAATTTAAAATAATTATCTGCTCCTGCCCCTCTTTTTAGTTGTAGCTTGTTTTGTTCCTTTTTTGGCTTGAGAAACTTTCTTCATCTTACGTTTATCTTCACGTTTGACAATTTTTTTGATCTCGGAAGCCAGAAAATCTAAATTTATTTTTTTCTCCTGGTAATTTAAAAGCGCAATGCGGAAGGCCTCATCCACATTGTCCACAAAGATAAAATTCATCTGCTTGCGCAGGGATTCTGGCAGTTCCTGCAAATCTTTCTGGTTTTCTTTGGGTAAAACAACATTTTTAATCCCCACCCGGCTGGCGGCTGAGGCTTTTTCTCTGATGCCGCTGACCGGCAGAACCCGGCCCCGCAGGGAAATCTCGCCGCTGACAGCCAGATCATTTCTGACCGGCTTATCGCTTAAAACCGAAGCAATCGCCAGAGCTATGGCCAGTCCGGCCGAAGGTCCGTCTTTGGGAACCGCTCCGGAGGGTAGATGGATATGGATGTCATGCTGCAAAAAATCCTGATATTTGATACCTAAAAGGTCGGCTCGGGAACGGACATAACTCAAAGCCGCCACCACCGATTCTTTTATTATTTCTCCCAAAGAGCCGGTGGAAGTTATTTGACCGGAGCCGGGCATTTTGAGGGCTTCGATTAACATTATGTCGCCCCCGGCCATGGTCCAGGCCAGACCCATCACTACTCCCACTTCCGGCTTGGTTTCGGCCGTATCCGGAATGTAAACCGGTGTGCCTAAAAACTGTTCCAAATTATTTTCGGTTATCTCCCAAGAGGTTTTAGCTCCGGCGGTTTTATAGCGGGCGATTTTATGGGAAATCCGCTCGATTTCACCCTGTAACTTTCTCACTCCGGCTTCTAGCGTGTAATTGTGAATGATTTTTAGAAGGGCTTTGTCCGTGATTTTGATTTCTTCCGGGGATAAGCCGATTTTCTGAAACTGCTTGGGAATCAGACTTTTTTTGGCAATTTCTATTTTTTCATCTTCCACCAAGCTGGGGAACTCCACAAATTCCAATAAATCCGCCAGATTATCCGGGATATTTTCCTCTATCAAAGCGGTGGTGATAAAAAATACTTTGGATAAATCGAAAGGGATCCCCAGATATCGGTCCAGAAATTTGGAGTTCAGATGGGGGTCTAAAAACTCAATCAAAGCCGAGGCCGGCCCTCCCAGGATGGATTCGAATTTCAATTTGTCAATATCTTCAATCATAATCAGAGGATTGGGAGTTTCCACTTCTCGCAAAGTTTTAATTATTTTGCCGGGCTCAGTTCCCGGGATTAAATATTTTTGTCCCACCACTTCCGCGGCATCTTTGACGCCGGCGATGGAAAAATTCACAAATTTTCGCCCCATAGCTTTAGCCAGCACGGCTCCCATGGCGGTCTTTCCTACACCCCGGGGTCCCAAAAAGCATAAGGGAGGCAGGGCTTTCTTCTGCTGCAAAAGATGTACGGAAAGATAATCCAATATTTTCTCTTTGGTTTTCTCTAAGCTGTAAAATTCTTCATCTAAAGTGGTTTCTATGTTTTTTAAATCCGCTGGGGGAGCCGGATAAGAAAACCAAGGTAAAGATAAAATCCAGTCCAGGTGGTTGACAATCATACTGAATTCCACTGAGGCCGGAGTTAATAACTTTAATCTTTCAGTTTCCAAGTAAGCCTGGGTCTTTATTTCGTTGGGTAAATTAGAGGTGGCTATTTTTTCTTTTAAGGTCTCAATCTCTTTTTCCTGAATCTCCTCTTCTCCCAGCTCCTTTTTAATTTCTCTTAGCTGTTGGCGTAAAAGGGTTTCTCTCTGGCCTTCGTCCAAAGAGATTTTGGCTTTGACCGCCATCTCTCTGGTCAGGCTGGCTTTTTCCATTTCCTGCTCGATTAAGGAAATCAGTTTTCTCAGTCTTTCTTTTATATCCAGAGTTTCTAAAATCATCTGTTTGGAATTTAAATCCAGGTGTAGAGAGGACGCCACCGTATCGGCGAAACGGCTGGGGTCTTTGGAGTGTAAGCCGAAGATGTGATAGAACTCTTTGGGATAACGGGGCTCTAACTCCAAAAGAGCGGCGGTTAAATCCAGGGTTTGGTCCACCAGGGAATTGATTTCAAAACTGTCCTGCTTTTTCTCTTCTATGACTTTTATTTTGGCTATGAAGTACGGTTTGGTCTGGGAAAATTCTTCAATCTTGATTCTTTTTAACCCCTGCAAGGTCACCTGCAAGGTTCCGTCCGACAAGGTGAAGGTGCGGACTATCCTGGCGGCCACTCCGATTTTGGACAAGGTTTCCGGACTGATTTTTTCTATATCTGCATTTTTGGCCAGAGCCAGACCGATGACAGTGTCCGGTTCCGAGTTATCCTGGATTAATTTTAAATTCTTTTGAAAACCAACCGGTAAAGTGGCAACCATATGCGGGAAAACCACGGTACTCATCAAAGGTAAGATGGGAAGGATTTGGGGAATGCTCTCTTCTTCAAATAAATTGATAGGCTTCTCTTTTAAGACCATACTATTTCAATTTATGCTGAAACTCAGTATTCGTCAATTAACTACGTTCAAAAAGTTATTATAATATAACTTGACAAACCGCAAACAGTAAATCTTATTTTAAACCAATGCCAAGAAAATTCGGCACCATTCTGGCTATTTTGATTCTATTTGCGGGTTGTTCCAAGACAGAATCTGACAAAACCGTTTTGCAATTCTGGCAATTCTGGACTGACCCTCAGGTAAAACCAACGGTTTTAAGATTAATCCAAAAGTTTGAGCAAGAAAATCCGGAAATTAAAGTTACAGTCACGGATCTGACCTGGACCAACGGACATGAAAAAATTGTGGTGGCTTTTGCATCTAATTCGGCCCCGGATGTTCTGGAATTGGGCTCGGACTGGGCTCCGGAGTTCTCCTCCCAGAATGTACTTATGGATTTGAGTCCGGCCGTTGACTCAATCAAAAACCGATTCAGAATGTGGGAACCCGGAATTTTTGATGGAAAAATATTTGCCTTTCCCTGGATGCTGGATACCCGGGTTTTATTTTACAACAAAGATTTGATGTCCCAGACCGGCTTAGACCCCAAGCATCCGCCTCAGACCTGGAATGAACTTTTGGCTTATGCCAAGAAAATCAATCAACCTGAAAAGCAGATTTATGGCTTCGGAGCCAATGCGGCAGAGAGACATCGTTTGTACAAGAAATTTTTACCATTTTTATGGGGGAACGGCAGTAAAATTTTGTCGGAAGATAACTCTAGCTGTTTAATAAATTCTAAGGAAGCAGTAGAAGCTTTAAATTTTTATATCGAACTGACAAAATTTGGATTATTAGACACTCAAAGAAGATTAGACGAGGCCTTTATGCAGGGGAAAATTGGATTTGTGATTTCCGGAGGCTGGCTTTTAAAGGAAATTCAAAAAAACAATTCACCCTTAAATTTTGGGGTAGTTTTGATGCCCAAGCCGGATAAAAATAGAGGAACCCCAGCTTCCTTTGCGGGTGGGGAGTTTTTGGTCATTAATCAAAAAACTAAGCACCCCAAAGAAGCTTTAAAATTAGTCCGATTTTTAACCCGCTTAGATAATTGTTTAGAGCTGTGTAAAGCCATTGGCACCCCCTCACCTTCGGATACTTCAGCAATTTATGATGAATATTATCAGAAAGACCCTTACTTGAAAATCTTTCAGGAGCAGCTAAAATATTCTTTCTCCCCGCCGGCTACCCCCAAGTGGGTTTATATAGAAGAGAAAATTGAGAGAGCCATCGAAGAAGCCATGTACGACAGGAAAACTCCCCAGCAAGCTCTGAATGATGCCAAAGTCGAAATTGACCAGTTATTAAAAAGTCCATGAGGAAAATTTTTTCTCCCACATTACTTTTTCTTTCCCCCTGGCTTATGACCTTAATTTTATTCTGGCTTTTCCCTTTGATATATTCCCTGTATCTCTCTTTTACCGATTATACCGTTTTAAATCCTTATCCCAATTTTATCGGAGTGCAAAATTATCTTAATCTTTTCTCCGACCCGGATTTTCTAACAGCCCTGAAAAATACTTCTCTATTTGTCGCTGGAACCATTCCCTTTACGACTATTATAGCTTTGTTTTTAGCCTTGATAGTTAATCAGAAAATCCCCCTGAAAGATTTTTTTCGGGCCGGATTTTTTCTGCCATCTATAACATCAATGGTGGTGATTGCCTTAATTTTCACCAACCTTTATTCCAAAGACGGATATCTGACTTTTTTGTGCCATCTTTTGGGAATCCCCACTCCGGAAAAAGGGTTTTTATTTTCCACCAGCACAGCCCTGCCTTCCATTATGCTGATGGATGTGTGGGTCAGCTTCGGCTATTATCTGATTTTGTACCTGGCGGCTCTGCAGGCCATTCCACAGGAGCTGTACGAAGCGGCTGAAATCTCCGGTGCCAGCTTCTGGCAGAAATTCAGATACATTACCCTGCCTTATCTGAGACCTATGACTCTCTTGATAGTTTTGCTAAACACCATCCGCTCATTCCAGATTTTTATTGAGATTTTTGTGATGACCAAGGGTGGACCGTTAAACTCGACTCTGACTGTGGTCTATTCGGTTTATGAGAACGGTCTGGTGAGATTTCAGATGGGATATGCCTCTGCTATGGCTTATGTGCTGTTTTTTATTATCATGATTTTTTCGCTTCTGCAGATGAAGGTATTCGGTTTGGGCAAGGGGGTTGAGGAATGAGAAAAATTGGAAGAATTGCTTTGTTTGTATTTTTGATTTTGGTTTTGCTGGGAACTTTATTCCCTTTAATCTGGATGTTTTATTCTTCTCTGTTTTCCCACACCATTTCCTTAGCAAGTTTAGCCGACATTTTCAAACAGAAATTGACTCTCAAAAATTATGCCGAAGTGTTTTCCCAAATTCCTTTCGGAAAATTTTTATTCAATTCTGTTTTTGTAGCAGTGGTGGTAACCTTGGGGAATTTATTTTTCTGTTCTTTAGTCGGTTATGCTTTTGCCAGAAAAAGATTCCCGTGCAAAAAAAGTCTATTTGTCTCAGTCGTTTTAGTCCTGATGATTCCGGTACATATTTTAATCATACCCCTTTTTATTTTAATCAAATTTTTCGGCTGGTATGATACTTATCTGGCTTTGATAGCCCCCTGGCTGGTATCCCCTCTGGGGATATTTTTGATGAGACAGTATATCGAAGTCCTGCCTAAGGATTTAGAAGAAGCCGCCCGAATTGACGGAGCCGGAGAATTCAAAATTTTATTCAGGGTAGTTCTGCCGTTATGCAAACCGGCTTTAGCCGTGGTGGCGATTCAGGTCTTTTTAGCCAACTGGAACTCGTTTTTATTCCCTTTTATTCTGACCAGTTCTGAAAATATGAGAACCGTTCCGGTGGCTTTGGCTTTATTTCAGGGGTATCAGACCATTGACTGGCCCCGTTTGTTTGCTGCTTCCGGTTTGGCTACTTTGCCGGTTTTAATTTTATTTTTATTTTTTCAAAGACAAATCGTAGCGGGACTGACTACCGGAGCTTTGAAACAGTAGAACAAATTTATTTTACCGCTTGCAAAAACTCGCTTAATGCCAAATAAATCGAATTAGCAATTTTATTCTGAAAAGATTCAGTTCGCAGGAGCATTTCCTGTTCCGGTACAATTATGAAAGCACATTCCACCAATACTGATAGATATTGGGGAGGCCGCAGAACTGCAAAGTTGGCATGATATAATCCCTGATCCGGAATCCCCAGATTATTCAGTAAATATTTGTGAATTTTTTCCGCTAAAAGCTCTGATTGGGGATGATAATAATAAACGCTGGTTCCATTATAAACCATGGGGTCTATCCCGTCCGGATGCGAATTATTATGAATCGAAATAAAAATATCCGCCTTGGATTCTAAGGAAATTTTGGGGCGGTGATATAAGGGAACATGCTCCATCCCCGAACGGGTCATAATCACATTGGCGCCATGGCTTTCTAAGAGGTTTTTTACCTTCTTGGCAATCTGCAAATTGACTTCCTTTTCTGTTAATCCGGTAGGTCCAATAGCACCGTTATCCTCGGAATGTCCGGCATCCACGCAGATTTTCAAGCCGTTCAAATTGTCAGCCCACCTGGGGGCTCTGTTTATCTCAAAAATTAAATTGTTATTCTCATAATAAACATCATACCCCCACTGCTGTTTTAATCTCAACAAAACTTTCAGCTGAAAAACCCTTTTCTCCGGCTGCTGCCACTGGATGTTATCAATGAATTTACGCTTGGTGTCATAGCGGATAAAATTCACGTTCGAGGTAGCGTAGTAGATGGTCAGAGTAAGAGACGGTGGATTGGTGCTCTGCTCTACCCGGAAAGGAAGTTTTTCGGACAAATTAAAAATTAGTTTGGTTTTGTCGGCTGTGGATTCATTTTTGATAAAACTGATGCTGCTCTGTGGAACTGGAGTTCCCGGAGGGAGATATCTGATTTTCTCTTCTGTCACCCAGGCCGCTTCGGAATCGGATAGTTTCAAGCGGACCCAGGTTCCGATTTTGGCCGTGGCTACGGCTTTGACCCCCTGGGGCTGAAACAAAAGCGAATATCCCAGATTGGGCCCGGTGCGGGCAATCTGGGTGGTATCGATCAGCTCCACGATTTGAGGTATCTCCCACTGGGTAACAGTAAGTTTTCCGGCAGCCGAGTCCTGAAAACACAGGGAAAAATTAACCGTATCCGGACCTCCTTTCTTTATCATTTTATTGTTGTTCAAAAATTTCTCCAGAGAATCTTTTTCCACCGCCATAGATTTAACTAACTGAAAGAAAATTTTGACAGAATCAATCTTATCGGTTGGCTTAATCAGATAGCTTCCGGAATATATCCCTTCCGATAACAATGAATCCGATAATTGTCCGGCCCCGAAGACAAAATTACCCGGCAAGCTGTCGGCTTTGACACCCGTCTCTACCATCGGCAGCCAACCAGTCAGGTCTTCAATTTTGAAAAATCCTTTTTGTTGGGGTGTTCCTCTGAACTTTACCTGAATCAAATCACCGCCAGTTAAAAGCATATTCACATCCGGCAATTTTCCCTCAGTTTCAATTCTGAAACTATCCGGTGGAGTGGGAATAACCGGTAGAGGAACCCTGACTGCCAAAGTCCTGATTGTAGTTCCCCCTTTATTGGTAGCTATCAGCTCAAATGTAAAATCTCCCGGCGTCAGAGGTATAAACCCCAAAAAAGCCCCGTTGCCATAGACCCTGACCGGAAATCCGTTTATCTTCAACTCAGAGCGGGGAGTGACGTTTCCGATAATAAAAGTAGAGTCTTTGGCATTTATAATCTGCCCTTCTTTGGGGTAAATCACATTTATAACCGGAGGATTTGAAGCCGAAGAAACTTGAGAAATTTCTGGAACTTGGGAAAAAGCTATAGTCTTGAAAAAAATTAGAGTTAAAAATATTTTAAAAATTATTTTCATAAATTTATCGGAAATTTAATTTTTTCTTCTAACTCCTAATCCGGCTCCTTCAGGCAAAACCAATTTACCGTTTGCTAATTTCACACCATCAAACGGATCATTGGAAATCAAAAGATTTCCGTCCAAATCCAGGTAATCTGCCAGAGAAGCCAGATGCGCCATAGCCGTGATTCCTAAAGAGGATTCAATCATACACCCTAACATAATTTTTAATTTCAGCGATTTAGCCAAGTTAATCATCTTTAAAGCTTCGGTCAACCCGCCGCATTTCATTAGTTTGACATTTATCCCGTCACATAATCCTACGAATTGAGCTATATCTTGGGAAGTGCAAATCGGTTCATCCAAAATTATGGGTAAAAATGTGTTTTGGCGTACCAGTTTCAAACCATCTATATTATCCGCTTTCAAGGGCTGCTCTACCAATTCAACGCCTAACTCTTCTAACTGGTTGATTTTCTTGATGGCTTCTTCGGCTGACCAGCCTCCGTTGGCATCTACTCTGATTTTCTTATCAGTAACTTCCCGGATTCTCTTTATTATTTCTATATCACCGGGAAAACCGACTTTTATTTTGTAAACCTGGAATCCTTTCGCCTGGTGGGTCTTTCCCTGCATTTTATCTAAACTGTCAATTCCAATGGTATAGGATATAGGAGCTTTAATTTCACCGGAAAGTCCTAAATAATCGTAAACCGGAAGGTTCTCTTTCTTGCCAACCAAATCATACAACGCCGTATCAATGGCAGCCTTGGCAGAGTAGTTCAGATTGGCAATATTTTCCATCTTATTCAAAATTCTTTTGATTACGAGAGATTCTCTTTCTATTACAGGTTTAGTTTTTTCAAAAAATGAAATCACTGTTTCAAAATTTTCATTATAGTAACCGTAGGGAGAAGCCTCACCCATGCTCTCATCAATATGAGCCACCACTATTTTTTTACAATCCACCTCTCCTCGGGAGATTCGGAAAGTATCTTTTAGTTTAAGTTCTAAAACTTCCCAGCCAAACTTCATTTGACTCCTGCCTCATCAATCGAAAATATTTTTTTGTAGGTATCTATGGTGACTTTAACTCCCAAAGGAATGGTAATCTTATCTTTCCCATGCCCGCAGGAAACCGGATATATGACCGGATAGAGTCTACCCTTAAAATAATCTTCAAAAACTTGTCGTGAACTTAAACTGGAATAATCTAACTTGCGCGACCCGAAGTTAAAAAATTCTCCAATGACTATACCTTTGACTCTATCCAAAACACCCGCCAGGTGTAATTGGGCCAAGAGACTGTCAATTTGATAAGGTTCGGAATTAATATCTTCCAAAAATAAGATTTTGTTTTTGAAATCCGGCTGATAGTCGGTTCCCATTAAGCGGCAAATCAAAGTCAAATTTCCTCCCAAGATTTTTCCTGAAGCTTTTCCCGCTGTTATAACCTTCCAATTTCCAAGACGCTTTGAATTTTGAATTTTACCAATTGGTTCGGTTTGTAAAACTGCTTTTAGGAAATATGTTTGGTTATACTTGCTAAGTCTTGAAAAATCACCGGCCACCATCGGTCCGTGAAAAGTAACCAAATTACATTTTTTATTGATGGCCAAGTGTAGAGCAGTAATATCGCTGAATCCCACCAGAATTTTTGGATTTTTTCTGATGGTTTTGTAATCCAGCAAGTCTAATAATCTCAAAGTTCCATATCCTCCTCTGGAACACAGGATGGCTTTTACTTGGGGGTTGGCAAACATCCGATTTATAGCATTAGCTCTGATTTTATCCGGACCGGCTAAAAATCCTCTTTTGGCTAAAACATTTTTATCTAGAATGACTTCGTATCCCAATTTTTTCAGTTTCAAAACTCCTCTTTTCAGTTTCTTTGAATTTACCGGACTGGCAGGGGATAATACACCAATAGTGTCTCCAATTTGGAGTTTTTTAGGTTTAATCATTTTTTGTAAATTCTGGGTAATCTTTTTCCCATCCGGGTGATAATATCATAAGCCATAGTTCCGGCCCACTCACCTACATCCCAGACCGAAATCTCCGAACCATTTTGCGTGCCGACAAAAACTACCTCATCGCCTATTTTGGCATCTGGCACGTCGGTCACATCCAGCATCAGCGTATCCATACAGATTCTGCCTATCAGTGGAACTAACTTTCCATGAACCAAAGCTTTTCCCTTATTGGATAAAAAGAAATTATACCCGTCACAATATCCCATGGGAACTGTGGCTATCACAGATTCTCGGTTCGTGTGAAAAGTTCTCATATAACTGATAGGCGTGCTGGAGAAAACTTTTTTTAAAAATGAGATTTTAGCTTTGAGACTGGCTGCTGGTTTTACCATAATGGTTGGCTCATTTTCCAAAGAAGGGTAAATACCATACAACAGTATTCCGACCCGGGCCTGATTAAAATAACTTTCCGGAATATCTAAGACTCCGGAACTATTGGCCAAAGATTTTATGGGAATGTCAATTTTGGCTTGATTTAAAAGTTGCAGAGTTTTTCTGAATTTGGACAACTCTTCGTAGCTATAGGTCTTATCTTTCATAAAAGCACTGGAAAAATGGGACATAATCCCTTTAATTTTTAGATTAGGCAATTTGGAAATCCGTTTGGCAAATTCAACGGTTTCTTCCGGAGTAAAGCCGTATCTTCCCATTCCGGTGTCTACTTTCAGAAAAACATTGGCAATATTTTTATTTCTTTTGGCTATGCGGGATAAATTTTGGGCAAACTTCAGCTCGCATACCACCTGGTCCAGCTTATATTTAACCACTAATTCTTCCCTGCCAACCGCTTCCGGATAAATAATCAAAATAGGGGATTTTATTCCGACTTTTCTCAGTTGAATGGCTTCTTCAACTATTGCTACCCCTAAAGAAGTGGCTCCATTTTTCAGAAAAACTTTGGAGCATTCGACAGCTCCGATACCGTAACCGTCGGCCTTGACCACAGCCATAAGCTCCACATTTTTTCCTAATTTCTGTTTTATATTTCTGCAGTTGTAAGCCAGAGCCTTCAAATCCACTTCCAGCCAAGCCGGTCGGGAGAATTTATGGGCTTTCATCTTTTGACAAATTTGAATTATTTACCATCATAATCTAAAAGAAGCTGACAAATTTTATCTTCCAATTCCCAGATTTTGGTCTTGTCCGAAGTGTAATTATTGGCCATGATTGAGAAAGCGTAAAATTTATTACTTCTGTCTTTGATATACCCTGAAAAGCAGATAGCGTTAGTGATAAATCCGGTCTTCACTCTCATTTTATCGGTCAAATCCAGTCCCTTCATTCTCTGTTCTACCCCCTTATCTATTCCCGGAATTGCCATCGATTCATAAAAATTGTTAAACTGGGGGCTTTGGTACATATATTCTAAGAGTTTTACCAAGCAATTAGGAGTGAGTAAATTCATATAGGATAAACCGGAGCCATCGTAGATTTTATATTGATTTTCCGGAATCCCGATTTCTTTTAAAAAATCCAACAGAACCGAGACTCCTGCTACAAAGCTACCCTGGTCTTTCATTTCTTTACCCAAAGTTTTCAAGACACAGTCTGCAAATAAATTCTGGCTGCGTTTGTTGATGACTTTGACTATTCCAGTCAGAGGAGGAGAATAATATCCGAAAACCAGATTCCGGGCAGAGTTTCTGCTTTTTTGATATTTTTTATTTTTGTGAACTTCCAATTCCTTTTGCTGTAAAATTTCTTTAAAGACAAAAACGGCGTAGGAAGCCGGGTCATGGATACTGACATAGTCCGGGAGAATGGAAGTATCATCTACCGGAATATTTCCAAAAATAGTAACCGCATTTCCAAAAGGAGGGCGATAGTAATCGATAGTTTTTTCAGTTCCGGGTGAAGAAGTTAAAGTATTATTGTAAATTTTTATATATTTAGTCTGGGGATTAATCAGTATTTGCACCGGTGCGCCCACAATTTTGTTGGCTTTAAAATATAAGTCCACGCAGTTATCATTAAAAGATAGAGCAGATATTTCAGCTGCATACCAGTAAGACAAATCATCCCAAGACCAGCCCGGTCCCCAGCGAACGGTGTCAAAATAAGATTCGTCTGCATAAATATCCCCCTCAATTTCTTCAATTCTATATCTTTTTAAAGAGTCTGCCCATTCCTCTAAAGCCTTGGTGACCTGTTTATCTTTAAACCTGCCGGAGATGGTGGGGTCGCCAAAACCTTTCAGAATCAAATTTCCCTTTAGAGTTCCATTTTCGATGTTCCCGGTGGAGAAAATTTCAGTTTTAAATTGAAAATTCGGACCCAATTTCCTTAAGGCACAGGCTGAAGTCACCAGCTTCATATTGGAAGCCGGCACAAACAGCCGCTGGCTGTTTTTTTCGTAGAGCATCACTTTGTCATCCAAAGAATAAATGGCAATGCCAAAATTTATACCGGAAAATTCTGGTAACGCCAGAAATGAATCAATTTTGGAAGAAACCTGGGCTTGGAATTGAGATTCTTCCCCCAGAATTGGAGCAGAAGAAAAATTGAAGGCAACCAGACCAAGGAAAATAAGTTTTTTCAAACTCATAATAGATTTTAAAATAAAAAAAAGCTCCTGTTTGTCAAGGAGCTCGCAAAATGTTGGGTTAGTTAACTTATTATTTTGAGATTTTTTCGACCGCTTTCCGAATTCTATTTAACCCTTCCTTTATATTCTCTAAGGAGTTGGCGTATGAGATTCTCACGAATCCCTCTCCATATTTACCAAAAGAGGTCCCTGATAAGACCGCCACCCCGGCTTCATCCAAAAGATAATCTGCCAATTTTTTGGATTTCCAGCCGGTTTTTTTGATATTGGGAAAGGCATAAAATGCACCCCGAGGGATTTGGCAGGAAAGCTTGGAGATAGAATTTAATTCTTGGACAATCACATCCCGTCTCCTTTTGAATTCAGCCACCATTTTTTCTACCTCTTCTTGGGGACCGGTCAGAGCTTCCAGGGCTGCCCTTTGAGAAAAAGAGGCGGTGCAGGAATTGGAGTTAATCATCAGCTGAGCCATGGCTTGGGCTAATTTCTCCGGCATCACGCCATAACCCAATCTCCAACCAGTCATGGCGTAGGCCTTGGAAAAACCATCCAAAATAATGGTTCTCTCTTGCATTCCCGGGAAACTGGCCGGGCTATGTGCCATTCCGTCATAGAGAACCCGACCGTAGATTTCATCTGATAAAACAAACAGTCGTTTGTGCTTTAAAACAATTTCTACAATATCTTCTAAATCCTGATAACTTAAGACTGAACCGGTAGGATTGTGAGGAGAATTAAGAAATAATAATTTGGTTTTTTTGTTCACCAACTTTTTTAGCTCAGGCACTTCCATCCTGAACTGATTTTCTTCCCTCAATTTTATGGGAACTGCCTTAGCTCCTATAAAATCAATAATCGACTCATAAATCGGAAAACCAGGGTTGGGATAGATGACCTCATCCCCTTTTTCTATCAGGGCTAAGACCGCAAAAAACATAATCGGTTTAGCTCCTGGAGTAACTACCACATTGGAAGGTTTGACTTTTATGTTTCTGGTTTGGGAAACCCGTTCTGCGATAATTTCTCTTAACTCCGGTAAACCAGCTGCCGGGCCATAATGGGTATATCCGTCATGTAAAGCACGACAGGCGGCTGAAATAATGTTAGAGGGGGTGTTAAAGTCCGGTTCCCCAATCTCCAGATGGATGATACTTTTACCGCCGGCTTCCAATCGCCTGGCCCTATCCAAAACCTCAAAAGCTGTTTCAGTCCCCAGAAGGGACATTCTTTGAGCTAATTTCATGGCTCACACCGGAAAGTGAATTTGGTTTAATGTCTAATTATATCAAAAACATCAACATCCGGATTTCTTTCTTTTCAAAACCTTTAAAGCTTTTTCTACAATATTGACATCTTTGATACCAAACTCTTTCATCAGCTCCTCCGGTTTTCCAGACATGCCAAAGCGATCCATAACTGCTACATACTCCATGGGCACCGGATGATTTTCAGCTACAACCTGAGCTACCGTAGATCCTAAACCCCCATGAATTTGATGTTCTTCGGCTGTAACTATAGCTCCGGTTTCTTGAGCAGCTTTTACAATGGCCTCTTTGTCAATCGGCTTCAAAGTATGCATATTTAAAACCCGAGCCGAAATCCCCTGAGATTCTAACATTTCTGCTGCGGACAAAGCTTCGGCAACCATCACTCCGCAGGCAATGATGGATAAATCTTTTCCCTCCCGATGGATATCCGCTTTGCCAAAGATAAAGGGACGAGACTCATCTGTAACTACCGGTACATCTTCCCTGCCAAATCGGATATAAAAAGGTCCCCAAATTTCCGCTGACTTTAAAGTAGCTTTTTTGGCTTCCCAGAAGTCGCAAGGAACTATCAGTTTCATATTGGGTAAAGACCTCATAATGGCAAACTCTTCCATGGCTTGATGGGTAGCTCCGTCTGGTCCGACCGAAATTCCTCCATGAGCGCCACCGATTTTGACGTTCAAATTAGAATAACAAATTGTGACCCGGACATGGTCCAGATTGCGACAGGCAGCAAAGGCACCGTAAGTGGAGAAAAAGGGGATTTTCCCAGTCAAAGACAAACCCGCAGCCACATTGGTCATATTCTGCTCTGCCACCCCCATCTGGAAAAATCTTTCCGGAAATTTCTTGGCGAAAAAATGGACCATAGTGGACTCTGCCAAATCCCCCACCAAGACCACTACATTGGGATTTTTCTCTCCCAATTCTTCTAAAGCTCTGCCAAAACCCTCTCGGGTTTTCTTTTTCTCTTTGAATTCCATCTTAATGATTTAACAAATGTTGATACCACTCCTGATAAGTAGTTCCCAGCTCTATTAGAGCTTTTTCCGCCTCTTCTTTTTTGGGCGGCTTCCCATGCCAGCGGTAATCATCCTCCATAAAAGATACCCCTTTTCCCATATAGGTGCGACAGAGAATCACAGTTGGCTTCCCTTTGACAGTTTTAGCTTCGGCTAAAGCATCTAAAATCTGCCTATAGTTATGTCCGTCAATATCAATAGCATGCCAGCCAAAAGCTTTATATTTGTCATATAGCGGCTCTATCCCCATAATGTTTTCAACTTTCCCGTCAATTTGAGCGTTATTGAAGTCGATCAAGCCACACAGGTTATCTACCTTATAATGGGCAGCCGACATGGCTGCTTCCCAGATGGAGCCCTCCTGCTGTTCACCATCACTCATGAGACAGTAAACTCTGCGTGGGTGTTTATCTATTCTTGACCCTAAAGCGGCACCTACAGCTATAGAAAGCCCCTGGCCCAAAGAACCTGATGAGACCTCGATTCCGGGTGAGTCCAGACAAGAAGGATGCCCTTGCAAATGACCATCTAATTTTCTGAATTTTAACAAATCTCTCTTGGGGAAAAAGCCGGCTTCAGCTAAAAGAGAGTAATGAACCGGGGTGACGTGACCAAAAGAGAAAAACCACATATCCCGGTCAGGCCATTTTGGATTTTTGGGGTCATACACCATTTCATTGAAGAATAGAGCAGTCCCAAAATCAGCCGCTGAAAGCGGTCCCCCGGTATGACCAGAGCCAGCTTCCGGCAACATAGTGAGAATATCTCGGCGAATCCTTAAAGCAACCTCTTTGAGCTGTTCAATATCGTACCCAAATGGGTTTTTACGCAGCTCTTTTTCTTGTGAAATTTGTAACATACTTTAAATATAAGGATTGTAAAGCGATTGTCAAATAAATTAATTTAGCCAGATACCACCTCTCTCCATAGCACTTGGGCTTTATCTTTAAGCTGTTTTAAGCTGCCATCATTTGAAATAATAAAATCTGAATATCTCCTTCTACGACTATCAGTTACCTGTCTCCCAATTCTGTCTTGTGCTTCTTTTTGCGAGAAACCCAGATTTTTCAATCTTTGCAATCTCTTTTCTGCAGGGGAAGTGACCAGAATTAATTTATCCAACTCTTTATACAGTTTCCACTCTACTATCAAAGCCGCATCAACCACCAAAATTTTTCGTGATTTTCGTGCCTTTCGAAACTTCGTGATTCTGTGTCTTAACTCCCTTAATAAATACGGATGCACAATCTGATTTAATTTTTGCTTATTCTTTTCACTGGCGAAGGCAATTGCCCCCAATTTTTTACGATTCAATTTCCCTTTAGAATTTAAAATCTCTTTCGCAAAAGTTTGAACCAATTTTTTCAAAACAGCTGTGTTTTTTTCTACCACCTCTTTACCAATCACGTCACCCGAAATAACTAAAGCACCGTTTTTCTGGAAAACTTTAGCCACCTCCGTTTTTCCAGATGCAATACCGCCGGTTATACCAACTATCATTTTCTTTTTTGCTTTAAGGAGGTATAAAACTCCCGCCTAAAGGTCTTTATCTCATTATTGAATCTTAGGCCAAAATATTTGTTGAAAGATTGAGCGAAAATTATCATTAAGTGAACTAAAGGAATTAAAATATCTGGAATCAATTTATAATTTGGAGTAATCACAAATTCAAGACCTTTATCTGAATGTTTAAGATAATGGGTCAATTTTTGAAGACTAAAGTGAACGTAAGTAGAAGAAATCCAATATGAAATTAAATGATCTAATTTCAAGCCCACAATCTCAGCCATCTGTCTGAGAGTTGGAGTTATTGGGAACCCAGACCATTGAACGTCTCTGGAAGATTTTAAATTGTATTTTTTGTATTTAATTAATAGATTAGTAATTTGAGGTTGAAATTTAGTTACAATCTTTTGAACTCGTTTTATTTCACGGTCTCTCCTTTTTGTGAACTTTTTTTTCTGTAATCCTTGTAAATGTTCTTTATACCTTTCCAATTGATTATATGCAAAAAATTTTTCTCTAGCTTTAATGTCATTTAGTCTATTCGCAGAATCTGTTTGCATAACCCATAGGATAGAAATTATGTCTTCCTGTAAAACTCTAAGAATCGGTTCACTGTCTTCAGTCTTGCCTTCCTTACATAATATCTTAAGGGCACACGCAGTTTTATAGATTCTAGCGCAAACGGCACAAAAAACCTTTTCACTCTCGCTGAATGAAGTTAAGGCAGCCCCTTTGGAATCAAAGCGACCTAGCAACCTGTCATAAATGCCTCCTATTTTTTCCAGAAAAGTAAAATAAATGTCAAAGGTTGAAAGTTGTTTTTCGTCGTCCATATCTAATATTCCAACTCCAACCAATTCTCTCCTACCCCAATCTCCACTTTAATAGGAACTTTCAATTTCAAAGAGTTCTCCATCTTATCTTTAACCATCTTTTTCAACCAATCCAATTCCGATTTTTGGGCTTCAAACACCAATTCATCATGTACCTGTAAAATCATTTTTGACTGGCACTGTTTACGAGTCATTTCCTCGCTAATTTCAATCATCACTATCTTAATCAAATCTGCCGCCGTCCCCTGAATTGGAGTATTTAGAGCAATTCTCTCCGCAAATTCTCTTGCCTGTCTATTTTCAGAATTTATTTCCGGAATATATCTTCTTCTTCCCAACATCGTAGTAACATATCCATCTTTCTTGGCCTTCTCGATTATATTATCAATATACTCTGCTACTTTAGGATACCGCTTAAAATAAATTTTAATAAACATATCCGCTTCTTCTACGGTCATATCTGTCTGTTGAGATAAACCATAAGCCGAGACCCCGTAAATTACAGAGAAATTGGCGATTTTAGCTTGTCTTCTCTGCTCTGGAGTTACATCTTGGGGAGAAACTCCAAAAACTTCGGACGCGGTCCGGCTGTGAATATCTTCATCTTTTAGAAAGGAATTTATCATGGTAGGATCTTCTGAAAAATGGGCTAAAATTCTTAATTCAATCTGGGAATAATCAGCTGACACAAGTAAAAAATCTTTGCTTCCCGGCACAAATGCCTTTCTGATTTTCTGACCAATCTCAGTTCGAATCGGAATATTTTGTAAATTGGGGCCAGAAGAAGAAAGCCGTCCAGTAGCAGCCACAGTTTGATTGAACGAAGTATGAATTCTGCCGGTTTTTCTATTTATTAATTCTGGCAAAGCATCTACATAAGTAGATTTCAATTTAGCCAACTGCCTATATTCCAGTAACGCCTTGGGCAAAGGGTGAACTTTGGCTAACTCCTCCAAAACCTGAATGTCTGTGGACTGATGAGTTTTCTTGGTGGTTCTGCGAAGCGGTTTTAATTTCAAATCTTCGAATAGAACTTTCGCCAACTGCTGGGGAGAATTCAAATTGAATTCCTTACCAGCCATTTCAAAAATCTCTTTGGTATACTTATCAATCTCTTTTTCCAAATATTTTGAGACATCTTTTAGAATTTTTAAATCAATATTCACTCCGGCTAATTCCATTTCTGCTAAAACATAAACGAGCGGAATTTCCACTTCATAAAAAAGTTTCTCCAATTCTAATTGTTTCAGCTGGGGATAAAGAATTTCTTTTAAGCGAAAAGTGAAATCGGCATCCTCACCGGAATAAATGGTAGCTTTATCTATGAGAACCTCGGCAAATGATTTTTGTTTTTTGCCAGAGCCGATTAAATCTTCAATCGGAATCATCTTATGGTCCAAATATTTCAAAGCCAAACTATCTAAGTTATGCTGGCGGATGGAAGGGTTGAGCAGATATGAGGCAATCATAGGGTCAAAAGAAATTCCCTTAACTTCAATCCCGGATTGCTTGAAAACCATCACATCAAATTTAGCATTCTGCCCGATTTTTTTAATCTTTTCATCTTCCAGAATCGGTTTTAAACTTGCCAAAACTTTTTTCAGCTCTAAATTCTTTTTGCTCTCTAAGCCGGTGTGACCGACCGGGATATAAACCGCCTCCCCTTTGGCTTTGGAAATTGAGATTCCTACCATACCAGTCCCCACGACAGAAATACTGGAGGTTTCAGTATCTATAGCAAACTCACCAGCTTTTTCAAGCTCTGAAATCAAATCTGTAAGTTTATCCAAAGATTCCACAGTTTTATATTTGACCGTTTCTTCCAACTCTTTTACTGAAACCTGCCCCAAAAGAGAAGTGAACTCCAATTCTTTAAAAATCTCTTTGACCCGGGGAGTGATATAATCTTTGATTTGAAACTTTTCTAAATCCAATTCGCAGGGAACATTGGTATCGATGGTCACCAACCGTTTAGACAAACGGGCTTGGTCGGCATTAAACTCTATATTTTCTCTTAGTTTCTTTTTCTCCACTTCCGCTAAATTCTCCAGAAGATTTTCCAGGTTTTTGAATTTCTCTACCAGCTCCAGAGCTGTTTTCTCACCGATGCCCGGAACACCCGGAACGTTATCCGATGTGTCCCCCATCAGAGCCAAGACGTCGGTGAATTGTGAGGGAGAAACACCAAATTTATCCTTCACTTTTTCTTCATCCAAAAGCTCCATTTCCTCTCCGGCTTTACGAGGATTTAAAACTAAAATATCCTTATCCACTAGCTGCAAAAAATCCTTATCACCTGTGACCAAGACCGTTTCCAACCCATTCTTTTCAGCTTTCTTAGCCAAAGTCCCCATTAGATCATCCGCCTCAAATCCTTCCAGCTCCAAAATGGGCAATTTCATAGCTTCCACCACCTCATAAATATGAGGAAGCTGGCTAGCCATATCGTCAGGCATTTTGCTGCGGGTCGATTTATATTCTTTGTAAAGTTCATGTCTAAAGGTAGGAGCAGCTGTATCAAAAATAATGGCTAAGTAATCCGGCTTTTCCTCTTTCAGAATTTTTAAAAGCGAATTGGTGAAGCCAAACACTGCACTGGTGTTGACCCCTTTGGAATTTATCAGCGGATTACGGATAAAAGCAAAATAAGAGCGGTAAGCCAGAGCCGAACCGTCAATTAAAAATAAGCGCTTCTTTTTTACCATACTGTTTATAATAGAAAATTTGGGGGGAAAAACAAAGTAAATTTAGCGGTCTCAGAACCTGAGAGACAAAGGAAACGCTAAAGGCCGAGCGCCACAAAACAGGTTCAAAAAATCAATCTTTTATTTATACAAATTGTGCCTTTGGATATATTGCAGGACTTTTTCAGGCACCAGATATTTTATGGGCTTATCCTTCTTTATTCTTTCACGGATGTCAGTAGAAGAAATATCAATCTCTTTTACATCAAGTAACCTGCTATAGTTTAGCCACTTACTGGTTTTATTTAAAGTAGTACCTGGACGGGTGATAAAAACCACTTTGGATAATTTGAAAATCTCCTCCGGCTTTTTCCAGGTATGGATATGATTCAAGTTATCCAATCCTAAGATTAGAAAAAATTGGGCTTGAGGGTATCTTTTTCTAAGAGCTTTTAGAGTGTCAACCGTGTAGGAATGTCCCTCTCTTTTTAATTCCAGGTCCAAAACCTTAAAATTGGGGTTGTCTTGGGTGGCTAACTGAACCATTCGCAAGCGGTGAAAAGCTTCCGAGATTCTAACTTTTTTTTTATGGGGGGGAAGACTTGCTGGGATAAAAAAAATCCGGTCTAATTTCAGTTTATCTCGAACCTCTTGGGCTACTATTAAATGCCCCAGGTGGGGCGGGTCAAAAGTCCCCCCGAAGATTCCAATCTTTTTGGGCATGCTAAGATTTTTTATTTTCCAGCTCGGCGATCTTCTCTTTGCATTTGGCTGCTAGCTTGTCATGGGGATAAAGCTCTACAAATCTCTTGTACACTTCCAGGGCTTCCGGAATCTTGTTTTGCAGGCGGTTGGTTTCGGCTATCTGGAACAGGGCCTCTTTGGCCCAGACCGTATCCGGATAATTATCCAACACCTCTTTGAAGTACAAAAGAGCGGCCGGATAATCTTTGGTTCTAAGATATAAGTATCCATTTTTATAAGTTTTTTTGGCCAACTTATTTCTCAATTCCAGAATTTTTTTCCGGGCTTCCGGGATCAAAGGGCTGTTCGGGTAGGTCTCTACGAATTCATTGAATTCATCCAAAGCCAGCAGGGTAAACTGCTGGTCTAATTCGGCCGGGGCGGACTGTTTCATATCACTTAGGGCCACCATAAAGGCGGCTTCGTCCAACCAGGTGCTGTTGGGATAATTTGATACAATCTTTTTAAATTCACCGGCCGCCGTGGCATAATCCTCCTGATTAAAATATGAATTAGCTAAATAATATATGGCGGTATCCACTACGGTCGCTCCGGGATAGTTGAAAATCAGTTTTTGAAATTCTTCTATGGCCTGTCTGTATTTTTTCTGGTCGTAATGTTTTTTGGCCAAGGTAAACTGCTCTTGTAAGGGCAGAACCGGACGGACCGCTTTTCCCCCGCAGCCAGCCCAGAGTCCCAAAAAGATTGCCAGAAGGACGGAGTAAACTAACGGAAACTTTACGGCCCTTTCTCTAAACAGTAATCTTGGCATATTTTTCTTTCAGTTTTTTATAATGTTTCACCACCCGGGATAAAAATATCTTGGGCAAATCTCCCCCTTCTTTCATTCGCAGCCTCAAGGCATTTTCGCCGAAGTTGTAGGCAATGATGGCTTTTTTTACGTCCTGGAATTTCAGAATCAGCTCGAATAAATATAAAGAGCCCAGCTGGATGTTGAAATCCGTATCAAACAAGGACAGCTTCCCGCTCCAGTTTAATCCTCTTCGTTTGGCTACGTCATATCCCACGAAGGGCCGGAGCTGCATCAAACCCATGGCTCCCAAGTGGGATTGCTGGTTTCTCTTAAAGGAGCTTTCGGTTTGAATCAGGGCAATGATTAAAAGGGGGTCGTAGTTGTATTTTTCGCTTTCTCTGGTGACGACCCGGGTCAGCTCCCCGATTTCATCGGTTCTTAAGCCCACCTGAAAATCTTCTATGATCTTGAAGATTTTTAACTTCTCTTCCAACTCCTGGATTCTTTTTTCCTGTTGTTTGATCAGATTTTCTTTGTTGAATTTTTCCACCAGCAAATAGGCCAAAGCTCCGGTCTGAATCAAATAGATGAGAAGAAAAATAAGAGAGACGGGATGGGAAAGCATTATCCCCACTTTTTTTTGAAATTTTATCCCCAACATAGCTGCACCTCTTTAGTTACCGGATTCTCTTTTAATCTCGATTTTTTCAATATTATTTTGACAGATAAAATGATGGCAAGTTTATTTAATATCGGTCAAATCTACCAATTCCACTCCCTGGGGCAACTGGAAACTGAACTTATTGTCAGAGATTTTGGCGTTAGGTGAGATCTGGTTGAAAAGCAAACTTATATGATTGTCATTAATGTCAGAATATTCGATTTTTCGGATTAGATAGGTCTTGCTCTCCACCCACAAAAAGAGCTTGGTGATAAATTCATTTTCTTTCTTAGGAGTAAGCTCCAGAATCAGGCAGGGTAAATCCAGGATTTTATCCTTTCCTTTTAGCGTGCTTTTATAATTACTGTTAAAATCGGAGAAATGTTGGCTAAAATCCAGAATGTTTTTGACTTTTTCTTTGCGATTTTTGGTAACCTGTTTATTTTCTTTGGAATATATCCAGACTATTTTTCCGTCGGAAATTATCTGCTCACGGTCTGAATCTATTCTGAATTTATCGGAATTTTTCAGCCAGATTTTTCCTTTCCCCTTTTCTTTTGAATCAAAATTTCCGGATTTGACCTCTTTGGTGAAAACCATACTGACGCTTTTCAAGTTTCTGTATTTCGATTCCACGCTGTGGGTAATATCAGCTAAGGTTTGGGCTTGCAAGGCTACTATTCCAAGGGCCGACATAAGCAATGAAATGAAGAGTGTTCTTGGTTTCAATTTTTTAAATTTTATCGAAGAATGAAGAATCATAAATTGGGATTTCTTTTGGAAACTTTGTTCTTTATCGCATCTACTTTATCTACCAGCACCTCTCTGGCTTTGGAGCCATCGTAGGCCCCCACCACCCCGGCTTCTTCCAGCTGGTCGATTAAACGGGCCGCTCTCTGGTAGCCAATACCTAATTTTCTCTGTAATAATGATACGGAGCCCTGCTTATGCCTGATTACCACTTCGGCCGCCTGATGAAATAAATCATCATCTTCGCTTTGTTCTCCGGACAATGATTCTGTGGTCTCTTCTTTATTTAGAGCTTCAATCGGGGCCGGCAGGTAGTTTTGGGATTTCAAAAACTCGACCATTCTTTGAGTTTCTTCACCGGAGATGAAGGCACCGTGGATTCTTTGGGGCTCCGGATGTCCGGTCGACAAAAATAACATATCCCCTGAACCCAAAAGTTTTTCAGCCCCATTGCCATCTAAAATAGTACGAGAGTCGATTTTAGAGGCGACCTGGAAAGCAACCCGGGAGGAAAAATTGGCTTTGATTAAACCGGTAATGACATCCACCGACGGTCTCTGGGTGGCTAAAATAAGGTGAATACCGACCGCTCTAGCCATCTGGGCTAGACGGGTAATTAAAGCTTCGGTGCGGGTGGAGCCGGACATCATCAAATCTGCCAATTCATCCACTATAATTATTACATAGGGTAAAAGTTCTTTTCTCTTCAAATTGAAATCTTCAATATTTCTCACTCCGGCTCGGGCTAATTTACGGTAGCGGTTTTCCATCTCCAGGACGATGTCGTTTAAAATCTTTTCCGCTATTTTGGAGCTGGTTACCACCGGTTTTTCCAGATGGGGTATTCCGTCGTAGATCGAAAGCTCCAGCATCTTGGGGTCGATGAAGATAAATCTTATCTCCTCCGGGTGCAGGCGGTAAAGGAGACTGGTGATGATTACGTTCAGACAGACTGATTTTCCGGAGCCGGTCGAGCCGGCAATCAAAAGATGGGGCATTTTAGCCAAATCGGCAATGAAAGGTTCTCCGGAGATAGTTTTACCCAGAGCCAGAGCTAAGCGCTGCTTGGATTCTCTGTAATGATTGGAAGAAAGTATCTCTTTTAAATAGACCTTCTGGGGATTACGATTGGGGATTTCCACTCCGATAGCGGCTTTCCCCGGAATAGGGGCCACGATTCTGATTCTTTTGGCTTGTAATGCTAAAGCCAAATCATCCGCTAAGGAAACCACCTGATTGACTTTAATCCCTGCGACCGGCTTAAATTCAAAGCGGGTTATGACCGGACCGGGATGTTTCTCAATCCGGTCTTCTTCTATGTCAATGCCGAAAGTGGCTAAGGTCTCATTCAAGGCCCGAGCGGTCTGATTCAATTCATCCTGTGAAACGGTGGGCTTGGAGGAGGGTGCGTCATCCAATAAATCCAGATTCGGAAAAACAAATTCCCCTTCTTTACCCCGCACAAATTTTAAAGTTGATTTAAATCCGGCCTCGCCCCCGGCCTCCACATCGGTATCAGGATAAATTGAATGGCTGGATTTTGTCCCGTATGCCGGAGAGGTACTTACAGAATCTTCTACTTTGTATATTTTTCTTAATATCCGGCGTTTTACGGCCTCTTTATCTTTTTTATTTTCCTGCCAGGTCTGCCATTTCAAAGCTAATCTGGACCTCAGAGATTTTAGATAACTCCACAAATCTGAAATTTTAACCGGAGAAGCCACAAATGCCACCAGAATCAGCAAAGTTATCCCCAAAGTATAAGCTCCGGTCAAGCCGAAAATTTTCACGGATATCTTGCCAAATAAATACGAAACCCACCCCCCTAAGGTCAGCTGAGTGGGTTGAAAACCGTTTCCCCGGGAAATTTCCGAAAGATTCAAGACCAACCCCAAAAGCATCAGAAACAGGAACAGAAATAGAATATTGGCCAAAAATCGGCTGACCGAAAGTTTGAATAACAATTTGCTACCCCATAAAATTCCGTAGATGGGAAGCAGAACCGAGGCATATCCAAAAATCAAAAATAAAATAAAAGAGATGATGGCCCCGAAAATGCCGGCCTGGTTCTCCACGCTGGAACGAAGAGCCTGGAAAAAACCGCTGGCCGAACCCAACTGCTTTAAAATCTCTAAGTCATGCTCGGTATTATAAGTCAAGAGGGATACTAAAACCAGAAAGGAGACCGCAATTAACAAAACCCCCAAAATTTCGCTCTTATGCTTTTCCGGTAATCCAATCTTTATTTTCATTTTTGAATCAGGGTTAATTTAACATAATCTAAAAGATTTATGGCTTTAGTCAATATCTAAAAATTTCAAATGGGGTCTCCTCTATTTATTTAATCGACTGAGGCCTAAAATTTAGAAGCAGAATTTGCAAGAGGAATTAAAAATTATGGCCCACCTGTGGTAAAATTCCGGCATAAAAAAAAGGCAGGTGACCCTGCCTTTTCAAAGCTTCACCGTTTCGCTTAACTCTTCCTCACTGCGTCCTTCAAGGATTTGCCCGCTCTAAATCTGGGAACTTTGGAAGCTGCAATTCTGATGGTAGCACCGGTCTGGGGATTTCTTCCCATACGAGCTTTTCTGCGTCCCACGGTAAAAGTCCCAAACCCCACAAAACTGACTCTCTTACCTTTCTTCAAAGCTACGGTGACTCCCTCGAACAAGGCCTTCAAAGCCGTGTTGGCTTTGGTCTTGCTGATGTCGGCTTCCTTGGCTATCTTACCTACTAGCTCCTCTTTAGTCATTTACTCACCCCCTTAATGTTTAGGGTTTAAGGTTGATTTTAACCATCTCACACTGGTTTAACTATAGCATAACGACAAGGGTTTGTCAAGTTTTTTTTTATTTTTTTTGACAGAACTTCTAATATAAAGTCTGCTGCAAAAAGCCACCCAGGCCGCCCGGGCCCTTTTCGAATTTGACATCCGGCAGGGCTTTGATATTTATTCTGAAATAAAATCCTTCCCTGAATCCCTCCGGAACCCAGACCAGACGGGCTTCCCAGCAGTGCAGGTCTCGGTAGATTTCAAAGTTCTGGTCGGCAAACTTCTTTTGGTCGAAATCATAGCGGCTGGAATAGGTCAAAAACCAGTTTCTGGTCACCGGGAACTGGGTATTGAATCCCAGCCAGTGGGTTTTGACGGTAGCGGAAGTGCCTCTGATTTCGCTGTAGTTGTGAGAAAGCGCCACTTTCCAGTTGCTTTTAGAAGAGTTGGTATATCCTTCAGTTTGTGGAGCTTCAGTTGGGGATGTCCCCTGAAAGTACAAATTGCCGGAAATGTTGAAGGTTGCCAGGCGGGGAGAAAATCTCAAAAATTTGTTGCTCGTGGGATGATAAAATTCATGCACCGCACTCAATGCCAAATCTAAGTGCGGAATGGCCGCAGTTCTTAGAACGGTTGAAAGAGGTGAAAGCTTTCGGGTCGGAGCTTTAAAGTTATAGCCGGAGGCAAAATTCAGGTTAAAAAGTTCTATTTTTCTTTCCTGCTCATTCTGTTTTATTTTCATCTGGAATAAATTATTCAGACTGAAATTCATAGACTGTCTTTCACTCGAAAAGCCTCCGCCGCCGGTGAAAATACGCAACGCTTCGTTTTCAGTGAACTTGGGCTGCCAGCCAAAACCGACCGAAGGTGTCATTACATGCCTGAATCCGATAAGGCTTCCGATTCTGGTCAGAAAAGTTCCGTAGAGATTGGTTTGGAAATTGACTCCCAGATCGTAGATTCCTCTTCTCTCAAAATTCTCAGTTGCTACCGAATCTTTGCTCAAATTGGTGTTGAAAACATAATACCAGGTCTCACGGTAATTGACTCGGGGGGAAAAGGAAAAATAGCGTAAGATGTTTTGCGAAAAATTGAGAGACAGAAAATTATCCGAGGTCATAAATTTTTTGTATAGAAAAGCTCCGCTAGTGTCTTTGTCTCTTTGATTCAGATTGGTGAAATTGGAATTTAAGGAGTAGTAGATGAAATTGTACCATTTTTTAGATTGAGATGAAGTGCCCGGAAAGATTGGGGAAGACGCCTTGGAGAGTGAAGCTTTGGGCAAAAATAAGGTTCGGCTTTCGGTATCCAAATTCAGATTCTGGTCTAAAGCTAAACTGGTTCCGATGGTGCTCCATCTTTTGCTGAAGTTGACCTGGGAACGCAGAATCCGGTTTCTTCTTTCATCCGCGTTGAGATTGAAATCCCGGTAATAATTTCGGTCGGACAGAAATGTGCCGTAGGCGGACACGGTAAAAGTTGGTGAAAAAGTCTGGTAATGGTTGACCTGCAAATCCCAGCGGTAATTTTTGGTTTCGGTAAAGAGATTCTTTTGAATTTCTCTTTTGAATGAGCCGGAAACCGAACCGGAAAGTAAGTATCGCACCGCATAGTGGGCGGAACCCCTCAAAATTATTCCGCTTTGCTCATACACATCTAAGGCAGTCTCCAAATCCCAGTATTGGCTGGCCGCCCAATAATAACCGATATTTCTGACAAATCTGTCCAGCCCGGTAAAATTTCCGAAATCTAACGCTAAAAATCCGGAATGCCGGCCCGGTTTGATGGGAAAAATATAAAAGGGCAGGGCGGCTATGGGTAATCCGGCTACGTATAAAACCACCGGTCGGGCAATCACTTTATCCTGGGTGATGATTTTCATTTTGGAAGAGCCGAAATAATAATGAGGGTCATTTTTATCGCAGGTAGTGAATCTGGCGGAATTGACTAGTAATTCTTCATCTGAAATTTTTCTCAAAAGCTCTCCCCGATAAATTCCGGCTTCCAGATTGGTCTCCCCGGCCCAGACCTTCCCTTTTTTGGCTTTTAAGTCATATGCCATCTGCTTTCCCACAATCTGCTCGGAGTTGTCTTTCAAAACCGGGGCGCCCACATAAGTGGTTTCACCCTTTTGTTCAGTTTTTCTTCCATAAGCCAGCAGGGCTTCTTTTTTTAAATCATAATCAATCTCTTCTGCGTTCAAAGAAATTGTTTTCCAGTTAAGTTGAGAGTTACCTAGTAGCTTGATTTTCTCCTTATCCACTTGATACTCGATGGCTGAAGCCTGATATCTGACTGTGTCTTCTAAATTAAGGGTATCCTTGGTTTCTGGAGTAAAGTAATATTCTCCCTGGGCTCCGCCGGAAATCATTACTTTTTTTACTTCTCCGTTGGAAAGAAAAATCTGCACCGTATCCCCGGAGGCTAAATTTTTAGGAATTCTGGAGGTGTCTTCTGTGGCCGGTGAATATAAGCTCTGGGCATTTCCGATTACTTTTATTTCGGCAATCTGTTCATCTTTCAGGCTGAAAACCATTTTTTTGCCGGACAAGAGATTTTCCTCTTGAGTATTTTTTAAGGTATCCTTGACGTTTTTATACAGAGCTTGGGCTTGCTCCACTTCAATTTGTTCCAGTTTGTTATCTTTCAAAAATAAAGCCATCTGACTGCCGGAAATCTGGCTTTCTTTTTGGATTACCTGGGGGTTTTCGCTCAAGATGATTTTATTTTCCTGATGATAGAAAATCGCTCTGCCGCAGGTGGCTTTTAAATCCCCTTTGGTAATCTGCACCTGTCCGATGGCAGTCCCAATCTGGGTTTGGCGGGAGTATTCCAGAATCTGGGCGGTCACGGTCAGGGCGCTGTCTTTTTTGTGCGGGTCTAAAATCAGAGACGGAGACTGCCGGAAGGTCAAAAATTCTTCCTGCTTTTTATATTCTGCCTCTTCCCCGGTTAGGATTATATCCTGGACTTTATCTATTAATTTGACTTTGCCTTCGGCTACCGCTCTTTTGGAGTTTTGGTAATAGGTGACTTTGTCAGCCCTTAAATCATATTCCACATCCGTGATGTTTACCTCCCCCATAAAAATCACCAGACCTGATTTTTTATACCAGACCGCTCTCTGGCTTCTTAGATCCATCTTTCCTTGTTTGAACCAGACCCGGCCGAATAAGGAGATAATCTGATTTTCTTCATCTAAATTAGATTGCAATTCATCCGCATGCTTTAGAACCATCGGTTCAGCTTTTTTGGAGGATTGGGCTGATATCCAGCCCGGGAAAAATAGAGTGAAAATTAAAAGTAGAGGAAGATAATTATGTTTAGATGGCATAAAATCAATTATCATTTTTATAATACGCTTTTCAAATGATATTTGAAAAAGTACCTAAAAGCAAGCTTTCTTAGATTGTCGGAAAATTGAAGGACTTGTGCAGAAAATCAGAAGATTAGTGAATTCTACCCCTGCTGAAAAAAGATTTGGTCTTTGATTTTTTCGTGTTCTTCGTGTTGATTTACTTTCGTGCCTTCGTGATTAAAAATGCATAGCCGCTTTAGCTATCCATTCCGAACCCCAGGCCAGGAAGAACCCTGACAGGGCTCCGGCCAAAGAAGCTTGGTACTGCTTAACTCTGTATTCTATTTGCAGTAATTTGACCACTACATACAGAATGGAACCAGCCGCGATAGACAAAAATATGATTTCCAAAATTTCAGAAGCGTAGAAACTTCCTATCATAGTCCCTAAAAATGTAGGTCCTCCACCGATCAAACCTAAAAGGGCGATAAAGCTCAATTTGGGCTTCTCACCGGATAAGGGAGCTACAATCCCAAAACCTTCGGTGGCATTGTGCAGCCCAAAACCAATCACTAAAGTAAATGCCAAACCCATTGAACCCTGAATGAAGGCCTGCCCGATGGCTAACCCTTCTCCTAGATTGTGCAGACCGATCCCGATGGCTATCATCAAGGCCAAATGGCTGCCTCGTCGGTTCAGCTGTGTTTCCGGTTTACTTTTAGCAATATATTTATTTTCGAAAACAATCAGGCCGCCTAAGCCAAGAATTAAGCCGATTACTATTAAAGAAATTTGACCCAAAAGTTCACCGGAGGAAACCAATCCCTGTTGCAGATTTAAATAATTGTGTCCAACCTCTTCAAACATCTCTTCCATTATTTCATACAGCAAGAAAATCAAAACTCCGGCTGAAAAGACATTCAAAAAACTTTTAGTTTTTTTCCCTACTCTGGGAATAAAAGCCAAAGGCAGTCCTAAATAAATGGTAAAACCGGCTACAGCCCCCAAAAGTAACAGCTGAAGATATGGTATATTCATCTTAGATTCTCCTGATGTTACAAGTTTTTTAGATTAAAAATCTCTGCTTAAGCCCACCTGAACTACTCTGGGCATCCCGGGCAAGACACCCCGGGAACGATCTACAATATAAAGCCGGTCAAAGATGTTTTTCATGGCTACAAAAAAAGTCGACTTCATAGCTTTCCAATGATAATTGGCTGAAGCGTTAAAAACCGTGTATTCCGGAATCAATCCTCTTCTGCCGTTGGGAGTAGGTGCCACCGTATTTCTGTCATCCGTAAATTGTTGGCTAATATATAGAGCTTCAAGGCGCAAATCAAGTTGTTCGTGGTGAGAAAATTCCAATCCTGTGTTTAAAACATGCTCCGGGGCATAAGTCAGCCGGTTTCCGGTTACTAAAAACTGGTCCGGTTCACCCGGCAAAAGAGCCGAACCAGTTAAAGCAGAATAACGAGTGCCTTCAAATTTAGCAAGCGGCAAATAGGTGTAAGAAAGGTCGGTTTTAAAACCATTCAGTTTATGGAACAATTTGCCAAAATCAAAGGTGGTTCCGATTTCTCCTCCTTGATGTAAGGTCTGTCCTGCATTGGTTAAAGGTCCAGCGCTTCCAGCTGCAATCGAATTAGCTATAATCTGATTTTCAAAATCTAAACGGAAGAAGGTAAATTCCAAATCTAAGCCAGAAACAGGCTCACTTCTTAAACCTAATTCATAATTCCAACTTAGCTCTGCATCCAATTCAACCGGATTTCCATTATTGTCAATGGCATCTTCAGTCCGAGGAGGTGCAAACCCTCGATGAACTCCGGCAAACCAGGTTAATTTTGAGCTGGGAGTATAGTTTATGCCTAGGCCTGGAATTACTTCGGTTAAACTGGCTTTACCGGTTATCCCGGCCCCGCCGGAGTATAATCGATTGGTTCGCTCATAATTTACATGCTCTAAACGGACTCCGGTGGTAACGGTTAAGGATTTGGCAAAAGGTGAGAACTGGTCCTGTAAAAATAAGGCCACCGCTTCGGTCTGGCGTGCATTATCTTCAATCAAAGTCCCGCTTCGAGCCGTGCTGGAAGTCAAATTCTGCAAAGCTTGTCGGTCTTGAATTTCGTAATGTAATCTAAAACCAATATCGGTTTTGTGCTTTAAGCCCAGAAAGGAAAGCTTTAATTTCATACGCGGCTCTACTCCATAAACCCAGTAATCCCGCAGGCGGCCAGTGACTGCCGTATCCGGCTTAGTTTGGGTTTCAGTAGCCGGAATTACGTTATTATTGGCTCCGTTGTGATGTTGTCTCCACCAGTCTCTATGAATGTTGTAACCATAGAGATTGGCTGTCAAAAATATCTTCTCCGTCAACGGATAGTAATAAATTGAGTGAAGTCCCACTCTCCTGGCTTTAAAATTATCATCCTTAAAAGGATTGGCTCGGGGATTTTGTTCGTATTCCACTTGGGTTAGACCCGCATAAGTTACTTGAGAATTTTCTCCGTAATAATTTAGCTTCAATAATAGAGAACTTTTCTTACCCACGTTGAAGCCGATTTTGCCGGTCAGGTCGTCAACTTCAGAGTGAATATTTTCCCGGGCACCATCTCCCAGTTTTCTGGTATAATCCAAAAGCAATTTGAGATCCCCCCAGGTCCCTCCGACTGTGGTATAAGTTTTAAAAAAATTACGGCTTCCACCAACCACTGATATAGAGCCGCTTGGCTCTAAGGGTGGAGTTCTTGTTATAAAGTTAATCACTCCTCCGATGGATTGTGGTCCGAATTGAATCTGTCCGCTCCCTTTCAGAATATCAATCCGTTCAAAGCGGTCTATGGGAGGATGATAATAGGTGGTTGGGTCTCCATAGGGAGCCAGTACAAAGGGGATTCCGTCTTCTAACAAAAGAACTTTACTGCTACGAGTAGGAAATAAACCCCTGACTCCGATATTGGCTCTTAAACCCAAACCTTCTTCATCCCTTAGGTGTAAGCCGGGAACTCGACTCAAAGCTTCATGGACCGAAATGGGATGAATTTTCAAAAGCAGATCTTTGGTGATTATCTGTCCGGAGCCGGGGATATTTTTCAAAGCATCTTTGTTCTCTCCGATTACTTCAATAGCTGGGAGTTTATAGATAACAGTGGTATCTGGCTGGGTATCTTTAACTTCGACCGTAACAGCTGACGTCGGATTAAATACCAAGAAGTTGATGAAAAGGCATGTACCATAACCAACTGTTTTTTTACTTATTTTTCTAATCATTTCTCTCCCTTGGCTTTTTTGCTTGCGATTGAGACTCATTCTCATCCACAGTTCAAAAAAATTTTCTATTGGGTACAATTCTTGCAATATCCAAAAATCTGAAAACAGCGGGACAAAACCTCAAACCCTTGCTGTTGTGACAAGAGCTTTTGCCTTTCATCAATGGCCTCATCTAAGAACTCGATTAAAGCCCCGCATTTTAAACAGACCATATGACTGTGATTTTTTCTGCCTAAGATATGTTCATACCTGAAACAATGTTCCCCCAAACAAACCTTTTTTACTAAACCACCTTCAATCAAAAGTTCCAAAGTTCGGTACACCGTGGCTCGTGAGACCCTCTTCCCTTTCTGGCGCAAATGCTCCCACAACTCTTCCGGCCCAAAATGTCTTTGCGATGCCAGCATTTCATCAATGATTAATTTTCTTTCCTCGGTCAATTTGATCTGCCTCTGTTTTAGAAAATTCTCAATTTTTTCAACTTCAGCTAACATAATTCCTCTTTAGTTGGCTGGAGTATATGAATAGATATTTGAGCTGTCAAGAAAAATTTGTGAAAAAATCACAATATGAGAACGATTATCAATAAGTGGGACAACGGCTTAATGAGAAGGATTATTAAAAACGGGTGGTTGAACTGTTGGAATTCGCTGAAATTTCTATCCAGGATATTAACTATTTTTCTGTCTTCTTTCTCCAGTTAAAGCTAAAATAACCCCCAAAATTATCAGAACCGCTCCCAGATATAAAGAGGTTCTGGGAACTTCTTTGAAAATCAAGAAAGCCCAGATGGAAGCACCGATTGGCTCACCCAGAATCGAAATTCCGACCAGATAGGCCTTGACATATTTCAAAAGCCAGTTATAGAGAGAATGCCCGATTAAAGTAGGAATTATGGCTAACAAAATAAACCAAGCAAAATTTTTCAGAGTCAGAGGAGAGAAAGAGTCTCCCAATATGATTATGAAAAAAGCCAGAACTATTGAGGAAACAAAATAAGCCACGAAGATGTAGGGTATCAGGTCATATTTTTTTCTGATATTTCTGCCCAAAGTCAGATAACCCGCTGCCATAATAGCCCCCAGCAGAGCCAACAAATCCCCTTTCAAATTGGCAAAATCCCCTCCGCCGATTATTGCTACCCCAAAAAGCGCTAAAATAATTCCCAGCCAGACCAAAAGCGTTGCTTTTTCTTTCAAAAAAATTAAGGAAAATAAAGCCACAAAAACCGGCTGGGTGGCTACAATAACAACTGAGCTGGAAACCGAGGTGTAAAATAAAGAGGTCACCCAAAAGGCAAAGTGCAAACCCAAAAAGATTCCGGATAAAATAGCAAGTTTGGGCGCTTCAGCTAAAAGTTGTTTTAGGGCCGAAAAATGTTTCAGAAAAACCAGGGGACATAAAATCACAGAAGCAATGAACATCCGGTAAAAGGCGATTACCAGGGGCGGTGCCGAGCAAAGTTTGATTAAAATAGCAGCCCAGGAAACCGTAAATACCGCCAAAATCAAGAAGAGAATTCTTCGGTCCATTAAAATTTACCCAGTTCGGAAACTAAAGTTCCGCAGACAATCAATCCTGCTCCAATCAAGCTGACCGTTGCAAAGGTTTCACCGAAACTAAAGTAAGCAAAAAAAGAAGCAAAGACCGGCTCCAGAGCATATATAATAGCGGCTTTGGTTGCGGTGGTATATTGTTGATATTTGTTCTGCAGATAAAAAACCAAGCTGGTGGCTAAAACCGAGGTTATCAAAAGAGTGAGAATCAAGGAGGAGCCCAAATCGAATTGAAATTTATCGAACAAGAAAAGGGAAGGTATTGATAACACACAGGTGGTTAAAAGCTGGACATACAAAAGCTGGGCGGTATCATATTTTTTGTTATAAATTTCCACATAGATAATTTGAAGAGCAAATGCCCCCACGCATAAAAGGGTTAAGAAGTCACCTATGTTGAATTTCTGGGACTCCGGCAGGGTCAGAAAATACATTCCGATTAAAACCAGTCCCATCCCCACCCAGGAGGAAGCCTTTGGCTTGTCTTTGGTCAAGAATATGGCTAAGATGGGGACTAGAACAAAGGAGATAGAGGTGATGAAAGCGGATTTGGAAGCTGAGGTAAGCCGCAATCCCAAGGTCTGAAAGGCAAATCCGAAAAAAAGAAAAATTCCTAAAATAATTCCGGCCCGAATGGTCTCTTTGGGAATGACGTTGTATTTATCTGCAAAAATCAGCCGCACCACCAGCGTGGCTATAAAAAAGCGGGTGGCTAAAAATAAAAATGGTGAGGAATAACCTAACGCTATTTTTACCAGGACAAAGGTGCTTCCCCAGATAAAAGTCAGAGCCAATAAAATCAGTTCCGCTTTTCGGGCTAAGGAGAGCATAAGTGATTAGGGATAGTAAAAAATTAAAACAGGATAGTCAAGAAGGATTTCTGATAAAGCAGAACAATAAATTTACAATTCCAAAAAACGTATGAACGAAATTAACCCTTGCTCTGAATCTTCCCTAATCCTTAATCCTTGATTTCAAAAAGCGGGAGACGGGACTCGAACCCGCGACCAACAGCTTGGAAGGCTGTGACTCTACCAACTGAGTTACTCCCGCAATAATCTACCAATTTTATATGGAGAGGGGTGGAGTCTAAGAACCCCAAAATTGTAAGCTCCTCTCATATAGCAAGTTATAGTGCAAGCCCAAGATTGTCAAGCAAATCCATCTTTTACCAATTTTTACCTATTTTTACGAATCTTTATCTATTTTTACCAAGAGTTGGCACAAATTTGGCACAAGGTTGTTGCCCTCTCCTTAATCTATTTAGCTGAGTACTCTTGTTACCCAAAGTGGCTAGGCGAGGGTTGTAAATTTTCTAAGGCTTTCTAATTTTATAATAAACCATTATTTTTGCTTCTGAGAAGCTAAATATTCTAGTACATCTCTCATCTCCCCGGTTTTAAATCGAGGCCAGGGTATCTTCATTTCCTGGGTAGCTGTCTCCATTTGAGGGACATGATTCCACATTTGGGTGGCTATATCAACGGGTGAAATTAATTCTGGAACTAAGGCTAAATCTGGCCCGACTGAACCTCCTTTGCCTCTCAAAGAATGGCAGACAATACATCCTTTTTGGACAAAAAGTTCTTCTCCCGCCGTTTTATCTCCAGCTTTATCAAAATAGTTGACAAAATAAAGAAAAGCTACCAAATCGGCCATCTCTTCCTGTGAGAATTTTATGAACATTATTCCCTTTTCTTTCATCTTTTTCCACATCTCCGGTCCATGATTCCAAAGCAAACCCGCCAGCTCTGGCATACTGCGGAGGTGACTGTCAGTTCTCTTCCCCAAATCAGGTCCAATCTTTCCTCCTTGACCACGAATTGAATGACACTTTATGCATCCTTTTTCACTAAAGAGTTGCTTACCAAAATTAGGATTGCCGGGTTCTAGATAGCTTTTTTCTAAACCAGTACTTTTACCACCAGCCTGAAGAAAGGCTAAAAGATGAATCATTTCATCCCCAGCAAATTTTGGTCTCGTTATTTTTAGCTCCGACATAGTTTTTTCCATTTCCGGACCATGATTCCACATCACTTGAGCTAAACCAATTAGAGAATATTTCCCTTTGTAATACCTTAAACTAGGTCCAGGTTTTTCCCAAGCCTCTTGGAAAGAATGACACTTGACACAACCTTTTGCCTGAAAAAGTCTTTCACCAATAGAGGGATCACCAGGTTTTCCCAGATGGCCTAAGTAATATTGGTAGGCACTTAGAAAAGCAATTAAATTCGACATTTCGTGAGAGCTAAAAAGAGGCCTTTGGATTTTCAATTCTTGCATTCTTTGGCTCATAATCGGGGCATGATTCCATAAGATTCCAGCGACGTCATACAGGCTGCCTTTTAGATAAATTTTCCCTAAATCCGGTCCAATTTTTCCGCCTTCCCCGGCTAAAGCATGGCATCTTACACATCCTTTTTGCTCAAAAATCTTAGCCCCTTCCAAGGGATCTTCGGGCAGGAGTTCCTCTGCTGAAAAAACTAAGGCTAGTAATGCGAAAAATAAGAATAAGAATAAAAAAACTTTTTTCACTTTAGCTCCTCTAATTGCGGTCCGGGTAAATAAGTTTTAATTCTGGCGGTAGTCTCAGAAAGAGCTTTTTCCCTACCTTCTTGAATTTCCCAAATAGAAACGATTGGGAAAAATTTAGTGAAGATCATGTATAGCAGTATAAATAAGGCAAAGCAACCGGCCATGATGGAAAATTCCACGACTGTAGGATGATAGATGCCTCGTAGATATGGTAGACGCGGATTGGACAAAGATGGTACCACGATGGTTATTCTTTCCAACCACATTCCAATATTGACTGAAATGGAAGCGATAAGGGTACCAGTTACAGTTCTGGTTTTTTTACGACATAATAAACTAAAGGGGATGATAAAACAGAATAAGAACATTCCCCAGAACAAAGGAGCAAACCTACCGAAAACCTTAGACTGCCAGACTGAAATCTCTCGAGGTTCGTGCCCATACCAGGTGGTCAAATATTCGCCAAAAGTGAAATAAAACCATAACAGGGTCATCACCAAAAGCAAAATCCCCAGATTATTAAAATGAACCGGTTTGAGATAATCTTCTAAATGATAAACTTTGCGGATGATGACCATTCCGGTAATAATGGCTGCAATCCCTGAGAAAATCGCACCTACTACAAAGTAGGGTCCAAAAATGGCAGAGTGCCACATAGGCTGAACTGTCATGGCAAACACCCAAGAGACGACCGTGTGAACTGAAACTGCAATCGGAATTACAACTACTGCCATTATGCCGATAGCTTTTTCCAGTCTTTTAACCTGAGGCTCGGTTCCCTGCCAGTTTAAAGAAAGGAAAGTATAAAATCTTTTTCTCCAGCCACTTACTCTGTCTCTCAACAAAGCAATATCAGGAATTAAGGGTAAAAACAGATAAATAGTGCTGGCAGTCAGGTAGGTTGAAATACTGCAAACATCCCAAAGGAGAGGAGAAGTAAAGTGGCCATGTTTGATGACATTCAAAAGCCGGTCCACCCTTCCCATATCAAAAATCACATTAGCTACTCCAAAAAACAAAACCAAAACTGTTATAACTTCCGCCATGCGAGTTATGGACCTTCTCCATTCGGCTCGAGAAAGTCTTAAAATAGCTGAAATTAAAGTTCCGGCATGCGAAACTCCGATAAAGAAGACAAAATTAGTAATATAAACCCCCCAGAAAACCGAACGATTCAAGCCGGTTACACCCAGCCCATGCCAGATTTGCCAAATCCAAATAAAAGCTGCCCAGATTACAATAGCCGACAATATAGCAACTGTTAGATAAAACTTTTTTCCGGTAAAGAAAATCGGTTTAAATAAAGCCTCATCCTTATTAACAGTTTTATCTGGCATTTTTAAGCTCCGGCTCTTAAGTAAATTACTTTAGGCCTTGTGCCCAAATCTTCCATCAGTGCAAAAGCTCGGGGGTCTTTAGATAATTGAGCCACTTCTGAATAAGGGTCATCTAAGTCTCCAAAAACCATAGCGCCAGTGGGACAGGCTTGAGCACAGGCAGGTTGGTAATCTTCAGGTGAAAGCTCTCTTTTTTCGGTTTTGGCTTTTTCTTTGGCTTTCATCAAACGGTGATGGCAAAAAGTGCATTTTTCCACCACTCCTTTGGGTCTGACTGAGACATCCGGATTTAAAGACTTTTTCATTTCTTCAGGCCACTGAGGTGGATACCAATTAAAGAACTTGATGGTATAGGGACAGGCATTGGCACAATAACGACAGCCGATACAGCGTGGATAAACTTGAGCCACTAAACCTTCCTGATTTTTATAAGTTGCTCCCACCGGACAGACCGGAGTACAAGGGGGTCTGTCACAATGCTGGCACAAAATGGGAAGGAAGCGCATTTTTGTTTCAGAACGCTCATCTTGGAGTTGAATTATATGAATCCAGGCAATAGTTCTTCTTTTGGCTGCCTGCTCCGGAAGAATAAAAGGAACATTGTTCTCCTGTTTACAGGCGATCACACAAGCCTGACAGCCGCTACATCGGTCTAAATCAATTACCATTCCCCAGCGGGGCATAAATCTCCTTTAAGCTTTGTAAATTTTGACTCTTAAGTATTTATTTTCTAAATTTCCACTATTCCCGGTGACTAATTGATTAGGATTAGAAATTTCTTTTTTTATCCAACTGCTTTGGGATAATCCACTCAATCCTAAGGGAAGACTTACAACTTCAGGATGAGTGCCGAAATAAAGTTTAGCTTTAGTTTTAATTTTTCCCAAGACCGATTCTACCCAAACCTCATCATTTTCTTCAATCCCTAAAGCTTTGGCTTTTTCAGGATGAATTTCCACCCAACTTTCCCACTGAACCGAAAGATGAGGGGTAATATGTTCATATAAATAAGGTTGATTGGAATTCAAAACCGCCGAAAACATCAAGAGTTCAAATACATTTAGATATAAAGGAAATGAATTTTCATCTCCTTCCCAGACCACAGATTCCCAATGGGGTAAAATTTTAAAGTCAGAATTTTCTTTACTCGGTTTAATACTTGCTAATTGATTTTTAAAAATCTGAGAGTAAAATTCAAATTTCCCTGAAGGAGTCTTAAAAACTCTATCCCATTTTTGATGTTCGTAAAATGGGTCCCACCACCCCCCCTTTTCTAACAATTGATTCCAAAACTCTTCAAAGTTAGTATAAGTGGGACTCCACCAACCCCCTTTTTCCATCTGGCTCATCCAGGCCCCTTGAAAAGAGGTTCCGTAAGTCATACCTCTTCGGGATAAATAAATCCCTTGTAAACTATCTTTCAAAAGTTCCCCATAGTTTTTCCAGGGAAGAGTGCTGTAAGCTAAAATGTCCCGATCATGAGCAATTTCTAAAATTACATCTGCAGTATTTTTTGTATCTAAGAACGGATCTACAGCTGGTCTAGAAATACCTAATACCGGCGAGCCCAAGGTAGCAGAAGGTACAACATCCTGCCATTTTTCCAAAAAGGTGTGATCCGGTAAAATTAAATCAGCATATAAAGAAGTTTCATCTAAAAAAGGTGAAAAGCTTACTATAAAGGGAATTTTTTCTAAAGCTTCTTTAAAGTTTATGATGGGGAAGCAGTGAGAGAAGGGATTGATTTTATCTATCAACACAATTTCTATGGGATAAGGCTTTTCTTCTAAAATGGCTTTTGTTAAATGAGGGAAAACTTCCTGGCTGGAAAATCTTTCTTGGTTTAATATAGATTCTTTTTTCGACCCGGAAACCTCCGGAAATTCTTTAAAGGGTACTTCTCTCTGGATTATCACACCTCCTTTAACATCTAAGCTACTTACTAAAGCATTTAAAGCCAAGATTGCCATCTGCAGATAAAATCCACCGGAGGCCGGTCTTTGTTCGGCAATAGCTAAAGCTGGATTCAATTCCGAAAACTCCCGGGCTAAACGGATAATGGTAACAATCGGAACCCCGGTTAGAGAAGAAACCTTTTCGGTGTCGTACTCCTGTAAGACAAAGTTTTTAAAACCCAAATGGGTTCTCTTTTGGGCGTCAGTCCAATCTTCAAAACCAAAAGTATGTTCACGAATAAAATTCTCATCGTATCTCCCCTCTTTGATTATTAAGTAAGCTAAACCCAAAACCAAAGCCGCTTCGGTTCCAGTATTAATTTGGATCCATTCATCGGCATTGGCAGCAGTGGGAGATAAACGAGGTTCAATTTGCACCAGTTTCCCCCTGATTTCCGGTCTTTTCCTACGAAAATTTCCATACATCCTCTGCGCCCAAGTTGGGGAATACCAGCCCTCCAAGAATGGAGAAAAGCAGAGAATATATTTGGTATTTTCTATATCATAGGCTGGATAATCTTTGATACCTTGCATCAAATATGAAGCCCACAAAATTCCTGGGTCTCGCAGCAAATTCCCTTCTACTAGATTGGGAGTCCCATAAGCTCGGGCAAATTGTTTCCATAATTTTCCAGATAGTCCTTTATTCTCCTGAGTCAAAATTAAGAGCCTATAGGAGTTTTGCTTTTCCTTCAATTCTTTTAATTTTTGAGAAACCGTGTTTATCGCTTCTTCCCAGGAGATTTTTTCCCAGTCGTTTTCTCCTCGTTTACCTTTTCTTTTTACTGGTCCGGTGAGCCGGTCCGGGTCATAAAGTACTTGCAGTCCATTTTGTCCTTTGGGGCAGAGTTTTCCTCTACTGAGGGGACAAAGCGGGTTGCCGTCAATCTTTTTGGGATTACCATCCATCAGACGTACTACAATTCCACAGCCAGCTGGACATTGACCACAGATGGAGAGTCTAAATTCTTCCTTGCCTATTCCGGAATACAGGGTATCTTTATATTCCTCCCTAGCCAGAATTTTACTTCTACCCCATTCTCCTAAGGTAATTCCAGCTAAGGTAAATCCAGCAAAAGTTAAAAAATCTCTACGAGTAACTTGCATATTTTACCTATGGCAACTGGCACAATCTTGAGAAACTTTATTTTTTCGGTGACAATCAAGACAATTATTCATCGATATTTTTTTAAAAGGAGTATTAGGAAGTGAGCTGGTTAGAAAAATCTTGCCATGGCATTCTTGACAGTTTAAACCAGCTAAATTCACATGCCTATTGTGTGAAAAATAAACGTGATTGGGAACCTTAGCTAATTTATTCCACCGAATAGGAATTCCGCTATCAGCTTTTTCCCAAATTTTTTGGTAATCTTTTTGAGAAAGAGGGGAAGTAGCATGACACTTTAAACAGGTTTGGCTCTTGGCCAAGCCAGCTTTGAGACCGGTCTTGGCTCCCGGATGACACAATGTGCACTCCATTACCCGGTGGGCGTAATGATTAAAGGAGAAGGGCTGTTCAACACCACTGCCAGGTAAAAGAGGGGATAGATTTAAACCCAATATCAACCCCAACCCTGCCAGAGCTACAAATTTCAAGACCTTCATGCTACTTCCCTCAAAGGTTTATTTTTTTTCTTTAGACTGAGATTCCGAAGATTCCTTTAGTTTTTTCTCATATAAATCCTTTTTTCTGGTCTTAGAATCGTAAGACAAAAAATCATAGATTTTTTTACCATCCTTAGAGCCGATCCCCGACCCTGGTTTTCTCATCATTCTTTTGACATATCTTTCCCATTCCTCGGGTAAGGCATAATCGCTATTTATTGGTCGAGAGAGGGTGTGACATTTGGAACATTTCTGAGAAAAAACCTGGTAATTTTCCTGCTGTTCTTTGGGGTATTTGGAAACATCAATTTTAGCTGGACCTTTATCGATCTTGCCCAATCGTGTTTTTAAAACACTATCCGATTCTGCTTTTTCCTGGGAAAGACCGAAGCCTGTCATCCCTATCAGAAAGAACAGGACAGACAATAAATATCTCAGTTTTCTCATAACATGTATCTCACCTCCTTTTGGCAGTTAGCTGGTGCTGTTACTATTTATCCAATCAAAAAAGTGAAAAAGAATTCCTAACTACCAAAAAATCCGATCTACTCCTCCGGGTTATTTTCCTGAAGATATTGTAAGACCAATTTGGCTTCCTTAGCAGTCAGTCCGGCAATCACCCGCATATGATTGACAATCACTTTCCATTCATCATCGGTCCGTTCTGAGGGATATCTTTCGGAATGGCATTTCCCACAATTGGCGGAATAGACTTCAGCCCCGGTTAATTCTTTCCCTTTGGTTAAAACTTCAGTCGTGTGAACAAAAGTTATGAATAGGAAAATTGCAAAAGTTAAAGCTATCACTAAAGAAATTTTCTTTTGAGTAATTTTAAAGTTTTTCATTTTCTTTTCTCCTTTCTATAGTTAGAACCCCATGGCATACTGTAAAATGATCTGATTGTTTTTTACTTTGTAAGCTTCATCTTCCAGATTTAGTCTATAAAAAAGCCTGATAATCCCGGTGTTGGTCACATAATAGTTAACTCCCGGAGAAACTTCCCTTTTGTCAGCCGCTTTTCCCGGAAAATTCTGTCCGGAAAAACGTACTACCACTTCTACCGGATTCAGAAGGCTAACTGCCAAAGGACTGAGCTTCAAAGCTGCCTGGGCATAATAACCTCTTTTTACCAGAAAGCCTACGCTATCTGGAGCCGAAAGGTCTGTGATTTCTTGGTCGGCTTGGTTAAATTCTCCTCTTAGTTCAAGGAACTCTTTATAGCAAAACTCGGCATCCACTCCATAAAGATTAAGGCTTAATTTAGGGGATGCCACATCGTCATATTTTCCGCTATAAGCCGAGGCACCAATCTCAATCTCTTTGATAGGCACTATTCCCAAACGTCCACCAACAGCTTTATTATTATTAATAATATCCCGGTCATCCCCTTCTTTTCTTAGGTCTCGAATATTATCCCCTTCTGCTCCCTCCAATCCATTTACCAGATATAAAGCATAATTGATTTTGCTATAGCCGGAAATTGAAATTCCTCCGCTTGCCATAACTCCAGCTTCACTCCAGCCTACTGGAACTACCTGGTCATTAGCTAAAGGTCGTCCAGGAACTTTGGAAATCCAGGAGGGGTGTAGCTTATTGTTAAAAACCCCAAAAGGAACTAAGAATTTTCCTCCGCTGATAGTAACATAGTCATGCAGAAACCAGTCCAGTTGGGCATATTCCAACACGATTTCCCCTCCACCGTGCTCATATTCAACTTCTGCCCGAGCCAAAAGCTTGTCTTCTATCTGAAAGAGAAAAATGGGATTAAAATGAAATAAATCAAAAGTGCCCGCTTTCCCTTTCTGCCAGGAGTAAGTCCAATCCATATAACCGCTGACTATGAATTTGGATTTTTGTCCAAAAGCCGGTGTATAAACCACAAATACCCAAGTCAAAAATATCACCAAAAACACACTCACTTTTTTCATTTCTCCTCCTTTAACTTATGGTTTTCACTGCCTTGAAACTTTCATTTTTAGTTCAACCACTATATTTTGATACCTTTCTCAGTATTCCTGTAGTCCTCTGACTGTACTATCTCCTCAACAACTTTTTAAGCTATTTTATTAAATTATCACCTCCTTCTAGAATTTTAAGATTCATTACCATTCCTCTTTTTCCCCCTTGGGCTTTAAACTCATCAGATATTCAGTCAAAACTTCTAATTCTTCCTCTGTCATTATTCCTTTCCAGCTGGGCATTCTATAAGGTGGCGTTAGACCCAAAGAATCTTTTCTGGCTATATTTTCTACTCCCTTGAGAATCTGTTGTTTCAATTCATCCAGCGTATATCCTTCAGCCACATAGGTTAAAGCTGGTATTTCTTCTCCGGTCTGGGCATTTCTGTTGTGACTACCTTTTTCACCATTTACCCCATGACACAGAATACAACCATATTTTTTGTAAACTTTATACCCCTCTTGCAGGTTGGGAGTAGAAGCTAAACTGGTAAAAACCGAATCAGATTTTTTCTCCCAATCTGCTTTAACGTTTTCTTTCTGTCCGGAACAACCCAAAAAAATTGAGAAAAATATCACAAGCATTACTAAAACATCAAATTGGGTAAGCTTTAGGTGTAGATTTAATCCCATTCTGCTAAGCTTGAGAATCAGACTCATTCCTATTTTACTCGACAGGACTAAAAATCCCCTCTCAGATTTTTGTTTCATCTTACAATCTAACCTTTTTGGTAGAGGTTCTCTTTAGATATTCTAACTTTTTTTCAACCGCCTTAGCTAACTGGTCTACAGTCTGATTTTCTAAATAGTTTCTAATCTGAGTTCTCAAATGCTTCCAGGAGTTATGTAAAGGGCAGGGCATTTGGTCGGAGCATTTGGCTAAACCTACCGCACAGCGTGAAAAATTGGGTTCTCCATCAATAGTTTTCACAATGTCCATAAGAGTAATCTCTTTGGGCTTTTTACCTAACGCAAAACCACCTCCCGGTCCTTTCTGAGAAACCACTAATCTTTGCTTTACTAGCTGTTGCAAAATCTTGGCCATAAATGGGGAACGTAACCCGTTATGAGCCACAATTTCTTCCAAAGCAAAAAAACAATTCTCCCCCTTCAAGGCTAAAAAGGCTAACGCCCTAATAGCATATTCACAAGCTGTCGAATAAAGCATATTACAAGAAAAGCAGACCATATATTCTTTTATTTATACTATACTACCCTTCCATTCGCTTGTCAAGCATTTTTTTATAAAATTTGTACGGTTAGATTCCCCTTTTTATTCTAAGCCAGAATACAAAATTCAAGCCTCTTGCTAAGAACCACCAAAATGGCAATTCCGCTCGTGCTGTCACAAATAAAAGTACTGACTTGAATATTGCTTATTTATTGACTAAACCTTAAGAAGATAAGTAAAGAAAATTAGAAAAACGCATAAACAATTTATATAAGAACAAAACAAGAAATTGCTAGGATCGTTTATCTAGATCACACATTGTAAAATTAGACCTAAGTGGTGAGATCAAATACGAGATCGAAATAACTTTCGGCAAGCAATGTTCGGTTGCATAACTTATTAATAATCAATAAGTTATGGAGAGGGGTGGAGTCTAAAAACCCCAAAATCGTAACCTGCTCTCATATAGCAAGTTATAGTGTAAGTTCAAAGATGTCAAGCAAATTCATCTTTTACCAATTTTTATCTACTTTTACGAATCTTTATCTATTTTTACCAAGAGTTGGCACAAATTTGGCACAAGAATATTATTATTACTTGTTGCCGTTTGTTCAAATCAATAAACGATCGAAAGTTTATTTTGGTTGGGTCCTAATTAATAAAGTGCTTTCTAATTGTTCAGATTTAGTCTCGATAGAACTCAATGACATGATACTTAAAATTTGTGACATCAAAAAAGATAACGATGGAAGAATTAAGGTTTCTTAATAATACGATATTCAACCAGAAAACGAAACTGTTAAATCGGCATCTTGTCTAGAAAAGAGGGTTTTAAATTTTTCAATAAAAGGATGAAAGCCAGGGTTACTCCTGATTAAACTTTATTTCAATTTTTGCCGGTCGCACCAATAGGCACAACTTTTAAATTGGAGTTTGAGTTAATTTAGTTGGTATTCAGCAAACTTGGCGAGAAGGGGGCTAATTCTTCTACTGGAGAGATGAAAGGGATAGCCTGTTTCATTCCTCTGAAGTAGATATAAGCTTATTAAGATGCTCTATAACCCTAAATTAAAAATCTAAACCCTTATCTGATGTAAACCGTTACAATGATGAAGCAGTCTACTTAAAATTTCTCACCCCCTCGAGATTAACTACACGGCCGAGGTCCCCCCTTGAATACATAATTAACCATATACACCACGTCAATCAAATCCACTCTTTCCGTCCCGTCGGTTCTCAAGTCACAGTTGGCATTTCCCAATGCCAAAGGATCAGGGCGAGCCCCCCCCTTAAACAGATAGTTTACTAAGTATATGATGTCAGTCAAATTTTGACTGCGATCTTTGTTGGCATCTCCACGCAGATAGGGGAGTATTTCCAGTCCATAAGTGAAATTGGTATCTGTGTTTGTAATTAACACATTGTTTCCCAATACCACCTTCTGATTGTTACCAGTTTGGTAATCCAAGCTGAAATGTCCGGTGTCTGTCGGCACTACCCTGATTTGATAGGGACCGTTATAAGGAACTGGGATGGTAATTATAACATCATTTTCTCCATCATTGTTGGCATCTTGAGTAGTGTCGTAAGTAGAGCCAGTTAAGATCGAGTTGAAGATCTCAAACGGTCTGCCGCCGGTGCTATCCAATCCGATACTATCGGTGACCGGGTCGGTAACCACTAAGTTGACCGGCGAGAAAGCTCTGATGGTTACATTAAAGTTGGCTGGGGGGGGTGTTACACAGCACTGATAAGGTCCCTGCCAAGAGGGCCGGTATCCCACTGCGTTACTTCTAACCACGTTCAAAGATACCGTCTGAGTAGAAGTGGTGTCAATAGTAATACAGCCTGTGCCGTAGGTCACGACCACCACATGCGCCAATACAAAGGTGCCATTGCTCAAAGACGGTCCGACATTGGGCGGAGGTTGTAATTCCTGAGTGGCAGCATAGATTACCGTGGCCGGCAAAATCCCGCTCGCAGGAACAGAATTGTTGAATCGGGCATCCCAATCATTGGGGCTGCCCGAGGCGGTTCCGCCAAAAACCGCTCCGCCTGCTGACTCATCTATAACCACTCTGGCTGAACATGAAGCAGTTATCGATAAAGCGGCGTTCCAAGCTACTATAACCTCGTTGGCCGCGGTGGCATCCGTGGTGAACATCAGGTCGAAGCTTGCTATCGCGGAATCTGTTGCAAACTGATCCGGTGGAGTACAGTTTATGAATACTTGGTCTAACTGACCATGGTCTCCTGTATCCTGCACACAACCTTGGTCACTGTCCTTACAGCACACCTCTATCTTGACAGGATTAGGTCCACTCTTTAAGACCTTGTTCAACAAATAAGTAATATCTGAAAGATTTGGGTTACCGCCTGAGCCGTTGCAATCGGTTCGGCACAATGGGGTAGGTTTGGGCGCACTCTTGAAGACAATACTCACCAATTGCACAATGTCTGGCAAAGTCCAGCAATTATCCCCGTTAACATCTCCCGGTACATGAGTGCAACCACTTGGTAGTGCTAACCTCATATCTCGTCTGGCCTGTTCAACCCTCGTCTTCAAACTGTCATACCCCAGTTCGCTTACAACAAGAGCTTGACAGAATTTTATCGTATCTGCCGTCGTATCAAAACAGGCCGAAGCAAGCATTATATTTCTGTCTGCCGGAGTAAAGGCCAAGGGGTCAAAGCTAGAATCTTTGGGATTAAACCCGGAATCACTCAAGGCCAAAAATATTTCCTGGGGGTCAAAGGCAGATTTCAGCTCACCAGCTCGATTAACTTTAGCAGCCCAAAATCCGTTGGGATTTCCAATGTGGACACCGGTATCAACCATGGCTGCGGTTGCCGCAAAGAAATTTCCTGACCCCGGTCCATCTCCCCGCAACCAACAAAACTTCAAAGTATCATTGTTTCCCCAATTATTTAAAACTCCTCCGGTATCCGAAGGGATATCCCAGTCAATTACTGAACCGGCGTAGATATTACCGGTTAAAAGTGTGCCCGGCCATAGCGGCCACCAGCAGGGTGGATAAGATTTGTACAGCTTCTTAAACCACAACACGTATCTGGGATTGGGTCCAACTTTTATCCACCAGGTTTGGCAAATAGTGTATTTAAACCAAGGACCGGGCCAAGGACTGTTGGCTGGGTCTAATTCAGGCAAGAACATAGCATTATAAACTGGACCTATTCTATGCCAGGTTCCGGCTTTGGCTGGTCTTTGTTGTGCCAGAGCTTGGGCAAAAGTAAGCGAATCGGGAAATGTCACGGTTTGGGTATCAATATCACTCAAAGGATGTACAGTATAGTTGCCTAATATATCCTGCATCGCAACGGTGTCCCCGTTGGTCGTACGGGTGGTAAAAACCGCAGATCCATCAAACAGGAAATTTCGACCGACGGAAGTCAGATAAAATCCATTCAAGAGATCTTGGTCGGCTAAATTGGAAGTATTAGACGCTTTCAACTTTAAGTCTCCAACGGTTGCTACCAGCTGATTCCTTCGGAAGTATCCACAATCGGTGACCACAAAATGAACCGGGATTTTCAAGGTCGGACTGTTGTTAGAATTGTTGTAAACTACGATGGTATCTACGTAGGTCGCAGTACCCAGACCAGTTCCATTGAGGGTGCAGGCAACCACCTTTGGGGCACCGCCTTCAGGTATCGCATCAGGAAATCCGGCATTTTGAAGCTTAAGCCAGGGAGAAACTCCGGCTTTTTTTACGCTATCGATGGTCAAAGTCTGGTTTCCAACATTCGTAATCGTAATAATTGTGTCAATTACCAGATCCGGTATGCTGATGTTCGCTACCGGGTCGTCAAAATACGGAGGAGATACAGATATTCCATTGAAAGCGGCCGGCTGATAAGCCGGATATTTGTAGTAGAGTACCGGAGACAAGACTTCGCCATCCCCTTGATCATATCGACCCGCTTCTTTATCATTGATGTAAGATATATGCAAAGTGTCATTTACTCTTTCTGCTAAAGAAGGATAAACATCACTGTCACAATTACGGTCGCATCCCGGAGTCTGTGAATTTGTAATGTTTACTGGAGAACCCCAGGTGTTTCCAGCATTGGAGGAGGCGTTTACATAGATTTCACCATTCAAGATGCCGTCGTCAGAAACATCTGTAGTTCCGGGACCAAATTGATTCCAGGTCACATATAAGTAATTTTTACGACCTAAAGAGGCGGTTCCGTCATGCACTCCAATTTGAGGATTTCTTAAATTATTTTTAGCAATCGAACTTGGTAAAAGAGCGTCAGATATAAGGTATATTCCATCTGCCACTTGGTCGATTCCCGTAGCTTTGCTCCAATGATAGATATAACATTCACTGGCGGTCAATCCGGCGTTATATAAAGGAGCTACCCAAACAATATGTAAAGAATCATCTTCATCATAGACTGCGGATAAGTCACCAGTGGCTCTTATCGGAGACCCGGGCGCATATTTGGTAACATTTACGGCCGTGTCTCTACCGCTATTGTTAAAACCATTCACCCAATCTCGTCCTCCATTAGTAGATTCAATATAAAATACATCCGCATCAGAGTTATCACCTGAATAAACCTTTTCGCGAACATAGACCATGGCTACTTTATTGGACTTGCGCGAAGCCACCACAATCACGGAGATGAAGTCACTGGAATCCGGTCTCTGACCTGGAGAAAAAACAAAATCTACGGGAGTGAGTCCCCGGCCCCGGGCATAAACGAAATCCTGATTCCCACCCTGAAATTCTACACTTACCACATGCACAATGAGCGTATCACCGGGGGTTACTTTCTGACCCGCGCAAGCGGGGTAAAGCCCCGCACTCTTCATTCCTAACACCGAATCAGGGGCGTGCAATTCTTCTAGCCAATCACCAACAGTGGCGGTTGCTTCAATGGAAACCCAGGTTCCACGTGGTTTGCCGGTTACGGATTCGGCGTGATGATAAGTGCAAATAGCTCTGCCATCCGGTAAAACCGCCAGAGAAGTATACCCTCCTCTGGTCTTGCTGAGGTCTTCACCGAGGCCGGAGACTTGCTCATCAAAAGCTACACGAGCACCAGCCGAAAAAAAAGAAGCGTAGGCAACCTCTCTTTTGCCAGCACCTGAAGAGGTTGCGTCATACCCTTTAGTCCAATCAATATGGACATGCCCCAAAGCACTCAAGGCAATCTGTCTAGGCAATCTCTCGTTGGCGGCGTAATCAAAATAAGTATATCCGCCTGTATCGAATAATGGTGAAGCAGTAGTGATAGGGTAGTCAGGTTTGAATTTAGATGCTCCAGCGCTCCTTACAGGAAGAGAGGGTAATTCTTTAACTAAATTAGCTTTTAACTCCTCCCTGGTTCTCCATTCAATTTTACTGTAATCAATCTTATTTCCTTTTGACTGGGAAACAACTTTCTTTTCAGTTTTAGCTTCAATTCTGAGAGACCCAATAAATAAATTGAGAAAAAGAACTAATAAAACTAAATAGAATTTTTTCATATAAACCCCCTTTTTTCCCCTGAATTAATTAAAATCATCTACTTTTAAGGTTGCTATAAAATTGAAATTTAAAAATCTAACTTTTATTTGACTCAAACTTTCGGCATAGAGTTTAGCTGCAAGGTGGGGGGCCACCCCTGTAAACAAAATTAACCATATATATGATGTCCGCCAGACCTACTGCCGGCATGCCGCCGCAATTCACATCTCCCAAAGACAACGGGTCAGGAGGCGGTCCACCCTTATAAACATAATTTACCAGGTAGACGATGTCCGCCAGTCCTCGGGCCCGATCCTTGTTGGCATCCCCCCGTAAAAAGGGAAGCACCACCAGTCCATAGGTGTAATTGGTATCCGTGGTTGTAATTACCACACTGTCTGCTAACAGCACCCGGAGATTGTTGCCGGCTTGATAATCCAAGCTAAATTGTCCAGTGTCTGTCGGCACCACTCTGATTTGATAGGGACCGTTGAAAGGAGCAGGGATTGTAATTATCACATCATTTTCGCCATCGTTATTGGCATCCTGGGTAGTGTCATATGAAGAACCTTCCAAAATGGTGTTGAAAATGGTATCGGGTCTGGTTGCGGTAGTGTCCAATCCCACGCTATCTGCTTCGGGAGTCGGTTCAATAACTACCAAATTAACCGGGGAGAAAGCTCTGATAGTTACTTTAAAGTTGGTTGGGCAAGCTACATTTATTCCACCTCCTATGAAAACCGGCTTGATGGAATAGGTATTGCTCTTGAAGAACCTGAGTGTATTGGGACCAAGGGTAGCCGAATCGATTGTTACGAAGCCGGAATCACCATCCTTGATAATACATCGCAAATAAGCCACTACACCGTTTCCAGCTGTAAGTGTATCAACTCCGTTAGTATTTAATAGAACACCTGTAGAATCTCCACAATATACAGGAATGCCAGCAATTTTGCCAGCCCCTCTTGTGCCGGTAGTAATTATCGAATCACACACCGCCATGCTGGTGTCAATCCTAAGTGGCACCGTAAGGTAAATTTTTTCATCGTTATTTACATATACCGGAACAGCTACCGTATCACCGGGGCAGCCGGTAACTGTGCCAATCTTTAGGGTGTCAAGGTTACCGGGGTCAAAAAAGGTATCAGGATTTGAGCAGTAAGAAACCGGTGCGGGACCTCCTTTAAAGAAGAAATTTGTAAGATATATCAGGTCACCCAAGTCAAGTTCACAGTTGCCATTAGCTTCATTAGGCAAGCAAGTTGGAGAAAGGCCACATATTAATAAATAACTGACTAAGAATGACAAATCGGAGAGGTTGACTGTACCACTACCATTAAAGTCGCCAGGGGTACAAACGGTGTCAGGATCTAAGCTTGTAACTTCCCCTCCACTTGAAAGAATCTCCGAATTGTCAAGGTCCAGCCACATACTGTTTGGACCACCGGGGTCCTGGGCTAAGCTCAGAGAAAATAAAGAAATAATTAACAAAACTATAGAGATTTTTTTCATAAAATTTCCTCCTTCCTTGGGAGTTATAAATGTTAGAATTTAAAAAGTTCTAAATTGTATAAACTAGAGAAACAGTATCAAACGAGTTATTTTCACACTTACAAACAGCAAACACCGGATTTGATAGGATTGGGTCCACCCTTAAAGACCTTGTTTACTAAATAAATTATATCTGTCAAGTTGATAGGCAACGCCCCGTTAGCATTCGCCCGACAGCTGGGACTGGGTGTGGGTGTGCCTTTGAAAACAACGTTTACCAGACCAACTATATCAGTTAAATTTACGCTCCCATCTCCGTTAACATCTCCGGGCTTATAAGAGCAAGGGCTGGCAAAACTCAGCAGGATGGAAACTGTGCCAGCTATCTCATTTGCAATTACTAGGTCTTTATCTCCATCTTTGTCAACATCGGAAGCCACAATCCCTGATGGAAGTGTGGTGCCCGCCCCGGCTGAATAGTCCAACTTAGCATAAAAGCTCCCGTCTCCTTGGTTCCGGAAGACCGAAACTGTGCCGGATCCCTGATTAGCGACTGCCACATCTGGCGTAGAATCACCGACCAGGTCGGTAATGAAAATGGAGATGGGGTTCAGGTCTGTGGGGTAATCCACTTTGGCGGCAAAAATCCCATCTCCGTTATTCATAAAAACTGAAATCGTGTGGGAGGAATAATTTGCCACCACCAGGTCAGAATCATCATCCGCATCTAAATCGAAAGAGAAAACTGAACGAGGATCGCCTCCAGTAGGATAATTGACCGTGGAGTCGAAAACAGCAGAACCGTCATTGAAAACCACCGTGAGTGTGCTTTCGGGAGGTGTGCCGTCTCCCACGCGAGTAACTGCCAGATCAATATCTCCATCCAGGTCAAAATCCGACCCGTAGATTGAAGAGGGCCCAAGTCCGACTAAATAATTAAGGGCATTGGCAAAACTCGTATCGTCGTTGTTCTTCAAAATCGAGATAGCATTGCTCCCCAAATCAGCAACCGCCAGATCAATGTCACCGTCGGTATCTAAATCAGCCGCAAATACCGAAGTAGGTCCGCTGGCAGTAGATTTGTCGTTTCTGAAAAAATTAAAACCTCCTCCGTTACGCAAAACTGAAATGCTGTTGGAATTGCTATTGGCCACGGCTAAGTCAATCCCTGAAACTGCATCTAAGTTAGCGGCTATTACCGCCTTGGGACCAGTCCCCACCCCTCGGTCAGAGGGAGTAGGAGAGGAGAAGACACCGCTACCGTTATTTCTTAAAAAGGTGACTTTGTCCAAGCTAAAATTCGTCACCGCTAAATCAGGGTCTCCGTCCCCATCTAAGTCAGCAGCTGCTACTGAGGTGAGTTGACTTCCGGCCGAGTAGCTGACCGGGTCAGCGAAATCCCCTTGTTCGACTGTGATTGTCACAATCTGGCTGTCCGTTAAACCTCCATCTGATGCTCTGAAAGTTACGCCGTGAACTCCTGCCTGGGCGAAACTGGGATTAAAACTGAAAGCACCTGAGCCATTACCGCTATCTGTAAAGGTTGCATTCGCCAACGTACTGGTTGACAGAACTAGGGAATCTTGCACAATATCAGGATCGATGGCATGCACTCTGAAGGTTAAGTTAGCACCCTCCTTAACGGTGTAGGAAGGGATGGAATCCAAAACCGGAGGTCGATTGCGCAATAAAATAGAAATACTGTTGCTTCCATAATTAGCTACGGCTAAGTCCTGGTCACCATCCATGTCCCAATCTGTAATCACCACGGAAGCAGGATTTTTTCCGGTGCGATAGTTCACTTTGGTTGCAAAAGTGCCGCTACCAAGGTTTCTTAAAACCGAGACACTGCTGTCATTATAGTTAGCCACTACCAAATCACGCGCAACATTCCCTACTAAATCCTTGGCAAATACAGAGTATGGGCCGGAGCCGGTCCCCGAGTCGACTTTGGCCGCAAAGGTTCCGTTGTTGTTATTTCTTAAAATTGAGACGGTGTTGCTTCCGTTGTTGGCAGTGACAACGTCATTGTCCCCGTCTCCGTCCAGGTCAGCCACAAAAACAGAACGGGGGGCAGTCCCGGTGGCATAATCAGCCAGATCACCAAAATTCCCCATTCCATCAGTGTTTTTCAATCTCCGAATGGAATTACTCCCGGAATTAGTGACGATTAAGTCCTGGTCAGTATCACCATCAATGTCAGAGGCAAAAACCGCTGAAGGGCTAATGCCCGTTCCATAGGGACCTTTGGGTGTAAAAGTGCTGTCACCGTTGTTTAGGAATACTGAAACGGTACCACTGGCTTCATTGGTAACCGCAATATCAAAATCTGAGTCTGTATCCAGTCTGGCGGCGAAAACCGAGATGGGATTACTTCCTGTCGAAAGGTTCGTGGCGGGACCAAAGGTTCCGTCACCATTGTTAAATAAGACGGAGAGGTTATTACTTCCGTAATTGGCTACCGCCAAATCTAATCCCAGAGTGTCATCCAGGTCGGCAGCAAAAACAGATATAGGTTGGGTTCCCACTGGATAGTCAACTTTGGCTGCAAAAGTACCGTCTCCGTTGTTTTTCAAAACAGAAACATTACTGCTACCATAATTGGCGACCACCAAATCTATGTCGCTGTCACCATCCAAATCAGCAACGTAGATAGAAATGGGATTGGTGGCGGTGGGGTAGTCAATCTTTGGTCTGAAGTCTCCCTGCGCGAGTGCCGCTGCACTTGCAAAAAAACAAGCGATTAATATGAATACAACTGCCTTACCTGGCTTGAACCTCATTTGTTGGCCCCGAGGCGACTTTTTAGATCCCTCAATACTTTTGATGTAAAAATCAAAAGCTTATAATGAAACTATCTTATTCTTGCTGTATTATTGGACCAGTTACAAATATTATGTAGGTTCTTTCTAAAATTGTCAAGTAAAATCTTGATAAATCTGTCGTGTTATAATTAGAAGATTAGAGCTTAACAACAATGCAATGGTTTGTTGTTTGCCAGCTTTCCAGAACTTTTAACCCCACCGGGATTCGAACCCGTATTACAACAGTATCAGAGCAGAAAAAGAGAAAAAAATAACAATGTCTTCTATTGAATTTATAGGATTATTCTGCAAAGGACAATAATTATTTAATTAACTCCACTCCTAACCTATTGAACCACCATAACTTATGGAGAGGGGTGGATTCGAACCACCGTAGGCAAAGCCAACGGTTTTACAGACCGTCCCCTTTAGCCTCTCGGGCACCTCTCCAATGTTTTTCTTTCCTGTAGCGGTCGGATGAATCCGACCAATTCTAATGTGCGATAAATCGCACCGCTACAACTCCAATTGCGCTCTCTATTTATCAGCTGGAGGAGGGAATTGAACCCCCGACCTGAGGTTTACAAAACCCCTGCTCTGCCTCTGAGCTACTCCAGCAATTTCTGCTTTTTGTATAGGTTTTCGCTATTCCCTAGGGAAAAGAAAACCCAAATTGAGAAATTTCAATATATTTTACGCCAGCTTTTTGTCAATATCAAATCTTTTTCTTCCATTTGGTACCGGCTGAAGTATCTTCTAAAATAATTCCCATTTCAAGGAGTTGTTTTCTAATCTTATCAGCCAACTGCCAGTCTTTATCCTGTCTGGCCTTTTCTCTTCGTTCTACTAATTGCACAGCTTTATCATCCAAACTCTCTTCAGGTTTTTTCAAGTAACCTAAAACTTTATCGAAACTGTCCATCTGATTTAAAATTAATTGCGCATCTGTTTTTGAAACTTGGTTTTCTCTTAAAAGTTTGTTTACTTCATAGATTAAGTCAAAAATAGCTGCCAGGCCGATCGAAACGTTTAGGTCGTCATCCAAACCAGCCTCGAATTTTTCCTTGGCTGAAATAACTAGCCTTTCTGCTTGGGGGTTTTTCCCTTCTTTTTCTATAGTTTCTAACTGGTCTGAAAAATCAAAAATTCTTTGCAAAGAATTTTTGGCTGCTTCCAATCCTTCCAAGGTGAAATTCAGCTGCTGGCGGTAATAGGTGGATAAAAGCAAATAACGAATAGCCATCGGATACCAACCTTTATCCAATAAATCTCTTAAGGTGTAGAAATTTCCATATCTTTTGGCCATCCTTTTGTTATCTACCAACAGATGTTCGGCATGCAGCCAAAAGTTGACAAATTTTTTGCCGGTGGCGCATTGACTCTGGGCAATCTCGTTTTCATGATGGGGGAAAATATTATCCACTCCACCAGTGTGAATATCAAAATACTCCCCCAAATATTTCATACTCATGGCCGAGCATTCAATATGCCAGCCCGGACGCCCTTTACCGATCTCCGTCTCCCAAAAAATGTCTCCATCTTTTTCATCCCAGGCCTTCCATAAGGCAAAGTCACTGACTTGCTCTTTCTCATATTCGTCAGCTTTGACTCTGGTACCCACTTTCAACTCCTCTAAATTCATCTTGGAAAGTTTTCCGTACTCTGGAAAAGTTGAAATTTTGAAATAGATAGAGCCTTCTATTTCGTAGGCATGTTTCTTCCCCAAAAGCTTTTTGATAATCTTCACCATTTCTTTGATATGCTTGGTCGCTTCCGGATAAAATTCAGATGCTTCGGCGTTCAGAGTGTTTAAATCCTCAAAAAAGATTTTCTTATAGGGTGCGGTGTACTCATCTAGCGAAATTCCTTTCTTTTGAGAACCGATGATTATTTTATCATCTATATCCGTCAGATTCATGACCTGAGTGACCTGAAACCCTTTGTATTTTAAATAGCGCCGCAACAAATCTTCAAATAAAAAAGTTCGGTAATTTCCGATATGAGGATAATCATACACGGTGGGACCGCAAGTATACATTTTGACTTTTCCAGACTCAATGGGGACAAACTCCTCCTTTTGTCTGGTGAGAGTATTGAAGAAAACCAAGCTCATAGCTTATTTGAATTTGCGGATTACTTCCGGAAGTTCGCTTAAGTTATTGACCACGTAATCCGGCACCACCGGAGCAGAATAATCTCTTTCTTTTTTGTATTTCAAAATCGCTTTCATCCCCACTTTTTGAGGTCCGGACACATCTTCAATCAACCTGTCCCCGATGAAAACTGTTTCCTGCGGTTTTAACTTTAACTTATTTAAGACATTTTTGAATAAATCCGGATGTGGTTTCCTTAAACCGAAATCGTAGGAAAACAAAGTTTCTTCAAAGAAGTTAATGATTTCATAGTTTTTTAACTCTTCTATGTGAAATTCAGTGGGAAAGGAAGAGTTAGAGATTAATCCGATTTTAAAATTCTGCTTCTTAAAATGCTCCAAAACCTCTTTTACGCCATCAATTAAAGTTATCTGTTTGGAAATCGGTTCGTAGTAGAGCTTCAAAAATTCTAAACTAAAACCATCCGGACTGGAGATTCCATATCTAACTAGAAAATTTGCGACCCATTCCGGCAGTTTCACTTCAATTAAACTTTCTTGAGCTTTCTGCCAAGCCTGATGAAATTCAGTCAGAAAAGTTTTTCCGAAAGTTTCCCAATCCGGTATCTTATAGCCTCGTTTTACTAAAAACTCATAGCCCTGCTGGACACAAGCTCTTTCCAGCTTGTCCCATTCGGTATTGTCAAACTCGATTAGGGTGCTGCCCAAATCAAATAAAATTCCTTTGAAACTCATAAGTTTTGACCTCTAATTCATTGCATGTTTTTAAATTTATTTTAGAAAAATAATATACTAAGATTAAACCATTTCTACAACCAAAATGTAAAGGGGAGCTGGATTTACAACTAGCTAGTTATACGAAAAATTAAGGGATTAGTTAAACCTTCTTCTTATGGGATGCTAGTTTTACAATTTTTTCCACTAATTCCGGAAAGTCAATTCCGGCCGCTTTGGCGGCTTTGGGAACCAGACTGGTGTTGGTCATTCCCGGGAGAGTGTTGACTTCTAAGCAGTAAAATATTCCGTTTTTGGCTAAACGAAAATCCACTCTGGCGTAACCTTCACATCCCAAAGCCTTAAAGGCCCGAAAAGCCAATTCCTGTACTTCATGAGTTTGTTTTTTAGTCAGTTCAGCCGGACAAACATATTTACTCTTGCCCGGTGTATATTTGCATTCGTAGTCATAGATTCCGTGCTCTGGCACAATCTCAATCACGGGCAAGGCCTGATCTTCTAAAATACCCACGGTAATCTCCCGCCCCGGAATAAATTCTTCCGCTAAAATTTGATGAGAATACTCTCCCGCTAAATTTACTGCCTTTTTTAAATCTCCATCCTTTTGGAGTATGGTCAAACCTATGGTGGAACCCTGGTTGTTGGGCTTAACCACCACCGGGTAGCCAAATTTCTTTTTGATTTCTTTTTGCAGTTCAGAAATATCAGATGAATTATCCGACTCCCATAAAATCCATTTGGGGGTTCTGATTTTTTCTCTTTCAAAAATTTTTTTGGACATATCTTTGTTCATGGCCAAAGCGCTGGCCAACATTCCAGAGCCGGTGTAGGGCTTACCGGTCAAATCCAGTAAGGACTGAATGGTTCCGTCTTCTCCCTTGCCGCCATGCAGAGCCAAAAAGATGACATCCACATCTTTCAAATCCTGCGATTCAAAATGTTTTAACACCACATCCGAATCGATCGGTTTTAATTCTTGAGCACCCGGAGGGGCAGTTTTTATCCCTTGGGGCAAATATTGGGTGTGATTATTCGGCAACACCTGCCAGCTTTTGCTGGTATCCACCGGAATCACTTTATGCCCGGCTTTTTTCAAAGCTTCTACCACCGCTTCTCCACTGACTATGGAAACATCCCTCTCGGCAGAATCTCCCCCCATCAAAACCAAAATTTTCAAATCGGCTCCTTTTTGAATTTTTTCTTTAACAATTTAAAAATCCAGTATAAAACCGCTAGGGCAAAAATAGTCAGAACTATTTTATTATAAGTCACCAAAAATCTATAGGCATCCTCGGAATTGGCTTTCAAAACTGTTCCGATCGCAACCAAAGCCCCGTTCCAGATTAAAATCGAGATACCGGTGTAAATTACCATCTTTCTGATATGTACATTTCCCACTCCGGCTGAAAGAGCAACGGCTGAACGCACTCCTGTCATAAATCGGCTTAATATCAACACTTTTTCACCATATTTTTTGAACCATCCTTCGATATTGGAAAGCCGGGCCTGGTTGAAAAAAATACCATTCAAAAAGAAAAGCTTTCGGGCGCCTTTTTTCCCGGCCCAGTATAAAATCATAGCACCGCTTAAACTCCCTAAGCAGGGAAATAAAATCACTCCCCAGAGCTGCAGTTTCCCCATCCCGGCTAAAAGCGCTCCTCCGAAAATTATGCTGTCTCCCGGGTAGGGAGGAAAAAGATTTTCTATAACAGCACTGATAAAAAAGAAAAAATAGAGCCAGACCACTTTGTGGCTGGTAGCATAGTTTAACAGCTCCTGCATATGTTGGGCGAAATTGGATTCCATCTATCCTTTCTCAAGTAAGACGATGGCAAAACTGGCTATTCCTTCTCCCTTACCTATAAATCCCAAGCCATTTTGAGTGGTGGCTTTGACTGAAATTTTATCTAGACCGATTTTCAGAGTGCGGGAGATATTTTTTCTCATTTTGTCAGTATAGTTGGCTAACTTGGGTTTTTCTGCCACAATAGTTGTATCAATATTCACAAGCTTAGCTTTTTCTTGTTTCAAAATCTTGGACACATCTGGTAAAAGTTTCATACTGGAAATCCCTTTATATTTCTTATCTGTATCCGGGAAATGTTTACCGATATCTCCTTGAGCCAAAGCTCCTAATATAGCGTCACAAATCGAGTGCAGCAAAGCATCCCCATCCGAATGTCCTAAAAGCCCTCTAGAATGAGGAATCTCCACTCCTCCTAAAATCAATTTTCTCCCCTTCGTAAATTTATGCACATCATATCCAAAACCAACTCTGAGCATTTTCACCAACTCATTAATATTTCAGCCAATTTAAAATCTTCTGCTGTAGTAATTTTAATATTTCTCTCTGAACCTTCTAAAATCCTAACTTTAACACCTAATCTTTCCACCAGTGAGGAACAGTCCGTCCCCACGAATTTATCTTTTTTGGCTTTTTCAAATGCTTTACTCAAAAGAGTTTTTTCAAAGACCTGGGGGGTTTGGGCCAGATAAAATTTCTTTCTGTCTTCAGTTTTTACAATCATATTGTTATTCACCAGCTTGACAGTTTCCTTTACTGGTACGGCCAAGATAGCTGCTTTAAATTTTTGAGCCAATTTTATCACCGTTTCAATTTCTTTAGACTCAACCAACGGCCTGACTCCGTCGTGCACCAAGACCAAGTTACATTTTTTACTTACTTTTTGCAAACCATTATAAGCTGAAGCCTGCCTGGTCGTTCCCCCTGAGATAATTTGAGTGATTTTTCTGAAGCAATATTTAGCAATTATATTTTTTTGACAGAAACCGATAAATTGACCTGGCACTACTAAAATTACCTCATCAATTAGTTTAGATTTTTCAAATTTTTCAATCGAATAAGCCAGAATCGGTTTATCTTTTAATTTTAAAAATTGTTTTGGAATCTCGGAATTAAATCTTTTACCAGACCCCCCTGCGACAATTATGGCTGAAGTGAAAAAGTTCTTTGCCACTTATTTTTTGAGGAAAAGATTAAGAAGCAGTTGGTTTTCTCAAAAATCTGTTAGGTTATATCCCTTACAACAGACTGGGTTGAATCTTCTCTTTTTGAATTTCCAAGTGCTTGTATGCTCTGTCTGTAACCTGTCTTCCCCGCGGAGTTCTGTGTAAAAGCCCTTCCTGAATTAAAAATGGTTCGTACACCTCTTCAATGGTATCTGCTTCCTCACCTACTGCCACTGCTAAGGTGCTTATGCCGACCGGGCCCCCTTTGAATTTCATAACTATCGTCTCCAAAATTTTTTTATCCATCTCATCCAGGCCCAATTGGTCCACATCCAGCATCTGCAAAGCATTTTCGGAAATCTCTTTATTAATTTTTCCCTTGGCTTTGACTTGCGCAAAATCCCGCACTCGCCGCAAAAGCCGGTTGGCAACTCTGGGAGTTCCTCGGGAACGGCAGGCAATTTCGTTGGCTCCATCTTTATCAATGGTAATATTTAAAATCTTAGCGGAGCGTAAAACTATTTTCAACAAGTCATCAGTGTTGTAATAATCCAATCTCCCCACCACACCGAAACGGGACCTGAGAGGAGAAGTCAAAAGCCCGGCCCGGGTTGTTGCTCCAATAAGAGTAAATTTTTTTAATGGTAATTTTATGGAGCGAGCCGCCGGTCCCTTTTCAATCATGATGTCTAAGGTGAAGTCCTCCATAGCCGGATAAAGATATTCTTCCACCACATGACTTAAGCGGTGAATTTCGTCAATAAATAAAATATCTTTGTCATTCAAATTGGTTAAAATCCCTGCCAAGTCAGCGGCTTTCTCCAAAACCGGACCGGAAGTAGATTTGACATCCACCCCCATTTCATGAGCAATTATATGAGCCAGAGTGGTTTTTCCCAGACCGGGAGGACCGTAAAATAAAGCGTGGTCCAGATGTTCTTTTCTTTTTTTGGCAGCCGAGATAAAAATCTTCAGATTTTCTTTTAACTTTTCCTGCCCCACGAATTCATCAAAACCCTGAGGCCTTAAGGTTAAGTCCAGCTCCTGCTCTTCAATTTGTTGAATCGGCTGAGTGATTCGGTCTTTCATTTTTTTAAACTATATTGTTTTAGAAGTTTGAGTTTGAGCTTTAGTTTTAGCATTGGGATTGAAATTCAACGCTTTTTTCAATAACTCTTCTAAGCTCAACTTTTTATCTTTTTCCAGAACCTGGTCAATGATTTTCCTGGCTTCATATTTGTTATACCCCAAGGAAACCATGGCTAAAATGGCTTCTTCTGATTTATGGTCAGGAGAAGCTTTCTCTTTCTCCGGCAGAATGAAACTCTTGGCAATCTTCTCTTTTAATTCTACAATTAATCTTTGGGCGGTTTTATTTCCCACACCCGAAATTTTGGTCAGCATATCCACGTTTTCTTCTAAGATAGAGGACTGAAAATCCTCCACCGAAATGGAGGATAAAATTCCCAAAGCAGATTTGGGTCCGACTCCGTTAACCGAAATCAAAAGCTCAAAGAGCTCTTTTTCCGGGGTGGTGGCAAAACCGAACAACTGAAAAGCATCTTCTCGCACATAGGTGCAGGTGAAAAGTTTTACGGCCGAACCGATTTCAGGCAGTTTGTCAAAACTGGATAAAGGGATATTGACCAAATAGCCCACCCCCTTGACATCTACCACCAGCGAGGTTGGTTTCTTTTCAGCTAATCTTCCCTCTAAATAGGCAATCACTTTTTACCTCTGGCTACGCCATGGTATAACCATTGATGATGGTTGGAAATTTTTTGAGAATGACAGAACGCCACCGCCAGAGCATCCGAAGCATCTTCCGGCAGCGTCGCTGCTTTTATATTCAATAAAGCTTTCATCATATACTGAACCTGTTGCTTAGATGCTTCTCCCCTGCCAACGACTGATTGTTTCACTTCCCGGGTGGAATATTCTTTGATAGATAAACCGGCCTGGGCTCCGGCTAAAAGTATAACCCCTTTGGCCTGGCTCATCACCTTCAGACTTTTGACATTTTTGGCAAAAAAACTGTCTTCTACCGCCAAAAAATCCGGCTGACTTTTTTTTATAATTTTATTCAGCCCGGAAAAAATCTCTTTGAGTTTTTCGGAAGTAGAATTTTTGGCATTGGTTCTTATTATTCCCGAATCCAAAAGCTCAAACTTATTATTGTAAAATTTGACCAAACCGAAACCGCAACTGCTGATACCCGGGTCCACTCCCAAGGTTGTGAAACTTTTAAGCACTCAATTTCTCCATTAAGGTTTCTTCGATGTCAAAGTTGGCGTACACTTTCTGCACGTCCTCATGCTCTTCTAAGGCTTCCATCAGTTTTATCATCTGCTCGGCGTTTTTACCCTCTAATTTGACGGTAGACTGGGGCACCATGTTGATTTCAGCGCTGGCGTAAGGAATTTTATTTTTTTCCACAGCCTGTTTGACTTTGTCAAAGGTGTTAGCCGGTGTCTGAATTTCATAATTTTGAGCATCCGAAGTCATGTCCGAAGCCCCGGCGTCCAGTACAACCATCAGTAAATCATCTTCATTTTTAACCTTACTTTTTTCGACAGTTATTACTCCCTTTTTCTCAAACATCCAGTTGACACTGCCACTTTCACCTAAATTTCCCCCGAAGCGAGAGAACAGATGTCTGATGTCGGCTACCACTCGATTTTTATTGTCAGTGGTGACTTCCACCAGTACCGCCACTCCGCCAGGACCGTATCCTTCGTAGGTTATCTCTTCGTAAGTCACTCCGGGAAGCTCTCCGGTCCCTTTCTTTATGGCTCTTTCGATATTGGATTGGGGCATGTTGGCTTCTTTGGCAGCCAAGATAGCGGTTCTCAAGCGGGGGTTGCCTTCCGCATCCCCTCCTCCGGTGCGGGCCGCTACCGTGATTTCCTTGATGATTTTGGTAAAAATCTTCCCACGTTCAGCGTCAGTTTTTTCCTTTTTCCGCTTGATGGTACTCCACTTAGAATGGCCAGACATTTCTTTCCCTCCGGTTTCTTTATTTAATTTATGCGAAAATTCGCAAAAGGCAAGAAAAAATTAAGCCAGACCCATCTGCTGTAGATATTCAAAGCCGGATTTAACTTCTGGCGGAGTAACCTTGGGACCTAACTCTAAGACTTTGATGGTATCGGGTTTTAAATAACTCTTCAACCCAGAATAATCAATATTTCCAGTTCCGGGAGCTTTATGGTCATAGATTTCTTTACAATCCATCAGGTGAGTTCCGATTAATCTGTGACCGAATTTTTTCAGATAAGCGTTTTTCTCGACAAAACCCAGATATTCCAGAGTGGCTTGATGCCCCACATCCAGCCATAATCCCACATTTGAATTCGGAAATTCCTTGAAAATAATTTCCGTTTCTTCTAAAGTCGGAAACTGGGAATAATAATATCTATTTTCAAACCCCAGCTTAATATTTTTGTCTTGGGCATAAGGAATAATTTCATTCAAAGCTTGGATTATTTTCTCAGTTCCTTCTACTGATATTTTATTTCGTTCCCGAATGAACTTATTCTTCAACTCCTCCAGTTCATCTGATTTGGTTTCGGACTTTATTTTAGCTTTTATATATTCCTGCTCAAGGTCCAGAATTTCTATTTTTTGACTTTCTCCCAAGTGCAGAACCACCGCTTCAGCTTTTAAGTCGTGAGCATTGTCGATAGTATTCTTGGTCAGCTCTATACTTTTTTCCCTGAAAGAATCGTCGGGAGAGTTTAGGGGAAATGCTTTATGAACGGAATGAGGCTCAAACCCATCCGGCATAGGAGCCACATTGTGCAAACTGGAGATTTGGATTTGATTTTCTTTTTTTGACTTTTTTATCTCCTCAAATTTTTCAGAGGAAACCTGAAAGTTAATTTCCAGACAGTCAAATCCTAAATCTTTTATCTCTTGAATAATTCGTAAGCCCGAATGATTACGGGTAGCATTCCAGCTGGTGGAAAAAGAAATCATCTGGTTTATTTTATCAACACCAAGGGCTGCTGATTTTATCGTCCCAGAAAAACCGAATATCCGGCGGAAATATTCAGACTGTTGGCATCCACATCATCAATCCCCAAGCTGTTTTCCTCGTGGATAAATTTTACGGACACTCTTAAAGCCGAACTCCTTCCAATAAAGGCCTTCACCCCCATACCTACCTCGGGAGCTACAATGGAGGTGGCCTCATTCGAAACACCGGAAATGGAATTACCGGTCATACCGATTCCGAAAAAGATAAAGGGAAAAGCTTTTTGGTGGGGCATGAAATTATAGGCCACCCGGAATAAAAACCCCAATCTTAGAACCTCGAAATCGTCTCCGAATGATTGATCCGATACATAAGCCAGACTCATTTCCGGCTCTAACTGAACATTTCTCCCCACGAAAAATCCGAATCGGGGGGTTAAACTAAAAGAGGTTATGGAGCCCTGGTCAAATCCCAGCTGGTCATAATTGTCATAACTGAAAGAAAAATCACCTCCTAGCTCCAGTTTATTTCTCTGGGCCCTTTCAACTGCCAAGGCATCCAGACAGAACATTAAAATAAAAACCGCCATTAAAATTCTGGTTATTTTGCGAAACATGCTGACTCCTTTCTTTGGCAAAATTTGATATAAAAATCTCTTATTATTAATACGAGGAAACCGGCTGCTTGGTTTTTATATAAAAAACCAGTCCGGTATAAATCCCGAAATGTTGCAGATTATATCCCAGGGCTGGTCGCTTTACTCCACCTACAGAATACTTGGCGTTTTTCTCCAGAACCTGATTGTAGACAGTTTCTCCCAGCAAAGATAAAGACGAGCTAAGCTTGTAGCTAAAGCCCAATCCCACGGCAATAGTAGTTTTGAGGTCATAAGATCTGGTGGGACCCGATCCCTCAATTGTGAACTTAGCCAGACCCAAACCAAATCTCAGATAATAATCCACCTCCGGATGGGAATTCAGAATGTATCTTCCTACCAGACCATAGCTGACGATACGATTTTTTATACTGCTGGTATCCTTGTCGTCAAAACTGTTGTACATAAAATTTAGGCCCAGAGAAATTTTCTCTTTTACAAAATATTCCAGACTGCCGCCGAAAGTATAACCGGTCTTGGCATTCCCTTTGCCTGGGTCGATGGAGGTAAAATTGCCGGCCGGAATGGCTAATCCTCCCAAAACCGAAACAGCCACCTTATTTTTGTGATCTTGGGCTTGTAGGACACCAACAGAAAAAAGTAAACCAAAGATAAGTATTGAGAAAAATTTCCTGTTCATAACTCCTCCTTACTTGCCCTTTCTCCCTCCAAAATACAGAGTAGCCCCGATGTTCAGGCCAAAAAACTGGACCGAGAGATTTTTTATCAGAAGGCGGTTATATAAAAATTCCGCAAAAAGCCCCAGTCTCTCTTTATAATCAAAGGTTATCCCCAAGCCAGCGCTTATTTGAGCTGTATTATCTTTAATTTTGGAAGAATCAGACGCCACCGGTTGCGACACTCTCTCATACTTGATTTGGTAGGAATTCAGCATGGCTCCTCCTTTGCCATAAAAAGAAAACTCTTTATCCGGATTAAAGATATATTTTCCGAATACTCCATAGGAGAGCATCCTCCATTCCTGAGTCAAGGTGCTATCCTGAATGACCGCGGGGGATTGAAAAAGTAAATATCCGAAATTAGCACCTACAGCCACTGACTTATTCATAAAATATTCAATGTTGACCCCTGGTCCCAGGCCGGACTCGACTAAAGAGCCGAAATCACCGGTAGCCAGACCGGTTAAAATCGTCCCGCCAAATCCTACCATTCCATCCCGGTCCAAACTCCAGCTGGAAGAATTCAAACTTAGCAAGAGTAAAAAAATTATTAAAACCATTCCTTGAATTTTGCGCAGATTTGAATTCCTCATATATTTTTTGGTATTACTCTTCTTCTTTTTCTTTCTGCTTGTGGTCCTGGGCTTCCTTGATTATTTTATCCGCTATCTCTCGGGGGACTTCCTCGTAGTGAGAAAATTCACGAGTATGATGGCCCCGACCTTGAGTATGAGACCTAAGTGAGGTTGAATATTTATACAGTTCCGCCAAGGGAACTTTGGCTTTTATTTTTTCAAACCCGCCATCCGCTTCCATCCCCATAATCTTCCCTCTGCGAGAAGAGATATCCCCCATGACATCCCCCATGAACTCGCTGGGCACTATTACTTCTACGTTATAAATCGGCTCCAGCAAAACCGGTTTGGCCTCCAGAGCTGCTTTCCTGAAACCCATGGAGCCGGCAATTTTAAAAGCCATATCCGAGGAATCCACCACGTGATAGGTGCCATCGTAGATGCTGACTTTTATATCCACCATTTTATAACCGGCTAAAATCCCTTCGTGCATAGCTTCCACCACACCCTTTTCAACGGCCGGTATATATTTGCCAGGGACTGCCCCACCCACGATGTCATCCACAAACTGAAAACCCTCTCCCCGGTGCAATGGCTCTACTTTGAGCCAGGCATCACCGTATTGACCGCGGCCGCCGGATTGGCGTTTATATTTTCCCTGGGCTTCGGCTTTGGTTTTGATGGTTTCACGGTAGGGAATCTTGGGTTTTTCCAATTCGGCCTCTACCCCGAATTTTTTCTTAAGCTTATCCACCATAATTTCCAAATGCAGTTCTCCCTGACCATAGATTATGGTTTGCCTGATGTCGCCGTCTACCACCATGATGAAAGTGGGGTCTTCTTCATGCAGTTTAGCAAAACCGTTGGCGATTTTTTCTTCATCCCCTTTATTTTTGGGCTTGATAGCCATATTGATGACCGGTTTGGGGAAATCGATGGGTGGGAGTAAAATGGGGTGTTTCTTGTCGCACAAAGTATCTCCGCTATGAGTGGATTTCAATTTCACAAAAGCCCCCAAATCTCCGGCAGATATATTACCGATCTCTTTTCTCTCTTTACCGTTCATGACATAGATTTGACCGATTCTTTCGGTTACCTGTTTAGTGGGATTCAATAAATCATTGCCGGGGGAGATTTTGCCGGCATAGACTTTGAAAAAGGAAAGCTCCCCCACATGAGGTTCTGCTACGGTTTTGAAAACAAACGCACAGGTGGGCTCTTCCACGGCTATTTTTCTTTTGATTTCCTGCTTGGTATTGGGATCTATCCCTTTTACTTCTCCAAAATCAGCCGGAGAGGGGAGATATTCGGTGGCAAAGTCAAGGAGCAGATTGCTCCCCCAATTTTCTGTGGCTGTTCCGCAAAGCAGAGGGAAAATTTTTTTTGAGCTAATCCCCTTTTTTAAGCCCCGTTTGATTTCCTCTTCGGTCAATTCCCCTTTATCAAAGAATTTTTCCAGAAGAGCGTCGTCTGATTCGGCTATGGCTTCCATCATTTTTTCTCGGGCTTCCTGGGCCTGGGAATCGAAATCAGAGGGGACTTTGTCCTCCTTGGGCTGAGCCCCTTTTTGGAATATATAGGCCTTCATCTGGATTAAATCAACGACCCCTTTGAAATTTAACCCTTCACCCAAGGGAAGCTGGACCGCTACGACCCCGCTTCCGAATCTGTCCTGCAGCTGCTTGGAGACTTTGCTGAAGCTGGCATGCTCTTTTTCCATCTTGTTCAAGAAAAACATTCTGGCGCAATCGTATTTTTCCGCGGTTTTACAGACCTGTTCGGTCCCGACTTCTACTCCGGATAAAGCCGAAATCAAAATCAAAGCGGTTTCAGTGACCCTCAAGCCGGCCACCACTTCCCCTATGAAATCAGCATAGCCGGGCAAATCGACTAAGTTGATTTTGTAATTTTTCCAATCCAGGTGCAGAAGAGAAGCGGCGATGGAGATTTTTCTTGTAATTTCTTCGGCCGAATAATCAGAAACAGTATTCCCATCCTCTACTCTGCCCAAACGGGTGGTAATGCCGGCTGAAAAAAGCAGGGCTTCCGCCAAGGAAGTTTTACCTACTCCGCCGTGACCAACCAAACCCAGATTGCGTATCTGATCGATCTTATACTCTTTCATCTGGCTCCTTTAAAACCCTTAATTTAAATCAATCTCTAAAGAATTGCAAGATATATAAAATAAAAAAACTTGGAGCGGATGTCAATTTTTCACTTATGCCCAAGAATCTTCGCCACCAAATTATCTGCCGAGTGGTGCCATTTGACAAGCTTTACGTTAATCGTTTTTTTGTATTACATTTTTTTCGTGTTTTTCGTAATTCATTCTTTGGTTACACCATGGCGTAGCCATTCGTGCTTTCGTGTTACTCCCAGCCGAATACCTGACCCACACCCAAAGAAATAAAGTATCTGTCTTCCTGCAAAGCTTTAGCCAGGTCAAGGCGGGCCACTCTGCCGGCCAGAGCTTTGGTAAATCCCAAGCGCAAACCAATCCCCATATCGGCCCGCAGGTCTTTCAGGTTTATGTGGCTCTCTTTTTCCCAGAGATAACCGGCATCAAAGAAGACCACCGCTCCTAATGCCACCGTCAAAATTTTTAGCGAGGTGAAGATCCGGTCTTCCAGATTGAACAGAATCTGTTTTTGGCCGGAAAACTGGTTGACTTCGTAACCCCTTAATCCCAAATCTCCCCCCAGGGTAATCTGGCGGTATTTTGATTGCCGGGAAATACCGGACAAATTTAATCCCAAGGCGACGGTTTGAGATGGCAAGCTTTTATTGAAGTAAGTTAATTTCCAGTAGTTTTTGAGCCGGTCAAAGTTTTGTTTATAGCGGTAAGCTTCGTTCTGGTTCAAAAAAAGCAGGTACTGCCGGGGAGAAATTTTCCAGCCCCACCTGAATTGGGTTGAAAAATACCAGTCCTCTCTGTCCGAGCCCAAAAACTCAAAAGATTTTCCCAGCCCGGCTTTGGCAAACCAGCCCAGTTGCAAATCCTCAATTCGCTCAAAATTATCCAGTTTAGTCTCTTGTGCATACCGCAATTCTCCTAACCCGAAAGAAAGGCTCAGGCGACCAATCTTTTCAGTTTCACCAGTCACAGAAAAGTTGGAAGTATCTAAACTGCTATTCGTTTCTACAGGTCGAAATTTATCCCTCTGGTAGAAATAAGCCACACCCAGCTCTTTCCGCTTCAGATAACCGAAAGAGCGGGACAGAAAAACTTCCCCTTTCTGATGGGCATAAGAATTTCTCAGAACCTCCGTTCCCTTTTGAAAAAAGCTAACTTTATCTTTCAAATCTTCGCCTCTCACACCATAACTCCATTTTGTGGCTAAGGCATAAAAGGGCTTGCTGAAATCCAAAACCCGCCAGTGTCCGAAGCTGAGTTTGTTGAGCGTTAAATTTACCCGGTGCTGAGAATGAAAAACCCGGGGGTCAAAAAATTGCAAACCATACTCTTCTTTAAAAAAAGTGGAGTGGTCCTGGGAGTAAAAAACGGACACAGTCTGTCCCCAGCCCAAAAAATTGTGGTCATTCAAAGAGACGGTGTAGTTGTATTTATCTCCGGCACCGGAAATGACCGCGGCTAAGGATAAAGACCACAAATCCTCGGTTTCGACCGTTACCTCTAGATTTCTTTTAGAATTTTCTCTGGCTTTTATTTCAACTTTCCCTAAAAATTCATATCTGCGTAAGTTTCGTTCGCTTTCTTCGATTAATTCCTGATTATAGGAATCTCCGGCCGCAAAGAGCAGCTCTCTTTGGATTACCTTTTCTTTGGTAAGGATATGAAACTTATTAGCCCAAGTGTAGGGGAATTTTTTATACTGGCCCAAGCTCAGGTCAAAAATATTTCTGCGCAGAATGGTAATTTTTTCAATTTTTTTAGGGGTATACGCAAAATTAGAGTCGCTTTGAGCTAATGCCCAAGAAAATAAGAACGTATTGAAAAGGCAAACTTTGAACAATTTAATTTGCATTTTAGTCCGGTTTAGTCTGGCGCCGATAACTTTAAGCTTGACAAAAATTTCATTCTAATATAAATATAACTGATTTTTAATAAAAATCTTTTTTAGAATATGAAGATGCCCAAAAAATTTGAGATATCCAGGATGTTCGTAATTTTTTTTATCCTGGGGGTGGCCATTTCCGCCTTTTTGGGGATTTTGGCCGGAAACTATGTCTCCTCCCGCAAGATGAAAAAGGAGACCCAGAATACCAGCTCTCAAATTGCTTTCAAAACCGGTGACACTTTTCCCAATGTTAAACTAAAAAGCTTGGCTGATGAGGAAATCAATCTGCATGACTTAATGAACGGGAAAAAAACTTTTTTACTTTTTCTGGCTACGGGCAGTCCTCACTGTGAAGAGGAGGTCCTGAAATGGCAGAGAACTGTTAACTTTATGCCGGAAAACTACATTTTAATCGGGATTTCTCCGGAGCCGGTAGCCGATCTTAAAAATTACCAGACCCAAAAGGGCCTGAGATTTACCCTCTTAAACGACCCCCAGGCGGCTTTTGTCAGCAAATACCAGATTAACTATTACCCCACTCTGATTGGAGTGGATCAAAACAAAAAGGTGATTTTTATTCAAAGCGAATATTTCACCGGAACCACTCCACAGGATTTCTTGAAGAAACTTTAGAAGTGTTGGTTAACTAAACTCTGGTAAAATCGTCACTGAATTAAACAAAAGAGCCCAGTAAAAAAGCCCCATCTTATATAATGGGGCTTTAATCTTGGCAGACAGTTATCAACCGCAACTTAACAGGTGGGAGGGTTAGGTGCCAGTCCTCCTTTAAAGACAAAATTAACTAAAAAAATTATGTCTGCCAGATTAGGGTTGCCTCCCGAGTTATTAGCATCCCCTACACAAAGAGGATTTGGTATTGGTCCACCTTTGAAGACAAAGTTTACCAGATATATTATGTCTGCCAAATTGATTGTGCCATTACCGTTGGCATCCCCCCTTTTATCGATACCGACTTTAACAGCCCCGGTTTCACCACCATGCACTACACAGTGATAGCCGAAGGTTCCTTTGTTGACGAACTGATAAGAAAAAGTATCTCCCGGATGCATTATGCCTGAATTAAACAGCCCCGAGGAATCACTGGTCACGGTATGACTGTCAATTTGAGCTGTCAATGTGGATAAATAAATCCAACTCATGATGTCACAGGGAGAAATTGTATCTGGAGCAGCGTCATATACGACGTCGGTTATGGTATCCAAATGAATGGTGGTATTCACTTGTATCACCACTGAGTCAAAATCTAAACCCCCTTTGCCGTCGCTGGCTTTAAAATAAGCGGTATAGGTTCCTAACTCTGTACAGGCCGGTGTCCAACTAAAAGTAGCCGGATTTCCAGCGCCTACAGTGGGATTGGTTACGGGAGGGTCGGGTCGGACACTGTCTAAGGTAAGGGTTACATTCTCCCGCAGAGCCATGGGGTCGGTCATAGAAAAATTGGGGTCTGCAGCTGAAACCGAAAAACTCAAAGGAGAATTCACGTTCACAGATTGAGAGCCGGGTACTGACAACGTTGGGGGAACGTTATTTACAAATATGGTATCTTTCATGGAAGCCAGGTGTGGTATACAATGATAAGGATTTTTCCCGGAAGAGAAAAACTGACGGCTAAACATTCCTCCCGGACCTAAGTTACCGGAATTCCAAAATCCAAGATCACTGGTTGAAGTATGCACAAAAGCACCGGTATTAGTCCATCTTACGGTATCCCCCGGATTGACAGTGGTCTTGGGGGGAGTAAACCCAAAATCAACTATGGAGACATTATGAATCGTTCCCTGCGACGGACTTGAAGAAACAAATAGGTAAATTAATACTCCCCCTACCAATCTTAACGCTTCCTTCCTCATAGCCAACCTCCTTGCATATAAACCTTAACTGATTACTAAAATCCAAAAAGCAAACCTATTCAATCTTTTTCTCCGGCTTTTTAGATTCCAACGCTTTTTGTTGAAAAGAATCTCTTTTGTCCACTGAATCTTTGACCAGTGCCGTAATAGAATCACCCGCTGCTCCAGCTAAAATCCATTTCTTAATCAGCTCAATTTGAGTTTTCGGGAGTGCTCTCTTACCAGCTGGCATCCGGTCCCCTTCGCTGTGATTTCCGGTTAATTTGTCGTAGAGGTAACTTAATTCTAAATTTCCGGGCGCTACGATTTTCAGTTTAGGCATTTCTCGAGAGGTAACATTAACCATACTCATATAAGCTTTGCCTTCTGAAAGGTCCATTTTTTTGGCTGGTTTGGGAGCTATATGACATTCTTTGATGGCACAATTTTTGGTCAAAATCGGCTGAATATCTCTGCTAAAAAATATAGAATCAGAGTTTTTTTTGCTTGTATCCGGTGTCACTTTTTTCTCTTGTGAGTCTAATTCCTTATAAACCAAAAGGGTCATTGTTATAAAGCCTGCCATTACAAGCAGTCTGGGTATAAATGTCCCCTTCTTAATTAGATTCAACATTATTTTCTCCTTGAAGGTTCCCGAAAAGATGCAAAAACTTAATAATTATACGTCAGAAGAAAATGTATAATTGGGTTACCAGCTCATTGTTGGACTTTTTGGGTTCTTCGATATTGAAGCGGTACTGCAGTTTCACATCCGCCAAGTTATACAGGAGAATATCACTCCCCAGGGTCACTCTTTGCACGACGTCATCTTTGACCTTCTGTCCGGTGGAAAACATTTTGGTGTTGGGGTCCCACAGGTCCCATTTAGCTTTAAGCCAGATAGATTTATGAACTTGATAAGCCGCTTCGGAATAGAAAGCCAGGTGTTCAGAACGGTTGGGTGAGAAGAAAATATCATCTCTGGCCCAGTCCGCTTCAGCTAAAAGGACAAAATCCTGCCAGCTGAAGGAACCAAAAACTCCCACTCTGGCTCGGTCAAATTTTTCTGGAGAGGTGGTAAAACGATTGTAGGCAAATGATGCACCCAAGCCAAAATGTTTGATGGTGAAACCGGCTTTGTTGGTAACGGCTTTGAAACGGTTGTTATCCAGAGAAATTCCCGGGTCGCCGGCTCCATTGGTAAAAGAGAGATGCCAAAAGAAAGTGGCCGGAGTAAAACCGATTTCCACTCCGTTATCTTGCGACCGATTTCCAAAACCTAACATATCTTTGACAAAAGAAGTATGGTCATCTAAACGGATGCCATAAGGAACCTTGAAGCGGCCTACTTTGAGGTAGGAATTAAAAGGAAACCGGCGAAACATTCCCCAAACTTCCCGATTCTGTGGTCCTCTGGGTATGTTAATGTCGGAGTACCCAAAATCGTTATTGTAAAACAAAAGCAAATGAGGGTCTACTTGAGCTGCTAAATAGATGGCACCCTGCATGGTAAAAAAAGTAGAAGAAGTGACTGGGGTTGAATCTTGGTAAATATAGTTGAAACGCATATCCGAACCCAGAGTCAGATTATCCCCCAGCGAAAAATTTAGAAGCGGTTTTTGCGACTCGGCTTCTTCTTTGAAAGAATGATTATTTAAAGCGTAGTTGATGCCGGTTTGGGTCCGCGCCATCCCGCCAGTGGGGTTAAAATGGCAGGTCGCACAGCGGGTGGCCTCTTTGGCTGAATAATGCGGAAGCGCTCTAAGAGTTTGACTGTGGTAGAGCCAGGACAATCCCGGCAGTGCTAAAAATATTAATAATATCCCTTTCTTTCTCATGTGCGCTCCTTCTCTTGAACCCCGGTAAAGTAAAAAAGCAAGTTTATATATTAAACCGCTCCTGCTAAAATTTTGTTCCAAATTTCTAATTTTTTTTTAATCTGCCGAAAAGCTATATTTCTTGGTATGATAAAAAATGTAAATTTTTTAGTCAATTGCTTTCTCAGAGGTTGTTCAGGTTTAGGATTCCATGGTCAGAGATTAAATTCTCACAAACAACACACACTGGAATTGATAGGAGCCGAGCCGCTTCTGAAAATGCGGTTGATTAGGTACACTATGTCAGCTAGATTGATAACAGCGTTCCCGTCCACGTTTCCTCGGCAGGCCGGAGAAGGAGCCGGACCGTTTCTAAAAACAAAATTTATGAGAGCTACAACATCCGGTAAAGTTATGCTGCCTTCTCCGGTGACATCGCCAGCTTTAGCCAGACAGCCGGAAAGCGTAGTTAGGGTGGTGCAGTAAACTCTTTCCTTTTTATTTCCTACTGAACCGTCACTCCGGTCTTTGTCGTAACCACTCCAGAGAACATAAACTTTTGTTGAAGTATCTATTCCAGTAGCTTGCAACTGTGCATAATCTCCAATTAAATAATAGTTGCTGCCAGATAGGTCCGGTGGGGGGTCATTAAAATCCAAGGAAGTACTGTCTGCATTAACCCGCCTCGGTAAAGACCAAATGGTTCCACCATCGGTAGAGAAGGCGTAATAGAGATTGGCTTTGCTAGCATTCAGCACTCCGCCGTTGGCGGACCCAGAATCATTTTGATAATAAGCGATATGCAGCCATCCCTGTTCATCCACATTCAGCATGGGAAAATATTGAGTTTTGCCGGTAACTGTGACAAGGAGAGCTGAAGACCAATTGACTCCACCATTTGTGGAAACGGAAAGATATACATCTCCCTGGTCTAAAGCGGAATTGGTGGGGTTTGGGTTGCGGTTGGAGATAAAATAAAGCCGTCCTCTTCTGGGTCCGGAACTCCGGTCAATATCCAGATAGCCGTGCTGGTCTATCCTGTGTCCGTTCAAACCCCAGCGAGAACTGACACCCAGTCGCTGCCCGACGGCAGACCAGCTTAGAACCGAGACATCCGTAGTCACACCTGCTCCGGCATTAACCACCGAATGAAAGCGAGCGAAAATAGTACCTCCTCCCCCGCCAATGGCCGTGGCCTGAATATATAATCTGCCATCTCCGGTATCTGCCACCGGCTGCATTTGGCTCCCTTTGAAAAGAGCCACAGTAGAAATCTGATATTCTGCTAATCCAGACCCTAAAGAATCCACCACTTGCAGCACCGAGGCGGTATAAGTTGCACCACCACCCCAGTCGTCATAGCATAAATACACTTTTTTATCATGGCTGGTTCCTGACCCACCGCCGCGGGCTGTGGTTCTGTCGATATCCACCATCTCCCGGTCCTGAAACACGGCCTTAATTTCTTCAAAGAAAAGTGTGAAACTTTCCCCCCCATCAGGCGAGCGAGAAACCACACAATGGGAACTGGCCGAAGCACCATCATTTCGAATCTGGGTGGAGTAAAACTCTGAGGAATCGTTGCCGGCATTGGCCCAAGGGTCAAAGGGATAATCGGTAAAAGTCCCTGCACCGTTGGGAAAACTTCTGTTCGTCCAGGAGACATTCCCGTCCGTGGAATTACTGTGGGGGATATCCGGATTGAAATTCCAGCCCTCATTGTAGGTAGCGATGAGATTGTTGCCGTTGTCATAGTTTATGGCAATAGAGGTTTCCGACCCATCCTGGATATAAAAATCTGCTTGAGGTGCTTGTGAAATCCCGGGAAAAAAGTTTGCTTCCGACCTAACCATTGGTGTAGTCCGCTGAACCTGAATATATTTCCCATGTTTATCTTTCACAAAAGCTTTTCCCTCAAAAGATGGTGAGACCGGTTGCCAATCTGCCAGCAGTGGTTTTTGAGGTTCGTTGAAAAATTGAACGGAAATGAATTCTATCGGTTGCCTGCGGGAAAGATTATTTTCCTTCTGATTTTTTGAGCCAGAATCTTTGGCAGAGGCCGTCCAAGTTAAGCCACAGATTAGAATTGCCGGAAAAACTAAGCCCCAACCGTCCTTCAAACCAAGCACCCGGAAACTTATATTTTTTTTATTCATTGATTCCCCTCTTTTTAGTCTGAAATTTTGACCTTTCAGATTTTTTCAATTCCCAGCAAAATTCAAATTCTAAAAACTGTTCTAAATTAGCTTGACAATAAAAAAAGTCAAGAAATTTGTTGTTTTTAAATCTTAAAGGTTATTGAGTAGCTCCAACAAAATTTCGTATCAGTATTAACTTTAATTAGGCTGAAAATTTTTTCTTGACAAAAAGAGAGGGAAGTATCATTTTGAAACAAAATTTACCCTAAAACCAAGGAGGTTTTATGTGTGGTAAATGTGAACACTGGGGGCAGTTGCTTTTGAGATTAGCAATCGGGCCGATTTTTATTGCCCACGGCGGCCAGAAGATTTTTGTCCAGGGTCACACGGCAGTAGCTGGATTTATGACTAATTTAGGAATACCTTTGCCGGGACTCTCGGCCTGGCTTTTGATGTTGACTGAATTTGTGGGAGGGATTTTTCTTTTATTAGGATTCTTAACCCGCTGGGCCAGTATTCCGGTGGCTTTTGCCATGCTGGTGGCAATTTTAACGGTGCATCTAAAAAATGGTCTGACCGGTCCGGGTGGTTTTGAATATCCTCTGGCTTTGATGGCTATGGCTTTATGCCTGATGGTTCAAGGTGGAGGAAAACTTTCGGTGGATCACTTGCTGAAGAAAAAGAGAAGTACTCCGGTAGTAACCATGTAAGAATTTAAGACAAGGAGGGGTAAATGAAGGCGTTGATAGCGGAGTTGGTAGGAACTTTTGCTTTCGTTTTTATAGGAGCAGGTTCAATTTGCACCGACAGTTTGACTTCTGGAGGTGTTGGGCTATTAGGAGTGGCATTAGCTCATGCTGTGGTTCTGTCGGTAATGATTTCTGCTTGTATGTATATTTCCGGCTCTCATTTTAATCCGGCTGTAACCATTGCCATTTGGTCTTTGAAAAAAATCCCCGGGAAAACCGCTTTGGGTTATATCATCTTTCAACTTTTGGGTGCCATAATTGCTGCAGTTCTGTTGGTGATTATTTTCCCCAACGACGCCTGGGAACCAGTTTTCTTAGGAACACCGGTTTTAGGGCCGAATATTACTTTTGCTTTAGGGGTTTTAGTTGAAGCCATTTTGACCTTCTTTTTGATCTTTGCTATTTTGGGAACAGCAGTTGATCCTAAAGGACCGAAGCAGTTGTCTGGTTTCGGAATCGGTCTGGTTTTGCTGTTTGATATTTTAATGGGAGGGCCTTTGACCGGTGCGGCCATGAACCCAGCCCGGGCTTTTGGACCGGCTTTAATTTCCGGAGGTTGGTCAGCTCATCTGGTGTACTGGCTGGGACCAATTATTGGGTCACTTTTGGCGGTTTTTGTTTACAGCTATATTTCAACTGGGAAAAAAGACTAAATTTTAGAAGAAATTAAAAAACGTAAGAGAGCTTTTAGAATTTATTGAGGATTTTACTGACAATCTGCGAACGTGATTTTCTTTGATTGTTTCGTCAGGAACTATTCCTGACGGCTCGTAAAAAGTGTTCAGTCTGATTTATCGGAACGAGTCGGGAGTAGCTCACGACACAACACAAAAAAAGCTTTACTACTTTACCATTTTTTCATTTTTATCACCCCAGTTATTATTTTTTGCACTTTCGCTGGGATTGTTGGTATTTAAAATAACTTTCGTCGCTGGTGCTAAGGCAGGAACCTTTTCAAATAATCTCTCTCTTGACCTTCTTACCGCCCAGACTAAAACCAACATTACGGGAACCTCGATAAGAGGTCCGACAACTGTGGCCAGCGCAACAGCAGGATTAAATGCTGTTATAGCGATGGCAATAGCTATCTCAAAATCCCTGCCTGTGGAATTAAACGCCACAGCGACTGAGTCTTTATAATCAAATCCGACTTTCCAGGCCACAATATAAGCCATGGCAAACATTATGCAGAAAAAAAGTGTCATCGGAACTGCCATCTGGACAATTATCACAGGCCTCTGTAAGATAAGGTCTCCTTTAAGGGCGAACATTACTATCAATGTGAAGAGGAGCCCCACGATAGACAGAGAATCAAGGTAGGTTTTAAAGCGTCTAAACCCTTCTTCACCCACTCTGCTTACCGCAATCTTACGGGTTATAAAACCTGCTATCAAAGGTAGTCCAAGATATAACAGTACACTTTCACCTACCACTAAAACATCAAAGGATATATTACCCAGTAAAAGTTTAGCATAAAGCGGGATCAACAACATCTGGGCGATTGAGTTTATGGCAACTAAAACGAGGGCAAGAACATTATTGCCCAGAGCTAAGAATGTGAAAACAATTACCATAGCAATACAGGGAGCAAGTCCGTATAGAACAAGACCCACATATAGGTCTTTATTCCCGGAAAGGAATAATTTAGCAAGCAACAACATAAAGAAAGGGGCGACGGCATAATTAAAGAATAACACCAAAAGCAATTGTTTTGGAGATCTGGCTGCCTTGCCGAGGTCTTCGATTTTAACATTTGTCATGGCCGGATAGATCATTAAAAAAAGCCCCAGAACAATTCCGAGAGCCAGGCTGTTTGGAAGATTGAATTGGTATGTTCCCTGAAATATCGATTTAATGGCATCAATTGGTGGGGTCAGCTGGAAATTTGAAATTTTGTAGATCCTTCCAACAGCTATCCCCACAGCCATGCTTACCACAACAAATACTGGCAAGAGTCTAAAATCCCCTATTTTCTCTAAATATTTTCTCATTCTTTTCACTCTCTGACGAAGGATAAATATATAACCTGCAATTACACATCCCACAAGCTTTTAAATGCCACGCCAGCAGCTACTCCTGACGGATTGACTTACTCTACCACCCCCAGCAAGGTGTGGGGAGTAGCTTGTTTTATAGAAACAGTTACAAACTCACCGGCTTTTATTCCATCTTGAGGGAAAACAACGGTTTTATATTGAGGATTTTTACCAAATAAATGACCTTTTTCTTTTTTAGCCTGACCTTCCGTTAAAACCAAAGTTTTTTTACCAATTTCTTTTCGATGAATTTCTAAGGTAATTTTCTCTTGCAATTTAATCAGTGATTCTAAGCGTTTTACTTTTTCTGCATGAGGAATCGGGTCTCCCCAGTTGAACGCCTTAGCTCCTGGTCGGGGAGAATAGATAAACATGAAGGCGGAATCGTATTTGACTTTTTGCATATAGTCAAAGGTCTTCAAAAAATCCTCTTCTGTCTCAGTCGGAAAGCCCACGATTATGTCTGTAGTTATGGCAATCCCTGGAATCGCTTCTCGGAATTTCCGCAGTAATTCGTCGTAATAGGAAAGGTTATATCTTCGCTTCATTTTATCTAAAACAGAATCGGAGGCAGACTGCAAAGGCAGATGCACTTGTGGACAGATTTTGGAATTATTTTTCATCACTTCAATAGTTTTATCATCAAAATCAATTGGGTGTGGAGAAGTAAAACGAATTCTCACAATCCCTTCTATCTGTGAAGTCTTCTCCAACAAATCCACAAAATCAAAACCATTTTCTTTATCTCGGTAAGAATTAACTGTCTGCCCTAAAAATACTATTTCTTTATAATCCTCATCAGCTAACTCTTGAACTTGAGACAAAACTTGTGGTAAAGTTAAACATCTTTCTCTTCCTCGAACATAAGGGACAATACAAAATGTACAGAACTTGTCACATCCTCTCATGATAGAAACCCAAGCTCTGACACCAGATTCTCTTTTCGGCTCTAAATCTGCATAAGTTTCATATTTGTCTAAGCGGACATCCACAAACGGTTCAGAAACAGCTTTTTCAATCAGCTCTGGAAGTCGGCGGTATGAATCGGGTCCAACTACTAAATCCACCAGCGGAGCTTCATCTAAAATTTTTTCTTTTAGATGAGTCGACATACAGCCGCAGATACCGATTACTAATTCCGGATTTTTATTTTTGAGCGGAGAAAGTTGTGAGACTCTGCCGTAAATTCTGGTTTCGGCATGCTCCCTGACCGCACAGGTATTGAACAAAATCACATCCGCAGAGGAGACTGAATCAGTCAACTCGTAACCGTTTTTAGTCAGGACTCCCAAAATAACTTCGCTGTCAGCTTCATTCATCTGACAGCCGTAGCTTTCCAAAAAAAGTTTTTTAGCCACTCTAATCCAAATATAAAGGCTGCCGGCCGGCGTAACCGGATTCCAAATCATGCCAGAATTTTACCTGCTTTTCCCCTATCTGCCAGCATAAGTAAACTTCTTTTCCTTCCGAAAGATGAGGGAAATCAATCAGTCCCCGTTGTAAATCTTTCACGACCGCACCGGTTGCAAGAATTTTATCCAGAAGTTTACTCACCTTAAAAGAATTTTCCAAATATTCGGCGGACTTGCTCCAGCCGCCATTCTTGGAGAGACTCTGGGTCACCAGCTCTTTTTGATTACGCTCCTTTTTCAAAATATTATGCAGAGTAAAGATCTCGTCAAAATATTGAGTGAATTGAGGCACTAATTTATTGGCTTCTTCGAGTGTAAAATGCTTTTTGTAAATCAAATCTTCCTTCATCCCTTTACCATTTTAAGTTTTTGACTTTCTGAAATTTCTTCTCGATTTCGGACCATTTCAAATTGCGCAAAAATGCTTCTATGTATTTAGCACGGTCCGGTCCGTTATCATGATAATAGGCATGCTCAAAAACGTCAATAGGTATTAGTGGAATCGAACCCCAGACACCGCCTTGATTGTGGGTATCTCCGCTGTAATTATGCAATCTTCCATCAAAAGGATCATAGACCAAAAGAGCCCAGCCCAAAGCCGCTTTGGCACAAGCTTTGAAATCAGCCACCCAGTTATCGTAAGAACCAAAATCCGTTTTGAGTTTATCCACCACTTCACCGGCAGGTTTTCCATCCCCACCCAAGATATCCCAATAAAGCTCGTGCAAAATCTGTCCATTGGCGTTAAAAGTTTCTCTTCTTTTTAGTTCACCAAATTCCGAAAAATTGGCATTGGCGGCGGTGCGGTCAACGGTAACTAATTTCTGCTCAATTTCATTCCTCTTTTTGACATAGCCGGTATAGTGGGTATCGTGGTGATATTTATTAGTCTGCTCTGAAATTCCATCCAAGGCGTTATAAGCAAACGGCAATGGCTTCGCCTGATATTCAAAAGCTTTCGGAGCGGATTGAGGCGTACCTTGTGCTTTGGCATCTGATACATCTAACAATTCACCCAAAATAGTAGTCCCACCAACCAGTAAAACTCCAGTTTTTCCTGATTGAGCTAAAAAACCTCTCCTTGAAAGTGTCTTTGACATTTTAACCTCCTTCAGGCCCAGCATAGTCGAGGCCCTTTAAATTTTAACGATAAGAAACAAATCCTGTCTTTTTAAAAAATTTCTCCTCCGGTTTAATAAACTTTTCTCCTAAATGTTCTTTATCTTCATCTACTGCAAATCCCGGACCTCGGGTGGCAATTTCTAAAATCACTCCATCCGGGTCCTGGAAATAGATGGACTTGAAATATTTTCTGTCAATTACAGGAGTGACGCCGATTTTATTGGCTTCTAATTTTTTTCTGAATTCTAACTGTTCTTTTTCAGTTTCTACCATGAAAGCTATGTGGTGAGTTATTCCTACTCCGATTTTTCCGCCGGTCCAGTTGGGATATTCGAAATAAGTGATAATTGTTCCGGGGGTTCCTTTTTCATCTCCGAAGTAGAAATGTTTGGTGTTGGGGTCATCGAAGTTCACGGTCTGTTTGATTAATTTCATCCCCAAAATTTCGGTGTAAAATTTTACGGTTCGGTCCATGTTGGAACAGATTAAGGTTACATGATGGATTCCTGAAACTTTTAACATAAAAGCTCCTTTAAGTTATTTTTCGTTCTTATCTTCTTCAAATATTATTTTGCTAAGTGTGAGCTTGTGTATGGTTCCATGAAGAAAATAAACCTCTCCATTTCCAGCAACGACAAATTGCTTTACAAATTCTGTTGCCAAATTTAGAAATTCTTCTCTAGAAAGATCATTAAAATCTAAAATTACTTCTCCAGTTTTAAACAATTTTTTGGCGCCTTCGTCATCCTTATAAAGATTAAATCTATGAATACTGGATACATGAATATCCCAAAACTTCCCTCTCACAAAGCCTCGATGCTCCTCTAAAAAATAGATATTAAATTCCAAATCAAAGCCAATCAATCTAAATTCATAACTTAATAATTCTTCTGGTATCTTTACAGAATCTTTGGCAGTGCCGTACTTTATAAAAGGGACTTCACTTAAGCATAGGTAGCCATTTCGCATGAAAATAACTCTTCCCAGAGAGTCGGCTTTTTGGACTATCTGTGACTCGGGTGGAAAACCACGACCGAAGACCTCAAACCGACCTTCAAGCTTACCACCTGGATCAAATACACTAATACGCCCTCCTTCGATACGCCCTGCTAGCTCACTTGGACCAAGCCAGGCGAAAAGATATAAGTTCCCAAAATAATCAGTGCTAATACCTTGGCTTGATCCGTAATCCATTATTGGCAGTAACTCAGCAATGACAGATACATTCCCTTGGGATGAAAATCTGACTAATCTGCTGTACGACCCTTTCTTCTTCCCTTTGCCTTTTGCGCTATCTACTAAATAAACATTACCAAAATTGTCTACGGTTATGTCTTCTTCTACGTGTGAGAATGTAGCCCTATCTTTTAGTAGTTTGTCTAACTGAATCTCCTTAAGATATTGCCCGCTTGGAGAAAAAATTTGAATACGAGAATTCCCATTGTCGTGTAGATAGATATTACCTCTTATATCTATGTCCAAAGCATCAGGTTGGCAAAGGAAGGCACCTACTGTATAACCCTTGATTTCGCCAGGACCAGTCCCATTCTTCATAACAACAATATCTTTCAACTGACCACCAATAATTCTTACACCCCAAACTACAGCAGGAATCCAAAAGATGGCTACAACTATGAATAAAATAGTTAGATATTTGTTAAACATATTCGTGCTTTCATGATTCAGAGTTCATAACCCCAACTCCCCCGCAATCTCCTGCAACGCCCTAATCACCATCCCAATATGCTCATCAAGTGGAACTCCCAACTCCTCCGCCCCTTTAAAAATATCCTCTCTTTTCACATTCCTGGCAAAGGCCTTATCCTTAAATTTCTTTTTCACCGAATCCATCTCCACTTCAGCCAAAGATTTATTCGGACGAACCAAAGCCACCGCTACCACAAACCCGCACAACTCATCGCAGGCAAAAATCGCTTTCTCCATCAAAGATTCCCTGGCAACTCCGGTGTGGTCAGCATGCGATAAAATAGCCCGGACAATCTCTTCCGCATAACCTTTTTCTCTTAAAATCTTGGACCCCTCAATCGGATGCTTATCAAGAGTTGGATGCACCTCATAATCAAAATCATGCAGTAACCCCACCAATCCCCATTTTTCCTCATCCTCATTAAATTTTTTAGCACAAGCCCTCATAGCCGCTTCAACCGACAAGGCATGTTTGATTAAATTAGGATTTTTGGTGTATTCAGTTAATAATTGGAACGCCTCTTCCCTGTTCAAATTTTCTCCTTTGAATTTCTTATTAAGTCCTGCCGAGGTAGCCGCAACCTTCAGGTTGCGAATGAGTTGGGCGCAGACTAAAGTCTGCGGCTACCAATTCTCACCCCTCCCTTACCCTCCCCTAAAAGGAGAGGGGGAAAATGCTCCCTCTTCTCATGGGAGATGGAGTTGAGTTTCCTCCCCTGTAGGGGAGGAAAAAGGAGGGGTCATTTTTTTGTCAATCAACACAAGGACAACCCTTAGAATTCGCCTTACGGTCCCAATACATGCTCCAGTTTTCCTCCATCTTCCAACCTAATTTCTTATAGAATTTCTGCTTGTCCGAAGTAATCAACCAGAAATAAGAAACTTTCTTCAATTTAGTATGATTCAAAACTTTATCCATAATCAATTTCCCCAATCCCTGCCCCTGATAATCCGGATGTATAATCACATCCCAGACCGTAGCCCGATACACATAATCAGTCAGAACTCTGGCAAACCCGATTAACTTTTTACCATCCCAGAGAGAAATGGCCACGTTGGAATTTTCCAGCATCTTTTTGACATCCGCTTTTTTCCGATTCTGACTCCACCAGCCATATTGGTAATGCTGAACCAGCTGGTCCAGGTCTATTTTTTTGCTGTCTTTGAAAATATATTTATGATTTTTTGCCATTTATTATCCCCAATTCTTAAAAAAGCTGGCATCTTCCGCATAGGACTTGGTCTTATTTTCCAGCTCTCTCATTTTGGCATCCGAAAACGGTTTAAAATTCATGGCAATTTTCACATTCTCTTCCACTTCCTCAATCTTTCTACACCCCACAATAATAGTGGAAACCGGCAAAGTCAAAACATATCCCATGGCCTCTTCCATATTTCTGACCCCGTTTTTGCGGAAAATATTCCCTTCCGCCGGAACTTTCATCCCAATAATTCCCATCTTTTTCTCCACTGCTTTGGGAAGTAAATTTTCGATGAAAGAGAGATGATGCCTGTCAGCCGCATTCAAAGCCATCAAAATAGTATCGAAAGGATATCTTCTAATACCTTCAGCTAAAACAAAAGGGTCAAAATGTCCGGTTATTCCAAAAAAACGAACCATTTTCTCGGCTCTGGCTTTTTCCAACGCCTCAATCGCTCCACCCTTGCCGAAAATCTGGTCTAACTGGGAGGTCAATCTGATATTATGCAACTGCCACAAATCCAGATGGTCGGTATTTAGCCGTTTCAAACTGTCATCTAAAAGGCGTAAAGAGCCATCCCTAGTCCGGTCATGGGTTTTGGTAGCCAAAAAAACTTCCTTTCTTCTGGTTTTCATGACTTCTCCCAGATAATCCTGACTGGGACCATACAGGACGGCGGAATCCAGATAATTCACTCCCAAATCAAGGGCTTTATTGATGATTTTAATAGATGTATCCCATTCATCATCCATTTGTAAAGTTCCCTGTCCACCTAAGGCAAAGATAGTAGCATTGTGACCGGTTTTCCCCAAAGGTCTGGTGGGGAAAGCTAATTTTTTGGTCACTTGGGAAACAGTCTCTTTGGTATCCAGTAAATATCCTGACATTCCCAGTGCGGCTAAGGATGAGACCGATAGTTTCAAAAAATCTCGGCGGTTTATGCTATTTGACATAAGCTCTCCTTATTTTGAAGCTGACCTGTGAAGACCGTCAGCTTTATACTATTTACGCTAAAGAGGAGGGACATATTTTATTTAAAACGCATTGCGGAGATTTGGGATTTCGGGCCTGGCAGATTTTTCTACCGTGCCAGATTAGTAGGTGGGGGAATAAAATCCAGTCGGACTGGGGGACTAATTTCATCAGCTCCTGCTCAATTTTCTCCGGGGTCTTGGCATAAGATAAGCCCAACCTATGGGAGAGCCGGGTCACATGCGTATCCACCGCGATACCGGATGCAATCCCATAGGCATTCCCTAAGATGACATTGGCGGTCTTTCTGCCGATTCCATTCAAAGAAGTCAATTCCTCCATAGTTTTAGGAACTTTGCCCCTATATTTTTCCGCAATCACTTTACAGGCCGATTGAATAGCTTTGGCTTTGTTGCGAAAAAATCCGGTGGACTTTATATCCTGTTCGAATTCCTCTTGAGGAACTTTATAATAATCCTGGGTCTTACGGTATTTTTTGAACAAAGTTTTGGTGACTATATTGACTCTGGCATCCGTGCATTGAGCTGATAAAATTGTAGCCACCATCAACTCTAAAGGATTTTTGAAATTAAGAGAGCATTTGGCATCTGGGTACTCTTTTTTTAATAAAGCGATGATCTTCTTGGCTCTTTTTTTCTTGGTTTCAAAGCTTTCCCTGATAATTTTAAACATAAGAATTCAGATTTTTGTTTTAGATCTGCAAAATTCCTGCTGTAATATAAGCAAAAGTAAGCTTAAATAGAAATTTCTTGACAAAAGGAGACAGACTCATTAACATTTATGTCTAAATGACTCCCGACAGGTTTGAATCCAAGGAATATCAGTACTGTCTTCAGGCCCTGAACAATGTTTCACGGTCTTTTGCTCTGACCATTCCCATGATTGAAGAGAGCATCCACACTCCTATTCTGATGGGCTATCTGGAGGCCCGGGTCCTGGACAGCTTTGAAGATGAGTATCAAAATAATATCTCAAAAAGCGAACGAGCCGGCAATTTAGACCTGGTCTTTTCAGTCCTCAAAGCACCGAATCACAGCCAAGCCGAGATTAAAGTCAAAAAAATAACCGAAACCGCTCCGAATTATATTTCCAATCCCCATTATTTGGATTTGGTGCAAAACTTTGACAAGATTATAAAGATTCATCGAAATTTAAAATTATCCGAAAAAAATATTTTAGTGAACTGGTTCAACAAAACGGTCCATGGAATGAAAAAATTTCTGGGGAAGAAAGTCGCTAATTTCAAGGAACTGGACGAATACTGCTATTATGTGGGAGGAACCATCGGCGGATTTCTCACCGATTTACTGATAAAAAATACCCGGAAAATAACGGCCAAACAGATTAAAACCCTCAATGTTTTTTACGCCGATTTCGGAATTTTCCTGCAAAAAGTTAATATCATCCGGGATTTCCGGGAAGATATCCTAAAAAATAAAAGGATTTTTTGGCCCCAGGAAGCTTTCGCCAGTTTTAATCTCACTCCCCACAAACTTCTGGATAAAAAATATCAAGCCCAAGCTATGACTCTGTTAGACCAAATGCTGGATAGCGCTCACAAACATGTTGAACCGATAAATAAATATATTTCCGCCATCCCTCCGGATTTCCCCGGATTTAAAAAGGCCTTCTCTATCAATTTCCAGATGGGGATTGAAACCTTAAAGAAAGTGAAAGCCAATCCGGCTTTATTTTATGGTGAGTCACCACTCAAAATAGAGAAGAAAGTCAAAGAGAAAATTCTCGCTCAATATATTTAGCTTAAGCCCCGGCTGGAATTACAGCTTCACGCTGACTGAAATCCCGTCTCGAATGGGCAGGATGGTGGAAAAAACTTTTTTGGAGCTGTAAATTTTGTGGGTGAATTTCAAAATCCCCAATGTTGACGCATCCGGATGAGGGTCCAAAACCTTACTGGACCACAAAAGATTATCCGTGATAAAGACCCCGCCCTTCTTCAGTTTAGGAATTACCAGGTCGAAGACCTCCGGGTACTGATGTTTGTCCACATCATTTAAAATTATATCAAAGGTCCCCTTGGTAGCAGCCAGAATCTCCAGAGCATTCCCCACTTTGAAAGTTATCTTATTGGATATCTTGGCTCTTTTGAAAAAACTTTCCGCCAGGATTTTGTTCTTTTCATCTCCGTCGGTGCAGATAATCTTCCCCTTTTTCCCCATGGCTGAAGCAAACCAGTAAGCCGAGTAGCCGTACCCGGAACCCAGCTCAAAAATCTTCTGGGCTTTGGTAATTGTGGCCATCTGAAACAAAAACCGTCCCACCAAAGGTCCTATTATGGGAAAATTATGTTTTTTGGCCAGAGCTTCCATCTCCTGTAAAATTCCATCCCGGGGCGGGGTTACCCGGTATAAATAATTGTTTATTGGGGGATTGGTTATATCCATATTTTAACCGCTCATGTCAAATAAATTCAGCCAGTTATCTTCACTGCCGTTGTATTTGATTATAAAATCTTTCTTGTAATGCCGAACCGTCTCTTCCAATTGACTCATTATGCGGGGATGGTCACAGTGACCTCCGGCGTATATTTTTCCGCTTATTTCGACTGTGGTGGTATAACCCCGTTCATAAATGGCATCGATTTGGACTAAAGTTCCATACATGGTCCACATATTGACTAGATCTATATCACCCAGCTTATGCTCCTTCACGGTAAATAGTTTTAGCAAAGCCGTTCTCAAATCATCCACCTCTTCTCCCTGCAGCACCAATTGGGCCGGCACCAGATAATCACCGCAGCCGAACTTGATAGACTGAGGCGGTTCAGAGCCGGTTTTAACTTTATCACCATAAGCTACCCAAAAAACAGTCACATACTTGGGTGCGGGAAGTTTTTCAGAGTCCGGAGTTTCGGTTTTCTGGTCTGTATTGGTACAACTCCAAGCCAGGAGAGACAGAAATACTATATAAAAATGGATTTTTAAAAACTTCAGAGATTTTTCCATAAATTGAACATAACATAAACCAACATTTTTTAAAGTCAAGCCAAAAAACAGTTGTCAAATTCCTCGGTTTTGCTTAAAATAAAAAACAAAACAGGAGGAAAAATGTTAAGAAAAATTTGTGCCGCTAGTTTAATTTTGCTACTGGCTTTCAGTCTGGCGCTGGCGGAAGATTATCCTTTTTCTCAGTACCTAAACATTAAATCCGCTTCGGCCCCGGCTTTATCGCCGGATGGCGGACAAGTGGCTTTTTTGACCAATATCACCGGCACCCGCCAGATCTGGGTGGTAGATCCCCAAGGGGGCTGTCCTCAGCAAATCACTTTTTATCCCAACACCATCAACGACATTTTTTGGTCACCGGACGGAAAATGGATTTTGTTTGAAATGGATAAAGACGGGAACGAAAAATTTCAACTGTATCTGGTTTCTCCGGATGGTTCCCACACCATTCAGCTGACGGACAAACCCAACGTCATTCACTCTTTCGGAGGCTGGCTTAAGGATGGCCACAACCTGGCCTTCTCCTCTAATGAGAGAAACGAGGCCTATTTCGATATTTATATAATGGATATAAGAACCAAACAGTCCAAAATGGTCTATCAAAAAGATGCCCTTTTGGAAACCTATGGATTCTCCCCGGATCAAAAACATTTGATTATCAAAGAGAATATCACCAATCTGAACGCCAATCTTTATCTTTTTGATTTTGCCACCTCCACCGCCAAACTTCTGACTCTCCACCAAGGGGATGCAGTCTATGATTACATCTCCTGGACACCGGACAGCAGAGGATTTTATCTGTGTTCGGACCAGAACCGGGATTTTGTGAATCTGGCTTTTTATGATATCAAAACCAGAAAGTTGAAATATATTGAAAATCAAAAAAGAGATATTGAAGAATTAACTATTTCTAAAGATGGAAGATATTTGGCTTATGTGGAGAATGACAACGGTTATGGTGTTCTGAAAGTCAAAAATCTCAAGACCGAAGAAGACCTGGCTCCTCTGGCTTTGAGGGGGATTGCAACTAATTTAGAATTTTCTGAGGATGGTAATAAACTGGCTTATACTTATGTAAGCCCTACCAGCAACGCCGATGTCCGGCTTTACGATTTCAAAGAAAATCGAGCAACTCAGGTAACTAATTCAACCAAAGCCGGCATTCCCCAGGAGAGTTTTATGGAGCCGAATCTGATAAAATATAAATCCTTTGACGGGCTCGAAATTCCAGCTTTTCTGTATTTACCCAAAGAGGCCGGTAAAAACGGCAAAGTGCCGGTAATCTTATCCGTCCATGGAGGACCGGAAGCCCAGGAAAGACCTTTCTTTGCTATCGTTTTTCAGTATTTCATCAGCCGGGGATACGCTATTTTTGCTCCCAATATTAGGGGAAGCACAGGTTATGGGAAAAAATACACTCATCTGGATGATATTAAACTGCGTGGAAACGCTATCAAAGATGTGGTTTATGCCGCGGAGTATCTGAAAAATTACCGCCTGATTGACCCGGACAAAATTGTGATTTATGGGGGGAGTTATGGGGGGTATATGACTTTGGCGGCTATTACTTTTTATCCGGACTTATGGGCGGCGGCTGTGGATATTGTGGGGATTGCCAATTTTGAATCTTTCTTGCAGAATACCGGTGTCTGGCGGAGGAAATTGAGAGAGGCGGAGTATGGGTATCTGGATAAAGATATACAGATCTTAAGAAAATTCTCTCCTATTCATTATGTGGATAATATCAAAACTCCTTTGTTTGTGATTCAGGGTGCCAACGACCCAAGGGTGCCGAAATCCGAAGCGGAGCAGATTGTGGAGAGTGTGAAAGCCAAAGGCGGGATTGTGGAGTATCTTTTGTTTGAGGATGAGGGGCATGGGTTGTCGAAGTTGCCGAATCGGATTAAGGGGTATTCGGCGATTGCGGATTTTTTGGATAAGTATGTGAAGGGGAAACCGTAAAGAGTTTATTGACATTTTTCTATTTTCTTTTTATATTTATATAAATAAAGCTTTCACTAACCTTTAAGAACCGGATTTTTCTGAGGGGTTATGATGGGAAGTAAAACTTGTATTATCTTAGTAATTATTCTTTGCCTGCCTCCCTATCTCTTTGCTTTTCAGCCTCTCTTTGACACTTGGATAAGTTACGATGTCGGATGGGAGCCCACATCAGTTTTGGCCTCTGATTTAGACATGGATGGCGACCAAGATTTGTTAGTTACGCACCGCAGTGACTGGACTGTTTCAGTTTTGAAAAACAATGGCAATGGAACTTTTGCTCCCAAAGTTGATTATTCTGTAGGAGCGTTTCCTTACTCAGTTTATGCGTCAGATTTGGATGGTGATGGAGATAAAGATATTGCAGTAGCAAATGCCGGTCATGCAAATATCTCAATATTAAAGAATAATGGAACCGGAACATTTGCTGCCAAGGTCGATTATGGAGCGGGAGGAGCTCCCGTCTCCATTTTTGCTGCGGATTTAGACAATGACGGGGACAATGACTTAGCAGTGGCGAATAGCGGTGGACAAAATGTTTCAGTATTAATGAATACCGGCAATGGAACTTTTGCTCCAAGAATAACCTATAGTACGGAAAATCCTGCAACCTCGGTTTTCGCTTCTGATTTAGATGGAGATGGAGATAAGGATCTGGCAGTGACAAATTATTATGACAGCGGCAATCCTGAGGATACACATAGAGTCTATCGGCTCTCCATCTTCAAAAATAATGGGGATGGAACCTTTGCTGATAAGGTTGATTATAACACATCGCCGACGCCTTATTTGGTCTTTGCCTCAGATTTAGATGGGGATGGAGACCAGGATTTAGCTGTGGCCGGTCCAGGTATTTCAATTTTCAAGAACACCGGAGATGGTGTTTTTACTATTCCGGTTGTCTATTCCGCCGGAGGCGATCCTATCTCTGTTTTTGTGTCGGACGTAGACCGGGATGAAGACCCTGATATAGCCGTGGTGAATGCTGATTTTTTTAGCAGCTCGGTCTCGGTTTTAAAGAATAACGGGGATGGAACTTTTGCTCCCAGGGCCGCTTATGGGGCTGGTGATTATCCTCGTTCGGTTTTTGCTTCGGATTTAGATGGGGATGGAAATGTAGATTTAGTAACTGCAAATCAATACAGCAACACTATTTCAATAATAAGAAACCTTGGCGATGGCATCTTTGTTAAGCCACTTGAGTATGGGACCGGAGGATATCCTACCTCAGTTGTTGCTTTCGATTTAGACGGTGATACTGATCAAGATCTAGCTTTAGCCGTAGGTTCAGTATCAATATTGACAAACAACGGTGATGGAAGCTTTGGGCCTGCGAACATTTATCGTATCGGCCACTATCCATCCTCAGTTGTTGTGTCAGATTTAGATAGCGATGGAGATGAGGACTTAGCTGTGACAAACGTGGGTGAGTCTTACGCTCCTGATAGCACTATTTCCATTTTAAAGAGTAACGGGAACGGGACCTTTACCTATACAGTGGATTATGTTGTAGGGCTTGCCCCAATTTCTATTTTTACATCCGATTTAGATGGAGACGGAGACCAGGATTTGGCTGTGGCAAATGAATATAGCAGCTCGTTTTCCATATTAAAGAATAATGGAGATGGAACTTTTACTGGTAAAATTGACTATGAGTTGGGATATTCTCCTTCTTCGATAATCGCTTCAGACCTGGATGGAGATGGAGATATGGACTTAGTTGTCAGTGGTAGTTTGGTTTCGGTCTTCAAAAACAATGGAGATGGAACTTTTGGTAACAAAGCCGACTATGGAACTGGAAACTCTCCTCGTCAAGTAATCGCTTCTGATTTAGACGGAGACGGAGATCAAGACTTAGCAACCGCAAATGTTTATGGAGGCAGTGTCTCCGTTTTAAAGAACAATGGCGATGGAACTTTCGCTCCAATGATTGAGTACGCAACTACATATGGACCTATCTCGGTTTGTGCTTCGGACTTGGATATTGATGGAGACATAGATTTGGCAGCTACAAGTTTTAACAATTATACTGTCACGGTATTAAAAAACAATGGAAATGGAACTTTTTCAGATAGGATTGACTATGGAACGAGAGTTGACCCTCGGGCAGTTATTGCTTCTGATTTAGATGGTGACGGAGACCAGGATTTGATTACAGCAAATCGATGGGGTTCTTCAGTTTCAATTCTTAAAAATCTAACCAGACCTTGTACAGACAAAGCCGGTGACGCCAATGGTGACGGAAAAAATAATTTGATGGACATAATCTTAAAAGTGAACTATGTTTTTAAAGGTGGACCCGCTCCATCTCTTTTGTGCAGAGGGGATGATAACGGAGATCATAAAATTGACGTTGCAGATATAATTTATAATGTCAACCACACTTTTAAAGGCGGTCCTGCTCCGGTAAAATCAGGTGTGTGCTGCTTGTAGTGACTCTACCAAGCTGTCATTCTGAGCGAAAGCGAAGAATCTCGCTTTAAAGGTAAATAAATCGAGATCCTTCACTACGTTCAGGATGACAAAAATTACTGACCCCTCCCCTAAAAGGAGAGGGAATTTCCCTATCCCTTTTTATCTTGACAGCCCTCTCTTTTCGTAATTAATTAGGTAAATCAATGCCTCAAATTAAATTTAACACTAAAAGGAGTCAAAAATGAGCTTAGTTGAATATTCGGTAAAAGATGGCATCGCCATCTTTGAGCTAAACGACCCGCCAGCCAACACCTACACCTACGAAATGATGCAGGAATTAGACCACTGCATCCTCAAAGCCCGCATGGATGAAAAAGCACATGTCATAATCCTGACCGGCAAAGGGGACAAATTCTTCTCGGCCGGCGCCAATATCAAAATGTTAGCCACCGCCAACCCGGTCTTCAAATATTATTTCTGTCTGCACGCCAATGAAACCTTAACCCGCCTGGAGCAGACCCCCAAGTTGGTGATTGCGGCTTTGAACGGACACACAGTCGGTGGAGGATTAGAAATCGCTTTAGCCGCGGATATCAGATTAGCCAAAAAAGATGCCGGAAAAGTCGGTCTGCCGGAAGTTACTTTGGGAGTTTTGCCTGGAACCGGAGGAACTCAGAGATTGGGCAGATTAGTTGGAAAATCCAGAGCCATTGAGATGATGGCAACCGGTAAGCTTTTTTCGTTTGAAGAAGGCCAGACTCTGGGGATAGTGAATCATGTCTTGGAAGCCAACGGCTTCTGGGAAAAAGTTATGGAATATGCCCGACAATTTACACCACCCAATAAAGCTTCCAAAGCTGTAGGCAGAATCAAGCGCTCGGTCTGCTCTGGTGTAGAAGTTCCTTTCTCCGAAGGATTGGCAATAGAAAGAGAGTTACAGCAACAGTTGTTTATGTCAGAAGATGCCAAAGAAGGTCTTAATGCTTATGTAGAAAAAAGACAACCGATATTCAAGGGGCAGTAATGGAAACTTTGACTAAAGAAAAAATCCAAATCAAACCTGGAAAACTTTTTATTGGAGGGAAATGGGTTGATTCGGTTTCCGGAAAAACTTTTGATACCATAAATCCTGCGACCGGCGAACCAATCACACAGGTCTATGAAGCCAGCGAAAAAGATGTTGACTTAGCCGTTCAAGCTGCCAGAAAAGCTTTTGAAGAAGGTCCCTGGAAAAAGATGTCGGCTTCCGACAGAGGGAAAATTCTGTGGAAAATCGGGGATCTGATTTTAAAATATGCAGCAGAGTTATCCTACTTGGAGACTTTGGACTCCGGTAAAACCATTTTTGAATCTTCTAAAATAGATATTCCCCACACGGCTGATGTTTTTCATTATTATGCCGGCTGGGCCGACAAAATTCAAGGTGAAACCATTCCGGTCAAAGGGAATTTTTTCAATTACACTCTAAGAGAGCCTGTGGGCGTTGTCGGACAAATTATCCCCTGGAATTTTCCTTTAAGTTTGGCTTCCTGGAAAGTGGCACCAGCTTTGGCTTGTGGAAACACAGTGATTTTAAAACCGGCTGAACAGACACCATTGACAGCTTTAAAATTGGGTGAAATCTGTCAGGAAGCTGGAGTCCCTGATGGAGTGATAAACATTGTGACCGGACATGGACCAACCACTGGTGCGGCAATTGTGAAACATCCCGGAGTGGATAAAATTGCTTTTACCGGTTCTTACCTAACTGGACAAGAGATTATGCGAACTGCTTCCAATACTTTAAAAAAAGTTTCTTTAGAATTAGGTGGTAAATCTCCCAATATAGTATTTGCTGATTCAGATATCGATCCAGCCGTCAGAGGTACTTTGAATGGAATTTTTTATAATAAAGGGGAAGTTTGTTCAGCGGGCTCACGACTTTTCGTGCAGGAAGAAATTCATGACTTGTTTATGGAAAAATTAGTAGAGAAAGCCAATGGCTACAAAGTTGGCGACCCCTTTGATCCCAAGACCAGAGTAGGACCCTTGGTTTCCGAAGAACAGCTGAAAAAAGTTTTAAGATATATTGAGATTGGTAAAAATGAGAAAGCCAAACTTTTGACTGGTGGTGAAAGAGCCAATGTCGGCAATGGAAAAGGTTATTTTGTCAAGCCAACTATTTTTGATGAGGTGGACAATCAGATGAAAATTGCTCAAGAAGAGATTTTCGGGCCGGTTCTGGCAACTTTGAGATTCAAAGATATAGATGAGGTGATTCAAAAAGCTAACCAGACAATCTATGGTTTAGCCGCTGCGGTCTGGACTAAGGATATTAAAAAAGCACATCTGCTGGCAAAAGAACTGAAAGCCGGGACAGTTTGGATAAACACCTATGGAGTGTTCGATGCCGCTTCACCTTTTGGTGGTTATAAGATGTCTGGTTTTGGTCGTGAATTGGGGATGCATGCCTTAGAGCTTTATACTCAAGTTAAATCGGTTTGGATAGATTTAAGTTAGTAACTTTGAACAGATGAGAAAAGTTTACATAGTTGGAGCTAATCGAATTCCCATAGGAAAATTCGGAGGAAGTTTAGCTTCTTTTACAGCTTCTGATTTAGGAACTATCACAGCCAAAGAATCCATAAAGAGAGCTAATCTAAAACCAGAACAGATTCAGGAAGTTATTTTTGGCAACGCTAGGCAAGCCGGTGTAGGACCCAATGTAGCCCGACAAATAACTTTTAGAGCAGGAATCCCCTCCTTAGTTCCAGCTTACACCGTCAACAAAGCCTGTGGCTCTAGTTTAAAAGCGATTATCAACGCTTATCAATCCATTGTCTTAGGAGATGCAGATATTATCTTAGCTGGTGGAACTGAATCGATGTCGAATACACCCTATATCTTACCTAATATCCGCTGGGGATTGCCTTTGGGAAAAGCCGAAATGAAAGATGCTATGTACCAAGATGGATTTTTATGTCCTTTGTGCCATCAAGTAATGGGAGAAACCGCTGAAAATGTAGCTGAGAAATATAAAATCTCACGTGAGGAACAGGACCAATATGCAGTTTTAAGTCAGTCTCGTTGTGAAAAGGCTCAAAAAGAATGCAGATTTAATGATGAGATAGTTCCGGTAGAAATACAAGATAAAAAAGGAAATAAAATTCAGTTGGACAAAGACGAGCATCCTCGGCCAGGTACTACGATAGAAGCTTTATCTAAGCTCAAACCGGTCTTCAAAGAAAATGGAACAGTCACAGCCGGAAATTCTTGCGGAATAACTGACGGTGCCGCCTCTGTTATCGCGATATCTGAAGAGAAAGCAAAAGAATTCAAAATAACTCCTCAAGCCGAAATCGTGGTATATTCAAGTGCCGGAGTAGAGCCTGCTTTGATGGGGATTGGTCCAGTTCCTGTAGTAAAAAAATTATTAGAAAAAGAGAAAATTTCTCTGGATAAGATCGATTTAATTGAATTGAACGAAGCCTTCGCCTCACAAGTTTTAGCTTGTCAAAGAGAATTAAATCTGGATATAAATAAATTGAATGTCAATGGTGGAGCCATTGCTTTAGGTCATCCGATTGGTTGCACTGGAACTCGAATTGTGGTAACTCTACTTTATGAAATGTTGAAACGAAAAAGCAAAATGGGTTTAGCAACCTTGTGTATCTCTGGAGGCATGGGGATGGCATTACTTTTAAGGAAAGTTTAAAATAATTTACTCAGAGAGAAACATGAGTATATCTGAACCGGAAGCCAAAAAAATTATCAGAGACTATTATATCACTTTTTATCCTGGTTTAGAGCATGTTTACCCTGAGCATTTAAAAGGACAAGTAGATTTTATCTATAACTCTTTAGTAAAAGAGAGCACTTTAGAAAAATATTTAAAAGAATATCAAGTTTTGACTGAAAAACATAAAAAAGCCAAAGGTTTAACTTAGGAGTTTAGTTATGGTAGTTTTAAATCCCAATAAACCAGATTTTTTTGCTGAAAAATTTCCTCAACCAAATTTAAAATCTATGCAAGATTATGCCCGAGCTTATATCGAATGGGCATATCGTTCCAATGTAATCGGCTGGGTGGATGGAATGACTATGAGAGTAGTCGGTCATGATTTACAAAAATTGGTCAAGGAACCAATCGAACACGGGATTTTCCAAGGGAAACAGCGTTTTGTCTCTGAAAAATTGGCCAAGATGTTGGGGATAGATCCAGTTCCCTATCCGGATGTCCGCTTTTCTTGGCTGGAAGGTTCAGTTTTGCAGACTCAATCTGTGATTGCTTATCATCAGGGTTCATCGGAATTCGGTTCTTCGCAACAACAGAATCAGATTAAGCAATTGGGATATATGCCCAAAATTTTTGAAAAATATGCCCGTTATGTAATTGGGGAAGAAGGGGAGCATGGAATTCAAATGGGTTACTGGTTGGGAATGGAAAATGGCTCGGATATGGCTTGGTTGCTGGTGGAGGACTTACTGGCTCGAATTGCCAACAGCGAAGACCCTAACTTACAGCAACCGTTGGTTGAATTTAATCCCTGGGTGGAAACTTTGCCGGAGATGGGGCATTATTTTGATAAACAGGACCGGGATGGCTGGTCACAATTGCGAAATTCCAGAGAGAATGCTAATGCTTTATATGCGGCCCAAATGCGGTACTTTTTGAAACAGGAAGGCAGACATCTTCACTGTGGTGACCAGATAATTGAGCTGTATTTGAAAGCTGGCAGAATTCCTATGGATTTGCATTTAAAGATGGAATGGGAATGGTCAGCTCGGGCTTATAGATTGCACGGGAACCCATACAACTCAGGTGGAGCTTTGAAATATTATCAGATTGGAAGCAAAAATCCGATTTATTCTTTGGATAGAAAAGGTCCCAACAATGAAATTTTTACTTTCTCAATTCCTCATCCGGAAGGACCTAATGGATATATAACATTTCAGATAACTCCGGATTTAGATAAGTCTAATTTGAACGGTTATGCCCTATCGGTTTTGAGAGATATTCTGATTGATTTTAATAAGAAAAGGAGTAAAATTCTTTCTGATAAGCAAAGAGAGCAGATGAAAGAGTTTCTGGAAAAAGTTTCTGCGTTTGTGCCTGACCAACACCGTCAAGAACTTTTAGAATCTGGTTTGATTCCTACCGCAGCTTTATCCTGGAGACCTTTTCACTTGGCTTTTGTCCCTGACCCCTGGAAGCATTTGGATGGATATTATACTGATGTTTTTGGCTATCCGATTCCGAGCCGAGAACAATATCTTGAGTATCGAAAATTAGTGGACCTAACTCAAGCAGACAGAGAACAGATTCGAGAGCTGACTAAAACTGCCGGCTGGATGGTGGAGTTTGAGCCGGGGCATCCGGAGGATATTTATAGAGACGGGCAGGTGGCACCTGGTAAAAATGATTTGGTCTTTTTTGAGTTTAAAGTTGACCCAAAGCTGCCTACTTTTAAGAATCTGTTTACTTTTCCGGAAGCTAAGAAGCAGTTTGAGGCTCAAATGGGTCCGCAAGTGACCGAACCGAAACCGGCGGAGATGAAAGGGACTGAAGGGTATCAGGGGTTGTTGGATTTGTATGAGGATATTGTGGGGGATGGAGCTTAGAAACTATATTACGACCGATAAAATGCTTTCACCTACGAGAAATATTTATACAATTTTCGTATTTTTTATAACCGGCTTCCCTCTTGTTACAGCCTATTCACAGCAAGAAGTCGCTTTGAGCGATTCAGTTCAGATTCAACAGAAGCTGGAGAAATATAAACAAGACGTCGAAAAAAATCCTCATGACACTGTCGCGTACTATAACTGGGGGTTGGTACTAGGCAAATTAGGTAGACCCGAAGAGGCCATAGAGAAGTTTAAAAAAGCGGTGGAGTTGAATCCAGAATACGCTAAAGCATATTACGATTGGGGAGTGGCGCTACGCAAATTAGAAAGGTATGAGGATGCAATTGAGAAATTGCAAAAGGCTGTGGAGATTAATCCAAAGCACGCGCATTCTTATCACAACTGGGCATGGTGTCTAGAAAAATTAGGCCGTTATGATGAGGCAATAGAAAAATACAAGAAAGTGATAGAGATTAATCCGAAGGATATCGAAGCATATTTAAATTGGGGATTGGCTTTAGCTAAATTTGGGAAAGTTAATGAGGCAATAGAAAAGTTTAAGAAAACAGTTGAGATAAATCGAAATGACTCAAGAGCATATTTTAATTGGGGGTCGGCTCTCCATAAGTTAGGGATGTACGAAGAAGAAATCAAAATGTACCCCAAAGTTTTAGAGATCAATCCCAAGGATGCAGATGCTTATTTCAGGTGGGGATTAGCCTTAGGTAACCTTGGCAAACATGAGGAAAGTATTAAAAAGTATCAAAGAGCATTAGAGATTAATCCTGTGTTAGCAGAAGCTTACCATTACTGGGGGATCTCCTTAGGTAGCTTAGGAAGAAATGAGCAGGCATTAGAAAAGTTAAAAAAAGCAATTGAGATTAACCCCAATGATGCAGATGCCTTTTACAGCTGCGGGTTGGTATTCAGTCAGTTGGGCCAGTTTGAGGAAGCCATAGATAATTTTAAGAATGCCGTGGAAATTAACTCAGAGTACTTGGATGCTTATTTTGGATGGGGTTGGGCCTTAAGTAAGTTAGGCAGGTATGAAGAAGAACCTGAAAAGTACCAAAAGTGTCTTGATATTAATCCTAAATATGTAGAAGCATACCTAAATTGGGGATTAGCTTTGGAGAATTTAAAAAGATATGAAGAAGCTACAGAAAAATATCGGAAAGCGGTGGAAATTAATAAAAATTTCGCTGAGGCTTATGCAAATTGGGGTTCTGCGCTCTGGAGTTTGGGTAAATTAAAAGAAGCCAAGAAAAAATACAAGATCGCCATTAAGCTATTCCGTGAACAAAAAAATGAAAAAGAAGCCCAAGTGGGTGAAGCAAATTTAAAAAAATTAGAAGCCGAAAGTAAATGATATTAATTTTTTGTATTGTGTCAGGAGCTACTTCCTACACCTTCACCCGTGTGGAGTAGTTTGTAGACCCAGCTTGTCCTCAAGCTGGGAAAATTTAATATTGACCCCACGTTGTGGACAACGTGGGTCTACGAGAATTTTGATTGGAGTAGCTCCTGACGGAACAGATAAAACTTACTTCTTCTCCGAAACCTCTTTCTCCAACACCTCTAGACAAGAAATTAAAATTTCGGATTTAGGTTATTTTGGTGGCTGAAAGTTTGGCGGCAGTCCTTGAGGATAACGGGCAAATCTTCGCAAATCTTCCCACTGAAATTGCAATTCTGCCTCTCTAAGTTTAAGTTTGCTGGATTTGGAGGAGGCACTTGCGGCTGTAACTGATCCTACCAGAAGCCAAACCGGTGCACTCGCAAACAGGAAGTAACCATGGGAAAGAGTCGAAGCAGTCCCCACTAATGTCCAGACCCACAATCCACCTGAAATGGAGGGACTAAGCTCCACTTCGACCTTTCTAACAGAGGCTTTTTCTATGGCAAACAACCAGTCATAACTCAACACATATAGAGTATCTGAGCTAACCGCCAACAACTCTCCCTGGACCTTTTTTTTCTTTTCCTTCTTCTTCCCTTTTTCTTCTTCAACCCTAATGTAGTCAACTTTTATCTTATAACCCAGTACCGGCACTTCCTCTTGTGCCACTGCCTCCAGATTAACTGAGCTCCAAGATTGCAAGCTTAGCACTATGATTGAAATCAAAATAAATTTAGGCATAATCACCTCGATATCCGGCTTTGCCAAAAAATTTCTTCCAGCTGACTTTCCACTTTTTTATATTCCGGCGCCAATTTCTTTAAAGCTTTCTCCGGCTTACCGAACAAAAGCATCACCATTTGAGGATTTTCTTCCTCCAGCCACTCTTTCCGCATCCATTCATAGTAATAGCCACTGCTCTCCAAAAATAGTTCATAAGACTCAGGTGCTGAAGGGAGTTCAAATACCAGAGAATAAATGTCACCAGGATAAGTAAAAAGATAACTGGTAGTATCCAGAATCGAAATCAATGCTTGATGGTCTTCCAAGCTATCTTTGAAAACTTTCTGCGGTTCAAGTATTAGCGGTTTAACCGGACTCTCCAATTGAGCTAAAGCCACCCAGTCGATTCTCCAATGGCCTTTAGTCAATCTCAAGCGAACTTTCAAAGAATCATTCTGTAACTCAAGGGGCAATGGAAAAATTAGTACTTCATGAGCAATTGGTCCGGTGTACTTAAAAGTTCCAATTTTCTGCCAGTTGCCTTTTGTTTTTCTAACCAATATCTCAATTCCTCCTAGCACTTGACCAATACCACCTGCTTTTTTCCGGAGAGTTTCTTCTCCAGCTTCTAAACCCGCCATATATTCTCCTGCAGCTTTCCCCATATATGCTAGGCCTTGATAAAAAAGATAAGTAGAAAGTAAACTATTACGCGCCCGAATAGCCAGTCCAGTATGACCGGCAAGAACTGGAAATTCCAGCTCTATGACCTCTTTTTCGGCTAAGTTTTTGTCACCGGCTGGAGAAAAATATTCCTTGCCATCATAACACTGGATATTAGACAAAAAAGCCGGGTCAGTTGAGGAGCTGTAATTTGGAGATACGGTCGTTGTAATTGGATAGAAATTGCCTGAATTATTCTTGAAAACCCTGGTAGCCGGTCTTGATTTAGGAACCGCATATAACCGCACTGAGTTCACTGCATGGGTTTCCAGAGCTTCGTTTCTCATCTGCAATTCAAAATGTTTGCTTTTGGGATGAGCAGTAAAAAGTGGATCTAGGTCGATTTCCTCTAAGATTTTGGCAATGCTGGATGAAAAACCCTCGGCCTGAAGTGCCCATCCACCAGTATCATCTTTAGCATAAAATGTGGGGCAAGAGCCAAAACAAGCTTTGGGATTGGTTATACAGTAAATAGTTAAAGCCAGGGAAGCGGCCGTAAGTACCGTCATCACACCTATCTGAGAGTGCATCACTTTTTCCGGCTGGTTAGTCTCAAGCAGAGCCAGAGAGTCTAAAAAAATTGTGAATGTATCTTGCTTGACCAGATTGCGGTTTACATCGTAGAATGAGCCCTGACCACTAATTAATTTCTGTTCTTCCTGTATCTCCCAATCTGACAAAACATACACCTCCCCTGTTTTTGTATGACATTTTAAGAATGGTGCTGCGGTATCAATCTCTTTATATTGACTTGGTTCATAAATACGGGAGTGCCATCTGGTGGTACTACAGGAAAGGCATAATGCTGTTAGAATAATTATTCCGATTACCTTAGATATCTTGAGCTTAGAAGGTAAAATAGAAATCCTCCCTTGGATTATTAATTTAAAAATCAAAATTTTTGACTCCCCAGTCTTTAAATCTTACTATGGTATTATAAGAGGGATCAGGAGAAATGTCAAGTTTTCTCTATCTTTTTTTGGTGTGTAGGAGCTACTCCCGACACTCACACTTCTGTCAGGAGAATACCTATGGAATAATTAAAATTACTTCTTCTCCGAAACCTCCCTTTCCAACACCTCTAATCTCGTTTTCATCCCCTTATTCTCCTCCTCTAATTCCGCAACTTTATCTTTCAATCCTCTCAAATCCACCTCTCCCTTCTTCCCTTCCCTGATTTTTCGGATAGCCCTACGGGCATCGGATTTCAGACGATACTGCAGCTCCCGTTCGACAAATTTCTCCAGCTCGGCAATCGCCTCCGGGTCACCCAAATCTCCCAGAGCGCCTACAACCGCCCGTCTAGTATTAAACAGCGGGTCCCACAAAAGATTTTCCAAAAATTCCCTGATCTCCTGCTTGCTGTAAGTCTTGGAAGCCATCACACTCTCCTTCCCCTTAGCCAGTTTCCCCAAAGCCCAAATTGCTGAATTCCTCACTGCTAATGGCTTTCCATACGCAGAATATTCTTTTACCAGACCAATCCCCTTGGAATCATCCAACTGCGCCAGAGCCTCAAAAACCGAAGCCCGAATCACGTCATTGTGCGAATCATATTTCAACCCCTCCAGAATCCAGCTGTAAACTTTTTTATCCTTAGTCTTCCCCAAAGAAATCAAGGCCTCTGCTCTGGCATAGTAGCTGGAATCGGATTTAAACTGCTTATACAAAATTTCAGCCACATCCGGCTCATCTTTAAACTTAGCCAAAGCAGAAATCACGCTTCTTCTGACTCTGGAGTCCGGGTCTGACAGCCCTTTTTTTAAAATCGCTTTAGCTTCTTTCAGTTTTATCTCACCTAAAGCTTTAGCTGCTGCTTGACGAACAGCATAAAACTTATCTTCGGATAAAACTTTCTCCAGCGTCTGTAAAATATTTTTCTCTCCCCCTCTTTTAGCCAATACCTGACAGGCCTCAGAGCGTTCCCAGGAACGGGGAGAGTTTTGCAGTTGATATAATAGCTCTTCGGTTGACCTTTCGAAATCAACTGTTTTCAAAATTTTGTTCTCTGGGTCAAACTCCACCATCAACGGTCGAGAATCCAAAGGCAAGTAAAACTCTTGCTCTTTATTTTGGATGTTAATGATTTTTACAGTTCGACCTGGATTAGTAGTAAAAGCAATCTCCACCGGCATCTGAAAAATCGGTGTTAAAGAATCTGTCTTTTGATTTTGAGAAATAGAAACCACCACAGTTTTGGAAGAATCCTCCCAGCTCCATTTTACTTCAAATTCCGGATACCCGGCTTTGTAAATCCACTGCGAAAAGAACCAATCCAGATTTTGCCCGGTGGCTTCTTCCATGGCTTTCTGAAAATCATGGGAATCCACGCACTGTTCCCTATGTTTGTTACAATAGTGCTTAATCCCTTTCCAGAATAGTTCATCTCCTAAGAAAGACCTCAACATATGCAAGACCCAGGACCCTTTGGCATAAGTATGGCTGTCAAACAAATCGAACGGTTCCGCATAAAGGTTATAAACTATCGGCCGGCGATAATCATTTTTATCTTCATCTAAGTAAGATTCCTTGGAACCCTGCATATCCAGTTGGAATTCTTCCTCTCCCAAATCATGCTGGATAAATAAGGCCTCGAAATAAGTGGCAAACCCTTCATTCAGCCAGGCCTGGGACCAGTCTTTACAGGTTAATAAATCACCCCACCACTGATGGGCCAGCTCATGCGCCACCAAACCTTCTGATTTCACGTCCCAGTGAGCAATCCGGTCATGCAGAGTTCTTTCAGTCAAAGTCGTAGCCGAAATATTTTCCATCCCTCCCCACATAAAATCAGTGATGGTGGTCTGGGCATATTTTTCATAAGGGTATTTGACTCCGATTTTATCCGAGAAAAATTTCAGCATATCCATAGTTTTGGAGAAAGCATGCTTGGCCAACCCCTCTTGACCTTTGGGGACATAATATAAAACCGGAACGCCGTCAAAATCCTCTTTAATCTCCTGATATTCCCCCACGATAATGGAATTCAGATAATTCACATGCGGTACATCCTCTTTCCAGTGAAAAGTTTTGCTCCCGGTTTCTTTATCTTCCGTGACTGAAACCAATTTTCCATTGGAAATAACTGTGAAATTATTTTTGACTGTGGCAATAATTTCACTGGTGAATCTATCATTGGGAAAATCGTAACCCGGATACCAATAGCGGTTATCTTCATCTTCCCCCTGGGACCAAATTTGATAGGGCTTGTGAGGATATGATTTGTCCGGCTGGATGAAATACAGCCCCATTTTGGGTGAGCCGCTGTATTCGATGGTCAGAGTAATCCGGTCGTCTGAATTTTTGGCCTGGGGAAGTTTGATTTTCAGTTTCACATTAGAATTTTCAAAAGCCAGATTAGTTCCGTCCGCTAAATATGTTTTGGTGACTGTTAAATCCACACAATCCAAAACAATCTCTTTTAAATTATTATTCAGGGGAGTCAAAGTATAAGCAACTTTTCCGTAAACCGTTTTCCTAATTTCATCTAAAGAGATTTCTAATTTCATATGCAGGATGTCGTAAGTCCGGCTGGGAGCGTAATGAACCTTGGCCACACCTTCCGCATATTGAGCCAGCGTCAGATTGGGAGCAGTCCAACAGAATATCTGAATGAAGAATAACAGTAGAAGTATTTTACGCGGTTGCATAAAGATTCCTTTCCAAAAGAAAACTTTTTGCTTTAAATAAATTTCGAGTTGTTCTAATTAAATAAGTTTATCAAAAATATATTAAAGATAAACAGGTGTCAAGAGAAGAAGGTGAGCGGTCAGACTTAAAATGGGTGAAAAATTGCTTTAACTGAAGAGAAAAAATTACTTACCCGCAGGCTGGTGATCCAGCACTTCCCTGATTTTGTTGACTAAAATCTCCTGGGTAAACGGTTTCTGCAGGAAGGCCGTTCCGGGGGCCAGCCAGCCCTGATTAACCACTGCAGTATCGGTATAGCCGGACATAAACAGAACTTTCATCTCCGGCCGCATCTGGGAAAGAAGCTTAGCCAATTCCGGCCCGCTCATCTGGGGCATTACCACGTCAGTCAAAAGCAGCTGAATCGGTTTTTCAAACTTTTGACAGATTTCCAGCGCCTCTCCGCTGTGTCCGGCTTCCAGGACCGTGAAACCGTTTTCACGCAGAAGGTCTCCGATTAATTCCCGCACGTCCGACTCATCCTCAACCAGAAGAATTGTTTCCAAGGCGCCTTTCTGTTTGACTTTCTCGGAAGTTCGGGCTTTGGGCTCAACTGTTTCTTCTACTTTGGGCAGGTAAACTTTGAAAGTTGAACCCTGCTTTGGCAGACTGCTGACAGAAATATGACCTCCGGATTGTTTTACGATTCCATAGACTGTAGCCAGGCCCAAACCGGTCCCCTGTCCTTTCTCTTTGGTAGTAAAAAAAGGCTCAAAAATCTGCGGCAGGGTTTCCGGTTCGATTCCAGAGCCGATGTCGTTAACGATTAAGGTTACATAGGAGCCGGCCTCTCTGCCCGAGTGCAGATGCTGATTTTTCTGATATATCTCCACATTAGCAGTTTCGATGGTCAGCTTACCCCCGCTGGGCATGGCATCTCTGGCATTGACCACCAAGTTTAAAATTACCTGGCTGACCTGTCCCGGGTCAGCTTTTACTTTTCCTAAATTCTTGGCTAAAACTGTAACCAGTTCAATATCCTCACCGATCATTCTTCTTAACATCTTATCCATATCCGAAACCACTTCGTTTAAATCCAGAACTCTGGGCTGCAGCAACTGTTTACGGCTGAAAGCCAGAAGCTGTTTGGTCAGAAGCGCTGCTCTTTCTGAAGTACTTAGAATTAGATTGATATCCCGGTTTAAGGTTTCCTCTGCTCCGAATTTTCTTAACAAAAGCTGGCAGCGTCCCATAATAACCGTCAGAAGATTGTTGAAATCGTGTGCCACCCCTCCAGCCAATCTTCCGATGGCTTCCATTTTCTGGGACTGCAGCAGTTGCTCCTTGCTCTGACGCAAGGCCTCCTCGGCCAGTTTACTCTCGGTGATATCCCGAAAACTCCATACTCTTCCCACGCTCCTGCCGGCTATCCGCTGCGGCTGGGAATAGCGCTCGAACACCCGGTCGTCTTTAAACTCCAGAATATCATAACTTTCAGCTTCTGGATGAGCATACAGCTCTCTGACCTTTTTGAGAAATCCTTGGGGGTCTTGTAACTGGTCCAAGACATACTCCAGGGCCTGGTTGTCATCTTTGGAAGCCACTACAGAATTGGGGATGCGCCACATCTCCACAAATTTTCGATTAAAACTCACGATTTTCCCTTCCTGGTCAACCACCAGAATGCCATCCGCGGTCGATTCCAAGGTAGCTGTAAGCAAGGATAGTGTGCTTCTAAGTCCCTCCTCTGCTTTTTTACGCTCGGTGATATTTCGCAGAGCTCCGATGAAAATTAAACTCTCTCCCAATCTAGTCTCTGTGATTCTGACTTCTACCGGGAATACACTCCCATCCTTTTTGAGACCCTCAAATTCCAGGTGTTTCCCCAAAACTCTGGATATCCCGGTTCCTAAATATTTTTTCATACCCGCTGCGTGAGCCGAGCGATATTTCTCTGGCATTAACATCTGCAGTTTTTGTCCTATCAGTTCTTCTTTACTATAACCAAATATATTTTGAATCTCTTGGTTAACCATTAGGATATTACCGGCAGAATCTATAGCTACGATCCCTTCTCCCACAGTTTCCAGCACGATTCTCAACTGCTGCTCTGAATTTTTTACCGCATCTTGTGAGCGGCGCAAAACCTCCAGATCGGTGATGTCCTGCAGCATGATGAAGGCCTCTGAAATTTTCCCTTCCGGGGACTTGATAGGCATGGCGGTAACATAGATTTGGCGCGGCTCCCCTCCCAGATCCAGGCGGACCTCGTAATGCACCACTCCTCCAGAGATAAAGGTCTTGGGAGCCGGACAGACCTCACAGATGTGGGACTGGTTACACAGGACTTGATTGCATTTGGCACCCAGAATGGAGCTTAGGTGTAAATCGGGGCCGAAGCGCTTGACAAATGCTTCGTTGGTCCAGGTTATTTTCAGAGAAGTATCCACCACCAAATACCCGGCATCGGTGTTGTTAACCAGAGCCAAAAGTTTTTGCCTCTCCCTTTCTAATATTCTGACTTGATTATCTAAGGTGCGAAACCATCTCTCGTTTTCCTTGAGTTTATCTCTCAGCTGTTCTAAGGCTAAATCTGGGTGGTTTTTAGTTTGAGTCTGCATGGGCCAAATTGGTCGGAAATTTTAAGTTTTGGAAGATGTTTTTGAATGCGATGTAAAATGCTCCTGATAGGCATTGGCTAACCAGTCCGCCACTTTTTCCACCAGCTGGACTGTTTCCGGGTCAAAGGCATTGTAGCTGTGACTGTCAATATCAATCTGGGAAAAGATGGTCTCTCCCCTTCGAATCAAAATCACCAATTCTGATTTGGTGGAAGCAGAGCACGCTAAATAATTGGGAGCTTTGGATACGTCCGGGACGTTGATGTTCCGTTTTTTCGCCACAGCCTCTCCGCAGACTCCTTTCCCGACGGCGATGAAGACGTGTTCGGTAGGGGCTCCGATGAAAGGTCCCAGGCGCAAGACATTGTCCGGGAAAAGTTCATAAATCCCGGTCCAGTCGAAGCGAGAATTGGAGTTATGCAACAGCTCTACCGCACTGGATAATAATTTCTCTAAATTTGCTCCCTGACTTTTTAAATCCTCCAGCTTACGGCAGATTTCTTCGCCTGTCATTTAAGCCCTCCTACTAAAATGTAAGTCGAAATTTTGAGACCCTGTAAAAACTAGCTGGTATTTTTATCGGACGACTGCCTGATTTGGTTTATGTGGTGGCTTCCATAAACTCAGGTAAAAGTATGGGGTTCCACCCATCATTTCTGATAAAATTATGAAATAAGTTGGCTTATTTCTGGAATCAGAAAGGTTAGAAGTACTTTGGTAAAATAAGTTTGGGTTTGAGAGCTTTAGGAGGTAGAATTTACTATCTCCACAATTTTTTGTCTGGATTTTTTCCCCTTTAAAATGGAAATTCTGGATTTGGGAACTTTGAAATATTCTGAAAGCAGATTTATGACAGCCAGATTGGCTCTATCCTCTTGGGGAGGTTCTTTGACGTAAATTAGCCAGAAACCCTCGGCTTTTTCAACTTTTTCAATTTTTGAATTTGGCTTAACCTTGACCGAAATCTTCATCACCAATCCCTAATCCTTGATCCCTAATCCCTAAAATTAGCCCGCAACATACAATAGGTAGAACTTTTAAACTGGAATTTATGCTGTCATAATTAGGATCTTTAAGCATTTTTTAGTCTAATTACTTAGGAAATTTTCAAAAAATCTCGCTACTGGGATTTCTGTTTTCAAGATAAGGGTGGGATTTGGTGATGTCAGTCTACCTTGGCCGGAGAGGACTGTTTCCAATACCAGCCCTCTCCTCACTTCTTTCTACAAACAGCACACCGGAACTTTAACCGGTGCTGCTCCGGCTTTGAAAAGGAAATTGACAATATATATAATGTCTGGCAGCAAAATTTTTCCATCAGCATTGGCATCACCTCGGCACAATGGGGTGGGAGCTGGTTGTGATTTGAAGAGAAAATTAATAATCCTTATGATGTCTGGCAAAAGTATTTGATTATTACCATCAGCATCTCCAGGTTTAGCCTGACAATAAAACTCATCCGCCCCTATTTCCGGACGGTTTAAGTCTCGGATTTCTCCATCTATATCTTCGGTTACTAAAGCCAACGGGGTGCCGGTGCTATCCAAAAGTAGTTGTCCGGTGTGTAGGTTTATATTGGAAGGAAATTTTGGATTGACTGATATGGAATTGACATCCTTGCCACTGACAGCTTTCAATGCAGCTAAATCGGTTCTATCACCAGTCCAATAAGCTAAATTAGTACCAGTAGTATAAAAATCATTGTAGTTAGAGGTAGCCACAGCTGAAGGAGTGCTGACATAATAAGTATAACCTCCGCCGCTGTTAGCGAATACGTTGTTTACGGCATTGATGTTTCCACCATTATTGGGATAGAAAGCAATTCCACCGGCTGTATAGGTACTAGTAATGTTGACACTGTTGTAATATAAATTCTGATATGTTGAACTTTCTATGTAAAAACCATAAGCCGTACTGGTTCCTCCCACATGTACAAAGTTATTAGATAATAACCCTTTTCCCCCAAGTAGAGTTCCATCACAAGCATAAAGATATACGCCATAGCCAGGGTTAGTCACACTGATTTTATTTTTTTGAATTTGAAGACTGTCGTCACAATCGTAAACCTCTATCCCTCTAGAATTGGAAGTTATCACATTCCCATTGGCGTAAGGAGAATCCTGATACTGCAAATACACCCCTCCATATCCGGTAACAAAAGTATCAATGGTTACTCTGGTGCCCGTCGATTGGACTACATTGCTAACCCCTACCATAATCACTCCCCAACCCCCTTGACCCAAGGTGTTGTCATTTATCTGAATGTTACTGGTATAAGAATTATCCGAATAAACCAGAGCATACTGATTGGAACCAGATGTGGTGGAATAACCAATAATGCGATTGTTAGAAATTTTATCTTCATCTACGCTTCCAGCTAATTCAAAAACCCGAGCATAAGAAGTACCTGTTGCTTGGAGCGTTAATTTTTGAAAGGTAAGGTAATCTGCTCCAGATAATTTGACTACATAATTGTCACCTGTGCCAGAAGCTGAATAACTAATGGTCACGTCATTCCGATTCCCAGTCAGGGATTGAAAAGTCACGGTATTGGTGGCACTGGCACCTGGGATACTAACCAGGCTGATCTGTTCATTATAACTGCCTGACTGAATGTTGAATGTTACCGGAGCTGATACACCTTTTAAAATCAAGTCACTTACCGCTACTGCCAAAGTTGGATAATCCGCCGCAGCACTTAAAACAGAACCTATGCTGTAAGCCCCCGAAAGAGGTGTCAAACTCAAGGGTGCTGCCACAAACTCATCCGCTCCGATATCGGGCTTATTGGCATCTCGGGCATCACCATCAATGTCAGAAGTTACTCCTCCTAATCCAGTAATTGGAGTAGCCACACTATCTAGCCAGGGAGAGGCCTGGTGCAAATCAGTAGCAGAAAGGAACTGAGGATAAATAAAAACTGAATTGGTGTCTTTGCCACTGGCAGTCTGGAAAGCCGCTAAATCTCTGCGATTGCCGGTCCAAAAAGCCAGATAATTACCAGGGCTGTATAAGTCGTTGTAATTCGAAGTCGCTACAGCCGAAGGAGTATTGCAGTAATAAGCGTATCCTCCGCCATTGTTAGCAAAGATATTGTTTCTCACATTGATATTCCCACCGTTGTTGGCATAAAAAGCTATTCCACCGGCGGTATAGGTACTGGTAATATTAGCACTGTTATAATACACATTTTGATAGGTGCATCCTTCTAAATAAATTCCATATGCTGTGCTGTTTCCTCCCACTGTGACAAAGTTGTTAGCGGTTAGCCCCTTGACTCCCAATAGAGTCCCATCGCAGTTCTGAACAATGATACCGTAACCATTAGTAGGCAGGTTGATCTTATTCTTTTGAATTTGCAGACTGTCATCACAGTCAGTAACATTTATTCCATACCCAGAGTTGGCACTGGGATTAATGACATTTCCGTTAACGTAAGCCGACTTATGATACTGCAAAGATAAACCTCCATAGCCAGTTGAAAAAGTATCGTTAAGTACTCGGGTGCCGGTAGTTGGAACAGTACCTGAAAGCCCATACAAAACCACACCCCAGCTCCCTTGACTAAAAGTATTGCCGGTAATCTGAATATTACCGTTATAGTAGTTATCTGAAAAGATGAGATAATAGTTAGCCGAGCTAGAAGTAGTAGCATACCCCACCAACAGGTTGTTGGCAATCTTGAGATTATCCACTCCCCCAAATAATTCAAAAACCCGAGCATAGGAAGCGCCGACGGCATTCAGGGTTAGATTCTGGAAGGTAATATAATCTGCTCCTCTTAGTTTCACCACATAATTATCCCCAGCACCTGTGGCTGAATAATAAATAATTACATTTCCCCGGCTGGTCTGGGATTGGAAAGTAATAGTGTTGGTGGCACTGGCTCCGGGAACGTTCACTAAAACAATCTGCTCATTGTAATTCCCATCTTGAAGGTTAAAAGTCACTGGACCAGAGACTCCTTTCAAGACTAAGGCGTTGACTGCATCCGTCAAATTAGGATAATCTGCAGTTGGTGAGGTGGTCTTGGAAAGAGATCCAATAGTATAAGAACCAGAAAGTGGAGTCAAACTCGAAGGTGCTGCCACAAACTCATCGGCACCTATGTCAGGCTTGTTGACATCTCTGGCATCTCCATCTATATCCTGATTCACCGAAAATGAACCACTCAAAGGTACCCCAGCACTGTCTATCCAGGGAGAGGACTGATGCAAATCAGTACTCGACAAATATTGGGGATAAATTGAAACTGAATTGGTATCTTTACTACTGGCAGTCTTAAAAGCCGCTAAATCCTTGCGATCCCCACTCCAGAAAGCTAGATAGCTCCCCGGACTATACAAATCATTGTAATTAGAATTAGAGATGGCACCAGGTGTATTCACATAATAAGCATAACCACCACCGTTGTTGGCAAATATGTTGTTCCTCACACGAATGTTGTTCCCATTGTTGGCATAAAAAGCTAAGCCACCAGCAGTATAAGTACTGGTAATATTAACACTGTTGTAATACACATTCTGATAAACCGAACTCTCGAGGTAAATACCATAAGCGGTGCTGTTCCCCCCAACATGTACAAAGTTGTTAGCAATCAGCCCCTGGCCCCCAAACTGGGTCCCATCACAAGCATACAGATCTATACCATAACCATTAGCAGGCACATTAACCCTATTCATCTGAATCTGCAAACTGTCATCACAATCATAGCTGTATATCCCATAAGTACCGGTAGTAATTACGTTACTATTTATATAAGGTGAATCATGCCACTGCAAATACACACCTCCATATCCGGTAGAAAAAGTATCATTCAGCACCCGCGTACCGGTAGATTGAACCGCATTGCTAAGACCATTCAAAACCACTCCCCAACCCCCCTGACTAAAAGTATTCCCATTAACCTGAAGATTAGCAGTATAAGCATTATCACAATACATAAGATAATAATTAGCAGAACTAGAAGTGGTGGTATACCCAGTCAACACATTATTCAAAATCTTTACATTATCCACACCCCCAAAAAACTCCACCACCCGCGCATAAGATGTACCTATAGCCTGCAAAGTCAGATTCTGAATGGTAATATAATCTGCACCGTTAAGTTTTACCACATAATTGCTTCCAGCACTACTAGCTGAATAATAAATAATTACATTTCCCCGGCTGGTCTGGGATTGGAAAGTAATAGTGTTGGTGGCACTGGCTCCGGGAACGTTCACTAAAACAATCTGCTCATTGTAATTCCCATCTTGAAGGTTAAAAGTCACTGGACCAGAGACCCCTTTTAAAACTAAATCATTCACCGCCCCAGCTAAAGTAGGATAATCCGCAGCAGCTGACAAAACAGAACCAATGCTATAAGTCCCGGACAAAGGTGTCAAACTCGAAGGGGCTGCCACAAACTCATCTGCTCCTATATCCGGCTTGTTGGCATCCCGAGCCTGTCCCTCGATATCGTCGGTCACTAAACTCAAGGGAGTGCCGGCACTGTCTATCCAGGGAGAAGCTTGATGCAAATCAGTACTTGACAAATATTGGGGATAAATAGAAACCGAGTTAGTATCTTTACTACTGGCAGTCTTAAAAGCCGCCAAATCCTTGCGATCCCCACTCCAGAAAGCCAAATAGCTCCCCGGACTATACAAATCATTATAATTAGAATTAGAAACAGCGCCAGGTGTATTCACATAATAGGCATACCCACCGCCATTGTTAGCAAAAACATTGTTCCGAACACTTAGATTCCCACCATTGTTAGGATAAAATGCTAATCCCCCAGCTGTATAAGTACTGGTAATATTAACACTATTGTAATACACATTCTGCCAAGTACAAGTCTCCAAGTATATCCCATAAGCTGTACTATTACCTCCTATATGCACAAAATTATTAGCTATCAAACCCTTCCCCCCAAACTGTGTCCCATCACAATACTGAACCGTAATACCATAACCATTAGCAGGCACATTAATCCTGTTCTTCTGAATCTGCAAACTATCATCACAATCATAGCTCTGTATCCCATAAGCCCCTGTAGTAACCACATTCCCATTTATATAAGCTGACTTGTGATACTGCAAATACACTCCTCCGTATCCGGTAGAAAAAGTATCATTCAACACTCGGGTACCGGTAGTTTGAACAGCATTAGAAACTCCATACAGGACTATACCCCAGCCTCCATTAACAAAATTATTTCCGCTAATCTGAATATTAGAGTTATTATAATTATCACTATAAATCAGATAATAGTTAGCCGCATTGGAAGTTGTAGAAAGACCAGAAATGGCATTGTTGGCGATGGTAATATTAGTCACTCCTCCGGCTAACTCAAATACTCTGGCATAAGTTGTCCCAGTGGCATTAATAGTCAGTTTCTGGAAAGTGACATAGTCAGAACTGTCCAGCTTAACCACATAATTGGTAGCAGCGCCAGTGGCCGTATAGTGAAGCGTAACATCAGCCCGGTTGCCTGATTGAGATTGGAAAATAACCGGATTGGAGGCACTAGTATTGGAAACATTACCTATCCTAATCTGTTCATTATAAGTCCCGGTTTTGACATTAAAGGTAACTCCCCCAGCCCCGACGCCTTGAGAATTTAAAGCACTGACCGCGGCTGCAAAAGTGGCATAATCCCCTCCTGAGCCGATAACTTTAGTACCGGATAATTGCCCAAAAGCATTCGAGGGGGAAAACAAGTGAAATAAGATAAGGGCTAACCCTAGTGAAACAAAATTTGTCAAATTTGGCTTGAGAATCGAATTAGTCTTAACCAAATTACTGTTTTTCTGAAAGCTGTATTCTCCTGTCATTTTTTCTCCTTATTAGTTAAAAGGTCAAGATTTTTTTGGTTAATGGTTAAAAAATGCATAGCGCTATTAGTTACGTGTTTTGGCCACCTCTTAATCCTCTATTTTCAAAATTAATCAGAAACAAACTGTGAAATATTAAAAACTAATTTATATTATATATTAAAATTGTCAAGCAAAAGTGAGCGGCAAAATGTGGCACACAGCGTAAATTTTCAAGAAATCCCCCGATTTAAAATTTACTGTATAGAAGTCAACCAAGGGAGTAATGGACTGCCCTTTCTCAGTTTTACAGAACTTTTAGCCCCACCGGGAGTCGAACCCGGGTTTGATGGCTGAGAACCACCCGTCCTAGGCCACTAGACGATGGGGCCGAAATTTTTGGATTAGTAATTTAAGCTACGGAAGAAAAAAGTCAACTGACTCAATACCAAGCTATTCACTTACTCTTTCAAATTCCAAATCCCCATCCCAATAAAAATTTTGATTAAGAAACATGGAGGTAAGCTTACCATTCAAAAATCTGAAATAAATTAAATCGGTCTCATCTGCGCTCCATTCAGTAAAATCAACCAGTAAACTTCCATCTCCTTTTTTATACCACTTGCCTGTCTTTCTTACCGTTGGTTCTAGATCAATGGCAGGTAATATTAAACTTACGCTACTGTCACTATTAATAGACATCTCCAGACCTTCTCTTACACCATAACTCCGTATTGCTTTTCCTCGGTAGAGTCCAACATAATCGGTCTGCTCCGTCAAGCCAGAAGATTCAAGCAAATATTTTAGTTTCACCGGCAGAGTAGGGCAACAGTTTGCATCCCCCTTGCCGCGGGTAAGCATATTCAGAAAAACGGTATCAGCAGAAACATCCAGAGCTTGTATCACCACCCGATCTCCCAAATCAGCAGAGGAAACCTGAACCGGTTTCCTTTTTTTATTCAGAAGTGCGGCTAACTCATAAAAAATCTCCTCTCCCCCTTTGCTCCAGACAAAAATCACGGCAGCGTCTTGGGAACCATCTTTATCCAGGTCGGTAAATTTAACCCAGGTAGTCAAATCTACCGACAGAGTGTCAGACCCTTTCTTACGTCTCTCATAATGTCCATTTATTAATTTTACTTTTTGCTTATTGGCCTCTCCGTTAAAGTCTATAAATAGCGTGGCATTGGCTATCTGCTTCATGGTCAAAGAAGGCGCAGTTTTCTTCTGTGAAGAGTAAGTATTAATTGTAAAGAAGAAAAGAAATAATAAAGGTAAAAAAGTTGTAGCGGTGCGCTTCATTTCTTCTTGGTCATCCTGAACCCTTCGACTTAGCTCAGGCTAAACGAAGTGAAGGATCTCGTTTGTAAAATTTGAGATTCTTCGCTTGCGCTCAGAATGACACAAACCCTAAACATTTAATTTACTTCTGGGCGCCGGTGTAAAGCCCGATCAGGTTACCGTCTAGGTCTCTGAAATTGCCGAACCAGCCGACTTCCGGGTTAATTTCGGTCTTGGGTGTCACGGTCTTGGCACCTAAGGATTCGGCTCTGGTTAAAGTTCCGGGGATGTCGCTGACTTCCACATAAAAAATCAGGTTGTTGCCGGGGTTTACTTTATCGACTTTGGCGATTCCTCCGTGGGGCGGCTTGGGGGCTTCAAATAGAGAGTATTTGCCGTCTCCCATGGCATCGGAATTTACTTTCCAGCCGAAAAGGTCGGAGTAAAATTTCTCCGCTTTTTTCAGGTCGGTGGTCATGATTTCGATGTGACAAATTGAGTTACTCATGGTTCCTCCTTAAAAGTGGTGTAACGGTTTAAAGGTTTTTATCTGGGGATAATATAAGGTTTTTGAGGGGAAATGGCAAATTAATTTGTTGTGTCAGGACCTAGTCCTGAACCCTGCTGACCGTCAGGAGTAGCTCCAGACGGAACATAAAAAATGTTTATCTAACTATACCAGTTGAGTTCAAGTAGTGCAGATACCTTTTGATATTTTGGAATTTCCATAATAAGACAGCATCACTTTTGGGTACATTCTTCTTAGCAAAATACTTTCCGGATATCATGAACCTGGGGCTATTATCTGTATTTTTTATTAATATTGAGTCCCCCAAAGATAAAGATCTGTTATTAATGACTTCTTTCTCTGTTAGGCCGTTACAAAGAATTGCACGCTCTATCTCCGAAGTTTCGTGCTCTATCTCTGCAATGAGCACGTCTTCATAATTCTGAATGTTAACTACATCAGGGCTCTTTGTCAAAATGTCTGTGATGTAATGAAAACTCCCAGCTTTATATCCAAAAATATAAGGACAGGAGCCACACTCGAAAAATTCGGAGACTGATAGGACGTTAGATAAGTCGAACTTGTGAACCTCCTCTTCATTTTGGTCAATGGATATTCGATTGACTGTTAGAGATGGTCCAATTAAAAAATATCGTTCAGGATCTCTAATCTCGTCTTGTTTGTAACAGTAATTCTCAAAATTAAAATAATCGTTTTGTACCACATTTTCGTTGTTTGTCAAATAATCTTCCATCGGTGCCATAAGAACGTATTCGGGGATTAAAAGAGAGTCTCCCTTCTCAAGAATGATTGGGGGCAAATTGTCTGTGTGGAAAGTATCGCCGTGCTCAGATGAAAATTTTCTATACTCTAACACTTCATTAGTATGATACATAGTTCCAGAATAGTTAGAAATCCTTACTGGTTTTTCTGATATATTTACTAAATAAAGTAACACAAACCTGATAGGCCTGAATTCAATTATCTCAGTTATTCCTGCTGTGCCACCGTCGCATTCAGCAATACTGTCAAGAATATATGTTACTTTGCAGAACTCTTTCGGTAGCAACTCTTTAGCTTTTTGTGCAAAATTATCGACAATCAATCCGGTGACCTTACTATCATATTTCTGCGACAACTCTATCAATTTATTGTAACTAATTGGAATCTCAAGCATATTAACCGTTGGTTTTTGCATATTGACTAGTGGGGAAGAATCCCAAGAGCTATAATAATTAATTCTTTTGTGTGGTCTATAGTATTGTTTCAAAAACTTGAATATCGAATTCTCTTGCAGATATATTCTTTTAGCTTTGAATTGCTCATAAATACGTCCGAAATCCATCGATAGAATTTGTTCAATTGCGTAATCCGACCTTACTACAAGATGCTTCAGGCTGATAATGGGAAGACTGTTTCTAGTGAAAATCTTGATAATTTTCTTCAAGGCGGGTATAGTTTGTATTCCCTCCAGGATAGTTGTTGGGTCAAGCATCGCTTACACCACATTCCTTTGTCTCAAACATGTTGGACAGAGATTCGAACTCCCTTTAAAATTACTCATCTTCAACCAGCCTTTCAACTCCCCGTCAATCTCTTTAAAGTTCATTTTGGTTAATCCAGCCAAACAGTATAAGCCGTGGCTTAAATATACTTCAGATAAAACCCGCTGTCAAATCTGTCAATTCACAGTCGGGAATCATTTCCCACCCTATCAATATCCTCTTGTCGATTCAGTCAAAAAAATTTATAATACAATTATGAAACAGCATCACCCAAGCCGGTTCATGGTGAGCGTCCCTACGGGATACCCGAAGGCAAAGACGGAGGGTGTAGTCGAACCGTTTATCCTGTGCGAATAGCCGTTGCCGGCGGAGGCGCGGCCGGGTTCTTCGGCGCCATTTCCGCCGCCACCCATAACCCCTCCGCAGAAATTGTTTTACTGGAAGCCACCCATCAGCCCTTGAATAAAGTGCACATCTCCGGAGGCGGAAGGTGCAACGTCACCTATCACTGCTTCGACCCCCTCGAATTAGCCCAAGGGTATCCGCGGGGAAGCAAAGAACTTCTGGGACCGTTTAGCCGCTTTCAGCCCCGTGACACCATGGCCTGGTTTGAAAAACAGGGGGTTCGGCTGAAAACCGAAGAGGACCGCCGAGTTTTTCCGGTAACCGACCAATCCTCAACCGTGGTGGATTGCCTGATGAATACCGCGCGCAAGCTGGGAGTACAGATTCGGCTCGGTGCCAGAGTGAAAAATATCCAAAATATAAGTTCTGCAAAAAATATCCCGCAATTTGAAATAGGGCTTCACAACGGAGTGCACGAGCGCTTTGACCGGGTGCTTCTGACCACCGGCAACAGCCCGCACGGACATCGTCTGGCAGAGGCCTTGGGGCACAATATTGTCCCCTGTGTTCCCTCTCTTTTTACATTTAAAATTTCTGATTCACGCTTAGAAGGTCTGGCTGGAATAAGTTTTGAGAAAGTGAAACTCACTTTGACAGATAGTGAGGGGAACGAGCTGGAGCAGACCGGTCCCTTGCTTATCACCCACTGGGGCTTGAGCGGTCCGGCCGTGCTCAAGCTCTCGGCCTGGGGAGCCAGAATGCTCCATAAGAGCCACTATCAAGCCGTGCTGGTAATTAATTTACTGCCGGATTATAATGCCGAGCAGTTATATCGCATGTTATTGGCTTACAAAGAACAGAACAGCAAAAAGCGAGTTTCCACCGAACCGGCTTTCACTATTCCCAGCCGCTACTGGAGCCGGTTAGTTCAGTTCATCGGAATTCAGGATGAAATTACCTGGACCAATATTACCAAAGAAGCCATGAGTGCACTTTTATCCGAGCTTACGAGCGGCCGCTTTACAGTCAGCGGAAAAGGGATTTTCAAAGAAGAATTCGTAACCTGCGGAGGGGTCAGCCTCAAGGAAGTGGATTTTAAAACCATGCAGAGCAAGGTATCTCCCGGGCTGTATTTAGCCGGTGAGATTTTGGATATTGACGGAATTACCGGAGGATTTAATTTTCAGAGCGCCTGGACCACCGGCTGGATCGCCGGAATGAGTGTGGTATCTGAATAGAATTATTTTTTCACTAATCACTAACCGCTATTCACCGTTTTGACGGCCGACTGACAGTTAAGAGATGAAAACTGGGTTCAATTCTCGTCACGCACCTTTTATGGAAGAATTACTCTCTGAGAGACCGTCAGTTAATTTTTGAAGGAGTAATTTGTTTCAATCTGTCCAATACTTACATTTTGCCCGAGATTAGTCCATATATGAATTGAATTACAACTAACTCAGTTTATTTGGGATGGAAAGAGTTTCATGCAAAAGGCAAGAATCAGCTTTTCTTATTACCCCCTCTGATAATATCTGTCTCCTGCCATTCCAACTCTCCCTCCAGCACTCTTTTGCTAATCAAGTTAGACAACCTGTCCTGATTCCGGCTAAGCTCTTTAAAACTCCCTTTGATACGATTTCTGGCCTGCCGGCAAAAAAAATCAGCCAACTCCCGACAATTTTCAGCTTTCTTTTGACCAGGCAGAGACTCCGCATAAGAGCAGACACAAGAGATTACAAAAAGGTCGGTTCCGATATCAACCAATCTATTTAATGTATTCTGTTTGAAGGCCAGCTTCTGCTGAAGAAATATGACTTTGTGAAACAGTTTTCTGGCCAGCTTTCTGGCGGTTCTGGTGACAAACCTCATATGACCATCCAGCGGTTTAGTCAATTTCCTCTGGCTTGGCCAAAACGCAGGAGTCCATAATTTGAGATACCACCAGAAATAATGAAGCGCCAGAGATAAAGCCGGCCTTATCTTTCGGGCCGCAGAGACCTTAGGATCCAAAATAAATTTCATCCTTTTGATGTGGGAATCCAGGGCTTCCCGGGCAATAAAAAGATGCATTATTTCGCTGGACCCCTCCACTATGGTATTCAGCCGGGAGTCCCTCATAGCCCGTTCCAAAGAAGAGCCCTCTTCATTTCTTCCTGCCAGAGAGGGTCCGGATTCATACCCTCGTCCTCCTCTAATCTGGAGCGCCTCATTGACCACCTTCCAGTTTTGTTCCGAACAAAACAGTTTGGCCATGGCAGCTTCCAGGCGGATGTCACATTTTTTTTGGTCAGCCATAAAAGAGGTGAGCCAGGTTATAGCTTCCATGGCGAAAATAGTGGCTGACATGTCGGAGAGCTGGGAGGCAATGGCTTCATGCTCACCGATAGGACAGCCCCACTGAACTCTTTCTTTGGCCCATCTGCGGGCTACCCAAAGAGACCATTTACTCAGCCCGGTGGCTGCAGCAGGTAAGGTGAGCCGGCCGGTATTTAAGGTCGTAAACGCTAATCTCAGCCCCTCACCTTCAGCCAAAATAATATTCTCCCGGGGAACTTTCAGATTGCGGAAACGAATCACTCCGTTTTGAATCGCGTTCAGACCCATAAATTTGCAACGATATGCCACCTCAAATCCCGGGCTGTCGGTTTCTACGATAAAAGCCGTGATCTGGGGCTTCTCTTTGCCATTAACAATCTTCGGTGGTGTCTGGGCCATTACCACTATGACATCTGCGATGTTTCCGTTGGTACACCAAAGTTTTTCTCCGTTGATCAAATAATACTTCCCGTCTTGTATGGGAATGGCTGTGGTTTTCATCATACAGGGGTCCGAGCCGGCTCCCGCTTCGGTCAGGGCAAAAGCCGAAATGGCACCTTTTCTGAATCTGGGAAGATATTTCCTTTTCTGCTCTTCGGTTCCGAACAGTAAAAGCGGCTGGGGGACCCCGATGCTCTGGTGGGCAGACAAAAGCGCGGCGGTGGAGGCACAATAACTGCTTACCAGATGAACAACCCGGTTGTAGTTCACCTGGCTGAATCCCAACCCCCCATATTGGGTGGGAATCTTAAGGGCGAATGCTCCCATTTCACGTAGTCCGGCGATAACTTTTTTAGGAATTTCTCTGGTTTGGTCCACCTCCTCCGGGTTGAGATTAGCTTTTAGGAATTTTCCCAGCCGGTTTAAGTAGAGGTCTCCTTTTTGCTTATCTTCTTCCGTCTGCTGCGGAAAGGGATGGATCAAATTCCAATTTACTGCTCCCTGAAACAAGCCGGAGACGAAACTGGGGTGCTGCCATTCTGCCTGGCGTGATTCTTCGGCTAACTCCAGCGATTCTCTGCTTTCCTGGGAAATCTGCTTATCAAAAAGGGTTGAGCTCATGCGTACTCCGGTTTTCTGTTTGAGTCATGAGTATAGAACGACTGCTTTTGCCTGGATTTTTCAAGGAGTAAATCACAGGGTCGGAAGCGCTCCTGTCCAAACTGATTTTGGAAGTTGACCAGGTCTGTTACAATTGCCTCAATGCCTATCGAATCGGCATATCTTAAAAGTCCAGCCCGAAAGGGAGGAAATCCTATTCCGGCAATCATTCCTATATCAATGGTCTCCGGACAGTTTACCACTTTTTCCTCTAGACATCTGGCGGCTTCATTTACCATGGTGTAAATCATTCTTTTAAGGGCGGCTTGGTCAGAAACTCTCCCCCTGTTATTTATTTTCGTCATTCTATAGACTTGGGGGTTGGGAATTTTTCTTTTTCCGGTATGAAGATAAAACCCTTGGCCGCTTTTTTTGCCAAGCAGGCCTTTTTGTATCAGATTGTTAAGGACTGAGACAATCCGCATTCTGTCCCCGAAGGCATCCTGTAATATCTTAGCTACTTTGTATCCCACATCTATCCCTACCTCGTCAGCCAGCTCTAAAGGACCTAAGGGCATCCCGAACCGGCGGGCAATTCTATCAATTTTTTCAATCTGCATTCCTTCTTCCAGCAAAGAGGCAGCCTCATTCAGATAAGGAAAGAGAATTCGGTTCACTAAAAAGCCGGGTCTATCTTGGACGACGATTACGGTTTTTCCCAGTCCTCTGGCAAAAGCTATGACCTGAGCCAGAGTTTGGTCGCTGGTCTTTTCGGATTTTATTATCTCAACTAAGGGCATGCGGTGAACCGGATTGAAGAAATGCAAACCCACCACTCTTTCCGGATACGAAACGGCTTCAGCCAACCTGCCGATAGAAAGAGCCGAAGTATTGGAGGCCAGCACGGCTCTAGGGGAAATTATTTGACTTAGCTCTTTGAAAACCTTCTGCTTGATACTTAAGTCCTCTACTACGGCTTCGATTACTATATCTGTGTTTTCAAAACCCTGATAGGTAACAGTAGGTGAGATTAACCCCATTTTATATTCCACTTGATTCTTTTTTAGTTTTCGGTTTCTTAAGGAGTAATCGAAAATTTCCCGGGCGGTTTTTAAAGCTTTTTTCAGTGGCTCGAAATTCACATCTCTTATCCGGGTGGGGATGTCATGAGAGCTGGTAAGGTGGGCTATACCTCCCCCCATTAGACCGGCCCCCACAATGCCGCATTTATTTACCTTGGTCTGCTTGACTTGGTCGCTTACCCAGGGGAATTTTTTAAACTTCTCATTCAGGTAAAATACCTTTATTAAATTCTTGGACACTTCTGTTACTGCCAACTGGCTGAATATTTCACTTTCCAAAATGAAACCGCTCTGATTACTTTTGCCATAAGTGCGTTTAATTATCTCCAGTGCCTTAAGCGGGGCCGGATAAAAGCCACTGGTCTTTTTGAGGAGATTTTTTTTGACCTGCTGGAAAAGAACAGCTCTGCCCAGAGGATTATTTTCAAGCAGAGCTTTCGAAAATCCCTTGCGTCGGATTCTTGTTATATGTTCTGTTCCCTCTAAAAACCCACGCACAAAATTGAAAGATTCCTCTTTTAATCTTGCTTCCGGAAATAATCTGTCTACCAACCCGTTTCTTAGCGCCTCTCTACCAGAGATGTTTTGCCCGGACAAAATCATCTTGAGCGCCTGCGTAAGTCCAATTAATCTGGGAAGCCGCTGGGTTCCGCCCCAGCCCGGCACCAGCCCGAGTTTTACTTCCGGCAGTCCGATTTTTACTCTGTCGCTGAAACTTGCTACCCGGTATTTACAAGCCACGGCTAATTCTAGTCCCCCTCCCAGACAATCCCCATTTATCACGGCCAATGTGATTAGATCGAGATTCTGAAGCGAATTCAAAATCTGTTTCCCTTTTTCAGACTTCTCTTTTGCTTCTGCGGCCCATTGAATTTGCTCTATCTCTTTTATGTCGGCTCCGGCAATGAAGCTGCCCTCTTTTTTGCTGGTAATTATGAGAGCCTTAACTTCCCCCTGTGATTTTTGGGCCAGCTGGTCAATGTTCTCGGCTAATTCCTGCATGGTAGCAGAATTCAATAAATTGACCTTGGAATCAGGCTGGTCAAATTCAAGAATGGCAATTTTATTTTCTATCTTTAAGTTTAAGGCTCTCATCTCTCTAAAATTATGGCACCCCCTTGCCCGCCGCCCACGCACAATGATGCCAGCCCGAACTGGGCCTCTCTTCTTTTCATTTCTTTCAGCAAAGTCAAAATCAATCTGGAGCCGGAGGTTCCTACCGGATGTCCTAAAGCGATGGCTCCTCCGTTGACATTGAGTCTATTCGGGTCAATTTCTCCCACTGTTCCGGGGCTGAAGATATTCTCTTCGGCAAATTTTTTAGAGCTCAAAAGCTTCAGGCAAGCCAGCACCTGGGCCGCGAAGGCCTCATTAATCTCAATTAAATTTATCTCTTTTAAATTAAGCCCGGCCATTTCCAAAACTGTTGGTATGGCGTAGGCCGGACCCAACCCCATTTTGTCAGGCTCCACTCCCACGTAACAATAGGCACGGATATATCCTAAGGGCTGGTAACCCATCTGCCGGGCTTTTTCTTCTTCCATTACCAGAAGGGCACAAGCCCCATCTGTGACCTGGCAGGAATTTCCTACGGTGACAGTTCCGGTGTGCCTTTCGAAAAAAGGTTTAAGTTTCCCCAGTGACTCTAAATTCATATTCTCACGGGGTCCGTTATCATGTTCCACCATTCGGTCAAATTTAGACGGAATGATAAATGGCATAATCTCTTCCTGAAGTTTTGGGCGACTTTCGACAGCCCTTTGATGACTCATTAGAGCAAATTCATCCTGCTCTCGACGGGTCACACCAAATTCCTTGGCTAAAACTTCAGCTGTCTGTCCCATGTTCAGGCCGCAGACCGGGTCGGTTAGTCCCAGGATTAAACCGGGCACCGGCTTAAAGTGCCGAGGTCTCAAGCCCAAAAAAAGTTTTAGTTTCTCTGCTAGATTCTTGGCTTTATTCAGCTTCATAAATATTTTCGAGGTTTCCCTGCCAAACATCAGGGGGATATTGGACATGGATTCTGTCCCTCCGGCGATTACTATCCGGTCAACACCACATTTTATTTTCTCTAAGGCGCTAGTCACTGACTCCAACCCGGAGGCACAGTTTCTGCTTATAGTGTAGGCTCTTTTCTGTTTCGGAATTCCGGCATAAAGAGATATCACCCGGGCTATATTAGAGGCTTCTACCGGCTGGGCCACGGTGCCGATGATAACCTCATCTACAGAGTCTGGATTCAGATGAGTTTTTTCCAGAAGCTCCCGAACACAGACAGAGCCCAATCTTTGGGCCGGGACATCTTCAAACAGAGTCCAGGATTTGACAAAGGGGGTTCTCACTCCCTCCACTATAGCGATTCTTCCCATTTTATATTTCTCCAGGACTCAGATTTTGGGTCTCTTATCCACAATCTTTTTGGCCTTGACCGCGGATTCTATCTCTATCCTCTGCTGTATTTCCTCAGAGGAAACAAAATTAATCTGGTTGAAAGAAATTTCCGAACTGGCTAGAACCTCTTGATTTAATCGGGCCGCAAATTCCTGCCGGTTAACCGAGTCTAGCAGACTGACATACAGAATCAACTGGTCCACTTCGTACGGGTCTTGGTCTTTTTTTACAATCTCTATCTGCCAGTCATCAATCTCCTCCTTATCTTCCAAAAGATACTCCAAATTATTCAGATTGACCAGGGTGTCTTTTATTTTTGAAACCTGCATATTTTTCATATTGGAAGCCCGCACGATATCGCTTGCGATTCTGGGAACCGTTCTCCCGCAATAAGGGCAGGGGGAATACAGAATCCCTCCCCGGACTAAATCACCGGTGCGATAGCGCAAAACGCAGGTGCCGCGAGCGTCGATATTGGTATAGACTAATTCTCCATCTTCACCTTCCCCTTTGACCTGGCCGGTCTCCGGGTCAATCACCTCAAACACCTCCTTGTCAGGGTAGGTGTGATAGCCACTGGAAATTTCTATATCCGTGGGACACTCTACCCAGGCACAGCGAGATTCAGTAAAGCCGTAAGTCCCCATGACACTCACTTCCGAACCCCCCATTTCATGGAGTAAAGCTGATACTTTTCGCTTAAATCCTTTGGGCACCCGAGCCGCCCCCAGTACAATTCGATTCAGAAAACTCAAGCTGTGATTCTGCTCTTTGGCAGTCTTTAAGAGGTGATAAACGAAGCTGGGAACACCTATCAAAAATTGGGGCTTCAGCTTAAGCAGAGTGCGGATATTTCCCTCGGTACCCACGGTCTTGCCTCCTCCAGTGCTGAGGATAAAGATATTGCCAGCTAAACCGGCAAAGACCGTCTGCCAGAAAGCCAAATGAGGGGCGTAGGGAAAAACATTTACTGCTTTCTGGTCTTTTTGGATACCAAGCACTTCTATTATTCTTTTCCCGTAAACCTTGAGGTTCTCTAAGTCGAAACTGGTATACAGAAAAGGGATGGGCAGTTCCGTGGTGCCGGCAGTGGCAGTCAAAAAGAGTGGTCTATATTCCTTCTCCAGGCATGCCTTAAGATGGTTTTTTCCGTTTACGGCTCCTAAGAACAGAAATCTCATAAGTTCTTTTTTGGGGAGGAACTTTCTGATAACTTCGCTATCGGGCTGAAGCAAAAATGCCAGATTACTTTGGCTGGGATTTTCCTTGATTAAGTCGATAAAGGACTGCTTAGAGGTAAAGGGGATTTTTGAAAGGTCTTTGACCGTCTTGATCTCATCCGGCTTGATCTTATTTTTATCGAACAGTCCGCGGTAATAAGGACTAAAAGGATAAAGATGATTAGTTATAAAATGATGTAATTTTCTGTCCTGCAGCTGTTTAAGTTCTCTCCAGGGACGGAATAAGATATTTTCTTTCATGGTGCTAATTGCGAATTCATATGATAATGCTGAACTATTAATCTATCGTCAGAGAGAGAAGAACTCTTAATACATTGATACCGTCCAACTGGCAAGCACCCAACAAGGACACTTAATCACGGTGAAATCAATTTAAATATCCACTGTAGTGAGAACGATAATTACAAAAATTTTTTTATCGGGGCTTCCATCCGGAGAAGGAGCCTGGGCTGGGCATTCTGGCAAACGGCAAGAAAAAGATTCGTTTAGAACCGCTTGTATTAACGGAAAATACACAAATGGACGATACTAACTGCAGAAAACGAGTCCTAAGATGTCTAAAAAAACTGAAAAAAAAATTGGTTTGGTTCTGGGCGGGGGGGCAATCAGGGGAATTGCCCATGTGGGTGTTCTTAAGGTTCTTCAGGATATAAACCTCCCCATCCATCAAGTTGTGGGAACCAGCATCGGAGCCTTAATTGGAGCCCTCTTTTGTCAGTATAGAGATGCCCGGGTAGTAGAAGAGGTCATACGAACTGCTTTAGACAGTAAAAATCTCAGAAAGTTCGGGGTAGAAGTGGAATATATTACCATGTCAACCAGAGGTCGGAAAAAGCATTCGCTCCAGGAAACCTTCCGAAGATTGCATCTTTATTATCAGGCCATAAAAAGTTACGGAGTGGTAGAGGATAAGAAAATGATTCTGGCGATTTCAGATTTGCTCCCGGATGCTTCGATTGAGGACTTAAATCCCAAATTTGCCGCAGTGGCCACGGATCTTTATTCCGGTGAGCCGGTTATTCTTAATTCCGGCTCTTTAAGAGCGGCAGTGCGCGCCAGTCTCAGTATACCCTTGATTTTTCCACCGGTGCAGTTAAACGGAAAACTTCTGGTGGACGGGATGGTTACCAGTTTGGTACCGGTGGAAGAGGCCTTAAAGTTGGGTGCGGAAGTAGTGATTGCTGTTGACGTCCGGGAACCGATACAGATGAGAGAAACCCCTCTTAATGCGGTGGAGGTAATGGTGCGCTGTGAGCGTATTTCTGCTTTTCAGTTGGCACAGCAGGGTCTGCAAAAAGCCCACGCGGTTATCAGACCTTTTTCGGCCCAGGCTATGTCCTGGGGTTTCGACCAAGGACTGGACCACATCAAGAAGGGGGAAGAAGCCACCAGAAAGCAGATGTTGAACATCATGGAAGTAATGAAAAAAAGCCAGAAGAAAAGCTGGTTGAGGAAGCTGGAAGAGTTCATAGAAAAACTGGAAAAATAAGAGTTAGTAAATAAGGTTCAACCTCTCTTGGATTATCCAGAAGGCTTCATCTGTTTGAGTTACACCAATGTGACCAGATTGTTTCCACCCGGCTTGATTTTCCTTGGATTTTCTTGTGTTATGGTGGGTAACCGAAAATAGTTAACTTGTTGACGGATAATGTGACTTATTATAGATTAAGCTGGAAGGCAGGTGAACTTAGGCGCCTTCGAGTCCTGTCTCCCGCTAAAATAACTCCTTGTATATTGAAAGCTCCGGAAGGAAAGTCTTGAATTTTGCAAGTTTTTCAGAATTTTCTGGGAATTAGGGACGACTTTAGAACTTTTATCCAAAAATTCTTTTAGACAGAAGCTTGCACAGTGGTCATAATTCAAAGTTGAAAGTCTTAGCTCAACTTAAAATCCCCATGTTTTTGAATGTGGGCTACCAGACCGCCGTCATTTAGAATATTAATCATCACCTTAGGCAAAGGAGCAAAAGTTAATTTGAGGTTTCTGATCCGGTCCAGAATAATTCCTTTTACTAAATCTATTTCCAGTTCATCTCCGGTCTGAATTTTATCAGTATCGCAGATCAAAACCGGCAGCCCCACATTTATGGAGTTGCGGTAAAAAATCCGGGCGAAAGATTTGGCTAAAACCGCTGAAACGCCGGCTAATTTGATAATGGTGGGAGCATGCTCACGAGAGGAACCCAGACCGAAATTGCTTCCGCCTACAATGAAATCCCCTTTGTTAACCTTAGAGGCAAACGAAGGGTCAGCGTCTTCCATTACATGCTTGGCCATCTCCGGCAGATTGGAGCGCAGGTGAAAATATCTTCCGGGAGCAATCAAATCTGTGGAGATATTGTCTCCGAATTTCCAGGCGGAACCTTTTGGAGTCATAGGTTTATTTTTTCTTTTTTTGCTTGGATGACTTTTTTGAACTTTTTGCAGAACTGCCTTTCTTAACGGTTAAAAATTCTCTGGGGTCGGCAATCTCCCCTTTGATAGCTGTGGCAGCGCAGACCGCCGGTGAGGCCAGATAAATATTGCTCTCCGGATTTCCCATTCTCCCTCTGAAATTCCGATTCATAGTGGAAAGTATGTTATCCTCGTCTGCCCCCACGCCTCCGTGGACACCCACACAAGGACCGCAGCCGGAAGGTAAAACTTCCGCACCAAATTCCATAAAAGCTTGAATATACCCTGATTTCATGGCATCCAAATAAACTTTGCGGGAAGCCGGAGTGACAATCACTCTGGTGCTGGAATTTTTTTTCTTACCTTTTACAATTTCATAAAAAATTTTCAAATCTTCCAAGCGTGCATTGGTGCAGGTGCCCAAGAAAACTTGCTGAATTTTTACACCCTGGGCCTGGCTCAAGGGACGAGTATTATCCACTGTGTGAGGAAAAGAAATTTGCGGCTCCAGTCTGGAGACGTCAATTTCTATACTCCTTTCATAAACTGCATCCTTCTCCGGTTTTATTTCCCGGTATTTATTACCCCTTCCCATTTCTTTCAGAAACTTTTGAGTGGTTTTATCCGCTGCAATCAAGCCTACTTTAGCGCCGGCTTCCACTGCCATATTCGACAAAGTCAGGCGCTGGCTCATAGTCATATTCTCCACTGTTTCTCCGCAAAATTCCAGAGCTTTGTAAGTCGCCCCATCCGCCCCAATCTTCCCGATAAAATGTAAAATCAAGTCCTTGGCATACACTCCCAAGGGGAATTCTCCTCTAACCACAATTTTGAAACTCTCCGGCACTCTCAACCAGGTTTTTCCCAAACCCATTGCTACCGCTACATCCGAAGAACCCATGCCAGTGGAAAAGGCACACAGTGCCCCGCCGGTGCAGGTATGAGAGTCGGCTCCGATTAAGATATCTCCCGGGTTGACATAATATTCATTGATTACTTGATGAGAGATTCCTCCTCCGATATCTGAAAATTGGGCACCGGTTTGAGCAACAAAATCCCGGATAAATTTATGGTCATTGGAGAGTTCTCGTCTGGGTGAAGGAGCAGCGTGGTCCAGGAAAAACACGGTCCGAGAGGGATTGGCTAATTTTTTTAGGCCTAATTTCTCTAGTTGTCTAATGGCTAAAGGAGCGGTGCCATCTTGCAAAAGACAAACATCCACCGGAGTCAGTACAATTTCACCGGCTTTAACATCTCTTTGACAATGCTGGCTAATAATAATTTCCGATAAACTCTTTCCCATATTCAGCACTGTTTTCTTTTTAAATTTTCCATCTCTTCTCTGACATAATATAAATACGAAAACCGGGTCAGGCAAGTGGAATGTTTCACAAAATTTCAAACCTGCTCTAAGTTTGCAGCTATAATTTTTATGATTTATAACCTATTATGATTATTGTTATCACGTTTCTGAAAAAAGATTTAGTTTTTTGAGAGGGAAAACAGAAACTCAAATCTTTCAAAAAATAAGCTGCTTACAATTTTTCTTGACAGACAGATATAGTTTTTGTAAAATAGGTGAATAAATTTAGCGTGATGGAACAAAAAAGTTCACAGCATCTCTCGCGCCGGGGATTTATAAACCTTCTGCTTTCGGGGGGTGGAGCGGCTTTATTGGGAGCCATCGTTTACCCTATGCTCCGATTTTTGATCCCCCCCAAACTTCCAGAGGCCACCTCATCCACTGTTGTAGCTGGCAATCTGGATGAAGTTCCTCCCAACTCCGGCAAGATTTTTCGCTTTGGAGATAAAGCCGGGATATTAATCCGTACCCCGACCGGGGAATTTAAAGCTTTCTCTGCCACCTGCACTCATTTATCTTGCACAGTTCAATATCGCTCAGATATATCCCACATCTGGTGTGCCTGTCATAACGGACATTATGATGTCAATGGTAAAAACATCTCCGGACCACCTCCCCGGCCGCTGGAAGAATTTACTGTGTTTGTCAGGGGTAAAGAGATTGTAGTTGCTAAAAAGATAGCTTAATTGAAAATCGATAACAGACTCAGGCAAATCTATCAGTGGTTGGACGAAAGAACCGATTTAAAAAAAGTCCAAGCTCTGCTCTTACACAAGACGGTTCCTCAACACAAACACACGGTTTGGTATTATCTGGGCGGAATGACCTTGTTTCTGTTTACGGTTCAGGTGGTGACTGGAATCCTACTGTTGCTTTATTATCGACCCTCCGCGGAACAGGCGTTTGAATCGGTCCAATTTATAATGACCGAAGTTAAATTCGGCTGGCTGGTCCGCTCCATTCATTCCTGGTCTGCTAATTTGATGATTTTCACTGTATTTCTACATTTGTTCTCGGTCTTTTTTTTAAAAGCTTATCGTAAACCGCGGGAGCTGACCTGGATTTCCGGGGCATTTTTATTCTTTATCAGTTTAGGATTCGGGTTTACCGGGTATTTGCTCCCCTGGAACAAATTGGCTTATTTTGCCACCAAAGTGGGGACCGAGATAGCCGGGGTCATCCCTTTAATAGGCGGTTTCCTGTTGGATTTTCTGCGTGGCGGAACTGAAGTATCCGGAGCCACCCTGACTCGCTTTTTTGCTTTTCATGTAGCGGTTTTGCCGATGACGGTTACATTAATTCTGGTGTTGCATCTGTATCTGGTGCAAAAGCATGGAATGAGCCGACCCTTGAATGATTCTACCTTGAGACCTCTTCCGGATATGCCCTTTTTCCCTAATTTTTTCTTAAGAGATGTCTTGGGTTGGACTTTGGCTTTGGGAATTTTAGTGGCTTTGGCTTCTATTTTCCCCTGGGAGTTGGGTGAAAAAGCCGACCCCTTAGCTCCGGCTCCGGCCGGTATTAAACCGGAATGGTATTTTGTGTTTATGTTTCAAACTTTGAAATTTTTACCGGCTAAAATTTTATTTATGGAAGGGGAGCTGGCGGGAATTTTGTTTTTTACGGTATTGTTTATACTTTTAATTTTTGTACCTTTTTTGGATAAGAAAGCTAATTTGGGTGTATCCAGCAAACCTTTTGTCACTGTGGGATGGATGGTGGTGGCTTTCATTTTGATCATGACTTTGTTAGGATATCTGCTCTGAGAATAAAATGAACAGAATAAAGTTACTATTGATTTTGACCTGGCTTTTGGTTTTAGCATTGGGCTATAGACCGGTTTTCTCCCTTAATACCTGTGTGGAATGCCATAAGGCCCTGGATGAAAAAAACTCTGCCATAGTGGAAGATTTCAAGAAAGATGTCCATTTTCAACGAGGGCTTTCCTGTAACAGCTGTCATGGAGGAAACCCCAAGATCGGAATGGAGAATCCCTGGGAAAGCATGAATCCGGACCAGGGATTTGTCGGTGTCCCAAAAACATCTGAGGTACCTCAATTTTGCGGCAGATGTCACTCAGATGTGGAATTTATGAGAAAATACAACCCCAAGCTGAGGGTAGATCAGGAACAGTTATATAAAACTTCAGTGCACGGTAAGCTTTTAAGAAAAGGGGACAAAAAGGTGGCCACCTGTATTTCTTGTCATGGGGTTCACAAAATTTTACCGGTTTCAGATCCCAATTCTCCGGTCTTTGATGTCAATGTCCCTCATACCTGCGCTAACTGCCACGCCAATACCAGTTATATGCAGCCGTATAAAATTCCCCATGATCAATTTGAAAAATATTCTCAGAGCGTTCATGGAGAGATTTTGCTAAAAAACCGGGACCGCTCCGCCCCGGCCTGCAATGACTGTCATGGCAATCACGGAGCCACACCCCCGGGCTTAGGAGATATTGCCAGCGCCTGTGGAGAATGCCATTCCAATAACCGGGACTTGTTTGACTCCTCTCCCCATAAACAGGCCTTTAAGGAGAATGGCTTTCCAGAATGTGCTACCTGCCATGACTACCATTTGGTAATGAAAACCAGTGACGACATGCTGGGAGTGGGAGATAAAACAGTCTGCTCCCAGTGCCATTTTGATTCGGAATCTAAACCTTACCGGACCGCTTTCCAGCTCAAAGCCAAGCTGGATTCTCTGAAAAATTCCATTCGGCTGGCTCAAAACTTAGTGGAAAAGGCAGAAAAGGCCGGGGTAGATGTGGCCAAGGCCAAATTTGAGTTGAATCTGGCTAAAGATGATGTAATTAAAATCCAGAGCTTGATTCACTCCTTATCCTTAGAAAGAGTGGCAGAAGTGGCAACGGAAGGAATGAATAAGGCCCAGGTGGTTCAACAATCCGGAAAAGAAGCTCTCTTTGATTTAAAGCTGCGTAGAATTGGGCTGGGCGGGTCAGCCGTAATTATTTTAATCTTGGCCTTTGGGCTATATCTTAAAATCAAAGATTTGGATTCCCGTTCAAAACTTAAGTAAGCCTACCACAATGGATGATATTTTTTTGTGATAATATGTGAAACTTTTCACAAATTTCTCTAAAAAATTTGCTTTGCGAGAAAAGTTAATTAGATTTATTACTATGAAGAGGCTGTTTGCCAAAATTTCCAGAAATTTGCTGAGTTTCGTTGGTCTTCTGTCTGCTTTAATCTCCGGGGTTTTAATCCTCACCATCCTAGCTATCGATATTCTAGGTTTCCATATTAATCCTTATATAGGTGTCTTGGTCTACCTCATCCTACCCACCTTTCTAGTGATTGGGTTAATATTGATCCCCCTTGGCATAGCTTTAGAAAAAAGAAGAGTTCATTTGCAAAAAGGGTTGCCCAAAGAACAAGCTTTGCCCAAATGGGAGATTGACTTAAATAATCCCTCTTTGAGAAAAAGATTTGCCTGGTTTGCGGCTGTAACAGCTATTCTTTTGTCGGTCATGTCCACGGTGACTTACAAAGCGGTGGAGTTTATGGATTCAGTTACTTTCTGCGGTCAGATCTGCCATGAGGTGATGAAGCCGGAGTATATAACCTATACCAGATCCCCTCATTCGCGAGTACATTGCGTTAGCTGTCATATCGGACCTGGGGCTCCCTGGTTTGTCAAAAGCAAACTCTCAGGAGTGGGGCAGGTTTTCGCCGTACTTTTCAATACCTACGAACAGCCGATTCCCACCCCAGTCAAAAACTTGCGCCCGGCTCAAGAGACCTGTGAGCAGTGTCACTGGCCTCAAAAATTTCACGGCCAGCAGTTGAAAGTGATTACTAAATTCTCGGAAGATGAAAAAAATACCGCTTTGAAAACCGTGCTCTTGTTGAAAACCGGAGGAGGCGACAAGGCCTCTGGGATCGCCGAAGGAATTCACTGGCATATGAACATTGCCAACGAAATTAGCTACATCGCCACTGATGAACAACATCAAAATATTCCCTGGGTGAGATTAAAAGACTTAAGGGGAAATGTCACCGAATATTTTGCTCCCCAGGAATCCTTAAGCTTGGAACAAGTTTTGAAATATCCGAGCCGCAGGATGGATTGTATGGACTGCCATAACCGGCCCACCCATATCTATCGCCTGCCAGAAGAGGCTGTGGATGAAGCTTTACTGGCTGATAAAATCAATCCCAAGCTCCCTTTTATTAAAAAAATCTCGGTTGAGCTTTTGAGGGAAAGTTACTCTAACAATCCGGAAGCCCTGGAGAAAATCGAGCAAGGGCTGATTCAGTACTACCAGACCAACTATTCCTACATCTATGTGGCCAAAGAAGAAGACATACTCAGGGCTGCCCAAATATTAAAAGAAATTTATTCTTCCAACGTTTTTCCAGAGATGAAAATCATCTGGGGAACTTATACTAACAATATCGGACATCAAAATTCTTTGGGCTGTTTCCGCTGTCATGATAACACTCACCAGGCCAAAGATGGAAAAGTGATCCGGCAGGATTGTGACCAGTGCCATAATCTTTTGGCTTTTGAGGAAGAAGCACCTAAACCGGTAATCGAGGCTCTACCGATGCGTTGAGTTTCAGTCGAAAATAAGTATATGAGAATCGTTAGAAATTATGCGTTGGCGGTTTTCCTTATATTTTTAAATTTCAGTTTAAGTCATTCCCTATCCAACGACGATTGCCTCACTTGTCACCAGGATAAAGAGTTAACCAAAACCACAACCGCTGGTAAAATCAAATCTTTATTTGTTGACCAAAAGAAATTTGCAGGTTCAATCCACGGTCAACTTGAGTGTGTCAACTGCCACACCGATTTGGTCAATGCCGAGATTCCCCATCCTGAAAATCTGCAACCAGTAGATTGTAGTATCTGTCACAGCCAAGTCGCCCAAATATATAGTAACAGCTTGCATGGACGAGCAGTCAAATCTGGAGCTAAACTGGCTCCCCGCTGCTGGGACTGCCATGGTGCTCATGATATTGTTCCGATGCAATCCCCAAATTCTAAAGTGGGGCGGTATAATGTTCCCTTCGTCTGTGGAAGATGCCACAAAGAGGGAACCGAGGTCTCCCGTACCTATGACATACCTCAGGACAGTATTCTGACCCACTATTCGGTCAGCATTCATGGAGAGGGGTTGTTTAAAAAAGGCCTCACGGTTTCCGCAGTCTGTACAGACTGTCACACTGCTCACAACGTTCTACCTCACACTGACCCCCATTCCACTATCTATCGAGAAAATGTTCCCAAGACCTGTGAAAAATGCCACGGCTTAATCGAGCAGGTCCATCAAAAAGTGATCCGCGGGGAGCTGTGGGAGAAAGAGCCCAACAAAGTTCCTATATGTATCGACTGTCATGCCCCGCATCGGGTCCGGAAAGTATTCTATGAACTGGGGATGTCTAACCGGGATTGCCTAATCTGTCACGCTAAGCCTGGTCTTTTTACTATTCGTGACCGGGACAGCCTCTCACTTTTTATTGATACTTTGGAGATCAAAAGCTCCATTCATCGCAATACCGCCTGTGCCCAGTGTCATACCGGAGCCAGTCCAGTGCAAAGAAGACCCTGCGCCACCATCACCACAAAAGTGGATTGCTCCATCTGTCATGCGGAAGCGGTTCAAGCTTATGCCACCAGCACTCATGGAACGCTGACTAACCGGGGTGACCTCAACGCACCTGGGTGCCGGGATTGCCACGGGGTTCACAATATGAAAGAGCATCGTGATCCTAAATCTCCCACCTATCCCACCCATGTGCCGGATCTGTGCGGACAATGTCACCGGGAAGGGAGTAAACAGGCAGTTCGTTTTACAGCGGAGCAGCAGAAGGTTTTAAAAAATTATGTAGAAAGCATACATGGCAAAGGGCTTTTGCAAAGTGGGCTGGTAGTGACGGCCATGTGTACTGATTGTCACACTCCGCATCACGAGCTCCCCGGTAAAGATCCGGCCTCCACTGTTCACCGGGACAACATCGCTCAAACCTGTGCCAAGTGCCATCATGGGATTTATGAGTTATTTGCGCAGAGTATACATTTCCCCGGAAAATCCAAGACCGATAAACCTCTCCCCTTATGCCATGACTGCCATTCTTCGCATACCATCACCAGAACTGATCAAGAAGGATTCAAGCTTAACATCATCAGCCAATGTGGCCGGTGTCATCAGGATGTCACCGAAGGATATTTTGAAACATTTCACGGTAAGGTGGCTAAGTTAGGTTACACCGGGGCTGCCAAATGTTACGACTGTCACGGAGCTCACGAGGTGCTCCCTACCTGGGATCCCAAGTCCAAATTATCCAGGCAAAACATTGTCCAAACCTGTGCTCAGTGTCATCCTGGTTCACACCGTCGATTTGCCGGATATCTCACCCATGCTACTCATCACGACCGGAAAAAATACCCAGCTCTCTTCTACAGCTTTTGGTTTATGACCATCCTTCTGATTGGCACTTTGAGTTTCTTTGGTCTGCATACTGTACTTTGGATGCCCCGCTCATTTCAGGCTATGAAAGAGCGTCGGAAACTGGAGCTCCAGCACCATAAAAAAGAGTATTTACGCTTCGATACATTTCCCCGCCGCTTACATGTGCTGGTGATTATCAGCTTTATCGGTTTGGCCTTGACCGGAATGACTTTGAAATTCTCTTATCTGGGCTGGGCTCAGTGGTTATCCCGACTTTTCGGCGGCTTTGAATCGGCCGGATACATCCACCGAGTCTGTGCCGTGATAACTTTCTTTTATTCTTTTGCCCATATTATTTATCTTATTCGAAAAAAGAAAAAACAAGGTAAGACATGGAAACAATTTATCTCTGATACCAATAGCATGCTTCCCAATAAGACTGATGTGATAGAGTTTTGGAGTACTTTGAAGTGGTTTATTGGCTTGGGTCCACGCCCGGCTTACGGTCGCTGGGCTTATTGGGAGAAATTCGATTACTTTGCGGTTTTCTGGGGAGTGGCTATCATAGGGACCACCGGGCTGATGCTGTGGTTTCCGGAAACTTTTACCTACATTTTACCAGGATGGTTTATCAATGTGGCTACCATTATTCATTCGGACGAGGCCCTTTTGGCTGTGGCTTTTATATTCACCGTGCATTTTTTCAATACTCACTTCCGGCCCGAGAAATTTCCCATGGATACGGTGATGTTCACCGGGCGGGTACCTTTGGAGGAATTCAAATTGGACCGGCCCCGGGAGTATGAGGAATTGGTTCAATCCGGAGAGCTGGAAAAACGGCTGGTAGATCCACTTCCTCCGGTTGTGGTTCAGTGGATGAAATTTTTCGGCTGGCTGGCACTATCCCTGGGGTTGATTTTGATTATACTGATTATCTGGGCTCAAATTTTTGGTTATAGATAACGAAGTACTTTAAATTTTTGCTAATCTAACCCGCCTAGCCCGGTCTCTCTTACTTAAAAACAATTCTCAGAAGACCCAAATCTCTAATCCCTGAACTTACTCTTTATTCCGCTTGCCCCTTTTGTTCTTCTCTGGACACAGCCGGGTCTTCCGTGTGTTCATGCCGGTGCATCTCTTCCGGCATTCTGCCGGTCAGCCAGGCCGGGTTCATGGGATAGACTCCCGGTCTGAAGACCACTGAGTACATGTGCCAGATTAAAATAGCTAAAGTAGCCAGCCAGGCCTCGTAATAATGAATCACCAGCATCACGTCCAAAAATCCTTTGGCGAACCATTTGACCGCAATGTTGTCAAACCAGAGGAAGAATCCGGTAATAATCATCATCACGGTCCCCCACACCAAAGCCCAGTATTCGGCTTTCTCGACATAACCGAATACACCAAAAGCGGGGGGCTCATTCCTAAAGCCTAGATTATATCCCATCATCTGGAAGAATTGACTCAGATCTTTTCGGCTGGGGAAAATATCGGATAAGAACCGCCGTCCCCGATCGGTTGTCAGATAAATCAGATGCCACACAGCAGTTAGAATGAAAATCACTGCGGCCGTGCGGTGGATTATTCCACGGACGGGAAAACCCCCTTCCCAGCCGAACAAGAACTTCACCCAGGCCGAGTCCGAAAATCTCAAGGAGAATCCGGTCACCACCAAAACCACGAAGGTGATGGTCAGAAACATATGCTGCCACATCTCATTGTAGGTCATGCGCTGGACCGATTTTTTCTGCAGCACTTTCTTGATCTGCATGCGCAGGTCAAACAGCCAGTGTAAAGCCATAGTCCCCACAATCAGCACAATGGCCACGATGTAGATGTTTCCAACGACGTTGGCTATAGGAGTGCTGGATACTCCCGGCGTACCATGAATAGGAGTTCTAGCAAGAGTAGCCGAGATGCGGGGGTGACAACCACCACAGGTGGTCTGAAGGTTAGCCGGATAAATGGAGGAGGTCGAATCCGTATGCGGTAAAATCCGATGGGCTCCATGGCAGGAGGCGCAGTTAGCCACGGTTAAATCGCCAGCTTTGCTTTTCAGTCCATGATAACTATCCACCCAGGTTTTCAATCTACCGGTCGGTATGCCATATTTCTCATTTAAGCGCGCAGATTCATGACAGGGGGAACAGGTAGCCTCCGCCACCCGGGTGGGACTGACCGGGGAGCGGGGGTCGTCCGGTGGTAGGATCCCATGCTCACCATGACAGTTAGTGCAGACCGGCGAGTCGGTCTCACCTCTTAAAGTCAGGCTTCCATGAATCCCCTCCCAATAATCATTCTCGATCCCTTTGTGACATCTGCCGCAGGTTTTGGGAACATTAAAATGGTTTATGGAAGACTGGGGATTACCAGGGGAAAGGATGATATGAGCCGTGCCGTTGCTGGAGTGACAGTCGTTGCAGCTGGCCGCAAAATATAAACCCCCCATGGAGGCTTTGCCGTGCACGCTGTTCTTAAATACTGCTACCGGCTCCTCCAATAAAATATGATGTTTTTTGACCAAGTCGATGTTTTCATGACAGGTGCCGCAGGTCTGGGGTAAATTGAGTGGATTGACTTTTGATTTTTTAGAAAAAGAATGGAAGACATCATGGCTCCCGTGACAGGACTGACAGGTAGGGAGGTCTGGATCGACGCCTAATTTTTGCCTGCCATGCCACTGATAAACTTCGGTCTGAGCGCTGTGACAGGTGCCGCAGTTTGCTGCCGGCAATTTTTCGCTGTGAGGCAGCTCTTTTATGCTGGTATGACAGCTTACACATTTCAGCTGGCCGTGGGTTGAACTCTTAAGGAGATTTAAGTCCACATACAGCGAGCGGGTTTTGCCCAGGGTATCCTGAACCACCAGACTCCGGTCGGCATGGCACTGCATGCAATCATCGTTGCTCTGCGCATTTGAAAGGCCAACCATCAAGAAGAGATTTAGAACTAATAGTCCCCAGCGAGATTTGGCAAAGCCTTGAAGCGATACCACGAATCTTAAAGACATACGTTTGCTCCTAGTTTACTTAGGCTATAGTTTATCATATGCCTATAATCTAAGCTATAAAATACTGGTTGGTCAAGGAAAATGGAAATGATTTGTGTCAAGAAACCACAGTAAGTTTTTGAACAGGTGTCATTTAATCTTCAGCCGTTCGCCAGGGGGGGAATCAATATGGGACCGTCCGTCAGCATGGCAATCTGAACAATTCGGGGTCTGGCTGTAGTTTCGCTCAGTATGACAGTTTACACAATCCAGTTGTGAGTGGATCTCATCCAGTTTTAATCCAGTCACGGCATGCTTGAAATTTCCGGGGTTCCAACCAGAGTGACAGTTTTTACAACTGCTGTCTAAGCGGGCGATCTTTTTCCCGGTGGGATGACAAGCTCTGCAATCTAGTTTGGAGTGATACGTGTTTAGAGGCCAACCCGTAGCAGCATGAGAAAACTTGGGTTTTTCTTTGGTATCGTGGCACTTGTTGCACCCATCTTGGCGGTGACAGTTGTTGCAGACGGCGTGAACCTCCTCCATAGACTTAGCTGGCCGGACGGCCTTTTGTATATCATGGCAGTTACCACAATTTTCCTTCTGATGGCAGTTAGCACAGCTCAAACCAAAGCGGTCGATATGTTCCTGGTGGTGAAAGGTTACGATTGGCCCGAGTTCATAGGGAGTATTGAATATTTTGGTCTGAGGTGGAGTGATAGCCGGGTGTGAAGGCCTGATGATGTCTGTGGAGTCCAAAGTAACCGCGGTCTTCCCCGGCACTGGCAGATGGCACAAGGTGCATCTGGTCTGATGGCTCCATTCCCGGTGACAACTTAAACATTGCCGGTGGTAAGCGGCTTTCAGGCTGGGTTGTCGCAAATTCTCAGGATTGGAAGGTTTCTTGCCGTGGCACTCCCGGCAGGAGAGGTATTTGCCCGATGTTGCATAGTGGTGACAAACCGTACACCCCTGTTCCATTCCAACCATATCAGCATGTAGCTTATGATTGAAGCGGACCAGCTGGTACATATCTGCGAGCTGCCCTAAAATAGTTACATCCGGACCAGGGTGGGCTGATATTGGGCCTTGAACTTTCTCCGGTCTGGTACAACTCTTTAAACAGGGTTCTTTGGCAGTAGGCCAGGGACAGACATGACAGTCGCTGCAAGGAGATTTAGTGGCATTCTGAGAGAAAGCTGCCTGTCGGACACCAACTAGAGCCAGAAGCAATAGCAGAGTAACCACCAAGCTAAAAAATTTAAACCGATCTTTCTTCTCCCTGTGCATGTTTTATATGCTCACTCAAAAAAGGATTGACATCCTTCAATTCATTTTTTTCCGCTTTCGATCTAAAAACAGCCAAAAGATTGTGAACAAAACCATGGCCGCGATGGCTAACAAATATTCCTGCCCTTTGGTCAGCGTCAGGAAGTCTTGTAGAGAATGCATGCTTTCCTCCTTTAATGGTTTTTGTCCCCTAAAAAAGCTGGATGATGATAAAGAACCGGCATGCGGTTTACCATGAAGCGGAAGGTCAGAATCCCCACGGTTATGATGGTAATCGTTATCGCAATTTCACTCCAGCGGGGGACATAGCGGTCTGTCTGATTCCAGTTGAACGCTATCATAGAAACATTGACCCGGTTTAAAATTACTCCCAGAATAGCCCAGATGGCACCGAGCCGTACTAGGCCAACACTGTTTCTTCGACTAGCCCAAAACAAAAACAGACAGGGAGCCAATACAAAGCCGAAAACTTCAAGCAAAAACCAGTGTCCCAAGGGAGTGTTCAGCCACTCCCAAGAGTAACTATGAGCTACTCCTATCCATTTCAGACAGAAGTAGGTGAAAAGGACAGCTGAGGCACCCTTTCCCAAACCCAGGGTAATCTCCTGGAGCTGGAGGTGCTGCGCTGGGCTGACTTGACGCGAGAAAATGCGATGAGACAGCATGCTTTCGAAAATGACCATGGTCATCCCTCCAGCAATGGCCGAAATAAAGAAAAAGATAGGCAGAAAGGGGGAATACCAGAGGGGATGCAATTTTGTGGGAGCTATGAGAAACAAAGCTCCTAAAGCGGACTGATGCAACGTAGACAGTATGGCCCCAAAAACTGTGGCGCCAATGGTCAACTTGACCACCCAATTACGTACTTTTCTCAAGCCTAACCATTCGAAGATTGCTGGACTAAACTCTATGAACTGTACGGTCAAATATAGGGCTACATGCCACCCCACCAGAAACATCACTGAGGTAACACCATATGAAACCAGCATTGGGTAAGGCAGCCTCCAGGGGCGACCGAGATCAAAACATAACCCCACTACCACAAAAAAATATCCCAGAAAACCGGTCAAAACCGCCGGCCTTACCACCGGCTGATATTTTTTCAATCCAAAGAGATAGAAGGCAGTTCCAGTGGTAAAACCTCCAGCTGCCAAAGCAACTCCGCTCAAAACATCCACTCCGATCCAGAATCCCCAGGGATTAGCGTTGCTCAGGTTAGACACTGCTCCGATTCCTTGCGTGAACCGAATAAAAGTCAAGGGGAGGCCTACTGCCAGGATTATGCCGGCTATGATGTTGAAAGGAGTGAGCAGACTTTTTAGATAGCTCCTCCAGGACTGGCCCATAAGGAGTTTGCTCACAAGCCAGTGCTTAATTGTCGGGCTTGCCATTGCTTCCGGCATGGCTTTCCTCCACGGAATTTTGAGTTGACTCTGGAGATTCTTTTACCTGCCTGCTCTGGGAGAATTTATAGAGTCCAACCAGAAGGACTGGCCAGATAGTTAAGACTAAAGGAACCGCACTCAAGAAACCTCTGGTCAGCTCTGGATAAGCTGTTTTGGCTAGGGCGTTGGGAAAGCCCAGCTGAACAGAGTCAAGTCCGGTCAAGTACAGCCAGCTGGTTCCGCCGGCTTCCTCTTCTCCGAAAATGTGAGGATGATAGCGCTCTGGGTGACTGCGGATTCTCTCCCGAGCCAAGGCGATAAGGTCTTTGCGCTTGCCGAAGGTGATGGCTTCTTGGGGACATATTTCAGCACAAGCCGGAATTTTTCCCTGTTGGATGCGGTCGTAACACATGGTGCACTTCCTGACCTGGGGAGTATAGGCATCAAAGTAATCGTAAGATGGAATCCCAAAGGGGCAGGCCACCATACAATAGCGGCAGCCTATACATACATCTTTGTTATATATTACCGGTCCTTCCGGCGTCTTTTTGAAAGCTTTGACCAAACAAGCTGAAGCGCAGGCTGGCTCATCACAGTGCATACACTGCTTCTTTACATAGTAGGGTGTTTCAGGCTTATTGGGATTTGGAAAACGGTTGACAACGGTATAGTTTTCCGGATCAGTACGGCGCTTGTGCTCAAATACACTGTTGTCTGACAGATTAAGATTTTTTCGGGAGAGGTTGTTGACCTTCTTGCAGGCTTCTTCGCATTTGCGACAGTTTAAACCGATGCAGAGGGTAGTGTCTGTCAGCATTCCATATCTTTCCGGCCAGCCGGAAAAATTCTCTTGACTCTTGGCTGATGGTGCTGCACCCAAGGTAGCGGCAATTACTGAAAACTTTAAGAACGTGCGGCGATTGATATTTCCCACCGTGCCTTCCTTTCCTACTTTTTCAGAATCAATCTCTTCAGAGACTGACTGAATCTTTAAATAGCAAAAGAAATGCCAGCGGAAGAAGGTTTTCGTGTCTGTATTCTTATGATTGACAAGAAGTTACGGTGACCTAAATACCTGACTTATTGTAAACCCAACTTGATAGGACATTTTTTCAAATTTAGTGAAATTTTTCACAATAGGACGGATTTTTTTACAGCCATTTTTATCTGGCACTTTTATGCGGTGATATTTAAGCCCGGGGTTTATCCTATGAACTGGGCTTGGCTGACCGGAAAAGCCAAAAAAAGAAGAGGTTGAAATTGAACAGGAAACTGAAGGTAAAAAAGATTAAAGAATTTGCCCGCTTAAGGGTAAGATGGAATTGGCTATGATTGAACCCCAAACTCCTTATTTATTTCCGTAAAAAACCTCTCCCCTCTTACAGAAGTACATTTAAGAAACGTTCTGGATTAGGATTGTTTTGCTGAAAGAAATCTTTGAGAATTTAATCTATAAAATGATGAAATAGCAGGAAAGCCGCATAATTTATTCAGACAGACTTCACCTCCAAAGAAAAGTCTCTTGGGTTTAACCTACTATTCCATTTTTAAAAACTAAATCTATTTTACTTTGGTCGTATCTTTAGAAACCTTAGTGGTATCCTTAGCTTCAGCCGTTTCTGACTTAGTCGGTTTAACAGTCATGGTTTGCATATAAGCCAGGACCGAATCGATTTCAGCTGGTTTGAGTTTGGCTTTGTAAGCCGGCATCTTTCCTTTTCCGTCTTTAGTGACCTTATCCCATTCTTTGGACAGCTCTGCTGTCATAGTTAGTTTGGTAACGTCTCGAATGGTGGCTTTCAGCATCTTGGCCATCTTTTCCACACCCTTGCCATCTTCTCCATGACAGGCGGCACAGCTTTTCTTGTATAAATCTTTGGCAGTCACTTTTTGGGCTTGGCTCTGACCAGTTCTAAAAATCAAAAAAACTGCTAAGGATGTAATTATTACGAGGCTCAGATATATTGTCCAATTTTTGCTTTTCATTTTTGCTCCTAAAAAATTTGGGTTCTGGTTTCTATTTTGTAACCTTAGTGGTATCCTTGGCTGCTGGAGTCTCGCTCTTGCCTGAAGCCGGCGCCAAGGTATGAATGTAGGCTATAACGGAACTCACTTCTGCCTCTTTCAGTTTTTTATTAAAAGCCGGCATCTTGGCTTTTCCGTCTGCGATAATTTTCGGCCAGGTTTTGGTGGAATCTGGAATGTTAGCCAGCTTGGTCAAATCCCTGATGGTGACTTTTAACATTTTAGCCATCTTCTCCACGCCCTTAGCATCCGCGCCATGACAAGAAGCGCAATGTTTTTGATACAGTTCTTTTCCGGTCGGTGTTGTTCCATGGGCCGGTTCCACTGTAACCAAAAACCGAGTAACGAAGACCGAAATTGCGAGTACCAAAATCAGTAAGACCAGTTCTTTGAGCTTCATACTTTATCCTCCTTTTTAGACCTGTTTCTATCTATTCTTTATAATACATACGTAAGATCTGCTTAGCAAGTGAAAAAATTCACAATATTTCCCTCATTTGCACTTCTAGACCAACGTCGGTAAATTACAACGTCGTATGTCTAAATGACTTATGTCGACACAAACACTCTTAATATATGTTAAATACCCCTCCTATCCAGTTGGTAGTCAAGCTCTTGTGATCATTTCTCAAAATGAATAAGCCAACTTCAAGCCAAATAAATGCCCTTCATAATCCGGCTGAGTGGCAGCTAAAAATATCGACCGAGTTCCCTGAGTACCACCGGTTCCTAACTCCTGGGGATCAACGTCATCTATGGTGAAATCCTTGATAAAATATTTCTCGAAGCGGTACTCACCCCAGACCGAAACCTTTTCTGAAATCTTATACCTAATGAAGGAATTAGCTGTCTGCAGTTCATTTTTGGTCATAGGCCAGAGTAAGGAATCATCGTAGGCCGGATCCACTCCACCACCGGATCGCGCTCCACCAGGAGTGAAATAGTTGTCGTTTTTGCCCCAGGAGTAAGAATAGGTGTAGTTGACTTGCCAACTCAATTTTTGGGGAATAACGTCCACTAGAAATCCGAGTGAAAAGAGATCTGTCAAATCTCTGACCTTGGTACCCCAATCATCCAAAGTGTCGTCTGTCCCGACACCACCCACCACATTTCTATAGCGGGACTGCATATCTGTGAACAAATATTCTCGGGTGTAATCTCCATAAAAACTGAATCGGGGAATCGGATAGTAATTAACTCCCGCAGAAAGGGCCGTGGACCGACCCTCTTTTACCCCATAATGACTCTCTGGATAATCATCCAACTGAATATGAGCCCCCAACATCAAATCCACTTTATCAAAGACCTCGAGCGATGCCTGAGAGACAAATCTATCCCGATTTCGGTCAGCCTGGTCAAATCTCCTCAGTTCTTCTAAGAGTGGATTAACCACCGCCTCCCCTTCCGGAAAAGTCTCTTCCACTGCATCCGCGTTGTAAGCTTCGGCCTTTCGCTCTGAACGGGTATAACTGTTGCGAACCGTTACCCAGGAGAGCGGGAACAAATCCAATGAAAAGCGATAGCTGTTCTCGCCGGACTTCCTCACATTCCTGAAATCACGCGAAAAGCGTTCATAATTGTACCCCAGACCTACAGAGACATAAGAGATCGGTTTGAAATTGGCTTTGAGGCCGTAGTATCTCTTGATATATTCATATGGTAAACTGGCTCGGCCTAAGGTGTCGAGCGATTGATCGCCCTGTGACACCCGGCTGGGGAAAATAATCTCTTCGGTCTGATTGTCGAATTCATCGTATTTAAAATTGGCTTCCAAAAAGAGTTCTTTAATCGGTCGGGCGGTGACAAAATAACTTCCGGTTACGGTCCGGATTTCTCCTTCCAGACTGGACTTGGGCAGAATCAAGGGGTCAAGGGTATCCACTAAAGCCGAGTTACTGGTATGGGGCAAGAAGTTTTCGTCTTGTCTGGTTATTCCATAACCTATGGTAGCCCGGGATTGAATGTTATAAAAGGGTAACTTGGCAAAACCGGTAATACTGGTGTTCCCGGACCAGTTATCCGGGGCTACACCCATTCTTATCTTAGAAGTCCTGGTGGCCCCGCCGGTTGTGTCGGTGAGCCGGAAGGGATTATCCCAGTTCAAAGCTTCCAGCTTATTGTCGAAAACCGAGACTCCCACATCTCCAATGATCGACCAATTTTTTTGAGAATACTGCGCTTGCGCATCAACCTGATGAGTCAAAAAATCAATCCGCTCCGGCAGGTCAATCATGTTAAAACCTCCGGGGGTCCCGCTGGTGGCTTTGTATCCTTTCTTTTTCTCGTTAGTATAAGAAACCTTTAGCGCTATATCCCGAGTGGGAGAAATCTTTACCTCACCGATGGCCTTATCTCTGCGATAGGAGAGGGGGAACCTCTGGGCTTGTGAAAGGTAGCTGGCCATCAAACTCCGTATTTGAGCATCGGAAGCTCCCTGCAGGCGGGCTTGGATTGAATCGGCAAGTGTATAGACTCCCTTTTGAGTTTCGCTGAAGAAAAGTTTAGAGTGGTTGCTAAAAATATGGGGAGTCTGGTCCCAGCTCAAATTGAGATAATATCTTCCGTATTTTCCTAAACGCAAAGCAGAAGTTTGGTCATTTCTAGCAATTCCCGTAGCTTTTAAATCCAGAAACCCGATTTTGCTTCCCAGAAAATAAGATAATCCATTTAAAGCAATTCCTTCTCTATAGTCTCTGTATTCTAAGTACTTGTTGGATAAGGTATATCCCGAAATCTGATAGAAGCCTATATCGACATCTCCGCTGGAGGTAGTCTGGCTATATACCGGCAAAAAAAGGGTTAAACTTAGGATTAAAAAAAATAAGCTCTTTTTTTTCATTTTTCCTCCTATCTGAGAAATCTTACCCCAGAGGGGTGGTTAGAACCATGAATTTGAGAATGGCAGTTAGCACAGGCATGGTTGATGAGATAAAGGTTATTGGCAGTCTGAGGGGTGGTGGGATGCCTGGTTTCAACATGGCACCTCTGACAGATCCGGCGCACTTTGGTAAGCAACATCTTGTTATGGTTAGAGCCGTGGGGGTCATGACAATTCAGACAATTCTCCGTCACCGGAGGATGCGGCCACAAAAAAGGGCCTCTTTTTTCAGCGTGACATTTATAGCAGGTTTCATTGACTGAGTTCTCCACTAACAGCTTATCTGTATTAGTTCCATGAGGATTATGACAAGAAGTGCATTCTAATTTTCCATCCCTTACCGTCATGTGATAGGCCTTCATGGTTTTGGCTTTTTGAGCCCTATGGCAGGAGCCACATAAATCCGACTGGTTAGCCTTAGCCAACAGAAATCTATCTGTAAGATTTTCTTTAATATGATGGCAAGTGGCACAAGCTAACTCTCTGGAGTCATGGATGCTACCCGACCAGTTCAAGTGGGTTTTTTCATGACATTGTAAGCAGGCTTCATTCTGATCTTTTACCGGAGTTTTTGTCTTTTTAGCAAAAGAAACTGGAATTTTCACATTACTAGGGTCTTCAGTGTGCATACTTCCTGGACCATGGCAGGATTCACACCCTTTTTGCTCCAGTTCATTTCTGGGATCCTGGGCGATTTTGTAATGGATGGTGTGTTCGTAGGTTGCCAAAAGATCCTGGTGGCAGGTTAAGCACAACTCGGAGCCGACATAGGTAGCTCCAGCAGAAGTTTCTTGACTTCTGGAAGTTATCGTTCCCCAACACAATAGAAAAACAACCAGATAGAGTACCCCCAGACCTACCCAAACTTTATTTTTCTTTTTCATTCGTCCTCCTTCCCCGTCCTTGTTTCAATTTTTTTTAACTTCTCTAAATATCATCCAGCAGAATTAATTTGTCAAGAAAAAAATATTACTCTTGACAGTTAATTCTAAATCTATAAAAGTTTTAACACTCTTTTCATTTTTCCTCCTTCTTCTAAGAGTTAGTTATCCTCGGTTGTAAAATGAGTTATAAAATCTTCTCCCATCATCTCTCGGTGTTCCATCATCATATCACGATGCCTACTCTCCATATTCCTTCCCATATAAATCATGTATTCGGTATGATGAATCAGGCTGGAATCTGGTAAAAATAGACAAGAATCTCTTTTTGAATTCCATTGAAACTGTCCAGTAAAAGACTCTGAATGCATCCACTCCATCATCTCTGAATAATCCATCATAGCATGCTCCAAAGAATCCATCACTTGATACATCATCTCTCCTCCTATCAAGCAGAAGTTTTGAGCTACTGAAAGAGTATCCATAGGAGAGGCGAAAATTATCTGCACTGAAGATGAAATTGGGACATTAACGGCTCCATTAGTTGGTTGAACTGAAAGAACAAAAGGATTTGAGGGACCGGAGATTACTTTTGTATTTTTACTACATCCGGATAATATCAAGAATCCCAGAACAATGGCTAAACCAGCTATTGTTTTCATTGAGTTTTTCATTTTCAAGCCTCTCTTTATCAACAGTTTTTACTTTCTAAATTGACCTAGGTTTTTTTACCTTTTTTTGTGATTTTTTTCACAATCTTTAAGGTTTTAATCTGCTTTATATTCATCTCGGGTTCTATTTCAGTTCTTTTGAAGAAATACTTCTAACAATCCAGCAGCCGGTCCCAGCCACCTCAGAAGCTTTAACAGCTCTTCCTGCCAAAAGATCCTCTAAAGCATTTTTTAAATAAGGATTATCTACTCGTCCCTGATTTAAGTTACTGTCGTCGATTGGTCCTCTATAAAGCACTTTATTTTGAGGACTTATCACAAAGGCTTGAGGGGTATGGGTGGCTTTATATTTTTTTTGCAAAGTTCCGCTACTATCCAAAATATAAGGCATCTGCCAGCCAATGGTCCGATAGAAATACTCTATCAGTTCGGTAGTTTCCCCTTTATTGGAGAACACCGCATAAAATTTGAATCCACTGGCTGGCATTCTAGTCATTAAATTTTCCACCATAATCCTGTGGGCATCAGTACAAGGGCACAGACTGGAAACAAATATCAGTACTGTGCCCTTGGTTCCTGGGGAAAAACTCCTAACCTGTTTAGGAGGAGCGTTTAGGGAGGTATTTCCCCACACCAGACATGGTAAGATCATTAATATAAATATGGAACTAAATTTGCGCATCGGTTTAACCTGTTTTACTTACTGGCTATCGCCTCACTTTTAGCCACTATTTGTCCGACTGCTCCTAACTCTACATCCGCAAATTCATGGTCCACAAAAGTATAAGTTCCCGCTTCCGGGATAACAAATTCAACAATAGCGCCGTTGCTGGAACCTAAAATTACAGTCTGTAACCCTCTTTGCTCATTTTGTGGATTTCCATCAAACCAGGCTTTATCGAATAAAGTACCCACCACATGGAAACTGGAAGTTCCGTTTGGTCCCGCATTTAGTATATATATTCTGACTCTTTCACCGGGTTTAGCTTGTAAGGGCTTGTCGACATACTGTTTGGGAATTCCATTAAAAGTTACATAGGTGGCTTTCTTTTGTTTGGCGGCTTCCATATCCACCAGATACATACCGCTTTTCATTTTAGTTAAGTATAACTCGCTTTGTACTAAAGCAAATTCCCGGTCTACCTTGGTGGGGTAACCATTTTTCGGCTCCACAATGGTCATCCCAATCATGCCATAAATCATATGTTGTAAAATTGCGGGAGAGCCGCAGTGATACATAAATACACCGGGATAATTGGCTACCCATTCAAATTTGATGGTGGCTCCGGGAATGACTTCTCTATATTTGTCAGCCGGATTGACCATGGCGGCATGGAAATCGATGGAATGTGGAGTGGGCGGTGAAAAGGATACGGTTTGGTCAGACCGATTAGTCATGGTAAATCTAACTCGGTCTCCTTGACGAACGTGCAATACCGGACCTGGTAAAGTTCCACCAAAAGTCCAGGCTACGAATTTCACCCCTTCGGTTACCTGAATTTCGCTATGGGTCACGTCCAAACGGACCTCATGGACTTTGGCATTGGGTACTGGGTTTACTTCCGGCGCAATGCTCAAAGCCGCTCCCGAATACAGTTCAGAAGTAGTCGGTTTCTCCATTGAAATTTGAGCTTCCGGGGAGCCATAAACTGCCTCTTTCAAAGATTCGGTTTGCCCTTCACCGCCACAACCTGAAACCAGCCAGCTAATACCCAACAATAAAACCACCGACATCAGAGAGACCACCATAATAGTTGGTAGTTTGAGCTCTTTAATGTGTTAGATGACATAGCTCCTCCTTTTAAAAGTTATCTAGTGTTATAGTTTTTTCTCTCACTTTTATTATGTCATATTATATGAATATACGAACCTTTACTCATCTATTATTAGATACACAATAAAAAAACCCTTGTCAAGTATTTTTTATAAAAATTTAATCCCTCGGCTTTGAGTTTGGGCTTAAAATTTGCTGTCATCTTCTATTTTTTATTGAGATCTCTTTTGGTTTCCCGTATTTTCCACATATCAGCTATGGTCAATTTTTGTACCCTTTTTTTCAACAACTGGCGAAATTGCTTCCACTCTTTATGCAAAGCACAGCTGTTTGGTTCCTGACACCTATCCAACCCTAAAATACAAACTTTGTCTAGGTGGTCAAGCCCTTCAAATACATCTATTAGTTCACTCACCCTGATTCGATTGGCCGGCCGGCTAAGTTTAAACCCTCCTCCTGGACCTTTGACTGATTTTACTAAATTTTCGTGATCTAAATGATTCAGAATTTTAGCCAAAAAATACTTAGGAATATCCTCGGCCTGGGCAATATCTTTGACTTGAACCGGGCTGCCATTGCCCTTCCCGGCTAGATATATCAAAGCCTGCAGGGCGTATTCAAAGCTGGGTGTAAATATCATAATTGTTTTCCTTTACAGAATATATGACCTTGTATTCATATATATGAATACGCTGGTTAAAGGGGCTTGTCAAGTAAAAAATTAAAAAAGTATAAAATGGCGAATAATTACTGAAGGACCAGGATTTGTTTATTCCGAGCCTGCCTGAGCGAATCGAGGAAACCCCCGTTTGTTACACTTGTCCATAAGTCCCTCGATTTATGGTGAGCATAGTCGAACCACTACGCTCGGTGTAAATTGGGGATCTGGGACAAGTTTAGAACTCTGATTTTTTGCACCAGAATTTTCTGTCAAATAAAAAAACTGGGGTTAGCGGATGAAATTCACAACTATCTTATAATCGGCCACTCACAAATTTTTTGCCAACTGCTCAAGAGTTATTCTGTTTTAATCTGCTTGGCCTCTTGCTCTCTTTTTTCTTTAGCTTGTTTCATCATTTCTGGATGATGGACCCATCCAAGTTGTTTTTCTTCCGGCTGGCCAAAAAGTTCGGGATGTAAATAATATCCTTTCTCCTTAGCTATTTTTTCTTCTTCTACAGGAATCCGATGGGCGTTGGCATAAGCATCCTGTCTGATACCGGTAACCTGCCAAGAGTTGCCTTACCGCTTGGGAAGCAAACATTCTTGCTCCATTTTGGTGCGCTCTTCTTCCATTTTCTTACGTTCCTGCTCCATTCGGGCTTGTTCCTCTAGGTGCCCAGCGTTTTCTTTGGCCATCTCGGCCCGGAGCTTGACGTCTTTGGCTTGAACCTCTTCCGGAGTTAGGCCGGGCAGTTTGGGCAGGCGGACGTTTTCATAGCCCTTCCTTTTGGCCACGATTCGATAACTCACCGACAGGTTGGATTTCCCGTTTTGCAGTTCCCGCACCTCAAAACAGGCCGGGGTCTTGCCGGTAACGAAAAGTCCCTGACAATCCCCTTCCGGAGTCAAGAAGACGTAATAGGTTACTGCCGTATTTACCGTTTGGGCATAGAGGGGATCGATATTCACAGTGGCTTGGCCATTCACCAACTGGGCCGTGCCGAAATCCTCAAACCAGTTTTCGGGGGATTCCTGCGCATAAAGCACCCGATATTCGCCGTTGTTGACTTTCACGGCGGCGCTTTTGGTTGTTCCTACAGCATAAAAGTCACCGGCCACGTAAACGGTTCCGACGAAGTAGCCGGCATATGTCGAGGGATTCCCGCCGTTTGAACCATAAACACCGGAGCCGTTGTTGGCGCTTGCCACACCGTAAACACCATACGTGACGCCCGAGCCGTAAACAGCCGAGCCGCCAGAATTAGTTGCATAAGCGACAACGCCGTTCGGGCCGCCCGAGGCATAAACGCCATAGCCGCTGCCGCTAATGCCTCTAACGCCAGTGCCTCCGGTGCTTGTGCCGGAAACGCCGTACGTGCTACCCGAAGCGACAACACCGGGGCCGTTATATGATAAGGCGCGAACGCCAGTGCCTGATATACTTTGGCCGCTAACGCCAGCCGTGTCGCCCTCGCCGTAAACGCCCGTGCCGTTGTACCCATCACCGTGAACGCCGTACTGGGGGCCCGTGCCGAAAACTCCAGTGCCGTTGCTGTTGCCGTAAAGGCCGTACAAGGAACCCTCGCCAAAAACACCAGTGCCTGATGAGCTGGTGCCGTAAACGCCAGGGCTGCCCGAAGCGAAAACGCCGATGCCACTGGAGGCGACGACCTCCAGCTTTGCGAAGGTGGGAGTGGAAGTTCCAATGCCGACTTTTCCCTTTATCCGATAGAGATTCGAGTCAGCCGAGTTCCATTGGGAAGAAACATAGCTGTAACCCACGGAAGCCAATCTCTGTCTGGGTGTAATTTCAGGGTTTGTACCGATTTTTATTCCTAACCAGCGATTAGCAGAATAAAAAGCGCTATCCGGAATTGAATTAGTTGAACCCAGAAGCACCGTAAAAAGTCCAGATTTTACCTGAACCGGGTCGGTCTCTTCCCACAAAATATTACCAGCCAAAGAATCATCGTAGATTCTGAAGCGTAAACTATAGGCACCATTACTCACAGGGTTTCCCAAAGAATCAGTCAGTCGACCCTGAAAATTAATCAGCTGGGGAGTATCTGCCCAAGCAAGTCCCATCCATAATAAAAATACCACTGCTAACACAACTTTGTTTCTCATGGCGAACCTCCTCTAAATTAGGTTGAAATGTTTCAAGTTGCTATCTAAATACTCGGGAGTTAAATATTAGATAAAGTAGAAGATATGTCAAGATAATAACTCTGGGGGACAGGGATTCGCTTGTTCCGAGTTCTTGAATCGAGGAAAACTCCATCAGTGTGCTCCGAGATAAATCCCTCGACTCGCTACGCTCGCTCGGGATAAACTGGGAATAGCGGACAACTTTAGAACTCTGATTTCTGCACCAGAATTGTGCGTTAGGTAGATTCTTGAGTTAGTGGGCACATTTTGCGATATTTTTCTCTACTCTCAGATCCCATCTTAGTTTTTTTCCGAGATTTTGCAATTAGAAAGAATTTTACAAATCATGGATAGCCAACTTTACAAAAGTTTTAAGGTGTAATGCAACTCAAAGATATCTAAATAGGAATTTTTCTTGAAGGAAAAACTATCAGTTCATTTTGGAAAAAGTCCGTAGTCCTCTAAAATCTGGAATTTGTCTTTACTGCAATTTATTGCTTTTATCAGCTGTATTAGAGGCAATCCACCCTAAAATCACCAGGGCTGACACTACAAAAGGGAACACTCCATATAGTGTATCACTTACAGAGTGAGAACGACTGTCAACGGCAACAAATACTTGTCCACAAAAAAGCAAAGTTAAGATGGTTAGGGCCCAACCTTGCCAGCTAATAGGATAATAAACCCATCCATATTTTTTAAACCAGGCTTTTCTCATATCTAGTTTTATCAAATTGAATACAGAAATTAATAAAAGGTGATAGAAAATGCAACTTAAATATAACTACGAACGACTTTTTATCTGTCAGGTAAAATTTCAAAAATGCAGACGTACCGATTTCAGGTTTCTCGAACCGGGGGTATTAACTGGGGGACAGGGATTCGAACCCCGATTAAATGGTCCAGAGCCATTCGTCCTGCCGTTAGACGATCCCCCAGAAAATCAAAAATCAAAATAGAAAAATTTAAGACCTTGTCAAGAAAATACCGGTTCAGGAATTACGTTCCCAGTTTATTGTGTATAAAATTTACGGCTTTTTCCAATCTTTTGACAACCTCTTCCTTCCCCAAAAGCTCCACAATCTCAAACAAAGATGGACCGAAAGACATACCCGTAATCGCCAGACGCAGAGGATGAATCAACTCGGCCGGCTTCACATTCAGGTCAGTAGCCAAATTTCTCACCAATTCTTCTGACTTGGCCTTATCAAAACCATCAAGTCCTTGGAATTTCTCTTTTAATTTGGTCAATCTTGCGACAACTTCCGAATTTTTAAACTGCTTTCCCAGAGCTTTTTCTTCATACTCAAACTCAGAAGTGAAAAAGAATTTCCCCAAATCCACAAAATCAGTCAGCTTTTTGCATCGTTCTTTCAGAATTCCCACTATTTTCAACAACCATGCCTTCTTTTTGGAGAAATCTTCGTCTGTAACCAGGCTGGCTTCTATCCAGAATTTTTTCACCAGCCCCAGAAGTTTTTCATCCGGCTGGGCTTTGATATACTCCCCATTCATCCATTCCAATTTCTGGATATCGAAGACCGGATTAGCCTGATGCACATTTTCCAGAGAGAATTTTTCGATTAGTTCAGCTACAGATAAAACCTCCTGATTATCTTTGGGGGACCAGCCCAGAAGGGATAAAAAATTTATCACCGCTTCCGGCAAAAATCCCTGGTCCCTGTAATCGGTGACTGAAACCGCGTCAAATCTTTTGGAAATTTTGGCCCTATCCATACCTAAAATTAAAGGTAAATGAGCAAAGGCCGGCGGTTTTTCACCCAAAGCTTGATAAATCAAAATCTGTTTGAATGTATTAGGTAGATGGTCGTTCCCCCGGATGACGTGAGAAATTTTCATCTCCAAATCATCCACCACGCAAGCTAAATTATAAGTAGGACGCCCATCTGAGCGGAGCAGAATTAAGTCTTCAATATTCCGATTTTCTTTTTCCAAATCCCGATAGACAAGGTCATGGAAAGATGTCTTCCCTTCCGGGACCAACAATCTGATGGCTTTGGGAACTTTTTTTGACTCTAAATTTTGCTTATCATCTTGGGAGAGAAAATAACATTTTCGGTCGTACTTCCAAGCGATTTTTTTCTTCTGGGCTTCTTCTCTTTTGGTTTGCAATTCTTCCGGTGTGCAATAACAGAAGTAGGCCTTTTTATTCTCCAATAGCGTCTGGGCGGATTTTTGATACAAGGGCATTCTTTGGGATTGGTAAAAGGGTCCTTCGTCCCATTTTAAGCCGAGCCACAACAGAGAATCAATGATTCCCTTGACCATCTCATTGGAAGAGCGGGCTTCATCGGTATCTTCGATTCTTAGAACAAATTTCCCTTTATGCTTTTGGGCAAAAAGCCAGTTGTAAACTGCGGTCCGTGCCGTTCCTACATGGAGGTAACCGGAAGGACTGGGGGCGATTCTGACTCTTATTTCAGACATTAAACCGGTGCACCTCCTAACTCTGAGGAGGAACTGGCCGGGACCATAGTTACGGTCTTCTCCAAGTTGACTTTAATCCCTCCAGTCCACTTGGAAAATAGGTTGTATAGCCAGACCACAATGGCGGTAATAATTACTCCATAAACTACCGCGCTTATGAAAGCAATAAAGAATCCAATTATAATAGTGAAGAAAATCCCTCCAGCCAAGCTGGAAAACATTCCCGTAAAGGGAGCCAGCTCTTGATTGGCCAGCCCGCCCAGAAGCCCTCCCAAACTGAAGATAAACATACCGTAGAATAACCCTAAGACTAACCCCAGGACTCCATATACCACGAAAGAAATTTTGACCGCTGACCAGGTGTTGATTCTCTTTATCTCAAATTCCATTTTTCCCCCAAGGTTGAGATTTATGTTTTTGACTTAAAATATAGTTTAAAAGGTGGAAAATCAAATCATTTTTGAGTTCCCTCTCCTTTTAGGGGAGGTTTCCCTCGAGTGTAATCGAGAGGGGTAGGGAGGGGTTAGTTAAACGCGATTCACAGCATTTAAATTTCCCAATGGTGGAAGCCAGTGGGTTTAGATTAACGATGTGCGATAAATCTCACCGCTACAAACTAAAGGGGTGTCGTTTTTTTTATCAAACGACACCCTTCAGAATTACTGCATTAATTGTCTCGGAAAAAATTAATAAGTGGCTTTCTCTTTGCTCATCATCTTTTTACCAGTCGCAATCGGTTCGTCGGTTACCATCTGCAACTGCTTTTTGCACATGGAGCAGACTCCCGCAGTCTCGTAAACCATGTGGCAGGCCGGACATTCATATTTGACTGAGTATTCGACCAAAGAAGTTTTATGACTCGGACAGACACCGGCTTTGGCTTGGGCATAATCACATTCTTCACACACAAAAGTGTGTTTCTCGGTAACTTTGGTTAACTTGCAGTTACCGCTGGGACATTTTCCACCTTTGGCTTGTCTGTAACCACAATCTTCACACACGTAACTGGTAGCTTTGAAAGTCTCTTTCTCTTTGACCACCATCTGCTTGGCATCTGCATCTTCGCCATCATCAGAATCATCAGCATCTTCGGCGTCATAGGCATCGTCCTCATCATCTTCCATCGCTGTGATACTTTCCACACTGGCTAAACTGGCTTTGAAACCGGTCTTGTTTACTGCTTTTACTAACTCATTGGCTTTAGCTGGATCACCTGTGAATCCCACCTCCGCTTTCCCTTCTTTCCAGCTCACTTTACACTCTTTAACCCCATTCACTTTGGTCAAAGCCGACTTCACTTCCGAAGCGCAACCGCCGCAGGTCATCCCGGAAACATTTAAGACCGCCTTCTGGGTAACGGCTTCTTCTTTGTTGGAAGTAGCTTTTTGGGCCGGCTCTAAGGTTTCCACATTGGCTAAGCTGGATTTAAGACAGCATTTATCCGCTTTGGTTGACAAATTCTGGGCTGAGGTCTGTGAGCCATCAAACTTCCCTTCACAGGTTCCGGCTTTCAAATTTAAGTTACTCTCTTTAACTCCCTCACAATGCGAGGAAGCGGACTTTACTTTAGAGGCACAACAATTATGCTCTTTATCTGAACTGCTCAAGGCCGTTTTTTTGCTGCAAACTTGGTGGTCACATTGGGCTTGGGCGGTGGAAGTCTGAGAGGATTTTTCGCAGGCAGCTGCGATTAATACCATACTACACAAAAAAATGGCGGCTAAAAGCAATACCTTGAAACTCTTCATTGAATCCCTCCTTTAAGGTTAATTTCTAATTCAACGCTTTGAATTTAATGGTCAACAATAGTAATATGCTTGACTACTAACTAATTTTCCTTAAATTTAGAAGTTAAACTATTTAGTCCCTCACCTCCTCAATACTCAACTATAGTCAATAATAATACTATTGTTGAGTATTATTGACTATCCTTGATGTTATCCCATTTATTGCATTTTTATAGAACAGCTAACTACTCTTTTTACGGATATTACCCCCCCCTGTTTGTTAATCTTCATTTTTTATGACAAATATAGTTACATAATGTAGCGGTCGGATTTATCCGACCTGAAAAGGTTACTTTGATTTAACCAAATATCAGCTAAGGTGCGATGAATCGCACCGCTACAGAATCGCCAAATCTTGCAATTTCGTAGGTCGCGAGCTCTTCCCGACAAAACAAAAAAAGCGGGGAAAAGATCCCCGCCTACAAAGATGTGTGTTGTGATAAACTCTACTTCAAATCAAAATAACGGCTGGCGGATAAAACTAAGCCCCAGTCTAAGGATTGTTCCCCCTGATATCCTTTGTTGATGGAGTTGATTCCCTTTTTCAAAGCCAATTCCCAGACCCATTTTTTATGCGCGATTCTGCTTCCCAGAGTAAGTTTATTCAGATTAAAGCGAAGGTCGGCCCCTTGCTGGGTGTAGAAATCAAAAACGAACTGCAGGGTAGGGGAAAAATTGTAAATGGAAGAATACGCTAAGGTAAACAAATCCTTTTGCTCCCTGACCCGGAAGGGGCTGTCGTAGATGGCGATTCCTAAGTTCAGATGATTCTCCAGTTTTCTCCAGGTTTTCCCGATTAAGCCAGCGGCGTAGAAATTGGTCTGGTCGGTTCCCAATCCCACCTCATCTTTGGCATTGGGAAGTTTGACACCGAAGCGTAACCCGACGGCTGGACGACTCCCTTTTTCTTCCACGAATCTTAATTTGGTCCACAAAGATAAATCCCCGGAGCCGTAAACTGTGGTAGCTCTCTTGGTGAAGCGGTAGAAAAAATCGTAATAGGCCTGGATTTCCACTATTTGACCGGTGGAAAAATTTATCCCTATCCAGGGTAAAGCCAGCAAATCCTGCCGGGAAGCAATGTGGGAATAATCTATCCCCAAATCGAACTTAATCCTCTGATTATTATGAATTTCAGAAACTTCCGTCTCAAAGGGTCTTCCGGCCTGAAGCTGAACCGCTGTAAAAATCAGCAGGAAGAAACCGAGGAGCAGATGTAAACCAAATCTTCGCATGTAAATTTTTAAGATATCTTAAAAACTATCTTTTCCCTTTCCTAGATTTTTCAGAATCGTTTTCAGTTATGACAGTTTCAGATATTTTGTCTCTCAAATCAATTCCGTGCTCCAGCCAGGATTTCAAATTCAATAGATAATAAGTCCAGCCCGAATAGGTACCGGCATAATACATTACCCATTCCTCACCGGGTCCGAAACCAGTGTGCTCTATCTGCAAAAGAGTAGATTTTCCCTTAGGAGTCAGACTGAAGGTGACATAAGTATCGGTCTTAGGAGTGCCTCCCCAGCCCATGGTGGGCCAGGTCATTCTTAAGCGTTTATTGGGAACTAAGTCCAGAATCTTATTTTCGTGCTTATCCTTGGGGCTCCAGACAAACCTCATCTTTCCCCCCTTCTTGAGCTGCACCTGAGCCTCTTTTAAAAACCATTTGGTCAGCTCTTTGGCATCAGTCAAAGCTTTGAAAACTTTTTCCGGCTTGGCTTGGTATAAATATCTCTGAATCATTATCCGTTTTTTGGGGGCATGATTTTTTCTCTTAAGTTGCTTTTAAACCACCTACTAGGTTGGGAAATCCACCCTGCTGGGCTTGACTCTTAGAAGGTTCTTCTCCTGCCTGGATTTTGACTAGGTAAGCCACAGATACGAAAATGAGCAAAATCAATGCCAAAATTGAGAACTTGTAAGTGATAAGTATGTTTTTGACAACAGGTTTTAAAATAAAAACTCCTTTTTGAAACTATCCTTACACAGCTTATTTTTCCCTGGTATAAGTGGCTTCCATCACTTTTTTAAACTCTTTCCCGTCCGGAGAGTGCTCAATCTGGAAATGAAACTTATTTTGGTCCAAAATCTGGTACACAAATTTTTCATGGAATTTCTTCCCCATGAATTCTCCTTGGTGGCTTAAGACCAGGGTCTTGTCATCTGGCCAGCCTCCCACGGATTCGGAAGCCGAGCCCCAGTTATCCATCCACCAGGAGCGATAGGTCTTCTTTTGCATATCATAAGTCATAAAACCTTTTCCCTTGTAAGCCGGCATCTTCTTTTCTTCTCCGGGCTGGTCCTGATAATCCATGGAGATAAACATTCCGTCCAGTTCCCATTTCATACTTTCTTTCCCCTTGCTTTTCCCTCCGGGCATAAATTCGTTGGGATACATAGTCACATCCGCCGTCCAGTTTCCCACAAAAAAATCCAATCTTTTTAACTCCGGCCCGGGTTTGGGCATTTCCATCAGCATACCCTCCTGTTCCTTTTTATCTTTGTTCTGGTCCGCCAAAATCAAAGTGACCGTCAGCAAAAATAAAAATCCTATAAAACCGGTTAAAATTTTTCTCGTTCATCCTCCCTCTTTTTTTTGTAGCGGTGCGACTTGTCCCGAAGAACCTGAGGGGTTCATCGCACATGAAATCTATAGTCGGATAAATCCGACCGCTACCCGTGAAGGTGAAAGTTTAATAGCATTTTAGTTGCCTAAATATACATTTTTTTTGATTTTTTTTCAAGTGAAATCTTAGAAAGATTTAATAATTTTAAATTTTTTCAAATTTAAAATCCGGTGTAGCGATTGGTAATGGGTAGCCGGCGGTCCTTCCCGAAGGCCCTCTGGGTAACTTTTATCCCCAAAGGTGCCTGGCGGCGTTTATATTCGCTTTTGTCAACTAAGGAAATTACCCTTTTAACCATTTTTTCATCATATCCGGCCGCTATTATATCCTGAAAAGATTTATCCTCTTCCACATAGGCCTTGAGAATCGGGTCTAAAATATCATAGGGAGGAAGGCTGTCTGTATCTTTTTGTTTTTCTCTCAATTCTGCGGTCGGCTCCCTTTCTATAATGGACTTAGGAATTATTTCTTTGCCGGCTGTGGAATTTTTATATTTGGCTAATTCATACACCAAAGTTTTGAAAATATCTTTGATTACCGCAAAACCTCCGGCCATATCTCCATATAAAGTGGCATAGCCGCAGGCCAGCTCGGATTTGTTGCCGGTGGCAAGAACTATCCAGCCGAATTTGTTGGAAAGAGCCATAAGAATATTCCCCCTGATCCGGGCCTGCAGATTTTCTTCGGTGACATCTGCCGGCTTGCCTTTAAACTCCTTCTGCAGGGTGGAAAGATAGGCCTGAAAAACGGTCTGAATAGGGATAGTCAAAACCTTTATTCCCAAATTGGAAGCTAATTTCATAGCATCTTTTTCACTCCGCTCCGCAGTATAAACTGACGGCATGAAGACACCTATCACATTCTCTTTACCAATAGCATCCGCTGCAATGGTGGAAACCAGAGCTGAATCGATTCCGCCGGAAAGCCCGATAACCGCTTTGGCAAAGCCGTTTTTCCGCAGATAATCGGAAGTTCCCAAGACCAGAGCGTTGTAGATTTCACCTGTGGAATGAGGAGTCGTTATCTCTCTTTTGGGTATGGATTTTTTCTTTTTATCAGAGGAACTCTCGGAGATCTTAATCTGCTGTAAGTGATTTTTATCCTCGGTTTCTTCCGGATTTTCTTCTCTTCCTCGGGGATAATGCAGTTTGGCACTTAAGGGCTTGGCTAATTCCAGATCATAGATTATAAAATCCTCTTCAAACTGTTTGCCTCGGGCAACCAATGCCCCTTCCGGGTCGAAAATCATGCTGTCCCCGTCAAACACCAGCTCATCCTGACCGCCGATTAAGTTGACATACACCACATAGATACCATTATCAAAAGCCCTGGTGGATAGCATCTTCTCCCGGGTTTTCCATTTGGCGATATGGTAAGGTGAGGCGTTGATGTTGAGAATAACCTCCGCTCCCCCTTTTTTTGCTTGGATATGGGCCGGACCGTCCGGATACCAGATATCTTCGCAGATGTTGATTCCTACCACGGCACCGTTGATTAAATAGACCGCCAGATCTTCTCCCGGATGGAAATAGCGGTACTCGTCGAATACCCCGTAGTTGGGAAGCTGTTTTTTGTGAAATACTCCGAAAAGTTTCTGGTTGGAAATTATGGCGGCGCCGTTGTAGATATCACCTTTTTTATCCACAAAGCCGACTATACTGCAGATGTTATGGGATTCCTGCACAATCTCCTGCAGAGCTTCCAGATTATCTTCGATGAATTTGGGTTTTAAAAGTAAATCTTCGGGAGGATAGCCAGTGACGGCCAATTCAGGGAAAGCTATAATGTCGACTTCCGACTCCTGAGCAAATCTGATATACTCTTTAATCTTTTTGACATTTCCCCCAAGGTCCCCGACCGTGCAGTTGATTTGCGCCATCCCCACTCTTAAGATTCGCATCTTTTCCTCATTCGAATTTTTTCAATATGAAAATTACACAAAGTATAGTTTTAGTCAAATGATTTGTCAACAGAGAATGAAATACTAACCTCACCCTAATCCTCTCCTACAGGAGAGGGGACAAAAAATCCATCCCCTAGAGGTGAGAGTGAAGGTGGGGTTAATTTTTCGGGTGGAGCTGGTCTCCACACTATGCGAATAGCTCTTTCTATCAGATATTACAGGCAACAGACCCCTGTTTTAACCGGGGCTGGGCCGGCCCTAAACAGGAAATTGATTAAGTAAATTACATCCGGAAGTAAAATAGTTCCATTGCCGTTGGCGTCCCCCCGGCAGAGCGGGGTGGGGGTTGGTCCGGCTCTAAATAGAAAATTTATTATGGCTATAATGTCGGGCAAAAGAATGGTGCCATCTCCGGTGACATCTCCGGCTTTCGCCAGACAAACCCCCGAGGTGGCGCTCAATACCAGTTCAGTGTTGGGATCATCCGGGGTAGTCCCTTGATGTCCGGCTAAATAAAGACGTACTTCACCTACTGAAGTATCCGGCGCAGTCCAGGAAAACGTGCCACTATCCTGATCGGCATTGGAAAAATGCATTCCATTGGTCTCCCCGGTTGTATTGTAGGTAACGGTGCTCTGTCCTGCTGATAAAACTCCGGCATTGCTGCTGTCTGTTACAATTCGGACTGAAGCGTTAAAATTGGCAATGCTTCCTCCGGCAGAATGACTCACCTTTAGAGTATAGATTTGTCCTGGAGTATAGGTGCTGGGAAAACCGCTGACTGAGATAGTTCCCCCCGCAAAACCGTGACAGGATGAGGCGCAGGTTCCTTTACAGCCCGGTGCCCCTGAATATCCGGTAAAATTCGGATGAGCAGTCAGGATTAAAAAAGAGAGAAGAATCAAAAAAATACAGGGTAAAGCGATTCTTACTATTTTCATAAACCCTCCTCAATGTTTTTTCCTACTGTTTCTTATTAATACGCTCCCCAAGGTCATCCCAGTCTGTTTTATACTCCAGCTTGTGATTTTTTTCACTATTTAATAGTATAACTATAGTTTTATCTTTGTCAATGGCTTATTTTTACTTTTTTAGGTATCACAAACGGATAGCCAGATAGCCCAGTCAGAACCTTAGCCAAACTCTGCGGGAATTTACTCAGCAGGTTTTATCATAACTTTACCGGCTTGTCCCTCTTCCCCTTCCAGACTAATCTCTATCTCCAAAAACTGTTTAACCACCCAAATATTAGTCAATAGATGTTTTGAAATCTTGGAAACTGTGAACGCAGAACTCTGCTTGGCCAAAGCCAAAAACGGAATCAGCTGGTCAGCCGAATGTTCTTCTATGACGGCATCTGTGGAGAGAAATTGTAAAAGTTGACTTACCGCTTCTTCTGCCACAATTTCAGCTCGTTTCCCCATCTCACCCAAGGAGCCAAAGCCAGCGGCACAGTTTTCAAATTCCGCTTTCAGAAAGAAAAATGTCCCTTGACCGAATGAGAAAGCTGGAATAATTTTAATGTCTGCTTTTAGATTTTTTTGTTGTAAAAGTTTTAGGGCCGAATTTTTCTGTCTGTCGGCAATGGAAAGTGGTAAATTAGCCATAGCTGAAATTCCGGACAATTTTAAAAGTTTTCCTCTTTCCAGAAGATTGAGATTTTTAATCTCAGCCACCGGCTGAATTTCGCAAACTACTTCTCCTCCACCCTTCGGGTAAAACCCACACCTTTTGATCTCACTTTTAATGTTTAAACCTAATCTTTGCAAAGTTGGAAAGAAAATCTCCTGATAATAAGTAAAGGGTGGGGAAAAAGGGACATGCGTTCCGCCTAAAAGTGTTACTTTAGAAGACCCAGCCGCTAAACTCAGTGGCAGCAAAATAGACTGCAAAACCAAAGCCACCGAACCGGCTGAACCTCTTTCTTCGGCTACATTGAAAAGATACTGGCCGGCTTTTATTTGACCGGGAGAAAATTTTAGTTCTTCTGATTTTAGTTTGTTTCCTTCCACCTGTGCGCCGGAGATTTTAGCGGCTGCATTGACGCTGGTTAGATGCTGGGGAGCCAGCCCTGGATTTTTGCGACCCTTTCTGATATTGTAAATTTCAATCGGCTTTTGTAGAACCAGCGACAAAGCCAGAGCAGTTCGCAAAATCTGCCCTCCCCCTTCACCGTAGTTTCCATCAATTCTCAGCATAAGATTTTTTAACAGTTTAAGTCGAATTGATTCGTTTAACAAATGCCTAAATAAACCTCCTGAGCTTTCGTTCTCGGAAAATTCTTGGGTGCCTATTGAAAAAAGAGGAAGAAAATAAAAAGGTAAATGGGTTTAATCAGACTAAAGGAAGCGTTGGATCTGTTGGGCTAAAAAAGAAGCCACCTCTTTTGGTTCAAAAGGCCAGGCAAAAACAATTTTAACTTGAGGGTGATGGCTTTGAACTTTTTGAATAGCAGCCGGGATTTCGACCTCGGAGTGCTCCCCTCCTTTAGTCATCATGGTAGTAATGACAATCAGTTTTTCAGCCCCGGATGAGATCCCTTTTTCCATCCCCTCTTCTAAATTTGGAGAACAGAAGTCGTTGAAAACCAAAAGCACCTCCAAACCTGTAGCTCTTTGCAGATCGAAAGTTAACTTTTGGGAGCCGGCCCAAAAGGGATCATTTTCAGCTGTGCGGGGCCAGGAGCAGATTTTCTCATTCAGCTGGTTATACCTTTCTTCCAAAGCCGGGTTCTTCATCCCGCCCCCCATTTCTAAGCGGGACTTTAAACCGAAATACTCAGCCAGCTCATTTTTGGGGAAATCATTGGGGGGCGACCCGTGCATGGCTAAGACTAAGAAGGTCTTCATAAAAATATTTTTTAGATACTATTGGTTTTAAGCATTTTTGTCAAGGGAAATTTCGGAGGCCTTCTCCCTGTGGCAGAAGCCAGAGCTACCCAACACTAACCCCTCCTTTTTCCTCCCCTACAGGGGAGGGAATTTTCTCCCTCTCCTTTAAGGAGAGGGTTGGGGTGAGGTCAGTCACCTGGGGTCGGAAGTTTAGCTTCCCCCATTTTCTCGGGTGGAGACAAGCTCCACTCGTGGCGAACTCGTAATGAACCACCCCTACGCGGGGCATAAAATGATTTTTATTATAAAAAATTCCTGACAGTTTATGGTGTAACCACAAGACACCGACAGGAATTTTTATATTGCAATCTAATTAAACTTATTCTGCCTTTTCCGCTTTCTGGGTCAGTTTTTCAATCTGCTCCTTGGCGTAATCGGCGTTTTCACCCTCCGGATACATCTCCAGATATTTCTGGTACTGTTTCAGAGCTTCGGCTTTGTTATCTGACTTTTCGTAAGAGGCCGCGATGTAAATCTGGGCATCACCCACCAGATTGGGATTGGTATACTCGGTCTTGAACATTTCAAAATCAGCAATGGCACTCTGATAATCTTTCTGGCGATATTTCAGGTAAGCCAGATTAAAAGCCGAAGAGTCCGCTTTGCCGGATTTATTTTCCGGGTCTAACTCTACCACTTTGTTAAACATCTCCACAGCTTTTTCATTACCGCCTCGCCATTGATATTTGTCCCCCAAAGTGTACAAAAGTTTTACGTCTTTGGGATTTTTGCCGGCTTTCTTCTCCAGATCACCTAAAGTATTTTTCCCTTTCTGGTAATCTTTGATGATGGGTAAAAACTGTTCGGTGGGATGAAAACCTACCACCCGGTCTATCTCCTGCCCGTCCGCATTGGCCATAAGCGCAGTCGGAGTGGCGAATACTTGATATTGCTTTTTAGTTAAGGTATCTTCTTTGGTGTTGACTTTGACGAAGATGAAATCTTTGGACAGAACCACCACCCGGTCATCCGAGTAAGTTTCTTTGTCCATTTTTATGCAGGCCCCTCAGGTGGGGGAATAAAAATCGATTAATAATTTCTTATTCTGGCTTTTGGCTAAGCTTAAGGCCTCGTCAATCTTTTTCCAGGAAATCTTCTCCGAGGCGGTCGCCGCACCAAAAGCAGAAACGCCCAATATTACCGTCAGCCACTTCACCGAACTTCTCATTGCTCCTCCTTTTAGTGAGCTTCGTTTACTCTGACCCCGATTCATCGGGGGAACGAGTCGAACCATTTATGATAGGTTCTGTCGAAACTCTTGTTTAATTTTCTACGTATCTTCGGCTCTGGAAATTGACCCGATTCAAAAATAACTTGATGAAAGATGCCCCATGGATTTTTAAAAGCAAGTTTTTTGAGCAAATATCAGCATTTTCTTGCATTTTAATTCATAATTTCACCCAAAATTCTCCCTTTACAAAAAGGATAAATTAGCTTATATTTATAACGGTCATGAGCGTGCTTTTCAATAAACCTGCATGAGTCTTACTTAGACTTTAAGGAGGCCTGTGTGTCTGGTGGAAAAAGATTCTCTAACAAAGCTATAAGTCTAATTTTTTTGATTTGCCTGCTGGTCTTGACTGTTACCGCATTTGCCTATGTCCCCAAATCTCAAGCAGGTTCCCCGGCAGGCGATCCGGAGTCTAATCTGGTGGAGGAGGGGAAATCTTTACACTTCGGAAAATCCTTTCCCCCAGCCCTGCCGGCCGACAGCTCCCATGATTATGACGTTACCAAATATATTTTAGATGTCAGGTTGGTTCCCACGGACCTGACCAACAGATTCCGGGGGCATGTGACCATTCACGCCAAGTCGGAAATTTCCCTTCTGGCCAGCCTGGTCTTAGACTTTGTGGGTATGACGGTGGATTCCTGCAAGGTCAATTTTTCCAGCACCACCTTTTCCAGAACCAGCACCAAATTGACCGTGGACCTGGATGTTCCCTACAATCCCGGGGATTCTTTTAATGTGGAAGTTTTTTATCATGGAAACCCGAGTGGCGGATTTTATTTTGATGCCAATGCCTACGGCACTCCCATTTATTATTCCTTCACCGAACCTTACGGCTCTCGTTATTGGTTTCCCTGTTTTGATTTTCCCAACGACAAAGCTTATTCAGAAATTATCTGCACTGCTCCAGCAGGAAATTATGCGGTAGCTAATGGAACTCTTCTCTCAGTTACCAACAATCCAGATACCACAGTGACATATCACTGGAAAGAAGATTATCCGATAGTGACTTATTTAATCTCTTTGACGGTCTGTGATTTTGCCCGAATTGATTCTTTTGCGGTGGTAAACAACGACACCCTGCCGGTTCATTATTGGGTTTATCACGAGGATTCGGCTGCGGCAGTGGTGGATTTTCGAAAAACTCCGGAGATGATTGAGTTTTTCTCCTCTATCTGGGTCCCTTATCCTTTTATGGGTGAAAAATACTCCAACGTGCAGGCAGAATTGGGTGGTGCTATGGAGCATCAGACCAACACCTCCTGGGGATTTCCCATGCCCGGCAATGCTGTTTACGAATGGGTGAATGCCCATGAGCTGGGCCACCAGTGGTGGGGGGATATGGTCACCTGCAATGACTTTCCCAACATCTGGCTCAACGAAGGGTTTGCCAGCTACTGCGAGGTCTTGTGGATGGAATATGAATACGGTCTATCAGCCAAAAATTCACAGTTAGCGGGGCAAGAAAACGCCGTTAAATCTTCTTACCAGCTACCCAACGGCTCAGTCCATTATCCGATTTACAATCCACCTTCCAACTACTGGTTTTCAACTGCGGTCTACGACAAGGGCTCCTGGGTTCTGCATATGTTGAGATACATACTGGGCGACAGTTTGTTCTTTAACGGGATGGCGGATTACGGACAGACCTATAAATACAGCACTGCCAATACTCAGCAATTTCAAACCTCAATGGAAAATTACTCCGGACAGGATTTGGATTGGTTTTTCAATGAGTGGGTCTATAGCCCCAATTTTCCCAGATACAACTGGAGCTGGGCTGAGACCCCTGTGGGAGGAAACTCCAGGGTTCATCTCAACATCAGCCAGAAACAGACCACCCCCTCAGTTTATACCATGCCGCTAGAATTCAAGGTTTCCACCACCTCCGGTGATACAATCGTCACATTGCAAAACAACCAAAGAGACCAGACTTTTTTCTTCCTGGTAACCGGTGATCCCACTTCCATTACCTTTGACCCCAACTATTGGATTTTGTCTCCCTTGGATAGTTTGAAGACCTTTCCTTACCTAGCCGGGGATGCCAATTCAGATGGGGGAATTAATTTGACGGACATTATTTGGCTGGTGAACTTTGTTTTCAAAGGGGGACCAGCACCGAACCCCCTGTTTTTGGGAGATCCCAATGCGAATTGTTCGGTGAATTTAGCAGATATTGTTTATCTGGTGAATTATGTTTTCAAAAGCGGCACAGCCCCTCTTCTGGGGTGTGCCTGATAAAACAGGGATTAAGGATTAATAAAAAAACCTGGTAGCCGCAACCTTTAGGTTGCGAAATCTTAAAGCGCAGACTAAAGTCTGCGGCTACCACTAAAATGGCCTCTAATCTTTTTTAACTTCTATGCTTCATATGCCCTATAAGAATTTGAGGGGCTTTGATATGCAACTTAAATTCGTTTTTTAATTTTTTTAAAACCACACCCCAGGTCTGGAAATCTTTTTTGGAGCTGATAACTTTCTCAATTTCTTTTTGCTTAGGATTCTGGCAGATGATACAGGCAAAAACAGATTTACGGTGTTTCACTGATTTTTCAGGGCTGACTCGGTCAACTTTTATCTTGAATTTTCTTTCTACAAAACCAGCCAGAAGATTTCTCAGCTTGAATGTCGCCCGGCGGTGCAGATATTCGCTCTGTTTGAGGTTGATTTTCAAAATCGCAGAAATTTCTTTATAGCTTCTCCCCTGATAGTAAAATTCTTCGATAAAGATTTTTTCTTTTTCAGATAATCTGGCGAGAGCTTTTCTGACCTGTTTCTCAATTTCTGGGTCAACTGCACTGACCCCACCCCTTTGTGGTGAGTTTATCGAACCATCCCCCTCCCCTACTAGGGGAGGGGAAAAATCTCCCTCTCCTGTAGGAGAGGGCCGGGGTGAGGTCTCGTTTATGACCTCATAAATCCAATTCTGATATTTGATTTTTCTCATTTTATCCCTGCTTAAATTTCATTGGTCAGGTCAGGAGACCTGACCCTACCCTGGGGCAGCTCTGGGTCTCCTGACCCAGAGATTTTTTTCCGACTGAATCCTGTAGGGACATGGGTCAATTTATCAAGCTCTTTCTCCGCCTGCTCTTGAGCTTGCTTATATCCTTCTAGAACCGGTATCCCGATTTTTAGCAGGGTCCGGACAATCTCCGCCAGAGAAGTGTCATATTTTTGGGCCAGGGTTTGTAACCTTTTTTTCAGCTGGTAGCTAATAAAAAAATTTAAGCCGTGCTCCCCCCTGACTTTGCTTATTTTTCTGGGCATAGTTTATGTTTTCATTTTTTTGATTAACTTACCCCACCCTTACCCTCCCCTAAGAGGAGAGGGAAAAGAGGGTCTGATTTTGTTTTTTATCTCGTTATACTTTTTTCAAAGCTCCCAAAACAATTTCACATTCCACCAGTCAACTAATCAGACAAATAGATTTTGTAAATCACATTTGTATCAGCTGGTAATCACCAAAATTTTGTGATGTATCGCCAACTTTGAAAGGATTTGGTGAATGGCTTGAGCTTGCATTGCCGCGAAAATTTCGTATATTAAAAAAACTCATGGTTCGGCTTAAGCTCACCATGAAAGGAGCGCTATGAGACCAAACCGAAAAATCCTGGGCTTATTATTTCTTGTCACAATCCTATCTTTGGCCGGGGTAACCTTCTCTCAAAAACAGAATCAGAAAGCGCTTCATCGCGAGGATTCACCACGAGCGGACCTGGTTCTGTTAAATGGAAAAATAATTACTCTGGACGAACACAACACCCAAGCTCATGCCATCGCGGTAAAGGGAAACAGAATCCTGTTTGTGGGAAACAACGTGCAGGTGATGGATTATGTTGAGAAGGGAAAAACGGAGATGATTGACCTGCGCGGGAAGCCAGTCATTCCCGGTTTCAACGATGCCCATCTGCATTTTCTCTCCGGGGGTTTATCCCTTATGCGAGTCAATCTGGCCGGCTGCAAAACCAAAGCCGAAATCACTGCCAAACTCAAACAAAAAATAAAGGAAACCCCCGAAGGAAGCTGGATTGTAGGCCGGGGCTGGGACCATACTCTTTTTAACAAAAGCCAGTGGCCTGATAAAAAGTTTTTAAACCAACTCACTTCGCTGCATCCGGTCTATCTGACCAGAATCGACGGACACGTGGCCTGGGTCAACAGTCTAGCTTTGCTGGAAGCCAAAATTGATAAGGATATTCCCGACCCGGAAGGGGGAGAGATTGTGCGGGATTCTATGGGAAATCCCACCGGAATTTTAAAAGAAAACGCCGCTGATTTAGTGGCTAACCTTATCCCTCCACCCACAGAAGCGGATATGCAGAAAGCCATCCAAACCGCCATCGCGGAAGCCAAAGAAAACGGCATCACCAGCATTCAGGATAATTCTGATTTGAATGTTCTGCCGATTTATAACACCCTGGCCGAGCAGGGGAATCTGACCGTCAGAATTTCGGAGTGGCTGCCGTTTGAATGGATAAAAACTCCGGAGAAAATAGACAGCTTGAAGTCCGCCTTCACTGAAAGACCAAATTTGCTGAAATTGGGTCCCTTCAAAGGATACGTAGACGGGACTCTGGGCTCCCGCACTGCTTATTTATTCGAACCGTATTCAGATGACACCAGCACCATGGGAATTCCCCAGTATAAGCAGGAGGAGCTCGGTTCTTTGATAACCAAAGCGGACAAAATGGGTTTTCAGATCTGCTTTCATGCCATCGGTGACAAAGGAAATTACCTGGTTTTGAAGGCCTTTGAGAAAGCTCTCTTAACCAACAAAAGAAAAAATTCCCGGCACCGCATTGAGCATGCCCAGGTGCTGCGGGAAGAGGATATTCCCCTGTTTGGAAAGCTGGGAGTGGTTGCCTCCATGCAGCCAACCCATTGCACCTCCGACAAGAGATGGGCCGAAGATAGGCTGGGGAAGAAAAGATGCCAAGGAGCTTATGCCTGGAAATCACTCTTAGTGAATGGTGCCCATCTGGCATTCGGGACCGACTGGCCGGTGGAACCCTTAAATCCTTTGATTGGTTTATACGCCGCGGTCACCAGAAAAGACCCCCAAAATCCGGAGCCGGGTGCGGGCTGGTACCGGAGGGAATGTATTTCACTTATGGAAGCCCTCAAGGGCTACACCATCGGGGCCGCTTATGCCGAATTTCAGGATAGTTTGAAAGGGTCTTTGGAAGAGGGAAAATTGGCGGACATGGTGGTTTTGAGCAAGGACATTTTTACTTTACCCCCGGAAGAGATTTTAAAAACCCAGGTCGAAGCTACCATTTTCGACGGTCAGGTGATTTATGTCAGACTGAAGGAATAAGTTTTGTATTTGTCATCCTGAACGAAGTGCCATATAAGTCATGCTGACCTCGATTCATGGTTACACCATCCCGTAGGGGTCGGGGCTCAGAATGACACATAAAATGAGAAGATGAAAGTCGCTTTTTTTCAGTTCGACCCTAAATTAGGGAAAATAGATTACAATTTAAAAAAGATTGAAAAAAGTCTTTCCCGGATTAAAAATTTAAACCTTTTAGTCTTGCCGGAACTTTGCAATTCCGGTTACAATTTCAGAGATACGAAAGAAGCTTTTAAATTTGCTGAAGAGATACCACACGGCAAATCCTCTCAATTTCTGATTTCTCTGGCCAAGCAGAAAAAATGTTTCATTGTAGCCGGAATAAATGAAAAAGATGGTTCGACAAAACTCACCATAAAAGGGAAAAAACTTTACAATTCAGCAGTTTTGGTCGGACCGAAAGGTTATATCGGAACTTACCGCAAACTGCATTTATTCTACAAAGAAAAGGATATATTTGAGCCGGGGAATTTAGGATTGCCGATTTTCAGGATAAACGGAGTCAAGGTGGGAATTTTAGTTTGTTTTGACTGGAGATTTCCGGAGGCCTGGAGAATTTTAGCTTTGAAGGGGGCACAGATTATCGCTCATCCTTCTAATTTAATTGTCCCGAAATTATCTTTCAGAGCTTTACCTGGACACGCTATTGTAAATAGAATTTTTATTGTCACTAGTGACCGTGTAGGGGTGGAAAGAAAATTAAAATTTGCCGGTCGCAGTATGATAGTGGACCCGGACGGAAATATCTTAGCTCAAGCTTCGGCTGACAAAGAAGAACTACAAGTGGCAGAGATTAATCCCAAATTAGCCAACCTTAAACAGGTAAATTCCAAGAATCATATTTTCAAAGATAGAAGATTAGAAATTTACCAAGAAAAAAATCTTTTGGTGAAATAAAATTTTATTTTGGTTAGGTCAGGAGACCCGACCCTACCCTATATGCATTTCTTGGGTAGCCTTGGGTCTCCTGACCCAAGGCCTGGCATTCAAGTTATCTTTGCCCGAATTTAGCATCGTAATATGCCAGAAGGTCTGTCCCCTTTGGCTGGGCACCCAATTGCCTGAGCAGGGTCGTAACCTGTCCCCGGTGATAAGTGGAATGATTAACCAGATGCTGCAAGGCCTGCCACAAAGGATAACTAAAAGGTTGCCCTTTGATATTGGTATAAGCCAAAGGTTTCCTGAGAGAGTCTTCGGTTAGGTCGGAGAGGAATTCTTTTCTTTCCCGTTCCACCTCTTCCCAACGGTTTTTGATTTGTTCTACCGAAGAAAATTCGGCCGGGTCCCAAAGAGCTTTGGGAGAAGTTCCCAGCCACCTTCTGAGCCAGATCCATTCCGCTCCCACGATATGAACCAGAGTACCTTTGACCGAACGATAACTGGTAGCCAAATCCTTATTAAATTGCTCCGGGGTTAATTTTGCGACTGATTCAAAAACCTGGCCATTGGCCCAGGCATTATATTTATATAACTCCTGAATTCTGGCTACATCCATTTCTCCTCCCTTATTTTAACTCTGCCACTCCAAAGATAATTGGGTCATCCTGAACGAAGTGAAGGATCTTTTTTTTGAATGATGAGATTCTTCGCCCCGATTTATGGTTACACCATCCCGTAGGGGTCGGGGCTCAGAATGACAAAAAATAGAGGTTAATTCTCTTTTTCTTCGTCTACGCTAAATGAGTGCCCGCACCCGCAGGAGCGCTTGGCATTTGGATTGGTAAAGGCAAATCCCCGTCCGTGGATCGACTCCACAAAATCCAGACTAAGACCCTGAATATATTGCAAGCTGGCCTGGGCAACCAAAACTTTTACCCCTTCTGATTCAAAGACATTATCCTGAGAAGTGGCTGGGCTTTCTTCCAGTTTAATGTAGTAAGAATAAGGAGTTCCATGCGAAGAACATCCATCCTCTCTCACTTCTACTCTTAAAGCCGAACTCTCCGGCAAATTATTTTCTTTGATGACTCTTTTCAATTCTTCTGCTGCAATTTTGGTTAAAGTTATCATATCACTCCTCTCTTTAAATTCATAACAAACCTAATTGTAATTTTGCTTCCTCGGATGCCATCTCCCAGGGATTCCAAGGAGGGTCCCAGACGATATTTATATGAACTTCTTTGACACCGGGAAGCTCTTTTAAAATTCTGATAGTTTCTGATTTCACCACTTCCCCAAAAGGGCAGACCGGTGAGGTCAGAGTCATATCGATTAAAATATCCCCGTCTTTATTTTCAACTTTGTAAACCAAACCTAGATCCACGATATTGATATTAATCTCCGGGTCCACAATCTGTTTCAATTGCTCTTTCAAAGTCTCCGCGTCCAGATTATTCGACTGTTGATTTTGATTATTCAGGTTTTCCGTCATAATTTCACCTTCTTAACTAACCCCTCCCTTACCCTCCCCTTTTAGGGGAGGGATGGGGAGAGGTAAATATCTTTTAATATTCACTCCATCACCACCGGCTCTGGCTTTTTGTGATTCTGTAATGCTTTCAGCCCCTCTATCAAAGTATTCCAAGCCAACAAAGCACATTTAATCCTGACCGGATATTTTTTGACCCCTTCCAGAACCTCCAAATCCCCCAAATCAACTGTAGGAGTAAATGAACCATCTTTTAGCATCATATCTTTAAAATTCTCAATAATTTTCTGAATTTCTTCGATTTTTTTCCCAACGATAGCTTCGGTCATCAAAGAAGCCGAGGCCTGTGAGATAGAGCAACCTTTGGTATTTATTTTTACCTGCTTGATTTGGCCATCTTTTTCTTCAATGTATAAAACCAGCTCATCCCCACAAAGCGGATTTGCCCCTTCAATTTTTAAAGCTGGAGCCGGTAATTCTCCTCGATTACGGGGAGAAGAATAATGGTCCAAAATTATTTCTCGATATAAATCTTCAATGGCTGACATAATTTATTTCACTCGCTTTATATGAGCTTAGCACTGGGTTCAGGGACCCAGTGCTACCCAAAGCCGGGTAGAAGTCGGGTCCCTGCACCCGACTATTTATTCGTGCTATAAACGTGCAAACACCTCTTTGACTTTTCCCAGAGCAAAAGTCAACTGGTCAATTTCTTCTTTAGTATTGTAAATATAAAAGCTGGCTCGCGCAGTTCCCGGAATCCCTAATTTTCTCATCAAAGGCTGACAGCAGTGATGCCCAGCTCTTATTGCTACTCCTTCTTGATCCACGATAGTACCAACATCATGTGGATGTATATCTATTCCGACAGAGTCGGATCCGCCTTTGGCGGAGAAATTAAAAGAGATTATTCCTCCTTGAAGTTCCGGATTTTTAGGACCATAGATAGTTAAGTCTTCAGTTTCACAAAGTTTTTTCAAAGCGTAAGCGGTCAACTCTTTCTCATGGTTTCTGACATTTTCCATGCCGATATTTTGCAAATATTTTATCGCTTCACCAAAGGCAATGACGTCTGCAATATTGGGAGTTCCGGCTTCATATTTGTAAGGGACTTTGTTCCAAGTAGCTCGATCTTGCCAAACCTCTAAAATCATACTTCCCCCAGCAATAAAGGGGTCCATCTCTTCTAACAATTTTTTCTTACCGTATAGAACTCCCACGCCAGTTGGTCCTAACATTTTGTGAGCAGTGAATGCTAAAAAGTCACAGTTGACATTGGCTACATCGATACCAGAATGAGGCACACCCTGGGCTCCATCTATCAAGAATAAGGCCTTGGCCTTATGAGCCAACCCAGCTATTTTTTTAACCGGATTTATAGTTCCCAAAACATTGGACATCTGGGTCACAGCTACCAGCTTGGTTTTAGAAGTTATCAAATCTTCAATTTTATCTAAGTCCAGAGTGAAATTTTGAGTGATAGGAATAAACCGCAAGACCGCTTTCTTCTCCTTAGCCAAAATCTGCCAGGGGATTAAATTAGAGTGATGTTCCATTTCAGTTAAAAGAATCTCATCACCGGTAGAAATATTTTTTCTCCCCCAGGCATAAGCTACCAAATTTACAGCTTCGGTAGCATTGCGGGTAAAAATTATTTCTTCTGGGTCAGGAGCTTTTATAAAATCAGCCACGATTTTTCTAACATTTTCGTAAGCTTCGGTGGCTTTCTCACTCAAAGTATGAATCCCCCGATGGATATTGGAATTATACCAGTTGTAATAATTAGTAATGGCATCAATTACCACTTTAGGCTTCTGGGAAGTGGAGCCATTGTCCAGATAAGCCAAGGGCTTGTCGTGAATTTTTTGATTTAATATTGGAAAATCTTCTCTGATTTTTTGAACGTTTAGCATACTTTTACTCTTTAATAATGACTTTTATATCTTTCCCTTCCACTTTCACCGAATACGTAGCAATTGGGAAAATTGCAGGTAGAGTCATCACGGCTCCAGTTTTAACATTAAAATGAGCCCCATGCCGGGGACATTCAATTTCATCATCGATTAATTCACCTTCACTTAGAGTTCCTCCATCATGGGTGCAAACATTATCCACACAATAATATTCCCCAGCCACGTTGCATAACATCAAATTTTTCTCCCCAGCCTTCGCGATTTTCATCCCTCCGTGAGTAACTTCTCCAATTTCAGCCACTTTGTATTCCATAATTTTTATTTGTCATTCTGAGCCCTTCGACAGGCTCAGGGTAAACTGTAGCGAAGAATCTCTCTTTTGAAAAAATCAGATCCTTCACTTTCATTCAGGATGACACTATTCAACAATCTTTTCCTCCAAAAATTCTTTAATCTTATCTTTAAATCCATTTTCTTTTATGCGACCCAGAACTTCATCAAAAAACCCTTCGATCAAAAGTTGTTTGGCAACCTTGTCTTCAATTCCTCGGGAAATTAAATAAAAAAACTGCTCCGGGTCAATCGGACCGACTGTGGCACCGTGCGTACAGCGGACATCATTGGCCAAAATTTCCAACTTCGGCAAAGTATCGGCTTTGGCTTTGTCCGAGAGAAGTAAATTCCGATTGGCTTGATAGGCATCAGTTTTTTGGGCTTGTTTTTCCACTTTGATTAGGCCGGAATAAACCGCATAAGCCGAATCAAGCAAAGCTGTTTTGAATAACAAATCACTGGTGGTATGGGGTGCTTTGTGATCCTGCAGAGTATGTTGCTCAAAAGTTTGTTGCCCGTTGCCAATTGTCAAACCGAAAATGTAGGCAGAAGCGCCGGAACCTGCCAATTCTGTCTCAATTTCCGAACGGGATTTTTGACTGCCTAAATTGACTGTCAAAGTAATCAGCTGGGCATTAGCTTCTAATTTGGCTTTTTGTCTCAACAAATGATAAACGTTCCCAGACCATCTTTGAGAGTTGACATAAATTAATTGAGCATCTCTCTGCAGATAAATTTCTGTCAGAGCATCGGAGAAAGCCCAATCTTTTTGCTCTTGGCTGGTGTAATCATCCACCAAAATTATTTTACTATTTGGCTCTGCAATAATTATAGTGTAAGGAAAAACTCCCCAGCCGGAAGATTTCAGATTTAGCTGATGATAAAGTGGCAGAGATACCGTCACTCCTTTTGGAACATACAGAAGCATACCCTTATTCCAGAAAGCTTTATTGAAAGCCAAAAATTTCCCATCATTGGGATTGATTAAATCAGAATATTTTGAAAGAATTTCAGAATGATTTTTAATAGCAGAATCTAAGTCAGTAAAAATTATTTTGGATGACTTAAACTCCGCTTCACCGGAGAAAATAGACTCTGAATCAGACTGTAAAAGTTGCGCTGAGAACTGTGCAGTCGGTTGACCGCTTGTGGTGAGCGAAGCCGAACCATTGGTAATGAATTTAGAGGAGTTTAAAAATCTGTTCAAGTCAAAATTTGACTTCTCCAATGGAGAAAAATCAGTCCTTCTCCAGTCCTCTTCCTGCTTGGTAGGCCAGTTTAAAGCTTGAAAGGCATCAAATGCCTTTTTCCTTTTTTCTAAAACCCACTGCGGCTCATTTCTGGATTTGGAAAGTAGCTCTAATTTTTCTTTGGTGAAATTTTTTTCAAATTCAAACATTTTATTCTACTATCCTACCGAACCTTCCATCTCCAATTGTATCAGACGATTCAGCTCCACCGCATATTCCAGAGGCAACTCTTTGGTAAAAGGCTCAATGAATCCATTCACAATCATCAAAGTTGCTTCCTGCTCTGAAATTCCTCTAGAAGTTAGATAGAACAGCTGCTCTTCCCCTACTTTGGAAACTGTGGCTTCGTGACCGACATTGACATTTTCTTCATCAATCTCCATTGTAGGATAAGTGTCTGAACGGGACTCTTCATCCATCAAAAGAGCATCACATCTGACATTAGATTTCACCCCGGTAGCACCCTTGTAAACCTTAACCAGACCCCGATAAGAAGTTCTGCCGGAATCTTTGGAAATAGATTTGGAAACAATGGTAGATGAAGTACCTGGCGCCACGTGCACCATCTTAGCCCCGGCATCCTGATGCTGCCCTTTTCCGGCAAAAGCGATGGATAAAACTTCACCGTAAGCACCTTTACCCACCATATAAACCGAAGGATATTTCATAGTCAATTTGCTGCCTAAATTTCCATCCACCCATCGAATCGTGGCATCCTCGTGAGCAATTCCTCTTTTGGTGACCAAGTTGTAAACATTTTTAGACCAGTTCTGAATAGTGGTGTATCGCAATTTTGAACCTTTGAGTGCAATCAGCTCCACTACCGCTGAATGCAATGAATCGGTGGAGTAAACTGGTGCTGTGCATCCTTCGATATAATGGACCGATGAACCTTCATCCGCAATAATCAAAGTTCTCTCAAACTGCCCCATATTTTCAGCATTGATTCTGAAATAGGCCTGCAGAGGAATCTTGACATCCACTCCTTTTGGAACATAGATAAATGAACCCCCGGACCAAACCGCTGAATTTAAAGCCGAAAATTTGTTATCACCTGCTGGAATTACAGTTGCAAAATATTTTTTGACAATATCTGGATATTCTCTCAAGCCTGAGTCCATATCCAAGAAAATCACTCCTTGGGCTTGCAAGTCTTTTCTTAAGCTGTGATAAACCACTTCCGATTCATACTGAGCTGACACCCCGCCCAAAAATTTTCTTTCCGCTTCCGGAATCCCCAATTTTTCATAGGTCCTTTTGATATCTTCGGGAACGTCATCCCAAGATTTTCCCTGATTTTCCATGGGTTTGATGTAGTAAAAAATGTTGTCGAAATCAATCTCGGCTAAAATCGGACTTCCCCAAGTAGGCATCGGTTTTTTCAAAAAGATATCCAGCGCTCTTAAGCGGAAATTCCGCATCCACTCCGGTTCTTTTTTCATCCAGGAGATTTCCTCTACAACTTCACGAGTTAAGCCCCTTTTGGATTTAAAAACATGTTTCTCCGGGTCTTTGAATCCGTATTTATAATCTTTGCCTATGTCCTGAACATCTGTAAATTCTTTTTCTGCCATAAAATTACTTCCTTTCTTAATTTTATTTTTCATCTCCTCCCCTAGAGGGGAGGATAAAGGAGGGGTCAGTTTTTATATTTTACTACTGACCTCTCCCTAACCCTCTCCTTAAAGGAGAGGGAACACTCCTTATTTAATTTCCTCCATATCCAGACAATCATTTCTCAACTGAAAGTGTTTCTGTTTTCTCCACGGTCCAATCATACCCCAACTCTTCTAATTTCAAAGCTAATTTATCTCCACCGGACTGGACAATTTTTCCATCTACTAAGACATGCACGAAATCCGGTTTAATGTAATTCAGCATTCTCTGATAATGAGTGATCAATAAAATACCCAGATTGGGTCCGATTAAACGATTGACTCCTTTGGCCACAGTTTTCAAAGCATCAATATCCAAACCTGAATCAGTTTCATCTAAAATCGCCATCTCCGGCTCCAAAATCGCCATCTGCAAAATCTCATGCCTTTTCTTTTCCCCGCCGGAGAAACCATCATTGATATAGCGGTTAGAAAACTGATCCGAAATTTCCAAAAATTTCATTTTCTCTTTTAAAAGTTTCAAAAAATCTTTGGCTGGAATCTCTTTCCCTTGGACTGCTTTCAAAGCCGCCCGTAAAAAGTTCATTACCGTCACACCCGGAATCGGTGTTGGATACTGAAACGCCAAAAATAAACCTTTCTTGGCTCTCTCATTCGGTTTTAGAGCTAATATCTCTTCTCCTTTATACCACACCCTACCAGATGTAACCTGATATTTCGGATGCCCCATTAGCACATAGGCCAGAGTGGATTTCCCGGAGCCATTTGGGCCCATTAAGGCATGCACTTCCCCTTTGTTTATGGTTAAGTTTAACCCTTTTAAAATCTCTTTTCCTTCAACTGCCACATGCAGGTCTTCAATTTTTAGAATTGGTTCCTTGCTCATTTCTCCTCGTTATTTCTTAATTTAACTTTTCCCTACGGGATAGTGTAACCTATTGAAACTTTTTATCTTTCATTATACGAAACCTGACAAAAAAGTCCACTATTGCAACAAAAAATATACTATGCTTCTTTGCTTTCCAATTCTTGCGTGATAACCCCTTCTTCTTTTAACAATCCTGCCAAGGTAGTTGAATCCAAAAGCTTATACATCATCTTAGCCGCTTTCATCCAGATTGGTCTGATACCACAGCCCTGCAGATGGATGCAGCTATCCAGTTTCCCCGGATAATGTCGGCATAAAGATTCATCCAGAACCGACCAACCCAAAGCCCGCATCACCTGCCCGACAGTTATTTTCTCGGGATTTCTTGCCAGTCGATAACCGCCTTTAACACCCCGGACCGACTCCACAATCTTATGTCTTCTTAACAAGATTAAGAGTTTGGTCACGTAATCCATGGACAGCCCCTCTTTAGCCGCTATTTCCACCGTAGTTTTAGAGTCAGTCCCATTCTGGGCTAACTGCAAAATACAGCGCAACCCATACTCTTCTTGTTTAGTTATCCTCATATCTACACTACATATACGAAAACCCGACAGATTTGTTAGGTTTCCCTGTAACTAATTTAATTATCGGCTAATTATTTGTCAAGTAGAAAGTTCAGGGAATTTCATTTTTGCTTCAGTCGAGGTCAGGAGACCTCGACCTACCCTGGATTCCTGGGTAGATTTGGGTCTCCTGACCCAAAATATATCTGTAACCCCCTATTTTACATAGGGCGTACGTCCCGTGTCCCTACGGGATACTGTTAAGTGTAAAACGGGACGTTACAGGGTAGCTTTCAGAGATTCAATTACCTACCAAACAACACTCTTCAACAACCTGTGGCTTTGGGCCACCTTTAAATAGGTAATTAACCAGATAGATTATATCTGCAAATAGTTCCCACCCATCACCATTCATGTCCATTCTGCAGGTATGAATGGGACGAGGGGGCCACCATGTAAAACGGATATTAATCATAGCTATCACGTCCGATAACAGAACCTCCCCATCTTCATTAACATCCCCCGGTTTAGCCAGACAAACTCGGGGATAAACTAATTTAGAATTAGCCAGAACACTGGTTTCCAAAGGGGTCAAACGTGTTATTGGATCTCCGAAATCAAAAGTCGTAACTGCGAAATAAAGGGGCTCATTGGGATTCAAGTTATCAATTACATATTCATACTCATAATATCTGTCATCATCTGAACCAATGCTCCCATTCAAGATACTGTCTTTGTAAGTCTTGATTGGTAATAGACCTCTGTTATAGTCCTGCCTGTCGAAATAAATCGAATCCCCCCTGGTAATGATTAAATTGGGAGCAATCCTTAAAGTTTCTATTTGGGTTCCCTGATAGATATAAGGATGATATAAATTCCATCTGGCAACATCCCAGTCGTCACAAGTGTCAGGGTCAGAACAAAAAGATAAGCTCTCCAAGGGGCAAGGTCTTGCACCCTCACAAGGGTCGTCTGGCTTAAACAAAGTCACAAGAGAGTCCAGGCTTAAGTCGGTAAGCTTGTAAACCCATTTTTTTCTCCCTTTATCCCAGTAGAAAAACTTATAATTCATTTTGTCAAATGAATCCAGAAGAAAAAAATCCCCCAAAATTCCAGTCCAGCTGCCATAGATTCGGTAACCCTCAAAATCTCTTCGATTGGTAAATTGGTCAAAAAACTTTTCAGTCGTTTTGCCATTCCATTTGATTTTTACGGTTCCGTAGGAGGTTTCAAATTTCAATTGGGGAGCAGGTGGGGGAGGCGGACCTTGAAAATCTGGAACTCCGTCCCCGCATTTATAGATTGTATCACCAGCAATTATTCGGAATTCCCCTCTATAACCGTCCCCGTCAGTATCAAACCCCGGATTGTCATAGACACAGGCAGCCCAATGGGCATTGGCGGCTAAAGAGGTAAAATCAAGCTTATTGTAAAAATTAAAGACCGCCGCACTGTCAGTCGCACTATACGAATTAAAATCAGTCGGCTTAACATGAAAATCTTCTCCGGCCACTAAAGCGATGGTCAACGGAAGAACCTCACCAGAATCAATGTCGAAAGGACCGAAAGACAACAGATAGCGGCTATCAAAACCGTCGGCAATATCTGCCAGATTGTCGGGTGAAATTTGGGTCTGGTTTACCCAACCCTGTCGCTCCCAAATCTCTGGTAAAGCAGCAAACAATTGGTCATAATCAAATTCATTATTACTCATGATGAAATATTTAGACCGATCAGATTCCGGAGTTCCGGATTGGCCATTAGGAACGAAATAGTTTGGGCGCCTGGCAAGATTGGCTTGGGTCCAGGGTCCAAAATCCAACTGAGGATTTCCATTAGAAACCCACCAGTTAAAAGAATGCTTTAAATCAGGATTTGGTGACCGAAGCACTCTCGTTCCCAGGACTCCTGTAGGGCTAAAATTGTCTAGGAAAACGTCTCCTTCCACTCGCGCAGCAGATAATCCATCATTATCCGCACCCCAGGCAATGCTGACTGTATCTTCCAGACGGGGATCATAGGGTGAAGGCACTGAAAACTTAAAGCCGGCAATATCATCAAAATAACCACCTCCATCAAAACTCTGATTATAGATATCAAAATCAATATAAAATCCTATATAAACACTGGTTAATTTATTGGTCCCAATATTCTTTATTGAATAATCGAACAGTACAAAATCATTGGCATATTCATAACTCCAGCTGTAGCTTTTTTGGGTAATCTCTAAATTTAGTGGTCTATCTCTTTCCGGTATGCTGGGGATATCCTGTCTTGTTACCGTATCATAATACACGGCAATATAATCCAGTTCCGACTTTGCCGAATCTGAATAGGGAACAAAACAGTTATCTTGTTGATAACCATCAGGTCGGATAGTTCTCGAAACTATGGCCCCGGTTGACGTAGGACCAAATTCCTGCACATTCTGCCAGCCATCATGCCCCACCGCAACCAAAGTATCCGTATCATTCATCACTGCCCCTATCCAGAGAGCCCCTATGTAAAGATATTCAATCCCCGAGCCAGCCGGAAACTGACAAGATGGGGCTGGTTGGTTGGTGCATACATCTTTATAGGTTTTCCCTCCACTTCCAATTTGGCCGAAGTTCGTAATCGAGAGCCAGATATTCCCGATTTTATGAACCCTGGTTTGAGTCAGGGGGTCGGCTGCAGTTTGTGGATACTGATGAACTGATTTAGATTGGTCGCTTTTTAATTTCGCTTGAACAAAGCTGGAGGTGAGGATTAGTATACTTACAGCCACCCACCTGGTTAATTTGTAGCTATTACAGCATCTCATAAATCCCCCCGGATTTACCTTAAGGGTCTATTTTTGCAACCCTCTGACCCATCCCTGTTCAAAATATAATCAAAACCTCCAGAAAAGTCAATAAGATAATTACTCTATCGTAGACCCGTCTCAAAAGCCCGATTTTACGCTAAAATCAGCCCATTGCCTCCATTTTGCATATTGACAAAAATCGACTTTAAGCTATATTTATAACGAGCGGGGGACAAAAAAAGCTCAGAGACAGGAGATTTGTGCAGAAGTCAATTTGTCCCTACAGGATAAAAGCCCAATCCGCCAGGATTGGCGAAGCCGAAACCCTCGGATTATTTGGAATTCTTTTGCTTTTAAGTTTTGCTCTTCTGGGATGTGATTCTACCAGCAGAATCTTCAATTCCCAGGGCGGGCCCACACGGGCCGAAGTCAACAATGTGGCCATTGAGTCCAACCAGCTGACCAACGGGCAGATGGGCACGATTTATCTGACAGTGACAGGTCATAGAACCAATGGGAAAAACTGTTTCGGTTCCGGACATATCCAAAAGTCAGACGATTCCAGCTTCTACAGCGAATTTGAGCTTACCGGTTTTGAGGTAAATGACAAAATCAGACTGATGGCGGAAATTATCGTCTCCAATACCGCCGATTTTGTGGGATTGATGCTGGAGATTGAAGCCGAAGATTTAGGGAAGGACCACCAGGACCAAGTTGTACTTAGGTTTGACACCGAAGAGAAATTAAGCACCGGGCTGGTTGAGTTCAGCGGTCCGGGTTTAGTTCAGACTGCGCCTTAAAAAAAATTGAAACTAGGGTAAAGATATAAAGGAGCTATTTTCCCCCGTTAGGTTAGGTCGGGATAACACCCGACCTAATTTTTTTATATCAAACAGACCAAAAATTCCAGCCACAGATTTCGATCTAAAGTAAGCCTGAACCACTAAGGAAAGCTCTAGCTCTTAGCGGGTAAGGAAAGAAGGGCCATGACCACAAAAATCCCTAGTAAAAGCAGGAGCCAGACCACACTCCACAAGACTATTTTTAAGGCATCCTTTCTCTTGCCCTCAAAGAAAAGAAAAATCGGATATCCCAGAATTATCGACCCTGAAATGACGGCTGAAATGACGAAGGCCAATAGAAAAAGAATGATTCCTAAGGCCGGATGCGTGGCTGGATTATTTTCAAACCAGGGCACGATATGAATCGCCAGAAAGGCAAACAGGCCCACATAGAGGGCTAAGCCCAGGGCTTGAAAAAAAGCTATACTTTTTGGGTAAAATTTCATTTTCAATTTATGCTACGAAGTATTTATCCGAAAGTTGAAAGGTTTTTGAGTAGAGTGAATGAAATTAGATTAGGGCTTGGTATTATATAAAACCGGAAGTTACGGATTTCCTGTTTCAATTCGTAAATAAGATAAATAGCCATCAAATTGAAACTGAAAAATCTATTCGCCAGATTAAAAATCAAGGCCCTCTCTGATACACCCAAGGAGAACAATCTAAACCAACTTTCCTTGGAAGTAATAGGCATTCCCTGCGGCTTCTGAGCTAATAGAACCAAAAAAGTCCTGGAAGGGCTTTCGGGAGTAGTAGAAGCCAGAGTGGATGCAGACAACCGTAGAATTGAGGTAATCTACCAAAAAGATGAATTAGACCAGCAAAAAATAATCAATCAAATCAAAGAATTAGGGTTGAAGGGGGATGTAAAATTGATTGTACGAACCATCCGGCATCTGTTTCATCGTAAAAAATAAATGTCAAGGTCAGGAGACCTTGACCTACTCGGATATTGTGTGTAGGTTTGGGTCTCCCGACCCAAACAGTTGACACAAATAACAAATTTTTTATATTGACTGAACGTTGGAGGTGAAAATGGCGCTTTTAGAAACAGGAACCAAAGCCCCGGATTTTAAATTAAGCGGAACAGATGGTAAAACTTACTCTTTTCCGCCAAAGGCGGATCCGACAATGTCGGGAAAGGAAAAACTAAGCACCGATTTAACTTTAATCGCTTTTTTCAAAATCAACTGCCCCACCTGCCAGTTCACTTTTCCCTTTTTAGAAAGATTACATAAAAATTATGCCGGAAAAGGATTCACCCTTTGGGGAATTTCGCAGAATAACCAGGCCGAGACCCTGCAGTTTGCCAGAGAGTACAAAATCAGTTTCCCTCTCTTGTTGGACCAGAATAATTATCAAATCTCTTATGCCTATGGAATCACGGTCGTGCCGACTTTGTTTCTGATTGATAAAAATCAGGAGATTTTGTTCACCTGTGAAGGCTTTGCCAAAGAGGATTTAGACAAAATATCCCAGGAAATTGCTCAAAGAATCGGTTCGTCCCCGGTCAATATTTTCGCCCGTGAAAGTTATGTCCCCGCCTTTAAAGCCGGCTGAGGGTCCAAGAATAAATAAGCTCCGGGAGAGCTTAAAAAAAGTTAGGATAGCCCAGTGGTTTCTAACACTGGGAATTTCATTTTTGTCATTCTGAGCGTAGGCGAAGAATCTCATCTTTTCCTTCTAGATCCTTCACTGCATTTACCCTGAGTCAGCCGAAGGGTTCAGGATGACTGGTACTATTTTTTATTAAGTTTTGGCTTTTGTTTTCAGAAAGGGAATTAAGCGAGGAACTTCTTGCTGATATTTCTGATATTCGCCAGCCATCTCTTTTAGGAATAATCTCTCTTCGGCTTTGATATTCAGATAAAAGGTAATGGGTATGGGGATGGCCAAAATTAGCAAAGTTATCAAACTATCCAAAGCCAGAGTAAATCCCCAGATGGCTAAAGTGCCTCCCAAATAAATAGGATGCCGCATAATCTTGTAAGGACCGGTCTTTATAATCTGATGTCCCTTTTTGATGGCAAACTTGGTGGAAAACCATTTCCCCAAGGTCCAGCGTGACCATAAAATCCACAAACCTCCTAGTGTAAATAAAATCAAGCCGAAAAGTCTTATATAAGTTCGGGTTGGTTCTGCTTGTGGAAGTAATTTAAGCTGATTTAACTCCGCCAGAAAAAATCCCACTGCCCAGATAAAAAGTAAGCTGAAGCGGATAGTATGCAGCATCCGGTAGCTTTTGTCTCTTTTAATAATAGGCGCATCGTCAGAGGAAAACTTTCGGTTAACAATTCCGAATATAATATTCCCCACGATTAGGTAAAACAGGATGTAAAGATTTATGAAGCGGTCCATTTAAATAATTTTCAACCTCTTCCCTACTTTCTGAAAAGCGTTTAGTGCCTTATCCAGATCTTTTTTAGAATGAGCCGCCGAAATCTGCCCTCTTAAACGGGCTTCTCCTCTGGGCACTACCGGAAACCATAAACCTTTGATATATACTCCTTCTTTAAGCAATTCAAAACTGGCATTCTGCGCCAAAGCTGCCTCACCCAACATAATCGGCACAATCGGATGAATCCCATCTATAATTTTATATCCCAAATTTTTAATCTCTTTTCTGAAATAGATAGTATTATCTCTTAATTTTTTCACCAGGGATTTATCTTTCTGCAGAAGCTCAAAGGCTTTCATAGCTGAATACGCCAGACAGGGTGGCAGAGAATTGGAAAAAATATAAGGCCGGGAAGTTTGTCTCAGGTAGGAGATAATCTCTTTTTTTCCAGAAATAAATCCACCCACAGCTCCTCCCATGGCCTTTCCCAAAGTGCCGGTGAGAATATCTACCTGGCCTAATACGTTTAACTCTTCGGGAGTACCTCTACCAGTCTTACCCAAAACTCCCAAGGCATGGGAGTCATCCACCACAAGCAGGGCATTATATTCTCTTGCCAAAGAAACCAACTCTGGCAGCGGAGCTAAATCCCCCTCCATAGAAAAAACCCCATCAGTGGCGATGATTCGGAAGCGATAATTTTTATCTTTATCCTCTTCCAAAAGTCTTTGTAAATGTGCCACATCTTTGTGCTCATAAATTTTTCTCTCGGTAGTTTCAGCTTTACACAACCGCCCCCCATCTATAATAGAAGCATGATTAAGTCGGTCGGAGTAAAGAACGTCATGGTAATTTTCATACCCCAATTTATCATTTAAAAGTCCGGCAAAAAGTCCTTCGTTGGCGGAAAAACAGGATAAATACAGGATAGTATCCTCACATTTCAGAAAGGAAGCTATCCTTTTCTCTAATTCTAAATGAACTTTATTGGTGCCGCAGATAAAGCGAACCGAAGCCATTCCCGGACCGAATTTTCTGACACCGTCAATGACCGCCTTTTTGATTTTAGGATGGGAGGCCAGACCCAGGTAATTATTGGAGGCCAGCATCACCACTTTTTTCCCTTTGACCTTGACCACCGCATCTTGGGGGGATTCTAAGGGGGTTTCGTATTTATAAGTGTTCGAGGTTTTAAAATCCCCTAAAGCTTTATTTAAAATTTCTAGTATGGGTTGCATAACTATTTCATTCAAACTTTTAAGGTCTTAACAGAACTTTAATCGCTTCCCCGGCCTGCATGGCTTTGAACCCTTTTACATAATTTTTCAAATCCAACTGATGGGTCACAAACCCCAAATCTAAAAGTTTTTTGGCTAAGCCGGATTTTAAAAGGGCTGTCATGGTTTCCCAGGAAGAAAAAACTTTTCTGCCGATGATTCCCTGTATGGTAATCCCTCGAAAAATAATCTGATTGGAAAAATCAATTTTGGTCTCTCCGGCCGGCAGGCCCAAGAGAGCCATTTTCCCTCCGTTACGGATGACCTCGAAGGCATCATGATAAGCCTGGTAATTGCCGGACATCTCCAGGACACAATCTATCCCTACTCCTTTGGTCTCTTTTTTCACCTGCTCCAAAAATTTTAATCGGTCAGATTTAAAACTCACATCAAAACAAAAATCCGCTCCCAATTTTCTGGCCAACAGAAATTTTTTGTTCATTCTTTTTTGGCTTTCTCTCACCAGAGGATTAGAGGCCCCGGTTACAAAAATTTTGCTGGCACCCGAAACTCTTGCCACAGCGGTAGCCAAAAGTCCTTGCACCCCGCACCCCAAGACAGCCACATTGTTCCCTAATACTCCCCCTTCCTGAACTGTATGCATGGCGTTTCCAATGGCGTCCATAAAAGCAATAATTTCGATGGGCAGTTCATCTTTTCTAAACAAAACTAAGTTAGATATAGGAACAATCACATATTTGGCAAAGGCACCGTCCTGGTGTATTCCCTTGATTCTGGTATAAGGGCAGGCATGTTTTTGGCCGGTTATACACTGGCGGCAGTGTTGACAGGTCAGATGCATCTCAGCCGAGACCAGGAAATTTTGGCTCAGAAACTTTAACAGGTTGGCTTTTTTGGTGACTTTGCCATTGTTCAGACCTAAAGATCGTTTTTCAGTTTCAGTTATCCAATGTTTTTCAATCAGCATTCGTCCCAAATCTTCCAAAGCCGAATCTCCGGCCTGATTTATTTTGCCGCCAAATTCATGGCCGATGGTGACAGGATCAATTTGGGCGTGAGCCATCTCCTTTTTTACTGATTCTTTGCTGTTGTAGATTCCCAAATCCGTGCCGCAGATTCCGCTGGCCAAAACTTCGATTTTGACTTCGTCCGGCTTTTGAATTTGGGGTTCTTTTTTCTCTTTGAGATTAAGCCCTTTGTCCCAGATGTGGCTGGGTTTGGGTCTGGGTTTGGTCAGCGCTAACATTAAGTTGTAAGCTATATTAAGTTAAAGTGACAATCTCTCTTTTGCCGAAGGCGGGAGTCGAACCCGCACGAGGGGTAACCTCACTGCGCCCTGAACACAGCGTGTCTGCCAATTCCACCACTTCGGCTTGAGCGAAAATATAATTTAATTTAAATTGGCAAGCAAGTAGAAAGTCGAAACTATGAAAGCAGCTTCAAATTACAATTTATCGAAATTTTTGACTTGACGGATGCCGGTTTTTTTGTATATAATAAATTTTTATATGGAGATGACGATTTAGTGCGTAGATATAATTAAATAAAGGGATGATACCTGAAAGACCATTTATTTATGCTCGGAAATAAAAATTCGTCGGAAGACAATAGACCTAAAAGAGAGGGCCAGGGACATCATGCTCATGACCATACCCACACCGCCCTAGACCCGGTCATTCTTACCACTCAACGAGGAATCTGGGCCATCAAATGGTCGTTTCTGGGATTGTTTGTAACTGCCTTACTACAAGTCATTGTGGTATTATTTTCAGGAAGTGTGGCGCTTCTGGCTGACACTATTCACAACTTCGGTGATGCTGCTACTTCAATCCCTCTCTGGATTGCTTTTGCCATGGCCCGCTGGAAACCCAGCCAAAAGTTTACTTATGGATACGGTCGCGTCGAAGATCTAGCCGGAGTTACCATTGTTCTGGTCATACTGTTCAGTGCCTGTATCACCGGCTATGAATCCATAAATCGACTGTTTCATCCTCAAAAAGTTGAGTATCTTTGGGCGGTGGCCGCTGCATCAGTGATCGGCTTTCTTGGCAATGAACTCGTGGCGATGCTTCGCATTAAGGTTGGAAAGGAAATTGGCAGCGCTGCTCTTATAGCCGATGGGTATCACGCTCGGGTAGACGGTTTGACCAGCTTGGCTGTGCTGGTCGGAGCCACTGGAGTTTGGCTTGGGTACCCACTGGCAGACCCGATTGTGGGTCTTCTCATTAGCATCGCCATTTTGCGAATCTGCTGGGTATCTATAAAAGCAGTTTTCACTCGCTTCCTGGATGGTGTTGACCACAAGGTAATTTATGAGATAACTCACACGGCCAAGCACACAGCTGGTGTTCATGAAGTGACCGAAGTACGGGCTCGGTGGGTGGGGCATCGGCTGCATGCAGAGGTAAATGTAGCTGTGAGTCCAGAGATTTCTGTGGAGGAAGGGCATGAAATTGCCAAAGAGGTACGGCATCAGCTATTACACTTTTTACCCCATCTATCCAATGCCACCATCCATATTGACCCTGCCAACGCCTTAGGTGAAAAGTATCATCGTATACCTGAACATATACACGATGACTTACCACCTCACTCACATTAGCGAGATTCAACCGATATCCTAAATTGAGTCCCCTATTTCTACTTAAAGATTAAATCTTTTTGTAAAGAACACGCCTAAGTTCAACCCAAAATTTTTATAAAATCTAAACTTCCTACTAAGTGAATTACCTTGCCTTGCTTTTTTTCATACAATATATTGTAAAAAGTGGAAAAGTCAGACGATAAAATAAAAGTAATCGCCGCCAATCGCAAAGCGTTGCATGAGTACTTTGTTCTGGAGACCTATGAAGCAGGGCTAGTCTTGAAGGGAACCGAGGTAAAATCTTTGCGAGAGGGGACAGTGAATCTGAAAGATTCTTACGCCAGCATTAAAGACGGGGAGCTGTGGTTGAACAAAATGCACATCAGCCCCTATGAAAAGGGAAACCGCTACAACGTGGAGCCAGAGAGAATACGTAAATTATTATTACATAAACGGGAGATTTTCCGTCTAATAGGGAAAGTGCAGGAAAAAGGACTAACTTTAGTCCCTTTGAAAATCTATTTCAAAGACGGGGTCGCCAAACTGGAGCTGGCTTTGGTCAAAGGTAAAAAACTGTACGACAAGCGTAAAACTATAAAAGAAAAAGAAGCCAAAAGAGAAATATCCCGACAAATGAAGAAGAGAAACTAAAAGTATGCCAAAAAAAATCTTTTTGTTGTTCTGGGGATTAGCATTGATTGGTTTGGGTAATGCCGAACCGGTTCAGGTAGAAAAAGACGGCCAGGTTTTCACCATCGAAGCGGAAAGAATCGAGGGAATTTTACACATTTCAGCATCCGATTTAGCCAGAATTTTCGGCTCCGAAATTTATTTCAACTCCATCACCAAAAAAGCCGTGGTAAAAATTGAAAACCATTCCGCCAAGCTGAGCTTGTTCTCCCCTTTTATCGAAATCGACCAGACCCCTTATAATTTAACCTATCCGGTGCAGCTCAAAAACGGAGATTTCTACTTGGCCATTGTCACTTTAGTTCCGGTGTTGGAGCTAATCTGCACTCAAAGAGTTTTCTGGGATGAGGGGCAGATGTCCTTAAGGTTTGAAAAAAAAGAGTTAAACCTTTTGGGTTACCAGGCCACCGAAAAATCCAACGGAATTTTATTGGAGATTTTCCTGACCGAAAAGCTGCAGTACGAGATTTATACTTCCGAAAACCGCTGGATTAATATCAATTTTTTCTCCGCCAAAGTCAATGAGGCCGATTTCCCAGTCTTGAAAAACTCTCCGGTGACGGAAATCAAATTTTATCCGCTGGAAATCTCAACTCAGCTTTCCTTCAGATTAAGCAAAACTTTCGTCAACTACCGGGATGAAATTTTAACTGACCCCCTGCGTCTGCAAATCTCAATATCCACTTCCAATTCCAACGGTAATCCTAAAAATTCACCTAAAAATTTTGATAATTTAGTGGATGTGATTGTAATTGACGCCGGGCATGGTGGACAGGATTATGGAGCGATTGGTCCCACTGGCTTGGCTGAAAAAGATGTAACCCTGGATATGGCTCTGAGGCTGGAAAAACTTTTGAGCAAAGCCGGTTTCAAAGTGATTTTGACCAGAAAGGATGATACTTTTATTCCTCTTGCTGAAAGAACCCAGATAGCCAACAGCAACGGAGCGGATTTATTTATTTCCATCCATGCTAATTCTTCTAAGAAACGGAACATCTCTGGATTCGAAACTTATTTTCTAGACCAAGCCAAAAATGATGAAGCCCGGGCCGTGGCCGCCTTGGAAAACTCTTCTTTGAGGTTTGAAAAAGAAAATCAGGAGGAGTTGTCCGATCTGGATTTCATTCTGCTGGACCTGGTGCAAAATCAGTTTTTAAAAGAATCCAGCGATTTGGCTTATATGATTCAGGAGAATATGGGGAGAAAACTGCCTATTCCCAATCGGGGAGTGGACCAGGCCGGATTTTTTGTACTGAACAAGGCCTACATGCCTGCGGTCTTGGTGGAGACCGCTTTCATCTCCAATAAAAGCGAAGAGAAACTTTTGAAATCTTCTTCTTTCAAGCAAAAAATAGCCGAAGGAGTTTTGAATAGTATCCTGGATTTCAAAGAAAAATATGAGGCCTTAGCTAAATGAATTCACCTGCCCAGAAAGTCGGGGTATTTGATTCCGGTGTAGGAGGATTGACGGTTGTCAAAGAGATTTTCAGAAAGCTTCCGCAGGAGGAAATAGTTTACTTCGGAGATACCGGCAGATTCCCATACGGAACCAGGTCTAAAGAGGTGATTCAGGGATTTTCCGAACAGGCGGTGAAATTTTTGCTGGGACAGGATGTTAAAATAATCGTGGTGGCTTGCAACACCGCTTCAGCCCAGGCCTTGAGTTTTTTGAAGCAAAATTATCCTCTGCCGATTTTAGGAGTGATAGAGCCGGGAGTCAAAAAAGCGCTGGCGACCACTAAAAATAAGCGAATCGGTGTGATCGGAACTGAAGGAACTGTGGCCTCCAATTCTTACCCGGAAGCGCTCAGACAAATTGACCCGAGTGTGAAAGTTTTTTCCTACCCCTGTCCTTTATTTGTCTCCTTAGCTGAAGAAGGGTATATCAACAAAAAAGCCACTTACCTGATAGCACAGGATTATCTGAAACCTTTGATTAGAGCCAAAGTGGATACCATTATTTTGGGCTGTACCCATTATCCTCTTTTGAAAAATGTGATTCAGAAAGTGGTGAAAAATAAAGTTAAACTAGTGGATTCAGCAGAAGCTATTGCCTTGGAGACCAAAAAAGTTTTGGAGGAAAGAAATCTGCTGAACAACGACCACCAGCCACATCCAAAATTTTATGTCAGTGACCTGCCAGAGAAATTTATCAAGTTAGCCCGAAGATTCATAAAAAATAATGTCAATTCGGTTGAGAGGATTGACATAAACAAGTATTGATGAAATTAATTTTAGCCACCCAGAATAAAGACAAAGTCAAAGAAATAAAAAATCTCCTGTCGGATTTGAAAATTCAGATACTCACTTTAGATAAATTCAAACCTATCTCCAAGCTCAAAGAGACCGGCCAGACTTTAGAAGAAAACGCTCTGCAGAAAGCAGACCAAGTTTATAAATTGACCAAGCTCCCTGTTTTAGCGGACGACTCCGGCTTAGAAGTAGATTACTTAAAAGGAAAACCGGGGGTCAGGTCTTCAAGATTTGCCGGAGAAAAAGCCACTTATTTAGACAATAATCTGAAATTGTTGAAGCTATTGAAAAATGTTCCCTTCCGGAAACGGAAAGCCCGGTTCAGATGTGTAATGGCTTTAATGTTAAGTGATAAAAAAGCAAAATTTTTGGAAGGAAACATTTCCGGCTATATTGCCACGGAAAGAAAAGGGAAATCTGGTTTCGGCTACGACCCTTTATTTTATATCCCAAAATTGCAGAAAACTTTTGCCCAGCTTTCATTGAAGCAAAAAAATGAAATCAGCCATCGAGCCAAAGCTTTAGAGAAAGTAAAAAAATACCTGCAGAGTTTAACCAGCCGAAAATGAATCAAACTTACTTACAATCTCTTCGCAAAGCCAAACAAATTTTCAAAAAAAGCAAAGTCAGTTCGCCGGGAGTAAACGCCGAACTTCTGTTAAGCCATGTTGTAAAAAAACCCAAAGTAGAATTGTATCTCAACGGCAACCAGTTTTTAACCAAGAATCAAGAGCAGAAATATAAAAAATTGATTCAAGAACGAGTCAGAGGTAAGCCGTTACAATACATTTTAGGAGAGACCGAATTTTATGGTTTAAAATTAAAAGTGGATAAAAATGTTTTAATCCCCAGACCGGAAACGGAAATTTTAGTGGAGAATGTAATAAACTTTTTCAAAGATAGAAGCGAAAAATTACAAATAGTTGACTGGGGGGCCGGCTCTGGAAATATAGCCATTGCTTTGGCAAAGAATTTAAATTGCTTCGTCTATGCACTGGATGTATCCCAACCCGCGTTAAAACTGGCTCGAAAAAATGCTTTAAGCAACAAAATTGCAAAAAAAATAAAATTCCTGCGGAGTGACGGCTTTAAGAAATTAGATAAAAAACTGGAAGGAAAAATTGACGCTATCGTATCCAATCCCCCCTATGTCAGAAAATCAGACTTCAAAACATTGCCTCAGGAGATAAAAAAATTCGAGCCCAAAGTCGCTTTACTTTCCAAAAAAAATGGCTTATTTTATCTGCAACAAATAATTGAACAGGGGAAACATTTTTTGAGCAAGGGAGGTCTAATAACTTTAGAGGTAGCTCTAGGTCAAGCCAAAAAAGTGGTGAAGTTGATTGAACGAGCAGACAATTTTGAGAAAATCCAAATCAAAAAAGATTTAGCCGGAATAGAAAGAGTAGTCTTAGCTCAAAGAAAAAAATCTTAAAACAGGAGGGTTAATATGATGAAGCGTTTAATTGTAATCGCCAGCTTAATATCATTTTTATTTTTCAGCAGTTTAGCTTTCGCCTTAGATTTAGACATAAAATCCCAGCAACTTCCGAATGGATTGAAGATTCTGACATTAGAAGACCATACTTTGCCGATTTGCACTTATTTTACTTTCTTCAAAGTCGGCTCCCGCAACGAAAAACAGGCCATCACTGGAATTTCTCATCTGTTTGAACATATGATGTTCAACGGTGCCAAAAGATATGGTCCCAAAGAATTTGATAGAATTTTAGAATCCAATGGTGGAGTATCTAATGCTTATACCGCTAACGATTTCACCGCTTATTTTGAAGATTTTCCTTCTAACAAATTAGAATTGATAATCGATCTAGATGCTGACCGGCTGGAAAACCTGCTTTTGAATGAAGAAAATCTTTCATCTGAAAGAGAAGTGGTCAAAGAAGAAAGAAGATTACGGACCGACAACTCCAATGAGGGAAAATTAGAAGAAGAATTATACGCGGCTGCCTTTCAAGCCCACCCTTATCATTGGCCGGTGGTGGGTTGGATGGGGGATTTAGATGCTATCACTCGCGAAGATTGTGTTAATTACTTCAAGACTTATTATTCAGTAGGAAATGCCACCATTATTATAGTGGGAGATGTAAATCCAGCTGAAGCTTTCAAGTTAATAGACAAATATTATGGACATCTGAAACCTGGTCCTACAATTCCTAAAGTAGTGAATGCCGAACCAGAGCAAAAAGGGGAAAGAAGAGTCCAATATTACAAAGAAGCTCAACTGCCAGCTTTTATGGCTGGCTTCCATATTCCCAGTGCGCAGAGTGAGGATATCTATGCTCTGGATGTTTTGCAAATTATTTTGACAGAAGGGGAATCCTCCCGCTTATACAAAACTTTGGTTTATGAGAAACAGATGGCTACGGATGTCTGGTCTTCTTACTTTTACACCATTGACCCGGGTCTGTTTTATATTTATGTGGGAATGAAACCTAATTTTAATACCACCGAGGCGGAAAAGGTTTTGTATGACGAAATAGAGAAAGTCAAAAATCTTGGAGTAACTGAAAAAGAACTGCAAAAAGCCAAAAATATTTTGGAAGCCAACTTTATAAAATCTATGAAGACCAACAACGGCAGAGCCAATTTGATTGGGACTTACCAGACTTTATTCGGAGACTACACTCTTTTAAACAAAGTGTTGGATAAATACAAAGCCCTCACTGTGGAGGATATAAAAAAAGTAGCCCAAAAATATTTTACTGATAGAAATCGGACTGTGGCAACCTTAGTGCCCGAAAAAGCTGGAATCTAAAATTTGGACCTTAAACTATAAGGAGATGAATCTTTATGAAAATATTTAAGCTTACCATAATTGTTTCTTTACTCTTGGTTGTTTTTTCTAATTTAATTTTAGCATCCGAAATCAAACTTCCCCCCTATCAAAAATCCAGCTTAGGAAATGATTTGACTTTGCTGGTAATGGAGAATAAGAAACTCCCTTTGGTAAACTTTAGATTAGTCCTCAAAGCCGGCTCTGTCTATGACCCGCTGGGAAAAGAAGGCTTGGCGGACTTAACCGCAACCTTGATAAGAAAAGGGACCAAAACTAAATCTTTTGAACAGATTTCAGAGGAAATTGAATTTGTAGGTGGGAGTTTAAACAGCGGAGCCAGTCCCGATTATGCTTTTATCAGTGGAGAATTTTTAAGCAAAGATGTTGATTTAGCTTTGAATCTACTTTCCGACATTCTGCTCAATTCGGTTTTTTCCCAAGAAGAGTTTGAGCGGGAAAAAGAGCTGACCTTAGCTGGTTTACAGGAAGAAAAAGATGACCCCTCCACCATTGCCACTAAAGCTTTTTATCAATTTTTATTTGAAAAAAATCCTTACTCACATCCGGTTTCTGGAACCGAAACTTCTTTGAAAAACATTACCCGCGAAGATGTGATGAATTTTTACAAAAAATATTTCGTGCCCCAGTATTCTATTTTAACTTTGGTAGGCGATTTCAGTTCCCAGAGCGTAAAACAGAAAGTTGAAAATACTTTAGCCAATTGGCAAAAATCTAATTCTAGCCTAGACAAAGTTCCTGCTCCAACTAAGTACAAAGGGCGTAAACTTCTGATTGTGGAAAAACCAGACGTGACCCAAACCCAGATTAGAATTGGGAATATTTCAGTGCCTCGTAACAATCCCGATTATTTCCCTGTGGTTGTGGCTAACACTATTTTAGGTGGAGGATTTTCTTCAAGATTAGTCAATGAAATCAGAGTCAACCAAGGTTTGACTTATGGAGTTTCTTCCAGATTCAATATGTTCAAAGAAACCGGCGCTTATCTGATTTCTACTTTTACTAAGAATAAAACTACCAGAAAGACTATTGATGTGGCTTTAGAGGAAGTGAAAAAGTTTAGAGAAAAAGGGGTCAGCCCAGATGAACTGGCTGGTGCTAAGAATTATTTGAAAGGGCTTTTTCCCTCCCGGCTTCAAACACCGGAGGCCTTGGCTTCGCAGATTAGCGATATTGAATTTTATAATTTGGACTCCAAGTATGTTGATACTTATATGCAAAAAATAGATGCGGTGACTTTGGATGATATTAAAAGGGTGGCGAATAAATATTTCGACTATCAGGATGTGGTGTTTGTGGTGGTGACCAATCCGAAAGAGACCAGAAAGGATTTGGAGGGGTTGGGGAAAATTGAGATGACGAAACCGTAATTTAAAGTTGTAGCGGTGCGATTTATCGCACATTTACCCAGTGGCAGAAGCCGCTGGGCTACCCACTGTTTTCGTTGCTTTCGTGTCTTCGTGATCCTGACCCCTCCCTTCAGGGTGAACCCCTACAATGGGAGGGATTTTTGCTCCCTCTCCTGTAGGAGAGGGTAGGGTGAGGTCAGTTATAGCCGTCAGGAGTAGCTCCTGACGGAACTCTTAAAATAATACCTTACTTAAATACCCCCCCAAAAGAACCTATCAAAAACCAGTCATTTCTACCATCTGACCATCTTACATGCTCCAAACCAATAGCGAGAAAGTCAAAATCGTCAAAAAGCATCTTTCCTCCCTGACCTTTCTCTTTATTAAAACCTAAAAATCTCCATTCCAACTGATATCTATCCGCTTCTCTACGTAGATTTTCGTGCAAGTAACCAAAGACTATTCTATGCTCTGATACTCTTCCGCTTTTTGCAAGTCTATATTGAAAGTCCACACCAAAGGACATCCCGTTATCTGCATAGGTCAAGTCCAGTGAATCTGGTTGCGACCCATTGGGGTCATAAATGTTCGCAATTTCTTTCGCCCACATATATCCTACGGCTGGTGTGAAGTTGACCTTAGATTTCATTGATAATAATCTCATTTTAAATAACAAACCGATATCCACCGCCTCTGCCTTGTGTCCATAACCGGAAATATTTTGTATCCTGGGAATAGGTGCCAGGTAAGAAATAAAAAAACTGCTTGAGGCTTTTTTATAGGTAACGCCACTCTCAATCAAAACTGTAAAATGGGTATTACTTGATTTTAGCTCAGGTCCTGTCCATGATTTAGCTTTAGTCAAGTTATCATGTCGCCCAAGACCAAGACGGAAATTAACTAATACTCCGAAATCTGAACGTTTTTTTGTCTTTTCAAGTTGTGATGGAAGTGAGTCAGTCAAACTCTGCAATTTGGTCTTTGAGGATTGAAATCCGACTGCTCCTTCGTCATCATATGCCAGAGACGGTTGTACCACCAGTAATGTCACAAAAAAAATATGAGAGGAAATAAATAATGCTTTAAGTAGACAAATCTGCATTTAAGGAACTTAATTTTACTTTATCTTCCCACCCGGAAAAAGCATATAAGTCACAATCGACTTAGCGCACAGCTTCCCCTCACTATCTTTAATATCCACATCCGTCACCGCGGTCTTCCTCCCTTTATGAATAACTTTAGCCCCCGCAAAAATCCTCCCCTTAGTCACCGGCGCAATATAATTAACCTTCATCTCAATACTCACCATCTTATCCTCCGGCTCCAAGAGAGTATGAATCGAGGTAGCCGCCGCAGTATCTGCCAGAGCCGCAATAGCCCCTCCATGCATAAAACCGTAGGGTTGTGTTATTCTTTTCTGGTAAGCTAAAGATAATTCTGCGTAACCCGGTTTCAATTTCACAATCTTTATCCCCAAGTTCTGGGCAAAAGGGGTATTCTTAAATTTCCGGAGCTGGATTTTTACTCTGGATGGAGATATTCTCATTTATTTCAAAAGAGGAATAATTTCCATCTGCAGAGGAAGCGAAGTCACCTCGATACCATCCTCTCCGGCATAGACATCAATTTCCGAACGGACTCCGAAATTTTTCAGGTAGATTCCCGGCTCAATCGAAAAACCCACCCCGGGGATTATTTTTCTTTCATCCTTGGTCTCAAAATTATCGATATTGACCCCGTTGCCGTGCACTTCCGTGGCAATCGAATGCCCGGTTCGGTGGGTGAAAAAATCAGCATAGCCGGCTTTTTTAATTACCCCTCTGGAAACATCATCCACCTGCCAGCCGTAAATGGTTTTCTTCTTCCAGTTATCTTTCAGGAACTTGACCGCCGCATCCCGGGCCTCTTTGACAATATTGAAAATCATCACAAATTTTTCCGGCACTTTTTCACCCACATAAGCCGTCCAGGTGATATCCCCGTAAATCGAACCAGGTTGACTCTTTTTAGCCCAGATATCAATCAGGAGAAAATCCCCTTTTTTAATCTCCTGGTGATTTTCTTTGGTCGGTTCATAGTGCGGATTACCGGCGTTTTCGTTCACGGCACAGATGGGAAAATAATCGGATATCATATTATACTGTTTATACTGATTCCAGATAAATTGTTGTAAATCATACTCTGTAATTTTCTGATTTTTTCTGATTTTATCTCGCACTAAGTTGAAGGCCTTGTCTTTAATCTCCATCAAAGCTTTGACCGCCTCTTTGTGAGTCAGGTAAGCTTCTTTATCCCAGCGGGCCTGGAAATACTGCACCAAATCAGCCGAAGAGATAACTTTTAGCCCGAAAGACCTGAGCAGTTCAATCGTACCGGCATCCACTCTGGAAACATAGGGAATGGCATTCAGAGGCGAGTACTCCATGGCAATCTCTTTATGTCCGGCCAAAATCTCTTTCAACTTCCGTTTCTGCTCATCCCAGGAGGAGTACACTTCAAACTTGCCGTATAAACCTTTGAAATTGGCCTGTTCGATTCTATGCACCAATCCCCACGCCGAACCGGACTGGGGAATGAAATAATACCACCTTCTGGTCTGCATCCCCTGGGGCTGGACAAATTCCGTGGCAACCGGATTATTGCCGTGAAAATCGTATAACAGCCAGCCGGAAATTTTATTTTCCTTTAAATATTTCTGGACCGCTTTGACTTTGGTTTCCAAACCCTGTTTGGCAAAGGCGACTGAACTTATCGCCAGAGTAAAAAACAACATCCTGCCGATTGATCTCCATCTCAATTTTCTCTCCTTTATGGTGAGTTTATGGTCAACAATAATATCATTATTGACTATTGTTGACCATTATTGACTAACGAACCATTGTTTAGAATTCAATTCCCTGAATTATTTTACTTGAAAACTGGCTGATTCCAGAACTTTTCCGGCTTCATCTTTAATTTCTACTTTCCAGGTCCCGGTCATATCCGGCATTATGGTCTTGGAAGTCCAGCATCTCCAGCGGGCTGACCTGACCGGCACATTCACTTCCGCCACCTGTTCATCCCCGTGATACCACACAAAAGAAATCTGGGTTTCACCTTCGGCACCGGTTGCCAGAACCCAGCAGTAAACATTTCCCACATCTGCTGTAAAAACCGTATCCACGCCGATAGCTTCCCGGCTCTCGATTCCGGTCCCGAATAAAATCTGGTCGATATTTACGGAGACAGCCGCTGTAGTATCTTCTTGGGCCACGGCTAGGCTACTCGCCAAAAACGTCAGAGCTAAAAGCCCTGCTATTTTTTTAAACATACTGCACCTCCCTTTTTTATGGTTCAATAATTAATGGTCTTAAATTCATTTCAGAAGTCCAGGCCTGCGGCTCCTGCGTTGCCAGAGTTAAAATCGCTTCGGCTACCTCCTTGGGCAATAAAGAGTTTTTCGGTCTTAGACCCACATATTCTCTTTTTTTATCTCCGAAATGAGTGGCAGTGGTACCGGGCAACAAAACTGATACCTTGATATTATAATTTCTCACTTCCAAAGCCAAGGATTCTGAAAAACCGATCAGTCCGAATTTGGAAGCACAGTAAGCCGCGTAATTTTTAATGGGGTTTTTCCCGGCTCCGGAGGAGATATTGATAATCTGCCCCCCTCTCTGCTTTATCATTATCGGCAAAACTTCCCGTGAAATTAAAAAAGGTCCCTTTAAATTAGTATCCAGAGTCAGGTCCCAATCCAAAGTGGTAAATTCCGCCACCGGCTTATTTATACCGATTCCGGCGTTATTGACCAGAATATCGATCCCACCGAACTTCTGGATGGCCTGTTGAACCAAATTTTTAATACTCTTTTCCTGGGTGACATCACTGACCACGGCCAGAACCTCACTTTTCGGATTTTTCTTGATCATTTCCGAAGCGGTTTTTTCCGAATCATCCTGGCTTCTGGCGGCTATAACAACCCTAGCCCCCTTTTCACCAAAAAGCAGAGCCGTGGCTTTGCCGATTCCCCGGCTGGCGCCGGTGATGATGACAATTTTGTCCTGGACTGAAATCATAGTTGGTTTTTACAAAAATAGTTTTTCGAAACCAAAAGTCAAGTTTTAAATTTTATCGAAATTTTTTTAAAATTTATTGACAAGTTAACAAAAAATTATTATAATCAACCACCAAAAAATTTAACCTCAAGGAGGTTGCGGTGAAAAAGAGTTTCAGGGTTTATGTAGCAGTAAGTCTTCTGATAATATTTTCCTCTCTTCTCTGGGCCGGTGAATTCAAACTGGATGTCCAGGAGCACACCTTAAAGAACGGCCTACAACTTTTAATGGTGGAAAAGCACACCGCCCCGGTGGTCTCCTGTGTAATTCGGTTCAAAGTCGGAAGTGTGGATGAAGAGCCCGGCATTACCGGAACTTCCCATCTTCTGGAACATATGCTCTTCAAGGGGACCAAAAATATCGGAACCTGGAATTATGAGGCCGAAGTGTCTCTGATGAAAGAGATTGATAAGACCGCCGCGGAAATGGAAAAAGAAGAAAAGAGACTGCAAAATCCTTTGGCTGGCGGAGATGAACCCAAGTTAAAGCAACTGCGGGAGAAATTGAGAGAGCTGCAGCAAAAACAAAAGAAATTCATTCTCAAAGATGAACTGTGGGAAACCTATATGAGAAACGGCGGCTCCGGGTTGAATGCTTCCACCAGCGAGGACGGAACTCAATATTTTGTGAGCTTGCCTTCCAACCGTTTGGAGATGTGGGCTTATATTGAATCGGACCGGATGCGGGAGCCGGTTTTAAGAGAATTTTATTCCGAAAGAGATGTGGTGTTTGAAGAAAGACGGCTTAGAACAGACACCCAGCCTCTGGGTAAACTGTGGGAGCAGTTCGCCGCCACAGCTTTTACCGCTCATCCTTACGGCTGGCCGGTGGTGGGCTGGGCTTCGGATATTTCCACCGTCAAACGAGAACAGGTTCAGGAATATTTTAGAAGACATTATTCCCCCAACAATTGTGTGATAGCCATTGTGGGGGATATAAATCCCAAAGAAGTTGTTAGGCTGGTGGAAAAATATTTTGGCGATATTCCGCCTCAACCCACTCCGGAAGCAGTTTTTACTTCCGAGCCGGAGCAACAGGGGGAAAGAAGAATCGAAGTGCAATTCGACGCCAATCCCCAGATGTTAATCGGTTATCATACCCCTCAGGCCGGACATCCGGATACTTATGTTCTGGATGTAATATCCAGCATTCTATCTCGTGGTAGAACTTCCAGATATTATAAAAACTTAGTAGAGGCTAAAAAAATAGCCCTGAATGTTAACGCTTCCAGTTATCAGTCCCGTTATCCAGATTTATTCACTATCCAAGCCACCCCACTGGCACCTCATACTACTCAGGAATTAGAGGAAGAAATTTACACCGAGCTGGAAAAATTAAAGACCGAACCGGTCTCCCAATGGGAACTGGAAAAAACCCGCAACCAGCTGGAGGCGGATTTTACCCGTTCTTTGAATTCCAATACCGGTCTGGCTTTTCAGCTGACCAACTATGATGCGGTCACCGGCAGCTGGAAATTCATGCTGACTCTGAAAGAAGAGCGTAAGAAAGTGACCCCGGAGGAGATTATGCGGGTGGCCCAGAAATATTTCAATAAAGCCAACCGCACCGTGGCTACTCTGGTCAAAACCAAAACCGAAAGCAAACCCACTTCTTTTGTACCGGAAAAGAAGCTGAGCGATTAAAAAAATTTGAAAGCAAGAGGAGGAGTTTAAATGAAGAAAATAAATAGGAAATTTGTGATAGTAGCCAGCTTATCTCTGGTTTTGATTTTGGCTGTCTTACTCTGGGCCGCCGAAACTCAAAAAACCTCTCCGGCTGCTAAAAAAATCGCCACCTTTAAGTACCAAGATTTAGTATGGCAGGTTCCCCAGGTGGGAAAAGAAGTCAAAAGAGTAGAGCTGAAAAACGGAATTATAGTTTACCTGAAAGAAGACCACACCCTGCCTTTATTCAATGTTCAGGTCTTGATTAATACCGGTGCGGTTTATGAACCCGCCCAGAAGGCGGGTTTGGCTCAACTGACCGGCACGGTTTTACGGACCGGCGGAACCAAATCTTTAAAACCGGATGAGATTAATCAAAAACTGGAATATATGGCCGGCTCTGTGGAAACTTCGATTGGAACCGAAGCCGGACGAGCCAGCTTGTCAATTCTATCCAAGGATACAGATGAGGGCTTGAAACTCCTGGCGGATATTCTAAGAAATCCAACTTTCAATAAAGATAAATTGCAATTGGTCAAAGACCAGCTCAAAGAGCAGATTCGCAGGCGCAACGATACCCCCGGCTCCATCATCAACCGGGAATTCTACAAAACCATTTACGGGGACCATCCCTACGGCCGCAGTCTGGAATGGGATAATATCAAAAGTATCACCCAAAAAGAGTTGGCAGGGTTTCACCAGAAATATTTTCAACCCCACCAAATAATGCTGGGGATAAGCGGTGATTTCAAAGAAGCTAAAATTCTGCAAAAATTGGAGAAAGTCTTCGGCGATTGGCAGAAAAAAGAGATGGATTATCCTTCCAAGCCCAAAGTGGAGAAGAAATTCAAGCCCGGGATTTATTTTATTGAAAAAGAGATCAATCAGTCCAACATCATGCTGGGTCATCTGGGCTCTGATTTAAACAATCCGGACCAATACGCTCTGTCATTGATGAACTTTATTCTGGGTGGGGGAAGCTTTTCCTCTCGCTTGACCTCCCGGGTTCGTTCGGATGAAGGTCTAGCTTACAGTGTCGGTTCTTCCTTTCCTTTCACCACTCAGGATTTGGGGGTCTTTTTTGCCAGCTGTCAGACCAAAACCAAATCCACCTGCAGAGCTTTAAGTTATATGCTGGATGAAATCAAAATGATCAGGGAGAATCTGGTGACCGAGGAGGAATTAAATACCGCCAAGGATGCCTACATCAACAACTTCGTGTTCAGATTCACCACCACCGAGCAGATTGTTGGATTGCTAATGGGCTTAGAATACGATAAGCGTCCGGCCGATTATTACAAAAATTATCTGGACAATATCAGAAAAGTGTCCGCCAAGGATGTTTTGAGAGTGGCCCAGCAGTATCTGCATCCGGAAGCCCTGACCATTTATGTGGTGGGACATAAAGCCGATTTTGACGAATCCCTGGAGGAATTGGGGAAAGTGACAGAAATCGCCTTAGTCCCGCCGCAGGTGGATTAAAACCGAGAAGATTCCAAGGGCGGAGGATGAATAGTAAAAGTGGGAGGTGGTACATAAGGAGGATAAATGTTAGTAGTCCCTAAAAAAAGTTTTTTAACCAAAGGAGTGGGCAGGCATAAAGAATACCTCTCCTCTTTTGAGTTGGCTTTGAGGTCAGCCGGTATTGCCCGTTTTAACTTGGTCCCGGTCTCTTCCATCTTTCCCCCCAAGTGCAAGCTGATTTCCAGAAACGCCGGATTGCAGATGCTTTATGACGGACAGATTGTCTTCTGTGTCATGAGCCGAAATTCCACCAACGAACCCAACCGTCTGATTTCTTCTTCCATCGGACTGGCCATTCCCCAGGACCGCAGGATGTACGGGTATCTGTCGGAACATCACGCCTACGGACAGACCGAGAAAAAAGCCGGTGAATATGCCGAAGATTTGGCAGCCGGGATGCTGGCCACTACCCTGGGGATTGAATTCGACGTGGAAAAAAGTTATGACGAGAAAAAAGAGCTGTGGAAAATTTCCGGTAAGATTTACCGGACCATGAACATCACCCAATCGGCTGAGGGAGACAAAAACGGTTTATGGACCTCAGTCATAACCGCCTGCATCTTTGTCAACGAGTGAAACTATGAAAAATAATCACAAGACCAAGCTTAAAGAGAGAAATTTTCTCTCCCAGCCCACCCAGCCCTTGGAAATTGACCCTACCCTGGATTTAGATGAGCTTTTGGGCAAAATGGAGAATATCTCCTTTCAAGGGAGAAATCTGGGGAAAGCCCTTTCGGTCTGGAAAGATATGCTCAATGATGAAGTGGCCATATTTCTGGGGATTGCCGGGGCCATGTCGGCGGGAGGGATGCGTAACATAGTCAGCTACCTGATTGAAAACCGCTATGTGGACTGTGTGGTTTCCACCGGGGCTAATCTTTTTCACGATATGCACGAATCCCTGGGGCGTTTCCATTTCATCGGGTCTCCTCATGTCAACGATGTGGAACTGCAAAAACAGCTGATTGACCGGGTGTATGATACCTATGCCAAAGAACTGGAGTTCAGGGATCTGGATTCTACCATCGTGGAGTTTACCCAGAGTCTGGATTTATCCAGACCTTATACCACCCGAGAGTTTTTCAATCTTCTGGGAGAAAAAATCTGGAAGATGAAAAAGCAAAAAGGGATTGTGACTTCGGCTTACCGGGCCGGGATTCCGATTTACTGTCCGGCAGTGGCGGATTCTTCGGTGGGAATTGCCTTGGCCACTCATAACCACCGCCATAAAAAATCTTTTACTTTTGATGTGATTAAAGACGTGCAGGAAACCGCCTTGATTGTGGCTAACTCCCCTAATACCGCCATTATATCTATTGGAGGAGGCACACCCAAGAACTTCATCCAGCAGGCCGAAGTTACCGCTAACATTCATTTAGGGTATGAGGCCTGGGGCTACAAATATTGTATTCAGGTCACCACCGATGCCCCCCACTGGGGAGGGTTGTCCGGCTGTACTTTCCAGGAATCCCAAAGCTGGGGGAAAATTCGCCATGACGCCCGGATGTGCGCGGTTTATTGTGATGCGACTATTGTGTTGCCGATTTTAGTGACCGCTTTGGCTAAAAATATGGGGAAAAATATCAGCAAACGAAAAAGACCCAGCTTTGTTTTTGAGAACGGTTTTAATGTCAAGTGGTAATCTGATTTTCCTTTTATGGTGAGCGCAGTCGAACCATATGACCTCTAACTCTGCTTTTTCTTTTTTGGGTCTTCCTCCCCCTTATTCCGATTTTAAAAAATCTAAATTTGTAATTTTACCGGTTCCCTACGAACAGACCACTACTTTCAAAACCGGCACCAAAAACGGACCTCAAGCCATTATTTCTGCCTCAAGAGAAGTAGAGCTTTTTGATGAAGAATTAGAATTCGAGCCCCACACTATTGGTATAGCGACTTTGCAGGATATGGAGGTGACTGCTTTGGGTCCGGAAAAAATGAGCCAGAGAATTTATCAGACTGCCAAAAAATTGGTCTCCCAGAATAAATTCGTGATTATGCTGGGTGGAGAGCATTCCATCACTTATGGGTTAGTAAAAGCTTATCAGAAGAAATACAAAGATTTGACGGTTTTACAACTGGATGCGCATGCGGATTTGAGGGAAAGTTATCAGGATAACAAATTCAGCCATGCCTGTGCTATGAAAAGGGTCTGGGAAATCTGTCCGGTGGTGGGAGTGGGAATCAGAAATTTGAGCGAAGCTGAATTCAGATTCGTCAAGCAGAAGAAAATTAATCTCTTTTATGCCAGAGACCTGCAAAATTACGGAACTTATTATGATGAGATTGTTAACTCTCTGTCTAATAATGTCTTTTTGACTTTTGATTTAGATTACTTCGACCCTTCGATTATGCCGGCCGTAGGAACACCGGAACCGGGTGGGCTTTATTGGTATGAGACCCTAGAACTTTTAAAAAAAGTTATCCAGAAGAAAAACTTAGTCGGGTTTGATGTGGTGGAGCTTTCCCCTCTGCCAGGCAACGTGGCTCCGGATTTTTTAGCCGCTAAGTTGATTTATAAGCTAATTTCCTATCAGGTTGCCAAGCAAAAAAAGTTGCTCAAAAATTAAATTACATTTAATTACGTATCAAATTCAAGATCCCCAGCTCCAAGCAGAGGTGGGGTTAAGCTATTTATAGCAGTAAAATTTTTAACAAAATGCCTTTAACATCTATTTTAAAATTAGCTGAAAAGTCCGGCTTAATCAGAAGTTTGTCAGACGGTCTAGAAAATAAAGAGACCATGTCTCTTTCTGGTTTAGCCGGCTCAGGCAAAAATTTGGTCTTGGCTTCTGTATTTCAGAGAAGCGGACAACCTATCCTGGTTTTGACCTCTACTACGACCGAAGCCGAAACCATTTATCAGGATTTAGTATCTTATTTAGGTGATGAAAAAGTAAAATACTTTCCTGGCTGGGAAATTTTGCCCTGGGAAAACATCTCGCCCGAAGCCGAAGTAGTCAGTCAAAGGATTCAGACTTTATATGCTTTGCACAAGAATAAAAACTTGATTTGTGTAGCCAGTGTCAACCCTTTACTGGAAAAAACTATTCCGCCTGAGACCCTAAAGGAAAATTTCTTGAATTTGAAAGTGGGGGATGAAATTGATTTAACCTTTTTGGCTGAAAAATTGGTTCAATTGGGCTTCAAGCGACTTCCCATTGTTGAGGAATTAGGAAATTTTTCAGTCCGGGGTGGTATTGTGGACATTTTTCTCAACACCTCTGAATATCCTGTCAGATTAGAATTTTTTGGCAATCAGATTGAATCCATCCGCAAATTTTCGGTCCTCTCCCAAAGGTCCTTGGAGAAGACCAATTCGGTTCTGATTTTGCCTCAAAGAGAAGTTATCTCTGAAATTTCTGACGAAACTGAGCCCGACTCAGATATTTTAGAGCAAGTTCTGAAAGAAGAATCTAGTTTAGAATGGTCTGCAGTTTTCTTTAAAAAAGAGCAGGTGTCTCTGTTAAACCATCTGTCTTCAGAAACAATAATATTTTTAGATGAACCGGAATTAATTTTTGACCAGCTGGAGAAATACAGCCGGCAGATTGAGCAGGCCTACCAGACCAAATGCTCCGAATTGGATTTGCAAGCACAAACAAATTCCCAGAAAGAAAGGGATATCCTGAAAGAAAAGCTTTTCGCATTTAAAAGAATTGAAAATCAAACTTTAGCCACTGCTTCCGATTTTAACTTCCAACAGCAGGAAACCACCAATTTCAATTCTAACTTGGAGCTTTTAAAAAGTAGTTTAGCAGAATTCTGGAATAAAAATTTTGGTACTATCGTAGTTTGTGATAACCTCGGTCAAAAGCAAAGATTGGAAGAGCTTTTAGGGAAAGAGGTATCTCCAATCCTTTTTGACATTGGGCTTCTGGAGTCCGGATTTATATTTCCTGAAATTAATTTAGCAGTATTAACAGACCACCAGATCTTTACCCGCTACCTCCACCGCTATAAACCACCCAAATTCAAGGAGGGCATTGCCCTCGCCAGCTATAAAAACTTAACTTCCGGTGATTTTGTGGTTCATGTCGATTTCGGCATCGGAAAATATTCTGGTCTGGAGACCCTGACCATTGATGGCAGAAAAAAAGAGTTCCTTCTGCTTTATTACCTGAATGATGACAAACTTTTTGTCCCTTTGGGTGAGTTTAACCGAGTTCAAAAATATGTAGGAAAAGACGGGATGCCATCCCTGACCAAATTAGGGGGGACGGTTTGGGAAAAAATCAAAGCTCAAACCAAAAAACAAATCCAGGAAATCGCCCGGGATTTGCTTGAGCTTTATGCGGAGAGGAAAGTCAAACCCGGCTTTGCCTATTCCACCGATACCGTCTGGCAGAAACAGCTGGAAGATTCATTCATATATCAGGAGACTGAAGACCAGCTCAAAGCCATTGCAGATGTAAAAAAAGATTTGGAAAAACCAAATCCGATGGACCGTTTGGTCTGTGGAGATGTGGGATATGGAAAAACCGAAGTTGCCATCCGGGCGGCTTTCAAAGTAGCCCTGGACCATAAACAGGTGGGAGTTTTAGTGCCTACCACAATTTTGGCTTTCCAGCATTTGAACAGTTTCTCCGAAAGATTAAGGGATTTTCCGTTCAGAGTGGAAATGCTCTCCCGCTTCAAAACCAAAAAAGAGCAGAAGCAGATTCTGGAAGATTTAAAAACCGGCAAAGTAGATATCGTCATCGGAACTCACCGATTGTTGCAAAAAGATGTGATGTTTCAAGATTTGGGACTGGTGATAATTGATGAGGAGCACCGCTTCGGGGTGGCGGCTAAAGAAAAATTGAAACAACTCCGACATCAGGTGGATGTTTTAAATTTAACGGCTACCCCCATACCCCGGACCATGCAGTTATCTTTAATCGGAGCCAGGGATTTGAGCTTGATTAATACTCCTCCCAAAAATCGTCAGCCGATTCAAACTGAAATAATCTACTTTGATGAGAACAAAATCAAAGAAGCCATATCCCGGGAACTTTTGAGAGGTGGGCAGATTTATTTTGTGCATAATCGGATACAATCCATCCAGGCGGTTTATCAGATGTTGAAAGATTTAATCCCGGAACTAAAAATCGCAGTGGCACACGGCCAGATGCCGGAAAAACAGCTGGAACAGATAATGACCGATTTTTACCATCAAAAATATAATTGCCTTTTAGCTACCGCCATCATTGAATCCGGTTTGGATATCCCCTCCGTGAATACTATTATAATCAATCGAGCCGAACAGTTCGGTTTAGCGGATTTATATCAATTAAGAGGTCGGGTGGGAAGGTCCTATCATAAGGCCTATGCTTATTTGATAGTTCCGCAATTTTCAGGATTAAGTGAGACGGCCCGCAAAAGATTAAAAGCCATACAGCAGTTTACCCAGTTAGGTTCCAACTTTCATTTAGCACTAAAAGACTTGGAAATTCGAGGTGCCGGCAATCTCTTAGGATCACGACAGCACGGATTTTTGGAGAAAGTCGGAGCGGACATGTATTTTAAGCTTCTGGAAGAAACTATTAAGGAATTAAAAGGTGAAAAAATAGTTCAACCTCTGGAGGTAAAAATCGAATCCGACCTGGATATTTATATACCCCATGAATATATAACCGATGAACAGACCCGGATTGAGATTTACAGCAAGCTGGCTAATTTAGACACCCTGGGGCAACTGCAGGAGCTGAAATTGGAGTTGGAGGACCGCTTCGGCCCGCTTCCGCAAGAAGCCGAAGACCTTTTGGCGCTGACCGAGTTGAAAATTCTGGCCAAGGAAAGGTCCATTGAGAAGGTTTCCATGAGAGAGAAGTATCTGACTCTTGAATTTGCGGAAAACAAGAGTTTTAGACGTTCAGACTTAGAGAGGATTGTACGGTCAATAAGTTTACCCATTGAATTTTACCCCGAAAAAAAATTCAAAGTTTCCGTTAAAATAGACGTAAAAGAGGGTAAAACTAGGCTTATAGAAACCAAAAACATCTTGCTAAAAATCTAAGATGTAGTATATTTAGATGTTAAAATCAACTCATTTTTGGAGGAGGAAAAAAATGTCCATTAAAGTAAAAATTATCTTTTTAGGCCTAATTTTGGCGTTAGCTGGCAATTGTAAGGAAGAAAAAAAGGTTGATGTAATTGCCACCGTGGGAGATGACAAAATCACCTATGACGACTATCTTTTGTATGTCAGGCAGAATTTGGGGTTTCTTGAGACCGACAGCGAACGAGTTGCCAAAGCCATCGAACTGGTAAACGTGGCTATTGATGAGAGAATTTTGGTGCAGGAAGGATACCGCACCGGCTTGGATAAAGACCAGGAGATACAGCTTTTGGTGGATGGGCAGAAAACCCGCTTTTTATTGGATGAGCTTTATAAAGTTAAAGTTATCGAAAAAGCCAAACCTTCTACTTCCGAGATAAAGGCTTATTATAACAAAAGTAAAGAACAGTTGCATCCTAGGCATATCCTGGTCAAAGAGAAAAAAGAGGCCGATGAAATTTATTCCCTGCTGAAAAAGGGAGCCAATTTCGATACCTTAGCCAAGGAAAAGTCCATCGATCCTTCTGCCCAAGAAAACGGGGGAGATTTGTCCTGGGTTTCTTGGGGGATGATGGTGGACCCTTTTCAAGAGGCCGCCTGGAAATTGAAAGCCGGACAGATTTCCGGTCCGGTTAAGACACAGTACGGCTGGCACATTATAAAATTGGAAGAAAGAAAGGCCGTGGAAAACCCGGTGCCTTTCGACCAGCTGCGGGAATCCATAGGCAAAAGATTAGATTCCGTTAAGCGTCGACAGCTGGTGGATAGTTTTTTGGATAATTTGAAACAGAAAGCTAAACTAAAAATTAATCCAGCAGCTCTGGAACTGGTGAAATCCAGGGATCAACAGGTGATGAGCCAAGATACCTCCCAAGCTGTTAAACAATTGGGAGCTTATTTAGATAGCAACCTTTTTGGCATTGACGAGAAGAATTCAACTTTTGCCACTTATAAAGGGGGACAGATGACCGTGGGAGATTTTTTGCAACGGTATACTGTCATCGGGGTGGGCCGGAAGCCAGCCTTGAATGATGAAGAGGGTCTAAAACAGTTTGTTTTTCAAACCTTGATGTCCGAGCTCTTGGAAAAAGAGTCCTTGAGATTAAGATTGGATAAAAAGAAAAGTTTTGTAGAAAACATAAAAAAGCTCCGGGAAAAGATGATGGCGGATAAGCTTAGAAACGATTTGCTTTTGGCCCAGATTAATGTAACCCAAGAGGAGATCAGGGCCTATTACGAAAACCACAAGGGCCAGTTTATGCATCCGGTGGGGGTTAGAGTGCAAGAGATCATGCTTCCGTCCGAGGCGGAAGCCAAAGCGGTTTTGAAACAATTGAAAGCCGGGGCCAGTTTTTCTAAGTTGGCCAGACAGAAAACCATGCGGGCCGGTGCTAAGGAGAAAGGTGGAGACCTGGGGTATTTTTCTCAAACCCAGTATCCCGGTTTATTCAATGCCTGCCAGAATTTAAAAGTCGGAGAATTGGCCGGCCCGGTCCTGCAGGGAGGAAGCTTTTGTGTCATCAAGTTTTTAGGCCGCAAAGAGCCCAGCCAGAAGACTTATGAAGAGGCCCAAAAAGAGGCAGAAACCAAGGCCTTGACCGAAAAGAAACAACTTACTTATAATAACTGGATAGCTTCCCGCAAAGCTCTTATCAAAGTGGAAGTTAACACCGAACTTTTGTCCCAAAAGCTGGAACAGGAATTTGCCAAATTAGATCAAACCCCTAAAAAGAAAACCCTCTCCGGGTCTTTTCCTTTCAAAGTTAAAGTCGGTCCCGGAGGAGTAATCGAGCAGGTTAAATAATCTGACCGATTTAAAAATCTTAATGTCATACAAAATTTTACTTATTGCTGCACTCTGCGGTTGTCTACTACTCTTCGGCCAGCTTACTTCGGCTCAAGAGGTGGTTGACCGTATTGCCGCGGTGGTCGGTAATCAGATTATTCTGGAATCGGAACTGGAAACCCAGGTCCAAATCTATTTAACCCAGAGCGGAGTTACCAATCCTACTCAGCAAGACTTCAATCGCTTAAAACAAGATATCTTAGAACAGATGATCAATGACCGCCTGATTTTGGTCCAGGCCGAAAAAGATACCAGTTTAAGAGTCGGCCCTATCGAAATTGAAAATGCCCTGGACCAGCATCTGGAGCGTCTAAAAAGTCAGTTCGGTTCGGAAGAGGAGTTTATAAAACAGTTAGAAAAAGAAAATTTGACTCTGAAGGATTTAAAGAGAAGATACAAGCAGGAAGTCAGAAATCAGCTTTTAAAGGACCGGCTGGTGCAAAAAAGGGTTGCCAAAGTAAATGTTTCTACCAAAGCCGTCAAAGATTTTTATGAGATGTATAAGGACAGCCTTCCAGAGCAGCCCCAGTCAGTCCATCTGGCGCATATCTTGCTGACCGTTCAGCTCTCTCAAAGCACTTTGGATTCATTGAAAATTAAGCTGGAGAATATCAGAAAAGAAGCCACTTCCGGGACAGATTTTGCCACCCTGGCAGCCAAATATTCAGAAGACCCCACCGCTAAAACAGGCGGGGATTTGGGGTTTTTCCAAAAAGGGGAGCTGGACCCGGAGTTTGAAAAAGCGGCTTTTGGCTTGAAAGTGGGTGAAATCAGCGGAGTGGTTCAGAGTCAATTCGGTTTACATTTGATTAAGCTGGAGGAGAAAAAGGGGGACCAAATTCATGCCAGACATATTCTGCTAATAGCCAAACCTTCTGAAAAAGATTTGGCGGAAGCAAGAGATAAAGCCGATAGCTTGTATCAAGCCATCAAAAACGGGGCTGATTTTGGTGAGCTGGCCAATCAGTTTTCCGAAGATGAGGAATCCAAGGTTCAAAACGGGGATTTGGGCTGGTTTCCGGTGGCTCAGCTGGAGCAGGTTTTTCAGGACGCCTTGAGGGATTTAAAGGTTGGAGAATATTCTCCCCCGGTGGAAAGCCGATTTGGCTTACACATATTTAAACTGGTTGGACAGAAAGAGTCTCGTAAAGTCTCTCTGGAGACCGATTGGGACAGTATCAAAGAAATGGCCCGCCGCTATAAAACCAATCTGGAAATTCAGGACTGGCTCAAGGAACTGCGGAAAACTACCTACGTTGAGGTCAAGGTTTAAGCAAGTTTGCGTCTAGATCAATTTTTATCCCACAGCCGTCTTATCAAAAGAAGAAGCCAGGCCAAACTGGCTTGTGATAATGATACTGTGTTTGTGGATGGATACTTAGCCAAAGCCAGCAAAGAGATAAGGCCGGGGCAGAAAATAAAAATCGAGTTTACTCATAAAACTTTGGAAGTGGAAGTATTAGAAATCCCCAGAGGAAGCGTCAGGAAAGACAAAGCTTTGAGTTTGTATCGAATTTTAAGGGATGAAAAGAAAACTGTAGAATTAGATTAAGCCAGAATTTCTCTGACTTTATCAACTAACTCATCTGCTGAAATTGACTCTTGTGTGCCTGACTTTAAGTTCTTAATTACAATTTTATTCTGTTTTATTTCTTCCGGACCAATGATAATTACCAAAGGTATCCCTTTTGAATTAGCATAACCAATCTGGTCCCTTAAGCCATCCTTTTCACCAAAATAAATTTCTGTTTTAAAACCACTCCGCCTTAGCTTCTCAGCTATTTGCAGTGAATTAAGTTTGGTCTCCGGATTAAAAATTGTAACCAAAACTTCGGTCTTGGTCTTTACTTCCGGCAGAAGTGACAGCTCGGTCATGGCATCAATAATTCTTTCTATACCGATGGTAGTTCCGGTAGCGGGAATATCCCGCCCCAAAAAGATTCCTATCAACTTATCGTATCGTCCACCGCCGGTTAAAGAGCCGATGGGCGGGCTTTCCACCACTGATTCAAAAATCGGACCGGTGTAATATTCCAGACCCCGGGCTAAAAACAAATCTAATTTGTAGTTTTCTTTGGGGATTTCCGATTTTTCTAAATAAGAGAAAAGTTCCTCGGTTTCTTTTATTCCTTCTATTCCAATTTTAGAATCTTTTAGATAATTTCTAAGCTTCTCCAAAATCTGTTGGTAGCTTCCTTGAATTTCCAAGACAGGTAGTAGTTTGTCTGTCACTTTAGAAGAAATTTTCTTTTCTTGTAATTCTTTTTTAATCCCCCCTTTTCCGATTTTTTCCAACTTATCCAGGATAATCGAAATTTCATTGCCTCTTCCCGGCTCAATACCGCAATATTCAACGATTCCAGTTAGAATTTTTCTGTTGTTTATCTTTATGAGAAATTTAGTAAAACCTAATTGAGCCAAAATTTCATTGGTGATTTGCAGAATTTCAAAGTCGGCTAATATTGAAGAGCTTCCCACAATATCCACATCGCACTGATAAAACTCCCGGTATCTCCCCTTTTGAGGCCGGTCAGCACGCCAGACCGGCTGAATCTGGTATCTTTTGAAGGGGAGCTTTATTTCATTCGGATACATCGCAATCACACGACATAAAGGGACAGTCAAATCGTATCGTAGAGCTAAATCGGAAAGCTGTTGGGTCGATTCTTCAGAGAAACTTTTCTGCTTTAAAGCTTCTTTTAACTCCTCTCCCCTTTTCAGAATTTTAAAAATTAGCCTCTCCCCTTCTTCCCCGTATTTTCCCGAGAGAACTTCCAGATTTTCAAAAGCCGGGGTCTCCAAGGGGTCATAGCCGAATTTTTCAAACACCGATTTTATCAGGTTTAAAACCTTCTCTCTTTTCAGCATCTGTGCCGGGAGAAAATCCCTGGTCCCTTTGGGTAAAGTGGGCTTTATAATTTTTTCTTTTTTCATTTCCATCTTGCTTTTATAGCTGTAAAGTTTTCCAATATTTATTTATTCAAATCATAACTCTGTTTGATGAGCGCAAACACTGAATCAAGTCCCGATTGGTTTTCTAACTTTACTTCGTAGTCTCCATTGCCCCAGTGTCCGATTGGCTTTGGTTTAGTAAGATCGCGTGCTATGTTTTGTGGATCGTTGAGCTGGCCACTTCTGACATTGAGGTAAATCTTGATATCCATTCTTCTAACCTCAATGTCGACAAAGTTAGTTGCCAGTTTGTAGGCAATATAAAGTTTCTTTGGTTCCTCTTTTATGTCTTCGTCAATTGAGATTATTTTTTCGCGCAACTTCTGAAATAGCGCCTTGATTTTCTCGTCGGGTTTTTTCAGATGATCATCTACTGAATAGGTTTTCTGTAATTTCTCTTGTCTTTCTTTTTTTTGTTTCGCTTTCTCGGTTATACCTGATGAAGAAACTCTGGTTTTCTGATAGTTATCCGGTTCAACATATAAAATGTTCTCGTCATAAATGCGGTAGCGTAAAAGCTCAATATTGATAGGCAGAATGTCCGCTGTATCAAGGTCAAATTTGTTGTAGCTTTCAGCGATACAGATGACGCGCGGCGAATCCCAGTCAATCTCAATATCTATTTTCTTGCTTTGGCAAAGTATTTCAAAATCTGCTTTGTGGTCTAGCAACCATCGCAAGTATGAAAGCCCCTGATTGATAACATTGTCATTCTGATTTTTCTTGTACTCAATAATACAAGGTGAACCATTTCTATCTATACCAAGTGTATCAATTCTTCCGCCAAAACTTGTCGAGTATTCATGAGCAAGATAAGAGATGTTCAAAATTTCCTCCAAGTTGTTCTCGAAAAGCTCTTGGAGATTTTTTTCCAAATCTACTTCCTTTATGGTTATTTTCTTGACGGCCGAGCCATCGATTTTAAAAAGTGGCATAGGTTTATTTGGTCAAATGCGCTACTCTAACTATTTATTCTTATAGCTGTAAAGTTTACCAACTGTTTTTTCCACTTCTTTGGTCAACTTTTCAGATTTAATCAATTCTCTTACGTTATTTATATCCTGGTCTAATTCCCTGTCTGCTTTTAACGGTTTAACATATTTACGAATCAAGTTGTAAGCAGATAAAGTTCCCCGACCCGGTTTTCCATTGATTTTTGAATTGGGATTATTCTGATTTTGAATTTTCAAACGCCCCATCCTGAAATCCAAGGCCTGCGTAGCACATAAAAGTTCGATAGCCACAATATTTCGCACATTTTCCAGAATCTGTCGGGCTTTTCTGGCTGCGATAGTTCCCATGCTCACGAAATCTTCCACATTGGCACTGGTGGGAATAGAATCCACGCAGGCCGGATGAGCTAAGATCTTATTTTCTGAAACCAATGCCGCTGCTGTATATTGAGCTATCATCAGACCAGAATTTAAGCCCGGCCCTTCAATCAAATTAGAGGGCAGTCCTTGACTATGATTCTCATCCAAAAGTTTTTGAATTCTTCGCTCTGAAATATTCCCCAATTGAGCCAAAGCCATCCCTAATAAATCCATGGCAATTGACAAGGGTTGCCCATGAAAATTTCCTCCGGAGTAATCCTCTTTTTCAATTTTACCATCTAGCGGTGGATTTTTCCTATCATAAGCGAACAGAAGAGGATTATCATTGACCGAGTTCAATTCTGTTTCTAAAACTTTTCTCACGTACTCTAATGCCTCCCAACTGGCTCCATGAACTTGGGGAATACAGCGAATAGAATAAGAATCCTGGACCTGGTTTCCACTATCAATTAAACTGCTTCCCTTGATTAACTTTCTGATATTATCAGCGCATGCCATCTGGCCGTAGAAAGGTCGGACTCGATGCAGTTTTTCATCAAACGCTCTGGTTTTTCCACAAACCGATTCTAAACTTAAAGCTGCAGTAATATCTATAGCTTTAATTAAGTTAAGAGCATCATAGTAAGTTAAGCTCCCGATGGCAGTCATCACACTGGTTCCATTAGTCAACGCAATCCCCTCTTTATAGGAAAGTTTAAAATTAGGGTTGATTTTAACTTTTCTTAGAGCAGTTTTAGCATCCATGATTTTATTGCGGAAAAGAACTTTTCCTTTTCCGATTAAAGGAAGGGTCATATAAGCCAAGGGAGATAAATCTCCGGAAGCGCCCACTGAACCTTTTTCTGGAATTAAGGGATTAATTCTAGCATTAATTAAGTTTATCAATCTTTGAATCAACTCCGGTCTAACGCCAGAATATCCTTTAGCCAAAGTATTCGCACGGAGTAGCATAACAGCCCGGGTAATTTCTTCATCCAAATAATCCCCCACACTGACAATATGGCTAGTGATAACATTCTCTTGTAATTTTTCAGCATCACCAGAATTTTCTAAGAAGAAATTAGCATGTTTCCCAAAGCCGGTGGTAACACCGTAAAGCCGAGTTTTATTTTTTACCGCTTTTTTAACTATGGATAAACTAAGGTTTATTTTTTTTAAAACTTTTGGGGATAAATGAACTTTTGTTTCTTGTCTGGCAACTGAAGCCACATCAGAGATGGTAAGCTCATTGCCCGAAAGAAGAATTTTTTTATAATTTTTGGGGGGCATTTATTTTGTTTTCAAATTACGGTTACACCGTCCAGTAGGGAAGGGTGAGTGAGAGGAATTGAACCCAATCAATTCCCTCGCCTATCCCTTTGTGATTCATCACATTTCGAAGAAACATAACCAGTTGCTCTAGACTTGTCAACCCAAGAAAACCTAAGAAAAATTAAGCCAAGTGTAACACAATGGGAACAATTGGTTTAAGTACTTAAGCTTACTTTACCATAAATTTCTTTTTCGGGCGGCCGAAGAAAGTGCATCCCTGAACTGAGGATGAGCAATTTCAATCAAAGCCCTAGCTCTTTTGACTAAAGTCTTCCCATGCAAATCAGCAATCCCAAATTCTGTTACCACATAATGCACGTCTGCACGCGAAGTCACCACACCCGCTCCTTGATCCAAATAATCTACAATTCTGGAGATCCCTCCCTCTTTGGCTGTAGAAAGTAAAGCCATGATAGCTTTACCATCCTTAGCTCGTGAAGCACCACGCACAAAATCGACCTGTCCTCCAAAGCCGGAATAAATATCTTTTCCAATCGAATCTGAGCAAACCTGGCCAGTTAAGTCTATCTGAATAGCAGAATTGATGGAAACCATCTTATAATTCTGGCTGATTATAAAAGGGTCATTGACATAATCGCTGGGGTGAAATTCCACAATAGGATTATTATGAATGAAATCAAACAAAAGCTTACTCCCCAACACAAACGAAGCCACCATCTTGCCCGGATGCAAAGTTTTTTTCTCGTTAGTCACAATCCCTTGATCCACCAATTCAATCATTCCGTCCGAGAACATCTCAGTATGAACTCCCAGATGTTTCCTATCTTTTAAGAAATGCAAAACCGCATCAGGTATTCCACCAATCCCTAATTGAATGGTGGAGCCATCTTCAATCAAGGAAGCCACATTCTTACCAATCTCTTCAAAAGCTTTGGACATTCGGACCCGGGGGAGTTCTAAGAGGGGTTCGTCAGACTCTACAAAATAAGTCACCTTGCGAACATGAATGAAGCTATCACCCAACACCCGAGGCATATTCGGATTTACTTGAGCAATTACCACTTTAGCATTCTCAGAGGCGGCTTTGGTACAATCTACTCCCACTCCAAAACTGCAAAATCCATGTTCATCTGGGGGAGAAACCTGGATTAAAGCCGCATCTACCGGAATTCTTTTAGAAGAAAACAGTCGCGGTATTTCAGATAAGAATATCGGCAGATATTCAGCTCTTCCAGAATTTACAGCCTCTCTGACATTTTTCCCAGTGAAAAAAGAGAGATGCCGGAAATGTCCCTCCATCCCTGGCTTGACATATTCAGCTTTACTTAAAGCCATCAGATGCATAATCTTCACATCCTCTAATTCTTGCCAGCGGGCCACTAAGGCCTCTATCAATCTTTGAGGAACAGCACAACCTGGATGGAGGTAAACATAGTCACCTGATTTTACAACTTGAAGAGCTTCAGCGGCTGAAACCAGTTTCTGATGAAAATATTTTTCAGAGCTAAAGGAGGTTTTCTGACTCCCCTCGGTTCTGTTTTTCTCCAAGGGTGAAGTAATCCTTTGGTTATCTGACATATTCAAAACTCCTTTAGGTTTTCATTTCCACAAAAGGCAATCCCAGGTGGTCAGCGATTTTTTCCTTCAAACAGAATCCATTGTAAGTATAAAATCCCCGGGCAAAACTTTTTTGAGAACTTAAAATTTTTTGCGGTCCCTTTTCTGCCATCTGCTCTAGGAATGGCAATAAAATATTAGAAAGAGCAATGGTGGCGGTTCTGGGTACTAAGGCCGGAATATTGGGGACACAAAAGTGAATAACCCCTTCTTTAAGGTAGACCGGTTCAATAATCGTAGTCGGCCGGGAGGTGGTGGAACAGCCTCCTTGATCAATGGAAATATCCATAAACACCGAATGCGGTCTCATTTTCCTGATCAATTCCTCATCCAAGATATGAGGAGTGCTTTCCATTTGAATGAAGACCGCTCCGATCAAAACATCAGCAATAGGAACAAACCGACAAATATTGTAGGGAGTAGCTACTGCGCTAGCGATTCTAAACTGGGTTTTTTCTTCTAAAGCTCTCAGACGTGACACATCTTTATCCAGAACCATCACCTGAGCTCCCATTTGAGATGCCAAAATTGCAGCATTGCTTCCCACGACACCAGCTCCTAAAACCACTACTACTGAGGGGGGAACCCCGGGTATGCCACCTAAAAGAATCCCTTTACCCCCCTGCCTTGCCTGCAAGTAATGAGCTGCCAGAGGAACCGCAAGCTTTCCGGCAATCTCACTCATCACCGTCAGGATGATTAAATTCCCGGCTTGATCTTCTATGGCTTCAAACCCTATAGCAGTGACTTTCTTTTCGATTAAAAGCTCCAAATTTTTTTTTGTAGCGTGAGATAATTGCAAAAATGAAAAAAGTATCTGCTCTTCCTCTAACCTCTGATATTCTTCCCAAGATGGTGGATAGACTTTGAGTATCAATTCCGAACGTGAAATAACCTCCTCAGCTGAATAGACTACCGTAGCTCCCGCTTCCCGATAAGCCTGATCCTCAAAGCCAGAAGCCAAACCAGCTTCTGACTGAATAACTACCCGGTTCCCCTGTCGGATTAATTCTCCCACGGCAAAGGGAATTAAAGGAACTCGGGTCTCACCGCTATAAGTTTCTTTTAAGATCCCTATTTCCATTTTAGACCAACTCTTGGGGGGTTGGAACTTTTTCTACTTTCATTTCTTTTTTGCTTTCTCTCATCTGGGCATCTGCCACGGCAATGGCTGTGATGTTAATAATGTCATTTTCATCTGAGGCTTGATGCAACACATGTACAGGTTTGTCCATACCACTTAGGATGGGACCAAAAACTTCCGCACCTCCCAATCTTTGCATTAACTTATAGGCAATGTTTCCGGCTTGTAAGTCTGGAAAGATTAAAACATTGGCATCTCCTTTAATCCGGCTAAAAGGAAAATGCTCCCCAGCCACTTCTGGAACCACAGCAGTTTCAACTTGCATTTCACCTTCAATTTCCAAATAGGCTGCTTTCTGTTTTACTATCTGGGTAGCTTGGCGGACTAAATCAACCAAAGGATGTTTAGCAGAGCCAAAATTAGAAAAAGAAAGCATGGCTACTTTGGGTTGAATATTAAATTGTTTGGCTACTTCAGCTGCTTGCAGAGCAATTTCGGCTAACTCCTCTGAATTGGGTTGAATATTGACGGTGGTATCAGCGAAGAAAAAGCATTTCTTTTTAGCTATGATTCCAAAAATTCCACAAACTTTAGTTAAACCGGGTTTCATCCCTATGATTTGTAAAGCTGGCCTGATAGTATCTGGATAATGTTGAGTCAAACCAGAAACCAAACCATCCGCATCTCCCATATGCACCATCATAGCTCCAAAATAGTTATAGTTTTTTAAAAGTTGTTCAGCTTCTTTTAGGGTTACCCCTTTTCTTTGTCTCAAACGATAAAGTTCTTGTTTATATTCATTCAACCTGGGATGGCAACTGGGAAGAATGAGTTCCACGCCTGACAGCGAGACATCCAATTCCTTGGCTAAATTCTTAATACTTTCCGGTTCTCCTAAAAGAATAGGAGTGGCAATATTTTCTTCGGTAATATGGTGTGCAGCCCGGAGTATTTTAGGATGGGTTCCTTCTGGGAATACAATTCTTTTGGGTGATTTCTTGGCTTTATTTATCACTATTCTTATCACTTCTCGAGATTTCCCTAAGCGTGCCTCTAGGGTCTCTTTATATTCTAGTAAGTTAATTTTAAGCCTTGCCACACCTGAATCCATAGCGGCTTTGGCGACTGCTGGTGCTACCCAGAGAAGAACCCGAGGGTCAAAAGGTTTGGGAATCAAATATTCTGGACCGAAATGGAGATATTCAACTCCGTAAGCTTTAGCTACAGTGTCTGGAACATCTTCTTTAGCCAGGTCTGCTAAAGCTTTTACAGCAGCTAACTTCATTTCATCGTTGAACATTTTAGCCCGAACATCTAATGCTCCCCTAAACAAAAACGGGAAACCCAACACATTATTCACCTGATTGGGGTAATCTGATCTCCCAGTAGCTATAATTATGTCAGACCTGGCAGCTTTAGCTTCTGGGTATGAGACTTCTGGATCCGGGTTAGCACAGGCGAAGATAACGGGGTTTTTAGCCATAGATTTCACCATCTCCGGAGTTACCAAATTGGCAACTGATACCCCTAGGAAGACATCTGCTCCTTTTAGTGCCTCAGCCAAAGTGCGCGCTGTGGTGGAACTGGCGAATTCCTCTTTATATGAATTCATCCCTTCTTTTCTGCCTTTATATACTACCCCTTTACTGTCATACATTACAATCTGCTCTTTTTCAATTCCTAGCTTGGTAAACAGACGTGCAGAGGCAATTCCAGCTGCTCCAGCTCCGGAGATAACTATCCTGATATCCTTTATATTTTTCTGGGCTATCTCTAACGCATTCAAAAGCCCAGCAGCTGTAATGATAGCTGTACCGTGCTGGTCATCGTGAAAAACTGGAATCGAAAGCAATGACTGCAATTTCTCTTCGATGTAAAAACATTCGGGCGCCTTTATATCCTCCAAATTGATACCGCCGAAGGTTGGTTCTAGTAGCTTTACAGCATTTACGAATTCATCTGGGTCGGTGGAATTGATTTCAATATCAAAAACATCGATGTCTGCAAATCTCTTGAACAGTACTCCTTTCCCCTCCATGACCGGTTTTCCGGCCAGAGGACCGATGTTACCTAGACCCAAAACTGCAGTGCCGTTGGTGATAACTGCCACTAAGTTACCTTTGGAAGTGTATTCAAAGACTGCTTCGGGAAATTTTTGAATCACTCGGCAAGGTTCAGCTACCCCGGGAGTGTAAGCCAGCGACAGGTCTCTTTGGGTTAGGCAAGGTTTAGTGGAAATCACTTCGATTTTTCCAGGACGACCAATTTTATGATACTCTAAAGCTTCTTTTTCGTAAGACATATAAAGTCATCCTTCTTTTGGCTTTATTTCACAAAATTAAATTAAGCGGCAAACAACTTAATGTGAATTTTAAAATCACATAATTCTCAAAAATATCTTCTTCCCTAAATAAACCAACTTATACAAAGTTAGCTTATTCTAAGTTATGGTCACTTTCCACGGTCATACTGCTTATGAGCAGTTTTGGTTAAAAATAAAATTTTTAAGCACCAATTTTATTTTAATTATTTTGCCTTTATGTTTCATAATCCTAATAATCATTGGTTACAACAAATGTGCCAAATAAGTCAGATTTTCCTTCTTCTAACCCGTTGAAATCCAACAAGAAAGATTATCTTTGGCCAAGCCTTGGATGGTTTTGAGAGTTTAAAAGACAATATGTCAATTTGTGATATTTTTCACAAAGTGGAAAAGACATTATTTCTGGAGGAATTCTTGAAAGTAAATCCAGTAGGTTACACTATCCCGTAAGGGAGAAGAGGATGAATAAATGATCTAAGAATACAATCTAGTTCTCTCCTGATGTCAATGGTTTACCAAGAAACCAGGAATTCTAAAAAATGGATTTGCCTCAATAATCTCGAATAGTTGGAGCTACAATCAACCTCTAGATTGTAAGGCTACGAAATGTCCTAACTTTGAAATACAATTGACACAAATAGCTTCAGCTATGGTGTAACCAAACGACCTGTCAAAAACTTCACTTCTTATCCTTCCCGAATTATCCTTTCAAATTAAGGGTGGGTGACGGGAATTGAACCCGCAACCCTCTGATCCACAGTCAGATGCTCTAACCAGGTTGAGCTACACCCACCGTTAAAATCAGGGATTAAGGATTAGGGACTAGGGAGATTATCATTTTTTACTTTTGTTAAAGATGCATTCAAGAGTTTCAATAGCTCACTATATTGGGTACTTAATTCCGCATATTGTTTATGGCTGAATAATCCTTTCTCCTTACTTAAAAAGAGCCAATAATCGGTTTCTGTAATTGATTTTCTGGCCTGATAGAGGTAACTTATGAATTCTTTTCCCTTTCGTCCACCGAAACCTTCAGCAATATTTGCCGGAACTGAAGTACTCGAACGAATAATCTGTTTTATTATAACCTCACTTAAGTTATTCTTGGGAAAAGATTCGGCAACTTCCAACACTTTCAAAGTAACTGCATGCGCTTTTTTCCACAGCACCAACTCTTTATAATCATTCATATTTTATTTTTCTAATCCTTAATCCCTTTTCCCTAATCCCTGTGTATCTTTTCAATCCTTAATCCCTGTTCCTTAATCCATGTTTTTCTTACCCCCGACCCGACTCGAACGGGTGACCCTCTGCTTAGAAGGCAGATGCTCTATCCACCTGAGCTACGGGGGCGAACTTTTAAATTCAGTTTCTTTAGAGGAGTCGACATCTAATACGCAATGGCTACGCCATGGTGTCCCTCGTTTCTCTCGGGATGCCGTAGGCGTAACCAAAAGCCGGCAGTTTTGCTTTTCAAAGAGCCGATTATTTTCCCCGCTTAGAATATAATTTTTTCCTATTCAAAGGCAAGCAGATTTTATCTTTTAAAACGGGGCGAAAGTAAATCTAATTGACTTTTCTTATCTAAACCGTAAATTTTAGTTCAGCTTAAAAAATATGAAACTTCATAACAAAATTTTTCTGGGCTTAATTTTGGGAGCTGTCTTTGGAATAACTTCTCATCTTCTATTTTACCCGGACCCAACTCTGGAGTGGGTAGTTTCTAATATTGCTTATCCGGTGGGGCAGATATTTTTCAGATTGATTTTCATGGTGGTTCTGCCGCTGATTTTCTCGGCTTTAGTTTTGGGAGTATCGGAACTGGGGGATTTGAAAAGTCTGGGCAGAGTCGGAGTGCGGACGCTTATCTACACGGCTGTGGTCAGCACTATTTCGGTTCTGATTGGGATTACGCTGGTGAATTTAGTCAAACCGGGAGAGAGTATCAAACCGGAGACCAGAGAAAGATTGATTTCTTCGATTAGCAGTCCCTCAATGGAAAAAGAGAAAGCCCAGGTAATCCAAAAAGCCAAGGAAGCCCAGTCCGTGCCGGAGACCATTGTCAATTTATTTCCCCGAAACCCTTTAGGTGCGGCGGTCAACGCTTTTCAGGGGGAGATTCTGGCGTTTATGGTGTTTGCGGTTTTGTTCGGGATTGCTCTGGCAACCAGTAAATCGCCGAGAACAAAAACACTGATAGCGTTTTTAGAAGGGGTTTATGATGTGGTGATGAAATTGATTGATATTGCCATGAAACTGGCTCCTTATGGAGTGTTTGCTCTGATATTTACGGCTACGGCCAGATTCGGCTTGGAAATAATTCAGACTCTTTCTTTGTATGTTTTGGTGGTAATTGGTGGCTTGGCTATTCATCAGTTCCTGGTGTACTCGATTCTGGTGAAATCTTTGGCGAAAGTTTCTCCCAAACTTTTCTTTTCCAGAATTGAAGAGGTGATGATTACCGCTTTTTCCACCAGCTCTTCTAATGCTACTTTGCCGACTACTATGCGGGTTTCAGAGGAGAAATTAGGGATTCCCCGCAAAGTGGGTGGCTTTGTTCTGACTCTGGGCTCGTCTTTGAATCAGAACGGGACCGCTCTGTATGAAGGGGTGACGGTGCTTTTTATTGCCCAGCTATTCGGGGTTCATTTGAGCTTGGGGGCGCAGGTGACCGTGGTTTTGATGTCGATTTTAGCCGGGATTGGGACGGCCGGTGTGCCGGGAGCATCGCTTCCGTTGATTGTGATTGTTCTGCAGACCGTGGGGGTGCCGGCTGAAGGGATTGCGGTGATTTTGGGGGTGGACAGGATTCTGGATATGTGCCGGACCGTGGTGAATGTGACCGGGGATATTACTGCGGCGGCGTATATTGCCAGGAAGGAGAACTGTTTGGAAGTGCCGAAGAAGGTGTGATTTTTGGGCTTGACTTTATTCAATCTTGCTTTAATTTATTAGTTGGTGGTGTCTATGTCTTGGCTACACAATTTAAAAACTTCTGTCATTTTTTGTATCGTCTTAATCCTGCTAATTTTTCAGAGTTGTGATATTTTTGATTCTAATCAAAAAGAGCTTGCTCCTTTAGAAGGAAATTTCTTATTTTGTGTCGTTAGTGATGATAAAAATCAAAACAGTTTAGAGAAAATAAAAGTAATAGTATCAATATATACTGAGAAACATTATCCTTGTGCCAATTTCAGTATAGAATCCAAAGTGAGAGTTTTTGGCAACAGAATAACAATCTCTTTTTTAGGCATTGGCCTAGACCCGTATTGGATTTGTTTACCCGCCTTTGGTCCTGCAAGTGCTAGACATTCACTACAAATATTGCCCGGTGCCTATGAGCTCGTATTCGATAACTACGGACTTAAAGATAAATATATGCTTACTTTAAGAGACTCTTCTGTTCAGATAAGAAAAATCTCATCTCAATTTACGCAACCAAATCCGCTGTGTCCTTGGACTCTTTCCAACTAGTTGTAATTCTGTTCAAAAGAACTATCTTAGGGTAAATACGTCCGCTACAAATTCAAGAAAGGAGATTTATCGCTATGGCTAAAAATTATCGCAATGGTGCCATCGGGGCTTTAATGGACGAATATGAAAGAGCGGCTTCGGAACTTAAAATTTTATTAGATAAAATTCTCCCGGAAGATTTTGTGAAAATAGTGGACCCGGACACCAAAGATGAAGATTGTCGCTCTGTTCAGACTATTATGAACCATGTGGTCAGAGCCGGATATGGGTATTCCAATTATATCAGAAAAGAGTTTGGCATAGACGCAAATGCTCCGGTTTTTCAAATCAATAATACTCCGGAGGCGATTTCGCATTTTGAGCGGATGCTGGAATATACTGTCCGGACCTTGGAGGGTAAATGGGAGATGACGGATGAGGAGATTACAAATATAAAAATTGTTACCAGATGGGGAACGACTTTAGATATGGAAACCTTATTGGAGCATGCGATTGTGCATATTTTGAGGCATAGGAGGCAGATTGAAAAGTTTTTGATTAAATTGGGGAGGATGTGAGAGGAAGGAATGGCGGAGTGAGAAGTGTTTAGAAGTGCCGGCGAGAGTTTGAGGCCACATAAAATTTCTATTTAATGGAGGTGAAATAATGGAATGGGAAAAGGTAGTAGACAAAGGAGACAATGTTTTCGACATACCATATAGTTGGCTATCCCTACACTATTATGAAGCTTTAACTGTTTTATTTAAAATTGAAAACGGATTAAGAATATTTGTTTACACTATATTGAAAAATGAATTGTTAGAAAAATGGGCCGAATTAAGTATCACCAGCGATGACGCAGATAAAGGGACTATTAAGTCGATTGCCGAAAAGCGAATAAATCAGGCCAAAGGATTTGGTTATCTTGGTTACACAGTGACATCGCCGCTTATGCTTTTGACAAGTGGAGAACTTATTCGATTAATTACCTCAGATTCATACTGGAAATATTTCAACAAATATTTTAAAGGGCGCAAAGAGATAATAAAAAATAAACTGGAAGAAATTGGACAAATAAGAAATTCTCTTGCTCACTTTAGGCCAATTAGCACGGGTGATGTGGAAGTCGTCAAGCAGAATGCAAACCAAGTACTTACTGTAATTGAAACCTGTATATCCGAAATGGTAAATTGTAGAAATATTGTACCAACTAATACAGGTGAAGATTGGTACACTGAAATAAGAGGTCTTGACACAGACAATTGCACTCTTTCGTTTTCTCAAAGTGTTGATGAACAATGGGTAAAAATAAATATTCAATACAAATGTCCGTGCATCAAAACCAAAATGTGGGGAAATTACTCAATGCTTTCCAGTGTCTTGAATATAAAATCTCCTGCAATTTTAAAAGAGTTCCCCAAATTATGTAATTTGATAATCTTTTTATCCGAGTCTGTATCTAGCGACATGGGAGAGGGATTGGTACTTGATATCAGAAAAGAAGTTCAGGTGGTTCTTAGCAGACAAGTGCTTAATGACCATTACATAGAAATTAAAAATCAAATTAAAGAGGTTTTATTAACTATTTCGCAACAAACACAACTAATAACGCAAGATAACCTCGCAAAAGGCAAAATCGTGGAAGTTGGTAGTGCAACAGCAACTCGTGGGAAAAGTGGAGAATATGAAGATTGGCACATCTCAACCGATTCTTTGGCGCTTCCTGTTAAAGAGGACGATCCTCCAGAGTATTGGGGGAATTTTTCGCTCCTTTCAATGCATTTTATATCGGGCACTGACAAGTACCCCTGGATGCCAGTTGCAGTATGTCCTGAGTACGATGTACTGTTTTAAAGCTAATTTTTCCTTTCTCTGGGATTGCCTAAGTTTCTTTTCGGGGTGAGAGGATTTGAACCTCCGACATCTTGCTCCCAAAGCAAGCGCTCTACCAGGCTGAGCCACACCCCGATATAAAATTTTCAAGCCGAACTTCCCTCCACTGCGGTCGGGACGAGTCAAATATAAACTACGCTGTGAAGATGTCAAGTAGCCAAAAAATCAGGCAGTCTTAGAAGGTGCCTCTAACTTCCTCTCCTGGTCCTTCTGCCTCAAGGCCTCAATAAACTCCTCAATCTCCCCGTTCAAAATCTCTGTCAGCTTATGCAGTGACAAATCTACCCTATGGTCAGTCACCCGATTCTGCGGAAAATTATAAGTCCTGATTTTTTCCGAGCGGTCACCGGACCCCACCATCGATTTCCTTTCCTTGGCAATCTTTTCCTGCTGGTCAGTCTGGGCTTTATCCAAAAGTCTGGCTCTCAAAACTTTCAGGGCTTTGGCTTTATTTTTAATCTGCGACCTTTCATCCTGACAGGTCACCACCATCCCGGTCGGCAGATGCGTAATTCTGACCGCCGAATCCGTAGTATTGACCCCCTGCCCTCCCGGACCGCCAGCCCTGTAGACATCGATTTTTAATTCCTCCGGTTTGATATCAATTTCCACCTCTTCGGCTTCCGGCAAAACCGCTACCGACGAAGCCGAAGTATGAATCCTGCCCGAAGCTTCGGTCAGAGGCACTCTCTGGACACGGTGAATTCCGGACTCATATTTCAATTGAGAGTAAACATCCGGCCCCTCGATGGAAAAAATTATTTCTTTAAGACCTCCCTTGCCGGTAGGATTGGAGCTTAAAACCTCCACTCTCCACCTCTTTTTTTCCGCATACTTCACATACATCCGGTACAAATCCGCAGCGAATAAAGCCGCCTCATCCCCGCCGGTCCCGGCCCGAATCTCTACAATCACGTTTTTCCCGTCATTGGGGTCTTTGGGAACCAGCAAGACTTTCAGCTTATTTTCCAACTCCTCTTTTTTGGGCTTTAATTCTTCCAATTCAGTTTTAGCCATCTCCAGCAAATCTTTATCTTTAGAAGTGGCTTTAATCTTTTCGGCTTCTTCAATCGTGCTCAAAACTTTTTTGTATTCTTTGTACAGCCCCATAACCTCCGACAGATCATCATACTCTTTGGCCACTTTTTTATAGCGGTTGGAGTCGGAGAGAACCTGCGGGTCGGATAACAGGAGCGTTAGCTCCTTATATCTTTCTTCGATTTTTTGCAGGAGGTCTAACATAAACTTACTCTAGTCAACATATGGTCAATAATAGTATAATATGTTGACTATAGTCAAACATAGTCAATAATAGTTCTTATGTTTGACTATTATTGACTATTGTTGACTATAATTGATAATTACGCTTCTTCGACTATAGGAGCGATCGGTTTTAATCCAACAGCATTCTCTAAAGCCGCCACAGCCACTTCAATCTGGTCTTCGGTCGGTCTTTGAGTAGTGATTTTCTGCAGCCACAAGCCCGGGGCAATCAGAATTTTGGTCAAGAAATTATCCGTGGTTTTGCTGGATAGTTTTAAAATCTCATAGGAGACTCCGGCAACGATGGGGAGCAATAGTAAGTGATATAAAAATCTTTTGGCTAAAACCGGTACGTTTTGAGCTACGATGAAATATAAACTGTCCGAGATAGAGTAAATCAAAATTGCCAGAATTAGAAGCAGAAACAAAAAACTGGTTCCGCAGCGGGGATGCAGCGTGGAATATTTTTTGATATTTTCCAGGGTTAATTCTTCCCCATTCTCAAAAGCATAAATCGACATATGCTCGGCTCCGTGATACTGAAACAGCCGTTTAAAATCTTTGAAAAATGATAAAAACCAGACATATAAGATAAACATTGTGACCCGGATTACTCCCGTCACTATGTTAAACCAAAAAGGATGCTGTTTTAAATTCAAAACGGTGGCCACCAACAAGGGGAGATAGAAAAAAACCGAGATAGCAATCCCCAAAGCCAGAGCAAAAGAAAGAACCTGCGCCAATGTCTTTTGCCATCCGGCTTGATTTTTACTTTTTTCTTTGGTTTTTAAATCTTCCCCAGCCACTTCGGCTGAAAAATTCAAACTTTTTATTCCGATAGCCAGCATTTCAAAAAGCCCGATAAATCCTCTGACTATAGGTAAATTCAGCAATTTTTTTCTTTTGCTGACCGGAATATAATCCTGACTTTTAACCACAATTTCACCGGTGGGCCTGCGGCAGGCGCAGGAATATCTTTCCGGGGCGCGAATCATCACCCCTTCGATTAAGGCCTGCCCGCCTACATTGATTGTGCTCATAGATATATAAAAATAAAGATGACTCCCAAGATAGCTTGCACTCCGGGAGTCATCATTTAAGAATAGCTAGTTGGAGCTGGTCTCTTCGGTTTTTTCTTTGGTTCTATATTTTCGTCTGAATCTTTCCACTCTGCCGGCCGTATCCACCAATTTCTGCTTGCCGGTGAAAAACGGATGGCAGGCGGAACAGATTTCCACATGGATGTTCTTGACCGTGGAGCGGGTCTGAATGATATTCCCGCAGGCACAGCTGATAGTGGTCTCAAAATATTCCGGATGAATTTTGGGTTTCATATTTACCTCTAATTTACTCGTTTTATACGAAAAAGCAAGCGGTTTTGTTCAAAAAAACGTTGTTTACCTGCCTGTAGCAACAGGGAAATTGAAGCTTACTTCCTGTAAATTTTTCAGGGCAACTCTTTCTGAAACCCCTATGATTTCAATTCCAAAGAGCTTTCCATTTTTGTCCAGATCCACTAAAATCCCGTCTTGAAGTTTTTTGGTATTTTTGCTTTTTCCAATCCGGAATTGAATATATAAAGCATCTGCTTTAGGGTCATAAGTAATTTTCATCTATTCCTCCAACCAATAGCTGGTAATTACAATCAATATATTTTTTTCTTCTCTAAAAACAACTTCCAGGGTTTTCTCCTTTATGCTTTTAACGGCTATTTTTCTTCTGCCAAAACTTTTTAAAATTCGGTCAGGATTTTTCAGAGTTTGAATAACGTCTCTTTTCCTAATATTTCTTTGAGATAATCTATCTCTTGCATGTTCGGTAAGAACTATCCTCAAACTTACTCCACGGTCACAGATTTAGCCAGATTGCGGGGCTGGTCCACGTTGCATCCCCTCAAAACCGCCATATGATACGCCAGAAGCTGCAGAGGAATTATGGACAAAAGCGGGGTCAGCATATCCAGAGTTTTGGGAATATAAATGACATGCTCAACTTTTTTGGAGATTTCACAGTCTCCTTCCGTGGCAATGGCAATCACCCTGGCTCTGCGTGCCTTAAGCTCTTCGATATTGGATAAAACTTTGTCGTAAACCGCATCTTTAATGGCTAAGACCACCACCGGCATATTTTCATCAATCAGAGCAATGGGACCGTGCTTCATTTCTGCAGCTGGATACCCCTCGGCGTGGATGTAAGAAATTTCCTTTAATTTCAGGGCACCCTCTAAAGCCACAGGAAAGTTGATTCCTCTGCCCAGATACAGGAAGTTATTTTTCTTGTGGTATAGTTGGGCAATTTTTTTAACTTCATCTTCTTTCTTCAGAGCCATTTCAACTTTTTCAGGAATTTCCTGCAGATGCTTGATGACTTCTCTTCCCCTCTCCAGGGACATATTTCTCATGCGGGCTAAAAGCAGAGAGATCAAGGATAAAACCATGATTTGTGAGGTAAAGGCCTTGGTGGAAGCCACTCCGATTTCCGGACCGGCGTGGATGTAAACTCCTCCATCGGTATCCCGGGCAATGCTGCTGCCTACCACGTTACAGATTCCCAGAACCGTGGCTCCCTTTCTTTTGGCTTCCCGCATAGCTGCCAAAGTATCCGCAGTTTCTCCGGATTGGGAGATGGCGAAGACAATGGTTCCTTCCTGGATTATAGGGGAACGATAGCGGAACTCGGAAGCATATTCCACTTCCACCGGAATGCCGGCATTTTCTTCAATCATATATTCGCCGATTAAGCCGGCATGCCAGGAGGTTCCGCAGGCCAAGAATATTATTCTGTTGATATGCTGCAGCTGTTCATATTGTAAATTCAATCCGCTCAGACGGGCTGTGCCATCTATAGGATTCAATCTTCCCCTGATAGCATCTCTTAAGGTCAGGGGTTGCTCAAAAATCTCTTTTAGCATGAAATGAGGGTATCCCCCTTTTTCAATCATATCCAGAGACCAGGAGATTTCCTGAATATGGGGTGTAACCTGGATGTTGTCGATAGTGGTGATGGAGAAATCTTGGGAAGTGACGACCGCCATTTCGTTATCTTTCAGATAAACCACCTGCTTGGTATGTTTTAAAATAGCGGAAACATCACTGGCTACAAAGTTTTCATCTTCACCGCTGCCGATAACCAGAGGGCTTCCGTGACGTGCCACCACAATCTGATGAGGGGTTTTCTTACTTAAAACTGCAATCCCGTAAGTTCCTTCTACCAAAGATAAAGCTGTCCGAGTGGCTTCTACCAGGTCCCCTTCAAAATATTCTTCAATTAGATGAGCTAAAACCTCGGTATCAGTCTGGGTAGTAAATTTGTGCCCTTTTCTAGCTAAAACTTCTTTTAGGGCGTCGAAATTTTCAATGATTCCGTTGTGGACCACGGCGATTTCACCTTTGCAGTCAATATGCGGATGGGCATTCTGATTGGTCGGCTCTCCGTGAGTGGCCCAGCGGGTATGAGCTATGCCGGTGGTGGCTTCAAATTTTTTCCCGTTGAGCATACTCTCCAGAACCGAGATTTTCCCGGCCGCTTTTTCAAAAAGTAATCCCTTGTTTTCCAAAACTGCGATTCCGGCCGAATCGTATCCCCGGTATTCCAATCTTTTCAAGCCCTCCATCAGAATCGGGACCACTTTTTGTTTCCCTACATAACCTACTATTCCGCACATAGATTCCTCATTTATTTTTTAAAAAATTTTAAAGCTGTCTTGACTAATTCTTCGACCTCTCTTTTATCTTTGGCTTCAGCAATTACGCGGGCAATCGGTTCAGTATTGGATTTTCGGATATGCAGCCACCCCTCCGGAAGGTAGATTCTCAAGCCGTCCTTGGTATTCATGATACTTTTACGATATTTGGACTTAAACTTATGTAATAATTTTTCAAAATTTTGATTTACCGGAAATGCTTTCTTGACCATATAATATTTGGGTATTTGCTGTATAGCTTGAGAAACGGTCAATTTTGATTCAGCCAGATAACTTAAAATCAGAGCTGTTCCAACTAAAGCATCTCTGCCAAAATGCAGTTCCGGTAAAATCACTCCTCCATTCCCTTCCCCGCCAATTACGCCTTTAACTTGTTTTAGTTTCAAACCTACATTTGCTTCCCCCACTTTGGTTCTGTGAACCGGTGAATTATACATCTTGGCTATATCATCAATCATTTTGGTGGTTGATAAGTTCACCACTACTGGACCTCTCTTTTTACTCAAAACATATTTGGTGGCTAAAACTAAGGTATATTCCTCTCCGATGGCTTCACCTTTTTCGGAAACTATAGCTAACCTATCCGCATCCGGGTCATTGGCAAAGCCGATATCAGCTTGATACTGTCTGACAGTGTCACATAATTGGGTCAGATTAGAGGGGACTGGTTCCGGAGGGTGCGGAAAGGTCCCGGTATTTTGGCAGTTAATTTTAATTACCTCACATCCCAATTTTTCCAATAAAACCGGAGAAGCAAAACTCCCAGCTCCGTTGACACAGTCAATTACTACTTTGAATCTTTTTTCTCTGATTTTCTCCTGTTGGACTAAACCTAAGTTTAAAATCTTACTGATATGCTTTTCAACCTGGAAGGAATCTTTGCTCACTTTACCTATTTTATCCCAGGGGGCGAATTTTATATTATTACTATGGACTAATTTTTCGATTCTGTTTTTCTCTTGTTCAGTGATAAACATTCCTGCAGAGTTGATAAATTTCAAAGCATTCCATTCGATGGGATTGTGGCTGGCCGTAATTACAATTCCACCCTGGGCTTTTAAATCCAGAACCGCCAATTCAACTGTAGGTGTGGTACAAATTCCTAAATCAATTACTTCACAGCCGACTGCTACCAAACTGGAGATGACCAGATTCTTAATCATCTCGCCGGTATTACGGGTATCTCTGCCTACTACAATTTTTCCTTTTGACAGGTAGCCGAAAACTGAAGAGTACTTGACCACTAATTCCGGAGTTAAACCATCACCTACTATTCCTCTTAAACCGGAAATGGAAAAAATGAGGTTAGTGCTATTTCTCTTCATTTATGAAATATTGTAAAAAAGTTGACTAAAAGCAAGAAAGTTAAAATTCAATACCCTTGAGCCCTGACCCAATGCCTGGACTCTTTCCATAATAAAAACAAATGTTTCTCGGACACCGCTCTTTTAAGCAGATTGGCCAAAAAACCAAAAAAACTTAACTTTTTATTCCCCGGCAAAGCCAGCCAGCCCAAAGTCAGATGCCGGCCTAAACTAATTACTTCTCCTAAAACTTTTTGTCGGTATGGCTTCTGTGGTTTTCCATTTATTTTGGCATAAATATTATTTGCCACCAGGCGGCCTTGCTGCAAAGCAAATTGAGCCGCGCAGGGGACAAATTTACCAGTTTTGGGATTGACTGCCAAGGCATTATCACCTACCGCATAGACATTGGAGAAATTTTCCACTTCCAGAAACTGATTTACTTTGATTCGGCCCAAGGGACCAACTTCCAAACCGCTGGCTTTCAGGATGGAGGAAATTCTGATTCCCCCGGTCCAGATTAAAGTATAGGCCGGAATTTTACCACCCGGTTCAATAAAAACCTCTCCTGACTCCATTTTCACAACTTTGGTAGAAGTCGAAATTTTGACTTTTTTTTGAATCAAATTTTCCTTCGCCTTATCAATTATTTTCTTTTCTACTGCTGGTAAGATGGTCTCTCCGGCTTCTATTAAATAAATCTGGGGCTCTTGTGGGGGTATTTCCCATTTATGAGACAACTCTTCCACCAACTCCGCAATTTCAGCAGCTAACTCTACTCCTGTCAAACCTCCTCCACCAATTACAATGGTTAAAAGTTTTTTTCTTTCTTCCGGACTTTTCTCCGACTTGGCTTTGGCAAAAGCTCTTTTTAAATTATCTCTGATTTTATAAGTATCATCAAAAGTTTTGAGCTGGAAAGCATAATCTTTCAAGCCGGGAATATCGTAAAAGTTGGTTTTACTCCCTAAAGCAATTACCAAATAATCATAATAAATATCTTTGTCTAAAGTTATAACTTTTCTTTCGTTCAAATTTATTCTGATGACCTCTGTTAAATGAAAGATAATATTTCTTTTATGAATTATGGCCGCTATCGGAATAGTGATTTCGGCTTGTCTGGCGGCCGCTTCATGCAGTCGGGTTTCCAACAGATGGTAAGGGTTGCGGTCCATTAAATGAATTTGATAATCCGGATTTTTCTTTAATAATTTATTCAGGCGGATCACACAATTGATCCCAGCATAACCTGCCCCTAAAACCACTATATCTTTGGGCATTTTTTAAAATTAGTTAGTTGGCTGAAAAGATTTTCTTGGAATTTTTTTCTAGCAGGAGTTTTTTCTCTTTTTTAAGGAGGAGAATCTCCTTTTTCAGACGCTCTTCGGTATTGTCCATCCCTAAATAAACTTGCTTTTGAGCCAGAGAGATAGGTAAAATCTGTGGAATTAAGTAAGACAAATCCACCGCATTATTGTTCCAATTCAATTTGGGCAGAGCCTGTCCGGAAATAAAGGCCACTAAATTGAGATACTGGTCTAACAACTCTTCTACTTGCTGCATTAGAGTGACTAAATTTTGTTTGAAGGGCTCCGCTGGCAGGTAGGAAACTTTGGCCAAGAGATAAGGTTCGGTTTGAACTATCTCTTTGACTGTAAATTTTTTAGTTCCCAGAACCACCAGATTCATTTTCCCTTGCTCTAATCTTTTGACCTGGGTAATTTTGGCTTCGGTTCCGATGGAAAAGGGAACAGCCGAGCCACCCACTTCCACTCCTGATTTTATCAGCACGACTCCGAAGTTGGTCTGATTCTCTATGCAGGAATTTATCATTCTTTTGTAGCGGTCCTCAAAGATATGCAGAGGCAGAGTGGCTTTGGGAAACAGAACCGTGAACAGAGGAAATACGGGTAAATTGACAATTTTTTCAGCCATGAGCCAACCTTTGCGGAAACATCTTTCCGGGATTTAAAATATTTTTGGGGTCGAAGACTTTTTTAATTTCTCTCATTAGTTTTAATTCTATCTCGGACAGAGCAATGGGCATATACTCCTTTTGTACGTATCCGATTCCATGTTCACCGGAAATTGAACCCCCCAATTTTACCACTTCCTCAAAAATCTCTCTTACCACTTCCGGCAATACCTTGTTCCATTTTTCATCCGGCATATTCTCTTTGATGACGTTGGCGTGTATGTTACCGTCCCCGGCATGACCGTAACAGATTATATTGATGTCATATTTTTTCTCAATTTCTTTTAACATCATCATCAGCTCCGGTAGTTTGGCACGAGGGACAACGGTATCTTCTTCCCGGTAAATTGAGATGGATTTGACCGCTTCCGATATTCCTCTGCGCATTTTCCACAACTCTTCCTGCTTTTCTTTATTGTCCGCCACAAAAACATCCAGGGCCCCACAATTCAGACAGACCTCGCCGATTTTTTCGATCTCCTTTTCCATCAAGTTTTCATCATTCCCGTCTACTTGCAGAAGCAGCAGGGCTTCGCTGTCACTATAAGGAAAAGTTTTCCTCTGTTTTCTTTCCAGAGCTTTGACCGCTTTTTTATCTATGAATTCTGCGGCGCAGGGTATGATGCGGTTGAAAAAAATCTGAGTCAGGGCATATGCTCCCTTTTGTAAATCATCGAATGGAACCAGAAGAGTTTTGCGGAACAAGGGTAGCGGTATCAGTTTAATTATGATTTTGGTGACCACTCCCAGAGTTCCTTCGGAGCCGATTAATATTTGTGTCAAATTATAGCCGGAAACATTTTTTAATAATTTTCCGCCGGTATTGATAATCTCTCCATTGGCTAAGACCACTTCCAGACCGTAGATATAATCTTTGGTCACTCCGTATTTTAAAGCTCTGGGTCCGCCGGCACACTCTGCTACGTTACCGCCTAAAAGACAGCTTCCTTTGGAAGCCGGGTCCGGTGGATAGAATAAACCGATTTTTTCCACTTCTTCCTGAAAAACTTGGGTGATGACTCCAGGCTGGACCACTGCCATTAAATTAGCGGTATCAATTTCTAAAATCTTGTTCATTTTTTCCAATGACAAAACCAGGCCTCCGTAAATCGGCAAAGCCCCTCCGGAAAGCCCGGTCCCTCCGCCTCGCGGTGTAACCGGAATGTTGTTTTCAAAACACAACTTCATTATTTCCGAAACTTGACCTGTGGAAGTTGGTTTTACTACTACTTCCGGCTGAAACTGCAAGTCCTCGGTTTCGTCATGGCTGTAGGGCTCTATGTCCCCTTCCGGCGTGATGATATTTTCCGTGCTGACAATTGAGGCCAGTTTTTTAATTAACTCTGGAGTAGTTTTATTGTAACAGCTTTTCATATATGCTCTTCAGTAAATTCATTGACGCTCACTTCATATAAACTTAGATAGCAATTTGAATTTCCTCTCCGTTGACCTGGACCGGATAGGTCTGAACTTTTAAGTTAGAAGAAGTCAGGCATTCCCCACTTATGACATCATATTCCCAGCCGTGGTACGGACAGGACACAACCTGATCTGAAAGGTCGCCATCTCCCAATGGCCCCCCCATATGCAAACAGAGATTAGAAGTAGCATAAAAATTCCCGTGAACATTGAAAAGGGCAATCTGATGCCCTCCGGCTAAAATCATTTTTGCCTGTCCCGGCTTTAAATCGGCCACCTTAGCAACTGTAATAAAATCCGGCATCTTCTCCTCTTTCTGAAATTATAAATAAAAGCTTCTGCGGCAAATGTCAAGTTGAGCTGGAAATGGCTAAGTCGTGCTGTAAAATATCTACCTTAGTGTCAGGGCTGGTTGTTTGAATATCAGTTTATTTTCTACCAAAAAGTTGTATAAATTTTCAGCAATCAGTTTGTGTCCGCTGGGATTGTAATGAATAAAATCGTTTTGAACATCATCGTAAACGTCTTTTCTATTTTCAAACACAGAGGCAATATCTAAAATGTACAGGTTGTTACTCGACGGCAAATTTAAGATGACATTGTTGTAAACCTGATGCCACTGATGGGTCTTGGAGACCTTGCCGGTGCCCCAGAAGGATTCTAAAGAAGCAATCGGTGTGGTCAAAAATATTACCGGAATATTTTCTTTGGAGGCAATGAGGGTTATTTCCAATAAGTTGTTGGCATAATCTCCCGGTGAAACTCGTGGAATCATTTCAGCAGAGTTTCCAGTTTTTTTGACTTGAAAGCGGCTTAAAATGAGTCCGCATATGAATCGATAAACTTCTGTCTGACCTAATAAATTCTGAATATCCAAAAATATCTGGGGGGCCATCTTTTGATTTTTATCCTCAATTCCAAAGGCGGCCGGCAGCAAATCGTTCCAGCCATAACAGATGGTAATAATGTCCGGCTTATATTTTAAAACCTGCTCCCGTAGAAATCTTTTTCCTTGAAAGGAAGAGTAACCGGTCACAGCGGCATTTATCACTTCATATTTTTTGTAATCTAAATCAGTATTTAAAAGTTTTTCTAATTGTTTGGGATAAGTTTCCTCTGATTTTACCCTCCAGCCGAAAGTGCAGGAATTTCCCAGGCAAATTACTCTGAAGGTCCCACCCGGTTTTTCTTTTGAAAATTCTAAATCTCTCAAACCATAAGAGTTGATTTGATAAACTCCCTCCACAAAAAAATTACTCTGAATGGTTTGATTGGGTCTGAATTTCCAGAACAGATTTTTGTCCTTCAGATAAAATTGCGGATAACTTAATTCCGGGTTTAGAAGAAAGTGCAAATTTTTGGGATTTGAGCCCGCCCCGGATATTCTTAGAACTGCTTCAGTAATTAGAAAAAAAATTGAAATTGAAAGCAGACCGAAAAGAATATTCTGCCAAAATTTAAATTTTTTAGTTTGGGATTGAGAATCTTTAGACATTGAAAAACTATTAGCGGGTAGCTTTAAAGCTAAAATAGGATAGCAAACCGAATATTATAAGGGCCAGAATACTGAAATATTTTGGAATATTAAAACCCCCAATTACTGCCTCTAAACCGAAAATCAGACGCAACAAATGTCCCACAGAAATAATCATGAAAATAAGGGCTGAAATTCTTAATATCTTATCTTTATTATTAGACATTTTCTCTCCTTAGAATAAGGTATAAATAAAAGGCATCACCGCTGAACCTTCAGTCAGAATGATAAACAGAGAAAGTAAAATTAAAAAGAAAATAATCGGACCCAGCCACCATCTTTTACGAAAGCGCAAAAAATACCAGAATTCAGAAAAAATAGAAAGCCGAACTTTCAAATTTGACCAAAAACTCATCTGATAGTCACCGTTTTTTCTAATTCTTTGGTTACATCAGTTTGGACTGGTGTTTGTTGGGTCTTCATCTCTTTTGTATTTAAAACGCAATTTCCCATTATTAAATAATCTAACCCGGAACGGATAAAAGTCAAATAAGCATCCTGCGGCGTGCAAACAATTGGCTCTCCCTTCAGGTTAAAAGAAGTGTTCAAAAGAACCGGACAAGTGGTTAATTTCTCAAACTCTTTTAGCAAATCATAAAATAGGGCATTCTGTTTTCGATTCACGGTTTGAATTCGAGCTGAACCATCAACATGAACCACTGCCGGAATCTTATCTTTTTTCTCCGGCTTCACTTGTGCCACCAGTAACATATAAGGAGAGGGACAATCGATTTCGAAATATTCAGATACTTTTTCTTCTAAAATGGCGGGAGCGAATGGTCTGAATTCTTCTCTGAATTTAATTTTTTTATTCACCCGGTCTTTATTTTCCGGCTTTCTGGGGTCAGCCAGAATAGAACGATTTCCTAAAGCCCTGGGACCGAACTCCATCCTGCCTTGAAACCAGCCAATTACCCTATTTTCGGCTAAAAGTTTCGCAGTATATTTTATCAGCTCAGCTTGAGAATATTCTCTAAAATTGATCTGATTTTGCTGCAAGAATTGTTTTATCTCGGAATCAGAATAATCAGGACCCAAATAAGCATCCTCCCACACAAAATTCCTCCGATTATTTAATAGAATATTGTAAATATAAGCCGCTACACCCACTGCCCCTCCTGCATCTCCAGCCGCCGGTTGGATGAAAATATTCTCAAACTCTGTCTCTCTTAGAATTCGGCCGTTGGCTACACAATTCAAAGCCACCCCGCCTGCTAAGCATAAGTTTTTCAGATTAGTTTCTGTATTCAAAAAGTTAGCCATTTTCAGCATTGTCTCCTCGGTTACCTTTTGGATCGAGGCCGCTAAATCCTGATGTTTTTTCTGAATTGGCTCACTTGAATTTCTGGAAGGCAAACCAAACAATTTTTCAAAATTTGCATTGGTCATTTTCAATCCATAGTCATAAGCAAAATATTTCATATTGACTTGAAAGCTCCCGTCATCTTTTAAAGAGACTAACTCTTTCATAATCAAGTCATAATAAACCGGCTCCCCGTAAGGAGCCAGTCCCATCACCTTGTATTCATCGCTGTTGACCCGGAAACCTAAATAGTCGGTGAAGGCGTTATACAACAACCCCAAGGAGTGTGGGAATTTTAACTCCTTGAAAATTTCAATCTGGTTATCTTTTCCTACTCCATAAGTAGCCGAAGCCCATTCCCCTACTCCATCTATGGTTAAAATAGCCGCTCCCTGAAATGGTGAAACCAAAAAAGTGCTGGCCGCATGTGAAAAATGATGTTCAATCATCAAAATTTCACCCTCATAATTTAATTCTTTTTTGATTGTTTGAGGAATCCAGATTTTCTCTTTCAGCCATAGAGGAATCGCTTTTAAAAATGAAGGAAGTGAGCGAGGGAATGTTGCCAAGTAAGTATACAATATCCGTTCAAACTTGATAAATGGTTTTTCATAAAATCCTACGTAATTTAAATCTTTGACCGAAATTTTCCCTTTCTGTAAACAAAATTCAATGGCATTTTTGGGAAAAGAAAAATCATGCTTTTTTCTGCTAAATCTTTCTTCCTGCGCGCAGGCAACTATTTTTCCGTCTTGAATCAGGCAAGCAGCCGAATCATGATAAAAAGCCGAAATCCCCAAAATATTCATATTTTATTTTTAGAACTGTCTTCTGGCATTTTCGATGGCCACCGATAGTTTTTCTTTTCCTTTCCAGAAAGATTTTTTCTGTTTCCATTTTTTATCCAGCAAATCCTTCCTCAATAATTTTATTACCAGAGCAAAAACACTTATCATCAAAAAATAAAAGAGAGTTAAAATTATGGTGGTTTGGATTATGGCTAAGCGGTGCGCAAATTTTTTCCAAAAAGCCCAAAATTTTTTACCCATGGTAATTTTAGTCTATACTTATAGCTATGTGACAAACAAAGATAATAAACGTAGTAGGTTTTAAAAAATTGTTTTTGGAACTACCTTAACTGGCTACGGCCGGTTTATAAAATTTCTCCAAAAGAGATAGCAAATCTTGTTTAGTTTTATCCCCCCGCTGACCGAATAAAATCCCCGTTTCACCATTTACTTCTACTATATGACCTCTATGAAATAAAATGGTCACGGGTGTTCCTGGCAGTTTAAATCTTTTGCGAAAATTTTCATTTCCTTTGGTGCCATCCATCTCGGCATAGGCGAAAATAATATCTTTATACTCCGGCATACGGGATACTTCTTGAAAATCCGGATTATACTTGCGGCAATCTTTGCACCAGTAGGCACAAAAGTTTACCAAAACCCAATCATTGGTCTCCAAAATATAATTTAAGTTATCCTCTAAATAAGCATCATCACCTAAACTATCACGCTTCGAGGTCTCTCCATACACATAGACAAAATTGGTTGATTTCAAAAATTGGGTGTACGGTAAAGTGTACGCTGCATTTTCCTGGTCTGATTTTTTCTGGCAGGATGTAAGTATAATTAGAATGGCAAACCCGAATAGGTACGTTGTCATTTTTGACATGTTATCCTCAATACGTTTTCAGATTCCTTTGTGTCAATGGTTTTGAACGCCCCTTCAATTTTATCCAAGAATTGTTCATCATCCGGCACACTCATAGACAAATCTATGATTAGTTCCTATTCCAAATACCTGAAACTTTCCTCCACCTTAATTCCTCTTTTATCTAATTCTGCCACGAACTCATCTGCCGGAACAGAGACCTCTTGAGGCACAACTCCTTTGTCCGTGATTTTGCCGGAAGCTAACATCTGGGCAATGATAGAGACCGGGTAAGCTGTGGTTCTCTGCATGGCGGTAATATGGTTTTGCTCATCGTAATAGTCAATAATCTGACAGGTCAGCTCCGCTTTCTTTCCGTTTTTGGCTCCGATAATTGTCGCTCTGGCCAAGACTACGTCTTTATCTTTGCCGGAAAGAAAATCGGTCAGAAGTTTGGCTGTCAGTTTACGCGGGACAATGCTAAGCCCATTGAGCTTTATTTTTTGACTGCTCAAAAGCCCCAAATCAGCTAATAATTTAAATTTTTCACAATGCCCCCTGTAGCGAATGGTTTTGTAATCTATATTCTGGACTCTATCAGCCAAAGTCAGCGGCAAAGTGGAAGTCCCTCCGGAAGTGTAGAACGCCTCTAATCTTCCGAATGGATCCGGAAATCTAATTTCCTCTACGTCAGTCAGAGAGTCCACCCATTCGATTTTACCCAGTCGTAGAATCTGGGCTTTCTCGATATATTCGTTGATTAATCCTTCCACTGAAAAAACTAACTGATAATACAAGGGCGGCTTGGGATTTTGGGGGAGTCCCCCGACTCTGATTTTGATTTCATCGGTTCGGTCTAATTTGTTTACTCCCCAGCCGGCTATGATATTCATCATGCCGGGTGCCAAGCCGCAGTCCGGGATGATTGTGATTCCGGCTTTTTTGGCTTGTTTGTCTAATTTTAGCTGTTTTTCTACGATAAAGATGTTTCCGCCTAAATCGCAGAAGTTGACTTTGGCAGAAATGCAGATTTTGGTGAGGTTTAAATTGTGGACGTAGGTGACGGCGCTGACCACACAGTCAAAACCTCTTACTAATTTTTTTATCTGGCTCTGATTTTCTACGTTGACTTTTTTTAGCTGCAGCTTCTTGGATTTTATTTTTTGTCTGGCTGATTTTAAATTTTCTAAATTGATATCTGCTAAAACCACTCTTTTGGCATTGGGGTTTTGGACTAAGTCAAATGCTACCCCTAAACCCATCTTTCCGGCACCCAAAACTAAGATTTTCAAATTAGCTCCTTTACTGTTGTTTTTTAACTTACTTATGGTTACACCATCCCGGAAGGGATAAGATTTTATTTTATAATATAATGGAAGTTTTACAAAAGTAATAAAGTAATATTATAAGAAAAGGAAATTTCAGCAACTTCTAAAAAATCAACGGGGTTTGTCCTTGACAAAAACATGGTGGAAAATATAATCGATATCGTTAAAAGTTAAAATCAACTTCCTTAAGGATACAGGATTGAGAGAGTTAAAGAGTGTTATATTGATGTCGACAATAAAAAGGGTGCATCAACTTCCTTTTATGGTGAACTAAGCTGAACTATAGGCGAAATTGCACCTTCAGCTAAACCAGACAAAAATTATTAGGGGGATGAAATGTCACACCTACCAATAAACCAATGGTTCCACCATCCCGCAAGGGAAAAGGGCGTTGGAGTCAGAAATTGGCTATGCCATGGTGTCCCTCAACGGGATCCCGTAGGGGTAACCATATGATACTCATCGGTGTTTTGTTGGCACTTGCCTTCTGGATTCTTGAGACGCTAATCCATGCCTTCATATTCCACGAAGGAGGGTTACTGCAGAACTTATTTCCTATGGACCCGAATGAGTTGTGGATGCGTACCCTTGTTTGCTGCCTTTTCATCGCTTATGGGATTTACGCTCAATTTGTAGTGACAAAGCTAAAGAAATCCGAAGACGAACGACTAAGGCTACAGGGGAACAAAATTCCGGATGTATCGATTTATGGTGTAACCATACCGCAACAGCGTGTCAATGGCGGTCCAATGATCTTCCTGGGTGTCTTTGCGGCGCTTACGTTTTGGACTATCGAATCACTCATCCATACTTACATGTTTCACCAACCAGGACTATAACAGAATATATTTCCTAAAGACCCGAATGAACTGTGGATGCGAATACTTATCTCTTGTCTATTGATTGCTCTGGGAATCTATGCCCGCTCTTCATTCACCAAACTGAAGAAATCCGAGGAGGAACGATTAGCGCTTCAAAAGAAACTTGAAGAGTCTCTCACAAAACTGCTTAGTGGCTTCCTCCCCATATGTGCGAACTGTAAGGACATACGTGAAGAAGACGGCACCTGGATTCGAATCGAGGGTTACCTACTAAAGCACTCTGGCGTAAAGTTTTCTCACGGTATCTGTCGCAAGTGTGCTAAGGTGTTATATCCTGACTATGTAGCCAAGATATGAATGAGTTGCAATCAACTTCCCTTAGGATATAAGGCGGTTCGACAAGCACACCATAAACTGAGAGTCATTCCTTCCTTCTCACCATATTCCCAATCACCACTCGGCTGAACTCGTGGTGAACCAACCCCGCCAAACGGCCTTGTGTTGTGTCTGGAGCTACTCCAGACACATAATCTTAACCGTCAGGAGTAGCTCCTGCCGGAACGCTACAGTCAACTCTGCTTGTTTAATAAATATAATTTAATTATTTTATCACGCGTATTAATCGAAGGAGAAAAATGGACATCTTCGCCCACGGCTTTTGGGGTGGAATTACATTTGGCAGGAAAAAAATTTTCGGTCTGGCTATGCTATTCGGGGTTCTGCCGGATGTTTCGGCTTTCGGACCTTTTTTTGTTATCCGACTTATCCACCGAACTTTACAGTTCGGCAAACCCAATTTAGCCGAAATACCCTCTTGGGTATTTACCTCTTATGACATCAGCCACAGCTTAATTACCGCTGCCATACTTTACGGTGTCATCCGATATTTCAACAAGCCCCTGGCCTATACTTTCTTGGCTTATCCTCTGCACATCTTATGCGATATCTTCACCCACTCCAAATCTTTCTTTCCCACTCCCTTTTTATTTCCAGTGAGCAGTTATAAAGTGGACGGCATCTCCTGGGCCGACCCTACATTTATGATGGTAAATTATTCAGCCATTTTTGCGGCTTACGCGATTTTTTTTATCGCCAAAGCACTGAAAAAGAAAAAATCTGCTAATTAAAAGTCCGGCAGTTTTCTTTCTCTTATTCCATAACCTGTAGCACAACCTTTTTTTCAAAATAGTTTCCCAGCATCCCTTTTCTGGGATTTCCCTTGACTGATTCCCCCTTTGTAAGCATCACTTGTAAAGTCAATTCCGCATCCAAAGCTGCATCCGTGGGTCTGATACTCATCGGCAGAACTGTGATTTTAGCTCCTTGAAAGCCGGCTAAAGTATCCCCCACCACCCGGCAGGATAAAGGCAGATTAACATCCCAGCCAGCGGCGAATTTAGAAAGGGAGCTGTTGTTGATGGTCTTAGGATCAACATACAGCCAGGCATTCCGGTAAGGAGCTGCTTGTTTGTCATCTTTGGAGCGGCCAATCACGGTCAGAACTGTGACTAATTGATTTCTTTTGACTGAAATTAGAAAACTGCCGTCAGCCTGTTTTAGAGATTTCCTGGTCCCTTTGTCAATTATATCGATAATGGTTTTTCCCTCATCTGTCCAGGGACCGCTGTTAGCATGGCAGCTTACACAGTTTTTTACTTTTCCTAAAATCCCCACCGCCGGTGGGTAAGACAAGGCCTCCGGTGGATTTTTTACTAATAGAGTAAACCAGCTCAAAGCCATTAAAATTACACTTAAGATAAAAGGGCTGACTCTTTTCATCTTCATTTTTTCCCTCCTTTTTCAATTATAATTTTAACCGAAATTTCTTTACCTCCAAGCTCCCAAAATCCCACCCATAATTATAAAAGCCACCAATGTATATCCGGCATAGATTAGCAAAAGAGCTTTAGGACGCATTTCAAAATAATAAGCCGGAGCCAAAGTGGTAATGCCAAAACCCAGCCAGGCGTAAAAACCGATTTTGGCACCATCTACTAGGGTTGCACCACCGGCATAATTTATGAAAGTTGCTAATATAAAAGCGGTAAACAAGGCTCCTACGAAAGCAATTATATAACCAGGTGCCGGACTTCCTGACGCTTTTATTTCCGCTTCGGTCTTCCCGATGGCTTTCATCCAGGGATTGGCGAATAGAAGTTTGGAATACCACAATCCACCCAGCATAAAATAAATTACAGCGCTGACTATCACCGCTAAGTAATTTACTGACACAGTTCCCTCCTTTTATGGTTTAATTTCCCCTAAAAAATCAAAAGCTTTCTAAATCACATGGACGGTTTTTTGATTTCACCTCTTAATTTTTCATATCTACTGCCGTAATAACAAATAAGAAATGAATATGGCAGTAAATTTACCACAAAATTTACTGCAAGTAAATAAAAAAGAGGAGGAGAAAATGAAACCTATCTGGATTGTATCTCTTGCAGCAATAGTTTTATTCAGCTTTGCCCCTCAGATCGGTCGGGCAGATGTGAACGTGGGGCTTAGCATACAGGATGGTGAGGTCAGATCTTTTTACCTAGCGGTGGGTGATTACTATGGCGTTCCGGAACGCTCGCTAATTGTGGTTAGGGAACGGCATATTCCGGATGATGAGGTGCCAGTGGTTTTCTTTCTGGCCAGAGAGGCCAGAGTGGGTCCGGATGTTATAGTGAATCTGCGTCTGAGCGGAAAATCCTGGATGGATATTACCCTGCATTACGGACTTTCTCCCCAGATTTTCTATGTCCCTCTGGCAGTGGACCCCGGTCCCCCCTACGGTAAAGCTTGGGGATATTACAAGAAGCACCCCAGGAATAAATGGAGAGAAATCCGGCTGGCGGATGCGGATGTCGTCAATTTTGTGAATCTGAAGTTTATCTCGAACCATTACGGTTATTCGCCTGACCAAGTAGTAAAGATGCGCAGCGGCGGGAAGAAATTTGTGGCTATCCATGGTGAAATTAAGAAGGGCAAGGAGAAATCCAAGGCTAAAGCGGAATCCACGGGCAAATCCGGGAAAAAAGAGTCTAAAGGAAAATCAAAAGGGAAGGGGAAATATTAGTTTATCACTGAGTTGAACGTAAGAAAATAAGAGGAAACTGTATCACTGTTAGATGATTTGCTGATACAGTTTCCTGTTTGTTTATGGTTAAGTTTTCTTTAAAAGCTCACCGGACCTGACTATTTGGAAGATTCTATTTTTTGTCCGTCCCTTTTAATTCTTGCTCCATTTTGGCTCTCTGTTCTTCCATCTGCTTGCGCTCCGCTTCCATTTTAAGTTGTTCTTGCTCGCGCTCGGCTTTTTCTTTGGCCATCTCGGCCCGGAGCTTAACGTCTTTGGCTTGAACCTCTTCCGGAGTGGGGCCAACCAGTTTGGCCAACCGGGTGTTTTCATACCCCTTTCTCTTTGCAACAATTCGATAACTCACCGACAAATTGGATTTTCCGTTTTGCAGTTCCCGCATCTCAAAAGAGGCCGGGGTCTTGCCGGTGATGTAAAGCCCCTGACAATCCCCTTCCGGAGTCAAGAAGACGTGATAGGTTACTGCCGTATTTACCGTTTGGGCATAGAGGGGATCGATATTCACCGTGGCTTGGTCGTTTACCAACTGGGCCGTGCCGAAATCCTCGAACCAGTTTTCGGGAGATTCCTGCGCATAAAGCCTCCGGTATTCTCCGTTGTCGATTTTGACTGCCGCGCTTTTTGTGCCCGAAATAGCGTCGAAGTCCCCGACCACACGAACGTCTCCGGAGAAATAGCCGGCGTAGGTGAAAGGATTCCCGCCGTCCGAACCGTAAACACCGGAGCCGCCGCTGTTGTGTGCCACAGCGACAACACCATTCGGGCCGCCATCGGCGTAAACGCCATAGCCGCTGCTGCTCGACCCGTAAACCCCCGTCCCTGATGAGCTGGCGCCGTAAACGCCATAGTTTCCCCCTGTCCCATACATGCCACCGTTTACCGCAGTGCCATAAACGCCAACAGTACCCGCCTCACCATAAACGCCGTAGGTGACGCCACTACCGCCAGAGGGAGTGGCAGAAAAGTAACCCGCGTAGGCATTATCACTGGAAGATGGCGGGGAAGTTTGACAGCGAACGCCGTAGCCCGTGCCTGTGGTGGGGTAGCCAGCAAAATACCCGCCGTATGTTGTGCCCGAGGCCCAAACGCCGACCGCGCCCGAACCGTAAACACCGGTGAAGCTTGGTGATGAGCCCCAAACGGCGGTGCCAGCAGAGTTTTCGACATGCAGTTTGGTAGCAGGAGAGTTCGTTCCGATGCCGACATTACCGCTGTTACGATAGATGTCATTCCCCGAAGAATTCCATTGGCCTGATTGAAAAGCATATCCTACTGAACCCAACCTCTGTCTAGGTGTAATCTCCGGGTTCGAACCGATTTTTATTCCAAACCAGCGATTAACAGAATAAAAGGCACTGTCCGGAATTGAAGTAGTTGAACCCAGAAGAACTGTAAAAAGTCCCTTGGTAATCTGAATCGGGTCGGTCTCTTCCCACAACACATTTCCAGCCAGAGAATCATCATAGATTCTGAAGCGTAAGCTATAAGACCCATCGCTCACAGGATTTCCCAAAGAATCAGTCAGCCGACCCTGAAAATTAATCAGCTGGGGAACGGTGGCAAAAGAACTTGAAACTAAAAACAGTGTAAACAAGCTGAAAAGTAATTTGAAGCGTTTCATTTTAAACCTCCTTTAGTTAAAGGTGAATTAAGCAAATTTTTACTCCCCGGGCCGGACTCGAACCAGCAACTTAGCGGTTAACAGCCGCTCACTCTACCATTGAGTTACCGGGGAATAGCGTCTTTTCGCATCCCGCAAATCTTTAAGGCGGGATATTTTAAGGAAAGCAATATAAAATTTTACCGGGGATTGTCAACCCTTCGACAAGCTCAGGGTAAACTTGGCTACTTCAAATTTTCTAACTCTTTTTTAAAACTCTCAAAACTGGCTTTATCAAACAACACAAACCGGACTTCTTTTATAGATTTATTCTCCGCTAAAAACTTATTTGCCCCATACAACATAATCTTAGCGCACTCCTCCACCGGAAAACCCCCTAACCCGGTCCCCAAAGCCGGAAAAGCAATACTCTTCAACTTCAACTCCACCGCTTTTTGCAAGCTATTTATAGTCGCTTTAGCAATAATTTTAGGGCTGGTCTTAAAATCCATCCCCATCGCAGCCGCATGAATCACAAACTTGGCTTTTAAATTTCCAGCTGTGGTTTCAACCGCTCCACCCACCGGGATAGGGGCTTTCTGGGTGCATTCCTCTTGAATGGCAGGACCGCCTTTAATCCGGATAGCTCCGGCCACACCAGTCCCCAGCAAAAGATGGTTATTGGCGGCGTTGACGATGGCGTCAACTTGTTGTTCGGTTATATCTCCTTGGATGATATTAATTTTTCCCAATCTACAGTCCCCTTTGGTTGTTCTTTTCTTCGGACAGCTTGGATTTTTCCTTTAAAGATTTTATTGGCTGAAACCAAAATTAAACTGGCACCCAAAACCCCCCAGATGGCACCTCCCACAGTATCAAAAGGATAATGAACCCCCACGTAGACTCTGGATATGGCAACTAAAATTGCTATTAGGAATAAGAATATGCCGGTCTTTTTATAAAAAAAACTGACCATCATTGCGGCAGAGAAACAGTTGACCGCATGATTGGAAGGAAAAGAATAAGTGGTAGGACAATTATTGTATAGTAATAAGTGCACATTGGGCAAATCACTACAAGGACGAACCCTCTCAAAAATTGTCTTAAGAATAAGATGGGAACTTAAATCGGCTAAACCAACGGCCACTACCCCTAAAATCACGGCCCAGCGTCCCTTTTTCCCTCCCCAGATGAATAAGGCTAACAAGATTACAAAAATCGGGAACTTCCAGTAGGAAAAGTTGGTAACAATCGGCATCACAAAATCAAAAACCGAATTCTGCCAGTCGGAATTAATCCAGTGAAAAACGGCCTTATCCCAGGAGTAAAGCAGTTCTCTTATATCTTGTAACATTATCTAAATTTCGGCTGAAAATTTTTATAACTTGAAGCTTAATATAGGATTTTGTCGGATAAAAGGCAAGAAATTATTCTTCTGTGGATGAAGTCCGTAAAAACTGGTCAATCAATCTTCTGAAACGATTGGTATAAATCAAATCGTAGGTCTCCATCTGGTCCGGGATGATTTTCCGGGCTTCTTTGCGGGCTTCCTGGATTTTGGCTTCCGCTTCCGGAATAGTCAACTTGCGGCGCATAATCAGAAAGCACAGAACATCCGCAATCCCCTGAAGTTTTTTTAATTTAATCTCCTCTTCTAAATAATCAAAATAATTCACGAATCTCTGCATTTTTTGCTCCCAATTATCTGTTTACCTTCTATGGTTGTGTCAGGAACTGCTCCTGACACTTTTTTATTCAATTAAACCTTCGACCCATTCAACCCTAAATATATTGCAGCAACATCTCGATTTCAATAGTATCTTTTAACAGAATAGCCCCCTGCTGGACCCATTTTTCCACTGATTTTTTATTTTCGGATTCCAGAATAAAAAGCGGTCTCCCCTGTTCGATGGTTTTTTGGGCCGCCTCCGAAGTGCCGGAACTGTTGGAATCCTCCTCGACTATAATCACCGCCTGGGATAAACCGACCACAATTCTGTTGCGGGCCATCAGTTGTCCTATGGTTACAGGAGAATTTACCGGGAATTCTGAGACTAGGGCACCGGCTTTGGTTATTTCAGCAGCTAAATTCTCATGCTCTGGGGGATAAATATTGAATAATCCGGAACCCAAAACCGCATAGGTCTTGCCGTTTCCGCTCAGGGCACCCACATGGGCGGCCCCGTCAATCCCTTTGGCTAATCCGGAAACCACCACCACATCCTGTTGGGCTAACTCTTTTCCCCAGGCCACTGCTTTTTCAACTCCTGCAGTTGAGGGATTAGTGGTACCAATCAGAGCAACACCGGTTTTATCGATTAAAGGAAACTTCCCCTTGTAGTATAGAAGCGGGGGCGGGTCGTCTATTTGTTGCAATAAAGCCGGATAATTTTCATCTAAAACTGTGCTGATTCCGATATCCTGCGCAGCCAACAAGTCCATCTGATTTTCAATCTCTTTTAATTTCTCCTGGCTGGCTAATATTTCCTGGGCTTTGCCGGCAGACATGCGGGGCAGACTGGTTAGCTCTTCTAAGGTAGAATTGTAGACATTATCCGGAGTGCCGTAATGCAAAATCAGCTGGGCGAACCGCTTGGGTCCCACCCTGGCTACTTCACGCAGGGCGATTACATATTTGGTGTATTCAGACATAAAAGCCGGTCTTGGCTATAGTAAATACGAAAACTTGGTGGGCGAAAGCAGATTTTAAAAGATGAGAAATTTCATTTACGGTCGCTCCGGTGTCATAGATGTCATCAATCAATAAAAGAGTTTTATTTTTGACTTTTTGAGGTTCTGTCAACTTAAAGCTATCTCTGACATTTTCCTTTTCATCTTTTAAATTCCTGAATATCTTTTGTTCTGGAACAAATCTTATTCTATGAATTAACTTATTCTCCAACGGTTTTTGTAATTTTTCTGCCAAGGATTTAGAAAAAAATCTATTGACAAAAAAATGGGTGGAGGCAACTGCCGGCGGGACTGGTACTATTATATCGAGAATAGGGTAACTCTGCTTTATGAATTGATAACTTAAATCCACTAAGATTTCACCGGCTTTTCTATTTTTCTTGTATTTAAAATGATAAATCAATTTCCCCAATTCTGTTCTCTTTTTTTCTGAATATTTACCAAGAGCATATCCCAAGTCAAAATTACCTGCCAAAGTCAAAGGTTTCAACTCAGAAAAACTGAGGGGCCGGATTTCATCTGCTAAAATCCAACCCCTTAGTTTCTTGATTAAATCAATTGAGATTCTTATAAACTTCACATCCCAAAAACTCTACCTAAAGCAAAAGTGAGCTATTTCGCCATTGATTCCTGAGGCAGAGCCACCAAATTCAAGTCTTCTAATAATCCCAAAGTGTAGACCCACTTTTCCTTGGTCTGCTCAAAATCTGCCAGAAATAGTTTACTGACCGGAGAAGAGGGAGGGAAAGTCACTTTTAAAGGGTCAACCGGACGACCGCTGATTCTTAACTCATAATGCAGGTGCGGACTGGTGGTAATTCCGGTGGAACCGACAAAAGCCACAATATCTTTCTGGGAGACCCTTTTACCCGGATAAATCCCTTTGGCTACCCGGGATAAGTGTCCGTAACAGGTAATAAAGCCGTTGTTATGTTTAACCTCCACTGTTCTTCCTAACCCGGATTTCCAGCCGCTGAAAATCACCTGACCATCAGCCACTGCCACCACCGGAGTTCCCCAGGGGGCTGAAAAATCTACTCCAAAATGGGGCCGGTTGATCCGGAATACCGGATGTTTACGGCTGTAGGAAAAACCGGAAGATATTCTTCGGTAATTCAAGGGAGTTTTTAAAAAGGCCTTTCTTAAGGAGTTGCCGTTTAAGTCATAATAGTCCGAATGACCGGTGGAATCTTTATAGTTAATGGCCGTGTATTTGGTCCCCTGTAAGTCGAATTCAGCCGCCAGGATTTCACCATACTCTACAAACTCATTTTGTTCGTTAAACAACTCTTCGTAGATTATTTTAAAGCGGTCGCCATTCTGTACTTCCGTTAAAAAGTCCACCTCCCAGGCAAAGATATCTGACAATCTTAAGATTAGCTCGTCTGATTTTACCTGAGTCTGCATAGATTCCCAGAGAGAGTTGTGCACCTCCCCGGAAAGGGTCTTAATCTGCCTGGTAAAGACCACTGGAGCAAGATAAGCTACAAAGGCACCATCTTTCTCTTCTACTCTATATCTCTCTTTATTACCTCTCCAGTATTCGAAGGACAAAATCGAAGTATCCGGGGTTATCAAAAGCTTAAAAAAGTCTCCCGGTTTGCATTTTCTTAAGTCTAAAAGACTGGTTAAGGGCTTGACAATCTCATCCACTAAGAAATGGGGTATCCCATTTCTGATTAGAGATAGAGACAAGGTCTCTCCCGGTTTGACACTGCCGGTCATAAGCGAGGCTTCGTTAACCGGCTCCTGGACCGGGTCGGAAATTAAGCCCACCTGTTTAGAGGTTTTCTCGGCAATTGTCAGAAGAAACGCCAAAGAAAAAATAATCAGAAACTGGAACAGCAGGGCTGAGGGTATTTTCAGCTTTTTTAACACAAGTCCCTCCTCTCATTATGGACTGTTTTAATTATCGGAATCTGCTTAGGCAATTATTATTATTTATTTTAAAAATTTTTAGATATATAGGAAAATATTTCCCATTTTATGTTCATTTAACAGACAAATCTGCCACTTTGGCCTATATGAAAACCCCTCTTATTCAGAGAGGGGATTTTATACTCCTAAGCAAAAGCGACACCATATGTTAAAGAGCAATGTTTAAACTAAAAATTGCTGGAATGAAACTTCAGAATGGCAACTATACGGTCAAAAGCAAAATTGAAATGGTCAGCAGGGAAGCTGCCGTATCCAGTATATTCATGATAAATGTAAGTATAACTTTGAGTTGCCATAAAGTTGTTAAAGTTTTTATTGGCAATTTGTAACATGTAACTATCCTGGAGCCCCACCTCAAAATAAATCTTGGTATTAGCTAAAGATCCAGCTTTAGGACCTGCCAATAGTGTTTTAACGTCATTACTATCCACCCAGTTAGTCCAAATGGAAGCCCGAAGACTTCCGGCGGAGTCGAAAGGCAAATCCACACCGCGGAATGGACCACCCTGAGGATAGTTCTCAATCTTAAAATAGGAACTGGAATCAGTATCTCCTGGATCGTGGGGAGAAAACCCTAAAGCCATTGCAAAGAGCCAGTTGGTAGCAGGTGTGGTCTTATCGAGTGGGTCAGTAATAGGAACAATGTTGGAGTCAGGGTAAGGTGAGAAAGTCAAACTTTCCTGCACAGCTGTTGCCCGCAGATAATCTGTAAACCAGTCGCCGTTTGGCCCGGCATCTATTGAGAGAGGGGCAGAGATGGCACTTACCGAACTATAAAATTGAGGATAATCCATAGCCACCCTGAAAGCGCCGTAACCACCCATTCCTACTCCGCTGATTCCTCTTTTTTTTGTGCTATCATTCACAATTCTGGTAAAAATCGAAGTGTCCATTTTGAGCCTCAAATCAAGGGCAATATAATCCTCATACCGGCCGCCTATGGAATTGACATAGAAACCACCCCCCATAGGATTGTTGCCGTCAGCTATCACAACAATCATGGGCTGGATTTCTCCTTTGGCTGTCAATTCATCGGCGATGTCGTTCACCCGATAGGTTTGGGCAAAAGTGAGAGCGTCCTGACCAAAATCGGTTAAAAAATACAAGACCGGATATTTCTTTTTCCAGGTCAGTGGTACATGTCCTTGGTTGTCTATAGGTACTTCACCCGGGATAGATACCACCACGGTCCGAGAGGGGATGGAGAACTGATTACTTAAAGGAGGGTTATCCAAAGCTGGCCATAAATTTTGGGAGATTTGAAAATAAGTGGGTTGCTTTAAAATGGTCGGCTCGACCGGATTTTTTCTCTTTTTACACCCGCTTAAAGCTATAATCAGACTGAGACCTAACATTAAAATTAAACTTAATTTTCGCATTTTCCCTCTCCTTAGAATCTGTAGGTGAAATAGAAAAAGGAACTGTATTGGGCTGTGGAATAACTTCCTGGAAAGTTGTCGAACAGGCCATCTCCGTTGACATCTTTAATTTGAGTTATTTCACGATTATCGTAACTGATATACTCTATGTTATACCCAACCTCATAGGCGTTGATTTTGTAGCTAAGTCCAAAATTTAGGCTGTTTTTATCAGCAAAATCTAAGACGAGTGGATTCAAAGACTGGTCCGGAATGGCAGTGGGGTCATGGTAATAACCAGCCCGGGCTATCCAGTTTTCCTTAAAGTGATATTCAGCACCAACGCTGAAGCGGGTGACATCTTTCCAGTTAAAAACGATGCCTGAATCTGCCGGAGTACCCAAAGGATTCAACCCGTAATTCAGAGTATCCCCGGCCGGAGATACCCACTGGGCTTTGGTACTGTAATTCAGATCTAAAATCTTCATTCTGGACCAGCTAGTCCAGGAAATATCGGCCATCAAGGTAAACTTATCTGAAGCTTGATACGCAAACCCAGCCCCCAATTCAGCCGGGAGATTTAAAGTGGTCTTGACTTCCGCTGAGGTCTGGGCACTCCCACCGGAAAAGTAAGGTTGTGCAGTGCTGTCATTGGTAACAATTTGAGAATTATTGGGAAAATAGACCGACATCCGATTATGGCCGGTTAACTTGATATTTACTGGAGAACGGTAGGAACCACCCAGTTTTACTTTGGGAGAAAGCTGGTACATAACTCCTAAGTTTATTCCCACTCCCCAGCCGTCAAACTCCATGTGGCTGTCCATAATAATGTTATCATAGGGCCGGTTAACGTTTTCGGGCTGTTGATACATGGTGGTAATGGGCAACAAGATGGTGGGGATAAAATTCGGTCTTCTCCAGGTAAAATCTGACTTTTGAATGGCTAACCCTAATCCCAAAGCTAACTTATCCTTAACCACCTCTTTGGCGATGCTGGGATGAAAGTCGACCACTATAAAGCTGGCTTCATGGTCAATTCGGGCATAAGGTATTGTATCTTTAAGTGGGTCAATATAACCTGCTAATGGGTTAAATAAATCCCAGCGGGAGCCCAAGCCATAAGGTAAAAAGAAAGCCATTCCGGCGGTAATTCCCCCGGCACTTTGAAATTTGTAAAAAGTGGAAAAATTGGGATAGTAAAAAATCCGGTCATCCGGAAACCGAGTTTCGTCGTTGCGATAGCCTAGTTCCGAACCATTGCTTAAGCGTACATCCGGTTCATATTTTTGTCTGGGAATGATTATGGATAAAATAGAATTGGCTTCTGATTTTTGCAGATAAGCCAGACCGGCCGGGTTCCACCAGGCCGCTGACCAGTCATCTGCCAGTCCTCTGAAAGCGCCTCCTAAGGCGCTGGCTTTGGCACCCACATTTAGGGACATCCCGGAAGCCCACAACAGTTGGGGGATAAACAAAAGTATGAGCGTGGCAATGAATAACTTCCTCTTTATGGTGAGTATAGTCGAACCACTTCGGTCGGAATAAATCGGACCATTCATCCTTATCTCCATATTTGTTAAGGTTAATTATAAGATGTCAATATGATATTTTCTTAGATTTCACCCTTTGGCTTATAAAAAGCGTCTCGTATTTTACTACAATAATTTTTATTTGTCAATAGCAAATTGAAGATTTTTAAAAAGTCCGCCAATTTTAATTTCAAGATTATGAAATTTAAAAACTTACAATGCCATAATTGACTTGACTGATTTTATTCGTGCATCAACATTAGAAGGTCAAGAGAGTTGCTTTCTGGTGATTTTTTATTATATTATAAGTTTGACCAAATGCTGTAAAAACAGAATTTTTTATTGAAGAGGTGTGACGTATGTCCGGCTATATCGTAGTCAAAGGTGCCCGGGAGCATAATTTAAAAAATATCGATTTAGACATCCCCCGTGAAAAGTTAGTGGTGATAACCGGACTTTCCGGCTCCGGAAAATCTTCTCTGGCTTTTGATACCATTTATGCCGAAGGGCAGAGAAGATATGTCGAATCCCTTTCCGCCTACGCCCGCCAGTTTCTGGGGTTGATGGAAAAACCGGATGTGGATTTCATCGATGGTCTTTCACCGGCCATATCGATTGAACAGAGAAGTTCCGCTAAAAATCCCCGCTCCACGGTAGCTACGGTTACTGAAATTTATGATTATTTAAGATTACTGTTTGCCCGCATAGGAATTCCCTACTGCTACAAATGCGGCCGAAAAATCGCCCAGCAGACCGTAGACCAGATTGTAGATGCCATCTTAGCCCTGCCTCAAGGAAGTAAAATTCAGATTTTAGCTCCTCTGGTCAGGGGGAGAAAAGGGGAATACAAAGATTTGTTAGAGGAGGTAAAAAAAGAGGGGTTTGTCCGGGTCAGAGTGGATAAAAAGATTTATGAGGTAACCGAACCGATAAAATTGGACAAAAATAAAAAGCATAGTATTGAAGTCGTGGTTGACAGATTAGTAGTTGAGCCAAAAGTGGGTAAAAGGTTAGCTGATTCTCTGGAGACAGCTTTGAGAATGGGTTCGGGAGTGGTTTTAATCGATGTGCAGGGGAAACCGGAGCTTCTATTCTCCGAGCATTATGCCTGTGTCAATTGTGGAATCTCCTACGAAGAAATTCAGCCCCGCATGTTTTCCTTCAATTCCCCTTTCGGTGCCTGTCCCGGCTGTGATGGTTTGGGAAATAAAATGGAGATTGATTCCAATCTCTTGGTTCGAGACCCCAATTTATCTCTGTCAGATGGGGCTATTGCACCCTGGGGGATGCCGGCCGGGAATTGGTATTTACATCAATTGAGAAGCCTGGCTGACCATTTCAAATTTAATTTCAACACCCCCTTTAAAAATTTACCCCAAAAAGCCAAACAGGTGATTTTATATGGAACCGAGGATGAAATCAAATTTGAGTATCATTTAAGGGAAGGTAAAGGTTACGGGGAGTATTACTCCGACTTTGAAGGGGTGATTCCCAATTTAGAAAGAAGATATAAACAGACCCAGTCTCAAGGAGTGCGGGACTGGATTGAAACTTTTATGCGGGTCAAACCCTGTCCTAAGTGCAATGGTGCAAGGTTAAAGAGAGAATCTCTCTCCATCAAGGTCCATGATTTGAACATTCATCAGATAACCCGGATGTCGGTCAAAGCTGCCAAAGAATTCGTGGAAAACCTGAAATTAAATCAGAAAGAAAAAACCATTGCCAAGCAGATTTTAAAGGAGATCAACGAACGTCTGACCTTTATGATAAACGTGGGGTTGGATTATCTGACTCTGGACCGAACTGCGGCCTCTTTATCAGGAGGAGAGGCCCAGAGAATTCGTTTAGCTACTCAAATCGGTTCTCGTTTAGTGGGAGTCCTGTATATTTTGGATGAACCATCCATCGGTCTGCATCAGAGGGATAATAAAAAACTTTTGAATACTTTGGTCAGCTTAAGGGATTTGGGAAATACGGTGATAGTGGTGGAGCATGATAAAGAGACCATCAACAGCTCTGACTGGGTGATTGACTTAGGTCCGGGAGCCGGTAAAAATGGTGGTAACATAGTCGCTGTAGGTCCTCCAGATTATATCAAACAAAATGGCCGCTCCTTGACCGGGAAATATCTGTCCGGGAAAATGACCATTCCTATCCCGGCTTACCGCAGAAGAGGACAGGGAACATACATAGTTTTGAGTGGAGCCAAAGGAAATAATTTAAAAAATATCAAAGTTGAAATCCCCCTAGGAGTATTTATCTGCGTTACCGGTGTCTCCGGTTCCGGGAAATCTACTTTAATCAATGAGACCTTGTATCGAATTTTATCAGCCCATTTTTATAACTCCAAAGAAGAGCCCCTGGCGTATGAAAAAATCTCCGGGTTGGGTGAAATCGACAAAGTGATAAATATCGACCAATCCCCTATTGGAAGAACTCCCCGCTCTAACCCAGCTACTTACACTGGGCTTTTTACTTATATCAGAGACTTATTTGCCCAACTGCCAGATGCTAAAGTCAGAGGTTACAAAGCTGGTCGATTTTCCTTCAATGTCAAAGGAGGTAGATGTGATGCCTGTGAAGGGGATGGAATAATTAAAATCGAGATGCACTTTTTGCCAGATGTTTATGTACCGTGTGAGAACTGTAAAGGAAAGAGATATAATCGGGAAACTTTAGAAATTAAATATCGAGGGAAATCTATTGCTGATATTTTGGATATGACAGTAGATGAAGGTCATTCGTTCTTTGAGCATATTCCTAAAATCAGACGAAAGTTGAAAACTTTAAAAGATGTCGGTTTGGCTTATATTCATTTGGGGCAACCGGCTACTACTTTATCGGGCGGAGAAGCTCAAAGGGTTAAGCTTTCCACTGAATTATCCAAGGTGGCTACTGGAAATACTTTGTATTTATTGGATGAGCCGACCACTGGTTTGCATTTTGAGGATATTAAGATGCTTTTGAATGTTTTGAATGAACTGGTTGAACGTGGAAATACAGTGATCGTGATTGAGCATAATTTAGATGTGATTAAAACTGCGGATTATATTATTGATTTGGGACCGGAAGGGGGAGAAGCTGGGGGTTATGTGGTGGCGGCCGGCACTCCGGAAGAGGTGGCACAGGTGGAGAGAAGTTATACTGGGCAGTTTTTGAGAAAAGAATTGGCGGTGAGAAAGAATAAAGAGGCGACGCCTCTTTCGATGGAGCGGACTGTCAGGAGTAGTTAGTGACGAAACCTAAAAATCAAGTTTAGTCCCTGGTTGAGGACAACCTGGGCTACGAGCTTGGCAGTATTATCGATTGACATATAATGTAAACATGCAAAAAGTAATTTACAGAATAGGGTTTTGGTCAGCTTTGATCGCATTTGTTGCAGCTGCTGGATACAGTGTCGCTCAAATTCTTCAACTTTTGAGTGTTACAAAATACCCCTTGGATGCAATTCTTATTTTTGGTTTTGCTCTGGGTATTGAAGTTCCATTTATGCTTGCCTTTGTTGCGCTTCACTATACCGTGCCGGATGAGAAGAAGATTTGGACTCATGCAGCACTTCTCTTCTCAATAATGTATGCGACTTATGTCACATTGAACTACGTAGTTCAATTGGCGACTGTAATCCCCATGACACTCAAGGGTGCGCTAGATGAAATTCGTGTTCTCGACCAAACTCCCCACTCTCTCTTCTGGGATGTTGACGCGCTGGGTTACATATTCTTGGGTTTGGCGACATTATTCGCAGTCCCTGTTTTTGCAAAGAAAGGGTTTGAGAGATGGGTTAAGTGGTTTTTTCTGGCTAATAGCCTCATGACTCCCGTAATTGCATTTGTCTATTTTTATCCTCATTTCTCAACAACATTATTGCTTTTCGGTTCACCATGGCTAGTCACTGCATCGGGATCGATGCTACTTTTAGCGCTCTTTTTTAGCAAGAAGCTTTAGTTTGTAGACTCAGCTTGACTCAAGCTGGGTGAATGATTATTATGGGGAATCCCACGTTGAGGACAACGTGGGTCTACGAACTAGAATAAAAAAAAAAAATCAATAGAAAAAGTAACAATATGGAAGAGAAAATGAACTCAAATAAAAAGGGGGGAGGACAACCTGGGCTTACGAGCTTTATTACCAGACATTAACCAAAGGAGTAAATAAATGAAAAGACTTGCCAAATACAGCGACCAGGCCTACGCCTTGATGCGCATTATGGCTGGGTTTATGTTTTCATTTCACGGAGTTCAGAAAATTTTTGGAGTGCTAAGCGATCACCAGCCCGCGGTAGGGTCCCAGGTTTGGATTGGAGGGCTTTTGGAGTTGATTTGCGGCCTTTTGGTAATGGTGGGGTTCCAGACCCGCTGGGCGGCCTTTATAGCCAGCGGTGAAATGGCGGTGGCTTATTTCCAGTTCCACTGGAAGTTTCAAATCAGTTCGGCATTTTTCCCGGTAGTCAATCGGGGTGAAATGGCGGTTCTCTACTGCTTCATTTTTCTTTACCTAGCTACACGTGGAGGCGGACGGTGGAGTCTGGATAGGGGAAAATGAATCAATTAAGTCAGTGGGCCCAGTTTATCTTAAGCTGGGTAAGGTCAAATCTAATCCTACGTTGAGGACAACGTGAGTCTACGTACTTGCAGCTTTACCCTCTCACCTACAAAAAGAATAAACCCTTCACACCTACCGCAAATGCTATATATCAATTGTTTGTAACTTTCTGTATTTGTTTGAGAAGTTGCGAAACCTCCCAATGACCTTTAAGATAATAATCTGCAAAAGTTCTCTTTGAACTTCCAATGCGTATAGTTATACCTCTTTTACTAAGTGCCTTAAAAGCTGTCTCATCAGTTTGGTCATCACCTATGTATATCGACAAACTATTATCTTTTAATCTTTGTAAAATCCAGAGTACAGCTGTACCCTTATCCCATGATACCTCTGGCACCAGCTCTAAAACTTTTTTCCCCTTAATTTCAGCCAATGATTTCTTCTCTAAAAATTCGGCTACCGTCTTGTCGAAAATATTTTTAACAAACGGAATTCCTTCTTTCTTCACAGATCGAAAGTGAAGGCTCAGGGTAAATTTTTTATCCTCAAGCCATGCACCTCCAATACCTTTAATCTCTTTTTTTAGTTGCTGTTTTACGCCCTTAATAATTGATTCTGCTTTCAGTGCCTTTGGGTGCGTATATCTCACACCAGGACCAGAGATATCTAAACCATGATTTCCTCCGTAATAGATTGTCCGTATGCCGACCCTTTTTCTGATATCTGATAATGACCTTCCACTTAGGATGGATAAATAACAATACTTAGAGCGCGTGATTAATCTCAATTGTTCCTTTACCTTTTCTGATAAAAAACATTTGGCAGGGTCTTTTTGAATGGGAACCAGTGTCCCGTCAAAATCTAAAAACAGAGCAAACTTTTGACCCGCCTTGATCTTATGCAGATGGTTTCCTTCAAAAAAATAGGACGGCATTAATCTCTTTCCTGTTCCAGAACCTCGGGCATCCTTAATCGTACCAGTATTGTAATCAAATTCCCTGCCCATCGGTAGATGTTATGTTCTCTGACCACCTGACGCATTCGCACCATTCGTTGGGACCGTTCATCCTGTTCCATAGTGAGTGCCAGATAGATTGCATCTGCCATTCCTTCTATAGCATAAGGGTTTACAATAATCGCATCTTTAAGCTCACGAGATGCACCTGTAAACTGGCTAAGAATCAACACACCGTCTTCATCTGCACGGGAGGTGACAAATTCTTTAGCAACCAGATTCATTCCATCGTGAAGGGATGTGACCATACAGAGGTCAGCTGTTTTATAAAAGCGATATATTTCTTCATGTCTGTGATGCCTCTTAAGAAACACAATAGGCTTCCATCTTTTAGTCTGAAAACGCCAGTTTATTTTATCTACCATCTCTTCTATTTCTGTCATCACATCTCTATATCGCTTGATATGTATGCGACTTGGTGCACCGAGTTCTATAAATATAAACTCACCCACAAACTCGTGGTATTTTTCTAAAAATCTCTCAATTGCCCTAAAACGTTCAGGGATGCCTTTTGTATAATCAATACGGTCAACACCAACACCAAGATATTTTGCCTGAATGCCTATCTCCTTAAGTATGGTTTCTTTCAAGGATGCCTTTTCCTGAATTGCAGAGGCCTTATCTGAAAGACTCTCAAAGCTAACGCTGATAGGAAAAGGCCTTGCCAGTGTTGTATGGCCACCTCGGTCAACTGAGAAATGCTCCCAATCAATCTTTGACTCTAAAAAACGGTCAACTGTATCCAAGAAGTTATTACAGTGAAATTGTGTGTGGAAACCAATAATATCTGCTCCTAACATACCTATGAGAATCTCCTGATGCCAGGGGCAGATACCATAAGCCTCGGGATTTGGCCAGGGGATATGCCAGAAAAGTGAAACCTTTGCATCTGGACGCTTTTCTTTCACAAGCAATGGAAGAAGGGCAAGGTGATAGTCCTGAATCAAAACGAGAGGGGATTCTTCATTGGCAATCTCTTTTAATAGAGCATCAGCAAATTTTTCATTGACCCTCTGATAATGAACCCAATCCTCTAAGCGGAAGATAGGACGGGTATGGGTAATATGACATAATGGCCAGAGCCCCTCATTGGAAAAACCATAATAGTAACCATCCTCTTCCTCTTTTGTAAGCCATATCCTCTTGAGAGTATAGGCTGGCTCTTCAGGGGGGACACGTAGTTTATCATTCTCATCTACGATCTCACGGTCTGCATCTCCTCCACCATGGGCAATCCAGACACCATCACATATCCTCATCACAGGGTCCAATGCAGTAACTACTCCACCAGCAGGGATGATGCATCCAATATTGCGCCCCTCTTTTACATGCATATAAGGTTCTCTGTTAGAAATCAAAAATAATTTTTTTCTACCCAGTTCAGCACGCATATGCTCTTTAAGACGACTTGCTGTCCAGAGAGATTCTGCCTTAACCCTTAATCTTGCTTCTTCCTCTGCCCTTGCCCGTGCCAGTGATAGACTCTTAGCTAAATGTGTCACCTCTGAAATCAGAGGAGCCAGCACATCCCCTCTCAGGGAAGCCGAAGGCTGGGTAACCTTACCTTTTCCCATCCGCAATTCCCTCATCCATTCTGCAAACTGGGCAATTGGGCCTGTAACGCTCCAGCGAACCACTAAAAGTGTGATCACTACAATCAATATTGACATTGTTAAGAAACGGAGGAGGTTATGTTCCCATATTCCTTCAAGCCTTAAATCCATGTATGAGGCATCATGAAAGAGTGCCAGGGCACCTATCAATCTATCTTCTTCGGAGATGGGAATGGTATAGATGTATGTCTTTTTATCATCAATCTTTATGAAACTGCCGAGCGAGCGATTTTCTGTAATAGAGCTTATTATCTGTGGTAGTGGCTTTGGGATTTTTGGTATAAGCTCAGGCGTTGATGAAAGGATATTGCCCTCTCTATCAAATACAGCAACCCCCTTAAGCCTCTCGCGATTCCCGAATCGCTCTACAAGGCGATTTAATTTTTTAAGTGAGTTAGACTGCACAAGGGGGGTTACTGATTCCTGAAGACTTTCAGCCAGAACAATAGTTCTACCCTCTAATTCACCTCTTAGGCGAATTTTTTCCGTATAAACCTGATAGAATGAAAAGGCAGTGACTGCCAGAGCTACCACAAGCAGAAGTGAAACAATAAGTCTCAATGTTATCCTCATATTAAATAACATATCACAATTTTACAGGCAGGGCAAGTGGTTTTAGTTTGTAGATCCAGCTTGACTCAAGCTGGGTGAATGATTATTATAGGGAATCCCACGTTTGGTTCCACCATCCCATAGGGAGATGACAACGTGGGTCTACGAACTTTCAAAACAGATTGAAATGAGAACAACATAAACATAATATCAAAATAAAACTAAAAAAATAAATGGAAGAAAAAACTACTTCACTCAAAAAGACTGCAAGAATTGCCGGCTTGTGGTATCTTCTTCTGGCAATAACAGGTGCCTATAGCATTATCTATGTACCATCAAAGATTATGGTCCGGGGAGATGCAGTTGCCACTGCCAATAACATCCTCGCCAATGAATTCTTATTTCGAACGGGCATAATTAGTGATATCATCAGCAGCACCATTTTTGTGTTTTTGGTATTGGTTCTGTATCGATTGTTCAAACAGGTAAACGAGCGTCAGGCTAAACTTATGGTTGCATTGGTGATTGTGCAAATTCCTGCCGTTTTTATTATGGAGGCATTCAATATTACTTCCCTTATGATTCTTAAAGGCGAAATATTGAAAACATTTGAACTTACTCAGAGACAAGATTTGGCTATGCTCTTTCTTAAAATTAACGATTACGGAGTTTTGACATTAGAAATATTCTGGGGTCTTTGGCTTTTCCCCCTGGCGCTCCTTGTGTACAGGTCGCGCTTCCTACCCCGCTTCCTGGGCGTCTGGCTGATCATCAACGGCTTCGCCTATCTGGCCATAAGCTTTACGGGCTTACTGTTGCCGCGCTACGAGGACGTGGTCTCTAATATCGCCTTCCCCGCCCTCTTCGGGGAGTTGGCGTTCCTGCTGTGGATCCTGATCATGGGCGCAAAGGAGCAGACCGTGAATGCCCCAGCTTCTTGATCGTGCGTCAACCGTGCGCGTTTGTTTCCCAATACACATTTGTGTGTTACGCAATAGCAGAAATTTCAATGATTCTTTGGCTTCTAATTAAAAGCGTAAAGGCACAAGAATCAGCGTCGTTTCAAGCTAACAATTGAATAATTGAGACGTTCGATATTCAAGAATAACGAACGCACAACATAAAGACTAAAAGATTAAAGGAAATAATTTTTTTAAGGACTGGAAACCATATAACAATAATTAGGAGGAAATAAAATGACAATTAGCGCCATCGACGAGTCACAACGCAAAGCTGCACGAGTCGCGGGATTCACTTTCCTGTTCGCGATGGCGATCGTGGTCCTTGCGAACTATGGTATCTCCTTTCGCCTCATTGTCCCGGGCAATGCTGCGGAAACCGCCCGGAACATCATGGCGCACGAAACACTGTTTCGTATCAACATCGCCTGCAATCTGATTTACAGTGCAAGCGTTGTAGTACTACTCGCAGCGCTCTACGTGATTCTCAAGCCGGTGAATCGGAACCTGGCCTTGGTTGCGGCATTCTGCAGGCTGGTATATGCCTTGATGTGGGTTGTTACTGCGCTCAACATGCTTAGCGCTCTGCGGCTCTTGGGCGACGCTGCTTACCTGCCCGTTTTCAAGGCAGATCAATTGCAGACCTTGGCGAGGCTGCACATCGCCTCGAGCTACGACGCGTACTACGTTGGCCTGCCGTTCTGGACATTGGCCTCCACGGTTTGCAGCTACCTGTGGTTCAAATCGAGGTATATCCCGAGAGCATTGGCTGCCTTCGGTGCGATCTCGTCCGCATGGTGCGTGATCTGCGCTTTCGCTTTCATCGTTTTCCCCAACTTCGACGAGACGGTCAACGCGACCTGGTTCGATGCGCCCATGGCTATCTTCGAAATGGCATTGGGTCTTTGGCTTCTGTTCAAGGGACTGCGGCCATATCAAGGAGCCGAGCCGGAGAAGGCAAGTTTGTAGACCCAGCTTGTCTCAATGTTTAGACTCACATTGAGAACAACATGGGTCTGCGTTTTCTTGCCTGTCATTCTGAGCGTAGCGAAGAATCCCCTTTATATTTAAGTATGTGGAACAATTTGAACTGCGAGATCCTTCACTTCGTTCAGGATGACACCATTTCGCCACTGACCCCTCCCTTGCCCTCCCCTTACAGGAGAGGGAATAAATAAAAAGCCCCACTCATTCAAGCGGGGCTTAGTCTAAAAACTGCTATTTTTCAGTTTTTATCCTTTTCTCACATTGACTGCTTGTAAACCTTTAGGTCCTTCGGTAACTTCAAAAGTTACTTCTTCACCTTCACTCAAGGTTTTAAAACCATTATCCTGAATAGCAGAAAAATGGACAAACACATCTTTGTCGCTGTCGTTGGGCTGAATAAAACCAAAACCTTTGGATTCATTAAACCACTTGACTTTGCCTTGTGCCAATCAAATCACCACCTTTCCTTCTTTTTACGCTTCGAGTACACTCGAAGCATTTAGACTGCACAAAAAAACCACCAAGCTTCAATCAGCTTCGTGGTATGTACTTAGTTTCTAACCAAAACATCCAATCTACTAAAATCTGCTTTACTGCTATAGTATACGGCATAATTTGAGATTTGTCAAGGATTATTTTAATTATTTTTTAGGCATCAATTTTTATATGTTAGGATACGGCCTCAAGCTTTCTGATGGACTAATTCAATTCCTGCTTGACATTTTTTAAAATAGCATTAGATTTCCCAAACTAACATAAAAAATAATCAACCAGAAATTCAAAGGAGGATTAAATGGGAAAGAAAGGCCGTGAGATTGTAGAATTAGACATCAAGCAAATGATTGCCGACCTTAACCGGGTCTATGCCGATGAGTGGTTGGCTCACTTTTATTTTCTGCACGCCGCTCATATGGTCAGCGGAATCAACTCTGAAGAAATAGCCGAGGTTTTCAGACAGGCAGCCGCAGATGAGCTGGGCCATGCCGGCAAGATCGCCGACAGAATCATCCAATTGGGAGGAGTTCCGGTGGCTAAAATTGAGGATTTAGCCGAGGCTTCCCACATGCGCAAAGTCAATTTCCCCCGGGAAACCTCGGATCTGAAAGGGTTCATCAAAGTTTTTCTGGAGGCAGAGCGGATTGCCATTGATTCCTACAGCGAATTGCTCAAGAAAACTCATCAGAAAGATATTGTGACACATGAGCTGATAGAGCATATCCTGGAAGACGAGGTAGCTGACGAAGAGGAATTTGAAAATCTGTTAGGTTGATAAACTGAAAAACCCTGCCTTTTAAGGCGGGGAACTTTACATCTGTAGAAAAGAAGCCCACTTTTAAGTGGGCTTTTGAGCCTCAAACTGACCCCTCCCTTGCCCTCCCCTGTAGGGGAGGGAATTGCAGGGGGTTTAATTTTCGCTGATTTTCTCCCCTTTTCCCTTACAGACCCAGCATTTCACATAATATTTTTCAGGAGGATTGGACGCTTGATTCACCACTAACATCTTACCGGTCCCTTTGCAGCTGGGACAACGGGTTTTGTGCCATCTCTGGGCTGGTTGGTGATAAAGTTGAGTTGTGTTTACCAAAGTTGTTTTGTGCTTTTAAGTGCTAAAACAAAATAGATATTGCTATTTAAATCCTACTTATATATTTTATTAAATTGAATATATAACAAGATGATACCTTTGGCAAATTTTAACTTAGCTTAATGGCTAAACCGACTGCTTTTTACCAGCTACATCTAAAACACAAAGCCAAGCTGGTGGATTTTGCCGGTTATCTGATGCCCATTCAGTATCGGGGAATAGTAGAGGAACATAAAAAAGTCAGAAGCAAGGTGGGGATTTTTGATTTATCACATATGGGAGAGTTTATCGTTATCGGAAAGGACGCAGAAGATTTTTTGCAGAAAGTTACGGTCAATGATGTCAAAAAATTATGGATGTATCAGGTTCAATATACGGTTATGTGTTATCCTGACGGCGGAATTGTGGACGATCTCTTGGTTTATAAACTGCCGGACCGCTGGATGCTGGTGGTCAATGCCGCCAATATTGAAAAAGACTGGAACTGGCTAGAGCAAAAGAAATTCGGAGATGTGACATTGGAAAATATTTCGGATGAAACCGCACTCTTGGCTATTCAGGGACCTCTGGCTGAAAAAGTGATGAACCGGCTGACTGATTACGACCTAAGCCAGATTAAGTTTTACTGGGGGATGGAAGAAAATGTTTTGGGAAACAAGATTCTTTTTTCCCGCACCGGGTATACTGGAGAAGATGGGTTTGAACTATATTTTGAGCCAAAATTAGCGGAAAAGATTTGGGAAGCTGCCCTGGAAGCCGGAAAAGAATTGGAAATCGAGCCGATTGGCTTGGGTGCCAGAGATTCTCTGAGACTGGAAATGAAATATATGCTATATGGAAACGACATTGACCAGACCACTAATCCCATGGAAGCCGGCTTATCCTGGCTGGTGAAATTGGACAAAGGGGATTTTATAGGAAAAGAAGCGATTTTAAATGCCAGGCAAAATCCAAAAAGAAGTCTAATGGCTTTTGAAATGGTAGATAAAGCTTTCCCCAGACAACATTATGAAATCCGGAAAAATGGAGCTAAAATTGGGGAAGTTACCTCCGGAATCTTCTCGCCCTCATTGGAAAAAGGAATCGGTTTGGGGTATGTGCTGGTGGAAGAAAGCAAAGTGGGAAATCAAGTTGAGATAAAAATTAGGGATAAAAACTATAAAGCTGTGGTGGTCAAACCACCTTTCTGGAAAAATTACAGCCATAAATAAAATGAAAATAGATTTATTTTTTACCGCAGAGGAATTGAGAGAGAATATTTTGACCGATAAAACGGTGATTGTAATCGATGTCTTGAGAGCCAGCGTCACCATAGCCCAGGCCTTATATAATGGCTGCAAGGATATAATTCCGGTGGAATCGGCCGAAAGGGCTTTGGATTTAATGCAAAAAATCGGACGGCAGTTTGTCCTGCTTTGCGGTGAACGGGATGGGCAAAAAGTCGAAGGGTTTGACTTGGGGAATTCACCTTTCGAATATACCGAACCGGTAGTGCGGGATAAAACCTTAATTTTTGCCACCACCAACGGCTCCAAAGCCATTGTCAAAGCTGCTTCCGGGGATAAAGTGGTCATCGGCTCTTTTGTGAATTTCAAGGAAGTGGCTGAATTGGTTTTGAATTTGAATAAGGACTTAGCCATCGTCTGCTCCGGCAAAGAGGGGAAATTTTCTTTGGAAGATACGGTCTGCGGAGGGATGTTTATAAACAAGTTGCAGGAGCAGAAAAAAGCGGATGTAAATGATGCCGCCCAAGCTGCGGCGGTATTGTATCAGAAGCATAAGGATAATCTTCTGAAAGTTTTGGAAACCTGCGACCATGGAAAATTTTTAAGCTCCTTGGGGTTTGAGAAAGATTTAGCTTTCTGTAGTCAGTTGAATTCCCTGCCGGTTTTACCTATATTAGAAAACGGCAGAATTATCAAATACACCGCCTGACTTAAATTTCAAAAAGGGGTAGTTTACGCTTAAAATAGGAATCATAGGACCTTCCCAATCCGGGAAGACCACTATTTTTAATGCTTTAACCTCCGGGCATCAGCAAACCGCCAAAGTTTCCCCTCATTTACAACTCCACCGTGGAATAGTAAAAATCCCTGACCCCAAAATCTCCCAGTTAGCCCAACTTTACAGTTCCAAAAAAATAACCCTGCCAGAAATCGAATATATAGATCTGGTCGGCTCTTTAGAGCATGAAAAAAAGTCAGAAGGGGAAGCTACGGCCGTCTTAAAAGAGATGGATGAGTTAACCGTAGTCCTTGGCTTATACAAAACTTCTTTAGGATTAGGGGAAGTTGACCCTCAGGCAGATTTTAAAAACATCCAGAATGATTTGATTTTTTTGGACCTGTTGATAGCGGAGAAGAGATTTGAAAAATCCCATAAGCAGAGCAAAGTCGGAACTTCTCCGGAGGAGCAAAAAGAACAGAATTTGATTAAAAAATGCAAAGAAGCCCTGGATAAGGAGATTCCTTTGAGAAATATAAATTTCAATTCAGAGGAAGAAAAAGCCCTAAGGGGATTTAGCTTTCTTTCCGCAAAGCCGATTTTAATAATACTGAATATGGCCGAGAAAGAGTTAAATCAAATTTCGGCACTAGAGGAAAAATATAAAGCTAGTCTGTCCGGTGAAAAAATCGGCCTTTTAGTTTTGTGCGGGAAACTGGAGGAAGAGCTTTCTAAGTTGGAGGAAGAAGAAAAACAAATCTTTATGCAGGAGCTGGGGATAAGCCAGCCGGCTACAAAAAGATTGGTGAACTCATCGTATAATCTAATGGATCTGATAACCTTTTACACCGCTAATGAAAAAGAAGTCAAAGCCTGGCTGATACCCAGAGGAAATAAGGCTTTAAAAGCTGCTGGCACCGTACATTCCGATATGGAAAAGGGGTTTATAAAAGCGGAAGTGATTGCTGCAAATAGACTTATAGAATTAGGTTCGGTTCACCATGCTAAGGAAAAAGGTCTTTTAAAACTGGAAGGAAAAGATTATCTTGTACAGGATGGGGACGTAGTCTTTTTCAGATTTAATGTTTAGTTCAGGGAGATAAACTTTTAGCGGAGGATTTTATGGATGATACCAAAAAAGAATTCATAAAAGATGCCAAGAAAATCAAAGAGGAGATGGATTTATTGTTTGACCATTTTTACAAAATCAAACACTCCTCTCTTTTGACCGGAACCAAGGTCTGGAGACCTCCCATTGACGTCTTTGAAACTGAAAATGAGGTCATAATTCTGGTGGAAGTTGCCGGAATGAAGCAAAAAGATTTCAATATCGCCTTGCATGGAAATACCTTAACCATTCATGGAGACCGGCCGGAAAAAATTGAAACCCGTAAATGTTACCACCATATGGAGCTAAACTACGGACGTTTCGAAAGAAATATCAATTTGCCGGAAGATATTAACCGGGAAAAAATCGCGGCCAACTACAAAGATGGATTTTTAGAGATAAAAATTGAGAAAAAATCGAGCAAAAAAGGTAAAGCCAAAGAAATCAAAATTGAATAGGAGCAATTGTGGCTGATAGAGAAGCGGTAAAAAACAAACCGGAAGCGGATAAATTAGCGGACGAACTTTTCATCCTGCCTACTAAAAATGTGGTGGTCTATCCTTCTTTGATTATTCCGCTGATGATTACCGACCAAAAATATGCCCGCCTGATCGACGAAGCCCTGATGGGAGGAAAGACTCTGGGTCTGTTTGCCCAGAAAGACCCGGAGACAGCCAATGTCACCACTGAGGATATCTACGAAGTAGGAACTGCCGGGACTATAATCAAAATGCTGCGCTTCCCGGATGGCTCGGTCAGATTTTTGGTGCAGGGACTTTCCCGGGTCAAGATCAAAAAGTTTGTCAAGACCGAACCTTACTTAGTGGCAAAAGTTGAATATATTGAAGATAAAATTGAAAAGTCGGTCGAAGTGGAAGCTTTGATTCGCAATATCTTAGATCTCTTGCGAAAAATCGTCTCCCTGGCTCCTTATTTGTCTGATGACCTGCAAATTCCGGCTTTGAACACCGAGGACCCTTCTAAGTTATCCGATTTGATTGCCTCTAATTTGAATATCTCTATCGAGCAGAAGCAGGAGCTTTTAGAGACCTTTGATGTCAAAACCCGCCTGCAGAAATTGACCATGCATCTGAATAAAGAAGTAGAAGTTTTGGAATTATCCCGCAAAATTCAGTCGGAAGCAGCTCATGAATTAGGAAAAGCTCAAAGGGAATACATCCTAAGAGAGCAGCTCAAAGCCATTCAAAAAGAGTTGGGAGAAACAGATGAGAGGATGGCTGAAATCGAGGAGTTTAAAAAGAAAATTGAAAACGCAAAAATGCCCCCGGAAGCCAAGGAAGCGGCCCTAAAAGAGCTGGACCGGCTTTCCAAAATGAATCCGGCCAGCGCCGAATACATTGTTTCCAGAACCTATCTGGATTGGCTGGTCTCTCTTCCCTGGAGCATCTCCACGGTTGACAATCTGGATATCAAGCAGGTCAAAAAAGTTTTAGATGAAGACCATTACGATTTGGAAAAAGTAAAAGAGAGAATTTTGGAATATTTAGCGGTCAGAAAGTTGAAGCAAGATACCAAGTCTCCTATTTTATGCTTCGTAGGCCCTCCCGGAGTGGGTAAAACTTCTTTGGGAATGTCAATTGCCCGAGCTTTGGGTAGAAAATTTTGCCGCATGTCTTTAGGAGGAGTGCACGATGAAGCAGAAATCAGAGGGCATCGCAGAACTTATATCGGCTCGCTTCCCGGAAGAATAATTCAAGGTATTCGCAGAGGTGGCTCTAACAATCCGGTCTTTATGTTAGATGAGGTGGATAAAATTGGGCAGGATTTCCGAGGTGACCCGGCCTCGGCTCTTTTGGAAGTTTTAGACCCGGAGCAGAATTCCACTTTTTCAGACCATTATTTAGAAGTCCCCTTTGATTTATCTAAGGTGATGTTTATTACTACTGCCAATGTGTTGGACCCCATTCCCGCTGTTTTGCGGGATAGAATGGAAGTTATCGAGCTACCCGGTTACACTGATTTGGAAAAATTAAGTATTGCCAAAAAATATTTGATTCCCAAGGAGATGGAAAATCATGGACTGAAAGGTGATAATATCAGTTTTTCAGATGAGGTCTTAAAAATTATTATCAATGATTACACTAAAGAATCCGGATTGCGCAACTTGAACCGAGAGATTGCTACGGTCTGTCGTAAAGTGGCTAAAAAAATCGCTTCTGGCGAAGCCAAAAAAGTATCTGTTACACCGGATAATCTGCCTGAATATTTGGGTGCGGCTAAATATATTCAGGAGCTGGTGGAAAGAACCGGTAAAATCGGAGTGGTGCCGGGTTTGGCCTGGACCAGTACCGGTGGAGAGATTCTATTTATCGAAGCCCGCAAAATGCCGGGCAGAAAATCTCTGACTTTGACCGGACATTTAGGGGAAGTGATGAAAGAATCAGCCCAGACCGCTTTGTCTTACATTCGTTCAACCTCGCAAAATTGGGGGATTTCACCGGATTTCTATGAAAAATATGATATCCACGTTCACGTACCAGCCGGAGCTATCCCTAAAGATGGACCTTCAGCCGGAATTGCCATTGCCACAGCTATGGCTTCTTTGTTGACGGAAAAACCGGTCAAACCTCATTTGGCCATGACCGGGGAGATTACCTTGACCGGAAAAGTTTTACCCATTGGAGGCCTGAAAGAAAAATCTCTGGGGGCTTATCGAGCTGGAATAAAAACCGTCATTTTACCTAAGAACAATCAGAAAGACTTGGAAGAGATTCCGGAGGAGATTAAAAAGAAGGTTAAGTTTGTATTTGTGGATTCTATTGATGAGGTAATTGAGATTGCTCTGGATATGAAGACCAAACCCACCAAGGAAAAAACTGCACCTAAAGTGGTCTCCCATTATAAGCCCCAGATGGAGAAGGTGGCTTTGAAAAAGAGGAATCACCGAGTTTAAAACTTCCCTTAAAGTTTAGCTCTGGGTACAGGGACCCAGAGCTACGAGGGGTTTACCCTGAGCCTGTCGAAGGGTAGGTCGGGTCCCCCGCACCCGACTAAAAAACTTTTTTATTGATTATCCTCTCTATTTATTTTATCTTTTAGCAATTAATGTAACGTCCTGTTTTATACAGGACGTACGCCCTATGTAAAATAGGGCGTTACAAAAAAATTAGACAGCCAAATGCGATTAATCTCATCTTTATCCTCTTCCCTCACCTCTTTCTCCCAAAAATTCATCCCCAGTTCTTTTGTGATTGCATTGATTTTGACAGTTTTCACTTTTGCCTTGGCTTTAATTTTCACCAACTTTGGTTTATTCAACTTAATCCAATTCTGGGGGAACGGTTTTTGGGAGCTTTTATCGTTTGCTATGCAGATGTGCTTGATTATTTTCACAGGCTATATTGTGGCTGTTTCCCCCTTAGTTTCCAGATTTTTAAATTTCCTAGCCAATCTGCCCAAAGGTCCCAAATCTTCCATTCTCTTGATGGTGATATTATCACTTTCCTTATCCTGGATTCACTGGGGATTTTCCATTGTCGGTTCTGCTATTATGGTCAAATTCATCGCCTCCAAACAGAAAGTTGATTACCGGCTTTTAGTGGCAGCTGCTTATTTAGGGATGGGATGCACCTGGCATTCCGGTTTATCCGCTTCTGCACCACTATTGGTAGCCACACCTGGACATTTTTTGGAAAAAGAAATTGGCTTGATTCCGTTGAGTCAGACCATTTTCACTTCATTTAATTTATTTCTGACCGGCTTCATATTTTTATTCTTATGTTTTTTTGTCCCTAATCTTCATCCCAAAAGAGAGGAAGATATTGTAGTAGCTGATCCGGCTCTGGTTAATGAAGAACAAATTTCGCTTATACCTAAGTTTAAGGATAAATCTTTCGCCAATCTCTTAGATAATTCTCCATGGGTTGGACTATTCTTTGGCATTTTAGGTATGCTCTGGCTTTTCTGGTTTTTGATTAGCAAAAAATTTGAAATTAACCTGAATGTTTTGAATTTTGGGTTTTTATTTTTGGGGATATTGTTGCATCTACGGCCTTCCTCTTTTCTTAGAGCAGCCGAAGAAGCGGGAAAATTGATTTTTGGAGTGATTTTACAATTCCCTTTTTATGCCGGAATGTACGGAATCATCAAATCCTCCGGCTTGGCTCAGATTGTGGGAAACTGGTTTATTCAGATTTCCAGTCAGAAAACCTATCCGGCTATTGTATATTGGTATTCCGGTCTGGTGAATTATTTTGTCCCCTCCGGCGGCTCTAAATGGGCTATCGAAGCCCCTTATATTTTATCTGCCGCTAAATCATTGGGAGTCTCTAATTCTAAAGTAGTAATCGCTTATGCCTGGGGGGATATGGCAACCGATTTGATTCAGCCTTTCTGGGCTATTCCACTTTTGTCAGTGGCAAAAATCGATTTTAAGGATATTTTAGGTTATGAGATTTTAATTTTTTTGATTTATATTGTGATTGTGAGTGCGGCATTTTTATTTTTTCCCTTGTAGCGGTGTGATTCATCACACATAAATTTAAAATGTCGGATAAATCCGACCGCTACACATAATTTTGAAAAATGAGCGAAAATTATCAAATCAAAGTTAAGGAATTAGCCGAAGAAGATAGACCAAGAGAAAAGCTAATTAAATATGGTCCGGGGCTTTTGAAAGATTCCGAGCTTCTGGCAATAATTTTAAATACCGGCTTCAAAGGTCTGCCTGTATTAGAGCTGACCCAGATTATTTTTAAATTGTATGGCACCAAAGGTCTGGCCAAAGAAAAATCTGTGGCTGACTTGATGGCTAATACTGGTCTTCCTCAAGTGAAAGCTTGCCAGATTATTGCCTGTATGGAACTGGGACGAAGAATTTTTTGGGAGGATAAATCCAGAATTCCTACTATCAGAACACCGGAAGAGGTTTATAAATATTTGGAGGAGATGAAAAAATTGACCAAAGAGCAGTTTAGGGGTTTATATCTGAATACCAGAAATAAGCTGATTCATGATGAAGTAATTTCTTTGGGGAGTTTGAATTTATCGGTGGTTCATCCCCGGGAAGTTTTCCGTCCGGCCATTGAATATGGAGCCGCGGCAATAATCTTAGCCCACAACCACCCATCTGGTGAGCCGGAGCCATCGGCAGAGGATATTAAAGTGACTAAACAGATTTTGGAAGTGGGGAAAATTATGGAAATAGAAGTTCTGGACCATCTGATAATCGGGAATGATTCTTTTGTGAGTCTGAAGGAAAAAGGGATTATTTAAAATGTCATCCTAAACGCAGTGAAGGATTCCCTGCTTAAAAAGAGATTCTTCGTCCCGATTTATCGGGACTCAGAATGACACAATGGCTGACGCGTAGGGGTGGAGCTTGTCTCCACCCTAAAATAAAATCGGGCGAAGGTAAACTTCGCCCCTACGCACATAGATATTGCTCTATCTCTAATCAAACAACATCGAGACCGACTCTTCTTTGTGGATGCGCAGAATCGCCTCGCCAAAAAGCTCTGCCAAAGATAATATCTCAATTTTTTTGGGTAGCTTTTTATTTTCGGTAGAAATCGTATCCGCCACTACTAATTTTTTCAGGCAGGATTTTTCAATCAGCTCCAGTGCCTTGCCGGACAAAACCGGATGCGTGCAGCAGGCATAAATTTCTTTGGCTCCCTGCTCTTTGAGAGCTTCGGCCGCCTGAGTCAGTGTGCCGGCCGTGTCCACCATATCATCTCTGATTATGGCAACTTTCCCATCTACCTCTCCCACGATATTTAAAATCTCGGACTGATTGGGGGAAGGTCTTCTTTTATCCACGATTGCCAGAGAGGCATCCAATGCCTTGGCAAAAGAGCGCACCATCCGGACTGAACCTAAGTCCGGCGAGATTATGACCGGGTCTTTTAATTTTAAATCCAAAAAATAGCGGTTGAACACCCGGTTAGAGTATAAATGGTCTAAGGGGATATCAAAAAATCCTTGAATCTGGGAGGCGTGCAAGTCCAAAGTCAGAACCCGGTTGGCGCCGGCGGTGGAGATCAGATTGGCGACTAATTTGGCGGTGATGGGAACCCTCGGCTGTTCTTTGCGGTCCTGGCGGGCATAGCCGAAGTAGGGGATGACGGCTGTGATGCGTTGAGCGGAAGCGCGCAATGCCGCATCTATCATTATCAGAAGTTCCATCAGGTTGTCGGCCGGGGGGTTGGTGGACTGGATGATGAAGACGTCCATTCCCCGGATGTTTTCGTTTATCTGGACGAAGATTTCTCCGTCCGAGAAGCGGGTGACGTCGGCTTGGGAGAGGGGGACACCTACGTAGTCGGCGATTTTTTGGGCTAAGGGACGGTTGGAGTTGCCGGTGAAGAGTTTTAGTTTATTGGGCATTTTTAATTTATATCAGGATTAGAATTTAGGGGAAATTTTGGAAAAGTCAAATTGATTGTCAAGAAAAAAAGGGGGCAATATCAATCCATTTTCTAAATCAGAAGCCCCGCCTTTGTAGCGGGGCTTTTTGGTTCTTGATAATCCTTTCCTCCTGTAGGACGGGCTATTCCGATTCTGGCCAAACCTCTTTAGTCCCATCGTCGCACTCACATTTTTTCAAAATATTCTCCAAAGCCCTTCCGAGCGCCTGCTTCCCCACAGTATCCCACCATTCTACATTGGCTCCGATTTTGGGCGGCCACGCTTCATTCTCAGAGCCTCCCACTCCACCCGGCATGCCGACCTTTTTACCGCTCTTGTCTCGTGGGATTATGCGACACTCGATTTCCTCCCCCTTGCAGCACCAATCTTTTACCCCGCCCCTCCACCAGAAATTATAAACATCATCCAAGTAATTGCACTTGACCCATTTCCCCTTCTCCAAGGTTACGTAGAGGTCCCAGGGAGATGTTAGTTTGAAAACCGCTTCGAAAGCGGAGATGTAAGCACCCCCGACTTCTGCGATTTTGGAATCCTCAATCGCTTCCTCCAATAGATCCTTGGCTTTTTCAAGCAGGTCCTTTGTGGTTTCGATTCCTTTGGTGGTGCCGCCGGATTTAATCTCTATTTTCTTTATCACGCAACAGGGTGAGTCGTCAAACATCCCGACCAGCGCAACGTTGGCCGTGATTTCAAAGCCACCCGAATGAGTAGCCCTTCCCTCAAAGGGGATGTCACAGATCTCCGACTGGTTGACCCCCTCGATCAGACGGGAAATCTCCCCCCTTTCCCCTACTTTGACGCCTCCCTCCGACCGGATGTCAACGCCCAGTGGTTTTTCTTTGAAATTCCATTCTTCCAAACCGGTTACATGAAGAACAAAGTCGGCCTTCTGATTTGTTCGCAATTGTTCCGGCCCCTTTATTTCTACACGAATTGAGGTAATCGAACTGGTGGTATCTATGCCAGCATCTTTAAAATGAAAAGGTTGTTTGCCGGTTTTCAAATCTTCGGGAATTCCTACAATGGACCTTCCGGGAATTTCGGCAACAATCGGAAGCGTGCTACCCCTGCCGATTTGCGCCAGAGTGTTGTTCCCTACTCCATCTATTCCTTTATCCCAAATGTTGACATTCGTCCCGGCTTGTACAATTTCCGGACAATTAGTGGGAAAGTCGTCAGGCGGCTTAACCACGGTTACCTTGGTAGTGCCAATATTCTTGCCATCCTCGTCCAAAAATCTGACGACCAGAGCTCCGGTGCCGCCTACTATGCCGGCCACCTGTAGCAAGCCGTTCTTGGCAGGGTATTTTTCCCCTTCTACCTCAACCCATCCGACTTTGGTGGCCTCCGCAACCTTCATACTGCCGGTAAACGGCATCCCCGCATAAACGGTATCTGGCAGGTTAAGGGTATCAGAGGTGATTACTTCCCCCTTTAGAGTAGTTTGTATAACTGATGTCTGAACCCCCGGCGATTTTTTTTGGATGACTTTTGTGGAACCCTTTTTCTGGCCAAAAACTAATCCTGGTAAGAGAACTATCAGCCCTAATGACAAAAAGATGTATTTTTTCATTTTGAACCCCCTTTCTGTCTTTGGTTTACTAAACTTAAAATTTTTCCCCTAATCTCCCTCTCATACTATTTCTCGCCACCGATGCGACGGGTTGGAGTTGCCGGTGAAGAGTTTTAGTTTATTGGGCATAGTTTAATATTTAGGATTAGAATTTAGGGGAAATTTTGGAAAAGTCAAATCTTATCGTCAATAATAATTTTTCTGCTTACTATCTATAGAAAATGCCTTCCTTTGCTTAATATTTAGTCCAGCTCGCCAAATGATTGGAATTTTGTAAGAACCAGAGCTAGGAAAATATTTAATAAAACCAATATTATCAAAATCTTCAATTTTCTTTTTCCACTCAGAGCCTAGAAGTTTTTCGAGAGATTTATCATTATGTTCGGCTTTCCCATGCTCGAACAATTTTATGTCCGGCCAAAAATGAGGAAATTCAGCTTGTAAATAAGTCTCTTTCTTCTTCTTTGAGAGTTCTTCTAGTGCCTGAGTAATGGAAGTTGGAGAAAAGAAAATATTCTGTGGTGTAGGGTTAGATTTAAACAACTTGAGTTGTTTTTGTTTGACATACTCCAATAAATCAATAACATCTCGAGGAGTAATATTATTATTCCCATCTAAACAGCGATTATAAATCCATTCAAAAGTTTTCGGTTGATTTTTGCCCTTTTGAATTTGTTCAGGAAAAATTTTATAAAAGCTTTCTTCTCTATAACTTTGGTCGTTATCGATTTTTGCAATATCAATTTTAAAGAAAGCCGCCAACGAATTATCCGAAAATATTCTTTTCACTATAAGATAAAGAATCTGATTCTTCTGCCAATTTATCGCCTGAGAAGACCTGTCGGTTACATGAGTCAAACCTGTGAATCCGTCTTTATTATGTATCATAGATTCAATAATATCTTCTCTTAAGAAGACTTTTATTCTGATTCGAGAATTAGAAAAACTATATGCAGATTTTAATAAACTTTTAAGTCCATTAATTTCTGTTTGTGTTCTTCTTAAGAATACTTCATCCAATCTGTCTAACAGAATCCAAATTTTAATATCAAGCTTTTCAAGCAAACTTATTAAAATGTCTCTGATATTGTTTACAAAGATTGGCGTTTTCTCTTCTTCTTTCTTTTCAATGGATACTTTAATGGAAGATGTATAAGTTACTTGTGGATTAGTGGGATCAGTTGTCACTGAAACTTTTGGCTCTATTGACCTTATAGAATTCAAAAAATTTACTACCGCATCAACTCTATCTTTAAAACTTTTCTGTTTTTGAATTGTTGGTATTCCCACTTTGTCACATTCCTCTGCAAAATCATCTAATAAGGTTTTGTGATTTTTCAATCTATCTTCAAATTCTGGATTAGTTAAAAAATTATCGTGTATTAAAAAAACAAAATAAATTCTCCAAAAATTTTGGAATTCAATTTCATCGAATTTTTCAAATTCATTTTTATAATATTTAAAAACTGGGTCTCCGCTAGGCTCCACGCCTTGAATAATGAAAACCTTTTGTTTTTCAAAAAGCATTTTTCGAATGAAATAGAACAATCTAAATAAAGCCGTCTTCCCTGCACCTTTTATACCCCTTACTAAGTCAATTCTGTCATACCATAAATCCCAAAATTCTTGGGTCTTTATCTGTGCAGTTTCAAGCAACGGATCGTTCTCAGCTATTGATGAACCCATACTGAATTGGTTTAGGAGAAAATCATAATCGGCTGGCTGAATCGGATAAATGATATTGTTATTCATACTTTTTATCGCAGTTAAAATTAATTCCTTTGATCAATCATGCACAGCCCGGCTTGGTTTATTCCAAGCCCCTAAATTACAAAAAAACCAAATAAAAAGCAAAAGCAGGTAGTGTCTTAATTTCAAAGCATTTTTTTTAGGATATAAATAAGAATCAAGCTCCCAAGTGGGAGAGCTAAGATTGGAATAATACTCTCCCAATACCACCAACGCCAGCTTCCCCACCAATAGTTTATCACCTCTGTCATTATGTAAAAAGTGATTAAGAATATTATCCAAGACAAAATTGATTTGAAACCTTTTGAAAACCTCTCAATTTTCATTAGTCCTCCTATTTTGTAAGTAAGGTAACCTAAGGATAGGGACTTTAAAATGCAAAATTAAGTCACTACCTAATATTTGTTAGTGCTTTAATTTGTCTTATAAGAATTTTACAAGAGCCCAAATAATAAACGAACCAATTATAATAGCAACAAGAGTTGCAAGAAAATACTCCAAAGAAAGAGCGTGAGTAAAAGCTTTATAAACCAAGTTAGCCAACCAAGAAATTATCATTAAAGCTATCAAAGTGCCAAAGATGTCTCTAATAATTTTTCTTATTTTGGGCACAGTAATGCTCTAATTTGAATGTAAAAGTTTTTCCCTCGGCCCTGCTCGGGACAAGTCCCGCTATGAAGAGCTCTGTGAACCAAGCTTAGATAACCCCTCTTTCCTCCCCTTGCTCCACCTCTTAATCTGAATCTCCCTTTTAAAAGCCGAAGACTTATGCGGATGCTTCTCTTGAAAAATCAGAGTGACCGGACTTCTGCTGGCAGTATATTTCGCTCCCTCACCGGAATTATGCGCTTTAATTCTATCCACAACATCATTAGAAATACCGGTATAAATAGAGCCGTCATTACAGCGAACCATATACACAAACCATGAAGATTTTTTATTATTCATCTATCTAAGAATGGGATAAACCCCTCGACGAAACTCGGGATAAATCCCGCCGCTACAATTAAAAAATCAAGCGCAGGCTCAAGCCTGCGGCTACCAAATTTTGTTCAAATCCCTAATCCTCAATCCCTAATCCCTGATTTTAAGCTGGGGCGCTAGGATTCGAACCTAGGTATGCAAGATCCAAAGTCTTGTGCCTTACCAACTTGGCTACGCCCCAAAATCTTCGACAAAGTCGAATCCGCTTTTGGTGGAAAAGTTTGACAAACTTTAGCCAACCAGGTCCTAAATAATCTCCTTCATCTTCCTATCGAATGCCTCCAGCACCTTATCCTCAATATGCTTACGCAAATCCACTGAAACCGGATGGACAATATCCTGAAAACTCCCGTCGATCCTCTTCCGGCTGGGCATGGAGACGAAAAATCCCTTCTGTCCGTTGATTATTTTCAGTCCGCGAATCACGAAGGAATCGTCGAAAGTGATATTGGCGAAGGCCTTCAACTTCGGCTCATCCCTAAGCGTAATGCGGACTTCTGTGACTTGCATCCTTGTCAACCTCCCTCTTATCAGACTTAAAACTTGTCTGAGCCGCCTACTGGCGGTCTGGCTTTTTCTTTACCCTCCCTCCAAGAGAGTTCACCGACCCCACCCCGATTTATCGGGGCCAATTAACGGGTCTGGCGATAAATACTGCGTACTGCCTCTTCTTGAATTTTTTCATCACCTCCCGGGCTTGAAGTTTATCTTTAAAAATACCGAAAACCACAGGACCGCTGCCAGACATAGCTGAAAGCATAGCCCCATGTTTTAACATTTGCTTTTTGATTTGTTTTATAATTGGAAACTTTTTAGAAACCGTGGTCTCCAGATCATTTTTACAGAGATTCAGCATCTCCCCAAAATTGTTTGGGTTTCTTTGAGAACTGAAATTACGCAACACAGTTGTTTTTGTCAAGTCAAATTTAAAATTGGAGTAAGCCCATCGGCTGGAGACCGAAAAAGGAGGTTTGACTAAGATAATCCAGTAATCTAAAGGAAGCGCCACGGATTTGACTTTCTCCCCTCTCCCCCTGACAAAAGCTGTCCCGGAGCTAAAGAAAAAAGGGACGTCCGAGCCGATTTTTTCACTCCACTTAGATAATTTCCTTGTGGAGATTTTTGTGCCGAATAGTCTGTTCAGACCTTTTAAGACAAAAGCGGCGTTAGACGAACCTCCCCCTAAACCGGCTTCAATGGGAATTTTTTTTCGGATAAAGATTTTTACTCCTGATTTAACTTTGGTTCCGGCTAAAAAAATCTTGGCGGCTTTGAAAGCTAAATTTCTTGCGTTACGGGGAACCTTCGGGGAGTCGGATTTCAGGATGATTCCGGCAGGAATTTTTTCTAGCTGAATCTGGTCAGCTAAATCTATAGCTTGGATTATAGAAAAAATATTATGGTATCCGTCTTTCCTTTTATTTATAACCCATAAACCTAAATTGATTTTGGCGTATGAGGAAAGTTTTAACTTTTTCACATTTATTTGACTAGCTCTGGGTTCGGGGACCCAGAGCTACCCGAGGAGGGTGGAGTCGGGTCCCTGCACCCGACCAGAATATCTGTTTAATCTGTTGTGAATAATATATCAAATATTGGTAGGTAATTTAGCAAATTTTGGAGAAAATAATTATCCAATTAGAGCAACTCAAAGCTTGACAATTTTCTCTCGATATTCTTTCACATTCCGGGTGGCATTGCGGGTATCTACCACGAGAGAGGAGTTTTTCACCAGCCAGCGATAATCATAAGCTGTATGGTCGGTCACAATCACCACGCAGTCCATTTTTTTCAGATAAGCTGCAGTTAATCTGACAGATGAAATTTGGTGGTCATCCAAAGCTAATTTAGGCACATGGGGATCCTGATAGGTCACAATGGCACCTCTATCTTCCAAAACCCGTATCACGTCCAGAGCCGGAGATTCTCGGATATCTTTGATATCTCTTTTATAGGAAACTCCCAAAACCAAAATTTTGGAACCTTTGATGGCTTTTTCTCGGTCATTTAAAGCCCGTACCACTCTTTCTACCACATATTCCGGCATATGCGAGTTTATATCACCGGCCAGTTCGATAAAGCGGGCGTAATAATTCAGAGATTTCAATTTCCAGGACAAATAATGCGGGTCAATCGGAATACAGTGGCCTCCTAACCCCGGACCCGGATAAAAGGGCATAAACCCGAATGGTTTGGTGGCAGCCGCTTCGATTATCTCCCAGACATCTAATTGCAGGCGGTCACACATCAAAGCCACTTCGTTGACTAAACCGATATTGACCGACCTGAAAGTGTTCTCCAAAAGTTTCACCATTTCTGCGGCTTTGGTGGAAGAGAGTGCTAACACCTGTTGGATGGTCTGCTCCAAAAATAATTTGGCTAATTTAGTGCAGGCCGGGGTTACACCACCCACGATTTTGGGGGTATTTTTGACGGTATAAATCTGGTTTCCCGGGTCGGTTCTTTCAGGCGAGAAAGCCAAAAAGAAATCCTTACCCACTTTTAGGCCGGTTTCCTCCAAAAGGGGTAAAATCAGCTCTTCTGTGGTGCCCGGATAGGTGGTGGACTCTAAGATTACCAGATGACCGGGACGTAAATATTTTTTGACTTGACCGACAGCGCTTAAGATATAGGAGACATCCGGGTCTTTGGTTTTGTTTAAGGGAGTGGGCACACAAATGGAAACACAGTCGGCCTCTTTTAAAAATTTGAAATTGGTGGTGGCCCAGATTCTTTTGAGGTAAACCAACTTTTTAATCTCCTCATCCGGAACATCATCCACGTCTGATTTGCCGGCATTGATGGTATCAACTTTATTTTTATCTACATCAAAACCGAAGATGGTAAAGCCGGAATTGGCGAATTCTACTGATAAAGGGAGACCGACGTAACCCAGACCAACCACACCTACAATGGCTTCTTTGGCTTTAATCTTTTTTTCCAGCTTGGAAATTACGCTTTTTTTGTCCGGCATACGATTTTTTTAATTTTGATTACCTAACCAGTACTCGCTCCAGAAATTATAGGTATCCTGCAAGGTTTTTTCCAGAGGAGTTTTAGCTTTCCATCCGGTATCGTTTTTTATTTTAGTAATATCGGCTTGCAGCACCGGTATATCAATTTTTCTTAAGCGGGTCTTGTCAATCTCGACTCTAATTTTACGGGAGGACAAAGAAACCAGATATTGCAAGACTTTTTTTAAACTGTAAATTTTCCCGGAGCCGATGTTATAGGTTTCCCCCGGTTTCCCCCTTTTCATTAATAAATAGTACCCTGAAACTATATCCCGCACATCGGAAATATCCCTTTTGGCTCTCAAATCTCCTACTTTTAAAACCGGCTTCTGTAAGTCTAAATCAATTTTAGCTACCTGACTGGCAAAGTCCGGGATTACGAAACCTAAGGCCTGTCTAGGACCGGTATGATTAAAAGAGCGGGTGCGGATTACCGGAATGCCGTAGATTTTAAAATACTGCTCGGCCAGAACATCGGCACAAGTTTTACTGATGGCATAAGGGCTGATGGGCTTTAAAGGATGAGTTTCTTTTATGGGTAAAGCTTGGGCAGAAACTCTTCCGTACATATCAGCCGAATTGGGTATCAAAATTTTGGATTTCAAATTTTCTTTTCTTACAGCTTCTAAAATATTCTGGGTCCCTCCGAAATTTACTTTAAACGTAAAAACCGGTTCCGAAAAAGATTTCCCCACTGAGCTTATGGCGGCCAAATGATAAATCTCTTTGGGTTTTATTTTTTTGATAATCTGATGGGTTTGTCTGAAATCAGCCACGTTACATGAATAAAGCTGTACCTTACTTTTTATATGCTCGATATTTTCTAAATTTGAATTCCAGTATAAACCGACCACTTTTTCTCTTTTTTCTAATAATAGCTCTGTCAGATATGAACCCACAAATCCAGCTATCCCGGTCACCAGAACCGCCATTTTTAATCTTTATGCTTTAGAATCTTCTGCTGGAGGGCTAAATCATGCTCCACCATCATCTTTATCATCTCTTCGAAAGAAACCTTCGGTTGCCAGCCCAGTTTATTTCTGGCATAGGAGGCATCCCCCAAAAGATGGTCCACTTCTGCCGGACGGACTAAATTTTGATCAACTTTTACATATTTCTGCCAATCCAGACCAGCTGATTCGAAGGCCACCCGAACTAAATCTTTGACCGAATGAGAAATTCCGGTGGCTATTACATAATTATCCGGCTCTTTTTGCTGTAGCATCAGCCACATGGATTCCACATAATCACCGGCGTAACCCCAGTCCCTCTGGGCATCCAAGTTTCCTAAATAAAGCTTATCTTTTAACCCTAATTTTATTTTGGCTACCCCATCGGTAACTTTGCGGGTCACAAATTCCAATCCTCGCCGTGGTGATTCGTGATTGAATAAAATCCCGGAACAGCCAAAGATTCCGTAAGATTCCCGGTAATTAACGGTAATCCAGTGCCCGTAAACTTTGGCTACACCATACGGGGAACGGGGATAAAAAGGGGTTTTCTCAGTCTGGGGCACCTCTTGCGTCTTACCGAACATTTCGGATGAGGAGGCCTGATAAAATTTGATTTTCTTGTCGACCAATCTGATGGCTTCCAAGATTCTAGTGACTCCCACCGCATCAAATTCAGCAGTTAAAACCGGTTGCTGCCAGGAAGTGGGCACGAAAGATTGGGCCGCCAAGTTGTACATTTCATCCGGCTGAATTTCTTCGATTAATCTGATTAGGGAAAGCTGGTCTAATAAATCCCCCTGTTTTAGCTTGATTTTATCTATGATATGGTTGATTCTGTCAAATTTTTCAGTGGATGACCTCCGCACCATTCCAAATACTTCATAGCCTTTGGAAAGCAAAAATTCAGCTAAGTGTGAACCGTCCTGACCGGTGATTCCGGTAATCAAAGCTTTCATTTGTTCCTCTTCAATTTGGATAAGATTATACGGTTTTAAACTACATAAGTCAAACTAAATTGGGCTGCTCTGAAGGTAAGATTGTTGGAAGATTTTTAGCAAGATTTACCGAATTTTTTTCCAAATATTCTTTTAAAGCCCTCTTATGAGCAGTAAAGGCAATATCGGCGGGAATTTCCGAAGGAAGGAAAAACCGGACTTCTTTGGCATCATCTCCGGCTTTCAAGCTTCCCTGGATAATTGCAGCCAAGTAAACCATTAAAACCACATGGGTACGGGGGTCGTCTGTGGCAAGATAAATGTCAAACAGATTTTTTATTTTTATATCTAAACCGGTCTCTTCTTTGGTTTCTCTTTTCGCGCATTCTTGGGGAGTTTCGTTGTACTCCATAAACCCGCTGGGGAGCGACCAGCTCTCTGCGTAAGGATTAAATTTTCTTTGGACTAGCAAAATTTTTCCCTCTTTTTCGATTATGACAGCTGCTGCCGGGACCGGATTTTGATAATAGACAAAGCCACAGACATGGCAGGCCATTCGGTTCTTTTTGTCTACCACCCTTTTCACCAATTCAGCCGAGCAGATGGGACAGAAGCGAAAATCTCTTTTTTCCAAAAATTCTTCATTGGTAATTTTGGCGGGTTTCTTCCGGGTGTAAACTTTGGCTGAAGTTTTAACTTTGGTGGCTGGTGAGCGAACCCATTCTCTGCGGGGCAGTCGTATTTTATCTTTTTTCATTCTAATAAGTTTTCTGAGCCGATATTAGTTACTGCGGTCTTCTGGTTAGGGAGAACTTTACTGAAAATGGGTAAGTATTCTAAATTTACTTTTTTTCCGGCTTAATCTCTTTGACCATCTTAACGGTCGTTCCATCATGAGGTTTAATAGAAAACTCTACCTTATCCATCAGGGCTTTATAAATAAAAACCCCTCGGCCGGCTACTTTTATTAAATCCCCTTCAGTGGGGTTGGGAACTTTTTCCGGGTCAAAGCCGTTGCCCTGGTCCTGGATGGTAATCACTACTTCGGTGGGCTTCACTTCCACATCTATGGTAACCTCTTTGTGGGGGTTTTTTTTATTTCCGTGCAGCATGGCGTTGGTGACCGCTTCAGTGACTGAAATAGCGATATCGGCCAGCTGGCTTTTGGTTAATCCGGTTTTCTTGAGCTTTTTTTCTACGAATTTATCCACTTCCGCCAGATAATCCAAATTGGAAGGAACTACTATTTGGTTATTTTTTTTCACCGGTTTTTTCATGGTAAGTGACGCGTGACTCCACAATATTTTACGATTTTTTAACGAAACTTTTCAGCTGAAAAATCGGATAATCGGCTATTTAAAGCTTGCCACCGCTTCGTCTATCGAATCAAAGGTCTCAAATACCGTGACCAGCTTGGTTATGGCCAGAAGGGACTGAATTTTATCGGTCACGTTGGCTAATTTTAACTCGCCTCCGTTATTCCGCAGAGTGCTCAAGCCGGAAATTAAAATCCCCAGACCGGTAGAATTCATCCATTCTACTTTGGAAAGGTCGATGACGATTTTCTTCTTGTTCTGTTTTATATATTCATGCAACTTCTCATGCAGCAAAGTGGCATCCGGTCCTCCCATTATGTTACCTTTGGGCTCCAACACTACTACTCCGTTAACCTCACGCGACGAAAGCTTCATTCTAGCTCCTTTATTAGTTAAGTCTTAAGATTTAAAACTTTTGAGTGCTTCCTCTATGCTATTGTAAGTTTCAAATATGGTGACTAAGCGGGTTATTACCAAAAGAGATTTAATCCTTTCGGTTACACCGGAAAGCTTCAGCTCCCCCTTATTATTTTTCATGGTGGTTAAAGCCGAAATCAAAATCCCTACCCCTAAGGAGTTCATCAGGGTAACTTTGGACAGGTCAAAGATTACCTTCTTTATCCCCTTAGAGACAAATTCACGTATTTTATCTCTGACCTGGGCGGTATGAGAGACATCTACCACATCCCCTTGCAGCTCTATTATGGCGATTCCGTTGCTTTCTTTGGCGATTATTTTCATGGAAAATCCTTGTGTGTTATAATTTAAAAGTTCCTATAAAAAAACAGATTGGACAAAATTTGTCAAGGAGAATTGTGTGGTTTAATTTGAAAGAATTTCACTTAAACCTTTAGGTCTAAAACCGTGAAACTTCTTTTTGCCATATACAAAATTCACAGTCTGTACTCGATGGAGGCAACTCTCCTTCTAAGCAGGATTTAGCAGACTGATACAGCAAAAATGCTTTATCCGGACTGGTGGGGATGGAATGAACCTCCACTACAAAAGGAACCCCTTTGTGCAATTCACCTTTGGCCGGGCTATAATAAACTATATAAGCTTGATTCCGAGTTGAATATCCGTTTTTTTGCAGCAGAAGCGTGTAAGTATCCATCTGGGTCTGGTAATAATTCTGGCTGTATTCGACATTATTGGGTAAAGAGCTGCGGGTCTTGTGGTCCAGAGGAATATATATCCCATCATTTAAAACCAAGCATTCATCCAGCTTCCCGGTAATTTTTAGGTCACTATCTGAATCAACAAAATTCAGATTCAAAGAGATGTCAGCTAATTTCCCATCTACCTTACCGGAAATCAACGGCGGAAGTTCACCTATGTTTCGGTAATAATTGAAATAATTTTTTATCACCGAATCCATTCCGGTAGGGAGAGTAGGAAAAATCCCCCTGGGTCGTGATATTTTCTTGTTAAAATGCAGCCAGAAACAGCGCGGGCATTCTAAAAAAAGGTTTAGAGTTGAGTTTGACAGAGAAATCATTAGCTTTAAGATAAATTCTGCTTGAGTTTAAGTCAATCGATTGGATAACTTTGTAGCCAATTTGCAAAATTTTTGTTATATTTGTTGGCTAAAAACATATAAAAAAACTATGACAGCTACGAATCCGAACATTATCCCAGCCAATTATCAAAAGGAATTGCCTTTAGTTGAAATTATTATCAACGAAAAACCCGGAGAAGAAAGGGTTGATTTTGATATTGTTTTTGTCGGTGCCGGACCAGCCAGTTTAGCTGGGGCTATTAAGTTAGCCCAGCTGGTCAAACAGGAAAATGAGAAAACCGGCGGAAGATTAGGAGAGATTCAAATCGCAGTCGTGGAAAAAGCCAATGAAGTAGGCCAGCATATTCTTTCCGGAGCGATTATCAATTGCAGAGCTTTCAGGGAACTTTTCCCTGATCTGAAAGCCGAAGAGTTTCCCTTCTGCGGACCGGTTAAGGGTGAAAAAGTTTTATTTTTGACCAAAAAGAAAACTATCCGTCTCCCCACCCCTCCGCCTATGAAGAACCATGGCAACTTTGTAGCTTCTTTATGCGAAGTCACCAGATGGCTGGCTCAAAAAGCTGAAGAGTTGGGAGTAAATATCATCACCGGATTTCCGGTCAAGGGATTGTTGGTGGAAAATAATCAGGTAATCGGTGTCAGAACTTCCGACAGCGGCAAAAACCGGGACGGAAAGCCTTTGGAGAATTATCAGCCCAGCACTGATATCGCAGCCAAGGTTGTAGTATTAGGGGAAGGTTCACGCGGTCTTTTGACCCTGGGATTTTTGAAATGGCAAAATATCAAATCCCCTAATCCTCAAATCTACGCCCAGGGAGTCAAAGAAATCTGGCAAACCAAAACCCCTTTGAAAGAGGTGGTGCACACTATGGGCTGGCCATTGCCGGCTGATGTTTTCGGGGGAAGTTTTATGTATCCGATGTCGGAAAATTTAGTTGCTCTGGGGATTGTGGTGGGACTGGATTATGAAGATGCAAATTTGGACCCCCACTATCTTCTGCAGGAGATGAAGACCCATCCTTTTTTCAGGAAATATTTAGAAGGTGGAGAGAGATTGGAATGGGGAGCCAAAACCATCCCGGAAGGGGGTTATTATTCTCTGCCGGAGAAACTTTCAGGAAATGGGGTTATGATTGTAGGAGATTCAGCCGGCTTGGTGGATGTGCCGTCTCTGAAAGGGATTCATTATGCTATGAGTTCTGGAATTTTGACAGCTCAGACTATTCTCGAGGCATTGAAGAGAAATGATTTTTCCGTTGAGAGTCTGGGCTGGTATGACAGAGCTGTCAAAGAAAGTTTTATTATCAAGGATTTGTGGAAAAGAAGGAATATGCGTTTGACTTTTAAGTCAGGATTTTATTGGGGGTCGGTGAAAGCCAGTTTGATGCAGATTAGCGGGGGAAGATTATTCGGGAAAAGAATTGAGATTACGGCTGATAGTCAGGTGCCCAGAAGTTTCAGTCCCCCAAAAAGTGGTTATGCCACCTTTCAGCCGGATGGGAAGCTGACTTTTTCGAAGCTGGATTCGGTGTTTAAATCCGGGAATGCGACCCGGGATAATATTCCTTCACATTTGATTGTGGGAGAGAATGTGCCGCTTGAAGTAGCTGAATTTTATTCTCATGTTTGCCCGGCTGGAGTGTATGAGGTGGCGGAGGGGAAATTGCATATTAGTCCGCCCAATTGTATTGATTGTAAGGCGACGGATGTCTTAGCTCCCCGGTGGACTCCCAGAGAAGGTGGGTCTGGGCCGAGGTATAAGAGGATGTAAAATGTAATTGAAGAAGTCTGGCTATGAAAACAAAAATCCTACTAATATGTTTTGTGTTTACGCTTGCATCGGTTAATTGCAGAAAATTCGCCACCCATACTTTTGAGATAAATCAGTCCTTAAAAGTACCCACTCAAGAGCTCCAGCAGGTTCAGCTTGATTCCTTGGAAATGGAGGAGTACCGCGAAGCCCTGGTCCATGCTCCTATTTTGTGGTTTGCTGACAAAGAAGAATATTTTCCCACCCTACCCTTCTTTTCGGCCTTTGACGGTGTGGACAACAATGCCGACGGTAAAATAGATTTTGATGACCCTCAAGAGATTGCCCCTAGGTCTGACCAGGACCCGGGTTCTATTGCTTCTTTAGACACTCTACATTTATGGTACCGCTCTTTTTCAAAAGAGGAGCGCCAGCGTTTAGCGTTTGTCTTTTATAAAGTTGACTCAATCTCCGCCAATAAGCTAGGGAATATCCTCTTTTCAGATGAACAGGCCTGGATGCGTATGGATAAAAAGGTAAAGTCCTATCTCAAAAATAGTAACAAGAAGCTGGCTGTGTACCAATATTATCTCTATTACATTTACGACCAAGGTCTTAAAGGGCATCCAGAAGATTTAGAACACACCTTTATTTTTGTACCAAAAGACACGTCTGAATTTTTTGGCATCAGTGTTGGAGCAGGCCACTCTGATTTTGTTCCCAGCAACGTCGTTATCTACAACCAGGCAGATCTTCTTGTGCAATGGGGTTCTCGCCATCACCTCTTAGTCGAGCTGGGTGGACATTCCCATGCTCCGGATTTAAATGGAAACGGTCGCTTTGACCCTGGAGTGGATGTAAACTGGCACACTGAAAATTTCTGGGGTACTCGTGATATCCAGTCCAGCGCTGGCTTAGGTGCCACAGCTAAGTACCAAACTTGGATGACCTTTGAGCGCTCAAACTTCTGTCGAATCTATCCACCTGATTCAGCTTTCTTAAACTCAGAGCAAAAGCCCGGTTATTTTTATAGATTAGTCTCAGCAGCCAAATTCAAAACTCTGGATTCTTTGCATTCCAGAGAATCAAAACCGTTTACAAAGGATGCAGAATTTCCAGATGTCGCGCAGGAAAAATTAAAAACTCACTTAAAATTTTTGAACGAGCTGGGAATTTCGTCCGCCAGTTCTACTAATTTGTCCCAAGAAGCTCTGCTTCGAATGTCACTCTGGACAGATAACCTAAAGGTGAGAGTATCAGACCAGCCGGAATATCAAAATTGGAGCAAGGATAAACATAAGGTCTGGAAAAAGAGAGCTTATAATAGCTCGCCAGGGGATATTTTTAAAAACTACCTATTTCGTCCCCGCCGCTACGGCGGCTTGGGTCTCTGGACCCAAGTGGAACAGGCCTCAGGTCTGGAATTCAGAGTGGCCTGGATGACTCCGGCCTGGACCTGGCGTCTGGTGCCGCTGAAGGTGGATGGGGTGAGTGAGATTCATCTGGGCTGGAAGGCTCCGGTGCAGAATCGGGGGTTCAAAAGAGAAAAATGGGTGGCGGCTTTTTATTATGAGAGGTTTTATGCCCGGCTGCTTTCCTGGTATGCGAATCTGAAATATATTAACAACAACCCGGATTTCTCCAGCTGGTCTTTGGGCGGCGGAATTTCGGTTCAGCTTCCTTTTGTATCTTTGATCAGCAAAAACCCTTTGAATCTTTTGCATTGGGTCCGGCTTCGGAGCGGGATAAAAGTGCCTTTGGAGAAACAGGCTTTGCGTTTTGACCAGACTCATCTGGAATTTCAGTTGGGGATACATTACTAGAAGATTAAATTCTATTGACTCCCAGAGAGGGGGGGCCTGGACCTAAGTATGAGAGGATGTATACTTAAATAGAAATTGATTTTAAGATCGATGAAGGAGGACCGAATTTTAGGAAAAATTAGAATTTGCTGGAATAAAACTTCACTTTGAGCGTATTCTTAATGAAATATGGATAGTTTAACCGACCTGAAATTGGTGCGTCAAATTAAAAGCGGCAATCATTGGGCTTTTGAAGAACTGGTGAAAAAATATCAGAAAAAGATCTTTTACATCTGCTATCGGATGACCAGGGACCTTGATGCTGCAGATGACATTGCTCAGGAAACTTTTATAAGAGTTTATCAAAGCATAGCCAATTTTAAAGAAAAATACCAGTTCCATAGCTGGCTTTACAGAATCTGTACCAATCTATGTATCAACTACCTGAGGAGACAAAAATTTCTGGTGCGAGAATCTGATGTGGACGATTTCGAGCAGTTCGTAGAATCTCATGCAGTAATGGACAGAGAAATTAACTCTGCAGCAGAGCAGGCTTTACTTGAGAATCTGAGAGATGAAATTGATCGCTTGCCACCAGATTATAAAGCGGTTTTGATCTTGAAAGTATATGAAAACCTTAGTTGTGAAGAAATAGCGGGGATTTTGAAAATTCCTCTGGGCACGGTTTTATCCCGTTTAGCGCGTGCACGGGAAAAGCTAGCCCAAAATATTAGAGTGAAGAAGGAGCAAAGGGAATGAGATGCCATATTAAATGGCTCTCCATGTATATAGATGGAGAGCTAAATGACAAAAAGAAAAAAAAGATAGAAGAGCACTTAAAAGTCTGTGATTTCTGCTCTTGGAATTTGCAAGAGTTAAAGATGCTGGATGCTTATGCAAACCTGATTAAAGAACCTCAGATTTCAGAAGCCTATTGGGAGAATTTCTTTTCCAGGGTCAAAAATAAGCTACTAATCCGAGAAAACCAGCCAGATAAATCAGGACTCTGGGGTATTTTCAAATCTTTGTTTAGACCATCACCGGCTAGGCTCAAGCTTGCCACTGCAATTGCTTCAGTCCTAGTTGTGGCTCTGATAGGAAAGCTTTATATAAACTACAAAGAAATATCTCTGCCCGGAAACAAAAATTCTGCGGTCTCGACAGCTCCCTCGGTGCAAAAACCATTAGGAACAGCGGATACCTCGAAAGTTGTTGCTACACAAACTAATCAAAAAACCTCAAAGCCAACTTCAACAAAAGAGGCACAAGTATCAAACCAATCTGCCAGCAGCCCTCCATCCCTTTATCACACTTCGAAAACAGAAGGTAACATTCCACTTAGTCCAGGGAGTAACAAAACAGAGATTGCTCCCAATCAGGCTGATATTGTGTCTGCAACACCTATCCAGCCCAAAGGTGCAGTTGAACTGGAGAAGCTACAGAAAAGTGAGACTGCGCACATGAGGGTGATTTCAAAAGAGTCCGCCTCATTTTCGGCAATGACTCAGCCTGATTCAGTTAAAACTGGTCCAGACTCAGACAGAATAGTTTATATGAGTGCTCCTACCATCTCTGACGTGAAAAAATATACTGCCCTTAAGCAAGAGAAAGTCGTTCAGGATAGCTTAACTCAAATCGATGCTCTCCGAGCTAGAGTAAACCATCTGCAAGAATTAATTCCTTCTATCTCCAATGATTCCATACTAGAACCGACCTACTTGGATTTGGCTCAGGCTTACTTCAACCTGTGCTCTTTAACCAAAGATAAAAAAGATCTGGAGACTGCTCTGAAAACAATTGACCGGTTTCTAAAGCAATATCTCTTCCCTGATACCCGCCGTCAACTAACCGAGATAGAACAGAAACTAAAAAACCTGCAAAATAGTTTGGAATAATAGCTCTCCTGGTTTGTATTGTCTTTAGAAACTTAGAAACTAGGAGGAGTCATGAAAAAATTCATTCTTGCTTTTGCAATACTGGCCAACCTTGGTGGTTTGACCTCTGCCACTATAATTATCGAACCTCCGGTTGAGTGGAAATTACCTGAAGATTTGCTTTACCTGAAAAACTACAGCATTCGTGTCAATATCTCAGAGCAAATAGCCACAACTACCGTAGAGCTTCTCTATCAGAATGATTCTCAGCGGGACCTGGAAGGGACCTTTATTTTTCCTATCTCAGAAGAGGCGGCTGTTTCCAAGCTCTACCTATACATAGGGAATGAAGAAGTGCCCGGTCGAATATTAGACCAGGCCGAAGCACGCCAAATTTATGAAGAGATAGTCAGAAGAAAAAAGGACCCGGCTCTATTGGAGTATACCGGCTATGGGCTGTTGAAGGCCCGGGTTTATCCTATCGTGGCCAGGGGAGAAACCAGGATAAAACTCAGCTTTAGCCAGGTGTTGAGAAAAACCGGTGGATTACTTGAGTATCGCTTCCCCTTTGGTAAAGAAATGTTAAAGCAATTTGAGCGCTCCAATATCTCTATGGAAATTACCTTAAAATCAAAAGGCTCTTTGAAAAACATCTACTCTCCCACTCATGACATAAAAATTTCAGAAAGGGATGAACTTCGGGCCAAAGTGACCTGGGAAGCAAGGGTAAAAAAGACCGGGGGAGATTTTGTCCTGTACTATTCTACTTCCGAGCAAAAGCTAGGTTTTGACCTTCTGACCGACACCGATCAGAAAGAGAAATTCTTTTTGGCTTTGGTCTCCCCGGAGCTAAAAAAGGATGCCACTTTAGTATTACCCAAAAATGTAATCTTCATTTTGGATAGCTCCGGTAGCATGCGAGGCGAGAAAATTAATCAAGCCAAAGCGGCTTTAAGCTTCTGCCTGCAGAATCTGAACCCTAAAGACCATTTTAACTTGATAGATTTCGATGACCAGGTAAGAGTTTGGAAGAACTCTCTGGTTGCTTATTCTAAAACCAACGCAGAGGAAGCCCAAAATTTTTTGGAAGAGATCGAAGCTGACGGGGGAACCAATATCTACGAGGCTTTGTGCACCGGAATCTCGCAGTTTTCATCCGGTCTTAATTATCTTATTTTTCTGACCGATGGCCTCCCCACTGTCGGGACTCATGACGTGAATAAGATATTAACAGAAATCCAGACCCTGAACAAAAAGAAGGTCAAAATTTTTGACTTTGGGGTCGGATACGATGTTAATACCTACTTTCTTGACAAACTGGCCCTGCAAAACCAGGGTAGTTCGGACTATGTCGCTCCGGAAGAAGATATTGAGAGTAAGGTATCCGCCTTTTATAAGAAAATTACTTCACCGGTATTGGCCAATCTGACTATTGATTTTGACCATGCTGAAGCATTTGAGATTTATCCAAACCCTCTGCCTGATTTATTTGCCGGTAATCAAATTGTCATTGCCGGTAAATTCAGAAATTTAGGTCCAGCGCAAGTTCGACTCTCCGGGGACCTCAATGGAACTCAGAAAAGTTTCTTTTTCCCGGTAAATTTTACAGAACATTTTAGCTGGCAGAAGATTATTCCCAAGATATGGGCCAATCGCAGAATCGGCTATCTGTTAGACCAGATCCGGCTGGCAGGTGAATCAAAAGAAGTAGCAGAGGAAATAGTTGACCTTTCTAAAAAGTACGGGATTATGACCAAATATACCTCCTTTTTGGCGGATGCAGACGTGCAGACTCCCAGAGCTGAGCTTTATGATCGAGCCAGTTCTGCTGTCTCTTATGCCCCACAGACAGGAGAGGCGGCTTTTAAGAGTGCTAAAGAAGTGGCAAACCTGCGAAAAGTTACCACAGAAGCTGCACCTGGTATGGTGACTATCACGCCCTCTGGCTCGGTTGAAGATAAGAAAAATGCCTGGGTGGGGGGTAAAAACTTCTTTTTCCAAAACGGAATATGGGTTGAGTCGGATTGCGATTCCAAAAAGAAAAAGATATCTATCAAAGCTTACAGTCCGGCTTACTTTAAGCTCTTGGAGCTGAAGCCGGAATTCGGAAGCTATTTTTCTTTAGGGGAAAAGTTGAAATTTGAAGCTGGAGCTATTATAATAGAAGTCGGTGAAGAGGGGCTGGATGAATTGCCACACGATCTTATAGACAAGTTAAGGTGATTCAGCTAAGACACGAATGTTTTGGCTCCAAGGTGGACTCCCGGAGAGGGTGGGAGTGGGCCGAGGTATAAGAGGATGTGATAGTTAAAAAATGAGAATTGCATTTTTATTTGGAGCTGGAATTTCAATTCCTGTCGGAATGCCACCAGCCCATTGGGAGAGAGTGAAACTAATCCAGTGTTTGACGATAGCGCTTCACGCCAATAGTAAGTGCACCGGCAGCAAAAAGCGCTATGGGCCATAGTTGCAGGGCGACGTCATTCAGTCCATTGCCTTTGAGCAAAATACCGCGGATAATTCGCAAAAAATGGGTGAGTGGCAGCATTTCGCCTAACACCTGAGCCCACCCGGGCATGCCCCGAAAGGGGAACATGAATCCGGATAACATAATGTTGGGTAAAAAGAAAAACATGCTCATTTGCATGGCTTGGCGTTGGTTCTGAGCAAGTGTGGAAATGGTGATCCCTATTGCTAGATTCGCGGTTATGAAAACCAGAGACACCACTAGCAGAAGAATAAGATTGCCGACCATCGGCACATGAAAAAGAAAGCGTGCCGCTAAGAGGACAAGCCCCACCTGAATGTATCCCACCAGGATGTAAGGGATAATTTTACCAATCAGCACTTCCAGCGGACGGGTCGGCATGGAAAGTAGATTTTCCATGGTGCCACTCTCACGTTCACGCGTAATGGCTAGCCCAGTGATCAAGACCATGGTCATCGTGAGAACAACCCCCATCAAACCGGGCACAATATTGTATTGCGTAATCGCTTCAGGATTGTAAAGTGCATGAACCCGCAGGTCGATAGGGCCGATTGTACCCGTTAAATAGGCGAGCGGACCTTTGAGATCGTTTTGCAAGGCAGTGTTAAAGAGGACACGAAGTGAGCCCAGAGCATTGCCTGTAGCCGCAGGATCGGTGGCGTCAGCTTCTACCAGAATACTTGGGAGTTGGCCACGAAGGAGAGCACGGGTGAAATTTTCCGGAATATTGATGACAAATTGGACTTCGCCCCGCGCTAATGCATCCTGCGCCTCGGCTTGTGTTTTCACCTCCCGAATAAAATGAAAATATTGGCTGTTCTGAATGGCATACAGCAAGGTACGGCCCTGCGGACCCTGGTCGGCCAAAAGCACGGCGGCCGGCAGATGTTTTGGGTCTGCGTTGATTGCAAAACCGAAGAGAGTAAGCTGGATAAGGGGGATACCGATCATCATTCCGAAAGTTAATCGGTCTCTTCTCATCTGGATGAACTCCTTGACAATCATGGCCCAAAACCGTGCCAGTGAGAACTCATACCGCTTTTTCATGGCAAAGAATTCTCCTTTGAGCTATCCATCAAGTGAATGAAAACGTCTTCAAGCCCCGACTCGACCGCATGCCATTCATACTGCTCCGTACGAAACGGAGCGATGGCTTGTTCGAGGGTGGCTGTATCGCCTCCACTCACGTGCAGTATGTCGCCGAAGGGTACAGCCTGATCCACACCAGAACGCTGGCGGAGCTGTTGGGCAAGTTTTAGTAAATTTGGACCGCTGACCGACCAAGTAGTCAGACTAGCCTTCCCGATGACTTCGGCGACCGTGCCATGAGTAAGCAGTCTGCCATTGACAATTAAAGCGAGCCTATGACAGCGCTCGGCTTCGTCCATGTAGTGCGTGGCGATCAAAAATGTCAGCCCTTGCCCGGCCAGTTGATGAATCTCCTCCCAAAATTCGCGGCGGGCTTTGGGATCCACGCCAGCTGTGGGCTCATCCAGCAGAAGCAATTTCGGCTGGTGAATCATGCAGGCAGCCAAAGCTAAACGCTGTTTCCAGCCACCAGAAAGCTGGCCGGCAAGTTGATTCTTACGATTCGTGAGACCGAGTTGTTCGACGCTCCTCTGCACAGCTTCACGCCGGTTATTCACGGAATACATACGGGCTACGAAGTCAAGATTCTCGGCGATACTCAAGTCTTCGTAGAAACTGAACCGCTGAGTCATATAGCCCACCTCCCGCTTGATGGCTTCACTCCCGGTGAGTACATTGTGACTTAAACATGTACCACTCCCCTCGTCCGGGCGGAGCAACCCGCAGAGCATGCGAATAAAGGTGGTTTTGCCGCTGCCGTTGGGACCCAGAAAACCACAAATTTCTCCAGCACGGATTTGAAGGTCAACGTGGTTGACAGCCGTGAGACTGCCAAAACGCTTAGTCATCCCCTGAACGTCAACAGCCAGATTGTAAACCATAACTTAGAATTTGAGTTGCACATCCACCGGTTGGCCGGGATGCAAGCCCGCTGAAGTCTTAGGATCGAAGACTACTTCAATCATGAAGACTAACTTGTCACGGCTATTCTTGCTATAAATGACCGGCGGAGTATATTCTGCCTGCGGTGAGATGAAACTCACCTTCCCGATAAGGAGTTTAGGCGAACCGTCCACAGCAATCCGCAAGCTATCACCCGGATGAATTCTACCAACCTGTGTCTCCGGAACAAATGCACGCACTTTGATATTCTGTGGGGGTAGCAACGCAACGACTGGCCGACCCGCGGCTACCCATTCACCCTGGCGGTAGAGCACGTCGAACACCAATCCAGTCTCTGGCGCGGTCTGGCGCTTTTGTGACAGGTTCCATTCAGCCTGTACCAACGCTGCTTTCAGTATTCCTACCTCGTTCTCTGCCGCCTGAATCTGGTCGATGCGGGAGCCAAGCTGTGCTGTTTTTAGGTCTGCTTCAAGTTGTACGACTCGATTGTGGTCCTGATCACGTCTGGAACGACCACGTTCAAGGTCCTGTTCGGCAATCAGACTAGAACGAAAGAGTTCTTCTTGCCGGGTCAGTTCTTTCTCGGAAAGCACAAGCACCGCTTGTGCCTGCTTGAGCTGTGCTTCGATCGACTCCATTTCCGAGGGACGCTTCCCTTTTTTTACATCTTCCAAATTTGCCTTAGCTTGTGCCAGCCGCCGTTCTGCTTCATCCCGGGCGGATTTTTCCGAGGTATTTTCTAAGGCGAAAAACGGATCGCCCGCCTTCACCTGCTGACCTCGCTCCACATACAGCGAATCCAGCCGGCCAGCCAGAGGCGAGGCGACGTAAACGAACTCCCCCTCGACATAGCCCGGCACCCAATGCGAATTCTTGTGACTACAACTCGTCAAAAGGCCGAGGACAACCAGAACACCTCCCATAAAGACAATTGTCATTCGATTCTTTGTGCCTAAGTCACTCATTATTTCTACTCTTACCGTCTACTCTTTCACAACAGAAATAGCTTTTTTGGATTCTTATCAGGTTCTAACATTTATTCTCTTAATTGTAATTTCCCCAACGGAATTTAAACCCCTTCTTACATCTACCTTTATTTCCCTACCCTCATCTTACAAAACTCATACAACGCATCATAAACATAAAATTGCTTGCTGATATTATCATAATCGTTCTTAGTCATAGCTCTAAAACCCTCCGCAATCGCCGCCAGCCCAGCCGATTCTAAAGTCAAGGTTTGGTTCCGGGTATCAGCGCCTCTAACTATCTGAGCCAACTCCCAGAGCGCTTTATCATTCAATTTATACTTTTCGATTATCGCATCAAAAGAGCATTTATCTTCATGATGCCCCAGCTCCACCTCCGGCACATCAAAAGGAATCGCATTTTGCTGCTGGGATATTTTTAGGACCTGCTCTGCCGGAACAAACAGAAACTCCGCTTCCGGGTCGATAAACTTTTTTATAAGCCAGGGACAGGCAATCCTGTCTACCTTGGCTTTTTCCCGAGTAACCCATTTCATTTTACACTCCTTGTAGTTTGGTTCGTAGACCCACGTTGTCCCCAACGTGGGACCACATGTTATCCCAGCTTGAGACAAGCTGGGTCTACAAAATTAGACATTTCAGCATCATATAACGCCCCAACGGGATTTGACCCGTGTAATTTACCTCTCTTCCGGAGCTTTCAGCTTTCTGAAATTCAGATACAACAATATATCATACACAATCTTCAAACCCCCCGCAATAAAAAAAGGTGCTGAAAGGGAAAAAAACTGCAGAATATAACCGGTAATAGACGGAGAAATAGCCTGCGCCGTATTTCGGGCCATAGCCGTAATCCCGGCCGCCGGGACCCTTTCCTCCGGATTCACAATCGCCACTATATAAGACTGCCGGGTGGGAACGTCCATCTGGGATAACGACATCCTAGCCAAAAGCAAACCCACTGCCACAGGCAGACTGGGGGCTAGAGGAACAAATATCAAAAGAATATTGGAAGGAATGTGGGAGAAGACCATAGTGTTCACCAGTCCAAATCTTTTGGCCAAGGCCGAAGCCGCCAGATAAGATAAGGCAGTCAGCACCCCGGTCCCGAAGAAAATATGCGATAATTGAGCAAAATTGACTCCGAATTTGACGAAGAACCAGTAGGATAAAATGCTCTGAATGATAAATCCTCCGGCAAAGGAATCAATCCCGAATAAAAGGGAAAGCTTTAGGACAATTTTCTTGGAGGAGGGAGAAAATATCTGATAGAGAGGTTTTTTCGGTCCATTGACAGAATTCATCTCAACTTTATCAGACATAAAGGAAACTATCACGGCGGAGATTACACCTAACAAGCTATACAGAAGAAACAACGGCTTCACCGAGGCGGCCTTGCTAAGACCAAATATACTTTGAAGATATTGGGGGAAACCACCCGCCAATACCCCGACCGACATAGCCAGAGTCCCCAGCATATTGTAAATAGCAAAAGCAAAATTTCTCTTTTCAGGCGGGCAGGTCTGCGGTATTATGGCTTGTTCGATGGATAAAAAAGGACCGACCTCAGTTCCGGTCACATTTATAGTTCCGATAAAAGCTGCCAGAATTAAGAGGAGATAATTTTCCGTGAAATAAAAAAGTAACCCGGCCAGAGACATAAGCAGACCGAAAATTATCACCATCTTCCTTCTACCGAATCTGTCCGCCCAGAAGCTCGAAATAAAGGTAAAAATGACACTGTTCACCAAGGTCGCCATCAGGATGGTGCCTATTTGTACTCGGTCCAAGCCAATTAAGTCCAGATAGATGGCCAAAGTTACACTTAGAAAACCGTAACCTAAGCTTCTGACTATCTTGGAGGCAAAAAGCAGTCTTCCATCCCGGCTGAGCCAGGTAAATAGCATATCGCTACTCTGTTTAAATTAAATTTTTTTACTAATGGATATTATAAAAAAACGTCCCCAACGGGATTTGAACCCGTGTTACCGCCGTGAAAGGGCGGTGTCCTGGGCCAGGCTAGACGATAGGGACTCAAACTTGCCTCAAATTTCACAATCTAAAAAAAATCCCAAAGAAGTCAAATTAAATTTCAGTTTACCCTTCGTATTTATAAAAAACCATCTATGTCTTACCAAATCTTAGCTGATGCCGTCATATTCGTCCATCTAATCTGGATAATTTTTATGCTGGTCGGCTTTTTCATTACCCTTTATGCTTTAGCATTCAAAAAATCTTTATTAGACTGGTGGAAATTCCGAACCCTGCACTTAGTCGGAATATTCTACGTAGCCGGCTTATCAGTATTGGGAAAATACTGTCCCCTGACTATCTTGGAAAATAAGCTCAGAGAACAGGCCTCACCCCAACAGGTTTATCAGGGCTCTTTTATATCCCATTATTTAGAAAAAATCGTCTATCCCGAAATCGATCCGTTGTGGATTCAAATCCCCACTCTGGCTTTAGCAATTTTCACCATTTTAATTTTTGTTTTATTCCCACCCTTAAAAATCAAGCAGAGTTTTAAAAAAATTCTCTGAAACTTTTCTTGAAAATTTTCTTTCAACCTGCTATCTTAATTAAAACGCCCCGTTAGCTCAACTGGATAGAGCATCGGACTTCGGATCCGAGGGTTGGGGGTTCGACTCCCTCACGGGGTAATAAAAACAGGGATTAGGGACTTTGTAGCGGTGTGATTCATCACACATTATAAGATTGTCGGACAAATCCGACCGCTACCATCCCTTTAAGGAGAAGGAAGCAAGGAGAAAAAATGGTCAAAAAAAGAAATATCACTGCCAAGGATTTATTTTCTTTAAAATTCGTCCGCTCGGTAGCCATTTCACCGAATGAAAAAGAAATAGTTTACGGCGTTGAATGGATAGATGAAAAAGACAACAAATATTATTCCAATCTGTGGATGGTCAACACCGAGAGTAAACAGAACCGACAATTCACCTTCGGAAAAGTCAAAGATTCCTCACCGGTCTGGTCTCCGGACGGAAGGCAGATTGCCTTCATATCCAAGAGAGGAGAAAAACAGGGGATTTATATTATCAACCGGGATGGCGGGGAGGCCGCTAAATTAATTGAAACTGAAGGAAGTTTCAAACAGCTTTCCTGGTCACCGGATGGAAAGTATTTAGCGTATTCTTTCCGAAAAGATGAGATTTTCAAGGATAAAGATGGCAAACCGGTTCAGCCGACTGTCAGACATATCACCCGAATTTTTTACCGCTTAGACGGAGACGGCTGGCTACCCAAAGACGGTTTTCATATCTGGGTTTGTGATATCAAGAGCGGACAGGCTAAACAGATTACCAGAGGAAAATATGAAGAGCATTGGCCCCGATTTTCTCCGGATGGAAAGGCGATTGCCTTTATTTCTAATCGTTCAGTAGACCCGGATTTAAATCCTTTAAGACAGGATATCTGGCTGATTTCCCCGGAAGGAAAAAATCTTAAGAAAATTTCCACTCCCCTGGGACCTAAGGAGGCTATAGCTTGGTCGCCAGATGGGAAAAAAATTGCTTATTTAGCTCATATTTATCCGGAGGATACCTGGGGAGTAAGAAATTATCAGGTTTGGATGGCGGAGCCAAATAAGAAAAATTCAGCCCGGAATCTGACACCAAAATTGGACCGGATGTGTGAGGATTTGGTCATCACCGATACCGGAGACGTGCATGGCGTAGCTCCCCCTTTCTGGTCTTCCGACAGCCGGCGGCTCTTTTTTGTAGTCAGTGATTCCGGAAATTCACATATCTATTCAGTGAATCTGCAGGGACAAATTTCCAAAATTTTGACCGGTTCTTTTAGAACGGCTGATATCCATCTGAACGGAAAAACCGGCAAAATTGCGGCTTTGATTGCTGATGTCGGGAATCCCGGGGATGTCTGGGTTTTAAATAGCGGTGGTGGGAAAGCTCGAAAATTGACTTCGGCTAACCAGGAAATCTTAGACCAACTAAATCTTTCTAAACCGGAGGAATTCTGGTTCCCTTCTTTTGATGGCACCAAGATTCAGGGCTGGATTATGAAGCCGCCTGATTTCAATTCCAGAAAAAAATATCCGGCCGTGGTGCAGATTCACGGCGGACCCAGAGTGCTTTACGGCAATGCTTTCTTTCATGAGTTTCAGTTTTTGGCAGCTCTGGGATTTGTGATATTTTATTCCAATCCCAGAGGTTCGCAGGGATACGGAGAAAAATTTGCGGCCGGCAATCATAAAGACTGGGGAAATGCGGATTACAAAGATATTATGGCGGGTGTGGATTATTTGGGTAAAAAACCTTATGTGGATTCGAAGAGATTAGGCGTGACCGGTGGTTCTTATGGAGGTTACATGACCAACTGGATTGTGGGGCATACCAATAGATTTAAAGCTGCCATTACCGGACGGAGTGTGGTGAACTTTATTTCTTTTTTCGGCAGTTCGGATATCGGCTATGATGATTACCGGGAATTGGGCTGTCAGCCCTGGGAAGACTGGATGCGGCTTTTAAAAATGTCCCCTATTTATTATGTGAAAAATATCCGGACTCCGCTTCTGATTTTGCATAATGAAAACGACTTGAGATGTCATATCGAGCAGGCCGAGCAGCTGTTTGCGGCTCTGAAAATTCTGAAAAGAAAAGTCGATTTTGTCAGATTCCCGGAAGAATTTCACGGATTATCCCGAACCGGAAGACCGGATAGGAGAATTGAGAGGTTGAATCGCATTTCTGGTTGGTTTAAAAAATATTTGAAATAGAATCATAATATGTTAGCCAGTTTATCTTATTTACTTGACAACCCAATTAAAATTTAGAAATTCATATCATCAACATTAACAGAAGGAGATAAAGCCAATGACAGTCAAACCTATTCCGGACGGATATCATTCTGTTATACCGTACCTGATAGTTCAGGGTGCGGCTGCCTTAATTGATTTTCTCCGGCACGCTTTTGATGCCACAGAAAAAGAGCGTCACGCCTGGCCCGATGGTTCTATCATGCACGCCGAGGTAAAAATTGGTGACTCCACTATTATGCTGGGGGAAGCCAGAGGAGAGTGGAAACCTATGCCCGCCTCCATATATCTGTACGTAAATGATGCTGACGCCACTTTTAGAAAGGCTATCAAAGCCGGTGCGGTGTCGGTCATGGAGCCGGCTGACCAGTTTTATGGGGACCGCCACGGCGGTGTTAAAGATCCCTGCGGTAACCACTGGTGGGTTGCCACTCATATTGAGGATGTTCCACCCGAGGAGCTGCAGAAGCGTATGGAGGAGTACATAAAAAAACAAGCTAAAAGTTGAAAATCAAGATTTAATTAGTTCTGTCAGAAGCTACTCCTGACAGTTCCTCAAATATAATTAAGAAGTAATGGGATTGTCGGGACTGAACTGTCCAAGCCCGACGCACTTGCCGGTTGCATTAAAGATAAAAACCCTGTTGACAAAAAGTAGAAATAAGTTATACTAGTATAGAAGTTGACTCCAGGTCACATTTAATATCCTACGGGTTAACTGGTTACACCAAGGGTTTCAACCCCAGGCAAAATTTGCTGCTAGTCTGTCTACTCAGCGGCGAAAGAAAGGTTTGCTGCAGTCATGAAAAAATTAAATTCTCTTGGGTTAATATTACTCCTTTTCATTGTCGTATCTGTTGTCTCACTTTTAACGGGAAAAGAGTCCCGTGCAGATGTAGTAATAAACCCGGGCGAAACCAGCCCCCCTCTGCAAGCCGAGGACTGCAGCTTCTCCTCTGGCGGGCCGTTCGGGGATTGCCTAGTAGGGTGTAAAAACGATTGTGACGCTACTGCCAACACCGCCGAAGTCTTTTTCGATGTTTCTAATTTCACTGCTGGTAAGAAGTTCGTTGCAACCACAGTCTACACAGATTTCCTCATCAGTTCTGACTCGAACAATGCTGGAAATGAGGTTGACGGAACAATCAGTTATGATATAGAGTGGGCTGGCGGCTGGACTCTGTACGGGGTGTTTACCGGATTTAACGACGTCAAAAGTACAGTGACCCTCACTTTATACGACCTGTCTGCAGGTGGAAAAGTCGTCAGGTCAGCCACCCTTCACAGCATGACCACAGATGGTTTTATCGGCATTGACATCATAGATGTCGGATTTGGACTGGACAACGGTTCCACCGTAAACTCCCTGTCGGCTAATCTTATTCGGGGACATACCTACCGGCTGGGGCTGACCATTCATTGCGAAGGAAAGAGCGCCTCGAATGCAACGGTTTATCTCGATTATATGGATGGAAATTGGGGTCTGTGGTGGAATGAGCTCAAGGTTTCCATAGGAATCGACGTAGAAGAGGAGATTGAGAAGTTATGGAAGGCGCTGGAAAGTCACACTCATACCTATCTGACCGGACGAGGAGAAGGACACAACAACACCGAAGCCCAGACCTCCCCTGCCATTATAATGGATGACAGCGTTCTAGCTGATAAAGAACTTGACTGGCTGCCTGATGATGAGCTCAAATCCAAATCTTTGCCGATGAAATCGAAAATGTCGGCCAACTACCCCAATCCCTTCAACGCCACCACCACTATCTCCTACTCCCTGCCAGAGCCGTCACTGGTGAAGATTAAGATTTACAACGTACTGGGTCAGTTAGTGACTACTCTAGTTGATGAGGAGAAACAGGTCGGAACACACTCGGTTCAATTTGACGCGGCTCATTTGGCATCTGGAGTATACTATTATCGGCTGACAGCGGGCATTTATTCTGAGACACGTAAGTTGACACTGATAAAATAGACGCGTAGGGGCGGAGTTTATCTCCGCCCTAATTATTTACAAAGAAACTTTCTCACCTGAAAACTACGCTTTGCCTTTCACTTCCTCAATCCACCTATTAATATGCTCTTCCAACACATCCAAAGGCAAATTCCCTTCTTCCAAAACCTTATCATGAAAAGCCCTAACATCAAATCTTTCACCCAATTCAGATTCCGCTTTATCCCTTAGCTCTTGAATTTTGAGTTGACCAATCTTATAAGCCAAGGCCTGCCCGGGCCAGGCGATGTAGCGGTCAACTTCTGAAATAATATTATGCTCGGACAATCCTGTATTTTGCTTGAAGAAATCAATCGCCTGCTGTCTGGACCATTTGAAATAATGAATCCCGGTATCCACAATCAGACGGGTGGCTCTCCAGGCCTGGAAAGTAAGTCTGCCAAAATCAGAATAAGGGTCAGAATAAAATCCCACTTCTTTGGGGAGTCCTTCAGAATATAAAGCCCAGCCTTCTCCGAAAGCGGTGAACCATTCATGCTTTCTGAATTTGGGGAGGTCTTGTAACTCTTGCTGAATAGATCCCTGCAGATGATGTCCCGGGACTGCTTCATGATAAGCCAAGGCCTCCATGGTATATTTGGGCCGCATATTCAGGTGCGATGTGTTGACATAAAAATAACCGGGACGGGAAAAATCTTCCGGGGCGGAATAATAATAAGCATCCGGTGCTGCGTCGGCACGATATGATTCAATCTCCTTTAAATCCCATTTGGCTTTGGGTAAACGTCCAAAAAGCTCCGGTAATTTAGCATCCATTTTAACTAAAATTTGACGGAAACCGTTCATTAATGAATCTTTGGAACTGTAGTAAAATTTGGGGTCAGTTCTCAAATGCTGCATAAATTGCTGCAAAGTTCCCTTGAAGCCGACCTGCTCTTTAATTTTATTCATATCTGTGTGGATCCATTCTAACTCTTTTTTCCCGATATCAGAAATCTCCTGCGGGGTCAAATTGGTGGTAGTATGGATTCGGGCATAAAACTCATATCTTTCTTTCCCATCCGGCAAAGCCCAGATGCCCACTTCTTTGCGACATTTGGGCAGATATTGATTTTGAACAAAATCCAAAAGTTTTTTGAAAGAGGGAACTATTGAATTTAAAATGGCCTGGGAAACTTGCTGGGTTATTTCTTGCTGGACTTGAGCTGAAAAATCTGCCGAAAATTTCTTAACCGGCTTATAAAGTTCGCAAAGCTCTGGTTTGGTGACAATTTGAGCTTTTATTTGAGGGATGGCTTTTTCTATATTGACCTGGGCCGGCAGTAATCCTTCTGCTACACCTTTCTGCATATTGGCGATGATGTCATCAATCTGTTTGGGAAAAAGATTTAAGCGAGTGATGTAATTTTGATAATCTGTTTGAGTTTTGAAGGGATGAAAGGAAATCAGCTGGGGAAAATCTACATGTGGTCCATTCTGTTGTGAAATAGGAAAGACATAAGGTTTGAATTTAGCCCCTTCTACTCCATCTTTGATGACTCTTTGAAAAATTAAAAGACTGACTCGGTCTGTTTCAGACAAATTTTTCTTACTTATTTTTTCTGATTCTGCTAAATAATTTTTTAAAGTATCCAGTTCGGCATAAAAAGCTGGCTCAGAAAAATCAGCCAATTTGTCGTCATATCTGTGGTCACCAATGTAAGTGGCAAAAGTCGGATCAGCTTTTAATCTATATTCCCAATAGGAATCAAAGATCTGATGCAGTTTCATAGTGGCTTCCTTTTTTTGAGAACACGAAAGCATTGTTAAACAGGTTACAGAAATAATTAGTAAGTTGATTCTTCTCCACATAAATTTAGCTCTCCTTATAAATTTGTAATTGCAAAAAATAACATCAGAGAAAAAACTATTTCCCGGCCAGTTGTTTATCCACTCCTAACTGCCACAGTAAGAACGCCCAGATATCGGTTTGTTCATTCAGAATTTTAGAAACCGGTTTACCGGCTCCATGACCGGCTTTAGGTTCAACACGCAATAGAATTGGATTTGGTCCCGAGTTGGCTTTTTGCAACAAAGCCGTCATTTTAAAAGCATGCATCGGGTCAACTCGGGAGTCTTGGACTCCGGTGGTAATCATAGTTGCGGGATATTTGGTTCCCTCTTTGACCTTTTGATAAGGGGAATAAGCATACAGCCATTTAAATTGAGCGGGGTCAGAAGCAGAGCCATATTCCGGAATCCATAATCTGGCAATCTTAAACTTTTCATAACGTAACATATCTAAAAGTGGTACCTGGCAAACCACTGCTTTAAACAAATCCGGCCTCTGGGTCAACATAGCTCCCATCAAAAGACCACCATTACTTCCTCCCTGAATGGCTAACTTTTGGTTGTTGGTGTATTTGTTCGCAATCAGCCATTCTCCGGCCGCAATAAAATCATCATAAACATTCTGCTTTCTTTCTAACCTTCCGGCTTCATGCCAGGTTCGGCCATACTCTCCTCCACCACGGATATTGGCAACCGCATAAACTCCGCCTCGGTCTAACCAGACATAAATTCCACGGATGAAACTGGGAGTTAGGCTGATATCAAAGCCGCCATATCCATAAAGTAAGGTAGGATTGTTTCCATCTAATTTCAAACCTTTCTTATTGACGATAAACATGGGTATTTTGGTGCCGTCTTTAGAATTATAGAACATCTGTTTAACCTCATAAGCTGACAGATCAAAATCCAGCTGCATCTTATCGGTCTCTTCTAATTTGCCGGTCTTCATATCGTAGCGGTAAACTGTGGGGGGATAAAAATAAGAAGTAAAAGAGAAGAAAAGCTCATCTCCATCCTGTTTACCGTCTATACCACCCACTGAACCCAAAGTAGGCAAAGGAATCTCTTTTTCTTTTTTCCCATCCAAAGAATAAATATAAATTTTAGAAGCCACATCCTCACTCATCAATAAAACCAATTTTCCACCTACAATTCGAAACCCCCTGATAACCCCTTTCTGCTCTGGAACTAACTCTTCCCAGTTATCCATTTTGGGATTGTTAACCGGTGTGGTCATAATCTTGTAGCGAGGCGCCTGGTAATTGGTTAACAAATACAAGGTATTTCCGAAAACATCCCCCCCAAAAGATCCATCTAGTTTTTCTGCTATGGGTATAAAACTTCCGGTTTGGTTTACTCCCCGAATCCACAAATCGTTTTTGGTCCAGTCCAACGAGGCCGAAAGCATTAAATAGCGGTGGTCAGAGGAAAGCTCAATGTCACACCATTCTTCTTTGGGTCTACCTTCTCCAAAAATTAATTGGTCATTCTCTGGATTATCCCCCATTTTGTGGAAATACACTTTTCGAAAATATTTCTCATCTCCCTCAGGCACAGCTCCAGGTTTAGGATAATGGGTATAGTAAAATCCAGATAAGTCCCTTAACCAAGCCACACTGGCAGCCCGAGTATAGGAAATCTTCAAATCCAAATCTTTACCAGTAGTGACATCTCGAAGGTAAAGAGTAGAAATTTCACTCCCACCTTCCGATTTTCCGTAAGCAATCAGCTCTCCTTCCGGTGAAGGATGCATCCAGTCCAAAGCCACGGTTCCATCAGTGCTGAAAGTATTAGGGTCTAAAACCACTCTGGCAGGGGCTGTGTGATTTCCTTCTCTGACATAAACCACAGAATGGTTCTGGCCGGCTTCTCTTTTGAAAAAGAAGTATTTCTCGCCGTAAATGCTGGGACTGGAGATGGTGGTCAAATCATAAAGTTTTTTCAGCTGGGAATAAATTTCATCTCGATGTGGCAGAGTATCCAAAATTGAGCGAGTAAACTGAGTTTCTTTAGCTACCCAGTCCTCCACGGCCGAGTCTTCCTGTTTTTCCAGCCAGCGATACTGGTCGGAAATTACCACACCATGCAAAGTGTCATAGACAACTTCTGCTTTGCTGGCGGGGTACTTGTAAACTGATTGGGCTTGAATTAAGGCAGGTATTAATGAAGCTAAAAATAAGACAAAAAATAGAGTTTTGAATCTTTTTACTACTGAAGTTCTAAACATTGGCTCCTCCTAATCGAGTTAAAATTCGTTCTAAGGGTCAAGAATTGAAGATAAAGATAATATTTGAGGGAGTACTTAGTCAAGAAAAGATGGGTTAAGATAAGCTATTCGTAGCGGTCGGATTTATCCGACCATTTATAATTAGTGCGATGAATCGCACCGCTACAGACAAACTTAAATTTTTCCAGATATTTGCAGGGCTTTCCAGCCCAAAGGCAGAAGAAAGGTCGCTAAAGCCAGCTTGACAATATCACCGATTAAAAAGGGGTAAAATCCCAAAGCCAAAACTTTATCAAATCCCACATAACCCCCTAAAATCAACAAACCAAAAGCAAAAATGATGACGTTACCAATCAGCATTGCCAGAAAACCGGTTAAAATATTTCTATCCCATCTCCTTTCTGCTAGATAACCAGTTACAAAAGCAGCTATGACAAATCCAATCAGATACCCGCCAGTCGGACCAGCCAGCCAAGCCAAACCTGCCTTTCCACCGGCAAATACCGGCAGACCAGCGGCACCTTCGGCCAGATATGTCAAGATAGCCAAAGCTCCCCTGGCAGACCCTAAAACTGCTCCAATCAACAACACTGCCAAAGTTTGAGCTGTTACAGGGACTGGCGTAAATGGCAATGGTATTGCTATTTGAGCCGAAAGAGCCACCAACAAACTAGCAGTTATTACTAGGATGGTGTTGTAAAGAAGGTTTGTATAAGTCTTAGCTATACCCGGTCGCCAGATATCTACTAAAGTCATCTAATTAGCTCCATTTAAGTATTTGTGCCAACTATATCAAATTACTCACAAAATGTCAAGAAAATTTAAACTTTTGGCTTCATAGGGGGCAGTTCAAATGCCGTTGGCTCATGTTGAAAACCGATTTTGTTATGTGTACCGTCGCAGAAAGGTTTATTGTTAGAATTTCCGCAACGGCATAAAGAAATCATAGTTCGGCCGGCTAAGCCGTAAGTATTTCCTTGGGCATCGCAGATATTAATTTCCCCTTCAATTCTTAAAGGTCCATTTTGACTGACAGTGATTTTTATATTGGCCATCTTTTCCTCCCTTTGAATTATACGGTGTCTGTTTGAAAATATCCGAACCGAACTGACTGGACTCGGCAGGAGGAATTCCCCCCACACCCCCCTTCAGCCCGCCTCGCCTTGCCTGCCCGACCGAAACTTGTAAGTGAGGGCGGGAACCGGAGCGGAAAGGACGATTTCAAGTTTTTCTTTGGCGGCAAATTCTTTAACCCTTAATTTAATTTTTTAATTCAGCAAGCTCCCGAAAACGAGCGTAGGCAGTTTTTCTTTTGTTAGTCAAATCACCGTACTCTTTAGCCAACCCATCCAAGCCAGTATTTTTACTTTGGATTGCTCTTTTGTAGGCCCTAAGACTCTCTAGCTCTTTTCCAGAAAGATCCGCGATCTCTCGAGCTTTGTCCATGAGTTCTGCGTCGTTTTTGATTAAAGAAGATATTCTAAAAGTAGCCTTTATATTAAGTTTTATAAAGGCGTCGCCAGCTTTGCTCTCTAAGTCATCATTCTTACTTATGGAAAAATCTAAAATGGCTTTATCAAATTTTTCGTAGGAAGCCAAAAAATCTTCTAGTGCTTTAACGTCGTTATGATAAAAACGATAAAAAAAGAAAAAGATACTCACTATCACTACCAGAGCAAGGATAAGCAACACTTTGTATTTTTTGATAATTTCCATATTCATAAGTTTATTTTATCAAATCTTCCATTGGAACGCCCAACGCTTTAGCAATTTTCGCCATGGTTTGAACACTTGGCTTATTAACCGCACCGCTTTCGACTCCGCTCCCTTCAGGGTCTGAACCCTTCAGGGTCGAAGACAGGTTTGTAACGGAGAGGCCGGGATTCGAACCCGGGGTGGAGTTTCCCCCACAACTGCTTAGCAGGCAGCTGCCTTCAGCCGCTCGGCCACCTCTCCTTGGCTGATATTTTACCGGTATAATGAAATTGTTACGGAGGGTGGAGGATTCGAACCCCCATGGGCTTTCACCCGGCGGATTTCAAGTCCGCTGCCTTACCAATTAGGACTAACCCTCCTTCTATTGCTAACTCAATATATCAGTTTCGCCAAATTTTGTAAATTTAATTTCTTGAGTTAAAATTTGGGTTTGAGGAACCTTATTATCGTAAATATAGTTCCTCTTTTGTTCTCATCTCCAGAGTTTCTTTTTTAGTCTGGTGGTCATATCCCAACAGATGTAATACTCCGTGAGCCACCAAACATTGGAGTTCTTTATGTAAGCTGACCCCATATTCTTTGGCTTGTCTTCGGGCCTGCTCTAAGGAAACGTAAACTTCTCCTAAAAAGACCGAATCCCTTTTCAACTCCGATTCCAATGGAAATGAAAGCACGTCCGTCGTTTTATTTTTGCCCCGGAATTTGGAATTCAATTTCTTCATATAGCTGTCATTGGCAAAAATCAGGTTGACAGCAGCTCTGGTTTTCTCTTTTTCTAAAATTTTTTCAGCTAATTTTCTTAAGGAGGTATAGTTAAGCCGGGATTTTTTATTTAAATTGTAAACGAATGCTCTGGGTAGATTTTTGGACATTAAGTAACTGAATAGGGTGAGATTTTACTAAAAAACGCTCAACTTCCTTTTTCGTATTTTTCAAATGCCTTGATTATTTCAGCCACCAGTCTGTGACGCACCACGTCTTTTTCAGTCAGGTACACAAACTTAATCCCCCCCACCTTCTCCAGTATTTTCTGACATAAAATCAAGCCGGATGATTTTTTGTCGGTCAAATCAATCTGCGTGATATCACCGGTGATGATGACTTTGGAATTTTCTCCGGCCCGGGTCAAAAACATCTTCATCTGGGCTAAAGTAGCGTTTTGGGCTTCATCCAAGATGATATAGGAACTGTTCAAAGTTCTCCCCCGCATAAAAGCCAAAGGTACAATTTCTATAGTTCCCAGTTCCATCAATTTCTGGATTTTATCAGAGGGTAACATTTCGTGTAAAGCGTCGTAGACCGGCCGCAAATACGGGTCAACTTTGGCTCGGATATCCCCCGGCAGAAATCCTAAAGATTCACCGGCTTCTACTGCGGGTCGGCACAAAATTATGCGGTTGACCTTTTTTTGTTTCAAAGCCGCCACGGCTGTGGCTACGGCCAAGTAAGTTTTTCCGGTCCCGGCGGGACCGATGACCAACACAATATCATGGTTCTCCATGGCTTTGACATACTCTTTTTGCCCCACGGTGCGGGGTTTGATACTTTCTTTGGTAACGATGGAAGTAATCAAAGCCGCCGATTCTATCTCTTCGGCCGGGCCTACTCCGTTTTGCTTTACCATGCTGATGGAATAGAGCACATATCTCTCGGAGAGCTCGTTATTTTTGCGCAGGTGGGAAATTAAATCATGGATGACCGTTTCGACCTGTTTGACATCTTTTTCAACACCTTCCAAGGTAACTGTCTCACCACGAGCTATAATTTTTATACCAAAGGCCTCTTCGATAATCCTCAAAAAAACTCCGTTTTGACCGAACAATACTCTCTGGTCGATATCCCCATCTAAGCTTAGCTTCTTCACCAATTGCTTTTGCAACTAACTCCTCCTTTTATATTTTAAAATTTTTTTAGCTTTAAGCTATACCAATCATTCTGAATTCATAATCTTATTTTTGATTTCTTGTAATAATCTTTGAAATTCAGGCTCTTTTCGCATTGCATGCAAAAGAGGATCATATTCTAAAAATACCCAATCCGACACATGGATGGATATTCCTTTTTTAATCCATTCATACATTTTTTCTTTTTTCTGTAGGATAGCATAGCTTTGTATCAGATGTTCGAAAACCAGAAAATGTGGCTCTTCCTCTAAGGTCATTTCGTCTATGGTCTGGAGGGCCAACTCTAAATCTCCTCTGGCAGCATATATAACCGCCAAGCAAGAAATCCATCTAGGCTCTTTCGGCTGAAGCTCCAGAGCTTTCTGCAACTGGGAGAAGGCTTTCTCGTATTGCTGCAAATACATATGCATCTTAGCTAAGAAAAAATGGCCTGCCACTATATAGAAGGAGGACTCCTCTGATTCAATTAGCTTTCTAGCACAAGCCTCTACCTGAGAATACTTCTGGCTTTTAAGATATAGAAAAGACAGAGCAATCCAGGGGAAAAGCAAAGTAGGATCGTGCTCCAGGGCCAAAAGTAATTCGTGCTCTGCTTTTTCGAATTCCCCCAAAGTCATCAGATAGATTCCCAAGTTTGTCCGGGCTGGCTCATAATTGGGATTTATCTCCAGGGCTTTTCGCAGTAGTTTATAACCACTATTATAACGACCCAAGTAACCACTGATAGTCCCCAAGGCCTTATAAGCTTCAGAGCAATTGGGGTCGATACTCAATGCCTTCCGAGCCTCTTGTTCTGCTTTATTCATTAGAGATTTATCGTCGTCCAATTTCTTCTCCACCATCTGGTAATAACTATCAGCTAGACCAGCGTATGCCAGAGCGTAATTAGGATCAACCTCCAGAGCATTCTTGAACATCTGTATAGCGGTTAGCATATCTGACTTTGTATATTTGGAATAATAATTTCTCCCCTTCAAATAATAATCATAGGCCTGCAAATTCCCTTTATATTTTTGTGCTATTTTTTCTTCTTCTTTTTCAGATAATTTTATTTTCAAGGCCGAAGCAATCTTTTTCGCTATCTCTTCTTGTAAGTCAAAGACCTCTTTTAATTCTCTATCATATCTTTCAGCCCAAAGGTGAAAACCCTCTTTGGTATCAATCAGCTGAGCCGAAATTCGGATACGGTTGCCGGCTTTCCGCACGCTTCCCTCCAGCACGGCATCTACATTCAGCTTTTTACCCAAGAGTGGAATATCCACTGCTTTTCCTTTATAAGGCAAAACCGCATTCCGGGAGGCCACTCGAATACTTTCGATCTTCGACAAATCCGTAAGAATATCTTCGGTGATGCCAGCCGAGAAGTAATCACTCTCCGGATCAGAGGAAAGATTCTCAAAATATAAAACCGCTACACCTTTTTTATCCTTTTTAGTTGCTGTTGCATCTTGTCCCGATTCTTTTCTACATCTTTTTAAGTCTGCCAACAGTTCATCAATATGTTGATACCTCTCCCCTTTGTCTTTGGCTAAGACTTTGTCCACAATCTCTTGGAGTTTGGTCGGAGCTGTATTGTCAAATCTGGCTAAAGGCTGGGGTGTCTCGTTTATAATCGAATAAATGATAGCCGCTGAATGTTTCCCCTCAAAAGGGCTTCTATTAGTAATCATTTCATACAACACCACCCCCAACGAAAAAATATCACTGCGCTGGTCTACCTCTTCTCCTTGGGCCTGCTCAGGGGACATATAGGCTACTGTTCCGGTAGTTGTACCGGTTTGAGTCAGCCTGGAAGTTCCCTTTAGTTTGGCTAGTCCGAAGTCCAAAATCTTTACTAAATCATCTTTTCCTATTAAAATATTTTCAGGTTTTATATCTCTATGCACTATACCAGATTGATGTGCTTTATGGAGACCTTCACAGACCTGAATTGCCATATCTATTATTTTATTGACCGGAAGCTCTTTTTCCTCAATTAAGGTCTTTAACGATTTTCCCTCGATGAGCTCCATAGCAATAAAGGACTTTCCTTCAGCTTCATCAATTTCATATACCGTCGTAATATTTGGATGATTGATAGCCGAGGCCCCTTTGGCTTCCTGTATGAATCTGGCTTTGGAGGTAGGGTCATATAAAAGATGCTCCGGCAAAAACTTCAGAGCCACTAGGCGGTCTAACTTAGTATCCTGGGCTTTGTAAACCACACCCATCCCCCCTTCGCCTAATTTCTCCAAAATTTTGTAATGAGAGATGGTTTTACCGATCATTTTTCCAAACCTACTTTTTTAAGCAGTTCAATATACTTCGGCTCCGAATGAAGAATTCGGAAACCCGGGTCAACCTTCAAAGGAGCATGCAAAATAAACAGGATTCTCTCCTCATAAGATTTCTGGAGCCAATCCAAAGTCTTAACTTTATCCTTCATTCCGGCGTAGACGAGAGCCATAGCGTAGGGGGACACATATCTCTCTTTTGAAAGAGCCTCTAACCTTGCCAGAATTTCTTCAGCTTTGCTAATTTGACCTGCGAAGCCATAGGCTTGGCCCAGTGAAGCTAAAACCACGCTACTGTTCTTAGAAAGTATTAAAGCCTGCTGAAGTTCAGCAATGGCCTCGTCGAATCTTCCCAATTGTAGGTAGGCCAAACCTAAGGACTGATGAGATATGAAAAAATGTGAGTCAATCTCCAAAGTCCGGCGGTACTCCTCAATTGCTTGTTCATATCGGCCAGCAAAAAAATGAATCAATCCAACGTCATTATTAATGATAAGTGACAAGGGATCCAACTCTCGAGCCTTCTTGATTTGTAATAAAGCTTCTTCCAGTCTTCCCAGGACGGCAAAAAAAGTTATGGCATACCACATATAAGCCGGGGCATACCCAGGATTTAATTCGATGGCTCTCTTGTACTCTCTCTCCGCCCCGGGCCAGTCCCAGTCGTAAAGACTTCTTATATGTCCCAATGAGGCGTGGGCTTCAGCCAGCAACGGGTCAATCTGAAGTGCTTTTTGAGCGGCGCTTCTGGCTTTAGACATAGTCTCATGGGGAGGAAGATAACAATAAACTTGCATCAGAATATAAGCATCTGCCAAGCCAGTGTAAGCCAGGGCGTAGTTGTGGTCTTTTTCTATAGCCTGATTAAAGTATTCGATGCCCTTTTTAAACCCCTCTTCCCTCCTTGTGTTCCAGAAATAGCGGCCCTTTAAATATAATTGATAAGCTTCCGTATCTTCAGTGTAACGTCTGCTTAACTGTTGCTGTTCTCCTGTAGTAAGCTCAACCTTAAGCGCTTCTACTATCTTCTCTGCTACTTTCTCTTGAATATCAAAAATATCATCCAGAGTACCGCTGTACTTTTCCGCCCACAAATGGGCGTCCTGCACTGCATCGATCAGCTGGGCAGTGATTCTCAAGTCGCTGCCCTGCTTGCGGACACTCCCTTCTAAGACATACTGAACCTGCAGCTCTTTGGCTATTTGCTTTAACGGTTTTTTGGTCCCCTTGTAATGCATAGCCGAAGTACGGGAGATGACTTTTAAGTCTTTTATCTTGGACAGGTTCATTATTATTTCTTCGGTCAGGCCGTCGCTGAAATACTCATTCTCTTTATCTGGACTAATATTGTCCAGCGGAAGAACTGCTATCGACTTGGATGAAGTTGTGGCACTGGTTACCTTGAGACTTTCTTGGACCTGACGCAGGTCTCTTAAAAGTTGATCTGCATTCTCATATCTCTGGTTGACATCTTTGGCCAGGGCTTTGTCTACTATCTGCTCCAATTCCACGGGTACTGTTGACCTCAAACCGGTCACCGGTTCAGGCTCTTCATTCAGGATGGAGTATATTACCGCCTGCTCGTACTCTCCTCGAAAAGGTAGCTTTCCAGTCAGCATCTCATACAGCACTACTCCAAAAGACCAGAGGTCGGTCCGATAGTCAACTTCCCTTCCTTGAGCTTGTTCCGGAGACATGTAGGATACCGTCCCCAGGGTAGTGCCTGCCTTAGTGAGCGGAGCGGCTGACTTTAGCTTGGCCAGCCCGAAATCCATAATCTTGACCCGATTTTCAGGGGCGATTTTTATATTATCAGATTTTATGTCTCGATGAACTATCTCCTTTTCATGGGCCGCCTGCAAACCTTGGCAAAACTGGACTGCAATTTCGATAATTTTGCCCAATTCCAACTTTGTTGCGGACAGTTCCTTTAAATTGGGTCCTGCGATAAGCTCCATTACTATAAAATGCTGTCCCTTGTTTTCTGATATATCGTGAATGGTAGTAATGTTAGGGTGATTCAAGGCTGAAGCTGCCCTTGCTTCTTGCAGGAAACGAGCCCGTTCAGTTTCGTTATCGGTCAAATGGTGAGGAAGAAATTTGAGTGCAACATGTCTGTTTAGCTTGGTATCCTGGGCTTTATAGACCACACCCATCCCCCCTTCACCTAATTTCTCTAAAATTTTGTAATGAGAGATGGTTTTACCGATCACTTCTATCTGAAACTGTTTTACTTTTTATCTTTTTTCAAATCCAATTTAATCCCCAGCTCTTCTAATTGTTTTTCTTCCACTTCAGCCGGAGAGCCGTCCATCAAGGATTGGGCCGCAGTAGTTTTGGGGAAGGCGATTACTTCCCGGATGGAATCTACCCCGGTCATCAAAGCCACTATCCGGTCAAACCCCAGGGCAATTCCTCCGTGGGGAGGGGCGCCGTATTCCAGGGCTTCCAATAAGAAACCGAACCTTCTTTCAGCCTGGGTATCTGTCATTCCCAAAGCGTTGAAAATCTTTTGCTGAATATCTCTTCGGTGATTTCTGATACCCCCGGAGGCGATTTCACTTCCATTCAGGACTAAATCATATTGATTGGCTCGGATGTTAGCCCAGGGATGGTCCGGACTGTCTGAGGGTATTTTGGTTTTAAATCCTTCTTCCAATTTTTCCATATCCTCGGCGAAAGGAGAAGTCACGATATTATGCATGGCGTCAAATCTTTTTTCCTCCAAGTGATATTCAAACAGAGGAAACTCCGTAATCCACAAAAAATTCCATTTATTTTTGTCGATTAGATTATATTTTCTGCCGGTTTCCACCCTTAATTTTCCGATAGAATCATAAGCGATTTTAGGTTTGCCGGCTACGATCAAGATTAAATCCCCGACTTGAGCCGAAGCTTTTTCTTTGATAATTTTTATTTCATTTTCTTTCAGATATTTACCGATGGGTGACTTAATTTCATTTTCCAAAATGGCTAGGGAAACCAGTCCGCCTGCCCCCTGTTTTTTGGTGAAATCTTCCAATTCATCAATCTCTTTTTTGCTTAATTTAGCCCCTTGTTTGAAATTTATCCCCTTGACTATTCCTTTGTTTTTGATGGTCTCGGAGAAAATTTTCAGCTCGGAATTTTTTAAGCTCTCAGTCAAATCAAAAAGCTCCATACCAAAACGGATATCCGGTTTGTCTACGCCGAATCTTTCTAAAGCATCTTTATATATGAGACGAGGAAACGGAATGGAAAGTTTTATATTCAAAATCTTCTCCCACACAAAAGCCAACATCCCTTCCACTGTGGTGAAAACATCGTCCTGCGTCACAAAAGCCATCTCTATATCAATCTGAGTATGCTCTGGCTGCCGGTCACTTCTCAAATCTTCGTCTCGCAGGCAACGGGCTAATTGGAAATAGCGGTCAAAACCCGAAATCATCAGAATCTGCTTGAATAATTGAGGAGATTGGGGTAGAGCATAAAATTTTCCCGGATTGACTCGGGAGGGAACGATGAAATCCCGGGCACCTTCCGGCGTGGAGCGGATTAAAAGAGGGGTTTCAATCTCATAAAAACCGACTGAATCCAGATAATCTCGCACCGCTTTGGCGGCTTTATGCCTGATTTTTATTCTGTGCTGTAAGGGAGCCCGCCTTAAATCTAAATAACGATATTTTAATCTTAATTCTTCGGAGCAATTGGGGTTGTCTGTGATTTCAAAGGGGGGAGTTTTGGATTCATTTAATACTACCAGTTTATGTCCTTCGACTTCGATTTCGCCGGTGGCCAAGTCTTTATTGATCGCACCGGCCGGTCTTTCCCGCACTATTCCCTGGACGCTCACTACAAATTCAGTTCGTAATCCTCCGGCCTTTTTGACCGTTTCAGGGTCGGTGATTTGAGGGTTGAAGACAACTTGAGTGATGCCGTAGCGGTCTCTTAAATCAATGAATACCAAACCGCCATGATTGCGATAGCTGTGGACCCACCCGTTCAAAATGACTTTGGTCCCGGAGTGGTTTTTTCTTAGCTCTCCGCAGGTATGGGTTCTTTTCAGCTCTTGGAAGTTGATTAACAAACTTTTATAGAATTATGTTGGAAATTTTAAATGCTGGGTTCTCTTTATTTATCCTTTGGAGCCGATTTAAGAACTTTTGGAATCCCTCTTTTTTACGCACCTTTGCTTAATAATTATAATATTTATATCGGCAATGTCAAGGCGGTAAATCCGCTATTTAGCTACAAAAACCTGGTAAAAGCTTGTTGTCAAACCTTAGATGCCCTAAACTTCTGGTAAGATTTTATTACCGTTAAAGTCAAAACAATCCCCAGCGAGTCCGCTACAAAATCATAAAATTCACTGCTTCTTCCCAGTACCGTCTTTTGATAGGATTCATCTCCCAAGGCATACAAAATACCCAAACCTAAAGTCAGCCACCCGGAATTCTCCTTGAAGAAAGAATTTGAGCTATTAGAAAAAGCCCGACTTAGCAAAAAGGCAAAGATGGCATATTCCAAAAAATGAAACAGCTTATCCTGAAATTTTAGATGCAGGTTGGGAAGATTCAAATGGGGGATACTGGAGATGGCAAAAATCAGGAGGGCGTAAAAAATAGCCGGAAATTGATATAAGATAAATTTTCTGCCAGACATGCCTTAGTATATAATCAAGTCTCTACAAAAAATCCACCAAAAAGAAAGTCCCGAGTAAAATCGGGACTTTCCGGCAAAAAAGCAACTGTGTTACATTTTTTTGCGCTTCTTGGCCTTCTTCATCTTTTTCTTCTTGGTCGGCATTATCTTTCTTCACCTCCTCTGTTTTTAGAGGTTAGGGTTTATACTGCTACAGCTAATCAAAGCTATGCAACCAAGAACCTGCTGCAAACTTTTTCTTTTTTTAAAAAGAGCGAAATTTCAAAAATTTTATTCTCACAACCAAAATAAGTTGTTGAGTTTTTTTGTCAAGAACTTTTTTTGTTTTTTTGAAAATTTTTTTGTACTTAAAATTTTATGGGATTTTAATAAATATTCAAAATTCATTTGAAGAACAAAATTTTGCTTGGAAGTTTCAAGACTCCAGCAGTTGTAAAACAACTTGACAAACTCTGATTTTTTTATAATTATAGACTTATCCAGGCAGTCAAGCAAAGGGTAGAGATTTTACGTTCTATAAAAGTCAGACCCCTTTTCAAACTATTGAGGAAAGCTCAAGGTAAAAAATTTAACCGTGGCTTATCCGAGAAGTCGCGGTTTTTTGACGGATAAAATAAATGAATCATGCCATCGAAACTTTAAAACTGAATCGGACTTTTAAAATTAAAAAGGCCAAAGACAAGCCCGCACCTTCTTTCATTACGGCCCTGGAAGAGGTCAACCTGACCATCAACAAAGGCGAGCTGTTCGGGCTTCTGGGGCCCAACGGTGCCGGAAAAACTACTTTGATTAAGATTCTGTGCACTTTGCTTTTACCCACTTCCGGAACCGCCCTGGTGGACGGAGTAGATGTGGTCAAAAATCCGGCTCTGGTGCGAAGAAGGATTAATATGGTTTCCGGAGGAGAGCATTCCGGCTACGGCATTTTGAATGTCCGGGAAAACTTGTGGATGTTTTCCCAATTTTACGGCGTCCCTAAAAAAATTGCCTATGAAAGAATCGATACCTTACTTAAGCTATTTGGTTTGGATGAATTTGCCAAAACCAGAATCGGAAAGCTTTCCACCGGGATGAGACAGAAGATGAACGTGATTCGGGGGTTTGTGAGCGACCCGGAGATTTTATTTTTTGATGAGCCCACTTTAGGGCTGGATGTGCAGATTGCGCGTGAGGTCAGGAAATATATTGCCAACTGGGTTAAAAATAATTCCCAGAAAACTGTGCTTCTGACTACTCATTATATGGCCGAAGCCGATGAGCTGTGCGACCGGATTGCTATTATTGACCACGGCAAGGTGATTGCCTGTGATTCCCCTTCCAATTTGAAAAAACTTCTGAGGAAGGAAACTATCGTGCATATTGAAATAAATCTCACCGATGAAAATTTTGAACATTTCTCCCAGCTACCGGGGGTCAAAAAATTTGCTCTGGAGCATAAACATAATATTGGCAGAACTGAATTGAAATTTATTCTGGAAAATGACTCGGCTATTTCTCAGGTGACCCAAGCTTTGAGCAGCAACGGCTCTAAAATTATTTCCTTGAGTAAGACCGACCCCTCTTTAGAAGATGTGTTTGTGGCTTTAGTCGGAAGGAGTCTGGAAAGTGAAAACTGATTTAAAAACCAATCTTAAATCTATCTGGGCCCGGGCTTACGTCCGGATTGTGGGGGCTAACCGGGAGCCGTCCTGGATTTTGTCTGAAACGGTTCTGCCTCTTCTGAACACCGCCGCTTTTGTCTATGTCTACAAAGCTTTGAGGGCACCGGAGGAATACATTGGTTTTGTAATTTTGGGTGGAGCTATGACTGCTTACTGGATGAATGTCTTGTGGTCCATGGCTTCTCAATTTTACTGGGAAAAAGAGATGGGAAATCTGGAACTGTATTTGATTGCCCCAATCTCCCGAATGTCGATTCTTTTGGGAATGGCGATTGGTGGAATATTTTACGCTACTTTAAGAGCAGTGGTGGTTTTTGTTTTTGGTAGCTTAATTTTCCGAGTTAATTTTTTCATCAGCGGTGTTGTTGAACTTTTTTTGATTTTTATTTTGACCATGATAGCTTTGTATGGCATGGGGATGTTTTTTGCTTCCCTATTTATGTTATGGGGGAGGGAGGCCTGGCACACTTCTAATTTATTTCAGGAGCCGATCTATCTTCTGGGTGGATTTTTTTTCCCGGTTAAAACTCTGGGTTATACGGTAGCTATGTTTGCCTCTGCCATTCCGATTAGTCTGGGTTTAGACGGGATGAGGCAGCTCTGTTTTAAAACTGGCAAGACCCTGGGCTTTTTGGATGTGAAGATTGAAATTTTACTGCTGTTGGGTTTATCGATTTTCTATATCTGGATATCTCATTATGCCCTTTTGTTTATGGAGAATTTGGGGAAAAAACAGGGACGTCTAACTTTAAAGTGGCAATAGTATGAATCAGAATTTTTCTACTCACACTAAAACTTTAAAACTGGCTTCCTGGCTGGGCTGGAAGATGGAATCCAACTGGGCTGACTGGTGGATTTTTGCTGTCTATTCGGTGGTCCGGCCCCTGGCCTCTTCCATGATTTTAGTGGTAATGTACTGGGTGATTGCCAAATCCGGCAATGCTCAGGCAAGCGGAAGTTACAATCTGACCTTTATGTATTTGGGGAACGCTTTTTTTATGTTTGTGGGGAATGTTTTGTACGGCGTGGCCTGGACTATTCACGAAGACCGGGAGCATTATCAGATGCTGAAATATATTTTTATCTCCCCGGCTAAAATGTATTTTTATCTTTTCGGAAGAGGCACCGCCAAGTTATTCATTACAGTTTTTGCCGTTATTGCCACGATTGCCTTTGGAATGCTGGTTTTAAAAATTCCGATTGACCTCTCTGCGGTAAATTATCCTATGCTGGTGTTGGTTACGGGCATCGGACTTTTGGGGATTGCGGCTCTGGGTGTGATTTTGGCGGCGGTCTCCATGGTGACTGCCCATCACAGTTTTTATCTGACCGAAGGGGTGGCTGGTTTATTTTTCTTAGTCAGCGGAGCGATTTTCCCAATTGAGGTTTTACCGGGCTGGCTGCAAAAAATCTCCTTAATCAATCCCTTGACCTACTGGATTGAGCTGGCCCGCAGATATATCACCGGCGAAAAGATGTGTCAGGTATTATCAAGTATAAGTAATTTAGAGTTATTTTTCATTTTAACTCTTTCAACTTTAATTTTGGTTTATTTATCAGTTATAATTTATCGTTTCTTTGAGCATCTGGCAGTTCAGAGAGGCTTGATAGACCGCTTGACCAACTTTTAGCGTTTGGGTAATAAATGAAGGAAAATTTTTAACGGTTCCGTCAGGAGCTACTCCTGACGGACATTCGTAGACCCACCTTGTCTCAAGGTGGGATAACCTTAGCTCCAAAATCATTATGGAAGGAAAATTAGTCAGAATCCGGGCTTTGGAGAGAAAGGATTTAGATTCTGTGATGCGCTGGGTGAATGACCCGGAGATAACCAAGAATCTATCCTCATTTTTTCTGTATCCGGTTTCCAAGGAACAGGAAGAGAAATGGTTAGAAAATATCCACAATTTTGATGCTACAGATAAAGTATTTGCTTTTGAAACTAAAGAGGGAGTGTATCTGGGGAATATCGGCCTGCATAAAATCAATTGGAAAAACCGCAATGCTGAACTGGGAATTGTGATTGGGAAAAAAGAGGATTGGGATAAAGGTTACGGCACCGATGCGGTTTTGACCCTGCTGGATTTTACATTTAATCGGATGAATCTGCACAGGATTTATTTGAGGGTGTGGGATTTCAACTTGCGGGCTATTAAATCTTATGAAAAATGCGGCTTTAGAAAAGAAGGGATTTTACGGGAGGGACATTTTGAGGATGGGAAATATCATGATGTGATTATGATGGGGATATTGAAAGAGGAATTTAATAGTAAGGCAGGCTGATAATCATTTCTGTTCCGTCAGGAGAGCCAGTAGACCCAGCTTGTCTCAAGCTGGGAAAATCAAAATTAATCCCACGTTGAGGACAACGTGGGTCTACGAGCTAAAAAGCGCAGCCAGGTTTTGGTTTTTCACTATCTCTAAATAGATGGTTTATCAGATAAACTACATCACTTAATCTTATCAGGCAGTCCGAGTTGACATCCGCAGCCGGTAAAAGAAAACCTTGATATTGATTTTTAAAAAGAAAATCAACTAAAATTACAACATCAACTAAGTTGACCAGATTGTTCCCGTTTAAGTCTCCGGGAGTAGTATCTGATTTTATTAATTGAAATTCTTTGGATTCAAACAACGGGACCCAATCTGTGGCTTGAGGAGAAACAAACATAATCGGACATTCTGGACACCCTCCTGGGCGAAAAGTATCTATTTTAACTAATCCTGTATCGTAGGCCTGAAAAACCATGAATAAGAATAGCCCCGTATCCGGTGGCATCTGGCCGAAGCTTATGGCTTGGATAAGCACCGCCTTTTTATTGTTATCAAAACCGAAATACTTTAAATTAGCTGAATCGGCTCTCTGACCATAAAAAACTGAAGTGTCAAATAAAAGTGGGCCGCCCCATTTGAGAGATATCGCTTGAATACCACTTAAAGCCTCATCATTGAATATTCTAAGAGGGATTTTTACTTTACCATACAAAGAATCCCCGTCGGCAACTATGTAGCTCTGACAAGTTCCAAAATTAACCGTATCTGGGATGCCAGGGTCTTGGGCATACCCTATCCCCGTTAGAAGCAAAACTATGATGATACTCAAAAACTTTTTCACATCTCTCCCATTCTAGAAAAAGTGGACTCTATTTTATGATAACTCTTAAAAACCTTTTGTCAAGGGATATTTCATTAAAAAAAAGCGGAAAAGTATTTCACTTCTCCGCCTTTCTCGTTACTTAAGAATTTTGCTAATTTAAATAAGCCCTCAAAGCCTTACTGCGAGAAGCATGCCGCAATCTCCTAATCGCTTTTTCTTTGATTTGACGCACTCTTTCACGAGTCAAATTGAAGCGCACGCCGATTTCTTCTAAGGTCAAAGCTTTTTCATGATTCAATCCAAAATACAAACCCAGCACTTCCGCTTCTCGGGCAGATAAAGTATCCAGCGCTTTTTCAATTTCAATTTTCAAAGATTCGGATAAAAGCGCCTCATCCGGAGCCGGCTGAAACTGGTCTTCTAAAACATCAATCAAGCTGTTGTCTTCGGAGACCGAAAAAGGGGAATCCAGAGAAAGATGAGTATTGGAAATTTTCAAAGTGTCCGAAACTTCCAAAGAAGTCAGAGCTAACTCTTTGGCAATCTCATCGGCTGATGGTTCTCTGCCAAATTCCTGCTGTAAAGAATTGGAAATTTTCCCGATTTTGTGTAAGGTCCCGACCCGGTTCAAAGGCAACCTGACAATGCGGGACTGCTCCGCTAATGCTTGTAGGATAGCTTGTCTGATCCACCACACCGCGTAAGAGATAAATTTAAATCCCCGGGTCTCATCAAATCTTTTGGCGGCTTTGATTAAACCGATGTTTCCTTCATTGATTAAATCAGCCAGGGAAAGCCCTTGGTTTTGATACTGTTTGGCTACACTGACCACAAAACGTAAATTGGCTTTGGTCAACTTATCTAAAGCAGTTTGGTCCCCCAGACGGATTTTTTGGGCTAAGAAAACCTCTTCGGCGGCTGTAATTAAAGGAGTCTGGCCAATCTCCTTTAGATAAAGATCCAAGGACCTCTCTTCACCCCTATATTTTTTGAACGGTTTGCTCAACTCCTCTCCCTCCTGGGTTTTATTCCGGTTTAATGGCTAAAAATACGGTGTTTCCCGGCTCTCCGCGGCTCACCACAAAGGCAATGGCTCTTTCTCTTTTCTTCAAAGTGTTTATAATCTTCTTGTATTCTTCACCGTTGCTCACTTTTTTCCCGTCCACTTTCATTATAATATCCCCCACCTGAATCCCTTTCTCATCGGCCGGGCTGCCGGGCTCCAAGTTGGTTACTATCACACCGATTCGGTATTTGACACCGTAATATTCAGCTAAATCTTTAGTAGTCGTAGCCACGCTTACCCCCAGCCAGCTTTCCTCTTCTTCAGATTCTCCCTCCGGGGCCTGGGAAACGGTAATCGGTCTTTCCTTCAGTTGAGTTTGCAGAGTCATGGTTTTTCCGTCCCGCAAAACTTCCAGGTTGACTTCGCTGCCGGGAGATGTTTCTGCCACCATAAATCTGAATTGGTCAGCGCCAGTCACCTTAGTTCCGTTGAATTTTAATATTACATCTCCCTCTTTTAAGCCGGCTTTATCGGCCGGTGTGTTGGCCTCCACTTTTTGCACTAGAACACCTTCGGTGGAGGTTAAATTCATTGATTCAGCCAAATCATTGTCAATATCTGCCGGACTAATCCCCAGATATCCCCGGGCCACTTTTCCTTTCCCCATCAGGTCGGGGAGGATTTGTTTCACTGTATTAATAGGAATAGCAAAACCTATGCCGATGTTCCCGCCGGAAGGGCTGGTAATGGCGGCGTTGATACCGATTACTTCTCCTTTGATACTGACCAAAGGACCCCCGGAATTTCCCGGGTTGATGGAAGCATCGGTCTGGATATAGTTTTGAAAAGCCGGTGTGTCACCTTCGCCGAAGTACAACCCTTTGCGCCCTTTGGCACTGATGACACCCACGGTTACGGTCCGGTCTAAGCCGTATTGAGGAAAAGGATTCCCTATGGCTACTGACCATTCACCCACCCGCAGTTCATCCGAATCACCTAATTCTACCGCTGGCAGGTCTTTTTTAGCATTGATTTTTAGGACCGCTACATCTGTTTCCCGGTCCCGCCCTATCACTTCGGCTTTGTATTCGGAGCCGTCCGCCAGTTTGACCGTAATTTTTTCCGCCACTTTTCCGTCTCCACCTCGGGAAATAACATGATTGCAGGTCAGGATATAGCCATCTTTTTTAAAGATAAATCCGGAGCCCAAACTTTTGCTTTCAAATTTTCGGGGTGTTTTGGGAGCAGGGTAGCCGAAGAATCTTCTGAAAAAATCGTCGTCAAAGGGAAAATATCGGTCCTGACTATCTCTTTCTTCCTGTCTTTTGGCGCTGATATTGACCACCGCCGGACTGACATTTTCCGCTACCGCTACAAAGGGGCTGCCGTTTTCATAAAACATGGCAGATTTACCCAAGGTGGTGCCGGTATTTTGAGCTTTGGATGCGGCAGAAAAATCCAGGTTAGAGGCAATGATTATCCCCATTAAAGTGAAGACCAAAAAAATAAACCCCCAACCGAATAACTTCTTTACAGAAAAGGACTTAAACATATTAAACCTCCTTAAAAGTATTTTTTAGGTTAGGATATATTTTGGGCAGGAAACTGATTGAATTTTTGTTAATCCGAATTAAAGATGTTTTTGTTTGCTTCATCTAGACTACAATATACGAAATTTTGCTTATTTTGTTAGCCAATCTTACAAAAAATTGTTATATTTATGGCTCGGGAGATGGTATATTTTAGCATACATTTCAGAACATTAGACCAAATTTAAAGAAAATCGTTTAAGAGAATCGCAAAAAGAGACATTACAAATAAACTAAGGATAAAAAGCGTTTCTAATTAATGAAAAAGCAAGCGTTGCCGAAACTAATTTTAAAAAGAGGAACCATGTCAAAAAAAATTTCCACTCTGATTTTAGCTTTCTTGGTATTGCTTAGCTTCTCCAGCATTCCAGCCAAAGGCAAGCCGGCCGAGGTCTTGCAACTTTTTGAGGACCTGCAGCAGGTAATAATTTCAATCTCTAAATCCATTCAGCCGGCGGTAGTCCATATCGAAGTGGTGCATAAAATCAATGATTTGAAATATAAATCCTTGGCCAGCGGGCTAATCATTGATGACAAGGGCTATATTTTGACCAACGAGCATGTAGTGGATAAAGCTATCTCGGTTTTGGTAACGCTTTCCAGTAAATTAGAATATCAGGCCCAGGTTATCGGAACTGATAAGCAGACCGATCTGGCACTTTTGAAAATTGAGCCCAAAGAAAAACTTAAGGTAGCCCAGATGGGAAACTCAGACAAGGTTGAGGTGGGGGAATGGGTAATCGCGGTGGGAAATCCTTATGGGTTTGACCGGACAGTCTCGTTTGGAATTGTAAGCGGCAAAGGCCGGGTTTTACCTAATTTACCTATCGAGACCCCTCTGATAAATGATTTCATACAGACCGATGCAGCCATTGACCCCGGTTCTTCCGGCGGTCCTCTAGTGAATTTAAAAGGGGAAGTAATCGGGATTAATTCCATTGGATTCGGCCGGGCTCAAGGCTTTACTATCCCCATCAATATGGCCAAAGAGGTAAATCAGAAACTTCTGGCTTCCGGAAAAATTAACCGAGGTTGGCTGGGAGTAGTGTTGCAGCCTTTGAACCGTGAATATGCTGCTTATTACAACAGCCCGGATTTGCAGGGGGTGATTATCAGCGATATCCTGCCCAATTCCCCGGCCGCCAAAGCCGAACTTTCTCCAGGCGATATCATTTTAGAATACAACCGCCAGAAAGTCGAAGCTGAAAAGGGAGAGGATCTAAACCGCTTCTCAATGATGGTCTCCCAAACTCCGCTGGGACAGGAAGTCCCCATTAAAATATTGAGAGATAACCAGGTCAAAGAAATTAAAGTAAATATTACCGAACAGCCCAAGGTGGATGCTGAGGAGTATGAAACCGGTTTGGGATTCACGGTGAAAGAGATTACTGAAAACATGTTCCGACAGAGGATGCTGGATGATAAAGAAGGAGTTTTGGTTTCTTTTGTGGATGTAGCCGGACCGGCCAGTCAGGCCGAACTGGATGAAGGTGATATTATTATTAAAGTGGATGCCTTGTCCATCAAGACTTTGGATGATTTCAAGAAAGCGGTTTCCACAGTCAAAGAGAAGAAACATATCATGCTGGTGGTAAAGAGAGGAAAAGCTCAGAGGTTTATATTGATTTCACCGGAAGTGAAAACAGAAAAGGCGGAGAAAACTGCGGAATAATTATTTCTTTTCTATAAGATAAAGCTTGCTTTCCATTTCTTTCAGCTGAATTGCTATTCCCTGGCTTAAGTCTTTGACTTTGGTTTTGATTACTTCATCTGTGAAAAGCTCCTGCAATTGAACTTTCCCACCCTTTATTCCTAATTTTTTGCAGTTCAGACTTAATATTACGCTTTGAGGAGTGTCTTTACTCTGCCAGAAACTTCCCTGGGGATTGAAAAGGTGAATTAGGGTGCTTTTATTTACCTTTTGGGCTACTACTTCGATTTGGGGGTCGCTGGTATGGGCAACGGGATTAATTTTATATTCCTGGAAAAGTTTTTCTAAAAATGAAAGCTTGGCTGGATTCAAGTCGCTGGCAAGGTCAAAGGTAAAAAACAGAATTTTACCCTTGCCATAAGAGCATGATACTCCCACGCACTTCCGTTTCTGCCAGGCGATTTCTTTGCTTTTGCTGCCGCTTCTTTTGATGTCGGCAAAAATGTCAGCTTTAAACTTTTCACCGGAGTCGGTTTCAATTTCATCGATTCTGGCAGAAAACTTGGTCTTAATCTTCAGGGCCTTGTAAAGCAGATTTGTTTTCTTGAAATTCAAGTCCCATTCCGGCAAAAGACCGAAAATAATCACAGTCTTACCGGAGCGGGCGGAGGCTAAAATATTTTCCTGGGCGGTCTGGTCCATGAATTGGGCTGACGGAACTAAAAGCAGTTTGCTGCCGGCTAAACTCTCTCTGGAATTTAAGTCCGGTACCCGGTAATCTAATTTTAAGTAGCTTAAATCCTGGCTCAAGCCGGCCCAACTTTTTTCTAAAACTTTAGACACATAGGGAAAGGGCTTGTCCGACTTAAGGGCTAAATAATCGGTATAAGGTTTGTAATAAGCCAGACCTACTTCGGCTAAGCTCTGTAAATTGTGAATGGGAATTCTTTCTAAAATTGTATTAAATCTGTGCAGGACTTCATAATTGGGTTTGATGGAGCCATCCTGGGCTAAGGCGGCATCATGCCAAAACTGTCTTTCCACAAACATATAATGGTCAAACCCTTTTATGCCGCAGGCCAGAGCCAAGTTCAGCATAAACTTGGTCATCCGGGGAGGGCTGGGGAAATATTTTTCCCTTTCATGGGGGGTGGCGGAATAAAATCCGCAAAAAGAATTAGCCAGCCAGGGAAATTTTAGATTGGCAGACCAGAAGCGCAAATTTCTGGCTAAGGCGTAATAATCGGAATTCCAGAAGGCCTCTCCCGAAGTAAAAATCTGCTCTTTATCTAAGATTTGTTTATCTAGACCGTAACCGGGTCCATTTTGTAAGCTTAAGTTAGTGTAGAACAAACACTGGATTTCAGCTGAAGTGAAACTTTCTTTTAACTCTTTGATATATTGGGCTAAATAATTTTCTTTAAAGCTAATCCAATCCCAGTGCCGGATTAAATCCTCTAAGTTTTTATATTTGAAATTTTGGGGGGGCTTGACATCTTCGAAATGTTTATACTTCTCTTTATGGGTTCTGCTTAAATGTTTTATATCCCCGTATTTATTTTTTAAAAACTCCGGATAAAGATTGCTGGTTATCTGCGGGTTGTAATCCAGTTTGAACAGGTCGTAATCTTTCCAGGAGAGGAAATTTTCCAGCTGAATTAGAAAAACCGGTCCTTTGGGGTAGATGTAATTTCGCAGTACCTCGGTCAAGCTATTTAGATATCTTTTGATCTGGGTTTTAAATTTGGGATGGAAATAGCAAGGGACATATCCTAAATTTATTCCGGTGGGACTGAGAATAGCGACATTTTCTCCCTGCGGAGTTTTGGCTAAAATTTCCGGGTTGGTGAATAAATAATTGGGGTAACCCCCGTTTTCCCATTCGGAATCTATATAGGGGCCTATCCGTAAGATTACCTTTAAGCCAAATTCCCTGGATAATTCTAAAAAGACCACCAAGTCTTTGGAAGAGTCGGTCTGGCCGAAAAAATCAAAGGTGCCGGGTGCTACTTCATGTAAATTCCAGGGGACGCAGGTGGAGATGATTTTGAAACCGGCTTTGCGGATTCTTTCAAAGCAGACTGACCAGTATTTTTTATTGGTTCGGAAGTAATGGATTTCGGCGGCGGAGAGGTGATATTCTTCTTTTCCGATGACAAATTTATGGTTGGAAACGGTTAAAACCGTTTTCCCCCTTTGGTTTATGATACCGGCGAAGATTTCTTTGTCCACTTAATTTGGTATTTGGCGTTAGTTTATGAATGGTCAAACATAGTCAATTATGGTCAACAATACTCAACAATGTAGTATGTTGACCATTGTTGAGTATGGTTCTTATGTTTGACCATAATTGACTAATGAATATCTCTTATTTTACATCAAAATCGGAAAATGTCAACAAAAATTGTGAAAATTGGTGCAAGAAAATTCTATCGCTGATATAAAATATTATACAACAATAGGTTAAGTAAGATGACAAATTGGAGTTTCAGAATAAAGTGCGGAAATAATCGTAACTTGAAGATTATCAATATGTTATCTGATTTAAAAGAGCCCTTTACCCTTATTGGGAAAAGAGCTTTAAATCCTATAAATTTAGGAACTACAATTACTTAAGCAGATTCATTCTTTTTGCTTCAGTAAAACCGCCTGTTTTGAGCTGGTATAAATATACCCCACTGGCAACTATCTTTCCAGTGTTATCTCTCCCATCCCAGACCACTTTTTTGTAACCGGCGGTCACCATTTCATCCACTAAGTCCTTGACTTTCTGACCCAGGATGTTGTAAATCTCCAGCTTGACATGCCCGGTTTTGGGCAGAGCAAAGGAAATCACGGTCTCGGTGTTGAAGGGATTCGGATAATTCTGTGATAAGACAAAAGTATTAGGCTTCAGAGTTGAGGGAAAGCTATTATCATCTCTCACATCTAAATTACCCGGAGGGAGATAGTGAGGGGTAATATCGACAGGAGAGGCTGACGTATCTACATAGGATAAACTTATCCCCACTACAGGGTAGAAGGTATCAATAGGATTATGCACTGCCGGATCCCAGCTTGGTCCGGTAGTGAAATACAGAATTGCAAAAGTATCTGTTCCCGCAGGAATTACTCCGAATGAGATAAAAATAAGCATTACGGTTCCGGCTGGATCATTTCGGACTGAATCTTTTAAGCTAACGCTGTTCATATTCGGGTGAAAACGAATCGAATCTAAGGTCACGTCTGTTTGAGGATTCTTGTATTTCAGAGGTATAGATATCCCTCCCAAACCCTCATCGTAGTATCCCCAAACATGAGTTACTACTGAAGTATTTGGCTGTAGGCGGCCATTTACTCGGTCCACGAATAAAGTGTCCCTGATTCCCGGATCGGTTTGGGCAAAAAGGGAGCCACCGGTAAAGAAAGCGAAGATGAAAATAATAATAGAAAATAGTTTGTACTTCATTGATTCTACTTCAACAAAGTCATCTTTTTTACATCCACAAAATTATCTGCTTTAACCCTATAAAAATAAACTCCACTTGCTACTGTCTTTCCACGATTATCCTTCCCATCCCAAATCACTTTCTTATACCCAGCAGTTACTTTCTCATCCACTAATTCTCTGACTTTTTGCCCTAAAATATTGAATATCTCAATTTTCACATTACCGGAACGTGGTAAAGCAAAAGTAATTACAGTCTCAGTGTTGAAAGGATTGGGATAATTCTGCGATAAAACAAAACTGTTAGGTCTTAAAGTTGAAGGAAAACGATGGTCTTCTTTTACATCTGTGCATCCTCTACCAAATGAGCCAGGAGGATCATAGTGAGGGATAATACTCTGAGGACTGGCCGAGGTATCTACATAGTTTAAGCCTTGTCCACTAATTAATGTGAAAGTATCTATGGGATTGTGAACGGAAGGATCCCAAGTTGGGCCAGTTGTAAAATATAAGGTGGCAAAAGTATCTACTCCCGCTGGAATGATGCCAAATGAGACCAAGAGAAGCGTTATGGTTCCGGCCGCATCATCTCGGATTGAATCTTTTAAGCTAACGGCGTTCATGTCCGGGTGAAAACGAACCGAATCTAAGGTTATGTCTGTTTGAGGATTCTTGTATTTCAGAGGTATAGAAATCCCTCCCAAGCCCTCATCGTGGTATCCCCAGACCGCAACATTACATGAAGAACTACTAACAAAAAGAGTGTCCCTAATTCCCGGATCCGGATCCTGAGCATAAAGCACCTGACTTGAAAATAAAGATAGGCCAAATATTACCAAGAAAAATACTTTGCACTTCCTCATAAAACAACCACCCCTTAAAAACTAGTTAACTAACTCCCTCTAAATTGATACGAATTTCAAAACCTTTCACTTAATAAAACTCATTTTCTTCACGTCTCTAAAATCCCCGGCAGTCATTCGGTAAAAATATATCCCATTTTGAACTTTCTTCCCTTTAGAATCCTTCCCATCCCAGCTTGCCCTGTGATAACCGACCGGCATTTGGCCATTGCTTAAGGTCTTAACCTTCTGCCCCAGAATATTAAAAATCTCAATGGTCACTAAAGTGGGTTGAGATAAACCAAAAGAAATCACAGTTTCAGAATTAAAAGGATTAGGAAGATTATTAGATAAAAAGAATTTTGAAGGAATCTTGGAATCTCCTTTTGGGCCGGCCTGCCAGAACTCCACACATTCATTACCAAAGTCAAGCGCAGAACCGATGTGGGGCATTATATCGTTAACATCCACGTCCGTGAAAGATAAACCCTGGCTGCTTTCCATGCGAAAAGTGTCCAGCTTATTGAGGATTGCAGGGTCCCAGCTCGGGCCGGGGGTAAAATACAGGGTGAAAAGAGTGTCATTGGCTGGCGGAGTTGAATCAAACCAGATGGCGTAAACCACCACCGTCCCTTGTTGCCTATCAATGACAGTATCTTTCATATCAGCTTCCTGCATCACTCTGTGAAATTTAACCGAGTCCAAATTTATATCAGTCTGGGGATTTTTATATTTAAAAGGAACCGCAAACCCGCTCAAGGGTTCATCATGAAAACCCACCACCATGAAATTACAATCCTGCGGATAAACTAAAAGAGTATCTTTCTTACCCGGGTCTATGCCGTAACTGACCTGATTAAGTAAAAGAAAAACGGTCAATGTAGAAAACAAAACTGATAAAAAATTTCTCTTTCTGTGATTCCGACTCATACTTTAATATAATATATTCTACACCAAAAGAAAACCCCCTTCTGACTGCGAAGGGGGTTTTTAGACAATCTGAATTTTTATTTCAGCAAGGTCATCTTCATCACTTCCACAAACTCCTGGGTTTTGATCCGGTAAAAGTAGACACCGCTGGCAACATCGTTGCCGCCGTTGTTCTTTCCATCCCAGACCACTTTCTTATAACCGGCTGTCACCACTTCATCCACTAAGTCCTTGACTTTCTGACCCAGGATGTTGTAAACCTCCAGCTTGACATGCCCGGTTTTCGGCAGAGCAAAGGAAATCACGGTCACGGCGTTGAACGGGTTGGGATAGTTTTGAGATAAAGAAAAAATCTTGGGTAGTCCGGCTGCGTTTCCTTTGGGGTCGTCTTTTACATCAAGATTACCGGGAGGGTCATAGTGAGGGACAATACTCTGAGGACTGGCCGAGGTATCTACATAGTTTAAGCCTTGCCCGCTGAGTAAGGTGAAAGTATCAATCGGATTGTGGATAGATGGATCCCAAGTTGGTCCGGTTGTGAAATACAACCTTGCAAAAGTATCTACTCCGGCAGGAATGATGCCGAATGAGATGAAAACAAGGGCTATGGTTCCGGCCGGATTATCTCGGATTGAATCTTTTAAGCTAACGGCGTTCATGTCCGGGTGAAAACGAACCGAATCTAAGACCACATCTGTTTGAGGATTCTTGTATTTCAGAGGGATGGATATTCCTCCCAAGCCCTCATCATGATATCCCCAGACATGAGTTACCACTGAAGTATTGGGCTGCAGACGTCCGTTGACTCGGTCCACGAATACAGTGTCCCTGATTCCCGGGTCTTGAGCATAAGTCCAGTCGTTTGCCGCAAGCAATAACGCCGCAAACACGATAGCAAAAATTAACAGCTTTTTCATCTAACCCCTCCTTACGTTAAGGTTTTGTTTATTTGAATTCTGGGTTATGGACAAAAGTCCCTCACCTTTAAAATCGTCGTAATATAAAACATCGAATTTATCCTGTCAACTAAAAAATTAAGTTTTTTTAAAGTTTTTTACTTAAGGACAAGCGACAGGGGGTGGGCCCCCTTTAAAAAGATAATTGATTAGATATATAATGTCGGTTATATTCGCGCTGCCGCCGCTACAGTTAGCATCTCCTAATCTTTCCAGACAGGGAGCGGGACCGGCTTTAAAGACATAATTTGCCAAGTATAGAACGTCGGTTAAGTTAACATTGCCGCTGCAGTTGGCATCGCCGGCGGGAAAGGTAAAATCTGCTGAATCCACCTGGCAACAGCCGGCTTTCCATTGGGGAAAATATTTTTGGTTGCTGGGTTTGAGAAAAAACAAAGTAACGGTCTCGGTTCTATGAGTATCAACACAAATTGTGGTAGTGTCTTCCAGATGCAGTATTAGATTGGCAAAAAGGTACCTGCCTGCACCGATAGCAGGAGAATTTTGAAGGTTTAGGGCTATCAAATTATACTGAACGGGAAAAATGCTGGGATCGCCTCCATTGGAATAGACATAAGTGCTTAGTGCGGAAAACCCTCGGGCCGCGGAGCCAGCGTAAGTGGCCGTCCACGAACTATCTAATACAGGGTTGGCGGCCGGGTTGCTGTTTGTTATGTGTATAGGAAAACTAAATCCATCAATCTTATTAGTATCCCCTACGTTATCAGTGACAAACATTATCTTAATAATAAGTGCTCCCTGGCTAATCCCGCCGCATTCAACGTAGGCGGTATCCGGATTACCCGGATCTGGGACAGCTGCCCCAGCCAAATTACCAAAAATAAAAAATAATATGCACAACCTTAATCCCACTTTCATCCAGCCACTCTCCTCTATCTCTTCCCAGAAAATCTTTTTACATTCTTAAGATAATAACTTATCGGTATAAGTCAACTCCTTTCTTTATTTAAAAAAACATCCCGCCCTTAAAAAAGAGCGGGATGAAATTCTCGGTTGTGAACCTAAATCAGTTCCTTAAGGTGTCCAGTTGGTATCGTAGTTCAAGCTAGGTCGACCTGTGGCTCGGTTGTTCCAAGGATTCGGTACGAATCGATCTCGCTCAATCGGCACCTCGGTGGCTCCGTTCGAGGCAAAAAAGGCATACAAGTATGAGACGTCGGCTGTCTCTACTTCGTCATCACCCTTAACGTTTCTTTGACGAGTTAACATCTCCGGGCTTATGAGCTAAATTCGCTTTGCAACAATTAGTTTTCCATTTAGGGAAAAATTTATGGTTGTTGGGTTTGAGAAAAAATAAAGTAACGGTCTCGGTTCTATGAGTATCAACACAAATTGTGGTAGTGTCTTCCAGATGCAGTATTAGATTGGCAAAAAGGTACCTGCCTGCACCAATAGCAGGAGAATTTTGAAGGTTTAAGGCTATCAAATTGTACTGCAGGGGAAAAATGCTGGGGTCCCTCCTGTTGCTATAGACATAAGTGCTTAGAGCAGAAAACCCTCTAGCCGCTGAACCAGCGTAAGTAGCCTTCCACGAAGTATCTAATACAGGTTTGGCGGCCGGGTTGCTGTTTGTTATGTATATAGGAAAACTAAATCCATCAATCTTATTGGTATCCCCTACGTTGTCGGTGACAAACATTATTTTTATAGCAAGTACCCCCTGGCTAATCCCGCCGCATTCAACGTAGGCGGTGTCTGGATTACCCGGATCTGGGACAGCCGCCCCAGCCAAATTACCCAAAATAAGAAATAAAACCAACACCCAGAATCTTGCTTTCATTAATAATCTTTCTCCTCTACCTTGTCATAGAAGAATTTTTTTACCAGCTTATGATAATAAATTATCGCCATAAGTCAAGCCCGATATTGAATCTATTTTAAAGAAACTTTAATTTTTTCAGCAGAAGACAGGTATGGAATAGACAAAATTGACCGTTTAGTGAACCCGCATTTGAACCATTTATGGTGAGCGTAGTCGAACCACACTTAAGGGCAGGGGATGGGGGCATTGCCACCTTTAAATACATAACTAACTAAGTATATTATGTCGGTTAAGTTCGGTTTACCTCCGCTGCAGTTAGCATCCCCCAATCTTCCGATACAGGGAGCTGAACCTCCTTTGAATACATAATTAACTAAGTATATTATATCGCCTAAGTTCGGATTCCCTCCGCTGCAGTTAGCATCTCCGGACTTGTAGCCGAAATCGGTAGTAACAACTTTGCAGCATTTGAATAACCATTGGGGAAAATATTTGTGGTTGTTGGGATTGAGAAAAAATAAAGTGACGGTCTGGGTCCTATGGGTGTCTACGCAAATTGTGGTAGTATCATCCACCTGGATTTTCAGATTGGCAAAAAGGTATCTGCCCGCCCCGATAGCAGCAGAATCTTGAAGGTTCAGGGCTATCAAATTGTACTGGAGCGGAAAAGCGCGAATAAGGTCAGGTTCGAAGAAAGTGTCACAGGTAATGGAGTCAATACAACAAAAGGTAGAATCATTAAGGCAAAAACAACCTGGTTGCGGTATTACTTCTATTGAGCATGGACTTGGGGCAGGGGAACAAGTCATAAAGGTATCACAAATAATGCTGTCGATTATAGGAACAACATAGTTGCTTAGAGCAGAAAACCCTCCCGCCGCCGAACCAGAATAGGTAACCCCCAGAGTGCTGTCTAACATCGGATCAGCCGCCGGGTTGCTGTTAGTTATGTATATAGGAAAACTAAACCCATCAATTTTATTGGTATCTCCTGCATTGTCGGTGACAAACATGATTCTTATGGTAAGTGCTCCCTGGGCAAACCCGCTACATTCAACGTAGGCGGTATCCGGAATACCTGTGTCCGACGCAGCTACGGTAGCCAAATTTCCAAAAACAAAAAATAATATAAACCCAATTAATCCCATTTTCATCTCGCTACTCTCCTCAATCTTGGAAAAGAAAAATCTTTTTTACCTTCTTAAGATAATCAATTATCGGAAAAAGTCAACTCTCTTCTCTATTAAAAAATCATCCCGCCCCGATATATCGGGGCGGGATGTCCGCCTAAGGCGGATAGGTTTCTTTTAACCTAAATCAGTTCCTTAGGGTGTCCAGTTGGTATCGTCGTTCAAACTAGGCCGACCAGTTGCTCGGTTGCTCCAATCAGCATTTCCCGGACCATAATCAGTAGGTACAAACCGATCTCGGTCGATCGGCGCCGCAGTGGCTCCGTTTGTGGAAACGTAATCATACAGGTATGAGATGTCGGCTGCGTCTACCGCATCATCTCCGTTGACATCTCCTTGACTGGTAAACGGCACCGGGGCAGGTCCGCCATACGAGACGTAGTTGCTCAAGTATTGCACGTCAGACAACGTGATTGGTGTGCCAGACCAGTGCGCACCATTGACGTCACCGCGGTAATAGCCAGCGAGTAGGCACCATTCTTTCAAGCGGTCAACCAAACTGGCTCCGGAAGACAAATCAGCTCCGTACCAGACAAAGGATATGGTTTTGAATTCACCAGGTCCTAAGTCGAACTTCGCGGAACCATTGGTAATCCAGACGTCATTGACCGGTCCCAAGATAGACTTCTCTTGGTTATCCCACCAGGCCTGCAAGGTGTCTGCCTTTTCAGGTCCGTTGCCATAATATTCAGTGGCACCCGTAACGCCTCTGGTAATAGTACCCCGCAGAACATCAGAACCAGGGGTGTTAACGTTATCCCGCGGAATCCTAAAGTACCCGAACACTAAATCAGGATTGCTCGTTTCCCACTGATAGACATTATCATGTTGGGGATCGACCGCGCTTTGGTTGTTGGTGGCTGAAGGAATAATGTCATTATCAGCCGTCAGTCCAACCTCAATACCTTTAACTGAATCACCTGAGGTATTGATTATAGCCAAAGTCTGGTAGACAGCGTCTCCCTCATAGGTGGCACCCGCTAGGTCGGATTGAATAGCCCAGGCACACTGTACGATTTTCAAAGGCAGGCCGTTCGTATGCGTATACTTTGTGTTATGGAACTCATAAGTTACCGCATCTGCGAAGGGACCGTCATCAGTCAGGTTAGTTCGCAACTCCAGATTGAAAACATCTTCCGGACCATAACCAGAAACTGCCTGGTCACCGGCGTCAGTGTCGTAAGTGCCGTCCACTCCGGAAAAAGTGGTTTCAGAATTACCCACCACAATCCAGGCATCAAAACCTTGATGGTCTCCATTGAATGAATATCCAGCTAAATCACCCAGGTATGCCACATCTCTTCCATAATTGGTCTTGGATAAGGTGCAAGCGGCAGCACTCACATCCGCTCTTTCGGGCAGCCAGCCTACCAGCAACTTTACCGTAATCCGGGTAGTATCCAGGGGATTTCCCTGAACGTCCGGCTCGTTGGTGCTGTGGAGCTTGATCTCTCCGAAGAATTCACCGTATCCCACGTTGGGGTTGATGGCTACTATATCCAGGGTAATGGAATCACCAGCCGCCGCTACTCCGGCATTCTCGTCATTCACGAAGAGCCAGCCCGGATTAGCCAGTGTCTTTTTGGCTTCCTCCAGTTTGGTCGTTCCGAAGTAGGTGGCCTTGGAGTTTAAGTCCCGAATATCCTTTAATGAGGTAATCCCATCCTCTTCCATATCCATGGCATCCTTTATGGATTTAGAGCCGATAACATATTTCTTCTCCAAGAAGGCGTTGCCGGAAGTGACAGTGTTTTCTTCCACTAATTCTCGGGCCATTTTGTTACGGGTCGGATGGACTCGGCTCATATTGATGGCTCCGCCGAAATCCGCCGCGGACAACACTACTGGCGAAGAACCATGGTCCAAACTGTAAGTCAGAACGTCATTACCGACGTTCTGGAAAACTCCCAGCTGGATGTTAGCAAATCCGCCTGTTCCGGTGAGGGTGTCAGTAGGAACGATACCCAACGTTAACTCGCTTCTAGCCAGGCCTAAATTTCCTCCAGAGAAATTGGGGTCTAAGTAGTCAAAGAAAATCTGGGCACGCGGTCTGGTAGTTACAACTCCGTTGCGCCAGCCGGCAGCGTTTCCGTTTCCATCTATAATTACCACTAAGGTATCGTCATCTGGAGAAATAGCTGCTCCAGCCGTGATGTGGCTGGGGAACTGTTTGAGCCAGTAGGGATATAAGCCGCCGAAGAAAGCGCCTCCGTAAGAATTAGCGTCCATAGCCCACCAGTATCCGGCGTCATCACCTTGTAACAAAAGTCCGTTTCCGGCAGCTACTGCGCCCGGTCCATGAATCTGACCCACCAGTAATTGGTAACTCCTCAATGAGATGGAAGGCAGAATACGGCGCATTACAATGGCTCCCGGTGGGACGTCTGCTGAAAGTCCGGCTGTGCCATAAACCACTATCTTTTCTCCCACTGAAGGCTCTACGTAAAGCTCCGGGGTGTGGAAACGGGTAAAACCGATTGAGGTTAATGACGGTGGCGCGCCTGGACCGGTTACGACGGTCGCAAGATCATGGGAGAGTCTATGGACGGTGCCGCTAAAAGAGCCGCCTATCACATCATTTCTGCTGACCCCCACCACAACGTCCTCAAAAACCACCGGCGAATGCTGCCAGTTATAGGGGTCGGCAGGGTCATAGGTGGCTATAGTAGCACCGGTATTGGCATTTATGGCGACAAACTGTCCACCGCCATCACCTGAAATTCCGCTACCTCTACCACTCACATACAGGGTGTCGTTAGACAAGGACGGACCCAAAAATATCCTAAAAAGCATCGCAGCCGAAGTCCAGACCGTGCTTCCGTTTCTGGTGCTCAGAGCCGATACAAATCTTCGGCCCGCTCCGGCTGAACCGTTGTCGTGAATTATCAGAGTGGTATCAAAGACAATCGGAGCGCCGCTATTCAAACTGGCGGCGGCATTGTTAATTCCGGTCCGGTTCCATAAAACGGCTCCGGTATTGGCGTTCAAAGCCCAGACACTGTTATTGGTTCCGTAGACATAAACCGCGGTATCGGGAGCTGGACCACCAGTATCCCTTAAAGCCACGGTAGGAACGTGAACAAATCCGCCGCCTAAACCAGGGAGCCGGATGACCTTGTGCCATAAATAGGCACCGGTAGTGGCATCCAGAGCTACTACCACATCCTGGTCGGAAACGTCATTGTAGCCGTAGAATACCTTTCCAAACCCGATTATGGCAGATTGACCCCCGTTAAGAATCGGGATGCCGGTTCCGTTGGGAAACCCCGCAACTAGCGGATTTCCCACTCCGGGCTGAAAGAACCAACCCAAGGTCAGCGTGTTGGGGTCTATGCTAGCAGGACTGGCCCCAGTTCGCGCATAGTTCCCATGGTAAGTGGGCCATTGCCCGTAGGCGGTCACGCTAAATAATACAAATAGGGTTACAAACCCTAACCACCAAATAAATTTTCTTTTCATCTCCAAACCTCCAAAAAGTTTGAGTGAGTTATAATTCTGTCCATTTGGACTAAATCAACTTATGTTACTCCTCCCCCCTCACTCAAAACTAACTGTTGCTTGTTTCTGTTTATCACCTCCCGTTTTCTTGTAGGACCCCGATTGTATCGGGGCCCTACCACAGTTAAGTTTTAGTTTCCTAACCTTTCAGTCATTAGTTTTAGTTTCCTTTTCATTCACGACTTTTATTTAGATTATACTCAACATTCACTACCGGTCTTTACGGCTATAGGCAGCACACACCACTTTTAATCGGCGGGAGACCACCCTTGAAAACATAGTTCACCAAATAGACAATATCTACCAGGTTGGCGAGAGTACCATCCCCATTGGCATTGGTAGCGCACACAGGATTAGACGCCGGCCCACCCTTAAAAACCTTGTTGACCACAAAGATGATATCTGTCAGGTTGACCGCTTGGTTCACATCCCCATTGGCATTTCCCGGCTTGCGAATACAGGATTGGACCGGTATGGTATCCAGCCCCACGCAAAATCTCATCTCGTTTATGGACTTCTTCAGAGTATCTATTCCGCCATAGGTAACCGCCAGACCCACGGCGTAAGCCACCGTATCTTCGGTGGGGTCACAACAGGCGTGAGTAGTTACGAGGATGAGGTCCTGTTTATTCTGTTTGAAGGCCATAGTGTCCGGGAGATTGTAACCGGGGGTAGAAAGCAACTCCCACAGTTCCTTGGTCCGGAATCCTCCATAAGGTTCTATAAAGGACTCATAGCTGATGGATTTAGCCCCGAACATACGTTGGTCGGGGAAGGACATGCTTAAACTGCAAGGGTCTACATTGCAATTATTCCCCACACAGACTGTGTCTCCTCCTTTAAAATGCATGGTAGTGTCCACCAAAAAGACCTGAGCCGCATAGCGGGTGTTATGGGGCACCCCTCGCCCACGGGCGTAAACGAACTTGAAGGTATCGTTATAAGCCGTGCTGTTAACAAAAATAATGCCCGTGGTTCCCAGGCTTGCGCTGTCTGATGACGGGTCCCAGTCCATCGCTATTCCGTCATATATCTGGGAAGTAAAAGTGGGTGCACCGGGCCATTCGGGCCACCAACAGGGGGCTCCGGTTTTGAATTTCTTCCTATACCAAACTCCCCAGTTATAATTGGCATCGTTTTTAAACCAAAATTCATCCTGGAACCGGTATCCTAACCAGTGTCCGGGCCAGGGTGGTATGCTGTCTAAATCCGGAAAGTTTTGCGGGTCATTAAACAGGTCTATGGCGTAGTTATACCTCACAATCTGCCAGCTTCCGCCTTTTCCGGGTCTCCCCTGTCCAATGGCCGTGTTAAAAGAAAGGTCTCCGGAATAGGTAGTGTCTTTCACCTGTATGGTCTCCGGCGGACTGGTAGCCCCTGGAATGGCTAAGGCACGGTATTCGGTCTCGTCTTCACCGGGAATCATTCGGGCAACCAGGGTGTCCCCGGTGTTCATCATAGCCCCGAATAAACCTCCCCCTCGAGATAAGAAGTGTATACCCGAGTCAGCTTGGGGCAGGTTCATTCCGGTCCTGCTGATTATACCCCCTGACAAGGTACCGACGTTGCTGATGTTCATCCTCATGCCTTTGGGAGTTTCCAGGATCTGGCTCAGGTCATCTAGAAATCGAATCGGGACATGGGGTTCGCTGGAGGTAGACAGGGCGAATTGCGCCTTGACTTGAAAGTTACCGGGGGAAAGACTTAAATTGCTGTTTTCCGCGTTGGTGTTAAAGTTCCATCTGACCGTGTAGGAACTGCAGGGTGTGTTAGGCCCAGCCCCGTTAAAAGTCAGGAACACTTTGGCCGGAGCGCCACCTTCAGGTATGTTGAAAGGAGGAGCACCATAGGGAGTCACTGTAACGGAAGCGTTGGGATTATCAGCCACTATGCTATTCACGGTCAGGGCCTGGTTTCCGGCGTTAGCCAGAAACACAAAGGTGTCACTGGTTACCCCATCGTCAAACTTGAAACCAGATAGGAGGTTGGGGTTAAGAGCAGCCAGGGTATCTTTCTGCACTGACTTGGCTTTGACCTTTAGATAATAAATCGGGGCGTTACGAGAGGTATCGTTTACAGTATTTGTCGGGCCAGTCGACCCGACTTTATCGTTTCTGTAGCGAATATGGAGTGTGTCATTGATATCCCGGGCTAAGGAGGCGTACTGATCGTGGTCACAAACCCCCACAGTGCAAGCCGGTGTCGCTGAATTAGTGATATTGGTAATGGCGGACCAACTGAATCCGAGGTTGGTGGTGGCGGAGCAGTAAATGTCGTAGTTCCAGAACCCCTCCAGCGGCGGAGGGTTGTTTTCGGTGGTGTCGTTACCGGCTCCCATGGTCCAGATTATATAGTAATCCCCGATGGAATCCGGGGCTGTCCCTTTATAAACCCCTACATGGGGATTCGACACCGGCAAGGCATCATGGGTTCGGCGAAGGTCGCTACCATCTATGGAGTAATTATATACTTCCCTTTTATCCAATTCAGGGGGGCCTCCTCCGATCCCTCTCCTCCAGAAAAAGATGCTCCCCTGGGTTGCCGAAGCACCTATCAGAGGAATGAAAATCGGGGCGCTGAACGCTACTACCAACGAGTCCTGCTCATCATAGGCGGCTGACAAGTCACCCCAGGCCCGGTTCGGGTCTGAGTCCGTATACTTGGTTATATTGACGAAAGTGTCCCGGGTGTCGTTGTTAAATCCGTTTTGCCAATCATCTCCTCCGGTGGTGGACTCGATGTAATATAAATCCGCGTCAGTAGCCAGACTCTCGGGATGAGTGGTGTTCCCGGGTGAAGGAAACCCGTTTCGCGGATGAGTGAATATTAAGGCCACTTTGGCGGATTGCTGGGAAGCCACTACGGTTGCGGGGATAAAGCCGAAGGAGGTATCAAAAATAAACGGTTTTCCCCAGAGGAAGAAGTTGGGGTCTATAGACGGATCGATTTTGGCACGGACATAAAGCATGTAACGGTAGGCAGCGGTGCCGCCTTCGTGACTGACCAGGTGAACAAAGTTGGTGTCTTTATATTTTTGAGCCGCAGCGTCGGGCCAGATTGGGGAATCTCTCAGAAGACCATTTTTACCATTTACCCCCGTTTTCGGCGGTCCAACCGAATCCGGAGCATGAAACTCATTATTAGTGAAAGTTCCGGCTCCGGGAGCTGCTTCTATTTCTATATAGCTTCCTCGCTCCGGGATGTTGAGGTTCGGGTTACTGCCAAAAGACCGGTGATAAAACACAACCGCTCTTCCATCCGGCAAGGTTGTGACCCCTCCGAAACCGCCCCGGCCCTCTTCTAATATGTCGCTGACCTGAATGTCTGAAGCTGATTGAACCCCGGTATTAAGCCAGGCGGAATAGTGAAAGCGCCTGGGTGTCTGGGTCGTATTTTCGGATTTAGTATAAACAGCATGCACATATCCCAAGCTGGAGCGATTAATCTGTCTTTGCAACCTGTCGTTGGAATCAGTCTCGTAAAAGCTCATTCCGACCGTGTCGAAAAAGGGTGAGGCGCTCGGGGCTGGCTGAATAAAGGGGTTTTTGAACACCCCCGTGGCCCAGGGCCCCAAATCGGTATTATAGGTAGCATCTACCCTTCGTTTCTCCAACCATTCTAAAGATTTTTGGTCACCATAATATTGGGGCCTCTCTACGGCAGCCCAGGCGGAAATGCCCCACAGTACTAGGAATAAAAATATAAAAAATAATTTGAGTATTTTCCCTGCCATTTCTTCTCCTTTATTTTGAATTAAATACACAAATGTGTAAAAGTGTAAATTTTTAAAAATTTGATTTCCCCCTCTTATTTGGAAATATCGTTCTTCAACGAGAATTTATCTAAAATCCACCTCCTTTGATGAATTAGTTTATGATTAAAGTCTCGTCCTCATTTTTTTGGCGGCTTCTTTACCCATCTCATGACAAGATGGTACCACCCCCTTCCTTTCGAAAACTATCCTCTAAAAAAACTTAGTTCGCCTCAAAATTACTTTTAAAGAGAAACCCACAAATCTAAAGACAAGGCCTGATAGAGATTAAACCTTATATGACACCTATATCAACCCGCTATAATAAAATAAATAAAGGGGGATTTGTCAAGTGTTTTTTTGATGTTTTTTGCAGATTTTCGATAAAAACGCAATCTCCGGTTATTGGGGCGGAGGGCCGCTCTTGAATATGAAGTTGACCAGATAAACTATATCGGCCAAGGACACTCTGCCGTCATTGTTTGCATCTGCGGATTCTAAGGGCTTAGGTTCCGGACCGGTCTTGAAGATAAAGTTGACTATATAGATTACATCCGCCAGACCGACCTTCCTATCTCCATTGGCATCTCCAGCCAAGAAGTTCATGACCTGAATTCTTACTTGGTGGCTATCCGCCAAGGAGCCATCTGAAGCTACAAAAGTTACCAGATAGCTGGAATTTAACTGCAAGCTATCGGGTTTGAACTTAAATAGACCGGTGCCGTTCCCGTTGTTGACAAAAGTAGCATTGGTCGGTAAGCTTAAGGCAGATAAAATCGGAATGGTGCTGTCTGGGTCGGACGCGGTTACTGTAATTTTCAGCGAATCCTTGATAAAGGCAAAGTAAAGTGTATCTAAATTCCCCAAGGCCGGAGGATGATTGCCCGCTTCAGTGACCGTGATGGTGATAGTTTCAGAATCCGCCAACACGCCGTCACCGGCGATAAATGTTACCGAATAGTTTCCGGCTTGGTTAAATACCGGGGTAAAACTAAAACTGCCGGTTCCATTACCATTGTTGGTGAAGGTAGAATTGCGGGGCAGATTTGCGGCCGATAAAATCGGAATGGTATTGTCGAAAGTATCCACGGCGGTGACAGTGAAGGCCAAAGTTGTCCCTTCCAATACCGACTTATTTCCGATGGGAGAAAGCTGCGGAGCCCGGTTGACATTTAAAACCAGAATTCTGCTGGCCGGGAAGTTATAAGTGGTATCTTTGGTATAGACGGCATCCACCGCGTAAAATAGCACAAAATAAGTTCCGGCTTGTTTGTAACCAGGTTTGAAGGTAAAGCTCCCGGTCCCATTATTGTTATCAACAAAGGTAACGTTGGGAGTCGTGGCTGGACTTATAGCCAGTCTCATCCTCGGAATGGTGCTATCCGGATCTGTGGCGGTTACAGTAATCTTCAGTGAATCCCCTTCATTGAGTTGCTTGTCTCCGACAAATCCGGAAGTAAAAATTACTAATTGGTTGGAATCCAAGACCGCAATTGGTACTGTATCAGAGATAACCATGGTACTATCTTCAGCATCCACAGCCGAGAAAATGACTTTATATAAACCGGCTTGGAAATAGCTGGGAGTAAAGCTAAAACTTCCTCTTCCATTTCCAGAATCCACGAAAACAGCATTGGCCGGTAAACCGGTAGCTCTTAATCTGGGAATAGTGGAATCCGGATCTGTGGCTGTCACTTTAAATTTTAGATTTTGAAATTCTTTGACTGTTTGAGAATCTAGAGGTGCTAAGGTTGGTCTTTGATTACCAAATTCGTTGACCGTGATTTGAACGACTTCGCTGTCGATGGCGGCACTGTCATCTGTTGCTAAAATGGTTACCAAATAAACTCCGGCCTGATTGTATAAGGGTGTGAATACCAAATTGGCATGCCCATTCCCTTGGTCTCCAAAGGTTGCGTTTTGGGGTAGATTTTTGGCCGAAAGCACCGGAATGGTGCTGTCTGGATCAGCAGCCGAGATAGATACATTCAGGGTTACACCTTCGGTAAGCGATTGAGAACCGATCGGATTTAGAATCGGGGTCCGATTTCCAGCCGATTTTACCTGGATGAAAACACTTTCCTTGTCTTCTAAGCTTCCATCAGAAGCCTTAAAACCGATTGAGTAAAGTCCGGCTTGAGCAAAATCAGGCTGCCATCTGAAACTTCCCTTACCATTTAAACTATCCACCAAGACAGCTCCTCGAGGCAGAGGGTATGCTGATAAAATTGGAATAGTTCCGTCCGGATCATAAGATGAAATTCCGAAGCTCAATGTGTTTCCCTCGGTCACAACCTTAAACCCAATTGAGGCCAAGACCGGGGCACGATTTACATCAACCACCGAAATCTGAACTACCCGTGAACCAGTCAAAGCCGGAGATTCTGCGTCAGTGCAATTGAAAGTCACATTGTAAGTCCCGATTTGAGAACTGTCCGGCGTAAACCTAAACCCTCCTTTACCGTTTCCGCTGTCGGTGAAAGTGGCATTCAATGGCAAACCGGTGGCGGTCAAGAAAAGTGGTCCGCCATCTGCATCGGTAGAATCTTTTCCGATCACTGTGAATTGTAAGGTTTTGGCTTCTTCGACTGTTTTAGACGGAATACTGTCGATAGTCGGAGGTAAATTCACATCTTGAACAGTGATGGTGACACTCTCGAAATCAGACAAACTGCCGTCTGAGGCCACAAAAGTAGGGGCAACCGTTCCGGCCTGGAAGAAGCTGGGTTTGAATTTGAATAAGCCGGTTCCGTCCCCATTGTTTACAAAACTAGCATTGGGCGGAGTACCGCTCAGGGTAAGAGTTGGAATAGTCCCGTCCGGGTCAGTGGCTCTTACAGCTATTAGCAGGCTGTCCCCTTCTCTAACAGTTTTAGGACCGATAGAATCAATTATAGGTGGTTGGTTACCTGCTTCAACCACGGTGATTTGAACTATTTCACTGTCGGCCAGATCACCATCGGTGACTTTGAACTTTACGCTATAGAGTCCAGCTTGCAGGAAATCCGGAGTAAAGTTAAAGACACCCGACCCGTTTCCGGAATCAAAGAAAGTGGCATTTCGAGGAGGAAGATTAGTAGCCGTCAAAATTAAAGGATTAGCTTCTGGATCGGTGGCGTGAATTCTTAAACTTAAGGTTGAACCCTCTACTATCGTCTTGGAACGGGTGGAATCTAAAATTGGAGCTTGATTTGGAGTAACAGTAATTTGAACTGCTTCAGTATCCAATAGGCTTCCATCGCTGCTTCGGAAGGTAACATTATAAACTCCTGCTTGAGTAAAGTTAGGAGTGAAACTAAAGGAGCCAGCTCCATTACCACTGTCCACAAAGGTAGCGTTGAGTGGAACATTGGCAGCGGTTAAGGTTAGAATAGTTCCATCCGGATCTGTGCCGTGTACTCTGAATGCTAAAGTAGTACCCTCTCCAACTGTTTTAGAGCCGATTGAATCTAATACAGGTGCTCTATTAGTATTAGTAACTGTAATAGCCACTACTTCACTGTCTAGCAAACTGCCATCATTGGCTTTGAAAGTTACATTGTAAACACCGGCTTGGGTAAAGTCAGGACTGAAGGTAAATGAACCGGCTCCATTACCAGAATCCACAAAATTAGCATTGGTAGGAACTCCTGCGGCTGTTAAGCTCGGAACAATCCCATCCGGGTCCGTAGCATGTACTCTGAAACTTAAAGTTGAATTCTCTGCCACGGTTTTGGGCCTGATGGAATCAAGAACCGGTGCCTGATTGAAATTAGTTACTGTGATGGCTACCACTTCGGTGTCCAGTAAACTTCCGTCATTGGCTCTGAAGGTTACATTATACACTCCGGCTTGAGTGAAGTTAGGATTGAAGGTAAACGAACCTGCACCATTGCCTGAATCTACAAAAGCAGAGTTGAGTGGATTACTGGCTACAGTTAATGTCAAAGGTGTTCCATCAGGATCGGTTGCGTGTACTCTGAACGTTAAGTTAGAACCCTCCATGACTGTCTTTGCTCCTATGGAATCTAATACCGGAGCTCGGTTAGTATTAGTCGCTGTAATTACTACCACTTCAGTGTCTAACAAGCTGCCATCACTGGCTCTAAAGGTTACATTATAGACTCCGGCTTGAGTAAAGTCAGGATTGAATGTAAACGAACCGGCTCCGTTACCACTGTCGAAAAATGTAGCATTGGTCGGAACATTAGCAGCTGTCAAGGTCGGTGTAGTTCCATCCGGATCAGATGCGTGCACTCTGAATGTCAAATTCGAATTTTCAGTCACCGTCTTGGCTCTTATCGAGTCTAAAACTGGTGCTTGGTTCGTTTCGGTCACAGTTATTTGAACCACTTCACTGTCCAGTAAGCTTCCGTCCGAAGCTTTGAAATTTACATTGTATACTCCAGCCTGGGTAAAGCTCGGGGTAAATCTAAAGGACCCGGCCCCATTTCCAGAATCTACGAAGGTTGCGTTCAAGGGAACATTTAAGGCAGTCAAGGTCGGAACAGTTCCATCCGGATCAGAGGCATGTACCCTGAAACTTAAAGTTGAATTCTCTGTCACGGTCTTGGACCTTATGGAGTCCAGCACCGGTGCTAAATTAGTATTAGTCACTGTGATGGCTACTACTTCAGTGTCCAGTAAATTACCATCACCGGTTCTGAAAGTTACATTATAGACTCCGGCCTGAACAAAGTTAGGATTGAAGCTAAACGAACCGGCTCCATTGCCAGAATCTACAAAAGTGGCATTGGTGGGAACATTGGCTGTGCTAAATGTTAGGGGTGTCCCATCCGGGTCTGTAGCATGAACTCTGAAGGTTAAATTTGAACCTTCGGCCACTGTCTTTGGTCCGATGGAATCTAAGACTGGTGCACGATTAGTATTGGTTACTGTAATTGCTACTACTTCAGTATCTAGTAAACTTCCGTCACTGGCTCTGAAGGTTACATTATACACTCCTGATTGAGTAAAATTAGGATTAAAGGTAAATGAACCGGCTCCATTGCCACTGTCTATAAAGTTGGAGTTGAGCGGATTATTTGCCACTGTCAAAGTCAAGGGTGTTCCATCCGGGTCTGTGGCATGTACTCTGAAGGTTAAATTTGAACCTTCGGCCACTGTTTTAGAGCGAATGGAATCCAAGACTGGAGGTAGATTAGTGCCGGTGACTGTAATGGTAACAATTTCACTATCCAGTAAACTACCATCACTGACTCTGAAAGTTACATTATACACACCCGCTTGAGTAAAGTTAGGATTGAATATAAACGAACCGGAACCATTGCCACTATCTACAAAATTAGAGTTGAGCGGATTATTTGCCACTGTCAAAGTCAAGGGTGTTCCATCCGGGTCTGTGGCATGTACTCTGAAGGTTAAATTTGAACCTTCGGCCACTGTTTTAGAGCGAATGGAATCCAAGACTGGAGGTAGATTAGTGCCGGTGACTGTAATGGTGACAACTTCACTATCCAGTAAACTACCATCACTGGCCCTGAAAGTTACATTGTAAACACCAGCTTGAATGAAATTGGGATTAAATGTGAAGGAACCGGCTCCGTTACCTGAATCTACAAAGTTTGAATTGAGTGGTGAATTTACCACTGTCAAAGTCAAGGGAGTTCCGTCTGGGTCGGTGGCATGTACTCTAAAGGTTAAATTTGAACCTTCTGCCACTGTCTTAGATCTAATCGAATCTAATACTGGTGCACGGTTTGTATTTGTAGCCGTTATCTGAACTACTTCGCTGTCAACTAATGAACCATCGCTGGCTCTGAAAGTAACATTGTATACACCTGCCTGGGTAAAGTCAGGATTGAAATTGAAGGAACCAGCTCCGTTGCCGCTGTCTATAAAAATAGCATTGAGAGGAGCATTTAAAGCAGTCAAAATTGGTGCAGTTCCATCCGGATCAGTAGCATGTACCCTGAAAGTTAAGTTGGCACCTTCGGAAACGGTCTTAGACCTGATTGAATCTAAAACCGGCGGTAAATTAGTATTGGTAACTGTTATTTGAACTATTTCACTATCAGACAAAGGTCCGTCACTGGCTTTAAATGTAACATTATAAACTCCGGCTTGGGTGAAGTTAGGATTGAAAACAAATGAGCCAGCACCATTGCCAGAATCTACAAAAGTAGCATTGGTAGGGACTCCGGTAGCTGTCAAGGTTGGTGTAGTTGCATCCGGGTCAGTAGCATGAACCCTAAAGCTCAAATTTGAACCTTCAGCAACCGTCTTAGCCCTAATCGAATCCAACACCGGTGCCTGATTTCCTGCTTCAGTAACAGTTATCTGAACTACTTCGCTGTCTGATAAAGTAGAATCATTGACTTTGAAGATAACATTATAAACTCCGGCTTGAGTAAAGCTGGGGGTAAAGGTAAAGGAACCAGCTCCATTACCTGAATCGACAAAAGTAGAATTGGTAGGTTTATTTATGGCTGTCAAAGTCAAGACCTCCGGGTCGGGATCAGCGGCGTGCACACGGAAAGTCAAAGTAACACCTTCTGCAACTGTTTTGGAGCGAATCGAATCTAAGACCGGAGCTCGGTTGACATTGGTTACAGTAATGGTCACTATCTCACTGTCAGACAAACTCCCATCAGAAGCTTTAAATGTAACATTATACACTCCGGCTTGGGTGAAATTAGGATTGAAGCTGAAGGAACCACTGCCGTTACCACTGTCTATAAAATTAGAGTTGGCCGGGTTATTCTTGACCTGTAAAGCTGGGTTAGTTCCATCCGGGTCTGAGGCGTGGAATCGGAAAGTTAAATTAGAATTTTCTGCCAGAGTCTTGAGCCTAATAGAATCCAGAACCGGCGGCTGATTGCCGGTCTCCAAAACTGTTATTTGGACCACTTCACTATCCACTAAACTTCCGTCACTGGCCTTAAAGTTCACAAAATAAATTCCGGCTTGGGCAAAATTGGGGCTGAAACTAAATGAACCGGAACCATTTCCGTTGTCTACAAAAGAAGCATTGGTGGGTAAATTGGTAGCCGTCAAAGATGGAATAGCTCCATCCGGGTCTGAAGCCGTGACTGAAAAAGCTAAAGTGTTCCCTTCTATTACGGTTCTGGACCCGATGCTGTCTAAGACCGGAGCCCGGTTGGTATTGGTAACTGTGATAACTACTATCTCACTATCCAGCAAAGATCCGTCTGTGGCTCTGAAGGTTACATTATAAACTCCGGCTTGTGTAAAGCTGGGATTGAAAACAAATGAACCTGCTCCGTTACCTGAATCAACAAAAGTAGCATTGGTAGGAACACCGGAAGCTGTCAAAGTCGGAGTTGTGCCATCCGGATCTAAGGCATGCACTCTGAACGTCAGATTAGAATTCTCAGCCACTGTCTTGGACCGTATTGAATCTAACACCGGTGCCTGATTTCCTGCTTCAGTTACGGTGATTTGAACTATTTCACTATCTGATAAAGACCCATCACTGGCTTTGAAGGTAACATTATACGCCCCTGCTTGAGTAAAGCTTGGGGTAAATCTGAAGGAACCCGCTCCATTCCCACTATCAACAAAAGTGGCGTTGAGTGGAGAATTGGTAGCGGTTAAAATTGGGATGATTCCATCCGGATCCGACGCATGCACTCTGAAACTTAATATCGCCCCTTCCGCTACGGACTTAGAGCCAATGGGGTCCAGGACTGGAGGTAAGTTAGTGCTGTTAACGGTAATCTGGACTACTTCGCTGTCAGCTAAAGTTCCATCACTGACTCTGAAGGTTACATTATAAACTCCGGCTTGAGTGAAGTTAGGATTGAAAGTAAATGAGCCTGCTCCATTTCCGCTGTCTACAAAATTAGCATTTATAGGTACTCCACTGGCGGTCAGAGTCAAGGGAGTTGCATCCGGGTCAGTAGCATGCACTCTAAAGGTTAAGTTTGCACCTTCAGCCACTGTCTTAGCTCTGATGGAATCCAAGATCGGAGCTTGATTGGTATTAATTACTGTAATGGCTACTATCTCAGTATCTAATAAGCTGCCGTCACTGGCTCTGAAAGTAACATTGTATACTCCAGCTTGAGTGAAGCTGGGGTTGAAAGTAAATGAACCGGCTCCATTTCCGCTGTCTATAAAATTAGAGTTAAGCGGATTATTTGCTACTGTTAAAGTCAGCGGTGTTCCATCCGGGTCTGTGGCATGTACTCTGAAAGTCAGATTAGAACCTTCGGCTACCGTCTTAGAACGAATGGAATCCAGTACCGGAGGTAGATTAGTCCCAGTAACTGTAATCTGTACAACTTCACTATCTAACAAACTTCCGTCACTGGCTCTGAAAATAACATTATAAACTCCCGCTTGGGTAAAATTGGGGTTGAAAGTAAAGGACCCCGCTCCATTGCCGCTGTCTATAATGTTGGAGTTAAGCGGATTATTTGCTACTGTTAAAGTCAGCGGTGTTCCATCCGGGTCTGTGGCATGTACTCTGAAAGTTAAATTGGCACCTTCCGCCACGGTCTTTGCTCTGATGGAATCCAAGACCGGAGCTCGATTGGTATTGGTTACGGTAATTGCTACAATTTCACTATCCAATAAACTCCCATCACTAACTCTAAAGGTTACATTATATACTCCCGCCTGTGTAAAACTGGGATTGAAACTAAATGAACCTGCTCCATTACCACTGTCTACAAAGTTGGAGTTAAGCGGAGTGTTCACGGCTGTCAAAGTCAAGAGAGTTCCATCCGGGTCAGTAGCATGTACTCTGAAAGTTAAATTAGATCCTTCAGCCACTGTCTTAGAACGAATGGAATCTAGTATCGGAGGTAGATTAGTCCCAGTAACTGTAATAGTTACAACCTCACTGTCTAACAAACTCCCATCACTGGCTCTGAAAGTAACAGTATAGACCCCTGCTTGAATAAAACTAGGATTGAAACTGAACGAACCGGCTCCATTTCCTGAATCCACAAAATTGGCATTGGCGGGAATTCCTGAAGCGGTCAGAGTTAAGGGGGTTGCATCTGGATCTGTAGCATGCACTCTGAAGGTTAAGTTTGCACCTTCTGCCACTGTCTTAGCACCAATCGAATCTAAGACTGGTGCACGATTAGTATTGGTTACTGTAATTGCTACTACTTCAGTATCTAGTAAACTTCCGTCACTGGCTCTGAAGGTTACATTATACACTCCTGATTGAGTAAAATTAGGATTGAATATAAACGAACCGGAACCATTGCCAGAATCTACAAAATTAGAGTTGAGCGGATTATTTGCTATTGTTAAAGTCAAAGGTGTTCCATCAGGGTCTGTGGCATGTACCCTAAATGTTAAATTAGAGTTTTCAGCTACTGTCTTGGGGCCTATGGAATCTAAGACCGGAGCTCGATTAACGTTGTTGACTGTGATAACTACTATCTCACTATCCAGCAAAGATCCGTCTGTGGCTCTGAAGGTTACATTATATACTCCGGCTTGAGTAAAGTTAGGATTGAAGGTAAACGAACCCGCTCCATTGCCAGAATCCACAAAATTAGCGTTAGTCGGAACTCCACTGGCGGTCAAAGTTGGAACTGAACCGTCCGGATCTGAAGCATGTACTCTGAAGGTCAAATTAGAATTTTCAAAAATTGTCTTGGGACCAATGGAATCTAATACCGGAGCTCGGTTGGTGCCGGTCACGGTAATAGAGACTACCTCGGTATCCAAAATTGAGCCATCCGATGCCCTGAAAGTGACATTATATACTCCGCCCTGAGTAAAGTTGGGACTGAAGGTGAATGACCCGGCTCCATTACCCGAATCAATAAAGGAAGCATTGATAGGCACATTGGCAGCTGTCAAAACCGGAGTAGTCCCGTCCGGGTCTGTGGCATGGACTCTGAATGTCAGAGTGGAATTCTCAGCCACGGTCTTGGCTCCGATAGGGTCTAACACCGGAGCTTGATTGACATTGAACACCGTAATCTGAACCACTTCCGTATCCAACAATCCTCCATCGCTAACTCTGAAAGTTACATTATATACTCCGGACTGTGTAAAGCTGGGATCGAAAGTAAATGAACCGGAACCATTACCACTGTCTACCAAGCTGGAATTCAGCGGATTATTGACAACAGTAAAAGTCAAAGGTGTTCCGTCTGCATCAGTAGCGTGCACTCTGAAGGTTAAATTTGAACCTTCATTTACATTCTTGAAACCAATCGGGTCTAACACCGGAGAGCGATTGGTATTTGTTACTGTGATGGCTACAACTTCAGTATCTAACAAACTCCCGTCACTGGCTCTAAAGGTTACATTATAAATTCCTGCTTGAACAAAACTGGGATTGAAACTAAATGAACCTGCTCCATTACCTGAATCTACAAAATTAGAGTTAAGCGGATTATTGGCCACTGTTAATGTCAAGGGTGTCCCATCTGCATCAGTAGCGTGTACCCTGAAAGTTAAATTAGAATTTTCAGCCACAGTCTTTGATCTAATTGAATCCAATACTGGAGATCGATTGGTATTTGTTACTGTGATGGCTACAACTTCAGTATCTAACAAACTCCCGTCACTGGCTCTAAAGGTTACATTATAAATTCCTGCTTGAACAAAACTGGGATTGAAACTAAATGAACCTGCTCCATTACCTGAATCCACAAAACTTGAATTCAGTGGATTATTTGCCACTGTTAATGTCAAGGGTGTTCCATCTGCATCTGAAGCATGTACCCTGAAGGTTAAGTTAGAACTTTCAGCTACTGTCCTCGGTCCGATAGAATCTAACACCGGAGCTCGGTTGGTATTGGTTACTGTGATGGCTACTACTTCGGTATCTAACAAACTTCCGTCACTGGCTCTAAAGGTTACATTGTACACTCCCGCTTGAGTAAAACTGGGATTAAAGGTAAATGACCCCGCTCCGTTCCCTGAATCCATAAAGTTAGCATTGGTGGGAACATTGGCTGTGCTAAAAGTCAGGGGTGTCCCATCAGGGTCGGTAGCGTGGACTCTAAATGTCAAATTCGAACCCTCAGTCACTGTCTTGGCTCTGATGGAATCCAAAACTGGGGACTGATTGACATTGGTTACTGTTATCTGAACTACTTCAGTGTCAAGCAAAGCTCCATCCGAAGCTCTGAAAGTAACATTATATACTCCGGTCTGGGTAAAATTGGGATTAAAGGTAAATGACCCCGCTCCATTACCACTGTCAAACAATGAGGCGTTAGTCGGAACATTGCTGGCAGTGAAAGTTATGGTATTGCCATCCGGGTCAGTGGCATGAATTCTGAAAGTCAAATTAGCACCTTCGGCTACTGTCTTAGACCGGATGGAATCTAACACCGGCGGAAGATTAGTTTCTGTTACAGTTATCTGTACTATTTCACTGTCCGACAAAACTCCGTCAGAAGCTTTGAATTTAACATTGTAAACTCCCGACTGGGTAAAATTGGGATTGAAGGTAAATGACCCGGAACCGTTACCTGAATCAAAAAAAGTGGCGTTGGTCGGTACACTTGTGGCTGTCAAAGTCGGCATAGTCCCATCCGGATCTGTGGCGTGCACTCTGAAGGTCAGGTTTCCACCTTCTGTCACACTCTTGGCTCTGATGGAATCTAAAACCGGCGCCTGATTTCCCACATCGGTGACTGTGATTTGCACTATTTCACTGTCTGATAAGCTGGCATCAGCCACTTTGAAGGTAACATTGTAAACTCCGGCTTGCGTGAAATTGGGAGTAAAGCTAAAGGAGCCGGCTCCGTTGCCTGAATCTATAAAAGTGGAATTGGTAGGTTTATTAATGGATGTCAAAATTAACACATCCAAATCCGGGTCGGTAGCGTGCACTCTGAAAGTCAAAGTGGCACCTTCGGCAACTGTCTTGGAACGAATGGAATCTAATACCGGAGCTCGGTTGGTATTGGTAACGATAATCTGCACAATCTCACTATCGGCTAAGCTTCCATCCAGGGCTTTAAAGGTCACATTATAGACTCCAGCTTGGTTGAAGTTAGGATTAAAGCTGAAGGAACCGGACCCATTGCCACTATCTACAAAGTTAGCATTAGTTGGCATATTTTGGGCTTGTAAAGCTGGTGTAGTTGCATCCGGGTCTGTACCATGCACCCTGAAAGTTAAATTAGAATTTTCAGCCACCGTCTTTGATCTAATTGAATCTAATACCGGCGCCTGATTTCCAGCTTCAAGAACAGTAATTTGAACAATTTCGCTGTCAGCCAAACTTCCATCACTGGCTATGAAAGTAACATTATAAACACCGGCCTGAGTAAAGCTGGGGGTAAAGTTGAATGAGCCGGAACCATTTCCATTGTCCAGAAAAGATGAATTAGGAGGTGAATTTACTGCCGCAAGGGAGGGATTATTTCCATCCGGGTCTGTGGCGGTTACGGAGAAAGCTAGGGTGCTTCCCTCAACTACGACTCTGTTGCCGATGCTGTTTAAAACCGGAGCTCTGTTAGTATTGGTTACGGTAATGGCTACTACCTCAGTATCTAATAAACTCCCATCACTAACCCTAAAAGTAACATTGTATACTCCTGATTGAGTAAAGCTCGGATTAAAACTAAATGAACCAGCTCCGTTGCCTGAATCCACAAAATTGGAGTTGAGCGGATTATTTGTCACTGTCAATGTCAAAGGAGTTCCATCCGGGTCAGTTCCGTGTACCCTGAAGGTTAAATTGGAACCTTCAGCCACAGTTTTCGAGCGAATCGAATCTAATACCGGGGCTAAATTAACATTTGTCACTGTTATAGCCACTACTTCAGTATCCAACAAACTTCCATCACTGACTCTGAAGGTTACATTATACACTCCTGCTTGAGTAAAACTGGGATTAAAGGTAAAGGAACCGGCCCCGTTTCCACTATCAACAAAATTGGAGTTGAGTGGATTATTTGCCACCGTTAATGTTAAGGGTGTTCCATCCAGATCGGTAGCATGTACTCTGAAAGTGAGATTTGATCCTTCCGCCAGCATCTTCGCCCCTATGGAATCTAACACCGGTGCTCGATTGACATTGGTTACGGTAATCGCTACTACCTCAGTATCCAACAAACTCCCGTCACTGACTCTGAAGGTTATATTGTACACTCCGGCTTGAGTAAAATTAGGGTTGAAAGTAAATGAACCAGCCCCATTACCAGAATCCACAAAAATAGAATTTGTCGGTGTATTGGCTGCTGTCAAAGTCAAGGGTGTTCCATCAGGGTCTGTAGCATGTACTCTGAAGGTTAAATTAGAATTTTCAGCTACTGTCTTTGCTCCGATTGAATCCAATACTGGTGCTCGATTAGTATTAGTTACAGTAATTGCGACTACCTCAGTATCCAACAAACTCCCATCGCTGACTCTGAAGGTTACATTATACACTCCTGCTTGAGTAAAATTAGGATTAAATGTAAATGAACCAGCGCCGTTGCCACTATCAAAAAAGGTAGCATTAGTCGGAACATTGGCTGCGGTAAGGGTTGGAATATTACCATCCGGGTCGGTGGCATGGACTCTAAAGGTTAAATTGGAATTCTCTGCCACAGTCTTAGCACCAATGGAATCTAAGACTGGAGCACGATTAGTGTTAGTTACGGTTATCGCTACTACTTCAGTGTCCAACAAACTCCCATCACTAACCCTAAAAGTAACATTGTATACTCCTGATTGAGTAAAGCTCGGATTAAAACTAAATGAACCAGCTCCGTTGCCTGAATCCACAAAATTGGAGTTGAGCGGATTATTTGTCACTGTCAATGTCAAAGGAGTTCCATCCGGGTCAGTTCCGTGTACCCTGAAGGTTAAATTGGAACCTTCAGCCACAGTTTTCGAGCGAATCGAATCTAATACCGGGGCTAAATTAACATTTGTCACTGTTATAGCCACTACTTCAGTATCCAACAAACTTCCATCACTGACTCTGAAGGTTACATTATACACTCCTGCTTGAGTAAAACTGGGATTAAAGGTAAAGGAACCGGCCCCGTTTCCTGAATCTACAAAATTTGAATTAAGCGGGTTATTTGTTACTGTCAAAGTCAAAGGAGTTCCATCCGGGTCGGTTCCATGCACCCTGAAAGTTAAATTGGAACCTTCGGCCACAGTTTTCGAGCCAATTGAATCTAACACCGGAGCTCTATTGGTATTGGTCACAGTTATGGCTACGACTTCAGTGTCTAACAAACTCCCGTCACTAACTCTGAAGGTTACATTATATACTCCGGATTGAGTAAAGCTGGGATTAAAAATAAATGAACCGGCTCCGTTGCCTGAATCAAAAAAGGTTGCATTGGTAGGAACATTGGCTGTGCTAAAAGTTAGGGGGTTTCCATCTATATCTGTAGCATGCACCCTGAAAGTTAAATTTGCTCCTTCTGCTACAGCCTTAGAGCGAATGGAATCTAATACTGGTGCTTGATTAACGTTGGTCACTGTAATCGTTACGACTTCAGTGTCTAACAAACTCCCGTCACTAACTCTGAAGGTTACATTATATACTCCGGATTGAGCAAAGCTGGGATTAAAAGTAAATGAGCCGGCTCCGTTGCCGCTATCTACAAAAGAGGAGTTGAGTGGATTATTTGCCACTGTCAATGTCAAGGGAGTTCCATCTGGGTCGGTTCCATGCACCCTAAAAGTTAAATTGGAACCCTCTGCTACAGTTTTTGAGCGAATCGAATCTAAAACCGGGGGTAAGTTAACATTGGTAACTGTAATGGCTACTACCTCGGTATCCAACAAACTCCCATCGCTCACTCTGAAAGTAACATTGTATACTCCGGCTTGGGTGAAATTAGGATTGAAAGTAAATGAGCCGGCTCCATTACCAGAATCCACAAAATTGGAGTTGAGCGGGTTATTCGCCACTGTCAAAGTCAAAGGAGTCCCATCCGGGTCAGTTCCATGCACCCTGAAAGTTAAATTGGAATTCTCTGCTACGGTCTTCGCTCTAATGGAATCTAACACTGGTGCTCGATTGGTATTAGTTACTGTGATGGCCACAACTTCAGTATCCAATAAACTTCCATCACTAACCCTAAAAGTAACATTATATACTCCTGATTGGGTAAAACTCGGATTGAAAGCAAATGAGCCGGCTCCATTACCACTATCTACAAAGTTGGAATTCAGTGGATTATTGGCTACTGTCAAAGTCAAAGGTGTTCCATCCGGGTCAGTTCCATGCACCCTGAAAGTTAAATTGGAACCCTCTGCTACAGTTTTTGAGCGAATCGAATCTAAAACCGGGGGTAAGTTAACATTGGTAACTGTGATGGCTACTACCTCGGTATCTAATAAACTCCCATCGCTTACTCTGAAAGTAACATTGTATACTCCGGCTTGGGTAAAATTAGGATTGAAGGTAAATGAACCAGCCCCATTACCTGAATCCACAAAAATAGAATTTGTCGGTGTATTGGCTGCTGTCAAAGTCAAGGGCGTTCCATCCGGATCGGCAGCATGCACCCTGAAAATGAGATTGGAACCCTCAGCCACAGTTTTCGAGCGAATCGAATCTAATACCGGGGCTAAATTAACATTGGTCACTGTTATAGCCACTACTTCTGTGTCTAATAAACTCCCATCACTGGCTCTAAAAGTTACATTATATACCCCTTCTTGTGTAAAATCAGGATTAAATGTAAATGAACCGGCTCCATTCCCCGAATCTACAAAATTGGAATTGAGCGGATTATTTACCACCGTCAAAGTCAAAGGCGTTCCATCCGGATCGGCAGCATGCACCCTGAAAATGAGATTGGAACCCTCAGCCACAGTTTTCGAGCGAATCGAATCTAATACCGGGGCTAAATTAACATTGGTCACTGTTATAGCCACTACTTCTGTGTCTAATAAACTCCCATCACTGGCTCTAAAAGTTACATTATATACCCCTTCTTGTGTAAAATCAGGATTAAATGTAAATGAACCGGCTCCATTCCCCGAATCTACAAAATTGGAATTGAGCGGATTATTTACCACCGTCAAAGTCAAAGGAGTCCCATCCGGGTCAGTTCCGTGCACCCTGAAAGTTAAATTGGAACCTTCAGCTACTGTCTTTGCCCCTATGGAATCCAAAACCGGTGTCTGATTCCCCGCTTCCACCACCGTTATCTGAACTACCTCACTATCCGTTAGCAATCCATCACTAGCTCGGAACACAACATTATAAACCCCGGCTTGAGTGAAACTAGGATTGAAGCTAAATGAACCGGCTCCATTACCGCTGTCTAAAAAAACTGAATTGGAAGGATTGTTAGCCACTGTCAATGAGGGATTATTTCCATCTGCATCAGTGGCATGTACTCTAAAAGTCAAGCTAGAACCCTCGACCACACTCTTAGGCCCAATGGAATCTAAAGCTGGCTCTAAGTTTGTCCCGGTCACTGTAATAGTTACAACTTCACTGTCCAACAAACTGCCGTCACTGGCTCTAAATGTCACGTTATACACGCCAGCTTGAGCAAAATTGGGATTGAAGATAAACGAGCCGGCTCCGTTGCCTGAATCGATAAAATTAGAATTGGCTGGGGTGCCAGCAGCATTTAAAGTTATAGGATTTCCATCTGCATCAGTGGCATGTACTCTAAAAGTTAAATTTGAACCTTCTGCCACTGTCTTAGAACGAATCGAATCTAAAACCGGAGCTTGATTAACATTAGTCACTGTAATAGCTACAACTTCAGTATCTAATATACTACCATCCGAAACCCTGAAAGTAACATTATATACTCCTGATTGGGTAAAGCTGGGATTGAAAGTAAATGAACCGGCTCCGTTTCCGCTATCTACAAAAGAGGAGTTGAGCGGATTATTTGCCACTGTTAATGTCAAAGGAGTTGCATCTGGGTCGGTTGCGTGTACTCTGAATGTTAAATTAGAACCCTCTGCTACCGTCTTTGCTCCTATGGAATCTAAGACTGGTGCTCGATTAACATTGGTTACAGTAATAGCTACTACTTCACTATCTATGGAACTCCCGTCACTGGCTCTGAAAGTTACATTATACATTCCGGCCTGGGTAAAATTAGGATTGAAGGTAAAAGAACCTGCTCCATTACCTGAATCAAAAAAGGTTGCATTGGTGGGAACATTAACCGCAGTTAAAGTTATGGGATTTGCATCTGCGTCACTAGCATGTACCCTGAAGGTTAAGTTGGAATTCTCCGCCACGGACTTGGGTCCAATGGAATCTAAAACCGGAGCAAGGTTGCCACCGGTGAATTGAATCACAAACCATCCTATATTGGCAGTAGTTCCTGTAGCGCTACGGGTAAATGTTAAGTTGGTTCCATCAGTTAAAAAATGAGTAAAAGCAGTCTCATCTAAGTTAGCGGCGCTAGTACCTGAACCACCATTAACTGAAATAAAGGATATACTGCGAGAGGTGTCCACACTCGTAAAGGTCACGGATTGGGTTAAATCAGCACTGGGAACTATGACACTTCCAGCTCTAACCTGACTTCCATCATTTAAAGTTACCACTTCCCAGGCTATCTCTACACTGTTGGTAGTAGATATTCTATCAAAGGTTAATTGGGTGGGGCTGGTTATCCTTCCCCTCACCATATATTGCGATTCTATGCCACTAACAGCTGCAGCTGCCCGAGCTGACAGAACCAAAAAAGATTTAGTGGTGTCGACTGAAGGGATGGTAGCCGTAGCTGAAGAAGCACCAGCCCCGATGGTAGTGAGTCCTCGTTTGACCATAGCTGAATCTATCTGGATTACCTGCCAATAAACATCTGCCGCATTCCCAGTCTCATTGCGGGAAAGTTCTAAATTGGTAGGAGATGTGAGTCTAGCCCGGATAGTCCATCTTTCATCCTGATTCTGAGTGGCTGAATTAATAGCCACCGAAGCCAAAACAAAGGACTTAGTTGTATCAACCGTCGGAATCGTGACGTTTAAAATGGAAGTAGCAGTAGCGAAAGCTGCTGTACCTCTTTTAACAGATACACCACTGGTAAATTCGGCCACATACCATTCGGCAACTGTGGCAATGGTAGGTGAACCCAATCTCTGCAAGTTTAAAGTAGTGGAATCAGCCAGTTGGAACCCGAACCTGGTACCATTGGCATTGGAGCTGGCAAACCTTCCACCCCCCCAACTAATACCACCCCAGACAATGGTTTTAGAAGTATCAACTTTGGTTATAGTTATTGGGAGCGTATTCTGCCCGGATGCAAACGTAGCTGTTCCCTTTTGCACCGATTTGATTCCCGCTCCCTGGGCTTGGTTCCCAGAGATTAAGACCAAACCGATTAAAATTATAAAAAATATTTTGTGGGGGTTAAAACTTCTCATCTTTTTCTATTTTTTCTATTTCAGCAAAGTCATTTTTTTGGTCTCGGAGTATTTTCCAGTAGACAGCCGATACAGGTAAACTCCTGATGCTATTTTTTCTCCTCTGTCATTGGTTCCGTCCCAGGTCACCGAATGGTTACCGGGATATTTGGCTTCATCAAATAAAGTTTTAACTTTTTCTCCTAAAATATTGTAAACTTTGAGTGAGGCCTGCACGGCTTCACCGGAAGTACCGCTAATTTCAAATTTGATGATGGTATTGGAATTAAAGGGATTGGGATAATTCTGACTCAAAGTGAAACTTCTTGGCATTACACCTTGAGCTTCAGCTATGGGAATTACCACGGCCTTTTCATTAGCCAAAACCACTTTCTTCAACTTCAAATTAAGTTTGTCCGTGGAACCGGTTTTAAGTGTGACCGGTAGACTCAAAATTTTACCCTCACCGACAGCCATAGTGGCTGAAGAAAAACTGTATAAAACTATTTTCAGATTTCCGCTTTGGTCATCCCGATATTGTAAAATGAAATCCTGGGTGCGCTCTACTTTCTGGGGTGTGTGAAATGTTATCTCACTGGGGTCGTAGCTGATATACAATTGCGCTCCCGCCACCGGAGTCAAGAGCTTGGCCAAGATAGAGACCGTGGAGGCGCTGGTGACTTCTTCGGTGGAGATTTCCACGGATGCCAAAGGCGGTCCTCCCGGCAAAGGAGGAGAACCGATAGGACGACCTAAAATTATATTTATAATACCCACCAAATCACCCACATCCACTGAAAGGTCTCTGTTCACATCTGCGGCATCGAGCTGTCTGGTGTTCAAACTGAAAATTCCTAATATATAAGAAACCATACCCACCGCATCTTGAACATCCACCACTAAATCTGCACTGACATCTCCTAAGCGGTCCACTGTAAATAAGCCACCAATGGTCTTTATAGATTTTGAGGGAACACCGGGGTCTCGACTTATCGACTCTCTTCCATTTTTCAAATCTAACAAGGTTTGTCCGGGCACCGCTGCTGTATCTATAGAGACAGCCACATAAATAACAGTATCTATTCCGGGCAGGATGCTATCTCCAGTCAAACTGATAATCAAAACTGTGACCTTTCCTAAAGAATCTCCCAAGTTGCTGAAAATTTCAAACCCGGCCAAAATTGGAGCTGTTACAAAAGAATCTATCTGCACAATGCCGGGATTGTATTCTAGGTCGAATTGCAGACCATAAGTGTTTTGCCGATTGAAGAAGGTTATTGGAATTAAGACCCCTTTCTTCCCCGGAATTCCTCCCCGGTCACTGGCTAAGGTGAGTTCATCTTGGGGAGGTTCTTTTATAATGATAGTAACACTACGAGTACCGAATTCGGCGCTGTCATCTACTGCCCGAAACTCCACAAAAATGGTATCTGGAGCTTGTGCTAAAGAGGGACTAAAACTGAAGGTGCTGAGAACTGGAGAAGCTCCTGTGACAGTGGGAAAGCTGGCATTGGGGGGTAATAAAGGAGCAGATAAGGTAATGCTACCTCCTTCTGGATCTGTGGCTCTCACCGTGAAACTTAAGCTCTGTCCGGCAGTTACCTCTTGGGGAGAGGCAATAGGATCTATAACAGGCGGTTGATTACCCGGTGGTCCACCACTTGTGTCTTGCGGGGCATCCACAAAAATGGCCGCGTTCTTTAAGCGAGGGGTATAAATGTTTAGCCCGGTACTATCTGAATAGGTATTATAATTCAGAGGAAAATCCGGGTCGGCTTCAAAAGCTACTGTAATAGTGGTATCTTTGGTAATGGTACCGGCCACATTGAAAAGAAATCTGACCACCGGTCCGGAACCGGCCGTGACCCGGTCAGAGGAAAAAGTTCCGGCGGCTGAGAAGATTACCAAGCCGGCCACCGGTAGGTTGCCTCCGTACAGAAACCAGTTTTGAGTATTGGTCCGAGAGGTCTGCTCACTTATTATGGCAGTTGTGGTATCTCCGGTAATAGGATCCACAAAGATGCTGGTTTGGGCTATTAAAATAGTAGGATCATAGCGAAAACGAAGGGAAAACCCGCCGGCTGCCACTGAATTTCTTAGGTCGGCGTCGATTCTGACGTTGACATCTCCGGGTTTGACGGTTAAGTTTACCAACTTCAGAGTGTCCGCCGGAGCATCTTTTACAGTATCCGGCTCCAGCTTTCCGGTGGCGTAAAGAATTTGCCAGGGGGAGTCATTCAAAGCCACCTCCCCGGCCCAAATCTGGGTTTGGCTTAATACTGTCAACAATAAAATAATGGTCAGACCAAGAAGAATTCTTCTCATTTTTATTTGAGCAAACTCATTTTTTTGGTGAAACTTTTGTCTTCCACACTCAAGCGATATAAATACAGACCGCTGGCAACCGTCTCCCCGCTTTGATTGGTTCCATTCCAACTGACCGTATAGTTGCCGATTTGTTTTCTCTCATGCAGCAAAGTTTTGACTAACTGTCCTTTTATGTTGTATATCTTTAAACTAACTTCTGCCTCTTCTGTTAAGCTAAAAGAGATTTTGGTTTCTAAATTGAAGGGGTTAGGATAATTTTGTCCGAGGCTGAATTTTTCCGGAATTTGCGCCGGCCTAACTTTATTGGTTCTAACTTTTAGAAGATTCCCTAAATCATTGGAGAACTCCACCTGCTTAATATTTAAGTTTTCCGATTCCGTGTAAACCGTAAATAAAGGGTTTTCTCCCACAGAAATTGACCTGCCTTTTTGACTGTAAATTAAAATTCTCAAAGCTCCATCTTCATCTTTATATAGTTTATCCATATCAGCCAGGGCCTCGGAAAAATTAACGGTCACATTTGCATGTGGTTGGTGCTCGAAAACAAATAAACCTCCCCCTAAGTTGCCTGCGGAGTTTGTGTAAAAACCGAAGCTATTTTCTTGTTTTTGGACCTTGAGATCTACTTCGCCTGTTACAGAAGAAATTTTACCAGCCAAGCTTGGTCCTTCCACAATTATCCTGATTAAGTATACCAAATCGGCAATGGTGGCTGGAATACCGTCCTGGTTGACATCCGAGTTGGCGTACTGTTGGCTGTTGAAGGGATAACGAGCCGGATCACTGATGAAGTTGGCGAAGCGGACCGCATCTCCGATTTCGAAAGGAATCCCGTTTAAATTTATATCTCCTAACAGAAGGTTGGTTATCAAGATGTTGACCGAGCCGTTGCGATAGGCAATATCGGACTGGTAAATCAAATTTCCGGCCTGGTCAGATAAAGTGTTGTCGGTGGAATCATTGAACTTGAAATTCACGGGTATGCTAAAACCGGCAAACCCGGGGTCGGAGTTAATTTGAAATATTAAGTTTACCAGCGGTCCCTGCCCGGGGGATAAGGGAGGAGTCAAAGGAAGAGTGGGAATATCTGCTAAACCAAATACTTTTAAATCTCCTGAAATATTTTGATAATTTTCTTGGAAGGTGAAAGATTCCCAGTTGGAAGTGCGGGTGCCGCTGCGGGTAACATTTAATAAATTCAGGGCCGTGTTATCAAAATGCAGCAAAAAATCAAATCCGCCGATGGAATCCAGGTTCATCAATTGCAGAGGCACAGTCACCACATCTCCGGGGTAACCGTTGATCTCGGCTACACTTAAAACAAACTCTCCGGAGGACAAAACCGTTATGTTAAAATCTTTTTGGCTGGTTCCCCCCTGAGGATCTGTAGCCACAAATGTGACCGTAAAAAAGCCGGTGTCTGAAAGCTGGGGAGTCCAGTTAAAAGTTCCGGGATTTTGGTTGTCGAAGGTGGCACCGACGGGCAGATTTAAGGCATTTAAAATTACTTCTTCTTTATCCGGATCTAAAGCCGAGACCTGGAAGTTGACCGGAACTCCGGCTAAGGTGGTCTGTGGCTGGGGTAATATTATAATAGGTAGCGCATTTTTATTTATGACATAGATTAAAATCTCTTTTTTGCTTAGATTGACTCCGTCTGAAACTACCAAGGTAACTTTAAAAGGGCTTCCCTGGGAAGAGAATAAACCGGTAAAATCCGGCACCCAGCTAAACTGGGCTGTCCCATCTCCACTATCTATAATCTTAGAGCCCGGGGGTGGATTTAAAACAAATATTTTCAGTACGTCTCCGGTAGGATCAAAGGCTTTGAGATTGACCTTTAAGCTCTCGCCCTCGTAAACTGTGCTATTCCCTATCGGCTCAAACTTCGGAGGGAGATTTTCTTCGGTGATGGTTATTTCTCCGGTTTTGAAAACCGGGATAAACTCTTGGGGATTGGCGCTATTGGTGTCTACAAAGGCAAGATAATTAAGCTCAGTTACGTAGGTATCTATGGTAATAATTTGGGGTAAGGCCGTATCCGTGACAGTGAAAAAAATCTTCCCAATTACCCCTTCACCGGGCTGTAAGGGAGTGCCGAAATAAATGGCTCCGAAGAGTACCCTTTGGGCCGCGATATCGATGCTAACCGGCTTTAAGGAGGCATTGTCTAATCTGGTTCCCAAGTAGGAGACTGAATCAGGGATTAGGGCAGTTCCCGAAAAACTCAAAGGGACTAAAAGTCCTGCAACCTGTTCATCATTGAAAGCGGTCACGGTAACCACAATCTTACTCCCTGCTGAAGCTTGGGTTTTGGAGACCCTGACTGTATCTGGTGTCCCGGGGTCTTGGGCTGGACTGGGAATATATAAAAAAATAAAAAGAAGCAATAAATTGGAAAGGATATACACGAACTGACATCTTCTCATCTTTTCTCTTTTTTTATTCAAGTCCTAAATTGCTCACAAATCAGTTCTTTATTTTAGAACCTGAATTTCTCTCTCACTTTGCTGTCTGATTAAGCTTCTTTTTTAAAATAAGAGCTTAATCCTGCCCATCACCTCCCTAGTTTTTTTAAGCTTTAGGAGTCCGCCAAAGGCGGACTCCTAAGCTTAAAGTTGCCTTGCCGAATTAATTACTTCAGTAAGGTCATCTTTAACGTCTTGGTAAAATCTGCGGCCTGGAGTTTGTAGAAATACACTCCGCTAGCCACAATTTCGCCTTTAGCGTTGGATCCATCCCAGGTAATGCTTCTGTAACCAGCATTCATCTGCTGCTTGTATTCCTTCACCAACTGACCAGCCACGTTGTAAATCTTCAACGAGACATCGCTGTTCATCGGTAAAGCGAATCTGATGGTGGTGGAAGCATTGAATGGGTTGGGGTAGTTCTGGGACAAGCCGAAAGTCTTGGGCATAGCTGCGATAGAAGTATTGTGAATGTTTACATTCACTGCCGCGCTGTAGTATTCAGCCGCTTCGACTTTGGTCAGTTCAACCTCTCCGTGAATCTTGAAGAGATTTGAAGTCCCAGCCGAGATCTTGTCTCCTTTGTGCATACCGTAAACCAATACTTTGGTCTCACCATTGGAGACATTCGATTTCACCTCTACTCCGGTGATCATTGGCACAACACTGGTGGCTTCTCCTTTGAACACAAACCAGGCTGCTCCCAAGTCCACTCGGCTCTCACTGTAAATCAAGTTTCCTTTGTGAGTAACGTCCACGGTGTTAGCTAACGGAGTTAGCTTAGCTCCGCCCAAAGGTGCTTGGTCGCCGGCTAGAATTCTGAGCAAATACACCAGGTCAGCCACGCTCAAGGTCAATCCATCGGCATTGATGTCGGTGGCGTTAATCTGTCTTTCCCTGGTTTCTGCGTCAGCGCTGAATACCCCGACGCCGGAGAGGAAGTAGTTAGCGAATAATACCGCGTCTCCGATTTCATAGGGGAATCCGTTGACGTTGATATCTCCTCTGACCAGCGGGTCAATGTCACATTTGAAGACAATACCGCCGTCCACCAGACGAGCACAAGGTACAACTTCGGCTTTGGGATATTGACCGGGACACAATTGGGGATCGAAAAATGCTGGGTCATCAGGCACATTGACCACGTTACCGCTGCAGTCACTGAACGCATTCACTATACATTCAGGATCCAGTCTTTCCCAAATTATGGGAGCTCTGAAGCAGCGGTACAGCTCGTTGTTGGATAGTCTGAAGGTCAGCATTAACTTTCCAGAGTCGCCTTGAGGCAGACATTTCCCCTCATAATAGTACAGTTTTCCGATACCGACTACACAGAGTTTGAATTTGTGTATCACGGTAGAGGGGTTGTTTCTCCATACCAAATAATGCCACTTGTAGGCACCGGCAAACGGACCTGGCTCATCAAAGAAAAGACCTCTCTCTAAAGAGACGAAGGTCAACAATACCGGGTCGTACTCGATACAGAAGGTGAAACCACCTACGCTAGTACCAGTGGCTTCAATTGTAATCGGCACCTGAACTTTTCCGCCTGGACTACCAATTGCATCATTTCCGATTCTGGCAAACAGACATTTGGCCTGTAAGGTTACCTTGGTAGTACACGCAACCACCTCATCACAATCGGTGGTGAAGGTAAACACTATGGTGTAAACCCCTTCCGGATCAAGATTGGAAGTAGGCCAGCTAAAGGTCAAGGAAGCTGTATTGGCTCCGCAGGTTCCGAGCAAAGAAGCTGCTCCTTCGCTGGGAGGATTCTCCAGGATATCAAAAGAACAGCTGGTAAAAGTGTAACAGCAGTTTACGTCTGCATCGGTAGCGGTCACTGGGAAGTCAATAACTCCGCCAGCCAGTCCGGCGTCAGTAGCCGGTGCATTACAAACTGGTGCTGCTTCGCCTGCACAAGGGGTAACACAGCATTCATAAGGTCCCTTCCAGCAGGGCAGGTATCCCACTGCGTCGTTTCTGACAACGCTCAATTGTACCGTCTGGGTAGAAGTAGTATCAATGGTAATACAGCATGTGTCATAGACCACCACCACCACATGACATAAAATGTGAGTTCCCGCACCCAGAGATGGGCCGGCATTGACCGGTGGCAGTAGATCTAGGATTGCTCCATAGATTACCGTAGCCGGGGCAATCCCGCTCGGAGGAATGGAACTGTTGAATCGAGCTTCCCAATCATTGGGGCTGCCCGAGGCGGTTCCACCGAATACTGCTCCGCCTGGTGTGTCATCGATAACCACTCTGGCGGAACAGTTCGCACTGATTAATAGTGCGGCGTTCCAACCCACGATTTTCTCATTGGCCAGAGCATTATCAGTGGTGAACATCAGATCGAAGCTCACTACTGCAGAATCTGATGCAAACTGATCCGGGGGGGTGCAGTCTATGAATACATCGTCTATAAGACCATGGTCACCGGTATCCTGCACACATTGACCCCATCCCAGTGCAGACCATAGAAAAACCAAGCTACACATTGCTAATAATAAAATCAAGTTACGTCTCATCGTCTTGCTCCTTCAAGTTAAAGGTTATTTAACTCTTGCTTCTTATTTTTGGTCGCCTATGGCGACCACTTCTTTACTCTCCCCCTCTATAACTTAAAGGTTAAGTTATTCACCTCCTTACTCACTGTTTATCACCTTTTGGTCTCTCTTTTGCCCCTTCTTTACTCCACCTCCTCTCAAATCCGGTTTAAAGGTTAAAGGTTAGGAAACTAATTTTCATTTTTTACTAATTTTCTTATCCTGTCGGACATGGTGCTGGCCCGCCTTTGAAAACGTGATTCACCAAAAAAATTATATCCGCTAAATTAACCATATTATTTTTATTGGCATCTCCGGCTTTCTCCGGACAGGGAGGAATACTTCCTTTAAAGACATAATTAACCAGATAAATGATATCCGATAGGTTTACTGTTCCATTGGCATTGGCGTCTCCATAAACACAAAGTCCGGGAACGTATACTGACCCGTCGAAAAATTCCACTGAGTCAATTAACTGCCCATTCGATTTTGACAAACGAGAATGAATTTTATCTACTTGTATAGTTGTCAAAGTCGTGTCAGCTCTCACAAAGCAGTCAGAAGTTATGTTAACCAATAAATTGTATAAAAGCCCGTTTCCAGGACCTATCACACCTGATGGAGGAGTAGAATCTTGATCAGCAATACCTACCACCGTTATGTAATTTCCTCCTTCTGTATCAACAGTTATATCTAAATAATCAAATTTATTTATCAAAGTCCCCACAGTATCTACGGCTCCGGTAAAATCTACCACCACTGGGTTATCCAAAATGAACGTCATCTCAAATCCTCCTACTTGGTCGTTGGGATTGTTTAAATAAACCGGAACCTTGAAGTTGACGGTCTTATATTGTGTAGCTGTTCCCGCTACAGCCACCGAAGGATTTGCTTGTTCCTCGCTCCAACTGCTTCTACTCCACATAATCGATATAAGGATTTGAAAAACTACAATAAATCTTTTCAGAGTCATCTCCTTCCCCTCAATTACAGTTGCTTCTTATTAGTTAAAAAAATAAAACTCTAACAAGTTTGGTGCAGATGACTCCTTTTAATTGTACTTTAACTCCTGTTTTTTAATTCCCCCTCGGCGGTAAATCAAAAAACCTAAGACTATCTAAATAGCAGACCAGGTCTGAGTTATTGAAGTTATTACCCAATCTCCGCCTATAATATATATACCCTGCCTTAGTTTGTCAAGTGAAAAATGAAAAAAAATTCATTTTTTTTAACCCAACTCCGCTCTCTACCTGCACTTAATCTGTGCCGAGGTTTTGAGGTCTTTTTTAGCAAAATCAGTGCCAGCAAGTTGAGTTTGGACTGGGTCAATTTTTATCATTCTGTTAAGCCTTCTTAATTATGAGCACTTAAAGAGTAATATATCTGAGTTATTAGATTATTACGGACAAGTTAAAAGGCTGTTAAATGTTGTAGAATTATGCAAATTCCTTCACATTTGCAGCAGCTCTCAAAGGAAGAGAGATGAACTAAGAAGATGAAACGCCAACAGCGATACCTCACAGCCGATGATTCTTGGTTTTAAAGGCCAAGTGAAGCTTTTCTTTCAGAGATGGAGATTGAATTTTTCCATCCGGTAGATGAGGGTGGCTCTGGTCAGACCCAAAAGCTTGGCGGCTTGGGTTTGGTTACCCTGACTCTTTTGCAGGGCTTTCAAAATTAGGGATTTCTCCAACTCTTCCAATTTGACCCCGGTTTCGGGAAGCTCTTTTAAAAAGTCGTTTCCGCTAGGCTCTGTATCTTGGGTCAGTTTGGCTGGCAAGTCTTCCAGGGTCAAATTCTTCTTGTTTTTCAAAACCAACGCTCTTTCAATGATATTTTCTAATTCTCTGACATTCCCGGGCCAGGAATACTTATCAAAAGCATCCCAGACTTCCTGACTGATTCTGCAATCCGGGTGGTCATACTTTTTGAGGAAAAATTCAACCAGAGGCAGAATGTCTTCTCTTCTTTCTCTTAAAGAAGGGAGATTTATGGCGATGACATTCAACCTGTAATAAAGGTCTTCACGGAACTTTTTATCCTTGACCTGTTTTTCCAAATCCAGATTGGTGGCGGCTATGATCCGGACCTGAACCTTGATGGGTTTGGTTCCTCCCACCGGGGTAAACTCTTTTTCCTGAATAACTCTTAAAATCTTGGCTTGCATTTCTAAAGACATCTCCCCTATTTCGTCTAAAAAAATAGACCCTCCCTCAGCTGACTCAAACATTCCTGCTTTAGTTTTATAAGCCCCGCTGAAAGCTCCCTTTTCATAACCGAATAGTTCCGATTCCAAAAGATTGCTAGGAATGGCAGCAGACTGAACTGCTACGAAGGGACCCTCTTTAAAAGGGCTATTATAATGAAGGGCTTTGGCAACCAATTCCTTGCCGGTCCCGCTTTCTCCCAAAATTAAGACGTTGGAGTTGGTTTGAGAGACTTTGGCAATCAGTTCGAAGACTTGTCGCATCCGGGAAGATTCCCCTACTATGTTTTCAAAGCGAAATTTTTCCTGTAGCTGAAACTTCAACTTTTGGTTTTCTTCTTCTAAAAATTTCTCTTTGAGTGCCTTTTTTACTACCAGGACCAGCTCTTCCTGGCTGAAGGGTTTGGTGATATAATCCGAAGCCCCCTGTTTCATGGCTTCCACTGCGGTTTCGACCGTGGCAAAAGCGGTTATGATGATGACCCTGGTCTGGGGGGCAAATTTTTTGACCTCTTTGAGAACTGAAATTCCATCCATCCCCGGCAGGGCTAAATCTGACAGGACTAAATCTATCTCCTCTTCTTTTCTTAGAAAATCCAAAGCAGATTTTGGCTCCGGGAAGGCAAAGACCGCATACCCTTTTTCTTTTAAACCGTATTCGGTCACCCGCAAAAGTGAGGAATCGTCGTCAATGAGTAAGATTTTACTTTTTCTCATGCTTTCTGGGGGAGTTTTATGGTAAAGACCGTCCCTTGACCTGATTGACTTTCCACCGATATCTTGCCTTTGTGATTCTGCACAATCCTCTCCACTATCCCCAGGCCTAAACCAACCCCTTCCTTTTTAGTGGTAAAAAATGGAGTAAAAACCTTGGGCAGATTCTCCGTAGATATGCCGGGACCGGTGTCTTTGATTTCCACGTTTATCCAGCCGTTGCTGGTTTCTGAAGTAATCGAAATTTCGCCCGGTTTTTCCAGGGCCTGTAAAGAATTAAGCAGAAGGTTCAAAAAGGCCTGCTTAAGTTGAGAGGGGTCGGCTTGGATTTGAGGAAATTGGGAATGAAACTGAGTTTTCAAAACCACCTGCTTTTTATCGGCTTCCGGCTTGATAATAGAAACAGATTCGGCTATAAGCTGGTTTATGTCACAGTCAACCAGAGCCGGCTGGGTGGGACGGGCATAGGATAGAAAATCAGTTACCACCCGGTTGAGCCGCTTAATCTCTTTGAAAAGGATGTTTAAGAATTCTGTCTTTTTGTCCCCTTCCTTATAATCTTCTTTTAATATTTCCAGAGAACCCTGTATCGAACCCAGGGGGTTTCTTATCTCATGCGCCATGCCGGAAGCCAGCTCCCCTAAAACTTTGAATTTATTGGCTTGAATCAGCTCCTCCTGGGCTTCTTTTAATCTGGCTCTCTGTTTTCTTTCAGACTCAACCAGGGCGCCGCTCACCCAGGCCACTATGTTGTAAAGTAAAATTTCAAACAAAGCGTCCATGGTCTGTAAATGAATATGCCCCCAGCGGTGGAAGACATGAGGGATAAAGACTATACTGACCGTAACCGAGGAGATTAGAGCCCCTTTTAATCCGAAGGTAAAGGCGGCTAAGATTATAGGAACGTAGTATAAGCGTCTATAAATGTCGTGGAGTAGTGGTTTATCCGGAGGGGTGAGGTAATGGGCTAAGGTCAATACTAATATAATGAAGGAAATCAGGTAAACCTGGGTTTTCTTTTGCATTTTAAATTGTTCGACTAAAATTTAGCTTTTAGATTAGAAAAGTCAAATGGATGCTTGTATTTTAAACGGAAAGCGGAAGAGGAGAGTTTGGGTTTTGGCGGAGAGAGAAAAGGTTATAAGCAACAAGCCCAGGACTTGAGTGGAGGATTGCCTCCTTTAAAAAGATAGTTGACCGCCACAACCACATCCAGCAAGGTCACAATCTTATCTGCATTCAAATCCGCCTGACATTCGAACGTAGGAGCAGGACCTCCCTTCATTATATAATTGACCATGAAAATGAGGTCTGCCAGGTCAACCTTTCCATCCCCGTTAGCGTCCCCGGGTTTGTAAAGACAGGTCAAAGAAGACACGGCGCAAGAGCTTCTTATCCATAAAGGGCTATACTGAACACCGTCGTTTCTAAAGAAAGCATTCCCCTCGGGGATTGCAACACTTTGAGTGTCAATGAAAATAGTGGTAGTATCCTTCACCTTTATAAGAATGTGAGCTAAAATATGCGTTCCAATAAATAAAGAGGGCCCGGCGTTCTGAGGAGGAAAAAAGTCCTGAACGGCACCATAGAACACAGACGCAGGCAAAACTCCACTTTGTGGAACGGCACCATTAAATCGAGCCTGCCAATCGTTGGGAATACCTACAGCTGTTCCTTTATATACAGGTCCATCAGCTCTCTCGTCCAGGATTACTCTGGCAAAAGCGACGGAATTTGAGGAAGTCATTAAAAAAGAATAGCTCCAGACAACTAAATATTCATGGCGAAAAGTTGCATCTGTCCAAAAGATCAAGTCAAAATTAACAGTTATAGAATCTTTTTCAAAGAAGTCAGGTGCGGTACAGCTGATATAAAGAGTGTCCATCACGCCATGGTCAGCGGTATCTTGGACCGGGAATTGGGCAAAGCATGGACTGGCTAAAAGTAAAAATATACTTACGGCAAATTCTCTTATTATGGCTTTAGATTTCCTCATACTTTTCAATATCTAGGTTTATAAACAACAAGCCCAGGACTTAAGAGGAGGATTACCTCCTTTAAAGAGGTAGTTGACCGCGACAACTATATCCAGCAAGGTCACAATCCCATCCGCATTCAAATCCACCTGACATTCAAAGACAGGAGCAGGACCTCCCTTCATTATATAATTGACCATGAAAATGAGGTCTGCCAGGTCAACCTTCCCATTCCCGTTAGCATCCCCGGGTTTGTAAAGACAGGTTAAAGGGGTTACAGGACAACAAGTCTTCTTTATCCAAAAGGGTCTATACATCATTATGTCATTTCTTATGAAGAAATTGCCCTCCGGAATCTCAGTAGTCTCGGTATCAATGCATATTGTGGTTGTGTCCTTTACAATTATTGGGATGTGAGCTAAGATGTGAGTTCCTGCAGACAACGATGGTCCGACATTGGCCGGAGGCAACAGGTCTTGTATGGCACCATAGACCACGACCTTAGGAAGCGTCTCGCCCAGAGGGTAGGTTCCATTGAAACGAGCCTCCCAGTCATTAGGATAACCCACTGCTGTTCCCTTGAACACGGGTCCGTCGGCTTTCTCATCCACGATTACTCTAGCAGAAGCTCCGGGATTAGAGGAGGTTATAAAAAATGCTGTAGTCCAGTTGACTATATACTCATTTGGAAAAGTCGCATCTGTCCAAAACATAAAGTCAAAACTAACCATGATTGAGTCCTTATCAAAGAAGTCAGGAGGGGTACATTTAATATAAATAGTATCTCGAGCACCACTGTCACTCGGATCCTGTTGGGCATAACCAGCGCTGGCTAAAAGTGAAAATAGACTGAAAGCTAATCCTAATATTACGGCTTTAGTTTTTCTCATACTTTCAATATCTAAATTTACAAACAACAGGTCCAGGACTTGAGCGGAGGAGGACCTCCTTTAAAGAGATAGTTGACCGCCACAACCACATCCAGCATAGTCACAATCTTATCCGCATTTAAATCCGCCTGACATTCAAAGACCGGAGCAGGACCTCCTTTGTATACACGGTTAACGATAAAGATGAGGTCTCCCAAATCAACTTTTCCATCCCCATTAGCATCCCCGGGTTTGTAAAGACAGGCCAAGGGAGTTACCGGACAAAAGGATTGAATCCAAAGTGGCTCATATCCAACTGCATCATTTCTTACCCAATGTAGTGAGGCAGTCTCCGTACTGGTACTGTCAATATGGATTGTGGTGGTGTCTTTTACTATTATTATTATGTGAGCTAAAATACGCCTTCCATAAAACAGAGACGGTCCCGCATTTTGCGGAGGAAGTAGGTCTTGAATGGCACCGTAGATTACCGTGGCGGGTAAAACTCCGCTTGGAGGAATGGAGGAATTGAAACGAGCCTGCCAATCGTTGGGAACGCCTACGGCTGTTCCCTTATAAACAGGTCCGTTTGCTCTTTCATCAATGATTACTTTAGCAGCAGCTCCGGGGTTAGAGGAAGTCATAATAAGAGCACGATCCCAGCCCACTATATACTCATTTGGAAGACTGGCATCAGTCCACACCATAAGGTCGAAACTAACCCTAATGGAGTCCTTCTCAAAGAAATCAGGAGCAGTGCAGCTTATATAAATAGTATCCATCGCACCGTGGTCTCCGGTATCTTGTGCAGGAAATTGGGCAAAACAGAAATTGGAGAGCAGGAAAAACAGGCACACCCCCAATCCAATCAAAACGGTTTTGTGCCTCATATAACTTCTCCCTCAAAATAGTCAACCATAGTCAATAATAGTTCTATGTTTGACTATTATTGACTAAAGTTGTGGAAATTTATTTCCGCAGATAATATAACATCCCCCTACCCCTCTGTCAATCTAAATTCCCACAAACTTTCATCACAGACAACAGACACCGGTCTTTTTAGGGGGAGGGCCATATTTGTAAAAATAATTGATGCCATATATCAGGTCCATAAAACTAATCTTGGTATCTCCATTAAAATCCGCCCGACAGGCCGGAATGGGAGCCAAAATCCCTTTAAAGAGACAGTTGGCGAGAAGTATCAAATCATCCACATGAACTTGTCCGTCCTCATTACAGTCTCCGGCCAGCGCCAAACATAGTCCTTCTCCGGAGTTTACCCTGCAACAACTTTTTACAAACTTAGGAGCATAACAAGTTCCGCCTGATGCCGCCAAGCACAGGGGTAGCTCCCCGTTTCCGACCTCAATGCAAATAGTGCAGGTATCCTTGACTACAAACTTCAGGTGAGCCAGGGTATAAGTGGCCGGGCCCAATAAGCCGGGAGAAGTAAATTTGACTGCGCCCAGGTTTAAGTCCAGGGGAAAAATATCGGGACTGCCTCCATAAGAACTGATAATCACTCTCTTGGTATCCCAACCTGACACTGCCGTGCCGGAAAAAACCTGGCTGGCGGAGGAGTCAATTCTGGCTTTGGCTTTCAAATTATTGGTAACCGTTATAAGCAGGGGAACTGTCATCTTAGTGATGTCGGCTCCGGGACCGCTGTTATTAGTGCTTAAGCGCAAGTCAAAACTTACCCTCATGGACTCGGCCGCAGAATAATCCGGAGGAGTACAGTCAATAAACAAAGTATCGGACCCGTTGGGGTCCTGGGAAAAAGCTGGACTGGCAGCCATAAAAACGAAAGCGAAAATGAATACAAAAATCAATAGCTGTGGTTTCACCTCAAACCTCCTTGATTTAGAAGCTGTTTTGGAATCCTCTGTTACCCCTCCGTGCGAATATACCAATCTGGCCTGGTCTTGGCAAGAACTTTTTTAAAAATTTTACGGAGAATTATTTGTCCCAAGCCATATCTTATAGCCGTTACCCCACATTTTTACCAGAAAAAGAGCTATTTTCAGGCAGTATAAAAATCATACTCTGCCGTAATTACCAATCCCTCAAGCCGTTATAAACTTCTCTTCTTTTGTGATTTTTTTGGCAGAAGCTTTGCTGAAATAAATAATGAAAGAAGCCCAAAATGAAGATAAAATTCAGCCTAAGTTTGAAGAATATAGTGGTGGATGAGACCTACATCGACCACTTAATTTTTGATTGGGAAGAGGAAGCCACTCCGGAAGAGGTTTTAAGAATGTCGGAAAAATGGATTACCACCCGCAATTTCTTGACCACCCGAATGAGCGGCTTGAAAAAAGTAGGAGAATCAAGTTTCACCATCGAACCGGTAGAAGAGTAATGTTAGAACCGATTATAAATTTGGGAGAAAAAATGCAACAGATTAACGTTTACATAAAAGAGCATTTCGGACCCTGGGGGTTGGCTACTTTTTACCTATTATCAGGCTATTTTGCTTTTCAGCTTCTGCTCCGGATTCTGAAAATTGCTTTTCAGATTGTTTTATACGTTTTCGTACCCTCATTAATTTTGGCTTACTGGGGTTCGGTGATTACCACCTTTTCTATTTTCAAGATTTTGCCTTTCACATCCGTCCTCTTTATGGGGATTAGTATTTTGAAGCGGTAATTTTGATTTAGAGAAATTTTCCCCCTTCTAATTTTTAATCCATTCAACTGGACCAGTCTTTTAATGGGCAAGCTGGCTTAACCCAACTCTGCGATTCCGGTCTAGATCCAATTTAAAAACAAGAGAGGTGTTATGCTTAAATGGAATAAATTATTCATCTATTGGGCAAGTTTTATTTTGCTTTTAAGTTCATGCCAAAAAAAATCTGTAAATAACCAGCAACCAAATTCAGAGGCTAAGATTGAGGGATACGGTAGGTACATTATTACCCTGCATGAAGCCGTTGACCAAGAATCAGTTTTAAATGAATACGGAGTGCATTCCAAGTTAAGATTCCATAAAGTCATGAATGGTTTTTCGGCCAATCTGAGTCCGGGGCTTTTTAGGGCTATGTCTCAAGATAAACGCATTAAAATGATAGAGCCAGATTTAATTGTCAGTTTACCACCAGATATGAAAGTAGAAGTTGTGCCGTTGAGTACCCAGATTCTGCCGGCCGGTGTAGATAGAATAGATGCTGACTTGAATCCTTTTGCTAAGATCGATACCATTGATGAAAGGGTAGATATTGATATTGGGGTTATTGATACCGGTTGCGATTCTCTACATCCAGACCTTAATGTTTATAGAAGAGTTGATTTCACTGGTGAAGGAGTTCTAGATGGTCATGGCCATGGCACCCATGTCGCCGGTACTGCAGCAGCCATTGACAATTCCATAGGGGTGGTAGGTGTTGCCCCGGGAGCAAGAATTTGGAGTATTAAGGTCTTAAACTCTTCTGGTTCTGGCTTTTGGTCCTGGGTCATTGCCGGATTAGACTTTGCCACTGCCCATTCCAGCGAAATAGAAGTGATTAATCTAAGTCTTGCTGGAACTGGCTATGTTCAAGCAGTGCATGATGCCATACGCAACACAGTAGCTGCTGGTATAGTCACCGTCGTGGCAGCAGGGAATAGTGGTTCTGAGATCTTCGGTGCAGATGGAATACCTTATACAAGCGATGATTTTCTACCCGCCTGTTTGACACAATGTATGTCTATTTCGGCCATGACCGATTTAGATGGCATACCAGGAGGGTTGGGTGGTAGTGGGTTCTACGGACCGGATGATGCCTTAGCTACTTTTAGTAATTACAGCAAATCTACCACATTTGGTAACCCAGTATTTTCCACCGGGGCTGGCATAGATTTAGCTGGCCCAGGGGTTAATGTTTTATCAACCTATAAGGGTGGAGTTTATTCCATATTTTCTGGCACCAGCATGGCATCTCCTCATGTTACTGGAGCTGTCGCTTTATACATGGCTGAGAATGGCAGGGTTTTTGACTCCCTGGGTGTTTGGAATATCAGACAGAATTTAATTGATAAAGGAGAATGGCAATCCCTCTGGAGAACTGATGGTAATACCCAAGATCCGGACGGCAACTATGAAAATTTAGTATCGGCGGGGAATTTGTCGGGCAACCCCGGCAATAGAAAACCAGCCGTAAAAATTACCTCACCCCTTGATAATTCAGCTTGGCTACCGACTGATACAATTACTTTTGAAGGTAATGCTCTTGATTTTGAGGATGGAAATATTTCTTATCGTTTAGAGTGGAGATCTGGTATCGATGGTATTATAGGTTCCGGCGCAAAATTCACAAAAACTGGTCTATCTCTAGGTTTGCATACTATTCAGGCTAGTATTACTGACGATAGCGGAGCAGTAGGAATGGCGGCTATTGCCATTTCTATACAGGAAGCACCCTTGATTCCGCCTGCTAATCTTTCAATAATTCAGAGTAACAATTCAACTTTAAAATTAAGCTGGCTTAACCCCAATTTTGCCAGAGACTGGGTCTTAATAGAACGCTCAGATAAATTCGGAAATGGGGGTTGGACAGCTTTCACCCAAATCGATTCAGTTCGGGCTAATGGTGGTTATGAGAGTTATGACAATATGCTTATCAACCCTTTGCCTGCTAGTGTTATATATAGATTAAGAGATAAGCGAGGTAATTTATATTCTGATTATTCAGAGATTATTAGATATCGTTTAAAACAATTATCAGCCAAGAACCGGAGATAGAGTGGCTGAAAAAACTACTTTTTGGGCTATTTTCAAAAGTTTAAAATTCTAAGTAGAGCCAGACAGTATAAACCTGGAGATATCAACCAAATCGGGCCTCTGGTTTTAGGCTCGTAGACCCACGTTGTCCCCAACATGGGTTTCAATATTGATTTTTCCCAGCTTGAGATAGGTTACCCTTACAGGATCCCGTACTTTAGTAGGGACACCATCCCGTAGGGACAAGCTGGGTCTACAAATTATGTATATAAGACGCAGGAGAATTTTGTGATTTGCCCGGAATGTAAAAGGGTTTATTGGGAGGGGACACATGTGGGGAGGATGAAGAAGAAGTTGGAAGGGATAGTGGGCTGATAGTTAGTAAGAAAAGCTATTATTAATGAAAAACTTCCACAGAAAATGCTTGACAAAAATAATTTAAGGGTTATGATAATATAGGGAAAATAAACAAATTCCCCTTCCACAAGGGGAGAGGTATGCAGAAGTTTTTATTTGTCATATTAGTTTTGCTTCTTGCTGAAACAGGGATAACCTATGCCCAAGACCCGGGTATTCCGGATACGGTTAATTTCGGGGTTTGCCAGAGTTATATAGTAGCCGAGGGAGATTCTTTTGATGGAAAGGTAAGAGTTCCACTAAGAATTTTTAATGATGAACCCTTGGAAAATTTATTAATCTGTCTTACGTGGAACGGCCCGATCATATGTGATACTGGCTTTTTCTATGGTCAGAGACTTGATACAAATGTTTTTGGTATTTTCGACTTTGATAATGAATTTAAAGTAATTGGGGTAAATGCATTTGTTTTCGAAGGCGAAATAATACCTGACACCGGTGTGTTTTTATATATCGTATTCCAAGCCTTTGATACTGGAGTAGCAAAGATAGATACTCGTTCTTGTTGCTTTCCAGAATGCCCAATTACGTTTGCAGATACATTTACAGGTTGGAGACCTCCATTCGAACCTAAAGAATTTGAATTAGTCAAGTCGGATACAATCCCAGGGGATTTAAATGGAAGTAGTCGAACTGATTTAGTGGATATAATTATCTTGGTGAATTTCACCTTTAAAAGCATCTACCAAGGTTTTCTTAGGCCGGCCGCAGATGTGAACTCGGATTGCAGGATAAGACTAAGTGATGTGATTTATTTGATAAACTTCATATTCAAAGCCGGTGAAAGACCAAAACCCGGATGTGCATTTTAGTGAACTAAACGTGAATAAGCTCGTAGACCCACGTTGTCCCCAACATGGGTTTCAATATTGATTTTTCCCAGCTTGAGATAGGTTACCCTTACAGGATCCCGTACTTTAGTAGGGACACCATCCCGTAGGGACAAGCTGGGTCTACAAATTTAATGAATTTAAATTATACATTTTCCGGTTGCAGGATCAAAATAATAGGCCTGCTTCAAGTCCAAAAATATTTCCAGGGAAGAATCCAGAGGATAATTTTTATCCTCTTTCACTTGAGCCACCAATTTCTCACCCTTTAAATTCAGGTAAAAATATTTCTCCCCTCCTAGATTCTCGATTAGCTCTAAATTGCCTTTAACCATCCAGTTTCTATTCGAATTTGTAGTGGACAAAGATATGGCCTGAGGTCTTAGACCTATGATAATCTGTGGATAATTTTTCAAGCTGGACATTTTCTCCTGAGGTAGCGCTAACTTAAAATCATTATGGAAAAATAAGCCTTCGGAACTGGGGGAAATGTTCCCTTTTATTAAATTCATCTTGGGAGTTCCGATAAAACCGGCTACGAAGATATTGGAGGGGAAGTTATAGATTTCCGCCGGGGTACCGATTTGCTGGGTCAGACCGTCTTTTAACACCACAATCTTCTCCCCCAATGTCATGGCTTCGGCCTGGTCATGGGTGACGTAAACTGAAGTGGTTTTTAACTTCTGGTGTAACTTAATCAATTCTCCCCGCAGCTGGGTTCTAAGCTGGGCATCCAAGTTGGATAACGGCTCATCAAACAGGAAAACCTGGGGTTTTCTGACAATGGCACGTCCCAAAGCCACTCTCTGCCTCTGCCCTCCGGATAAAACCTTGGGCTTTTTGTTCAGGTAAGATTCTAATTCTAAGAGTTGGGCAACCTCCTTTACTCTGGCTTGGATTTCAGAGTTAGGCAGTTTTCTGATTTTCAGAGGAAAAGCGATATTCTCAAAAACCGTCATATGGGGGTATAAGGCATAATTTTGAAACACCATAGCCACATCCCGGTCTTTGGGCAGAATAGCATTTACTAAGTTATCACCTATCCAGATTTCACCGGAGGTTATAGACTCCAGCCCGGCAATCATTCTCAAGGTGGTGGATTTACCGCAACCGGAGGGACCAACTAAAACAATGAATTGGCCGTCCGGAACATCTAGGGTCAAATCCTTGACCGCCTCCTGGGTGTCGAAGAGCTTGCTGACCGATTTTAAAGATAGATTTGCCATAATTTAGACCAATATAACAAAAAGAGATAAAATCTGAAAGATTTGACTTAAAATTATTCTAAATTTATATTGGTTCTTGATGCCCAAAGTCGACCCTGCTATTTTCAAAGCGTACGATATCAGAGGAATATATCCCACTCAGTTAAATGAAGAGACCGCTTATCTGGTGGGAAAAGCTCTGGTGGAATATCTGAAACCGAAAAATATAGCGGTTGGCAGGGATATGCGACTTTCCTCTCCGGCTCTATTTGAAAGTCTGACCAGAGGAATTTTAGAAGCCGGAGCGGATGTAATAGATATCGGCTTATGCTCCACAGATGAGCTTTATTTTGCCGTTGGAAAATTCGGCTTTGATGGAGGGGTGATGATTACAGCTTCTCATAATCCCAAAGAATACAATGGATTTAAAATCTGCCAGAAAGAAGCAATCCCATTAAGCGGGGATAGCGGATTAAACGAGATACAAGAGATAATCTTATCGGGAAAATTTTCAACCCCTGCTAAAAAGGGAAGTTTAATCAAAAAAGATGTAACCGATGACTATATCCGGCATATTTTATCCTTTGTAGATGTTAAAAAAATCAAGCCCTTTAAAATAGTTGTTGACGCCGGCAATGGCATGGCTGGCTTACTAGTTCCCAAACTGTTTGAAAAACTTTCCGGCCAGCTTATACCTATGTTCTTCGAATTAGACGGCTCTTTTCCCAATCACCCGGCCAGCCCCATTGAACCGGAGAATTTAAAGTTCTTGCAGGAAAAAGTCATTCAGGAAAAAGCATTTTTAGGAGCCGCTTTTGACGGGGATGCCGACCGAGTTTTTTTTGTGGATGAAAAAGCCCATATGCTGGGAGGGGATATTGTCACCGCTCTGGTAGCTAAGAGCCTGTTAAAAAAAGGAAAAGACGCTACAATTCTATATAATATTATCTGCTCCCGGGCTGTCCCCAGGGTTATCCAGGAAAACGGCGGCAAAGCTGTAAAAACCAGAGTCGGACATGCTTTGATAAAACCCTTGATGAAGCAATACAACGCCATCTTTGGAGGAGAGCATTCCGGTCATTTTTATTACAGGGATAATTTTTATGCCGATTCGGCTCTGATTACTTTGGTAGTTTTTCTGGAGCTATTGTCGGAGGAAAACAAAAACGTTTCTGAATTAGTTAAAGAAATTGACCAATATTATCGCTCCGGAGAGATCAATAGCAAAGTTGAAGACATTCCCAAGAAATTACAAGAAATTGAAAAGCTCTATTCTAAAGGGAAAATTGACCATTTAGATGGATTAACAGTTGAATTTGAGGACTGGTGGTTTAATCTCCGCCCCTCTAATACCGAGCCACTTTTGAGATTAAATGTGGAAGCTGATTCAAAAGAGTTGTTGAAACAAAAGACTTTGGAATTGTTAAACTTGATAAGAAGTTAAAGAGGTATCTTAACCACAAACAACTTTATTTATTCTATTTAGTTACAATGAATTTGGTTAGGGTTACTCAGTTCAAAACTCATATCTTAGAGTTAAGTAAGTGTTATCATTTTTGTCAAATTGCCCCAAAAAAGTAGTCTTTCTCTCACCACCAAATATATTCCCCCCCAAAGCCATCCAGAGCTTGTCCGAAATTTTATACTGAACTTCAGGGAGCAGATAATAGTCGTTATCAGAAGGGCTAAAAAAAGTAAACCAAGAAAACTTTAAAGTCTGATATTTCAAAAACTGAGTAGCCCTTACAGTCAGAAGTTGTCTGAATCTATCCTGTTTTGGGAAACCTATAGCCAGAGATTTTTCATAATTTGAATAGTCAGACATATACTCCCCATAAAACTGGAAAGAGTAGTTAAAATCTTTCCAACCCTGTCTCTGGTAACCTGCCATAAATTTGTGAAAGGAATTAGGAATTATGGGATTGTCACCGGCTCGGTCCTCCCGTGAATCATAGAATCCGTATTCCAAGCTAAAGATTCCATTGTAAAGGTTTTTCTGTAAACTGGACCCATATACAGAAAGTTTGGGATAATGGTAAATTATCTGGGTGGGCAAGCTGTCTGGTTTTACAGAAGGGCTGCGGTAAAAACCCCTATAGGCGTAAATAGTTACCTCAAAACTGGAGAATGTGTGATAAAGCCTTAAAGCCTGCTCAAAGTTTTCAAATTTTGAAGCAGGTTTCTCCTCCGTTCTGTTGGAGATAGAAGCCAAAGGGTCGTAAAGGAAAAATTTTTCTGAAGTGGGTATATTATCTGGCTGAAAAAAAGGCAAGATAGCTAATTCTAAAGAAAATACGGATGAGGAGAAAGTACTCTTTATAGCATCGACTCCAATTTTTAAGTACTCTATAGGCCGGCCAGAGAAAAACGCCTCCCAGTCTTTAGGGAATAAGTCATTGACGAAAAGTAAATCTCCTAAGCCCCAGGTAATAATTTGTCTGCCAGCACGAAAGTCGAAATCTCCCAGTCGATAGTCTAAGAAAGCCTCTCTAATTTCCAAATCAGCTTTCGATTCAAGTGCGTCTTGGAATAAATCCACTTTAGTAAAAGCTCTGGCTTCTCCTTCAGAGGTGGATAGTTTTAATTGTAAGCGCTGGTCAGCCCACAAGAAATCACTCTGATTAGAGTTTGGCGTTAAGCCAGTAGTTCTCAAGGAGTAGTTAGTTTGTAAAAAACCATGCCAAGAAAGTTCCTGGGCTGTAGCCGGATTAAAAGCAATGACAAAACCAAGAGCAGATATGAGCCAAAATTGTTTCACACTGTTTGTTTTTCTTTTAGTCCCAGAGCTTTGAGAATGCTCATCATAGGACACCAGTTAGTAAATCCAGACTGTAACAAATTAAGCCCCACAAATAAAGTTAAAAAAAGCCAATTGTAGGAAACAAAATAAGCCAGGGCCAAGCTAATTACAATAAAACTGCCAGCAATTAGTCTTAAGGCTTTTTCTAAATACATCTTCTCCTCCTTTATGGTGTTAACCATTATTTTATCCACTTTGAAGGTGGTCTTTTAAGATACCTTTCAGTAAAAAGCTCTTTGTCTATCCCAAGGTTGTATTGAATATCCTTAAAAGTTACCAAAGTTTGATGTTGGCTCTTCACATTTACCATTTTTCTTTTGGTTACAGTAGGAAAACCGGAAACATCCTTTACCTCTTCAGCTATAAAAAGTTTGTAAAGTTCACCACGAATGTCATAGTACTCTTCTTTCAAAGGCAAGAACGTAACTTTATCTATCCAGGATAATTTGTAACTATAATCAGCACTCTTAGGGTTTTTAGGCGCAGATTTTAGAACATAACAATCCTTCCCCCCTATCTTCTCCTCTTTTTCGATGGAAAAATTATCTTCAGCTAGATCCCTTCCCGAGACATCCTCATAAGTAAAATCCGAACCCACAAAACTGGAGCGTCTGTCATTGGCTGCAATTCTTTTTACCAAATCCAAAGCCGGCATAAAAAGCCATCTATCGTCATCTTTTTGAGGATATTTGTAAACCATAAAAGTCATCCCTTCCACATCAGCCGGCTGATGAAAGTAGATGAAATATTTCTGTTCCTCTGAGTTTTCAGTATTCTTTCTTAACATGGTAAGCTCTCTGACTCTTTCTTTTCCTCCACTTTCAATTAATTGCATATAGACTAAAGCCTTCATATCTTTACCTGAATAATAGAAAGCTTTCTGATATTGGGAAGCAACCTCTGAAGGAGAAAGAGTTTTTTGAGCAAAAATTAAAGATGGAACAACTGAGATGCTTGATATTACAATAAGCAGTTTTTTGAGATTCTGCATCATTTCCTCCTATTTATATCTATGTAGTTTCTTTTTGAGGCATTAAGAATTTCTGAAAAAGTATAATGAAAGCTGGAAGATATATCAAAGTCAGAAAAGCCGAGACCGTCATCAAAAAAGCGATAAAAATTCCTACTGTAATGTAAGGCGTCAGACTGGCAAAAATCATAACTGAAAAAGCTAAAGAGAAAAGAAAAGCGTTTCTCAATATTCCTTTACCGGGTCTCTCGACAGTCCAGATTAATGCCTTTTGCAAGTCATTTTCTTCAGCCAACCTCTGCTTAAATCTTTTAACAAAATGGATGGCAAAATCGACTGCCATTCCTAAAGACAAAGTAGATAAAACCGAAATCGGCATATCAAAATCTTTTCCAATAAATCCGATTACCCCGTAAATCAGGAGGATGGTGAATATTAAAGGAAAATAGCTGACCAGACCCCACTTGAAGGAGCGAAAGTTAAAGCTCAAAATTAAAAACACCAAAACCAGGGCCAGACCGAACATTTTGACCATGTCAAAGAGAACCTCGTTGTTCCAGACTAAATTGAAATAGGCTATTCCAGCTGGTTTGAACTTCAAGTTCCCGTTGGGATGAGACTTTTGGTAATCTGCCACCCTGTCAATTACCTTTTGCATGGCTTGAGCATCCCAGGTTTTAAGTTGAACCATTAAATTGGCTTGCTGGTAAGGATAATCGACCAAGTTGTCCAAAGTGGAGGGCTTGGCTGCCATACCAAACATAAAAAGATATTGAGCAATGACTTTCTTATCTTCGGGAATTTTTTCATATGGGGGATTATCTTGATTCATTACTCTATTGATTCTTTTTACCAAATCAGCTAAAGAGGTGGTTTTTCCAACCAATTCTACATTTCCCAAATCTTTCTGGACTGCTTCTAAATATTTTAGATTTTCAGGTTCTTTCATAGCCTCTTCTGAATTGGCATGTGCCACAAGATATCCTAGGGAGGTTCCACCCAAATTGGCATTCATTATTTTATCTGCTTCTCTTACCTCACTTTTTTCTTTAAACCATTTGACCATATTGTTATTAACTCTGATTTGAGTTATGCCAACTATAGCCAACACCAAGAATATAAAACCGACACTGAGCAAAAGCTTTGGTCTGCCAGTAGCAAATCGTCCTAATTTCCCCAGCCAAACTGAGGCTCCTTTTTCTAAACTGTCTCTTTGAGAAGTTTTTAAAAGTTTATCCTCTTTTATTAACATCATCACCGCTGGTAAGAAAGTAAAACTCATTAGTCGGATGACCATTGTACCAAAAGCTACAAAAAGCCCAAAAACCCTGACCGGAATAATTCCTCCAATAGCTAAGACCCCAAAGCCGACGGCTGTGGCTAAGGCAGTGTATCTTACTGGAGCACCAACGGAGTTGATCGTATCCATCACTGCTCTTTTCTTATCCTTAATTTCATTAAAGCGAAAATAAAATTCATTAAAGATATGGATACTGTCTGTGCTAATAGCCATTAGAAAGACTGGAATCATGGAACTCATAATATGTACCGGAAATCCCAAGCCTATTAAAAGTCCCATACTCCAGACAACAGACATCATAGCCACAGCCAAGATGGAAAAGACCAAAGGGATATTGCCAAACATCAAAAACAAAGCCACCATCATAATCATACCTGCTAAAGGTGAAAAGAGGGCCATCTGCTTAAACATTTCCGCTCCAAAAGTATCCCGAGCTACCGGGTCTCCGGCTACATAATATTTCTCTTCCCCTTTTTCTTTTTTCACTATTTCTTTAATTTTTTCTGCTATTTCTTTGCCATTAGCGCCGGGCTCCAAAGGAACATAGATAGCGGTGGTTTTTCCGTTTTGAGAAATAAGCCTACCCACCCAAATGGGGTTTTCAAACAGGTTTTTCCGAAAAACTTCCATTTCCTCTGGTGTTTGAGGAATGCCAGTCAGCAAAGGCTTGACCGTAAGATTGTTATTTTCGGCTATGACATTATCAGCTGTCGTAAAACTGATCACATCTTGTAAGACTACCCCTTTTAGTCTGAAAATTTCGTCTGTGATTCTTTCTATTTTCTCTAGTGTGGAAGAGTTGAAAATACCTTTTTCATTGACTATACCTAAAACAATCACATCCTTGTGTAGAGCAAAAGTTTTTTCCATCTGGTCGTTGTAAACCCTAACATCAGAGGTAGCAGGCAACATATTTTTGGGATCGGTGTCTGTTTTAATTTTGGGGAATTGAGTAGCAAATATAAGAGTTACCAAGAAAGCTAGTATGATAGTTACTCTAGGATGATTAATAGAAAAGATAGTTAATCTATTCACCTTAACTCCTTTCTCGTACCATTTTTCCACTCAAAAGAAGGCTGTCTTTCTCAATCTGTTCTAAAAGAATTTCTCGCAACAGATCAAAGGCTTTTAACATTTTGGTATTGGCGACTCTATAAAAGACCTGATTTCCTACTTTGCTGTTTTTAAGAATTTTTCGATCTCTCATCATAGAGAGGTGTTGTGACAAATTTCCTATCCCTACCTGTAGCTTATTCGCTAATTCACCCACCGTGATTTCTTTATCTCTCAGAGTATTTATTATCTCCAAGCGAGTGGGGTGAGAAAAAACCTTACACATTTCGGCGTGGTAATAACAGAGAGTTCTTTCTTTTGTGATTTTTTGTTTAAGCATTTGTTCAGTATTTTAGAGAGTTCTAAAATACTTCAACGCTAAAATTTGTAAAATGTTTGACAATTTTTATGCTGATTCAGCTTTAATAACTTTGGTAGTTTTTCTGGAGCTTCTGTCGGAGGAAAATAAAAAAGTCTCGGAACTGGTAGCAGAAATCGACCGTTATTTTAGGTCTGGGGAGCTTAACAGCCAAGTCGAAGATATTCCCCGGAAATTACGGGCAATTGAAAAAATCTACTCCCTTAGCAGAATCGACCATCTGGACGGATTGACCGTAGAATTCGATAACTGGTGGTTCAATGTTAGACCGTCTAATACCGAGCCGCTTTTAAGATTGAACGTGGAAGCAGAGACCCCTGAGCTTTTGCAACAAAAAACCCAAGAATTGTTAACCCTGATCAGAAGTTAAGCATTAAGGGCAATAATTATACACGCTTTATTGCTTCGATTTACCAACCTAACTTTAAGATGTTTATCCTGTAACTCTTTATTGACGTATTCAAATAACTATTGTCAAGTAATTGACATGTCTCAATTTCTAATCTTTTTTCCTTAAGCTTATGGTCAATTCTTTCGATATTATTTAAGAAGCCCATTTTAGACCCAAAATTAGAATGGAAAAAAACGCTAAAATTTTAGTGGTGGATGATGATGAAGTCATCCGCAATCTGTTGATAGATACCCTGACTAGCATGGGGTATCAGACCTGGGGTGCGGCCAATGGGGAGGAGGCCTTGGCGGCTTTAAACCAGAAGAAAGTGGACATTGTCATCACCGACATCAAGATGCCCAAAGTGGATGGAGTCCGGCTTCTAAAGAAGATAAAAGAAATCCAGCCGGACTTACCGGTTTTAATAATTACCGCCTACAGCTTTGCTTACAACCATGACCAGGCCCTGAAATCCGGGGCTGACGGGTTTTTAGCCAAACCCTTTAGAATTGGGAAAATGGAGGAGCTAATCAAGACCGCTTTGACCCACAAAAAATCCAATACTTCGGTCCCACCCGAACCTTGCAAGAAGATATTGATTGTGGATGATGATGAAATATTGGTCTCCATGCTGATGGAAACTTTGAATGCCATGGGCTACCAAGCCCTGGGTTCCACAGATGGAGAGGAAGCCCTGAAGAAAATTGACAAGGAGGAGTTTGACCTGGTGATTACGGATATAAGAATGCCCAAAATGGATGGTATTTCTTTTTTGAAAACTTTGAAGGAGAAAAAACCCAAAATGCCGGTGATTATGATTACCGGATTCTCCCTGGCTTATACCCAGCAGAGAGCCACCCAGGAAGGAGCCGACGGATATCTGGTCAAGCCCTTTAAGATTGAAAAGATTGAAGAGTTGGTCAAAAATTTACTGCAAGAAAAGAAAGTTTGGAAGTTCTAAGCCTCTTTAACTAAATTTAAGACCTCTATCATTTCCGGATGTATTTTCCCGTTGGAAGCTAAAACCTCTCCTTTATATATATCTACTGCATTACCTTTATAATCGGTCACTTTTCCTACGGCTTCCCGTACTAATAGAACTCCGGCCGCAGAATCCCAGGGAGCTAATTTAAACTCCCAGAACCCGTCAAATCTGCCGCAAGCCAGATAAGCCAGATCCAGAGCCGCTGAACCGGCTCTGCGGACTGCCTGGGCCCGGACCGCAAAGTTGGCGAAGTGATTCAGGTTATTATTTTTATTGGTGCGGATGTCGTAGGGAAAACCGGTGGCTAAAAGCGAAGCTGACAGCTTCTCGGTTGGGGAGACTGAAATTTTTTTGTTATTCAAAAAGGCGCCCTTCTTTCTTTCGGCTACAAAAAGTTCATCTAAATTAGGGTTGTAGATTATTCCTAAGATGACTTCACCCTCGTATTCTAAAGCTACAGTTACGCAAAATATGGGTAAGCTGTGGGCAAAATTAGTGGTCCCATCCAGAGGGTCAACTATCCATTTGTAGGGGGAGCTTCTTTCAATGATTTCCCGTTCTTCAGATAAAATCGAGTGATGGGGAAAAATTTCTGTCAGGGATTTGATTATCAAATCTTCGGATTTGTGGTCCATTTCGGTGACTAAATTTATCTCCCCTTTGTATTTGATTTTGTTGACCTTCCCCAAATTCTTTTTTAAAAGCTCCCCGGCTTTGAGGCAGGTATCGATGGCTACTTTTTTGAAATCATGGGGCATAAGCCAATATATTTATTTATAAATTCAGTGTCAAATTAGCATCTTTACAAATTCTTAAATGAGGTTATCTTTATAGGAGAAACCACAGGTGGTTATGAAGTTTATTTGTGATGATATGCTGGGGAAGTTAGCCAGATGGTTAAAAATCATGGGGTTTGACACTTATTATGAAATAGACCTGCCGGATAATAAGCTTTTAAAAATTGCTCTGGCGGAAGACAGGATTATTCTGACCCGGGATTCTAAGATTCCTAAAATCAGGAACGCTAAGAATTTCGTCTGGATTTTTAGCTCGGACCCTCTGGAGCAATTGAAAGAGGTGGTACAGAAGTTGAAATTAAAAATTGAGCCGGAGAAGTTTTTTACCCGCTGTTTGGAATGTAATGGGGTTTTGGAAAAAACTGATAAAGAGAAGGTTAAGGATAAAGTTTGGCCTTATGTGTATAAGACGCAGGAGAATTTTGTGATTTGCCCGGAGTGTAAAAAAGTTTATTGGGAGGGGACGCATGTGGGGAGGATGAAGAAGAGGTTGCAAGAAATTACCCATCAGATTGTATAGATTTACGGCGTATTAATTAAGGGAAGTCTGTAGACCCAGCTTGAGACAAGCTGGGTAAAATTCAATCCCACGTTGAGGACAACGTGGGTCTACGAACTTCTCCAATCGCTAGATTCTTGGAGGTTATGATGAGCAAGTTGATCTTCGCTATGATGCTGTCGGCGGCATTAACTGTGAATTGTTGTACGCCATCCTCAGGCGTTACCTCTCTCATAGCAACAGGTAATTCACACTTTCCTGTCGGAACTGCGCCGGGAAGCGTCGAAATCGCTGACCTCAATAGTGACGGTAGACCCGATATTATTGTTGCAAATGAGCAGAGCAACAATGTGACCATCCTGCTTGGCGACGGCAAGGGAGGATTCACACAGGCGAAAGGCTCCCCGTTTCCCGCCGGGCACGATCCTAACGACATTGCCATTGGTGATTTCAACCGTGATGGTAAACTCGATTTAGCTTTCGCAAACCACGAAGAGAAGTATCTGACCGTTTTGTTGGGCGATGGGCAAGGCGGATTTACGCCTGCACCGAATTCCCCGTTTGCCGTCGAAGTGAAACCGCATACGCACGGCGTTGCGACCGGTGATTTGAATGGTGACGGAAATTCAGACCTTGTAACTGAGAGTTGGGGAAACAATCAAGTGGCAGTTTTGTTCGGCGACGGCAAAGGCAACTTTAATACGTCCGGCACATTCTTAGACGTTGGTAAAATGCCTTACCAAAGAGTTCGCGTCGGCGACGTAAATGGCGATGGCAAATCCGATATCATTACTACAAATCTAGAAGGCGATAACGTCACCATTCTTCTCGGCGACGGCAAAGGCGGTTTCAAACAATCAGTCGGTTCGCCTTTTCCTTGCGGCGACTCTCCGTTCAACTTTGCTATCGGCGATGTGAACAAAGATGGAAAGCCTGACCTCGCCATTGTTAATTCTCCGAGCAGTGCAACTAGGTCAGGGAAAGACGGTCTAACCATTTTGCTTGGTGACGGCACGGGCGGATTCAAGATGATGACAGGCTCACCCTTTGCGACGGGCAAAATTCCCAATCGTGTGGCGATAGGCGATGCCAATGGCGACGGCATTGGTGATATTGCGGTATCCAGTCCTGATGGTAATAACATCACGCTGTTTCTGATGAGCAATAAAAGCAGTGTTGCGTCAAGTTCCACGATTGCAGTCGGCGGGAAACCGAAAGGTCTGGTAATTCGTGACCTGAACGCTGACGGCAAAGCAGATATAGTAATAACCAAGAACGGCGACAACACTGTAGCTGTAATGTTAAGCAAATAAACAGGAATCGCCTTTAATCTCCTTTATCTCGTGGACGCATTTAACAACGGCATCAGGAGACAATCATGGATGACTCAATTGAAACTTTGAAGTTTGTAGACCCAGCTTGTTTCAATCTGGAAAGTTATGAATGTTCTAATGGGCTGTTTGCAGACTATACAGCGACCACCACAGAACCGGAAGTGCAGCCCACATTAATATGGTTGCAAGCGTGTATCGGAATCCCTTTGGCCTATTTTTTTTATCGATTTTTTGCCCGTATCGATTTTCCCATATTAAGTCGGGAATACGTGCAACCATTAAGAGCATAGCTGCAATGGCAACACCGATGTTCAAAAAATACAGCAATAAAAATAGATAAAGGAGTCCTATGACTGTGACGAAAAGGCTTATGCCAATATTTTTCCTTATCAGACCTAGGCTGAAAAAACCAACAAGGTTCGTCCCTATTAACATAAGAACGACCCACCCCACGATAGCTCCTATAATTGTTAGAATTATCACGTAGTGTGTAAGTCCTGACGGAACGGCTTAAAAAATCTCCAACTTCAAATACTTCTTAGGATTCTTCTTAATATCCGTAATCAAATCATCCGCATTCTTAATGGTCCTCTTCAAATCCACATACAAAGTCGAATCATTCACCAGCTGTCCCAGACTCCCCTCCCCATTATTTATCTTATCCGATAACTTCTTCATCGACTGGGACACATCCTCCAGAGTCGAAGTCAGTTGATTCCATTTATCAATCGTGTTTTCCAATTTTTGCTTATTATTCTGCATAAAATCCTTCAGCTGACTGGTAGAATAAACAAACTCCTCCACGGCCTGGTCCATCTTGCCGGTATTCTTGTCAAAAAATTTAGACAATCTGACCGAAACATTCTCCATATTCTTAATAGATTTTTGCAGAGAGCTTTTTCCCTGCTCAGTACCGACCGCTTCCTTCAAACTCAAAACCAGCTCCTGAACTTCCGCAACCAGCTCCCCGGTCATAGCCATCACTTCCGGAATCCCGGGGTCAAAACTACCTTTGTGCATTTGGGATAAGTCCAAGGACTTCTCACCAGACCCGGTATTGACATTCACCAATCTCTCCCCCATCAAACCCACGTTCATAATAGAAAATTTAGCATCCTCTTTTAATTTCACATCCGAAGCCAAAGAGAAGGTGACCAGAACCTCACCGGCCTCTAGCTCGATTTTTTTGACTTTCCCTTTTTCCACTCCGGAGACCGTGACTGGGTCACCGACATTCAAAATCCCCACGTTGGGAAAAAGGACTTTGACTTCATAGGTATTCTGGCTCAGATTCCACCCCTTAATCCAGCCTATCCCCCACACCAAAGCCACCAGGGTGATGAGCACCACTAATCCGACTTTTAATTCTGCGCTTCTATTTTCCATAGGTATAATCTATTTATGGTGAGCCCGCCTGTGGCGGGAACCATACTTTAATTTATCGGTTCCCTTTGTCTACGACATGGTGTAACCTTAAGATAATTTATGCAAGAACATTTCCAAATCTTTTTTTTCAGCCCCGGGGAGATCCTGGCAAAAAACCTTTATCCCCAATTTGAACAGTTTTTCGAAAACAGCCATCTCTTCCTCGCTTAAATATACATACGGCAAAAGCTGTTTTCTCCCCTCTTTAAAATACATCCCGCCCAGATTGACCTCTGCAATTTTAACCCCCTGTTGAGCTAATCTTAACAAGTCCTGGGGAGTTTCTAAAAGGAGAATGGTCCTCTCTTTTTCAAATTCCCCCTGTAAGATTTTTTTTAGACCTTCATTGAGGGAGAAGACCGCAGCTTTGATGGGGGACGGGACATGAGCCAGATACAATTCCTTTTCCCAGAGGGTGGAGGCCACTTTATCGTTTATTATTACTAATTTTTCAGCCTGCAAAAAATTAGCCCAGCCCAGAAATACCTGTCCGTGTATCAATCTTTCATCCAGGCGGAATAGAATAATCGGCATTTATTTTCAGGTGATTCCTTTTTGGCCGGTTTCTTTGACTTTATCAATCAACTTTTCGAAGGAGAGCCGGTCCCGGTTGGAAAAGAAGGTGACCAGCATCGGCATATTGACCCCGGTAATGATGGCGATTTTTTTGTTATTTTCTCTTAAGCTTTTAGCGGTCAGCCAGCAGCTGGAGCCGGGCATATCCACGAAGACAAAAACTCCCTCCCCGAATTCATTTTCCCCGATGGCCTCTTCTAAACTTTCTTTCAACTTTTCTTTGGAAAGACCGGCATTGGTCAGGACTCTTAACCCCTTTTGTTCTCCCATCATTCCTTCCAGGGCATTTTTTATACCGGCGCCGAATTCACCGTGGGTCAAAATTATACCGCCGATCATCTGTACCTCATTCTAAATCGGACTCCAGATATTCGGCGGTCATCTTCTTGCGATACAATTCTTCCGAGAGCTTGCGGGAAAACTGCAAAGCCGGGTTTTCTCCATAAACTTTGAGCATATGGTTCATGGAGATTACTTCTGAGATGACGGTTATATTCTTACCGGGAGAAACCGGGATGGTTATCACCGGGATTTCCACTCCCAATATTCTGGTAAACTTATCCTCGATGCCTAATCTCTCATATTCCATAGTGTCGGACCAGGTCACTAAACGGACTTCCACTTCAATCCTTTTTTGCATTCTGATGGCCCGGATACCGAAAAGTTTTTCTATATCGATGATTCCGATTCCCCTGACCTCCATATGATGTCCCAAAAGCTCGCTGCCGGACCCCACAATCACTTCCGAGGTTTTTTTGGTGACTTTCACCATGTCGTCAGCCACCAGCCGGTGACCCCTCTCCACCAAATCCAAGGCGCATTCCGATTTTCCGATGCCGCTTTTGCCAGTGTAAAGTAAGCCCACTCCGTGCACATCCACCAGAGTTCCGTGAACCGTGACGGAAGGGGAGAATAAACTGTCTAGATAAGCTGAAAGCCGGTGAATAAATTCGGTGGTGGTCAGCTGAGTCTGGAAAACTGCCACATTTTTCTGATTGGCAATCTCCACCAGCTCCGGGGGCGGATCAATCCCCTTGGTCACTACCAAAAATGGGATTTCATAGGAGAAAAACTTCTCTAAAATCTCTTTTCTCTGCTCTTTGTTTTTATTGGCTAAATACGCCAGCTCGGTTTCCCCCAAAACCTGGGTTCTTTTAAAGGCAAAGCGCTTGGTGAATCCAGCCAGAGCTAAGCCGGGGCGCAAGATTTCATTCGAGGGGACTTTTTTTTTCAACCCCCCGTCGTTATTAGTCAAAAGGTTTAATTCTAAAAACTCTTTTCTATCCTTATATATTTTTTCTACGTTTAAATCCAAATTCTAAAACTCCTTTTTAAAAGCCGGGAAAGCCGGTTTCCACAATCGAGCCGGACTTGTTTTTAAGAGCTTCGATTTTCTTGGGATTTTTTTCTTTCAGTTTGGAACTGTATTTTTTAAGCTGGGTAGCTACTTTTTCGACTGCTTTTTCGATGGAAACCTTCATATCTTCTGATTTGACCTTGCTGTTCAGCACGGTTCCGTAAACTTTTACTCTCAATTCGGCTACCTGTTTATATCTTTCGGTGTCTAAAATTAAATTACAATCTATGATGGAGTCAAAATATTTTCCCAGCTGGCTTATCTCTTTTTCGGCATATTCTTTTAAAGCATCGGTTAATTGAAAGTGACGGCCTCTTATTCTAATCTGCATCAGGCACTCCTTTCTTTAATCTAACTTCCTCCTTTCCTGCACAGGGAAGAGGAGGTAAAATTAGTTGGTTGGTTCAGTTCCTTCTGATAGTTCCGATTGTTTGCTATTTTTATCTTTGACGGATCTCTTCCTGAACCGGGCCGGTAGGATTTTTAACTCCTCCCGGTATTTGGTCACGGTCCGGCGGGCTAAATTGATTCCCTCTTTTTGCAAAAGCTGAAAAATCGCCTGGTCCGACAAGGGATTCAAGGGGTCCTCATTTTTTATCATCTGTTCGATTTTCTCTTTCAAAGTTCTCTTGGACATCTCCTCCCCGGAATCTTTGGTCAGGCCGCTGTCGAAGAAATGCCGGATTTCAAAAACTCCGTAGGGGGTCTGGACATATTTGTCGTTGGATACCCGGGAAACCGTGGCCACGTGCATCCCGATTTTGCCGGCTATCTCTTCCATGGTCAGGGGTTTCAAAGAGCTGTTCCCGGTTTCAAAAAACTCTTTCTGATGCTCGATGATGGCCTGCATCACTTTGACCATAGTGGACCTTCTCTGGTTGATGGCATTGATCAGCCAGCGGGCCTGGTCCAATTTTTCTTTGATGTAAGTTTTGGTCTCTTCCGAGGAGTGATTATCCTTTTTCAGCAAATCTTTGTAAGCCGGATTGACCCGCAGATGCGGTACGTATTTGTCATTGTGATACACCACGAATTCTTCGTCAATTTTTTCTACCACTAAATCAGGCACGATGGCCTGGGCCCCGACGGTAAATTTCCCCAGAGTCGGCTGGGGGGAAAGAGATTTAATTACTTCCAGGGCTTCTTCAATTTTTTCCAGGCTGACCTCTAAAATTTTGGCTAACTGGGAAGGGGACTTTTTATTCAATTCTGTCAGGTGCTCCTGCACGATTTTGTAAGCTAAGCTTTTTTCTAACCCTTTTTCTTTTAGCTGGAGGAGTAATACTTCTTTTAAGTCGCGGGAACCTATACCGGGTGGGTCGAAGGACTGGATTAATTGTAAAATTTTGGTAGCCTGCTCCGGGCTGCATTTTAAAGTGCTGCAGACTTCTTCTAAGGAAATGGTTAGAAAACCGTTGTCGTCGATATTGCCGATGATGAATTCCCCGATGTGGTATTCTTCTTCGGTGATTTTGCAGAAGCTGAGTTGCTCGATTAAGTGGTCATATAAGCTTTTTTCATAGCTGGAGGAGATTTCCAGTTTTTCTTGGTTCTCTTTTATTTTAGGATTATAAAATTCAGACTCCTCCCCCAAATACTCATCCCAGTCGATTTTTTCTTCTTCTTTTTTTTCTTTTACCGGCTCTTCAGTTGTAGGTGCATCTGGCTCTTCGGTTTCTAAGGTATCTACTTCTTCTAACATGGGGTTAATGGATAGCTCCTGGCGTAAGATCTGCTCTAATCGTAAGATAGGGACCTGCAAGAGCCGCAGGGACTGAATTAGCTGGGGGGCAAGCGTCTGCCTTAATCCTATCTGTAACCCTAATTTCATAGCCATATTTTCACCCTTCCCTCATTATAATATACGACAAAATGTGCTGTAAGCAATAGTCAAAGATGGTCAAAAATAATATCATACTCAACCATAGTCAACAATACTATCGTTATTGACTATTGTTGACCATAGGAAAATTTCACCCACCCATAAGATGGTAGGGCATCACCCACATTACTATTATCGGTAGGGCTAAGGGGTTGATTTAGTTGTGGTTATAGAAATAGAGGTATATTAATATTGAAGTTTCAAAAGAGTGGATTCAAATTTAACTATCTATAACACAATGGATTATAGTACACACACTGGAACTAAAATGAGAGCTAGAAATAGTACCAAAAATGATTTTTATATAAATTTTTTTGTAAAAACATCTCTTATAATCTCACTATACATTTCAAATAATTTTATACATCTGGATAAATAAGGCTTTGTAATAGATAATCTATCATGTTTACCTTTATAACCAGTTTTTTTTCTATAAGTTTCATCAGGATAGCAACTATTATGTATTACAATATTTCGTCTATAAAAACACTCTTTAAATTTTTTCCAATTTTCATGTTGAGTCAAATCTAATTTAAAACGTTCATTAAGATATTTATTGACGTCATCTATATCTTGAGAAGTTAAAGAGTTGACCTCTTTTTCTATTATCTTTTCTTTAACTTCTTCGAAATTTTTGTAATCAAAGAGTTCTTCATAGGAAATTTGTTTTTTAGAAGATTTGATAATATCTGGTTGTCTGTCGAAAATTAAAGCAAGTGATCTTCCCAAAAACTGTTCAAATTCCGCGATCAAATAAACCAAACTCATTTCTCTAATAAACATATTGAATCTACTGGAAAACATAGACATATCAAGTTGTTCCCTTAATAACTTATTAACTGTCTCATGTTTAATAATTACTGAACGCTTTCTAAATTGTTTATTACCAGTTCTAGTTTTTTCAATATAATTATAAAATTTCTTTAATTCTCTTTTCCCCTCTTTATCCAATTTTTTTATTTTTTCTTTCATTTTATCTGTAAATGATTTTCGATAGTCCTCAACTGATTGTGGTAGAATTTTATTTAAATTTGTAAGAATTTTTAGGCCATTCTTAAAAAAATGATAATGACTCTCAAATGGATTCCTGGGAACTTTCATTCCTCGCCCAATTGTTAGTTTCGCAAATGGCTTTTCATTCATAAATATTCTTAATTATGTGGAAGTCGGGTTCAAGTCAATCAGCAAATGATATCTGAACTTTTAGTGTTCTTTCTAAAGGGGTTATTCTAAATTAGATATGTTGATCTCAGTTTTATATACTAATATTTACTAGACATATGTTAAATTTCTTAATCCAACTTAAACTTCTCCCCCAGATAAATCCTTCTGGCTTCTTCATCATTAGCCAAATACTTGGAAGTCCCGGCTTTCAGAATCTCCCCTTCATAAATAATATAAGCCCTATCCGTAATCGACAAAGTGTCCCGCACGTTGTGGTCCGTCACCAAAACCCCCAGACCCTTTTGCTTCAGCCGCTCTATAATCTTCTGAATATCCTCAATCGTAATCGGGTCAATCCCGGCAAACGGCTCATCCAGAAGCATAAACTTCGGCTCCGAGACTAAGGCACGGGTAATCTCCACCCTTCTTCTTTCCCCGCCGGAAAGATTATAGGCCTTACTTTTCCTCAAATGGGCAATATCCAGCTCATTCAAAAGGATTTCTAATTTTTCTTGTCTTTGTTTTTTATCCAAATCCTGCATTTCCAGAATCGCCATAATATTTTCTTCCACTGTCAATTTCCTGAAAATCGAGGGCTCCTGAGCAAGATAGCCGATCCCTTTGCGGGCTCTTTTATACATAGGCAAATCGGTGATTTCTTCCTCGCCGATAAAAATTTTGCCGGTATTGGGTTTGATAAACCCGGTAATCATATAAAAAGTAGTGGTCTTCCCGGCCCCGTTCGGACCCAATAAGCCCACCACCTCTCCTGGCTGGACTTCTAAAGACAGCCCATTCACTACTCTTCTTCTTTTGTAGATTTTAACCAGCTCTTGAGTTTTTAGAACCGAATTTTGCATTATCCTTCTTTTGGTTACACCATGGCGTAGCTGTTAGTTACGCTTACGGTTACCCTTACAAGATCCCGTTCAGGGACAGCATCCCGCCCCTACGGGATAGTGTAACTATAGAGACACTATGGCGTAGTCATTTCTTCAGAAAGCTCTTCTAACTTCCCTTTAACGTTCTTTTTGACTTTAATATTTTTCAGCTCCGAATCGGTCTCCAGACCATAGCCGGTTATAATATCATTCTTTTTGGTGATTTTTACAAAAGCATCCGTGACAATTTTGTTGATTTTGGGATCCCACCTTAAACTGGTGGTTTCTAACTTCAAGCCATCATCGGTGACTACCAGCACATTCCCCTGGACCTCCATATCCTGTCTTTGCTCGTGAATGAAGCCGGAATCAGCCCTCAGAACCGAAGTATGCTTTCCCTCTTTATCGAAAAAGTCTGTCTGAATAACTCTGGCTAAAGTTACATCCTTTTTCTCATATTTTATCAAGTAATTGGCTTTAATAACGGTAGATTTGATTCCACCTACGGTAAGAACAATAGTAGAATTCTCCAGAATCTGGTCCGGTGTATCCTGCGAGGTTACTTGAGGTGGCTTAGTTTCTTCAATGCTGCAACTTAGAAGTAGCACTGACAAAAAGATTAAGATTCTTGCTATAATTATTTTCATCTGACTAATCACCCCATCTATTATGCATCCAGACCCATTGAGCCGGATATTTTCTGATAATTTGTTCTAAAAATAAAGTGCATTCTTGAATCAATCTGACCGCCTCTTTTTCTCTATCTTCGGTTACTTTAGGTTCCAGCTTTTGACCTACAATGATACGATAAGAACGCTTCGAGTTTCTCACAATTGCCATAGGTACTATGGGTGAGCCGGTTTTTAGAGCAATCAGAGCCGGTCCCAGCGGAGCATTTACCGGTTTTCCGAAAAAATTGACTTTTACATTCCTGACTTTATTTGAATTCTGGTCAATCAAAACTCCCAGAACTTTCCCCTCTTTTAAAACTCTGATTATTTCTTTGACGCTGGAAGAATTGGGGATATTCTGCACCCCGGATTTTTCCCGGTTTTCCACCAAAATTTTATCCAATCTTTTATCATAAAGTTCTCTGCCGATTACAGCAGTTTTATATCCTTTCTGATTAAAATAAGGGCCCATCAATTCGAAACAACCCACATGTCCTGTGAGAGTCATTATCCCTTTCCCTTGTCTATATGCCTCATCAAAAATCTCTTCATTTTCTACCTCAACCATTTGAGCTATCTTATCCTGATATTTTATTAATCGTATCACATCCACTCCGCTTAAAGCTAAATTTACGAAAACTTCTTGCGCTAATTTTTTTATTTCAGCTTCAGATTTTTCTTTTCCAAAAACCAGGGTCAGATTTTCAATGGTCTTTTTTCTTTCCTTGGGCAATACCCAAAATGCTAACTTAGCCAAAACTTTGGCTAAAAAAAAGGCGGTTTCTCTGGGCAGGGTTCGAAAGGTAAACATAAGAACCGAGAGAAACAGAAAAATCAGATCGTTTTTTAGTTTTTTTCTGATTCTCTTGAAATTGTCCTCAGGGTTGGCTGAAGACTGTGGTTGCAAGGATAATATTTGCGAGGGTGAATTTACAGGTGTCATTTCTCTTTCTTATATAGTAGAGACTACTTAATTCTCAACTCTAAATTTACAAAATCTCTATTTTTTCATTCGTGCAATATTTCTACCAAAATTCATTCTGCCTAGGAAAAATGCAGTCAGCCAACCAATCAATACCATGGCCGCCAGGAACAAAAAATAAGATGTCCGCCAATTTATACCCCGGGTCATCATTGTGAATTCGGACATACCGCCGATACCGGCAATCAGGTTGAGGGGCAAAAACACCACATTTATGATGGTGAGCTTCCTCAGCAGAACGTTCATGTTATTATTGACCAGATTTCCTCTGGCATCCATCAACCCGGCGAAAACAGTGGAATAGGTCTTGGCTTGTTCATAGCATTGATTGTTGTCTATGATGATATCATCCAAGTGTTCAATGGTTTCCGATGAAAAACCGGTTTTCTCGATATGATTGCGGAGCTTGCCCAGAACCCCGCTATTCGAATTGATAGCATTAATATAGTAGACCAGACTCTCACTCAGATTGAACATCTGGATAAGGTGCTTATTCTCTATGGAAGCGGTGATTTTCTGCTCCAATTCTCGTGCCACCTGTTTTATGACTTTAAGATGTCCCAGAAAATGATAGACGGTGTCATGTAAAAAGTTGAGCATCAAATCTAAGGTAGAATGGATTTCGTGACTATGCTTAAACCCGGCTTCAATTAAGGGAATATCTTCTGAGGAAATCATCACCAATCTCTCTTTGAGAAGAATTAGCCCCACCGAGGTGACATTGAAGAAAAAATTGTCCTGGCTGGAATAATTCTTGGGACGCTTGTAAATCAGAAAAGTTTGCTCGGGGCTGATTTCCACCCTGGAAACCTCATCCGGGTCCAAGGCAGAGGTCAGGGTATGCTGGTCTATATCGTAAGTACGGAGCAGGATATCTTTTTCTTCCGAATCAGGATTGATGAAAACCTGAACCGGGCTGTCTTCGGATTCTGATTCAATCAGAGTGTTATTCTGAATTTGAAATCTTCTAATCATAATCTTCTCTCCTGTGAAATGAGCCTGTTGCTGTATTGTGTGTTATCTATTCAGCCAGATATCCGCTTGGTTTTCGAGGCAATTTAAGATTCCAGACCTGCTAAACTACTCCGGCTTTTAACAAATCATGCAGATGCACAATCCCGATCGGTTTTCTTTCTCCGTTGACAATGATTAAGCAGGTGATGTTGAAAAACTCCATCAGATTCAAAGCCCGGGCCGCCAAGGCGTTTTCCGAAATTACTTTGGGATTGGTGGTCATGGCCTCTTTGGCTTTCAGGTCAAAGAAGTTGGCGGTTTTCTCAATCAATCTCCTTAAATCTCCGTCGGTAAAAATCCCTATCAACTCCCCTTTTTTGTTAACCACCGAGGTAACCCCGAATCTTTTAGAAGTCATCTCCAATATTGCATCTTTTATATTGGTATCTTCCGAGATCATAGGAATTTCGTCACCGGTGTGCATAACCTCAGCTACACGTAAAAGCAGTTTACGTCCTAAGTTTCCGCCCGGATGGAGTAAAGCAAAATCTTCCGGCGAAAAATGTCTTTCCTCTAAAAGTGCAATTGCCAAAGCATCTCCCATAACTAAAGCGGCCGTGGTGGAGGAAGTGGGAATCAAATCATTACCACAGGCCTCTTCTTCTACCGAGACATCGATGACCACATCTGATTTGTCAGCTAATTGGGAAGCGGTATTACCAGTAAAGGTTATGATGGGCACACCCAATCTTTTAAACAGAGGGAATAATTGAAACACTTCATCGGTCTCACCGGATTTGGTAATGGCCAAGACCACATCATCTCGCCGAACCAAACCTAAATCTCCATGAATTCCTTCAGCCGGATGTAAAAAGATAGCGGAAGTTCCGGTGGAGGTTAGAGTGGCTGCAATTTTTCGGGCCACTATGCCCGATTTTCCCATTCCGGTAACTATGACTCGGCCTTTACATTTCAGAATGGTTTCAACTGCCCTTTCAAACTCTTTATTTATTTTTTTCTCCAAACCGGCTATGGCTTGGGCTTCTTTTCGGATTACCTCTCTGGCTCTTTCTAACACCATTTTAATACTCCAATTTTATATGCTTGGCTTTTAAAATTAAATCAATCACTTCTCTGACCGCCCCATTCCCGCCGGAATTTTCGGTAACATACTGACAGACTTTCTTAACTTCCGGCCTGGCATTCTTGACCGCGATGGCCACTCCGGTCTTCCGTAAGACCGGAATATCTGCAAAGTCATCCCCCACATAAGCCATTTCGGAACAATCTAAAGCAGTTTTCAGCTTAATCTCTTCCAAAACTTGGGCTTTATCGGTATAACCGTTGTAAACCATTTCAATATCCAATTCTTTGGCTCTTATATCGGTGGCTTTGGAATACCTGCCTGAAAGCAAAGCTACTTTTACTTTAGCTTCCTGTTGGAGTAGGTGAATACCGAATCCGTCCTGAATATTGAAGCCCTTAAATTCATTTCCGTCACTTCCAATATACACTGAATTGTCTGTCAAAACACCATCCACATCCAAAACTAACAATTTAATTTTCCTTAATTTGCTCAAAAAGTTTTTGTTCATTCATAAACAAAAGGTTTACAGAGTCTGTCAATTTGGGTGACCTGTTTTAAAAGCGGCTCTAAATTTTCCAAAGGTAACATACTGTCTCTGTCTGACATGGCATTTTTCACATCCGGGTGGGTTTCGATAAATAAAGCGTCACAGCCGCAAGCCACTCCGGCTCGAGCTAAAGGTAAAATATATTCCGGTTCTCCTCTTTTGACCGAAGTATTGGCTGTAGGCATTTGAATGGAATGGGAAACATCGAAAACTACCGGATAACCCAATTCTCTCATTTTCACCAGAGAGCGCATATCCACCACTAAATTGCTGTAACCAAACACCACTCCTCTTTCAGTCAGCATAATCTGATTATTGCCGGTGGATTTGATTTTACCGGCCAAAACCCCCATATCTTCCGGGGCTATAAATTGCCCTTTTTTTAAATTGATCGGCTTGCCGGTTTTTCCTGCGGCGACTGCTATATCTGTCTGGCGGCATAAAAAAGCCGGTATCTGAATCACATCCACGACTTCTGCAACAATGGGTGGGTCAGAGGCGGAATGGACATCCGTTAAAACCGGAACTCCTAAATTTTTTTTGACTTTGGCCAGAATCTCAAGCCCCTTCTCTAGTCCCGGACCCAAATAATTGGTCTCTCTCCAGCGGTTGGCTTTTATGCAAGAAGCCTTAAAAATGAAGGGGATTTTATATTTATCCGTGATTTTTTTGATTTGCTCGGCGGTCTTCAAAACCAAATCTTCGGTTTCAATCACACAGGGACCGGAGATTAAAACCAGAGGTGCATTATCACCGATGCTTATGTTTCCGACTTTTACCTGAGGCATCGCCAATCTTTCTTTCTTCTACTTATTTGTTAAGCTAACCTAATTTTACCCGAAAAAGTTGAATTTATCTTAAATAGTATAATAGAATTTTAATTAAATTCCAACTGGCAGGGAGGTCAAACTACTTTTTGGCCGCTACTTTTTCGGGTTCGGAAATAAGCTGGGAGTCGAGTTTCAAATTTTTATGCTGTAAAGCCGCTTTTACAAATTCTCGAAAAAGTGGATGAGCTTTGGTCGGTTTGGATTTAAGTTCCGGATGAAACTGAACTCCCACAAACCAGGGATGATTAGGATACTCGATAATTTCTACCAAGTTAGTGTCTGGATTTACACCAGTGATTTTGAATCCAGCTTTGGTCAGAACATCTTTGTATTTATTATTGAATTCATAGCGGTGACGATGTCTTTCTGAAATTTTTTCCTGACCGTAAGCTTTATGTGCCAAACTATTTTTCTCTAAAACGCAAGTGTAGGCCCCCAATCGCATGCTAGCCCCTTTGAGGGTTATTTTCTTCTGTTCTTCCATTAGGTCGATGACCGGATTGGTGGAGGATGTTGAAAATTCAGCTGAATTGGCATCTCTCAGATCGCAAAATTTACGAGCAAAGGCGATCGTAGCACATTGCATTCCTAAACAGATTCCGAAAAAGGGTATTTTCTTTTCTATAGCATACTGCACTGCTGAAATTTTACCCTCTATCCCTCTTTCTCCAAATCCGCCCGGAATCAGCACTCCATCCATTTCTGCCAGATATTTTTGGGGCCCATCTTTTTCAATTTCTTCTGAAGAAATCCAGTGCAATTCAACTTTAGTATCATTCTCAGCGCCGGCATGGACAAAAGCCTCGATGATACTTTTATAGGCATCTTTAAGATTGGTATATTTTCCACAGATACCGATATTTACCTGATGCAGGGGGGATTTAATTCGCTGAACTATCTCTTTCCAATCTCTTAATTGAAAATTGTTCTTCCCGATTTTCAGATGCTCCAGCACCAGCTGGTCTAAACCTTCCTCGTGAATGAGCAGAGGGATTTCATAAATGGTCTCCACATCTACGGCAGTGATTACATTTTTGGGGGAGACGTTACAGAATAATCCGATTTTTTCTTTTATTTCTCTGGAAAGCGGCCTGGGGGTGCGGCACAGAATTATATCCGCCTGAATTCCGATTTCTCTTAGTTCCTTGACGGAATGCTGGGTCGGTTTGGTTTTTACTTCTCCGGCTGAATCGATAAAGGGGACTAAGGTCAGGTGAATGAAGAGGACATTCTCATGCCCGTATTCCAATCCTATCTGACGAATCGCTTCCAAAAATGGCAAAGATTCTATATCTCCTACGGTTCCTCCGATTTCACAGATAATTACATCCACTTCACCGTTTATTTTGCCTATTTTTTTGATTCTGTCTTTGATTTCATTGGTGATGTGGGGAACCACCTGGACTGTGGCTCCTAAGTAATCCCCTTTTCTTTCCCGGTTGATGACGGTGCTGTAAATCTGACCGGTGGTGATGTTGTTATCTTTGGTCAGATTTTCATCTAAAAATCTTTCATAATGCCCCAAATCTAAATCGGTCTCGGAGCCGTCTTCTAAAACGAACACTTCTCCGTGCTGGAAAGGATTCATGGTGCCGGGGTCAACGTTGATGTAAGGGTCGAATTTCTGGATATTGACTTTCAGGCCATGTCGTTTCAGAAGGAAGGCAATTGAAGCCGAAGCCACCCCTTTACCTAAGGAGGAGACCACTCCGCCGGTTACAAATATGTATTTGACCTGTTTTTTACTCATTTCTTAAAATCTTTTCAACAATTTTTATGTCTGCTTTAGTATCTACCGGATGGGTCTTGAATTTGGTCTCTACCAGCTTGATTTTATACCCGTTCTCTAATACGCGTAACTGCTCCAATTTTTCAGCCATTTCTAAGGGAGATGGTGGCATCTGGGTAAATTTAAGCAAAAAGTTTTTGCGATAGGCATAAATCCCGATATGCTCAAAATAGTTTTTTAATTTACTTTTATCAAACCGTCGTTGACCATTTTCGCTTCTAAAATAAGGTATGCAGTAACGGGAAAAATACAAAGCCAAATTATCTTTAGTTTTTACGACTTTCACCAGGTTAGGGTTTCCTAAATTTTCTTTATTTTCAATTTTCCTCACCAAAGTTGCCATGGGAACGGTTGGTTCTTTTTTTAAACTTTCCACTAACTGGTCAATCATTTCTGGCTTTATGGTTGGCTCATCTCCTTGGATATTGACGACTATATCACAGTTAAGTTTTTTAGCCACAAAAGCAACTCTATCCGAACCACTTTTTAGATTTTTAGGTGTTAAGAACACCTTCCCCCCAAAATCTTTTACGGTTTTAAAAATTCTTTTATCGTCTGTGGCGACTATGACTTCATCTAAATTTTTGGCTTTTTTGGCTCTTCGGTAGACCTGTTCAATCATGGGTTTTCCGGCTATGGATACAAGGGGCTTTCCGGGGAGACGTTGGGAATCGAAGCGTGCAGGAATGATGCCGATACAGCTTATTTTACTCTTTTGTTTTTTCATTGGTCTCTTATGTCACCATAAAAAAACAATCCATATTACAAAGGGATTTGATTTTTGTCAATAGGAAAATTTGATTTGAAAAATTAAACTGTGATTAAACTCTAAAACTTAAAATGGTCGGGCGCGGGGACCCGACCCTACCAACCTGGGTAGCTCTGGGTTCACTCTGACCCCGATTAATCGGGGGAACGGGTCCCTGTACCCAGAGCTAAAGGATTTGACTTTTGTCAACAGGAAAAATGCCTCTTGACTTTTTGAAGATTTTGAATAAATTAAAATAGAAATTATTTGTCATCCTGAACGCAGTGAAGGATCTTGTAGTAAAAGGGTTTTAAAAGCGAGATTCTTCGCTTACGCTCAGAATGACATTGTTGGGGCTCAGAATGACAGAAGTAAGATAAGGGTGAATAAAATGTATCCGACAAAATGCCTATTTGTTTTCCTTGCCTTTCTGGTCACTTTAACTCAAAGCGCATTTTCTCAAAACCCAGATTCGACAGCATTTGCACCTGCAGTTGACTACCAAACCGCCTGCAAAAAGTTTTGAGGAAAGCATGAGAATTAGAATTTATTTTTTCTTTTTATTTGTCTTTCTCTCCTATATTCCAGTCTTGGCTCAGGTGGATACTGTTTGGGTGAGAAGATATAATGGGCCAGGGAATGGCTACGACCAAGCCAATGCTTTAGCAGTAGACCACATTGGCAATGTATATGTGACTGGTTTCAGCGATGGAAGCGGACTTCCTGCTTATGGCACCATTAAGTATGCACCTAATGGCGACACCTTATGGGTCAGACGTTTCAATGGACAAGGAAATAGCCAGGCCTATGCTCGTGCTTTGGCAGTGGATGGGAGTGGGAATGTGTACGTGACTGGTCAGAGTTATGGAGGAATAGGGAGTTCTTATGATTATGCCACTATTAAGTATGCTCCTAATGGTGACACCTTATGGGTCAGACGCTACAATGGACCGGGGAACTATGATGACTATGCTTTTGCTCTCGCACTGGATAGTGGTGGGAACGTTTACGTGACCGGATATAGTTGGGACAGTGCGACTGCTTTTGATTATGCCACAATCAAGTACACTCCTAACGGAGATACATTGTGGGTCAGACGGTACAATGGCCCGGCAAACGGCTCCGAGGTATCTACTGATTTGGCACTGGATGCCAGTGGGAATGTGTACGTAACTGGTTATAGTGCGGTCAGTGGAAGTGATTATGATTACGCTACCATTAAGTACGCTCATAATGGGGACATCTTATGGGTTAGATGTTACAATGGTCCAGGAAATAATTATGACATTGCTTATGATTTAGCGGTGGATGGCAGCGGGAATGTGTATGTGACAGGATTCTGCAATGGCGGCGAAGCTATTGATGATTATGCCACCATTAAGTATGGACCAGATGGAGAAACCTTATGGGTTAGACTCTACAACGGACCGGGGAATGGCCAGGACATTGCCTATGCCTTGGCAGTGGATGGAAGCGGGAATGTGTATGTGACAGGATTCTGCAGTGGCGGCGGAGCTATTGATTATGCCACCATTAAGTATGGACCAGATGGAGAAACCTTATGGGTTAGACTCTACAACGGACCGGGGAATGGCTACGACCAAGCCAATGCTTTAGCAGTAGACCACATTGGCAATGTATATGTGACTGGTTTCAGCGAAGCGTGGGGAACTTCTCATGATTATGCCACTATTAAATATGCTCCTAATGGGGACATCTTATGGGTCAGACGCTACAGCGGACCAGGGAACTATGATGACTATGCTTCTGCTCTAGCACTGGATAGTAGTGGGAATGTGTACGTGACTGGTGAGAGTAGGGCCAGCGGAAGTTATTGGGATTATGCCACCATTAAATATACTCAATGCCTTTTTGGACATTCAACTATTCAATCTTTGGCACCTGTCACTGTAACCGAAAATGAAAATTTAATTTTTAAGATTTTTGTGAGTCCCGTTTGTTCAGGCATTCCCACTCTCTCCGCCCTCGACCCCCCTCCCCACTCCTCCTTCCACGACTCCGGCAACGGCTCCGGCGTTTTTACCTTCACACCCGACTACACCCAAAGCGGAATCTACAACGTCACCTTCATCGCCTGCGACACAGTCGCCTGTGACAGCGAAACCGTCGAAATCACAGTCCTCTGCGGAGAAACCAAAAGAGGAGACCCTACTGGAAATGGAAATATTAATCTGGCAGATATAATCTATTTAGTGAACTTTATCTTTAAAGGAGGACCTGCTCCCATTCCCGAAAAATGTGATGGAGACGCTAATAACGATGGGAAAGTCAATTTAGCGGATATTATTTTCTTGGTCAATTTTGTCTTCAAAGATGCTCCAGCCCCAGTCCCACCAACTTGCTGTCAATAAAGGCAAATTCCGCGTAGGGGTGGAGCTTGTCTCCACCCTAAAATAAAAATGGGCGAAGATAAACTTCGCCCCTACTCATTAATATAATTTTTTAACCTTCCTTCTCCACTACTTTCGGCACTCTGAAATAATTCCCTTTCCTGTCCGGGGCATTAGCCAATGCTTCCTCCACTGACAGACAAGGCTTAACTGCATCTTCCCTCAAAACATTCTCCAGAGGAACCACGTGCGTAGTCGGAGGAACACCATCGGTGTTTAACTTTTTCAGCTGGTCAAAATATTCGATAATTTTCCCCAGCTCTTTTTGGAAGCGAAGCTTCTCCTCTTCTGTCAATCTCAAACGAGCCAGCTTAGCGATATGCTCTACATCCTGAATCGTAATAGCCATATTCTTAATCTAACTGCGGTATTTAATTTGTCAAACCTATCCCACAATCTCTAGATTAGCATACTTCGCCATAAGCTTTTTCTTTCCCCCATTAAACAGCACTATTAATTGCAAATTCTCTCCCATCCCATCTTTTTTCACAATCTCACCCAGACCGAAAGTAGAATGAATCACTCTGGTTCCTACTTTGAGCATGGAGTCATAATGATTGAAATGCGACTTTTCAGCCAGACTAATTCTGTCTGCAAATTTTTCTTCAAAATTTTCAACTTCCACTAATTCTCCCGGAATTTCATCCAAGAATTGAGATTTCAGATTCAGCATCTCCCCGAATCTCTTCCTTCTTTTGGCATATGAGAGAAAAACCTTCTCCTCGGCCCGGGTCACTCCCACATAAAAAAGCCGTCTTTCTTCTTCCAATTCAGCCACCGTATCCATCGAGCGAGATAGAGGAAACAGCCCTTCTTCCAAACCACAGATAAAGACCACTGGAAATTCCAAACCTTTGGCAGAATGTAAAGTCATTAAGTTCACCGTCTCCTGCGAAGCGTCCCAGCGGTCGAAATCCGTCATCAGACTCACTTCTTCCAAAAAATTCTCCAGAGTGGGCTCAGAATGTCTTTCTTTAAATTCGGCGGCGGCGGAAATCAATTCTTTGACGTTCTCGGCTCTGCTTTCGGCTTCTTCTGTTCTATCCAGCAAGAGAATATCAAGATATCTGGTTTCCTTAATTATTCTTTCAGTCAATTCATTCACCGAAAGTTTACTTTTCAGCACATCCAATTCTTTTATCAATTGAGCAATATGTAGGATTGAATTTTTAGCTTTGGTCGCCAGAGAGCCCACCAACTCTTTTTCAAATAAACTTTCCAGCAAAGTTTTATTACTTTTGAAAGCCGACTCTTCAATTTTCAAAATAGTTTTAGCTCCGATCCCATCCCCAAAAGTTTTCAGAACTCTTTTCAAGCTCAAACTGTCGTTCGGATTTAGCAAGATTCTCAAAAACGCCAGAATATCTTTAATCTCTTTTCGCTCATAAAATCTCACGCCACCCACTATAGCATAAGGAATCCCCTCATCCCTTAGGCACTGCTCCAAAACCCGGGATTGAGCGTTGGTTCGGTATAGAATGACAAAGTCATTGTGACTGTAATCTCTGGATAACTCTTTAATCTTCTCCACGATTCCCAAGGCCTCATTTTTTTCGTCGTAACAGACTGAGACTGTCAGCTTTTCACCGCCGGTTTTTTCCGTCCACAATTTTTTCTCTTTGCGGGAGGTATTATTTTTTACTACCGACCAGGCCGCATCCAGAATAATATTGGTGGAGCGATAATTTTGCTCCAAGCGAACCACTTTACAATTTGGAAAATCTTTTTCAAAATCCAAAATGTTATTCAAATCCGCCCCTCTCCAGCCGTAAATAGACTGGTCATCATCCCCCACCACACACAGATTTTTATTTTTTTCGGAAAGCAATTTCACCAAAACATACTGGGCTTTGTTGGTATCCTGATACTCATCCACCAAAATATGCTCCCATAGATTTTGATATTTCTCTAAAACCTTAGGATTTTTCTCGAGCACCTCAACTGTCTTCATTATCAAATCATCAAAATCAAAGGCATTGGCTTTCTCTAACTTTCGTTGATACAACTCATAAACTTTGGCTACATTTTTTTCAAAGAAATCGTAAGCATAATTGGGATAAGTTCTCCAGTCCATCAAAATATTTTTGCAGGCCGAAATTTTGTTCAAAATTGCGGAAGGAGAAAACTTTTGGGAAGAGATTTCTAATTCTTCCAGACATTCTCTGATTAAACTGGTCTGGTCGTCATCATCGTAAATGGTGAAATATTTATTGTAGCCGATCTGACAGGCTTCGGCTCTTAAAATTTTGGCGCACAGAGAATGGAAAGTAGAAAACCACAAATTGGCTGACCTCAGGCCCAATAGGCCTTCCACTCTGTTTTTCATCTCTCCGGCTGCCTTGTTAGTGAATGTGACGCCCAGAATATTTTGAGCAGGAATTTTCCTTTCGGCCACCAAAAAAGCAGTCCGGTAGGTCAACACTCTGGTTTTCCCGGAGCCGGCTCCGGCTAGAATTAGGAGAGGTCCAGAATTGTGAGTGACCGCCTCTTTTTGAGGCGGATTGAGCTCTTTTAAGAAGTCCAACATGCTGTAAAATAATACGAAACAGAGCCAAAACCAAGGATTTAAACGGATAATCAAATTGACAAATTGAGCTTAAAATTCTATATTTTTATATGACCGCTAACCTCGAAGAAAAAGTCAAATCTTACTACGACCAGTTTTACGCCGAAAAAAAAGAATGGCTGCCCATTGAGGCCTACTATTTTTTCAAGTATCTAAAGCCGCGTGGAAGATTGCTTGATGTGGCTTGTGGAAACGGGTATTTCATAATAAACGCCATCAAATATGGTTTAGAGTGTTACGGAGTGGACATTAGTTCAGAAGCGATTAAAATAGCAGAAAATCTGACCAACCGAAAAGCTAAATTCTATGCTACCCCGGCCGAAAAACTCCCCTTTGAGAATAATTTTTTTGATTACGTAACAATTCTGGGTTCTCTGGAACATTTTATGGATAAAGAAAAAGCGCTGAATGAGGTCAAAAGAGTTTTGAAAAAAGACGGCCAGTTTTTGGTTACGGTTCCCAATTTGAACTTTTGGGGATATAAAATAACCGGCAAGAAAGGAACCGAGCAACAGGATGCTATCGAGACTTTATATTCTTTAGAGGGCTGGAAAGAGCTTCTGGAGAAGAACGGCATGAAAATTTTACAAATTGATGATGATAACTCTATTTTATGGAAATTTAAAGGTTTGAAAAAATTGGGATTGAAAACTATCTGGAAAATAGTTCCTTTTAAGTACACGTATCAGTTTATGTTTTTATGCAAAAAAGCATAAAGGAGTAAAATGAAATCAATCTTATGGTATTCATTATTAAGTTTTGCTGTAGTTAGTCTGATTTTTTCTCGGTTTGCTATGGCCGATAAACTTTCCATCAAAGACGTAAAAATTTTATCAGGAGCAGAAATCATGGACAAAGCACCCAAAGCAGGAGACAAAGCAGTCGATTTTACTTTACCTTATGCCACCAAAGATACTATGATTTTTGAGGGGTTGAAGCTGTCTTCTTTGTTCGGAAAAGGACCGATTATTTTGGCATTTTACCCGGCTGACTGGTCCTCCGGCTGCACCAAAGAGATGTGTTCCATGCGGGATAATTTTGCCGATTTACAAAAATTGGAAGCCCAGATTATAGCCATTTCCGGTGACTATGTTTACTCTCATCACGCCTGGGCCCAGCATCATAATCTGCCTTTTACTTTGGCTTCGGATTATAGTGGAAAAATAGCTCGCCTGTATGACAGCTGGAACGAAGAGAAAAATTATTGTAAAAGAACTGCGTTTCTGATTGACAACGATGGCAAAATTGCCTACCGGGATTTGGAATACAGTGTCAAGGATGATGTCGATTTTCAAGCGTTGAGAGAGACCTTAGCCAAGCTCAAGAAATAAATTGTAATGCCCGAACTACCGGAAGTAGAAACTGTCATAAGAGGGTTAAAAAAAACTATCCTAGGCAAAACCATCCAGAAAGTAGAAGTCTTCTTTCCTAAAGTAATCAAGCAAGAGCTTCCCAAATTCTCCCGCAATTTGGAGAACTCTTCAATTGAAAAAATCTCTCGCCGGGGTAAAAATATTTTAATTTCTTTATCCAATGGGAAAACCTGGCTGACTCATCTGGGAATGACCGGGCATTTATTTTTCCAGAAGAGTAATAATTTACCCAAAGCCAAACATGACATTCTGAAAATCAGATTTAAAAATAATTCCGGTGAATTACGGTTTGAGGATATGCGCAAGTTCGGAAGAACCTACATAGTGGAAGAAAATCCCCTAAAAGCAATTGAAAAATTAGGACCTGAACCTTTAAAGGTCTCTTTTAAGCAGTTTGAGGAAATTTTTAGCGCCACAAAAAGAAAAATAAAACCGGCTTTGCTGGACCAAAGTTTACTAGCTGGAATTGGAAATATTTATGCTGACGAATCTTTATTTGAAGCTAAGATTCATCCGGAGACCAGAACCGACCGGTTAAGCTCTAAAAAGCTTTCTGACCTGCATCAAGCTATTAGAAAAATTATCAAAAAAGCTATTCAAACCGGTGGGTCTTCAGTGAGAAGTTATGTGGATGTGGAAGGTAAAAAAGGGTATTTTCAGATTTTTCATAAAGTGTATGGGAAAGAAGGTGAGAAATGTCCCAGATGCAAAGCTAAGATTAAAAGAATTGTGGTAGGTCAAAGGTCCAGTCATTTTTGCCCCAGATGCCAGAGAAAGAGTTTAAGTTAGAAGATATTAGAATCACCGTGTTACTACGAAGTTTTTATTGATAACCAAGGATTCTGCTCGCTTTCTCTCCAATTTTTAATTCCATCCTTCCAGCCTCTGACAAGTTGGCTTGTCGTAAGCGAGTCAAGTCACAAGTATACTTTTTGGAAGCCCAAGGATTATGATATAAAAACATTTCATCAATCTTGGAGAGATTTGTAGGAAGCATATTCTTTGTAAAAAGCACACCACTTACTCGAGTATTCCGTGGTCCAGATTTGTGTATCCACACCCCATTTAGGTCTTTGGAAGTAATCTCCTCACTCCACCATTTAGCATCATACACTTCCATGCCAAACAAGGCTTGTTGAATGTCTATATCATCCGTCGAGATACTAAGTGTATTCACACCAACAATATATGGTAAATCAAAACTACCATATCTAGTTGCTTTCTTTAGTATAGCTTTTTTTAAAGGTGAGACATCGTCAGCGAGGACTGCAGCTTCATGCCTAATTTTGAGTGGCCTTACCCCCATTTTGCCTCTCTGCTCTTTCGGTATGGGAAAGAATTTAATTCTCCAACCATCATAATCACAGAGCCAGCGGGGCATTGCCTCATATCCATGATTTTTAAATCGAGTGAACAAAGTCTCATATCTGATTAATCTCAACTTCTCTTCTAGGAATCTTACTATTTTCTTTTCAGGAGGCTGACTGTTTGGATAACCCTCTAGTTCCATACCTATGGAAAAATCTTCACTCTTTATACTGTTCAAGCGATCGTAGACCTTGTTTCTGGCGACCTTTTTGCCAAACTCCTCTTTTGATTCAGCAGTTGCTATAACGGCTTCCAAGTAAAATTCACAACCTTTAGCTGATTTCACGAGAAAATCTGGTTTCTTGTCGGAGTATGGATTAGCCTTAGAATGCACAACAATTTTACAGCCCATCTTTCTAAGTAACTCATGTAAGAAAAGTTCAAAGTATGCTGAATAGTGGTCATAATCATTTTGAGATCGAAATCTGCTACGGAACTCTTTTGCGTGTTCAGACGGGTAATGCGAAAACCAACCCTCTATTCGGGCCCGTATTTCACAAAATTCCTCCTTACCAGATATATTCAAATAATCAAATTCTTGTTCCACAAAGAACGCGGGTCTAAAGACTCGCTCAGAATTATCGAAATCATCAAATAGTTTCATTGATAGTCCTTTATTTTAATTAATATACGTCACTATATCCCCATCTCATACATCCTATAAACCTTATACACCTTAGCCCCCATCGTCTCCAGCGGCTTCCTCATCAAAAAATTATCCTCCAGAATCCAGCCAAACTCCCCGGATTTATATCCCCTTTTAACCCCATTTGAAAAAGTGTCCGCATAAAAAACCAGCTCAATCCCCTTTTTCTGAAACTCCGGCACCACCCCCAAAATAATCACTCTGATTCTGTTTATCGCTCTCCTGATTTTGAGATGCCAGATAATCTTCAAGAAACCAAACGGGAAAAGTCGTCCGGAAGTCTTTATCAAAACCTGGTTAATATCCGGCAGAGCCAAAGAAAAACCGGCCGGTTTGCCATCCACGAAGGCCAGAAAAACTATGTTGGGGTCCACAATGGCTTTTAAATCATCCGCCAAAAAATTCATTTCTTCATCGGTCATAGGCACAAAACCCCAGTTATTCCCCCAGGCCGAGTTGTAAATCTGTTTGATAATCTCAATTTCGGCATCCAGCTTTTTCAAGTCCAGCTGCCGCACCACAACCCTCTCTTTTCTTTTGATTTTTTCACTGATGGAAACCAGATTCTGCGGGAATCCGGTTTCTTTGTCCATATAATAAGAATACAGGTCTTTGACCTTTTTCAGACCATAGCTTTCTGCAAATTCCACATAATAAGGAGGATTATAGGGCATCATTATCACCGGCGGCTGGTTCAATCCCTCGACCAAAAAACCCACATCCTCATTGGTGGAAAAATTAGCCGGACCTCGCATAATCTCCATCCCCTTGTATTTCAACCACTCCCGGGCGGTATTCAAAAGACCGAAAGCGGCTTCAGAGTCCCGGATTACCTCAAAATGCCCGAAGAATCCGACTTTGTCCAGGTGATATTGGTTGTGGCGGTGGTTGACTATGGCGGCGATTCTGCCGACTACTTCAGAATTTTTTTCAGCCAGAAAATATTCCACTTCAGAATGCTTGAAGAAGGGGTTCTTGCTGCGGTCGAAAAACTTCTTTCTTTCATAAAGCAAAGGAGGCACCCAGTCGGAGTCGTCTTGATAAATTGTCCAGGGAAGGCGGATAAATTCTTTTAACTCTTGGGGGGAACGAACTGGATAGATTTCCACATTTAAAAATTTATTTAATCACGCCCATTTTCTTTCCCACACATGCAAAAACCTCCAGAACCTTGTCCATCTGTTCATCGGTGTGGGTGGCGGTGTAGCTGGTTCTAATCAAAGCCCGGCCTTTGGGAACTGCCGGGGAAATTATGGGGTTGGCGAAAATTCCATTTTCAAAAAGCATTTTCCAGAACTGGAAAGTTTTCAAATCTTCTCCGATGATAATGGGAATTACCGGAGTCTGGGTATGCCCGATATCAAATCCTAAATCTCTGTAACCTTTGTGCATTTTATGGGTAATCTCCCACAATCTTTTTCTTCTTTCCGGCTCTCTTTGAATGATTTCCAAGGCTTTGATGGTGGCCGCCACTGCGGCCGGAGGCATGGAAGCCGAAAAAATCAGTTCCCTGGAAAAATGTTTGACGAAATGAATCACTTCTTCTTTGGCCGCGATAAACCCACCCAGAGAGGCAAAAGATTTGGAAAATGTCCCCATGACTATGTCCACGCCATCTTCTAGTCCAAAATGCTCAGCGGTTCCTCTGCCGCCTTCCCCTAAGACACCGATGCCGTGGGCATCATCCACCATGATGCGGGCTTTATACTTTTTGGCTAAGTCCACGATTTCAGGCAAATTTACGATTTCTCCTTCCATGCTAAAAACCCCGTCGACCACAATCAGTTTGCCGGTATTTCTTCCGCAGACCGACAGAACTCTTTTTAAATCTGCCATATTGTTATGTTTGAATTTGACCGTCTCACCGAAAGCCAGACGGCAGCCGTCAAAAATTGAAGCGTGATTGGCCCGGTCGGTGATGATGTATTCTCTTTTGCCAACTAAGGTGGAAATGGTGCCTAAGTTGGTCTGAAAGCCGGTGGAGTAAACCAAAGCCGCTTCTTTGTGCATAAATTTGGCCAACTTCTCTTCCAATTCCACATGAATATCCAGAGTTCCGTTCAGAAAACGTGAACCGGAACAGCCGGAACCGTATTTTTCCACGGCCTCGATGGCCGCTTTTTTTACTTCCGGATGAGAAGTCAGGCCTAAATAATTGTTGGAGCCGATCATAATCATGGGCAGCCCGTCTATGACCACTCCGGTATCCTGTCCGGAACTCAAAGGATGGAAATAAGGATATAACCCCATGGCCATCACTTCCTTGGCAGTGGTGAAATTTTTACACTTGTCAAATAGATCCATAAAAAAGTTGCTTAAAGCGAAATTTTGTGATATTTTTTGATGTGGTTATTTTAACTTAAAAAGTTTTTTTTGTCAAGAAGAATTACCTTATGCCCAAAGCTTTAGTCACAGGTGCCACCGGATTTGTAGGCAGTCACTTGGTAGCGGAGTTGCTTAAAAGAGGATACCAGGTATCGGTTTTGGTGCGAAAAACCAGCGATTTATCCGGGCTTTTGAACATCGGAGTGGAACTGGTCTTCGGGGATGTCAGTGACCAAGAGTCGCTGAAAAAAATCTTCTTTGATTTTGACTATATCTTTCATGTAGCCGGTTTAATCAAAGCCAAAAACCAGGAAGATTTTTTCAAAGCCAACGCCCAGGGGACTAAAAATCTGCTGGAGGTATTGGTTGACTCCGATTATCCGGTCAAAAGATTTGTTTTGGTTTCAAGTTTAGCCGCATCCGGTCCCAGTTCGGACAGTCAGCCTAAAAGAGAAACCGATAGATGCGAGCCGGTCTCAACCTATGGCCAATCCAAACGGGAAGCGGAAAAAATTGCTTTGGGGTTTGCTCATAAAATCCCGGTCACTATTATCCGGCCGCCGGCTATTTACGGCCCCAAAGACAGACAGCTTCTGAATTTTTTTAAATTAGCCAAATGGGGAATAATTCCCTTAATGGGAAAAGATAAAAACTTCTTTTCTTTGGTCTATGTGCAGGATTTGGTGGATGCTATTATCTTGGCCGCGGAAAACCCTAAAGCTCAGGGGGAAATTTATTTTATTGCGGACGGAGAAATTTACAACTGGGAGAAAGCCGGTGATATGGCTGCCGAGGTCTGGGGGAAAAAGCCCTTCAAGTTTACCCCACCGATGTTTCTTTTGTATATCACGGCTGTAATTTCGGAGGTGGCCGGGAAACTCACCGGTAAAGCCCCCTACTTAACCAGAAGAAAATTGGAAGAGATTCATTATCGCTATTGGGTCTGTGATATTTCCAAAGCCAGAACAGAGTTGAACTTTAAACCCAAATTTGATTTTAGACGAGGGGCACAAGAGACTGTCAACTGGTATAAACAAAATAAATGGCTCTAAAAGTGAGGCAATATGGAATATTATAAAATCATTTTGGCGGTTTTGATAGCCAGCATCTTTTTGAATCTTTTTATTTTTTTGAGATTGATTTCGGAAAAATTCTTCAAAGTAAGACTTAATTTACCGGCCCAGCTGGCCACCACGCCGGAGGTTAATTTTTCAAAAGTGGTCAACCTGATTGCCAAAGCTGAAATCGTGGAGGTAATTTTGCCGGTTTTTTTCTACAGCTTAACTGCTCCTTTTCTCCCTTTTTCCGGGGTAAAATCTGGAATCTTTTTTGCCATTCTGATATTCAGCTTGGGGGCTCTGCCCCAGTTTGTCTGGTTTGAGGAATCTTTCAAACTGCCTGCCAATTACCTGATGCATACTTTGCTGTGGCAGCTTTTGAAAGCGATTTTCATCTTTGGGACTTTCGGCTTGATTTTAAGCTCCTGATTATTCCCTTTGAAAAACCTTTCCGCCATAAGGAAGCAGTTTCCCTTTACCAAAAATATAATTTATTTCAATCATGCCGCCTATGGGCCCATACCCTTGAATTCTTTAAAGGAAACCTTAAAGTATTACCATACTTTGACTCACCGGTTGGATCAATCCACTGAACATCATTCCTTTGAACTTTTGGACAAAATAAGAGAAATTATAGCCGAATTAATTAACTCTTCAACTGATGAAATTGCCTTAACTTTTAATACCTCCTATGGTTTGAATATTGCGGCCAGCGGGCTTGATTTCAAAGCCGGGGAGGAGATTTTGTTATCGGATTGCGAATTCCCCGCCAATGTTTATCCCTGGATGAATTTAAGAGAAAAGGGAGTAAAAATTAAGTTTATCAAAAGTGAAAACGGATTTTTCTCGATTGAAAATTTTATCAAATCCATCACCTCAAAAACCAAGCTCCTGTCTTTGTCATTCGTGCAGTTTTTCAACGGCTATAAAAATGACCTGGAGCAAATCGGAAAAATCTGCCGGAAAAATGGTATAATTTTTGTGGTAGACGGAATTCAAGGGGTGGGAAGTTCAGTTCTGGATGTGAAAAAAAACCAGATTGACTTTCTTTCTTGTGGGGGACAGAAATGGCTGCTCTCCGTACCCGGGACCGGCTTTTTCTTTTGCTCCAAAAAGTTTTTGAACAAACTCAAACTTTCTTTTTTTGGCTGGTTGGGGGTGGACTGGAAGGTTGATTTTACGGATTTGCTAAGATACAACTTGAAGCCTTTTACCTCAGCCAGAAGATTTGAAATCGGCAGTTATTCATATTCCAATTTGAGAACTTTTTATGCTTCCTTAAAATTATTGGAGAAAATTGGAATTCCAAAAATTCAAAGACAGAACCTGGCCTTATTGGATAGACTAGTTGATTACTTAGAGGACTCTCCTTACCAAATTAAAAGCTCATTAGAGCCAAAGCACCGCTCCTCTATTTTCTCTTTCTCTGCCAAAAACGGGAAAAAACTGTATGAAAAGCTAATCAAAAACAAAATCATTGTCTCTTACCGCGAGGGATTGATCCGTCTGTCACCTCATTTTTATAATACCACATCAGAAATAGACCAGCTCATCCGTATTTTACAAAAAAATCAATAGCCAAAAATCCCTGTTATCTCCCCGGTAAGTCCGGTACCTATAAACAATCTTTTTGAGGTGTAAAATCGTCATATTAATAAGATTTCCGTGCTAAAAAGAGGTTAAGGAAATGACGATATACTGATAAACCAAACCAAGGAGCAAAATATGAAGAAAACCCTAACTTTTGCTTTATTTTTGGTGGTTGCGGCACTCTTGAGCTTGAGTGGATGCACGACCAGAAGAGTAGTGGTAGTTCAGAAAACCCCTCCTCCCCTGCCCGCTGCCAAGAACTATGGGCAGACCGTGGCTTCACAGAAGCACGTGAATAACGGCGTCAAACAATTGAACCGGGGAAATTACGCCAAAGCGGCTAAAGAATTCAACAAAGCCATCGCGGCCGACCCCAACAACTGGGAAGCACATTATTACTTGGGAGTTACTTACCACAGATGGAAGCGATATCATGAATCAGTCAACTCATTTAGAGTTGCCATAGATTTAAACCGCAATGATAATTATTGGGTCTCCAAAGTCCGTTTTAACATAGGATTGGCCTTGGAGTATGCGGGCAAATATGAGGAAGCCCAGAACGAGTATAAGTTATCTGTAACTCTGAACCCGGACAATAGGGATGCCTATAATCGCTTAGAGAAACTCAAAACCAAAAAGAAACCTCAAAAAGAGCATAAAAAAGAGGAGAAAAAGAAGTACAGCCAGGATGAGGATAGCGGCGTAGGGAATGGTGACGACCATTAAGATATAACCTTAGGCCAGGTGATTAAACGTCCCGCTAAAGCGGGACGTTTTTATTTTGTAGTCCAAATTATATCACAGGCCGGGCTGATACTTAGGCAAAGGACATCTGGTCCCTTTATCTACTTTGTAACCTAAAGCATAGTCGGCTTGCAAAAGTTTCTGAATCTCCCGGGTTCCTTCATAAATAGAGGATCCTTTGGAATTGCGATAAAATCGTTCTACCGGATATTCATCTGAAAAACCGTAGGAGCCGAAAACCTGAACTGCATCCGCAGCTGCCTTTTCAGCGGCATCACAGGCAAACCATTTAGCAAGGGCGGTCTCTTTGGAATTGGGTAAACCCTGATTCTTAAGCCATCCGGCTCTGAGCCACAAAAGCTGGCTGGCTTCAAAACCGGAAACCATAAAGGCAATCATCTCTTTGACTAACTGGTGCTCTCCGATAAAGGTATTAAAAGTTTTTCTGGTTTTGGAATAGTTGACCGAGGCATCTAAACAGGCTTTGGTTAAACCGGTGGCGCCGGCCGCTACCGTGTATCTACCCTGGTCTAAGCAGAACATGGCAATCTTAAAACCCTCACTTTCCTGACCTAACATATTTTCCTGGGGAACTTCTACATCAGAAAGAGAGATGTAACCAGTATTGCCTGCCCGGACCCCTAATTTCCCGTGAATGGTGCCGGTTTTCACCCCTTTGAATGTTCTTTCCACGATAAAAGCCGAAAGACCGGTGTGGTCTCTTTTATCTCTTTTCTTTCGGTCGGTCCAGGCAAAGCACAAGAAATTGTCAGCTACATCTGCTAAAGAAATCCACATCTTCTCACCGTTTAAAACATAAAAGCCCTCTTTTTTATCTGCGGTGGCTTGTATGCCGACTACATCAGAGCCGGCATTCGGCTCGGTTAAACCAAAAGAGCCGATTTTCTCTCCTTTGGCTTGAGGAACTAAATATTTCTGTTTTTGGGCTTCATTTCCCCAGGTCAGATAAGCCAGACTGGCCAAACCGATATGAACCGAAAGAATTACTCTTAACGAAGTGTCGGCGTATTCTAATTCCTGGCAGGCAATTCCTAAGCTGATATAATCTAAACCAGCTCCCCCGTATTGGGAGGGGATGCAGATTCCTAAAATATCCGCTTCCCCCAGCTTTTTTAAAATGGAAGGGTCAAACTGCTCTTTTCTATCCCTTTCCCGGATGAAAGGGATTATTTCCTTTTTTCCGAAATCCTGCACCAGTTTAAAAACCGCCTTGTGTTCCTCTGTCCAGGTAAAATCAATCATCGACTCTCCTTTTTTAGTTTTAGAAACTATATTATAAGAAGAGTTGGGTTTTAAATCAAGGCGATTGCTTCTATTTCTACTTTGGCTCCTTTGGGTAAACCTTCCACTTCTACGGTGGAACGGGCCGGAGGATTTTCTTTAAAGAAGCCGGAATAAGCTTCATTCATCAAGCCGAAATCATCCAGATCTTTCATAAAAACCGTGGTTTTGACCACTTTATCCAAGCCGGAGCCGCAGGATTCCAGAATATTTTTCATATTCTCCAAAGCCTGTTTGGTCTCTTCGGTAGTTCCCCCTCTTACAATCTCTTTGGTTTGAGGATTCATCCCGATCTGGCCGGAGACAAAGATTAAATTATGTTCTTCTATTACCACCGCTTGGGAATATGGTCCCACCGCCCCTGGTGCTTTCGGTGTGGAAACTATTTTTTTGTTCATACTACACCTCCCTTAGTTACTCTATCCAGTCGGAAAAAACTTTTAAAATTGTTGGATGTGCCAAAACCGTCGAGGTCAAAGCGTAGGTTAAATTTTGACAGCTTAGGTTAAGTTTAAAACCTCTCTTTTTGAAGTTAAATTTTTATTTTTAATCATTTTTAAATCAAAAATTTCCGCAAATTTGTCAACCAGCTTATCTTTGACTTCCCGAAAATCAACTTTTCTTTTTAAAAGCTCTGCTATTGAAGTTACTTTTTTATCCAGCATTCCGCAAGGATGAATGTAGCTGAAATATTTTAGGTCGGTATTAACATTCAAAGCCAAACCGTGAAAAGTAATCCATTTTTTAGCCGCCACACCGATGGAGGCAACTTTTTTGCCGTCGACCCAGACTCCGGTTAATCCTTTAATTCTCTCTGCTTTTAAATTATAACTTTCAACCGTCTTAATAATCACTTCTTCTAACTGTCTTAAAAATAGATGGGTCTCCTGTTTATAATTATTTAAATCGAAAATGGGATACGCCACCAGTTGTCCCGGTCCGTGATAGGTGACGTCTCCTCCCCTTTCTATATAATGTAGTTGTATCTTTAATTGTTCCAGCTGCGCCTTATCTAAGAGGATATTTTCCGGATGAGACGAACGACCTAAGGTTATTACCGGATTATGCTCTACCAAAAGTAAAATCTCGGGCAGATTTTCTCTGTGCTTTTGCTCTACTAATTGATGCTGGAGCTGTAAAGTTTCTTTATAATCTTTTAAACCTAAATCAATAACCTGACACTCTTGCATAATCACTTATTGAGGTTATGAATTGCTTTTTTATTGACCGCCAGACTGGCTTCTTTGATCATTTCTGATAAGGTGGGGTGAACCTGGATAATTTCAGCTACATCTTCTACTCTGGCATCCAGTCCCATGGCTACGGTGATGGAAGAGATTAATTCAGAGGCCAAAGCTCCGATTATATGTGCTCCCAAAATTTCATCCGATTCAGAATCGGCGATGATTTTAACCATTCCCTCCGGCTCATCCATTCCGATAGCCCTTCCAATGGCTCTGTAAGGGTAGGTTCCCACTTTTATTTTGAATCCCTGGTCAAGCGCTTCTTTTTCAGTCAAGCCGACTCCAGATACTTCCGGTTGGGTGAAGATGGCATAGGGAACAACTCTGTAATCCATCACTGAATCCATACCACTAGCAACCTCAGCCGCCACTTCTCCTTCTCTGAAGGCCTTGTGAGCTAAAAGCTGTTTTCCGGCGCAGTCACCTACTGCGAAAATGTTTCTGAAATTGGTCTGCATTCTTTCATTGACTTTTATGAATCCCCGGTTATCGGTCTCTATTCCGATTTTTTCTAAACCTAAACCACCCGTGGTGGCTTTATGCCCGATAGCCACCAAAATTAAATCAAAAGTCATATTTTCAGATTTTCCGTCTGAAGTCAGCGTGACCTGCACCTGGTTGCTTTTGGTAACTTGTGCATTCTCCACCTTGGTCTTGGTTAAAATATTAATCCCTCTCTTTTTAAATCTGTCATGAGCCATTTTGGCTATTTGAGCATCTGTGGCTAAAAAGATAGAATCCTGCATCTCCATCACCGTCACTTCGCTCCCCAAGCTGTGATATACCACTGCCATCTCCATTCCCACGTAACCGCCCCCTACTACCAGCATCTTTTTAGGGACAAACGGAATTTCTAAGGCCTCTTTGCTGGTAATAATCAGTTTTCCGTCCAAAGGCAAAGAGGGAGGGGAAAAAGGAAGCGAGCCGGTGGAAATAATAATATTATCTGCCGTTATCCTGACTTCTTCCCCCTGGGAAGTCTTAACATTAACTACATTTGGTTCCACAAATGAGGCTTCACCTAAAATCATGGTGGCGCCATTATGTTTCAGCAAAGTTTCTACTCCCAAAACCAACTGCTTGACCACTTTTCCTTTTTTCTCCCGCAGCTGATTGGTATCGATGGAAATTTTTTCAGCTTTTATGCCGTATTTCTCCCCTTTGTGAATGGTTTCTATGATTTCACTGGCATATAGTAGCGCTTTGGAAGGGATGCAGCCGTAATTTAAACACAAGCCGCCCCATTTATCTTTTTCTACGATGATAACTTTTTTCTTCAGTTGGCAAGCCCGGATAGCCGCGACATAACCCCCAGGACCTGCTCCAATGACTAAAATATCACATCTTTGTTCGGTAGGCATTTAATTTCCTTTGAGCAATTTTTTAACCTGAAGCTGAAATAAAGAGTGGGAAATTTTTTTCTTTGAAACTTAAGGTTTCCCTTAAATCACATGATATTTAACAACCACTCTTCCGGGCTTTCCAAGTAATATTTGACTCGTTGTAAAAATTGAACTGCATAATGTCCGTCTATCAAACGATGGTCAAAGGAGAGACACATAGTCATCATGGGCCTTATGACAATCTGGTCATCTACCACCACCGCTCTTTTCTGAATCATATGAATTCCTAAAATTCCCACTTCCGGATAGTTGATAATCGGAGTTGATGCCAGAGCCCCGAACATTCCCGCGTTGGTAATAGTGAAGGTGGAACCCTGAATATCATTTAAAGAGAGCTTATCGGCCCGGGCCTTATCCCCCAATTCATTGATTTCTCTGGTGATTTCTAAAATCGATTTTTTGTCGCAATCCCGCACTACCACCACAATTAAACCCACCTCCCGTCCCACCGCCATCCCTAAGTGGTAATATTTCTTCACAATCATATTTTCTTCAGTCATGGAAGCATTCATGTGAGGATACTCTTTTAGGGCAAAAACCGTGGCTTTCATTATAAAGGGCATGTAGGTCAATTTCAGATTATGTTTCTTCTGGAACGGCTCTTTTAATTTTTCTCTTATCTCCACTAATTTCTTCATATCCGCTTCATCCCAGGTAGTGCAGTGAGCCACGGTCCTTCTGCTCAAGGACATATGTTCGGAAATTTTTTTGCGCACAAAAGTAAGAGGCAGTACCTCTTCTAAAGGACCGGCTGTGGTCGGAGCAGCAACAACTTTAGGTTGTATGGCAGGAGCTTTGGTGGTTGCCGGAGTTCCTCCTTTCTCAAGGTATGCCAAAATATCTTCACGGGTGATTCTTCCCCCGGAACCGGTTCCGTTAATTTTAGAAATATCTATATTATTTTCTTTGACCAACCGCCTGACAGCTGGCGACAATCGGGCTTGGTCGGTTTTAGCGTCTTCTACAGCAACTGAACCGGAAGCTCTTACTTCCGGCTTGGGTTGAGTCGGTTGTGGCTTTACTTCAGTTTTGGCTGGAGCAGGAGAAGCGGAAGCTGAAATATTGGATATCGATTCACCGGCTTCGGCTAAAATGCCGATTTCCTGTCCGATGGGAACAACTGTGTTTTCCGGGACTAATATCTTGGCTAAAACACCGGCTTTGGGGGAAGGGATTTCGACATTGATTTTGTCCGTCATTATTTCCACAATCGGCTCATCCTTGGCGACTTTTTCCCCTTCTTTTTTGAGCCACTTTCCTACCGTACCTTCGACTACCGATTCACCTAATTGTGGAACCACTATCGGAATAGGCATCAAACCTCCTTAATTGGCTAATAGGCCATGGTCTCTTTGACCGCTTTGATAATTTTATCCGCATTGGGCAACCAGAAATGCTCCATCGGAGGAGAAAAAGGTATGGGTGGTGTATCCGGAGCAGTTACTCTTTTAATGGGGGCATCTAAATATTCAAAGGCCTCTTCAGTAATTATGGCAGAAAGTTCACCGGCCACCCCGCCGGTCTTGGGAGCTTCCTGAACTATAATAGCTCTGCCGGTCTTCTTGACCGATTCTAAGATGGTTTCTTTGTCTATGGGCAATAAAGTCCGCATGTCTATGACCTCACACTCAATCCCCTCTTTGGCCAATTTTTCAGCGGCTTCCAGGGATTTGTGCACCATTAACATATAAGCCACGATGGTGACATCTTTTCCTTTTCTTTTGATTTCTGCTTTTCCTAAAGGAACGGTGAAATCGGTATCCGGAATCTCCTGTTTGATACTGCGGTAAAGTTTCTTATGCTCAAAGTAAATGCAGGGATTCTCATCTCGGATAGCGGCTTTTAATAGTCCTTTGGCATCATAAGGAAAAGCCGGGGCGATTACCACTAATCCGGGGCAGTGCACAAACCAGGCTTCGTTTATTTGAGAATGGTATAAACCTCCACCCACTTCTCCACCGCAGCAAACTCTTATAACCAGGGGAACTGAAAAACTTCCCCCGGAACGGTATCTCAATTTGGCGGCTTGCTGGATAATCTGGTCCATACCGGGAGTGATAAAATCCGAGAACTGAATTTCCGGGACCGGTCTTAAACCCATGGCAGCCGCACCAACCGAAGACCCTACGATTAGATTTTCAGACAAAGGACTGTCGATGACCCGCATGGGACCGAACAGGCTTTGCAAACCTCTGGTGGCTTTAAATACACCACCGTAGATACCGATATCCTCACCAATCACATAAACCCTCTCATCTCTTTCCATCTCCTCTTTCATGGCTTCAGTGATAGCTTCAATGAAGGTAACCGTTCTCATTTCAACCATCCTTTCACCCAATCCTCAAAAGTTCCCGGAGCATAAACATCCTCTAAGGCCTCTTCCGGTGCCGGTAGCGGGGATTTGTCAGCAAACTCAAAGGCCTCTTCCAGTTCTTTTTCTATATCTGCTACCATCTTGGTTTTATCTGCCGGGGTCAACATTACTTGGTCCATCAGATACTTTTCAAATCTGGGAATGGGGTCTTTTTTCTTCCATCCTTCTAACTCATCTTTGGGTCGGTAGTCGGCCGGGTCGATTTCAGAGTGCCCATACCAGCGGTAGGTTTTACACTCCACCATGGTGGGACCCTCACCACATCTGGCTCTGGCAATGGCTTCTTTGACAGTCACATAAACCTGAACCACGTCATTTCCATCTATGGTGATTCCGGGGAAGCCGTAAGCTTTGGCCCGGTCGGAATAATCAGTAATAGCGGCCTGTAAGCGAGCCGGCACTGATTCGGCCCAGAGATTATTCTGACAGATATAAACTATGGGTAATTTTTGGACTCCGGCGAAATTCATAGCTTCATGCCAGCCGGCTTGGGCGGTGGCTCCTTCACCAAAGAAACCCAGGCCGATATTATCTTCCCCTCTTATTTTGAAGGCCAAGGCACAGCCGGTAACCACAACGGTCTGGGCAGCCATGGTTGAGGCGGGAGTGATGATTCTGTATTCTGAACCTCCGTAGTGACAGGGATGACATTTCCCTTTATCCATACCGGTTCTCTTAGCCATCAGATGGGCCAGCATATTTTTCAAAGGTATGCCGCGGGTTATGCTGCAGCCGATTTCACGGTGGGAAGGACCGATGGCATCTGTGGGTCTGGATAAGAAAGTAGGAACCACGGTGGTGGCTTCCTGGCCAACGGCTGAGAAATACGTTCCTAAAAGCTTTCCCTGGCGGAAGAATTTTCGGTTGGCTTCATCTACCGTCCTGGTCTTTAATAAATAGTAGTATAACTTCTTCCCCTCTTCGGCTGAAAAAGGAGCCGAGAGCTTTTCCTTGGCTTTGCTGGCTATTTTGGTGTTGACTGGCATTTTAAACTCCTCTTTTCAATTTGTCCTTTACTTGATAATCTTTACTTTCTAAATAAGTTATCGCAATAATAAAATCAATTTTTTAATGTTAATTCAATATTTGTTTTACCAAGTTAGTAATTATAAACATTTTTTTAAAAAAAGCAACCAATTTTACAAAAAATTTGATCTATTGATTTTACGGAATTGTGTTCTTTTTGTTTATTGGCCTGTGGTCAACTTTAAACTCATATGTGCTATATTTTTTTACTAACCCACAGTTACCCAACAGCTTTCAAAATAAAATTTTTTTAATCTTTGTCAAATTTTTCGGGCGAGCATTGACATAAATTGACAGTGCAGCTATTTTAATTTATATTGATTTTTTCATAAAAACTATGCCCGAAGAAACCGCCAAAAACCGCTTAGAAGCTGAAAACCTGCAGCTGCGCCAAGCTGTGGAGGAGCTTTCTATTTTAAATGAAATCGCCTTTGCTATCGGCTCCCAGACCGAGGTGGATAAAATCAGCGAGCTGATTGTCAGTAAGTGTACCAAAAAGATTAAAGCCGAGCAGGGTTGTATTTTGCTTTTATCTGAAGACCAGAATTCCCCTTTTAAAACTTATATCCGGAAAATCGAGCATAAAACTGAGATGATTCCGATTCATTTGGGGACCACTTTGATGGGGTGGATGATTAAAAACCAAAAACCCTTGATTATCAATGATCTTAAAAATGACAAGCGTTTTCAAAGTTTAGATCCAGGAGATTTTCACTCTCTCTTGATGGTCCCTTTAAAGCTTAAAAATAAATTTACTGGTGTTTTATGCTTGTTCAACAAAGATGGTGAATTTTCTTCGGACCAAGACCAAAGATTGCTTTCTATTATTGCGGTCTCTTCTGCTCAAGTGATTGAAAACGCTCGTCAAGCTGAAATAGAGAAAAAATTTCAAGAAATGGAAAGAGAGCTTTTGGTAGCCAAAGAGATACAAATTCGCCTTTTACCCAAAGAACCACCCCAAGTCGATGGATTTGATATACAGGGATATACTCTGCCAACTAAACAGGTGGGTGGAGATTATTTTGACTTTATTGAATTGCCGGATAAAAATCTGGGAGTGGCTATTGCGGATGTTTCCGGCAAAGGGATGCCGGCCGCTTTGCTCATGGCTAATTTCCAGGCCACTTTGAGAAATCAGAGTTTGGCAAAAAATTCTCCCTCTGAAATGGTTTCCAATTGTAATAACTTAGTGTGTAGGTCTGTGGAAAAAGGACAGTTTGTCACTTTTTTTTGGGGAGCTTTAAATTGCCAAGAAAAATCTTTTAACTATGTCAATGCCGGCCATAACCCTCCTTTTATTTTTAATAAAAGAGGGGAGATTACCAGATTGACAGATGGCGGCTTGATTCTGGGACTTTTGGAAAATGTTCCCTTTGAGCAGAAAAAAGTCAAACTCAACTCCGGGGATTTGCTTTTGCTTTTCACGGATGGCATAACCGAAGCCATGAACGAAACTCAAGCTCAATTTGAGGAAGAGAGATTGATTAAAGTGGTGGAGGAAAACAGACTCTCGTCTGCCGACCAGATTATTAAAAAGATAACCCAGGAAGTTCTGGCTTTTCAGGGATTGCAGCCCCAGTTTGATGATTTAACTTTAGTGGTGATTAAGGTTAAAGAGTAATGCTGGATTTTCTTTTGATTTCGATGTTATGTCTGATCTGGGGCTCCACCTGGCTGGGAATTAAAATCGGACTTGAGGACTCTCCTCCTTTTTTATCCAGCGCCGCCCGGTTTTTAATTTCGTCAAGCTTTCTATACCTGTTGATACGGGTAAAGAAACTGCCTATTCCCAAAAACAATTGGTCCAAGATTATCATTCCGGGGTTTTTACTTTACGGTTTAAACTATGGTCTGAATTACTGGGGAATACAGTATATCGCTTCCGGCTTGGCAGCTGTTTTATTTGCCACCCTGCCTTTCTTTGTGGCTATTTCAGCTCATTATATGCTAAAGGATGAAAAGTTAAGCCCGATTAAAATTTTTTGTCTGGGTATGGGGTTTTTGGGGGTGGTAATTATTTTTTGGGACCAGATTCATTTTTCCAATTCTACCCAGAGCATCTTAGTAATGTTAGCCCTGATTGCTGCAGCTATCTGTGCCAGTATATCCAGCGTTTTTACCAAAAGGGATTTACATGATATTGACCCCATAGTCATAGCTTGTTTTCAAATGCTGGTGGGTATGATTTTTTTAGCTATAATCGGTTTTTCTTTTGAAAAACTCTCGAGCTTTAAAATTACTTATAAATCCATGGGGGCTTTGCTCTACCTGGCCTTTTTCGGTTCGGTTATAACTTTTGTCACTTATTTCCGGCTGGTTAAAAGAATCGAGGTCACTAAGCTCTCTTTGATAGCTTTTGTGACCCCTATTTTGGCTTTAATTTTAGGTGCCATTGTCAAACAGGAAAAGATAACCGGACAGTTGCTTTTAGGCTCTTTTTTAGTTATCGTAGGTATAATTGGTTTAAATTTTTTATCTCCCAAGACGAAAAGTTAAAGTGAGAAATTCAGTTCTAATTTTTATCCCAAAATGACTCTATGATTGGAAGAGAAATTTCACATTACAAAATTTTAGAACAAATTGGCCAAGGTGGCATGGGTGTTATCTACAAGGCCGAGGATACCAAATTGTACCGCACCGTAGCTCTAAAATTCTTACCCACTAGTTTGACCAGAGGTACAGAGGAAAAAACTAGGTTCATTCAAGAAGCCCAAGCCGCTTCGGCTTTGAATCACCCTAACATTGTCACCATTTATGAAATTGATGAAGTGGATGGAGATTCTTTTATATCAATGGAATTTATCGAAGGAAAAAACTTAAAAGATATGCTCAAAGAGGGACCTTTGACTCTAGAGCAGTTTTTTGAGATCGCTATTCAGACTGCCGAAGGTTTGTCTAAAGCCCATCAAAAAGGGATAATTCACCGAGATATCAAGTCTGAAAATATTTTGGTCAACCCAGACGGTTTAGTCAAAATCACTGATTTCGGTTTAGCCAAATTAAAAGGGGCGGCTGGCCTGACTTTGGCTGGCTCTGTTTTGGGAACCGCTGCCTATATGTCACCGGAACAAGCCAATGGTGAAGAAGTGGATCAGAGAACAGATATCTTTTCTTTGGGGATAATTTTTTATGAGATGCTAACCGGTGACCTGCCTTTTAAAGGTATGCACCCTATGGCTATTATGTATGCTATTGTAAATGAAGAGCCGCTTTCACCTCGCAGTTTAAGAGAAGAAGTTCCTGAAGAATTAGAAAATATAATCTCCCAAGCTTTAGCCAAAAAGAAAGAGGATAGATACCAGAATCTAATTTTACTTTTAGAGGACTTGAAAACTCTGACTACTGGTGGAAAAATTAAAGTCAAAAAAACAGAAGCAGAACCTCATGTCAAATCTATCGCTGTCTTGCCCTTTGGAGATTTATCCCCCAATAAAGAAAATGAATATTTCTCCAACGGAATGACTGAAGATATTATTACTGATCTATCTCAAATGGGGGAATTGAGAGTCACTCCCCGTTCCATGGTGGCCAATTATCAGGATAGCAAAAAGGATTTAAAACAGATTGGGAAAGAGTTAAAAGTAGATTACATCTTAGAAGGTTCGGTTAGAAAGCATGGCGAAAAAATTAGAATTACGGCACAACTGACTAATGTGGCTGATGGCTTTCATCTCTGGGCCGAAAAATTTGATGGAGAGCTAAAGGATATTTTTGAAATTCAGGAAACTGTTTCTAAAAGGATAGTTGAGGCTCTAAAACTAAAGATAACTAAAACTCAAATCCAAGAAATTGTCAAGAAAGCAACAGTTAATCCTTTGGCTTATGATTTTTACTTGAAGGGACAAGAATATAATTACAAAGAGGGAAAAACCAACATTGATTTTGCCATGCGGATGTATGAAAAGGCTTTGGAAGTGGATACCAACTACCCTTTGGCTTATGCTGGTTTGGCTGATTCTTATGTGAATAAATATATGGCTTATTATGATAGAAGCACGGCTTGGTTAGATGAAGCGGAACGGGCGTGTAAAAGAGCTTTAAATCTAGACCAAAATTTAGCTGAAGCCCATCGGGCTTTGGGCCGGGTCTATATGCACAAGAAGAAACCAGAGCAAGCCATCACTGAGTTTAAAAAAGCGATTGAGTTGAAACCGGATTATTTTGAAGCTTATCGTTCTTTGGGTTGGCTCAACGAAGAAATGGGAAACTTTGAAGAAACGGTTAAATATGCCAAAAAATCTATTGAAATTAAACCTTTGGACAAAGAATCCCACTTGCTTTTAGGTTTGACCTATTTTGATATGGGCAATTATGGAGAAGCCCTAAAGATGTTCGACCAGGCTTTAGAAATCGCTCCGGATTATTATCGGGCTTATTACAGCAAAGGGAACGTTTTTCAAAGACAGGGGAAATTTCCTTTAGCCATTGAACAGTATCAGAAAGCCTTAGGATTTGGAATGGAGCCCAATTTGTATTTGGATTCGGGGTGGGTGTATTTGGTGGAAAAAGAATATGACTCAGCCATTGAATGTTTTAGAAAGCTGATTGAGCTGGGTTTTTTTGATTTTTTGGCTTATTACTATTTGGGTTTGGCTTATCAGCTCAAAGGGGAAAAATGGATGGCGGCTGCTTCTTATGATTCGGCGGCTGTTTTGTGTGTCCGGAAAATTAATGAAGACTCCAACAATCCTTATCTGCATACCACTTTGGGTTTGGCTTATACGGCTTTGAGAAAGCCGGAAGAGGGGTTAAAGATGGCTGTGAAGGGTTTGAAAATTGAGCCAGAGAATGGGCAGATTTTGTATGATGTGGCAAGAGTTTATGCCTTGCAGGAAAAAAATAAGGAAGCTATTGAAACTTTAGCTAAAGCGATTAAAAAACCGCTTTCCCCTTCTTTTCAGGAAGCTTGCTTAGACCCACATTTTGAGAAGATAGTGAATTTGCCAGAGTTTTCTAAGATTCAAAACAAATAAAAAAATTATTTTTTCTAAAGTTCATGAGGTTTTTACTTTTTCAGCAGAACTACATTTCTCACAAGGACACAAAGCCCGCAGATAATCAAAAGCATAGATACCGGTGGAATGCCCGTCACTCCAATGAAAACGAATAGCATATTGCCCCACCGGTTGAGTAGATACCGGAAAGATATTCGGTTGAATTTTTTCCGGATTTAGTTTTTGCTTTCCGGTAGCTTCATCCACACAAACCGCACATTGACAAGCCAAACGAAGCTGTTGTCCAGAATAAACAGATTCATGCCCATCTTTCCAGAGAATTCTAACTTTCCCGATTTCAGGTTGAGTAATCTCTTTGGGTGCAGGACGACCACCGGTCGAACCACCCATATTTCTGATACTAACTTGAGCAGCTAAGTTTTGAGCCACTAACATAAATGCTTGAGCTGATGGAGAATCAGGGTCAGCAATCACAGTCGGCTCACCGGAATCAGAATTCTCCCGCACTCTGGTATCCAAAGGAATTGCCCCTAAAAAGGGAATTTCATGCCGGAGACTGTATTCTCTTACCCCTCCAGCCCCAAAAATTTCTTCTCTTTCACCGCAGTGCCGGCAGACAAACCCAGACATGTTTTCAATCAAACCTAAAATAGGAGTATTCAGTTTGTTAAACATTACGATAGCTTTTTCAGCCACCTGTAAAGCCACGTCTTGAGGAGTGGAGACAATGGCTGCACCGGTTAAGGGGATAATTTGACACAATGAAAGTTGCACATCACCTGTTCCAGGAGGCAAATCAACGATTAAATAATCCAATTCTCCCCATTCCACATTCCCTAAAAATTGCTCCACAGTTTTATGCAACATCGGTCCCCGCCAGACCACTGCCTCATTAGGATGAATAAAAAATCCCATCGACATGATTTTTACTCCATGCTCCTCTGCTGGAATGATTCTATTCCCTTCCAAAACTTGCGGTGGCTTTTGTACACCCATAATCAAAGGAATACTGGGACCGTAAACATCCACATCCAAAAGCCCAACCTTGGCTCCCATTTTCACCAAAACCAATGCCAAGTTAGCACTCACAGTTGACTTTCCCACACCCCCTTTGCCACTGGCAACCGGAATAATATTTTTCACCTGAGGTAAAAGATTAGTTTTCTGCTGTGAAAGAGTCGGTCTGACCTTAGCAGTCATTTCAACATTAACATTTTTTATTCCATCAACAGCCAGCACTGCCTGTTTAGCTTCTTCTTTTAATTTGTCTTTCACCGGACAAGCAGGAGTAGTTAGCTCTATTGTGAAGGAGACAGTTTCATTCTCAATTTTGAGATTTTTCACAAATCCTAATTCCACAATATTTTTTCCCAAATCCGGGTCGTGCACTTTTTTCAATGCCTCTAAAATTTGAGCTTCTGTGGTCATAATTTTTTTTCGTCTAGCTAACTTTCTTTAGTCAATTAGGTTATAAAAATGTTTCACGTGAAACATTTTGAAAAGTCATTGCACTTTAAGTGTTAGTTCTGAAACCTATAATAGTTATACTGTAGATAATGTTAATTATTTGCTTTTCAAAATCTCATTTACAACTAAATCCCCAATCTCAGTCGTCGAATATCCACTATCCGTCCCTAAAGATTTTATTTTTTTAGTCACCAAAAGAAGCTCAATAGTTTTCTCAATTTTAGTAGCCGATTTTTTCTCACCCAGAAAATCCAACATCATAGCACAGGCAGAAATAGCCGCCAACGGATTGGCTTTATTTAACCCCTTATATTTAGGAGCAGAGCCATGAATCGGTTCAAACATAGAGACTTTTCCCGGATGAATATTCCCAGAAGCGGCAATCCCCATTCCACCCTGTAGCATTGCTCCTAAATCCGTAATAATATCCCCAAAAATATTATTAGTCACCACCACATCAAAAGATTCCGGATTTTTAATCATCCACATACAGGCCGCATCCACGTAGTTATGGTCTTTTTCAATGTCGGGATATTCCTTTCCCACTTCTTCAAAAGTTCTAGTCCAAATATCCATAGCTCTAATAGCATTGGCTTTGTCCACCAAAGTAACTTTTTTTCTTTTTTGTGTTTTTGCCAGTTCAAAGGCGTATCTGATGGCTCTTTCGGTCCCTTTGCGAGTAAAAATCATCTCTTGAATAGCCACTTCATCTGCAGTCCCTTTTTTAAAAATCCCTCCTAAACCGGTATATAAATCTTCGGTATTCTCTCTGACTACGACAAAATCAATATCTGGTGGTTTTTTATCTTTGAGAGGGCATAAATGTTCCGCATGAAGTTTAATCGGTCTTAAGTTGATATACAAATCGAGCTTGAATCTGATGCCAGCAATAATGGCCCTTTCAACTAATCCTGGTTCTACTCGGGGGTCACCGATGGCTCCTAAGTAAATAGCGTCAAATTTTTTCAGCTCTTCGAAAAAAGATTCTGGGGGAAGTTCTTTTTTGGTCAGATAATATTCAGAATTGTAAGGGTATTCGGTCAACTCATATTTAAATCCATCCAGCTGGGAAACTGCTTTTAGAACTTTTAAACCCTCATTGACAACCTCCGGACCAATGCCGTCTCCTTTGACAACTGCAATTCTATACATGACATTTTAGTCTAATATTTAAGAGGATAATTGTCAATAAAAAGTAGCGGTGCGATTTATCGCACAGATTATGGAAGGTCGGATAAATCCGAACGCTACAGTTCAACCTCCCCTAACAGGGGAGGAGTTATTTACCCTCTCCTTTAAGGGGAGGGCAAGGGAGGGGTTAGTAAAAATTCACAACAGATTTAACAGATTAAACAGATAAAAATTGGATAAAATAAAAATGTCGGGAGTAGCTCCCGACACAACCAAGAAATTGATTATAATACAAAAATCTCAAGTTTTATTCTTCATTCTTTCTAAGACGTAACCTTTCAATCCACCTTTTTGGATAATCATCCGCATAAATTCCGGGAAAGGAGTAGAGGAATATTTTTGATTTTTGGTGAGGTTGGCGATTACTCCAGTAGCTATATCAACTTCTAAAATATCACCAGTTTCTGCTTTTTGGTAACATTCATCAGATTCAAAGATGGGAAAGCCGAGATTAATCGCGTTGCGATAAAAAATTCGGGCAAAAGAAGGTGCTATTACACAAGATACTTTAGCGGCTTTGATAGCTAAGGGAGCAATTTCACGCGATGAGCCACAGCCAAAATTTTTACCAGCCACAATTATATCTCCCGGAGATGCCTTTTTGACAAAATCCGGGTCTAAATCTTCCAAACAGTGCTTGGCTAAATCTTCTTCTAAATACAGGTGACACCAGCGACCTGGTAAAATCACATCCGTATTTATATTCTCACCATATTTCCAAACTTTACCTTTGAGTAGCATAAAATTCCTTTCTATTTATTTCTTTCGCGTAGGGGTGGAGCTTGTCTCCACCCAGAAAAAATGGGCGAAGGTAAACTTCGCCCCTACGCGTGAATTTTTTTCTACAACTCCTCCGGACTGGCAATCCTTCCCAAAATCGCCGAAGCGGCTGCCACGGCCGGATTTGCCAAATAAACCTCCGAACTTGGATGTCCCATTCGACCCACAAAATTTCTATTAGTCGTAGAGACACATCTTTCTTTTTCCGCCAAAACCCCCATATGCCCGCCAATACAGGGTCCACAAGTAGAGGTAGAAAACACACAGCCGGATTCAATAAAAATCTCTGCCAAACCCTCTTGAATCGCTTGCTTTTGAATTAAAGTCGAACCGGGTATGACAATCACTCTCACTTTCGGATGAACCTTACGCCCTTTAAAAATAGCCGCTGCCCTTCGCATATCCTCAATCCAGCCATTGGTGCAAGTTCCGATAATTACTGCATCAATAGGCAGTTTTTCTACGTCAGAGAGGGGTTTCACATTCCCCGGTGAAAAAGGACAAGCCACCTGCGGTTCAATAACAGACATATCATATTCTTTTTCAATTTCATATTTGGCATCAAAATCTGATTCATAGATTTTAAATTCCGGTTTTTCCAGTTTGTACCTTTCGGTGTTTCTGACATATTGCAAAGTTTCATCATCCACCGAGAAAATTCCGTTTTTAGCACCAGCTTCGGTGGACATATTGGACATAGTAAAGCGGTCAGCCATATTTAATTGAGAAACTCCCGACCCAGTGAACTCCATAGCCATATAAGTAGCCCCATCCACACTTATCTCTTTGATAATATGCAGGATAATATCCTTCCCAGAAACCCAGTTTTTTAATTTTCCTTTTAAAATAATTTTCATACTGGAAGGAACTTTCAGCCAGATTTCACCCACGGCCCAGGCATAGGCAATATCTGATGAACCGACCCCTGCGGCAAAACAGCCCATAGCACCGCAAGTGGTAGAATGAGAATCTCCTCCGATTAAAACCTCACCGGGTAAAATCATACCACGCTCTGCCATAACAGCGTGTTCAATTCCAGCCCGACCCTGCTCTATGTAAAATTTGATATTATGTTTCCAGGCGAATTCCCGAACTTTTTTGGCAATGTTGGCAGAGGTGATATCTTTATTTGGAGTAAAGTGGTCCGGAATCAATGCCACTTTGTTAGAATCAAAAATTTTTGACATCCCCCAGTCGTCAAACTCTTTGATAGCCAGTTGAGCCGATAGCTCATTGGCCATAGCTAAATCCACTTTGGCGTTGATAATCTCACCGGGGGTAACTTTAGACTTGCCGCAGTGGCTGGCTAAAATTTTTTCTGTAATAGTCATTCCCATATGATTTTCTTGATAAAGGATAGCTTACCTAAAAGTTAATTAACTTTTAGAGTTAACTAACTGCATAATCTCTTCGTCAGTTAATATACGATTAGTAGATTTGGCCAGATTAAAGATTTTATCCACCAAACTTTTTTCCGGATTGATATTCCTCTTTTTGAGCCAGTAGATCACATTAGAGACGCCGGACATAAACCCAATTTCAATTTTTTGGGACAAGCCGAACATCCCAGCTGGAACCCCGGAGTAAACTAAGTCTGTTAATTCTTTTTCCCCTTTCTCTTCGGCTTTGATAATAGCGGCGGCATGGATACCGCTGACGGTTCTGAAAGCATCTTTGCCGACCACCGGGTAGTTGTTAGCAATTGGCACACCCACAGCTTTAGAAACCACGCTACAATACTCAGCCAATTTCGACAAATCGTTTTTAATCCAGCCCAAAAGTCTAAAATTTACCAAGAGCAAATCCATGGGAGTATTACCACATCTTTCTCCAATTCCCAAGGCCGTGCCATGGACCCTGGTTGCCCCAGCTTCAATAGCCGCAATCGAATTAGCCAGACATAGTCCCCTATCCCGATGCCCGTGCCAATCTATTTTGACATTCTTTTTAGTCTTATCCACTACTTTTTTCACAAAGCGAATTAAATTGTAAACTCCAGTGGGTGTTATATGCCCCACTGTATCGCAGACACAGATTCTCTTAGCACCACATTCAATGGCTAAAGTATAAAGTTTTTGAACAATCTTAGGGTCCGCCCGAGTGGTGTCTTCGGTGACATACATAACCGGCAGCCTGTTTTTGACTGCAAAGCTGACCGATTCTTCAGTAAATTTTAAAAGCTTGTCTAAATTCCAATCTTCGGCATACTGTCTGATAGGCGAAGAACCTACGAAGATATCAGCTTCTATCGGATGACCTAATTTGTCACACACCTCCAAAAGAGATTGAATATCTTTAACCATGGTCCGGACCGCCCCGCTGGGTTTGATTTTCATTTTGTTATTGTAAATTTCTTTAGCTAGGGTCAAAATGTCTTGTCGGGCTCGTTCACCTGAAGCCGGTAGACCAATATCCACTTTATCAATTCCCAAATCTTCCATCAAATGTAAAATTTTAATCTTAGCTTCAATCGGTGGGTCCATCACCGAAGGGGATTGCAGACCATCTCTTAGGGTCTCATCGTCAAATTCAATCTTTTTGGGCTTAGATTTTTTGGAAGCGTGGGTATTCCAATCGTAGATTAATTTTTTAATTACTAACTTAGTCATAAAATCCTCTCTTCTGCTAGTTCAATATAAGCTTTGCAACTATATGAGTCAAACTCATTTTAATCTTTAAGCAAACTCCGAGCAATGGTTAATCTCTGCATTTCCGAAGTCCCTTCAAAAATTTCGGTCACTCGGGCATCTCGATAATATCTGGCAACATTGTAATTTTCCAAATAACCGTATCCACCCAAAATTTGAACGGCTTTGTAACAAACTTTAGTAGCCATTTCAGTAGCAAAAAGCTTGGCTTGAGCTGATTCTTTTATATGAGGCAGATGGTTATCTTTTAACCAGGCCGCATAATAAGTTAACTGTCGAGCGGTTTCGATTTGAGTCGCCATGTCTGATAGCATAAACTGAATGGCTTGAAATTCACAAATCGGCTTTTCAAACTGGATTCTTTTTTGTGCATATGCGAAAGCTTCTTCAAAAGCAGCTTGAGCGATTCCTACAGCCATAGCTCCGATTGAAATTCTCCCTCCATTTAAAGTATCCATAGCAATTTTAAACCCTTCATTTAATTTTCCTAAAATGGCAGACTCCGGAACTTTGACATCCTGAAAAATCAGCTCGCAAGTAGGAGAGCCCTTAAATCCCATCTTTTTCTCAATAGTCCCAACTTGAAAACCAGGCGTATTTTTTTCAACCAAAAAAGTAGTAATACCATGAGCTTTTTTTCCCTTTTCTGTAACCGCATAAACCAAGACAAAATCAGCCACACTGCCGTTGGTGACGAAGATTTTATTCCCGCTGATGATATAATCTGTACCGACTTTGATAGCCGTAGTCTGAATTGAAGTGGCATCCGAACCGGCATCCGGCTCTGATAAAGCGAAAGCACAATATTTTTCAGCAGTGCAAATTTTGGGCAGATATCTTTGCTTTTGTTCTTCGGTACCGTAATTTATAAGTGGAAAAGCAAACAGAGAATTATGCAAAGCCATCACCGAGGCATGAGAGGCATCCGCTTTGGCAATCTCTTCTAAAACCACCATATAACTTAGATAACCCTGGCCTTGTCCTCCATACTCTTGGGGAATAATCATCCCCAGAAAACCTAACTCCCCCATTTCTTTTATAACTTCATCCGAATACATCCCCTTTTTTTCAATCTCAGCCGCGATTGGCTTTATTTTTTCTTGGGCAAAACTGTGAGCTTTTTCTTTTAGGGCCAGCAATTCCGGAGTCAACTCAAATAACATAATAGGAATAATATAATCGCCAACTCTGCCAACAGAAAGTCCAAACCGGCAGCGAGTTAGGTTGGGCTGTTTGAGATTAAGAATTTATTGACCTTTAAAATTTGGTTTTCTTTTTTCTAAAAAAGCCGAAGTACCCTCCAATTTATCTTGAGAAGTGCAGATCACTCCGAATTGAGTAGCTTCATAATCACAGCCGGTTTTCAGATCCACATCCAAACTTAAATTTATACATTTTTTGGCAATCTTTATGGCCAAGGGCCCTCGAGAGGCAATTTTAGCGGCTAAATTTTTACAGGTCGATAAAAGTTCCGCTAAGGGGACCACTTTCTCCACCAAACCGATTCTCAAACATTCTTGAGCATCAATCAAGTCACCGGTAAAAATTAACTCTTTGGCTTTTCCTAAACCAACTAAACGAGGCAGTCTTTGAGTTCCTCCATAGCCGGGGAAAATTCCCAAGGATACTTCCGGCAGACCGAATTTGGCATTTTCAGAAGCAATTCTGATGTCACAAGCCAAAGCCAGCTCACAACCACCGCCCAGAGCATATCCATTGATGGCACCGATGACTACTTTGTCTATACCTTCCATAAGAAACATCAATTCTTCCCCTTTAACTGATTTTTTTACTCCCCCAAAAGCATCTGCCACTTTCAATTCATTGATATCAGCCCCGGAAACAAAAGCTTTTTCGCCGGCACCGGTTAAAATTATCACCAAAATTTGAGCATCTTTCTGCAGTTCGGAAAAGCAGTGAATTAACTCAGTGATGGTTTCATCATTCAGAGCATTCAATACCTGAGGACGGGAAATAGTGACAGTGGCTATGGTTTCTTGTTTATCCAGTAAGATATTTTTGTAAGCCATATTTTCTCCTTATTGGTAAGTGTAAAATCCTCGACCAACTTTTCTGCCGTTATAACCGGCTAAGACCATGGTTTTCAAAAGTGGAGGAGCGGCATAACGGGTATCTTTGAATTCCTGATACATCGCTTCTGCTATAAAGTAAGTGGTATCCAAACCCACAAAATCTAGAAGTGTAATCGGACCCATGGGATGCCCGCAACCCATAGTCATCCCGGTATCGATATCCTCTTTTGTGGCAACTCCTGATTCTACAGCTCTGACTGCATCTAAGAGATAAGGTATCAATAGTAAATTCACGATAAATCCCGGAGTATCTTTGGCAATTATCGCTGTTTTACCTAATGAAAGAGCGAATTTCTTAGCGGTTTCAAAAACTTCTTCGGAAATGGTAATTGGTTTGACTAACTCCACTAACTTCATTACTGGTACCGGATTGAAAAAGTGCATCCCCAAGATTTTAGAAATCCTTTTGGTGACTGAACCCATTTCTACTATTGAGAGTGAGGAGGTATTGGAAGCGAAAATTGTATGAGGAGGACAAAGCCCATCCAAAGTTTTGAAAACTTTTTTCTTTTCCTCCATATTTTCAACGGCCGCTTCAATCACTAAATCCACCTCTTTTAAGTCTTCTAATTTAGTGGTAAAGGATAAATTATCCAAGGCCTGTTTTTTCTGCTCAGCTGTAGCTTTCCCTTTTTCAATGGCCTTGTCTAAAGATTTAAGAATCCGGCTTTCTCCTTTTTTCAAGGCCTCCTCCGATATTTCTCTCACTATGGTTTTATATCCAGTTTTAGCGCAAACTTCAGCTACTCCGGAGCCCATCAGGCCACAGCCTACTATACCAACTTTTTTAATTTCCATTTATTCCTCCTTATTTTCTTAAAATTATTCTGGCATCAACTGCCTTGGTATTTTCTTTGGTATCTGAAACAATAAAAGGATTGATATCAATTTGGTCAATTACTGGAAAATCAGTCACCAATTGTGATAATTTCAATAAACAGGTTTGCAGTTCTTGGATATCTACCGGTTTAGAACCTCTGAAACCGGTTAAAAGTGGATATGCTTTTAAAGCTTTTATCATTTCTTCTGCATCTTGGTCCGTCAAAGGATGAACTTTAAAAGAAACATCTTTTAAAATCTCCACATTTATTCCGCCTAAGCCGAACATGATTAAAGGTCCGAAGATTGGGTCAGTGGACATTCCTAAAACTGTTTCCACACCTTCTTTAATCATCTTTTGCACTACAACTCCACAGAAAGGAAGATTCTTTTTTTCGATTTTCTTTTTCAAATTTAAAAATCCTTTTTGTGCTTCTTTTTCATCTCTTAAATCTAGCAGGACCCCGCCCAATTCGGTTTTATGCAAAATCTCCGGATTGTGAATTTTCAAAACCACCGGATAACCTATCCTTTGAGCCACGGACACAGCTTCTTCTGGGGTTTTAGCAATTTCGTAAGGAGCTGTTGGAATACTGTAAGCTTCAAAAACATCCAAAGCTTGTTCTCCAGTAATTTGGATTTTATCCTTTTGTAATGTATCGTTGATAATTTTTTGCACCTTCTCTTTATCACCAGTAAAAGAAATTATTTTCCCTTCTGGTTTTTCAATCCAGCTGCGGTATTTGACCATAGCAGAGAGAGTTTTAGCGATTGACTCCGGAAAAATGTAAGTGGGAATATTATTTTCCATTAAAAGCTTCACTCCTTCAGAACGTGGTGCCACTCCCATAAAACAGGAAAGCATCGGTTTGGAATATTTTTTTTTGATTTCGATTATAGCTTTAGCTGTGGCTAACTCGTCTGAGATTATGGGCTGGACAAAAATCACCACTACGCTATCCACATTTTCATCCTGAAAAATTTTGTCTAAAGCCAGAGAATATTCTTGAGGTGTAGCAGAGGCAATTAAATCGACTGGATTATCAATGGCAGCTTCTTCTCTTAAATTCTTTCTCAAAAATTTTTTAGTTTCATCTGAAAGTTGAGTTATTTCCAGATCTAAATTAGAGGCCGCATCCGTAAATAAAATCCCTGGGCCCCCGGCATTGGTAACTACTGCAACTCTGTTTCCTTTAGGCACTGGTTGCATGGAAAAACCCATTGATAAATCAAAAAGTTCCTCCATGGAGGAGACTCTTAAAGCTCCAGCTTGCTCCATCAAAGCATCTACTCCGATATCTAAGCCAGCCAGAACTCCGGTATGGGACTTGGCCGCCTTAGCGCCAGCTACGGTTCTGCCGGATTTGACTGCTATGATTGGTTTTTTCTTAGTAATCTCTCGGGCAATCTTATTAAACTTACGGGGGTTACCAAAATTTTCTAAATAAAGCAAAATTATTTCGGTATTTTTATCTTCTCGCCAATATTCCAATAAATCATTTCCGGAGACATTGGTTTTATTCCCCACACTGGCAAACATGGAAAAACCAATTTTCAATTGTTCTGCATAATACAAAATCGCCTCACCTAAGGCACCGGACTGTGACATAAACCCAATTTTTCCGGGCAGAGGTTGGGTCTTACCAAAAGTGGCATTCATTCGAACTTCAGAGTCAGTATTGATTACCCCAAAACAATTGGGACCCACCATCCGCATTCCATACTGCACTAATTTCTCTCCCAATTTTTTTTCTAGCTCCACCCCTTTGGGCCCGGTCTCTTTGAAACCAGCAGTGACAATTACCATCCCTTTGATACCTTTTTCTCCGCACTGGTCAACCACATTTAAAACCAATTCTTTGGGTACGACTAAGATGGCGCAATCCACCTCATCTGGAATATCCAAAACCGATGGGTAGCATTTCATACTGTGCAGAACCGAAACTTTGGGATTGACCGGAAAGATTTTGCCATTGAATTCATATTCAATCAGATTATGCAAAAGCTGCCAGCCAATCGAGCCTTTTTGAGTTGAGGCACCAATAACGGCGATGGATTTAGGTTTGAAGATGGAATCTAGGGAGTGAGCCATGAAATTTTATCAGGATAAATCAAATGTAGGAATTCAATTAGCTTTTTTGAGACTATAAAAAACCTTCTTTAAATATTTTTCTTGATTCTATTTTTTGCTAAATCACTCTCTTTCAAAAACCGCCGCAATCCCCTGCCCGCCGCCGATACAAAGCGAAGCCACGCCATATTTAGCGTTTCTTCTTCGCATTTCATACAACAAGGTTAGAGACAAACGGGCACCGGAAGCTGCCAAAGGATGACCCAAAGCAATTGCTCCACCGTTGACATTGACTTTATTTCTATCCAAACCTAATTCTTTTTCAACAGCTAAATATTGAGCCGCAAAAGCTTCGTTGATTTCAAACAAATCTATCTGTTCTAATTTCAAACCCACTTTCTGCAATACATTCTTAATGGCGTAAACCGGACCAATCCCCATAATGGCTGGCTCAACCCCGGTATAATCCCAAGCCAAGATTTTTCCCAGATATTTCAGCCCCAATTTTTGGGCTTTTTCTTTTGTGGTTAAAACCACTGCCGAGGCACCATCACAGATTCCTGAAGCATTTCCGGCTGTCACAAAACCATCTTTTCTAAAATAAGGTCTTAATTTTGCCAAACCTTCCAAAGTGGTCTCCCGCATATGCTCATCTTTATCAACTAAGTAAGACTCTCCCTTCTTTTTCAATTCCACTGGAGCAATTTCTTCTTTCAGCCAGCTTTTTTCCCAAGCCAAAGCTGCCTGCCTTTGGCTTCTATAGGCAAATTCATCCTGCTCTTGGCGAGGGATTTTAAATTTTTCAGCTAAATTTTCAGCTGTCAGAGCCATACTAAATCCACAATAAGGATCAGTTAAAGAAGACCACAAAGTATCTTCTAATTGTCCCTTACCCAAGTCAAATCCCCAGCGGGCACCACGAATCACATGCGGAGATTGGCTCATATTTTCACCCCCACCAGCCAAGACAAACTCGGCTTCATCCAAAAGCAAAAGTTGAGATGCGGAGACAATCGCTTGTAGACCTGAACCGCACAATCTATTTATAGTCATAGCCGGAGTGGAGATAGGCAGACCAGATTTTAAACCTACATGGCGAGCCATATAAATGGCATCAGCGGAAGTTTGCAGGGCATTGCCAAAAACCACATGGTTAATTTGATCTGGCTTAACTTGAGAACGTTTGATAGCTTCCTTTGAGGCAACTACACCTAAATCGATAGCGGTGACATCTTTTAGCGAACTGCAAAACTCACCAAAAGGAGTTCTAGCACCATCTAAGATCACAATCTCTTTCATTTTACCTCCTAAAAATCACAAAAACAATATATCTTTTTATAAATCTACTTGTCAATCAAATTACAGCCTAAAATTTTTAGTTGAGAATCTATTTCAGTAAAAAACTTTTCTGAACTTAACTTCAAAACGGAGTGTACATCAACCCCAAAACTACACCATAAATCAGACGTAAAATTAAGCTGGTCAATAAATCTTTAGGTTTATTAGGAATGGCTTTAAAAACTTTTCCTCCAGCTATAGAACCAATGGTTCCTAAAATAAAAATAGCTATGGTCAAAACCACTCCGAAAATCACTCCTTTCAGATAATCTGCACCGGGTATGATATCGTACAAAAAGCCGGCATAAATTAAAGCAAATATCACCGCATCAATTTCATGAACTAAAAAACCTAAGGTCCAGCGGCCCGGCTTATCCTGACCCAGAAAAACCGTACCACCCAGAGTTACATCGTAGCGGGGTAAACCGAAGACCCCTTCCATCCAGTATCCCACAAAAGCCATCACATAACCTGCTATAAGCCCGGGAATCAAAACCGACCAAAAACTTATCTCTCCCATCACCATTTTACCTCCTTTTTTTTAAATATACTTTTCCGGCAACTTTAGTCAAGTTTTTGTTGACACCTAAATTTAATAAACGTTAATTAGAAAAATTTTTGAGAAATAAATGCCAATTATAAGTTTAATAATTGCGGTTCTGGAAGTCTTTATTTATAGTATAATTTTTTATTCTGTATTGGCTCATCTTTTAGGAAAAAAATTAAATACCAAATTGTTGGGCTGGACCATAATCATTCAGCTCTCAGCTATTATTTATATGCTCACCCGCCTCAAGCCGGCACAAATTTTAGCCAGAACGCAATCCACTTTAGAGCTTCTGGTAGTCGGGCATGCCCTTTTATCCATCTTGGTATTTTTCTGGCTGGTTATATCATTTTTCAAAGCCAGGAATTTTGCGCTTGTGGGTAAAAACTATCTGCAGGAAAATAAGAAATCGACTTATCTTTTTTTGGCTTTTCTAAGCTTATCTCTATTAAGCGGTGAGCTGATATTCTTTCTGGTGTACTAAGCAAAAAACACCCACTAAGGGGTGTTTTTCAGAAGCTTTGGTGATACAATCAGGTTAAGAGGACAATCTCCTACTTTTTGGGCTTCTTGGGCATCTTCTTGCCCGGGTTGTGAGCTGCACAGGTCTTGCACATTTTAAATCGCCTCCTTTTGGCTATTAGTATATATTCTACTTATTTTTTCGTCAAGTCCCATCTCAAAATTTAAGAATATTTATATCCCGGCCCCCAAGCTGAAAATCCACCTGAACTTAACCTGATTTTCGCTCCCCTTGGGGTTATCCACCCACAGGGGGAAATCAAAGCGAATCTGGTTTTCCAATAAAAGTTGGTTTAAATAAGGAATGGTATATGATAGCCCTACCCCTAAATCAGAGGCAAAATCGTTAAATTGAGGGGCTCTTTTGGTATCCCAGACATTTCCAAAATCAAAGAATACCTCCGGCTTAATTGAGTTCAACTCTTTGGAAACATAAGGTATATTGTGAGGTAGCAAGCTCAATGGATTGGGAAACCCCCATTTCAGATTCAGGGCCAATAACTTATTTCCGGACACGTTTTGATTTAGATAACCTCTGACATTCCCACCCCCGGGTAAATAGAGATGGGCATTTTTTTTCCAGTCATGGGGCAAAGTTCCTTTACTACGGTACCAGGGATTATCAAATTCTTCCAGGGGAGAAGCACCGGCTAAATAAAATTTGTCTTGGACAGGAACCGAGCCGGAAGAATATCCACCTGCTATTCGCGCCGAAAATGTGTGACCGGGAATCCCCCACCAGCTTCCTTTTAATTCTGCATAAGATTTGCTGTAGGCAAAATCTGACCCCAGGGTGCTGGAATTTAAAGAAATTTTGGCATCAGTGGAGAAAAGACGATACGGTTTTCGATAAGTAAAGAAAAAGTTAACCAGGTTTATTTTTCCGCTGGACCAGTCCGAACCAACCGGCAGATAATTTCCGTCTTTCAAAAGAACCTGCTTGAATTTCGCTCCGAAAGTTGTACCTCTTCTGGTTTGTGGCTGAAATCCTTTCATTAAATCTCTCCACAGACTGGCCTCCCAGCCGGCTCTGCCGTCCAGATAATAAGATTTCAGTTGAAAATTGGTTCCGGTCCCTAACCAGAGAGCCGGTTCATGAAAAGCGGCCTCGTAATTGAATTTTCCGCTGTTGAGTCCTTCCCACAGGGCCAAATCCAGGTTATGCTCATATTTGAGATAAGTCCCCTTGAGACGGAAACCGGTCTTCAGGCCATCCAGATCGTTGTACCAGAAAGAGGGTCGGAATAAAAATTGATACGCCTCCGTCGGATTGGGATTATATTTTCCGAAATAATCGTAATCTATTTTCATCTTGGGCAATGGCCAGGAATTATCCAGCCGGTTAATATCCATCAATCTCTGGTCTGGGTTGATTTCGGCTGAGACCACCTTGGCCGGCAGATTCAGCGAGAGCTTGTGCTCCTTTTCATCATTCATCCAGGCCTCTACCGGAATTTTTTCCGTCCGGGTCTCACCGGATTTTAATTTTAAAGCAATATCCACAGGCATTATGGCCGGACCTTTTCTTTCCAGCAAAATTTCGGTTTGGACAAAATTACCCTTCTTGTCAGCGGTAGATTTATTTTTTATTTTTTTGATTCCATAATCGCAGGTGTAAGTCCGGTCCCACCATTGCTTGAAAAACCACTCCAGTTTTTGACCGGAAACATCTTCCATCACTTTCTGAAAATCTTCTTTGTAAGGATGTTTGTAATGCCATCTGTGATAATATTCTCTCATTCCGTAGTCGAAAACCGAGTCACCCAGAGCATATTGCAGCATAAACAGAACCGAAGCGGTTTTGGCGTAACTGCCTATCCGCATGGCTCCCGGATTTAAAAATTTATCCGCCGGAGTGTCAGTGGCTTCGTCCAGACCCCTTTTGGCATAAACTATATAGCTGCGGGCTGAACGGGCCCGGTCATCATCATTGGAGTAAAAGGTTTTCTGGTGCCACTTTTTCCAGGTATATTCGTTATCGTAGCGGCCGTAGTAAGCTTCCTGAGCCAAAATGGTGGCGAAAGTGGTGAACCCTTCATCCATAAAGGGCTGTTTGGTTTCATTGGAGCCGATCAAGCCGTAAAACCAATTATGACCGATTTCATGGGCTATGACACCGAATAAACTGTGATTGTAATCGGATCCGATTTTTTTGTTGATGAAAGTTAAGTTGAAATATTCCATCCCGCCGCCGACATTACCCGCCACGGTGGTGTAATGTGAATAAGGATAGCGGCCGAAGGTTTTGCTGAAAAATTCTATGGAAAATTTAGAGAATAGAGCCGCATTTTTCTCCCAGTATTTTTTGGACTCTTTGGTGTACAGGACATTTATGGTTACATCTTCCCATTGAGCCCGGTCCCAGATAAAATTGGGGTCGGCCGATAAGGCAAAGTCATGCACGTTTTCTGCGTACATCTTCCAGGTTACAGTTTCCGGCTCTTTTTCTTTCTTGATGGTGTCGGAGACCGAAGGTGAGTCATCTTCTTTTAGATATTCGCCATGATTTTTTTCCGGGGTAACCACGATTTGTTTTTGCAGAGTATCTTTTTTCTCTTGGTATTTTTTCAGGATATCGATAAGAACTGTATCTTCAGAAGCTTGGGGTAAATCCGGGTAAATCTCCTTTTCATTTAAAAGAACGCCGGTGTGTCCCACGATATATTCTTTGGGAAAGGTAAAGTCGACTTTGAAACTGCCAAAATCTCCGTAAAACTCTCCGAAAGATAAATACTGGTCATTATGCCAGCCTTTATGGTCATAGACCGCTATTTTGGGATACCACTGACCGATATCGTAATGTTTCCCCCGGTGACCCATTCTGCCTCCGTCCACCGGGACCTGGTCGGTAAATTCAAAATAAAATTCCATTTTATTTTGAGGGGTGAGCGGTTTGAGCAAATTCAGCTCTAAAATGGTGTTATTGATGACAAAGTCGGTGACATCTTGTCCATCCACTTTTAGAACTTTTATCTCCTGTTTGCCCCATTCATTTTCCGGCAGGCCAGCTAAGTCATAATCTGCCATCCGGCGGGAGGCTATATCCATATAACTGCCGGGCTGAAAAGCATTCAGATACAGGTGGAAGTATACTTTTCTTAAAGTATCCGGAGAATTGTTGGTGTAAATTAAAGTTTGTTTGGCTTCAATTTTATGCTCTTTGGGGAAAAGTTGGGCGGAAATGGTATACTCTACCTGCTGTTGCCAGGAAAAGGAATTGGCAAATAGAAATATTAGAAAAAGAAAAGTGGCTCCTTTGATTTTAAACATACCTCCTCCTAAAAATATAGATTCACTGGTTCGAAATGGGTTTCAATCTGGCTAAATTAAGCTCAAAAATTCGTCGAAGTCAAGTCATTTCAAGTTGACTTTTTACTGGAGAATTTATATTATATATCCAAATTTTAACCCAAAAGGAGTCAGTTATGGCAGGAATCAACAAGGCAATTTTAATCGGAAATCTGGGTAAAGACCCGGAGTTGCGTTACACCCCCAACAGCCAGGCGGTGGCCACATTCAGCTTAGCCACCACTGAAAAATGGAAAGATAAGGAAGGAAAGTTTCAGGAGAAAACCGAATGGCACAATATCGTGGCTTGGGGGAAACAGGCCGAGATTTGCAAAGAGTATCTCAAAAAAGGTTCCCCGGTTTACGTAGAGGGGAGAATTCAGCACCGCTCTTATGATGACAAAGAAGGTAACAAGAAATATATCACCGAAATCGTAGCCCGTTCAGTTCAGATGTTGGGCCGCAAAGGGGAAGCCAAAGAAGAGCCGGTGTCCCAGGATTTGGAATCTTCGGCAGCCGAAGAAGAGGATCTGCCCTTTTAAAATAAAGGTATCCTCGTATACTCTTTAAATGTCCCAAAAAATATTTTGGATTTTTTGTATTGCGGTAATTCTGTTTTTATCTTTTATAATTTATTTTGAGACCTTATCCCCTACCGTAAGCTTCATTGATTCCGGTGAGCTGGCGGTTGTCGCCCAGACCTTAAGCATAGCTCACCCTACCGGATATCCGTTATACACACTTTTAGGACGAATATTTACCTTTTTGCCGGTCAAAGACACCATCTTCCGAGTCAATTTGATGTCATTGCTTTATGTGGTCTTCACCAATTTATTGTTGTTTTTGATTTTTGGCTTACTGGCTGAAGAATTTATCAGGAGTACAGCCAAAAAAATTGTTTATTTTGCCATAAAATTTTTTATTCCTCTGATGGCTACTTTAATCTTTGCTTTCACTCCCGTTTTGTGGTTTCAAGCCACTACCAACGAGGTTTACGCCTTGCATATTTTTTTGATGACTCTGCTTTTGTATCTGACTTTGAAGTGGTGGAAAAATCCGGCTGGAAATGAAAGACTCTTTTATTTGATAATCTTTCTGTATGGATTGAGTTTTGGCAATCATATGTCTTCTGTCCTTCTTGCCTTACCTTTGTTAGTGATTTTTTTAATTCAGTATAAGACCAGACTATTTGTCCCCCCCAGAATCATTGCGGTATTATTTTTATTTATTCTGGGCTTTTCGGTCTATCTTTATTTGCCTATTCGCTCCGCTCAAAGTCCGCTCTTAGACTGGGGGAATCCTGAAACTTGGGCAAATTTTAAAAAACATATCTCAGCCCGGCAGTATCAGATCTGGATTTTTTCGGAAACCTCTGTTCAGCTCTCCCAGAGATTTATCAATTATTTGAATTTATTCTACCAGCAATTTTCCTGGTATCTAATCCCTATCGGAGTTTCAGGTCTGATTTATATGCTGCGAAAATCCATGTCGTTGACACTTTTTGGGGCTCTATATTTTTTATTTGACATCCTTTTTGGCATAAATTACGGTATCACCGATATTGAGCCATACTTTTTACCTTCATTTTTGATTTTTGCTATCTGGATAGGTATGGGTTTGATCGGTATTTTATATTTTATAATCAAAACTGCAGAAAGAAACAATCCTGCCAGTGTGGAATCGATAACTATTATTTTCCCCTTAATCTTTTTAATTTTTCCCAGTTTCAATTTAGTCAAAAATTATACTCCGCAGGATCGCAGCCAAAATTATTTTGCCTACGATTATTGTCAAAATATTTTGAGATCGGTAGAGAAAAATGCTGTTATTTTAGGTGATGTGTGGGATTTTTATTCCCCCTGGCTTTATATCAGATATATTGAAAACTCCCGGCCGGATGTGGTCTTTTTAGACAAAGAGCTTTTCAGAAGAAACTGGTATTTTGATTACATAAAAAGAGAATATCCGGAGATTTATAAAAATTCAGAGTCCGAAATTAACTCCTTTTTAGAACAGCTCCAGCTGTTTGAGACCGGAAAACCCTATGACCCGGTGGTAATCGAGGATAGATTCCAGCAACTCTATAACAGTTTTTGGCAGAACAATTATAATGACCGACCGGCCTATGTCAATTTATACGGTAAGGAACATCGTCTGCGCTCTGATGTCCTGACGGTTCCGGAGGGGCTGGTCTTCCGCATCCGCAAGGAACTGGCATATTACCCATATAAATTCCCCGACTGGGAATTACGAGGAATAAGAGATTTGAGGATTTACAAGGATGGCCGAACTTTGTACCATTTACCCCAGTATCCTCTGATGTTGAGGAAAAGAGCTTCTTATTTGACCGATTTCAAGCAGGAAGCCGAGGCCGCCGAGCTTTTCAGAAAGGCACAGAAACTGGAACAAGGACTAGATTTTTACCGAAAATAGCTACTTTTTCTTTAGACCCAATTTCTCCCGGGCTAATTTGGCTTCGGTGGAGCCGGGGTATTTATCAACCACCTCTTTGAAATACTTATTGGCCTGGGTGGTATTTTTCATAGCCAGATAGCATAAGCCCAGTTTGTACAGGCAGTCGGAGGTTTTGTCGCTCCCCGGATAGGTCTCCAGTAACTTTTTATACTGGGGTATGGCCTGATTGAAATCCTCCTTGGCGTAATAGCTCTGGGCTAGCCAGTATTGGGCATTATCGGCCAATTCTGAATGGGGAAAATTTTTCAAAAATTCGGCAAACCCACTGATGGCTAAATCATACTTACCTTTGGTTAAATCCAGGTACGCGGTTTCATAAAGCTCTCTGGCATTCACCTGAATCGAGGGAGGGTTGGAGATTTTTTTGGTGGTGTCCACCTGGGGATTGGGTCTGGGGAAGGTTTCTAACTTCTTTATGGATTGGGAGAAAAAATAAGATAAATCATCCAGTTTGTTTTCGGATGCAGTCAGCCGTTCATCGATTTCTGTCAGAGAGGACTTGAAATCTGCCCGAAGTTTTTGCATCAGTTCATTCTGAGTGGCCAGCAAACTGTCTAAGCGGGCATTTCTTTCCTCTAAACGCTGGTTGGATTCTTCTAAATAGTTGAGCTGCTCTTTGAAACGGACAATCTCCTGCCGCGAGGCGCAACCAGTCAGGAAAAGCAGGGTACTTATACCTAAAAAATAAACGATTCTTTTCATTTTTATCCCCCAAATAAAACTGGGGAATCTGTTTTATGCGACAAATTCCCCCAAAATTAATTTTTACTGCATCACGATCACAAATTCATCCCGACGATTTTTAGCCCAGGTAGATTCATTCTGACCATACTCTAAGGGTCTTTCTTTACCATAACTGATTATGCTGATCCGACTTTCCGGAACCCCTAATTCAATCAAGTAACTTCTGGCGGCCTGCGCCCTTCTTTCACCCAGAGCCAGGTTATACTCTACGGTTCCTCTTTCATCACAGTGCCCTTCAATGGTGATGCGGACCTTAGAATTATTTCTTAGGACTCGTGCGTTTTCAGCCAAAATCTCTTTGGCTTCATCAGTCAGACGGTATTTGTCAAATTCAAAATGGATTCTTTTGAGGTCGACTTTGGTATCCAAATCTCCGGATTCGCTCATCACGTCTTCATCTTGCACTGGCTCCGGAGTGGTTTCCCCGGTTTTGGTTTCAGTTTCGGTTTTGGGTGGCTCTACCGCCGGTTTTAAAGCCGGCTTTTTCCCACACCCTATTAGATAAGTAAATAAAAACAGACTTACTAAAATTAAGATGTATTTTTTCATTTTTCCCTCCTGTGTTACTTTAATCTACGATAAGATATTTGATTTTAACAAAATACACAAGTGCTTTTTTCATTTTCCGGTGAATCCTTAATCTGGCATAAAGTGGCTGATTCCTCTTGTAATCTGATTCGTCATCGGAATTTCCAAACTTAAATAAAAAATTAACTATCTGAAATTGTTTAATCGTTGATGGGTGACCAGGCCGGCGAAGAATTATTTCCTCCCGAAGTAATGGCCTGCTGATTCGAGCCATCCCAGTGCATGCTATAAATTTCAAACTTGCCGGAGCGGTTGGAGGTAAAAACCAAGTGGTAACCATCCGGCGACCAGTGCGGATTTTCATTGGTCCCCTGATTAGTTAATTTTCTTAAATTTTCTCCGGTTATATCAATAGTATAAATCTGAAACCCCCCCTCTTCACGGGAACAGAAAGCGATTTTATCCCCCTTGGGGGACCAGGCCGGGGAATCGTTATAATCTCCCTGAAAAGTCAGCCGTCTTAAATTGGCACCATCGATATCCATGATATAAATCTGGGGAGTGCCGGGGCGGTCCGAAGTGAAGGCAATTTGCTGACTATTAGGAGACCAGGAAGGAGAAGAATCGATGCCGAAGTTGTTGGTCAGACGTTGCTTTAAGTCGCCATTTTCCCCCATCAGGTAGATTTCAGCGTTCCCGTCTTTGGTTAGAGTCAGAGCAATATATTTGCCATCCGGTGACCAAGAGGCAGCTGAATTTATTCCCTTATAACTGGATAGCTTTTGAGTTTTGCCGGACTCTAAGGCCACCAGCCACAAATCCGGATTGCCGCTTTTGTAAGAGGTAAAACTAATCTTATCTGCATCTGCTGACCATTTGGGGGATAAAGCCAAACTTTTGCCATAAGTCAATTGTTGAGAGTTATAGCCGTCATAGTCACAGACAAAAACCTCTTTAGTCTTATCTTTCTGGACTAAATAAGCGACTTTGGTGTTGAAAATCCCCTTCTCATTGACCAGGTTGTAAACCACGTCGTTGGAAATCTGGTGGGCTAATTTTCGCAAGTTCCCCACATTGGTACGATAGCTTTCGGACATTATTTTTCTTTGTTTATTCAAATCCCACAGGTCAGCTTTGACTCTTAAATTTGTGCCTCTTGGCTCTATTTCTCCGGCAAGTAAAAATTCGGCCCCGATTTCAACCCAGCTGTTCCAGTCCGGAGGATTGGCGTGGGCTATTTTTTCCTGGGGTTCTGCTTCTAAAATTTCAAAAAATAAAGAGAAGCTCAAATCCTTTTTGACAATCTCCTTGATTTGAGATGCCAGAACCGGCTCTTCGGTGATGAAGGGCTGGACCGGGACGAAATCTCCAATAGCCAACTCTAATGGTTCAGATTGGCCGGTGGTGATTTTGGCGTAGATATCGGTCTGGGCCGAAAGATTTTTGGGAGCGTAAAGCAAAAAAACAAAACCGAAAATCAAATAAAACTTGCGGATGAAATTTTTATTCATGGAGTATATTCAAATTCCAGATGCACTCCCAGATATCCAGAAGTAAACTGGGAAGGCAAAGGGGGTAAAGGGGAAGCGGAGATTACTGCCCTGACAGCGGACTGGTCGAAGATGGAAACCCCGGAGGGGACTTCCACTTCGGCATCTATAATTTTGCCGTCTCTTTGGATTTTAAAATAAACCGTGGCTTTTAAAAGACTCCCCCGCACCGGATTTCTCCAGGACTCTTTGATTTTTTGCAGCATGAGGTCAACATAGTAGCTGTTCTCTAATCCTTTTCCTTCTAAAACTGCCGAGCCGATTCCTTCACCGGAAGCCGGTTCTTTTTTGCTTTCATCTTCTGACTTTTCTTTCTTCAAATCTTCCAGAACCTGCTTATCCGGTGAAATCTCCTTTTTACTAGCTTTTTTGACCGGTTTGAACGCCACCCCTTTTTCCTGAGCTTTAATAGTTTTAACTTCGGTAACAGCGGCAGCAGAAGCTTTGGGCAGACTGACTAAGTTGACCCGATATACGGTAGGGTATCCTTTGACTCTGGCGCTGGAGGAGGAGAGAAGGACCACGAAGATAATTATTATGAAATGAACTACCAGCGAACCCAAAAACTCTCTTTTCATAATCTTTCTTCTTCAGTCACTAAACCTAAATTTTCTATCCCTAAGGATTTTATTTTCCCCACTATTTGGATGACCAGTCCGTAAGGTACCTCTCGGTCGGCTCTTAGGTAAACGGCCTTGGCGTTTTTGGCTCTTTTGACCTGGGCTAAGCGGGAACTGAATCTATCCAGTATTATCGGTTTATCATCTATGAATATTTTCCCCTCTTTGTTGACGGAAACTAAAATCCCTTCCCCCATTTCTTTGGTGGAGGCGCTGGTTTTGGGTAAGTTAACTTCCACTCCGGACTGTAACATAGGGGCAGCAATCATAAAAATTATCAGTAATACTAAAACCACGTCCACTAAATTTGTTACGTTTATATCCGCCATCAGCGGATAAGATTTTCTCATAAGAGATGCTCTTTTTTAATCTGAGATACCAACTCGGAGCTGAAGTTGTCGAATAGAACTGAAAAGCCTCTGAGCTTATTGTTGAAATAGTTGAAGCCGATGACAGCCGGGATGGCTACGGCTAAACCTACAATGGTGGCAATCAAGGCGGTGGCAATCCCCGGGGCGACTACAGCTAAACTGGCTGACCCTTTGACTCCGATGCTGCGGAATGAATCCATCACCCCCCAGATGGTACCTAAGAGCCCTAAAAAGGGAGCTACATTTCCGCAGGTAGCCAAAAAGACCAGATATTTCTCCAGTTTTTCCAACTCTTCGGTAGCGGTTCTCTGGACCGCTGATTTTACTTCCTCTAGGGCCTCAAAAGTCAGAGCTATTTTGGGGTTGGTCTCTTTGACATACACCGGATTATCCCGGGCTATCTCCTGCACGGTTCTGTAGCCGGTGACCAGTATTCTGGACAGAGGAGTACCGGACATAGCCGCCAAGGTGGCGTAGGCCTCCGAAAAACTTCTTTTCTGTCTGAATAAGCTTAAGAATTTCTGGGATTGGGCCCTGGCTTTTTTAAAAATCTTCCACTTATAGACGATAATTCCCCAAGATACCACCGAAAACCAGAATAAAAGCAATAATATTGCCTGGGCTATTATTCCGGAGGAGCCAATCATATTCCAGATTCCGCCGGAGAGCAAAATTATCTTTAAGTCTATATAGAGCAACATATCTTAAGGTTTGTTATTTTTATACGATGATCCGCTGACTCTCTTTACTTTGATTGTCAACTTTCCCAATAGTTTATTGAAATATATAAACTTACGTAAAAAGATTATAATAAACAAGATATTAAGTCAAGAAAAATAGTGTAAATTTCTCTTGACAGGAAAATCTCAAGGACTATATTTGGTTTTTAAATCATAAACGGGAAAATTTATTAGAAAATCATTATATAAGGGAGGTGAAAAGAATAGATGAAACGGCTTATGGCACTTTTATTAATCAGCCTTTTCAGCTTGGTGCTTGTGGCTGGATGCGGTAAAAAGCAGGAACAAACCGAAACACCGACGACCGAACAGGCTCCGGCAACCGACACCGCTGCGGCTACAACCGATACCACTCAAGGAAAGTAATTTTAGAAGACCAGAAGGTTGGAAAAGGCAGCTTAATTGGGCTGCCTTTTTTGTTTGACAGACAAATTCTTTTGATTTAAATTATTTTCATAATTAAAACGGAGGTTTTTATGCCGGAGAAAAAACCACCTAAGTCCCAAAAACCAGAAGATAAACCCCAGCCCCCTCAAACTCAGGAACAGACCTCCTCTGCTGAAAAACAGCATTTAAGCGAAGAGGAAAAACATAAACACCTGCTGGAGGAAAAAGAGGCCGAGCGAATCCGGCAGGAAAAACTCAAAGATTACCGCCGCCATATGATTCAGCACGGCAAGCACCTTTTTGACCGCAAAAGGAAAGATAAGTTTTTGGGCGGAACCAAAGGTCGCCGGGGTGGTTGATTTTTCCGACTGGATCCCGTAGGGGAAGGTTTTGTGAGCCATAAAGTTTATTCTTCCAAGAAACTTATCCTCATTAGTAAAAGATTCTTGTTAATGATTATTTGATTATCATATGTCCAAAATTAGCCCGGAAATCAAAAGAAAAGTCGAAGAATTAAGAGAAAAGATTAATTATCACAATTATCTGTATCATGTTTTAGACCAGCCCGAAATAACCGATGCCGAATATGACCGGCTGTTCGACCAGTTGGTTCAATTAGAAAAAAAATACCCGGAGCTGGTAACCCCTGATTCCCCTACCCAAAGAGTGGGAGCAGGTCCTTTAACGGAATTTAAGACCATCAGGCATTCTTTGCCGATGCTCTCTTTGAATAAAGCTTCTTCGCAAGAGGAGTTTCTGGATTTTCACAGTAGAGTTTTAGAGCTTTCTGGAACAGATGAGAAAAGAATTAAATATGCAGTGGAGCCGAAATTTGATGGTTTAGCTGTGGAAATTGTGTATGAAAATGGGGTTTTCACTTTGGGCTCAACCAGAGGAGATGGGATTATTGGTGAGGATGTAACCCAAAATTTAAAGACCATTAAAACTATCCCCTTGAAATTGCTTTCCAAATCAGCGAAAGTTCCTAAGTTACTCGAAATCCGGGGAGAAGTAATTATTCCCAAAAAAGATTTTGAGAAATTAAACAAAGAAAGAGAAAAAAAAGGTGAACCACTATATGCCAATCCCAGAAACACCGCCGCCGGTTCAGTCCGCCAATTAGACCCCCGGATCACAGCTGCCAGACCATTGGGAATGTTTGCCCATGGAATAGGGCTTTTAGAAAATGGAAAGCTTTCTTCTCATTCTGAAATTTTAAAATATTTAAAGCAGTCGGGAATTAGAGTCAATGAGAATTGGAAACTATGTCATACGGTTGAGGAAGTGATTAACTTCTATGAAAAAATTTTAGAAATCAGAGATAAACTGGATTATGAATTAGATGGAATTGTAATTAAAGTGGATGATTTTGCTTTACAAAACAAATTGGGGGGGCTTTCTCGCTCCCCCCGCTGGGCTATCGCCTGGAAATTCCCTCCGCAACAGGAGCAAACCCAAATTTTAGATATTCAGGTCAATGTTGGAAGAACCGGGGCTTTGACCCCTGTGGCTATCTTAAAACCGGTTAGAGTGGGAGGAGTGGAAGTCAGACGGGCTACTTTGCACAACGAAGACGAGATGAACAAAAAAGATGTCCGGATTGGAGATATCGTGATTATCCAAAGAGCCGGAGATGTTATACCAGAAGTGGTGCAGGTAATTAAAGCTAACCGAACTGGTAAAGAAAAAAAATTCAAATTCCCGGACAGGTGTCCGGTCTGTGGCTCTAAAGTGGAAAGACTGGAAGGGGAAGCAACTTATAGATGTACCGGGATTGCTTGCCCAGCTCAACTGAAGGAGAGAATCTCCCATTTTGCTTCCAAAGGTGGCTTGAATATGGAGGGTTTGGGGTATAAGTTCATTGAGCAGATGGTGGATTTAGGACTTGTGAAAGATCCAGCTGATTTATTTTATCTTGAAAAAAAAGATTTAATGAAAATGGAGCGGATGGGGGAAAAGTTAGCTTCCAATCTATTGAAAGCGATTGAAAATGGTAAAAAAACAGATCTGCCTCATTTAATTTATGCTTTGGGAATCAGAAATGTGGGCGAACATATGGCTCAAGTATTAGCCAGAGAGTTTAAATCCATTGATAGCTTGGCTAAAAGGAAACCAGAGGAGTTGACTGAAATTTTTGAAATCGGTCCCATTGTGGCTCAATCGATTTATAACTTCTTTCATGACCAGAAGAATTTGAAAATTTTAGAAAAAATGAAAAAAGCCGGTTTAGTGTTCCCTATACATAAAGAAGTTACCAAAAAGACTCCTATTACAGGCAAATTTTTTGTTCTCACCGGAGGACTTGCTTCTTTTAGCCGTGATGAAGCCAAACGAATATTGGAATCTATGGGTGCCAGGGTCGCATCATCCGTTAGTAAAAATACTGATTTTGTGGTTGTGGGAGAAAACCCCGGCTCCAAGTTAGCCGAGGCCCAAAAGTTAGGGATTAAAACCTTAAAGGAAGAGGAATTCAAAAAGCTAATTGGGAAATAATTTTTAGCATTAATTTTATTTTTTAATTTATCGAATGACCAACCAACAGATAGCTCAAATTTTTAACCACATCGCAGATATTTTGGAAATTCAGGGTGAAAATGTTTTCAAAATTAGAGCTTATCAGAAAGCTGCCGAAACCATCGCCAATTTCACCGGTGATATCTCCGCTCTTTCGGAAAAGGAGTTAGCCGAACTGCCCGGTATTGGGAAAGCGATTGCCCAAAAGACCAAAGAGCTAGTAGAAACCGGGAAGTTGAAATATTATGAAGATTTGAAAAAATCAGAATATGCCCCTTTGGTGGAATTGTTGCAGATTCAGTCCGTGGGACCCAAACATGCCCGTTTGCTCTATGACCGTTTGGGAGTAAAGAGTATTTCTGATTTGGAAAAAGCCGCTAAACAGGAAAAAATCAGAAAATTAGCTGGGATGGGGGAAAAAACCGAAGAAAACATTTTAAAGGGAATTTCTGCCTTAAGAAAACACAAAGAGAGAATTCCGATTGGAGAGATTTTACCCAGGGTAGAAATAATTTTTGCTGAACTAGAAAAACTGAAAGAGACCAAACAAGCTTTAATTGCCGGCTCTTTGAGGAGATTTAAAGAGACCATTGGAGATGCGGACATTTTGATTGCTTCGGAAAAACCTAAGCCCATAATGGACGCTTTTGTGAAAATACCGCAAGTTACCAGAGTTTTATCTCAGGGTGAAACCAAGTCCAGCGTGATTACTAAAGATGGTTTCCAGGTTGATTTGCGAGTGGTTGAAGCGGAAAGTTTCGGTGCTGCGGCTCATTATTTCACCGGCTCCAAAGCCCACAATGTCAAAATTAGAACCATGGCGGTTAGAAAGGGAATCAAGGTCAACGAGTACGGAATTTTCAAAGGAAAGAGACGGATTGCGTCCAGGACCGAAGAAGAGGTTTATAAATCTTTAGGGATGCAGTGGATGCCGCCGGAGATGCGGGAAGATTGGGGAGAAATTGAGTTAGCTTTGAAACATAAAATTCCCGCTCTGGTGGAGCTAAAAGATATCAAAGGTGATTTGCAGATGCACAGTACCTGGTCCGACGGCTGGAATTCAATTGAAGAGATGGCACAGGACGGCATAGATTGTGGCTATGAATATATTGCCATAACCGACCATTCCCCTACTTTAGGAATCACCAGAGGGTTGACCGAAGAAAGAGTTTATAAACAGATAGAAGAAATCAGAAAAATAAATAAAAAATATAAAAATTTCAGAATCTTAACCGGAATTGAAGTGGATGTGCGGGAAAATGGGCAATTGGATCTACCCAATTCAGTCTTAAAGGAATTGGATATCGTGGTGGCTTCCATTCACACTAAATTTAATCTACCCAAAGAGCAGATGACCACAAGAATAATCAAAGCGTTAGAAAATCCGGTGGTGGATATATTAGGTCATCCTACCGGCAGACTTTTAGGAAAAAGAGAGCCGTTTGAAGTGGATATGGAAAAAATAATTAAGGCCGCTAAGGCCAATAAAAAGGTGCTGGAGCTAAACGGCTGTCCGGACAGGTTGGATTTGACTGATATCTATCTGAAGCAGGCCAGAGAAAAAGGGGTAAAAATTGCCATCTCCACTGATTCTCACAAGAATCTTCATTTAAAAGAATGGATGAGATATGGAGTGGGGATGGCCAGAAGGGGTTGGCTGGAAAAAAAGGATGTGGTAAATACCTTGCCTTTGGACAAATTTTTGAAATTTTTGGCTACGCCATAGTGTCCCTACGGGATACCCGATAGACTACTGTCATAGTCTATGCAGTAGACTAAGGCAAAGCCGGAGGGTGTAACTATTTGACATAAAAAAATAATTTCCCTTTCCAAAAAACTTCTTTATATTCTATCCGATGGATGTCTCTAAAAGATATTTGGCTTTTGAAGCTGTGGCTTTACCTTTGATAGCCCTGGCCGGAGGCACCGCTTTTTTCTATTTTGCGGCTCCCGTTGTGATTCCCATCGTGGTATCAGTCTCTTTGGCTTATATCTTGAGCCCCTTAGTGGCCCTTTTAAACCGATTGAAAATCCCCAACTCCTTTTCGGTGGTAATAGTTCTTTTAATCAGTTTAGCAGTTTTGGGAATTCTACTTTATCTACTAAGTCTGCAGGTCAACAATTTTGTGGCGGAGCTGGCAGAAAACTGGAATGCGGTTATAAAATTCCTGAATGATGCAAAAGCCAAGCTTCTGGCCTGGGGACTGGGGGAAACCCCTCTGGTGGCGTCCTTGGACAAGTTCCAATCTCAAGCCCTGACTCTGCAAAACCTGTCCGGGGCCGGGAAATTTTTAGCCAAGGGGCTTTCCTCATTTTTTTCGTCTTTTCTGGGAGGTGTTCTGATTTTCTTTCTGACCTTTTTTATTCTAAACGACCAAAAAAATCTCTACAACCGTCTGACCCGGGCCTTTGGCAGATCCGAGGAGAAAATTTCCCAGCAGATTCTGACTGAAATCAACTCTCAAATCAAATCTTTCATTCTGGTGAAGTTTTTAATCACGGTGGTTTTGAGTATAGTTTTTACGGTGGGGCTGCTTATAATCGGAGTCAAATATTCCTTTATCTGGGGACCTCTGGCCGCGGTTTTGAATCTGATTCCTTTTATCGGAGCGGTGATTGGTATTATTCCTCCGGCCCTGGTGGCTTTGATTCAGTTTGATTCGGTTCTGCCGGCCTTGATTGTGGTCATATTTTTTGTGGTGGTGCAGGCCCTGGAAAGTAATCTGGTTTCACCCAAGCTTTTGGCCGACAAGGTCAATCTAAACCCTTTGGTAATTTTGGTCACTTCCATGTATTGGGGCTGGCTCTGGGGAGCTATTGGTATAATCTTGGCGGTGCCGATTACGGCTTGTTTTAAAGTGATTTGTGACCATATTGAGTCATTGCAGCCGATCGGAATTTTGTTGGGAGGAAAGAAGTAAAAATTTATCCTTTACGAGTTTGGTTCTTGGCTTTTATTTATTTGGATGTGGGGTTTTATGCAATTCCTCTATGAGGACAAATTCAGAAGAAGTATTTACTGTTGTCTGAATTGGATATTATTTTGCTTATTATCTACCTTTATTTTATTCGATAACTCGAAAGCAGAAGAATTTAAAAACAATTCTCTTATTAAAAGATTCCAATACTTCGATACAACATCTTCAAAAACTGAAACATCATTACTTAAGGACTCGTTAAAGGAAACTAAATACTTGTCAATGGGTGGATATATCGCCATTCGATTTGCTTTAGGTCATCACGACAATCTAACTAAGGAAAAAGGTCAACAAGTTCCAAAACTTAGAACAAGTAATGTAAGCTGGCTTTTGCACATAGAGGGAGGAGGTTTTTACAGAAGATTTTATACTTCACTGTTTCTTTCTCTATATACAGCAATTCCTAATCGCTCCTTCAAGAATGGTTATTACCATGAAAATGGGTCGTTCAACATGGGAATCAAGTCCCATGTATTTCTTCTTCCGAAGAAGTCAAAATTTAATTTTCTTCCATCTTTAGGATATGCTTCGTTCAAAGAAGTAGCCCAAATATACAGTCCAAACGAGAATATCCCGGACTCACTCGATCTGCAATTTGAAGAATATGCTCCCATTTATGGGTTGTCCGTCCAGTTTAAGTTTCACAGAGATGAAGGCCTGGTATCATTAGATTACCTTCGTGAAGCCCACAGTATTGGAGCAAATAGATATAGAATCCAAGTTGGGGGATTCTTCACTGAACGGGAAAAATCTAGCTTTATGCAAGGTTTCTCAGCATGGGCATTTGAGTATGTTGTCTGGAATGATAAACGCAGGGACTGGTTCATAATGGGTTCTGTGAGCTTAGATCAAAGTGATGTTGAAGATCCGAGTAGATAAAAATTTTAAACTTTAAGAAAATTAGAAAACTAGAACCGAACACTCAAAGAAACTCTGTGACTGCTTCCTAAATCGGATTGAAAAGGAACAAAGGCGTAATCAATAGCGTAAATTTTGTATTTCACACCGGTCCCAAAAGAGAAATTGGTCTCTTCATATTCAGTTTTGTATCCCACCCTTAAAAAAAACTTATCTTCCCAGCCATATTCCCCACCTGTATTCAATTTCCATTTATCACACTTGGTTTTGACCACATCCAAACCCACACTCAAATTTCCCTGGGCAATTTTTTGCGGCAAATGATGCACTACACCTAAGCGAAACTGAGTCGGCAGAGAAAAATCTTCGGTCTTGAATTTCAGGTTCGGACCTAAATTTAAGACCGCTATTCCAAACTGCCAGTTCTTCAGGAAATAAATTCCACCCAAATCAATCCCCACACCCGAAGCTGAATTTATGTCTATTTTTTCATACAAATATTTCAGACTGATTCCCACATTTATCTCTTCCCTTAATTTTCGGGCATAAGAAAAATCCAGAGCCAAGTCATGAGCATCAAAAGTCGCAAGTGGTGAAGAAGATGGGCCGGTTCTTTTTTCCAGACCCGGAATCTGGTGGAAGGTAAACCCGACTGCTATATGGTGACTTTTTATGTTGAAACCGGCCGCTAAATAATCCAAAGAAATATCCTGAAACCAGCTGTTGTGCATAAAAACAATTTCATTTTTAGAGCCGCCGGCTAAACCGGAAGGGTTAAAATGCAAACTGGATAAACCTTCCGAGTAAGCGGTAAATGCCTCTCCCAAACTGGTTGGTTTGGGCAGAAAATTATATTTCAGATAAGCCAGACCGGTGGTCTGGGGTAAAGCCCGGGCAATTGAAAAACCGCTGACCAAAAAAATTAATCCTGCCAAAAGGAACTTTTTTATCATGCTAAAACCCCACTTGTAGAGAAATTAAGTTGTCCGCACCGGCAGCAACCGACTCGGTGATGAAGGCATAATTAACAAATACGGTTAATTTTCTCAATTTATGCTTTAAACCCAGACCCAAGGTTAAATCTCCCCGGTTCAAGCCGGCTCTGGCGGCTATGATATTTCTATACCAATATTCTCCGCCAAGGTGAAGCAGTATATCCTGATTTTCCCTTTTTTCTAAGTCTAGGGCTACCAAAAGCTGGTTTTTTAGAAATAAAGCCGCCGCTCCTAACTTAGCCGAGACCGGAAATTCTTCGGTATGGGATGAGCCGGGAAGTCCGTAATCACCCCAGAAATCACCGGAACTCCAGTTATGTTTCAGTCCGAAATTTTCCACCACCAATCCCACCCGCAGATAGGAACGGGGTAAATACAAAGCCCCTACATCAAAACCGACCCCGGAGGACTGGATATTACCCAAATTGGTTTGCAAATACTTGAGGTTTACTCCCACTGAAAACTCGGGACTGACCCGGCGGGAAAAAGTCAGGGCAAACAGATTTTGATAATTAGAAAGAGAACCGGTTACCTGTCCGTTGCCGTCTCTTTGCTCTACCTCACCTACTGCTACATTAATCCAGTTCAATCCGATACCGGCTTCATTTTTTATCACCTGGGTATAAGCTAAATACCCGATTCGACGGTCTAAAGACATCTGCCTGTAAGAGCCGGACGCTAATTTCTCTTTTACCATGGCGCTTCCGGCCGGATTGAATAAATTTCCTTCGGCATCATCTGCGATAGCTACATAGGTTCCACCCAAAGCCATAGCTCTGGCACCCCAGAAAGTTTGAAAGAATGCCCCAGGATAACCTCCACCTCCGGTCTCTGCTAAAGAGATATTAGAGGAAAGCAAAATCGCCAGGATTAGAATTAATGGTATGAAAATGAGTTTGTTTTTCATCTAATCACCGCCACTTTCCCCCACTCTTTCTGCCCACCTTCTGCATCTACTTTGAAGAAATAAATGCCGTTAGCCACAATTTTCCCGTCTTTATTCCGACCATCCCAGATTTCATCATATTCAACGCCGGCTTGACGAATCTGATTATTCAAAAGAGTGGCCACTAAATTTAAGGCGAAATCATAAATTTTGATGGTTACTTTTCCGTTTTGTTTAGGAGCGTAATGAATTCTGGTTATACCGGTGGAAAGCTGGGGTGAAAAGGGACTGGGATAGGCGTAAGCGGTTTTTGAATTTTGAGTCCCGATAGGAACATAGGTGCGAAAAACCTTCCAGGTTGTGCCTCCATCAGTGGTTTTTACCAGACCGTCTTCTCCCCCGGCCCAGACCGTGTCCCCGATGGTTCGGACCGCAAAATATTCCCTTGAGGTTATCTGGTTGCCTAAGGAATCAAAGGAATCCTGAATGAAATCATAAGTACTCCAGTTTTGACCTAAATCAGTCGATTTTTTTAAGCCGGAACTGGTGGCGGCCCAGACAATCGAATCTTGAAAGGCAAAATTCCAGACCAAATCCCCTGCCAGAGTGGCACTCCAGGTTTTACCGTTATCCTCCGATTTGCTGGCAGCCGGAAATTCAGTAGGATTAAAGGTGGGCTGGGTTCCGGCCCAGATAATTTTTTTGCTTCCGAAAGTCTGAAGGGCTAAGGATACCACAAAATTGCCGGAAATCCCGGGTCTGGCATAGCTGACAAAATCAGTATCCACCACCAACCCGGTGGCAAAGCAGATGACCGAATCTATGGTTATCAGGGTATCCCCGTCACAGATCAAAGTATCTATCTCAATATGATAGCCGTTGGCCGAATCCGCGGAATCACAGACAATGGAACCTATGAAACTGCAGGTCACTACATTTATCTGACCGTAATGAATCACGCTGTCGGCAAAACCAGTGGCCGAATCGACCGGGGTGAACAGGGTATCGGTGGAATCCAGCGGAGCATAAATAAATTTATAAACACCCGCGGCGGTTCCGGTCCAGATGACGGTTGTGTCCGGGTCCAGGGTATCTGCCACGACCGAGAAGAATCTGTTATTCAGATTGTTGCCGAACCCGTTCTGCTTATAATCATCTCTGGCAATGACATCCACGAAAACATTCTGCCAGACCGAATCATTTTTGGTTCTGATTAAAGCTCCGGCAAAACAGGAAGCCCACACAAAACTGTCTGCCAGGGCAATATCGTAAGCTAATTTGAAGGCGAAATTGGCCTGTTCCGGCTTGAAGGAAAGAAAGCTTGCTCCAATATCGGTGCTTTTATTGAATCCGGTTCCGGTGGGAACTAGTTGACCTTGCTGGAGCTGTGAAATAGAGGTAGCCACCCAGAGCAGCGAATCTTTCCCGGCCAAAGCTGAAATTTCTTCGGAGTTTAAACCGTCTGTGACATGGAAATTTTCCCAGGTTGTACCTCCATCAGAGGTGCGGCTTAAACCGGAGCTGGTTGCCACCCACAGATTTTTCCCATCCCAGATAATTTCCACCACACTATTTCCGGCCGGACGAGGTGAGCTTTGTCCAAGTTCGTAGCTGAATAAATCCGCCCAAGCGGAAATGGGAATTAGGAAAAAAAGAAGGATTAAAGTTAAGGTTTTTTTAATGGGCAAGTTGAACTCGCTTAATAAAAAACCGAGTGGGGCGTCACTCGGACCGGCTAAATTGCTGTATTGCCATCACCTAAAGTTAATACCAAAGCCCGATTTTGTCAAGCTCTTTTGTTTCATAATTCGGCTCGAATCTGTTCTAAAACCCCCCATCTTAAGCTTTTGTCGGATATAATGATATCCGTAAACCCAAATTGCTCCATAAACTGCTGCAAAATAGCTGTTCCCGCAATTATTATATCTGCTCTTTGGGGGTCAATTTTCATAAATCTTCTTCTTTGAGCCAAGGACATATTGCTCAACTTTTCCAAAAGATAGTTTATTTTTGGGATTGGCAAAACCAACCCATGTATTTTGTCTCTTTCGTATTTTTTTAGATTTAAACTCAAAGCTCCCAATGTAGTAATGGTTCCTCCGCTCCCAATCAGAAGCGAATTTTTCAGGCGAAAATTTTTCTTTAGTTCCGAAAATTTCTGATTTATAAATTCAAGCGTTTTGAAATAGCCATCTTTTTCATTTTTCAAAAATCTTTCGGTGAATCTCAAGGACCCTAGATTTAAACTTTTTAATTTTAAAATTTTCTTTTGAGTGCCTACAATTACCTCTGTGCTACCACCGCCAATATCCAGTGAAGTAAATTTTTTACTTCCGTGTTTAAAATCAGCAATCGCTCCGCAGAAAGCCAATTCCGCTTCTTTTTTTCCGGAAATGACTTCCAATTTTAAGCCGGTTTTATTCTGAATCAATTTTTTGAAGTAAGAGGTATTCTTGGCTCCTCTCAAAGCCGCCGTCCCCATCAAAATAATCTTTTCCGCTTTTAGTTTTAGGGCTTTCTCTTGAAAATCCTGGATAGTTTTTAGAACTCTTCTGATGCTGGCGGATGAAATCTTTTTGGTTTTATCAACATTTTCTCCCAGACGGGGGGTCTCTTTAGCTTCTAAAAGTGATTTTATCGCTCTATTTTTCTGTATTTCAGCGAGGGTGAGCAAAACTGTATTAGTCCCTAAATCAATAACTGCAATTCTCATTTTATAAGACCTCTAAAATTACACCTTTCAAGTATTGAGTTTCCGGCATAGATAATAGAATAGGATGGTCAGCTGCTTGAGTAAGCTCTTTTATCAATCGGAACTTCTTACCGGAATCTGTGGCAGCTTTCTTTATCATATTTAAAAAGTCTTCTTTCGAGAACTGATAAGAGCAGCTGCAGCTAATCAAAATACCGCCAGAATTGAGCAATTTCATGGCCTGTAGATTGATTTCTTTATAACCTTTGATTCCTTCCTTCAATTTTTCCTTACTTTTCACAAAAGCCGGAGGGTCCAATATTACCATGTCAAATTTTTCACCGGCTGAATTTAACTTTCTCAAAAAGTTAAAAACTTCTTGTTTCTGGAAAGTCACCTTGTTAAAATTATTTAATTTAGCATTCTCCTGCGCTAATTTTACAGCCGATTCTGATTCATCCACACCCAAAACTTCTTTAGCGCCACCTTTAGCAGCCACCAGAGCAAAACCTCCCGTATAACAAAAGCAGTCCAAAACTTTTCGGTTTTTGCTTACGGAAGCTGTCAGACCTCTATTTTCTCTCTGGTCAAAGAAAAAACCGGTTTTCTGCCCCTTGAGCAAATCTACGTAAAATTTCAACCCATACTCTTCAATTATCTGGTGAGCATCAAAATTTCCTTTGACAATTGTAATTTCTTTTTTCAGACCCTCCATCTCTCTGAAGACCGAATCATTTTTCAAAACCACTCCCTCCGGCTGGAAAAGTTCCTCTAAAACTTCCAAAATAAAGATTTTCAACTTCTCCATTCCCAAAGTCAAAATCTGCAGCGAGAGAAAATTCTCATATTTATCGACAATCAACCCGGGCAGCAAATCTCCTTCGCTGTAAACTACTCTGTAAGATGAGAGTCGAGGATAAATATTTTGGCGATACTGGTAAGCTTTGGTCATTTTCTCTTTTAAAAAATTTTTATCAATATCTTGATTTAAATCGCTGGTCAAAATTCTGACTGAAATCAGGGAATGTTTATTGTAGTAACCTTTGGCCACAAAATTTCCTTTATGGTCTAATACTTCAACAATTTCTCCGTTTTCTTTTAAGTCCAAAATTTTATCTATTTCATTATTGAAAATCCACAGATGCCCGGCTTTAATCCGTTTCTCTTCTCCTCTTTTTAATTTAACTTTTCCCATAGTGAAGCATCCTGCAAGGATAACCGCAAAAATAAAGCTATAGGTTTTCCTATAGCTTGTAATTAGAAGTGATATTTTTTGGCAATTTATTTTTTCAACATCTCTCTGAATTTCTTGGACAAAGCCGGCAGAATTTCAAAAATATCCCCCACAATTCCGTAGGTTGCCACCTTAAAAATCGGGGCATCCTTGTCTTTGTTTATGGCTACAATTATCCGAGCAGACTGCATCCCCACCAAATGCTGAATGGCTCCGGAAATTCCGCAGGCAATATAAAGCTTGGGATTAACAGTTCTTCCGGTCTGACCCACCTGATGAGCATAGGGAACCCAGCCGGCATCCACCACAGCCCGGGAAGCTCCCATGGCCCCTCCGAGAACATCTGCTAACTCTTTAACCAGATGAAAATTCTCCGGACCTTTTAATCCCCGGCCACCTGAAACAATTATATCTGCTTCAGCTAAATTCACTGCCTGAGCCGCCTCTTTGACCATCTCCTTGACCCTGGTGCGGGCTTGATATTTTTCCTGAGGAAATTCCTTTTTTATTATTTCCCCTTTTCTATTTGCATCTGGGGATAGCTCTTTGCCGGATTTTGGCCTCAGGGTTACCAGCTGGGGACGGACCTGATTAAAACCGACTTCCGCTAAAACATTTCCGCCGTAGCAGGGCCGAGTGGCAACGATATCTCCCGTATCCGGATTGATTGAAACTGCGGTGCAGTCAGCCGCTACCCCGGTATGCAGTTTGACCGCAGCCCGTGGAAATAAGGCCTTTCCGTAAAAAGTCGCCTCCCCTAAAATCGCTTCCGGCTTAAATTCACTAGCTAATTCAAAAAGTAATCTGGCATATATTTCATCCACAAAAAATTTCACACTGGGATTTTCCACCAAGATAACTTTATCCGCCCCGTGAGAAATCAATTCCTGGGCTTGCTTATCGTTTTTTTCGATGAATAAAATCCCCCACACTTCCGCTTTTCTTTTTTCTGCTAAGCTTCTGGCTACCCCTAAAGCTTCCATCACCACTGAGGAGATTTTACCTTGCTTTTGTTCTGCCCAGACCCAGATATTTTTGTAAGCCGACAAATCCGTCATTTTTTCTTTGCCCTTTCCAGGTATGCTTTTCTAATTTCTTCATAAATTATTTTAAGCGGAACATTATTTCTCTCCGCCAAGATTTTACAACCCTCAAACTCCGGCAGAATCTCCAAAAAATTATTTTCTCCGGCAATTTTCACTTTGGCTTTCCCGAATTTGGTTTCCACTTCTTCAATTTTACGGGGTAACTTTTTTCTGAAACTGGTCTGAATTCTCACTCCGGTGGTAGAAGATTCTCTAAAAATAATATCCAAAAGTTTCTGATAATTATCTTTTTCAGCCAGAACGGTCAAAATCACTCCCGGCCTGTTTTTTTTCATAATCACCGGAGTCAAGAAAGCATCCAAAGCCCCCTGAGAAAGTAATTTTTCTACTATATAGCCGACCAGCTCCGGTTGAGTATTGTCTAAATTGGTTTCCAAAATTACAATTTCATCCTCTTCGAATTTATGTATTGATTCACCGATTAAAACTCGCAAAAAATTGGGAATCTCCTTAAAATCTGAAGTCCCGGCACCGTAACCGGTTTTTTCTAATTTAAAATCAAACCTGGGGGAGAACTTGGCTAAACTGGTAATAATGGCGGCACCGGTGGGAGTAACCAATTCACCGGTCATATCGATTTTTTTTACCGGATAATCTTTTAATAATTCTAAGGTGGCCGGACCGGGGATTGGATATTTCCCGTGCTCTGATTCTACAAATCCATGAGTTACAGGTAAAGCCGAAGCATAAATTTCTTCAATCCCTAAAAGTCTTAATGCTATAACCGACCCAACCACATCTAAAATGGCATCCATAGCTCCAACTTCATGAAAATGAACTTCTTCGGCAGATTTCCCATGCACTTTCCCTTCAGCACTTGCCAGGCGGTTGAAAACCAGACTGGCTTTTTCTTTAATATCAGAATCCAGTGAGCTATCATTAATAATTTTCAAAATATCCTTCAGGTTTCGATGTTTTTGCGACTCTTTTATTTTGATATCCACTTTTTTCCCGCTTAAATGATGTTTTGACACAGTGGACACTTTAAGCTCATAGCCGGAGATGGGTAATAAAGAAAGCTTTTCTCTCCACAATTTTTCATCCAGACCGCAATCTAAAAGAGCTCCTAAAATCATATCTCCGGATATACCGGCAAAACAGTCAAAATAAGCTATTTTCATAATCTTAATTTTTTAGCTGATACATAATATTAATGACCACTAAAATTGATGCCAGGATAATACCACAAACCATCAGAACCACAGGCGCCTCCTGCCAGGTGTAAAAATATTTTTCATAAAGGTAGATAGAGACCACTAAGGATATGGCTACCATAAATAAAATGGGAATGGAGTTGTTGATGGTGTCAAACTTGGCTTTTTCAAATTTCAGTTTGAAATTATAACCTCTCCAGCGGAAAATTTGACTTAACAGGATGAAGATTGAGTTAGCCGTGGCGAAAACGAAGGAAAATAAGGTGATTTTGACGGTGTTCATCTTTTTTGTCCCGACTGATTGATTAAGCTGGCGGCCAGACCGGCTCCAAAGCCGTTGTCGATATTGACCACCGTGATTCCGGAAGCACAGGAATTTAGCATGGTTAACAAAGCTCCGATTCCTCCGAAGCTGGCTCCGTAGCCGACACTGGTGGGAACCGCTATTACCGGTTTGTTGACCATTCCACCTACTACCGAGGCCAAAGCCCCTTCCATCCCGGCTACCACTATTATAACTTTGGCTTTTTGGAGCTTTTCCCAGTGGGCCAAAAATCGGTGGATTCCTGCTACCCCTACGTCATAAACTCTCTGGACCTTATTTCCCAAAACTTCAGCGGTCATGGCGGCTTCTTCTGCTACCGGCAAATCGGCGGTACCGGCCGAGATAACCAATATGCCCCCCACTTTCTTTTTCTTCTTATTGGAAGTTTTGATTACGATTCCTTTGGCAACGGGGTTATACTCTGCCTGGGTAAAAATTTTTCTTATAGATTTATAAATATCCGCTTCTGCTCTGGTGATAAACACTTCTGAGCCGTGGGTCTTTATAGAATGAGCGATTTTTACAATCTGCTCGATAGTCTTTCCGGGAGCATAGATAACCTCCGCGTACCCTTTTCTTAAGTGCCGGTGATGGTCCACGTTGGCAAAACCCAAGTTTTCAAAGGGAAGTTTCTTTAAGCTTTCCAGAGCCTGTTTGGGCAAAACCTTTCTTTTTCTGACTTTTTCCAGCAAGTTTAAAATCCGTTGTGGATTCATAATTTAGGGCTTTTGGAAACCGCTTAAGTTTATCAGCTTCCTGCCGAAAAATATAATTGAACGGAGCATTTCAGGCAAGTTATTTTGGACTGCTTGCTTGACAAACAAAGCAAATTTTATTTAATACCGAAGCAGGCTTAGCCGCATTTAAAAAGGAGCTCTTTATGCCAGAAATATTAGTCAAATTTGAAGATAGAGTGATCGAGAGGGTGGTCACCGAAAAGAAAAGAATCTCCATCGGAAGGACCCCGGATAATGACATTGTTTTGGATAATCGGGGAGTCTCCCGCAAACATGCCCAGATCGAATTCAATGACAGCTCCACTTTAATCATTGACAACGAAAGTCTAAACGGGACTTTTGTCAACAACCGCAAAGTCACCGAGGAGATCTTGAAAGATAATGACATCATCACCATCGGAAAATTTACTTTGATTTATCACCGGGACGCCTCCCGGGAGGGTCAGGGGGATAATTTTGAAGGGACTATGGTTCTGCACACCAAAAAGCAAAAAGAGCTCATCGAAAAAGACAAAAGAGAAAAAGAGATTATCAGCAAGGCCGGGACCTCGGTTTTAATGGGCGAAGACCAGACCGATGTCCATCAATACCGCATAAGCCGGCCGGTGGTGACTTTGGGCAAAGCTGAATTTGCCAACATCAAAGTTAAAGGATTTTGGGTTTCCAGTCTGCAGGCCAAGATTGTGGAAGAGGATACCAGCCATGTCTTGGTCAATGTGGGCAAAAAGGGGAAAACCAAAGTCAACGGCGAAGACGTTGACCGCTGCGTGTTAAAAAATGATGATTTGATCCAGGTGGGTAAATCCGTATTCCGCTACTTAGAGGGAAAAAAGTAACATGAAATATGGATTTTTTTCGGATGTTCATTCTAACGAAGAGGCCCTAACCGCGGTCGCCAAGGATTTTGAGGAGCAAAAGTTAGACAAAATTTATTTTCTGGGAGATGCGGTCGGCTACGGTGCTTCCCCCAATGAATGCGTGAAACTTATCAGCCAGGTGACCACCAAATGCCTGATGGGAAACCATGACTATGCTTCTCTGGGACTTCTGGACACCGATTTTTTCAATCAATATGCCAAAGATTCCATCAACTGGACCAAAACCATTTTGAACGACAAGATCCTGGAGATTTTATCCAATTATCTGTTATGCTGCAAGCAGGGAGATTTCCATATGGTGCATTCCACCCCCAAAGAGCCGGAAAACTGGCATTACATTTTGAACCTGTCCGAAGCCGAAGAGAATTTTTCTTACTTTACCAAAAGAGTCTGTCTGATCGGACATTCTCACCGGCCGGTGATTATCAAAAAATACAAAGACCGCCATTGTTTCATTCACAACGATAGCTGTGTCCAGATTGAGGAAGAATTCAGATACATGATAAACATCGGCTCGGTGGGGCAGCCCCGGGACGGGAATAATCAGGCCTGCTATCTGATCTATGATGCGGATAATAAAACCGCTCAACTGCGCCGGGTGGCTTACGATATCAAAAAAGCCCAGAGAAAGATGAAAAAAGCCAATTTACCCCAGTATTTGATTGAACGTTTAGCTTTGGGAAGATAAAATGTACAAACAATTTTCCGGATTCATTCTATATATTTTAATCACCGTTTTCGTTCTGGCTTTGTATTCAGACCAGCACTCCCTGCCGGAAAAAATCGAGACCAAGCTGGTGGATTTGATGTTCAAATACCGGGGAACTCATAATCCCGGTACAGATATTACCATCGTTACCATTGACGATAAATCTTTAGACCAACTTGGCTACTGGCCCTGGGACAACGGCCTCTTGGCTTCTTTGATTTATCAAATTTCAAACGGCGGCCCGAAGGTTATCGGCTTAGATATCCCCTTGAATAAAAAGCTTTTGTCGGACAGCGCCGGCCTGCATACCCTGACCCTGGTGGTGAAAAATGCCGGTAATGTAATTTTACCGCTGAAGTTTTCCTTAAGCGAGGGCCCCCAGTTTGCCGACCCGGTACCTCCGGCTGTGTTAAAATCCAGCTACTTCACTTATGACAGCTTTATAAAACTAAAATCCAAACCTCCTTTATTGGCTAAGGATATTTCCTTTCCGGAGCCAAGCTTGGCCAAAGTTTCGGCTGACTTGGGTTTCATCAACACCGAGGTGGAACGAGACCAGAAAACCCGTAGAGAGCCTTTGATCATTAATTACGGGGATAACTATTATCCGGCTCTGGCGGTTCAGGTGGCTAAAAGATTTTTGCAGATTCCATCCAGCGACGTCAAAATTGATCCAGGTAATGCGGTTCGACTGAAAGATATTGACATCCCTATAGATAACAAAGGCCGCATGTTAATCAATTACAACGGCCCGGCCGGTCTTTTCCAGACTTATTCGGCGGTGGATATTTTAAAACAGAAAACCGACCCATCTCAATTCAAGAACAAAGTCGTCTTAATCGGACTTTCGGCCTCAGGTCTGGCACCCCAGGTCAATACCCCCTTTTCCTTTGGCTTACCGGGTGTGGAGAAAACCGCCCAAGTGGTTGAGAATATTATTCACCACAACTTTCTTAATTCGGCTAACAGTTTCAGCCTCGGCCTGCTGATGATAATCTTAATCGGAGTTTTTTCAGCTTTTATGCTACCACGGGTCTCTTTGATTTACCGATTCATTATCTTAGGGGTCTTTATGTTTGTCCTGATAAATTTAAATTTTATCTTGTTTTCCGCCCTTAACATTATTTCCAAAACCTTCTTCCCCTTTTTGGAGCTGGTCTTTTTCTTAGCGGCCAGCCCGGCTATTAAATCCAAAGAGGAGCAGAAAAAAGCCGAGAAGAGAAGAGCTTATCGGGAATTTGAGGAATATGAGGAAGAGGAATACGACGTCCCCAGCTATATGAGAGAGGACCGATACCTGGAACCGGATTCCAGATCAGCTACCAAAACCATAACCGTTAAAGTGGAGGATTCTTATGAAACCATGGATATCCCGGCTATCGAAGAAGAAAAGAAACAGAGTAAGACCCCTACACCTACCCTATCTGGAGCAGCTCCTACCTTTACTGAATTCGGCAGATACAAAGTGGTGGAAACTATAGGTAAAGGAGCTATGGGAATGGTGTATAAAGGGATGGACCCGGCTATTGACCGCCCGGTAGCCCTGAAAACCATTCGCCTGGATTTTGCGATTGACCCATCGGAAGTAGAAGAGTTAAAGGAAAGATTAGTCAGAGAAGCCAAGGCGGCTGGAAAGCTCTCTCATCCCAATATTGTGACCATTTACGATGTGGGACACCAGGGGGAATTTCAGTATATCGCCATGGAGTATTTAAAAGGACATACTCTGGAAAAACTGATTAAAAAAGGGATGGAGTGGAATTATAAAATTCTGGCCAATATCATTATTCAGGTTTGTGATGCTTTAGATTATGCGCATTCTAAAGGGATTGTGCATAGAGACATAAAGCCGGCCAATATCATGGTTTTAGAGGATTTCAAAATCAAAGTGATGGATTTCGGTATCGCCCGTTTTGATGCCACCAATATGACCCAGACCGGTGTGGCTATGGGAACTCCCAATTATATTTCTCCGGAGCAGCTGCAGGGAAAACAGGCTTCAGCCCGCTCCGATATTTTCTCGGTGGGAGTGGTTTTGTATGAGCTTCTGACCGGTGAAAAACCTTTCAAAGGGGAGACCATTACCGCTTTGATTTATAATATTCTGAATACCCATCCGGCCGGGCCTTCTACCGTTAATCCCAAGGTTCCCCGTTTCTTTGACCGGATTTTGGAAAGAGCCATGGCTAAAAATTCAGAAGAACGGTACCAGAATGCCCGGGAAATGTCTTTTACTTTGAGAGACTTTGTAGCTACTTTCATTCCTTCAAAGAAGCCCCAGGTTCAAGCCCCCACCCAGGAATAGGGTTCCTATCAAAGCTTTCTTTTCGAAGTTGTCTTCCTGCAACAATTATTTTTTCAAGAGTCAAGATTTTTTTGGGGGGGTTGCTTTAAAAAAAACAGTGCCAAAACGAAATTGATAATAAAGCAAATTCATGAAATATCTTGAAGTGGGTATTTGAGTGTTATTGCAGGAGGAAGATTTAAATTCAGCTATCTTTTGTCTATTGGAATATATGGCTTATCTAAAGTCCCAGTGTAATGACAGCGAGGACGATAAATTCGGTTGTCAGCCAGCTGCTCTAAGATTTGAGCACACCAGCCCGCCACCCGAGCAATAGCAAATATGGGGGTGAACTGGTCTTTGGGAATATCCATGGTGCTGTAAATCAACCCGGAGTACAAATCTACATTGGGGTAAATCCCTTTGGATTCTCCTAGGGATTCGACCATTAGCTTTTCAATTAATTCCGTCATCTGCAATTTTTCAGAAATCTCTTTTTTAATTTTAGCATATTCTTCGGCAAAATTTTTCAGAATGGCTGCTCTGGGATCGTAATATTTGTAAACCCGGTGACCAAAACCCGGTATCTTGAAATGTTTAGCTAAGGAATCTTTGACCCATTTTTCGGTATTCTCCAAAGATCCAATCTCTTCTAAAGTTTTCATTACCTCTTCGTTGGCACCCCCATGCAAGGGACCTTTGAGACTGCCTACTCCGGCACAGATGGCTGAATACATATCCGATAAAGAGGAGATGACTACTCGACAGCTTATGGTGGAGACATTCATCTCATGGTCCGCGTGCAAAATCAAACAGGCATCCATGGCTCGGACATCCAAATCTGAGGGGATTGGTCCGCGGAACATATGCAAGAAATTGGCAGAATGGTCTAAATTATCCTCCGGAGCCACATAATCTTTTCCCTGCCGGAATCTTTCAAAAGCTGCCACAGCTGTGGGGAATTTAGCAATCAATTTGATGGCTATTCTGGCGTTGGCTTCTGGGGTATGTAATTCATCGTCAGTGTCATACATTCCCAAAAGGGAGACAATACTGCGCAAAGCTTCCATGGGGTGAGCATGTTTAGGATATTTTTGGATTATCTCCAGGATTTCATTCGGGATGTTACGATTGGCTTTTAGCTGGGCTTTAAAATCTTCTAACTCTTGTCTTTTGGGGAGCTTTCCGAACAAAAGCAGGTAAGCGGTCTCTTCATAAGTTGAATTTTCAGCTAATTCTTGGATGGGGATGTCTCGATAAAACAACTTTCCTGCCAGTCCATCTACAAAACTGACCTGGCTATCACATAAGATGACCCCTTCTAATCCCTTAGCATAGGATACTTTTTCAGCGGTGTACTTGGCCGCCTCACTTTTTACTTGAGTATTCTGGTTAGCCATAAATGCCTCTTTGCTTAAAATTTATTGTTTCTTACGGTTAAAAAAGAATTTACTTTCAAATTCAAACGTTTTTTTAGAATCGCTGGCATGCACCGAATTTTCGGTAATCGATAAAGCAAAATTTCTCCTGATAGTATCGGGTGCCGCTTTGGCAGGATCAGTATTTCCGATTAACTCTCTTAAATCAGATATGGCATTTTCTTTTTCTAATAAAATTGGGATAATGCTGCCGGAACTGATGTAGTTGACCAATTCTTTATAAAAAGGTTTGCCATTGTGAACCCCGTAAAATCTTTGGGCTTTATCTTTTTTTATTTTAAGCATTTTTAAATCCAAAATTTTAAATCCAGCATTTTCAACCTGGGCTAATATTTTTCCGACTAAATTTCTTTTGACCGCATCCGGCTTTATAATCAATAGACTTCTTTCCTTTCGGCCCATAACCTATATATAATCTACGCAATTAAATTGAAAATAGCAAGTGAATTTTTTCACTAAGTCCCCCTATTTTTTTATAAGATGTTGAATCGGCTCATCGGATATTGCTGCATATTGGTATACTTTGATTCTCTAAGCCGTAATCCTTCAAGACCTTGGGAGAATTTTTACTAAGATCTTATCCCCCAACTAATTCATTTTTTACTCAAAACCTTCTTTTTCTTCTTTTTCGGTTTTTCTAAGACATTTTTAACCAAAACAGGGAGTTGGGCTGGGGAGTCAGCTACTGGAACTCCAATTTCCTGAAACGCCTTGATTTTCTCGGCTGCCGTGCCTGAACCAGCTGAAATTATAGCTCCGGCATGCCCCATTCTTTTACCTTCCGGTGCGGTTCTGCCGGCTATGAAAGCTACCACCGGCTTGCTCATATTCTCTTTGATAAAGTTCGCCGCATCTTCTTCATCGGTGCCGCCGATTTCACCGATCAGAACCACCGCTTCGGTTTGGCTATCTTTTTCAAACAATTCTAAGGTGTCGATAAAATTTGTGCCAATTATCGGGTCACCTCCGATACCTATGCAGGTGGACTGCCCTAAATTAACCAAGGTCAGATTCCAGACCACTTCATAAGTTAGTGTCCCACTGCGAGATACCACTCCGACATTTCCTTTTTTATGAATCTGCCCTGGCATTATTCCGACTTTGGTTACTTCGGGAGTTATGACTCCTGGACAGTTGGGACCAATTAAGCGGGTATGATTTTTTTTTAGGAAGTTGTAAATTTTTAACATGTCATTGGTGGGAATTCCTTCGGTGATGCAGACCACTAAAGAGATTCCGGCTTCGGCGGCTTCATAGATGGCATCTGTGGCATATAAGGCAGGAACATAAATCACACTGGTGTTGGCAGCAGTTTTTTTGACTGCTTCCTGGACTGAATTAAAAACCGGAACTCCATGAATTTTTGTGTTACCTTTACCGGGTGTGACTCCTCCGACTACAGAGGTGCCATAGTCCAACATCTGCTGGGTGTGGAAAGAGCCGTCCCGACCAGTGATTCCCTGGACGATTACTTTGCTGTTTTTATCAACTAAAATGGACATGAGTTTCCTTTTTGTTATTCTGTGACATTTCGTTTCGATACAAAATCAAAGATACTTACCTCTCCCCACCCCTCTCCTAAGAGGAGAGGGTGCTTGGTTCCCTCTCCTTTAAGGGGAGGGCAAGGGAGGGGTCAGTTCATTTTCTACTCAACTCAATCGCCTTCTTCACCACCTCTTCCATCGAATTAGCAGTCGGCATCTTAATCCCTTCCAAAATTTTTCTGGCTTTCTCTTCATTAGTTCCTACCAAGCGAACCACAATCGGAACTCTGGGCTTTAACTCTTGAGTAGCAGTCACAATCCCATTAGCAATATCATCACAGCGGGTAATCCCCCCAAAAATATTGAACAAAATCGCCTTCACTTTTGGCTCTTTTAAAATAATTTTCAAAGCCGCCACCACCTTATCCGGTGAAGAAGAGCCACCCACATCCAAAAAATTAGCCGGATTCCCTCCAAAATGCTTCACCAAATCCATCGTCGCCATAGCCAAACCAGCCCCATTGACAACGCAACCAATATCACCATCCATCTTCACAAACGATAAGCCATTAGCCTTGGCTTCCATTTCATCTTTTTCCTCTTCATCCAAATCTCTCAAGTTTTCCAATTCTGGATGACGAATCAAGCCATTGTCATCTAAAACTATTTTAGCATCCAAAGCCCAGACCTCATTTTCATTTGTTACTACTAGAGGATTGATTTCAGCCAAAGAACAGTCATTCTCCCAGAAAACTCTATACAGCTTCATCAAAATATTAGCGGTTTTGCCGGCTATGGCAGGATCGTTATAGATTTTGGATGCTAAATCTCTGGCTTTGAAGAGAAAAATTCCCATAATCGGGTCAACTTCCAGTTTATAAATCAAGTCCGGAGTTTTTTTGGCAATATCCTCGATATCCACCCCTCCGAAAGCCGAAGCCATAATCACCGGTTTTTTGGATTTGCGGTCCACGATGATTCCAAAATATGCTTCCGACTTGATTTGCTTTTGTTCAGTCACCAGAACTTTTTTGACTTTTAACCCCTTAATTTCCATTCCCAAAATCTGCGAGGCGATTTTGTTGGCTTCCCAGGCGTTAGACGCCTTCTTTATACCACCGGCTTTCCCTCTGCCCCCCACATGCACCTGGGCTTTTATCATGACCGGCTTGCCGATTTTATTGGCAATTTCAGAGGCCTGCTGGGGTGTGGCAGCCATCTCTCCCAGGGGAACCGGGATGCCGTATTTAGCGAAAATCTCTTTAGCTTGATATTCGTGCAGTTTCAACTAAGTCCTACCTGTCTAGAAATTATTTGGTAGCCGCAACCTTTAGGTTGCGCCTCTTTGAAACATATATATTAAGTTTTCACTTTTTGTTGATTTAAAAACATTTCTGCCTCTTTTAAAAGTTTTTCACTTTCATTAAATTCTGGTTCATCCAAAACTTTTTCTAGTAGATGATTTAAAATTTTACCGATTAAAGGACCGGGGTTTAACTTAAATTTTTTCATCAAATCATTGCCGTTCACTTTCAAATCTTTGACACTAAAAGGTGGCTTTCTGGCGATTTCATCTTTAACTTTTTGTTCAAATTCTACAATTTCAGCCACACCGGCATCACCCCGGCCTTGGGCAATTATATCAGCTTTTCTCAATTCCAGCAAGTCAAAAATCCGTCCTTCGGTTTTGGTGATAAGTCTTCTTAAGCCTTTGTCCGTGACAGCGGTGGTAAACATATGCTTGGCGACTAAAAGTGTAACGGCGTAGATAATCTCATTAGAGTAACGCAGTCGTCCCAGAACTTTTTCCACTAACTCTGCTCCGAATTTTTCATGCCCGTAAAAAGTGGCCCCCTCTTCAGTGACAACTTTGGTCTGGGGTTTGCAGATGTCGTGAAATAAAGCTGACAGACGAATAATTAAATCTTGGGGGGCGTTGTCCACAGTATAAAGGGTATGTTCAAAAACATCAAATTTATGATATGGCCCAGGCTGGTCCACCCTCACGCAGTTCTCTAATTCCGGTAAAATTTCTTTCAATATTCCAGATTTCTGCATCAATTGAAATCCGAGGGAAGGTTTTTTAGCTTTCAGCAAAAGTTTATTTAGCTCATCCTGAATTCTTTCCGGAGAAACTGTATCGATAAGCCTAGAATTTGATTGCATAGCCAGAAAAGTATTTTCTTCAATTTCAAATTCAAAGCGGGCCGCAAAGCCCACGCCCCGCAGCATTCTCAAGGGATCTTCTAAAAATGCCTGGGGAGAAATCATTTTAATTATTTTTCTTTGGATATCTTTTCTTCCCTCAAAAGGGTCTATGATCTGATTTGTGGATAAATCTTTGGCTATGGCATTGATGGTAAAATCTCTGCGAGAAAGGTCCTCTTCAATTTTTAAATTATGGTCAAAGGTCACCTGAAAATCTTTGTGACCCACACCGGTAGAAAACTCTTGGCGAGGTAAGGCGATGTCGTAAGTTTTCTTGTGTCTCTTAGGGGTAAATTTAATTACGCCGAAAGATTTTCCTACTAACTCCACTCTGCCAAATTTGGCTAAAAGAGAGATTAAATCCTCCATGGGAATTCGGGAAACCAGATAATCTTTTTCTTCGGATTCTTCGCCAAAAATAAAAAAATCCCGTACCGTTCCCCCTACTTCGTAGATTTTCCCTTTTTTTAAAATCTCTTTTAAAACTTTGAGCTCTAATCCACTCATAATTTAAGGAACTATTTTAGTGCCGGCTTTTCCTAAAACTGAATCATGGGCTTTTTCAATAGAGGTTATAATGACTTCTTTCCCTCCTGCTTCTAAAAAAGAAATCGCCGCTTCAATTTTAGGTCCCATACTGCCGGCTGGAAAATGTCCCTCTGCTAAATATTTTTTGGCTTCAGCCAAAGTTATTTGCTCCAACTCTTTTTGCAGTAAAGTTCCAAAATTTAAAGCCACTTTTTCTACTCCAGTTAAAATTAATAAAAGTTCGGCTTGGATATCTCGGGCCAAAACTGCACTGGCTCGGTCTTTGTCAATCACTCCTTCGATTCCCTGCAGAGTGCCATCTTCATTGTAGCAAACCGGAATTCCTCCGCCACCGGCGGCAATTACAACCACTCCCTCTGCCACTAAGGTTTTAATAGTTTTTTTTTCCACAATCTCTTTGGGCATAGGGGAAGCAACCACTCTTCTGTAACCCCGATTGGAATCTTTTTTAACCACCCACCCTCTTTCTTTAGAGAAGTTTTCAGCTTCATCTTTGGAATAAAACTGCCCAATAAATTTAGAGGGATTTTTTATAGCAGGATCATTTTTATCCACAATTACTTGAGTCATGACTGTGACGACTTCCCGCTCAATTTTTTCTTTTTGCAAGCGATTTTTCAGACACTGCTCCACCATAAACCCCATCCCACCTTCGGTATCAGCCACACAGATGTATAAAGGCAAAACCGGAGCTTTACTACGAGCTAGCTCCACTCTTAAAATAGCGTTCCCCACCTGGGGACCATTGCCGTGTGTAATGGCTAATTGGTAATCTTCTTTGATTAATTCAACAATGCTGGTAAGGGATTTATTGGTGTTTTCAAACTGCTTGGGGATGTTATCCTCTTCCCCCTCTTTAGAAATAGCATTCCCTCCTAAGGCAACCACTGCCGTCTTAGCTTTAGCCATACTAGATTTTATGGATAAACTTTTTTAGAATTTCAGTTAAATCCGGCTTAGAAATCTCTTGCAATTCGTAACGGACTCTAATTGTGGGTTTGTTAATTTTTAAAATCCTGCTTAAGTCTACCGGTGTAGCTATTATCACTGAGTCGCATTTAGCTGAATTGATGGTTCTTTGCAGCTCTTTAATCTGCTTATCTCCATAACCCATAGCCGGAAGTAAAGGACCGATGTTAGGATACTTGGAGTAAATTCTTCTTAAGCTTCCAACTACAGACCGGCGAGGGTCAACAATTCTCTTGGCTCTAAATTTTTTAGCAGCCACAATCCCAGCCCCGAATCTCATTTCTCCGTGAGTTAGTGTGGGCCCATCTTCTACTACTAAAACTCTTTTATTTCTGATTAGTTCCGGTTTGTCTACAGAAATCGGTGAGGCAGCTTTTATTATAATGGCATCTGAATTTGCGTTTAAAACATTTTTTTCTACTTTTTTGACATCTCTGGGTTTGGCAGTATCTACTTTGTTTATGACTACTACGTCAGCAGAACGTAAATTTACTTCTCCGGGGAAATAAGTCAGCTCATGTCCAGCTCGGTGAGGGTCCACAACCGTGATCAACAAATCCGGATTAAAGAAAGGAAAATCATTATTCCCCCCGTCCCAGATGATGATATCAGCTTCTTTTTGGGCCTGCTCTAAAATCTGCTTATAATCTACACCGGCATAAACCACAGTTCCTTTTTCCAAATGTGGCTCATACTCCTCTCTTTCTTCAATAGTGCAGTTATATCTATCCAGATCTTTTTTGCTGGCAAATCTCTGGCAGGTCTGCTTGGTTAAATCTCCATAAGGCATCGGATGACGGACTACCACCACTTTTTTCCCTAATCTTTTTAAAATTTGAGAAACCTTGCGAGTGGTCTGACTTTTACCGCTTCCGGTTCGGACCGCACAGACGGCAATTACTGGGACTTCGGCTTTCAGCATGGTAGATTTTTCACCCAAAAGTTTGAAATCTGCTCCAGCAGAAATGGCCATAGCCCCTTTGTGCATCACATATTCATGGGAAACATCCGAGTAGCAGAAAACCACCTCTTCGATTTTATGTTTTTGGATTAATTCAGTTAGACCATCTTCGGCAAAAATCGGAATCCCTTTGGGGTAAAGTTTTCCGGCTAATTTAGCAGGGTAGCGACGGTCAACTATATTGGGTATTTGGGTAGCGGTAAAAGCTACTACTTTAAAGCGTGGGTTATTTCTAAATACCACGTTGAAATTATGAAAATCTCTTCCAGCCGCCCCCATTATCAAAACTTTCTTTGGACGCATAACCTCCTCTAGTTAGCTTATGTTTAAATCATCAATTTGGGCTTTTTGCAGTTTCCCTGAATAATCGATGTAAACTGTCTTCCATTCCGAGAAGACATCTAAAGCCGCAGTCCCAGCTTCCCGGTGACCATTACCGGTCTGCTTAGTTCCACCGAAAGGCAGGTGGACTTCGGCACCGATGGTGGAAGAATTGACGTAGAAAATTCCGGTGTAAATATCCCGCATCGCCACAAAAGCTTTATTCACATCTTGGGTGTAAATCGAAGCTGAAAGCCCGTAAACTACTCCGTTGCAAATATTGATAGCATTTTGTAAATTATCACAGGGAATCAAAGCTACTACTGGTCCGAAAATCTCTTCTTGGGCAATTCTCATTTTAGGGTCGACATCAGCGAAAACTGTAGGTTCATGGAAGAAGCCGTGGATATAGTCTCCTTTCACCAAGCGATTTCCTCCAGAGATAAGTTTAGCCCCTTCTTTTTTACCAATTTCAACGTAATTCATCACGGTCTGCAACTGATTTTCATTGATGGAAGGTCCCATTTCCACTTTAGGGTCTAACCCGTTCCCGATTTTTAAAGCTTTGGCACGAGCTACAAATTTTTCCGCAAACTCTTGGTAAACTTTTTTGTGGACAATCACCCGTGAAGCGGCAGTACATCTTTGACCGGTGGTTCCAAATCCTCCCCAGATAGCCCCTTCTACGGCTAAATCTAAATTGGCATCCTCCATCACCATAATGGCATTCTTCCCCCCCATCTCTAAATTGGTATGTTTAAATGCAGGGGCGCAGGCCTCGGACACTGTTTTGCCTACCGCTGTTGAACCGGTAAAGGAGACCAATTTGACATCCTCATTTTTCATCAAGGGACCTCCCACTTCTGAACCGCCTCCGGTGACAAAATTCACCACCCCTTTGGGAATTCCGGCCTCTTCACAGGATTTGATTAAGTTGTAAGCTGAAAGAGGAGTATCTGTGGCTGGTTTGAAGACTACGGTGTTGCCGCAGATTAAAGCCGGCATAAGCTTCCAGGAAGGAATCGCCATCGGAAAATTCCAGGGAGTAATTAAAGCACAGGCCCCCATTGGCATCCGGACTGACATGGCAAATTTGTTGGGCAGCTCCGAGGGAGTGGTTTGCCCGAACTGACGCCGACCTTCTCCGGCCATATAGTAGGACATATCGATGGCTTCCTGCACATCACCCCGGGTTTCTTTTAAAACCTTACCCATTTCCTGGGTCATCTCTCTGGCGAATTCTTCTTTCCGTTTGACCAAAATTTCCGCAACTTTGAACAAAATCTCCGCTCTTTTGGGAGCCGGGTATAATCTCCATTTGTCGTAGGCATTTTTAGCCGCTTCTACGGCTCTTTTGACATCTTCCGGATTTGACCGTTGGAATTCCCCTATCACTTCCCGGTTATCTGCCGGATTGCGGTCTTCAAAAGTACAACCGGAGGCAGATTCCACCCACTCTCCGTTGATATAATTTTTGTAAATTTTCTTTTCCATAAAATCCTCCAATGTTTGTATTTCTTATAAAATGTTTTCCCTCTTATTATGTTTTTCTTCCTCTAATGACTCTAGCGAGCTTGACTCCACACCCATGAGAAACCTGAAAATCTCTTGAAGACGTGACAATTTATAATCTTCAAATATCATGAAATAAGATTTCTTGTAGACAAAAGCCCTGTCATTGGGATCTTGGAAATCTACTCTAAAGTGCAAATAGCAATGCTTCATTGATTTCCAATCTGCGGTGGGCGGACTAAACTTACCAGAAATATTTAAATTTTTCTCGCCCGGCGCAAAAGTGAACATTTGTGCGAAAGAGTCGGGAGACGCATAAGTTACATGATTTTGCTTTGAAGGATGAGTAGCCGACTTTATGCGAACTCTCTTGATAGAGTACGGCGATTTGTTTTCGATTGTGAATGTGTATGCAACTGTATGCGTTGATTCATCTTCAGTGAAAATACAATTGTATTTAGGTTCCTGACATTTTTTGTTTATTTCTAGAATAAGCGAAGGGTGAACCGAAGCCTCTTGAAATCTCCTCTGAGCATAGTAGGTGTTACATACAAAGACAAGTATAACAGTGGAAACGGCAACACCGACCATACCAACCTTAAGGGAAGTATTCTTTAATTTACTCTGAGGAAGTTTCTCTACTTCAACAAGTAACTTTTCATTATTTTTTTTATCATCTGCCATAAAATTCTACTTACGGATTTCTAAAAGTTAGATTGAATTAGAGGGCTAGGCTAGCCAACTAAAACCATTTTCTTCTTCTGGTAATATTCTAAAGTTTTCTCCAGACCCTGCTCTAAATTTACCTCCGGTTCCCAATTTAACTCTTTTTTGGCTTTAGCAAAATCAATTACCGACCTTTTCTGCTCCCCTAATCTTTCCGGACCATAAGTTTTACTGGAATTGGAGCCGACTTTTTCAGCCAAAATTTCATAAAGCTGATTTACATTGGTTTCTATGGCTGTACCGATATTGAAAACTTCGTTTTTGCTGTAATCCAAAGCAGATACAAAGGCATTCACAACATCATCTACGTAAACATAATCTCTGGTCTGTTTTCCGTCTCCGTAAATAGTTACTTGCTCTCCATTTAAAAGTTTGCCGCAAAAAATCGCCACCACTCCTTGGTCACCTTTGGGATTCTGTCTAGGACCATAGACATTGGCTAATCTCAAACAGACATAATTCAAGCCAAAGTTTTCATAGAAACAGTGTAAGTACTTTTCCACAGTCAACTTAGCTACTCCATAAGGAGATACGGGAAAAGCCGGGTGTCTTTCATCAGCCGGAAAATATTCCTGCTCTCCATAAATCGCTCCGCCGGTAGAGGCAAAGATTACTTTTTGGACTTTATGCTTCAGGCAGCTTTTGAGCAAATTTATGCTACCGGAGATGTTGATTTCCACATCTAAGTTCGGGTCTTGTAAGGACTTACGCACATCTACCTGGGCCGCTAAATGATAAACAGCCGCCGGCTGTTCCTTTTCGATTATTTTGTCTATGGCAACTGACCGGATGTCCATCTGGTAGAATTTGGCTTTCTTTTGGCTACTGCCATCCCGTAGGGAATTGATATTTTCTTTGAATCCGGTGGATAAGTTATCGATTATCAATACGTTATGGCCTTTTTGGGCCAGCTTATCCGTTAAGTGGGAACCGATAAAACCTGCTCCGCCGGTGACTAAAATTTTGGACATAGGATTAACTCAAACTAAGATGATAATAATTTAAGGGGAGAAAGTCAACTGAAATTGTGGAAAGAAAAATCACGTGCTGGGTAGCCCGAGGTCCCTGCACCTCGGGCGTGACATAGGCACTGGGTACGGGGACCCAGTGCTACCCGTTTTCGTAAGTCGGGATCATTCCCGACCGAATTTATATTGAGAGATAGAAAAGGCGGGGATCTATTCCCCGCCTACGATTATTCTTTTTTTGGTAGAGAAAAAACTACCCCTACGCGACTCTTGCTATATCAGATTACATCCAGGGCTCATCCGCCGAAGGTCCGTAGATTGACGGCACCTTACCTCCTGCCATCCTTAGATAAACCGAGCACTGTCCCCGGTGATGAATCAGGTCCGATAGCATAAGCCACAGGAACTGGAGCTTGGGCATCTCCCCCATATTTCCCGGCCCCAGCATCATGGGCATATTTTTAAATAAATCTGCTTCCGGTGTCTTCTGTAACTTTTTCACCAGATTGGGGTGCAACTTTTGGTAGGTGGCTAGAATCTCTTCCCATTTGTCCGGAACCGGCGGGAAATTCGGAGGCATGGTCATGGTGCCATCCAAGGTTTGCTCTATAGCCATCTGCTGTTGGACAAACTGCCAGGCTAATTCTTTGGCGGACATTGAGCGTTCGTGGGGCTTAAAGTCCATTTTGTTGCCCGGATAGGCATTCAGAACTTTGAGCGTGGTCTCAAATTCCTTTTCCCAGGTCTGTTCAAACATCTCTTTTTCTGTCATAAAATTCTCCTTTCAGGTTTTTGGTTATTGTATAAGGTTTTACGCAATTTTTGACCAGTTGGTTAAATATAACTGCTTTGAACATAGGATTAACTCAATTAAAAATGATAATATTTTAAGGGGAGAAAGTCAAATGAAAAGGGAGAAAGAAAAATCTACGCGTAGGGGCGATTTATCTCGAAGGTTTTATGAGAGAAGTTTACCTTCGCCCGATTATTTTATTTTTGTTTGGGTGGAGACAAGCTCCACCCCTACGCGATTTTCGTAGGTCGGGAACATTCCCGACCGAATTTATTTTGACAGATGGAAAAGGCGGGGAATAGATCCCCGCCTACTTACTATTGGTATTTTGACCTTTTACTAGTGAAACCACTATGGAAATGGCTAGAATCCCAGCCACCACAATCAACGAGATTCCTATCGGTATTTTATATATATCCGATAAAATCATTTTTATTCCTATGAATACCAAAATTCCTGCTAACCCGTAGTGCAGAAATTCAAATAGTTGCATTATTCCCGCCAAAGCAAAATACAGAGCTCGCAGTCCCAAGATGGCAAACACATTAGAAGTATAGACAATAAAGGGGTCTAAAGTAATCGCCAAAATAGCCGGAATCGAATCAACTGCAAAGATGAGGTCAGTGGTCTCTACTACTAAAAGAACAATGAACAGCGGGGTAGCAAACCGGCGCTTATCTATTTTAACAAAAAATTTCCCCTCGCGATATTGCTCAGTTACCGGCATCATCTTCCGGAACAATTTAAGTACTGGATTTTTCTCCGGCTGAATCTCCTTTTTTTTCTCCAACCACAGTTTTATTCCAGTGAATATCAAAAATGCTCCAAAGAAGTAAATAACCCAGTGAAATTTCCTGATTAAAGTTATACCGATAGCAATAAAAAATGCCCGCATCACCAAAGCCCCCAAGATTCCCCAGAATAAAACCTTGTGCTGGTATTTTGCCGGAACCTTAAAGTAGCTGAAGATTAAGAGGAAGACAAAAATATTATCTACACTCAGAGATTTTTCAATCAGATAGCCGGTCAGAAATTCCAGAGCCAGCTTTTGGCCTTTCCAGAAGTAAATTCCCGCATTAAAAATCAGAGCCAAAGCAATCCACACAAAACTCCAGATTAAAGCCTCTTTGAACCTGACTTCGTGTTCCCGGCGGTGAAATACCCCCAAGTCCAGAGCTAACAGTGCTAAGATGAAAAGATTGAAAATAACCCAGCTTAACAAACTAACTGTCACGCTATTTGTTACGGATAGAGAAGCAATTAATTTCTGAAAATCGGACTGAACTATTAAAAGTTTTCGGGAGTAACTCTCGGTATAACACAGCGGATCTACTCATTTTTCAAAAAAACTTTTTTAAACACTTCCACCGCCTTTTCCAAATCCTTCCTATTCACATCCAAATGCGTCACTGCCCTAATCAAAGTCTTCCCAAACGGCACCACCAGAACTTTCTTTTCTTTCAATTTAGCGACCACCTCCGGCACAGACAATCCCGAATTCCGGATATCAATAACAACCAGATTTGTCTGCACCGTCTCCATATCAATCTCCAGACCGTCAATTTCAGACAACCTCTGCGCCAAAAACTTGGCATTCTGGTGGTCTTCCGCCAATCTCTTGTAATTATTCTTCAGAGCATAAATCCCGGCCGCCGCAATAATCCCCACCTGCCTCATCCCCCCACCCAATCTTTTTCTTACACGACGAGCTTCAAAGATAAAATCCTCCTCCCCGGCAACTAAAGACCCAATCGGAGCTCCTAATCCTTTGGATAAGCAGACCGAGAGGCAGTTAAAAGAAGCCGCATACTCTTTAGGAGGAATCCCTTTAGCCACACAGGCATTCCACAACCTTGCCCCATCCAAATGCATTTTAATTTTATGCCTGTCAGCTAATTTTTTTATTTTCTTGACTTCAGATAACGGGAACACTGTTCCCCCGGATTGAGTGTGAGTATTTTCCACTGAAATCACAGTCACATTTGGATGATGCACATCCGGAGTTCGGATTTCATCTTCTATTTGTTCAGCAGTAAAAATCCCTTTGACCCCTTTAATTACATGCAGTTGAATACCAGACAGAGCCGCCGGTGCTCCTACTTCATTATTATAAATATGCGACCCTTCTTCGACAATTATCTCATCTCCCGGTTTGGTTAAAACTTTGATGCAGACTTCGTTTCCCATCGTTCCACTGGGGACAAACAATGCTTTTTCTTTCCCCAAAATTTCCGCGGTCATCGCCTCTAACTTGACCACGGTAGGGTCATCTTCAAAAACATCATCCCCCACCACAGCAGAAGCCATAGCTTTTCGCATAGCTGGGGAGGGTTTGGTGACCGTGTCACTGCGTAAGTCGATAATTTTCATATTCTTATATTTTAACTAAAAACCCCACCGTGTCTGTAGTTCACCACCAGTGGGGTTTTTAAGTTTGATGCGACTTTAGAGTTTATCTTCTAGTCACTTTAATGGCCTGCAAGCCCTTGTCGCCGTTGGTCATTTCAAACTCCACTTCCTGTCCTTCTTTTAAGGTTTTGAACCCGTCCATCTCGATGGCCGAGAAGTGGACGAATACATCCGGACCCCCCTCCTGGGAAATGAATCCGTAACCTTTATTGTCATTGAACCATTTAATTTTCCCTGTGGCCATAATTTTTTAAACCTCCCTTTAAGGTGAAAAGTTTTTGCTACTACATGGCGTAACCATAAAATTTGGTTAAATATATCAAGCGGGGATGTTTTTGTCAAGAAAAATGTTTTGGAGTGGTTAAAAAAACAAATCTATTTTTTAACTAAGTTAGTTCGTAGACCCAACTTGTCTCCTGCCCGATGCAGGCGGGCAAGCTGGGAAAAATCATATTTAGACCCACGTTGAGGACAACCTGGGTCTACGAGCTGTTAAAAATTTGTCCCGATTCCGCTAAGCACACTTGACATTAATATAAAATTAAAGAGTTTTTAATTACTCTAAATCACCGCCAAAATCTGCATTGCCAACCCGGAAATCACCGGAACTATCAGATTATCATCCACCGGCCATGTCATGGCTTCGATAATAGTAGCTGTCAAAGCTCCGATTATTCCAATCGCAAAGGACAAATCCGGAACCAAAAGAGCCACCAGGACAGACACCCCGAAAAAAGTCAGACTCCCCTCTAAAGTCTTATCGCCGATTTTGATTCTGCCATATTTCCTACCCACCAATGCCGCCGCAATATCTCCCAAAATGATAAACCCCAAAGCCGCCAGAGCCACCGGTTTTGAAAAAAAGGCAATAGTTAAAGTGGCTCCCGACAGAATATAACTGGCACCGGATAAATCGGAGTTTTCGTGGTCACGCAACATGGCTCCGAAAATACGCTTGATTAAATTGGAACCGGGAAGTTCCTTCAAGCGGATAATATCGCCAGCCAAAGTGATTAAAACGATGGGGAGCAAAATCAAAAGAGCAGTTCTTTTGGGGAGAAAATAATACCCTAGGGGAATGGATAAAGCCCCCAAATGCATGGCTTTTCTTTTAAATTCCTCTACCAATAAAATTTCCAAGACGGTTTTGGAATTACTCCCCGGAGCCGGCTTTATTCTTTTCTTCGGCAGTCTGGGCTTTGGGCTCCAAAGCCAAGGTTTTCAAGAGCTTCTGATTTATCCAGATATTGGCGCCTTTGCGCAGATTCCTCTCCCATTGTTTTTGAACTTGATCATTTTTTTGGTCAATCAAAGCTTTTCTTATCTCGGGTGAGGCCTGTTCGAAGGAGAGTTTCTCTCTTTTATCTATCAATTTTATGAGATGATATCCCCAGCCGGTTTTGACTGGCGGAGAGACTTCTCCGAGCTTCAGCCTCCAGGCGGCTTTAAAAAATTCAGGGGAAAATTCCCCACCGGAAATATAACCTAAATCGTAAGCCACTTCCCTGATTTCTTTGTCCCCCGGGTAATACTGCAGAGCCATCTCTTTGAAATCAGCCCCGGACAGAATCTTCTTGCGGACCTCGATGGCTTTGAGAGAATCGGGGAATATTATATGCTGGATGTGCAGGGGGTTGGCTTCGGCATATTTTTCCGGATGGGTGTCATAATATTTTCGCATCTCCGCTTCAGTGGGTTGATAGTTGGCATCTCCTTTTCTTTCCATAACTCGACGCTTGGCTTCGTTCAAAGTATAATTAACTCCTTCCTCTTTGGTTTCCTGGCCTCGGAAATAGCCTAACTTTTGGGCCGCCTGTTTTAAAACCAGGTTGCGGGACCAGACTTTCAAAAACTCTTTTTTGTCTTCTAGGTTCGCTACCGCCAGCTTTCTCTGGAACATGTAACCAGGCAGCTCTTTTTTGAAATCCTGAAACTTGATGCTGTCCTTTTTATTAACAATTAGGACCCAGGGGTTGCCTGTTACCAGAGTTTCCGGCTGGTTCAAAACCTTTTCATTGAAAAGATAGGCGGCTGCGTTTTGCAAACTATCTATAAAGGCACTTGACCTTTTTTGCTCTTTCTCTCGTTTCAGACGGTTTTGGATGGCTTCGCTTAACTTTTCATCTAAGGGTTGATATCCTTCCGGTCTTTTATCTACCAGCAAAATTATATGATATCCAAAAGCGGTCTTAACCGGCTGGGAGATTTCTCCTTTTTCTAAATTCCAAGCCACCTCTTCAAATTCTTTTCCAAATTCTTTGACCTTACTTCCCTTAGGAAAGTAGCCTAAATCTCCTCCATTTTCTCGGGTGGCGTTATCTTTGGAAAACTTTTTGGCAAGTTCGGCAAAGTCTTCTCCTTGTTTTATTCTCTTCTGCAACTCTTTGACCCGTTTCTGGGCTTCCTTATCTGCTTTTTTGACTCTCTTCTTCGGATCTTTGATGGTGCTGTCTTCATCTACTTTGATCAAAATATGGCTGGCTTTTATTTCTTCGGCCTGCTTGAACATCTTCTCTTTATTCTCTTCGTAATATATCCCGATTTCTTCTTCCCTGACTGCGGCTATATCGGTTACCAAATCCTGATACATTTTTCTCAAGGCAAAACTGCTGAGGTGGTCTTGCAGCCGGGTTTGAAACTCTTTATCGGACTTCAGATTCATTTTTTGGGCTTTTTGCTCCACCAGTTTGCCATTGATCAGATCCTGCAGGAGTTTGCTTTCTAAATCGGCTTTTGGCTGACCCACGGTTTTATTCAGCTGTAATTCTTTGAATTTACTTTGTAGGTCTTGTGTGCTGATCTTCTCACCGTTGATGGTGGCTACGACATTGGAGGTGCCTGTGATTTTGGTCTGTGACCATGCCAGACCGCCAGCCATCCCAAGAAATACCACACCCATTATTACTTTTGTCCTTAACATAACTTCACCCTTTCTTTTATAGTTTTAGGTTCAAAGATAAACGATAAGCGTTATCTAATTCTTCCTGACTTAAAAATGAAAAATCTATTCTGAATTTTGATACGATAACTCCTAAGCCGGCTGTGAAGTTTCCCTGGTCAAAACCGACTCTTCCGGCGACTTTTTGTTTATACCAGGATTCCCACCCCCAGTGGGTGTCCATAGATACGTCTCCCAACCAATATTGGGTGGCACTTCTCCGACCTTCAAAGCGCAGGTCCGCATCGAAGGCCAGAAGATGAGAAAAATTTTTGTAACCTTTATGAAGCTTGAAACCGGACTTAAAAGTGGGGGAAATGCTCTCTTTGGTGCCGTTATTGTAAGCCAATAATGTGGAGGTGGCATCTTTCAGATTGGCTCCCAAGGTTAAAAAATCATAAGGGGTAAAGATAGCCCCTAAATCAACACCTAAACCAAAAGCGGAACTTGTAGTAGTATCCGGTATGTCTCGATAGATGATTTTGGCGGTTATTCCCCAGCGGATTTTAGCTGTTTGCGTTCTGGCATAAGAAAGCAAAAAGGTGTAGTCTGCATGACCCACCTCATCCACTACGATGGGCCGATTACTGAACCCCAAAGTATCATTAGGATCTTGGAGTTTGGTTAGTTTAACTCCATCTCCTCCCAAGCGGTATAAACTGGCTCCTACTACAGAATTTTTATAAGGAAACGCATAACTGATAAAATCATGATTTAGAAGTGAGCCGAAAGTTTCTGAGTGCATAAAAGCCAATTCTTTGCCGGACAAATATGAAAGTCCGGCCGGATTCCAGTAGGTGGCAGTGGCATCGTTGACCACAGCTACAAAAGCACCCCCCATTCCCAGAGCTTGAGCCCCCACCCCCATTTCCAAAAAGGCCCCGGCGTATTTGGTGGCACTGGCAAAACTAGCCGGTAAAAGCAAAACTATGACAAGGACAACGATTTTCTTCATTACTCCGATTCCAGAATAGTTCAAAATTTATTAAAAATAATAAAATTATTTATTAAGTCAAGAGGTTTGAAGACAAAAACGGAGCTTTTAAGCTCCGTTTAATCAGGTACTTTTTTATAACTATTGAAATTTAATCTTTCTTGACCTTGGCATCTTCCTTCTGTTTGATATAGTCGTTAATGCTCATCTTCTCATAAGCTTTTTCTTTGACAAAATCAGAAACCAAACTCAAGATTGGTAGAAAATCCGTAGGACCACGATAACCTGGTAGCGGTGCTATTTGCTCTCCGCTTGGTCTCAAAAACCAAGTGATAGGATAAGCTGAAACCTTGAACTCTCTGGCGATTTGAGCTTCGGTTTTTTTATTGCCATCTTTATCTATAATCTCCAAAGGATTCCGAGATTCGGCGTTGAGTTTAACCGCTATAAAATTATCGTTAAGCAATTTTATGACTTCCTGATTAGCGTAAGTATCTTTATCCATCTTTTTACACCAGCCGCACCAGTCCGTGTAAAAATCCACCAGAATCGGCTTCTTTTCAGATTTGGCTTTCTGCAAACCCTTGTCGTAGCGATACCAGACCAACCCCCCGGATGAGCTTTTATCTTTGGAGCTTTTCTTCTCTTTGTCCGAAAAACCTAATGAGACTAATCCTACCAAGACCAGCAAAACCGGATACCATATCCTTCTTTTCATATTTTCCTCACAATTTATCAGTGCTACGTTTATACTTTTGGGACTGTTTGTTTACAGGCCCGTTTTCACGGCCATCTGTAATAATCTAATCGGCTAAATGGCTGGCTTTTGCAGATTTGGAATGGAAATTATTCTTCTCCAGCTCCAGATAAATATTTTCTTCTCCCACCAGCTGCTTTAAATCCTGCACCAGCTTTTCAGTCAACAAAACCGTGATATTCTTTAACCTGACGCTCACTTTTTCTTGGGCGTTGGTGTTGACATGCAGAAAGACCGGGGTGTGACCTTGAGAAAAAGAAAGTAGCTTCTTGAGATTGTCAAAGGAGGAGCTGTCGAAATCCTGTTTCCCTAAAAGTAAGTGCAGTTTGCCCGGCAGTTTTTGATTGACTTCTTCTAAAGGCATGAAATGGTAGACGATAATCTTGGGCTTTTCCCCTTCTTTGGTGGAAGTCCGGCCTTTAGCCCAGATAAGAGAATCGGTGTAAATCAGCTCTCGGAATTTTTCGAAAACGTCTGAAAAAATCACCAGCTCCACTGCCCCTAAGAAATCCTCTAAGGTAGCAAAAGCCATCTGCTTCCCCTTTTTGTCGATATTGGTTTTTAAGTTGGTCAGAATTCCACCGATGTTCACTTCTTGATTATCAGAAGCTTGCTCTAAACTTTCCGTAGAATGGGTGGTGAATAATTTTAGTTGCTCTTTATAGTCAGACAAGGGATGTCCGGAAATGTAAAACCCCAGCATCTGCTTCTCTCTGGATAAAATCTCCGGATAGGTCCAGTGTTCAACTTCAGGGAGTTTTGGCTCGGCTAAAACTTTCTGACTGGCGGAAGAAAATAAACCGAACTGCCCCTGTGATTTTTCTTTTTGGAGTGTTTGACCGTATTCCAGCGCCATGTCTAAAACCACAATCAGACTGGCCCGGTTTTTATGGATACAATCGAAGGCCCCGGCATAAATTAAACTTTCCACGGTCTTGCGATTAATGGCTTTTATATCCACCCTTTCACAAAATTGAAAAAAGGTCTCAAACTTGCCCAACTTTTCTCGGGCTTGGACTATGGCTTCCACAGCCTGCGAACCCACGTTTTTGACCGCCACTAAGCCGAATCTAATTTTATCATGTATAACCTGGAAATTGGCAAAAGATTCATTGACATCCGGCGGCAAGACTTCCATTCCCATTCTCTTGCATTCTTCCATCAATATTACAATTCTATTGGTATCCCCCATTTCCGTAGACATGGTTGCCGCCATAAATTCTTTGGGGTAATATGTCTTTAAATAAGCGGTCTGATAAGCCACCAGGGCGTAACCGACCGAATGAGATTTGTTGAATCCGTAGCGCCCGAAAGTGGAAATCAGCTCAAAAATTCTGCCGGCTATCTCATCTTTTACTCCATGGGCTTTGCAGCCTTTGATGAACTCGGTTTTTTGCTGGGCCAAAAGTGAGGCCTGTTTTTTCCCTATGGCTTTTCTTAAAATATCGGCCTTGCTTAGAGAATAGCCCGCCAATTCGGAGGCGATTTGAATCACCTGTTCCTGGTAGACAATCACTCCATAGGTTTCTTTTAAAATAGTCTCCAATAAAGGATGCTCATATTTGATTTCTTTGAAGCCCCGCTTGCGCTCGATATATTCATCCACCATATAGCTGTCCAGAGGACCGGGGCGGTACAGAGCGTTCATGGCGCTGATATCTTCCAAAGATTCCGGCTTTAATTTTTTCAAGTAATCTCTCATTCCTGCTGATTCAAACTGGAAAATACCCACGGTTTCACCCCGGCTGAAAAGCTCGTAAACTTTTTTGTCGTCCAAAGGAATTTTCTCGATGTCGATATTTATTCCTTTATTCTTACGCAGACGCTCTAAGGTGTCGTCGATGACGGTCAAAGTTCTCAACCCCAGAAAGTCGATTTTCAAAAGCCCGATATCTTCAATTCCCAACATATCATATTGAGTGGTGATTTCATCCTTGTTGGTTTTGTAGAGAGGGACAAATTCAGTCAGGCGGGTAGGGGCAATTACCACACCGGCGGCATGGGTGGAGGCATGCCGGGATAATCCCTCTAAAATTTGAGAATGGGAGATTAGTTTTTCTACCTGAGGATTGGTCTCGGCCAATTTTTTTAACTCCGGCTGGACCTGCAGGGCTTTTTCCAAAGTCATATCCACTTCAAAAGGAATCATCTTGGCGATTCGGTCTACTTCGGAGTAGGACATATTCATTACCCTACCGACGTCCCGGACTACGGCTCTGGCAGCCATAGTTCCGAAGGTAATAATCTGGGAGACATTCTCCTCCCCGTATTTGCCAATCACATATTTGATAACTTTATCTCTCCCCCAATCCGAAAAATCTATATCAATATCCGGCATGGAGATTCTTTCCGGATTCAAAAATCTTTCAAAAATCAAACCATATCTGATGGGGTCAATGTTGGTGATTCCTAAGGCATAAGAGACCAAAGATCCAGCAGCAGAGCCACGCCCCGGACCGACCGGGATGTTTTGAGACTTGGCGTAGTCGATGAAATCCTTTACTATCAGGAAGTAACTGGCATACCCCATCTGCTTGATTACTTTTAATTCGTAGTTCAACCTTTCTTCTAAAGCCGGGGTTACTTTGCCGTACCTGTGAGTCAGCCCTATGCGGGCGGTATATTCTAAATAATTTTCTAAACTTTCAAATCCACGCGGTAAGGGGAAATGGGGTAAGTGGCTTTTCCCGAATTCTAACTCTAAGTTGCATTCTTCCGCTATCCTTAGAGTATTCTCGATTGCTGTGGGATAATCCTTGAAGAGTTCCTTCATTTCCTCCGGTGATTTGAAATAAACCTGGTCGGTGCCGAATTTTAATCTGTCGGTATCGGTGATGAGTTTGCCGGTCTGGATACAGAGCAGGGCATCATGGGCTTGATAATGTTCTTGCTTGAGATAATGGCAGTCGTTGGTGGCTACTAAATTGAAGTTTAATTCTTTTGCAAGTTTTTGAATTTCCTCTTTATTCTTCTTCTCCAAATCTATGTCATGGTCCTGTATCTCTAAAAAGAAATTCTCCTTCCCGAAAATATCCGCAAACTCAAAAGCCAGCTTTTTGGCTTGTTCGTATCTGTTGTCAAGAAGGTTGACCGGAATCTCTCCGTTTAGACAGGCCGAAAGGGCTATTAGCCCTTCGGAATGTTGTTTTAGGACTTTTTTATCTATGCGGGGTTTGAAGTAGAAACCTTCCAAGTAGCCGATGGAAGCTAACTTGATTAAATTTTTGTAGCCGGTGTAATTTTTGACAAGTAGTACTAAATGAAAGCCGGTGTCGGGTAAACCTCGGACCGGTTCTTTTTTGTGTAAATCTTCCGGGGCGGCGTAGGCTTCTATTCCGAGGATGGGTTTGATTCCGTGAGCTATGGCTTTTTTGTAGAATTCTATGGCACCGAACATATTGCCGTGGTCGGTGATGGCCAAAGCCGGCATTTTGTAGCTTTTAGCCAGAGTTAATAAATTATCAATCTTACATGCCCCGTCTAAGAGGGAATATTGGGTGTGATTGTGCAGATGGACAAAATCAGCGTGTTCCATAATAATTTCTTCTTTCTATTTCATAAAAAATTATCTTAAATTCATTGGATATCATATAGGTTTTTTTAATCCAAATACGACCAAGATTCCTGTAATAATTCCTGCAAATAGAGATATAAGTGAGATCACTATCCTATTTTCTTCGGGTAAGGCTGGATTAGAGAACGCAGCTGTAATTGGGGGAATTGTTATTAATATCCCGATACCAATTGCATATGCAACTGAAGTCCAAAAAGTTCCCTTTATTTTGAGTAAAATATCAAACTCCAAATTCTTTAACTCTTTTTCAGAGTCTTCTACGTCAGTTAGAACCATTAAAATTGCATTTTGTGAAGTTGAAGGTTTAGCTGTTCTAAAACGTGCTCGTTTCAAATCGTATCTTGAGTCTATAATTAGCTTAGGGCTTGTTGTAAATGTTACTAATGGGGTTGACAAACTTAGGTATAAATTCGGGCCCTTTGGTGTAATTTTTGGATGAAAATGATATACTCGAATTTCGTACTCCTGTGCAGACTCTAATTTATAACATGCATCCTTTGAAATAATTGCTTCTTGCTTCTTTAACGAATAAATGCCGTTAATCATATAAAAATAATTCTCATTTGCAAAATCAGTTCTCGCAGATATTTGACTAGCAATGTTTTCCCATTTGTCAATTTCCTTAGAGCTGATTACTGTCGTTGGTTCCTGATTTATTTCAGACCAATAATATCCCTTTATTGTTCCATCTTGTTGCCATGTCGGGAGAGCATTTCCAGAGGCAGAACTTACCTCATTATTAAAAGCCTTAAGATCATGAGCATAAGAAAACTCCTCAAGAGAAAAACGGAGGCTAACCGTAGTGCCAACCCGCAATGCTTCTTCAAGCCTTGCAAAACGACAAGGAATTAATTCAGGAATTTTTGTTTTATCCTGCTGGTCTATATAAGCTATAAGACATTTTTTATGAACAATTTTTCCCTTGGAATTTTTCTCAAGCGAGTCTAATATTTTTGGAGAGACCCTTTTGGAATCGTAACGGAACTGAAGGAGTGCTCCCTCTGGCATAGCAAGGGCTCTTAGGATGTCCTGCCTATATCTTTGACTCGCTCCAGATGATAAACAAAGAAACATTTTATCTCCCTTTTTTATTATCAGGCCTTTAGAATAGATGTTGCTCTTATGAAAAACTTTTCTGTTTCAAAAGCGCTCCAAAGAGGGATTCTTTTAGCTCTTGGTATTGCCCATCTTCCTTTCCAATATTCCACCAATCTATTAAAAGGACGGTTATACCAAATTGGTTTTTTTCTCCTCTGAATTACATCTTTTAAATTTTTAACTAAAGGAAGCAAATAAAATTCTCGTTTGAGTCCATGAAATTCAAATTTTGGTATTCCAAGATATTTGAAACCCAAGCTAAGCAGTTTCAGTTTTCTTGAGGGACCATGTCCATAGCCACGTGCGATATCAACACTTTTAGAAGCCAAAAACTCCAGGATTTCTTGGTATAAATCTTCCGGTATATGAAACGTACCCGAACCTTTAGTATATCCCAAACTTTCAGCTACAACTTCTCCGTTTAATTTTAAACGATTATATAAACTACTTCTCCCAAAAGCACTAGTTGTTGTAATAAATAAAAGTTCAGGTCTTAATCTTCTCCTCTCAATAATTGATACATAATTTTTGTATTTTTTTATATAAGCTTCCCTTATTTCGTTAGATGTAAGAGCTAAAGCAACCATTTTCCCACCCAATAATTCATTATAAGGAGGTAAAGCCCCTACTCTCTGGGCATTCATCGATCTATTTACCCAAATATCTAACTCTTTATTTGGTATTCCAAGTGCGTTGTCTCGAACAGACATTTTGAGCACAGGACTTTGTAAAGCGAAAAGCCCGAATGGACAATTGTGAGTAATATCCCACAGCAAAAATCTCATTTGCCGACCATACGGATGTTGATATGGAATACTCCACCAAGTAAGGTTCCACCAGCGAAATAGGATTTCTTCTAAGGAACCTGATTTAACTTCTCTTAATTCTAAAACAATTTTATCTGGGTCAATCTCTTTTCCATCTTTACAATATGATATAACTTTTTCAGTATTTTCAAGTAAGAATTTCTTATGGAAAGAAATTTGTTCCATTCTTGCATTCTGTTGTATCTGTCTTAAAGTTTTTTTGCTATATCCTCTGGGCCTTACGTGTGGATTAATCTTAAATCCCTGTTTCTTTAAAGCTTTTATAACTTTCTTTCTTAATATTTTTTCTCTTTTCATACTCTTTGAAATACACTCATCACTTTAAACAACCCCATCCCCGCCACAAATCCCCCGATATGCGCAAACCAAGCCACCCCGCCTGTATTCGACCCGATCGAAGGCAGAGCATAAATCAGCTGAATAACAAACCAAAACCCCAGAACATAAACCGCCGGAATTCTGACAATTCGAACAAAGAAACCCAAAAAGATTAAAGTCAATATACGGGCGTGAGGAAATTTCAACAGATAAGCACCCAGAACCCCGGCAATCGCACCCGAAGCACCCACCATCGGAACAGTTGAATTCGGACTACTCAAAACAAAAACCAGACTGGCTATAATACCAGAGACCAGATAAAAAATAATAAACTTAAAATGCCCTAACTTATCCTCAATATTATTCCCGAAAATCCAGAGATACAACATATTACCTATAATATGCAACCAGCCCCCGTGCAGAAACATAGAGGTGAGCAAAGTCATATTAACCGGAAAAGGAGCTTCCGGAGTAATCTCGCTTTGATGGGTAATTTCATAGGGAATAGCCCCCAATTTAACAATAAAATATTGAAAATCCGGGCCCAGGGAGATTTGATAAAAGAAAATTAAGACATTTATGACAATTAAAGCTATGGTGATTATGGGGGGCTTTTCAGTGGGGATATCATCCTTGAGAGGAAACATGGTTTCAGATAATCTAAGTTAAATTTATCAGCCGAGCTTATAACTCAACTTAACGGCTCAAAGAGGGCTTGTCAAATAATTTGTTTAACAAAAGCTGTTGCCAAAAACCGTTTTTTGCGTATATTTAGGGTCAACGCTAGTCAATAATGCTATCTTATGACCATTATTGACTATGGTCAACAATAGTCATGGTCAATAATAGTCAAGGATAGTATTTATTATTGACTATACTTGACTAAAGATGATAGTATTGTTGACCATTATTGACTAGAGCAATCAAATACAAATCCCGAAAGGGATAGTCAAGCATTAGAATAAATGCTTGACTTATAAAGGAGACTTATAGTATATGATGAAGAAAATGCGTCAAATCACCAAATCGGTGATGTGGTTTGTAGTAATCGCCTTTGTGGGAACCATTATATTTGCCTGGGGGATGGATCTGACCGGAAAATCCAGCGGAGTAAAACCGGATGTGATAGCTACGGTCAACGACCAGGATATTTCCATTCAGGGCTATAATAATCTGTTGGAGACCCGCTATAAAGAAGCCGAGCAAAGCTACGGGGAACTCACCGAAGAGATGGTGCAATCACTGCGGGACCAAACCTTCCTGGAGCTCATCAATCAGGCCTTGCTTTTGGCCGAAGTCAAAAAAAGAAAAATCAGCGTGACCGATAAAGAGGTGTTTGAGTTTTTGCGCCGCAATCCTCCCCGGGAGCTTATCCAAGCCGACTTTCTGCAAACCAACGGGCAATTTGATTATGGGAAGTATATGCAGCTTTTGGCTAACCCCACCTTGGACTGGACCCCCTACGAAAATTTCGTTCGCTCTACCATCGCCCAGGTAAAACTGCAGGAGATGGTGGTGGGTATGGCTCGGGTGACGCCGCAGGATGTCAAAATGAACTTTCTGCAGAGTCAGACCAAGCTGGCTGCCCACTTTATCATGATTGGGGCTTCCGAGTTTGAGAATAAAATTCAGGTCAGTCAGACGGACATTAAAAATTATTATGAACTAAATAAGGAGAAATACCAAGAAGAGCCCCGAGCTGCTCTGACTTATGTTCTGTTCCCTAAGAGTGCTTCCGCTGAAGATGAAGAAAAAATTAAAAATGAACTTTTAGATTTAAAAAAGAAGATTGCCGAGGGAACCGATTTTGTAGAAGTTGCCATTGATTACTCCCAGGATCCCGGTACCTCCAGCAAAGGTGGTGATTTGGGCTGGTTTGCCAAAGGAGCCATGGTCAAACCCTTTGAGGAGGCACTCTTGAAGCTGAAGCCGGATCAGATATCCGAACCGGTCAAAACCGACTTCGGCTGGCACCTGATTAAATTACATGGAACCAAAAAAGAAAAAGGTGAGACCAAATTTCATGCCAGCCATATTCTTTTGAGATTAAAGCCCTCCCGGGAATCTTTAGCCAAGATTAAAGCCGAAGCCGAAGAGTTTGCTTCCCGGAGCAAAAAAGTGGGGTTTGAAAAACTGGCCAGCCAGAAGCAATTGACGGTTGTGAGCACAGGTCTTTTTAAGAAAAATGATTTCTTGAAGGACTTCGGCTCCAACAGCCCAGCCCACAGGTTTGCTTTTGAAGCTAAAGTCGGTGAAGTGAGCACAGCTATGGAAACCCCTAACGGTTTTGCGGTCTGTAAGCTGGTGGACCAAAAACCGGCCGGCCTCAAAAGCTTAGACGAGATGCAAAACTTCCTGGCCAAAGAGTTAAATAGCAAAAAAGCCCTGGATCTAGCTTTTCAAAAAGCCACTCAGATTTACTTGAGCATAAAACCCGGACAATCTTTAAGCGAGGTGGCTAAAGCCCATCAATTAACAGTAAATCACACCGGTACTTTTACAGCCCAGGATATCAGCGTCTCCGGAGTCGGAATCTCACCCGAATTTCAGGGGGTGGCTTTTGCTCTGACAAAAGAGAATCAGATTTCCAAACCGGTCAGAGGCAAATTCGGAGTTTATATTATTGAACTGGCTTCCAAAGAAGCTCCCTCTGACTCGGTCTTTACGGCTATGCAAGATTCTCTGACCAAAGATTTGTTAAATGAAAGACAAGCTGAAATTTACAACCAATGGCTGAGTAGTTTGAAGCGCCAGGCCAAAATCCAGGATTATCGCCAGCAGGCCTTAAGAGAGGAAGAAAATCTGTAGCAGTTAGGACTCCCTAAAGGATATTTTTTCAGCCCAAAGTTAAATTTTACTAATGAAAAAACCCACTTATCGGTGTGGGTTTTTTCATTTTCTTGGGCTTTAAATTTAGCGGTCAAAATATTCTTTAGAGAAAACAACTGACGCAACCCTCAAAACCAGGGCCAGGGAGCAAGTTATGTCACTGCAGATTTTTAAACTGCTTCAGCCCCTCCCATTTCTCAAAGCTGCAGTTTAAAATTATGTCGTAGGGGATATCTTTCTTTTCACTGAAAAGCTCAGTCTGGGAGTCCCATTCCGGACCCAAAATGGTTATTTCCGGTTTTAAACTAAGGAACTTTTTTACCCGACTGGTCTTGTTGAACTCTTTGCTGGTCATGGATTCCCTCGCTTTGTGTAACTACCCTATTTTATCGGATTTTGCGCTAGCTGACTTTAATGAAATCTACTGATTTATTATTGACTTTTAACCCGAATTAGATAAAATTATCAAATTGACTGGAATAGAAAGGGAAATTCAAATGCATAAAGCCACTCTGCCAAAAGAACTGGAGACAACCGGACTGGGAAAAACTGCCCGCAAGGATAAGTGGTTGTTTGAGCCTTTATGGACCGGTTTAGGGTTTGCCATCTTTGTAGTCTATTCCACCTGGGGAGCTTTGAATCCTGGTCCAGCCGGACATCCTTATTATGAATGGGGACCCTATTTATCCCCCTTTTTCTCTCCCTTATTTTTAGTCAAAGCTTGGCCCGATTGGTGGCCCAAGATCTTAAGAACCCCAGCCCTTTTTGTTCTATGGGCTCCCTTAGGTTTTAGAGCCACTTGTTATTATTTCCGGAAATTTTTCTACCGTACCTACTTGTTGGATCCCCCTGGTTGTGCTGTGGGAGAAGCCAGAAGCCACAATTATAAAGGAGAAAAAGGATTTTTCATCTACCAAAATCTCCACCGCTGGTTTCTCTATCCAGCTGTAGCTTTGGTGATAATTCTTTTCTATGATGGGGTGAAAGCTTTCTTTTTTGCGGATGGTTTTGGGATAGGGGTAGGAAGTTTAGTTCTGATAATTGAGCCGATTTTGATTGCCCTGTTTACTTTTTCTTGTAACTCATTCCGCCATCTGGTAGGAGGAAATTTGGATTGTTATTCCTGTTCTTTTTCTAATCGGGCCCGCTATCAAGTCTGGGGAAAAGTTAGTCTGCTGAATCGCAATCACATGTTTTGGTTTTGGATTTCTTTGGGCTGGGTTGGGTTTTCTGACTTCTATGTCAGAATGGTAGCGATGGGGATTTGGACCGACTGGAGAATTTTGTGAAAGAGAAAGTTTCCGACAGAGTCGGATCTGCCTTTGGCGGAGAAACCTATGAACAGGATGTGATTGTAATTGGGGCAGGAGGAGCAGGACTTCGGGCTGCCATTGAAGCTAGATTACAGGGTTTATCAGTAGGTTTGATCTGTAAATCACTTTTGGGTAAAGCCCATACCGTGATGGCTGAAGGAGGAGCAGCCGCGGCTTTGGCTTATGTGGATAACCGCGATAGCTGGAAAGTCCATTTTCGGGATACCCTGCGTGGAGGAAAGTTTCTGAACAATTACAAGATGGCTCTGCTCCATGCCCAGGAAGCGCCGGATAGAATCAAAGAATTGGAAGCCTGGGGAGCTTTGTTTGACAGAACCGAAGATGGAAGAATCTTACAAAGAAATTTCGGGGGACATAGATTCCCACGTCTGGCCCACGTGGGGGACCGAACCGGTTTAGAGATTATTCGGACTTTGCAGGATAAGGCAGTGCATTTAGGGATTGATGTCTATATGGAATGCACTATTACCAAACTTTTAAAGGATGGTGATAAAATCTCCGGAGCTTTGGGATATTGGAGGACTACCGGAGAGTCTGTGCTGTTTAAAGCTAAAGCTATAGTCTTAGCCACCGGTGGTTTTGGAAAAGCATATAGAGTTACCAGCAATTCTTGGGAATACACTGGTGATGGACATGCTCTGGCTTATCATGCCGGAGCGGATTTGATTGATATGGAATTTGTACAGTTTCATCCGACCGGTATGGTCTGGCCATTGTCTGTGAAAGGGATTTTGGTCACCGAAGGGGTTCGGGGGGATGGGGGTATATTGAAAAATTCTAAAGGGGAACGGTTTATGTTTCGCTATATCCCGGATTTGTATAAAGCTGAAACTTCTGATACGGAGGAGGAAGCCAACCGTTGGCTTGCCGGTGATAAATCTGCCAGAAGACCTCCGGAGCTTTTGACTCGGGATGTAGTGGCAAAAGCGATTGTGAAAGAAGTCAAGGAGGGACGTGGTTCACCCCACAGTGGAGTTTTTTTAGATATAGCCAGCCGGCGTTCAGCAGAGGATATCAAAAGAAAACTGCCCGGCATGTATCAGCAGTTTAAAGAATTAGCCGGAATCGATATAACCAAAGAACCGATGGAAGTAGCTCCCACTTGTCATTATGCCATGGGAGGAGTAAGAGTTGATGCTGAAACTGCCGCAGCTACAGTTCCTGGTCTTTTTGCCGCTGGTGAATGTGCCGGAGGTATGCATGGTGCTAACCGTTTAGGAGGAAATTCTTTATCTGACCTTTTAGTCTTTGGTCGTAGAGCTGGCTTAGGAGCAGCAGAATATGCTAAAAAGCTTTCTAGTCAACCAACTGTGGATATGGGAGAAGTGCAGCAAGCCCAGCAGCAAATGTCAGAGCCATTTGAACGAAGCCGTGGTGAAACCGCCTATAAAATTATCTCCGACCTACAGGAAATGATGGAAACTTACGTGGGGATTGTCCGAGAGGAAAAAGAATTAAGCCTAGCAGTAGAAAAAATTCAGCAATTGAAAAAAAGAGCTCAAAATGTCTGTGCCACTGGTGATAAAGCTTACAATCCGGGCTGGAACTATGCTTTGGATTTGACCTCTCTTTTGACTGTATCAGAAGCGATAATCTTAGCCGCTAAAGAAAGAAAGGAAAGCCGGGGAGCCCTTACCCGAATTGATTACCCTAATACAGAGGAGGACTGGGGTAAAGTAAATGTGGTTATTAGAAAAAAAGGGACTGAAATGACGGTAGCTAAAGAACCGTTGTCGGAGATGCCGGAAGAGTTAAAAGCTCTGCTCCAGGAGACCATTTAGTTGGAAAAGTTGATTTTTAAAGTTTATCGGGGAGATTCTGGGAAAGGAGAATTGAAAGAATATCAGATAGAAGTGGATGAAGGTATGGTGGTTTTAGATGCTATTCATAAGCTTCAAGCTACCCAAGCCCCAGATTTGGCTTGTCGTTGGAACTGCAAAGCCGGTAGATGTGGCAGTTGCAGTGCTGAAATAAATGGGTTTCCAAAATTGATGTGTATGACCAGAATCGATGAACTCCCCAAAGGCAATCCGATTACAGTGGAGCCGATGAAGGCCTTTCCTATTATCAAGGATTTGGTCACAGATGTCTCCTGGAATTATGAAGTTAACAAAACCATTCCTCCTTTTACTCCTAAGCCACCTGAACCAGACGGAACCTGGAGAATGCAGCAGAAGGATATTGACCGGGTCCAAGAGTTCAGAAAATGTATCGAATGTTTTTTGTGCCAGGATGTTTGTCACGTCTTGAGAAATCATAATAAACATTCCCAGTTCATCGGTCCCCGCTTTCTGATTCGAGTCGCCAGTTTGGAGATGCATCCTTTAGATACAGTGGACCGCCGGGAGCTTTTGAAAGACCAGTTCGGAATCGGATTCTGCAACATCACCAAGTGCTGCACCGAAGTCTGCCCGGAAAGAATCACGATTACAGATAATGCTATCATCCCCTTGAAAGAAAGAGTAGTTGATAGATATTACGACCCCTTGGCCTGGTTAATCCGCCAGCTTAAAAGAGTTTTTAAACCATCTGCCAAGTAATTAAATTTCACTTGTGTTTTCCCGCCCAACTTATATTTTAAGAGAACTATGAAAAAATTAATAATTTTTTTTCTCTTAGGATTATTGATTTCCGGCTGCATCAGGAAAAAAGAGACAGTAAATATTCCCAACGAAAAAATAGTCTTGGATTTAATCCAGGATTACGCCAAAGCCATGCGCAGCGAGGATATCCAGCTTCTGGATAATTATTATGCTCATGAGAATAATCTTACTTTTTTTCCTTTGGGGAATTTCAATCAGCTTTCCGGCTGGCCCGAGGTCAAAAAATACTGGGAGGATTTTTTCAAAGATTATGAGATAACCGGCTTCGCCCTTGATTCGGTTTCGGTGAAAGTGGTGGGTCGCACCGCCTGGTGCAAAGGAACCTGGGAGATGCGACTGACCAAAGGCAAGAAAAAACAGACCTGGATCGGCCGGTTTACTACCGTCTTTGAAAACCGGGAAGGAAAATGGGAAGCGGTCCACGAGCACACTTCCTCCCCCCGGTTTATCACCAAATAAATAATAGTCTCTATTTTGAGATTATCTTTAGTTGTCTCTAATCTTGGCTGTATTTCTGTGAGTCATCCTTGACACTTATTTTTTCAAGCGCTATATTACAAAAATTTAAAATTATAGTCAATAATAGTTCTATGTTTGACTATTATTGACTATGTTCGACTATGGAAGAATTAAACGAACTTTTAAAAATCAGAAGAGAGAAGCTTTCCAAGCTCAAAGAAAAAAATCTCAATCCCTATCCTTACAGCTTTAAAAGGACTCATCTTTCCGCAGAAATCATTCAGAATTTTGATACCCTGTCCCAGAATTCCCGCACCGTCACCGTAGCCGGAAGGATTGTGACTTTCCGCTATCACGGAAAAACCTCTTTTTTTCATCTGTTGGATAACAACGGAAAAATCCAGGTCTATGTTAAATCAGATGAAATAGGAGAAGAGAAATTTTCTCTTCTGGATTTATTAGATATCGGAGATATAGTCGGGGTAACTGGCACGGTGTTCAAGACCAAGACCGGTGAAATCACGGTCCGGGCTACTGATTTGGTGATGCTATCCAAATCTTTGCGGCCTCTGCCGGAAAAATGGCATGGTCTGCAGGATAAGGAATTGCGCTATCGGCAGAGATATCTGGATTTGATAGCTACCCCGGGTGTCAAAGAGATTTTTATCAAAAGAGCCAAAATCACCAAAGCCATCCGCAATTTTTTAGATGAGAGGGGCTTTGTGGAAGTGGAAACTCCAATTCTGCAGCCGATTTATGGGGGTGCCTCGGCTAAACCCTTTAAAACTTATCATAATGCTTTAGGGACTGACTTATATCTGAGAATTGCAGATGAGCTGTATTTAAAACGTTTGATTGTAGGAGGGTTTGAAAAAGTGTATGAATTTTGCAAAGATTTCAGAAACGAAGGGATGGGTAGAAATAATAATCCTGAATTTACCATGATTGAGTTGTATTGGGCTTATGCAGATTATCATGATATTATGGAATTGACAGAGAATATGATAGTTGCTGTGGCCAAGGAAACTTTGGGAAGCGCTACTATAACCTTTCAGGGAGATAAAATTGATTTGACCCCACCCTGGAAAAGAATCTCTTTATTTGACTCTATTCAAGAGAAAATTGGGAAAGACCTGTCCCAAAAATCGACTCCTGAAATTTTTGAGATTGCCTGCGATTTAAATTTAAATGCCAAGCTGGAAAAAAATAATCGGGGGAAATTAATTGAAGCTATATTTGAAGAAAAAGTGCAGCCGGGTTTGATTCAACCTACTTTTGTTATTGATTATCCTTTGGAGATTTCCCCTTTGGCTAAAAGGCACCGGACCAATCCCAATTTGACTGAAAGATTTGAGGCCTACCTTCATGGTCTGGAGATAGGGAATGCTTTTTCGGAATTAAATGACCCTTTAGACCAGAGGGAAAGATTTGAAGAGCAGATGAAATTGAGAGCTTTGGGGGACGAAGAAGCCCAGGTTCTGGATGAAGATTTTTTAAAGGCCTTGGAACACGGCATGCCCCCCTGCGGTGGTTTAGGAATCGGGATTGACAGATTGACCATGCTTTTGACTGACTGCACTTCCATTCGGGAAGTGATTTTATTCCCTCAGATGAAACCTGAGAGCGATGTCTCCTAACTTATATGTCTTATGAATTCTTCATTGCTCGCCGCTATTTAGCTTCCAAGAAGAAAACCGGTTTTATTTCCATCTTTACTTTTATCTCTATTGCCGGAATCTTAATCGGAGTGGCGGCTCTGATTTTTGTTTTATCCATGATGAACGGTTTTGAAAAAGAGGTCCGAACCAGAATCATCGGCACCATTGCCCATATCAATATCTTCTCAGCCAAGGAGAATAGTTTCTCAGATTACTGGAGCTTAATCTCCCAACTGTCACAAGAAAAACAGGTGAAAGCCGTAGCCCCTTTTGTCTATTCTAAAGTAGCTATTTCTTCCAAGGATGAAACCGACGGGATAATCATTCGTGGAATTATACCGCAGGAGGAGGAAAAAGTCACCGACCTGAAAAATAATCTGCTGGCCGGAAGTTTTGATTTGGAAAAAGATGACCCGACCGGTCTGCCTGAGATTTTATTGGGAACAACTTTGGCTGACCAGTTGAATGTCAGAATCGGGGATACCCTGGTGGTTTATAGCTTGGCCAGAGAAAATTTAAGCTTAGGCACCACTCCCAAGGTGGCTAAATTCAAAGTAGGGGGAATTTTTGAGACCGGAATGTTCGAGTATGACTCGGCTCTGGGATATATTCTATTGTCGGAAGCCCAAAAACTTTTTAATCTGGGAAATTCTGTTACAGGATTGGAAGTTAGAATTGATAATTTTTACCACGCTTCCGAGGTCGCAAGGGAGCTGGAGAGAAAAATCGGGCCTCACTTCATGGCGGTGGACTGGATGCGGATGCATAAAAATCTTTTCTCCTGGATGAGTTTGGAAAAATATGCTATGTTTCTGGCTTTGAGCTTGATTGTGGCGGTGGCGGCTTTTAATATTATTTCCACTCTGATTATGATTGTTCTGGAAAAGAGAAAGGAAATCGGAATTTTGAAATCTCTGGGGGCTACGTCACAGTCGATTATGAAAATTTTCATGTTCAAAGGATTGGCGGTGGGATTGGTCGGAACTGTTTTAGGAATCGGGGCAGGATTTATTTTATGCTGGTTGCAGAAGACCTTTGATGTAATCTCTCTGCCGTCTGAAATTTATTTTATCAGCTCCCTGCCGGTGGATATGCGGGTTCTGGATTTTGTCTTGGTGGCTGTGGCCTCGGTCGGAATTGCTTTCCTGGCCACTATCTATCCGGCCAGAAAGGCCGCTGGGTTAAATCCGGTGGAGGCTATTCGTTTTGAGTAAAAAACAAAAATTAAACCATTAAAAGAAATTTGCGAAAAACTTGAAATCATCTCAAAGTCAGTTGTAAAAGCAAAATGGATAACTATATTATCTTAAAGGCCCAAGGCCTGCATAAGAGCTATCAAACAATGGCGGGGAAACTGGACGTATTACAAGGTGTAGACCTGGAAGTTAAATCCGGTGAGATAATTGCAGTGGTGGGTGCTTCCGGAGTGGGGAAATCAACCCTGCTGCATATTCTGGGAACTTTGGACCGGCCCGATGCCGGAAAGGTCAATATAAATGATAAAGAAGTTTTCAGCTTGGACGACAAGAGCTTAGCCAACTTTAGAAATCAAACCATCGGGTTTGTGTTTCAGTTTCACCATCTCTTGCCGGAGTTCACTTGCCAAGAGAACCTGATTTTACCTAAATTGATAGCCGGTGAGAATAAGGAAGAAGCTATGCATAAGGCCGCAGAACTTTTGAAAGAGATGGGGTTAAAAGACAGAAGGTATCACAGGCCCATGGAGTTATCGGGAGGAGAACAGCAAAGATTAGCCGTGGCCCGGGCTTTGGTCAATTCCCCCCGGGTGGTTTTGGCCGATGAGCCGACCGGGAATTTAGACCAGAAGTCGGCCGAAAACCTGATTGAACTTTTGGTGAATTTGAATAAAAATAAAAAACAGACCTTTATTATAGCCACTCACAATCTAAAATTATCCAAAATAGCCGATAAAATATTTGAGATGCGGGAAGGAAAGGTATTTTTAGAAAGCAACCTGAATAACTAAAATTATGCTCTGCCAAGACTGCAAAAAGAAAGACGCCAAAGTTCATCTGACCCAGATTGTCAATAACGAAAAAGTCACTTTGAATTTGTGCAAGGACTGCGCCGACAAAAAAGGGTTTAATAACCCTTTCGAAGTTCAGGTCTTCCCTCTTACTCAACTTCTGTCCAGTATGGCCGGTCTGGTAACGGAAAAAAAATCCGGCAAAGAGGAGAAAAAATGCCCGGTCTGCGGCAACGGATTTTCAGATTTCAGTAAACTGGGGCGCTTCGGCTGTGGCAGCTGCTATGTGACCTTCAGAACCCAGATTGCGGAACTCCTGCAAAAAATTCATGGGACTGCAGTCCACAAAGGAAAATCTCCTCAGATTCCCACCGGGGATTTGTTGAAAGGCTGGCAGGAGGAGAAAAAACTGCAGGATGAATTGAGGAAAGCCATTGAAAAAGAGGATTTTGAGAAAGCGGCCCAGATCCGGGACCAAATCAAAACCATGATAAGTAAAAATTAGGATGACTATGTTTGAAGAAATGGTCAAAAAACCGGCTTCCTGGTTGAGCGGAGACGGAACCTCGGCCGGAATAGTAATCTCTTCCAGAGTCAGGCACGCCCGCAATATTTCCAATTTCCCCTTTCCGCCGGTGGCCGACCAAGCCCACAAAGAAAAAATCCTGAGTTTATTTAAAGCGGCCCTGGCCAAAAATTCGCACTTCAAAAAGGGAAATTTATTGATTTCCCCGGAAGTGACCGATTTGGACCGGACATTTCTGGTGGAAAGACATTTGATTTCTCCGGAATTTCTGCAGGGTAAATCTTTTCAGGGAGTATTTATCAACAAGGATGAGACTTTGAGCGTTATGATCAATGAAGAAGACCATCTGAGAATTCAGGCCCTGCAGGGGGGCTTGAAACTAGACGAGTGCTACCAGCTTTCCAGCCAGGCCGAAGAGGAACTGGGAAAAATCTTGAAATTCGATTACGATTCGGAGTTCGGTTTTCTGACTTCCTGCCCCACCAATGTGGGAACCGGCATGAGAGCTTCCATTCTGATTCATCTGCCCGGTTTGGTTCTGACCCGGGAGGTTGACGGAGTAATCAGCAAAATGACCAAATCCAGTATTGCGGTGAGAGGGTTTTACGGAGAGGGGTCGGATGTTCTGGGAAATCTGTTTCAGATTTCCAACCAGAATACTCTGGGGAAATCGGAACTAGAGATTTTGGAAAGTATATCCAAAGTGGTAGCCCAGGTGGTGGAAGCCGAAGAAAAAGCCCGGGAAACTTTGTTCAAGGATGCCAAGGATCAGATTGAGGATAAAATCTGGCGGGCCTACGGAATCTTAAAACATGCCAGGATGCTTTCTTCCACGGAAGTAATGAATTTACTTTCGGCGCTGAGATTAGGAGTGGGCTGCGGTACCATAAATCAGGTCAGTTTAAACCAGATCAATGAAATTTTGGTTTTATCTCAGCCGGCTCATCTGCAGAAATATTTCAACCGCCAGATGGATGCCAACGAAAGGGATGCCACTCGGGCTGAACTGGTCAGATTAAAGCTGAACGGAAAAGGTAAGTCCAATGCAAGTCATTAGCTTCAAGAAACTTACAAAATATCCTTTGACTTTTAAGAGTTTTTGCGTAAATTATAATAGAAAGGACAAAGTAAGGAGGATTTTTCTATATGAATGAGATGTTCACCGAGAGGGCTCGTAAAGCCATTGAATACGCTCGTGATGAAGCAGCCCGGTTAAGACACGATTATATCGGGACCGAGCATCTGCTTCTGGGATTGCTTAAGCTGGGTGAAGGCAAAGCCATGGATATTTTGAACAATATTGGAATTGAAGTAAATGAGTTGAAGCAATCCATAGAAGATGTGGTGCAGCCCTCCGGTGGCACCATGACCATGGGTCAGTTGCCTTTAACTGCCAGAGCCAAAAAGACCTTGGAAGTTTCCGGACAGGAAGCTCGGGCTTTGAAGTCCAAAGATATTGATACCGAGCATATTCTTCTGGCGCTTCTGAAAGATGAAGAAGGGGTGGCGGCTCAGGTTCTATCCATGTATGAAGTGGATTACAAAGAAGCCTACGAAGAATTAAAAAATATCATCTCCGGCAAACCCTCGGCTTACGGTAAAAAACGGAAGAAAAGTAAAACTCCGGCCTTAGACCATTTCGGCCGAGATTTGACCGAATTGGCTCGGAGAAGCAAATTGGATCCCATTATTGGCAGAGATAGCGAAATTGAAAGGGTGTCACAAATTTTGTCCAGAAGAAAGAAAAATAACCCGGTCTTAATCGGTGAACCGGGGGTGGGAAAAACTGCTATTGCCGAAGGGTTAGCTCAAAGAATTGTAGAAGGAAAAGTCCCCCAGATTCTGGAGAATAAAAGAATCGTGACTCTGGATATGGCCGCTTTGGTTGCGGGAACAAAGTACCGGGGTCAGTTCGAAGAGAGAATGAAAGCGGTCATGAATGAGATTATCAACTCCAAAGATGTGATTATTTTCATCGATGAGCTGCATACTATCGTAGGAGCTGGCGGAGCCGAAGGCTCTCTGGATGCTTCCAATATTTTCAAGCCGGCTTTATCACGGGGTGAACTGCAGTGTATCGGTGCTACTACCTTGAACGAATACCGCAAATATATCGAAAAAGACGGGGCTTTGGACCGAAGATTTCAGATTGTAATGGTTGATCCGCCCACCAAGGAAGATACCATTAAGATTCTGAAAGGTCTAAGATCCAAATATGAAGAGCATCACCATGTCAAAATCTCAGATGAAGCCATCGATGCCGCGGTCAATTTATCCGACCGTTATATCTCCGGAAAATTCCAGCCGGATAAAGCCATCGATGTGATTGATGAAACCGGCTCCCGGGCTCATTTATCGGTTTACACCAAGCCCCCGGTTTTCACCGAGATGGAGCAGGAAATTGCCACTTCACAAAAAGACAAAGAAATAGCGGTAAAAAACCAGGAGTTTGAAAAAGCGGCTCAGATGCGGGATGACATCAAGCTCAAAAAAGAAGAATTGGAAAAGCTCAAAAGGAACTGGGAAGATGAAAGAGCCCGGGAAGTCAAAGAGATTAAAACCGAAGATATCGCCCAGGTAGTCTCCAAGATGACCAATATTCCGGTCTTCAAACTGGAAGAGAAAGAATCCAGAAAACTTTTGAGAATGGAAGAAGTAGTGAACAAGAGGGTGGTAGGACAAAACGAAGCCATAACCGCCATTTCCAAAGCCATCCGCAGAACCAGAGCCGGTCTGGCTGACCCCCGCAAGCCCATAGGTTCCTTCATCTTTTTGGGACCCACCGGAGTCGGAAAAACCGAACTGGCCCGAGCCCTGGCATCTTTCCTATTTGAAGATGAAAGCTCTTTGATCAGAATTGATATGTCGGAGTACATGGAGAAATTTTCGGTTTCCAGGTTGATCGGAGCCCCTCCCGGATATGTGGGTTATGAAGAGGGAGGACAGCTAACTGAAAGAGTCAGAAGAAAACCTTATTCGGTGGTGCTCTTGGATGAGATTGAAAAAGCCCATCCGGAGGTGTTCAATATTTTGCTGCAGATGTTAGATGACGGCTCTTTGACCGATAGCTTCGGACGAAAGGTGGATTTTCGCAACACGGTGGTGATAATGACTTCCAATATCGGCGCCAGGGATATCCGCTCCGGCAAATCCACTTTGGGTTTCCAGAAGGTGGATTTGGAATCCAGCTATGAAGCCATGAAAGGGAAACTTCTGGAGGAACTCAAGAAGACCTTTAATCCGGAACTTTTAAACCGAATTGATGAGACTATCATCTTCCGGACTTTGGGCCGAAAAGAAGTCATGGAAATTGTGGATATCCTGCTCAAAGATGTGGCCAAAAGAATTGCTGATAAAGGGCTGTGCTTTACTCTGACTGACAAAGCCAAGGAATTTCTGGCTGATAAAGGATATGACCCGACTTTCGGAGCCAGACCTCTCAAAAGAGCTATTCAAAAATACTTAGAAGATCCATTGGCTGAAGAGATTTTAGCCGGTAAATTTGTGGGAGATTGTGAAGTTTTTGTGGATAAATCTGAGACCGAGGACAAGCTAACCTTCAGATTGGGAAGCAAATTACCTCAAAAGCGCCCGGAAGAGTTGACAGTTTAGCATCTTTAAGTTAAATTTTAGAATACTGTAATTAAAGAATAAAGGAGAAATTGTAATGGCGCATAAAAAAGGAATGGGGAGCACCCGTAATGGACGGGATTCTCACGGACAGAGGTTAGGGGTTAAAAGATTTGAAGGTGAACTGGTTGCTGCCGGCAATATCTTAGTCAGACAGAGAGGAACTAAAATTTCCCCCGGTTTGGGGGTGGGGATGGGGAAGGATAATACTCTGTTCGCCCTGGTGAACGGTAAAGTGAAATTTGAAGTAAAAGCCCGCGAGCGTAAAGTAGTTTCGGTTCTTTCTTTGAATTAGTTTTTTTGCTTCACTTTGTGAAAAATTTCTCAATAAATTAGGCGCGTGGAGCATGTCAATACAAGTAGACCAGAGGTTGCTTAAAGGGCTAGAGTATTTACGCCCCAGCCTAGTCTATCGAAATTTGTCTTACCCAGAATTATTTCAGCACGAGACCGAGCCCAGCCTGCAAGGTTTAGAAAAGGGGGTTGTCACCAAGTTTGGAGCGTTAGCGGTCGACACCGGCAAGTTCACCGGTCGCTCCCCCAAGGATAAATACCTGGTCCAAGAGGAAAGCTGTGACAAGCATGTCTGGTGGGCTAAACCCGGTCAGCCCAGCTCGGACAACAAGCCGGTTTCACCGGAAATCTGGCAGGAGCTCAAAAAAATAGCCATAAATCAGCTGACCGGCAAGAAGCTCTACCTCACGGATGCTTTCTGCGGCGCTAATCCAGAAACTCGCCTGCGGGTCAGGATTGTCACCGAAGTAGCTTGGATGTCTCACTTTGCCAAGAACATGTTCATCCGCCCTACCGAACAAGAGTTACAAGACTTTGAGCCGGACTTCACCATCCTAAACGCCTGCAAGACCACTAATCCTAATTTTGCCCAGCAGGGGCTACGCTCAGAAGTCTTCGTGGCTTTTAACCTGAAAGAGAGAATGGCTTTAATTGGCGGAACCTGGTATGGCGGAGAAATCAAAAAGGGAATCTTCTCGGTCATGAACTATTACCTTCCCCTGAAAGGAATAGGCTCTTTTCACTGCTCGGCCAACCTGGGGAGAAGAGGAGACACCGCTTTGTTCTTCGGTCTCTCCGGCACCGGCAAGACCAGTCTCTCCACTGACCCGAACCGGGCCTTGATTGGTGATGACGAGCACGGCTGGGATGATAATGGTATCTTTAATTTTGAGGGAGGCTGCTACGCTAAATGTATTAACTTAGACCCGGAAAAAGAGCCGGAGATTTATCGGGCGATTAAAAGAGACGCCCTTTTGGAAAATGTTGACTATAACCCTGCTACCGGAGAAATAGATTTCAAGAGCAGCAAAAAGACGGAAAATACTCGAGTCTCTTATCCAATTTATCACATTGACAACATTGTCAAGCCGGTCTCCAAGGGAGGACACCCGCAGAATATTATTTTCTTAACTTGTGATGCTTTCGGGGTTCTTCCACCGATTGCCAAACTCACCAGCGAGCAGGCCATGTATCATTTCTTGAGCGGGTACACTGCTAAGGTGGCTGGAACTGAACTGGGGGTAACTGAACCGTCAGCTACTTTTTCTTCCTGTTTCGGAGCGGCGTTCTTGACCTTGCATCCCTCCAAATATGCTGAGATACTGGGGCAGAAGATTAAAAAATATGGCTCCAGGGCTTGGTTGATTAATACTGGCTGGATAGGTGGAAGATATGGAGTAGGAAAGAGGATAGATATTAGGCAAACTCGGGCTATCATCGATGCTATTTTTGATGGCTCTCTAGATAAAGCAGTTTATCAGGAACTGTCGATCTTTGGGCTGCAATTTCCGGTTGCTCTTCAGGGAGTGGACCAGAACATTCTGAATCCTCGCAATTCCTGGGCGGACAAGAGCGCCTATGACGAAATGGCTAAGAAATTAGCCGGGATGTTTGTCAACAATTTCCAGAAATTTACCGACAACCCCGAGGCCAAGAGATTGATTGGGGCTGGACCTAAGTTATAGGTGGTCCATAAAGCTGAAGCACAGAGGCGGTTCTGTTATAACAGACAGAGCCGTTTTTTTAATTGAGGATTTGACATCGTTTTTAGAATCAATTATTCTGGGGATAAACAAGCATTTCACGCAGGCCAGACTGGAGGTTGGTATGTCCGATCAAGCCAAGAAAATTTTCACCCCCTTCACGGATGAATTGGTTGAAACTCTGAAAATCGGAGACAGAATTTTACTGTCCGGTTTTCTTTACACTGCCCGAGATGCCGCCCACAAAAGATTAGTGGAGTGCATTGAAAAAGGGGAAAAATTCCCTTTTGAGCCGAAAGGGCAGGTTATTTACTACGTTGGACCAACCCCTCCCAGACCGGGCCAGGTGATTGGCTCAGCCGGACCGACTACCGCTTACCGGATGAGTAAATATGCGCCGAAATTGATTGCCTTGGGGATTAAAGGGTTTATCGGGAAAGGGGCGGTGGCGGATGAAACTATGGAGGCGATGAAAAAGTATAAAGCGGTTTATTTTTTGGCTACTGGTGGAGCCGGGGTTTATATTTCTCAATTCATTACTAAAAGTGAGTTGGTTTGTTATGAGGATTTGGGGACTGAAGCGGTGCGGAAATTTGAGGTGGTGGATATGCCGGTGATTGTGGCGCAGGATTGCTGGGGAGGGAATCTGTTTGTGGAGGGGAGAAAGAAATATTCGCAGTTGGAGAAATAATTAATTTTTAAATGTAGCGTCCCCCGATTCATCGGGGGACGCACGCCCTATATAAAATAGGGCGTTACAGGCACAAAGTGGTCTGAATCACGAAGACACAAAATGCACGAAAGCCCTAATTGAGTTTTCGAGCTTTCGTGATTCTGGAATTGTTACATAACACAACCAACTTTAATAACTAACCCCTCCCTTGCCCTCCCCTTAGAGGAGAGGGAACCAGTGACTGACCCCACCCTAGCCCTCCCCTACAAGGGGAGGAAATTTCTCTCCCTCTCCTGTAGGAGAGGGGAGGGGTGAGGTCTGTAGTAATTTACATTTTTAGAAACTCGAGCAACTTGTATATCAGAAATGCCGGCCAAACCAGGGCTTTGAAAAAACCCAGGACTCCGGCCCAAAAGCTGTCAGCGTGTCGGATAAAATAGACGACGGCTCCGACAAAACCAAAAAAATACACCACTCCTCCAGGACCACATTTTTTCATTTTTCCACTCCTTCTTTTTATGAGTTATTTGTAGCGTCCCGTTTTATACGGGACGAACTAACCCCTCCCTTGCCCTCCCCTTTAAAGGAGAGGGTATAAACGGCGTCAGAATCTCACCAGTAGCTTCTGCCACTGGACTACCCACTACTTTTCATGTCTTTTGTCTTTCAAATATTGATAAATTCTTTGGCTTAAACATAACCAATACTGCAACCCCAAAAACGGTAATTAACATTCCCATATAATTCACTATTTGAATGTTTGTAATATCGGATGTAAAGGCAATGTCAATTGTGGCGTGGAATAAAGCAGCAATTAATATACTTCCTCTGGTAGAGTTAAAAAGCCAAGTCAAAAGGATGCTGCCGACAAGCAAAGAAATAAACCAGCCCAGAATATCTTGGAAACCCATTTCCGTATAGCCAGGTCTATACAAGAACAGTGGGACGTGCCAAAGAGCCCAGCCAACAGTTAATATCATGCTGGCCCAAAGGGCCTTAAACCTGTTTTGAAGTTTGGGCAAAGCATATCCACGCCAGCCTGTTTCTTCTCCATAGCCAAAAGTTGCGATGTTGTAAGCAAGAAAAGCCAAAAAGCCGAATTGCGGAAACTCTTTACTCACTCCGATTCCTTGATATCTAAATTCTCCCGTCAAAAAGTAATTTATTAAAAGGGCAATCCCAAAGAGCAAGAACGGCCCCACCAAGGCAATAGCGTACCAAACCGGCTTAACTCTCCAACGAAACATTCGACCTACCAATTGCTTAACACCCGATTTCCCTTTTTCAAACCAAAGAATGATAAAAGCCGCCAATAAAGGACCGATTGATCCAAAAGCGTGATGAAAAGGCAGTACAGGAAGAGAAGTAATATTAAAATATGGAAGCCACAGGGGAGCCCAAATTACCCAAGATATAAAATAAGCCAGAAGGAAGAATAAAATCAATGAATATTTTTTTGCAATCATTTATTGAAGGATGAATTCTCTCACCAATTTTCTATCGCAATACCAAGTGCTTGTGGCGATTTTCGCCATAGAGCTTATCTAAAATTTACACACTAAACTTCTTCCTCAACTTTCTCTACACCATCTTAGGAAATTATCCTCTGGGTACAGGGATCCAGAGCTACCCATCAAAAGAAGTTTCATATTCCGCAACCTGAAGGTTGCGACTACCAACTTATGGCGGTAGCCGCAGACTTCAGTCTGCGTTTATATTCTTTCGTGGGTAAGGTCACTGCACCCGACCTTCTCTCAAAATTACACTCTAAACTTCTCCTTCAACTTCCTCTCCACCATCTTTGGCACAAACTTCGAAATATCCCCCCCAAATCTGGCAATATCCTTAATCAAAGTCGAAGACAAAAAAGTATAGCGAGCCGACGGCATCAAAAAAACCGTCTCCGCATTCGCATACAGCTTGCGGTTCATCAGAGCCATCTGAAACTCATACTCAAAATCCGACACCGCCCGCAAACCCCGGATAATCGCCACCGCTTTCAATTTCTTGGACAGATCCGCCAGCAATCCCGTGAAAGAAATCACTTTGATATTCTTTTTATTTTTCACACACCCCTTCACCATCTCCACTCTTTCCGCGTTTGAAAAAAGAGGCTCCTTTTCCAGATTATCCGCAATCGCCACATACAGCTGGTCAAACAGAACCGTAGCTCTCTCAATCAAATCCAGATGTCCATTAGTGATTGGATCAAAAGTCCCGGGATAAATCGCAGTCCTCATCTTTTCTCCTGTCTTTCCGCCGAAGGCGGATCCGCCTCTGGCGGAAATATATAAAAAGAAACCAGATTGTCACCAAATTTTCTTTGCTTGATTAAGCACAATATGCTGGTCTCTGGGATTTCTTTTTTATGATGACGCAAAACCACAATCCCTTCCGGCTTTAAAATCTGATACTGCTCAATTTTATCTAAAATTTTCTGAGCCCAATTTTTCAGAAAAGGAGGGTCAACAAAAATCAAGTCGAACTGTAGCTTTTTCTCATACAGAATATCCAAAAATTTAGACACATTCGCCAGAATCACCTCTACCTTATCCCCCAAGTTGAGCATATTAATATTTTCTTTCAAAAGTTTCTGATTTTTAAAAGAGCTTTCCACAAAAATTACTTTTTTAGCCCCTCGGGAAACCGCCTCAATCCCCAGAGAGCCGGACCCGGCAAACAGGTCCAAGACCCCTTTGTCAACAATGTCATTTTTCAGAATATCAAAAATCGCCTGCTTGACTTTATCTAAGGGAGGACGGATTTTTAATTTCCCTACCGATTTTAATTTTCTTCCTTTCAAATCACCGGAAATGATTCTCATTTGCTTGTCGAAATTGATTTATGTGAAGATAATTTAATACAAAAATTAGAAGTGCGGAACTTAATTTACGCTAATATAATTTTTAATCTTCCCAAAAATCTTATTCCCGATGCCATGAACCTGTTTGACTTCCTCGATTGTTTTAAATCCCCCTTTTTGATTCCTATATTCGATAATCCTTTTAGCTAAGACCGGACCAATCGAGGGCAGGTTTTCCAGTTCCTCTTGCGTGGCTGAATTGAGATTCACCTGCCGAATTTTTTCTTCTGAAAGCTGTGGCGGAGATGTTTCCTTTGGAATAACGGTGGAAGTGTCGGCAACCGAATTTAAGTCCTGCTGACTTAAATTAGATTCAACCACCTTTGCTTTAGGTTTCAAAAGTAATTCCGGGGCAAAATCAGAATGATATTTCTTGTATAAAGTAATCCCGCTCCCTAGAAGCAAAACTACAGTCAAAAAAATGAGAGCTTTTCTTTCCTGAGGTGTAAAATTAATCATATAAAATTGAAATTAATAATTTTCCCACCGTTTCCAGACTCTGTTCAGAGCATTTATCCGGCGTATCCTGCAAAGTATGCCAATAAGGATAATCAAAATCAATAATATCAACAGTTGGAATTCCAGCCAAGATCAACGGCATATGGTCATCCCAGACTGAATGACGGACTTGGTCATGAAAACTGTTTAGCTCTAGCTTCTTGGCTTTGCTCCAGATCAAATCTACAATCTCCGGAGCATAAGTGTAAGAATACTGTTCTTTATAAATATTCAAATCTTTATCCCCCACCATATCCAACAGGATTCCGAATTTAGGTCCGGCAATGGGTAAATTTTTGGCAAAAAAACTGGAGCCCAGGCAGAAGTTTTTCAAATCCCTTTGCCTGCCATAATCCTCCCCATCAAAGAAAACTATATCCACACCAAATTTTGGTTTTTTTTGTGATAAAATATGAGCCAATTCCAGCAAAACTGCAACCCCTGAAGCACCGTCATTGGCACCCAATATAGGTTGAGTTATATTTTCAACCTGGGGGTCTTGGTCAGCCCAGGGTCTGGTATCCCAATGAGCGCAGAGCAGAATTCTCTCCTTTTCTTCCGGATAAAAAGTCGCCACAATATTGGTCAAAATGAGCTCTTTCTTCAAAGCGGAATCGAAATGAATAAACTCTTGGGTAGAAACCAGATTTGTCAATTTGTTTAAACTGTCAAATAGATATTGTTTTGTTTTTTGGTGAGCTTCGGAACCGGGATTGCGGGGACCGAAATCACACTGGTTTTGCAGGTAGCCAAAAGCTCTTTGAGCATCAAATTGGGGAACTGTCTTGGAACAGTTAAAAGAAAAAAACAAAGATAGAGCCAGGGCGGCTCTAAACAGAAGTAAATGGCTAACGCCATGCTGTAAGCAAAAGAATTTGGGCATTAAAATCTCAGCTCTATCCAGAAAGAGAGCTCCCGGGTATGCTGTTTGGTGCCGTCTTTTTTGTTATGTTGCTCTGCCCAGCGGGCCTGCAGACCTCCGTTAATCTGAGAAGAGAAGTTATAGCTGGCTCGCGGAGCGATGGACAGTTCAGTGGTATTTTGGGTGATATTAAATTCTTTCCCCTGGACCGAAGTCTTGGTCAAACCTGACCGGTAGGAAATATCCAATCCCAAAGACAGATTACTCTCAAACTTAAGCCCTTTTAGGAAGAAAAATTTTATCCCTTGAGGAGCTTTGAAGGCATAACTGGAGGAGACCGTGACACCTAAGTTGTCGTTTTTGGTTACGGCTTGATTTCCTCCGGCTGCTCTTAAATCAGAGCCGGTTCTGGTGGTCTTGTCGACTCTGAGGTTGCTGGTTACCCCGTTTTTCCATTTAAGGTTTAAACCCACTAAAGGAGAAAAGCTGGTCCCTTCTCCCCGGCTGTTGAGCTCCTTGGTTCGCAGGTTTCCCCCTTCATCGATTTTATGAGCATAGCTGAGCTGAAAAGCGGCAGAACCGAGCCATTTTTTGATATATTTGAACTTCTCTAGACCGGACCAGCTGAAAGTCAGATCCGGATAGCTCTTGCTGCGGCTGAAGGTCGGTTCTGAAGGCGATTGGGTTCGGCCATACCTGTAGCTGTAGCCGAAACGCAGATCCATACCTTTGCCGATTGTGGCACCACTGCTGAAGCTGTAAGAATTGCCGAAATTTCCACCATCACTGCTAGCCAACTGGGGATCTGATATCACTTTGACACCCGGGTCATCTGAAAAACCGAACTGATATGCCAAACTGGGCCTCCCCAAAAGACCGGCTTTGCGGAAACTTTTATCCTTGGACCAGGAAAAAGAGATGGGGTTCACTTTGCCGGGGAGCCCGAAGATGAATCCGAAGAATTGCTTGACCATGCCTGGTGAACCTTTGGTTTGTGGTTTGGTCTCCACTTTGGGGGTTTCTGGAGTTTTGCTAGGAGGTTTGGCAGTCGGGGTTTGAGGTGGTTTCCCCTTGGGCAAAAGCCCGGAGAGAAGTTTTTTCCAGTGAAAAGTCCCGCTTAACCCCGTGTAGCTTCCATTGTTTACTACTCTGGCACCGGCTTGGTTCTGTTTGGGGTCTGAATTTTCGGTGTAGTCGGCTCGGTAAGTGAAGGTCTGGTCCAAAAATTCAAACCATTTGGGGTTTAGACTGCTTGTGAAAGTTTGTTTCCGATTTAGCTCAACCCCCAATTTAGCTTTTTTGGGATTTAAGGAAAAGATTATAGCTTTAGCATCTCTTAAATCTCGGGCAGTGTTGAAGCTGTAATTTAAGCTCATACTCTTTAAGGGATTCATACTGGCGGTGATGTTACCGTTAAAATTGCGATTATAAACGTTGGTTACCACATTTGAGCTATTGATCTGGTAACTGCGGTTGCCGCTTAAACTCCCTCCGAATTTTAAATCTTTGGGCAATAGAGAAAACTTGGTGCTATTTATCTTGTCTGGAAGAAAAGAGAGCCACTTAAGCAAACTCCAGGAATGCTCCGTGCGGGGGGATAAATCGTACCCTAAATTTAAACCATAAGAGCTGGTCTTGAAACTTGGTAGGGCTGGATTTCGGCCTTGGACCTGGGAGTAGGAATAAGCGGTGGAAATCCTTCTAGCAGTCAAATTCAAAAGCCAGTTGTTGGTGTTTTTGGTAAAAGATGGTGAAAAGGAAAAAGATTGAGTGGTTTGTTCGGATCTCTCTTCGGCTCTCAATTCCTTGGGTAAAACGATATCTGAGCCAACTCTTAGGCGGGGTAATTTTTCGGACTTCTGCCAAGCGTAAGACATGGGCAGATTCAAACCCAGGCCCGGAGGCAGGAATTTAGAAAGAGAGAAATTGCTGATTTGAAAAGAAGAGTAGGTCTCATTGACCCCGGAGCCGGCCTTGGCCCCCAGATTGTGAAATTCGCTGTCCACTTTGCGAAAAGTCCCGCTTATGCTGACAAAATCAGAGAAAGCAGCAGTCAGGTTAACACTTTGAGCCCAGCCCGGAGTTCTTCTGACATCAGTGGAGGTCAATTCATCAATCCAGACTTCACCTGTCACCGGTTGTGAATCTTCGTTGGTGACTCCCACTACAAACCATTTGATAACAGATAAGCTGGGATTCCCTTTAATCGTATAATTAGCGTCCGTGGTCTCTCTGGCAGCGGTAGGGTCTTGAGCCAGCCGCTCCAAAAGATAGTTTTTCAGACCGGTCATCTTGGCAAAGTCCATGACCACTTCGTTGCGCGCATCCCAGCCCGGGTAAACTGTGGTTCGGTATTCATAATAGTTAGTGGAATCCGGACCGATTCGTAAGAAGAAGCTGACTTTATCCGTTGAAATGGGACCATGCACGAACATTTTAAGCTTGTTATACAGGGTATAATCTTCGGCCCCGAAGAAATTGCGATAAGCTGAACCGGTGTGTCCCGGTCTTAAGTCTTCATAGACTAAAACCAAAGATTGCTCCTTCTCCCGCACGTTGGTGTTGCGGTTCAAATTGCCGGCTACTCCCGGTGGGAGATCGTTAGCGTAATCTGAGTTTTCTTGGGTATTTTTTACTGCAATATCAAATTTTTCACCGTACTGGACAACATCATTGGTATCTTTGACTGTCACGGGTAAATTCTGCCAGCGGTTGGTCACTAATTGAATTGAGGCGATCTGCACCGTAGTCGGAATATTTGTGTCGGTCAGCCAGATTCTGGCAAAATGAATCAGGTCCCACTGGGGAGTCCCTACTTCCCGGTAAAAGGCGGAATTCTGGGTCAGAGTAGAATCTCTTAAGGGGATGCGGTATAATCTCCAGCCATTGTATCTGGTGCTGTCGACCTCGAACAAACTACTGCTCAAGTCAATTGAAAATTCAAAATAGTTTTGCAGTAAATCCAGCCAATTATTGGAGTTGATATCCTCGGTATCCGGTCTTCGGCCCCGGTCCGGGTCGTTGCGATTGTTTTCAGTTCCGTTTATTTTGGAGTAATCGTCACGATTTGAATAATCCCAATTATCATGACTGGAATCTATGACACCAGGATAGTCAGGTTCCAGACTATCAGCCACTCCGTCTAACCCAGTATCTTCATCGTCATCCAGGAGATTATCCCGGATACCGTTGCGGAGTATATCTTCTGTATCTAAAGTGTCATCTCCGTCAAGGTCCTCACTGACCCGGCCAAGGTTAACTTTTAAAATTCCTGTATTACCTTTTACCCAGATTTCCAAGTACTTGGTCTTGACCTGATTCTGGCTCCCCCCATAGATAGCTCGCATGATTCCCCCCCAGGAGCTGTCCGGAATGGCTAAGGATGGATTCGGGGTGAGCTGTAAATTTAAGACATTGACTTTGTTTTCGGTATTTAAGGTCTGTTTGTTGGGCCAGATATCTTTGACAAACACCTGGTTCCAGGGATTATACCAGATTAAACGACCCCGCTGGCTTAAAGATTTTCCCTCCGGTGGGCTGGAAAGGGTCCAGGTGCTTCTTCTTATTCCTAAATCAGTATAATCCTGAACCGCCTCAAAATCATCGATGTACACCTTGTTGCGGATATTGGGATTGGGCAAGGACTGGGCTATTTCTCCTGAAAGCTGAAATTTGGAGGGGTTGGTGGCTTGGACAAAAGGGAGAGCGTCGGTTAATTTGGTCATAAAGGACGGGCTCAAGTCCAAGCCGAAATTGGTATCCCACACAAAATTGCGGCTGGATTCCTGCCCCACCCGGGGCCGGGTCTCGGAGCTTTTTTCGGTGCTGTATAAGGCGTTGAAATTCAACCGGAAGTGACTGCTGAAAACCTGTCCTCCCTGAATCCCGAACAGGGTTTTCTTTTCCGGCAGAAAGATGGGGGCGTATTCGTAATCTATGTTGACTTCCGCGTTGGGGTCCAAAATTTCCTGATTTAAAAATACCACTTGTCCGACCTCATAGAGTATGTTGTAATCTATCCCCCGGGTCAAAACCCTGCCGTTCAAAGTTACTCTTTCTGAACCCTCCAGAATCGGGCTATGCCCTAAATAATATTCGGTCTGGCGGGTGGCGCCTTCAAAATAGATGTAATATTGGCTGGCTGCGTTTTTAACATCAAGCAGATTGGTTCTGTAAAGTGTATCTAATTTTATCGCTAAAGTATCCTCCATAATCCCGTTATAGCTGGTATCCGCATAGCTGGTGTCTGCCGCAAAGGGCTGCAACTGTGGAAAACGGAGATATCCCTGAAACAAGTCAATCTGGCTCAAATCCACTAAATTATCAGGATTCGGTTGTCCGGACAAATCGAACCGGTCCAAACCCAAAATTCTTATGTAGGGGATTGGGATTGTACCCTGACTGTTTTTATCTACCTGCAGATTTTCCGCGTCCGGTTTCCCCTTATAGATGTCTAACTTAAACCCGTCTTTGTCAATATTGGTGGCTCCCAAATAATAGACATTTTTCCATTCATAATCCCAGGTTGTATAATTAGGTTGGGGGTTATTGTCCTTGATTAATTTTAAGAGATTGGTAACATCATTACCCGAGATGATCGTGTCATAGTCAAGTTTACCCATATAATAAACTGACTTATTTGGACGGGTAATTTCCAGATAAACCGCCAAAACATCCTCCGGATTTAATCCTTGAGCTAACTTTATCCAGAACTGCTTTTTCTCCACAAAATATTTGTCCGAATCTAAGCGCCTGAACTTGCTAACTTCTATTTCGTTTCTTTTGAAGTCCGCTGACGACGTGTCGGGCAAGCTATCTGGATTAACTACAGCCAGGCACATGAGATTGGAGCTGCTATCCGGCACTGAACTGCTGCGCACAAAGACATCTATCTTGGAAATGGAGTCACCAGCAGAAAAACCATCTACTCTTATGAAGCGGCTGTTGTTTTTATTAGCATCAGTTCGGTCTACCCCATTACTGTCTACCGGAATCGGTCTTCCCAGAAAGAAGAAGGTATTAGGCCAGTATTCGTAATCCCGTCGGATAATCGGCTCTCTTTTGGCGCCGGCTAAGAACCGGTCTTTTTGAGTAGCCCCTTTTTGCTGGCTGGTGATTACAGTCAAATCCATTCCCCCCACTTTGGCTTTGGCTTTGATGCCGAAGAGTCCCTGAATGTTCTGGCTGTATCCCACAAAATTAGCTCCCCCGATGGATAAATTGGTATTCCCCAAATCGACCGCCTGAATGATTTCATCCTCTTCCCCGGCGTATCTGATTATGATTCTATTTTCTAAGTCAGTCTGCCTCTGGCTGTCCTCGTCCACCTTGACCGAAATTTTACTCCCCACCTTGCCATTGATAGTAAAAGCGGACTTCTGCTCCATGGTCAGGGAAGGAAACTTGGATTGCCTATTGGTGGCGGTGGATTTCAAACCGTCTATCCACTGGCTGCGGCCGGCAAAGCTGATGCGGCGGTAACCGGTGACCTGTAAGCTGGGCCCACCTTCACCGATGATGCTGGAAATAAGTTTGGGAAACTTAAAGGGGATTTCATACTGCAGAAGACTCCCGGCCCCTTTGGCATCCTGGGTCTTGGCCAGGGATTGAGTAGATTTTTCTCTCCAAGTTTTTTCCAAAAGGGCTTCGCTGGAATATTTTAAGTATCGCCCTAAATCGAAAGTTACCGGCTCCAAAAGCTGGGTCTCCCCCACTTTGTGATTGATGTAAACTGCGCAATGGTCGTCGGAACAGTAAACTTTGCGGGAGATTTTGGCCGGGGGTTTTAATAAGGGTAAAGATTCAAATACAATTGATAATCCCGGAGTTGGCGTGGTCAGATGATTGGTGAACCCGTTATTGCAGGGATTCTTCAAACTAAGCTGTATCCCTTGAGCCGGGGCAAACTTAGGCACCAGGAAAATAATAACCGCCCCAAGAATAAAGATACCCCACCTGCTGGCGGTTTTTTGACTTGACTCCACTGACATCAAATTTACTCCGTTTTTTTCTCTTTAACTAGGCGATATTTTTGACCTCCTTTTTTTAGGGTTATACTTTTTCCAGGCCGTACTGGTCTAAAAATAGAACCTCCGGCTCCAGCTGAATATTAAATCTTTCTTTGACTTTTTCCCGCATGGTTCTGACGATGGTCAGGACCTGGCTGGCTTGGGCTTTCCCCAAATTGACCACGATATTGGCATGTTTATAAAATACCGCCGCGTCCCCGATTTTCAATTCTTTGGCGCCCACCTGCTCTAACAAAACTCCGGCCGGAGTGACTTTGCTGCCATCAGCAGATTTGATGTTTTTAAAAAAAGAGCCGGCCGAGCCTTCTTCGTGGGGATGCTTGGTGTTTCTCAAATCCATAATTTCATCCATCTTTTTTTTTATTTCTTCTTTATTCCCCTTCTGCAGCTGAAACGAGGCCGACAGCACTATCTCGCCTGACTGTTTTAATTTGCTACCTCTATATACGAAGTCAAAATACCCTCTGTCAACCACTTTTATCTCTCCTGCAGCCGTAAAAAGAACCGCACCGCTTAAAATCTCTCCCACCGCATGTCCGAAAGCCCCGGCATTGCCATAGACCGCTCCACCTAAAGAACCTTTTATTCCGGTGGCAAATTCAAACCCGGTCAAGGAATTTTCATAGGCACTATCTACCACATCCTGCAAGACCGCTCCGGACTGGGCTACAATTTTTTCTCCTGAAACTTCTATTTTGTCGCAGCCGTTTCTGATGATAAGCCCCCGGAAACCCTGGTCATTGATTAAAATATTGCTCCCGCCGGCTAATAAAAAATAGTTGATGTTTAATTCTTTGGCTGACATCACCGCTTCCATCAACTTCTCCGGAGTTCTGGCTTGGTAAAAATAATCTGCCGGACCTCCGATTCTAAAAGTGGTGTAGGGTGCCAACGACACCATTTCTTTCAAATCCTGACCCAGTTTCTGCTTCAGAATATCAAACGGCTCTGGGGTCTGGGTCCTTTTTGATTCAGTCTTCAAAAGAGACATCTGGTCCTTCTCAATCATATAATTTAAGCGATTTGGCTGAAAAATCAAGTCTTTTTTTGCATTTCCGGGCTATTTTAGATATCGACTGGGGCTGGAAAAAGCTTGATTTTAAATGGCTACGCCATGGTGTAACCAAATGGGTTAAACCGGATTGTTCAAAAATTAAGCAGGGAAATTAGAAGGGTTTCGGTTTATTGACATCTTTTTACTCCCTTATGTAACATACTTGAAGATTCATTCATTAAATGACTTTTAGCTTGACAAAGTGTATTATTCTTTTCAATTATAGTAATTTGAAAACTAAAATGCTTCGATTTTATTCAGCTAAATGAAAGCGCAAAGGAGCAACCGTATGTACATCTCTTGGATTATCCTGGGAATCTTGGTACTGGCTTTGACTTATTATGCTTTTCGCAAAGGAGGGACTGACTTGGTAGGGGAAAGCTTTGCGGCCGGAGGGAATATTTTCCTGAAAGTTTTGCCCAATTTATTTTTGGGTTTTGCTATTGCCGGATTTTTACAAGTTTTACTGCCGTCAGAACTGATTGCCAGATGGATCGGGAAAGATTCCGGCAACAAAGGACTTTTAATCGGAATGGTAGCTGGCTCTTTGACTCCGGGCGGACCTTTTCTGCATTTTCCGATATTGGCTTCTTTTCTGGCGAAAGGGGCCGGCGTGGGACCGATTACAACTTACATCGCGGCCTGGTCTTTGATTGGGATAAATCGCTTTCTGGTCTGGGAGATGCCCATCCTGGGCTCGCAGATTGCCCTGGTCAGATTTTTTTCTTCACTGGCTTTTCCTTTTATAATTGGCTGGTTGGCTGGGTGGGTTTATAATAAATTGGTGGCTAAAATTCAAAGCTGGAAAAAATCAAATCTGGTCCCAGGTTGAGGACAACCTGGGTCTACGAGTTTTCATAGAATCATCCGTTCAATCTGTTTAATCTGTTGTGAATAATTTAACTCCAATTCCATCTTGACAAACCGGATTTTTTCTGTTTAAATTCCCTTGACCTTTTTCCCTTAAATCAAAAAGGAGGAGCAATGCCTAACTTTTATTTTGATTACCGAGACATCTTCCGCGCCCCCCGTTTAGCCCTTTCCGGCAAAAAACTTTTTATCCAGACCTCTGGTTTTGTTCTGGGATACTTGGGTTATCTGTTTTTGACTTATACAGCTTATTTATTCTCTGAAATTTCAATTTCTGAAACCTGGGATTCCTATGGTTTATTCCCCCTTTATGATTTTGTTTTCAATAACTGGATTTCCTGGGCCATCTGGGGTGCCGGAGTTGTATTTATGCTGGTAAGCTGGCTTTTGACCAATACCTGTGTGGCCAAGGTAACCTATGAGCAGCTCAAAGGGGATGAGTTTTATTCTGCCAAAGAGGCGGTCAGATTTTTGAAGAAAAACTGGAAAACGGTTTTGCTGTCACCGCTTTCGATTCTGTTGATGTTCATTTTTCTTCTGGCCTGCGGACTTTTAATCGGGCTTTTAGGAAAAATCCCGGTGTTGGGGGAAATCGGTTTTGCTTTATTTTTCGGTCTGCCGATTTTTGTGGTGGCTCTTTTTGCAGTGTATATAGTTTTTGTTCTGTTCAACTCCCTAATCTTGGCACCGGCCATTGTGGGAACTCTGCCGGAGGACAGTTTTGAGACCATTGTGCAGTCCTTTTCAACTACCTGGAATCAGCCCTGGAGGTTTTTTCTTTATACCGGCATTTTAGGAGTTTTAGCCAAAGTCGGCTCTTTTATCTTCGGCTATTTTTGCTTCCGGGCCATTCAATTGACCATCTGGGTCTGTGGCATCTTTATGTCGGACAAACTGTATAATTTAATCGAAGGGGGGTTGGCCTATCTCCCCTATAATCCATCGGTAACTAATTATATGACCAATCTTTTTGCCGGAATCTCATTTGGTTTTCAGATTCCCGCCCCTTCGGAAGGGGTGGCTTTGAACTGGTCCGGCGAGATTGCGGCTTTTATCTTGGGTATTACTTTTGTCTTAATCGGATTTGTGATCTTCTCTTATGCTTTGGCCATAATATCTGCGGGTCAAGCTATCAGCTTTGTGATTATTTATAAGAAAAAAGAGGGAGAAAATCTCTTGCAGAGAAAAACCGACGAAGAAGATGCCGAATTTGTGACTGAAACAAAAAAGGGGAAAAAACTAAAGCTTCAGTCGGAGCTGGCCGGAGGAAGTGAGTAAAATCCGGTGATTAGCTAAGGAATCATTAACTCAGTAAGAGTCGGCTCAAGGAGTAAAAAAAATCATTTCACCACCGAAGAATGTATCCATCCGGTTCTGCCAGATTCGGTGGTAACTTTATACCAGGCCCCTCTTTTACCCAGCACTTTCAGATCTTCACCCTGATAGACCGTGGTGACAATATCCGAATTGGTAGCCGGTAATACCCGCACTATAGCGGATGAAGATTGGACCTCCACCCCGCTTTTCATAAAGGAGATGTTGGGCCAGAATTTACCGGTGCTCCCCAGAGAAGAGACCAGAATTATTATTATACCGAAAACCAGAACCGTGCGATACAAATCTACCGTGATATATTTCTTCAAATTCCACTTCTTAAACAAAGAATAAATTAAAAAACCACCTACCAATGAGACCAGCCAGAATATCAAACCAACTGATTTACCCCGCAAAAATAAAACCAGGACGAAGAAACTGACCAAAGAAGGCAGCACAATTTTTAGATCCTGAATTACCTGGGGCTCGTTGAAAAAGTCCTTGATTCTCACCCACAACGGCTTGCTCCCCACTTCCTGCTGATAAATCTCCATTTCCCTTTTGTGCAGCTCGAACATCTGGTAGGTCAGCTCATCCAGCTTTTTTAATTCTTCTCTGATTTTTCGGGTATGCTCGGCGATGCTGGAGGCGCAATGGGGGCATTTATTGGCCTGGATATTGACCAGAGTGGTACACTGGGGACAGGGAGTGAAATCTTTTTTCTTGATATTCTGCTTTTTGAAATCTATTAATCTTTTGGCTTCGGCGTCTAAAGCCAAGGCCTTCTTTTCAGATACGGTAACGGTTGGTGACATAAGTTCTCCTTTTTTACTATATTTTTATCGACAGTTTTCGGGAAAGTTTGACCGCTCTTACGAACATATATTTGGAGGTGGTGGAAATCGGGTTTACTGACACGACTCTGTTTTTACCTAAGTGGTGCTTATTCTCTATCCTTTGTTGATAAAATCCCCTATTATAGTTATTTTGCACCCATGACTCAGGCAAACATTCGCAATTTTTGCATCATAGCCCATATCGACCACGGCAAGTCTACCTTAGCTGACCGGCTTTTGGAAGTCACCCATACTATCCCTAAAAGACATATGTTAGACCAGGTTTTGGACAATATGGATTTGGAAAGGGAACGCGGAATCACCATCAAAGCCCATGCCATAAGGATGAATTATGAACTTGACGGCACTGAGTACATCTTGAATCTGATTGACACCCCCGGACATGTGGATTTCACCTATGAAGTCTCCCGTTCTTTAGCCGCCTGCGAAGGGGCTATACTTTTAGTGGATGCCTCACAGGGTGTAGAAGCCCAGACCATTTCTAATCTGTATTTAGCTTTGGAGCATAACTTGACCATAATTCCGGTTATAAATAAAATTGATTTGCCAGGAGCACAGATTCCCCAGACCAAACATCAGATTTCAGAGCTTCTGCAGGTGCCGGAAGAGGAGATTTTGCTGGCCAGCGCCAAAGAGGGGGTGGGAGTGGAAAAAATCCTGGAGACCGTGATAAAAAAAATCCCTCAGCCAAAGGGGAAACCGGAGCAATCCCTGAAAGCCATGATTTTTGATTCTTTATTCGATTCCTATCGGGGAGGAGTGGCTTATATCCGGGTGGTGGATGGTTCCATTACTAAAGGACAGAAAATAAAATTTTTTTCCACCGGCAAAGAGTTCGAAGTGGATGAAGTCGGATATTTAAGATTAAAAATGGTTCCGGCAGAAAAAATTTTGGCCGGTGAAGTGGGATATGTGATGGCTAATGTCAAGAACGTAGCTGACACCCGGGTGGGTGATACCATTACCGATGCAAAAAATTCGGCTGACAAGCCTCTGTCCGGTTTCAAACATATCAAGCCCATGGTCTTCAGCGGATTATATCCGACTGCGGCTGAAAATTATTCTGAACTGCGGGACGCCATGGAAAAATTGCGGCTGAACGATTCCTCTTTTACCTTCGAACCGGAAACCTCCAACGCCTTAGGATTCGGCTTCCGCTGCGGCTTTTTGGGGCTTTTGCATATGGAGATTGTGCAGGAAAGGCTGCATCGGGAATATAATCTGTCTCTAATTGCCACGGTTCCCAACGTGGAGTATAAAGTAACCAAAACTGACGGACAAATAGTGTGGGTGGAAAATCCGGCTTTGCTTCCTCCTCCGGATAAACTGGGTAAAATTGAAGAGCCGTTTGTCTCGGTTCAGATTATCACTCTGGTGGAATTTATTGGGAACATCATGAAACTGTGTACCGAGAGAAGAGGAAATTATCTGACCACCGAGTATATTGACAAGTCCCGAGCCAGCTTAAAATATGAAATGCCGCTTTCCGAGATAATTTTTGATTTTTACGACAAATTGAAATCTACCACTAAGGGATATGCTTCTTTGGATTACGATTTTTTGGATTACCGGGAGGCGGATTTAGTCAAGCTGGATATTCTGGTCAATGGGGACCCGGTGGATGCCCTGTCAACCATCGTGCACAGGGAAAGAGCCTTCAATTATGGAAAAAGTTTGTGTCAGAAACTCCGGGAGTTAATCCCCCGCCAGCTTTTTGAAGTCACCCTGCAGGCCGCAGTCGGAAGCAGAATAATTGCCCGGGAATCCATCAAACCCTTGAAGAAAAATGTGACCGGTAAGTGCTACGGCGGAGATATCACCCGCAAAAGAAAGCTGTGGGAAAAGCAGAGAGAGGGAAAAAAGAAGATGAAAATGATCGGGACCGTGGAGATTCCCCAGGAGGCCTTTTTGGCAGTTTTGAAAGTGGAGAGGTAGCCAGGATAAACTTTTTTTTGAGTTTTCCGATATAAAAATAGATGCTCAAAAAAGTTAACCTAAGGTATTTAGTACCAGTAATTTTAATCGCCCTAGTGGTGGCTTTATTGCTGCGGACTTTCGTGGTCCAGGCCTATAAGGTTTCCACCCCCTCTATGGAAGAGGCCCTTCTGGCCGGGGAGTTTTTTTTGGTCAACAAGCTGTCTTACAAATTCAAAGGCTCCTCTCCCCGACCCAATGATATAGTGGTTTTCGGCTACCCTTTAAATCCTGAAAAAACTTACGTCAAAAGATGCATCGCTACCGAAGGACAGACGGTTGAGATCATTAACAAGTCCCTGTACGTGGACGGCCGGATATATTCAGATCCCCCTTCGGTAAAGTACAAGGACCCCCGAATTCTTCCCCGAATTTTTTCCCAGAGAGATACTTTCGGACCGCTGCAGGTTCCCCAGGGGCATATCTTTGTCCTGGGTGATAATCGGGACAACAGTCAGGACAGCCGGGAATGGGGTTTCGTAGATTGTAGGGAGGTCAAAGGGAAGGCCCTGTTTGTGTATTGGTCCTGGACCCCGGATCCCAAAGCTCCCAAAATGGAAGCCCCCTATATTTTTCCCTTTTTCAGAGTTTTATTCTACTATCTGTTCAACTTCCCCGGCAAGCTGCGCTGGGAAAGGTTGGGCACGGTCTTACACTAAAAATTGTTTTAGCGAAACCTCGTCTGTTTTTATTTCCTGCTGGAGAAAATTTTTTTTCAGCCGATAAAATAAAAAAGTAAGCTTTTGGAACAAAAGCATTTAAAAAAATGTTAAAATATTTAGAGGGTTAGAAAAATTCTAAAAAGATAAAAAATCAACCTAACTTAAACCTTAAGTAAGAAGGAGGGGGAATATGCCTAATCGCTATAAATTTATTTCAATTTTGTTTCTGTTAGTTGTAGCCTTTCAGCCGCTGGCGGCTGAAGACTGGTTCACCCATCACCATGATTACCAGAGGACCGGAGTTTCCACCATTCCCATAAATGAAACCTTATTGACCCGGTCTTGGATGTATACCGAACCGATTAATATTGTCTTTTTCTCCAACCCGGTGGTGGCTTTCGGAAAGGTGCTGTATGTGAGCACCGATGGCAGCGGCAGCGGTCCCAACGGACTGACCTGCTTAAACGCTTCAACCGGCGATTCACTCTGGCATCACATCTTACCGGCAGTTAATTTCACCGGAAGAGGGACAGCAACGGTTGCCGAAATCGATACCGGCGGTGGAGTCACCGATACTGTGGTTTTTGTGGGGATTGGTACTCAGGGTTTTCGCTGTATTGACTTAGACTCCGGAACCACGATTTGGAGCATAAACCCAGGTGGTAATTGTCGTTTTTCTCCATCGGTGGTTGTAGGAAACAAAGTCATTTTTGGACATGACAGTAATCGAATAGTGGCCCGCAATGTCAAAACCGGAGCATTGGAATGGCAGTCTCCGCTTCTAAATGGCCGACCGTATATGGGACCCTCGGTTTCCAATGATACCATTTTCACCGGAACCTGGGATGTGGCCGGAGATGCTTCCGGAGATTTATATGCCATAAATGCCAATGATGGTTCCATTATAGCAAGTTACGATCCTGGAACCAACGTAGCGTTTCCCTCCGGGCCGATTGTGTGGGGAAATCACATAATAGCCGTTTCCTATAATGTGGACTTAACCACCAATCTGTATGTCTGGGATAGTCACGATTTAACACAAGCTCCCAGAATCTCTATTGCCAATACTGGTGGAGTTTTATATTCAACTCCTTGTGGTTATGTTACTGCAGATGGTGACTCTATTGTGATATATGGAACTGAATTCCCCTTAATCAAGGCGCGTAAACTATCCACACTGGGCACTCATTATAATATTTTTACAGATGGCTTGGTGGAAACAGCTGTAGCTATAGCTTCAAATGGAAGAGCCTTTGCCGGTGATGATTTGGGGATATTATATGTTTTTGATGCTGACAGCGGTGGAGTTTTCTGGACTAAACAGTTTTCTACCCCGATTTTATCTGGTCCGGCCATAGCGGGTTCGGAAACTTTAGTCGTAGTGGCCGAAGAATTTGGAAACATATTTGGCTTTAAACATTCACTTTTACCCAGACCTAGAACTGAAGTATTGGTCAGACAGGTGGATTTGAACATTATCACTGCGGGGAGCGGTTCTGACACAGCTACCTTCGATGTTTATATGAATGTCGGAAATGCACCCTTGATTTATTCAGTCAGAGATACTGTAATCGATACCGTGCTAAGCGGCACTGCTACAGGATTTTCTGCCCGAGTTTCTTTGGTGAATCCTTTAAGACAAAAACGAGCAGAAAAGTTGGTCGAGGAATTGACTGTAACCTCTTCCAAGAGATTTTTTGACCGGGACAATTTGAAATACTTGGCCGGAGACGACCCGGTTTTGTTCAGCCGTACCAGCTATACCGGCAAGAGAAACAAAACTTTCGGCAAAAACACTGCCGTAGATTGGTTGTCAGTTACCAATAATAGCGTGAGCCCGGTGGCTCCCGGCGGGGTCATTAATTTAACCATAATCGCGGACGGGACCGGTCTAACCAGAGGGTATATGGATGGTTACGTAATCCTAACACCCGCCAATGAACCCGACCCGACCCCCTATCCCAGCGATGTCGACATTTCATCTCCTCTGGTGCGATTATTGGTCGGCTACCCCTATATCGATGCGGTCACATCTTCTCCGTATTTGGACAAGTTGGTCACAAACTACGGTGCCTTAGGCTTCACTGATGCCGGCGGATTCGCCGACGATAACAACTTCTATTTCCAGGGAGCCAATCAATTATACGACGGTACTTTTATTATAGGGAACGATACTGCTACTCTGGTATTAGACTTTGCTAGCGCAGATGACAAAACTTTAACCGTGGCAGATGACACCATCAATGTGGTCAGTACTCCAGATAGTATTATGACCACCACCGCTTTTCAGGACAATATAGGCCTGGGGTTGAGAGTGGTTCAGACCACCAAGGTCTACACTGATACTGTCAAAGCTAATTTCGTCATATACAAATTCGATATCACCAATACCTCGGGCAGTTCCATCTTAGGTTTAAGGACTGCCATAGCTTTGGATTGGGACGTAACTCCAGACTACGCCAGCAACCTGGGCGGAGCCGATACCGTTAATCACGCTTACTGGCAGTACGAGGCCTCTAATCCTAACCGGCTATGCGGGGTCATGCATCTGCCCACCAATACAGCTGTGACTGGTTTTAAGCTGGTGAACAATCCCACTTATATTTATCCCTTGGGTGGATTCGACCATGGAGACTTATGGACTTTCATGACCACCGGGACCGTTGACACTGGCACCGGTACCACTGACGACTGGACTTCGCTTCTGACCGGTCTGTCTTTTGACTTACCGGCCAGCGCTACCCGCTCGGAACAGTTTGCTCTGTTTGGAGTGGATACCACTCAAGTCTCCATTGATAGCTTGGCCAGATTAATCAACCGGATTGTTACAGATGTCAGAGATATACCGAACGCCACTGCCGGTCTTCCCAAGAAATTCGAGCTGGGTCAGAACTATCCCAATCCCTTCAACGCTTCTACGGTGATTAAGTTCGATTTACCCCAAAGCTCCAAGGTCAAGCTGGATATTTACAATATCCTGGGTCAGAAGGTCAAGAGCTTGGTGGATGAGAAGCTTTCAGCCGGATATAAGAAAGTGACCTGGGATGGAACTAACCAGAATGGTAACAGCGTGGCCAGCGGAATTTATTTCTATCGACTGCAGACTGATAAATTTATCGAAGCCAAGAAAATGGTGATGCTGAAGTAAGTGACGTGTGACTTAGGAATAGCCCCGGTCAAATCTGACTGGGGCTATTTTTTTGCGCTGAATTTCAGGTATAAGCGATTTAAGGTTTGAAGCTGAAAAATCGGCCTTTTGTGGTTGACTATGCTATAAAAAGCATTATGATTCAGGATATTAATTATCGGATGCTATGGACCTGTTTGGCAAAACTCCGCTGAAAAAAAATGCCTTAACTCCTTTGGCTGACCGAATCCGTCCGGAAATTCTGGATGAATTTGTGGGGCAAAAAGCAATTTTAGGTGAAGGGTCAATTTTAAGGAAAGCGATTTTAGAGGACAAAATTTCGTCTCTGATTTTCTGGGGTCCTCCCGGCTGTGGAAAAACCACTCTGGCCCGGCTGATGGCAAAAACCACGCAAGCATATTTCATCTCTTTTTCGGCGGTCACATCCAGTATAAAGGAAGTCAAAGAGGTCATAGTTGAAGCCACCAAACAAAAAGATTTTTATAATAAGAAGACCATTCTTTTCATCGATGAAATTCATAGATTCAACAAAGCCCAGCAGGATGCCTTTTTACCTTATGTGGAAAAGGGAAGCATTATTCTAATCGGCGCCACCACTGAAAACCCTTCCTTTGAAGTTATTTCACCTCTTTTATCCCGTTGCCAAGTTTATGTTTTAAAACAGTTGCAGCCGGAGGAAATGAAAATAATTTTGAATCGCGCTATTTCGGATAAAGAAAAGGGGTTGGGGAGTTTTAAGCTGAAAATTTCAGATGAAGCTTTGGAATATATGGCTCAAATGTCTAACGGAGATGCTCGAGTGGCTTTGAACAGCTTGGAATTTGCGGTTAATACTGCTAAGCCGGATAAAGATGAAGTGCGAAAAATCGATTTAAAAATAGTTCAGGAAGCCATGCAGAAAAAGGCCTTGCTGTATGATAAGTCCGGTGAAGAGCATTATAATATCATTTCAGCGTTTATCAAATCACTGCGAGGTTCAGACCCGGATGCGGCTTTATACTGGATGTTCCGGATGCTGGAAGCCGGTGAGGACCCTTTGTATCTAGCCAGAAGGATGGTGATTTTAGCCAGCGAAGATATCGGTAACGCCGACCCGCAGGCCTTACAGGTAGCCGTGGCAGCCAAAGAAGCAGTGGAGTTTGTGGGTTTACCGGAAGGGGAATTTGCCTTAGCCCAGGCCGCCATTTATTTAGCCACAGCCCCTAAGAGTAATGCGGTTTATGAAGCTATGAATAAGGTAAAGAAAGAAATCAAAGAGACTCAAGCTTTACCAGTCCCATTACATATTAGAAACGCTCCTACTCCTTTGATGGAAAAGTTGGGTTATGGTAAAAATTACCAGTACCCCCATGATTTCCCGCAGCATTTTGTGTCAGAAAATTACTTACCGGAAGGGGTAAAACAGCGTAAATACTATACACCCGGAGATTTAGGGTTTGAAGAGGAGCTTAAAAAGAGAATAGAGAATTTAGAGCAGATGAATAAGAAGGTTACTCCAAATTCTGCTACAAAGAATAAAAAGAAAAAATGAATATGTTAAAAAAAGTTTTATTGGTAGCGGTATTTTTGATTTTGATAGCGAGCTCAGTCGCTTTAGGACAAAAGCTTCTTATACCCATGGATTTATCTCAAACTGACCATCTGAAAGCTTATGGCGTGGCTTACTGGTGTCTGGAAAAAGGCTATAAGGTAGAGTGGTTATTAAATTACAAAGCCGGCTCTTTTATGACTGATGCCCGGGATGATGTAATTCAGCAATGTAAATTACAGGGGGTGGCTTATTCTGTGATAGATTTGGGAACCGCCGGAGCCATCTATCAGGAGATTGAAGAGAACAATATGGAAGTGGTTTTACTGGAGAAAGCCCCTAAAATCGGGGTTTATGTTCCGCCTACTCATGAACCCTGGGATGATGCGGTTAGACTGGCTCTGGACTATGCTGAAATTCCCTATACCACTGTATGGGATGAGGAGGTTTTGAGAGGAGATATCTTTAAATTTGACTGGCTGCATCTGCACCATGAGGATTTCACCGGACAGTACGGAAAATTTTATTCCATGTTTTTCCAAGCCCCCTGGTATAAACAGGAAGTGGCTGCCAATGAAAATTTGGCAAAAAAACTAGGATTTAAAAAAGTTTCGGATATGAAAAAGACCGTGGCTAGGGCTGTGAAAAATTATATCGGTCAGGGAGGGTTTGTGTTTGCCATGTGCTCGGCTCCGGAGACTTTTGATATAGCGCTGGCAGCCGAGAAATTGGATATAGTCCCGCAAGAATTTGACGGAGACCCTTATGACCCCAATTGCCAGAGCAGTTTAGATTATTCTCTATCTCTGGCTTTTACCAATTTTACCCTTTCTTTAAATGCTATGGAATACAGACACTCGACTATTGATGTAACTGGTGACAGAATTTTATTGGGTCTTCTTCCCCATCAGGATTATTTCACTTTATTTGATTTTTCCGCCAAGCTGGACCCGGTCCCCTGTATGCTGGTGCAGGACCATGTCCCAGTGGTGCAGGGTTTTATGGGACAATGCACCGCTTTCAGGAAATTTCAGGTCAAAAAATACGTCACTATTTTAGGGGAAACTGAAGGGCAGGAGGAAGTAAAATACATTCATGGAAACTTTGGCAGAGGGACTTTTACCTTTTTGGGCGGGCATGACCCGGAGGATTATCAGCATCAGGTCGGAGACCCGCCTACCGATTTATCTTTGCACAAAAATTCCCCAGGCTACCGATTGATTTTAAATAATGTTCTTTTCCCGGCCGCTAAAAAGAAAGAAAGGAAAACTTAGAGCGCCGAGTAGCATTTGTATTTAATCAGATGAATCCTAGAACCTGTTTGCTAAAAAATTTCTAGACTAAAAAATCACTTGGCGACTTAAAGAATTGAGATTAAATTGTGTTAAGGTAAAGTTTTTTGTATATTAGAAGAACTCAAAGGAGGGTAGATGGCAAGTACTAAGCCCGAACCGCAAATTCAAAAGGTCAGAAGAAAATCAGTTTTAAGGGATTATGCTGAATCTCTAATAGTTGCTTTAATCTTAGCACTGATTATTAAAACTTCCTTAGTGGAAGCTTACAAAATCCCCTCTGGTTCAATGGAGGACACTCTTTTAGTAGGAGATTTTCTGCTGGCTAATAAATTTATCTATGGCTCCAAAATCCCTTTAATTGACGTGCGTCTACCAGCCATCCGGGAACCTAAGCCGGGAGATGTTATCATTTTTAAATTTCCAGGAAACTTGAAACAAAATTACATCAAAAGATTAATCGCCACCGAAGGACAGGTGGTGGAAATAAAAAACAAACAAGTTTACGTGGATGGGAAACCTTTGGCAGACCCGCCCCATGTCAAGCATACCGATAATACCAATTCCCCTATAGGTAATCCCAACCGGGATAATTTCGGTCCTTACCGGGTGCCCAAAGGATTTCTATTTGCGATGGGAGATAACCGGGATAACAGCTACGACAGCCGGTTCTGGGGACCTCTGGACCGTAAGTTAGTTTTGGGAAAAGCTATGATTCTTCACTGGTCCTGGAAAAAAGATGACCATGCTCCAGAGATGACTTTAAGCAATCCTTTATCCATTCCTCATTCAATTGCTTACAATATCTGGCATTTTCCGGACCGAGTCCGCTGGAATCGCATTGGATCTATTATAAAATAAGATTTCGATTTAATATTTTCACCTGCTATGCTCTTAATAGAACTAGAAAATATTTCAAAATGGTTCGGAGAGCGCCAGGTTTTTGAAAATATCAACCTAAAATTAGAATCTCCTGCCTCACTTGCCATAATCGGACCCAACGGCTGTGGTAAAACCACCCTGCTAAAAATTATCTGCGGCCTGATTCGACCCAGCCGGGGAAAAGTCAGAATTAAATTAGATGGACAGGAGGTCGGGAAAGAGGCTAAACGAGCCTTTTGCAGTATAGTGGCTCCTGACCTGGAGCTGTATGAAGAATTAACCGCCCTGGAAAATCTGGAATTTTTTACTGTCCTGAGAGATTTTAAGAGCTCTAGAGCGGAGCTGAATCAAAAACTGGAGCAGGTCGGTCTAAAGGACCGGGGTCATGAACCGGTGGGTTCATATTCTTCAGGAATGAAGCAGAGATTGAAATACGCGGTGGCTTTGAGTGTCTCTCCCCAGGTTTTGATTCTGGACGAACCTTCTTCCAATCTGGATGAAGAGGGGATTTTTTTAATGGAGAAGCTCATTGAAAACCAGAAAAAAGACCGCCTGGTTATTCTGGCCACCAACGCTTTGAAAGAGACTCAATATGCCCAACAGATTTTCAGACTGGGTAACTAAAATCATAACTGTATTTAAAAAAGAAATTAAGTCTGAATTCAGAACCCGTTATGCTTTTAACTCCCTGGTAATGTTCGCCGTGGTAACTTTGACTGTTTTGAGTTTAGCGGTGGGGCAATTTGCTTTGACCGATTCTGTTAAATCGGCCCTTCTGTGGGTGGTTTTATTTTTTTCTTCCATGTCCGGTTTAGCCCAGGTTTTCATAAAGGAAGAGGAAAGAAAAACTGCTTCCATTTTGAAGCTCTCTGCCTTACCCTATCATATTTTCTTGGGAAAGTTTTTTTTTAACTTGATTTTATTGTTTATTTTGGAAATTATTACCGTCCCTTTATTTTTAATTCTTTTTGAAGTCAGGGTGCAGACCTGGGATTTATTTTTAGCGGTTTTATTTTTAGGGTCTGTGGGGCTGGCTTCGACCACCACCATCATTGCTGCCATTGTCTCCAAGACCGACCTGAAAGGGACTTTATTGACTATTCTGTCTTTTCCTTTGCTTTTGCCGGTTTTGGGCATCAGTATTCAGGGCACCAAAGTAGCTGTGACGGGTGCTCCTTTTTATAGCGGTTTTGCTGAAGTTAAATTTTTATTTTCTTATATTGTGGTTATGCTGACTGCCTCTCTTTTATTATTTGAAACGGTCTGGATGGAGTAAGCTATGTGGAAGATATTGCTTTTTTTACTCATGAGTTATGTGATTGTATCTGCTTATCTGAATCCGGCACCCCAACAATCTTTAGGGGAAATTTCCCGGATTTTTTACTTCCATGTCCCGGTGGCCTGGGTTTCGGTATTGGCTTTTTTGGTTTCCATGTTCAATGCTGTTCGATATTTGAAAACCAGAGATTGGCATTATGACATCAAATCTTCCTCGGCTGCTCAAATCGGTTTGTTATTTGCTTTTTTGGCTACGGTTTCCGGCTCTATCTGGGCTTCGGTATCTTGGGGAAGTTACTGGAACTGGGACCCCCGCCAGGTTTCCATTTTTATTCTGCTTTTGATTTACGGGGCTTATTTCGCTTTACGCTCCGCTATTATGGAAAATGAGAAAAAAGCCACCCTATCGGCGGTCTACTCCATTTTGTCTTTTATTGCCGTTCCGTTTTTAATTTTTGTGATACCCCGGGTCTTCGAATCTCTGCATCCGGCTACTTCGGTGGTGGATGAAAACTTGAAAATTCAGATGTCGCCTAAAGTTTCCCTGATATTTTTCCCGGCTCTGATCGGATTTACCATTTTATTTTTCTGGATCTGGAACTTGCAGGTCAAAATTTTTGCTCTGAAGCTTAAAAAAGGAGGCTAACTTGTCCGGAAATGTCATGGCTTTAACGGCTATACTGTTGATTTGGATAGCTATTTTTTTGTATATTTGGTATCTGGATAACAAGTTGAAGAAAGGAAGCAAAAAATGAAAGGAAAGTATATTGTCGGAATAATTATCATGGTGGGGTTTATAGTTTTTGGGGCCATTTCGTTGAAAAAATCTCTGACCCCCTATGTCAGCTTTGCCCAGGCCAAACAGAGCCCGGAAACCGTGCAGATAATCGGCAAAATTGTGGAAGGCGAGACTTATTACGACACTTTGGCTCAGAATCTGGTGTTTACTTTGACGGATAAAAACTCTCACGAACAGATGAAAGTGATTTACCGCGGCGTCAAACCCGGAAATTTTGACCAGGCCGTTGAAATTGTGGCTATCGGAAATTATGAAGCGGATGCTTTCCACTCTGACCAGCTTCTGGTAAAATGCCCTTCCAAATATCAGGGATTGGAAAATAAATAAGCGGTTCCTTAATCAAAAATCACTGGGTACGGGGACCCAGTGCTACCCGGGTAGGGTTGGGTCCCTGCACCCAACCAAATATTATCATGCAGAAAATTAAGAAATTAATCTTCAAACTGCGCATCGAAGAATTCTTAGCCATTTTATTCTTCCTTCCTATGACTTATTTCACCTTCAAAGCTTATTTTTTCTTTTCCTCTCAGGGTTATATACCCAATTATATCAAGGGTGACTTACAGAGATTCATCATAACCATATTGGTTGCCCTAATTTTTATTTATATAATCCGCAAAAAACCTGACTGGAGAATTATTCGGGATGGCCTACCCTTTGGTTTTTGCATTGCCATTTATTCTAATCTGCACGACACTATCCATTTCGCCAACCCCAATGATATCCATGATTATCTGATTAAAATTGACCAGTTTCTTTTCGGTGTTCAACCCTCGGTCTGGGCTGAAAAATTCATCCATCCGGTTGCAACCGATATTGCTACTTTTTTTTATGTCTTGTTTTTCCTGTGGGCACCGCTTCTGGCTCTGATTTTGTATCTTAAAGGGGATAGAATCAAATTCAGATATACCATGGTAGGGGTAATTCTGGCTTTTTATATGGGATATTTCGGTTACGTTTTGTTTCCAGCTGCCCCTCCTCGTTTAGTTTTAGCCTCCCTGTTCACCCAGACTTTGCATGGTATTCCATTTTTAGATGAAATACGGAATTCCATCACGATTTTGCCTTCATCCAGCAGAGGCGCTTTCCCTTCCTTGCATGCCGGAGCGACTCTGGTAGCTTTATTTTTTGCCTGGAAATATCTGCGCTGGTATTTTTGGCTGGTGTTGCCCTTTACCATTGGCTTGATTTTATCTACTATTTATTTACGACATCATTATGTGATTGACCTGATAGCCGGCTGGGGATTGGCACACTTGGCGGTCTGGCTGGGACCCAAGCTTGAAAATCTCTGGAGCAAACAACAGCTCAAGTATACTCCGATTGAATCCTCACATAGACTCGTAGGGGTGGAGCTTACCTCCCTCCCCAAAAATTGAGCCAAACTTAGATGGCAGGAATCGCAAATAAGGGCTTGACAATTTAGACCGTAGTTATTAATTTTAGCTTGTGAAAATTATCACAAAGAGGGATTTTAATCGTATTATGTTTATAGGAGGTGATGGAGTTAATGAGATTAGTTATTAAGATCAGATTTGGTAAGAGGGGGGAAGAAAAAGTTAGCCTAACAGGAAAAAGATTTCTAAAAAATCTGTCAAAATTTACTTCAAACTAAAGATATATCGAAGGAGAAAAAATGCCTACAGAAAAACTTAATCCTTTCAAAATAGCCCAGCAACAATTAGATACGGCTGCTAAAATTTTGAATTTAGACCCTGAAATTCACCAAGCCTTAAGATGGCCCATGCGGGAGATTCATATCTCTTTTCCGGTCCGAATGGACAATGGAAAAACTAAAACTTTTCACGGCTTTAGAGTTCAATACAATGATGCCCGAGGACCTTGTAAAGGGGGGATCAGATTTCATCCAGAGGAGACTATCGATACGGTCCGAGCTTTAGGAGCTTGGATGGTTTGGAAAACCGCTTTGCTGGATTTACCTTTGGGTGGTGCCAAAGGGGGAGTGATTTGCAATCCTAAGGAGCTTTCGGATTATGAATTAGAAAAAATCTGCCGGGCTTATATCGCCCAACTGGCTTTTGCCTTAGGTTCAGATAAAGACGTTCCGGCTCCGGATGTTTACACCAATCCTCAAATCATGGCTTGGATGTTAGATGAATTCCAAAAAATCAAAGGGAGTCATGACCCGGGGATGATTACCGGAAAACCTTTAGCCATCGGAGGTTCAGAAGGCCGGGAAGATGCTACGGCCCGGGGATCATTATATGCTACTAGGGAAGCCGCCAAACTTTTAAAACTAGATTTGAAAAAAGCCACAGTGGCTATCCAAGGGTTTGGCAATGCCGGTTATTTTTTGGCTAAACTTTGTCCGGAAATTTTAGGAGCTAAAGTGGTGGCGGTTTCGGATTCCAAAGGCGGGATTTTTTCGGAAGAGGGTCTGGACATTGATAAAGTTTTGGCTCATAAGAAAAAAACTGGCTCCGTGAACTGTTTTCCTAAAACCAAAAAGATTTCCAATGAGGAAATTTTAGAGTTGGAGGTAGATATTTTATTCCCAGCGGCTTTGGAAGATGTGATTACTAAAGAAAATGCTTCTAAAATCAAAGCCAAGATTTTGGGTGAAGCGGCTAATGGTCCTACTACCCCGGAGGCAGATGAGATTTTGTATAAAAAAGGGGTCTTTGTGATTCCGGACTTTTTGTGTAATGCTGGCGGGGTGACAGTCTCTTATTTTGAGTGGGTGCAAAATCTTTACAATTATTATTGGGAATTGGACACGGTGCATAAGAGATTGGAGACTAAGATGGTGAAGGCATTTAAGTCAGTGGTGGAGACGGCTAAAAAATATAAGGTGAATAATAGGATGGGGGCTTATATTGTGGCGGTTGAGCGGGTAGCAGAGGCAATGAAGTTGAGAGGGTGGGTGTAAAAGTAAATTTTTTCTTAAAACGATTGTCTGGAAACTGACCCCCCCCCTTTTATGGTGAGTTTGTTCACTCTGACTTATCGGAACGAGTCGAACCATCCCTCCCCTCAAAGGGGAGGGTTTTTCATCCCCTCTCCTATAAGGAGAGGGCGAGGGTGAGGTCAGTCCAAGTTGTTGTCTAATATAATCAGCTCGTAGACCCACGTTGTCCCCAACGTGGGATTAATATTAATTTTTCCCAGCTTGAGGACAAGCTGGGTCTACAAACTTATATTGTGGCGGTTGAGCGAGTGGCAGAGGCCATGAAGTTGAGAGGGTGGGTGTAAATTATCATTTAATGTACCATTCCACCTCCTAAGGAAGGAGTCAAAAACCAATCTTTTCGCCCGCTAGACCACCTGTCATGCTCTATCACCAAAGTCAGAAAGCCTACAAACCGGAAAACATTTTTCTTTTTTAAGTTTTTCTGAAACCCATATTCAAAATATCCGAACTCTACTCTATATTTATTGAGTTTATCATTTCTTAGGTTTTCATGCGTGTAGGAGAAAGCTATTCTTAAATCTTGTTGATCTGGGAATCGGAGAACTATATACTGGATTTCAGCTCCATAAAAGGGACCTTTATCACGATTCTCGATATTCAAAGAATCAGGGTTCGATCCTGTAGGGTCATAAATGCGAGCAACCTCATCTAGTTGCCAACTGTAACCTAAAATTGGTGTCAAATTTAGAATAGATGCTATAGGAAATAACCTCACTCGAAGAAACACGCCATTTTCCTCCAAGTCTGCTGAGTGGCTGTAACCTCGTTCGGTTCTTGTTCCAGGAATGGGGCGCTTCCCTGATGCAAAACCTTGCAAGTATGCTGATTTGTATACTAGCCCTCCTTCAAGGTGAATGGACCAATAAGTTTTGCTCGTCTTTAGCTTTGGGCCGGTCCACGATTCAGCTTGTGTCAAATTATCGTGATGTCCCAAACCGAGGCGTATCAAGAAAGCCAATCCCAACCCGGTATATTTTTGGCTATCGCTCTGGGAAAATTGGGCTGTGTCCCGCACTTGGAAAACGCTTTTGTTTAAATCAAAGAAGCCATAATCTTTTTCTTCAGCTTTGGCTTCAGCTGAAATAAGTAAAACCAACACTAAATGAAATATGATTATATTCAAATTAATTTTCACATCATCCCCACCGGGTCCACATCCACCACAATCCTCGCCTTCTTTGACTTAAACTCCTTCCCCTCCAAAATCTCCTCCAAAATTTTCACAACCTCCCTCACCTTTTTCGTCTTCACCACCACCTGATAGCGATAATTTCTTCTTAATTTCTCCAAAGGAGCCGGCGCCGGACCTAAAATAATATTTTCCTTTGAATCCAATTTACCCATCTTCTCCTTCAATGTCAAAGCCAACTTCTCCGCCACCAGATTAACTTTCTTTTCCTCTTCCCCCAAAAACAAAATTAAAATCAGATGACTAAACGGCGGATAAAACAGCTCCTCCCGTGACTTAATCTCTTCAGAATAAAACTTCTTAAAATCCTGCTCCCCAGCCAATTTTATCGCCCAGTCATTCGGATAATAAGTCTGTAAAATCACTTCTCCGGGGATATCACCTCTCCCAGCCCTACCAGCCACCTGCGTCAAAACCTGAAAAGTCCGCTCTTTACCTCTAAAATCTGGCAACTCTAACAGCACATCTGCCGAAATCACCCCCACCAAAGTCACATTCGGAAAATCAAAACCCTTGGTCACCATCTGCGTCCCTAAAAGAATCGGAAATTTCTTTTCTCCGAAATCCAAAAGCACCTGACGGGCTGAATTTTTTCTGCCGGAAACATCCGAATCTAACCTTCTGACCGAACTTTCCCCGAAAGCTTTCTTAATCTCGGTCTCCACTCTCTGCGTCCCAACTCCCTTGTATAATAGCCGATTTCCGTTACAGGCCGGACAAACCCCCGGAGCTTTCTCCGTATGACCGCAGTAATGACATCTCAAACTCAAATCCGTCAGGTGATACGTCAGCGTGATGTTGCAATTCCGGCAGACAGCAATAAATCCGCAGTCCTGACATTTCACAAAAGTAGAAAAACCTCTCCGGTTCAGAAATAAAATGGCCTGCTCCTTGCAAGCAAGTTTTTCCTGAATCTTCTGTTTTAATTCACCGGTTAAGTAATCATAATTTTTATTTTCTCTTTCTTTTTTCAAATCAATAATTTTAACCACCGCCATAGGTTTCTCTTCCACCCTCTTTGCCAAGCCCAAAAGCACATATTTTCCCTTCAAGGCATTGTGGAATGACTCCACCGAAGGGGTGGCCGACCCTAAAATCACCGGGATATTTTCAATTTTTCCCCGCATTACCGCTGTATCTCTGGCGTTATAGCGGGGTGGAGAGTCGGTCTGCTTATAGGAAGCATCCTGCTCTTCGTCCACCACAATCAGACCTAAATTTTCCAAAGGAGCAAAAACAGCGGAGCGGGCACCGATTACCACCGGAAATTTTCCTTCTTTGATTTTTCTCCAGGCATCAAACCTCTCCCCGGCAGATAATCCGGAGTGCAAACTGATTACCTGATTGCCAAACACCGCTTTAAATCTCATAATTGTGGGTACTGTCAGAGAGATTTCCGGCACCAAAACCAAAGCCCGTTTTTTGTGTTTTAAAACTTCTTTGATAGCTTCGATATAAATTTCTGTTTTACCGCTGCCGGTCACTCCATAGAGCAAAAAGGGTTGAAATTTATTTCTCTCCAGAGCCGGCCTGATTTTATTTAAAGCGATAGCTTGTTCTGAATTTAGGGTTATTCTTTTGGGGGTAAATTTGTACCCTTCCCAGGGGTCACGGAATTTTTCGGTAGAAAAAATTTCAATTAGATTTTTTTGTCTAAGTTGTTTTAGAATCGAACCTGAGTCACCCATTTCATGCCTCACTTCGGTTTGGGATGAAATCCCTCCCTTCTCTTTTAAGAATTCTAAGATCTTAAATTGTCTGGAACTTAGTTCTCGAGCTGGGGGAAAAGTTTTTAGCCGTATAATTTTCTCTAACTTTACTTTGGCGGAAGATGAAACCCGGTATTCCAATTTGACAATTCCCTTGTTTTCTAGATTATACAGCTCCGAGAACACCCCTTTGAAACCGGCTCTTTTAGCCAGACTTGACGCTCTGACTGGCTTATGGTCTGATAAAATCTCTAAAAGTTTTTTTTGAGCAGAATTAAGGTTATCAACCGGCAAGAAAGAGTCAATTTTCTTCACCCACAATTGAGATTTAACCTGCAATTCAGCCGGTATGGCCGCTTTGAGGGCTTCTCCCCAGGAGCAGAAATAATAGTCAGAAAGCCACTGGGTTAGTTTTAAAATTTGAGGTGAAAAGACCGACTGGGGTTCTAAAATATCTTGCAGCGGCTTAAGGTCTTTTATTTCCGTTTGAGCTGGGAGAGAAACTACAAAACCGGACAAACTTTGTCTTTTGAAGGGTGCTAAAACCTGCTGGCCAATTTGAATTTTATTTTGTAAAGCAGGAGGCACTGCATAAGTGAAAACTTTTCTTAATGGTAAAGGAAATACTACCCCCGCATACATAGATATGAGAATCCCTTAAATCCTAATTAAAAGGAAAATTAAAATTAACGTTAAAGACTCTTGGCCTTTTGAGCCGCGCTCTCGGCCTCTTTTTTCATCCCCAATTTAGTATAAACCAAAGTCAAAAGCTCCCAGGATTCTTTACTTTCAGGATGAAGTTTTGTGACTCTTTCTAAAGCGTTACGGGCTTCGGCCGGTTTCTCCAGCTGCCACTCCACAAATCCCAGCTGAAACCAGCCCTCTTTGTCAGTGGAATCCATCTCCACCACTTTCTTGAAATCCGGCTCGGCCGAGCCAAAAATTTTCTTCTGCTCGGCTATCAGCTGGTTGGATTTTTCCACCAGGGCTTTGTCATTGGGTTTGGCTAACATAGAATCCCGGACTTGTATGATTTTTTTGGTCATCTCCTGGGCCTGGGTAAGTTTCAAAAGTCCCCGGTTGAAATACAAATCTTTATCCCCCAAACCTAAGGCAACGGCGGTGTCATAGATGGCTAAAGATTTTTGATTTTCCCCTAAACGGGAATAGCACATGGCTAAATCTATCAGGATATCTTTATTTTTAGGATCTGCCTTTTGACGCTCTTCTAACAGTACTGTAGCGGATTTATAGCTGGTCAATGATTTTTCATTTTCTCCCAGGACGCTGTAGCACATGGCTAAATTCAACAGAGCTTCCTTATTTTTAGGATCCATTTTAACAACCTCTTCCAGAACGCCAGTGGCTTCTTTGAATTTCTGACGGTTTAATAAGAAAGTGGCGTAATTTGTTTTTGCATTTAGATTATCCGGAGCGACTTTATAAGCTTTTTCAAAAAGGAATTCGGCCTTGGTGGAATCATTGAGGTTCAAAGCTCCTATACCGGCATTGATGTATGCTTCAAAGCGAGAGGAATCAATCATAATAGCTGTTTCGAAATGCTTTAAAGCAGAAGCGTGGTCTGCTTTTTCTAGAAATTCAGCTCCCTTCTTGAAAACTTCACCCCATTTTCCAACCAAGACAGAATCTATTTTTAGCTTACTGGTTTGGTCTAATTGTTTTGTTTTTGCCAAATTAAAAAATTGTATCATTTTATCATATATATTCATATCAGCATAGATTAACCCTATTATATAGTCGATTTCTCCGGTTTTTTTACACTTTTCCGGCGCCGATAACAGATTTTTCAAAGCAGACTCTAAATCCGGCGGCTTTTGCCCTAAATAAATTTTGGCGGAACGAACATACATATCACAGGGTAACTCCGGCTGAGCCACAAGCCCAGAAGCCAACCCAATATTTAAAATCAGTCCTAGAATAAAAGCTCTGCTCTTGAACATACTACCCTCCTATGCTAATTTAACGGACGTACTGAACCGTATAATTGAGCTTTTTTTCGGAATTCTTTTCCAGGGGAATCCTGAATTCAACGGTGAAAGCGTCTTTTTTGACATAGTCGTAATTATTATCAAAAATCTCCCATTTCCATCCAGTATTTAGATGTTCAATAACAGTGATTTCTATCTTTTCTTCTTTATGATTTCTAAGACTAATTTGGTAACTGTATCTATGTACTGATTCGCTAAGCCTTTCATAAGAAGTTTCAGTTCTTTCAACCACTATATCAAAGGCATTTCCTACATAGATTCTCACTTTTTCATCTTTGGGGGTGTGGTCTATTAAATCTTCCCCTACAAATTCTTGAGACTTATCTTCATCTTGTTTGTATACTCTAATTTTTCCTTGTGGTAAGGGAATTCCCAAGCCGTCCTTCTTTGAATTTAAAAACTCCAAATTTACTCTCACTTTATTCTTATCTCTTGCTCCATCATATGTAAAAACCTTTTTAGCAGTAACTGTTGCGCTGGGGAATAAAGTTATTTGTTTGATCTCTTTATCCTTAACAGTAGCAGGTCGAGTTAAGGTATATAAATGGTATTCAAAAAAGGCTTTTTCTTCAAAGGGAGTTATTTTCCGCCCATCCATAACTCGGCCCGATACTGTAATGGGAGCGAATTCTTCTCTTGCTCTATGAATATCACCAGCAATTAATTTTAATTTAGCATTTTCATAAGTGGCTCCGGAGCGATTATCTATAGATACCCATCCTGCCAGCTCCAAGTTTTTATCCTCTTTATCTATTACCGCGACATATTCGGCGTGCCAGTTTATTCCGCTGGTGAGGTAGCTGACTTCCGCCTCCTGTTTACCGGAAATATCACTGTCCAATTGCCAGACTAAAGTGGGGCGAGTGATCAAACCCTCTGGTAGGGCTGGGAAGAAAAGGTCTCTCACCTCTGCTCGGGAGATAATTCTGATGGAGCCACCTTGGTCTTTTAAGGTTAAACCGCCTCTATCAAAAGAGAGTAACTCCCCTTTATATTCCTTATCCTGCTTGGTGACTAACTGGATTGTTTTATCTATATATTTTTCCAAAATTTTTTCCGAGCTGACCAAATCAAACTGGTAATTTTGCTCTAAAATGGCCACCTGGTCCGGAAATTTCAGGGTTTTAAAATGAACCGAAGTGGGGTCAATCTGGCTGGCTACATCTTTAAACTTAATTTCAAATATCCCCTTTTTAAAATCCAGATTGCGGACTTCCCGGATTAAAGCTAAGTCCTGATTATAGACCGTCAAAAAAAGCTTGTCAGCAGTTTGTGAAAAAACTACTGAGTAGCCCAATAAAATTGTGAGTGCCAGAATTATTTTCTTCATTTTCCCCCCTGCTTTGAGGTTAAACTTTGTAAGTTTTCCTTTAATTTCTTCAAACGCATCTGCCAATCTTCTTTTTTAGCTTTTTCTTTGGCAATGATTTCGGCCGGGGCTTTGGCCAGAAAATTCTTGTCAGATAATCTCTCCTTATTTTTTCCTAAAAGAGATTTTAATTTATCAATCTCCTCTTCCAGCCGGTTTTTCTCCTCCTCCACATCTATCAAACCGGCCAGAGGCACATAAATTTCAATATCTTTCAGCACCCGGACGGCTGAATTTTCCGGTTTTTTCACCTTTCCGATTTCAAGTTTTTCGACCTTGGCTAATTCAATTATATAATTTTGATGCTCTATTAAACCCTCTTTGACGCCGTTATCCTCAACTTTGAGCAAAACCAGTGGCCTTTTGGAAGGATGCAGATTTATCTCCCATTTTATATTGCGGATGTTGACTATTATTTCTTGTAAGTTTCCCATAATTGATTCGGCTTTCTCATCTAAAAACTGGTTTTGGACTTCAGGCCAGCTTTCTAAACCGATGGTTTTACTTTCTTCCACCGGAAAAAGCAGATGCCAGATCTCTTCGGTGACAAAGGGGGTAAAAGGATGTAATAGTTTTAATATAGTTTCCAAAACACCGACTAAAACTTTTTGAGCTAAAAGAGAATCGGTGGCTGAATTGGTTGGCGCAAATCTGCTTTTAGCTGTCTCCAAATACCAGTCGCAGAAATCATGCCAGGTAAAATCATAGATAAGTTTAGCCGCGGCATTGAATTGGTAAACTGAGAGCCTTTTGTTAATCTCGGCTATGGTTTTATTTAATCTGGATAAAATCCAGCGGTCAGCTAAGGTCAGATTTTCTTGAGAGAGCGACTCTAGTAAATTCGGTTTAGGGACAAATTCTCCCAAGGAAAGCATCACCAAGCGGGAGGCGTTCCATAATTTGTTGGCAAAATTTCTCCCTTGTTCAAAAGTGTTAAAGGAGATACAGGGGTCCTGGCCGTCCGGAGCCGCTAAAACAATGCTGAATCGCAATGAATCGGTTCCGTATTCCCTGATTATATCCAGAGGGTCGATTCCGTTCCCCAAAGATTTGCTCATTTTAACCCCTTCTGCATCTCTGACAGTGCCGTGGATATAGACGTCTGCAAAAGGGACTTCTTGCCTGAATTCTAAGCCGGCCATCACCATCCGGGCTACCCACAAGAAAACAATTTCAGAGGCGGTAAAGAGCGCTTTGGTGGGATAAAATTTTTTCAAGTCCGCTGTCTCTTCCGGCCAGCCCAAAGTGGAAAAGGGCCACAACCAGGAGGAAAACCAGGTATCCAGAACATCCGGGTCCTGCTCTAGGTTGGAGCTTTGGCATTTTTTGCAAGCTGTCGGCGGAGTTTTGGAGACATTTATTTCCGAGCAATCTTTACAGTACCAGACCGGTATTCTATGTCCCCACCACAGCTGGCGCGAAATACACCAATCCTGAATATTTTCCAGCCAGTGTAGATAAACTTTTCCCCAATGCTCCGGATGAAAACGTAATTTCCCTTCTTGATAAACCTTTATAGCTGGCTCCGCCAAGGGCTGCATTTTAACAAACCATTGCTCTGATAAATATGGCTCAATCACGGTGTCACAACGGTAACATTTGGCTAAAGCAACTTGATAGGGAGTAATTTTTTCTATCAGTTTTTCTTTTTTCAATTCAGCCACTAATTTTTTACGACATTCATAGCGGTCTAAACCTTTATAGAAACCAGCGTTCTCATTCATACTGGCATCCGGATTCATCACCACTACTTTTTCTAAGTTATGCCTTTTAGCCATTTCAAAATCATACTTATCATGGGCAGGAGTAACTTTGACTACACCAGTTCCAAATTCTGGGTCAACCAAATGGTCTTCGATAATAGGGAGTTCTCTGCCTATAATAGGTAGAATGGCAGTTTTACCCACATATTTCTTATATCTTTTATCATTAGGATTAACAGCCAAGGCGGTATCTCCTAACATTGTTTCCGGTCTGGTAGTGGCAACTGTGAGAAAATCCTTGCTATTTTTTAAAGGGTATTTTATGTACCACAGATTCCCGGCAGTTTCCTCTCTTATGGTTTCATCATCTGAAAGAGAGGTTAAACAGCGGGGACACCAGTTGATGATATATTTCCCTTTGTAGATTAAACCTTTATTGTATAATCTTACAAAGACCTCTAAGACGGCATTGGTTAGCATCTCATCTAAGGTGAACCGAGTCCGAGGCCAGTCACAGGAACAGCCGATTTTTTTGAGCTGATTTAAAATATATTCTCCGTTTTTCTCTTTCCATTCCCAGACCAATTGGATAAATTTTTCTCGGCCTAAATCCCACTTGGTTTTCCCTTCACTGACTAATTTTTTCTCAATCATCACTTGGGTGGCAATTCCAGCATGGTCGGTTCCCGGCAGCCACATGGCTTCGTATCCCTGCATCCTTTTCCAGCGGATCAAAATATCCTGCAGGGTATTATTTAATCCATGCCCTAAGTGTAAGACATCCGTAATGTTAGGAGGGGGAATGACCATACTAAAGGATTCTTTGGGAGAATCGGCTTTGGCGTAAAAAATCCCGGATTTAAGCCACTGGTCGTACCATTTGGGCTCTACCGGTTTAGGGTTATACTGTTTGGGAATTTCTGCTTTCGGCATAATCTATTTTCGAAAATACTAAAAAATATTGCGGTTGTCAAGCAGCCCCATTTCTTCTACGATTTGGTTTTGAGCCATATTTATCTTATATTTTCCGCATGCCAGGTAGACCCGATAAATTTAAAGAGTTGGTTGACCTTTTAGCTTATTTACGTTCTCCTAATGGCTGTCCCTGGGATAGAAAGCAGACCCATACCTCTATTTTACCCAATTTAATTGAAGAAACTTACGAGGTGGTAGAAGCTATCCAGAAAAAGGATACCTCTAAGTTAAAAGAAGAGTTAGGTGACCTGTTATTGCAGGTTTTATTTCATGCCCAGATGGAAGCTGAATGGTTACCCCTACGGGATCCCGTTGAGGGACACCATGGTCAACTAAATGTTGACCAAAAGAAAAAATTTGACATTTATGATGTTATCGAAAATTTAATCCTCAAGCTCAAAACCCGCCATCCCCATGTCTTTAAAAAGAAAGAAAGTTTAACCAGTAAACAGGTTTTACAGAATTGGGAAAAAATCAAATTATCCCAGAAAAAAGAAAGCCATTCGGCTCTGTCCGGTTTACCCAAACACCTGCCGGCTCTGGTTAAGGCCTACCGGATGCAGGAGAAAATCTCCCGCTTGGGTTTTGAATGGTCAAAAAAAGAGGAAATTCTGGCTAAAATTGAGGAGGAGTTGAAAGAATTAAAGAAAAGTTTAAAATCTAAAAATTCTAAGAAAACCGAAGAAGAATTGGGAGATTTATTTTTGATTTTGGTGACACTTGCCAGAAAGTTAAAAAAAGACCCGGAGCTGGCTTTGAGAAGAGCTATTGATAAGTTTGTAGCCAGATTTTCCAGAATGGAAAAAGAGGTATCAAGAAGAGAAAAGAAAGTTTCTGATTTGAAATTGAAGGAACTGGAAAGATTATGGAAGAAGATTAAGTAATCATAGGCTGGGAACTTTTCTCCGCCTTGGCAGGTTGTGTCAGGACCTAGTCCTGACACTTGCGGTTTTTTGCTGTCAGGAGTAGCTCCTGACAGAACAATTGAAAGGAGATAATCTTTTATGTCGAAGAGGGTAGCGGTTTTTTTACTCGTTCTATTTTGTGTCTTACTTTTTCAGAAATGCCAAAATCAGAAACAGACATCCCGTGTGTACCACCGGTCAGGCGTAATCGCGGTTGATTCTGTTATCCTTTTAAACGGCGGTGTCCTCTTAAAAGGCGATACAGTCCAAATTGTGACAGAGAAATCTACTGAAGAAGGGACTTATGTCAGAACAAAAATGGATTCTGGACCAGTTTATGATGATTACATAGTGACGCTGTGCTGGCTAAAGGACAAGTCAGAAGGGATAGAACTTAGAACAGGGCAAATTATTACACTCCTGAAAGACCATCCATATGTTTTTGATAGAGTAGAAGATGGTTACTACTACGTTTCCGACAACGAACGAAGAATTAAGGTATCAAAAGAGCTGATAGTTTTCGATAACAGAGAGTTTTTTGAAAAGCATACAAAATAGGCTTTGTTTAATTAATATCGATTCTAACAAAAAAAATAACCCCAGCCAAAATCTGACTGGGGTTATTCTGTTACTATTTAATTCTACATCCTGTTAATCTCAATCAAATGACCGGTTCCTTTACCTTTTCCAACCGCGGTAATCCTGGTCGCATCCACACCTTTGGAAACCAGATAATCTTTAACCGCATCCGCTCTCTTCTGAGAGATGACCAGATTCACCTGTTTTCCACCAGAAGGATCAGTATAAACCGCCACTTCAATCTTGACATCTGTGTATGTCATCAGAGTCGCAGCAATCTCATCCAAGCGGGCCTTAGTGGCATCATCCAAAACAGTCTTACCCGGTTTGAACATGGGAGTAATAGTCGTCTTCGGCTCTAAAGGTGCCACTGTTGGACAACCCGTGGCATCTACCTGTATTCCTGCAGCGGTACCCGGGCATTTGTCAACTCCGTCACAGACTCCGTCGCCGTCTGAATCCATGGAAACTCCGTCTTTGTCCGCTTTGCAACCTTTAGCCGTTGTGGGTTGTTTATCCAAATGGTCTGGAACTCCGTCACCATCGGTGTCCAGAGGGCAACCCTTGCTGTCAACCTTGACGCCGGCCGGGGTGTTGGCACACTGGTCTAAGCCGTCATAAACTCCGTCAGCATCAGCATCCGTGGGACAGCCGTTGGCATCCACCTTAGCCCCTTTGGGAGTTTCCGGGCATTTGTCCAGCCCGTCACACACTCCGTCGCCGTCGGCATCCAGAGGACAACCATTGGCATCCACGATACATCCCAAAGGTGTATCCATGCACTGGTCCAGTTTGTCTGCTACACCATCCTTATCTGAATCTTTGGCTTTACCGGTATAGTATGTCACTCCGGCAAAAAGCTCCACCGCCCCTTTGGGTAAATCCAGTAGGTCTCTGTCTGCCTTTTCGAAATCAGATATGAAACTGGAAAGATAATGGAATTTTCCACCGAGATTTAGGGACAGATTTTCAGTGGGAAACCATTCCAACCCTAATCCACCAACCAGAGTAATCTGCTTATCTTTCAGCTCTAAAGTGTCGGTAGAGACGCTGGAGGGGAAGGTGATTGTATTTCCATCTTTATCGGTCACTTTCCAGAGTAAAATTCCGGCGCCTCCAAAAACATAAGGAGTCACCTTTTTGTCCGGCATGAAATGATAATAGGCCATGGCTTCCACTAACCAGTTCTGTTGTTTGGCACCGTCTTTTAGCCTAGAAAAAGTAAACCCTGCATCTCCTAATGTGTCTTCTGCCTGCCCAGTATTCAGATAGTAACCGCTGATCCCCACCGCCACATTTCTGGTCAGACCGTATCTTACTCCTAGGTTGCCTAAAAACCCGACGGTCCAGATATCAGAATCGGTACTATCATATACCATCAGTTTCCACAACCCTCCGTTACCGGAGATTCCCCATTTGTGGGTCAGATCTATGGCACCCGCACTGGCTACTAAGAGACATAACCAAATTAAGCAGATGCCGAATAGCAAAGTCTTCTTCATTATTCCCTCCTCCTTTTTTAAAAAAGGTTTATTATTTTTTCCCGCATTATATCCTTTACTTTTTATCGGCCCTCAATCCATAGACAAATTTGCAAAAGTATAAATCAGAATAAGTTATTTGTCAAGTATTTTTTTACTTTTTCTCTTTTAACTTTATAAAATTTGAGGACTTAGCTTTAAATAGTAAAAGAGAGGCTTGATATGAGTTCTATAAAGAGAAAATTTATTTATTACCTATCAGCCGGAAGATATCGTTATAGGTCACCAGAATTATCAGAAGCAGCAAAAAGGCCATCCCGATTTGCTGAATTAAGCTTCTCTGCTTTAGGGATAGCGGCCTGCCTCTTAGTTTTTCAATCAAGAGAAATAGAAGATGCCCTCCGTCTAAGGCCGGAATGGGTAAAAGATTAAGCAGGGCTAAGTTTACGGATAATAAAGCTGTAAAGGATAAAAGGGATAATATCCCCTGCCGGGCTGTCTCTCCGGCAATTTGCGCTATAAAAATCGGCCCCCCGATAAGCTTTAAGGAAAGAGTACCCGTGACTAAACCGTACAGAAATTTTAAGATTTCCGCGCAAAATGTAAAAGTTATGCTGACACCGGCGATGAAGGACTGGAAGATATTTAACTTTACCCGGGTTGCCACCGGCCCGATTCCGATTTTGCCTATTTCTTTGGATTTACCGGTTTCATCTAAGACCTTATCTTTTTTGGTCAAAATCTCTTTTTCAAAAACCTGTCCCCCTCTTTTCCATTTGACGGTGATTTTTTTCTCCGGGTGCTTGTGGATTAATTCCGACATCTCTTTAAAGTTTTTCACCGGAATACCGTTGATGGAGAGAATCTGGTCATTTTCTTTTATTCCAGCTAACTGGGCCGGAGAACCTTGGGAAACAAAACCGATTACAGTCTGGTCATCCTGGACTTTCTGTTGTCCGGCAAAAAAGAAGATTCCCCAGAAAAACAAAATGGCCAAAAAGAAATTCATGGCCGGGCCGGCTAAAATCACCAAGGCCCGGGTTAAAACCGGTTTGGAGACAAACTCCCAGGGCTGACCGGAAATTTCATCCGGATTTTCACCGGCTAATTTGACATACCCTCCTAAAGGAATCCAGGAAATCATATATTCGGTCTCCCCGATTTTTTTACCTATCATTTTGGGAGGAAAACCTAAGGAAAATCTTTCTACTCTTATGCCGGATTTTTTGGCCACTAAAAAATGCCCTAATTCATGCACAAAAACCAGAATTCCCAAAACAAACAAAGTTGATAGTATGGTTGTCATTTAATTTTTAATCAAAGTTAAGGTTTTTTCTCTCCCCCAAAGGTCTGCCTTTAAAATATCGTCCAAACTGGGGGCAGAAATTACTGAGTGAGAAGATAAAACTTCTTCAACTATTGGACAAATCCGGCTGAAAGGTATCTTTTCCTCCAGAAAGCAATTGACCGCCACTTCATTGGCGGCATTCAAAACTGCCGGGGCAGTTCCTTTTAATTTTAAAGCTTGGTATCCTAATTTAACAGCCGGAAATTTTTCTGTATCTGGTTCCTGAAAGGTCAAGGTTTTTACACTGGATAAATTGAACCCGTTACTGCTGGCAACTTTTCTTTCCGGGTAAAATAAGGCATACTGGATAGGCAGCTTCATATCGGTCGCTCCCATTTGAGCGATTATTGAGCCATCTATGAATTCTACCAAAGAGTGAACAATTGACTGAGGGTGAATGACCACTTTGATTTTTTCCGGAGCCATATTAAACAGCCAATGGGCTTCTATAATTTCTAAGGTTTTGTTCATCAGGGTGGCTGAATCTACAGTGATTTTCTTCCCCATCTTCCAGGTGGGGTGTGCTAAAGCATCCGAAACTTTGATTTCATCAAAATCCTTTTTATCCCGGTTTAAAAACGGCCCTCCGGAAGCGGTTAAAAAAAGGTTTTTCACCTCTTCTTTCTTGCCGGAAAAAAGACACTGAAAAATCCCGGAATGTTCACTGTCTATTGGTAAAATTTGGGCCTTTTTCTCTTGGGCTTTTTGGGTAACCAATTCTCCAGCCATGACTAACACTTCTTTGTTGGCTAATGCCAAGGTTTTTCCGTTTTCTATGGCAGTCAAACTGGGAAATAAACCCACCGAGCCGACCAGACCATTTATCACCATATCCGCGTCAGCTTGGGAAACCATCTCTTTTAACCCCTCGATTCCGAAAAGGAGCTTAGAGCCGGGAACTTTTCCCTTTAAAACTTGGTAGCTTTTTTCATCGGTAACGGTGACAAACTCGGGGTTAAATTTCAAAGTTTGAGCTTCTAAAAGTTCTATATTGGAATGACCCGAAAGCCCCCAGACTCTAAAATCCTGAGGAAAAGGCTCGATCACTTCTAAAGTATTGCGCCCTATTGATCCGGTTGACCCTAAAATCACCAAGTTTTTCATATAAGTAATATAAAACTCTATTTTATTTTTTCCAAGCCAAATAAGGTTAACCCCAATGTTCGTTTATACATCTATATATTTGACATCTATGTAAAAAACCCTTTTATTAAAGTTTAACGGTTTATCAGGATGAGTATCTTTAAGCAAAAATTAGCTGGTTTGAAAAAGCTAAAAGAGATACGTAACTTAAGCTTTAAGGATATAAAGAAAAAAGGAAAAAAGGTTCTTTTATATGTGATCTTATTTTACTTGGTTCGGGATTTAATTTTGTATGTGATTATCCCGGGACTTATCTTTTTCAGCGTCTGTGGCAATTAAACTTCTCATAAAACTTCCTATGTTTTCCAATAAAAACTCAATTAAGCTGGTTATTGGAATTTTGTTGCTTTTATCCCTTTCTTTTGCCCAAGAGACCAAAGACCTCCACTTAAAAAATATCAGGCAGCTGACTTTCGGAGGGGAGAATGCCGAGGCTTACTTTTCCCAAGGCGGGAAAAATATAATTTTTCAGTCCACTCGAAACGGATACGCATGTGACCAGATTTTTACCATGACTGCCAAAGGGAAAAAACTGAAACTGGTCTCCACCGGCAAAGGCAGATGCACCTGCGGTTTCTTTGCACCGGATAATAAAAATATTATCTTTGCCTCTACCCATGTGGATGAGGATTCCTGCCCGCCCAAGCCGGATTATTCACAAGGCTATGTCTGGCCCCTATACAAAACTTATGAAATTTTTCTGGCCAAACCGGATGGCTCTAATCTCAAGAGATTGACCGATTCTTACGGCTATGATGCCGAATGCGTCTTTTCGCCGGATGGTAAAAAAATCATATTTACTTCAGATAGAGACGGAGATTTAGAGTTATATGAGATGAACACCCAAGGCAAAAATGTCAAAAGGTTGACTAATTCTCCCGGGTATGACGGAGGTTCTTTTTATTCTCCGGATGGCAAGCTAATCTGCTTCCGAGCCCAAATAATTTCTGACTCAAACGAACTGAAAGATTATCAAAATCTTTTGCAACAGGGTTTAATCCGACCTTCCAAATTGGAAATTTTTATTATGAATGCCAATGGAACCGGAAGAAAACAAATTACCAATAATGGAGCTGCCAATTTCTGTCCCTATTTTTCTCCGGATGGTAAAAAAATCATATTTTCATCTAACATGCATGACCCCCAAGGAAGAAATTTTGAGCTTTATTTAATTAATATTGACGGGACTGGCTTGGAGCAGATCACCTACAACGATGTCTTCGATGCTTTTCCCATGTTTTCTTCGGATGGTAAAAAATTGGTTTTTGCCTCTAACAGGAACGCCAAAGTCAAGGGGGAGACCAATATTTTCATAGCCGATTGGGTGGATTAGAATCAACTCCGGTATGAACACTGATGTGGTAAAATATTATGCTCTCCGTGCCAAAGAGTATGAAAAAATATATTATAGACCGGAAAGACAAGCTGAAATTTTTCAGCTCTGTGAGTTTCTGAAAGAAGAGTTCAGAAATCTGAACTTACTGGAAATCGCCTGCGGGACCGGCTACTGGACCCAAGTGATTTCCGAGACAGCCAAATCTATTGTGGCAACCGATATCAATCCGGAAATGCTGGAAATAGCCCAGGGCAAAAAATACCCAGCGTCCAATGTCAGATTTAAAGTCTCAGATATTTTTAAAATGGATAACCTCGACGGAGAATTTGAAGCCGGCTTTGGAGGTTACATCTGGTCTCATATTCCAATTCAGGATTTGCCACAATTTTTAAATGAATTCCAGCAGAAAATTAAAAAAGGCGGCAAGGTAATTTTCATTGACAATAATCATCTTCCCGATTATAGTACTGCTATTGTAAAACAGGATGAATATGGTAACGGGTATCAGAAAAGAAACCTGGAGGATGGAACTGCCCACCTGGTATTAATAAATTATCCGGATAAAGAATTTATAGAAAGCGCGTTAAGTGGAGTCGGTAAAAACATAAAATATCAAAAGTTAAAATTCTATTGGACTATAAGCTATGAGACCATTTAAAAAAACCTGTCTGTATTTATTTTTATTTCTTGTTTGTCTTCTGGTCTTTCACTGTGCCACCACCGGTCCCGGTGGCAAAACATCCGTCATTTTAATCTCCACCGAGCAGGAGGTTTCCATCGGCAAACAGATGTCCGAGCAGGTGGATAAAGATTACATGATTTTAGGGGATACAGTAGTCCAAAATTATATTTCCCGGGTGGGACAGAAATTAGTCCAGGTCTCAGACCGCAAAGATTTGGAATATCATTTCACCGTCATAGACTCCAAAGAGATTAATGCTTTCGCTATGCCCGGAGGATACATTTATATCTACACCGGCTTATTGAAACTGATGGAGTCCGAAGCCGAACTGTCCGGGGTTTTGGGGCATGAGGTGGGACATATTGTCGCCCGGCATGGAGTCAGAAGATTACAGCAGGTTATCGGAATTAGTATTTTATTGGATATAGCTTTAGGGAAATCTTCTGAGGCAGTGAAACAAGGGGTCAGCGTAGGAATCGGCTTGATGCTGCAGGGGTTTTCCCGGGAAAATGAACTGGAAGCCGACTATGATGCCATTTTTTATATGTCCAGAGCTAGTTATAATCCGCAGGGGATGGTGGATTTGCTCAAAAAATTGGATAATTTAGATAAATCCGGCAAAAACGTGATTGAAAAATTAGCCGCCGACCATCCACCTACCGTTAAAAGAATTGAAGCTGCCCAACAAAACCTGGATTCTTTGGGGTACGCTAATTCCACGCTCCCTTTAATGCAAGAGGATTATAAGAAGATTAAGGATAGGTTAAAATAGCCGGGGATTCACTCACAAAGATGAAACAGATTTTTTATAAAGCCTAACCCCTCCCTAACCTTCCCCTAATAGGAAGGGAACATTCCCCCTCTCCTCTGAGGAGAGGGCTGGGGAGAGGTCAGTACTCTCCTTCATCCGTTCAATCCGCTTAATCTGCTGTGAATTTTCTCTTAAGAACTTTTCTCCGTCTCAGTAGACTTACCTTCCCCTTCTTTTTTCACTTCATCCAGATAATTCATCCTCAATTCATACAAAGCCAGCTCTAAATATTTCTTTTCTTCTTCGGATAAATTTCCTTTCGTTTTTTCTTCCAGCATCCCCAGCATATCAATCGAAAATTGAGCCTGGGCTAAATCTTTCTCCATTTTATCCGTGAGAGGATTTTTGACTTTCCCCATCTGCTGGTAAGCCGCGGTCTGAAACATTATCACCAGCTGTAAAAACAGATCTTTATCGACCGGCATATCAAAAGGATTTGGTGGTAGCTATCTTTTCAGTAATTTTTAAAATATCCAGGCGATACTGATTCATCACCGCCTGGGCCATCTCCTGGGGGTCTAAATTATAATCCTGCAAACCTTTGGTTTTGACCGGAGTGTTTTTGGAAGAGATATTTACTCCTACATGAATCTTGGTGGAAACTTTGGTTTTGACCACGGCCGCGATGGTAAGTTTGGCATCTCCGTCAAATAAGTCATCCCCCCAGCGCTGTAAAACATCCCCTCCTAAACGATGATTGAGCTTGTCTTTCAAAATGTGGATTAAAAGTTTCTGCCTTAAGATCGCTTTCTCAAAATCGGTCTCAAAATGCTCCACTAAAAAATGCAGCATCAACTCTGACTTGATGGGAGTTTTTTTCTTTCTATGCTTGATGTCCCACAAAAAATTGGGAGAGATCTCGCAGGGACCGATGAAAGCCACAATCGAATCGCCGATGATTTCGTAATTTTCAGCGGTCCAGTGTTCGGCGAGCTGTTCGCCGGTGAAAAAAATCTTATCCGGAATAAATAGGTAATTTAATTTATCCAATGTTCCCTAACCCGAATTTATCCTTATATCTTCTTAGGAAATGGGTTCTGAGAAGCTGATTTTCGGCTTTGAGTAGGAAAGGATCTTCTTCTATAATTTTGAAAGCCCATCGGCGGGCTTCGTATAAAAGTTTTAAGTCCCGGATTAAATCGGCCACTTTCAGCTCCGGCAGTCCATGCTGCTTGGTACCGAAAAATTCTCCCGGCCCCCTTAGTTTCAAATCCAGTTCGGCGATTTTAAATCCATCGGTGGTTGAGCATAAGGCCTGTAATCTTTCTTTGGCATCCAGGGAGAGTGGGTAATTAGCCATTAAAAAGCAGAAAGATTGCTCCGCTCCCCTACCTACTCTTCCTCTTAACTGATGTAATTGGGATAGACCAAATCTTTCGGCATGCTCTATCACCATTATGCTGGAGTTGGGGACATCCACCCCCACTTCGATAACGGTGGTGGAAACCAGGATATCAAATTCCCCTTTTCGGAATTTCTGCATGATGGCTTCCCGGTCGGTATTTTTAATCCGGCCATGAATTAAACCAACTCTGCGATTGGGAAATACTTCCTTTTTTAATTTCTCATAACCTTCGGTAGCCGCTTTCAAATCCAGCTTCTCGGTCTCTTCGATTAAGGGGTAGACAATATAAACCTGACGTCCGGAAGAGATCTTTTTGTCTAAGAAGCGATACACCTCCGGCCGGGTTTTTTCATCTCTCAAAATCGTTTCGATCGGCTTGCGGCCCGGGGGCAGCTGGTCAATCACCGAAACATCCAAATCACCGTAAGCCGTTAATGCCAAGGTCCGGGGAATAGGAGTGGCGGTCATAATCAAAACATCCGGCTGATGCCCTTTTTGCTTCAGAAGAGCTCTCTGCATAACTCCAAAGCGGTGCTGTTCGTCGATGACTGCCAGGCCCACACGGTAGAATTTTACTTTTTCCTGAATCAGAGCCTGGGTGCCAATAACGATGCTGGCTTCCCCTAAGGAAATTTGACCTAAGATAGCGTCTTTTTCTTTTTTGGGAACCGAACTGGTCAATAAAACTATTTTGATTCCTAATTCCTCCGCTAATTTATGAATGGTCAAATAATGCTGTTCTGCCAAAATTTCGGTGGGGGCCATAAAAGCCGCCTGATAGCCGGATTCCACTGCCATCATCATAGAGATTAGAGCTACGACGGTCTTACCGGAGCCGACATCCCCCTGCAAAAGCCGGTTCATCGGTTTTTTGGACATCATATCATGGGCAATTTCTCTTAAGACTTTTCTCTGGGCTTCGGTTAATTTGAAGAGAAGCTTGTTTAACAACTGCTTGATTAAGGAGCCGGGCTTTTGAAAAGGGATACCTTCCGGAGAATCGGTCAATCTTTTCTTTCTTAAAGCCAGCATCAGCTCCAGATAAAAAAGCTCATCAAAAGCCAGACGCTGGCGGGCCTGTTCAGCCACGCTTAAATTTTCAGGAAAATGGATATTTTTTAAAGCCCAGGACAACGGCAGCAAATGCTGCTCTGAAACAATCGGCTGCGGCAGAGTTTCCTCTACCACCTGCTCCACTCTTTCTAAAAACGGTTTTAAGATTCTCCTGAAGCCACGACTGTCTAAATTCAGTTTTCTCAAGCGGGCCGTGGAGGGGTAAACCGGGATTACTCTCCCGGTGTGGATTAGTTCATCTCCGTTGCCGGAGATAATTTCGAACTCCGGATGAGCCATTTGCAGACCGTTGTAAAAACTTATCTCTCCAGAGGCAATCACCACATCCTCGGCTTCAAAGGCATTCTGAACATATTTCAGATTGGCAAACCAGATTAAATTTAAATATCCGGTTTTATCTTTGAGGATTACCTGAAATCTGTTTTTTCTCCCTTTTTTGATTCCCAAAGCTTCCACTTTACCGATGACTGTGGCTTGAGTATTGGGTTGCAGCTGATTGATGGGGGTAAAGGTAGAGCGGTCTAAATATTTGCGGGGTAAATAATATAAAATATCCTCAATGGTCTTTATTCCGACGGAGTTTAGCACCTCCGCCTTTTTGGGACCAATCCCTTTCAGATATTGTACTGGAGATTCGATTTGACTTTTTGGCATAGATTTTTGCCAATTATATCAATAAAATTTAAAAAATTATGGTTGTCAATTAAAATATTTCTTGCTTTTTACAGAAAAACGTATATATTACGATAACTCTTTGAAAAAAAGCAACTTATATGGCAAAAAAATGTCAAGTTTGCGGTAAAAAAACCAGTTTTGGAAATCAGAGGAGCCACGCCAATAAAGCCAGCCGAAGGCGCTTCTTTCCTAACTTGAAGAAAGTCAATGCCTTAATAGATGGAGTTAAAAGAAAGATATTGGTCTGCACGGCCTGTATTAAGGCCGGCAAGGTCCAAAAAGCAGCTTAAAGATTTAAGAATAAGCGTTTACCCTCAATTATTTTGGCTTTCTCATAAAAGTCGGTACCTCTAAGTCTTCTGTTGACTTTGGATTAAAGACATCCTGCTGCCTGAATGACCAGCCCGATTTTTTGGCAGAATTCGGCTTTTCTAAGATTAATTTTCTAGTGGTCACCGCTTCCATAGGTCTGGTATATTGTTCATGGGCTTTGTTATTGGAAAAACCGGTAGCTATTACGGTAACTTTTATCTCATTTTTCAAGTTTTTATCCAAGACTGCCCCGAAGATAATATTGGCCTCATCCCCGGCCGCTTCATAAATCACGCTGGCCGCTTCGTTGACATCATATAAGGTCAAATCATCCCCTCCGGTGATATTTACCAAAACCCCTTTGGCTCCGGCTATGGAGACATCTTCCAGAAGTGGTGAGGCAATCGCTTTCTGAGCCGCATCCACGGCTTTGTTATCGCCTGAGCCGTAACCGGTTCCCATAAGAGCATCCCCCATTTCCGACATCACGGTTTTGACATCCGCAAAATCTAAATTGACCAGACCCGGCACGGAGATTAAGTCTGATATTCCTTTGGTGGCTTGCAGTAAAATTTCGTCAGCCAATTTGAAAGCGTCGGTAAACAAGGTCTGCTTATTGGCAATCGAAAGCAATCTTTGATTAGGGATGATAATTAAAGTATCTACTCTTTCTTTGAGCTCTTTTATTCCCAAAAGGGCATTGGCCATCCTTTTTCTCCCTTCAAATTCAAAGGGCTTGGTCACTACACCAACAGTCAGGGCACCGGACTCTTTGGCAATTTCCGCTACAATCGGGGCGGCTCCGGTTCCGGTTCCCCCCCCCATACCTGCCGTCACAAAAACCATGTTGGCTCCTTTTATAGCTTCAGCCACCTGCTCCCGGTTTTCCTCAATAGCTCTTCTTCCTACCTCCGGTATGGAGCCGGCTCCCAGACCTTTGGTCAGCTCTTTTCCGATTTGGATTTTTAAGGTGGCTTTGGAGGCATCCAGGGCCTGAGCGTCTGTATTCATAGATATAAAATCTACTCCGGCCAGACCGGCTTCAATCATGCGGTTTATGCCGTTTCCACCGGCACCTCCCACTCCCACTACTTTCATGTTGGCGTAATTTAAACTGTCCAGATCCAGTTCAAACATGGTAATTCCTCCTCTGTTTTAAAAGTATTCGTTAAACCAATCTTTCATGGTTTCTTTGAATCGGTAAAAAATCTTTTTGTTGTTCTTATGATTGTATCCAAAATTATTTTTCTGATCTAAACCGTATAGGACCAGCCCCAGGCTGGTGGCAAAGATGGGGCTCTGGGCTAAATCGTGTAAGTCTATAAATCTCTGAGGCCGGCCTAATTTGACCGGTAGATCCAAGACTTGCTCCGCCATTTGCACAACTCCTTCTAGAAGAGAGCCGCCCCCGGTTAAAACTACACCGGCTGCCATAAAAGGGGCTAAACCGGTTTTTTTCACTTCCCGGTTGACTAAACTGAAAAGTTCTTCCATTCTGGGCTCTATAATATTGGCCAAAACCTGGCGGGAAATCTCTCTATTTTCCACTCCCCCTACGTTTTGGACCGTGACCAGCTCATCTGCATCCACCAAGGACGCCAAAGCACAGCCGTAACCCTTTTTGAGCATTTCGGCCTGCTCTACCGGAGTCCGCAGACCAATGGCGATATCATTGGTAACATTTTGGCCTCCGATTCCTAAAACTGAAACGTATCTTAAACCCCCTTCATAAAATATAGCTATGTCGGTAGTGCCTCCGCCTAGGTCGATTAAAATCACTCCTAAGTTTTGTTCTTCGGGAGACAAAACTGCATAACTGGAAGCCAGAGGTTCCAGCACTATTTCATCCACTTTCAAACCCACTTTTTGAATACATTTATAAATATTCTGGGCCGGAGTCGAGGCGCCGGTGACAATATGAACCGAGGCCTCTAATCTCATTCCACTCATCCCCAGAGGATTCTGGATTCCGTCCTGTTCATCAACCGTAAAATCTAAGGGTAAAATATGAATTATTTCACGCTCTTGAGGTATAGCTACATTTTTGGCGGCTTCAATTACCCGGTTGACATCTTTGACTTTGATTTCATTATGGGAACTGGAGACTGCTACCACACCCCGGCTGTTGATGCTTTTGATATGGTCTCCGGCAATTCCGGCCAAAACTGAATCAATTTTTACCCCGGCCATCATCTCCGCGTCTTCGATAGCTTTGGAAATGGCTAAAACGGTTTTTTCTAAATCCACCACCACTCCTCTTTTTAAACCCAAAGAAGGGGCCAGACCAATCCCGATGATTTTGGGTTTCAGATTTTCTTGAATTTCAGCTACAACTACGCCGATTTTGGTGGTTCCTATATCCAAGCCGACCAACCAATCCTGATTTTTCATATTCGGGCTAATTTGCTCTCTTTGTCCTCTTTGAATTTCAGAACCGCCATATTTTTAAATCTTAAATCTACTGAGCGTAAATTTTCTTCTCTTTGCAATACCTCTTGCAGTCTTTTGAGTTTGGTCTCCCAATCCCCCACTCCCAAATTCACTTTCAAGCCGTCCGGCATAAAATAGACTGCAAGATTCTTTTCATTCTCAACCGATATTTCCGAAATCCGATTGGCCAAACTCAAATCTTTTTTCAAAAATATCTGGTATAAATCCCAGGCCAAATTAAGCTCCTTATGCTGGAGTTTTTTGTAATATTTCACCGGGGAAAAACTGCAGCCCGTTATAACGGGCAGGTCTTCCGCCAAGCTGTCCAGAGGAATCAGCTCCAAATCCAAAGATAGACCGAATAATCTTTTGGCCTGTACCAGGATTATGGCTCTTTTTTCTTCAATGGTAACTGTTAACTGATTGGGCAAAACTCTTCTGGCATCGACGCTTCTGATTCTGGGGTCGGCCAGCAATTTTTCTTCTATTGTTTCTAATTTGATTTTAAAAATATTTTTTCCATACAGGGCCTGAAAGTTTTGGTCTAATTGTTCGCTCGGAATTTTTTGGTTACCTTCCCAGTTTATATAAGAAAGTTTGAAGAAAGAAAACCAGGCCCATAAAGGAGTGGTGGCCAAAATAGAAAAAATGAATAAGGCGAAGATTATCTGTTTTATTTTCTGTTTATGGTTCATCTCAACTGTTATTTAAAAGTTCCTGGCCTACTTTATAAATATCTCCGGCTCCTAAGGTAATCACTAAATCCTCTTTTTTCAAAAACTTTTTTAAAAATGCGGCCACATCTGAGGTTTTGGGTACGTAGAAAACCTGTTTATGTCCGGATTTTTTAGCCGCTTCAGCCACTAATTCTCCGCTTACCCCCGGAATCGGCTCTTCCCGGGCCGGGTAAATGTCGGTGACAATCAGGATGTCAGAATTGAAAAAAGCCTTCCCGAATTCCGGATAAAAATCCTTGGTGCGGGAATACAGATGAGGTTGAAAGACTGCGATAATTCTTTTATCCCAGCCGGATTTAGCCGCTTGCAGAGTGGCTTCAATTTCAGTGGGATGGTGGGCGTAATCATCCACCACCATGATTCCATCTTTGACCCCCTTGACTTCAAATCTGCGATTGACCCCTTTGAATTCTTGCAAGGCCTTTTTGATTTTCTCCCAGGGGATTTCTAATTCTAGTCCTACGGCTAAGGCAGCTAAAGAGTTTTTGACGTTGTGGATTCCCGGAACCTGTAAATTGAGAGCTCCTTTTTCTTTTCCATTGACTTTGACTTTGAATTTGGAGCTACTTTCATGAAATTGGATATCATAAGCTTCGATATCTGCCTGAGGCACTGTTCCATAGGTGATTATGGGTCTTTGAATCTGGGGCATCAGACTCTGCAAACTGGCTTCGTTTAGGCATAAAATCACATTGCCGTAAAAAGGGACTTTATTCATAAACTCCAGAAAGGCGGCTTTGATTTCGTCTAAGTTTTTGTAGCAGTCCAAATGCTCGGCTTCTAAATTGGTCACCACTGCAATAGTCGGGGAAAGTTTTAAGAAGGAGCGGTCGAATTCATCCGCTTCTGCTACCAGATACATCCCCTTACCCAGCTTGGCGTTGGATTCTAAATTCAGCACCCGGCCGCCTACTATAATGGTTGGATCAACCCCTCCTTCGCTGAGAATCTGTCCAATCATGGATGTTGTAGTGGTTTTCCCGTGGGTTCCGGCTATGGCAATCCCGAATTTCATCCGCATTAATTCAGCTAACATTTCCGCCCGGCGGATTACCGGAATTTTATTTTCTCTGGCGGCTCTAACTTCCGGATTCTCCTCTTTGACTGCCGAGGAAATGACCACCACATCCGCACCTTTGACATTGGATTCCTGGTGACCGGTGAAAATCTGGGCCCCTAATTTGGCCAGGTGCTCGTTAGTTTCAGAAGATTTTAAATCCGAGCCGGAGATTTTGTATCCCAAATTAAGCAAAATTTCGGCTATGCCGCACATCCCCACTCCGCCGATTCCCACAAAATGTAAATGCTTGAATCTTTTAAAGTTCATGCTGGTCGGATTTTAAAATCTGTTCGATTTCGTCTAAAATTTCAGTCAAGGCATTAGGTCTACCCAACTTTTTACTATTGCCACTCATCTGTTTTAGCTTTTGCTCATCTTTGAGCAAATCACTGGTTTTAGAGAGCAGCGTCACTTGCTGCAAATTTTTTTCCTCAATTACTATAGCCGCACCATTTTTTTCTAAAACCTGAGCATTATATTTCTGGTGTCCGGCAGTAGCATAAGGATAGGGAATCAAAATGGCCGGTTTGCCGCAACCGGTAATTTCGGATAAGGTTATAGCACCAGCCCGGGATACCACCAAATCACAAGCTGCATAAGCCGAACTCATATCTTCGATGAAATTAAAAATCTGCACCGGATTTTTACTATCTTCCAAATTCTCTTTTATTTTCTGGTAATCTTTTTCCCCGGTTTGCCACAAAACTTGGAAACCAAGTTCTTGAGCCGATGAATTCAAATCTTCTAAAACTGCATTATTTATGGAGGAGGCACCCTGACTCCCACCCAAAATTAAAACCGTTTTTTTATCCTGCTCCAAGTTAAATTTTTTCATAGCTGATGTTTTATCTGTTTTAAAAATCTCCGGTCTGACCGGATTTCCGGTCACTTTCAATTTTTTTTTTACCCAGAAATATTTTTGGGATTCATCGTAAGCCAGAAAAACCTTTTTTGCAAAAAGGGACAGAATCCTGGTGGTAATCCCCGGAAAACTGTTCTGTTCCTGAATAAAAGTCGGTATCCTCATCAAACTGGCTGCTAAAACAGCCGGAGCAGATACATAACCGCCTGTTCCGATTACCGCTTGCGGTTGAATTTGTCTTAATATTTTAATGCTTTCTACCATACTCTTCATCAAAAAAAAAATTACTTTAAAGATTGATAAGTTCAATCCCCGTTTTAATCCTCTGACAGATAGATAGAATAGCTTATACCCTCTTTCAGGCAGGATTTTGGCTTCTAGCCCTCTTTTAGTTCCCATAAAATAAACTTGCGAATTCGAATATTTTTTTTTAATCCCTTCCGCTATGGCAATGGCTGGAAACAAATGCCCGCCCGTCCCTCCTCCGGCTAAAATTACTTTGTTCATTTATAGTGAGCTGGTCGAACTATCTATGGTGAATTAATTGAACCCATCAATCAAAGGTATATCTTTTTAGGTGACTTTTCTTTGAGATATTCAAAAGCACGCCTGTAGCCACAAAAGACATTAGCAATGAACTTCCTCCATAGCTCAAGAAAGGTAAAGGAACCCCGGTGGTGGGTAGGACCCCTATCACCACCCCGATATTAATTAAAGCACAAGTAAAAATGGAAAAGGTGATGCCCAGAGCCAAAAAATATCCCAAGGGGTCAACCGCCTGAGAAGCAATCACAATTCCCCGCCAGGCAATTATCAAAAATAAAAACAAAACCCCCAAAAGGCCGATAAAGCCGGTTTCCTCACCTAAGGTGGCGAAAATAAAATCTGTATGCGGCTCCGGTAAAAAGAAAAACTTCTGTTTTCCTTCAGCCAAACCCACCCCTTTCAAGCCACCGTTACCTAAGGCCAAAATTGATTGCTTGACCTGATAGGAGCCGGCCATGGGGTCTTTCAGAGAATTAAGATAATCGTCTATCCGGTCTTTTTCATAACCTAAACCAAAAACCAGGATGACAAATCCTACTATACCGGGTAATGCCAAAAGCAAAAGATGTTTTAAGCGGGCTTTGGCTACGAAAAGCAGCAGAAAAAAGACCAAAGTGATGGTGAAAACCGAACCCAAATCCGGCTGTTTCATTATCAAGCCAACATAGGCAACTAAAATGAAAAAGTAAGGGATGAGCAGATGCTTAAATTCCCTCATTTTATCCAATCTCTTGGCCAGAGTGGTGGCCATGAATAAAATTAAGGTATAGCGAAAAATTTCCGAAGGCTGAATGCTGATGGGACCCAGCCTAATCCAGCGGTGAACCCCTTTAATGGCCGGTAAAAATAAGACCGCCGCTAAAAGAAAAAAACCTAATACTAGAAAGAATTTCGACATTCTGCCATACCAGTGGTAATCGATTTTAAAAGCCAGAATGAAAAAAAACATGGAGAGCAGAACCCACATAATCTGCTTTTTGAAAAAGAAAAACTGGGTTTTAAAACGGCTCTCGGCCATAACGGCTGAAGAGCTGTAGACCATCACTGTTCCAATGGCGGCTAATATCAAAAGTGAAATTAGAACCCAGATGTCAAAATTGGCTTTCCTTTTTATTGCGTAATTATCCATTTTACTTGAGCTTGGCTACCTCTTGTTTGAAAACTTTTCCTCTTTCTTCAAAATTTAAAAACATATCAAAACTGGCGCAGGCCGGGGATAGCAACACCGCATCTCCGGCTTGGGCTTTTTTGTAAGCTGTCTGAACCGCCTCGGCTAAATCTTGGGCTTCCACAGTTTCAGTTAAGGAGCCGAGTACGCTTTTTATCTTTTCCTTGGCTTGTCCGATTAAAATTAAAAGTTTCACTTTGTCTTTGACTAAGCTAGCCAGTTTGGAAAAATCTCCTCCTTTGTCTTTGCCGCCGGCAATTAGAATTATGGGATTAGCGACACTCTGCAGAGCATACCAGACCGAGTCTACATTGGTGGCTTTGGAGTCGTTGATAAATTTTATGCCGTTAATTTCTGCTACCGGCTCTAATCTGTGTTCCACCCCTTTGAACTCTTTTAAAACTTCCGCGATGGTTTCCGGTTTGACCCCCAAAATGGTGGCAATCAAGCTGGTGCAAGCGGCGTTGGAGAGATTATGAGGACCCTTGATGCCGATTTGGTTTATATCTATGATTCTTTTTTCTTTTCCACCTAATTTCACAATCAGATTTTTATCCTTGATGTAAGCTCCTTCTTCTAAACCTGTACTGGTGCTGAAAAATAAGACCGGGGCTTTGATTTCAGCAGCTTTTTTTCTTAAGAGCAAATCGTCATAGTTTAAAACTGCAAAATCGGACTTATCTTGGTTTTCAAAAATTCTGAATTTGGCTTGGATGTAGGAATCTACATTGGGGTAACGGTCCAGATGATCCGGAGAAAGATTTAAAATGGCAGATATTCTGGGTTTGAACTCCTGGATTTTTTCCAGCTGAAAGCTGGAGACCTCCAAGACTACGATTCCCTCAGACGTTATCTGACTCAAAACTCCGGAAAACGCCACCCCGATATTTCCGGCTACCCAGGTTTTTCTCCCGGCTTTTTTTAAAATTTCTCTCATCAGGGTAGTGGTAGTGGTCTTACCGTTAGAACCGGTTATAGCCACAATTTCAGCCGGGCAGAGCCAATAAGCTACCTCGATTTCGGAGAAGACCGGTAGGCCTAAAAATTCAGCTTCTTTCACGATGGGTATATCGCCGGGGACACCGGGACTTAGGACGAGATAATCTTTTTCCTGCAGAAGTTTTGGTGAATGTTCTCCGGTCTCAAAATCAATTTTTAATTTTTTTAACTCATTGGTCTCTGATTTTAAAATTTTCTCATCTTTTAAATCGCTGACAAAAACTTTGGCCCCCAATTCTTTTAAGGTTTTGGCCAAAGCCAACCCGGAGCGGGCCATCCCCAAAATGGAGATTTTTTTTCCTACGATTCTGTCCACTCTTAAAAGCTCCGGCTCGGTACCGGCTAACTGAGATATGAAAACTATCATCTGATTTTTAAAGTTGATAAGGTTAACAGGGCGAACATGGCTCCTAAAATCCAAAAACGGACTACCACTTTAGATTCCTGCCAGCCCAATACTTCAAAATGATGGTGCAAAGGTGCCATTTTGAAAATTCTTTTTCTCTTCCATTTGAAAAACCCCACTTGCAGAATGACGGAAAGGGCTTCGGCTACAAATACTCCTCCAACTAAAACTAAAAGCAGTTCTTTTTTAATTAGAATAGCCAGGGTACCTAAAGCACCTCCCAAAGCCAGAGAGCCAGTATCCCCCATAAAAACTTCAGCCGGATGAGCATTGAACCACAGAAATCCCAAGGCGGCACCCAAAACTGCTCCACAATAAACAGTTAACTCTCCGGAACCTTCTAGATAAACAATATTCAAATAGCGGGAAAAATCGACCCGTCCGGTCACGTAGCATAAAGCCGCAAAAGCCAAAGCACAGATACCTACCAGACCGACTGCCAAACCATCTAAGCCGTCAGTTAAATTGACCGCGTTGGAGGAACCGGCGATGACCAAAATCACAAAGGGGATATACAGAATCCCGAATTCTAAGTAATAATTTTTTAAAAAGGGAATATTGGTGGAGGTGTCGAAATTTTTAGCCACCGGGTTGGTGTATAAGATAAAACCTAATATCAGCCCTAACAGGATTTGTCCAATTAATTTCTGCCGTCCCACCAATCCTTTGGGAAGTTTTTTTACTACCTTTAAATAATCATCTAGAAATCCCAAGATTCCCAGCCAGATGGTGCTCAAAAGAACCAACTGGATATAGGGATTGGACAAATCCGCCCATAAGACTGTGGGACCCACCACACTGGAAAGAATTATCAATCCTCCCATGGTAGGTGTCCCCTCCTTCACCATGTGTGTGGTAGGCCCATCAGTCCTGATTTTGGCCGCTACTTGATTGGCTCTCAATTTTTTTATGATCCAAGGACCCAAAACAAATGAAACCAGAAGAGCGGTGACCGTGGCATAGGCGGTTCTGAAAGTGATATATTTAAAAATGTTAAAAAAAGATACAGTATCACTCCAAGGGTAAAATAAGTGATAGAACATGCTAGCTTTGATTGGGGTATAAGTTTTGGACTCCTGCGACAATCTCTTCCATTTTCATTTTGCGCGAGCCCTTGACTAAAATCCAGTCCCCCTCCTTTAGATTTTCTAAGAGAAGCTGAAGCGCCAAATTATTGTCTGAAAAATTAAACACCTTTTCTTTGGGCAAGCCGGATTGAATGGCACCGGCAGCGATATGTTTAGCCAGCTCTCCCACTGTTATCAAGAGAGCGACACCTAAATTGGCCGTTTTTTGACCCACCTGTTGATGAAACTCTTCTGATTGTTCTCCTAATTCTAACATATCCCCCAAAACCGCAATTTTCTTTCCCTCTGATTTTATCTGCATCAGAGATTCCAGAGCCGACTGCATGGAAGTGGGGTTGGCGTTGTAGCTGTCGTTGATGAGATTTACTCCTCCGATTTTTATGGTCTCCATCCGGAATTTGGCAGGCTGATAATTGTTCAAAGCTTCAATGGCTTTTTCCGGCTCAATTTTGAAAAGATTGGCTACCGCAATGGCGGCTAAGGCGTTATAAATATTGTGGTGACCTAAGAGATTTAATCTGACGGCCAATTTTTTATTGAGCTTGAAGTCGATATGTCCGTTGCCGCTGATTAATACTTCGTTGGCTTGAAAGTCGGCTTTATTTTTTATGCCGTAAGAGACCACTTTATGTCTTTCACGTTTGATTTTTTCTTGGATGAAGGGGTCGTCGATGTTTAAGACCACGGTTTTATCCGGTGGCAGGTTATCCAGAAGCTCAAATTTGGCTTGGGCGATTTTTTCCAAAGAATGCAAAGATTCTAAATGAGCCGGACCGATGTTGGTGATTACTCCCACACAGGGCCCGGCAATTTTAGTCAGCTGGGCAATCTCCCCTAAGTTGCTCATCCCCAATTCTAAGACCGCTATCTGGGTTTCCGGTGTGAATTCAAAAATGCTCAGAGGAACTCCAATCTGGTTATTGAAGCTTTCTTTGGCTTTCAAAACTTTATATCTGGAGGAGAGAACCTGGGCAATCATCTCCTTGGTGGTGGTCTTGCCATTGGTGCCGGTCACAGCCACCACTTTAAGGTCTAATTTCTGTCTATACCATTTGGCTAACTCATGTAAGGTCTTTTTGGAATCTTCCACCAGGCCCACCGGAACCGCTAAATTCTCCGGAACTTTATTTAATTTGCTCTTTTCAACGATGACCGCCTTAGCCCCTTTTTGGACCGCCTCCTGGATAAAATCATGCCCGTCAAATTTTTCCCCTTGTAAAGCTACAAACAGATTTCCTTTTTGCAGGGTGCGGGTATCAATGGAAATTCCCTGAATCAGCTCCCCGTTTCCGTTTTGAGCTTCTCGCAGGGCTTTGCCGTTGGCAAATTTTCCTAATTCTTTTAAGGATAAGCTAAGCATTTTTGTACCCCTTTTTGGCTAAAATTTCTTCCACGGTCTCTTTATCCGAGAAGTGGTATCTTTTATCTTTTATAATCTGGTAATCCTCATGCCCTTTCCCGGCTAAAATCAAGGTGTCATCTTCCTTGAGGTAGCTGACCGCTTTTTCAATCGCCTTTTTTCTGTCCATAACAATTTCATAGTTTTTTTTCTTTATTCCGGCTATAATATCTTTGACGATTCTTTTGGGGTCTTCCGAGCGGGGATTATCAGTGGTGAGAATCACAAAATCTCCCTTTTCGGAAGCAATCTTCCCCATCAGCGGTCTTTTCCCCTGGTCTCGATCCCCTCCGCAACCGAAAACGATTATAATTTTACCGGAAGTTAACTCCCGGGCGGCCTGTAATATCATTCTGAAAGCTTCCGGGGTATGGGCATAATCGATGATGACGTTGAAAAGCTGCCCTTTTTTGACGGTCTGGATTCGGCCTGTGACGTTTTTTACTTTTTCCAATCCCTCTTTAATAGTCCCTGGTTTAAGCCCACTGGCATATCCAACCGCCCAGCTGGCTAAAGAATTATAGAGGTTGAATCTGCCTAAAAGTTGTAAGTTCAGCTCCTGAATTCCGCCAGGGGTTTTAAATTCTATAAAGGAACCATCCCAGCCCAAATTGTAATAGAGAGGATGAAAATCAGCCGTTTTATCTTCTAAGCCGTAAGTCAGATTTTTAACTTTGGATTTTTTGTAAAAGAATTTCCAGTTTTTATCATCTTTGTTGAGTATGGCAAACTTATCCTTCCCTTTTAAGGATTCAAAAAACATCCCCTTGGTATCCCGGTAATTTTTCATGGTTTTGTGAAAATCCAGATGCTCCCGGTTTAAGTTGGTGAAAACAGCTATATCAAAATCAATACCGGCCACTCGGTTTAGAGCCAGAGAGTGGGAGGAGACCTCCATCACCACATTTTTGACTTTTTCTTTCTGCATCTCATGAAACATCTGTTGCAAATCCAGAGATTCCGGAGTGGTGTTGGTGGCTGGAATTTTTTTACCATCTATTAAGTAAGCGATGGTTCCAATCAGTCCGGTTTTTTCTCCGGCTTCCTCTAAAATCGATTTGATTAAATAAGTGGTGGTGGTTTTACCATTGGTGCCTGTGACTCCGATAATTTTCAATTTCTGGCTGGGATAATTGAAAAATATATTGGAAAGCTGGGCTAAACTTAAGCGAGAGTCCGGCACCAGAATCTTGGCCGGGGCTTGGTAATCTCCATTTTGCTCCGCCACAATGGCGCAAGCACCCTTTCTGATTGCCTGCTGGATATATTTGTGACCATCCTGCCTGAAACCGGAGATGGCTACGAATAAATCATTTTTTTTCACTTTTTGAGAATTGTAGCTTATCCCTCTGATTTTCAAGCTCAAATTTCCCACTACTTTTTTGGTAGCTAAATCCTTGATTAAGTTTCTTAGAGTTACTTTTGAGCTCATTTTGGGTTTTGACATTCAAAGTAAACTTTGGTTTTACCTTGTAAGGGAGAGCCGGCTTTGGGTATCTGCTTGCTAACTAAACCGGAGCCGGAAAACTGAAAAGAAATTTTCTTGTTATTCAAAATTGCCATAGCTTCCCGAGCTGTTAATCCCACTAAATTGGGAACCACCATTTTTTCTGAATTTTCTGTTGTCACTTGAGATTCCTTGGTGACAGATGCAGTTTTCATGACTTTTGGCTGGGGTTGTTCCTCTTCCGCATAAACCAAATTCACCAGACCCACCTTACTTTCTTCCGGCTGAAAATCTGGTTCAACTCTGGTGAAAGACTCTTTTTGGGTCTGCAGTTTGCGAATAGGATTTTCCGGCAGAGAGACCAATTTGGTCACAATCTTTTTGAAAACCGGGGCTGCCACGTGTCCACCTAAATGTTCTCCTTGGGGAGAATCGATTAAAATCAGACCGACTATCTGCGGATTGGCAGAAGGGAAAAAGCCCACAAAGCTGGCTATATACTTCCCTATTTCATATCCTCGGCTTCCCACCTTCGCTTTTTGAGCGGTACCGGTTTTTCCGGCAATGGAAAAGTCCGAAAGTTTGGCATTCTGCCCGGAGCCGGATTCTACCGCTTCCTGCAAAAAGTCGGTCAAAACCGAGGCGGTCTGTTGGCTGATGGCTCTTTTTACCGGGGTGGGTTGAAATTGCATAATCGGTTCATCGTTTTCATCCAGAATGGTTTTTATCATATACGGTTTCATCAGAATTCCACCGTTGGCTAAAGCGGCATAAGCCCGGATTAACTGCAGAGGGGTGACCGCCACACCTTGCCCGATGGCAATATTGGCTAAACCGATTTCCGACCATCTGGAGGGGGAGGATATATACCCCTTGGATTCACCCGGTAAATCGATACTGGTCGGTTCACAGAAACCGAAACGTTTGGCATAATCATACAACAAATCCTTTCCTACCTCTTTGGCCACCTTGGAAATAGCGATGTTGCTGGAATGCACCACCGCCTCCCTGAAAGTCAGCCATCCTTTCTTTTTTACGTCATGCAGAGTGTGTTTGCCAATCTTATATTTCCCCATTTCAGCATAAATTAAATCTTCCGGCTTTTTGAGATTCTGCTCCAAGGCTGCCGCGGCTACCACTATTTTGAAGGTGGACCCCGGCTCTAGTTGGTCCGCTATTACTCTGTTTTTGAAAGGAACATCTTTTCCGGGTTGGTAATAATCACAGGCCAGAATCTCTCCGGTATGAGGGTCGATGAAAATCCCCATGCCGGATTGGGAGGAGGTGGAATCGACTGCTTTTTTAAGTTCCACCTCCAAAATCCATTGTAGTTGGCTGTCCAGAGTCAAAACCAGACTTTTGCCGTTGGAAGATTTGACAATCGGATAGGGCTTCAATTCATATCCTCTTCCCAGGGCATCTTTTTGCAAAATGGCTTTGCCATCTTTTCCGGCTAGAATGGAATCGTAGGCCAGCTCAATTCCGGCTAAACCTTTGTTATCTATATCCGTGAAGCCGATTAAATCCCGGGCTAAATTATCCTGGGGATAGACCCTTTTAACTTCGGTCCGGCTGTAAATCCCTTTCAGGTTCAATTTTTTTATCAGACTGGCCTGGTTTTTTTCCACCTGTCTTTCGACCCAGGAGAATTGGGTCGGTTTCAAAAAATCCTGCTTTATGGCCGAAGCCGATTTATTTAGAACTGAACTTAGCTTATAAGCGGTGACGTCCGGATTGCGGATGCTGTCCGGCACCGCAAAGAAAGATTCGCAGGGAAGATTTAGAGCTAATCTTTCCCCGTTGCGGTCATAAATTATTCCTCTTTCGGCCGGAAGATTGATGGTCAAAAGAGTCTGCTTGGAAGCTTTTTGCTGGTAAAATCCACTATTTAAAACCTGGATGTAGAATAGTCTCAAAATTAATACCAGCCAGAAGGTCATCCCCAGAATAAAAATCAGTCGGACTCTTTTTTTGGAGCTATTTAGAAAAATATTTTGGTCTTTGACTATCATTCTCTCTCCACCGCGTTGGAACTGGAAACTGTCAGGTTTTCCACCAGATTGCTTTTAAATTGTTCCAATCTCTGGGTCAAAGTCAATTCCGGGTTCTGGGGTTTGGTATGTTCGGCAATCAGTTGAATCTGATTCAAGGTGGAATAGCGCATATCCAGCTTTTCCGTGGCTATTTTTTCAATCCACCCTCCCTGGGATAAGTCAACCACATCCAGGGACAGATACTGGTAAACTTTTTTCTCTTCGGCAATCTGGGTTTTCAAATCTCCGATGGTCTTGGATAGTTGAACCACTTCTACTCTCTGCCAGATATAGACCAAAGCCAGACACACCAGAGTGAACAAGCTGGTCACGAAAATCTTGTAAAAAGAGGATCTCTCCTCTCTTTTTCTTCGGTTTCTTCTCATATCTTTACCCCCACTCTTAATTTGGCACTGCGTGATTTAGGGTTTAATTTTTTTTCTTTTTCAGTTGCCACAATTGGTTTTTTATTTAGAATTTCTAATTCCGGTTTTGCTCCGCAGATACAGACCGGTAGAGTCGGTGGACATTTGCATCCCTTGGCCAGCTCTCTAAAACTTTCTTTGACGATTCTATCCTCCAAAGAATGATAGGATATTATGGCCAATCTTCCTTGCGGGTTTAAAAATTTGACCGCGGTCTCAATCCCTTTTTTGAGCTCTTCTAATTCCTGATTGACTTCAATTCTTAGGGCTTGAAACACTCGGGCTAAAGTTTTGATTACATTGGTTCGGACAACTTTCTCCACCATCTTTCTTAAATCTGACGTGGTTCTAATCTCGGATTTGGTGTTCTTAAGGGCCTTGGCTATCTTTTTAGCGAATCTTTCTTCCCCGTAATTTTTAAAAATCCAGACCAACTTTTCTTCAGAATATCTGTTGACTATATCATAAGCAGTCAGCGATTGTTTTCTATCCATTCTCATATCCAAAGGCCCTGGCTTTAGGTAACTAAATCCCCGCTCTTCGGTTTCTATCTGCCAGCTACCCATCCCTATATCAAACAGAAAACCGGAGATTTGGCTTATGTTTTGTTGTCTCAAAAAATCTTCCAATTGGCTAAAGCTGACCTGAGCTAAAACCACCCGGTCTCCGAATTCTTCTAGGTTTTTTTTGGCTACCGAGAGGGCTTCCTGGTCCCGGTCTGTTCCTATTAGCTTTCCTTCCGGATTTAGTCTATTTAGAATTCCCAAACTGTGTCCTCCATATCCTACTGTAGCATCCAAGTAAGTTCCTGATTTGTCGGTGATTAAATTTTCCAAAACCTCCTCCAGTAAAACCGGTTTATGGACCAAAACATCTGCCATCAAAACAGAATTTTTTCAGCCACCTGCTCGTAGGTCTGGTCAGCCTGCTTCAGATATTTTTCGAAGATTTCGGGGTTCCAGATTTCGATTCTCTGCAGAGCGCCTAAGATTAGGACCTCTTTATCTATGTTGGCTAATTTCAACAGGTTCTGGGGTATGGCGATTCTCCCCTGACCGTCTAAATTGGCGTCACTGGCATTGGACAATAAGATTCGTATAAAAAGCCGGTGATGGCTTTGAGTGAAAGATAAATTTCTTAACTTTTCCTCAATTTTCTCCCATTCATCTAAAGCGAAGACAAATAAACATTCTTCCAGGCCCCGCGTAATTACAAAAGAGTCGTAGGAACTGCCGGAAGTCGCCTTACGCAATTTGGCCGGAATGTTTACCCGACCCTTATGGTCTAGGGTAAATTTATATGAACCTTTAAAAGCTGTCATTTTGCTTAAAATCTCCCACTCTTTACCACTTTATCCCACTATAAAAGCAGATTATCTGATTTTTGTCAAGAAAAAAATTGCAGGAATCGAAGAAAATATAAGCTTAAGAAGGACTATAAATTAGGGGGATATTTTGAACCGAAAAATAAGCCAAAAAATTTGTATTAGTCGAAATTCAAAACATTGAGCCGCTTTTGCTACTTGATAATATAAATCTCTAATCTACAAGAGGTTAAGTAATATAAGTTTCTTTGTAGGAGAAAATTTTTTAAGAAAATTGGAAACTATTCTTAGCAAAGAGGAAAAAAACAGTCCTAACCCAAAGGGTAACAACAAAATTGCTTTTAAACCGGAACCATGATATTTTTTTAAATAAAGAAAGTGTCCCCAGTGGGACAGTATAATTTTTTTGACTTTTACCTGACCGGTGGAGGCACCCCTGAAATGAAAAATTTTGGCTTCCGCATAGAAGTAAATTTTCCAGCTAGCTTGTTTGATTCGATAGCAAAAATCTACGTCATTGTAAAAGAGAAAGAACCTTTCGTCCATGAGACCTATCTGATCGATTACTTTCTTTCTTAGAAAAAGAGCTGAACCCATCGGTTGCTCGACCTCTCTGGTACTCTTAAAATCAAAATCTCCCATCTTCCAGGCCCCAAAAATCTTACTTTTGGGAAACAATCTGGACAGACCCAAAAGCTCCCACAACAAAAGCTTATAATTGGGGAATCTCCTGCAGGATGGCTGAATTTGTCCCTCAAAATCAACTAACTGCGGACCCAAAGCTCCGACATCTGGGGTTTTTTCCATAAAATCCAGCATTTTTTGTAAGCTATTTTCTTTTATTTCAGTATCCGGATTTAAAAGTAGTACATAATTCCCTCGGGCAATTTTTAATCCCTGGTTGCATCCTTTGGCGTAGCCCAAATTGGATGAGTTTTGAATTAACTTTATTTGCAAACCATAGGGTTTAAGAATTTCAAGAGTTCTATCTTTAGAAAAATTATCCACCGCTATGATTTCAATTTTTAAATCTCCGGAAGTGGCCAGAATCGAATCGAGGCATCTTTTAATCCATTTTTCAGAATTCCAGGTGACTATGATGATGCTGATATCTGTCTGGCTCATTGATAAATCGAGACTTTTCCTATTTTAGTTTTAAGTTGATAGTTTTTCTCTATTACCGGATAAAACTCCTCCAGACCGCTCTCCCAAATCACAACCAGCTTGGCTTTCTTCTCTTTCAAAATTCTTTCAATCTCTGACTGCTGAACCAAATTTAAGCTTTTAACTTCATCTCCATCTAAAAAGGGAGTCACTTCATAGCCGCAGGTCTTCATTCCCTCAATTCCCTCTCTTTTGGAAAACACCAAATATCCGGGCCAGACCGACAAAATTTTTTCTTCGGGAGTAGTCGATTCCTGGATTATTGAAACTACTTTTTTCACTTCTGATATTTTGAAAAATTGATCTCTTTCCCGAATCGCTAAAATAAAAATTAAGAAAAATGGAATTAAAGTCAGTACATAATAAATACTGCTCCCCCAGTTAAAAAGAAGTTTCAACCTTGGTTTTTCGTGGTTCAGCCAATTTAAAATAGCCGAAAGTCCAAAAGCGGATAAAGTCAAAATATAAGGCAAGGACTGCTCATAATATTGAAATTGAGTAGGGGTAGCTAAAAAATAGATTATTACTAAGGTCATGGCGAAGGTTAAAGGTATTTTCCCTAGTTTGAAGTTATTTTTAAACGACCACCAAATACCAAAAACAGCCAAAACTATTAAGAGGAAATTTTGCGGATAAAAGATAAATTTTCCTAAAACCACAAACTTTTGCAAAATACCCATTTCAACCACTTCTTTACCCCAAATTTGGTGATAAGTAAAATTGTTGAAGAAAAATACCCAGGGACCCTTAAAGAAAAAAATCAGGGATGGTATGGAAGGAATCAAAGCTCCTAAGAATAAGGCCAAAATCGACTTAAACTTATTGGGAATCTTTGAGAAAAACAAAATAATTATAATTTGAAGAATAAAAACCACCAAAGAAGTAGCCCTAAAATTAAAAGCCAACCCTATGAATAAACCGGCCCAAAAAAGAGTAGTTTTTTTTTGATTGAAAAGAAGAAACTCGCTCAAAAAGATGAAAGAAAGAAAACCAAATAAATCCGACCAGGCATAAGTTTTGACAACCGGATGATAAACTAAAAAAAGCCCGTTGAAGGTGTAAAAAAAGTAAAGCCACAAGGAGCTTTTAGAATCTGTGGTTATCCGTCGGTAATAAAAAAGTAAGAGCAAACCTAAAATCAAACTAATCAACAGAGAAATTAATCTACCCAAAAATAGCGAATTTATTCCCCCGTCAGCAATCGGGGCAAAGACAAAAGGGAGCAAGGGAGCTTGGGGATAAAAAAAATCATAATATGGTGTCTGTCCTTGTTTGACTAAGTAGGCAGAATTCAAATATAATCCTTCATCCGCATCAACAAAGCGAAAGAAGACGAAAACTAAACCTAAAACAATTTGAAAAAAGAGAAGGCCGAAGAAAATTAATTTTTCTGGTTTAGTCATTATTTTGGGCAACCCGATTGAATACCTCTGCCAATTTATCTGTCAAATTTCTTCTTTCAAATTGTTTCAATTTTTCCTGGTTGAGCTCAACTTTTAATTCACTGTTGGCCCATTTCCTAAAATAATCTTTCAAAATCTGTTTAATTCCCAAAATGTTTTTGGGACTCACAATCACTCCGGCCTTGGTTTCTTTTATCAAAGAAGCCGCCGCACCCGAGGGAGGTAAAACCCCCAGAATCGGTTTCCCTGCCCTGAAGTATTCGAAGATTTTACCGGTAGTTAAAACTTCGGCGCCGGGCGAATCTGTGGTAATCAAAAGTAAAATTGAAGCAGAAGACAACTGCTTTAAACTTTCCTTATGAGACAGGTAACCTTTAAGGTCAGCCATATTTTCCAGGCCAAATTTCTTGACTAATTCATGCAGATTGAAATCTAAAAACATCCCCACCTGCACAAATTTGACTTGATTTTTGAATTCGGTAATTTCTTGGGAAAGTTCGGACAGGGCTTGCAAAAAAGGGGTGGGGTCGTTTATCCGGTTAAAAGTCCCCAAATAACCGATGGTAAAATGGCCGGTTTTTTCTGCATTAAAGACGGCAAAATCAGCCTCATCATAGCCGTTGGTGATTACGGCTGTGCTTAAGACTTTCGGATATCTATTCTGTAAAAGAGTCTGGATTTGTTCATTTACCGTGACAACTGAAGCAGCCTTATCTAAAATTTTCTTTTCCAATTTTTTCTGAAGCCACCTGTGCAAAAAACTGGTGGCTTTCTCTTCCAATGACGTTTCCCAACTATCCCGGAAGTCTACCACCAGAGGTGCCTTCAGGAATTTTTTCAAAAATAAACCTACTAGATGGGCACTGGGTGGAGGAGAGGTTGAAAAAATCAAATCTATTTTATTTTTTTTTGCAACTCTTAATCCTTTTATTACTGCAAAAAATAACCAGCCGATTTTATTATCCGGAAGAAAAATAAATTTGGAGAGTCTGGACTTGAAATGAGATGATTTCTTAAAGCCGGTTGAATAATTTTTACTTTTTCTGAAGGGTTTCTTTAAAAGGTAAATTACTCTTAAAGGGTCGAAGGAGCCGCTTCTGAAAATTTCGGTTTCTTTCGGAATTTCTTCCAGTAGAGAAGAGTCATAAGCTGGATACTGGATATTTTTAACCGTCAAAACAATTGGCTCCCAGTCCAGTTGAGATAAATATTTCACAAATTTTAAAACTCTTTGGACTCCGGCTCCTCCCACGGGTGGAAAATAGTAGCTTATAATCAGAACTTTTTTCATTTTTTATTTTCCACCAGCTCTATAAATTTTTGTTCGATTTTTTTCAAATTCTCCTCTAGGTTAGCTTTTTCTTTCACCATATTTAAATTCTTCTCAGTCCAGTTCTGATATTTTTCATAATTCTGAACAACTTCTGTGATTCTTTCAGCCAACAATTCCGGTTTACTCACCGGTACCAAAAAACCATTTTGGTCATCCTTAATCCATTCCCTATCCCCCGGGATATCTGTCACAATCGGTATTAACTGGCAAGCCATCGCTTCCAAGAGTGAAACCGAGCTACTGTCCGAAAGAGAAGTTGAAACATAAATATCAGCATTTTGTAAATTTAGAAGCAATTCAGTTTGAAAAAGTTTTCCTAAAAACTTTACTTTGTCCGCAATTTCCAATTTTTCGGCTAATTGAACCAAAAAATCTTTCTGCGAACCTTCACCGCAAATTAAAAATTCAATTTGGTTATGTGTTTTTTTTAAACAATGTGGGATCGCTTCAATTAAAAGAGAAAGGTTGTACAGCGGCTCTAATTGCCTTATGCTGATTACTTTAAAAGTTTTTTTATTTGCGGTAACCGGTTTGCTCCGTGTTGATAAGAATTCAGCGGAAACTCCCATAGGGTAAGTTAGAATTTTATTTTCGGGAACTTTTAGTTTAGCAATTTCAGATGCTAGATAATTCGAATCAGAGGTAACCAAATCCGCTCTTCTTAAAACAAATTCAGTTCTCTTTTTATGCAAAAAAGATTTTCTAGCCGAAACCAAAATATCTGAGCCCCAGCTGGTTACCACCAACGGTTTTCTCTTGAGTCTGGCACCAATCCAGCCATAATTGGGAATAAAGTGAGCGCTGATTAAATCAGGGTTTAACTTCTCTACAATTTTTTTTATTTCGGGCACAGCTAAAAAATATTTTAAGAACCCGGCTTTAATTTTGGATGGTACATAAAACTTTTCACAATTTATATTTTTAGCCGGCTCTAAAGAAATTAAGGAGACCTGGTGGCCTCTTTTGAAAAAAAAATCAATCCATCTCTGGATATGAATAGAGCGGGCATCAGCAAGAAATAGAATCTTCATAAGAATTTCCGGACTGCTTTTTGAATTTTGCCTAGTGTGGACTGTCTTTCGTAAATAAAATAGTTTTTTCTCTCCCCTCCCCAATCTTCCTTGAATTTAATTAATCCTTCAGCTTTTTCAGGCGAACCACCCAAATTATAAAATTTCAAACTGTTTTCTTTAGCCCATTTTATGCTATGACCCATCAGAGCATCGTTAGGTCTGTCCGGTAGAAAATCAGGCCAAGAAGCCCCATCCCAATAATATAAAGTATCTTTGCAGACAAAATTAATCTGATAGGCCATGATTTGCTTTTCTTTTGAAACTATCCACCATTTCAAATGATTTGAATTTGCACCGCTCAAAAAAAGATTTTCATAAAATTTTAGCGGGTATTTTACCTGCTTCAATTGATGCTTCTGGGCTGTAGTTAAATATAATTGGTAGCAAATTTTCACCTCATCTAAAGAGCCAATCTCTCTTACGCTAAGCTCTTTTTTTAAACTCTGCTCATACCCCCGTTTTTGAAAACCAATCTCAGATCTGGAATTTTCTAAGTTTATTGTATGGGTGAAAGTTGGTATTTTTTTGAAATTTAATTTTTCCAGCTCTTTATTTTGGTCGAAAAAATCTACTATTTGTAATCTCAAATGTTTCTTTTCAGTGCCAAATTTTACAACCCGTCTCAAAAACTGGATTTTTTGTTCTTCAGATAGGTTACCAATTACTCCACCATAAGTTCCAAAAGGCATAGAGAAGAAACTAAGGAGTCCTTTTTTTTTAAACCGTATCAGAGGCAGACCGGCTAGATAATTTTGCTCTTCTAAAACAAAAAATAAGGCTTCACAGAAGGGAAAAGGTTTTTCCCAAATGCCGGCCCAGAATAAAGTATGATAGAAACTGCTATATTTTGAAGTTAAGACTAAATTCTCCCATTTTTTTTCATCAATTTGGTTTAATTTTTTTAGGAAAAGAGGCATCCGGGCAGGTTTTATTTGCGAACCACCGCGATTTTACCGGTGTGGTGCCGTCCATTGGGCTCGAATACAAAAAATAGATAAACACCGCTGGCCACCAACTCTCCTTTATCATTGGTCCCGTCCCATTGATTGTCGGAATTAAGGGAAGCTACCAATTCACCGGCCAGATTATAGATTCTGACTTTGGCTCCGAAGGGGAGTTTGTCAAAAGTGACTTTTTCCCCGAAGCCTGAGATAACCAAAGGATTAGGGTAGGGCCGAATCTCTGAAAAATTTTGGGCCGCTACGGTCCCGGATTCATATTGGGAAAGTCCGTTGCGGGTGGCTATCCAGACCTCACCGTTTTTCTGGTTAATTTCTACCAGGTTGACATAATTGTCTGCCAAAGGGGAGTTGTCAGTGGTAAAAATTTGCGATAAATTTTCGGTTTCGTCTAAAACCCCCACCCCTGAGGTAGTCCCGATCCATTTGTTATTTCTTTCATCTATGGCAATGCTGTTGACCTGCAGACCCAGAGGTGCAATCGGGATGCCGGTGATAAATCCATCCTGGTCCAGTTTGTATAAACCATTGGTGGTACCTATCCAGACTAATTCAGTTCTATCTACCACTATACTGGTAACAATCCCGTTGTTAAAATTCGATGCTGGATAATTTGTGACTATATCATCATATTTAGATAAAGTAAAATTATAATTTAAATCATCCACTCCCTGGTCCACATAACCCAGCCACACATGCCCGTTTTTAGCTTGAATATAAACCATGATATTTGAGTTTATGTCATCTGAGGCTTTGTTAAAAACCGTCCAGGAGTTAGAAGTTCCGGCCTGCAGAGTGACCAAAACCGTTCCGTCAGAGGCCTCCCGGTTGGCTAACCAGACATTCCCGTCCTCGTCCACGGAAAGAGAAGACACTACCACAAAATTATTGGAGCCGGTGACCGGTTTTAAGGGTGTATTGATATGATTATAATTGCCGAGACTGCCCTGGGGAGTTAATCGGTAAGCCCCCTTTCCCCAACTTCCCCACCAGATATTATCCTGTTTGTCTACTCCCACTGTGACAAATTGAGTGTTCAAGGTATCTATATTCATCCAGTTATTATTTAAATCCAAAACCGAAGCTCCGAAAACATCATTGGCGCAAGCCACTTTTCCCTGGCTGTCAAAAGCCAAATCTACGAAGACATTCGAAAGCGGACCAGGAATCAGAAAATTTTGCCAGCTTGTTCCTAAAAATTTAAATAATCCTTTGGCCGCGGAACCAACCCACATATTATTTACGCTATCAATTTCAACTGAATTCAAATTTGTTGTAGAAAGATTTAAATTGGGAAGTTGCACCCAGATAGAATCTTGATATTGATATAGACCATTATTGGTAGCCGCATAAAAAAGAGTGTTTTTAACTTTCAGCTCTTGGACCATTATTCCATTTAAGCCGGAAAGGGAAAAAGAGGTGTCGGAGCTGTTGAATTTAAAGATGCCTGATTGAGTAGCTAAGAACAGCGTATCTTTCCAGTTGGCTAAGGAACTAACGCTGTGATTGGTCAACCCTTTGCCGCTGGATTGATTGACAGATACCCAGCGAGAAGGGTCCAGCAAATTGGGGTCAAATTTATTGGCAAAAGCCACACCCGCAGAAGTTCCCACCCAGACCTGATCGGCTTTTAAAAAAACCGCTCTGGCCTCTACCGGAGAGGCCAAAGTGCCAAAATTTTTGTAGGTCTCTTTTATCTCCCCTTCATTTTTGTCTCTTAAAAAAAGCGACATCCCTAAATTGGAGGCAATCCAGAGCTGATCTCCATCGACAAAAATTTCATTTAAAACCATCTTCAGCCCGCCCTGGTCCACAAAATCATATATTTTCCAGCTTTGATTGGAAAGATTATATTTGGACAATTTTCCATTGTTGGACCCGAACCACAGATACCCGGAGGTATCATTAGCCAGGCAGTTTATGGTGATTCCGCCCAACCCTTGGGCATTGGTCATTTTGCTGTAGGAAAGATTTCCTGTGTCAAGGATGGCTATGCCGCCGGAAGTGGCCGCATAAATTTTGTCACCCATTGAGAGCAATTGCAAGACTGTACTCATGTCGGTGTAAGTAGTCCAATTTCCCGTGGCAGGAAAAGAGGTCTGGAAAAATAACATTGAGAGCAAAATAAAGATTACTTTTTTCATCTGCTACCTTTTAAATTTCGCCAAAACCAAGAAAACTAAACTCAGGAAAAAGGAAACTAGGGCTGTTATATTGCCCTTTCTGGTATAAAAAGTTTCTTTATTTTTTAAAGGAATTTCACCTATTAGATTCACTCGTTCAAACAAACCGGTTTTTTCGATTATTCTTCCGTAAGGGTCGGCCATCATACTGATGCCGGAATTGGCACAGCGGGCAATGCTTACTCTGTTTTCAATAGCCCGCATAACAGACATAGCGGCATGCTGATACGGACCCACCGTTTTTCCGAACCAGCTGTCGTTGGTGATATTGACGATAAAACCGGCATTTCTTTGGACAAATTTTCTGACCAAATCAGGAAATGCGATTTCAAAGCAGACCAAGGTGGCAAATTTCCCTTTGGGAGAATCGAACAAAGTATAATTTTCACCGGAGGAGAAATTGGCCTGACCTAACTGAATTTTATTTAACACTCTCATTTTACCGGACAAAGGAAGTTTTTCGGCAAATGGCACCAACTGCATTTTGTAATATTTATCCGCTAAGCCCTGCTGGGGTTGAAAATAAAAAACAGAGTTATAGAAAACATACTGATTTTTTTCGATGGTCTGGTAATCATCCGTTCCCAATACGATGGGTATATTTAGACTATCCGACAGATTCTTCACCCAGTCAAAATAAAAGGGTTCGTAAGCCAGATAACAAGGGGCCGAAGTTTCCGGCCAGATGACCAAATCCGGATTTTCTGTGGCAGCTTTTTGAGTCAGGGTATAAAATGTCTCCAGGGAATGATGCAGATATCTGGGATTCCATTTCACATTCATATCGATATTCCCCTGAATCAGAGCAACTTTCACTTTGGCAGAAGAGACCGGCTCGGACAATGCTTTTCTGCCATAAAGATAAGGGATTAAAATCAACATCACAATTAAAATTGAAACGGAAATGATTGTGAAAAGGTTTTTGCGGTATTCTACCAAGAGGTAAAAGAAAATGTTCAAAAAAATCACCCATAGAGAGACTCCGGAAATTCCGGTCAGCGAGGCGAACTGAATCAAGGATAAGTAATTAGTTTGCGTATAACCGATATCCAGCCAGGGAAAACCGATTTCCCATAAACTTCTGATCCATTCCAAACCAACCCACAAAAACGGTGCCAAAATTAAAGCCCAGTTCCCCAATTTTTTCTTGATTAAACAGTATAGCCAGCCCCACACACCCGGATAAATTGCCAAAATAAATAAAGCCCCAATCGAGCCCGGCAAAACCCAGGTTTCCCCGTAAAAAAACTGCCAGGCCATCCAGTATAAAAGCAAGAAGTTTGATACCAGCCCGAAGAAATATGCCAGCTTAAAACCCCTTCTGGGTGAGGCATCTTCTAAGGCGATTAAGAGCGGAAATAGAAAAAAGTAAGCTAAAAATCCTAGGGGTAAAGGGGGAAAAGCGGCGGAAAAAAGAAAACTGGACGATAAAATTAAAAGCCATTCTTTTTTGGTCATAAAAAATTAAGTTAAAACTTTAACCATTGTATTTCAATAACAAACTCACCCCCTCCATCTCTTGCGGTTTTTCTATTCCCATTAAATCCAAAATCGTGGGAGCAATGTCGGCTAACTTCCCCTCTTTTAATTTAACTTTTGCTACTGCATGGTTTACCATAAAATTCTCTTTTACCAAAATGAATGGGACCGGAAAGGTGGTATGAGCCGTAAGCATTTTCCCGGTCTTATAATCTATCATCATCTCACAATTGCCGTGGTCGGCGGTAACCAGGGCTGTCCCATTTACTTCCAGAACCGCTGGAATCACTTTTCCCAGACATTCATCCACCGTCTCTACAGCTTTGACCGCGGCCGGAATCACACCGGTATGCCCCACCATATCCGGATTGGCATAATTCAGAATTATTACATCGTATTTTTCGGATTTTATTTCAAAGATAACTTTTTCAGTCATTTCAAAGGCCGACATCTCCGGCTTTAAATCATAGGTGGCTACTTTGGGTGAGGGAATTAAAACTCGGTCTTCTCCGGGAAAGGGGGTTTCATTACCCCCATTGAAAAAGAAAGTCACGTGGGCATATTTTTCGGTTTCAGCCATCCGGAGTTGTTTTTTCCCTAATTTGGAGATTACTTCAGCGAATATATTTTCTAATTTTATGGTGGGGAAAGCAATTTCTGCTTCTAAGTTATCGTGATACCAGCACAGGGAGACCAGGTGGACTTTGACATTTTCCTTGGGGAATTCGTTGAAATTACAATCGGTCAGAGCAAAGGAAAGCTGTCTGGCTCGATCTGCTCTGAAGTTAAAATATATCACCGCATCTTTATCTTTTACTCGACCAGAAAGTTTTCCTCCATTTTTTTCACCCAAAACAATCGGCAGCATAAATTCATCGGTAATATTCTGGGCATAAAATTTCTCTATGCTGGCGCTGATATTATCAGAATACTCTCCTTCCCCTTTGACCAAAGCATCATATCCCTTTTGAGTCCTATCCCATCTTTTGTCCCTATCCATAGCATAATATCTTCCTACAACTGTGGCTAATTTACCCACACCCAACTTTTGCATTTTTTCTTGCAGCTGTTTCAGATATTTAACTCCAGCCGTAGGCGAAGTGTCCCTGCCATCTAAAAAAGCATGCACATATATTTCCGACACATTATTCTCTTTAGCCATTTCCAGGAGAGCAAATAGATGGTTTAGGGAACTGTGTACCCCGCCATCAGAAACTAGACCCATTAAATGTAAAGCGCAGTTTTTCTCTTTAGCCCGGTTAATGGCAGAAAGCAGAGCTTTATTCTTGAAAAAACTTTTGTCTGCAATCGATTTATCGATGCGGGTGATATCCTGATACACAATTCTTCCGGCTCCTATATTCATATGCCCCACTTCCGAGTTTCCCATCTGTCCTTCCGGAAGCCCTACTGCTAAACCGGAGGTTTGAAGTTGAGTATGAGGATATTTTAAAAGCAACCGGTCTAAATTTGGTTTTTTAGCCAGATAAACTGCGTTTCCTTCTGGGTTGGGATTGATTCCATAACCATCCAAAATGATTAAAATAATCATAAATTTTTTAAACTTACTCTCTTTGAACCCTTTTTGATCTCACCCAAATGGAACACAGTTTCACCTAATAGGGACAAATCTCTCAGAATCAGAGTCAAATCTCTTTTACCCACTACTACCATCATCCCTATCCCCATATTGAAAACCTCGAACATTTCTGAATTTGAAATTTTCCCCAGCTTTTGAATCAGCCCGAAAATTTTCGGTTTTCTCCAGCTCTCTGTATCGATTTGGGCTGTGCAATTGCCGGGTAAAATCCTAACTAAATTTCCCGGAATCCCTCCTCCGGTAATATGCGCCATCCCTTTTACTTGATAACTTTCTAAAATTCGACTTAAAGAATTGAAATAACAGCGGTGGGTTTTTAGAAGCTCCTCTTTCAAAGTGGCATTTAATTCCGGAACATATTTATCAATTTTCCATCCGGCTATATCAAAGAAAACTTTCCGTGCCAGAGAATATCCGTTAGTGTGCAGCCCATTGGAAGCCAGACCAATAATCTGGTCAGCTGGTTTAATCTTTCTCCCGTCAATTATCTTATCTTTTTCCACTGCCCCCACAATAAATCCGGCCAGATCATATTCATTTTTCTGATAAAAGTCCGGCATCTGGGCCGTTTCCCCGCCGATTAAAGCACAGCTTACTTTTTGACAGGCAGAAGCCAAACCTTTTACTATTTCCGACACCACTGAAGGTGATAATTTCCCGGTTGCGATATAATCCAGAAAGAAAAGGGGCTTAGCTCCGTGGACTAAAATATCATTGACACAGTGGTTGACTAAATCCTCCCCGATGGTATCATGTTTATTAGCCAAAAAAGCCACTTTGAGCTTGGTGCCCACTCCGTCCACCGAAGAAACCAAGACCGGGTTTTTGAATTTTCTGTCTAGATTAAAAAAGGCTCCAAAAGAGCCGATTTCAGATAAAACTTGCGGGTTAAAAGTTACCGCAGCCAAAGCTTTTATCTTTTTTTTGGCCTGGGAGGCGGCTTTTATATCCACCCCAGATTTTTTATAGGTAAGACCCATTTATAGCGAGTTCATCGAACCATTACAGAAGCTTAGACCCATTAATCTCCAACTCAAATCTCATCCCCAAAAACTCTGCCGCTCGGCGGCAGACAATCATGCGGGACAAAAAGATTTCAAAGTACTCCATCACCGAGGAAATGGTGGTATCGATGGTGATTTCCAGTGCAATGGTTTTTTTCTCTTCTTCAACTCTCAAAAATGAGCTGGTGGCGGCATAGTTGACCCGGTCATGGATATCCTGCTTTATTGTATCTAAATTTCTGACCCGGGAACGGTGCACGTCTGATTTGTCGGCTAAGATAACTGCGGCACCTATATCCGAAACCGGATGACCGTCCTTTTCATCATGATTTCCGATGGCGGCTACCACCTCCAAGATATCCTCCTGGGGCATCTCCATTTCCGAAAGCAGCTGATAAGCCATTACCCCGGCTACCTGAGCATGAAAATCCCGGTTGACCACATTCCCCATATCATGCATATAAGCCGCAATCGCTGCCAGCTGGGCCCGGTGTTCTGATTTTCCCAACCGGAGCATTATGTTCTGGGAAATATGAGCCGCCAAACTGCAATGCCTGTTGCCATGCTCGGTATAACCCATTACCTCCAGAAACTTGTCTGATTTTTCTATAACTTTTTTGATTTTTTCATTTTTCTTAACATCCTCGATGGTCACGGAGTGCCCCTTGAGAGTGTTAACCGAATTAGTGGTCGCCATATCTCCTCCTAAAATCTGTAATTAATAGCTTAAAAAATTAAAGTCAAGCTCTCCTGCTTGACAATAAGCCGGATTATTTGTTATTTTCACCCAGAAAACATTATAAATACGTATCAATTGAAGCAAAAACCAACTCTTCCAGAAAGGAGAATCTATGTTGAAAAGCTTGGTTTTACTTATCTTATCGACCTGTTTGGGTTTTGGATTAGCTTTCGGTCAAGAGGGGCAAAAAGAAACCGCTGGCTCTGACACTACTAAGAATAAAGTTACCCCCGCAACAGATACTCTCAAAGCTAAAGCTACTGCCCCTGACACCACCAAGGCTAAAGTTACTAAAACCACTCCCAAAACCAGCCAAAATCCGGTAGTAGTGATTGAAACCAATCACGGTAATTTTGAAGTGGAGCTGTTTATGAAAGAAAGCCCCATTACAGCTAAAAATTTTTTGAGTCTGGTCAATAAGGGCTTTTACAACGGGCTGACTTTTCACCGGATAGTGCCGGACTTTGTGATTCAGGGGGGAGACCCTAAAGGGGACGGAAGTGGTGGTCCGGGATACACTATTCCAGATGAAAAGAGTATTAAGAAACAATATCGCGGTACCTTGGCAATGGCAAGAGAAAATCAGCCTAATAGTGCGGGGAGCCAATTTTATGTCAATTTAAAAGACAATCTTTATTTAGATGATAAAGGTTTCTGTGCTTTCGCCCAAGTGGTTAAGGGAATGGAGGTAGTGGACAAAATTGGTAAAGTTAAAACCTCCGCCACTGAAAGACCTGTTGAAAAAGTGATAATGAAAAAGGTTTACGTAAAGAAATAAAGAGAAATCTTTTCACTGAAATTTAATATCCAAATAAATTGGGGTAAGGCCTTTAGGTCTTACCCCAATACCTTTATAAGCGCCAAATTACTTTTACGGCTATAGGCAGCACACACCACTTTTAATCGGCGGGAGACCACCCTTGAAAACATAGTTCACCAAATAGACAATATCTACCAGGTTGGCGAGAGTACCATCCCCATTGGCATTGGTAGCGCACACAGGATTAGACGCCGGCCCACCCTTAAAAACCTTGTTGACCACAAAGATGATATCTGTCAGGTTGACCGCTTGGTTCACATCCCCATTGGCATTTCCCGGCTTGCGAGTACAACCGCCGGCTAGCGGCAGCTTCATATCCAGTCGGGCCTTTTCCACATTCTTCTTCAAACTGTCATACCCCAGTTCAGTGATTACCAGAGCTTGACAATAGGTAACCGTGTCGCTGGTGGTATCAAAGCAGACCGAAGCCCACATAATATGCCTGTCTTTCCCTTCGAAAGTAAAGCTATCATTGGCCGTAGTTTTGGGAGTAAAACCAGAATCACTCAATTGATGATAGATATCTTGATCTGACCAAGGAGGACCACCATAGGCGGCGGAGTTACGATTTACTTTAGCAGACCAGAATCCATTGGGATTTCCAATGTGAACGCCAGTGTCCACCATAGCTGCTTGGGCCACCAGATAATTCTTAGATGCGCCAGGTCCCTCTCCTTGCAGCCAGACCATTTGCAAAGTATCATTATTACCCCAATCGTCATCCACTCCTCCGGAATCGTCGGGGACATCCCAGTCAAAAAGTGAACCGGCATAAATGTTACCGGCTATGTACGGAGTCGCAGGAAGGGATGGCCACCAGCAAGGCGAATTTGATTTGTAAAGTTTCCTAAACCACAATATATATCTGGGTTTTGGCGTATTCTTAATCCACCAGGTATCCACAATCTTATATCTGAACCAAGGACCAGGCCAAGCAATAGCAGGGCTTATACCCGGGAAAAACATGGCGGAAGTATCCGGACCAATTTTTAACCAGTCTCCACCTTTGGCAGGTCTTTGCTGCTGTAAAGCTTGAGCAAAGGCAATAGTGTCCGGTAAATTCACAAATTGTGTATCAATATCACTCAAGGGGTGGACCGAGCTATTTCCCGTAACATCCTGCAAAGCAACCGTATCACCATCGACTGTAGTGGTAGTCACCACTCCCGAGCCATCAAAAAGCATATTCTTTTCGACAACCATTATAAAATATCCATTAGTTCCGTCTTGATCCGCCAAGTTGGAAGTGTTGGCCATTTTTATTCTTATACCACCAGCAGTAACACCAGTAGTATCGCCAACAGTAGCCACCACCTTACTTCTTCTATAGTATCCACAATCGCTGACCACAAAATGAACCGGGATTTTTAAAGCGGTATCGTTGTCGGAATTGTTGTGCACTATAATCGTATCTACGTAACTTCCGGTAACCAAACCGGTTCCATTAAGGGTGCAGGCCACAATCTTAGGAGCTCCCCCTTCCGGAATGATGTCAGGAAATCCCGCAGTTTGAAGCTTCAGCCAGGGAGAAGCACCCACTTTTGTAACGCTATTTATGGTTAAATTTTGGTTCCCCGCGTTAGTTATAATCAACTCCGTGTCTATTACCAACAAGGGTATAGTGATGTCGGCTAGGGGATCTTCAAAGGCCGGTGGAGAAGTTGAAATCCCATTGAAAGCAGCGGGCTGGTAAGCCGGATATTTATAATAATAAATGGGGTCCAATACTTCACCGCCTGCCTCGTCCAATCCGCCAGCTCTTTTGTCATTAGTATACGCAATGTGCAAAGTGTCATTAATCCTTTCAGCCAAAGAAGGATAGACGTCTGCGTCACAGGTCGAGTCACAACCGGGGGTATGAGAATTAGTAATATTTTTCGGTTCTCCCCAGGTGTTTCCACTACTGGTGGAAGCATTGACATAAATTTCTCCATTTATGATATTAGCCTGAGATAAATCTGTGAAACCTGTGGGAGTGGGTCCATATTGAGACCAGGTAACATACAAGTAATTCTTACGGCTTATGTTTGCGGTTCCGTCATGCACTCCTATCTGCGGATTTCTTAAATTATATTTAGCTACCGAAGAGGGTAATCTGGCATCCTGAACCGGAAATGTTCCGTCAGCTAACTGGTCGATTCCGGTGGCTTTACTCCAGTGATAGATATAACATTCACTGGCAAACAGTCCCGAGTTATACAAGGGAGTTACCCAGACAATATGTAAAGAATCATCTTCATCATATACCGCTGAAAGGTCACCGGAAGCCCTTATCGGGGCGCCATCCGGGTAATTGGTAAGATTGACCTTGGTATCATTACTGCCGTCATTTCCAAAACCATCTACCCAATTTCTACCTCCCTCATGGTCTTCAATATAAAATAGGTCTGCATCCGTACGCTCTCCGGTAAATTCGGTCTGACGGTTGTAGACTATGGCTACTTTATTGGACTTGCGTGAAGCCACCACAATCACGGAGATGAAGTCACTGGAATCCGGCCTCTGGGCGCCTGAAGAAAAAACAAAATCAACGGGAGAGAGTCCCCGGCCCCGGGTATAAACAAAATCTTGATTCCCACCCTGAAATTCTACACTTACCACATGCACAATTTGCGTATCGCCGGGGGTTACTTTCTGACCCGCGCAAGCGGGGTAAAGCCCCGCACTCTTCATTCCTAACACCGAATCAGGAGCGTGTATTTCTTCTAGCCAATCACCAACAGTGGCAGTTCCTTCAATGGAAACCCAGGTTCCACGTGGTTTGCCGGTTACTGTTTCAGCGTGATGATAACAACAAATAGCTTTGCCATCCGGTAAAACCGCCAGAGAAGTATACCCTCCTCTGGTCTTGCTGGCGTCTTCACCGAGGCCGGAGACTTGCTCATCAAAAGCTACACGAGCACCAGCCGAAAAAAAAGAAGCGTAGGCAATCTCTCTTTTGCCAGGACCGGAAGAGGTAGCGTCATACCCTTTAGTCCAATCAATATGGACATGCCCTAAAGCACTCAAGGCAATCAGTCTGGGAAGTCTATCGTGGTTGGCTAAATCATAATAAGTATATCCGGCGGTATCGTGCAGAGGTGAAGCAGTGGCAATTGGATAATCCGGTCTGGATTTAAAAACCCCGGTAGTCCGAAAAGGAGTGGAGGAGAACTCATTCGTCAAATATTTTGCTTTCAACTCCTCCCGGCTCATCCACTCAATCTTGCTGTAATCAATTTTCTTTTCAGTAACTTGAGGGGTAGTTTCCTCTTTATTTTTGGAAACCTTTTCTCCCACAGCCAAACCAGACCACATAAAGCTGGCCATGGTTACTATTAAAATTAGATATCTACTAGGCATGGCACACTCCTTCCTTAAAAGTTTAATTTACCTTTACCTCCCCCTTTGTCTTTTAAAATTCTTAATTTTTGCCCTGAACCGGTCTTCCAACTCTCGAGGAAATTGGGGTAAGGCCTTTAGGTCTTACCCCAATACCTTTATAAGCGCCAAATTACTTTTACGGCTATAGGCAGCACACACTACTTTTAATCGGCGGGAGACCACCCTTGAAAACATAGTTCACCAAATAGACAATATCTACCAGGTTGGCGAGAGTACCATCCCCATTGGCATTGGTAGCGCACACAGGATTAGACGCCGGCCCACCCTTAAAAACCTTGTTGACCACAAAGATGATATCTGTCAGGTTGACCGCTTGGTTCACATCCCCATTGGCATTTCCCGGCTTGCGAGTACAACCGCCGGCTAGCGGCAGCTTCATATCCAGTCGGGCCTTTTCCACATTCTTCTTCAAACTGTCATACCCCACTTCACTGATTACCAGGGCTTGACAGAATTTAACCGAATCAACCGAAGGAGCAAAAGAGGCCGAGGCAAATATAGTATGCCTGTCCCCAACCGGAAAACTGTCACACGGCGGCGTATAAAGGGGAGTGTCACAGGGACTACGCATCGGGTTAAAGCCAGAGTCGGACATTGCCCTATAGAGAAGCCCAGGTTGGTTCGGGAAGGACCATGGCTGTGTGCCCACTTTCTCCGGTGGAGCATGACGATGCACTTTGGCGGCCCAGAACCCGTTGGGATTTCCAATATGGATGCCGGTATCTATCATGGCGGCCGTGGCGGCGAAATAATTAATCTCAGGATTACCATATCCCCGTTGCCAGACCATCTGGAGAGTGTCATTGTTCCCATATGAGTTCCATACAGTTTGGCTGTCGGAAGGTATGTCCCAGTCCAGAACCGAACCCGCATATAAATTCTTATCTATCAGGCCGGTCTCGCAAAGGGGCCACCAGCAAGGCGGGTCGTCCTTGTAGATTTTTGTAAACCATAACAGATATCTGGGCTTGGCCTCAACCTTCATATACCAGGTAGACTGAATCCAATACCCGAACCAGGGACCAGGCCATAAACAAGAGGGGCTTATGTCAGGAAAAAACAAGGTATTCTGGACCGGACCGAATTTAAGCCAGGTTCCGGCCTTAGCGGGTCTTTGCAAGCTCATGGCTTGTTGATAGGTAACTGAATCAGCGAAGGTGGTCTCGCTGGGGGTATTAATGTCCGTTAAAGGGTGGACATATAAATTTCCCACCAGATTGAACCCGGCTATGGTATCCCCGTCTGCGGTTATAGTTGTGAGCACTCCGGAGCCGTCATAAAGAAATAACTTATTGAGACCTTGAAGAGATGTCAGGTAAAGCCCCTGATCCAGGTCCTGGTCCACCAAGCTGCCGGTGTTACCAATTTTCATTCTCAGACTGTCTGTGAGAGTACCGCTTCCACCCTTCACATGTTTCCTTCTGAAGTATCCACAATCGGTGACCACAAAATGAACCGGGATTTTCAAAGTGGAATCATTGTTAGAATTGTTGTGAACTATAATTGTATCTACGTAAGTTCCAGTACCCAAACCGGTTCCATTAAGGGTGCAGGCCACAACCTTAGGAGAGCCCCCTTCCGGAATGTTGTCAGGAAATCCCACAGTTTGAAGCTTTAGCCAGGGAGAAGCCCCTACTTTTGTAACGCTATTTATGGTTAAAGTTTGATTCCCCACGTTAGTTATAATCAACTCTGTGTCTATTACCAACAAGGGTATACTGATGTTGGCTACCGGGTCATCGAAGTAAGGGGGAGAAGCAGAGATTCCGTTAAATGCAGCCGGTAAATAGGCCGGATATTTGTAGTAAAAAAATGGATTCAAACTCGAGTCTCCTTTAGCATCCAGAACAGACCCGGCTGATTTATCATTAAGATACAAAACGTGGACGGTATCGTTAACTCTTTCCGCGCAAGAGGGGATAACATCGCTGTCACAGTTATAGGTACAGCCAGGAGTTTGGGAATTGGTCAGGTTTATGGGGTTACCCCAGGTATTTCCGCCATTGGTGGAAGCATTAATATAGATTTCACCATTGGCTTGTTTACCTGCGGAAGCATCTGTAGTTCCCGGTCCATATTGGTTATAGGTTACGTACAAGTAACCTTTACGAGAGAGGTTAGCGGTTCCGTCATGCACCCCAATAAAGGGGTCATTGAGATTATAGGTTCGGGAGGGGTTGGTCAGATAAGTATCGTCAAAATTATAAGTTCCATCTGCCACCTGGTCGATTCCGGTGGCTTTACTCCAGTGATAGATATAACACTCACTGGCGACATCACCGCTGTTATACAGGGGCGCTATCCAAACTATATGTAGGGAATCAGCTTCATCATATACTCCCGAAAGAACTCCCGTGGCTCTCACCGGAGACCCGGGTGCGTATTTGGTAACGTTTACGGCCGTGTCCCTGCTATTGTTGTTAAAACCATTCACCCAATCTCTTCCATAATCAGTGGATTCTATATAAAAGAGGTCCTCGTCTGTGGCCGGCGCGCTCCAGTCCGGTCTTTGACTAGTATAGAGGATGGCCACTTTGCCGGATTTTTGAGAAGCGACCACAGTCACCGCGATGTCATCCGAAGAATCCGGGGTAACAGCCGTGTCAGCAGTCGGGTTTATAGTCCCGTTAGTTCTAAACCACTGGATTCCGCCAGCGTTCTCTAGGCCCCGTCCGTAAGCATAATCGCCATTCCCAGCACTACCCGGGTCACTTGACACTACGTGAACAATCACCGATTCAGGAGCACTTGTGGTCTGAGTAGCAACCGAAGGCCAAAATCCCTGACCGGTCATATGGTTGTTGCTGTCAGGAGCTGGCTGTAGGGCCTCAAAATTACCCTGTGACGGAGTTAGCTCAACCGAGACAAAGGTGCCGGGGTCATATGTATCTTTGGGACGCACCTGGTGGTAGCACACCACTGCTCTGCCATCCTCGGTAACCGCGACACTGGGAAATCCGCCTCGAGCAGAAGGGGTAGGATCTAGATTGTTTACTTGAATTTCATCAGCTGATTTAACGCCCGTATTAAACCAAGCACTGTACCAAGCTTCTCTAGGATTAGTATTGCTAGGGATCGCAACGCCAGATGTGCTCCCAGTCCAAACCGCATGGACATGCTTCAAAATACTTACTGCAATCCGCCTTCCCATTCTGGCGTTAGCACCAAAGTCATAATAACTGTACCCAGCTGTGTCATATAAAGGAGAAGCGGTGGCTATGGGATGGTCAGGTTTGGTTTTAAATACTCCGGCGGTCATTGGATAAAATTCGGACATATCTCGAAGCTCTTTTATTAAGGCGGCTTTCATTTGCTCCGGAGTCCTCCACTGTATTTGACTATAATCAATCTTTTTTTCAGTTACCGGAGGGGCGGCTTCCTTTTTTTCTTTTTCTTTGGGTGCCAGCGCCGACAGAGCTATGCCGCACCAGAGAAAACCGGCCAGCACTCCTATGATAATCAAAAATCTTTTATGCATCGCGATACTCCTTTCTTAAAAGTTAAATGAATCCGTCCTCTCCCCTCCTTTTACTCTGAACCTCCGAAATCTTGATCCTGCTTTAATTAACTCACCTCCCCAAAATTTGCTATTTATCAGTTTCCCTACAAATAAAGTGTTCTTTTTTACGGTTTGTGAACCAATAAAATATATGAATTTTGGACGAGATGTCAAGTGATTTTTGAAATTTTCGCAAGTCCAACAACTCCCCCATCTGCTTTTTGAACAGGGTTTCACCCCTCCCCTGCTTTAGCCAGTCTATCGAAGCAAGATACAATGTTTCCTTTAGACAACGAAGGCATACCCGGGTCTGCAAATAAAAAGACCCCCGATGAAATCGGGGGTCTTTTTTAAACCGTTACTTCAACATGGTCATCTGTTTGACTTCTGAATACTTACCGGCGTTGATTTTGTAAAAATAAACCCCGCTGGCAACGGTCTGGTTTTGGGCGTTGCTACCATTCCACTCGATGGTTTTGTAACCGGCGGTCTGAAACTCATCCAGCAAGGTTTTTACCTTCTGGCCTAAGATGTTATAGATTTCAATTTTGACTTTGGAGTTTTCCGGCAGCGAGTATCTGATCACGGTCGAAGCGTTGAAGGGATTGGGATAGTTTTGGGCAACCGAGTAGCTGGTCGGTAACACAGGTTTGCCAGCCACATATGTAAAATCTATATCAAAGCTGATTTCTTTGGCATCGGTTGAAACCAGAGAAATCCCTTCCTGCTTGGCTATGGTAGTCGGCTCAAGCTTAACCTCGTTCTTGTCAGAGAAAATCAGCTTGGCTACCACTCCCTTTCCTGCTTCTATATGATTTTCCTGAAGCGGAATGGCGTAAATAAGAACCGTCTTTTTCTCATTGTCAATTATGGCATCTTTGAGCTGGATGTAGTCGATTTTGGTCCCGGTAAAATCGACCTTGTTCAAGGTCACGTCGCTGCCAACTTCGGCAAATTTTAATGCCAAGGCCATTCCACCCAAGGGCTGGTCGTTGTCGATAGTTAAGACAACCGCGTCATCAGTGTTATCGGCGGCTGTAAAGACTTTGCTGCCGGCAGCCCACAGTGGGCTGGCGATTAAAAGAATCGCCAAGATAATGAGTAAGTTTTTCATCATATCTCCTCCTCCTCTTTCGGAGTGTTTAGGTTTTTTATATTTTTCCCCTTGTAAATTCATCCACCTCCTTTGGTCCAAGGGATATAATAAATTAATACGTTTGAAATCTCCTTAAATTTTGAGTATTTTCAGTCATAATCTAAATGCGCGTATACCTTCAGCCCCTCGCTAAAGTTTTTACTGCGGCCCTCTTTATCGTAGCTCTTCCCTCAAACCTGTTATAAGATAAGCAATCAATTTTTATTTGTCAAGTATAAAATTAACTTTTTTTTAAAAGAAAAGCCCTAAATTTAAATACCATTTATCTTGTTTAAAAACTGCCCTTCCATAAGCTAACTCCAAGGGACCCAAGGGAGTATCCAGTGAAAATTTCACTCCCCAGGCGCTTTTTAGCTCTTTTGCTCGCAATTTTTCTTTTTCCCAGGTCTCTCCTAAATCATATCGGACTGACCAGTACACTCTTTTAGCGGTTTTTACTCTGGCTTCTAAGTTTAATAGAAGAAATTTGTTCCCCTGCTTTTCGTCGGTGTAATAGCCATAAAAGGAGCGGCTCCCTCCCAAGGGAAATTTCTCTGAAAAAGGCAAGTTCCGATCAGATAATCCTAGGCTAAATTTGGGATGTATGTTAAGTCGTTCGGTTATAGAAAGGTAGGCTTCTGAGGAAAAGAAAAATTTGCTGTGGGAAAAATCCCCTTGCAGAACCTTAGCCGCCAATTCCAGATAAATCTGATGGTAACTTCCTTGGGTGGGAAAAGGGTATTTGTTTAGATTATCAAAAGTTGATTTGAAAATTAAACTGCGTAAATTTTTGGCTTCGGATGAATCTGTGACGCTGTTTCGAACTACTATTCTTTCGGCTTTGGCTTCCCAGGAGATTTTACCCAGTTTGAAGATATTCTCTCCGAAGGAAAAATTGAGAGTGGACCTTTCTTCCTCCAAAAATCCGATTCTTTTGTGATTTAAGATTAAATTCCGCTCTTCTTTTTTGTAACCCAAGGAAAGTTTGTAAGTCAGATAGGTTTTAAAAATCCGGTCTCCTTTTAAATTCAGTTTATAGACCTGTTTTCTGTCTCCATACTGTAGGTGCAAAAATAGCTCATCTCCGGTTCCGGCTAAGTTGGAATTTCCCAGCTGAAGAAAACCTTCGCTATGATATTCATCCTGGTAATGCACCCCTCCCCGAATCAGGTTATATTTTTTCTCTTTGACTTTCAGCTCAATGGCCGGACCTTCAGAGGTTGGAAGTAAGCTTAAGCTGGTCTGCTCAAAAAGACCGGTATTATGCAAATTAGCCAAACCCTGATTGGCTAATCTGGAATTAAAGGGCTGATTTTCTTTCAAGGGGAAATTTCTGTTTAAGACCCAGTTTTTGGTGCTCTGATTTCCGGCATATTTGATCCGGCTGATTATACCTTCGTCTACTTCAACATTCAAGCTTTTGCGGTTGGGGTCGTAGCTGATTTGACGGAAGTTTATTAAACTATATCCCTTTTTTTTATACTCATTTTGCTTCTCAGCTAATATTTTTTCCAGATTCTGGTAATTTAAGATTCCCAAGGCCGGATTTCCCTTAGGGTTGGGGATAGATTCTCTAACTAATCTGCCTTCAAAAACTATGTTTTCCAGTTCAGGATTTTCTTTTAAAAGATAGGTTAGAGTTAAATTGTCACCATTTTTTTGCAGACGGGCTTCCACTTGCTGGAAATACCCGCTGTCATACAATTTCTCCAGATTTTTTATGATACCCTCTTCGGAGATAGAATCCGAAGTCGAAATTGCGGCTATCTTTTGGTTACACCATGGCGTTAGCCATTCGATATAGCCTAAGTCCAGTTTTTCATTCCCCTCGAAATTTACTTGGTCAATTTTATATTTAGGAGTTTCAGACACAATCTCTATTTCATTTTCTAAAATCAGCTTTAGCTGAGGTAAAAGCTTCTCGGCTACCTTTTCCCCCGATTCAATTAAGAGTTTGGCCTTATCAAAATCCATGGTGGTGAAATCTTTCAGTTGGGGAGAAATGACCACTTGGGCCTGGGATAAGCTTTGCTGCTTTTTCTCTAAGGTCATGACGCTGGTGGATTGAGCCGCAATATCTAAAGGGGTCAGGATTTGCTCTTTAGCAGCTAAAACTGAGGAGGTATTCACCGCAATTACTATATCTGCCCCCATCTGCTTAACCACATCCACTGGTATGGGGTCGACCAAACCCCCGTCCACCAAAAGCTTTTCTTCCCATTCCACCGGGGTAAAGGCCAAAGGAGCTGCCATGGTAGCCCGCATAGCCCAGGCCAAATCTCCGGAATCTAAAACCACTTTTTCCCCGGTGACTAAATCGGTGCAGACCGAGCGAAAAGGGATTTTTAAATTGTCAAAATTCAGCTGTGCTCGATAGTTGGCTTCTAAGGTCAGCCGGGACAAAAAATTGGTGAATTTCTGGGCACCGGTTAAGGCCTGGGGAATATAGGGTTTGAAGCCGTCAAAGCGGAACTGAAACAATATCCCCTGACTTTCTTCTCTCTGAGAAAAAAGTAAAGATAAACGGGAAGGGGTATCTTTTAATAAATCGGTCCAGTTGTTCTCCAGGGCAATTTTTTCTAACTCTGGGGCTGAAAACCCGGCCGCATAAAGTCCTCCTACAATTCCTCCGATGCTGGTGCCTGCTATGTAATCAATGGAAATGTTTTCTCTTTCCAAAACTTTTAAAATCCCGATCTGTGCCAATCCCCGGGCACCGCCGCCTGACAGAGCTAAACCGATTTTCTTCCTTTTGGATTCGGTCTTGAAAGGAAACTTTAAGTTATTTAAATCTAAGTTTTCGGTCGGGTAACGGAAGATTTTTTCTTCAGGGCTATCTGCTGAAACTGCGGATACCCAGAAAAAATTACCCAAAAGAATATAAAGGAGAACTACCCTTAATTTGTGGCTACTAAAACCCATGTTAAAATTTGGTTTGCTTCTGCTCTTTCATTTTAATAGATTTCAGTGCAAAATCAAGTTTAAAAATGATATCTAAAAACCTTTTGAAACAGCTTTTAGAGCTGCAGACCAAAAAAGGACGCAAATTAAAGGATAAATTTTTGCTTGAGGGGGCTAGACTGTGCCAGGAAGCCATAGAGTCGGACTGGCTGGTAGAGCAAATTTTTTATTCTCAAAGTTTTCAAGATTCTGAAAATGGAAGAAAAATTTTAAACCTGGCTAGACAAAAAAAGATAGGTATGCTTTTGGTGCAGGAAAAAGTGATAACCAAAATTGCTGAAACCGAAACTCCTCAGGGAATTGTGGCTTTAGTCCAAAAGAAGAATTTTTCTTTGAAAGATGTGTTGGCCAAATCTCCCAATATTATCTTAGCTTTAGATAACATCAAAGACCCGGGGAATTTGGGAACCATGCTTAGAACCGCGGATGCGGCTGGAGTGCAGACGGTTTTACTTTCGCAAGGGAGCGTGGAGCTCTATAACTCCAAAGTGGTGCGGACAACTATGGGTTCCCTTTTTCATTTGAATCCGGTCCATAATTTAAATTTTTCTCAAGTCATTCCCGAATTAAAAAATTTAGGATACCGGATTGTGGCTACCTCCCCTCAAAGCGGAAAAAGAATCGACCAAATTGATTTTTCCGGCAAAATCTGCCTTTTAATCGGGAACGAGGCCTTCGGTTTATCGGAAGAAATATTAAAACTATCCGACCTGAAAATTACATTACCTGTTTTTGGGAAAGCCGAATCCTTAAACGTCGCGGTGGCTTGCGGGATTATTTTGTACCAGATCGCTCTGCAAAAAAATAAAGAAAGCAACTTTTAATTATGGAATTTGTCTATTAGATAAATAAGGAGGAATAATGTTTAAAAAATTGGTTTTTTCATTAGCTCTGGTTGTTTTAAGTTTCAATATAGTTTTCTCACAATCCTCACCGACAGCCAGTCCTAACCTTCCCTTAGGTTCAGTGGCTTATTCAGACGACATCTGGTCAATTCAGTATAATCCGGCCGGCTTAGGAATGGCCCGGGGCTGGCAGCTTTATTACACCCATGCCTATTCTGATTCTTCCTTCGAGGGAGATAACGGAGTCTTTATGTCGGCTGGCGGCATGGGATTTTCGTCTGAATGGCTGGGAACCCAGACTACTGCGACTTATCGCAAATACAGTTTAGCTTACGGTCTTAAGTTTGAAGATAGATTTTTTATGGGAAGCTCTTACAGCTGGTTTGGTTCTAAAAATCAAGATTTAGACAAGCTCTCCTCCTGGAATGTGGGAATTTTAATTCGACCGCGGGAGTTTTTTTCGGTCGGTTTTACGGCTTCGAATTTAAACCGACCCAGTTATCTGAATCAAAAAATCGATATCTCTTTTAATTACGGAGCCGCCTTAAGGCCTTTGGGTGACAGATTGACTCTGGCGCTGGAAGGATTTTCCACGGAAAATCAAAGCTGGAAGGATGCCAATGTCAGCTTCAAAATCGAAACCGAGCCGACCGACGGCTTGATTTTATATGGGCTTTTAGACCAGGATAGAAATTACGGCTTAGGGATTAGATTCAATCTCACTAATTTCAATTTCGGATCTTTTAATTTCTTCGCCAAGAAAGGGGGCCTGCAAAAGGGAGTGGGTTATCTAGGTTTTTCACAGGACCGATTCCGAACCAGCGTCCAAAAGAAAAATAATCTTTTGAAGATGAAGCTGGCCGGTGAAATCCCGGAAGAAAACCGCTCCGGAGCTTTTTTGGCCAAAAAGAGGACTTTATACCAGGTTCTAAACCAGATTCAAAAAGCCCGCGAAGACAAAACCATCTCCGGTTTGATTTTGAGAATTGACAATCTGGATATGGGCTGGGCCAAAGTCCAGGAACTAAGAGATGCTCTGTATGATTTCAAATCTTCCGGCAAAAAAATATATGTCTTCATGGAATCCGGCGGAAACAAAGAGTATTACTTGGCGACTCTGGCGGATAAAATTATCATGCTTCCTACCGCAGACCTGAATTTTACCGGACTGGCGGCTGAAGTCACTTTTTACAAAAAAACTCTGGACAAATTAGGTGTGGTGGCGGATTTGGAGCATATCGGCGATTACAAAAACGCTTCGGATTTATTGACCAGGGAATCTATGTCGGACGCTCATCGGGAAGTGGTGAATTCGGTTTTGGATGATATTTTTAATCAGTTATTAAAAGATATTGCTCAAACCCGAAATTTGACGGTAGAAGAAGTCAAAGCCAAAATCGACCAGGGACCCTATACCGCTCTGGAAGCCAAAAAAACCGGGCTGGTGGATGAGCTGGCCTTTTATGACGAAGTGCCAGAGATAGCCCGGGAGCGTGAAAATAAGAATTTTTCTACCCTGTCTGAAAATCTGTACACAAAACAAACCGACTGGGACTACAGTTGGTTTATCCCTCCCAAAATTGCTTTGATCTATGCTACCGGAGAAATTGTGTCAGGTAAAAGCGGCAAAGATTTTCTGTTTGGAAACACTATGGGCTCGGAGACGATTGCGGATGCCATAAAAAAAGCCCGCGAGGATAAACATATCAAAGCTGTGGTGTTACGGGTTGACTCTCCGGGTGGTTCCGGAATTGCCTCGGATGTAATCTGGAGAGAGCTTACCTTAACCAAAAGGATAAAGCCGGTGATTGTTTCAATGTCGGATGTGGCCGCTTCCGGAGGATATTTCATCGCCTGTCCGGGAGATTATATTTTAGCCCAGCCCGGAACCATTACCGGCTCCATCGGGGTCATCTCCGGAAAAATGAGCCTGCAGGGTTTGTATCAAAAGATTGGCTTTACAAAAGAAATTGTCAAACGAGGAGAGCATGCTGACTTTTATACCACAACCAGAACTTTTTCGGATGAGGAAAGAGAGATTGTCAGAAGACAGATCAAGGAATTTTATGCTGATTTTGTGGATAAGGTGGCTGCGGGGAGGAAATTACCCTTCGCCTATGTGGATGGAATTGCGCAGGGTCGGGTCTGGACCGGAAATCAGGCCCTGCAAAATAAATTAGTGGACGAGTTTGGAGGATTAAACCAGGCTCTGGCTTTGGCTAAGGAGAAAGCCGGGATTCCGGATGAATCTTCAGTGGAAATTGTGAGTTTACCAAGATACAGGAGGTTTTTCCCATTGTTTGGGAGTGAGCTTTATTCGGTTTTTTCCAAATTCAAAGAAGCCAGCCAGATTTTGTCCGGAGAATCCGCTTTTTCCGGTGAAAATATTTTATATCTGGCGCCTTATGAGATAGAAGTGAAATAACTCTTGAAATATAAACGCGTAGGGGCGGAGTCGAGCTCCACCCTATCTTCAAATTGTCAAACTAAGCGCGTCTGGTATGCCTGTAGACAAAATAAATAATCCCTGCCACAATCAAAACTACTATGAAAATATCCGCCCCTCTCACATAATTCTTAATTAATTCCCAGTTAGCACCCATTACCTTGCCGACGTAAGCCAGGCCTAAGCACCAGAAAAAAGACCCCACAAAAGTATAAATCACAAACTTGGTAAAATTCATCTTGGCAATGCCGGCCGGCAGAGAGATAAAAGTTCTGATTACCGGCAGCAGGCGGGAAATAAAAATGGATAAATCACCGTATTTTTTGAAAAATCTATCCGCAGTTTCCAAGTCTTTTCCGGATATTAAAATAAATTTACCGTATTTTTCCAGAAATGGCCTTCCACCCCAAATCCCCACCCAGTAAGCCAAGACCGATCCAATTACACATCCCACCGCCCCGGCTACCCCGGTCCAGAATAAAGAAAATCTGCCGGTGGTGACCAAATAGCCGGAAAAAGGCATTATGATTTCAGAAGGCAAAGGCATGCAAGCCGATTCGATGGCCATGGTAAGAATAATTCCGCCGTATCCCAAAGAAGAAATGACCGAAATTATCCACTGGGCAACCGGCTCCAAGATTTTTTCTAACATTTTCCAGGGTTCATTTTATTTAGAGCCATAAAAAAATGATTCCTACCACAAATAGGATTGGTCCCCAATATTCCATTTTGACAAAAAATAGAGAATGATTCGGTTTGAATAAAATTTCCTTCCCTGTTTCTTTTTCAATCATGACCTTACCCTGCTTTTTGTTTAAATAGTTTCCTAAAAACCACATGATAATTCCAGCAACAAAGAAAGCTATCAATTTTGGCCATCCGTGTGTCTGGTAATAAGATTCATCCTTAAAAAGTGCTTCGGAAGTATATTCTGTGATAAGAAGTAAAGCAAATGTAATTATGGCAACTAAAAAGCCGAGTCCATTCCAGATTATCATTTTTATTCTCCTTTTTTACTTTCATTCACCATTTTTTTTCTTATCAAACTTTACTAACTTTCAATCTCTGCTGCCGATGCCCTAATTTTTCATGAACCGTAAAGTTGAAGCCATAAAGCTGAACCGTCTCATCCAAAGCCGGCACTCTGCCTAATTTATTGGTTATTAGACCACCCAGTGTCTCCCCATCTTTAAGAGGCAGTTGGGCCTGGAAAGTCTGATTGAAGTCATCCACTCGCATGCTGGCATTGACCAAAGCGGTTCCATCCAAAAGATAATCCACCTCTTTGGCTCTTTCGATATCATGTTCATCATGAATCTCCCCCACAATCTCTTCAATTAAATCCTCCATAGTCACCAAACCCACAGTTTTGCCCAAACTATCTTTGACAATCGCCATATGCGTTCTTTGTCTCTGAAATTCCTTTAATAGCTCCGAAATTTTCTGGGCTTCAGAAATAAAATATGGTTTACGGATGATATCATTTAAAATAATCAAGTCCTGGTCCTGCAAGATATTGATGATATCTTTGGTATGAATTACCCCAATTATATTATCAATTGTCCCCTGGTAAATCGGAATCCGGCTATATCCTTCTTCAGTCACGGTTCGGATAAGTTTTTCCTGGTCACAGTTAATATCTAAGGCTACAATTTCGGAGAGAGGTGTCATCACCTCTCTGGCAGATTTGTCGGTAAATTGAAAGATGGAGTGAATGAACTCTTCTTCATGTTTTTCAATCGTCCCTTTTTCCCGGGCTTCCTGGACTAAAAGTTTGATTTCATCTTCGCTGGCAGTATAAATTTTTTCAATCGGCTCTTTCCCGCCGAATAGATTAACCAAAGCTTGGCTGGGAATGGTTAAAATTTTTAATAGAACCCCGGCAATTTTAGAAAGCAGATTAACCGGGCCGGCTATTTTTAAAGCCACTTTTTCAGAATGTAAAACCGCAAAATATTTGGGAAAAAGTTCTCCGATTAATAAGGACAAATATGAAATTGAGATTACCACTATCCCGATGGCAATCTCTTCGGCTGATTTTTGCACCCATAGGATTCTGATTTTGGCGATTTGGGGAGTTAGAACCGATACGATTCTGGCTCCTCCGATTACTCCGGCTAAGGTTCCGACTAAAGTGATTCCGATCTGGACCGTTGCCAAAAACCTATTGGGGTCTTCCTGCAGTTTTTGGGCTATCTGAGCTTTTTTATTCCCTTTTTTGGCTAACTGCCTAATTTTGGATTTGCGGGCCGCCACTAAAGCAATTTCGGATAGAGCAAAGAAGCCGTTGACTAAGATTAAAAGAAGGATTATTATTATTTCTAAACTGACTTGTTTCATAAAAAATTATCTAAGCTGAAGCCTGGTCAATCCCTCTCCTGTTCCAAACCAAATGACTCCCTTAGAATCCACCACTACTGATGTCACATAATTATCGGGTAAACCATCTCCCACTGTATAATTATTCCAAGCTCCGTTCCGATAATAATATATCCCTCGCGAATAAGTGGTAAACCAGACCCCACTTAGAGAGTCTACCGAGACATCATTGACTGTTACATATTCATAATCATCAAACTTAATGATCTTAAATACACCATATTCATATTTATAAACTCCGTAATTAAAACCGAACCAACCCACGTAAAGGCGATCAAATCCAATTGAGTGAATCTGTTTGAAATAATAATAACCAAGTGGATTAGGTTCCGTTTCAAACCTCCGCAAGTACTTGGTCCACTTTAAACCATCATAGTGGGTAACGCCGTCTGCGGTACTGAACCATATCGACCTATCATTTTCAACGTAAATAGAATATACCGTTCTATGGTTGACGTATTGGGTATCAAAACAGACCCACTTTATTCCGTCATAGCGGCATACCCCTCCATAAAAAGTACCCACCCAGATTGTACCATCATCCTGTGAGGCAATACTTTGTATGTTATTGTCTGAAAGTCCGTCTGCTGTGGTGAAAGTTGTAACTGTAGTACCATCATACTTGATCAAACCGTTTCCATTTGCCCTCTTGCCTATCCATAAATTTCCTTGCTTATCAAAATGCAAGACCTCGGCGTACTCAAAAGGAAGCCCATCTGAAGAGTTCAAGGTATCCCATTTTACCCCATCAAAAACATTTATTCCTCTAAAGGTGGCAATCCATATTCTGTCTCGTGAGTCAACAGCCAAGTCATCGACGATATTATATGATAAGCCATCTGCGGTCGTATAAGTTTTCCACTCTAACTTTTCCTCAGGATTTAAAATCCTATTCGAATCACAGCCCAGTATTGCCAGAGAAAAAAATATACAAACAATAAAAATAAATACTTGGTGGTCTGCTTCAGGCCGACCTCTGACCAAGTTAAACCTCCCTACACTCTTCATGCAATCAATATAACATGATAAAAGCATAAAAAAAGCCCGCCAAAGGCGGGCCTTGGGCGAAAAAAAAATCTTACATAGTATGGTGCGATAACTCTTCCAATCTTTTAATTCTTTCCCCCACCGGAGGATGAGTCGAAAATAGGGTCACTAATCCTTTTCCAGACAAGGGGTTTACAATAAACATGTGGGCTGTGGATGGATTAGCATTCAGAGGAAGTTTTAGGTTGGTGGTGTGCAGTTTCCTTAAAGCGTTAGCCAAAGCCAAGGGCTTATGGGAAATTTTGGCTCCGGTTTCATCGGCCTGAAACTCCCGGGAACGGGAAATTGCCATCTGGATTAACAAAGCGGCTAGGGGTGCCACAATAGCCATGAGTAGAAGTCCCAAACCGTTTCCCCGGTCACGGCCACGTCCACCTCCGAAAATAGCGGCCCACTGAGCCATGTGGGCTAACATAGAAATAGCACCAGCTACGGTGGCAACCACCGAGGAGATTAAAATATCACGATTTTTCACGTGGCCTAACTCGTGCGAGATTACCCCTTCTAATTCATCCTGGTCTAAAATTCTCAAAATCCCTTCGGTAACAGCTACGGCTGAATGAGATGGATTTCTTCCGGTGGCGAAAGCATTAGGGGTGTCGGTAGGGATTATATAAACTTTTGGCATAGGCAAACCCGCTTTTTGAGCTGTTCTTCTGACTAAACTTACCAAATCCGGAGCTTCAGCTTCGGTGACTTTTTTAGCCCGGTAGATACCTAAAACAATTTTATCCGAGAACCAGTAGGAAATAAAATTCATTATCCCGGCAAAGATTAGGGCTATCAGCATCCCCTGCTGACCACCTATCAGATTTCCGATAAAAACCAGAAGTAAAGTCAGAAGGGTCAACAAAAATGCGGTCTTCAAAATATTCATTATATGTTCATACCTCCTTATTTCCTGCTTAAATAATAAATAAGCCTTATTCTTTTGTCAAGTTTTCTAGGATAGATTACGTCCGTCAGGAAGGAAAGTTTGTAAAAATCGGAGGTGATATATCTTATTACCTTGCAATAAATTATCTGAGTAAAACAACAATTTCATGACTTCCATAAGCAATCAAAAAACTTCCTGGAATGGTGAAAATCCAGGCCCAGATAATCCTTCTGGCCACCCCCCAGCGGACAGCTGAAAGTCTTATTGTCGAACCTACTCCTAAAATTGACCCGGTTATGGTGTGAGTTGTGGAAACCGGAATCCCCGCTATGGCTGTTCCGAATAAAGTAATAGCTCCGGCAGTTTCAGCACAAAAACCACCTACTGGTTTTAACTTAGTAATTTTCATCCCCATAGTCTTTACAATCCTCCAACCGCCAGCCAAAGTTCCTAAAGCAATGGCGGCATGACAAGTTAAAATTACCCAAGTAGGAACATAAAATTCTGGTCCTAAGTGACCAGTGGAAAAAAGTAAAATCGTAATTATCCCCATAGTTTTTTGAGCATCGTTTGTTCCGTGTCCTAAACTGTAAGCAGCTGCGGATAACAACTGTAATTTTCTAAAATATTTGTCTATCACACCCGGAGCAAATTTGCGGAAAAGCCACAGAGTGGCGACCATAAAGCTGAATCCTAAGATAAGGCCCAAAACCGGAGCGATGAAAATAAAAACCCCGATTTTGATCAACCCTTTAGCAATTAGAGCAGACCAGCCCACTTTGGCTACCGCCGCTCCGGCAAAACCTCCTACCAAGGCATGCGAGGAGGAGGTCGGAAGCCCCAAATACCAGGTAATTAAATCCCAGGCAATGGCTCCAATCAAACCTCCCAAGATTACGTTAATATCAACAATTTCTGGTTTAATGATACCTTTTCCAATAGTTTTAGCAATGCCGACTCCGAAAGTGAAAGCCGCTACAAAATTAAAAAAAGCCGCCCATATAACAGCATATTTAGGTGGCAATACCCGGGTGGAAACTACCGTGGCAATTGAATTGGCGGCATCATGAAACCCGTTGACGAAATCAAAAAATAAAGCGACTATGATGACAAAAATTACAAAAGTGAGTGACTCAAGCATGCTTGACTACAATTCCTTCAATCACGACCGCCAAATCCTCACACTTGTCCAACGCGGCTTCTAAATGCTCATAAATCTCTTTTAGCTTTATAACTTCTAAAGCATCCCAGCTCCCCTCAAACAATTCAGCTAAAGTCTCACCCAAAAGCTCATCCCCCTCATTTTCCAAACGGTTGACTTCTATACAGTAATCCAAAAGCCGCCGGGAATTTTTTAGGTCCTTGAGACATTTTATGGCTTTTCCTAATTCGTCAACCGCTTTGAGCAGATACTCGGTCTGCTTGAATAAAGCCGGGGTCGGTTTTTGGATATGGTACAGCCGCATCAAAGCTCCGGTTTCATCGATTAAATCTACCACATCATCGATGCCGGAAGCCAGGGCATGAATATCCTCCCGGTCAATAGGGGTCACGAAAGTCCGGTTAAGTTTATCCATAATTTCATGTGTCAGAATGTCCCCCTCATGCTCCAGGTCTTTTAATTTTTTAACTCTTTGTCCCAGGTCTGAATAATTTTCCAGCAAAGTTTGAAATTGAGTGGCGGTGGCAGACAAATTATCCGAGGCTTTCTGCAGCATCTCGAAAAATTTTTCTTCTTTGGGGATTAATCTGAACATTTTAGCTTAAAAGTTGGTCCTTTGGTTTAGACTTTGGGTTTTGGACATTTGGATATTTATTGAATTTTGTGAAATATAGAGCAAGTTCTAAAATTGTCAAGTCAGTATAAAGACAATCACTTTTTCCCCCAACTTATAAAACTGTCCGCAATTCTACCCAAGATGGAGTTCAAGGAAGGCATGATTAAAAATGCCACCTCAGCCGATATCAAGATCAATACGATACCCATGGAGATATGGATTGGACGCCGTATTTTCTCCGGTACAATAACAAGTACTCTTTCAAAAAGTCTATATCTCTTCATAATTGCCATAAAACTCCAGCTTATGAAAGAAAACAAAGGTATGAAAAGAAGGTATCGCCAGATAGTGCGATATTCGATGTACCAATAGAAGCTAAAAGCAAGGAAAGCCCAAAGTAGAGCAATCTGAAACCAATGCAAACTCCACGATGTGTAGTCAGTAATGCCCGATAGAACTTCCATCCAAATCAAAAATGAGCAAGTCATGAAAAGGAAAGACAAAGCGAGAGCGATTTGCTTTATCGGTATGCTGGTGGAGTAAATAGTCAGCGCAAAAAAGACACCCATAGTTGTTATTAGCCTTTGGTTGTTTTCAATAAATTGTCTCAGGCTTATTTTTGTCTCTTTTGTGGCTTGGCTATTTTTTTCTTCAATCATGTTTTTCAAATATAGTCACCGACTTATGATTCTGGTGCGGGAACCAACAAGGTTCTAAAGATGTCCCAGATTCCCAGTTTCAAAAATGCTTTTTCATCAGCCCCCAGAAAATCTTGAAAGCCCACCATTTTCTTCTTCCCAAAATAGCCAAAATTATCTCCAGCAGAATCCACCCCGCGTAGACTAAAATAATCTCTTCTCTGATATGCGGTACCACAAATTGAATGAACCATAATGAAAATAATCCCAAAGCTTCGTACCAGCGATATTCCATATTCACTAACAGCAAAAATCCTAACAAAGCTTGCATGGCAGTAAGTAAAATTTCAGCTCGGTGCAAATGGTCAAAGTGAATCACCGTGGGAGCACCTTTGCTGATGGAATAAACAATCGGTATTAAGGCAACCAAAAGGGTAAGTTCGCTGATGACAGAGGAGACCGTATTCATGGTCGCTATAGGTGCTTTCTTAACTGTGCGTGCCCAATAAGAGGCGGAAACGAATTCCGGAAACTCAGATAAAAAAGGTGCCACCCATTGCACGAAAAAGTATTCAGATACCCCTATGTACACTGCCAGAGCCAGCATACTCTCCACGAAAGGATGGGCCACCAAATACAAAGTCACTCCGCCGGTTAAAAAGAAACCTAAAATCAAAAGATTTCTGACCGGTTTTTTCTGCTTTAAGACAAAGCGGGGTATCGGCTCCATTTCTTCCAAGCTTTCAACTTCCTGAGGAGGCATCTTGTTTAAGATATAAAGATAAACCAGATAGATGAAAATTAAGATGGCTGAGTCTCCGATATGCAGGCTTCCCTTAATCACTATAAAAATTGCGTAGAGACTGGGAATCAAAAACCCCATGACCGGAATGGAGTTTTGAGGCTCCAGCTTAACCTTAGTTAAATATTTTTTAGCCCCATGCTTTTTTTTCAAATTGAAGATAAAAGCGGTCAGATAAACTGTAGGTAGGCCGAATCCGATTAAAAGCCGGGTAGCACCGGTAAAATTGGCGGTCATCAAAGTAATATTTTGGTTCCAGGCGATAATCCCCTCCACCACAAATTCAGGCGCAGTTTGTAACCAAGAAATGATGGCCAAGATCAATCCCTGGGAAACCAGAAACTGGGCTGATTCCGCTCCCCAGGCAATCATTATGGCGGAAAACAAAATGGAAGGGAAAGTCCAGATAGCCGAAAGAGCTTTGGATTTGATGGCTACTAGAAAAATCAGTTTCAGGCGGTACATTTAATTCTCTTTGGGAACCAGTTTTTTGGGGGAGGCGATTCCTCCGGAAACGAAATATTTTATCCCCTCCTCGATAGTTAACTCTAAAGGGATAACCTGGTCCTTAGGGAAAAGAGCCACAAAGCCGGTAAAGGGGGTGGGTGTAGAAGGGATAAAAACTACTATCAGTTCTTTGCTTTGTTCTACTAACTGATTTTCAATTCGATTAGCTACAAAGCCCAAATTATAAATCCCTTCCCGGGGGTATTGAACTAAGACCACTTGCTGAAAAGCTTTTTTGTCTGGTAAAGCAATTCCCTCCATAAGTTGTTTGGAAGCAGAGTATATGGTTCGGACTATAGGAGTTTTGATAAAAAAAATTTCCCAGATGTTAAATAATCTGGAACGTCCTAAATAGGTAGTGAGAATTCCCGCAATAAAAATTATCACTATGGTAGCTAAAATTCCTAAACCAGGGATTTCTCTCCCAATGATTTGAGCAATTACCGGAGAAAGCAAATTATCTACGGATCGAAATAAAAATCTTAAGACTATGAAAGTTAAGATGATAGGGACGATGACTAAAACTCCGGATAGAAACTGTCTTCTGATAGTTTTGAAAAACCTTTTTTTAAAGCTTCCCATTTAATGCTAAACCGGTTGAACCATTTTCTTAAAATATTGAAATTCAAATTAAATTTTTTAGCCGAAATGTCAATGAAAAAAAGGAAGCCCGCTTTAAATATGGCGGATAAACTAAAAGGGGAAGACTTTGACAGCTTGTAAGGCCCAACTGTTGAAAACTTGAGGATAGACACCCAGAAAAAGCGAGCCCAGAAAACAGATGAATAAAATTATTTTCAGATTCAAAGGGACCTCTAAATGGGAATTGGCATAAGCAGAGCTGGTAAAAATCTTTTTAATCCAGTTCCAAAAATAAATTATGGCTAAAAGTGAAGTTATAACTCCCACAATTGTTAGGGTAAACCGTCTGAAGGACCAGCCAGATTCCAACAAATAGACTCTCCCCCAGAAACCAGCCGTAAAGGGCAGACCGGCTAAAGAGAAGAACAAGATTGTCAAAGCCACTGCCAGGATTTTGGATTGTCTAAAGATTCCCGCAAGACCGAGTTCATCCCGCTTATTTTTTTCAGCCACAACCAGCCAGGCATAAATCCCCCAGCTGGAAAAAAAATAAGCCCAGATGAAGAAAATCGAAGCCTGAAGACTCTGCTCGGTACCGGTAACTATCCCTATTAAGATTAACCCGATTTGAAAAATAGCCAAGGAGTTTAAGGTTTTCTTAAAATCAGTCTCTTTAAAAATTTTAATAGCTCCATAAAGCATACTGATTCCAGCCAAGAAAGCTAAGATTTTTATCCACTGGGGATGATAGATTAAAAACGAGCGGATGAATAGACGGAACAGGAAAGCCAGAAAAGCTAACTTGACGGAAATATTAAAAAAGGCGGTCAGAGGCGTGGGGATTTCCTGGTATAATTTGACCCAGCTGGTGTGAAAAGGGAAAACCGACAATTGAATGGATAAGCTGACTAAAATTAAAACCAGAGCTAAAACTAAAATCACCCCGGGAGGACCACCCTGAAAAAATCCAATCACCAAACTGACTTTTATTTCGGATAAACTGCTGGCACCCGTCATTCCAAAAATTAAAGCCGCTCCCAGAATAAAAATTAAAACGGATACCAATTGTAAAATCAGAAACTGGAAAGAAAGTCCGCTAGAATTTTGTGAAACCAGAGAATACAGACAGACCACCAAAAGCCCCCAGCAGGCAAGAAAGGTCAAAAGTTCCCCAGCCGAGGCTATTACCATACAGGACCCCGTGGCTATAAGTATAAGTGAGGGGCTGAAATTTCTATCTGCAAATTTAGAAGCAGAGAGAGTAAATATCCCGGAAGCCAAAAAAATTATTTTAAATATCAGGCCAAACTTATCTGAAATAAAAGCTTGATTGAATAAAGTACCGGAAGGTGAAAAATAAAGCAGACCCCCTGAGATAACTAATCCCAAAATTGAGAAATTGACGATAGAAACCTTATTTTTGTGAAACAGATTTAAAAACCTGACCAAAAATGACCAAGCTAAAAGAAAAATCTCCGGTGTTAGGATTGAAAGTTTCAAAAATCCCCCTTCAACGTGATAGTTTGGCTAATAGTATCAAAAGCAAAGCAAAAAAAATGACGAACAGATGGTACTGCAGCTTGCCGTCTTCCAGCTCGCTCAAAAGTTTTGAATTTACCTTTAAAATTTTTCTGAAATCATTCCATTTGACCTGCTTTAAGCTTTCCTCTCCCTCCTGGGATAAACTTTTTTCTTCTTTTGTGGATTTGGCATGAGGAGAGAAAATTCCCAAACTGAAAAGCAAAAGAAAGACCAGCCAGATTATTCCCAAGGCCAGGTATCCTAAATGAGAATATGGCACCACCACTCTGGAAAAGCTTACCCAGAGCAAACTCAGACCGTTAAGCAGAAAAACTACAGCACCCAAGACCGAATATTTATTTTTCTGGGTAAAAAGCCCGAACACTCCTATTAAAAACAAAATGAAGCTTAGGGCGATAAAATTGTTTAAATTAAGCATTCTTTTTTCTTATTAAATGAGCCAGGATTACAAAAAAAGCCAAACCGATTAAAATTATCGCCAGAATAAACTGGTCTTGAACCATCCGCCAAAAGGAAGGAGGCATTTCTTCCGGGGGACCGAACCCTCTCCATTTGGAGCGGCTCAAAATATACATACTCACCAAAAACAGCCCCAAAGATATTAGGAATCCCGGAGCCACCAGGTGATTGGAAACCCTGGCATCGGTTTCCGGCGGCATTTTTTTATTTTTCAGACAAAGCAAAAACGGGATGGTCAGGACGAAAATTATAACCTGTAAAAAAGCCAGAAGCGGTAATTTAAAAAATAAAATGACTAGAGCCACCAAAAGTGAATTGAGAGATAGAAGAATTGATTTGACTTTGAAGTTTTTAGCATAAATGTAAAATAGACCGGAAAGCAAGAGTATGAAAGAAAATAAATAAAACAAAATTAGGGAAACATTCGGCTGCATGTGGTATATTATCGGTAATTAAATCTAACAATAAACTTGGGTATCTTGGGTTGCATTATATCGTGTTAAGTTATTGCCAGCGAATGGATAAATGAACCGGCTTAATTTGAGAAGAAAGAAAAGGTTTTTGACTGTGCCGACAAAAGGGAAGTTCTTAACCAAACCCTACTGAGCCGGCAAAGTGCCCGGTCTGGGGGCACGCAGTTGCTGTAACAAATTATAGGAAAACTGGTCTGAGGGATTATCTTTTAACCAGCTTTCCACTAAGCTGATGGCTTCTTGAGTCCGGTTTTTAGAAACGTAAATACTTAAGAGGGAACGATATGAAATGATGTTAGAAGGGCTCATCTTATAGGACCTTAATAAATTAGGAATGGCTTCCTCGGCTTTGTCCTGCATCTGCAGGAATAGCCCTAAATATTGGGAATAGGTGTGATTATCCGGATTGGATTTTATGACTTTCTTGAGGTGATTTTCCGCTTCCAAAAGCAGCTTGTCTTTTTCTGCGGTTTTATTTTGTACGGTATAGATTTGGGCCAAAGTCAGATAGGTTCTCCAATAATCCGGATAGATGGCTTTGGAATTATTTAATAACTCAAAAGCTCGGGTGGTATCTTTATTGTTTAACATATAATAGGTAGCCAGCTCGATAAATTTTTCCGGATAATTTACCAATAGTCCGGTGGTATTGTCATCTTTGGCAACCCGCAGGTCATTTAAACCCCGGTACTTATACACCTGGGTCAGCTTGTGATAAAACTTTTCGCTATCTATCATTCTTTCCCCCTGTTCCGGCACCAGCTTCCAGGCAAACCCTTCCAGTTTCAAATTTTTATCCAAATTCAGGCGGTTGTCCTGGGAAACTGTGGTGGAAAAATAGACCGGGTATTTCCATTCGTTGCTCAAAATAATGTTTTCAATCATCATATCCTGTACCCGTATGATTCTTCCGCTTTTGTCATCTCGGAAGGGAAAAAGAAAATGGGAGAAGTTTCGCACCTGGTCGAAATACGGCTCTCGGGGTCTTTCGCCGGAAATCCCCTGCTGCAGGGTGATGCTCTCCCATTTAATCTGTTTGTCAGTCAGCCCCATGGGGACATTCATTCTATTTTTCAGTTGCAAAATATACCAGTCGGTATTGAGCAGACTCAAATTGACGATTCTGACGTCGGTGCGTATTTTTTCGACATTCTGCAGAAACCATAAAGGAAAGGTGTCGTTATCCCCGTTGGTAAACATGATGGCATCCTGGTCACAGGAATTCAAAAGATTGTAGGCATAATCCCAAGGAATCCAGTTCCCCCAGCGGGAGTTTTTATGATAGTTGCGGGCTAAAGCCAAAACCGGCAATAAAAATAAAATCAAAGCCGAAGCCAAAAGCACCGTTTTATACAGTAGAATTTTTTCTTTCAAAGCTTCCAATTTGGTTTTTATCTGCTGCATCAGAGCCGAGGTCCCCAAGCCAATAAAGATGGCGAAAAAGACAAAAGCCGGTAGATAGAAATAATCACGGTCTCGGACTTCCAGTTGGTCTCCCCGAGTGCCGTCTGAAAAATTGATATAAAAGAGCAACCCCACACTGGCTATTAGAAATAGCAAAAGGACGATGATTCCCTCTTTCCTCCTTCTTCTAATTTGAAAGATTATGCCATACAGCCCCAGTAGTATTGGGATAAACCAAACCTGGGCGCTGGAATACTGCTCTCTGAAAAATCCCCAGAATCCCATCCTTTCATGAGTCCCGAACTGACTGGCCCAGCTGGCTCTTCTGGTAAGGGCCCGGGTAACCATGGAGGTCTGGCCGTACTGTTTTCGTTCCAGAAAATACTTGAATTTGGCTACATCTTCCGGGTCATTTTCATCGATGGCCGGATTTTGAGTGGAGCGGATGGGGACGTATAGTTGCACCGAATAACCGATGAAGCCGGTTAAAATGATGGCGAAGGCCACCACCCAGCGCCGGTCATATTGGCTGACTACCATTCCGATTAAACTTATAACCAGCCAAGACATCAAACCTACCAAGAAAGGAACCACATCCAGCATTACCAGAGCCAGGACCAAACCTGATATCCAAAATCTGAAATCTTTCAATTTTTCTCTGTCGTCCCATACAAAAAGTAAGAACAGGGCCGGTACCACGATGAAGACCGTCATATGGATACCGATGGAAAGCAAAGCCAAATAGGCAATTAAAATCAAAAGTCTCTCACCCTGACCCGTCTCTTTTTTCTCCATCCAGATTAAGCTCAAGTAAACCAAAAGCAACATCACAAACATCCCCAGGCCGTACACCTCGGTTTCCACTGCGTTGGCCCAAAAAGTACCGGAGAATCCTAAAAATAATCCTCCGGCTATGGCACCTAAGTATCTGGCAAAATTAGAAATATTCCAGCGGGAGACTAACTTTAAAATTATTAGATAAGCCACTACCACTGAAGAGGCGCTGCCTAAAGCCGACAGAATATTGGTTCTTAAGGCGATTTGCTCAAAGAAGGGAAGCAGGGTGAAAAGCCTGCCAATTAAGATAAACAAAGGGGCTCCTGGAGGATGGGGTATTCCTAAAATATAGGAACAGGCAACAAATTCACCGCAATCCCAGAAAGAAACCGTGGGGGCGAGGGTCAGCCAGTACACTATAAATGAAACCAAAAATACAAAGACCCCCCCCAGCAGGGTCGTCCTATTTTGTGTCTTAAACCAGTTTAGCATAAATTATGGTAAACTTATGAAGCTCTTAATATACGTAATTTCTGCTCTCTGTCAATTTAAAAAAAGACAAAATCTGCCGATATATTTTCAAGTCGATAAAAGAAAGGAGTTTTTATGTTTGTATGGTGCACGCTTCTGTTTATGCTGGGGGTGTTGGCATTTTTGGATTCTACCTTTACCTTTGGGGAGATTTTCAGAAAAGTAAATTCGGTTCTATTTATGTTGGTATCCTTGGGACTTTTGATCAGAACCAGCATGAAGATGAGACTAAGAGAGATGGAGACTTTGCGGGAAAGAATCGCCCAGCTGGAGATGGAAGTGAGGATTCTGTCCGAAGGGAAAAAGAAAGCCCCGGAATCTTCTCCCCGGGTTTACGAAAGATAAAAAAATCTTCTTGCGACTGACTTTTCTTCCAGCCCAAACCGGCGGAAGAAGGTCAGACTTTTTGCTTAAATATTTCCCGATTAACCCGGCTGTTTTCCCTGGTTTTGCTTTTGTCTCAGGGGATGGCTTAATTTACCCATAAAATAGACTCATTTTTCTCTTTTAAACTCAAAAAATCTACCGATAATTGAAAGTATAAAAGAAAGGAGTTTTTATGATGGCCTGGTGTTCGATATTATTCATCTTGGGGGTTCTGGCATTCTTGGACTCAATTTTTACCTTTGGAGAGATTTTTAGAAGAGTCAATTCGGTTTTGTTTATGCTGGTTTCTTTAGGGGTTCTGATCAGAATCAGGTTCAAAATGAAAGTCAATGAAACCGGCAAGCTTATGTCCAAAGTTTCCCAGCTGGAAGCTGAAAATAGACTCTATTCCGAAGGCAAAAGACCAGCTCCGGAACCGACCACCAAGCTTTACGAGTAAAAATTATTCCGCTACTTGTATATGCAGTAAAGTTGGTGCTGCTTTCCTGACTTGGCTTTCATCCTAAGTGCATTGCTAACTTTACCCATAAAATAGACTTTTTTTCTCTTTTAAACTCGAGAAATCTTCCGATAATTGAAAACATAACAGAAAGGAGCTTTTATGCTTATCTGGTCGTCGGTTTTATTTATCTTAGGGGTGTTGGCTTTTTTGGATGCCACTCTTGCCTTTGGCGAGATTTTCAGAAAAGTTAATTCAGTTTTATTTATGTTGGTCTCTTTAGGGGTTTTGGTAAGGGTCAGAATGACCATGAAACTAAAAGAAAAGGAAAAGCTTTTAGCTCGGATTTCTCAGCTGGAGACTGAAAATAAACTTTTCTCAGAAGGGAAAAGACCGGTTGCCGAACCAAGCACCAAGCTTTACGAATAAATATTATTAAGATATTTTAGGGGTACAAAAGGGTAAGAAATATTGATAGATGGAGCTATGAGATAACTTCTCTCAGCTGGGGAGTGAAAAAACTAGCTGGTTTTGGTTTTCTTTTGAGCTAAAATCTTTAACTTCTGTCGGACTTCATCCAAAAACAGAGCTTTGGGATAGTCATCCAGGATTTTTTGATAAGCTTCCCTGGCTTTCTCATCTTCCTTGAGCACTGAAAAATAAATATCCCCGCTCATCTTCAGGCTCAAAGGGGCATAAAAACTCTGGGGAAAAGTACTAATCAGGATATTTAAGTTCTTCAGGGCTGAATCCCAGTCTTTCTGTCTTTGATAAATTAAGGCCTTGTCATAAATGGCTCTGTCGGCTAAGCCGGAATTTTTGTCATCTGCGAGTTTGTCCAATTCTTGTAAAGCGTCAGCATATTTCCGTTGAACCGAAAGAAATAAAGCGCGCGAATAAAGGTCCAATTGGGGTGAATTGACACCCAGAGTATTAATCAAAATGGTTTTCTCTAAAGCATCATTGACATACACCCCTTTGGGAAAATCTGCGATTACTTTATTGTAATAAGCCAGAGCCGAGTCAAAATTTTGCTTATAAAAATAAACTTCGGCCAATTTAAAATTCAATTCTTCTGATTTTATGAATCCGAAATTGGAGTTTAAGAGTTTTTGATAAAAAACAAAAGCCGAATCGCTCTCCCCCTGGGCCAAAAAACAGTCTGCCATTTTTATGGAAGCGTCCGGAATCAGATTGCTGCGGGGGCACTCTGATAAGATTTTTTGGTAGGATTGCAGAGCCGTGGGAAAATCATTCAGATGGTCAAAATATAAATCCCCCAGATGAAGGTAAGCGCTGGCTTTTTCCTGTTCATTTTCCGCCAGATCCAGAAGTCTTTGATAAGATTTTTCTGCGGCTTCATATTTTTCTAGAAAAGTCCGGCTTTTAGCCAGAACCAGATAAGTTTCTTTCAAAGTTGATTTAGAGGCATTAGGATTTACTAAAATGAATTCGCAGGTCCTTTCCGCCCAGACATAGGCACCACCCTCAAGGCAGATTTTGACGAAGTAAAGCAAAGTTTTGCCGGGAGTATCGCAGAATTTATCCACCATTTTATAAGCTTCCAAGGCGCCGTTATAATTTTCTTTCTTGAATAACAGGTCCCCATATATCCGATGAGCTAAGCAATTTTTGGGCTCTTTGCGGATGATGGCGGAAAGAGTCGGCTCGAGGTCGTCCGGTGAGATATTGTTTTCAATTAGAAACTCGAGCTTGGCTTCTATTTCTATTATCTTGAAAGAATCTTCTGCCACGGCATTAAAGTATTCTTTAATTACTGAAGCGACATCGTTCTGAGGTTCGTAAATATCCGCCAATTCCATGGCAAATAAATGCGGTTTCCCCAATTTTTTGCGAGCCAGAAGGTAAATCTCTTTGGCTTCTTGTGGCAGTCCGCTGGTCTGAAAAACCCGGGCCGCCTCCCAGTAAGCTTTAGGGTCAGAGGGAGTTTTATCGATACTTTTTTGTAAAGTTACCCTGGCTTGGGAGATTTTATTTTGTCTTATCTGCAGCTGGGCTAATTCAGAGTAATTGCGAAACTCCTCCGGGTTTTTTTGAATCAATTCCCAAAGAAATTTTTCATAGCGGTCCAGTTGTCCTAGGTTGCTGTAGCAGTTTTTCAAAAGCTGAACTACTCTGGAATTCCCCGGGTCCTTTTGATAGAGTTGTTCCAAAACTTGCTTAGCTTCCTCCAATTTTCCGGAATTATAAAGCTGAATGGCGGTAGTCATATCCTGGGCGGTTGCGGAAGGAAGATTGACTGCCACAGTTGCTATAAAAATTATTGATAAAATGGTTAATCTTTTCATTTTAAAATCTGCTGACATGAAAGTTTCGCTCAACGGATGCGGCTAAATCACAGATTTCTTCCAATCCAGAAAACACCCAGAGCCAGACCGCTGAAAGCTGTAATTATTACAATATAGGTAAAAAGTTTTTGCAAGCTGACCGCCTGGGCTTTCCGGTAAAAATGTCCCATCACCAATCCGTAAAGCCCCATCGAGAGCATACAGCCTAAGCCAAAAGTCAGGATGTAGGCATACGCCAAAAATTTAGAAGATAAAAAAGAAAGCGGTATCAAAACAAAAACCGCCAGGGTGCCGGCCGCTCCGTGTAACATCCCCACCAAGGTGGGAGCATGGGAGTGCACATGCTCCGAGCTGTCTAAATGGGAATGCGGATGTGAGTGAATCTCGCTGTCATGCTGGTGTAAATGAGTATGCCTTTTCATCTGATAAAGTAACTTTAATCTCCACAGGGCTAAACCGATTAAGGTGAATCCGACCAGGATTTCAGCCCATTTTTCAAATCTTAAAGAGATTTTGACGTTCGTAAGAATGATTAGAGAGCCGACAGCTAACACAGTAATAGCATGCCCCAAACCCCAGCGCAACCCGAAACCGATTCCTTTTCTGGGGTTGGGTTGGAGGGAGATAAATTGGGTTACGGCTGTGATATGGTCCGGGTCTAAGGCATGTCTCAAACCCAAGATAAATCCGGTAGCCAGTATCAAAGATTTTTCCATTTTTTTACTATATTTTTCCTTTAGCTTAAGCGGGTATTTTTATTTTACTACTTTAACAGTCTTTTGATTCCTGTCTCAATCACCGAATTTACCAGCTACTTATTAGGACCTTCACTCAATCCCTTAAAATAACTTTTAATCATCTCTTCATACTCTTTGGGATAAAACTCTTCCTGATATTTCAGACCGGATTTGGAATTTTGATTTTTATCCAGCATTTTCTCGCTAAGATTAGAAGGAGATTTTCGCAGAATCTCATCTGCTATCTCGGCTTTTCTTTCGTTGTTGAAATCTTGAGTGTTCAAAGACTTATTAGCATCTAAAAGCCGGGTCAAAATCCGATTCTGCTTTTGCAAAACCTTATCATTATAATTTTTCTCTTGCAAATTCTCTCCTACCTCCTTCATCTCTTTGCCGATTTCTCCCAAATCACCCAAGACCCCTGAAGTCTCTTTATACTCCTGCTCCAATTCCCTCAAAGATTTCTGCAGACCGAACTGCTCCGCCGCCAATCTTTCCATCTGGGCCATCTGTTCTTCAGTTAATGAACCACCTTCACCTAAATTTTGACAGGCGGAGTTTAATCTCTGCTGTTGTTCGGCCATGCTCTGCAGTTGCTGGGCCATCCCCTTAGAACCGGAAGGACAGGAAGAAGGAGAAGAACAGGTTTTATTCATTCCGTCCAGTAAACTTAAAGCGGCCTGGTTTAAATTAAATAACGCTTCATTCTGAAACATCTCCGCCGCAAAACCCTGTTTAGCTGACAGCTTGGAGGTAGCTTCACCCATATTGGATAAACACTTGCCCAAGGATTGCTCCAGCTCCTGATTAACAAAAGAGGTTTTTTTGGCCAACTCCTGTATCTCGGAAGCGGCCTGCTCGGTTCCAGTCTTAAGCTGCATCTGTTGTTGGGCTAATTCGGCTAATTGTTGGGAGCTTTCTTTATTTTCTTTGGTCTCTCCCATCAGCTCTTCCTGATTTTGTGAAAGATACAAGAGATTATTCAGAGATTTCTGCATCGCCTCCACTAACTCTTTTTGGGCCTGAGTCTGGGTTTTGGCTAAAGCTTTTTTAAGCTGCTCTGCCGCTTTTTGGAATTCAGATGAAAGTTTCTTTCCACTCTGGGAGCTGGATTTTTTATTACACTGACCTAAGGATTGACACATCGAGCCCAAATTTTCTTTTATCTCAGGATTGTTGACGGATGTCTGCATCTCTTGCATATCTTCTGGGGATAAAAGCGGCATCTCCTGGGTCATCTGCTCCAAGTTTTCCATCTCTTTCTGTACATTCTGATAATCTTTCTGCACTTTTTTCTCTTCGGCTTCCAGGTTGGACAAATCTTTTTCCGGTGATTTTTCTATTTTTTGATTTATTTCATCCTGCTTTTTGAGCAGCTCTTCGGTCATCTTGCTTAAGGTCTCGAGCTTTTGTTCGGCCTGCAATCTTTTTAAAAGCTCCAGAGTTCTTTCCAGCCGGCTCAAAAGCTCTTCCTGGGAGAATTTCATATTCTTCAGAGCTTCCCTTAGTTTATCCTGATTGACATTTTTCATAGCTTCTTGGATGGCTTCCTGTAATTTTTTGATGGCTTCTTTTAGCTCCGGAGTGGCCACTTCTTCCATCAGTTTCTGGACTTCCTGCATCTTTTGGATAATTTCTTGGCTGACCAAGCTGTTTTTTTCTATTTTTTCTATATTTTTCTGTAAGTTAGAGGAGAGCTCTTCCAGTTTGCTGGCAATCTCTTTTTGTTTATCCAAAACCGCTTCAAATTCTTTCTGTTTCTCCCAATTCATTTTAGAATCTTTCTGGGCTTCCCAGGCCATATTCTCAATTTTTTTCTGTAATTCTTTGGAAGATTGCAAAACCTCTTCTAAATTGGATACCTGACCGGACTGTTCTTTTTCTACTTCAGCCACAATTTCATCTAAAGTGGGTAGTCGCAGGGTGTAGAGCCGGGATTCGCCGGTTTTGGGGCCGGAGAAGTTATCATTGTCCCAGACCACGGCCTGGTAGCTGACATAATCTCCGGGTATCAACCCGATTCTGGATAAATTCCAGATGTAATCGGTTTGAAAATCGGTCGACTTCTTATCAATTCTGATTTCAAACTCTTTCTCTTTTCCTTCTGTCCCGTTGGAGTTGATTTTATATCTAATCTCCAATTTGCTAAATCCAAAATCATCCGTGGCTTTTATTCTTAAAGGCATAGACATCGATTCATCTAAGTCTCTATCTTCGCCCGGATAAATCACGTCAACTAAAGGAAATTCATCCGGCACGGCTTTGATTTGATATTCAATCGGGTCCGGGTTAGCGACTCCGTTTTTATCATAGATTTCTATGTGATATGAAGCATCTTTTCTGATGATATAACCGCCTCGGGCAGTTTTGTCATTGACTTTCATCTCCGATTTGGAGCCGTCAGAAAACACCAAAACCGCTTTTTCCAAATTTTTATTGGTTTTGGCTTCGATAGTAACCCTGCTGCCTACCAGAGCCGTTATATTTCCGTCATTTTCATTTTTGACTTCTGATTTTAGATTGGTGTAAGAGGGATAATTGCAGGTCAGCTTGACATCGATCACTCGGGGTTTGTCCACTACTTTGACGGAGTATTTTTCGGACTTTTCACCGTTAGCGGCTACATAGTAATTGAAATCTCTTTTGACCTCTTTGAAGATGTAGACAAAATCCACATCTTTGTCCGCCGGCATAATTCGTAATGTCTTGTCTATTTTTTCTAAATCTAAATTCTCCCACTCTTTCCCTTCGCTCTTGATGAACAGTTTTATCTCTTGTGGAATCTGTTTGGTGAAATTGGCTTGAGTAGGGGTAATTTTTACTCCGATTTTTAAATCCGCATATTTGACCGCTTCGGTATTGCCGGGGGTGACGGTAAATTCATACTTGGATGGTAGATTTATTTTTTCTAAGGGATTAGAGAAAGCAGACAAAGTCTGCCTGAAATTGCCGGGGAATAGCACTCCGAAGATTATCAAAACCAGCGCCAAACTGAAACTTAGTTTCCCGAATTTTCTTAAATTTCTTTTGTCCACCACTGCTTTGAAATCCAGATCCCGGGAGATTTTATCGGCCTGGTAGCCGACCGCTTCTATCATATCTAAGGAGTAACCTTCCGGATTGGCCTGGAACTGTTTTTGTAATTGGAGAGCGGAGATTAATCTATCTTGTAGGTGGGGGTATCTTTCTTCCACTTTCAGGGCTAATTTTTCTAAAGTCGGTTTGAGAATTAAGGGGCGGAGGATGAAAAAAAAGATGGAGCCGGACAAAGTCAGCAAAAATAGGCCTAATAGAAAGACACGGACCGGGACGGACAGGGTGGCGAGGGTGTTGAAGACAAAGGCGAATAGTAAGCTGGAGGAGAGGATGGCTAAGAGTAAGATGATGCCTAGGATGAGCTGGTAGCGGGTGTGATATTTTCGTAAATCGGTGAGGCGACTAATTAAGCTCTGGTACAAGGAATTTGGCATGGTATATTTTATACGAAATAAGGGTTAAAAATGCTCATTATTATATAAACGTTACTTATTGTTTTTCCTAAAACATTTTGCTATTTCGAGCACCAACTAATGCATTTTTTTCTTTGCTGACCCATATCCTTGATGTTTTCTTAAAGGTTCTTCACAGAAACGTATGACTTCACCCGTTACTGGGTCAATAACGACTTTTTTGTAATGGCCATTCCGTCTATCGACCACCTGTTCACGCCACATCCATCTCTGGGTTTTCGTGGACGGTTCATATCCGATCTTGCCTTTGATGAAAGGTTTTCGTCTTCCTTCCGGCCTGCCCTTATACTCTAGGTCTGGATAAGTTAAAGCTTTTGCTACAACATTTACAGAGAAGAATCGAGAAGTAGAACCACAACCTGGGCATTTGGTGCGTCTGTCGGATGGTTCGTCTGATTTAGCTTCGTATTCTGTTTTGCAATTATTACACCACACTTTTACCATAGCTTTATTTTGCGACATTCTATATCAGTGACTCACCGTTGTTCTAGCACTGGTCTGGGGCCTACGCATGTTTCTTAACATCTTCTCATTGATTTGTGTCTTCTTTTCCTTTTGCCTTGCTGAAAGTTTCCGCTTTCGCATATTCTGAAAGTAGAATTCTTTCTCCCATTGGTTGATCCATCCACGCTGATAAGCGTGATCGATGGCTTCGGCGTTTAGGGACTTAGTCCCATCTTTTCGAACTCGCTTTACAGCCTCGAAAATCTTGTCGGATGGAAGGCCGATGAATTTTTTAACGCAGAAGTTTCCGACTGTAGCCGAGCCACCGTTCTTCTTATTTTCCAACACACACAGTTCAATGATTGGATAGTGGCCGCAAAGGCAAGTTTCTGGCCCATCCGCCTCATAAACCTCACGCAGGGCCCACTCTAGCTTTGCTTCATCCCAGTTTTTAGCAACTGATTTTTTGATAATCTCTGATGTAAGCCGATACTCGCTCATTTAAAGTCTTTTGATGTTTTTTTACTGCATTATCATTTACTAATTTGAGGTCACAAATTGTGACCTCAAATTATAAGCTCCATCACTGCATCATCGCCCAAGTAATAATATTCACCCCCATCCTCAAAGCCTGCTCCCTTTTCTCCGGCGGGTCATTATGCACCTGGGGGTCCTCCCAACCATCCCCGATATCCGACTCACAAGTATAGAAAACCACCAGTTTCCCCTCATGAAAAATCCCGAAACCCTGCGCTGGCTTTCCCTCATGCTTGTGAATCTTGGGCAGACCGTTGGGAAAATCATAATAACAATGATAGATCCCGTAGCCAAAAGGCAGCTCCACCAACTCCTTATCCGGAAAAACCTTTTTCATCTCCCTTCTGAAAGCCGCATCCAGACCGTAAGAATCATTAGCCAACAAAAATCCGCCGTGCGTAAGATAGGTTCTCAAACGCTCCACCTCTTCATCAGTAAATTTAATATTCCCATGCCCGGTCAAAAACAAAAACGGGTAGTTGAAAAGATTTTCATCCATAATGGAAACTTTGACCTCTTCAGCGGACTCCTCCGCCACCCTCAAGTTGGTATTTTCTTTCAAATATCTCAACATATTCGGAATCGCCGACGCCCCCCAGTACCAGTCACCGCCGCCTGAATATTTCAGACGGGCAATGGTAAAAACCGTCCTATCCGGCTCTGGGTGTTTGAGGGGATTGAGAGGGTTGAATTGGGAGTATACCAGAATCGAGGAGAAAAAAAATAATAAAATTGAAGCAAGCCAAAAGATTTTTTTTCTAGACATAAAGTGAGCTGTCTTGTGTAATAATTTAAGTGAAAAGCGGTAAAAGTCAAGCTGTGATTTCTCCCGCGTAGGGGTGGTTCATCCCGAGTCAAAACGAGGGAAACTTGTCTCCACCCAATTTAAAAAAGGGCGAAGATAAACTTCGCCCCTACGCGAATATCCTAATGAAAACGAATTTTACTTAAATCTCTTGGGCACTTTTCTTTCCCATTCAACCATCAGAGGGCTGGCTACAAAAATAGAAGAATAAGTTCCGATAATTACCCCCAGCATCAATGCCAGTGCAAAATCATGCACCACCTCTCCTCCTAAGAAAAATAGAACCGTTACCACTAAGAAAACAGTGGTGGAAGTGATGATGGTCCGGCTCAAAACTTCGTTGATGCTGGCGTTGATCAGACTCGGAAAATCTCCTCGTTTGCGGAAAAGCTTTAAATTTTCTCTAATCCGGTCAAAAACCACTACCGTATCAGTCAGAGAATATCCGGCCAAAGTCAAAAGGGCGGTGATAACCAGAAGGGTAATCTCTTTTTGCAGTATAAAAAATATCCCCAAAACTGCCAGAACATCATGAAAAGTTGCCACCGTGGCAGCCACCCCAAAGCGGAAATCGAACCTGACCCAGATATAAAGCAAAATCCCGATTAAAGAAATCAAAACTGCAAATCTGGCTTTGGATTGCAAAGATTTTCCCACAGCCGGACCGACTTCATCCACAGAATCTGTTTTAAATTTGTTATTGGGAAACTCCTTTTCCAAGACCAAAATCAGCTGATTGGCAACCTGACCTCCAGTCCCAGACGTAGCTTTGACTCGAATCAAAAAAGAGTTGGGGATTTCCCTTTGCAGTTCCTGAATTTCAGCATCGGTATAACCGTTTCGGCTCATAGCCGCGCGCAAATCCGAAATGGAGATAGGTTGGGCAAAATTACCCTGAATCATAGTGCCACCGGAAAAATCGATTCCTAATTTGGCTTTACCCAAAACCACCGTCACAAAGGCAATTATCCCCAGCAAAACCAAAATCCCGGATAAACCGAAAGCGTAATATCTTTTTCCTATGAAATCGATACTGGTTTTCTTAATCAGCTCTAACATCTTCTCTCCTTTATGGTGAGCATAGTCGAACCATCAGATTGACAAGCTTTGATACTGTTTGCGGATGTCAAAAATCATCTTGGTAACCACCAAAGCCGTGAAAAGTGAAATTATAACACCGGCGCTTAAAGTCACCGCAAATCCTTTTATGGGACCGGTTCCGAACATAAACAAGACGAAGGCGGTAATAAGAGTTGTGATATGGGAGTCGATGATGGTCAGTAAAGCTCTTTTGTAACCGGCATCAATGGAAGCCCGAATGGTTTTTCCGGTTCGCAGCTCTTCTCTAATCCTCTCAAATATTAAGACGTTGGAATCCACCGACATCCCCATAGTTAAAATTATTCCGGCAATACCGGGTAAAGTTAAAGTAGCGTGAAAAGCGGCTAAGACCGCCATTAAGAATAAAACGTTTAGCATCAGAGCAAAATCTGCAATTACTCCGGAAAGCTTATAATAAATAGCCATAAATAAAATTACCGCTAAGGCACCGATGACAGAGGAAACCAATCCCTTGTGAATGGAATCTTGCCCTAAGGAAGGACCGATGACCCGGCTTTCCACAATTTGCACCGGAGCCGGCAGGGCACCAGCCCGCAGGACCACCGACAAGTCTTGGGCTTCCTCAAACTTGGCGTTTCCCAATTCGATCTGGCCCCGGTCCCTGATTTTAGACTGAATTACCGGAGCTGATTCGACTTTTCCATCCAGAACTATGGCCAGCGGTTTTCCTATGTTGGCACCGGTCAAAGCGGCAAAAAGTCTCCCTCCTTCTTTGGTCAATTGAAAATTTACAATCGGTCGGCGAAACTGGTCGTAGCTGGGGGTAGCGTCAGTTAAATATTTTCCGGAAAGCTCCACTGGTTTTCTCACCACATACAAAAACATGTAAGTAATTCCTCTGTCAGGTATGGTTCTGGTGGACCAGGCCAACTCTACATCTTCCGGAATTAAGGCCTTGACCTCTGGCTTTTCCAGGATTTGTTTGACTTTGGGAACATCTTCTTCTTCTATGCGATATGAATATCCTTCTTGAGAAACCGGCTCCAATAGAGCCGTAAAAGGACGGCTGGAGAGCTCCTGGTCCGTTTCTGCAATTTGAGCTGTATCAGCTTTCGCCCCGGTATCTGTCTTTGGACCGGTAAAAAGCTCGGTCAAGCTTTTATCTTCTTGAGTCTTAGGTTTGGTTTCCGATTTAGACTTCTCAGCCAAGGTTTTTTCTTTTTCAGGTTTGGCTTGGGCTAAGGAGGCATCGATTTGGCTGAAAAGTTGCTTTATAAGCTCCGGCTCGGCTAAAAGCTTGAATTCTAACTGGGCAGTTCGGCCGATTAACTGTTTGGCTCTTTCGACATCCTGCAATCCGGGCAGTTCCACGATAATCCGGTCCGTCCCGGCTTTCTGAATAATCGGCTCGGTCACTCCGAATTGGTCCACCCGGTTGCGGATAATCTCCAGAGCTCTTTCCTGGGCATCTTCAGCTTCTTCCGGCTTTAATTTGGACTTATCCACTTCCAGGACTACATACATTCCCCCTTTTAAATCCAGACCTAATTTGATGGCTCTTTTTTCCAGTGAGATTAATTTAGCCGGGTCTTCCTGGGCTATTTTTTCCCGTTCGGACAAAGGCATAGTCCAGAGTTTTAAGGTAGATGATAAATACCAGAGAGAGGCGATGGTCATAAAGGCCACCAGCCCCATCATCCAGGCTTGTCCTTTTCTCATATTCTTTTTCTTTTCGGTTTTGCCGAAATTGACATTTTCAGTTAATCGTTTGGCTATGCCATGGTGTCCCTCAACGGGATCCCGTAGGGGTAACCAAACACGATGCTATTTAGCAAAAATTAAGTTTTCAATATAACAATAGATTTGCTTTTGTCAACCGCCCTAAGTTTGTTTTTGAATAATAAAGATGTTGGATTATTTTCGGGCTTAGTTTTGAGCTTGGTAACCTATTGTCAAGGAATAAAATATTTGATTTTATCAAACTCGCTAAATTTTTGCTTGACAAAAATAGCCGAAAGATTTATCTATTAAAAATCTAATCAGCAAAATTTCTTAAAAGAATTCCTATGCCTTTTGAAAAGCAAAACATCTGGATTAATAATAAAAGGTGGGATTTAACTTTCCTGATCCTGTCGGCGGCCTTAGTTCCCATTCCTTTAATCCTGGGTGGCTATTTCGGTCTTACCCGAACCACCATTAATATTTTGGTCTCCCTTTTGGTCGGTGCTCCCCATGTCTATTCCACTTTCACCCGCACCCTGATGGATAAAAACTTCACCAAAAAACATGCTCTGTTTTTATTCCCTATGGTGATAATTTTACCGGTGGGGGTGGTTTATCTGGCCCTGACTTCTTTGACCATTCTTCTGACGGTTTTCTTTTTCTGGGCTTCGGTGCATGTTTTGCATCAGATTGCCTATATTGTGGATGTCTATGATGGCAAAAGAAGCCAGCCGATTCCAGTTTGGTCCAAAGCCCTGGATTATTTAGTCCTTTTCTCCAGTTTATATCCGGTGGCCAGCTGGAAGCTGATTTCCGGGCAGTTTAATATAGGGAAGATTACTTTGGTTTTACCTCCATTCTTAAGGCAGGAATGGGTGGCTATTTTAGCCAACGTCGGTTTTTTTGTGTTATTGGGTCTGTTTATTATCCGCTCTGTCTGGGAATGGAGAAACGGGACTTTGCTTTTACCTAAATTTTTGCTGATGTCTATCACTCTTTTTATATCCTACAATCTTCCTCATTTTAATGACCTGGACGTGGCTTTTCAGGGGTTTAACACCTGGCATTCTTTTCAGTATTTAGCTTTGACCTGGTACATTAACAGATTACGGGCTCAACGAGGGGAGATTGCTTCTCGGTTGATTATGGCTATTTCCCGTAAGGGGAAGCCCTCGACTTTTTATGCTTTTAATTTCGGGATTACGGTTTTGGCGGTCATTCTGATTTTAATTTTGAGAAAATCAGGGTTTACGGCCGAGCAGAGTTATTATTCGGTTGCTTTATCTTCTCTTCTGGTGCATTATTATATCGACCATCTGCTTTTTACCGACCCGCAGGCGGTGTTGAAGAAAGCTTGAAGTAGCAATTAAGTTTGGCCTGAATCAAAATTTATTTTCCAATTCTGTCCATACTGCTTTGGCTTTCTTTTGAGTTAAATTGAACATCTGGATAGTTTCTTCTATTTCAGCTTCTATTTCTTTTCTGTATTGTTGATATTCTTTTATGGCTTTTATACAATTTCTATCATCCGCGGGGACTACTACGCTGTCTTTAACTCCTTTTTGAATAGCTAATTCTACAAAGCTCGCTTTCGAGGGAGTATGGCAATCAACTGACATTCCATCAATTCTTAAAGAAGCTTTTCCAAAGAATTCTTCAATCCTCAATTTCATATTTTCATCTATGCTTGGCAGTTCTATGGTTATAGTATCCCAAGATTTACTGACAAAGTCTTTTGGAAACTCTTTTTTCTCTTTCTTATTAAAGACCTCACTCAAAATATGCTCTGCATAAGTAACTGGGTTGAATTCTTCTTTTTTACCCTTTACTGTTTTACCAAAGGTTTTGGCTTTCTCTACTCTGTTTTTGACTAATACACAAATCGCGGTATATACATTTTGTCTTTCATTTTCACTCAGTCCTAAAATATTAAAGATAATTTCATCTAATTTTTGTTTATCCTCCTGCTCTATTTCTTGAAAAATTGGCAAAGTAGGTCGTTTAGACATTTGGTCGAAAATAATTTGTAATTTCTTTTTATCTTCTTGGGAAATTCTATCAGGGTCTAGGACTAATAATTGCCCAGCTTCGTAGACTGCATACTGTAGAACACCTTCACCTAAGTTCAGGCGACCGCTTATTTCAATGAAAAGTGCTGACAAGGTAGAGTTCAGGATAGCTGCCAAAACCTTAGCATAATTTGGGTCTTGAATACATAATCCATAAAAAGTCTGGTTATCAAAAATCCTATCGGGAAGTAAAGGAAGGTTGAATTTTACGTCAAAAAAGCGTCTAAAAATAATGGCTGGAAATGTAATTTTTCCTAAATCATACCATCTCGTTTTATATATAAAGGAAGGGTTCTTGTTGAATCCCTTTTCTTCACCCCATTTAATATATTTAAGGACGTTTTTTCCTCGAAGCTCATCTTTTTCTTTGTTTACAAATAGCACCTTATGTCTTAAATCTGACCCTTTTACTATTACACTGTCACATTCTTTAGGTGTAGTGATCACCGGTTTTAGAAATTCATTTTCGATTTTATGAGCTTTAATTTGTTCATCAGTTAAATAAAAAAACTCGTCTTTATTTGTGGTAAATCCTCGTCTTAAATTGTCTACCAATACGCTGATTGGTCTAAAAAAATCTTTTTTTCTACTAATTAACTCGAAAAAAATGTCAGGTGCCCTTACGAATTTACCCCACTTGCTACCCGCATATTGTCTATCTTCTGTGCCTTCCTCATAAAGCTCTTTTTGGCTTTTAGGGAAAACTCTCATGTTTTCATCGTCATATAGAGTCTTTGCTCTTTGAATTTTATTTATCAATTTGTCGCAGGCTTTAAATCTGTCTTCATCTTCTCCTTTAATTATCTCATCCAGTTTTTGTTTTAAGGTCACAAACTTGACAGTATTGGATTCCCTCTCCTGTCGATTGTAGCAACGCTCAACAATAGTTATAGCTGTATTGATATCTGCCTTGGCAAAAGACCTTTCTACTTGACTTTGTATAATTGCTACGATTATAAAGTTATCCAAAAGAAATTTTTGAAGATCCCCCCCAAAGCGGATATCGAGCCAAGAATTTGATGTAACGAAACCCAGCCTGCCTTCCCTCTTGAGAAATTTTGCCCCATGAATGAAAAAATAAACATAGATATCCGACTGGTTGCTAATACGCAATTCGCCCCAATCTTTCATTACTGTTCTTCTGACAGCTTCTTTGTTTTCAATCGATTTCTGTTCAATATATGGTGGGTTACCGACTACCACATTAACTTCTGGCATCTTTACTTTAACTCTATTTTTATCAGATACTCTCATAGTTTCATATTTGATACCGGAATGTTTTGGAACTTCAAGAAACGTTTGCAATGGTTTTACATCAAATGCATCCATATTTAGGATATAGGGGAAATTCTGAGTTTCAGTTAAATCAGGTAGGACCAGATTAATAGTAGAAAGATGAGCCGGAAAGGAAGCAATATCAACACCCCAAAGCTGTTCCAAAAGCTCTTTATGTTTCTTCTTTTCTAAATACTTTAATCTAGCATAAGCTCTAATTAAGAAAGTCCCTGCCCCGCAACCCAAGTCCAGAACAATGTCATCTGAGTCTTGGACGCAAAAGCTATTAATCAAGTCCACTGTGGTGGAAGGTGTAAAATACTGTCCCATTTCATGTCTGTCAGCTTCGGGGATTAAATCTTCATAAACCCTGCCTAAGATTTCATAATTTACTCCCTTGAAATCATATTGATCAAAGTCCTCAATAAACTTTTTAACTCGCTCAATAGAGGAGGGGTGGATTTTTAATTCATCGAAAATTTTTATTTCGTAGATGGTATCATAATTGATGTCTAAAACCTGTCTGAAATGGTTTTTTAAGATTTGATTTAAATCTGCGGGAGTTTTTATATTTTCAGTAGCAATAGCTTTAAGGCGATTTGAATTATGACTTTTGACAATGTTGTAGAATAAAATTTTGTTGGCTAAGATATAAACAGCTATTCGGGCCATTTTTTCGTAAAGAAAGGGGTCTGTATTTTCGGCTTTAGGCTTTAAGTCTGGATGCCAGCCTTGTCCGGTAACCCATTTTATAAGCCTTTTGTAATAATCGCCGTCAGCTAGACATTTTTGCTTTAAAGCGTAGGTAAATACCGGTGTGTTTATATCTACGGTAGCCTTTAACTTTCGGATAAAAAATTCATCAATCGGTAAGCCAACAAACTTTTCTCTCTTGTATACATAGCCATCTAACTTGGTCAGAAAGTTTTCTAAAAAACTTCTGATTTTATTCCAATTTTCAGGTCGATCAACTTCGGAAATATCTTTAACTAACAAAGCCGTCTCCCACCATTTCCGTCTATCCAAAAGGGGAACGTCTTCCACAAAGGTTTCCCAAAGGATAAAATCTCTTATGTTCCAGGTGGCGAAAAAGCGCGCACCTATATGTGAAGCTTCCTTATTGGCATTGTTAATAAGCTTAAAGTGAGAGGCGTCCCAATCAGGAGATTCTATTTCTATTACACAAACGGGCTTATCGGGGAATTTCTTGTAGATTATGCAATCTGGATATTTAGTTCCTTCACCAACTATTTTAATACTGCGGTCGTCTCTTGCCTCGTCGAATCCCAAATTTTTGGATTTGATTATTTCTTGAATCAATCCCACTGCTTTATGCTAAAATTCTCTATCTGTAAAAGGCAAGCTTTACTCCTCCAAATTAAATTAAATATACAAGCAACAAATAATTTTTCAAAATTTTTCCAACCTCAACTCCCCCTCCTCCAAAACCCCATAACTAAAATTTTTCATCCAGTCCCCCACATTCACATAATACCCCTTATCAATTTTCTCCAAAATCGGCTGATGAATATGCCCCATAATCACAAAATCAAACCCCGAATTGATTTTTCCTTTGGCAAAGTTCAAATATTCCTGATATTCTATATTCTTCTGTTGAGTATAATTTCCACTGGAATGAGAAACTTTTTGAGCCAGCCAAAAAGAGAAATCCGCAGGCAACTGCCGGTATAGCCAGATATTCACTTTATTTCTTAAAATCTTTTTCAAAACTCTGTATCCGATATCCTTTTTAGCCAGCCCGTCCCCGTGAGTCAAAAAAAGTTTTTTCCCCTGATGAGAAACTTCTAAATGATTAGGATGGACAGAAATCTCCAGCTGTTGCGGTAAAAAATCCCCCAGCCAGAAATCATGATTGCCGGCCAAATAGATAATTTTTGTCCCGGAGTTTTTTAACTTTTTCAGAGCAAATAAGGTGGAAGCAAACTGCTTGGGGATTAAATTCTTGTATTCAAACCAGAAGTCAAACAAATCCCCCAAAACGTACAAGGTCTCACACTCATTTTCAATTTGGCTCAAAAAAGCCAGTAACTTCTGCTCCTTCTGGCTCTCTAAGGAAATAGATTCCCGGCCCAGATGAGCATCTGAAATAAAATAAATTTTATTTTTGTTTTGAGTCATAAAAGACGATAAACAATATAAGAAAACAATTAAATCAAACCAAATCCGCCTTCGGCGGACTTGACTTTTAGGTGAAATGTGATTAATTTAAACCCGGACGTTAACATAAGCGGTAAAGTACCTGACAAGATTGTACCCGCTTTTAGCGGAGAAATTCAACTTTCGCAAAGACCTGAACTGATGGATAAATTTGTCATCAAGGGGGGAAACCGAATCTCCGGCTCGGTGGAAATCGGGGCTTCCAAAAACTCCTTCCTGCCGATTTTAGCCGCCTGCCTGTTAGTTGAAAAAGGGGAAGTTCTTCTGAACCTCACTCCCAACCTGATGGATATTGACAGCATGCTCAAGGTTATCGAGCATCTGGGAGTAAAAGTCAAAAAATATTCCAAAGATAGAAAATTAGCCATCAATTCAGAGAATCTGAATAATTTTGAAGCCCCTTATGACTTGGTGCGAAAAATGAGGGCTTCTTTTTTGGTTTTAGGGCCCCTTTTAGCCCGCTTGGGAAAAGCCAGAGTCTCTTTACCAGGCGGCTGTGTCTTGGGACAAAGGCCGGTGGACCAGCATATCAAAGGGTTCAGGCAACTGGGAGCTACTTTAGAAGAAGATCAGGGTTATATAGTTGCCCAGGCCAATGGCCTGAAAGGAAACGTGGTTTATTTTGACCGGCCTACTCACACCGGGACCGAAAATTTAATAACCGGCGCCTGTCTGGGGGAAGGGAAAACCACCCTGGTCAACGCCGCCTGCGATCCGGAAGTTCTGGATGTGGCTAATTTTTTGAACCGGATGGGGGCTAAAATTGAAGGAGCCGGAACCCCGGTGATAACTATTACCGGCGTGAAAAGATTGAAAGCTTGTGAATATACCCCTATGCCGGACCGGCTGGAAGCCGGAACTTTTATGATGGCTGCGGCTATCACCGGAGGATATTTGGAAATTAAAAATGTGGAGTCCGAGCATCTGGGGATAGTAAATCTGAAACTAAAAGAAATGGGAGTTGAAATCGAGCAGAATAAATCTCGTATCAAAGTAAAAGGACCGAAAAAATTGAAAGCGACCAACGTGATTACCTATCCTTATCCCGGTTTTCCTACTGACCTGCAGCCCATGCTGATGGCTATGGCCAGTGTGGCTGCCGGCACCAGCTATATCAGGGAAACCGTCTTTGACAGCAGATTTACCCATGTGATGGAGCTGGTTCGCTTAGGGGCAGATATAAAAGTTTCCGGGGATGAAGCCACTGTGACCGGGGTGGCTAAATTAAAAGGGGCTTCGGTCATGGCTTCTGATATCAGAGCCGGAGTTGGCTTAGTTTTGGCCGGTTTAGCCGCCGAAGGGGAAACCGAAGTCTTAAGGGTCTATCATATCGACCGCGGTTATGAAAACTTAGAAGAAAAGCTTTCCCAGGTTGGAATTTCCATCTGCCGCCAAAAAACTTAAAGCATGCCAGATAAAAAAAGAGGGTGATTATGTCTGTCAGCAAAATCAAATTAGGAATCATCTTTATTATCTTATTCTCTTTACCCCTGGTCTTGGCCCAGGAGGATTTGTATTTCGGCAAAAACAAAATCCAATACCAGAAATTTGACTGGCATTATATTCAGACCGAGCATTTTGATATTTACTCTTATGATGGAGGGGACCGGTTAGGTAAATTTTCGGCCGAGGTGTTGGAAGATGCCTACCGGACCGTCAAAGAAGAGTTGAGATATTCTTTGAACAAACGGGTTCCTATAATCATTTATAACTCCCACAACGAATTTCAGCAGACCAACGTCACCCCGGGGCTTTTACCGGAAGGGGTGGGTGGCTTTACCGAGGCCTTTAAAAACCGGGTGGTTATTCCTTTCATGGGCTCTTATGAAGATTTCCGCCATGTTCTGCACCACGAACTGACCCATGCTATGATTTTTGACATGCTGTACGGAAATATCATCCGCTCTATTTTAAGCCGACAAGCTTTATTTGACCTTCCTTTATGGTTTGCCGAAGGTTACGCCGAGTACTCCTCCCGCCACGGTCTGGACTATCAGGCCGATATGATTCTGCGTGATGCCGCCCTCCATAATTACCTGCAGCCCTTGGAATATGTGGGGGGGTTTTTAGCTTACAAGCAGGGGCAATCGGTTTTAAGTTTTATAGTGGAAAGATACGGAAAAGAAAAAATCGCCGAGATTTTGAATAAGGGTAAAATCCATTTGAGTATGGATAAGGCTCTTAAGGCCGCCATCGGCATAGACCAAAAAGGGCTAACCGATGAATGGATGAAAACCTTGAAAAAAGAGTACTGGCCTGAGCTGGCCAAAAGAGAAGAGCCCAAAGATTTCGCCAAACAGCTTACTTTTCATGAAAAGGATGGCTCTTTTTTCAATGAAAAACCGGCCTATTCACCCCAGGGAGACCGCTTGGCGGTCTTCTCAGATAAATCCGATTACACTGAAATTTTTATCATCTCCGCCATTGACGGAAAAGTAATTGAGCGGGTGGTCAAAGGGGAAAGGTCCGGAGATTTGGAATCTCTGCATTCTTATATCAGCGGAATCTCCTGGTCTAAGGATGGCCAGAAGCTCACCTTCGTAAGCAAGAGTAAAGGTGAGGATGCCTTATGTCTGGTGAATGTCAAAAAGAAAAAAATCTATAAAAAATTTAAGTTCGGTTTAAATTCCATGTTTTCACCCACCTGGTCACCGGATGAAGAAAAAATCGTCTTTGTAGGGGTCAAAGACGGACAAGCGGATTTGTATTCTTATACTCTGAAAGATAAAAAATTGGTGAAAATCACAGATGATGCCTACACCGAGTTAGAGCCGGTCTGGTCGCCGGATGGAAACAGTCTGGTTTTTGTTTCTGACCGTCCTTTAAACTCTGATTCCAGCGGCTTCGAAAAATACAGATATGGACAATATAACTTGTTCATCTGGCCTGCCCGCCAAGATTTGGCAGGCGTGGAAGCCGGTTCCCAAGAATTTAAGCCTCTGATTACTGAATTTGGCAACAGCCGCATGCCCTGCTTTTCGCCGGATGGGAGAAAAATCTGTTTTGTTTCCAACAAAAACGGCATTGACAATCTGTATATTCACGAACTGGATAGCTTAAAAACCTACCCTATAACCAATGTGATCTCCGGCTGTTTTAACCCTACTTGGTCTCCGGACGGAGAGAAAATTGCTTTTTCCTGTTTTTACAAAGGGGGCTGGGACATCTTTGTGTTGAAGGAGATTTTACCCAAAACCAAACCCGGGGAAGAGTTAGCACCCACTGAGTTTGTCTTGAATCAGCAAAAAGAGGGGTTCGCTTTAGATGCTCTGAAAACCGTTGGATACCAGGATTCTGTCTACATCCTCGAGACAAGCGAAAAAGAGTTCAGCTCTTATGTTTATAAAACACCGGAAGCAGAATATACCATAGGAGAAAAAACTGATACTGGCGCGACAGCGGCGGATACTGCTACCACAGTGGTTGACAGCACTGCCAAAGATACCACCTTAAGTTTTAAATTGCCGGATGGGGAATACAAAAAGAAAAAATATAAATTGAAATTTTCTCCGGATCTGGTTTCCGGTAATGTGGGGTATGACGCTTTCTTCGGATTCCGGGGGCAGTCCTTTCTGGCGATCAGTGACCTGATGGGGAATCACAATTTATTCATTGCCACCGATTTATTCAACGCCATCAGCCAGTCCAACGTTCAGATTTTTTATCAATATACCGGCAAAAGAATTGATTTTAACGCCGGGCTTTTGCGCACCAATTATTATTATATCGATGAGCTGGACCGGCTTTTCCGGGACGGAATTTTTGCTCTTTTAGGGGGAGCTTCCATGCCTCTGTCTACTTTTACCAGAACTGAAGCGGGTGTCACTTATCTGACGGTGGACCGATTCTATTATGACGATTACCCTCCCGGATCCGGCATATACGACGACCGCTTCAGCAAGATTTTATATTTTGACTGGTCCTGGATCAACGATACGGTCATCTGGGGACTGACCGGACCGGTCAACGGCAGCCGCTACCGCTTGACTTACGAATGGGCACCCAAAATTTCTCAAAAATCGATTGCTTTTCAGTCGGCCTGGTTGGATTATCGTAAATACTGGCACTTTAAGAAAAGATACAGTTTCGCTTTCAGATTTTCCGGCGGAGCCAGCTTCGGGCCGGATCCCCGATTATTCTACTTAGGGGGAGTGGGTAACTGGATTGTCCCGGATTACACCTTTAAAAATATCTACAGTATGGAAAGTTTGTACTTCTCCAGATTGGTAACTCCTCTTAGAGGGTATGATTATTTTGACGTTCAGGGAACCAAATACGGTTTGATGAACTTTGAATTCCGCTACCCTTTTATTGATTATTTTGCTATGAAATTTCCTTTGCCGATGGTGCTGTCCCAGGTCAGCGGCAATATTTTTTATGACCTGGGAGCGGCCTGGAACGATACCAAAAAATTTAAAGGGACCACTAGCGAGAACGGGAGCTGGAGGCTTAAGGATTTGAAGTCCGGCTTCGGATTCGGCGCCAGAGCTAATTTGGGATTTATTGTTTTGAAATATGATACTGCCTGGAGAACCGATTTCCATTCGGTCTCGGCTAAGCCGATTTATTATTTCTCTTTAGGTGCTGAATTTTAAATCCAGTGTCAAGGTCAGGAGACCTTGACCTACCCCTAATGGGTAGGTTTGGGTCGGGAGACCCAAACCAGTAACAATGAAGTTTGAGTAGCGTAATTAATTATTTGTCTTTCGGTTTAGAATGTCGTATCTTTTACAAGGGTTTACAATAAGGAGGAAATTAAATGATAACCAGAGAACAAGTTTTTGAAGCGTTAAAGGACTGCTACGACCCGGAGATACCCGTCAACTTAGTGGATTTGGGTTTGATTTATGATGTGCAGGTAAATGAGCAGGGGAAAGTGGCGGTGAAGATGACTCTGACTACTCAAGGGTGTTGTATGGGAGACCATATGGCTCAGGATGCCCAGAGTAAAATCTTGGCTCTGCCGGGAGTGACTGAAGCTGCTGTGGAGTTGGTCTGGGACCCACCTTGGGATCCATCACGGATGTCTGCCGAAGCCAAAAAGCAGTTGGGATTTGAGTGAAAATTAACCCTGTGGCGGGGTAGCTTTGGGTCTCCAGACCCAAAGTTTGTTTATTATTAATTCTGATAAAAAAAAATCCTCCCTAATTTGTTGATGGTAATTAGGTCGGGTCAGGAGACCCGACCCTACCCCATGCGATGCACACAACTTGTGAGTAGCTCTGGGTTCTTATACCCAGAGCTTTTTTGTTTCCTTGACTTTCCCTTTTAAAAATATATTTTTAGTAACTGGACACCTAAATGAAAAAACCCAAAATCACCAAAAAAGTTATCTCCGACCATGGCTTATCTTCTGAAGAATACAAAAAAATTTGCCAAATCTTAGCCCGCAAACCCAACTTCACCGAACTGGGCATCTTTTCGGTAATGTGGTCCGAGCATTGCAGTTACAAAAATTCTTTAGCAGTTTTGAAGAAACTCCCCCGTGAAGGAAAGAAATTAGTCGTCAAAACCGGAGAAGAAAATGCCGGCGCCATAGATTTAGGCAATAACTTAGCCGTGGTCTTCAAAATCGAAAGCCACAACCATCCTTCCGCAGTTGAGCCCTATCAGGGAGCCGCCACCGGAGTCGGCGGGATAATGCGGGATATTTTCACCATGGGAGCCAGACCGATTACCTGCCTGGATTCTTTGAGATTCGGAGAATTGAAACACCAACGGGCCCGGTACTTAATGGACGGAGTGATTCGGGGCATCGGGGATTACGGCAACTGTTTCGGAGTTCCCACTGTGGGAGGAGAAATTTATTTCGAGGACTGCTACTTATCCAATCCCCTTGTGAATGCCATGGCAGTCGGTTTAGTCAAGAAAAATAAAATGGCTTTTGCCCGAGCTGCCGGTGTGGGAAATCCGGTTTTGATTGTGGGTTCTTCCACCGGCCGAGATGGAATCCACGGAGCTACATTTGCTTCAGAGGAGATATCTAAAAAATCTGAATTTAAGCGACCATCGGTCCAAATCGGAGACCCTTTTACAGAGAAACTTTTGCTGGAGGCAACCCTGGAAGCCATTGAGTCCGGTTATGTGGTGGGAATCCAGGATATGGGAGCTGCCGGTTTGACCTGCTCTTCTGCGGAGATGTCGGCTAAGGGAAATTGCGGGATGGAGATTGATGTGGCATTGGTGCCATTAAGAGAAGAAAATATGACCCCTTATGAAATCATGCTCTCGGAATCGCAGGAGCGGATGTTAGTGGTAACCAAAAAAGATAAAGTAAAAGAGCTGCAGAAGATTTTTGCCAAATGGGATTTGAACTCTGAAATAATCGGAAAAGTGACAGATGACGGGATTTTGAGGGTGAAAAATAGCGGAAAAGTGGTGGCTGAAATTCCGGCCCAAGCTTTAGTAGTAGGCGGAGGAGCGCCCGTTTACCAGAGAAAAACCAAAAGACCCAAATATTTGGATAAATTTAATAAATTAAAGCTGTCTAAAATTCCAGAGCCCAAAGATTACAATGAAGTATTATTAAAATTAATCTCCTCACCCAATATTGCCTCTAAAATCTGGATTTATCAGCAGTATGATACTTCGGTAAGAACTAACACGGTAGTAAAACCAGGCAGTGACGCCGCAGTTTTAAGAATCAGAAATACCCATAAAGCTTTAGCGGTCAAAACTGACGGAAATGGGAGATACATTTATTTAGACCCTTATAACGGCGGACAGATTGCCGTGGCTGAAGCTGCCCGCAATGTCGTCTGTGCCGGTGGAAAACCTCTGGGAATTACCAACTGTTTGAATTTCGGCAACCCCTATGACAAGGAAATCTTCTGGACCTTTTATGAAGCGGTGATGGGAATGGGGAAGGCCTGCCGGATTTTGGAAACTCCGGTGACCGGTGGAAATGTCAGCTTTTACAACGAAGATACAGACCAGAAACGAGCCGTTTATCCCACGGTGGTCGTGGGAATGGTCGGTTTAATCGAAGATTTGAAACATATCACCACTAGTTGGTTTAAAGCTGAAGGCGATTTGATTGTTTTATTGGGAAAAAACAAAGAGGAATTGGGCGGTTCTGAATACCTGAAAGTGATTCATAATTTAGTTAAAGGGAAACCTCCTAAAATTGATTTGAATTTTGAAAAAAATCTGCAAAGCAGTTGTCTCGAAGCAATTCAAGCTGGAATTATAAAATCTGCTCATGATTGCTCGGAAGGTGGACTGGCAATTGCTTTGGCTGAATGTTGTATTACCAATCCAGACAGAACTTTTGGAGCAAAAATTAAACTAAATGATAAGATTAGAGTCGATTCCTTACTCTTTGGGGAGACTCAGTCTAGAATTGTGGTAAGCTTAGCTAAAGATTCATTGAAAAAATTAGAAAAAATTGCTCAAAAATATAAAGTGCCTATGGCAGTGATTGGTGAAGTTACTCCGGATAGATTAATTATAAATGATTGGATTGATATTTCCTCAGAGCAGTTGAAAGATTTGTATTATAATGCTATTGGAAATTTAATGGGTGATTAATTTTTTCTCCCTCTCCTCTGAGGAGAGGGTAGGGGAGAGGTCAGTTTTCTGTTCTGTCAGGAGCTACTCCTGACAGTTTCGAGTGTCAGGACTGAGACCCTGACAGAACAAATAAATCTCACAACAGATTAAACAGATGTAGCAGATGAAGAATTAATATTATCTGCTTAATCCGCTAAATCTGTTGTGAATGTCTTTCTACAACTATAAGCAGCACACTCCACTTTTCACTGGTGCAGGACCACCTCTGAAAAGATAATTTACCAGATAAATAACATCCGAAATATTCTCACTTCCATTGCCATTAACATCTTTGACGCAAGGAGGGTTACTGAAACAATCTCTAAAAACACAGCCGACAAGCTCAATGATGTCTTGCAAATTAATTTTGTTATCTCTCCAAACATCTCCGGGCTTATAAAGACAGGTATCTGTCGGAGAGATAACCATCGGGTTCAAAAAGAAGTTTTTATTTTGAACTTCTTGAGAAAATGAAGTGGAATAAATTGCGAATAAAAGAATTAGACTACCTAAGACCGAGATGAATTTTTGGTTAGACATAAGCTCAACTCCCTATTTTGATAGAGGTTCTAGTTCTCTACCACCAAAATATAATAGAAAAATTAAAAAAAGTCAATGGCTTTTTATAATCTGTTCAATCTGCTGCATCTGTTGTGAATTTTTATACTTGTTGTAACGCCCCGTTTTATACGGGGCGTTACATTTCTTACCAAATAAAAAAGCCACCCCAAATTGAGGTGGCTTTTTAGAAGAAAACTCTTTTAAATCTCTCCCTTACCCTCGATATCAATCAAAAATCCGTTCACATGTTCGTGGTCGAATTTTTTACCATTCCCCTCATAGTGGTGAGCGCTATATCCTACTCTAAAACCCGTATTAGAATTAGCTCCCCAGTAATTCAAATTGTTAATAACCACCTGCTTTCCATGTTTGTCCTTGATCATATCCAATGTCACTTCCGCTTCTCCGTCTCCTAATGTAGCATGAGGCTTCTCCCCAAACTCCATGCTGATTTTCTTTTTGTCAATTTTAAAATCATTCCATTTGGCCGGGTAAATTACAGAGAAAATTTTACCGATGGCCTCAATCTGCTCCTCGGTGGTCGTGGGTTCGACAGTCACGACCAGCCACTCTGCTTGTCCATCCCCAAAATCTTCTCCTAAATCACCGGTTAGCCAGACTTTCAATCCATCCAATTTGGTAGAACCAAAATTCCCCCGTTTAATCATAACCACGTTATTGAACTCACACATACTCCCATCTGGATTAGTGGAAAAATAGCAGGGACAGAACATCCGACAACTACAGGATTCAATATAACTGGCCTTGATACTCCAAGGAGTTTTACCAGATTTTTCTCCTTTAGCCCAAACCAGCACCAAAGCTGACAAGACTGCAACTGCTATAAGTAAAAACTTCTTCATAACTTCCTCCTTTTGTTTTATTAGTAATTTTTACTTTTAATTTTTCGACGTTATATAAGGTAAAATTTAGGATTTGTCAAGTTTTTTTTTAACTTTTTTAGGGTAAAACCAGCAGTTTGATTTCTATCTTTGGATTTGACAATTAAACCAGGAATCACCTTATTTAACTAAAAGATGGGGAGAAAATTTAAACAGTTTTACCGAACTTTCAATTTACCGATTTACACTGCTGCGGTAATTCCGGTTCTTTTGGGAAGTTCCATCGCCTACTATGACCAGAAACTTTTTGACCTGGGTAGATTTTTTCTGGCTTTCTTTGGGCTACTGTTTTTGCAGATAGCGGTTAACTTGGCTAACGATTATTTCGATTCTAAAACCGGAGTGGATGAGCAGAAAAAAGATTCATTTGTTCTGCTAGTCAAAAATTCTAAGGTCATTCTTTATTTCTCACTTTTCTTTTTCATTTTGGGAGGAGTAATTGGTTTATATCTTGATTTCACTTCCCAGAAGCATGTCATTTTGCTGATAGGTTTTATCGGTTTTGTGATAGCTTTCTTTTATTCTGCCCCCCCCTTGAGATTGAGCTATTTAGGCATGGGGGAGCCGGTGACTTTTCTTTGTTTCGGTCCTCTGGCGGTGATGGCAGCTGAATTTGTTCAGTCGCAACATATTTCTTCTACCTCTTTCTGGGCTTCGGTTCCGATTGGGTTTTTGGTGGCGGCGATTTTATTGATTCATCATTTTCCCCAGTATGAGGAGGATAAGAAGTACCAGAAAAATAATCCTCTGGTGAGGTGGGGGAAGAAAAGAGCAGCCTTGGTTTTTATTTATCTGATTTTGGCGGCTTACTTGTGGATTTTTTTGAGCTTGCTCTTAGGTAAACTCCCCCTGGCTTCCATGTTTTCTTTTATTACTTTTCCGATGGCGGCCCGGATTATCTTTTCCACCTGGAAAAATAAAGAAAATCAGAATATCTTTAAAGCCAAGCCCTTGACTATCAAGCTGCATTTTTTTACCGGATTGGTTTTGGCAATCGGGTTTCTGTTTAGTTAAAACATCTCCAAACTGTCATTCTGAGCCCCGACCCCTACGGGATGGTGTAACCATAAATCGGGGCGAAGAATCTCGCTTTAAATTTATGTTTCACTACGAGATCCTTCACTTTGTTTACCCTGAGTTAAGCGAAGGGTTCAGGATGACAAGCACTAACCATCTAATCCCTCCCATATAACAAAAGAAGGTCCCAGATATTGGGTAATTCTAAAAATCTTACACTATATCTTGTGTTTTTGAGGTTAAATTGCATTTTCCAGAAACTAATTCTTGACAAAATCGTTTAATTGTATGATAGTTGAACAGAAGGTCAAGATTAGTTAACGGAAAAAGTTTTTAAAAAACCAAGGAAACAAGGAGGTGATGAGTATGAGAGAACTCATCCTGGAGGTAGAAGAATTGGAACAAAGGATTGCCCCGGGGTCTGCTTCCAACGGAGCAATGTAATCTCGTTTTAAAGCAGTTTAGTATTAACTACTAAACACCTCCTGCACAGAGCCCCCTTTATGGGGGCTCAATTATTTTATGCCATTATTTTCAACGGACCACTGAATCCAGCCAGAGTAAAAGAATTGTCATTCTGAGCCCCGACCCCTACGGGATGGTGTAACCATAAATCGGGGCGAAGAATCTCCTGTTTTAACTACGAGATCTTTCACTGCGTTTACCCTGAGTTAATCGAAGAATTCAGGACGACAAAAACAGTTTTCGTAGGTCGGGATCCCTTCCCGACCTTTTTTAGCGGAGAAAATATCTCCGCCTACAGAATTCTTTATCACAATAATTCCATCTTGACAATCCCCCTCCTTTCATTACATTTATTCCAATAAAAAATTAAGCCAAGACTATGCCCTACATACCCATCTCCGCCCCTCGCGGCACAAAAAAATCCTGTCTCTCCTGGCACACCGAAGCCGCCTTACGAATGCTGCAGAATAACTTAGACGAAGCCGTGGGAGAAAACCCCCAAGAGCTCATCGTCTATGGAGCCAGCGGCAAAGCCGCCCGCAACTGGGAATCTTATTATGCCATTGTCGAATCCTTAAAAAAATTAAAAAATGACGAAACTCTTTTAATCCAATCCGGCAAACCGGTCGGAATTTTCAAAACCCATCCCTATTCCCCCAGAGTTTTACTCGCTAACTCGTTATTAGTTCCAGACTGGGCCAATTGGGAAAAATTTAGGGAACTGGAGAAATTAGGGTTGATTATGTTCGGTCAGATGACCGCCGGCAGCTGGATTTATATCGGAACCCAGGGGATTCTGCAGGGAACTTATGAAACCCTGTCAGCTGTGGCGAAAAAACATTTTAACGGCTCTCTGGCCGGAAAATTTATTTTAACTGGCGGCATGGGAGGAATGGGTGGTGCTCAGCCCCTGGCTGCAACTATGAACCAAGGTGCAATTTTGGTGGTGGAAGTGGATGAAGCCAAAATCAAAAGAAGAATAGCCAATGGTTACTGCGACAAAATCTCCTACAGCTTAGATGAAGCCCTAGAGCAAGTCTTAAAAGCTAAAGAGAAAAGGCAACCTCTCTCAGTAGGTTTGGTGGGCAATTGTGCAGAAGTCTTACCGGAAATTTTTAGAAGAAAAATCATTCCGGATGTAGTGACCGACCAGACCTCTGCTCATGATGAGTTAAATGGCTATGTGCCGGCTGGTTTCTCTTTAGATGAAGCTCTGGGTATGAGAAAAGAAAATCCCAGTGATTATATCAAACGCTCTTTTGAATCCATGTTAGCTCATGTGCAAGCCATGTTAGATTTTAAGAAAGCCGGGGCGATTGTCTTTGATTATGGGAATAATTTGAGAGGACAAGCTTTGAAAGCTGGTTTAGCCAACGCCTTCGATTATCCCGGTTTCGTGCCGGCTTATATCAGACCGCTCTTTTGTGAAGGGAAAGGTCCCTTCAGATGGGTGGCACTTTCCGGTGACCCTAAAGATATTTATGTGACCGATGAAGTGGTGGTCAAGGAATTCAAGCATGACGAAGCCTTGGTCAGATGGATTAAGCTGGCCCAGGAGAAAGTTAAATTTCAGGGGCTTCCTGCTAGAATCTGCTGGCTGGGTTATGGTGAAAGGGCTCATTTCGGAGAGATTATTAATAATTTAGTCAAGAAGAAAAAAATTAAAGCCCCCATCGTGATCGGCAGAGACCATCTGGATACCGGTTCTGTGGCTTCACCAAATAGAGAAACTGAAGGGATGAAAGATGGTTCCGATGCCATTGCCGACTGGCCTATTTTGAATGCTTTGCTCAATGCCGTTTCCGGTGCCAGCTGGGTTTCGGTCCATCATGGCGGAGGAGTGGGAATTGGAAAATCGATACATGCCGGTATGGTGATAGTAGCGGATGGAACCAAAGAGATGCAGAAGCGACTTAATCGAGTTTTGACCAACGATCCAGGGACTGGAATTGTCAGACATACAGATGCTGGTTACCCAGAAGCTTTGAAAGTCGCTTTACAAAAAGGAATAAAAATTCCTATGTTGAAAAAAGAAGAAAAAACAACCAAGCTCTCTTCGAAAAAAAGTGTAACTGTGGCTTAAATTTTAAAAGTAGTCGGGTACAGGGACCCGCCCCTACCCTCTGGGTAGCACTGGGTCCCCGCACCCAGTGCTATCAACTGTCCAATAAATTTTTTGAAAAAAATTTCTCCAACTTTAGCCCTTGTCAATATTAGCCAGCTTTTAACTTTGAGGTCTTCTGTCACTGGACCCAGGGCTGGTAAAAATCAATCTGATTTAGGAATAATTGAAAATGGAGCGGTTTTAATTTCTGGTGATAAAATTTTGGAAGTTGGCAAAACCAAAAGTTTGAAGAAGAAAATTCCCCGAAAAACCAAAGTAATTAATGCCCAAAACAGAGTGGTTACCCCTGGTTTAGTGGACTCACACACTCATTTGGTCTTTGCTGGAAACCGAGCCGATGAATTTGAGCAGAGAATATTGGGAAAAACTTATCAGGAGATTGCCCAAATGGGAGGAGGAATCAATTCCACCGTAACCCAGACCAGAAAAGCTTCCCCGAAAGAGCTTTTTAATTTAGGTATGGAAAGATTAAATCGGATGTTATCTCTGGGGACTACTACAGTTGAAGCCAAATCCGGCTATGGTCTATCGACCGAATCAGAGCTAAAAATTTTAGAGGTAATCAAAAGTTTAAGGCGAAAGCATACCATTGACATAGTCCCCACTTTTTTAGGGGCTCATGCCATTCCGGAAGAGTTTAAAATTTACCGAAGAGATTATATCCGGATCTTGACCGAAGAGATGCTGCCTCAGGTGGCCAAAAGAAAACTGGCGGAATTTTGCGATGTCTTCTGTGAAAACGGATATTTTACGGTAGAAGAATGCAAAAAGATTTTGGAAACCGGAAAAAGTTTCGGCTTAAAACCGAAAGTCCATGCGGATGAATTGGGAAACACCGGGGGCTCCCAGGTAGCCGCAGAAGTGGGAGCATTTTCAGCCGACCATCTGGTCTATGCCATTGACGATGATATTGAAAAAATGAAAAAAGCCGGTGTAATAGCGGTTTTATTGCCTTCCACTTCATTTTTTCTCAATTCCCGCTATGCCCCGGCACGTAAAATGATAGAGAATGGCTTATCCGTGGCTCTGGCGACCGATTTCAATCCCGGTACTTCTATGACAGAATCGATGCCGATGGTGATGAGTTTAGGGTGTCTGAATCTGAAGATGAGTCCGTCAGAAGTAATTGTGGCTTCCACTATAAATTCAGCTTACGCTATTAATCGTGGGGAGCAGATCGGAAGCTTGGAGCCGGGCAAAAAAGCGGACTTGGTAATCTGGGAGGTTGCCAGTTTCAAGGAAATCCCTTATCATTATGGAGTAAACTTAGTCCAGACCGTTATCAAGAATGGGAAAATCGCTTTTCAAAATAAGTAAGCTATTTTTTCTGATTTTAATTTTGAGCTGGGGAGCCAGCTGTGGCCCTTATTCTTTCAAATCCACTTCCGGCGGAACAACTTTTAAAACCATAGCGGTGCCCTTATTTGACAACCAGACCCAGGAATATGGTATCCGGGAAATTTTGGCCGACTCGATTGCCAACCGGATAGTGCGGGATAACAGTTTAAAAATAGTGCCGGAAAGTCAGGCGGATGTTATATTACGGGGAAGCATCAACAAATATGAAAGAGCTGTTTATACTTATGACCAGGCCGAAAATGTCAAAGAATATATAGTCCGTATATTTGTGAAAGTGGCTCTGGAAAATACCAAAGCCAAAAAGTCCGAATGGGAAGAGCCCAATCTGCAGGGGTGGGGAATTTACAACGTGATTATAACCCCGCCGGAAACCGAAGATGACGGCAAAGCCAAAGCCATCGCCAAATTGTCTGAAGATCTCGTAAATAAAACCATTAAAGGCTGGTGAAATTAATTATGGTTCGGCTGGCTCACCATATTTCATAAAGGAGCAGTTATGCTGAAAAAATTTTTCTGGGTGGGAATACTTTTAGTAGCGTTAAACAGTTTAGCTCTTGCGGATATCAATTCCAAAGCCGGGACCACTTCTTATACTTTTTTGAGAGTGGGACCTTTGGCCCGTATTCAGGCCATGGGAGGAGCTTATACCGGGCTGGCTGATGATGAAGGGTCTTTGTTTTACAACCCAGGCGGGTTGGCTAAAATTAAGGATAAAACTTATCTGCTCTCTTACTCTAATTATATAACCGACGTTCAATCCGGTTTCGTGGGGCTGATTTATCCTATGAAAAACAACCGCTCTGTTGGAGTCTCTTTTAACTATTTGAACTGGGGTGATATAGTGGAGACTGACTCCTTCAATAACACCTTAGGAACTTTTACCCCCACAGATATCGCTTTTTCCATCTCCGGAGCTACTGTGGTCAATCCCAGTTTTGACGCCGGCGCCACCGTAAAAATTATTTTTGAAAAAATTTCCGATTATTCCACTTCCGCTTTAGCTGTGGACTTGGGGGGAATTTACACCGCCGCAGACGGTCGAACCAGATTCGGAGCTACGGTTTTGAATTTGGGGAAACAGATGAAATCGGCCGGGAGCAGGAAAGAATCTTTACCCACGTTGTATAAGCTCGGTTTTTCACATCATTTGAAAGAACTTCCTCTGGTGGTAGCGGCTGATTTGAACAAACCCCGGGATAATAACTTTTATCTTAATATAGGGGGAGAATTTGTGCATTTCAAAAACTTGCTTTTAAGGGCCGGCTGGTCCTCCAATTCCGGGGATATCAAAGATGTTTCCGAGAGCGGGTCTCTGGCTGGCTTTGGTTTTGGTCTGGGGTTCTTGTGGAAAAATTACAAGCTGGATTACTCCTATTCTTCTTTTGCCGATTTGGGCTCGGTGCACCGTTTCACCATTGCTGGGAGTATTAAATAAAAATTGTCTAGCATTATTCATGTATAATGGAGGATAATCTATGAATCAGAACTATTCATTGGAAAGGAGATGGGTGGAGGTTGGCATCATTGCTGGATTAATCGCCAGCATCTCCTATCCGGTAATGATATTTGTTCCTCTGCCTCGGATGGTTACGATCACATTGGGAGCCGCTTTTGGTCCATCTCTTGCGATAGCCAGTATCGGTCTGTATTATTTCCTCAGGTCCGACCGCGAGACGGTGGCCACCCAGTTAGGCGCCATAGCAAATGTTGTGGCCGGAGCCATTGTCACTGCGATGATAATTGTTCAAATGGCGATACGCTGGCCACAGCTAGATTACATTGCCGAACATGGAAAGGAAGTACCCATCCAAACCATTATACATTGGACCTGGTACGTCGTGCTTGGTCTCGACGTGTCCTTCGATGTTTTCATCGCGATTGGCACTTTCTGTTTTGGTCTGCGGATGTTACGACATCCCCGCTTCGGAAAAGTGTTTGGTTCAGTTGGAATAATCATCGCGGTTGGATTCTTGCTGGGACTGAATTTCTACACATTTCCCTATCCTCCCAGAGATGCGGGCCTGACGGTCTGGGACCCTGGACCACCGACCGCTCTTTGGTATCTTGCGGTCACGATTCAGCTTTGGCGATCGCTGAAATGGTTCTAAGAAAACACTGTAAGACCATAGTAAAGGGACCCTGTGCTTTTTAGCATTTAAATTTATGGAGAAAAAGATGCGTTCCTATCTAATATTGGCTGTCTTATTAATTCTCTCCTGCTCCTCTAGCAATCAACCCAAAGATACGGTGATGACCTTTTTCGGAGCCATGCGGTCAGCGGATACTTTGGGTATTCAAAGCACAGTGGATTTGGAAAAAGTTTTAGCTGAAAGGAAAAATGAGCTAGTTTTAGCCGGTAGGTCTGCAGAGGCGGACAGCTTGAATAGAGAGAAGCTGATTGGGGAGTTGACCGTGGGTAATCTTAATCTGCTGTGGCTGAAAAATCAGATTGTGGTGGGGAAAACGGAAAAGAAAGGGGATACGGCTCTGGTTGAAATTTCTTTTATTGATCCTAATACCGGGACGCAATATTACAACAAGATGGCTTTGTATAAAAAAGATAAGGATTGGAAAATTTTTGCTTTTAAGGTGTTGAAGTGATTTTCTTCTACCTTTAATGAAAAACCAAAACCCTCGACTCTATTAAGAAGGTAAGCATGGACATCAAGCGAGAATTCTTACGCCACGCGGTAGCCAGGTTGGCGTATCGCGGGGGAAAGGCGGTTCAGGGAGCGCCTCCTAACTTTTCAGACTTTCGGGCAGGTGAAAAAACCCGCACCCCCGGAGAAATTCTGGCCCATATCGGCGATTTGCTTGACTGGGCACTCTGGTTGGCGAAGGGTGAGAATCGCGGTCAGATCTCCAAACCGCTGCCCTGGGAACAAGAAGTAGCTCGATTTTTTAGCGAGCTGGAAAAACTTGACTCCTATCTGGCCTCTGATGAGCCCCTCGGATTTCCAGCCGAGAAGTTGTTTCAAGGGCCGATCGCCGACGCCCTCACACATGTAGGCCAAATTGGAATCTTGAGGCGTCTGGCAGAAGCGCCGGTGCGGGGAGAGAACTATTTCAAAGCTGATATCGTCATAGGTAGAGTTGGGCCGGAACAGTCCCAGAAACGATTCGAGTTCGATTAGTACGTAGAGGTGTAGATTTTAATTTAGGGGTGGAGACAAGCCCACCCCTACTCACCCAGAATGATAAAATGTAACGTCCTGTTTTATACAGGATGTGCGACCTATGTGAAATAGGTCGCCACATCTTTCATTCTATTTTTCGTTGTCTAAACGACAGCACAATCCCACCCAAACCAATCATAAACGCCAGAGTATAGATTAACCAACCCACATAAGGCAAGCCCACCAAAATATACAGCAGAACCAATCCCGCCATCAAAGACCAGCCAGTAGGAATATGGTCTTTTTTGAAAATTGAAATCACCGCTTCCCCCAGAGCCAGCCCGGTGAAAATTTTGGCGATATAAAACAGAATTAAATAAAGAAAACCGGTGATAACCGCCAGAGGAATCCCTATTAATGTGACCATAAGAATTACTGCTCCGATGGGTGAGACAATCGCCAGAATGAAACCAGACCCCAGAGATTTCCAAAAAGATTTCTGAATGGCAAGCTTGACATTTTGGACTTGGGTTTTAAATAAGAGCAGCATAACCAAGCCGGTTGCCATGGAAGCCAAAAGAAATAAAAAGCTCACCCAGGAAAATTTCTTAAAAGTCGGCCTCTTGGGTTTTTGGGCTTGGAATTCAGTCCATTTGGTTTGACCGGCAATCTTGGCCCCGTCTGAAATTTTAGCTTCTTTGGGGCTTTTGTAAATCAGATTTCCTAAAATTTCAGCGGTGGGCAGGATAGTTATGCTTTTCCCGTTTAAATTCACATCCCCTTTAATCATGCCGGAGATGACTATTCTATCGCCGTTGGCTTTTAAACCTTTCAAAATCACCCCGTCTACCGAAATTTCCGCCCCCATCAAAGTCGCTTCTCCCTGAACCGTGGATACCGAGGCTAAATTTATGCTTTGTCCGAAGGCGATGAGGTTTCTTTTGACCTGCCCGCTTAAGGTCAGATGCTGGCTGAAGTTGGTAACCGAACCCTCGATTCTGCCAAATATATCAACATATTGAGAGCCGTTGAAAAGAGACCCGGAGACAGTTCCGTTCTGGGTCAGATAGCGGCAGGCGGTGATTAGATTGCCGGAGACCGTACCATCGATTTTTAAAGTATTGCCGGCCACGATTAAATCATCATCAATTTTCTGGTCTTTGGAAAGCCCGTAATTTTCCTGGGCCTGAAAGACCGTGGCTTCTGATATTCCAACAAAAACAAATCCAATCAAGATGGTAAAAAAGATTTTAAAATTTTTCATAATTCCTCCCCAAATTATATTTGATTGATTTAATCTAATTCATATACCACAAAAATCAAATAAAATTGCGTTTGTAATTCACCGATACTTCGACCATACCTTTGGAATTGACTTAAAATCAGATTCTTTGGCGTATATGTAAAGCTGATAATTGTATACTAACCCCTCCCTTACCCTCCCTTCAGGATGAACCCCTAAAAGGAGAGGGTCGGGGAGAGGTCAGTTACAAAAGATTTCTCCTTGACAAAAAAGAGCGTGAAATTATACTAATCTGTCGAGGTCTGGAGACCTCGACCTACCCTGTGTCTGGGTAGGTGTGGGTCTCCTGACCCACACAAAAAAATATGAACGTTCTAATCTTATTCTTATTCGCCATCAGCTTATTCATCCTCGCCAGCCAGACCTATTCCAAATATATCAGCAAGGCTTTAGGGGTTGACCCCAATCGAACCACTCCGGCTGTCAGATTCAATGATGGCAGAGATTATGTGCCCACTAAATTGCATATTCTATTCGCCCATCATTTTTCCGCCATCGCCGGAGCCGGTCCCATTGTAGGACCCACCATGGCTTTGCTCTACGGAGCAGTCCCGGCCTGGCTGTGGATTGTTTTGGGGGGAATTTTTATCGGAGCGGTGCATGATTTCACCTCTTTATTTGCCAGCTTGCAGGAAAACGGCCTCTCCATGGCCGAGATTGCCAAAAAAACTTTGGGAAAGCCGGGTTTTATTCTATTTATCTTGTTCACCTTGATAATGATTGTCTTGGTCACTTCCGCTTTTTTGACCGCCACCGCAGTTTCTCTGACCTCCAAATGGCCCATTGCGAAATTAGGTGCAGATGCCAATTCAACCTTTTTAAGAACTGAGACCGCTCCGGATGGGACTGTCCTGGGAATAATCGGGGGGATTGCTTCAATGTCAGTGATAGTTATAACATTGTTATCTCCTCTTTTAGGATATTTACTTTACAAAAGAAAAATCAATCTGATTTTGGCTTACGGTTTGGCGAGCGTAATAATGGCCGGTTCGGTCGTAGCCGGTATTTATTATCCGATTCGTTTTTCCGCGGAAACCTGGATGATTTTGTTATCAATCTACGTTTTATTTGCTGCCGGTCTTCCGGTCTGGATGATTTTGCAGCCGAGGGATTTTATCAACGTCCAGATTTTATATGCCGGAATTGCCGGAATGCTTCTGGCTTTACTGGTAGGGGGAGCAAGCGGCTTATCTTTTCAGGCTCCCAGTTTTAATGTAGCCGAAGGAACCAAGAATTTAGGTTTGATCTGGCCCATGCTGTTCATCACCATTGCCTGTGGAGCCATTTCCGGTTTCCATGCTATGATAGCCACCGGAACAACTTCTAAGCAGCTGGCTAAAGAATCTCAAGCCAGAAAAGTGGGTTACAACGGAATGCTTCTGGAATGCACTCTGGCGGTTTGCGTTTTGTTGACCGTAGGGAGTGGCCTTTTATTTGCCGACTACAAAGGGATTGTCTGGCCCGAAAACGGCCGGTCTAATCCGATTTTAGCTTTTTCTCTAGCCGTGGGGTATTTATTAAATCAAACTTTCGGTTTATCTATGGCACTGGGGGCGGTGTTCGGAATTCTGCTGGTGGAAGGGTTTGTGATTACCACTTTGGACGTAGCAGTCAGGTTGAATCGCTATCTGTTTGAAGAGTTCTGGAGGATTTTATTTAAGCAGGTACCCAGGTTATTCCAGCATTACTGGTTTAATGCGGCTTTGGCGGTTTTTCTAATGTGGCTCTTAGCATACTCTAACACTTTTGCGGCTTTATGGCCCATCTTTGGGACCGGAAATCAGCTTTTAGCCACTTTATCTTTGATGGCGGTTTCAGTCTGGCTGTACTATAAGGGGAAAAAAACCTGGTATACGGTTCTACCGGCTATTTTCATGCTCGCTACCACGGTTTTTTCATTGATTTTGCTGTTGGTGAAAACTTATTTGCCCAAAGGGAACTGGGCTTTGGTTTTCACCGATTTGCTGCTTTTGGCTCTGGCTCTAGCGGTGGCGGTTTTGGCCGTCAAAACCTTCTTCAAGCTGGTCAAAGTGGGTACGGTCAAACAAGAATTAGCCGGCTAGTTTCCAGCCTTCCATTCTTTAGGGAAATCCCATTTCTGCCGATAAATTTTAAATAAAGCCATAACTTAAGTGCAAAAAAGGAGAATTTTTTGCAGGGTGTAGATAAATATTTTGTTTTAGCCAGGTTGGTGATCATCTTGGGGATAGCTACCTTTTTGGCTGCCAATCCCTTAGCCGAATACCAGAAAACCTACGCCTGGATTTTACTTTTAGTTTTTGTTCTCCACTTCGGGATATTGTTGAGGATTTTCAAATCCAAAGATTATGAGAAGGTTAAGCTTTTCAGGGTTACCTTAATTTTTGATATTATTTTCATCTCTTTTCTGGTTTATTTTACCGGAGGGTTGGAATCTAATTTTTATCTTTTGTATTATTTGGCCATCGCTTTTGCCTCTTATTCTCTGGGTTTGTGGGATTCCATCATTCTTTCTTTTCTGGCTACTTTCACCTATATTTCCTTAAATGTATATGACTTGAGAGGGATTTTTGTGGGAGATTTGTTGGTGCGGCTTTCCTTCATGTGGTTTTTTGCCGCCATTGTAGGATCTTTTTCCAAGAATGTTAAAACCTCGGAAGAGAGATTGCTTAAAACGTTAGATGTCTTGAACCAAAGGACCTCGGAGCTGGAAAAAAGCCAGTCCCAACTGGAAACCATCTATGAAACTTCCCAATCTTTGAGTAAGCTGTACGAAGTGGATAAAATCATAGACCAGGTTTTAAATATCGTCCAGCATATTTTGGGATATCCTAATTTCTCCATCTTTCTTTTGAATCCCGACCGGACTCTTCTGACTTTAAAGGGGAAAATTGAGGGAGGAAGAAAATTAAAACTGGAAGAGGAACCTCCCAGTTATTCGGTGATACCCAGTCTGGAGCCCTTAAGCAGCAAGAATGCCTTTTTAGAACAAAAAACTGAAATTCTGACTTACCAGCCTCAGCCCAAACCCAGAACTGAAGCCGAAGAAAAGATCAAAGTTGAAAAAACCCTGGAGTTCCCTATTGTGGGGATTTTAGAAGAGGTGGTCAAAACTTCTCAGACCCTTAAAATCACGGATTTGAAGCCCCATTCCCAGGAGCTTTTTTGGGATGTTCAGACCAAAGCCATTTTAGCTATACCTCTTTTGATGCAGGGAAAAGTTTTCGGGGTCTTTTATTTTGAATCTTCCAAGGTAGGGTCTTTTTTGGAAGCAGACCAGAAAATCCTGACTATTTTGGCTAACTCCGCCAGCCTGGCTATCGAGAATGCCATGCTACATCAGAAGGCGGAAGCTTTATCTGTTCTGGATGAGTTGACCGGCTCTTACAATTATCGCTACTTTACCCAGATTTTACTGGAGGAAATCAAAAGAGCTAAAAGGTACAGGCAGAGTCTGTCTATGATGATGGTGGATATCGACTGGTTTAAAAAATGCAACGATACCTATGGACATCTGTTTGGAAATTTAGTATTAAAGGATGTGGTCAGTATTATTCGGAGATGTATCCGGGATGTGGATATTTTATGTCGCTATGGGGGAGAGGAATTTATCGTGATATTGCCACAGACCAATAAAAAGGATGCTTACACCATTGCCGAAAGGGTCCGCTTTTTTGTACAGAAGCATTCTTTTCAGGATCCGGGCTTGAGAATTAAAACTAAATTGACTGTCAGCATCGGAGTGGCCACTCTTCCGGAAGATGCCTCTGACCCGGATAAATTGATTCTGCAGGTAGATTCCGCCTTATATCAAGCCAAAGGAAAAGGTAAAAATTTAGTTTGCTTAGTCTAGACATGGAAGGTTTAGGGCAGTTTTTTATCTTAGGGTACGAGGGAGAATCCCCTTCGCCTGATTTTTTAAAATTGGTTCGAAAATATGATATTGGCGGTATAATCTTTTTTGCCCGCAATATAACCTCTCCCTCACAGCTTGCGGAGACTATCGAGCAACTTAAATCTTACTTTAAGGATAAACCTCTTTTAGCCATTGACCAAGAGGGTGGCAAAATAAATCGCATCACCCAAAATTTTTCTCTCTTTCCTGCTAATAAGTTTTATGCAGATAATAAGGACAAAAAAGGTGTAAAGGAAGCCTACCAGACCACGGCCAGAGAGCTTTTTAAGTTGGGGATTAATTTAAACTTAGTTCCGGTAGTGGATGTTTTAGGTGCCGAAGGAAGCTTTATGGGTGACAGGTCTTTTGGTAAAGATGTAGAAACTGTGTCGGAATTCAGTCAGATTGCCATCAAAACAGTGAAAAAAGCAAAGCTTTTAACTTGTGCCAAGCATTTCCCCGGCATCGGGTCTCTAATTAAAGACCCCCATGAAGTATTGCCCCAATTACCACTTTCTAAAAAGGAATTCGAGCAAAGAGAGTTTATCCCATTCAAAGCTGCTATCAAATCCGGGGTGGACTGCATAATGACCACTCATGTCATCGCACCAGCTTTAGACCGTAAGCCGGTAACTTTTTCTAAGAAAGTGGTGACCAATATTTTGCAGAAGCAGTTGAAATTTAAAGGTCTGGTTTTATCGGATGATATGGAGATGAAAGCCGTTGCTAATAATTTTGATTTCCAAGAAGCCTGTATTAACGCCTTTTTGGCCGGGCATGACCAGATTTTAATTTGCCATAGTTTGGATAGACAAGTTCAAGTTTTAGAACATTTTGAAAGGTTGGTTCGGGACAAAAAGATAGCAGGAAGTTTTGTTAAAAAAAGAGCTGAAAAAATCTCAAAATTCAAAAAAACTAAATTGAAATCATAATGCAGCAAATTTTAAATATATTAAAAAAGCCCGCAGTTAAGGTAATCGGCTTGATGTCCGGCACTTCCGCTGACGGAATTGATGCGGTTTTGGTAGAGATAAACAAAAAAAGTCTCAAGGTTAAGGAATTACTTTTCAAAACCTTTCCTTATCCAAAAAAACTAAGGCAAAAAATTCTTCAAGCTTCCACTGCTTCTAATCCTACTTTGGATGAAGTTTTACACTTGAATTTTGCCTTAGGGGAGTACTTCTCCGATGCGGCTTTGAAGTTATTGAAAGGCTCAAAATGTAAAATCCAGAATGTGGATTTAATCGGCTCTCACGGGCAGACCATCAGACATCTGCCCAAGTTGACCGAATTTTTCGGCAAAAAAATCAGTGGCACTTTTCAGGTTGCCGAACCTTCTGTAATTGCCAAAAGAACTAAGGTTGTAACCGTGGCGGATTTCAGGCCGGCAGATATAGCTGTAGGGGGCCAAGGAGCTCCCTTGGTTCCCTATCCTCATTTTTTATTATTCGCTGACAGTAAAAAGGGGACCGCCGTTCTAAATATCGGCGGTATTGCCAATATTACGGTTTGGTCTGGAAATTCTTCTCAAATTATGGCCTTCGATACCGGACCGGGGAATATGCTTTCAGATTTTTTGATGAAAAAACTGTTCCAAAAGGATTTTGACAGAAATGGCGGTGTGGCTTTAAGCGGAAAAGTTAATTTGGCTTTGCTGAAATGGTCTCTTGAGCATCCTTATTTTACCAGAAGACCCCCTAAATCAAGCGGAAGAGAGGAATTCGGTGAAAATTTTGCCGGTAAATTTTTACAACAAGCTCAAAAGTTGAGGGTAAACCAAACCGATATTATAACCACTGCCGGGGAGGTGACTGTTCAAGCCGTATTTTTAGCTTACCTGAAGTTTATCAAGCCCAAATTTAAAGTTGAGAAGCTTTTTTTGACTGGTGGAGGAGAAAAAAATCTTTATTTCAAAAAGAGATTGAAAGAAATGTTAAAACCGGTTAAGGTAGAAAGCGTAAATATTAAAGGGTCAAATCCGGATAGCCTGGAAGCGGTCTGCTTCGCACTTTTGGGATATTTGACTATTTTGGGCAAGCCCGGCAATTTAGCTTCCGCTACCGGCGGGAAACCCACCATATTGGGAAAGATATGTCTACCCTGAAAATTATGTCAAGAAAACTGACTTTAAACTTAGCCGCAGCTCTTTTGACTATTAGTTTTGCGTTCATACCGGCTCTCTCTTTTGCCAAATCCAAAGCATCAATAATCCGTGTGAAGCTAACTGAAACCAGAGAAAAGCTCAATATTTCCCCTTACGGTTTTTATCAGATAAAATGCTATAAAAGCTCCAAATCGGTGGCTGCCTATGAAGCCGCCACCAACATAGCCGTCTCGGTTTCAGCCGAAGGCTTGATTCTATTGGATGATAACGGGGATGTTTTGGAATACAGATTGGATAAAATTGTGCTGGATACTAAAAAAGCCCAAAACAGATTTAGATTTAACGGAAAACCCTTTCGGGGGAACTTGCAAATCCATTTTAACCCCGGCTCCCGGACGCAAGTAGCAGTGAATTTGGTGGGATTGGAAGAGTATTTGTTAGGGGTGGTGCCGCTGGAGATGGGGAAAAAGCTAATCACAGACCCTAAAGATATCGAAGCCCTAAAAGCTCAGGCCATTTGTGCCCGGACTTATTCTCTGGCTAAATTAGGTCAGTACCCCCATCGCCCCTTTGATTTGGAAGCTACGGTGGCAGACCAGGTATATGGTGGTATAGAAGTTGAGGAGGAAATAATCACCTCTGCCGTCAGACAGACCAGAGGGGAAGTGATTTTATATAATGGTAATTTTATTAATGCCTATTATCACGCCAACTGCGGGGGTTCAACCGAATATGTCCAAAAAGTCTGGGAGAATAAACCGGAAGCGGATTATCTGGTTCCGGTGGCAGATGACACCTTCTGCGTCTGGGGTACCAATTATCTCTGGCAGCAGAGCTGGAATAAAGCCGAATTAGAAGAGAGAATAAATACTTATCTGAAAAATTACTTCCCGCTGCCGGAAAAAGGTTTTGGAGAGCTTTTGGACCTGCAGCTGACCGAAAGATTAAATTCCGGAAGGGTTAAAGCACTCAAAATTTTCACCCAGAACAGCGAATATGAATTAAAATCCGACCAGATCCGCTGGGTCTTCCGAAAAAAAGAAAACCTCAATTCCATTTTACCCAGTACTTTGTTTGACCTGCAGATTTTTAAAGACAGCGCCGGGGTAATTGATTCGGTGGTGGCCAGCGGCAAAGGAAATGGGCACGGGGTGGGGATGTGTCAGATCGGGTCTTTGGGCCTGGCCCGGGCCGGGTATGCTTATCAGGAAATTATACAGCATTATTATCCGGGAACCAAAGTAGTCAAATATTATTAAACTCAAAATTTCTGTGGAAATTTTCTGGACCAAAATTCAGCTTCACGGAAACTATACCATCTTCAAATAAAATTGATGGCCACTCTCGATCAGTTCTAATTTGTCAGAATCTGTTTATCAATAACTCACGGTTAAGCTTATGGAAAAATTCCGCCCCGGTTCCGGCGCCAGCGGGGTATTATTAGCGGCCGCATTGAACTGGTTGTATGGCTCGACATAAAAGCGGTTGGCGATATTGTTAAAAGCTAAGGTTAAGACCTGTCGATTGGAAAGATTAATCCCCCCTCTTAAGTTGTAGATAGCAAATCCCGAAGTGTTGGAAAGTATTTTCTGGCCCTGTGAATTGAGGGGAATTCTTTCTTGCTGTGCCACCACCCGAGAAGAAATTTCAGCCCACAGACGACCTTCCTTTTCTTTCCAGCCGATACCGAAGTAGGCCTTAAAGGGAGGCACAAACACCACCTCAAAAGCTCCGGCTGTGTCGATTCTCTGAGCCGTGGTATCCCGACGGTGCTGTCCCCAGATCCAGGACCAGTTAGAAAAGCCGTAGAACTCCTCGGTGAAGGAGACCTCCGCTGCCCCCTCTATGCCGACCATACGAGTTGAACCAGCCAGATTCTTCCAGGTCCAAATCTGTTTTCCCTGATAGAGAGCGCCTGTAGCCGGCCGCAGGTCAATGAAATTCCTAAGATCTTTGTAAAACCAGCTCACCGAGCCGGAAAATGCATCCAGATTGGCCTTGGCACCCAAGCTGACATTAATCGCTCTTTCTTTTTTCAGCCTATCATTGGAGGAAAGCCAGTTTTTGCCATCCAAAGGTCCAAAATAATATCTCTCCACTACGGTGGGAGTTCTATAAGAGCGGGCCACACTAAAATTCAGTTGGTACCCTTTCTGGAAGCGGTAGACCAAGCCGGACTGGTAACTGATATAACGATCAAATCTCTCCTCCGGAGGGATGCCAGCATGAGTGGTGTCAAAATGTTTGATTTGATGGTAGTCGTACCTGCCTCCTAAAAAGGCCGATAGGTTGGGGACTATGGTTATTTCATCCAGCATATAGACACCGGCCATATCCCAATGGATTTCGGGTAATAACTTAGTGGTATCATCCAAGACTACTTTAGCTTGCTCCAAGAACAAAATGTTTCCGCCTTTTATTCTTTCGCTGGCGAAATCTGCCCCCACTGAAAAAGTTTGATGAGGCGGTACTAAATACAATCCCTGGACCGCCCCCCCCCACAGTTTAACATCTGAGTCGATGTTATTTAAGGTATCAGGGGGCAGGCTAAGCTGGAATAATCTCCGCTGTTCTTGGAAAAACCCTTTAAGATTTAGCCAGGGGATTTTTTCAGCCAGGTCTTGAACTTCGTAGGTCAGGGCAGCTCTATCTCTTTTCTGAAAGGGGAATGACATACTGTAAAGATTGGCAAACCCGATACCGAAATCACGGTTGCGGCTCCCCTGAAAATAAAAAGTTTGATTTTCTCTGAATTTATACCCCAGATTAAGGTCTACGCTGGATTCCTCTTTTATACTGGTGTTCGCCACTACCTGTTCATTCTCCCCGCCGGATTTGTAATTGTGGGGTACTTTTCGGAATGAACCACCCAGATTCAAGGCCCACTTTTTATCGGCCAGCTTCAGTTCCAGTCTGTTTTTCTTCTGTTCTCCAATAGAAGAGTAGCTAAATTTATAGCTACCGGATAAATCATATCCATTCTCCATTTCACCCTCCGGCAGAAACTCTGGCTTGGGAGTGATAAAATTGATTACTCCTCCATAGGCGTCCGAGCCGTACAAGTGGGAACCCGGCCCATTCAAGATCTCTATTTTCTCCACCTGGTCTACATCGATTAAAGTGGGTGACGTACCCCATAAAGGAAAATCCCGGAAGGTATTCATTCTGACCCCATCCTGTAAAAGTAAAACCCGGGAGCCGAAAACTCCCCTTATAGCCGGACGGGCCAGAAACTGTCCGGCCTCTAAAATTTCAATCCCGGCTGCATTTTTGAGTAAGTCCATCATGATATTATGGTTTTGTCTGGCTTTGGTCGTCGGATTTAATGTATATATAAAGTCGGGCACTCGAAAACTTCCTTTGTCGGACCGGGAAGTGGTAAAGGCGATTTCTTTCATAAAAAATGGGGGCTCTTCTGCCACTTTCAATTCAAAGGGTTCGATCATCCGGGACGTCTTTTCCGTAGGTATGGTATCTAACTTGACCCCGACGGTGTCAACCGCTTTTTTAAAGGTGTCCGCCATAGGAGGGGCTACTTGGGCGGTTTCCACCGGTGTGGGTGGAACTATGGGTGCCGGCTCCATCTTCAGAGTGTCCACTTTGGTTGTTTCCGGTATCATTTGGACCGTATCCTGTGTGACCGGTGGCGGTGTCTCTTGAGCAGAAAGATTAACAGTCAGAACGCCAAGCAGCAAGAGCATTGCTGTCCCAATGGTGGAACCCTTAAGCCAAATCATGTACCCTCCTTAAATAACTGAAAGATTGTTAAAAATCTAAATTTTTGACCTTTGGAATAAAAAATTCAAAACACCAATATAATTTTTTATGACTGCTTGTCAAGCAAATAAATTGGGTTTCTCAGAAATAATCTTGATAATTTTTGAGCTCCTGGGTCAATTTAAGATATTGGTTAATTTCCAAAGTTTCGGCTCGGCTTTGAGGATTGATTTTTTGTTCGGCTAAGATTTTCTCTACCAGATTCTTAGGGAGTTTAAGATTCGAGCTCAGACAGTTCAAAATAGTTTTTCTTCTGGTGGAGAAACTGGCTTTGACGATTTGGAAAAAGAGTTTCTCATCTTCCGGCTTGACCCTACTTTGAGACAGAAAATCTAAAACTATTACGGTCGATTCAATTTTTGGTGGTGGATTAAAAGAACCTGGCTTTAAGCTGAATAAAATTTTGGGTTTAGTGTAGACTTGAACGAAAATTGACAATGGGGAAAAATCTTTGCCCCCGGGTGAAGCCGACATTCGTATGGCTACCTCTTTTTGCACCATTAGAACTGCTTGGGAAATTAACTCTTTGTATTGGATGAGCCAGTCCAATATCGGAGAGGTGATTTGATAAGGGAGATTTCCTATAATTTTTATTTTTGGGGATGAGGGAAGTAACTTTTTTAAATCAAGTTGCAAAATGTCTTGATTGATGATTTCTAAATTTTTTTGATTTGAAAATTTTTCTCTTAAAAATTCGTACAAGCTTTTATCCAGCTCCACCGCATAAACTTTTTTAGCTTGTTCTATCAAGAATTGAGTCAGAACCCCTTTACCGGCCCCGATTTCTAAGACCGAAGCGTCGGGGGACAAATTCAAGCTATCCACGATTCTTTCAGCGGCATGGAGGTTAACTAAAAAAATTTGGGAGAGGGATTTTTTTGGTCTAATTTTAGGGGAACTTGAATATTCTTTGAGCATTTGAACTGGTTATTTTTTCTAATTCATCAAAGGGTTTGTTTAATAGCTCCGACATCTTTTCTAATACATATTGTACATAATCCGGCTGGTTTCTCTGGCCGCGATATGGTTGAGGGGGAAGATAAGGGCAGTCAGTTTCAAGCAAAATTAAATCTAAAGGAATATTTTTTACAACTTCTTGAGCCAAAGAGTTTTTGTAGGTCAGGGTGCCGTTGAAGGAAAGGTATAAACCAAGTTCAGTCGCTTTCTTGGCTTGGTCGACGTTGCCGGAAAAGGAGTGCAGGATTCCCCCTAACTGGTAAGCTTTGGTTTCTAAAATTATAGCCCAGGTCTCCTCAAATGCCTCCCGGATATGATACACAATCGGTTTTTTTAATTTGAAGGCCAGCTCAATCTGGGACTTGAAAGCTTTCTCTTGGTCCTCTCTGGGGGACCAGTTGCGGTAGAAATCAAGTCCGATTTCTCCGATGGCGACTACTTTGGGGTTAGCGGATAATTTTTCTAATTCGGAGACGGTGGAGAGGGCGAAATGTTTGGAGGCGTGGGGGTGGACGGCTATGCTGGCGTAAATCTGGGGATATTTTTGGGATAATTCGACTGACAGGCGGGAGGTTTTTAAATCGGTGCCGATGTTGACGATTTTTTCGATGCCGTTTGTGAAGGACTCTTGGATGACTTTTTCCCGGTCGGAATCGAACTTTTTGTCATCTAAGTGAGCATGGGTGTCAATCATTTTTTTAAAGTTTTTACTTTCATGTCCTCTGCTTTTACTTTGTTTATTTCTAAGTGGTCTCTTATATCATGTAAAAATGGAGACATTGCTTCTTCATACAGGCGTCTTTTTTTCACTTCATCGTAATACTCGTAAAATGTTAAGAATACATCTTGTCTTGCTCTTGTTAAAGCAACATAAAGTACCCTTCTTTCTTCCTTGATATCTCTGTTGGCCATAGGGACATATAGAAAATTCAACCTTGTAACGAAAACATATTCCGCTTCTAGACCTTTTGCAGAATGCAGGGTAGTTACCAATACTTTGTCCTCTTCTGTAAATTCACTTTCTGACTCAATTAGGCCAAACTTTTCATAGATGGATCGTATAACAGAGCCGATGGCTCGAGGTTCTCTTGTAACCTCGTCAATTGTCAGACCCACCTTAGGAAAAAGGTCATCTTCAATCAAAAGATTGGGGAAATTTTTAAGTGATACTCGAAATTTCTCAAAATCCTGTTTGCTATCTTTCAGTTCTTCAATGGCATTTAAAATTTCACAAATCCGAGAGTCTGAAAGTGTTGCACAATGCCTAAACAACGACTTCCCACTTTGCATAGCATCTTGGCGAATTTTTGTAATTTCTACTTTCTTCAGACCTGAAATTGAAAGCCATTGCCTCAACGCCAAATTGTCTTCGTAATTCAACATTCTTAGAACTAAAAGTAGTCTCCAATGGTCATCAGGAATGGAGGCTTTATCGTGCAGTTTAGTAGGTATGCTAAATTCATTTTCTAAATTCTTAGCCATAGTTTTAACAAAACCTTTCGTAGGGCATAAAACCATAAAATCGTTGTATAGCAAAGCTTCTCCTTTCTGATTTCGGCTACCAGCTTTTAATTCGGTTATTTTTTTTGCAACTGCCTTGATTTGAAGTTTATCTGTTGTACATTGTAAAGTCAGAAGTTTTTTCCCATTATCAGGCAGGTTTTGTAAATTACATCCAAGATATCCTTCGTTTGCAATCAATGCCTGTGCCGCCCTCTGGATGTGGATAGGAAGACGATGAGACTCTGTCAAAGAAATCTTGTCCCAGGCGTGTGATTGCCATATCTCGCGAATACCTTGATAGTTGGCATTGCGAAAACCATAAATGCTTTGAGCATCATCACCAACTACTACTATGTGAGAACTAGAATGGCTTGCCGTGAGATTGACCAGATTTTGGTCGTTTGGATTTAAGTCCTGGTATTCGTCAACCTGCAAAAATATTACAGGGACAATAGTAGAGGGGTCGCTTAGAATTTTACACGCAGCATCTACCAGTCCCTCCATGTCATATGTGTTGTAGAAGATTAAAAGAGAATTGTAGTACCTTGAAATTTCATCTCGTTCCTCTATGGTCAATGGAAAGTCGGTGGGCCAATTGTTTGTTGCTCTTACGCATGAAAGAGCTTTACCAAGCAATAGTATACTTATATTAATGTCAAGGTCTGTTGACAGATCTTCAAGCACCAAACTTTTTTCTCCTTTATCCTCTATAAGTACTGAAAAATTTGATGGTCGCCCAATTAAGTATGAGTAATGATGCACGAGGCTCTTGGCATACATATGCAAAGTGCTGCTCGCTGGTGAATTCGACTCAATTTCTTGATAGGCAGTGCTCCCTATAGCATTTTCTATCTTTTTGGAGGTGTCTCGTCGACTGGTTCTTGTAAAGGTAATAAATGAAACTTTTCTGTTTAAATTTTCTCTAAGCAAACCTATCATACGCTCTACCAGTGTCCTGGTTTTACCAGTTCCTGGTCCAGCAATAACTACTAATGGACGCCCTCTGTGATTTATTATTTTGAGTTGTTCATTGTTAGGGAAAGGCACAATGGCTCCATTGTCGTGAGATTTCACCTAGAGTTTAGAAATAAAGAAAGAAGGTGTTCTAACTAATCTTCGCTCCCGTCTCAATCTCCTTCTCCGTCCCCAATAACACCATACCCTTCCCATCCTTCGCCACCAGAATCATCCCTTCCGATTCAACCCCTCTTATAGTAGTGGGCTTCATATTATTCACCACCACCACTTTTTTCCCCACCAGCTCCTCCGGCTTATAATGCTCCGCAATTCCAGCCACAATCTGCTTTTGCTTATCCCCCACTTCAACTTTCAATTTCAAAAGCCGACTGGTTCCTGGCACCGCTTCCGCTTCCAAAACCTTAGCAACTCTCAAATCCAGCTTCTGAAAATCCTCTATACCGACCAAATTTTCTTCCATTGCAATACTCTCCTTTGTTAGGTTGCCACTTTTTGTTTTTGACTCCATTCTTGGAAACAATGATTCCATCTTCCCAATTTCTAAACCGGGCTTTAAGTTCCCCCAATTTTTCTCCTCTGTTAAATCAGGAACCTCTTTATCAGATAATCCCAACATTTTTCTAATCTGCAAAGCCTTATTAGGCATCACGGGGTAAATTAAGCTTGAAATTATTCGCAAAACTTCTGCCGCAACATATAATTTAGTATTTAATTTTTTACTCTCTTTATTTTTAGCCAAATTCCAGGGAGCAGAGATTTCAATATACTGATTGGTTTTTCTGATTAATTTGAAAATTTCATCAATGGCACCGGTTACTCCGATTTGATAAATATGCTCCATAACTTTTTTGGGTGTGTTTGAACCTAAATTTTTCAATTCGTTATCCTTGTCATCATAATCCGATGGATTTGGAATCTTCCCCTCACACCAATCCGAAATCATCTTAATCACCCGCGAAACCAAATTCCCCAAATCATTGGCCAACTCTGAATTATATTTTTCAGTGAAACGGCTTTCCTGAATATCCCCATCCAACCCTAAAGGGAATTGAGTCAACAAAAGATAGCGGGTGGCATCGGAGCCGAATTTTTCCACCAAAAAATTAGGGTCAATCACATTCCCCAAAGTTTTGCTCATCTTCTGTCCGTTGACCGTGAAAAATCCGTGAATGAACAATAAATCCGGGATTTTTAACCCTAAAGCCAATAACATAGCCGGCCAATAGACCGCATGAAATTTCAAAATATCTTTGGCCATCAGATGAATCACCTGGGAATCGTTCCACCATTTATCGAACTCTTGGGGGTTGTCTCCATAGCCGATGGCCGAAATGTAATTGGGTAAAGCATCCACCCAGACATAGGCAATCTGCAAAGGGTCAAAGGGTAGAGGTACACCCCAGGTCACTTTTTCTCTGGAGATGGAGAAATCCTCCAGGTTCTGGGCCAGAAGTCCCAGGGTCTCGGCTTTTCTTTCCTCTGGAAGAATTTTCATCGCTCCTTCTTTAATTAATTTTTCCACCGGTTTTAAAAATTCTGACAATCGGAAAAAATAATTTTTCTCTTGCACAACCTGGGGCTTGGTCAGATGATTGGGGCATAGACCGACTTTTAGCTCTTTTTCTGTGATAAATTTTTCACAGCCGATGCAGTACAGCCCTTTGTAGGAGCCGGGATAAATTACTTTTTGACTGTTGATTTGAGCAGTGTTTAAGTTGTTTAATAATTTTTTTACCGCCTCGATATGTCTTTTCTCGGTAGTGCGGATAAAATAATCGTACTGGATATTTAATTTCTCCCAGACCCGTTTAAACAATTGACTGTTCTCATCGCACAATTGTTGAGGAGATTTTTTCAATTGTTTGGCGGCTTCAGCCACTTTAGTCCCGTGTTCATCGGTTCCGGTCAGGAAAAAAGTTTCTTCCTGATTGATTTTATGAAAACGGGTTAAAACATCGGCTATGATAGTAGTGTAAGCATGCCCGATATGGGGCTTGTCATTGACATAATAAATGGGGGTGGTGATGAAAAATCTTTTAGCCAAAATTTGTCCTCATGTGCTGAATTTATTGAAGCATTTAGGCTGAACTGACTGAACCTAAGTTGGGATAAAAAATATTTCTTAACTGCAAAGCTAAATGCAACAATGCTAATCTGGGATTGACGTTCAAATAAAACTGGGACTTGGTTTTTTCTATTAAATTTATGGATTTTTCAATCTGCTTTTGATTTTTGACTCTCTGGGCCAATTTTAGTATACTCTCGCTTGACTCCGCATCAAACAAATGTTTTTTATCTGGGTTTTCTTTAAAAACCGCCACATCCCGCAGGTAGCCCTTCAAAAATTTAAACAGCTGAAATCTTTCCGGGATGGAATATTGTTTTACCACATCTTCTATGATTGAAGCCGCCGAGCTAATCTCGGAACCAAAAATATTTTGCAGGTACCGCAAACCCAGCTCTCTTAAATTATCCCATTTCCCACCCGCCAAAGAAAGTGCATAACCTAAACTGCCGTCTGAAAGCCGGGCATAAGTTAAGGCCTTCTTTTCATCTAAATTCAATCTTTTAACTAACTGCTCTTGAACTAACTCTGCTTTGATGGGAGTAAACCTGATTTTCTGACAGCGGGAAATCACTGTAGGCAAAAGCCGCTCCGGCTGTGAAGTGGTTAAAATTAAATGAACATAAGCAGGCGGTTCCTCCAGCACCTTTAAAAATGAGTTGAAGGAATCCCTCATCATTTTCTCGGCTTGATTTATAATTACAACTTTTGTTTTAGCTTCAAATGGCCGCCGGGAAACTTCTGTCTTTAGTTCATTCATTCTATCCTTGGAAATCAGGGCGTTTTTCTCAAATTCCACCAAAGCGTAGGGCTCTTTAAGTTTTTCTCCTCTGAAGCTGGCTATATATTTTTGTCTGAGATTTTCCTCCTCTTTCTTGGTCGAGGGAACCGGGAAAACCAAAACTACATCCGGATGCGAAAGTTTGGCAATTTTGACACAGTTAGAGCAGACTTGACAGGGGACAGAATCTTTATTTTCACAATTGAGCGCTTTGGCCAGTTCTAGAGCCGCCACCCATTTCCCCAGACCTTCCGGACCGTAGAACAAATAGGCGCTGGCCAATTTCTGATTTTGGAGCGTTTTCTTTAAAATATTTTGAGGGAGGGTTTGTCCGACAACTTGTGTTAAATCTATTTTAACCATTCCAAAGGGTCTAATTGTTGTTTCCCCTGCCTGACTTCAAAATGCAAAGATACCTCACCTAAAAATCCGGTCTCACCCACTTTGGCTAAAAGCTGGGAGGCCAGTATCTCATCCCCTTCTTCTACCAGAACATCCGAGAGGTGGGCATACAAAGTGTAATACCCGGAATCATGTTGTAAGATAATAAATCTCCCGTATCCCCGCAACCAGCCCGAGTAGATTAAAACTCCGTCTGCCACCGCATACACATCCTGCCCGATCTGGGCTTGAATCTCTATGCCCGGGTTAAAAGTGGTGGTGTTGGATTTTTTATCCAGCTGGGGCCCGAAATTCCCTATCACCGCACCGGAGGCAGGCCAGGGGAGTTTTCCTCTTAAAGAAGCAAAAACTCCCTCCAGAATTTCAATTTCTTTGGGCTTGGATTTTCTTTTCTCCTCCAGAGTTACAATAATTTTTTGAATCTCCCGGGCCGATTGTTCCAGCTCCTGCAGGGCTTGTAGCTGCAGTTCTTTTTCCTGTCTCACATTTTTCAGAGCCAAAGACCTCTTGCCTAAAAGCTGTTTTTTATTATCCTCCTCTTTGGTCTTCTCTTTTCTCAAGAGACCCAGATAATTTTTCCTTTTTTGCAGGTAACTTTGTTTCTCTTCCACTTTCTGTTTGTTGTTCAGAACTTCCCCGATTAAATCCCGGTCCTTCTGGGTAATCAGCTGCATAAAGCGGTACCTTTTCAAAAAATCTACCGGAGAATCCGCTCCCAGTAAAAGTTTGTACTCATAAAATCTGCCATATTTATAAATCTCTCTTAAGCGCCTGGCTAAGGCAGCCTGTTTTTCTTCCAAAGTCAATCGGGTGAACTGTAATTCCCCCTCTTTTTCCCTGAGCTGTTTTTCGATTCCTCTCTGGGTGCGATTTATTTTTAAAAGTAGTTTTTCAACCAACTCCAGCTCCTCTTCTTTGGACTGCACCTCTTTTAGAAGCCCCATTTCCTTTTGCTTTAATTTTTCGATGGATTTTCTTTTGGCTTCCAGCTCGGTCCGGATTCTCTCTAATTCATCTTTCTGGCTCTGCAGGTCGTCAGACTGGGTCAGACCGATGCCCGACAGGTTTAGCAAAAAGATGGTGACTAAAAATATCAGTGGATTCTTGCTCATACTTTTAGCACCCGGGTCATGGAAAATAAGCTTCCCACCGCGCTTAAAAATAAAACTCCCAAGATTACTCCGCCTAAAATTTCTAAAGGAAGAAAGCTGACCGTCCAGAATTTGGATTTAAAAAATTGATGTACTACATATAACCCGAGCACACTCAAGCCGGTGGCTGAAAACCCTAACAACATACCACCCAAAAAATAGGGCTTCAAAATAAAACTGGTTTTGGCTCCCAAGACTTTGAGAAGTTTCAAGGTTTCGGACTTGGTGATAATGATTAGCCGAACCGTGGTGGTTACCATCATGAGTATGGCTAAAGTCAAAAATATCCCGAAAATCAAAGCCACTTTTAAAAAAACCGAGCTTAGTTTATCCAGTCTTTCCACCCAGGCCTCACCGTATTCCACCCCCTCCACCCCGTTTTGGGCTTTAATCTTTTCTGCTATGGCCAAAATTTTGTCTGAGGTCTTATATCTTTCTTTGATTTCAAGTGAGAAACTGTTGGGCAAGGGGTTGCCGCTCAAATTCTCCAGGAGCTCCGCTCCGAAATATGCTTTCATCTCTTCCAAGGCATCTGCTTTGGTCTTAAATTCTACTTTTTGAATTTCCGGCTGAGACTCGAGAAAGCTTCTTAAGTCGCCGGTTTCTTGAAAAGATAACTCATCTTTTAGATATACCTCCATCCCGATTTTTTCTTTCATCTGTTTGCCTATCTGATTTAAATTCCAGAAGCTCCACAGGAAAAAATTAAAAACCAACAGAGCAAATCCTAAGGTAAAAATAAAAACCAGGCTGGTGGTGAGATGTTTTTGCAGACCCCTTACGGCTTCTTTAAAAGCGTAAATCATATTTTATCTTCTGAATCTCTTTGAGTAATTCTGAGTTTTTCTTTCTGCTTTTTTCGTGTTTTTCGTTTCAGAATTTTTCGTGTCTTCGTGATTCAAACTCTTTATTTCAACTTCCCCAGCTCTAATTCCAGAACTCGAGCCGGGCTAATTTTTTGATTGAATTTCTGGTAGACTTGCTCCTGATTGGTGGTCACCATTACAGTGGTTCCCTGATTATGAATTTTGGTGAGCAAATCTAAAATCTCTTCTGTGGCCACCGGGTCCAAATTAGCGGTGGGTTCATCGGCTAAAAACAAAACCGGTTCTGAGACTAAAGCCCGGGCAAAAGCCACCTTTTGTCTTTCCCCGCCGGATAGTTCTGGCGGCAAAGAATTTCTTTTCAAAAGCAGTCCCAAATTCCCCAGAATTTCAGTGGTTTTCTTTTTGACATTCTTCTCTTTTACCCCCTTTATTCTCAAGGGTAAAGCCACATTGTCAAAAACCGATTTGTCCTTTATCAATCTTAAATCCTGAAAAACTATTCCCAACTTTTGTCTCCATTGGGAAGTGTGGGATTTTTTCATCTTTTGGGTGGTAAAAGAGTCGAATTTTATTTCACCCTGAGTGGGAGATTCTTCCAAAGCCAAAAGTTTAATCAGAGTGGTTTTGCCGGCTCCGGTGGGACCCAGCACGGTTATAAACTCCCCCTTATTCAAGGAAAATGAGAGGTTATACAGGGCAATGGTCTTCTCGTCGTAGATTTTGGTGACCTTTTTAATCTCCAGCATACATTTATTTTATCTGCTTAATCCTTTATAAAGTTAACGCATTTCCAGTCAATTTTTACAAATTAATTTTTTTTACGGGTGAGGTCAAGAAAAAGTTTTGAATTTCCCTTATGTTTCCAATGAAACTATAGAACATAAAAAAACTCCGATTTTTCAACCAAGAGGTAATAGTAGAAAATTAAACTCCGCAAAATCTCTTAAAACGGTGGTGGATGGTATAAGATAGTCAAAATAAAAACTGAGAAACCGGGAAATTGCAACAATAATTATCTCCGCTGAAAATTTGGGAATAAAAAGAAACTGCTTGAGAATGGATAGGGAAAGGAGTTGAGAAGAGCTTAATCCTTCATAGCATCCAGGAATTTGGGGTTAGATTTGGTCTTTTTGAGCTTGTCTAATAAGAACTCCATGGCTTCCACCGAGTTCATCTCCGCCAGGAATTTCCTCAAAATCCAAATCTTGTTCAGTTCCTCATCTTTGAGTAGCAGTTCCTCTTTCCTGGTTCCGGAGCGGTTGATATCAATAGCCGGGAAGATTCTGCGGTCGGACAATCTGCGGTCTAAGACAATTTCCATATTGCCGGTCCCTTTGAACTCTTCAAAAATCACTTCATCCATCCGGCTGCCGGTTTCAATCAAAGCCGTGGCAATAATGGTCAGACTTCCACCCTCCTCTATATTTCTGGCGGCTCCGAAAAATCTCTTGGGTTTGGCTAAAGCGTTGGCATCCACTCCCCCGGAAAGGATTTTACCGGAATGAGGAACAACCGCGTTATGAGCCCGGCCCAGACGGGTGATACTGTCTAATAATATCACCACATGATTTTGGTGCTCTACCAATCTCTTGGCTTTTTCGATGACCATATCCGCTACCTGAACGTGGCGGTCCGGCGGTTCATCAAAAGTAGAAGAGATAACTTCACCCTTGACCGACCTTTTCATATCCGTCACCTCTTCCGGTCTTTCGTCGATTAACAAGACGATGATTTTAATCTCCGGGTGGTTGGTGGTGATACTGTTGGCTATTTTCTGCAGAAGAATAGTCTTTCCCGCTTTGGGTGGAGAAACAATCAAACCCCTCTGTCCTTTTCCGATGGGGGTAAAAAGGTCCATAACACGCATAGAGAGCTCTTCGGCCGCCGTTTCTAACTTTATCCTTTCTTGAGGGTATAAGGGAGTCAGATTATCAAATAAAATCTTATGCTTGGCCACTTCCGGATTTTCATAATTGACCGCTTCCACTTTAAGAAGGGCAAAATACCTCTCCGAATCTTTGGGGGGACGGACCTGTCCTGAAACAATATCCCCGGTTCTCAAGTCAAATCTCTTGATCTGAGAAGGGGAAACGTAAATATCATCCGGACCGGGTAGGTAGTTATAGTCCGGCGAGCGTAAGAATCCATACCCTTCCTGCAGAATATCCAAAACCCCTTCGGCAAAGATTAGACCGGTCTTTTCGGTCTTGGCCTCCAGAATTTTGAAGATTAACTCCTGTTTCTTAAGATTGGAGCGACTGGGAATATCCAGTTCATCGGCAATCCCCAAAAGCTCGCTCATAGTCTTGGTTTTGAGTTCTACGATATCCATGAATAACCTCCTTTGTATGAGTTACTTTTTCTTTTCTAAAATTTTTTTACCTTATTTGTGTCTTTATCTGTTCGACCTACTTAACCTGTTATGAATTACTAACCTTCTATTGCTTGTGATTATCACGTATCATCACAACTGGATTATTTGACACCGGCAAAAACAAACTCTCTACATTAATTTCCGTTTTCTGGTTTTTAAGCCGGTTTTCTTACCGGTCTTTTTGACCTTTCCGTTGTCATTTACTTCCTGCACCTGGGCATCCCCCCATAAGCTTTCCAGATCGTAAAACTGGCGCGCTTCTTCCAAAAAGATATGCACTACCACATCCACGTAATCCAGAATAATCCATCTTCCCTGCGGATATCCTTCATTGTGCCAGATCCTTATTCCCTTTTTTTCTAACTCTCCTACAATATTGTCCGCAATCGCTTTTAGGTGCACATCCACTGTGGCAGAACAGACCACAAAATAATCGGAAATATTGGATATCTTTCTTAGATCCAGGATTTTGATGTCTAAAGCTTGCTTTTCCAAAGCCAATTTTCCGGCTAAGACCGCTAAATTACGAGAAGTCAGATTTTTCACTCGGCTTGGGCTACCTCCAGAAATTTGAAATCTCTTCCAACTATCAATTTCATCTGGATATCCAGGTAATTATTTTCCACTTTTTGAAACAAGACATTCTCTCTGTTGATTCCCAGCCAGTCAGCTGCCAGGTAAGCCAGTTCTTCTTCTTCTGATTTCAGATAGACAATCATGGATTGAGGAAGTTTAAAAGCTCCATAATTCCCTTTTTCCACTATCTCAAATTTTATGGGAGCGTGTGTCATAGAGGATAATTTTTTGGCAGTACTTTCGGCCAGGTAAGGATTTCCGGAAGCATTTAAAATTTGAACTCGGACTAAAACCTCTTCATATTCATCGGAAGATACTTTATTAACCTCACCCCATTTTTTGGCCAGGGAGATTCCGAAGCAGCCCAGCATGATTACCAAAATAAAGATGGCGTAATCTGTTTTTTTGGCTCCCCCACCTTTTCCCTTGGGGGTAGGTCGGTAAAATCTATAAACTCTGGATTTTTTCTTTTTTTTGAATAACATTAAGCTTTACAAATTTTGGAGGGGGATAAAATAACTTGGTAAATCCAACGATTTTTACTAGCGATTCTCCTCATAAAATTCAGGGTAATATCGGTATTGGTTTCCCATGGACATAAAATTGACGGATAAATTAAAATAGGGGCTGGGGCTGTAATTGACCCTGACGTTGGGTAAAATACGGGAGTTGATATCAATATTATTGCGTCCCATGGAAAAGGGCTGGTGCAGGTATCCTAAATCAACCTGGATGTTTAAAGGATTGGAAAGCTGATATTCAAAAGAGGTCACAAAAAGACCGAAGCTTCCGGAACGATTGCCTGAGGAAAGATAGGAAACCGTGTAACTGTTGCGAATTTTGAGACGACTTAAATCCAGCAAACTAAAGCGAGTGTTGTTGGGGGTTAAGCTGTTAAGATGGGTAGATTCCAAGTTTCCTTTTGGCTCTGATAGAGATTGTGAATAACTTACGGTAGAAAAAACAAAACTTATTACCACAAAGAACACTAAACTTATCTGAACCAATCTGATTTTCATTGCCTCTCCTTGTTGGGATTCAACCTAAATCTAACTCCTCAGCCCTTTTTGTCAAGTGTTTTTTAAAAGCTCTATTGAAATTCAGGTTATGAGAATTTACCGGTCGGGTTTGTCATTAATTACTAAGAAGAGCTGGCTTTTGAGTATTCCGTTGAAAAAAGAGCTATCAAATTTGCTTATCATCGGAATCTATCTTTTATACGTTAGGTCTTTTAGGTTTGTTAGTCCAAATTTTTTCTAATTCTTTTAACTGACCGGAGGAATTGATTCCCAGTGCTTCCCATTTGGTCAGACTTTTTACGGCGGCTACTTTTTTCCCTTTTTGGTTCAACAGTTTGACCACGTCGGTTAAATAATATTCCTTGCTTTTATTATCGGCTTTTATCTGTTTTAATAAACCGAAAAAACCTTTGGCTGCAAAACAGAAGGTTCCGGTATTGATTTCTCTGATTTTCTTTTCTGCTTTTGAAGCTTCTTTATCTTCCACAATTTTTTCTACTAAATTCGGCTTGTTTCTAACAATTCGGCCATATCCAGAAGCATCTTTGACTACGGTGGTCAAAACAGTGGCTTGGGCTTTCTTGTTTATATGTTCTTGTAAGAGATGGATAATGGATTCGGTGGACAGAAAGGGGACGTCTCCACACAGGACTAAAATCGTGTCGGAGAAATTTTTGAGTAATTTTTGGGTCTGCATCAAGGCATGTCCGGTTCCTAATTGTTTTTTCTGCCACACTATTTCAACTTTGTCTTTAGCCAAAGCTTTTTTGACCAGTTCCCCTTTATAGCCGATTACCACTATGATTCTTTTTATTCCTAAAGATTTGGCGGTGGAGATGACGTGGGAAATTAACGGCTTGCCGGCGATTTTATGCAATACTTTGGGAAGTTTGGAATTCATTCTCTTCCCTTTGCCGCCGGCTAAGATTACGGCTATGGTATTGGCGATTATCTTTTTCATGGTTTTGGAAAAATAGTGGATAGACTCACCTAAAGTCAAGAGGGCTTAAACAAATCTAAAACAGACCGCTCTGGGTGCTGGGACCCAGAGCTACCCAGTGGGTAGGGTCAGGTCCCTGCACCTGACCCTAAATCAAATCATTTGAAAAAATCGTTGACATTTTCACCTTTTTAAGTAGCTTGATTCTATACCTAAAAATACCCGGAGGCAAAAATGAAAATTAGAAAATATATTTTTTTATTATTTCTATTTTATTCCTATATCCCAGTTTTGGCTCAGGTGGATACTGCTTGGGTGAGACGGTATAATGGACCGGGAAATGGAGATGATGTTGCTGTTGCTTTAGCGGTCGATAAAGATGGGAATTCGTATGTGGCTGGCTGGAGTTATGGTAATGGAACGTTTGAGGACTATACAACCATAAAGTATGCCTCCAATGGAGATACGCTCTGGGTTAGACGCTACAACGGGCCGGGGAATGGCGACGATGAGCCCAAAGCTTTGGCAGTGGATGAGAGTGGAAATGTCTATGTGACTGGAGAAAGTGACACGGATACAGGAATGTTTAAATATAACGATGATTTTGTTACAATCAAGTATTCCTCTAGTGGAGACGTTTTGTGGATCAAACAATACAATGGAAGTGGGAATGGCGATGACAACGCTAGAGATATAAAAGTAGATAGAAGTGGCAACGTGTATGTAACGGGTGATAGCTATGGCGGCGTGACAGCTTATGACTACACCACAATAAAATATTATCCAAACGGAGATACCGCTTGGGTCAGAAGATACAATGGACCAGGAAACTCGCAGGATGGGGCGTGGGCGATATCTGTAGATGGTTCTGGCAATGTCTATGTAACTGGATATAGCGCTCAAAATAGTGTTTATCCTTATAATGAAGACTATGCCACTGTAAAATATGACCAAAATGGCAATCAGCTTTGGGTCAGAAGATACAATGGCCCTGCAGGCTTAGAAGATTACGCCTCAGGTATGGGTTTGGATGGAACTGGAAATATTTACGTGACTGGTGAAAGTCGAGATAGCATTTCTTATGACGACTATCTCACTATAAAATATTATCCAAACGGAGATACTGCTTGGATAAGGAGATGGGACGGGCCAGGAAATGACGATGATGATGTTTGGGCCATTGCAGTGGACAGTGTTGGAAATGTGTATCTGGCAGGAGAAACTGAAGTAGCTCCACTCTCTCCTAACTATGATTTTGCAACCATAAAATATTATGCTAGTGGAGAAATTGCTTGGGTAAAAACATATGGCGGACCCGTACACTACGGTCAAGCAAATGGCATAGCATTAGATAGCGTGGGAAATGTCTATGTGACTGGTTTTAGCGGTGGCAGTGGCGATTTTGATTACGCTACCATTAAGTATTCTCCCAATGGAGATAGTGTTTGGGCGATAAGATATAATGGGCCAGGCAACTCTTACGATGATGCTAGTGCAATAATCGTTGACCAAGCAGGGTATGTCTATGTAACAGGAGAAAGTCAGGGAAGCGGGTCCTCCCTTGACTATGCCACCATAAAATATAAACAATGTCTTGCCAAACCTGGAGATGCTAACGCCGATGGAAACATATTACTACCCGACATCATAACCATCATCAACTTTCTGTTTAGGTCTGGAGCTGCTCCCAATCCTCTCTGCCGTGGAGATGCTAATGGAAATGGAAATGTTTTACTGCCGGATATTGTCTATTTAATAAATTATATTTTCAAATCCGGACCCGCACCCCTAAAAAGTAAAGAATGTTGTTTGTAGAAATCGGGCGAAGGTAAACTTCTCTCATTAAAAACATTCGAGATAAATCGCCCCTACGCGTAGGGGTGGAGCTTGTCTCCACCCATCGAACTAACCCCTCCCTTGCCCTCCCCTCAAGGGGAGGAAATTAGTTACTCCCTCTCCTCTAAGGAGAGAGGTGGTTCGACAAGCTCACCATAAATGGGGAGAGGTTAGTCTGTAGCGGTGCGATTCATCGCACATCATATCAAAGGTCGGATAAATCCGACCGCTACAGAGTTAATTCTAAACCAATATGCTATGGTAGTAGTTTGTCATTCTGAGTCCCGACCCCTACGGGATGGTGTAACCGTAACCATAAATCGGGACGAAGAATCTCGTAGTTTTTCCTGCTTTCGTTTACCCTGAGCTTGTCGAAGGGTGTCTTCGTGATTCTCATTTCTTCATTACTTTATTCTTCCCATCCACATAAATCAACTTCGGCTTAAAGCCGACTGCTTCCTCTTCCTCCATCATAGCATAAGCAATAATAATCACCTTATCCCCTTTTTGCCCCAAACGAGCCGCCGGTCCGTTCAAACAGATTATGCCGGAATTAGCTTTCCCCACAATCACATAAGTGTCAAATCTTTCGCCGTTATTCAAATTCACCACCTGCACCTTTTCATAAGGCAAAATCCCGGCCTGCTCCATAATCTTTTTATCAATGGTTATTGAGCCCTCATAATTTAGATTCGCTTCTGTCACAGTGGCTTGGTGAATTTTAGATTTACAGACTGAAATTAACATTTAAACTCCTATTTTACTTTTAATTTGAGATTGTCAATCAGCCGGGTACTTCCCACAAAGACCGCCATAGAAATTAACACTTCTCCGCTCAATTTTTCAAGCGGCTCCAAGGTTTTACTGTCGGTGATGGCAATATAATCGATTATGGTTTTGGGTTTGGACAAAATCATCTTTTCCATTTCATGAATTATTTTGAAAGAATTTGTCTCCCCTTGCTCAATTACACTCTGGGCTTTCTGTAACGATTCGAATAAAACTTTGGCGGTCTTTCTTTCATCTTCAGCCAGATAAATATTGCGGGAGCTTAAAGCCAGGCCGGATGGCTCTCGCACTGTGGGAGCTACAATTATTTTTAAATTATAATTTAAATCCTGCGCCATTTTTTGAATTATCACTACCTGCTGGGCATCCTTTTGTCCAAAGAATGCCAAATCCGGCTGGACGATATTGAATAATTTAGCAACAACTGTGGTAACTCCTTTAAAATGTCCGCTGCGAAATTTCCCTTCCAAAGTATCTGACAATTTTTCTACATTGACATGGGCGGAAAATCTATCCGGATATATCTGTTTTTGGCTGGGGATAAATAAAACATCGCAGCCGGCTTTTCGGGCCAATTTAGTATCTCTTTTCAAATCTCTGGGATATCTTTTGAAATCTTCCTTGGGACCAAATTGCATAGGGTTGACAAAGATAGAGACCACCACTATATCTGATTTTTTTTTAGCCAAGCGAATCAAACTCAAATGCCCTTCATGCAAATATCCCATGGTGGGAACAAACCCGATAATTTTCCCTTTTCTTTTTAGTGCAATCGATATTTCCTGCATCTCTTTAATCGATTTTACGATTTTCATTTTTATCAAATTTTGTCACTCTAATTCTTTGGGTCGGGAGACCCAAAGCTACCCAGCTATAGGGTAGGTCGAGGTCTCCCGACCTCGGCTCATTGCTAAAAACTTTCTTTTTCCGAAGGAAATCTTCCTTTTTTCACATCATCAAAGTAATTTTTAACTGCTTTTCTAATCTCTTTTGATAACTCCGCATATCTGCGGGCAAATTTGGGCTTAAACTCTTCATACAATCCTAATATGTCGTTGATAACCAGAACCTGGCCGTCACAATTCGGTCCGGCGCCGATTCCTATAGTAGGAATTTTTATGCTCTGGCTAATTTTTTTGGCCAGCTCTTGCGGAATAGCTTCTAAAACAATGGAGAAGCACCCCGCTTTTTCCAGAGCCAGAGCCGAATCTAAAAGATATTTCTGACTCTCTTTGTCTTTTCCCTGCACTGAATATTTTCCGAACTTGTGAATTGATTGCGGAACCAAACCGATATGTCCCATCACCGGAATCCCTGCTTCAATTATTTTTTTTACAGTCTCTATCATCTCCAATCCGCCTTCAATTTTGACTCCACCGGCACCCCCTTCTTTCAAAAATCTACCCGCATTGCAGACCGCATCTGAGACTGAAGTTTGATAGGATAAAAAGGGCATATCCCCGATTACTAAAGCTCTTTTGGCCGCCAAAGAGACTGCTTTGGCGTGGTAAAGCATCTGGTCCATGGTAATTGACAGAGTGTTGGGATAACCGTAAAAAACCATATTTACCGAATCCCCAACCAAAATACAGTCTATTCCGAGTTCATCTAAGATTTTAGCCGTGGAGTAATCATAAGCGGTTAAAACCGCAATTTTCTCCCCTTTTTGTTTCATTTCTAAAAAAGTTTTGGTAGTGACTTTTTTCTCTGCCATTTATCTGCTAAATCTGTTTAATCTGCTGTGAATTTTTTATATCCTTTATAAGTTAGGACTTTCAACTTTGATACCGTTCTTATTTTTAAGATTTTGCAATATCCGAGGTTTTCGTGCCTTTCGCTTGTCCTGAGCATAGTCGAAGGATGCCTTCGTGTTTCCCAACCTACCCCAATTCTTCTACTTTTTGAAAGAGTCTCACTTCCGCTTTATCTTCCAAATTTTCTAAAATGGTTTTTATATCTTTGTGCAGTTGTGGATGTTCAAGCTCTGGCTCAATTTCAGCTAAAGGAACTAAGACAAATCTTCTTTTATGCAAAACTGGATGAGGGACTACTAATCTTTCGGTGTAAAAAATTAAATCGTTGTAAAACAGAATGTCGATATCTAGGCTTCTGGGGTGTTTATCACTTTTTGACTCTCTTCCAGATTTTGACTCCAGTTTTTCCAAGAAATCCAAAAGCTGCAAAGGAGGAAGCCCAGTTTCTACTTTTAAAACCAAATTCAAAAACCATTCTGGGCTTTTCACTTCCCAGGGTTGAGTTTCGTAAATCGAGGAGCTTTTCAAAATTTTTATTTTTTTAGATTTTTTTAATTCTGCAATGGCATTATTTATATTTTCCAATCTATCCCCTAAATTGGAACCTACGCCCAGAAACACCACTCCCAAAAAATCACCTCTTTCTGCGGATTTCAACCTCTATATGGTCTAAATTCCCCGGAATTGGTGGAATTTTTTTGCGAACCCGTACCAAAACTTCTTTTATTTTAAAATTCTTTAAAAGTATATTGGCTAAACGAACCGCTATGGTTTCAAGCAAAGCAAAACGGTTTTTTTGAATTATATCTTCGACTAAATTATAAACTTTGGTGTAATCAATCGTATCTCCCAACTTATCTGACTTAGCCGCCTTATCTATATCCACAAACAGCTCACAATCCACCTCAAAGCGCCGACCAGTCTTCTGTTCCGCGGCCGAAATCCCATGATAACCATAGAAAGTCATATTGTGCAGTCTTATTACTCCCATAATTCACCTTAAATTAATTACAAATAAGCCACAATTTCCGTTAAATTAAAATTTCGCGATTTCGTGTTTTCTTGTTCGTGCTTTCGTGTTTCTGATTCGCTTATCCGCTTAATCTGTTTAATCTGTTGTGAATATCTCTTTTCTTTTTCAAGCTTCTTAAATAACATTATCAACCCAAATTGTCAAGCCGAAGTTCCCTCTCCTGTAGGGGAGGGTTAGGGAGGGGTCAAATCAAAGTCGTTAAGGGAAGGGGTTGAATCAGGGAGGAGAAAGAAAGACTATAAACAGCACACGCTAGATTTAAGCGGTGCAGGACCGCTTTTGAATAAAAAGTTAACTAAGTAGACTATATCTGTTAAGTTAGTATTTCCGTCATTATTGGGGTCACCTGTACAAGCAGGATTTGGTTGGCTTTGACCTTTGTAAAGAAAATTGATGATGTTTACAATATCGGATAAATGAATTTTGTTATCTCCATTAGCATCTCCGGCTTTAGCGGTGCAGTTAAAAGTCCCATCCCCATTATTGTTCAGTATGGAGACCTTGTTACTATTATAACCATAATTGGTCACAGCCAGATCCAGGTCATCATCTGCATCCAAATCAGAAGAGAAAGTGGAAGTAGTAAGGTTGCCAATACCATAGTCAACTTTGCTCTGAAAAGTGCCATCTCCATTATTCTTCATAGTGGAGATACTACCAGCGTAGGTGCGATCAGCTAAAGCTAGGTCGAAGTCGCCATCTCCATCCAAATCAGAACAAAAAACAGATACAGGACGACCAGCGGTATAGCTAACCGCAGGCTGGAAAGTGCCATCCCCATTATTCTTAAGGATGGAAACACTGTCCCCATAAAAATTGTCATAATTATACTTGGCTATTGCAATATCACGGTCAGTATCGCCATCCAAATCAGCACAGAAAACAGAAGTAGGAGCAATCACCACATCGTAATCAACCTTTGACTGAAAAGTTCCGTCTCCATTATTCTTCAGAACTGAAATATTATCGCTATAAAAATTCCCAACCCCCAAATCCAGATCCTTATCCCCATCCAAATCAGCGCAAAAAACAGAAGCCGGAACCCGTCCGGTGGAATAATTGACTGGAGTCTGAAAAGTTCCGTTCTTATTATTTACAAGAATGGATACATAATCACTACTATAATTTGCTACAGCTATGTCCGGATATTTATCACCATTCAGGTCAGCACAAAAAATAGAACGGGGACCTTCACCCACAGCATAATTTACTGCCGGATGAAAGGTGCCATCACCTTTGTTTTTGAGTACAGAAACATCATTGCTAATAAAATTCGCCACAACTAGGTCCATGTCATTATCCCAATTCAAATCAGCGGCAAAAACGGAAACCGGAATTTCCCCTGCTCCGTATTTGACTTGAGTCCCGAAAGTACCATCACCATTATTCTTCAAAATGGAGATGCTGTTATCATAGGCATTAGCCACAGCTAAATCCAGGTCACCATCCCCATCTAAGTCGGCGCCATATACTGACTGAGGAGCAATACCTACATTGTAATCAATTCTGGTGTCAAACATTGGTTCAAATGCCAAAGCAACCAAAGGAAACAGCCCCAACACTACCGTTAACAATCGAAAAACAATTTTCATAATACCCTTTTTGCTTTCTGAGTCAGTTGACAGCATCATCCGAAGTAACTCGTAAAACCCCGGTCTGATCAATGGCCCACGTATCAAGCTGAGCATCCTCATCTAATACTCCACTGGTAGCTGTAGCAGTAAAGTTGTTGGCTCCTGCGTCACTACTGCTGATAGTATAGGAATATCGAGCTGTAGGAATAATTTCAATTCTGATGTCTGCAAAGGCATTAGGAGAACTAGCACTGGCAGCCCAAGGCGCTATCCAATAAATGCCAGTCTCCGCCTTATAAGCCTTTTGCATAGTATAAATCTGCTTTAAAATCATTTTGGCTTCCGATTGCTTATTCTTTATGTCACTCTTTTTAGAGTCAGAAAGAGCCAAAACAGGTAAAATAACAATTATCACCACCAATAGCATTATTTCAACAAAAGTAAATCCTTTTTTCTTTCCTTTCATATTTGAAAACCCCACTTTCGACTTAAATTTAATTCTCTGCAAATAGGATGCCTAAGTTGTTGGATTGTTTTAACTTATTCTTTTTCTTAATCTTACAGATATATCGACTTTCTTTTTTACTTTCTGAACTAAATCATTCAGTGGTTTCTTGCAGAAGACATTGCAGAATGCCCACCTCCATTCCACTTGACAAAAACTTCTTTTTTCCTTTTTTGATTTAAGAGATCTTTTTATTAAACAAAAAGTTGGTCAAAAAGTTTAAAAAAATCAGGAGGCAAAATGCCACAGACTTACACTGCCAAACAATTTAAAGCATTTTCACAGGAATTAGACGGAATTTCTAAAAGAACCATGGAAGAGCATTACAAACTCTACCAAGGTTACGTCAACAAAACCAATGAAATTTTCACTAAACTGGAAACCGTGGATAAATCTACAGCTAATCAGACTTATTCAGATATCCGGGTTTTGAAAGTGGAGTTGACCTTTGCTTTAGGAGGGGTGAAAAATCATGAGATTTATTTTGACCACTTAGGTGGCAAAGGGGGGAAGCCGGAAGGAAAGCTTATGGAGTACATTGAAAGGGCTTATAAGAGTTATGACAACTGGGTGGCTGATTTAAAGGCGACTGGAATTTCTGCTCGAGGCTGGGTCTGGCTGGCTTATGATTGGGACAGTGGGACTCTATTTAATTATTTAGGGGATGCCCAGAATAGTTTCCCGATTTGGAATGCTACTCCCATTTTGGCTTTGGATACTTATGAGCATGCTTATTATATTGATTTTGGGACTAATCGAGGGGCTTATATTGATGCTTTTATGCGGAATCTGGACTGGAAAATGGTGGACAAAAGATTCGAGCCGATTAAACCATTTTTGAAATAACCTAAATTTCCCTCTCCTTGTAGGGGAGGGTTAGGGTGGGGTTAGTTTTTTGAGTCGAGAAAAAGCTCCCTGCCCAACGCCGTAAAAGTGTCTTAAGTCATCTATATGTTTGAATACGAGGGCATACTTGCCACAACTTCAAAATTACCGGACGGGTTTTCTTTTTCACGAGAAGAGCTAGAGGCTCTTAGTGAGGAAATGAATGCACGAATCAAATCGGGTGAAAACTTGAAGGCTGGCAGAAGTCACAGACCCGACTTAAAGGGATATGGAAGAATTACCAAATCATGGGTTGATAAGCTCGAATCGAAACCAGCCGAATATGCTCTTTATATAAAGATTGAATCCAAAGAACATTTACCCGAAGGCCATGGACTAAGTATTTCATTTTTTGGGAAAGGAATATCCATTGGTCAGAGCGATGCACCTCTTCTCACAATTGGAATCCCTCCGCAAAAAATTGAAGTCGAGAGGGAAGCCTACTCTCTTGGCGAATTTGCAAAAATATTAGGGACTAAAGAGATTGAGTTAAGGTTTTATTTTGCTCACGACCTAATCAGTCTAACTCAAGGTGCTATTGTTTTTGTTATAGAGTCTGCCTTGACCGGAATTATAGGAGGATTCGCTTACGCATTCGCAAAGAAGGTACTTGGGGTAGTTAAGCAATACGGAGGAAACAGAATCGACCGAGTTCAAATTACTGCTCACACTCCGCATGGTAGAGTTGAAGTATATATCCCCAGCTCTCTAGAACCAGAATTAATAGAAAAAGCAATAATTCGAGCTATTGAAGCGGTCGACTACCATCACAAATCAGAGTCTCGGAATTTTAATCTCGGAATCCAGATTGACAAAAAAGGGGATTTACAAAAGACCGAAATAGATTAATATGGTAGTAGGGTGGATAGTATCAATACTCCACCACTCTCTTCACCGCCTCCACAATATCCTCCCCGATAGTCATCGGGGCAAAATCTCCTTAAGCTTTTTCTAAACGTGGTTCCTTTATCCCCCAGGGAGGAAATATCTTTAACAAAAGCGCCAAAATCAGAAAAGGTAAAACCAACACCACCAAAGCGGTAATCAACCCCTCAATCCCCATCAACTCCATTTTATAAGTAGTCAACCCCCGGAAACTTTTAGAAAACATCTGACCCCCAATGACCACATTCCATCTGGTACTAAATATCCCCAACTGAATCAAAATCACTGAGACAAAATAAAGCAGTTTTCTCAATTCCTGGTCAAATTTGAAAAGCTTGATCAAAACCATAATCCCTAAAGGCAGAATCATTCCCAAAAGCACCTGAATAATAAAGAGACTGACAAAAAGCTTATTGATCACCAGCTCTGTGAGAATTTTAATCGATTCCTCAGATTCATACAGGCGATGGATGAAGTCCAATAATTCCAAGGAGAAATCCACAATCACCGCATAAAAAAGAAAAGAAGCCATTTTATCCAGACAACTCATATCAATTTTTTCTCCCCGGAAAGGAATGATTATCATGTAAAGCAAAATCACCAAAGCGATCCCGGAGACAATGGCTGAAAACAAAAACACAATCGGCATCAAGACACTGCTCCACCAGGGGTTGGCTTTAACCGAACCAAAAATAAATCCTACATATCCGTGGAGAAGGAAAGCCGACGGAATACCAATTATGGTAATAGCTTTTACTACCTTACGGTCAAAATCAACTGCTCTCTGGCTGACATCTTTGGAGAAAAGAGTAATTATTTTATGAATCCATTTCATGGGAAATTTTTCCTGCTCGGACCATAAGACCAGTTCTTGCCGATAAACAAACCAGATTTCCAACAAGAGTACCAGCATCAGATACCAGGCATAAACAAAACCAAACATCGCCATAGCTGAATGCAAATTAGGAGTAAGGTAGATTTCATAGGCTCGGGTCGGATGCCCTAAGTGCAAGAGTAAAGGAAGTGGTGCCACAATCAGAAAAGCTAAAGCAGTCAGCAAAGAAAGTTTATAGGTTGGCTGGACTTCTTTGACATTGAAAACTTTTACCAAAGAAGCTAGAATGAAAGCACCTGCCACAAGCCCGGTCAGATAGGGATAGACCACAATTAAAATCGACCAGTGAATCTCAATCTCATTGGGATAGATGTAACCCATCACTTGTTTTAAAAGCTCAGCTAGTTTATCAGTCATCTGTGGAATCATCTGACCTCCCCATCCAAATCAGCATAAGAAACTTTCGGCTCGGTATTGAGATACGGTTTAAGAACATGCAGCTTGTTCATTCGCTTGAATCTGACCAAGGGGGAAGCCATACTCTTTAAATCCCCAAAAATCCGGGCTTGAGTAGGACAGACTTCAACGCAAGCCGGCAAAAGTCCTTTTTCAATGCGGTGATAGCAGAAAGTGCATTTGTCGGCGGTTTTTTTGGTAGGATGCAGGTAACGGGCGCCATAAGGACAGGCCTGAATGCAGTAGCGGCATCCGATACAGCGCTTCTCATCTACCAGAACCACCCCTTCTTCGGTGCTGAAGGTAGCTCCAACTGGACAGACCTGGACACAAGGAGGATTGGCACATTGGTTACAAAGTTTCGGCACAAAGAAGGATCTCAAAATATCTTTTTCCGGGACTGTTTCAGCTCCGGTTTCATTGGCGATGTTTTGCACTATCACAGTTCCATCTTTTTTAATCACATATTTTTCCACCCAGGTCCGGAAGAAAAACGGCTCCTGGGGAACATCATTTTCAATCTTGCAGGCCTCCACACATCTGCCGCACCCGATACATTTATCGATCTGAATCCCCATCCCGTAAACCGGCTTGGTCAGCTCACCGTTCTTAACTTCCGCTATAGCCGGAATGATGTTCAAGATTTCTTTCAAGGAGCCCAAGGCACCCACTGAAATAATAAAAGATAAAGTCTTTCTCAAAAAATTCCTTCTATCCATTATCTCACCTCCGGGGCATGAGGATAATGGCACTGCCAGCAGACATATTTTTCTCCGTGGCTGGCCATATCCACCTTGGCTGTTTTGGCTACGGTAGACTCCTGACCGTGACATCTGCCGCAAAATTCCCTGGTGGTCGGTTTGGAGGGTCGGACGCTCCAGGGGGTTACTTTATGCAAAGCTGGGGTAACATGACAGGTGGTGCATTTCAGCAAAACATGGGGAGAGACCTCTTTGGTCCGCTCGAATTCCCCATGACAGGCTTTGCATTCCCTGGGAGTTTCAGGAGGTTTGGGATCATGCGGCTCGTGGCAGGTGATACAGGGTTGTAAGGGATTGTGAGCTACCGGATTGATCTGGGGAAAACCGATGGGTCGGGAAGCATTGTAAGCATGGCAGACCGGACAGAATTTTCGGTCTCGAGGTGCCGGGGGCTTTATTTCAGTAGGATTTTCGGTATGTCCTTGAGCCGGGCCATGGCAAGTCTCACAGGAAAGATTCTTGTGATAGCCATTCTTTTTTATATTATACTGCTCTTCGTGGCAGACCGCGCAGGCAGAAGTGCCGGCAAATTTTATCTCCCGGGCTTTCTCTCTTTCCACAGTTGAAGCTATTTGTACTTTGTGCTCTCTGAATGAATTCGGGATGAAAAATCTTACTAATAATATTACTCCCAAAAAGACCAGAAAGACCAAGAAAAGTCTGAAGATGTGCTCCGGTAATTTTGGCAACAGATTTTTCATAAAATTTCCCCTTTACTTCTTCTGTTTCTGTCCCACAAAACCCAGATTCCTCAACTTTGTGAACTTTTTCACAATATCGGTAACTATTATCAATTAGTCAAGGAAAATCTTCTGAATTTTATCTATTTTCGCCTGCCCGACGCAGGCGGGTAGGTCGGGATCATTCCCGACCTGTCATGGTGGGGAAAAGCTCGTAGACCCACGTTGAGGACAACGTGGGATTAAATTTGATTTTCCCAGCTTGAGATAGGTTACACCATCCTGTAGGGACAAGCTGGGTCTACTGACTCAAGAGAAATCTGATGCTAAGCTGAATAAATTGCTTAAAATTCCTGTTAATTGTGGTTGACAAACCAGTTTTTTGCCATAAATTGAATTATAACAAACATAGAATAGGCCCACTGAGATTGCCTATCCCCTAAAGAGAGATAAGGTTTACCCCGAGCGAAGTCGAGGAATTAGTTTCGTAGGTCGGGATCATTCCCGACTTGTCACAGAGTGAGAATAAATGCCCGTTGACAAAGACGATTTAAGCCCCGGCGATTCAAATACTATCGAAGAAGAGCCAAAGAAAAAATTAAATATAAAAGGCTGGGTATCTAAGGTAGCGACCGGGCTTCTAATAGCCGTTTTAGCAGGAAGTTTACTCTATTATTTTTGGCAATACAGACCTCAAAAAAAATCAGAGCAGATTGCCAAATTAAAACTCCTAAGTCTTACAAATGAAGCAGACAGCCTCTTAGAAAAAAATATGGTAGAAGATGCACTAATTATATATAATGAAGTCTCGAAGTCAATATCTGAAAAAAAGGAAGCCGAACTATATGGCCGTGTCAAAAATAAGCAGGGTGTATGCTACTCAGAATTAGCCCTCATAAGCAATAAGAAGGATAATCTAAATAAAGCAATTGTGGCTTTTCAAGAGGCCCTGAAAGTATACACTATAAAAAAATACCGTCCCGAGTATGCCTTAGTGCAGAATAATCTTGGAATTGCTTACTCTGGGCTTTCCCAAGTTCGAGATAAAGAAGAAAATCTAGCTAAAGCAATTAGTGCTTATCAAGAGGCTTTAAAAATATTTACTTATAAAAAATACCGTATTGAGTATGCGGCAACGCAGAATAATCTCGGCAATGCTTATTCAGGTCTTTCCAAGGTTCGAGAGATGGGAGAATACCTAGCTAAAGCAATCTAGGCAATGCCTACCTAGGTCTTTCAGAAGTTGCAAATAAAGAGGAGAATCTAACCAAAGCTATAACTGCTCATAAAGAGGCCTTGAAGGTGCATACGATGGAGAAACATTCTCTCGATTATGCTACAACGCAAAATAATCTCGGCAGTGCCTATTTGAGTCTTTCAGATCTTCGGGATAAGATGGAAAATCTGGTTAAAGCAATTAGGGCTTTTAAAGATGCCCTGAAAATTAGAACCGAGAAATATCCCATTTACTACGCTGAATCTCAACATAATCTCGGGAGTGCCTACGCGGGTCTTTCAGAAGTTCAAGATAAGCACGAAAACCCCAACAGGGCAATTAGAGCTTATAAAGAGGCTTTAAAAATTAGAACAATTGAGGATTTTCCTATTGACTATTCGTCAACCCAGAATAATCTTGGCAATGCCTACGCACGTCTATCGGAAATTCAAGATAAAGAGGGGAATCTGAACAGAGCCATTATCGCGTATGAAGAAGCTCTGAAAATTAGACCGAGAGAGAAATATACTATCTACTATGCAACAACTCAAAATAATCTTGGCAATGCCTATCTCTATCTTTCAGAAGTTCGAGATAAAGAGGAGAATCTGACCAGAGCTATTAGGGCCTATGAGGAAGCATTAAAAATATATACTTATGACAAATTCCCCTTAAAAAATGAGAAAATAAAATTAAACCTAAAACTTGCGAAACAGACGATGGGGAAAGTGGCTTTTCCTTCGCTGCCAGTAGTTATTGTTTGAGTTCTAATCTCAATAATTCACCACCTCTTTCACCGCCTTCACAATATCATGCACCTCCGGCAAAATCTCCTCTTCCAAAGCCGGGCAATAAGCCACAAACAGATCTTCTGAAGCCACCCTGGTTACCGGGGCATCTAAATATTCAAAACATTTTTCAGCGATTTCTGCTGCAATTTCTGCTCCATACCCGCAGAACCGGGTATCTTCGTAAACCACCACCACTTTTCCAGTCTTTTTAACCGAGTCGAAAATCATCCCCCAGTCCACTGGATTGACAGTTCTAAGGTCGATCACTTCTACATCAATCCCTTCTTTGGAAAGCGTTTCAGCCGCTTGCAGAGATTTCCAGGTCAGAATCCCATAAGTTATAATCGAGACATCTTTACCGGATTTTCTTATCGACCCCTTCCCAAAAGGAATCATAAAATCCGGCCCCGGGTAAGGTGAACGCCCTTCCACCGCAAAATAAAGCTTTTTATGCTCCAAAAATAAAACCGGGTCCTCACAGCGAATGGCGGTTCTCAAAAGTCCACAGGCATCTAAGCCGGTGGAGGGTAAAACCACTCTCAAACCCGGGATATGGCAGAAAATCGACTCTCGGGTCTGGGAATGATAAGTAGAGCCACCTCCCAAGTATCCTCCGTAAGTGGTGCGAATCACAATCGGGGCTGACCAGTTGTTGTTGCTCTTCCATCTGGTCAAGGCCAGTTCATCATGAATCTGATTCATGGCTGGCCAGATGTAATCGATAAATTGAATTTCACCCACATATTTGATTCCTCGATAGCCCATTCCTACTCCGGTTCCCACAATGGCAGCTTCAGCCAAAGGGGTGTTGAAAACTCTGGCAGAGCCGAATTTTCTCTGTAAATTTTTGGTGACTTTGAACACCCCTCCTTTGCCGGGAACTTTGTCCATTTGAGCTTCTTTGCTGCAATCAGCCACATCTTCACCAGCCACCACAATTTTGGGATTTCTTTCCATCTCATCCATCAAGGTCTTATTAATCATGCCTGCCAAAGTCAAGGGTTGCCCTTCAAATTTGGGTTCGGTTGCAAATTTGCTGGAGGTGGGGTCGACTGTGGGGGAATAGACGAAGTTGTAAATAGTTTTGGGGTCAGCTTTTGGCTCTAAGAGCGCTTTTTCTGCCGCCTCTTCGGTCTCTTTTTCAATCTGGTTTTTGATCTGTTCCAATTGGTCTGGAGAAAACCAACGCTTCTCCAGTAAATATTTTTCTAATCTTGCCAGGGGATCATTTTTCTTGTCCTGTTCTAATTCCTCTTTGGGGCGGTAATCTTCCTGTCTATCGGATTCAGAGTGAGAATCCATGCGAATCACATGGGCATGCACTAAAGCCGGGGAATGATTTTTCCGCACATGCGAGATAACTTCTTGCATCACCTGGTAACTCTGTACAAAATCACACCCATCTACTTCTCTGACCAGCATGATCGGCTCAAATCCTTTTACTAATTTAGAAATGTTTCCACCGGCTGTCTGGGCTTCCAAGGGGACTGAAATGGCATATTGGTTATCTTCGATTAAAAAGATAATAGGTAAATAAGAGTTCCCCAATTTAATACAGGAGCGGTTTAAAGATTCCCAAAACTCCCCTTCGGAGGTGGCTCCATCTCCGCCACAGACCAAGACCACTTCATCTTCATGATAAAACTTTTCTCGGCCAGAGATTTCTTTAATTTGAGCATACAGACGGCCTGCCATGGCGGCCCCGGTGGCTCTTAAAAACTGGGACCCCACCGGAGAAGAAAAGGGTAAGACATTTTTCTTGGGGTTGGCAAAGTGATAAGGCATCTGCCTGCCCCCGGTATTGGGAGCTGAAGCCGCGGCCATTCCGTCTAAAAAGATTTCGTAGGCATCGGAGCCGTAGCACAAAGCCAAAGCTTTATCCCGATAATAACCTAAGATATAATCGTAGCCTGGTTTTAATTGCATCCCGGCTGCTACTAAAATACCTTCATGCCCGGAGCCGGACATCTGGAAATAAAGTTTGGCCTGAGCTTTCAGAATTTTTTCTCTTTTGTCGATGGCTCTGGAAGTGTACATCAAGCGAAAAGCTTTTTCCAGCTCTGCTTTGGAAAGAACTAAGTTTTTTTCTTCCCTTTCGATTGGTGCAGTTACTGAATTTTTGGCTGACATTTTTTCTCTCCTGCTAAGTTTTTTTCTATCTTAAGACCTCAAAATATCTACTATTATAACGTCACGCTTAACCTAAATTTTAACTCAATTTCCCTTGGCTACCAAACTCACCACCTCATATAAATATCTTATTCCATATTCCAAATCATCTAAATGCAATCTCTCATCATGCCCGTGCATTCTCCCTAAATCATTATCATCTAAAGGAAAAGGCAAAATTCCATAAGCCGGAATCCCTTTGGCTCGTAAGTGAGAAGCATCCGTGGCACCGGTGGACATCAGAGGAACTGTGACCGCTTCCGGTGAAAGTTTTTTCCCCACTTTTTCCATAGCTCTGAACAACTCATTATCTGTAGGTGAAGCCGGCGTATGCGGATGAGGTGAGGTGTCATATTCGATTTTGACTCGGGGGTCATCCCCGATAACTTCTTGGAGTTGCTGAACAAAATCTTTTATATTCTCTTCTGGTAGCAAACGAACATTCAAATTCACTTCGGCTTGGGAGGGAATCACATTGCTTCTAATTCCACCCTCCAGAAGAGTTGGTGAAATAGAACTTCTCATGGTGGAATTTAAAATCGGGTCAGAATTAGCAACTCTGTCAGCACAAAATTTTCCAATTATGGGTGTTTCGATATTGCTCAAAAAAAATGATTTGGGAAACTTTTCATTCTTGGCTAAACCCTTGAAAAAAACTTTGGTCGTAGGATTTAATTTTACCGGTGGTTGCCAGTTGGACAGCTTTTCCAAAGCTTTCGACAAAGCGAAAATGCAGTTATCTTTCAGAGGAACCGAGGCATGTCCGGAAGTTCCACTGGCTACTAATCTAACATTGTAAGGAACTTTTTCAGTATTTTGTACTCCTATAAATTCGACATTTTTGCTATTATTCGGTTCCGTGATGATTCTGCCGCCTTCGTTAAGGACAAATTCTGCCTTTATTTTATCTAAATGATTTTCCACCAACCATTCGATTCCAAACTTCCCTCCCGCTTCTTCGTCTGCTTCCAAAAGCAAGATTACATCTCGTGCTAAAGGAACATTTCCTCTTTTTAATTGAAGAAGAACCACTAATTCAGCCACTCCCATTCCTTTATCATCAATGGCTCCTCGACCGTATAAATATCCATCTTTGATTTCACCTCCGAAAGGGTCAGTTTTCCATTTATCTTTTTCTACCCCCACCACGTCCACGTGAGCCATGAGCATCAGCGGGGGTTTAGAGCCGTTTCCCTTTAAGCGGGCTATCAGATTTCCTCTACCCGGGGCTGATTCTAAAATTTCATAGTGGATTTTTTCTTGGTCTAAGATATTGGCAACGTATTTTATGACTTCTAATTCATTTCCCGGGGGATTGACCGTATTGATTTTTATAAGATTGCTCAAAATAGCAGTGGCTTCCTTGGTCATCTGTTTGAAGTCCACTTCAGTCACACTCTTTTCACCTCCCCAAGTAAGATTGATTAAGCTTAGCCCAATTAAAAAAGTCAAAAACCATTTTATTGACATACAAATTGAAATATAAATAATATATTTTGCTGGAAAAAACAAGCAAAAATTCTCTCTCTTTTGAGGAGAGGCCTAGGGAAAGGTTAGTCATTCTGAGTCCCGACCCCTACGGGATGGTGTAACCATAAATCGGGACGAAGAATCTCTTTTGTTGGGTGCTTTATTACCACAATACTTCTTGACAAGGAATTGACTTTATTATAATTTTTGTGGGGGTTTATATGTTCAAAAATATATTTACACTCATTTTTATTTTACTGTTAATAGTTACTGCATCTGCTCAAGATAATAATCTCCCGGACGGTCAAGAGGTTTACCGTCAGCTAAAAAATTTAGAATTGTATCCCAACCAGGTAGCCCAGGTTCAGAATCTGACTCTTAAAAAAAATGTGGCCACCTTTAATTTTCTTGAAGGCAAAATTTATTTTCTGCAACCGGTTTTAGGCAAAACCACCGGTTTGGTCTTCATTGGAGAAGGGATTTTTCAATTTACTCCGCCGACTGAAATAGAGAGGTATCAGTTAAAAAAGTTTACCGACTCCGAAATCTTGAACGCCAGATTCTCTGAGCTGTATTTGAGATTCACCGACAGTACTTTTGAGGAACTGACATCTAAATTGCAATTTGTGGCTGGCGAGGTGGAGGGGAAAGCCAAAGATATTAATAGCGATAGCCGCAAAAGAGCCCTTAAAGTTTTGGGCAAAAATTTAAATACCCGGGCCTTGGAGGATTTGCTTTTTGCAGGGGAAATTGAGGAAGGGAGTTTAGCTACGGGATTTTTCTACGCAGATATTAAGGCCAGAGATGAGCGCAGATTATTCTATATCTTTGATCCCAAGAATATTGAAGAAGTAGCTTTATATCGTGATAATCCGAAATTAGCGGATACGGAATTTGATATGGTGTGTTCATTTCATAAAGAAAGTGACTATAAAGAAGGTAATCCGGAAGAAAAAGATGAAATTAACCCCATGCATTATAAAATGGAAATAGAATTAGAAACCAATGGAAAAATGAGGGCTACCTGTGAATTGACCTTCATTCCTTTGGTAGATGGGATTCGAGTAATCCCTTTTTGGATGGATTACAGAGTGGAGATAGAAAAGAAATCTGAACAAGATCCTAGCCAAGTAATCCTTATTGCTGAAAAGGGAGAACATGGCTTCATAGCGGTTTTCCCTTACCCTTTAAAAGCTAATCAAGAGGAAAAACTCTTAGTTAGCGATTCTGCTGAAATATTAGACAGAAACTACTTTGGCATGTTTTTTATTGAATCTACTGTGGCTTGGTTTCCCAGATATGGTTTCAATCTTAGAAGTACCTACGATTTAACTTTTAAAACTCCCAAAGATTACAAGTTTATCTCAGTGGGGGAGAAAATAAAGGAATGGACTGAGGGTAGATACTTATATACTCATTGGAAACACGATTTTCCAAGCAAGATGGCCTCTTTTAACTTAGGATATTTCGATATCTACCAAGAGAAAAAAGAGGGATTGCCTGAGGTAATAGTTTACTGGAACGACGATTTTCACCGAAAGCTAGCTTTAGTTTATGAGTCGGGAGCAAATATGAAAAAAAGAGTGGCTGCCGATGTCCTAAACAGTCTGAACTTCTTTCAAAATTCTTTTGGTAAATATCCTTTAGACCACCTTTTTGCTACTGAAATCCCCTATTCTCATGGACAAGCTTTCACAGGGCTTTTGCATCTTTCTTGGTTAACTTTTCAAGCAGAAGAAAAATTCGAAGAAGAATCTTTTAGAGCTCATGAAGTGGCTCACCAATGGTGGGGACATATGGTGGGATGGAACACTTATCATGATCAGTGGCTTTCGGAAGGATTCGCCGAATATTCTGGGGCTTGGTTCGCTCAAAACACCCTGAAGGACAATAAGAAATTTTTTGGAGAATTAAAATCCTGGCGGGGAAATATAGTGGGGGGTCATACGAAAAGAGGTAGCGATGGAACCAAAGCCGGACCTTTGTGGTTGGGTTCAAGACTGAATTCTTCAAGGTCATTTGATTATTATACCCTAGTGTATGAAAAAGGGGCTTTTGTATTACATATGCTAAGAAATATGCTGATGGATTTTAAAACTTTCTCGGATGACAAATTTAGCGCTATGCTGAAAGATTTTGTAACCACATACTACGGCAAAAACGCTTCCACTTCTGATTTTCAGAAAATTGTGGAAAAACATTTTGGAGAGGATATGGACTGGTTTTTCAAGCAGTGGGTATATGGAATCGAAATTCCTAAATATGTTTATTCTTACTCCACTCAAAAAGCGGCGGATAAATATGAGGTTACCCTAAAAGTCAGGCAGGAAAATGTCTCCCCGGATTTCAAAATGCAGGTGCCGGTGGTGGTGGTGTATAAGCAGGAAGGTTATTCTGTTTTTAGAGTTTGGGTGGATAAGCCGGAAGTAGAAGTAAAATTGCCGCCAGTTCCGATGGAAGTTAAAGAGATTGTCTTCAATCCCTTTGAGTCGGTGTTGGCTGAAGTGGAAGAGGGAAAATAAAATCCCCTTTTGGGGACGGTAACAGAGATCTATTCTTTTATTCATATCAAAAGGGTAGATGTAGCGGTGCGATTCATCGCACCTAATACAAATTGTCTGACTTTTTGTCGGATAAATCCGACCGCTACTACTTCTATAACAAAATCAAAAAGCCCTCTTTTACGAGGACTTTTTTCCAGAAGTAAAATTCAGAATTAGTACATATCTCCGTATCCGCCACCCGGAGGCATTCCCATGGGAGTTTTCTTTTCTTCCGGTTTCTCACAAATTAAAGCTTCAGTGGTCAAAAGCAAGCTGGCAATGGAAGCGGCATTCTCCAGAGCAATCCGGGCCACTTTGGCCGGGTCAATTACTCCGGCCAAATACAGGTCCTCAAATTTTTCGGTATCAGCATTAAACCCAAAAGAGCCGTTTTGCTCCCGGACTTTATTTACCACTACCGAACCTTCATGACCGGCATTTTCCGCAATCAGACGAATCGGCTCTTCTAAAGATTTTTTGATGATGGCAACACCTATGGCTTCATCTCCGTCCAATTTTAGTTTTTCTAGTGACTTGACAATCCGTAAGTAAGCCACTCCTCCCCCGGGAATGATTCCTTCTTCGACTGCGGCTCGGGTAGCATGTAAGGCATCCTCTACCCGGGCTTTCTTTTCTTTCATTTCAGTTTCTGTAGCGGCTCCTACGTTTATGACAGCCACCCCTCCGGCCAGTTTAGCTAACCTTTCCTGCAGTTTTTCTTTGTCATAGTCAGAAGTAGTTTCTTCGATCTGTTTTTTTATCTGATTGATTCTGCCTTTGATTTCGGCCTGCTTGCCGGCTCCTTCTACAATGGTGGTATTCTCTTTATCCACCACCACTCTTTTGGCTTTTCCCAAATCAGATGTCACGGTATTCTCCAGCTTAAATCCCAGCTCCTCTGAAATCACTTTGCCGCCGGTTAAAGCCGCAATATCGGTCAGCATCTCTTTTCTTCGGTCACCGAAACCGGGGGCTTTGACCGCGCAAACTTTTAAAGTCCCTCTGAGTTTGTTGACCACTAAAGTAGCCAGAGCTTCCCCTTCTATATCCTCCGCAATAATTAATAGAGGTTTACCGGTTTGAGCCACCTTCTCTAAGATAGGTAATACCTCTTTCATTACTGAAAGCTTTTTATCATGAATTAAAATTAGTGTATCTTCTAAGACCGCTTCCATTGTTTCTTGATTGGTATAGAAATAAGGAGATACATATCCTCTATCAAATTGCATCCCTTCCACAATTTCTAGGGTGGTTTCGGTGGTCTTGGCCTCTTCCACTGTGATTACTCCGTCTTTACCCACTTTTTCCATGGCTTGGGCAATTAGATTCCCGATCTCTCTGTCGTTATTGGCAGAAATCGTTCCCACCTGGGCAATCTCCTCGGTTTTCCCGGGAGGCACCGGCTTGGAAATCTTCCTCAATTCTTCTACTACCAGCTTGACCGCCTTTTCAATCCCCCGTTTTAAATCCATGGGATTGGCGCCGGCCGTAACGTTTTTTAACCCTTCTCTGAAAATGGCCTGGGCTAAAACTGTGGCGGTGGTGGTTCCGTCACCGGCCACGTCTGAAGTCTTGGAAGCCACCTCTTTGACCATCTGGGCTCCCATATTTTCCATGGGGTCTTCTAGTTCAATTTCTTTGGCTACCGTAACTCCATCTTTGGTGATGGTGGGGGTGCCGAATTTCTTGTCTATGACCACGTTTCGTCCCCGTGGACCTAAGGTGACCTTGACTGCATCGGCTAACTTATCTACACCCTTTTTCAATTTTTCTCGGGCTTGTGCTTCAAATTCAATTAATTTTGACATACTATTTATCTCCTTTGGTTACACTATGGTCAACGTTTAGTTGACCATAAATAATTATTTGCCCGACTTAATTACGCCGGGTTTGTTATTATTCCACTATAGCTAAAACATCAGCTTCTCTTAAAATCAAATATTCGGTACCGTTCAAAGTAATTTCGGTGCCGGAGTACCTGCCGTACAAAACTTTATCCCCTTTTTTAACCTCTAAGTTGACTTTCTTGCCATCATCCGAGGTTCTACCCGGACCAATTTCCATTACTTCACCCTGCTGGGGTTTTTCTTTGGCGGTATCTGGAATTATGATTCCCCCTTTTTTGGCTTCTTGCTCCTCCAGAGGTCGGATCACTAGGCGATCAGCTAAGGGCTTAATTTTCATAAACTTACCTCCTTGCTTAACTTATTTTTTGGTTACACCATGGTCAACTAAACGTTGACCGTAGGTTATTTGTTCTTTCCCCTACGGGATAGTCAAGCTTTGCTTGACCTATAACTTTATTTATTCTTATTAGCACTCTTTATACTTGAGTGCTAATCAGGATAATATATACGTATAGATTTGCTTGTCAAGTGAAAAAATCTCTTTTCCCAAAGGGATGGCGATACACCAAGCCTATAAAATTCACCATTAACCATTCAAGCAGTGGTTTACCAAGTGCCTAAAGCCACTGGGTAAACCATAACTTATCAGTTTCTATCTTGTGGTGATAGGTCAAGGTCTTAGTCTACTGACATAGACTATACTCAACAATAGTCAAGAATACTATAGTCAAATATGGTCAATAATAGCTTTATATTTGACTATTGTTGACCATCCCTTACTTTTATAGGGACAAACTCACCATCCCCGAAAAGGAGGGATAGCAGTAGCCAATCCCCGAAGTGAAACGGAGGGGATAGGGACAGGTAATTATATCCATAACCGAGTTAAAAAACTCCCCATTATTTCCGATAATAAAAGAGTAATAAAATATGTTTAGGTTTATAAAGTTAACCATATAACCTATGCTTACAGCATGGTGCCCCTACGGGATGCTGTCCCTACTAAAGTACGGGATGCCGTAGGCGTAGGCGTAACCTAAAAAAGATTAGGAGAGAAGATGACCACCCCACGAGATGAAAAAAAATCACCTGCCGATTTGCTCTCTTCTGCCAAAGGTAAAACCCCGGCTCCCGGGGAAGATATCTTAGGGGAATTGGAAAAAATTATCGGGGATGTCCATAAGAACAGACCCCGTCTAAAACAGGATGAGGGGGAAACCAAGTTAAAAAACCAGGACCTGCAGGCCCTGTTAGACATCACCCAGACCGTTAATTCTACTCTGGTCTTGGATGAGATTTTACAGATGGTGATGAAAAGGTCAATTGAACTTTTGCAGGCTGAACGTGGGTTTCTGATGCTTTTGGATGAAGAGGGGAAATTGCAGTTTAAAACCGCCCACAACATCGCCAAAGAATCCCTGACCCAGGAAGATTTTAAAATCAGTATGACCATCGCCAATCAGGTGGCCAAGACCGGCAAATCCATTTTCACCAGTGATGCCCTGCATGATGAAAGGTTTTCCCATCAGAAATCGATCGTGGAGCTGAATCTAAGGTCCATAATGTGCGTGCCCTTAAAATCCAAAGCCAAAGTGGTGGGAATCGTCTATGTAGATAATAGCTCCCAGGCCAACGTGTTCGTCCAGTCGGATTTGCATCTGTTCGAACTGTTTGCCTCTCAGGCCGCCTTAGCCATTGAGAATGCCCAGCTTTATCAATCGCTTCTGGCTTTGAAAGTGTATAACGAAAACGTGGTCAACCGCACTCCCCTCGGAATCATCGTGGTGGACCAAAATTTCAATATCACCATAGCCAATCAGGCCTCCCAGGATCTTTTTAAGAAAGTGGGCTGGCGGCAATCTTTTCCGGATTTCACCGGCCAAACCGTTTGTTTGTTTGATTTATTTCCGGAAGATGAGAAAAACCGCTGGAAAAAAATCTGTTATCAGGTTTTGTTCACCGGACAGACCTTTGAAGAGCCCCATTCTTATCACCAAAAGGAAGCCCAGGAATTGGTCTTGGCTTTGAAAATCTCTCCCTTGACCAGCGGGGAGGAACAGATTATCGGTCTGATTATTCTTCTGGAAAACGTGACTGAAAAGGTGCATCTGGAGAAACATCTGATCGGCTCCCAGAAACTAGTAGCTAAAGGAGAGATGGCCCTTTCCATCGGGCATGAGATGAACAATTACCTGACCATTATTTCCAACAACGCCGAGCTTTTACCTTTGAATTTGAAAAAAGGGGATCTGGCCAAAGCCGAGCAAAGCTCCAAAGCCATCTTGGACTGTGTCATTACCATGAAAAGATTCACCGATTCTTTGATGGACTTTTCTAAATTGGAAACCGAAAAGGTTAATTACGATGTCAAAAGATTGATTGAAGATTTGCTTTTTTCCATCAAACCCCAGAAGCAGTTTTCCCATGTCAAATTTCTGAGCCATTTCGATTCCGAGATACCTTACCTGCACATTGACGTAGGACAGATTCAGCAGGTTCTGCTGAATCTCTTGAAAAACGCCAGCGATGCCATCGGCGAAAAACCGGAAAAAACCGGGGTGGTGTATATCACCACCAACTATCTGCCGGACCAAAAACAGATCCAGATCAAGGTGACCGATACCGGGGCGGGTATGACCAAGGAAGTTTTGAATAAACTTTTTCAACCTCATTTCACCACCAAAAAGTCTGGCCATGGGTTTGGTCTGGTCACCTGCGAAAAGATTATTAAAAATCACGGCGGCAGCATTACGGTTGAAAGCCAGCCCCAAAAAGGCAGCACTTTCATTATCAGCTTGCCGACCGAGGAAAAATTATCTAATCCCCTGGCTTAGCCCGGTTTTATCCGATTTTGGATTTAAGCCGAGATTTGTCTGAGCGGAGGAGCGAGGAATGTTTTGGTTACACCATGCTGTAAGCATATGCTGGAGTATCAGTTAAACATGAATCTCGGAACAAATGAAATCTATGAATTTATCTTTTCTAAACCGAAGCGATGCGCAAGTTTCTCTTTGCTTTTGCCAAAAACCCCCATATCCGGCAGTCAGGAGATTCTTTTCCCTTATGGTCAACACCTTGATCTATAACCATAAATGGATTTAAATATTTTTTATAACCGCTACAAAACTTTAAAGAAAATTGGGGAAGGCGGTCTAGGAACGGTCTTTTTGGCGGAAGACTTGTGGAGTGACAAAAAACTGGCCCTAAAACTTCTCAATTCCAGTTCAGTCTCTGATTCCTTTGGCAGATTTTCCCAAAAAGAGTTTAAGCTTCTGCAAAATCTAAAACATCCCGGGCTGCCGGAAGTTTATGATTTTTTCATAACCGAAGACAAAAAAGTCGGCTATACCATGGAGCTTGTGCCGGGAGAGCCCTTTTTAGAGGAGAAGAAAGTTTTAGATTTGAAAACTTTTTATTCTATCGCCGCTCAGATCTGTCAGGTTTTGGATTTCATTCATGCTCACAAAATCATTCACTGTGATCTGAAGCCCCAGAATTTCCTGATTTTGCCGACCGCCAAATCTAAAACCGAGTCGCACTTTGGAATTAAGCTCGTGGATTTCGGTTTGGCCAGCTCGCAACTAGAGAAAAATAAAAATGTAAAGGGAACTCTGGGGTATATTGCCCCGGAGATTCTAAAAGGGGAAGGTTTTGATCAGAGAGCTGATCTGTATTCTCTGGGGGTAATCTTTTACCAGGCCTTGACCGGAAAACTCCCTTTTGATTATGCCGACCCAGCTTTGATGATGGCGGCTCAGCTGGAGCAAAAACCGCTCTCACCGCTTAAACATAATTCCAAAATCCCGGCCGAGCTCTCTGAGTTAATTTTGAAACTACTGGAAATAAACCCGGAAAGCCGAATTTCAAAAATCTCCTTTGTCCAGGCAACTTTGGAGAAGCTCTCCAAATTCAAACCCAAAGAGACTTATTTTTCCGATTATCTGGACAGTGGAAAACCGGTTGGTCTGGCCAAGCCGCTTCGGTTTTTCAGACAAAATTTGAAAGACTCCCAAGTTAACCTGTGTATAATTAGCGGAGAAAAAGGGGTCGGCAAAACCACGCTCCTGGGGGAAATGAAGTTTCTAGCCCAAACCGCCGGCTACTTAGCCATAGAAATAAAAGCCGGTCAGAAAAAGTCGCTGGCTGAAAATCTTTTAGAGTCGGTGAAAACTATCTATAATTTCCTGCAGGAAAAACATCCCCGAAAATTATCGGAGCTGGAGCAGGAGATAAAATCCGGTTTAAGGGAGACTTTCGGTTCCGGCAAAGGTAAGGCCACCAAAATCAACAGCTCGCATGATTTAACTTTTTGGGTAAGCTTTCTTTCCAAAGTCTCAGATCTGGTTCCCCTGACTCTCTTGATTGACGATATCGATTTTTTTGAGCCAGAAGAGCTCAGGTTTGTAAAAACCAATTCTTATCAAGCCGCTTCTAACAGTTTTTTTGTGGTAGCCACCTGTACTCCCCAGTATCTGGAGGAGAAAACTCCGGTCAGCATTTTTCTGAAAAGACACATTGAGCTGGAAAAAGCTCACCTGGTTACTTTGAACCGTTTGAATTTCAAGCAGACCAGAAAATTTGTGGCGACTAAATTGCCACCCGGAAAACCTTCCCCGGAATTTTCCACTTATCTTTACCAATTTTCCAATGGAAATCCCCTATATCTGCAGGAAATTTTACAATTTCTACATAACCAAAAAATTCTTCACCGAGCCGAAGGAAACTGGCAGGTTGCAGTAGATAAGCTTTCAAAAGTTCCCATTCCACCCAATTTAAAAAGCTGGCTTTCTTTTGGCTTGAGTCAATATAACCCGGAGATTTTAAATATTTTGAGAAAGGCGTCTGTGTTAGAGGACAATTTTGAGCTGGAGTCTTTCCGCTTTATTTCTAATCTGGACTTGGAGCAAATTTTTGAAACTTTATATGTTTTTCTGAGAGACCAGATCCTCTTGGCCAAAAAAGACTCCTGGGGGGTCAAAATCAAATACCAATTTGCCAATCAGGCCTTAAAACAAATTTTGTACGAACAGGTACCCCATAAGCCGGACCTGCATTCAAAAATTGGCAGCTTTTATGAAAAACGGAATTGCCCCCAGACTCCGGAGGGAGTTTTAGCTTTGGCTTTTCATTTTTCCAAGTCAGCAGATTATAAGAAAAGTTTTCAATACAGTCAGCAGGCCGCTGAGAATTTAGCCCAAAAATTTGCTTTTGCCCAGGCCTTGCAGCATCTGGAGGCCTGTCTGGGCTTAGCCCAAAAATTCCCGGCCAAAGAAAAAACCGCTAAAACCGCTTTAATTCTGGCTCAGAGAGCCGCGGTCCGGAAAAGCATGGGTGAGCTTAATTTGTCACTGGAGGATTTAAACCAGATTTTAAAATTGGATTTGGATTCCGGTTTGATTCGGCTCAAAGCCGAAACCTACAAAGGATTGACCGATTTATATCGCCTGAAAAATTCTCCGCAGGAAGCCATTTCCTACCTAAATTTGGCCTTAAAAATTTATCAGGAGTTAGGGGACGAAGTGGAAATCGCCCGAAATTACAATAACTTGGGAAATATATACTGGATGGCCTTGGATTATCCCAAGTCCGAAGAGGCCTTTAAAAAAGCCATCAAAATTCAGGAGAAACTGAAGAATCCGGGAGACCTGGCAACCACCTTGAATAACATCGGCTCCCTGTATCTCAGCCAGAATCAGTACCACCAAGCCCTGAGTTTTTATCACCGCTCTCTGGAGCTCAAACGGAATTTAGATAATTTAGAGGAAAAAGCCCGGACTTTGAACAATATCGGAGTGGTCAACATGGCTTTGGGTAAATATCAGGAAGCCATTGTTTCATTGAATGAGTCCTGGGAATTAAATAAAAAAACGGAAAACAAAAAAGAGGAACTGTTTAATCTGGAAAATTTAACCGAGAGTTATTTTAAGACCGGAAAATTTTTTTTGGCTTTAAATTTCGGAGAAGTAGGTCTGAAGCTAGCCCAAGAAATTGATTTTAAAGCCCGCTTGGGGAGAATTCAAAGATTACTGGGTAAAACTTATCTGGATTTGGCTGCCTATACCAAAGCCCAGGAATTTTTAAGGCAGGCCTGGAAAACCGCTACCTCTATCGGAGATAAAGAATTGGAAACCTGGATGCTTTTAGACCTATCTCAATTCTATCTGGCTTTGAACCAGCCCTCTTTAGCCAAAGATTATCTGGCTCAGGCTTATTCCAGATTAAAGGAGCTAGAGGACCCCAAATCTCAAATCCAGGCTTATCTGATTGAAACTAATTTGGCTTTGCAGGAGAAAAATTATAAGAAAGGCCTGGCTTATATCCAGGAAGCCAGCCAAATGGCCCAAAAAAATAACTTCAGCGAGGACCGGATCGCTTTGAATCTAAGCTGGGGCTTTATCCTTTTGGAAAGCCGGAACTTTTCTGAATTGGAAAAGCGGCTTAAGGAAACTGAAGCCCTTTTTGAGACCGGAGATTTCGGTTATTTTCAGCCGGAATTTTATTTGCTTAAAGGTAAAATTTATCTCGAGCAAAAAAACCTGGATGAGGCTCTGGGGTTTTTGAATACGGCTGCAGAGGAGGCCCAGCAGCTGCAGAAGAAAGAGCTGATGTGGCTGTCCCATTTTTATTCAGGGAAAACTTTTCTGGCTAAAAACGATTATGAAAATAGCTATCTGGAGCTGGAAAAAGCGGTGGAGGTTTTAAGGGATATAGCAACTGAAATCTCCAATCCGGATTTTAAAAAGAGATATCTGAATGAACCTGCCAAATTGGAGCTTTTTACGGTCATGAAAAAACTGGCGGCGGTTTTGATCGGAAAAACGGAGTTGGTGAAATCGGATAAACCTGCGGTTTAGCCGAGGGAAAATTTACGGCTGTAAATAATCTTAAGCGTGTTTCCCCGGATTATTTCTGTTTTTCAGACAAAAAGAAAGGTATTCCAGTTCGATAGCCATATTCTCATTTCTTAAAAAAACATCTTCCGGAACTTTTAGGCTGACCGGGGCGAAATTCAAAATCGCTTTTACTCCGGCTCTGACCACCTCCTCTGCCACACCTTGTGCGGTATGGCCAGGTAAGGTCATAATTACCAAGTCAATCTTATTCTGCTTTAATTGAGTGCCTATCTGCTTGATATCTAAAATCGGTATCCCGTCTATGGAACTGCCAATTTTTTTAGGATCGTTGTCAAACAAAAGTTTGATGTGAAACCCCTGCTTCTGAAATTCTTTGTAAGAAGCCAGGGCTGAACCCAAATTTCCTACTCCGATTAAAGCCACATTCCAGGAACGGTTCAATCCTAAAATCGAGCCGATTTTCTCTTTTAATTCTTTGACCGGATAACCCAAACCCCGGGTGCCGAAAGAGCCGAAGAAGGATAAATCTTTTCGGACCTGTGCCGGCGTCAATCTTTCTTTTTTGGCTAAATCCTGGGAAGAGACCGTGAAGTAACCGTCTTTTTCAGAATTGGATAAGGCTCTATAATACAAAGACAGTCGACGAATAGTGGAATCCGAAATCTTTCTAATGTTTTGCATATGTGATATTTTTCACAATATATAGCAAAAAACTTGTATGTCTGTCAAGTGAAATTTCGCAAAGTGTCAAAGTGGCTTTTTACCCAGAGTCATTCTGAGCGAAAGAGAAGAATCTCGCATTTAAACGTTTTTTTAACTTCGAGAGCCTTGATTTCGTTTATCCTGAGCCATGTCGAAGGGTTCAGGATGACAAACTCTATAGTTTTTTTACAAACAGCAGACCCCGGATTTGATTGGCTGAGGACCTCCTTTAAAAACACGGTTCACCAGATAGATTATATCTGTTAAGTTAAGTGTCCCGTTCCCGTTGGCATCCCCTCTGCACTTCGGAACAGGTTGGGGTCCACTTTTAAAGACATGGTTTACCATATAGATTACATCAGTCAAATTAATTCCCCCAACCCCATTGGCATCTCCGGGTCTGGAGGTGCAATAAAGACCTGTGCCAAACCAAAAGCCGATTCCCATTTTGTAATTGGTGGATTGGGATTCTCCGATGACGGATTGGGCGGTGGAAGCTCTGATTTTATAGTTTGTGGAAGTTGAGGCCAGTTCTCCGCCGCCGTTGATGGAGGTCCAGGAGATTTCATAGGCTGTGGGGGTGGCCACTTCTTTTGGAGCGATATTTTGGATGGGGACTGGTTCGGATTTGACTGGGTTAGTTTTATTGTCTGCCCAAGCTGTAAGTGCTGAACAGACAATTAAACCCACGGTAAAGAAAATTACATTACTAAACTTACCCCTCCCTAACCCTCCCCTCAAAGGAGAGGGAACTAAAAGAATTATTTTTTTGGCTACTGCCATACTGTAAGTATTCATTTGGCACCTCGTTAATATTTTTAAGTTACTCATTTTGTCACCCAAGCCCCGGCTTCACGGAAATTAAACTGGTTAGTGGTAGTGTTGTAAATAATCATGCCGTTAACTGCGGTTAGGGCATCTCTCTGAGCGGTGGTCATGCGAGGCACGATTAAAGCACCGGTAGCGGAGCTAACGTCTAAGGCGCCTTGGGGGGCTGGTAGTGCCGATACCGACATTGCCATTTGTTCCGTCAACTACAATGCGTGCGGTCCCAGCGCATGTTCCTCCTGTCCGAAGTACAATGGCTCCAGCGCTTTGAATTTCTAAATTAGCGCCACCGGTAATGCAGTTGTTTGGCCAATAAATACCCCGACCCCCTTCAATCAGTACACCTCCTCCACTAACCCCCACATTACCGCCCGAGATGCTAAGTTTTTCTGTTGGACTGGTCGTCCCGATGCCGACATTGCCATTGGTGGCAACCCGCATTAATTCTGTATTACCGATGCTAAAAGCGATGGGGCTATTCAAATTGTTTGAGTTGAAAACAAGCCGTCCGCTGTTTCCCGGCACCGCATTGAAGATGAGGTCTCCAGTGCCCGTTGTTAAAAAATTCCCAAGATAGTTTCCAGTCGTTGATATATGCAGAGGGGCGGTCGGATTTAGCGTCCCGATGCCGACATTGCCATTTACATATAGGTCACTCTGAATAGAAGTATTCCCAAAAATAGTTCCACCAGTAGCCCCATCCACCGTGCTGACTCTGTACCCATAGGCATTCGAGACTATCTGCTGTCTGGGGTTCATCTCGCCATCAGTTCCTACGTTAATACCTAAATAACGCACAGTATCATCAAAAACAGAATCCGGAATAGGATTAGAAAAACCTAATAAAACATTAAAAACTCCACCGGCATTAGTAGTCACAGATTGAGTCTCTGACCAGAAAACAGTTCCACCTGCTGGAACAGCATAGATTTTAAATTCCACACTTTTAGTTTTATTAGCCAAAGGATTTCCGCTGGAATCCAAAATCCCTTGAAAGTTAATCAAGTTAGGTATATCTGCCCAAACCGTAGAACAGAGAATTAAAAATATACTCAATACCAAAAATGTTTTAAACCGTTTCATTTCATACCTCCGTAAAGTTAAGAGTTAAACTTTTAAAACCGTTTCTTTTCCCCCCGCTTTTATCTGATAGATGAGTTTCCATCAACACCTCCTCTGATAATGTTATTTTTTCTCATTTTTCACCTCTTATTTTTCGAGGTAGCCGCAACCTTTAGGTTGCGAATGAATTGGGCGCAGACTGAAGTCTGCGGCTACCAAATAACTGACCCCTCCCCTGGTTTAGAAACTATCAAAACTTCTTAGGAAAAAAATAGAAGCCGAAAGCTCCTAAAGAAGCTCTCTTTTTGTACTATCTTGTAACTGATGATATTTCCCCCACAGAAAGATAATGTAGAAGGGAGGGAAAAGGCAAGTCCTTTGTGGAAAAAAGCCAGGTAGGTTATTACCTCTCATTGAAATGCTTCCAGAAAAGCAAAAGGGGAAGGAGGGTTATGACTCCCACGGCAGAGAGGGAGATAAGGGCTATTTTAAAAGCTTCGGCCTCAAGCAAAATTTTGGGGACTGATAGCCATAAAATCAGAGAAAGAATCGACATACCTAAACCCACTAAAGTTGTTAAATTTCTGCCCCATCTTTTCCCCCGTCGTAGCCCTGAGCCGCTGAGGTAGATGAGCATCATTCCTAAAAGAAGGACAAAGACTCCGGAACCAACATGATTGACTTTGAAGATTGCTATAACGTAGTTATCTATATTCTGCCGTAGGTCAAGCTGACCGGAAATAAAGTTTTCTATATGACCCATCATCACAAAATGCAAAACTCCCACCAATAGAAGCACAAATCCCATCAAGAGATTCAGCCAACTGATGATTCTGCGCGTAGTCATAGAAATCCCCCTCAAAATATAAGGTCGGAATAACTTATCCCGACCTTAAAGCTAGATTTAAAATAATTTTAACACCTCGAATTTGCTCGAGTTGTTTTATGAAAAACAATCTTAATGTAGCAAACTCTTATTTACCGCATTTACACTGGGCTGGAACCTTACCGCACTTCTTACATTTGGTACAACCACAGGTGCTACACATATTTTCCCACCTCCTTTTAATCTAATTTAGATTTAAGAAAGGTTGCAAATTAGAAATTGTCAACTGTTTTTTATTTGGGATTGGCTTTCTGCTCCTCCAGAAATTGGGCTCTTTGTTGTTCTTGATAGACGACCGATTGTCTTAAATTATTAGCCGCTTCCATTGACAATTTTTCTAAAATTTTGAGCTGGACTTTGGCTTTCTCGGTTTTTCCTCTTTCCAAATAAGCCAGCCCCAAACTTAGATGCGCTAAAGTATCTTGGGGGTTAGCTGCCACCCCTTTTACGTACGCTTCAATGGCCAGGTCATAATACACCCCCCGCAGGTTGTAATGCGCCAAAGCATTGCTAGTATCTTTTTCCATCTCTTTTTTGTATTGATTGATGATGGTCTCCGGGGGAGTTCCTTTTTTGTAAAAAACTTGTTTGCCGTCATCTTTATAGATATAGACCGGGTCGATCTGAATCGCTCGGCTCCACTCAATCAATCCCCAGCGGTGATAAATTAAGCCAAAATGAGTGTGCAGGCGGCGATGGCTGGGATTATTTTTTTTGACAATTTTTAATTCCACCAGGGCCTTGTCCAGCTGACCGTTGTCGATATACATGGACCCTAATTCGAAGCGGGCTTCGGTAAAAGTGGGGTCTAAAGTGACCGCCTTTTGAAATTCCGAGATAGCCCGTACTCTATCGTACTCTCGATACTTCATCCCGATTTCATAATGCCTCTGGGCTTTGGGATTAGTTTTGGCAAATGCCGAACCGACTGCACCAATCAAAAATATCAAACTCCACCCGACCAAAATTTTTACCTTCGACATAATCTCCTTCCTCTGTTTTACTCTGTTTTACCTTTTCCTCTTGTTTATTATACGATAAAGACCCTGCTATCTTGTGAAATTTTTGACTTTTTCTTGTTTAATTTTTAGGGAGTTTTCAATCTAAGCTCTAATCTTCTTTAATTTCAGAAACCGCTGTTAAGTAATACTGTTTTTCTTTAAATTTTCGTGATTTCGTGATTCAGAATCTCTCCGCTACATCCGTTTAATCTGCTGTGATTTTTTCATTACAAAACCTTCTCCACCAGCCAGATTAAGATAAACATAGAGACCAAAAAATCTATTATCACATATAGGGAATATCTGACATCCCGCCAGGAAACTTCATCTTTCAAATTAAATCTGGTCAGGAGAAAATTGAATTTTTCTCCGGTTTTAAGAACACTGACCTTCTGCCAGGCTGTAAGTAAAATACGCAACAACAAAAATGAAATCAAAAACCAGAAAGCAATTTTAAAACCTTGGGGAGTCATAAAAAATTTGAGTCTCCCTCTCCTTTAAGGGGAGGGAGGGGTGGGGTCAGTCATTTTGATTGTCTCTGCCGTGTGGTACTTTAGATTATCCAGCTTTAAATCACTTATGATTTTCGTATCTTTCGCTTGCCCTGAGCCCGCCAATGGCGGGTCGAAGGGTGCCTTCGTGATTCAAAAATTCTATTCTTCAGCCACAACTCCGACTTCGGCTTTCTCTTCTTCTTCTGATTTTATCACTCTGGCAACATCTGTTACCTTATCACCCGAGTCTAAATTAATCAATCTTACCCCCTGGGTATTTCTTCCAATCACCTTGATGGTTTTTACTGGTAACCTTATAATCATTCCTCTTTGGGTGATCAGCATCAGCTCATCTTCATCCAAGACCTCTTTGATGGCCACCACTTTTCCGTTTCTGTCGGTGGTTTTGATATTGATGACCCCCTTGCCGCCCCGGTTGGTGAGCCGGTAATCTGAAATCGGGCTTCTTTTGCCGTAACCGTTTTCGGTCACGGAAAGCAAGGTAGAGTCCCGTTTGATGACCACCATCCCGATGACAAAATCATTTTTTTCCAGGGTAATCCCCTTGACTCCATAGGCCTGTCTCCCCATTTCCCGCACTTTATCCTCCGGGAAACGGACCGCCTGTCCTTCGCAGGTGGCTAAGACGATGTCACAGCTCCCATCAGTCTGGCTGGCTCCGATTAACTCATCTTTTTCTTCAATTCCGATAGCGATAATCCCTCCCCGGCGGGGATTGGAAAAGGCAGTCAAAGAGCTCTTTTTGACAATCCCGTTTTTGGTAGCCATTATTATAAAATTTTTATCATCGAATTTCTTGACCGGCACGTAGGCCTTGACTTTTTCTCCTTCCTGTAGTTCTAAAAGATTAATTATTGGTTTACCCTTGGCGGCCCGACCGGCCTGGGGGATTTCATGCACTTTTAGCCAGTGGCATTTCCCTTTATTGGTGAAAAATAAGATGTAATCATGGGTAGAGGCGATGAAAAGATGCTCCACAAAATCCTCTTCACGAGTTTCTATTCCGATGACCCCTTTTCCTCCCCGGCCCTGCTTGCGGTAGGCGTGTACACCTAAACGTTTGACATAGCCGGAATGGGTGATGGTGATGACCATATCCTCTTCGGCTATCAAATCTTCTAAGGTAAATTCCCCTTCCTCGGCTTCCAGGATTTCGGTCCGGCGGGGGTCGGCATACTTTTTCTTCAGTTCTAAAAGCTCATCTTTGATTATTTTCATCCGCTTGGTCTGGGAGTCCAAAATTCCTTTCAGTTCGGAAATAAACTTGATGGTATCCAGATAATCCTGCTCGATTTTTTCTCTTTCCAGATTGGTCAGGCGGCGCAAAGTCATATCTAATATGGCCTGGGCCTGGATTTCAGAAAGCTTGTACTTCTTCATCAAGTTTTCTTTGGCATCCAGGGGGGTCTTCGACCCTTTTATTAACTTGATAATGGCGTCTATATTCTCGATGCAGATTTTTAACCCTTCCAAAATATGGGCTTTCTCTTCGGCTTTCTTTAAGTCGAATTTGGTCCGGCGGGTGACCACGTTGTGGCGATGGCCGATGAAGTGGGTTAAAATTTCTCTTAAGGTTAAAATTTTCGGCTGACCCTCCACCAACGCCAGCATTATGATTCCGAAGGTCTCCTGCATCTGGGTCTGCTTGAAAAGCTGGTTTAAGACGATTTCCGGTTGAGAATCCCGTTTGAGCTCGATTACTATTCTCATCCCTTCCCGGTCTGATTCATCCCGCAGGTCGGAAATTCCCTCCAATTGTTTGTCCCTGGCCAATTGAGCGATTCTTTCTAAAAGAGAGGATTTATTTACCTGATAAGGAATTTCGGTCACTACAATGGCCTGTCTGCCGCTTTTTTCGGTTTCTATGTTGGCTCTGGCTTTTAAAATTATTTTCCCTTTGCCGGTTTTGTAGGCTTCTATTATTCCTCTTTTGCCGTTGATAATTCCGCCGGTGGGAAAATCCGGCCCCAAAATGTGCTCAAAAATCTCTTCGTCCTCTATTTCCGGGTCATCGATTAAGGCCAGCAGCGCATCCGCCGCTTCTCCTAAATTATGGGGGGGGATATTGGTGGCCATTCCGACTGCGATTCCGGAGGAGCCGTTGCAGATTAGGTTGGGGAATTTGGAAGGTAGAACGGTGGGTTCTTTTCTGGTCTCATCATAATTGGAAACAAAATTAACTGTATCTTTTTCCAAATCTTCTAACATCTCCATGGCCAAAGGAGTTAAGCGGGCTTCGGTGTATCGCATGGCGGCCGGGGCATCTCCGTCTATGGAGCCGAAATTTCCCTGCCCGTCAACCAGACGGCAGCGCATGTTGAAATCCTGGGCCATACGGACTAAAGTGGGATAAACTACCTGCTCTCCGTGGGGATGGTAATTTCCGGAAGTGTCACCGGCGATTTTGGCGCATTTTCTGTGGGGACGACCGGGAGCTAAATTCAAATCGTTCATGGCTACCAGAATCCGGCGGTTGGAGGGTTTTAATCCGTCTCTGACATCCGGTAAGGCCCGGGCAGTTATCACCGACATGGAATAGTCGATGTAAGAGGACTTCATCTCCTCTTCAATGTATGTTGGAACTATTTTTTCTCTTTCAAAAGGCATAAATTTTGTTCTAATTAGGAATTGGGACCATTCACCAAACCTTCCTGTAAAATTTTAAATTATGATGTCTTATATTAAGTAACTTTCTGTTTTCCAAATCTGATAATCGGATCAATGATAAACACGTATATTAATATAATGCCCCCTCCTGCTAACAATAGAATAAGTGGCCAGGCAAGCACCTCAAAGTATTTTTTTTCTTTAAATATTAAGCTTAAAATACCGCCCAAGATGAAAAGAGCAAAAGGAATCCAAAAAACAGCGTTCGTGATGTTTTTTTCCTTTTGGGCCCTTTTTTGTGGGTCTATTTGATGAAATCTTAAATTTTCTCCTTTACAATGAACCTTCACAGCGTCATTCACATTATTTATGGTCAAGAAGTCAAATTCGACCTCTTCCTTTGGATTCATCATGCCAATTTGGAATCTTTCCAAATGAAAATCCCCTTCTCCTTTTTTTAGCCAGGCAATTGGCCCAAATTCCATTTTTGGTTTTGTATCTATTTTGGTTTCTAAAGTTATGGTGCCCTTTGGGAACTCAAATAGGATGGGTTGATCTTTTAAAGCTGCAGTCCCGTCATTGACAATTCTGATTTTGAATGAGAATATATTATCCGCTGGGAATTCTTCATACTGAATTTTAATTTTCTTTTTTACCTCATCTTTCACATCAATCAAGGACATTTTAGATAAAATTTCATATGCTAAGCTTTTTCTTTCTTTGAGTTTTTTCCCTACAATTAATGTTCCAATACTTCCCAGAATACTTCCGCCAACCACTGATATTATTACAGTAACAATCTCATTCGACATGTTCTATACTTTGTTTTTTTGTTACCAATTCATGCGCTTCTAATTTTGTTTTTCTCTTGTTCTTGCAATTACCTTGTTGTAATATAAATTAGGAACTAAATAGTTCGGGGTGCTCTGTTCCATCTATTTTCCATTGGTCTCTCAAATCCTTAGCGTAATACTCAAACGCTCCCCTTTGTTTATTGTTTTTCTTTTTTAACTGGATAATGAGTCCTTCGTGTTGAGTAGAGTGCACGCCTCTTAGCTGGATGCGCATTAATCCATACCTATCCATGGGTTTTCCTATCGTTTCAATATCTCCGTCAATCATAACTGCTGTATAAGGAGGTAATTTTATAAGAAATTTTATTTTGAAATTAGAATTGTTATAAAAGTTTTCTCTTTTAATAACACCGATCACTCCCTTTATATCATCTAAAATGGGTTTGTCTTCTCGTTTGCTCAATGAATCGACTTCCGGACTATTGGGATGAAGAATAAGGACATAAATACGTATACCATTCTTTAGGGCATCTCGCAAAAATTCAATGTGCTGGTCGAAAGTTCTGTATGCACTAACAGCTGATATTGCTATTTCTTGATCAGCTAATTCATAGATATGATATGGAGGGAGTGGGTGGTGTAAATCATCACGAAATTCCATGTTGACAACGCCAATATATTTAATAACTTTTAGAAGCTCAATATCGTGTTGATTTTTAATAAGAACTGGCTTATGTTTCATTGTATTTCCCCGTTATCCGTTCTCGACCATCAAACTATAATAGGCTGGTGATTTTCTCCTACTTATTTATCACTTAAACAGATAAATTAATAAAATAAACTCCAAAACACCACTGATAAGAAGCACCGCCCAGAATTTCTTGGAAAACTTTTTCTTGCCGCTACGATAGGCCTGCTTTAAATACCCCAGACAAAGACCTAAAATAAAAGCAATCAGAACCGTCAAACCTTTCAGCCCGGATAGAATCTCTTCATTTTTGGTGATAGGGTCAAATATATTAAATTCTAAACCCTCTCCCCGGGCCGAGACTTTGATATAATCGGAATTATTATTTATGGTGATAAAATTCCAGACTATCTCATCCCCCAACTTCAAAGGATTCAGAAGCGAAATAATATATTCCCTTTTGTTGCTCTGGACTCCTCCTTCAGTGTGAAAAATCTCTTCGAATCCCTCGGCCGGCTTGGTTACGAAAGAGTCGGAAATTATCTGAGTGGCAGCGTCGAACTGGAAGGAGATTTTTTGATTGCGCAGAGCGACGTTCCCGTAATTCACCACCCTGACTTTGAAGCTGTAGATTTTATCGGTTTCCTTATCTTCATAAAATACCTTGATTCTGTTTCTGATATCCGGCTTTATCTCGATTAAGGAGGTCTTGGAAAGCAGTTGATATCCTAATCTGGCTCTCTTCTCAAAGTGGCTGGTGATAAGAAACGTAGCCGCGATGGAAATAATCGCGATGATAAACGGTATTATAAGTTTTTCGGCCAGCTTTGCCATCTATGTTTTATCCTGGTTTTGTTTCGGAACAGCTCTCGTTTCCTTTTGGCCTTGTCATTCTGAGCGTAAGCGAAGAACCCCCTGCTTATGCAACAAGATCATTCACTTCGTTTACCCTGAGTTAATCGGAAGGGCTCAGGATGACTCAATGGCCTTTTCGTGCCTTTCATCTTTTCTTTCGCTTGCCCTGAAGCGTAGTCGAAGGGTGCTTCGTGTTACTTCTTCCCGCCCTTCATAGGATTATAACTCGCATCCATCAGGAGATTATACCCCTTCCCTTCGTCGGCAAAAATCCTGAACTTTACTTTTTTCCCTTCCGGGTGATACATCAATTTCAAGGCGAACTTCGAACCATCCGGCATATCCATGCTGGTTTCTAAATTGAGAGTGTCACCGATAAAATCTCCTTCATAGTCCGAGGCCTCCCCCCAGTTGGTGAACCACCACAATTTATATTTCTCCTTCGTCATATCATAAGTCAGAAGCCCGTGTCCCAAATAGTGTCCCATAGGGCTGGTGTCCTCATGCTCTATCATCAAAAACATTGAATCCAATCCCCAGTAATTATTTGATTTCCCTTTACCCGGACCACCTTCTCCCATTGGATTTTTATACATCATCACGTCCAGGTCAAATTTTCCCACCAAGAAATTCAGTTTGGCTAACTCCGGACTGAATTTCGGCTTTTGCATCATCTCCTGCTCTGACTTTTTATCCTCTGCCTGCAACAGACTCAGTGTCAGCAGAAACAGCAAACCGGTTAACAGCAAAGTTAATTTCTTCATACCTGCTCCTTCCTTTTTGTCCCGCTCATGGTTTGGGCCTACTCTTGTTATTTCACCTCTGTATTTATTTTACCAATCTTCAGCCGCTTGGCAATTCGCTCCGATAGCGGCTTATACCCTTCTCCCAAGTCCGCCATCACTCGCAAGACCACTTTATCACCTTGTTTGTGCCACAAAAGTTTCAATTTCATAATTTTTTCCGGGGTCTGCATTTCTCCTTCCAAAACCAGAGTGTCCCTGACAAAACCTCCCTCATACTCCGACGCCTCCCCGCAGTTATTAAACCACCACATCCGATATTTCTTTTCCAGCTTATCGTAAGTCAGATAGCCGTGTCCTCGGTATCTTCCCTCCGGACCTATTTCGTCTACATTGAAAAGCAAAAAAGTGGAATCCAGTCCCCATTGACTTATCAGGGTCCCTTTACCCGGACCTGGCTTTGACAAGGGGCTATCATGAATGGTAATATCTGAAGCAAAATTTCCCACCAAAAAGGATAACTCCCTCAGCTCCGAAGTAAATTTAGGCTTCGGAGGCATCTGCGGCTCTGATTTTTTCTCATCGGCTAAAAGTTGGTTAACTGAAAGAAAGACCAGACCGGTTATCAACAAAATTAGTTTTTTCATATCTTCTCTTTTTTTTGACTCTTTTATTTCTCGATTTCGTGTTTTTTTCGTGCCTTCGTGATTCAGAGACCTATTTCCCCAGCACTCCATTTAATTTTTCCAATTTCTCTTTCCAGTATTTTTTCATTTTCTCTGCTTCAGTCAGATTGGCTAATTTGGTGTGCTGCACCACTACTTGTGCCTTAGAGTCACCTTTGGGACAAAAATACACCTCCAAACTGGTTTTGTTATCACCCCAGGTTACCCGCATGGATTTATTGGTTATGGATTTCCGCACGGTCAATCCTTTTTCTTTCAACCAGCTGCCCCGGACTTTTTCATCCATCCAGGACTTATATAATGAGGAGAGCGGAACCGGGATAACCTTGCTGACGGAAATTTCATACCCTCCCGGTCTTTCATGTTTTTGCCTCAAGCCCCGTGTCTGCTCATAGGTAACCGCTACCATCTGAGCCCACCAACTATCCAATTTCTGCTTTTCATACAAATAAGTAGCGATTTCGGTATGATTCATCTTTTTGGCATGGGCTTTATCTAAAACCGCGAACCACCCCTGCCAGTTTTTGCCGGTTTTGGCTTGGACTGCTTCATCCCCGATTTTGGGATTGGGAGATTTGGATTTATCAGGCATAATTATCCTTTTAATTTAGCTCTAAATTTAAGAAATTAATCTAAAAAAACAACCTCTTCTTGAAATATGTTTCCCGCCTTTCTCAAATTTGTCTTTCTAAAAAATATCCTCCCCTGTAGGGGAGGATTAAGGAGGGGTTATCCTTAACTAAACTTTTTGCTTTTCTTCGTGTTTTTCGGATTTTCGTGCTTTCGTGATTCCGATTTCCTTGTTTACACATCCAGATTTTTCACATACTTGGCATTCTCTTCGATAAATTTCCTTCTGGGTTCGACCTGTTCACCCATCAGGATGGAGAAAATATGGTCTGCTTCCGCCGCATCTTCTAAAGTCACCTGCAGCAAAGTCCGGGTCTCCGGGTCCATGGTGGTTTTCCACAACTGCTCCGGGTTCATTTCTCCCAGACCTTTGTAACGCTGGACATTAACCCCATCTCCACCACCCATCTGCTTTAAGGCTTGCTCTTTTTCAGCATCAGAATAAACATACTTTTCGGTGTTTCCTTTTTTGACTCTGTATAATGGCGGCTGGGCAATATAAATCATCCCCTGCTCAAAGAGCTCTTTCATATAGCGGTATAAAAATGTCAGAATCAAAGTCCGGATATGGGAGCCATCCACATCCGCATCGGTCATGATGATAACTTTGTGGTAACGGGCCTCTTCCAAACTGAAATCTTCTTTTATCCCGGTTCCCAGAGCGGTAATCATGGTCCGAATCTCTTCATTGGATAAAACTTTGTCCAAGCGGGCTTTTTCTACGTTTAAAATTTTTCCTTTGACCGGTAATATGGCCTGAAATTTTCGGTCCCGTCCCTGTTTAGCAGAGCCGCCGGCCGAATCTCCCTCTACTATGAAAATTTCACATAATCTGGGGTCGTCCAGGGAACAGTCCGCAAGTTTACCGGGTAAGGAAGCGGAATCTAAAGCTGATTTTCTGCGAGTTAATTCTTTGGCTTTGCGGGCCGCTTCTCGGGAGCGGGCCGCTAAAACTGTTTTTTCGGCAATCCTTCTGGCAATCCCGGGATTTTCCTCAAAATAACCGATTAGATTCTCACCGGTAATCTGTTCCACAATCCCTTTGACTTCCGAATTTCCCAATTTAGTTTTGGTCTGTCCTTCAAACTGGGGGTCCGGGATTTTGACTGAAAGTACTGCGGTCAAACCTTCTCTGGTATCTTCACCCTGTAAACTTAGCCCTTCCCCATTTTTAATTAAGCCGGTTTTCTGGATATAGTTATTGATGGTCCGGGTTAGGGCGGTCTTGAAACCGACTAAGTGGGTTCCCCCTTCGATGGTGTTGATGTTGTTGACATAGGAAAAGATGTTTTCCACATAGGTGTCGTTGTACTGTAAGGCCATCTCCACGTCCACTTTTTCCTTTTCTTTATGGATATAGATTACTTTGGGATGTAAGGGCTCTTTTCCTTCATTCAGATACTTGACAAACTCTGCCAGTCCACCATCATATTTAAAATTATGGGACTTTTTGCTTCTCTCGTCTAAGATAGTTATCTCTAAACCCTTGTTTAAGAAAGCCAATTCTCTTAAGCGGGCCGAAACTACATCAAAGTTGAAATCTATCTTAGGGAAGATTTCTTGGTCTGGCTTAAAATCGGTTTTAGTTCCAGTCTTATTGGTCTTTCCGGTCTCTTTAACTTCCCCTTTGGCATTTCCTCTTTCATATTTCTGATAATGAATTTTCCCGTCCCGGTACACTTCCACTTCGCAAAATTCCGAAAGGGCGTTGACTACCGAGACTCCTACCCCGTGCAGACCTCCGGAAACTTTATAGGTCTGGTGGTCAAATTTTCCCCCGGCGTGCAGCATGGTCATGACCACTTCCAAAGCAGATTTTTTCTGGGTAGGGTGCATATCCACCGGGATTCCCCGGCCGTTATCTTCCACGGTAACCGAATTATCCAGGTGAATGGTGACGGAAATTTTGGTGCAGTATCCGGCTAAGGCCTCATCTACCGAGTTGTCTACCACTTCATATACCAAATGGTGTAATCCCCGGGTCGAAGTATCCCCGATATACATCGAGGGACGTCTTCTGACCGCCTCCAGTCCTTTTAAGACCTGGATAGTGGCGGCGTCGTAATGATGCCCTTTTAAGGTTGCCGGACCGGCTTGTAAGATATCTTTTTTCTCTTTGGCCATCTCTAAATCCATTTACCCCTCCTTAAGTTTTCAATTTAATCTACAATTAGTTCACCCAAATTTCTTTTTCGGGTAAGCCGAGGCACAATACCCCGGCTTTTCTAAAATTAGGAGGGGTTAATTTTAGATAAGTTTTTACTTTTATTTTTACTCCATTACCTCAACTACCGAACTCAATTACTCAAATTTTATTTAGTGTATTTCGTCTCTTTAGCATCTTCGCTTGCCCTGAGCATAGTCGAAGGGTGTTTCTGTGTTTTAATTCACAAATATAATATCCTTAATAACCTCTCCATTCACCGACTTATTCAATTTTTCCTTAATCTCTTTTTGCATAAAGACCAGCTCATTCTTCCAGACCGAATTTTCCACTCTCACAAACAGCTTCTGCCCCTCAATTCTGACCGGCTTTGAATTCTCCGCCACCTTGGGACCCACTATTTTAGGCCAGTTCGCCAGGGCTTGAAACTCCTTTATTTTACGCTCCCAGCCCCTCTTTTTCAAGAGGTTTCCCAGGACTGAACTTAAGCTTTCCGGAGCTTTGGTGTATCCCATAATTTACCAGATATTATAATAGTATTACGTCAAATAAGCAAGCTTTTTTTAATCTTTTCATAATATTTAACCTATTGTAGAACAACAGATTGGAAAATATATTAGCTTTCTAAAACCTGATTTTCTTTTATATGAAATTTCTTCCCTTCGAGCACCTTACCTCCCAGCTCCTTCTCTTTGGAGGTGGCGATAAAAACCTGCCCCTTTTTCTCCAGCAGATTTGACAAATATTCAGTTCTTTTCTCATCCAAATCAGCAAAAACCTCATCTAAAAGTAAAATGGGTGTCTGCTCGCGAAGAGTAGCCAGATAATCCATAGCCGCCAGCTTCAAAGCCAGCATAGCGGTCCGGGCCTGCCCCTGGGAGCCGAACTCTCTTAAGTCGTAACTATTGATTTTCAACTCAATATCGTCCCGGTGCGGGCCAATTAAGGTAACTCCCCAGCTTTTTTCCCGGTTTTCCGCCTCCTCAAATGCCAGAAGATAGTTTTGCTCTATAGTCAACATATGGTCAATAATAGATATAGGTTGACTATTGTTGACCATTTCTTCCGGTCTTCTTGCAAAAAAAGTGGGCTTGTACTCTAACTTTAATTTTTCTTTAGTCAACATATGGTCAATAATAGATATATGTTGACTATTGTTGACCATCCCGGCGGAAATCTCCTGATAATATTTTTGGGCTTGGGGGAAAATCTGCTCCAAGAAATTTTTCCTTCTTTTGATTATCTCTGTGCCTAACTGGACCAACTGCACTTTAAATCCAGACTGTCCCTCCCAGTTGCTTTCTTTCTTTTCACGGTAATCTTTCAAAAATTTATTTCTCTGCTCCAAGACTTTCTGATAATCCAAAAGTGTGTCTAAATAAACCGGATGAGCAAAGGATAAATTCAGATCCAAAAATTTTCTTCTGCGGGCCGGTGCACCTAAGATTAAACCGATGTCATCCCAGGAAATGGATACGGCTTGAAAATAGCCGTATAAGTCGGTCAGCTTTTTGTGTGGTGAATCGTTGATTTTTAAATTTTTGGTGCCATCTAAACCCAGAGCGACTTCTACTTTGGTGGGCTGGGGGCAGAAACCTTCACCGATGACTCTTAAATAATTTTCAGAGGTCTTGATTAGATTGGCCTCTTCGGAAGCCCGAAGTGGTCTGGCAGTGCTTAAAAAAAAATAGCTTCCAAAAGATTGGTCTTGCCGGAGCCGTTTTCACCCAAGATTAAATTTATCTTGGGATCAAATTTTACTTGGAGGTGGGAATAATTTCTGAAATTAAAAAGCTCTAGGGTTTCTAAATGCATTTTTTCTTTATTCCCCCTCTCCTTTGAGGAGAGGGCAGGGGTGAGGTCAGTTCCTTCTTTCATTTTGAGTTTCTCAAGATTCCGTAGGTCGGGATCGCTTCCCGACCTTTCTCCATATTACATCAATGGAGGGGAACGCGGCTCGCCTACCCAAGCAAAGAGGTTAAGCCCAGAAATTCACTCTTATTTTGCATTCGGGACATTCCAACCAATCGGTATATTCCTTCATGCCAAAAACCCGTCCTTCGTAAGATTTCTTATAAATTAAACTCTTCTTTTGACACTTTGGGCAGTTTAGCTTATCGGTTCCTCTTTTTAACCATCTTTCAATTCCCTCCCGCTCTTCTTTTGGATAGCTAACTAAAATTTCTTCTTTCGTCTTATCTATCCCCAAAGCCAAACGTAACATCTCTCTTACATCTAATCCGAAAAACTCGGCCAATTTAATAACATCGATTAGCGAAGGCTTGACGCCCCTTTCAATAGCAGACAACCCGTTGATACGGGTTAGGTAATCCACCTTCTTGTAAGACAGCTTCCTTTCTAATATTTTTTCTTTAATTATTTGACCGAAACCTCTTTGACTTATACCCTCTTCTTGTTTCATACGCTCTCTTTTTTCACCTTCTATTAAGATATAATGGTCGCAATGATGACAGAATGCCACTCTCTTATCGTCTATCCATAACTCCTTGGAAAAGTGGTTCTTCTGAATAAATTCATGTTCTTTATCTTTTAATAATACCTTCAGCTCTTCCTCTAAAGCTTCCCTTTCCCACTTATCCTGCCAAATGTCCCGCCAACATAACCTATAAATGTGGTCTTTTTGACATTTCCTGCAAAAATGCCATTTTACCTCAGGGGACGAAAGCTCCCCGTGATGGCATTTGGGGCACTTTAAATCTTCATTGTAATAATAACGTAAAAATTTATTCATCCCTCCTCCGTATCTTTTTTTAATTTTTTAAACTCTAAATTTTCTTCTGCGCCGGTTGACTAGAACCATGAAAAATCCCAGAAATAAAAATATACAGAAGCCCACCAAAATTACATTTCCCAAAAGAATTCCCAGGGGCACCCCGATTCCCACCACCAGCCCCACCACAATTCCACCCAACACCACAGCCACTGTCGTAAACACAGCTCCGATAGCCCAGCCCAAAAATTTCCCCACTGCCAAAGCCAGCAGGAACAGCACCAAAAGAAACCCGAAGAATAATTTGAAAATTTTCGTTACTATTGACATGGGTTTAGTATGTTATCTTTTTTCGTACCTTTCGTGTCTCTTTACTCCGTGCTTTCGTGTTCTAATCCGCCAACCTCAAAGGCATAATCAGACAGAAATACTCCTCATTTTCCTTCTTCTCTCTGGGGAAAATCATTCCAGCCGAGACCGGAGTATTCAAAGAAAAGGTCACTTTGTCTCCGTCCATCTGCTTTAAGATATCTAAAACATAATTGGCATTAAACCCCAGCTCCATTTCCTCCCCGTCGTAATCACAGGGAATGGTCTCCCGGGCCTCTCCGCCTAAATCGGTGTTCGCGGCGGAAAGTTCCATTTTATCTTTTTTTACCGCAAATTTAATCTGGTGGGTGAAATTATTGGATAAAATTGAGACTCGTCTGGTCGTAGATGCCAAAAGCTCTTTTTCCACGATTAATTTTTTATCATTATCCTTGGGAATAACCGCCTCATAATTGGGATATGGTCCCTCTATCAAGCGGGAAGAGATGACCGAATCCTCTAAATTAAAAATCAGATGGTTATCTCCGAAAATCACCCCGATATCCTTGTCTTCATCCCCGATTAATTTGACCAAGAGATTCAAAGCTTTGGGGGGAACGATGACCGAGCCGGAAAGCCCGTGAAATTTTTTATTTTTCATAGAAACTTTAGCCAACCGGTGACCGTCAGTGGCCACCATCAGCATCGATTCATCCTCGGCTTTCCACAAAGCCCCGTTTAAAGCCGGCCGGGTCTCATCCCCGGAAATGGCAAACACGGTTTTTCTGACCATCCGCACTAAATCCTGGGAGGAAACTTTATTTTGCCGGGCGGTATTTACTTCCGGCAGTTTGGGAAACTCGGCCGCCGGGATTCCGCCTATTTTGTAGCTTCCGTTTTCTAATTTAATTTCCAGTCTGTTGTCTGTGGCCGTGAAAGCAATTTCTCCTTCCTGAGCTTCCCGGATGATATCCACAAAAGTTTTTCCCGGAATGGTAATGGACCCTTTCTTGCTGACAGCCACCGGCAGATACGACATCATGGACATATCCAAATCCGTTGCTGCAATTTTCAGCTGGGAGCCGGCCCCTTTCCCCTCTTTTGCTTCTGTGGTTTCCAATAAAATATTGGAAAGAATCGGCAAGGTGGAGCGGGTGGGCAGGACATTCAAAATATTCAGCAAACCTTCTAAGATTTTACTTCTTTGGGCGACAAATTTCATAGCTCCTCCATTTTGGTTACGCCTACGCTTACACCCTCCGTCTTTGACTTCGGGTATCCCGCAGGGACAGCATCCGCAGGGAGACGGTGCCAACTAATTATTATTCTTTTTTCATCTTCTTTAAATAATATAAAACCTAATAATAATACTAATACTGTGAATTTGTGGAAAAATATAATAAACTCTTGTCCAATAACAAAGTAAAATGTTGATAATTTGTCAAAATGTTTTTCATAAGTTCTGGATAAAAACAGGGTATTTTTGTTGACAACTTTTCCACGTTATGTCCACCCGGTTTAATCATTATTCCCGTGCTTCAAAACTCGCTAATATAATGAATTTATAATTTTATCTATTCTATTTTTTAAAGCCGGTTCCTTTTTCAGACCCTCTTCCACCAATTTGCAGGCATGAATCACGGTAGAGTGGTCCCGCCCTCCGAATTTCTCGCCGATGGTTTTCAGAGAATACTGGGTCAGCTTATGGGCCAGATACATCCCCACCTGTCTGGCGAAAGCGAGCTCTTTGGTTTTGCTCTTGGATTTCAACTCGGCTTCGCTCAAATTGAAAAACAAAGCCACTTTCTTCATTATGAGCTCTATGGAAACCTCTTTATTCCCCTTGCCGAAGGAAGCTTTATGGGTTCCATTTTTTAAAACCTCTTCGGCTAAATTCAATGTGATAGATTTACTGGAAATGGAAGCGTAAGCCAGAAGCCGGATCAAAGCCCCTTCCAACTCCCTGATATTAGCGGTAAAGGTTTGAGCTATAAATTGGGCCACCTCAAAGGGTAGCACCACTTTTTCAGATGCCAGTTTTTTATTTATAATTGCTATGCGGGTCTCCAAATCCGGGGGTTGAATGTCTGTCACCAATCCCCACTGAAAACGGGAGAGCAGTCTTTCTTCCAAACCGCTGATTTCATGGGGGGCCCGGTCGCTGGTCAAGACAATCTGTTTGCCAGCTTGGTATAAAGCGTTAAAGGTATGAAAGAACTGCACTTGGGTGGATTCTTTGCCGGCAAAAAACTGGATGTCATCTACCAATAGTAAATCCACATTGCGATAATGCTCGGTAAATTTCTGCATGGTGGAGGTCCCGATGGCATAAATAAAGTCGTTGGTGAATTTTTCGCTGGTCACATAGTAAATTTTGTAGGTCAAGGGTTTGACCATCCCCGTGGGAGAAGTTTGGGCCAATTCTCCTACATAATGCCCGATGGCTTGAATCAGATGGGTTTTCCCCAATCCCACTCCTCCATAAATATACAAAGGATTGTATTTAGTCTTGCCGGGCGCTTCCGCCACCGCCAAAGCCGCAGCCCGGGCAAACTGGCTATTTTCCCCCACCACAAAAGATTCGAAGGTATAGCGGGAGTTGAAGTTAGGGAGAGCTCTGTTCGACCCATTAGGTTGATTTATGGTTTGAGGTTTCTCCGGAACAGCAATTTCCTGAACCTCAACTAATTCCGGGGACATCCCCCCCTCACCCAGTTCTTTGAAAAGAGAAAAAGTAATTTCTAGTTCAGAACCAACGGTTTCCCTCGTTACCTCTTTTATCAACTGTAAATAATGCTCCTCCAACCATTCTGCCACAAACCCATTGGGGACAGCCACTTTTAGGGTATTGCTATCCGCCGGAACCCCTCTGGTGGGCCTGAACCAGGTATAAAAAGACTCCTTTTGGATTTTGGTCTGGATTATCTCAAGGCAGTTTTGCCAGAGAGCTTCATTTTCTTGAGGCATGGGCTAATAACAACTTATCCACAGATGTGGATAAGTTTTGAATTCAGACGATTTTTTTGGTTTTAGTTGGGAAATTTTAAAGGTTCCAACCTCAAAGCACCCTTAAAATTTAGATTTCGTATCGGTCGGGTTTAATTTTCCAATTTTTATTTTTTATCGTAATTGATTAAAAAACTTCCCCAAAAATTCATTTATGGTCAAAGCCTTGACCATTTAGTTCTAAAATATTTGTCAAATGGTTTTTGTCAAGAGATAAAAAAAGATTACTTCAAAAAAAACTTTTGAGCAGCCATTTGAACTGCTTAGCGAAATTTTATTTAAGAGAAATTTCAAAAATGTTTTGCTGAAAACTTTATTTGCCGGCCGGCCCAAAACCGCTTCCGCAACAAACAGCCAGATGGGAAGTTAAAGAACGGCCAAGTAAAAAAGCTTTGGCAGTGTGAATTTTCCTCCGGAACTTCTTATTTTGGCGCTAATCGTAAAGATTACAGCAATTTTTTGCGAACACAGAAAAAACTTTTAGATTTGAATCGTTAACTCTTTTCGCTTGACTATGGCTGCCAAGTTTGTTTAATTTGAAATTTCAACTTATAAAACTCAAGGAGCTATATGAAAAGAACTTATCAACCGCACAACCGCAGAAGAATCAAAGACCACGGCTTCCGCAAGCGGATGAAAACCAAAGGGGGCAGAAAAGTTTTGAGAAAGAGAAGACAAAAGGGAAGGCACCGCTTAACCGTAACGGTTCCAAAAGCATAAAAAAAATAATGCCGGTACACTCCGACACCGTCTTTTTTGAGAACCATTATAAATGAAAGATGAAAGTTTACCCAAACTATTAATTTTAAAATCAAAAAAAGAATTCGAGGAGGTTTTTGAAAAGGGAAGCAGAAAATCCAGTGGGAATTTGACTATATATTGTTATACTTCAAATCAACCAGGAATTAAATTTGGGTTTTTAGCAGATAAAAGGATTAAAAAGAGCGTATCCAGGAACAAACTTAAAAGATGGTTGAGAGAAATAGTCCGAAAAAACAAGGAAAAGTTTTCCTCCGGGCAGAAAACTATTTTTTTCGCCAAAAAAGAGGCGTTAGACAAAACATATTGGGACCTGTATGCTGACTTTGAAAAATTATTTGAGTAAATTTAGCTGTCATCCTGAACCCTTCGACTTGGCTCAGGGTAAACGAAGTGAAGGATCCCACAGTTTAAAAGCGAGATTCTTCGTCCCGATAAAATCGGGACTCAGAATGACAAAGTCAATTACTTTCACCCTCCCCTCAAAGGGGAGGAAAGGTTGGGGTCAGTTTCGTAGTCGGGGATCTTTTCCCCAACCTAAATCGATTAATCCCTTGAGAATACTTAGTTATCCACTGATACTTTTGATTAAAATTTACCAAAATTCAATTGCCCTAATTTTCCCTCGTTCCTGCCGTTTTTACCCTTCCTGCTCCGAATATGGCATACTGGCTCTGAAAAAATTCGGTTTATTAAAAGGAAGCTGGCTAACTTTGAGAAGAATCTTCAAATGTCATCCATTTCACCCGGGCGGTTATGATCCGGTATAAAGATATGCGTAACCGGGTAGGGTTGGGTCTCCTGACCGTGAACTACCCCTTTTAAAATAAAATTATGGACCGAAAAACCATCTTAGCTTTCCTGCTTATCGCTTTAGTCATAATTTTTTATCCGGTGTATATGCAGAAGCTGACCGGAAATAAAAAATCTCCAGTCCAAAAACCGGCTGAAACCCAAAAAGAAACTCCGATTACTCCAGCACAAACTCCTCTGCCAACACCGGAGCTTTTAAAGGAAAAATCGGCTGCCGTCATGACAGCATCAGATACTGTTGGGGCCGAGAAAATAATTGTAGTAGAAACCCCTCTTTATTCTGCCAAATTTTCCTCCAAAGGAGGAAGTTTAATCTATTTGCATCTCAAAAAATACAAAGATTACCGAGATCGCTTTGTCAAACTGACAGGGGAGGGAGAAATTGACACTTTAAAATACTTAAGTGTGATATTCCCGGATTCCGGATTCAGTTTGAAGAAGCTTAACTTCAGCTCCACTTCTCCGGATAAAATTATTCTAGAAAAGAAAGACCAGAGCGAAAAGCTAATTTTTAGTAAAAAGCTGAAAACCGGGATAGAGATTACTAAAGAGTTTACTTTTTATGCTGATAAGTACAGCTTTGACTTAAACTTAAAAATATCCGGCAACAAAAATCAATTTTTAGGCAGAAAGTTTTATTTGGATTGGCCCCAAGGTCTTGCGGTCACCGAGAAAGATAAAAACGGAGACTTGGGTTATTTTGCCGCTTACGGCTATCTGGGAGGGGAGCTTCTGGAGGAAAAAAAATTTAATAATGATTTAAGTTTATCTTTGTCCAAATCGGGAAAGATTAAGTGGACCGCTACCAGAAGTAAATATTTTTTGGCTGCCCTTGTTCCCCAGGACACCAATTCAGCCAGCGGCTTTCAGGCTGTAGGCCGGGAACTCAAAGACCCCCAGGGAGTAACGGTTCAGAAAAATATCGCGGTTTATTTAGAAAATCAGATTCCACAAGCAGACAGCTTCAGCCGGAAATTTACCATCTTCTTAGGTCCCATCAACTATTTTATCCTGAAAAACTATAAAATCGGATTGGAAAATGTGGTTAATCTGGGTTGGAAGATTATCCGGCCCTTTTCAATTCTAATTCTGTGGTATTTTGTGAATATGTTTAAACTGCTCCCCAATTATGGAATCGTGATTATCATTTTTTCCATTCTGATGAAGGTGATTTTTTACCCCCTCTCTATTAAAGCCACCAAATCGGCTATGAAAATGCAGGAGCTGCAGCCCAAAATTGCCAAGCTGAAAGAACGCTATAAAGATGATAAGCAAAAATTTAACATGGAAACCATGAAGCTTTATAAAGAATTCAAGATTAATCCCTTGGGTGGCTGTCTGCCGCTTGTGATTCAGATGCCCTTGTTTTATGCTTTGTATGTGGTCTTCACCACCAGTATTGAACTCCGGGGAGCTAAATTTATCGGCTATCTTTCGGATTTATCCCAGGCCGACCCTTATTATATTTTGCCCATCATTATGGGGGTGACCATGTTTTTCCAGATGAAATTCAGCATGAAAGACCCTAAACAAAAAATGATGGTTTATATCTTTCCGGTCTTCTTTTTCTTCCTTTTTAAATCATTCCCAGCTGGCTTGGTGTTGTACTGGACTATGTATAACCTTTTGTCCATCATAGAGCAGAATTATGTCAAATCTAAATTACAGCCAGTACCGGCGGAAAATTAGGTTATGGTATTTGCAGTTTGGGTTGATTAACCTATTTCCAATACAAAAGAAAAGGGAAGCCTCATTGACTTCCCTATTTCTTTGGTAATAGAGGATTTTTTAACTAGGCTTTTCCCGGTTTGCTAAATGATAAGCATCTAGGAGAGGTTGATTATATTTTGTGGCCCACCCTCTCAAGGCATCAATCGTAGTCTCCAACTTATTGGTATTTAAAAGATCGGCAACACTGCTGTCATTCCATGCACCGTAGCTAAACAATCTTTTGACGGCATCCTCGATTAGAATCCAACTCTTTTTAGTAATATTCAACTGGAATATTCGCTCAACATCACTAGGAGCTGCACCAACAATCAATCCAATGGTTTCTCTTAGCTGCGGAGACCAATATCTTACTGCCCCTTTTTTCCATAATCTCTCCGAAATTATGGCCTCATTTGTAGAATGACCTTTCTTGGTGCCATCCTCTGTGGCACCCCATTTATCTTTTAGGGTATGAAGAACTAATAGATTGCATAACCTCAATAAATTTTGCTTCTCTTTTGTCCTAGGATCATCCTCATCATCTATGGACTTTTTATCGTAATCGCATAATTCATCGCCAATAAAATCAGAGAAAATAGTGGATCGTAATAGTTCGTAGCTTATTTTCTTACCACCTCTCCTAGACTGTTCTTCTAGATTGACAAACTCATAGAGTCCGCACAACCTCACCACAGGGTTACCGCCTTCTGGTTCAACTTCGGGTTCAGCATATAGTATATACTTAATAACATCGTCTATTATGGCTTCCGTCATCCCTTTGCGCTCTAGAGGATTTAAGAATTTTTTTATAAAAACTTCTTCTGTTTTTTTTGGAAATTCTTTATTATCCAAAAGTTGTCTCATCCTTTCAAGTAAGGCAGCGTTTCTCTTTTTCAGAAGAACCTGGCCCCTAAACTCTTGTTGTCTTAATTCTCTATGAGCATGATTATTCCAATGAAGAGCTTCCAAATAAGACAAAGAGTCTGGCAAGTAGAATTTGCAAAATATTTGAGGATTTCCTGCTAATAAGTCGGCAGCACCACCATGTGAGCCGTCGAATATAAAAAGCCCAACTTGATTATTTGGAAACATTTTCAGCCGACCATTTGTCACTTGAAATCTAGTCTCTCCCACCATAAAAGCCTCTACTAATTTAACTAGCCTATCCTTTACAAGTTTACGAGGGTTTACATCTGTATCAGCGGACAACAACTCTGGAGGGAAGTAATCACAAATAAATTTCTTCCCTGTCCTTTGCTCCTTATGCACCGGAAATTTTCTGACACCGGATGGTAGCTGAATCTCTATTTCCGACCCCGAATCTTTGATCGGTAAATTAACCACCTCTGGTCGGGGTTCTTTTGAGAACTCCATAATAATGTCTTTGATGCTGACATTGTCAAATTTCTCTTCAAAAAGCCTTTCTATTTTGTCTTTTACCTCCCGTACCTTTTCTTTGCTTTCCTGAGAACCTTGTTCCTCTAAGATTTCTAATTCTTGTTCCTGCATTTTATGCTCCTTTTGTTTTTTTCTTGTTAAAGGTTGGGTTAGAATGAGCTGCTTTTATAATCAGCCACTTTTTTACTAATTCTTTGCTATGATACTTTAATATCTTACTATGGGCATTCTTGAGAGGTAATCCTAATCTAATCCGGTCTAAGGCCGCCCTTAGTCTTTCGTTTGAAACTGCTTGCTTCAGTCTCTCCAATCTGATTTTCTCTAAATAATAGCCATCCTGTTCAGGTATGGTCTCGGAAATGTCCAATTCTTCTGTATCGTCTTCTGATTCTCCATACCCCATCTGCTTTCTTGGAGAGTCATCTAAAGATTTGAACATTCTCGACCTTTTTGCCTCCTCTCTTAAAAGAGAAATAACTCTGAGTTCAACTCTCTTTCTTAGATAAAAATCCGTAAAATCCTTTTTTGAGGATTTACATAATTGAAATATCGCAGTCCGACCTTCCTGCATGCATCGGTCCACTAAATCTATCCTGGCAAATTGCTCACATAACTTAAAAGAAATCATGGACAAAACCCCCTGGTAGTCTTTTAAAAAGCTCTCTATAGCATTATCATCCATCAAATCCTCCTATTAAATTTTTTACTATACACTCCATTAAACGCAGTCAAATGGTCTAAAAAGGAGTATATATAGCTCCGGATATGACCTTTTTCAGTATAAAAGTGCATTTTTATATAGTTTGCTCCGGAGATAATAATAAATATTGACATGATTGTCAAGTAAAAAATATAACTTTTTTCCCTTGGAGTCCCCAAAAAGTCCATTAGGAAATTGCCAAAAACCACCTTCCTGTATATATTGAATTGACACTAGATAAAACCATGACCCAGACCTCCAACTTTTCAGACACCATCACCGCCATCTCCACCCCCTTGGGGGAAGCGGGCTTAGGGATTGTCCGTTTATCAGGAAAATCTGCTTTTCAAATCGCAGATAAAATTTTTCAGGGAAAAGTCCACCCTACCAGGGTAGAATCCCACACAGTCCATTACGGCAAAGTGGTTGACCCGATTTCCAATGAAATTTTAGATGAAGTTTTGCTGATTATAATGCAAGCTCCCCATACTTACACCGTCGAAGATGTGGTGGAAATCTCCTGTCATGGCGGTCCTCTGGTTTTGCAGAAAATTTTACATGCTACCGTGGCGGCCGGTGCCAGATTAGCGGAACCGGGAGAATTTACTCTGCGAGCATTTGTAAATGGTCGGATTGACTTAGCCCAAGCTGAAGCGGTGGCTGACGTAATTCGAGCCAAGTCCGATTCTTCTTTAAAGTCGGCTTTAGCTCAATTGGAAGGCAGATTGTCCACTCGCATAGAAGGTATTCGTGCCAAATTATTGAACCTGATGGCCAAAATTGAAGCCCAGATTGATTTTGTGGAGCAGGATATTCCGGTCCAAGATAAAAAAGAGATGTTGAAAATAATTGGTGAGGTAGAAGAGGGTTTACTCAAATTAATTGAAACTTATGAAGAAGGGAAAATTTTAAAAGAGGGGTTGAATGTTGTAATAGTCGGGAAGCCCAACGTCGGCAAATCTTCTCTTCTAAATTCTCTTTTGCAGAAAGACCGAGCCATTGTAACTGCGATTCCCGGAACCACCCGGGATGTGATTTCAGATTACGTCAATTTTGACGGAATTTTGGTCCGCTTGGTGGACACGGCCGGATTCAGGATTTCCGGGGATGAAATTGAAATCGAAGGAATCAAAAGAGCGGAAAAAGAGATTAAGAAGGGGGATTTAATCTTACTGGTGGTCGACTGCACTCAAAATTTATCCGAAGAAGAGAAGATTCTGGAGAAAAAATTAAAGGAGCAGAATTATTTGGTGGTGTTAAATAAGATTGATCTGGTTCAAGAGAGAGCAGTTAAAAATTTCGAGAGTCAATTTTCAAATAAAACCTCCCATCGGGTATCGGCTTTGCTGGGCGAAGGAATGGACAACTTGAAAAAATCAATTGTCTCCCGGATTTCCAAACTGCACCGGGAAGGGGAGGTGGTTCTGACTAATTTGAGGCATAAAGAGGCGCTGGAAACCGCTCTGGAATTTCTGAAAAAAACTAAACTTGGTCTGGAGAAAAACCTTTCTCTGGAATTTATAGCTTTAGACACCCGCAAAGCTTTAGATAAAGTGGGGGAAGTTATCGGAAAGGTTTATACCGACGACATTTTGAATCGGATTTTCAGCCAGTTTTGTATCGGTAAATAGATATAATTCTGTTTTCGAAGTAAAAAAAGTTCAAAAAACTCTTGACATCTGAACTCAAACAGAATTAGATTTTAGGGTCAATCCTTAAAGAAGGAGTAACTATGTCTAAAAAAATTTCCAGGCTTTTATTTTTAGTTTTCCTTTGTTGTAGCCCCTTGTGGGGAGAAACAGATAATCCCTGGGATAAGTTCCTTTCATTCCAAGAAAACCAAGCCGAAGAACCAATTTCTGGTTTTGTTTCCACTGGTCTTGGTGACAAGGAAGTTGCCTCACCCCAATCTTTCTGCGCCACCAATCCTTTTGCCACTTCCTGTCATCCCACCTGTGGCTTCGGTCCTTTTCCGGGCGGTTATCTGTGGAGATACCAAAATCCCAGAGATGGCTGTCCGGATACAGTTTATCCGTTTCGGGTTGAGGCAATTTCTATCGGTTTGGTCAATTGCGGTGCTAAACCTTGTACCCTCGGATTGGAAGGAGGAATCTATCGAATCGCTGGCAGAGATACCTGCCCGGATGGAAAGATTTGTCGTACACCCGGTGATTTAATTTGCCCCTCTGTATTGAGAACTGTAATCTTATCACCATCTCAGCAGTGCACCACCATCTTTTTACGCCTGCTGGATACCAACTGTTGTGTTTATTCTTCTTATTTTGCCGGGGTGAAACTGCAGCCACCTGCGGGCTGTATTGTCAATCCCTGTTTAGATAATAGTACAGATACCTGTCGCGGCTCCTGGTGGTGGGATGGCCAAAGCAATGATACTCTGAATATGCTCTGCTCCGGGTTCCCTCAAAATCTCTGCATCAACTCTTATGGCTATGTGCGGGACCAGAACAGCTGTCCCCGCTTGAGAATAAACCGAGGGATAAGAAGTATAACCATCTTGCCTGGCCCCCAGATTGACCAGGCTGAAATACAAGTAGAGTGGTTTGTTCAGCTACATCCACCGGATCCGATTGTTCCACCAAGTCCAAACTATCATCCACCAAACCCCAATATAGATGCGAGCAGTATGCTGGAGATTCAAATGTTAGCTGAACCAAGGCCTGACCCTATCTTGGAAGACCTACCGTTATTAATTAATATACCTAATCTAAATCTGTCCGAACAAGCTGGTCCAACTCCAGAATGTATTGGGAGTAAACCTCCTTGTGTGGGTGACTGCCCTTATGTGGTGGCTGGGGCTGACCCGCTTAATTGTGTACAGGCATCCAATGACACCTGTGTCTGCGAGTATACCGAAATCAGCTCTACTATCGTGGGGGTAGGGGCTAATGCCAATGAGGTTGCGGCTGTGATTGAGTATAATCTGAATTATTGGTGTGCTCTTTGTCCGGTCGGCTGTCAGCAGCCTCCGGCAGGCAACTGTGGTTCCTGTTGTTGCTTTCAATGTGGCGACCCAGAACCATATTTTGCAGATGAAGATTATATGCAGGATGATATGATGACTGTGCCTCTGTGCGTCTATAAGCCGGGGGATGTGAATGTAGATGGTATGTACAATCTCGCGGATATAATTCGAGAAGTTAATATAGTCTTTAAAGGCGCTCCCAAACAACCTCTGATTTGTCTTATGGATGCTAACGGTGATAAAATGGCAAATTTGACGGATATAATTTATGACGTCAACCATGTTTTCAAAGGGGGACCGAAGCCAAATCCCTCGGGGGTCTGCTGTAAGTAAATAAGAAATTTTTTCACAGGCGGGGTTCAATACCCCGCCTATTTTTTAATCTGTTACCTCGGTCGTGAATCCTTCCTCACCATCACCACATATCTCTTAATCCTGAACTCAGGTAAAGTTATCTCCTCCACTTTCAACTCCCCCGGATATTTCTCAAGCACTTTGGGCATCTTTTTAACTTCCTCTTCCATTTTTTTTCCTTTATAAGCCAACAAAGTCCCACCGGATTTCAGATAAGGATAGCAAAGTTTCCAGACCTCATCCACCGGAGCCACTTTTTTGGCGGTAGCAAAGTCGAAATAATTTTTATAACTTTCTTCTAAATTCTCCACCCGCATATTTTTCACTTCAATCTGACTGGATTTTAGGTTTACACTATCCCCCTGCGGGATACCCGAAGTCAAAGACGGAGGGTGCCGTAGGGACAAATTCTCAATAACTTTCTGCAGGAACAAAGTTTTTTTCCTGATCGATTCCACCAAAGTATAATCCAAATCTTCTTTGAAAATCTTAATCGGTATAGCCGGAAAACCGTTGCCAGAGCCGATGTCTAAGAGTTTAGCATTTGGAGGAAACTCTACAAACTTGAAAATCACCAGTGAATCGATACAATGCTTAATCAATTCCTCAAATGAGGCATCATTTTTGGAAACTAAATTGAATCTCTGGTTCCAGGAAAGCAGTGTGTCGGCATAAACACCAAATTTTTCCAATTGCCCATCAGAAAAATTAAAGCCGAACTTTGCGGCTGTTTTTTTCAGATTTTTTAGTTTTGAACCATGTATGGACATAATTATTTAGCGTCTCTGCTTTTTGTATCTTCCTTTTTGCAGTTTCTGGCTTGACAATCTGAGTTCAATTCAATTACTTGTTTAAAATAAAAAAATCGTGAGGATAAACCAAATAATTCTAGGAGAAAAAATGAAAAGCTGCAAGATTATTTGCTTAATTTTAGTTTCTCTGGTATTTTTTTCCTGCTCTATGAAAAATAAACAGATAGAATTAATCAGGCAGGATGCGGACAAGTTAATCAAAGCCCAGTCCGAGATGGGATATAAAAGCTGGACCGAAGGGGCTTTCTCCAACCAGGACTCTCTTTATAAAGCGTATGAACATTTGTTCACCAAAGAGAATATTCAATTAGTCAGACAAGCCGAAGAATCGGAAAAAGACCCGCTGGAGAAGAAAGCTTTAAGTTTTCTTCGGCTTTATCTTATGGGTGAATATATCGCCAAACAAACCGCGGCTTTATATGACCAGCTTGAGAATAGACAAGCCCAGGCCAAAGTCAAAGTAGGAGGAAAAGAAATCCCCTTCCGCCAGATAGCGGTTTTAATCTCCAATGAAAAAAACCAGAGCCAGCGCCGTCAGCTTTATTCGGCCCAGGACAATTTTTTGGATTCTTTAAATGTGATTTACAAACAGATCGAAGATTTTTATCTCACCCAGGCCAAGGAACTGGGTTACAACTCCTACAATGAATTCGCCGAAGACTTGAAATCCATCGATTTGGAATCTTTCAAGCCGGTGGTGCAGGATTTCCTGGATAAAACCAAAGGAATTTATGAAAAACTCTTGGCTGAATTCCTGCAGAAAAATCTAAAGCTTTCTCCCGGTAATTTCTACCGCTTCGATGTGGCGGCTTTGCTGCGTCAGGGAGAATTCGATAAATATTTTCCCAAAGAGAAATTAATCGCAACCGTGAAAGCCACATATTTGGGCCTGGGAATCGATATGGATAAACAGCCCAATTTGAAAATCGATGCCGAAGAAAGAGAGAAGAAAAATCCCCGGGCGGTCTGCTTTGCGGTGGATGTTCCGAAGGATGTCCGTCTGAGCATAAAACCTATAGGGGGGGTGCAGGATTACGCCGCCTTATTTCACGAGATGGGGCACGGACAGCATTTTGCCAATGCCAGCGAAAAAACCTGGGAGTTCAAATATTTGGGTAACAATACTGTGACCGAAAACTACGCTTTCCTGTCTGAATATTTTCTTTCTGACCCGGATTGGATTGTCAAACATACCACCATGCAAGAAAATGAAATGAAAGGATTTCTCAAAGCTCAAGTATTCGGCCGTTTACTTTTGGTTCGCAGATACTGCGCCAAATTTTTGTATGAATTAGAACTGCATTCCCAGAATCCGAATGCCGCCAAAATTTACGCTGATTATTTGAGTTCTGCCATGGGATTTAAGAAAACTCCTTCGGATGAAAAGCGTTATTTATATGACGTGGATGCCAATTATTATGTGGTGGATTACTTAAGAGCCTGGTTTCTGGAAGCCCAGCTCAAATCAAAACTAAAAGAAAAATTCGGTGAAAACTGGTTTGAGAAAAAAGAGAGCGGCGATTATCTGAAATCTCTGTGGGCTCACGGCAACAAATTCACTGGCGAAGAGCTGGCTCCCCAAATCGGCTATCCTGCAATTTCTTCGGAGGCCTTGATCAACGAATTAAATCAGCTTTTGGGTTCAGTTCAGTTGGCCGGCAAAGATTAGAAAAAAACATAAGGAATATAATAGCCGAAGGCGGGGATCATTCCCCGCCTTTTTTATTTTAACCTCTGACAAATTCTGACAGCTTCTTTCCAGAAATACCTTTAAAATGGCGAAGAGTTCTTAAGTTTGCTTAAAAACTTCCGATTTTAAAAACTATAAGGGGGAAATTTAGATGAAGCACCACTGGTTAATAAGTAAAAAAAATTTTATCGGGGTTGTAATTTTTTTAGCCATTATTTTTCCAATAATCATTTTGGGATTATTCGGTTATAAAAATAGAAACCAAGAAATAATTAAATTTGCTCTTTCACAAAAATCCTCTCTGGCTCATCTGTCTGCTATAACTTTAAAAGAAAGATTTGACCGAGTGAAAGATGTATCTGTATCTTTGGCTACTCGACCTAAAGTGCAGCAGTTAATCCAGCAAGGAAAGTGGGAGGAAGCTATCAAATTCTTGGAAGGTGTCCTTCAAAATTTTCCACTTATCAATCGCATACTTTTGGCAGATCCCCAGGGTGTTCTTAGGGCTGATATACCCCAGGTTCCGGAGGTCAAAGGAATGAGTTTTGCCCACCGAGATTGGTATAAAGGAGTAATCAGAACCGAAAGTATCTATATTTCTGAGATCTATACTAGAACTGCAGAACCCCGATTTAATGTGGTTGCCATTGCCTCTCCTATCCGAAATGAAGAAGGAAAAATGATAGGTATCTTGGTGATGCAAATTAAATTGGAAACTTTCTTAGAATGGAGTAAAGATATTGACGCTGGTCAAAATGGCTTGGTTTATTTTGTTGATCACAAAGGGCAACTGGCCGGCCATCCAGAATTTGCAGTCCAAGCTCAGATAATTGATTATTCCAAGAACCCAACTACTCAAAAAATTCTCAAAGGAGAAGAGGGGATAGAACTCCTATATGATTCTTTGGAAAAAGAAGAACAGATTGTAGCTTATGAGCCGGTACCAGAATACAATTGGGGTGTGGTGGTGGAGCAACCAGTCAGAGTTGCCTTGGCTGCATTTAATTCCAGTCTAAGAAATGTGGCCCTAATTTACGGACTGATTTTCTTTTTAAGCTGTCTGGGTGCTAATTTGATTTTGAGAAATACCACTAAAATCAAGCAAGTTGAAGAAGAAAATCGCAACCTCTTCACGCTGTCTTTGGATATGCTTTGCATAGCCGGATTCGATGGTTACTTCAAAAGATTAAGCCCAAGTTGGGAAAAAACACTGGGATTTACCATGGAAAAGCTGTGCGCCAAACCATTTATTGAATTTATACACCCCGAAGATCGCGAAAAAACAATAGCTGAAGCGCAGAAACTTTCCACAGGAATAGACGTGATATCCTTTGAAAATCGCTATCTTTGCAAGAACGGTTCCTATAGATGGATTCTTTGGAACGCGACTTCCTCCTTAAAAGAAGAATTGATATTTGCCAGTGCCCGTGATGTCACCGAAAAAAAGCGAGCTGAAGCAGAAATTAAGAAAGTTATGGAGCAAACCCTGATTGAATCTGAAGAAAAATATAGAGAGCTGGTGAATGAGGTCAATGACGGCTTCTTTGTTGTTGACAAGGAAGGGGTCTTTGGCTTTGTCAATAAAGCTTTAGCCAAGATGATGGGGTGTAAATACCCGGAAGAATTAATAGGTAAAAAATTTCTAGAATTTATTGCCCCTGATTCCTTAGAAGAAGTTTTAAATCACTTTAAAAATCAAATGGAAGGGAAAAGGGTCAGTGAAACTGTGAATGTAAAAATCATCGGTCTATCTGGCAAAGAAATATACGTGGAAGTTCGACCATCTCCTATTTATGAAGATGGTAAAATTATAGGCTCAAGGGGGGTTATCCGGGATATCACCGAAAGAAAACAGCTGGAGCAACAACTGCGTCAATCTCAAAAAATGGAAGCTGTGGGAAAGTTGGCCGGCGGGATTGCTCATGATTTCAATAATCTTCTGACTGTAATCCTTGGTTACAGTCAGATCATACATAACCGACTGCCAGAGGATGACCCCTTGCTCAAAGATATAGATGAGGTTAGAAAATCAGCCATCCGTGCGGCTTCTTTGACCAAACAGCTCTTAGCTTTTAGCAGAAAACAAGTACTTCAGCCCAAGAAAATAAATTTAAATAGTGTGGTAATTGAAACAGAGAAGATGCTGGGGCGTTTAATCGGTGAAAATATAGAATTAGTGACGGTAACTTCTCCCATGCTGGGGTCGGTAATGGCTGACCCCGGACAAATCGAGCAGGTCATAATGAATTTAGTAGTCAATGCCCGAGATGCCATGGAAGAAGGAGGAAAGCTGACCATTGAAACCGCCAATGTTATTTTAGATGAAAATTACGCCCGGCTTAATCCTGGTGCCAAACCCGGTCATTACGCTATGCTGGCAGTCACAGATACCGGAAGCGGCATGGATAATGAGACCCTATCACATTTGTTTGAGCCATTTTTTACTACCAAAGCCCCCGGGAAAGGGACCGGCTTAGGACTTTCTACGGTCTATGGAATCATCAAGCAAAGTGGAGGATACATCTCAGCTTACAGTGAAGTAAATAAAGGGACCAGTTTTAAAGTTTATCTTCCCTTAGTCTCTGGAACTCCTCAAGCGGCGGAAGCTAACAAAACCGGAAAGATAGTTTACAAACCCAGTGAGACTATATTGTTGGCGGAGGACGAAGAGACCGTCAGAGCTCTGGCTTTCAGAATCTTGTCTGACCAGGGATACAAAGTCTTGGAAACCGGTGAACCGCTTCAAGCTGTCCAGATTTTTAACAACTATAAAGGTAAAATTGACTTAATCATCACGGACATAATCATGCCGGGAATGACCGGCTTAGGATTAGTTCAAAGAATTCAAAGTACTCACCCGGATGTTAAAGTTCTCTATATTTCAGGTTATACCGACACCGCTATGCTTCATCAAGGAGTTCTTGAATCAGACACTCCCTTTCTGCAAAAACCATTTACTCCCCAAACGCTTCTTAAAAAAGTCAGAGAGGTTATATTAGACACAAATATTGTCTCACCCCAATAGCCCAAACCGAATGTTTCACGTGAAACAATACCATAACTCATTAACTATCATAGGAATACAGGTATAGGAAATTATATCCCTGTCATATCGACAGGAATAATCTTCATATTGTGTCATATTAGCTTATTATTTTCACTTCATCAATAGTCATTAACTGTTTGGTCTTCCCTTTTTGAGATCGTTCAAAGCAAACTGATTTATCACCGCCAGATTTTCTACTTGACTTAATCTAAATTTTGTTTTATCAAGCTTTAGTCAAATATTTTTTTAAATATGTGGCTTTTTAATCAGACCTTATTAGAAATTGCCTTAAGATCAGCTATCATCTACCTGGTAGTCTTGGTCGGAATCCGGCTCTCCGGTAAAAGGGAAGTGGGTCAGATGACCCCTTTCGATTTGGTCCTCTTGCTTTTGATTGCCAATGCGGTCCAAAACGCTATGACCGGACCGGATACCTCGGTGACCGGAGGGTTAGTGGCTGCCGGCACTCTTTTGACGCTGAATTTATTGATTAGCAATGTAGTGTACCGTTACAAAAAAACCCGGCACTTGCTGGAAGGTACCCCTACTCTTTTAATTCACTCCGGGAAAATCATAAAGAAGAATTTAGCCAAAGAGAAAATCACGACCGAAGCCCTTTATCAGGCCCTGCGGGAACATGGCCTAGAAAAAATTGAAGAAGTGAAGTTAGCCATATTAGAAATCGACGGGACTATCAGTGTTTTGACCCACCAGGAAATGCCCCAAGTAGCCAAGCCGCATCACAAGATTAGATTTCTGCACCGCAAATGAATATTTTGGTTACACCCTCCGGCTTTGCCTTAGACCACTGTCATAGTCTATGTCAGTAGACTATCGGGTATCCCGTAGGGACACCATGCTTTAGCATAAGAGCCGGTTATCCCCAAAACTTTCACTTGACTAAATTTAAGATTTTGTTTTATTAAAATTCCAATCAGAAGCCATAAATAATATGCACCATAGCAAAATTATTTTAATAGTTTTATTCCTTTTGTTTTACTTTAATTTTAACTGTCAGAAAAAAGAAAAAACTGTCATGAAATTGGGAGAAGCAACCCAGATAGCCATCGGTTGTGAGGATATCCATAAGTCTTTTGCTTTTTATCAGAAATTAGGATTTGAAAAAATTGCCGGAGACACTCTCCCCTATCCCTGGATGCAGATTTCCGACGGGAGCATTCTGCTCCACTTAAATCAAGACGGCCAGAAGTATATGGGGTTGGCCTATTTTTCCAAAGAGATGGATAAAAAGGTCGAGGACCTTGAAAAAATGGGGATAAAGTTTGTTTTAAAAAATAAAATGAAAGATTCATCGTTCTGGATTTTTCTTTCTCCGGATAGTTTGGCAGTCAACTTAATCCATTATGACCCTACTGGTATGTATCAGCCCCAGGGTAAAAGCCTGCTAAATTTCCCGCAAGAAGATTTTGCCAAAGTCGAAAAATATCCCAATCCTAAATGTGGCATCTTCGGAGAATTCGCTACCTCGGTAAAAGATTTAGAGCAGGCTTTGGCTTTCTGGCAAAACTTGGGATTTGAAGCTAAAACGGTGTATCGGGAGCCCTATCCCTGGGCTATTTTAACTGACGGAATGAATATTTTGGGATTACACCAGACCAAAGATTTTGATTACCCGGCTATCACTTATTTTGCTCCGGATATGAGCCAGAGAGTCCAAAAACTAAAAGAAGCCGGGATTACTTCTTTTGCGGACTGGCAGGGTCAGGGTGGAAAAGAAGGAAACTTTATTTTGACTACGCCAGAAGGACAAAAGATATTTTTGTTTTCGTTTTAATTTTCCCAGTGGCAGAGGCCACTGGGTTACCCATTTACTGGGTTGAGGGATATCGGAATCACGAAGGCACGAAATAAATGAAAAGCACGAAAAAAGAAATTCAAAAAATGGTTTTGAAGCATCTACATAGATTTATTTATATTTTTTTTCTCTGGATTTTAATTTCCTCGGATTTTTCTTTTGCCCAGGAGAACATACTTTCCTTCTATCCCAAAGCATATGCCAAAACCCAAAATCCGCCGGAGGAGAAAAAACTAATTATTATTGCGGAGCAGAAAATTGAGGATAAGTTTGTGACTTTTATTGGGGTGGAAAAGGGGAAGGTTTTATTGGCGGCAATTACTAAGGACAGCCTCAAAGACCCCAAAACGGAGATTCTTTTAAAGATTAAATTCAAAAACATAGAGAAAGAAGCACAACTTCTTACGGTCCCATACTCGGACACGGTGAAAATCACAGAGTGGGGCTATGTATTTGACCGTAACAAGGATGGAAAGATCGACTATGTGGTTTATTTAGTAGCTGCGATTCCGGTCAAACCCCCACAGACCTTTCCCTCCGATTTTCCAAAAGGGGAAGAATTGAAGGACCACTTCCTTGCCTTAATCAATCGCTACAAAGAAAACCCCATGTATTTTCACATGTTTTGGATTTGCTTAAGACTTGTATTTGCGCATATGGCAGATGATGATCTGGATGGAAACATTGATGGAGTTGTCATTGAAGCCATGGATTCAGAGAGATATTGGGTTGATCGCTGGACGGCATTGAGAAGCACTCGGTTTGAGCTGTTTGCGTTTAGGCAAAGGTTTCTGGACTCACAGAGCTGGAAGAAAAGAAAAACAATTTGGCTCGGAGCAGTTAGCTAAAATGAACGATATTATTTCGCTACTTAATCAAGCAGCTAATTTGTGTGGTTTGACCAAGGATTCTTTTTATAAGGAATAAAACAAATGGACTTAAACCATCTGCATCTGCACGTCAAAGATTTAGAGAAATCCCAAATATTCTACCAGAGCTATTTCGGTTTCCAGGAGCGGATACGGCAGCATAACATCCTTTTCCTGCGCAATCCGGACGGATTTGAATTAGCCCTGATGCCGGAGTCCAAGCCTAATATCTTCCCTTTCTGGTTTCACTTCGGCTTTCGACTAAATCAACCCGAAGAGGTGAGAAAACTATACGACCAGATGCAGAAAGAAAAAGTCATAATTGAAAAACCGATTTATGAAGATGAACAATTTGTGAGCTTTCGCTGTTTAGACCCGGATGAGTATAAAATTGAAGTGTACTGGGGAAAAGAGTAAAGCTTAAAAGACAAAAGGAGGTTGTATATGACATGAAAGTATTAAATCAAAAAAGAGATTCTTCGCTTACGCTCAGAATGACAGTTAATTAGAAGAAAAAAATAAAAAGGAGGTTGGAATGAGATCAAAGAAGGTTTTTTCGGGGCTGGTTGTAGCGGTTTTGTTAAGCGCTTTGGTTTTTTGGACTTGTAAGAAAAAAGAGATGGCTCCCACAGTCGAAGCTGAAAAATATCTTTTTATCTGGGCTGGGGACCAGGCCCGCAAAGCAGCTGACTTTTTAGCGGTGGTAAATTTTGACCAAAATTCGGCTGATTACGGGAAAATTATCACCACCATCCCTCTCCCCAATCCGGGCAACACCTGGAACGAGCCGCATCATGTAGGATTATCCGGCGATGGAAAGATTTTGGCTTGCGGCGGTCTATTGTCGGTTCTCAAAGGGCAGAAAGAGGTTTTCTTTTTTGACGTAGCTGACCCCAATGCTCCCAAGTTTCTCTCGGCAGCCGACCCGCCCCAATCCGGAGTAGCAGACGAATTTTATGCCATGGATAACGGGGGATTTTTAGTCACCATGATGGGTGGAGCCCAGGGACATCATCCCGGAAGAGTGGCAGAATTTGATGCAAACTTAAATTTAGTGGCTGAGCATCCGGCGAATCCTCCGGAAGACGGGTTCAATCCGCATGGGCTGTCAGTCCGGCCGGAAAAAAATTTAATGGTGACATCTGATTTTATCTGTCCCTCCACCACTCTGCATGCTGTCAAAGGTGGTTTAACATTGAGAGGTTCTGTCAGAGTGTGGGATTTTCAAAACCGAACTATCTTGAGGACTGTCACTTTACCTAATCCAGCCGGAACCATTGATGTCAGATTAATCCCCAACGACCCCCAGATGAGAGCTTACACAGCCGGGATGGCGGATGACAAACTTTATCTAATCGACACTCAGTCCGGAACAGCCAAAGATGTCTTCGACTTTTCCAGCATTGGCAAAGGTGGCTGGCCTCAGTTAATGCGGATGACTCAGGATGGAAAAAAATTATTTATCTCTATGAATCTGGCCGGAAAAGTGGTGATGTTTGACACCTCCAATCCGGAAGCACCCCAGGTTTTAAAGGTTTTGGACTTGGGAAAAGATTCCGGACCACACTATATTGCTCTGACCAGAGACGAAAAGAGATTGATAATCACAGATTACTTTTTAAACGAAGATGAGATGGGGAAAGTAAATGCTGAAGGGGATCACAAAGTGCACGTGGCTTTAGTTTCTGAAAATGATTTGGTTTTAGACCCCAAATTTCAATTGGATTTCAATAAGGATATTTCTACCGGACCAGCCCGGCCACATGGGGTGGCGATGAAGTAGCTCTTCAAACAGATTCTGCGTATTTGGGGCGGAGATAGACTCCGCCCCTATAAGTTTTTGAAAAGTTAATGTGGATAGATAAATCAAGAAGATAGAAATGGCTCCATCTAATAGAAATCCTTTTTATCAAAATTTACCTCTCAAATCCAAAATAAAGCTTTTCACCGCGATTTTCTTCATCTTTGCCCCCATCTCGATTCTATTTGTTTTGAGTTTTAGAGAGCTGCCGCTTTTGTGGTATGAATCTTTGGCCTGGATGGCCGGCTCCGGACTGATTGCAGTCAGCTATGCCTATACTTCCATCAGAAATCCGAGATTTATACCGATCACGGTTTTTCTGAATATGCTGATTATATATATTCTGAATACCTACTTCACCTCGCAAGGTTCCAGCGCCGGAGTGGTGGTCAGAGTAAACCTGCAGTGGCTGGGATTCATTCTGACCATAGTGCTGGGATACATCTTTTTTGTCAGTTTCATCCGGGGAGAAGGAGCCAAAAGTATCCGGCTGCAGACCGAAATAAGTTTAGCTCAGGAGTTGCACACCCATCTGGTCCCGGAGATATCCATAGCCAGCTCTCACATCGAGGTCTACGGGAAATCGGTTTCCTCCAACGAAGTGGGAGGAGATCTGATTGACGTGGTGGAAAAAGATGGAAAGCTGGCTCTTTTTATAGCGGACGTGTCCGGTCACGGGGTCAAAGCCGGGGTTTTGATGAGCATGGTCAAAAGCTCCATCCGCATGAAGCTTTTCGATTCGGATGACCTGGCTTCTCTTTTGAAAGATTTGAACCAGATTGTGTGTCAGATGAAGACCCCGGAGATGTTCGTGACCTTGGCCTGTTTTCAGTTAGACGGCCTAAACAAGTCACAGTTCTCTTTGGCCGGTCACCCGCCTATTCTGCATTACAACTCCCGAAGCCAAACTGTAAATGAGCTTCCCAATCAGCATCTTCCCTTGGGGGTACTGCCGGATTATTCCTTCAGCGTGGAAACTTTGAATTTATCTTCCGGTGACTTGCTTGTATTTTTAACTGACGGCTTAACCGAAGTGGAGAATAAAGCCGGAGAGCAGTTCGGTCTGGAGAGAATTTCAAGAATAATCAGAAATCAGGCGGAACAACCTCTGCCCGAAATTTACAGCTCCATTATCGCGGAAGTTCAGGCCTTCGGTCAGCAGCAGGATGACCAGACGCTTATATTGGCGCGGATAAGATAAATTTTTCAACATGTGTATAAGCGGTGAAAAAATTGTGAATATTCTATCTACTTTCTTAGGTCCTATAATAGCGGCCGTTGTAGCTTACATAGCTGTTCGGCAATATAAACTTGCAAAAATAAAAATGCGAATTGCACTTTTTGATAGACGCAATAAAGTTTTTGAAACAGTTATGGAATTTCTCAGCGGCATCGTTCAAAAAGCAAATGTTACTAATGAAGAACTTCACAAATTGCTTAGAGAAAGCAGAGAAAGTTATATTCTCTTCAAAGAAGACATCTCTGTATATATTAATGAACTGTATAAAAAAGCTATACGTCTTCAATTTGTTAGAGGAAGATTAGACGACCAAAACCTTCCAGTTGGCGAGGAAAGAACGAAACTGGCAGAAGAAGAGTATGAACTTCTTGGGTTTTTTGAGAAACAGTTTGATGTGACAAGAGAAAAATTCAAAAAATATTTAGATCTAGGCATGAAATTTTAGTTATATGGGTATTGAATTAATTTTAGAGATTCATTTTCATCAACCAGATGAAGCTTCGGTTTATTTAGAAAATACCGCCACTGCAGCTGAAGATATAAAATTTGGTGAAATACTTCTATTTTGTTGTTTAACTTTAAGACTGTTAGTTAATTTGGGTATTCGTAACCCTGTTGCATCTGGCACGGCAACACTTTTAACCCAAATCAGTGATTACCTTGCTGATTTTACAGATGTACATGAGAACGATGTAAGACTTGTAGAATATAAGGGAAGGCCTGGTAGAAAGAGATTTGAAGCAATATTGAGTTATTCCGACAGGTTACTTAAATTTAAGCTTAAACCTAAAGGCTTTGGACTTTTTGCGCGAGGCATCGGATATTATTCGCCACATTCAATTATGATTTTGTTAAGATATCTGGTGAAAAGACATAGCCAAGACGCATATTTCTTTTCGAGCCTTGCACAAGCTACTAAAAGATGTGGTGAAGTTTTTATTACTGGTCATTATATTGAAGGGCAACTATCTGTTTTTACGCAGCATAAAATTGCTCTTATGGTTGCGGCGGAAGTTTTTAAAACAGATGAACAAAATGACATCTAATAACAAGGAGGAAAAATGAAACGTAAAGCATCGGCAGTCTGGAAAGGCGGATTAAAAGACGGAAAAGGAACGGTTTCCACAGAATCGGGAGTTTTGTCCAACGCCCAATATTCATTCGGGACCCGCTTTGAATCGGGAAATGGAACCAATCCGGAAGAATTAATTGCGGCGGCACATGCCGGCTGTTTTTCTATGGCACTTTCAGCCGAATTAGGGAAAGTCAACTTAAAACCGGAAAGCATTAGCACCACCGCTACCATTACTCTGGATATGCTCCCCACCGGTCCCACTATTACTTCCAGTCATTTAGAAACCACAGTCAAAATTCCCGGAGCCGACAAAGCGGTTTTTGAAAAAGCAACCAGTGACGCCAAAGCCGGCTGTCCGATTTCCCGGCTTCTGAATACCAAGATTACGATGGAGGCGAAGTTGGAGGGTTAAGAAATCTGATTGATTATCATTGGGCGGAGGCAAGCTCCGTCCCTACTAACCCCACCCTCCCCCTCCCCTAAAAGGAGAGGGAATAAAAAGAAAAAAAATCACAACAGATGACACGGATTTTAAAAAATTAACTTACGCCCTATAATTAGATAGGGCGTTCTATCTGAAAGAGAGGAGTAAATGATAAAAGAATTTAGAGAATTTGCCTTGAGGGGGAGTGTTTTGGATATGGCAATTGGAATCATAATCGGAGCGGCTTTTGGGAAGATTGTCACTTTACTGGTCAGTGATGTCCTGATGCCGCCTTTGGGTTTATTGATTGGGAATGTGGATTTTTCTAACCTTTTTATCAATCTCTCCGGTCAAGATTTTGCTTCTTTGGCTGATGCCAAAGCGGCCGGGGCGGCAACTTTAAACATTGGACTATTTATAAATGCAGTGATTGATTTTGTTATCGTAGCTTTTATATTATTTTTAATCATTCGTCAGATGAATCGTTTGAAGAGGCAACCCCAACCCGTTCCGGTAACTCCTTCGACCAAAGAATGTCAATTTTGCCGGTCGGTGATTTCGCTTAAAGCTATCCGGTGTGCCTATTGTACTTCGGAATTGAGGGAAGTATAATTGTAATTTAAGCGGTTAGGAAATAATCCCGTCTAAGTGGGATTCTTCGCTTTGTTTATCCTGAGCGAGTCGAAGGGCTCAGAATGACAGAGGAGAACTGACCCCTCGACTTCGCTCGGGGTGAACCCCTCCCTTTCTTTCCCCTAAAAGGAGAGGGGATATTAGTTAGCTTTTTGATTTTGAAATTGTTTTAATCTAATCATTAAAACTGCAATATCTCCAGGTGTTACACCAGAAATGCGGGAAGCTTGGCCAATGGAACGTGGTCTAATTTTTTTGAACTTCTCCAGTGCTTCTTTTTTGAAGCCGTTCAAAGAATCATAATCAAAATCTTCCGGAATCAGCATCGACTCCAATTTTTTAAATCTCTCAATCTCCTCCTCTTGAATCTTAATATACCCTTCATACTTAGTCTGAATTTCCAACTGCTCTAAAATCTCCTCTGGCACTTCATTATAATAATCATCAAAAATCTTTAAATCAGCTTTACTGACTTCTGACATTTTCAAAAGGTGAGATAAAGAATATTTTTTATGATCCCAAGTGGCTTCTTTGAATTTGAGAAACTCTGACGGCATAATGAAAGTTTTAGTGAGACGAATTTTTTCTTTTTCAAGTTTTTTAATTTTCTCTTCAAATTTTTCAAACATCTCTTGGGAAATCAAGCCTAAATTGTAACCATATTTCAATAATCTTTGGTCTGTGTTATCTTCTCGTAGCAAGAGTCGATATTCCGCCCGAGAAGTGAACATCCGATACGGTTCATTGGTTCCCTTAGTCACTAAATCATCTAATAAAACTCCAATGTAAGCTTCTGAGCGATCCAGAATAAATGGAGGTCCACCCTGCACTTTTAAAGCAGCATTGATACCAGCCATCAAACCTTGAGCCCCGGCTTCTTCGTAACCAGAAGTGCCGTTAATCTGACCAGCAAAATAAAGATTTTCCACCAATTTGGTCTCCAGAGTTTGTTTCAACTGGGTAGGTGGAAAGAAATCATATTCAATGGCATAACCGGGGCGGAGCATAATCACTTCTTCTAATCCGGGAATAGTTCGCAAAGCCGAAAGCTGCACTTCTTCCGGCAGAGAAGTGGAAAAACCGTTGATATAAACTACATAAGTGTTCTCACCATCCGGCTCTAAGAAAATCTGATGCCGGGGCTTATCTTTAAAGCGAACTACTTTGTCTTCTATCGAGGGACAATAGCGGGGACCAATGCCCACAATCCTGCCGGAGTATAAAGGGGATTTTTGAAGATTAGCTAAGATAATTTCGTGCGTCTTAGTAGAAGTATGAGTCAGCCAGCAGGGAATGTTTTTGGTATTTTGAGTTTCCGTTCGCAAAGAAAAAGATTTCACATCTTCATCACCGGGAGAGATTTCTGTTTTGGAGTAATCGATGGAGCGACCATCTAATCTAGGAGGTGTGCCGGTTTTTAATCTCACAGTTTGGAAGCCCAACTTAATTAAATTATCCGTCAAACCGACTGAAGGTGCTTCACCAGCCCGACCAGCTCGGAAATTTTTATTGCCGATATGCACTAAGCCATTCAAAAAAGTTCCGGCGTTGATAACTATAGCGTTGCCATAAAACTCTCGACCATCATCTAATTTGACACCAATAGCTTTAAGACCAGTAGTCGAAGAAGCGGAACTACCTTCAGTCAAAATTTCAACTACATTGCCAAAAGCCAAGGACAAATTCTTCTGCTTCTCCAAAGAGTTTCGCATCGCAACTTTGTAGCCATCTCTGTCGGCTTGAGCGCGGGTGGACCAGACCGCCGGACCTTTGCTTTTGTTTAAAATCTTATATTGCAGAGCGGTTTGGTCTGTGACAAAACCCATCTCACCCCCTAAAGCATCGATTTCCCGGACCAGTTGTCCTTTGGCCAGTCCGCCGATGGCGGGATTGCAGGACATAGCCGCTATATTTTCTCGACTCATTGTAATAAGCAGAGTGTTCAAGCCCATTCGGGCGCAGGCTAAGCTGGCTTCACAGCCGGCGTGGCCAGCACCGATGGTGAGGATGTCGAAAGTTTGGGTCATGATTTCTAATAGAAATTTATCAATGAAAAAATCACTAGACTGAGCATAGCCAAAACGAAGCTGGCAGCACTAACTATTGAGCAAATGTTGAAAATTTTACTGATTCCTTTACTAGGTGGAGTATCAGAACCTGCTAAAGAATCAGACCTTGCAACCAAACCACTAAAAATAAACATCAGAACTACGGTGGATATTATTGAAATAGCAAAACCCACAAAAGTAATCCCGATAAGTATCTTACACTCTGGGTTAGAAAAAATCTTTTCTAAGAATGTAGCGAGAAGAATGATAGAACCAGTGCTAAGGGTAGTTAGATGTTTTAATGCATCGTAGAATAATTTTCGACCTTCCATATTGACCTTTCAACTGATATATTTTCACTCGGATCATGTAACGTCCGATTTTATGTCGGACGCACTTTATAGAAATTTCTACTGGGTGGGATAATAATATTCGAAAGAAGGTTTGTCAATCTTAAATTCCGGGCGGATTTGAAATCCGTTGAGAAAAAATGAAGAAATGCCCCGAAAGAGGGCTTAATGAAAAAAATGGATAAGGGATGACTGAGCCAGCCGTTAGCGAGTTTAAATTTACCATTACTGAAAATAAAAAATATATTTTAGTTTAAATCCAAACAATCTTGAGGTTATTTTTTATTCCCACGTATAACCTGTAACTTACATTTTAGTCCCCAAAGGCGAAAAAGCCTTTTTTGTCTAAGATGCACTCCTAAGTAAGCCAAATGCTATTGCATGGTGTAACCAAAAACCATCATAATAGGTTTTTAAACCGGAGAAGCAAGGAAGCTATGCCCATTAATCTGAGGGGTAGTTAGCGGACAAATCTGGGAAGATTTTAAGAAAGGCGTGCCAGTTTGGTTCCAAAGAGTAAAACAGTAAAAAAGACGTAAAAAGGATGGAGGTGAAACAATATGATAAAAAACAGACAATCAACAACTAGTCCAGTACAGAGAATCAGTGACGATAAAGTAGGAATGACTTGCCGTTTTGAAGACATCAATTCTCTTGGTTTTTGGGTTAATACCCAGACTGGTGAGGGATACAGATTTACTGAAGATTCTTTAAAGGCCGGACATTCGCCGGTAATCGGTTACGTTTCCAACAATGACGAATTTACTTTAGTGAGTTCTGACCCGTACTCTCCGATTAGCAAGCTTCGTCAGGAGACCGCTAATTTGGATTTACCGGTAAGGTTCTAAAGAAATAATTTTTGGCTCGTGCGCCAGAGCTTAAGATTGTAAGCCACCTTTGCATAAGATGCGGGTGGCTTACTTATTTATGGTAATGCCGTCCAGTAGGGATAGATTACTTACTGTTTGTATTTAATAGGAAATTTTGGGCGGATGTGAAATCCGCCCCTACGCGACTGACCTCTCCCTTGCCCTCTCCTCAAAGGAGAGGGAGTAATATTTCTGACCCCACCCCAACCCTCCCCTGTTAGGAGAGGGAACTTTTTGGTTACACAATCCCGTAGGGAAAAGATAATATTTATCTTAGCTAAATTTGTGGAGCGTTCATTTGGCTACTGCCATGGTGTCTCTACGAGATGCCGTCCCTACTAAAGTACGGGATGCTGTCCCTAATAGGGATCCCGTAGGGGTAAGCGTAGGCGTAACCATAATAATAACGTTTCCTATGTGAAAGTAATTATAGAATCACTTTTGCCGATATACACAGTGAGAAAATTTTAAGAAAGGCGTGCCAGTTTGGTTCTTAGAAGTAAAGCAGTAAAAAAGATGTACAAAGAATGGGGGTGAAACAATATGATTAAAAACAGACCATCAGCAACTAGTCCAGTACAGAGAATTAGTGAAGATAAAGTAGGACTGACTTGCCGTTTTAGCGACATTAATACTCTTGGTTTTTGGGTTAATGCCCAGACTGGTGAGGGATACAGAATAACTGAAGATTCTTTAAAGTCCGGACATTCGCCAGTAATCGGCTATGTTTCCAACAATGACGAATTTACTTTAGTGAGTTCTGACCCTTACGCTCCCATTAGCAAAGCTCGTCAGGAGACCGCTAATCTGGATTTGCCGGTAGGGTTCTAAGGGCTAATGCCATGGTGTCCCATTTGGGATGCCGTATGGCGTAACCAAAGCAATAATTGCTGGCTCGTACGCTGGAACTTAAAATTTTAAGCCACCTTTGCATAAGATGCGGGTGGCTTGCTTATTTATGGTAATGCCGTCCAGTAGGGATAGATTACTTACTGTTTGTATTTAATAGGAAATTTTGGGCGGATGTGAATCTGCCCCCACACGACCCTCGTCATTCTGAGCCCTTCGACACGCTCAGGATAAACGAAGCGAAGAATCCCACTGTCACTTTTAAACTACGAGATCCTTCACTGCGTTCAAGATGACATTTTTGAGGAGTTTCTAACCTCTCCCCAGCCCTCCCCTAAGAGGAGAGGGTAAGAAAAATTAGGGCGGAGATAAACTCCGCCCCTACGAGTTTCTTTCACCAGATATTACAGACAGCAGACCCCGGTCTTTACTGGTGCCAGACCAGATTTAAATACTAAGTTGATCAAGTAAACAATATCAGTAAGCAAAAGGTTGCCGTCTCCAGTGGCATCACCTCGGCAACGAAGGTTTGGGGCTGCTCCGGATTTGAAAACGTGGTTTATTAGAGCTATAATATCCGGCAAAAGAATATTGCCATCTCCGGTGACATCTCCGGCTTTAGCAGTGCAATCGATTCCCTTACCATACCAGAAACCAGCCCCCATTTTCAAAGAGCCGGAAGAACCGGCCCCGGCTACCGACTGTCCGATAGAATATCCCAATCTCAAACTGCCGGAAGTTCCGTAGCTGGCTCCACCGGAATTGATGGAATACCAATCCAGATTAATGGGAGCACCAGTCGGGGAAGCAGTTTTGGTTTCAGCATTATCTTTTTGCGCTTGGATGTCGGTTTCAGGGGTTTTTATATTTTTAGATTTTTCTGCTAAAGCGGGAGAAAAACCTAAAACTAACACCAAGAGTGCCAGTGTTAGAATGCTTATGTGTTTCATAGTTTTCCTCCTAACATAGGAATTTTTGATAAACAAGGTCTACTCCTCCACTCCGGCTTGTTTGTTTTTGTTTAGTTGCTGTTCCAATTTCTGTAAGCGGGCTTCCAATTCCGCTTTCACTTTGGCTACTTCGGCTTCCAGACGGGCGTTGTGCTCTTGGACAGTGATGCTCTGAACTTCGGAGATTAAATCTCTTCCAGCTTGATCTTTTGATTTAGAGGTCGAGGCCAGAGTGTTATCGACTGTGCCATAAGAAGTGGGGAAGAATTGGGCGGTCAAGTGTCGTCTTTCTATAACTGCAGAACCAGAAAAAACATCGGCATTCAAATAATAGGTATTTGCACCAGCAGAAACCGATGTAACTTTAGTGAGAGAAATGGTCTTCTCTTGGTCAAAAGCGGTCGGCAAAGAAGAATGATATTCTTCTATGGCAAAATTGTCGAAGTCCCCGACTCCTGGAGAAGTATTTATGTAAGCTCTAGGGATATCACTGGTGCCAGCGGTATGATTAATTGTGAAAAAAGCATGGGCCGTGACTACAACGTAACCAGAGGTTGGAACAGTAAGGGTTACAGTGTCGGTGGAAATAGTGGTGGTCGTAAGACTAACAATACCAGTGTTAAAACTATGAGCAATTCCCGGCTCATTTGACATTTCTAGGGAATTGACGGCATTACTGAGAAGCACAGCCGAGGCATCTCCGGTAACACCGGCGTCCAAGCTGATCACTGTTGTTCCCACATTATCGTGCAAATCCAAAGCTCCACCATTTGAGTACGCCCCCAGGTTGACACCTAAGAAGTTAGAAGCGTCCGAGTCACGCAACCAGATCTCTCCGTAACTGACTCCACCGGTCTGAATATTGGGTTCGCCATCTGAACCATAAGTCTCTATATTATTAGCCAGTCGGGTATAAGGATTGCTGGTTAACCGGATTCGAGGTGAAATAGTTTGTCCGTCGGCTTGGATTTGTAAATAAAGAGAGTCATTGTTTTCAAAAAGAGCGGCTCCAAAAGCTGTAATCGACCCCAGATTATGAGTAAAAAGACCTCCCGAAGTGGTTTGAGAAGTGTTTTCGGTCCAGACATTGCTTCCTCCAACAGATAGAGTCCATAAAGTAAAGTTGACCGTGTGAGAACCATCAGCCACCGGATTACTGGAAGCATCCGTCAACCGACCCTGAAAAGTAATCTGATTGGGGACAGAGACCTGTCCCAAAGCCAGAAACGTCACAAGTAATAACAGCAAAACCGTGACCATTCCCTTTAGAAAAATATGTTGCATTGTAGCTCCTTTCTTTTACCCGCCAAAAATTAGGGCGGGCGGTTTGAAGTAAGTTTTAAACTTTACCCAAATTTGTTTACAAGCATTATAGTCAGAAGTCAAAGTCAAGTCAATAAGAAAATATCCTGGACTTATTTTTTTCACTCTCAAAATTAAAGAGGAATTATATGAAGTATGAAATAAAAGCGGACCTAATCTACCTCAAAGAAAACAAAATTAAGGTTTGTAGAAGAGATTTTTAAGAGTCAGAAACCCTTGGTGGCACTTCCAGACCTGCAGACTCATAGCCAAGAAGATAACATCTTCTATAAGCCGTTTGGACACACTGGATTTGGTGGCTGGGGCGGTGGAAAAACAGCCGCAGTTGATATCCAGCCCCCGGATTAGATTGACCCCCAAAGCTATGATAAAAACTCCCAATAAAGTTGAAGCCAAAAGCGCCACTGAATCTAAGGCAATTCCCAAAACCAGAAATACTCCCAGCAAAAATTCTACCCAGGGTAGTATTATGGCAAAAAGGTTGATTAAAAACCCGGGCAAGATATGAAAATTATAAACTATTTTGGCGAAGGCTGCCGGGTGCAGGATTTTATCCACCGAAGCATAGATAAAAAGAATCCCCAAAAACAGGCGGAATAATAAAGCCAGATGTTTGGATAGTAGAATATTTTTTAAAAACTTCATCCTTTTTTCTACCTTAAAAGATACATCCCGATAAATCGGGACGCTACAAACTGACCTCACCCCTACCCTCTCCTACAAGGAGAGGGGTAAGAATTACCTAGGGATTTTCACCGGTCGAAGTCGGAAGACCGGCCTTGACCCATTCTTCCCAGCCGCCGAAAAAGATTTTCAAATTTTTGTAACCATCCACGTTCATATTGCGGGCCAAAAATAAAGATAGTTCGCATTCATCCGCTCCGCAGTAGGTAACTATAGTGGCTTCTTTAGGAACGTTGGGTAAAACCTTGGGGGCCCAGGTGTCATATTCCTCCATGTATAAATTTAAAGCCCCTTTGATATGCCCTTTGAGATAATCTTCTTTAGTTCTGGCATCAATGAAAATAATATTAGGTGAATTATATAAACTCATGGCATCTGCCAAAGAAATAGGGGGAGAATCGGAGGTTTTGTCATAAGAAGGAGGGACTATAATATTCCCTTCCAGAATCTGCTGGGACCAGCTTCCTACTAAGCCAATCCCCTTGGGGGAAACCAGGTTGTATAAAATTCCGATGACAGCCGCTACCAGGATAATGATTAAAGCCGGTTTGATTTTTTGGGAAAAATTGCTCATTATTGGTATATGATACGCAACTTTTTGGTTTTGTCAACAAGGACTGAAACACGAAAATACGAAAGTCATGAAATACATGTACAGCAAAAAAAGATGAATGACTTACGACAGATTTGAGGGATTCGGATGCGTATAATATATTGATAGATTAAAAGTTAGATTGGAATGAATTAAATGGGAATTTTGCCGATGATATAAAGAAACGAAGAAATTATGTTCAAAAAAATCGGCTTAATAGGTTTGGCATTTATCTTGGGATGTCTGATATTTTATAGCTGTAGCAGAATACCCACCTCTCCGGATACTATGCCTCCGGTAGCCAATTTAACAGCCCCGGCTGATTCGGCTATGGTGCAGGATACGGTTCTGATTTCGGTTTCAGCCACCGACGATAAAGGGGTCAGCAGGGTGGAATTTTACATTGACAGTCAGCTTCTTTTCACCGACAATTCTTCCCCCTTTGGCTTCAACTGGTCGACTTTGATTTATCAGGACTCAAGCTATCACAGCATTTTCGCCATTGCCTATGATGCGGCCGGAAATTTTGATTCCACGCAGACAATCACGGTTTTAGTTGTACTGGATACCGGTCTTTTATTCATCGGGCAGGCGGCTACCCCTACTTCCGCTTATTCTCTTTTTGTCTCAGGCAATTACGCCTATGTGGCTGAACAGGGGAACGGAGTGCAGATTTTCAATATCACAAATCCGGCCAGCCCTACTGCAGTCGGCGTTTTCAACACTGGGACTTTTACCAACGGTGTTTTTAAATCCGGCAATTACCTATACTTAGCTGATGGAAATAACGGGATGAAAGTTCTGGATGTCTCCAATCCGGCCAGCCCGTTTTTGATAGGACAGAATACCCCTCCAGGGAATGCCCACGATATATTTGTTTCCGGCAGCTATGCCTATGTAGCGGCTCAAGGGGACGGAATGTATGTCATCAACGTGGCTAATCCGGATACTCCCACCTTTGTTTCCGGTTACGCTCTGGCAAGCAGCGCCTTTGGAGTCCAGGTCGTGGGAAGTCTGGCTTATGTCACGGATGGAGGTTCCGGTTTGAGAATTTTGGATGTCTCCAACCCGGACACAGTTTCGCAGGTGGGCTCCTATTCCACCGGGGGAGATATTTATTTCAGGTCCTCTATTTTAAATAGTTATGCTTACATAGCTGCCAAAGGTTCCGGAATTTTCATCATAGATGTTTTAATCCCCTCCACCCCTTCACAGGCTGGGGCTTACGATTTGGGCACCGGTCTGGCTAACGGGATTTTTGTCAACGGCACCACCGTCTATGTGGCTTACGGTGATGAAGGGCTTTTGATTTTAGATGTGACAGTCCCGGCAGCAGTCTCACAGCAGGCCAGCTTCAAAACCACCGGCAATGCCCATAATAATGTTTTTTATTCCAACGGATTTATTTATGTAGCTTCCAATTCCGGGCTTTTGGTTTTCAGATATAATCCTTAAATTTTAGAATGAATGGGATAAGTCGAGGTCAAAAGACCTCGACTTTTTTGTTTGGGTCGGAAGTCAATTGCACTAACCCATTCCTTGAGGGAATTATAATTCTTGACAAATCAAGACTACTTACCGAAATTCTGTCAGACCAGAGGAAACAATTTTGAGCAAAAAAATTTTTGACCAGATAAAAAGCTTAATCACCGAAAGCCGCAATCCCAAAACTTCCAGAATCGACTCCCTTTCCACCGCTGATATCTTAAAATTAATCAACTCGGAAGACAAAACTGTTCCTCAAATTGTAGAAAAGCAGATTCCCCGAATAGCCAAGGCGGTTGAATTGTTGGTAAAAACTTTCCGAGCTGGTGGTAGATTATTTTATATCGGTGCCGGGACTTCCGGTCGCCTGGGGGTTTTGGATGCGGCTGAATGTCCTCCGACTTTCGGGACTGACCCCAAAATGATTAGAGGAATAATTGCCGGGGGATACAAGACTTTAATTCGATCCAAAGAAGGAGTCGAGGATAATTTCAATGCCGCTGGCAAGGATTTAGCCAAAGTAAAATTAAACAAAAAGGATATTCTTGTAGGAATTGCTGCCTCTCGCAGAACTCCCTATGTCTTGGGAGGTTTAAAGCATGCTAAAAAAATCGGCTGCAAGACCATTTTCATCTATTGCAATCCCCATCTGACCTCTCCCATCAAAATTAAAGTGGATGTTGAAATTCCCCTCATAGTCGGGCCGGAAGTGATAATGGGGTCAACTAGGATGAAAGCCGGAACGGCCCAAAAGCTGGTTTTGAATATGTTATCCACTACCGCTATGATAAAGTTAGGCAAAGTTTATCAGAACATGATGGTGGATTTGAAAGCCACCAGCCAGAAATTGGTGGAAAGAAGCAAAAGGACCATAATGATAGTCACCGGAGTTGATTATAGGACCGCTTCCGAGTATCTTAAGAAAGCGGACGGAAGTGTGAAGACTGCTTTAGTTATGATATTGGCCAAAGCGGATAAAAAAGAAGCCCAGAGAAGATTGGCAAAGTCGGATGGATTTGTGAGAAGAGCTTTGAAAAAATAGGATTATATGTGTCAGGAGTAGCTCCTGACACAACAGTTAAAGCTCATTTTCCTTAGGAATGTAAGGTAACAATGCCTTTTTGCCCTAACTGCAAATTTGAATACAAACCGGAAGTGAAATTCTGCCCGGACTGCGGGGAAGCTTTGGTGGCGGAATTGACCAGCCAGGAAGAAACTGAAGAACCTATCAATTATGTCCAGCTCCGGAGAGTTCCTTCCCGCCTATATGCCGAAATGCTGCAGGAAGCCCTGAAAAAACAGAGTATTCCCTGCTTGATTCAAGCCGAAGATGCCGGCCTTATGCTGGGTACTTTGGGCACAGCCACAACTTTAAAAGTAGTTATCTGGGTGCCGCAGAAGTTAAGAGCCAAAGCCGAAGAGATTGCTTTTCAGATTTTAGGGGAGATTTGACTTTAAGAAATTAAATCTCTGACCCCTTCTTATCCTCCCCTGCGATTTTATTAAGGACAACTGACCCTCACTTTCCCTTCCCTTAGAGGAGAGGGAAAGCCCCCCCTAATCCCTTAACCCTCTTCAATTTCTGTCGATAATATTAAGAAAGCTAAAAGTATATGGAAGAGGTAAAAAAACAAGCGGACAAGTATTTCCCGGAAGCGGAATATAAAGATACCCAAAAGATTAAAGCCGCCGCCGATTTAATCGGATTTCTGGTGCGGGCTTTAAAGACTATGTATTTATATCCACAGAATAACCCCATTCCGCAGGATTTTAAAAAGAATCTGTTTGCCAAATTCACCAACTTCCTGGAGCATTATGACGAGTTGATTCTGCGCTTAGAGCAAAATCAGTTTGTGTGCGATGGGGAGGTCATCTATCAAGACCCCAGTATCGAGGAAGGGATTGCCCTGGTCTTGCACCGGGACGGGGTCAGGCAGCTGGCTTTTTCCAAGGGCTTAACCGAAGTTGAGCTGTACAATTTCCTGGATATATTAAAGCGACTGAATAGAATTTCCAGCGAAGATGACTCGGTCACTTTATTGTGGGAACAGGACTTTTCACACATCCATTACTTAGTGGTTGATAGTTACATAGACAGCTACCAGCCCAAACTTTTGGAGACCCCGGCCGCTGAAAATCTGGAGAAACTGTATTATTCGGAAATCACCTTAGCCGAAACCAGCTCTCAGGTTAGCTCTGAAACCCAGAATATTTTAAGCAATTCGGAAATGAGCGTAATTTTTAATAACCTGGATACCTTCGACCCGGACGAAATGGATGAAATCAACAAGCTTTTGGAATTGGACAGCACTTATTCCGGAGCCGATGAAGTGGTTGTAATTTTATTTGAAATTTTAGCTCAGGAGCAGGAGTTAAACGAATACCATGAAACCGTAGCACTTTTAGAAAAGGCACTGGATTCCTTTTTCAATCTGGGGAATATCAGCTCGGCCTGTTTATTAGTGAAGAAATTAAAAGAAGAAGAGCAGGCTCAAAAACTTACCTCCAAAACCAAAGCGGACCGGCTCAAAGCCGCCATGGAAAGAGCCGGGGATAAAGAGCGGATCTATAAATTAGCCCGGCTTTTGAATGAAAATAAAAATATCGATATGAAATTAATCAAACAATATCTGGAAATCTTGCCGGCCAATGCCATTTCCAGTCTGATTTATCTTTTAGGAGAATTGAATCATTTTGCCTCCCGCAAAGCGGTCTGTGAAGTTTTGGAGGGATTTGGAGCATCTCACTTGGATTTAATCGCCAACGGGATTTTTGACAGCCGCTGGTTTGTGGTCCGCAACGTGGTGTGGGTTTTGGGAAATCTGAAAACCCCCAAAGCCTGTGATTATCTGAAAAGAACTTTGAGACATTCTGACAGCCGGGTCCGTCGAGAATCGATTGTTTCCCTGGCCAAAATCGGCACCCCACAAGCTTATGATTATCTGATCGCAATTTTACCTGACCCGGAACGTAAAATCCGCTCTCTGGTTTTGAAGGCTCTGGTAGCCGGCAAAGTCAAAAATGCCGTAAATCCTTTGTGGGAGATGGTTTTAGAAAAAAAGTTCAAAGAAAAAGGCCCGGAAGAAAAGAAGGATGTCGTTGAAGCCATCGCCGCCATCGGAGAGGAAGAAGGTTCCCTGCTTCTGAAAAAATTAATCAGAAAAACAAATTGGTTTCAAAAATCTTATTGGAGAGAACTGAAACATCTGGCTATCAAAGCCCTGGAAAGATACCCCAATGCCGTTACCCTGACGATTTTATACGAGCTAATCAATAAAGCTCCCCGAACCTTAAGGCCGCTAGTAAAAACTGCTTTAAAAAAAGTGGAGGCCAAACAGCCGGTCAGAGACAGGGAGGAAGAAATTGGATAGAGCCAAAGAAAAAGTACCCGGGACCCAAAAAATTACCTTAAAAGATTTCGACCGAACCATCCAGGATTTGGGGAAAAGTTTTATCAATCAGCTCTACGTCACCATCAAGACCGCTCAAATATATGAGCAGAATAATTATGCTTATCAAAAGCAGAGTCAGAATCTGCACCGGGTAACCCAGAAACTTTTACAGGAAAAATCTGAAATCTTACTGCAGCTCAAAGAGGGATATATATTTCTAAACGAAGTCCGCTTAAAATTCGACTTCGCCGGATATATCGGCAATACCTTCATTATGGAAGAGCTGGAGCGGACCCAAATCGGCGGCATCACCATCCTGCCGGAGGTTGACCAAAGAGAGCTGGATAAATTTGTCTATCTTTTAAACCATTTCGATTCAGACCTGCCCAATATCTTTGAACTGATCTCAAATCGTCTGTCCGAAGTGGGGATTGTGCATATCGGGCTGGAAAAATTCGCAGAGCAAAATCTCAATCTGACCGATATGGCGGCCTTGGACAGCCGCAAAATAGCCAAAAAAACTTTCTTCAAAGCCATTTCCCTGGCCCAAGAGATAATGACCAATGTCCGCAGCTCCAAAGCCATCAATATCGCCAAAGCCAAAAGGGTGGTGCAGACCATGGTGGACCAGATTATAAAAGACGAAGCCTTATTTTTGGAGCTATCCACCATCAAGAACTTTGACGAATACACCTTTGTGCATTCGGCCAATGTTTCGGTTCTATCCATAATTTTAGGGATGCGTTTGGGCTTGGACAGAAAAAAATTATCGGAATTAGGTTTTGCGGCTTTGTTTCATGATATCGGAAAAGTTAAGTTGCCTATCGATTTAATCAATAAGCCGGCCCAATATGATGAGCTGGACTGGGCTATGATGCAAAAACACCCCATTATGGGTGTGAAAACTCTGGTTTTCACCCGGGATATCGACGAATACACTTCCCGGGCGGTCTTGGTGGTTTTCGAACATCACATGCATCTGGATCTATCCGGCTATCCCAAGGTTAAAAATCACCGCTCTATTAATCTTTTCACCCGGATTGTCAATATCTCGGATGCTTACAACGCCATGACCTCTGGCCGGGTTTATATCAAAGAGGCCATCCCTCCCCACGAAGCCTTAAGAAAGATGGTGCGGTCTTCCGGAGTTAATTTTGACCCGGTTGTGCTCAAGCTTTTTGTCAATATTATGGGGATTTATCCGGTCGGCTCCTTGGTTATGCTGGATACCAAAGAGATAGGAATTGTTTTTAAGCCCAATATTGATAACCCTTACCGACCTAAGGTGAAAATTATCGGGGATGGCAAGGGGAAAAAAGAGATTGTGGAAATTGTGGACTTAAATAAAATAGACGATGCCACCGGCACTTTCAAGCGCTCGATTGTCAAAGCTCTGGATGCCAATAAATATTCGGTCAATGTCTCCCGGTATTTGGTGGATTATTGAAATTTTCTTACAATCTGCGTAATATAACCTTCCTTCAGAGTGACAGAAGTCATCGCACTACACTGCTTGCTGAATTATTAGGAGAACCTAAGTTGATAGACCCTTACGGCAAGTTTAGAACCATCAGGGAAAACTAGCCATTCTCTTTTTAAGAATTAAAATCTGAAACTCAAATTTATTTTTATTTCTTTATGTGATAAATCAGTTTCAGGCACCAAACCCCAACGGGGTTCCTGTTTTTCCTCTTTTTCAAAGCTGGAAAGATGAGCATCCGCATAGGCATCCCACATGGAAATAAATATCACTCCGGCGGTCCACCATAAGAAGAGGTTGCGGTTGTCCTTGTGATACTGATACTGGTTGAATTCAGAGGTCTTCAATTGAGGATTGGTGTCCGGCAAAGCTTCAAAAATTTTTTTATGCTCATTCATTCTCCTCCATTCCACCACTGCTCCGGCAATCAGGCTCCCTTCACCTAAAAAAACAAGGGCAGCTTTGAGGTATTGTTGATTATAAAACTGTCCCCAGCCGGGAAATGCTATAGACCGAAACAAAGCTCCGGTAGGGGAACGCAGAGTGCTCCGAGAGCTGTCGGCTGGAGCCAAATTTAGCTCTTTGGCCTGCGTAAATATAGTAAGAAATATGACCAATAATAACCCGCCCCAAAGAGGTTTGGATTTCTGCATAGTTTAAAATACCCATTCATAATCTCAAAAACAAGAGGGATTAAAGACTTGACTAAAAGAGAATTTATTGCTTATTTAGAAGAGCAGGTATGCCTAATAGAATCAGTCTATCCCCGACTTTAGAAGAGAAATTGCTTTCCGCCAAAAAGGTTGTGATTTTAAGCGGTGCCGGAGTTTCGGCCGAAAGCGGAATCTCCACCTTCCGGGATAAAGGCGGGCTGTGGGAAAAGTTTAAGCCGGAAGATTTAGCCACCCCGGCTGCCTTTCAAAGAAATCCCAAATTAGTGTGGGAATGGTATGCCTACCGCCGAAAAAAAATCCAAAGCGTAAAACCCAATCCGGCTCATGTGGCCATAGCCCGAATGGAGAAAATTTTTCCGGAGTTTCTTTTGGTCACTCAAAACGTAGATAACCTGCATCAAAAAGCCGGTTCCAAGAAATTAGTAGAATTACACGGAAACATCAACCGGAATAAATGTTTTAGCTGTGAAAAAATATCTTCAAATTTCAAACCTGATTCTAAAACCGTCCCTCCTTTATGCCCCTGCGGCGGATACTTAAGGCCGGATGTGGTCTGGTTCGGCGAGCTTCTGCCCGAAAACGCTTTGGAGCTGGCCCAGCGGGCTTCCCTAGAAGCAGAGCTTTTCTTCTCGGTCGGCACCTCAGCCCTAGTTTATCCGGCCGCTTCGCTCCCTTTTTTAGCCAAAGAGGCCGGGGCTTTCGTAGTAGAGATAAACACCGGAGAAACCGAGATTTCTCCGGCGGTGGATGAACTGCTTTTGGGAAAAGCCGGAGAGACTTTACCGGTTATCGTTGAATTTCTAAAACGGAACGGGAAAAAATGAAAGATCTAACTCACCTGCCAGAAAAAATTCAGCATGGTTTAAAGGACTTTGTGGAAGATTTGAAAAATCTGTATTCAGACCAGCTGGTTTCAGTGATTCTGTACGGCAGCGCGGCCGGGGATGATTTTATATCCGGACGCTCGGATGTCAATAGCATAGTTATCCTGAAAAAAGTGGATTTTGACTCTTTACAAAAATATCAAGCCCGGCAAAAAAAATTTGAAAAGCTGGGGATTGTGGCTCCTCTGTTTTTAGAGCCGGAATATATACAGACTTCAGCCGACAGTTTCCCCATAGAATTTTTGGATATAAAAAATCAGAATAAAGTTCTCCAGGGAGAGGATTTCTTTTCCGGACTGGAAATTCACCTCACCCATCTGAGGTTACAGTGTGAGCAAGAAATCAAAGGTAAGCTAATCCGCCTAAGACAGCATTTTTTGGAAGCCAGGAACTCCTCTGAAAAATTGGAAAAACTTCTAAGCTCCTCTTTGGCCTCATTTATCCCGGTCTGGAGAAATATGTTACGGCTCAAAAATAACAATCAAATCCATAGCACCGCAGATATCTTAAATCAAATCGAAAAAGAGTTCGGATTCCCTACCGAAGTATTCAGAAAAGTCTGGAGTTTGAAAAAAAAAGAATTAAAACTCAAAGGGTCGGAATTACAGAATCTGTTTGCCGATTATCTGGAAAAGGTGCGGGAGCTGGCTTTAAAAGTGGATAAAATGTAAAATCTATGAAAAAATTTCCCATAATTTTAGCTGTAATACTATTTAGCTTTACTTGCGCCTACTATAACGCTTTTTATCTAGCTCAGAAAAATTTCGAAAAAGCCGAAGAGAATCGCAAGAAAAGCCAGTCCAACCCTCAACTGCAAGCCACGTTATACACGGATGCCATCAGAAGGGCTTCCAAAATATTAGAATTTTATCCCAAATCCAAATGGGTAGACGACGCCTTGCTTCTAATCGGCAAGGCCTATTATCACCAAGCCGAATTTACCAAATCGGAAAGAAAATTTCAAGAGTTAATCGCCAACTTCCCCAAATCCGACCTGATTTTTGAGGCCTATCTTTTCCTGGGGTTGTGCCAGGTCCGCCTGAACAATCGGCTGGAAGCCAGAGAGGCCTTCAATTTAATTTTGGACTCCCCCAAATCTAAAAACCTACGATCAGAGGCGATTCTGGCGCTGGCTGAAATGGCTTTGGATGAGAAGGATTATTCTTCAGCCTTAAGTTTCTACCAGCAATTTTTGACGGCCTATAAGAAAAATCCTAAAGCCGGAGAATGCCAGTTTAAAATAGCAGAGGTGTATGAAAATCAGAAGAATTATAACGAAGCTCTTAAATCCTACGGCCAGGTAAAAAATTACACCTCGGATGGGGACCTGATTTATCTGGCAAACTTTAAAGCCGGAGAGATTTCCTATTCTTTGAAAAATTATTCCCAGGGGTTAGAAATCTTTGCTTTACTTTTGAAAGAAAAAAGATATTTTGATAGAGAAGCTCAGATAAAATTAAAGTTAGCAGAAGGGTACAATTTGTCCGGCCAAGAGGAAAAAGCCATCCAGGCCTACCAGGAGATTAATACCGCCTATCCGAAGACCGAGGCCGCCGCCCAGGCTTTTTATCAATTGGGGCTGATCTATCAGAATCAGAAAGAAGATTTGAAAACCGCCAAGGAATTTTATGCCAAAGCCAAAGATGAGAAGCCCGGCTCGGAAGTTGCCAATTTGGCCTTGCAGAAATCAGCTGACATTTCCAAGTTAGAAGAGTATCAAAAATCTCTTTCTTCCGAAGAAACCGAAGAGTCGGCCAAGACCCGCTTTCTTTTAGCCGAACTCTATCTAACCCAGATGAATAAACCGGAATCAGCTTTGGCCGAATACCGTTCCCTGGTAGAATCAGACCCTAATTCGGAATACACCCCCAAAGCCCTTTTAGCCATGGCCTGGATCTGCCATAACCGCCTGGGAGATACCCTCGGTTCCAAAAAGATCTGCGAAGAGATTTTAGAAAAATATCCCAACTCGGATTACGCCAAGTCGGCCAAGAAGTTTTTAAATATCCAGCCGGAAATTTTGGCTTTAGACATGCCGGAGATACTTTATTTGCAGGCCGAAAGCTTGCTTTTAATTCATAATCAGATTGATACGGCTCTAAGTATTTACCGGGAGATTATGGAGAAATATCCCAACTCCGGTTGGGCTGCTAAATCCTTATATGCCTTGGCCTGGGCTAAGGAGAATTTTGAGCTTGCGCCGGATTCGGAAGTTCTTCTGGCTTATCAGGAGGTCCTAGACAAATATCCGGATTCAAAATACGCCCCTATCGCTGAAGCAAAATTAGGGAAAAAAAAGACCCCGGCTCCGCTCGCCCCAACGGTGGATACCTCTGGCAGCCCCAAGCCAGATTCAATCCCCAAGGATAGTTTAGTTGCCAATCCCATGGTGGATATAGAGCAATTAAGAAAACAGTTTCCCATTCCCCCTTTGCCCAAAATCAAAGGGCCGATAGTGTATCCAATTACTCTTTTAGACCAAAAAATTACCGGACGGGTGGGGATGAAAATTATGATCGATTTCTTGGGGGCGGTCAGGGAAGCGGTCGTATTGTATACCTCGGGTTATCCGGACATGGATAAAGCGGCTCAGGATGCGGCTTTAAAAACGCTGTTTGACCCTTTGATGATAGCGCCGGAACAGTATAACAGCTGGTTTTTTTATGAAGTGCTGGTGTCACCGCCACCGTAACGGTTCAATTTCGATTACCATAAATGGTTCAATATCATTCAGCATAAATTAGTTCGACTAGCTCGCTATAAATGGTCTATCAAACTGACAGCCCGGTTTTAGAAAACCTTCGCCTGGGGGAAGATTGCTATAAGTTAATATTAAAAGCTCCAAAAATTGTTGACCATTCTTGGGCTGGAAATTTTGTTCACATTCAGGTCAACCCCTTTTTTTATCCTCTCCTAAGAAGAGCTTTCTCCATTAATGAGGTAGATCGAAAAAAAGGGAGCTTGGAAGTGGTTTTCAAAGTCATAGGGACCGGGACCGGGCATCTTTCCCGCAAAAAAAAGGGTGATACAGTCAACCTTTTGGGTCCTCTGGGGAAAACTTTCAGCTATCCGGATAACGAAGATATCTCCATAATGGTTGCCGGAGGTCTGGGGATTGTGCCGGTATACTTTTTGACCCGGGATTTGTTAAGGAAAAAACATAAAGGGAAAACATATTTTCTGTACGGCGCCAAAGAAAAAGACCAGCTGTACTGTCTGTCAGATGTAAAGAAGTTGCCTAAGTCAAAAGTAGAGATTCTATACTCCACGGATGATGGCAGTTACGGTTTTAAGGGATATTTGGATGCGCTTTTGAAACAGGTTTTGGAAAAAGAGGATAAAAACAAAGTCAAAATTTATGCCTGCGGCCCGGAGGGGCTTTTGGCTAAACTATCAGGTTTAGCCAAGGAAGAAAATTTGTTCTGTCAGCTCTCTCTGGAAGTGGGAATGCCCTGCGGAATGGGGACCTGTATGGGATGCGTGGTGAAATATAAAAAGGATTACAGTTCACCGGTAACTTTTAAAAGAGTTTGTTGCGAGGGACCGGTTTTCAATGCCCAGGAGGTGATTTTAGATTGATGGTTCGAGTCGCTCAAAATAAAAAAATTGATTTAGCTATCGAAATTGCCGGAGTGAAATTCGAAAATCCGGTGATGGTAGCTTCCGGGACTTTCGGATACGGGAAAGAGTATGCGGATTTAGTGGATTTGAATCAAATCGGGGCGGTCATCTCCAAAACTCTGACAATTGTTCCCCGGGACGGACATCCTCCCTTGAGAACCTTTGAGACCCCTTCCGGAATGCTGAATGCTATCGGCTTGCATAACATAGGAGTGGATAATTTCATCTCAGAAAAAATGAAATTCCTGCGAACCAAAAAAACCAAAGTGATTGCCAATATCGCCGGCTCAACCATCGAAGAATATGTCCAGGTAGCCGAAAAACTCAATTCTGCCGAAGGCCTGCATATGCTGGAAATCAATATCTCATCTCCCAACGTCAAAAAAGGGTGTATGGAATTTGGGTCCCGGGCTGATTTGACTTACGAGTGTGTCAAAGCCATAAAAGAGGTCAGTAGATATCCAGTGATGCCCAAGCTTTCTCCCAATGTGACAGATATTGTGGAGATTGCTTTAGCCTGCCAGGAAGCCGGTGCGGATTGTATCTCTTTAATCAACACTCTGGTGGGAATGGCGATTGACTGGAAGAAGAAAAAACCGGTTTTGTCCAATATCACCGGAGGGCTTTCCGGTCCGGCTATTAAGCCGGTGGCATTGGCTATGGTCTGGAAAGTTTTTCAGAAAGTAAAACTTCCTCTAATTGGAGTCGGAGGAATAATGAATACCACAGATGCCTTAGAGTTTTTTATGGCAGGTGCAACCGCTATTCAAGTTGGCACTGCCAATTATGTGGACCCTCAAACTTCTGTGAAAATTGTGGAGGGGTTAAAAAAATATTGTCAGGAGAATAAAATTTCTTCCATCAAGGAACTAATAGGAATGGCACAGCCAAGCCCGACCTGACCTAAATGAATTTCATAGAAAAATATCTAAAAGCGGCACAAAAAAACAACTCACTTGTTTGCATTGGTCTGGATTCCGACTTAAACAAAATCCCCAAGCTTCTTTCAAAATCCAGAGATACTCTGTTTGAATTCAATAAAAAAATAATTGATGCCACCGTAGATTTGGTCTGCGCTTACAAGCCCAACATGGCTTTTTACGAAGTCGGGGGAAGTGCCGGGATTACCTCTCTCAAAAAAACCATTCAGTATATTCCCAATCATATTCCGGTAATTTTAGACGCCAAAAGAGGAGATATAGGAAATACCAATAAGATGTATGCCAAGGAAATTTTTGAATACTTTGGAACAGACGCCACGACAGTTTCCCCTTATTTAGGAGAAGATTCGATTGCTCCTTTTGCCGAATACCAAGATAAACTCACTTTTGTGCTATGTCTGACATCCAACCCCGGAGCCAAAGATTTTCAGCTTTTAGAAGTTGAAGAAAAGCCCTCCATAAATAAGGAGGGTAAACCGTTATATAAAGTAGTGGCCCAAAAGGTGAAAGATTGGAACAAGAATAATAATTTAGGGTTGGTGGTAGGAGCGACTTTTCCAGAACAATTAAAAGAGATCAGAGAGATGGTGGAGGATATGCCGATTTTAATTCCGGGAGTGGGGGCACAGGGTGGAGATTTAGAGAAAGTGGTGCAATACGGAACCGATAAAAATGGAAAAATGGCCATCATAAATTCATCGCGGGAGATTATTTTTGCCTCAGCTGAAAAAGATTTTGACCAAAAAGCCAGAGAAAAAGCTCTATTGTTAAGGGATAATATAAATCAAGCTCTAAAACAAAAATAAATTATGAAATTGGTTACTACCCGGGAGATGAAGGAGATTGACAGGATAGCCATTGAAAAATATGGGATTCCTCCATTACAACTGATGGAAAAAGCCGGTGCCGGAGTTGCCGAAGTCGCGGCAAAAAGGTTGGCTGACTCTAAAAGGAAAAATGTTTTCGTTTTCTGCGGCAGGGGGAATAATGGGGGAGATGGATTTGTGGCTGGAAGGTATTTGGCGCAAAAAAAAGCCAAAGTAAGAATTTTTCTTTTGGGTAAAAAAACCGAACTGAAGGGGGATGCCCAGGTAAATTTGAGAAAAACGTTGAAAAGGAAACTGCCCATAATAGAAATTAGCGATGCAAAAAAAATTCCTGAAAACTTGGAATGTGATTTGATGATTGACGCTATTTTTGGAACTGGTTTCAAAGGGGAAATTGGCGGTTTGGAAAAAGAGATTATCAAAAAAATCAATGACTCAAAGATTACGGTTTTAGCCGTAGATATTCCTTCCGGTTTAGATGCTGATACCGGTAAAGTTCAATCAATTTGTGTCCGGGCTGACCAGACAGCCACTATGGGTTTGCCGAAAATCGCCCAAGTTTTTTATCCGGGGAAAGATTTTTGCGGAGAGGTGACGGTGGTTGATATTGGAATCCCCGATGCAGTTATTCAATCTGTAAAATCAAATCTGAATTTGATTACGGGAGATGAGGTCAGAAAATTTTTACCCAGAAGACCGGGAGATGTTCACAAAGGGGATTGCGGGAAAGTCTTTATTCTGGCCGGTTCGACCGGATTAACGGGTGCGGCCTGTCTAGCATCCTTAGCCGCTTTAAGAATCGGAGCAGGTCTGGTTACCTTAGGAGTGCCGGAAACATTAAACCCGATTTTTGAAGTTAAATTGACGGAAGTAATCACCAAGCCACTGCCGGATGTAGGGAAAAAAGGGGCTCTGGCTTTACGAGGATTGGGTGGAATTACACCTCATCTGGAAAATTCAGACTGCTATGCCATAGGTCCGGGTTTAGGGCAACATTTTGAGACTTTGGAATTAGTCAGAAGGTTGGTTGTCTCTCGCATAAACAAACCCCTGATTCTTGATGCAGACGGATTAAATGCCTTTGCCAAAGATTCATCGCCTTTAAAAAATTTACCCTATCCCTTGATAGCCACTCCTCATATAGGAGAGCTATCCCGCTTGATAAATTTATCAATCGAAGAAATTGTTAAAGATAGAGTCAATATTTCCCGAAGAGTTGCTCAGGAATACAAGCTAGTCTTAGTTTTAAAAGGGGCACCCACTTTGGTAGCAGAACCGTCCGGAGAGGTTTATGTCAATTCCACCGGAAATCCGGGGATGGCTACGGCCGGTTCAGGAGATGTTTTGACCGGAATGATTGCGGGGCTTTTGGGACAAAAAGTGAAATTGGAGAAGGATAAACCCTTGACACATATTGTCTTAGAATCCGCTTTAGCGGGTGTCTATTTACACGGGTTGTGCGGGGATTTGGCTGAAAAAGAGAAGACCGAATATGGTCTGATTGCGGGTGATATTTTGGACGCAATTCCGAAAGCTTTGAAGAGGATAATTAACTAAGGTAACCCAAACCCCAAGAGATTAAGTTTCCCAGACTATGATTTCCAAAGGAGATAATAGCTTGAAACAATACAGTTCGACTACCGGCTGGTATAATCTATACCTGCCTGAGAGCTGGGTAGTGGAAGATGAGGGGAGTCTGATATCGGTGTGTGACCCGGTCACAGGTGTGGGCACACTTACGGTTTCCGCTTACAGCATACCCCTGGACCAGAGACTTGATTTGGTGGAAGAACTGACCAAGTATCTGATATACCGGGTGAAGTTGAAATCAAAAGCCGATTTAATATCAAAAATTAAAATAGATTCTAATTGCGCCTTTTATGAAGTCTTCAAGGAAGGGAACCGCTATTGTTCCTACTGGATGTTTTACAAGAATTATAAGCTCATTTTTGTCACCTATAACTGCCCCGGGGAAGAATTTTCCAAAGAAAGAGAGATTATAGACCAAATCCTCAATTCCCTGGAAATACTTTCATAGTCAAGAATGGTCAAGAATAATATCATCCTTGACTATTGTTGACCATAGCCGATTAAAGTTTTGAATCCGTATAACATATGTTTATTATTTTGCCGGACATTTAAACCTTATTTGTGGGTATTGTTGGTTTTAGTTCTTGAAGATTTTGACTAGCACCATTAAAAATGCGTAGATTTTTCTTCTTTGCCTCACTTTTAATAACCATTTTATGGGCTGGTTCATTTTCGTTTGCCAAAGGCCGTTATTTACCCGGCGACTGGGTCAGCTACACCAATTTGAGGTTTGTCACCTCCATAGCTCAAGATTTCCGCTACATTTATTTCGGCACCACCGGAGGGGTTTTGCGCTACAACAAATTTTCCGAAACCTGGGAAGAGCCCTGGACCGAATCAGACGGACTTATCAGCAATAGAGTCAGTCAAATCGCCTACGATTCCAGATATGACCAAATTTGGTTTCAAACCACCCGCGGGCCCTGTTATTATCAGCCCACTTTTCAGGAATGGTTTTACGGTGGAACCTTCCCGGACAGTTTAGTGCAGACCGGAAGAGAAAAAATAGATTTACCCCACTTCTTTATGGAATTTGGTTACAATTTTTTCAAAGACCTAGGATATATTGAAGACCAGTTATTGAGAAAATATCCGCTTCGGGTGTATTTAAAAGATGATTGGGATAATGTCTGGTTCGGCACCAGTGGTTTGGGAGTAGCGGTGGGAAATATAAGAAGCTTACAGCTAAAATTATTGAGATATGGTTTATCCGAGAGCAACGTCAAAACCATTTTTTACGACCAGGATAAAAATGAAATCTGGCTGGGAGGGGTGCGGAGTGTTTCCCCTTCCCGGGGCATCACCAAATATAATCTTAACAACAAAAGCTGGGAATATTACGAAGCTTTTTATACTCCAAATCTGCAGACCAATGAAATCAACTTAATTCAGGGAGATAACCAGAATATCTGGCTAGGCACTCCGGAAGGTTTGATAAAATATGATAAGAAAAATCAAAGTTTCAAAAGCTATAACAGTTTTGCCGGACTTCTGGATGATAATATATTATCCCTGAAACCGGACGGAAGATTTTTGTGGATAGGAACTCGTTACGGGGTCAACCTGTATGATTCAAAAAAAGATTCTCTGATAGCTGTCAATGATGGCTTACCTCGTGGTACCTCTATTTATAGTATAGAGTCTGATTCTCAATGGGTCTGGGTGGGAACCAGAGTGGGGGTTTACCGCTTGACCAAAGGGGAGGCCACCTGGTATAAATTCACCACCCCGGAAGGGATGATTGGCGGGAGAGTGAACTGTATCACCCGTTTTGGTGAGGAAATCTGGTTCAGCTCTGATCTGGGAATTTTAAGCTACAATCTAAAAACCGAAGCCAGAAACGTCTATCATAACCACACCGAGATGCCCGGGGATGAACCCCAGCAGATAGCGGTAACACAAAAAGTGGTCTGGGTAGCGACTTCGGGTGGGGCTCTAAAAATGGATAGAAGCAGCGGGATCTGGAGAGTTTTTACCACGGCCGACGGACTTTTGGATGATAATGTGCAAGCTCTGTGGCTGGACGGAGATTACATCTGGTTCGGGACTCCTAAGGGATTGACCAGATTTTACTGGAACAGTCCCCGAAGGATTGACTAAGAAAATAAAGCGGGCGGAGATGAACTCCGCCCCTACGCGAGATAATAAAAATTAAATGGAATTAAAGAAAGTCGGGGAGTTTGGTTTAATAGAGTTAATCAAGAAAAAAGTTTTTAAGTGCACTAATAAAATTATAGTCACCATCGGGGATGACGCCGCCATTGTTAAATCTTTTTCAGGCAAACATTTAATTCTCACCACGGATACTCTTTTAGAGAAGGTTCATTTTGATCTGAGCTATTTCTCTTTTCGAGATTTAGGTCATAGGGCTTTGGCTGCCAATTTATCCGACATAGCCGCTATGGGTGGATTACCTATTACCGCTTTAGTCACTTTGGGGCTTCCATCTTATGTCAGTGTTGAAAATGTATTAGAGCTTTATGCCGGAATGAATCTTTTAGCTAAAAAGTTCAACTGCCCCATATCAGGCGGAGATATTACCTCGTCACCTAAAGGTTTGTTTATTACCATAGCAGTTTTAGGGGAAGTGGAGAGAAACTTTCTGACTTTAAGGTCCAAAGCTAAAGCCGGGGATTTGATTTGTGCTACTGGGGAACTAGGAGAAGTTCATGCCGGTCTGGAATTGCTACAAAAAGGCAAAAAAAATAAAAGAATAAAATTTTCAAAAAGTTTGGTGCAGAAACATTTAACACCACAGCCCAAAATCTTTGAAGCCAGAGAGATTATTAAAAAATTGAAACCCAATTCTATGATTGATATCAGTGATGGATTGGCATCTGAAGTAAGCCATATCACCCAAGCCAGTAAATTAGGTGCTATAATCTATGAATCAGAAATTCCTTTAAGCCCTAAAGCCAGACAAGCTGGAAAAATTTTGAATAAAAATCCCCTTCCCTGGAGGTTATATGGCGGAGAAGAGTATGAATTGTTGTTCACTATTCCAAAAAGCAAAGTTAAAAGGTTGATTAAATTGTCTAAAAGAATTAAGCTGACTTTGGTGGGGGAGATGAAAAAAGAAAGAGGAGTTTTTCTGGTGAAACAGGATGGGAAAAAGGAGAGAATAAAAAGAGGCGGGTTCAGGCATTTTTAAAATGAGGTTACAACAAATTTGAGAAACCGACCCCTCGACTTCGCTCGGAGTAAACCTCTCCCAACCCTCCCCTAAAAGGAAAGGGAATAAATAATTGGGCGGAGATAAACTCCGCCCCTACGCGATTACCTGCTTTACCTTCTGTCTAAAAAACCTTATTTTAATTATATGCTAATCTTAGGAATTGAGACCTCTTGTGATGAGACCGCGGCCAGCGTGGTTCAAGACGGGAAGAAGATTTTATCCAATGTTATTTTATCACAATTGGTGCATCAAAAATATGGAGGAGTGGTTCCGGAGCTGGCTTCCCGGGAACATATTAAGTCCCTTGTTCCGGTTACTCAAAAAGCGTTGGAAGATGGGGAAGTTTCTTTAGACCAGTTGGATGGCATAGCGGTCACATTCGGTCCCGGTTTGGTCGGCTCTCTTTTGATGGGTTTGACCTTTGCCAAATCAGTGGCCTTTTCCAAAAATAAATCCCTGATAGGAGTAAATCATTTGGAAGGGCACCTTTTTTCCAATTTTTTAGAGCACGAAAAGTTTTCACCACCCTTTATTTGTTTGATTATTTCAGGCGGGCATACGCTTTTGGTTTATGTCAAAGATAAAGGGCAATATGAGCTTTTAGGACAGACTTTGGATGATGCGGCCGGAGAGGCGTTTGACAAGGTTGCCAGTTTGCTAAATTTAGGTTATCCCGGGGGACCTCTTTTGGATAAAACTGCCCAAGCTGGAGACAGAAATTTTGTCAAATTCCCCAGAGGTATGCTAAAGCCTGCCAAAGGCAGATCCGCCTCTGGCGGAGAGGATAATTTTAATTTCTCTTTTTCCGGTCTGAAAACGGCGGTGGCTTTGTATGTGCAGAAACTGTCGGAAGCAGAAATGCATAAACATTTAGGGGATATTTGTGCTTCGTTTCAGGAGGCGGCGGTGGATGTATTAGTAGAAAAATCTATAAAAGCAGCAGAAAAGAAAAACTGTAAGACCATTGCTATGGCCGGGGGGGTGGCTTGCAATTCCCGTCTGAGAGAAAAAATGAAAGAGCGAGCCTCGGTTTTGGGGATTGATATTTTTTATCCTTCTCCCCTTTTATGTACTGACAATGCGGCTATGATTGCGGCGGTGGGGGATTTTAGATTATCTAAGGGGGAAAAGTCGGATTTTAATCTGAAAGCGGTGCCATATTTGAAGTTGTAAATTTCCTCAATTGGTAAAGGAACTCGCCTAACCCTAACCTTCTCCTTAAAGGAGAGGGGATTTATCTTGACAATCTTAAGATTTCTCTTTATATTATTTTGCACCTCATAAAAATTAAAATATCAGGGAGGTGTAACGTGTCAAAAGTTAAAGTTTTTCTTTTTCTGCATTTTATTTTTTTCTTTCCTCTGCCGGCTTTAGCACAGGTGGATACGGCCTGGGTGAGACGTTACAATGGACCAGGGAACGGTCAGGACGAAGCTGTGGCTTTGGCAGTGGATGACAGCGGGAATGTGTATGTGACTGGTTCTGGAGGAAACTACTTTGATCTTGATTATGTCACCATTAAGTATGCTCCCAACGGGGATACTTTGTGGATCAGAAGATACAATGGATCGGGTTTTAGTGAGGACCAAGCCAGGGCTTTAGCTGTGGATGATAGTGGGAATGTGTATGTAACTGGTTTCAGTGGTATAAATCCTAACTATGATTATGCCACGATTAAGTATGCCCCCAGTGGAGATACCTTGTGGGTCAGACGCTACAACGGACCGGGGAATAGTTCCGACTATGCTACTGCCTTGGAAGTGGACAACATTGGCTTCGTGTATGTGACCGGTTTTTCCGATCCAGATAGTACGCCATATAATTACAACCACGATTATGCTACCATCAAGTATGGCCCTTATGGTCATACCATATGGGTCAGACGCTACAACGGACTAGAGAATGGTGAGGAGGCGGCTTCTGCGTTGGCAGTGGATGACAGCGGCAATGTGTATGTGACAGGGCGAAGTGATGGCAAAGGTACTGGTTGGGATTATGCCATCATTAAGTATGCTCCCGATGGAGACACCTTATGGGTCAGACGCTATAATGGACCGGGGAATAGCTACGACCGAGCAAATGCTTTGACAGTGGATGACAGCGGGAATGTGTATATAACTGGTTATAGTTTTGGCAGTGGTACTTATAGTGATTATGCTACCATCAAATATGCCCCTAATGGGGACACATTATGGGTCAGGAGATACAATGGACCGGTGAGTCAGTACGACGTAGCACTTGCTTTAGCAGTGGATGGAAGCGGGAATGTGTATGTGACTGGCTACGAGGAAGGAATTTATCCAGTTGATTATGATTATGCCACCATCAAGTATGCCAGTAATGGAGATACCACGTGGGTCAGAAGACACAATGGACCGGGGAATAGTGATGACCGAGCTAGGGCGTTAGCAGTGGATGGTAGTGGTAATGTTTATGTGACTGGTTCTGGCGGGAGCTATCCTGTTAATGACTTTGTCACCATCAAGTATGCTCCGGATGGAGATACTTTGTGGGTTAGAAGATATAACAGGCCGGGGAATAGCGACGACCAAGCTTTGGCTTTGGCAGTAGATGATAATGGGAATGTTTGTGTAACTGGCAGGAGTCGTGGACTTTGGACTCCTTATGATTATGCCACCATCAAGTATGCCAGTAATGGAGATACCACGTGGGTCAGAAGACACAATGAACCTGCGAAAGTTAGCAACTATGCAACTGATTTGGCAGTGGATGGTGGTGGGAATGTGTATGTGACTGGGAATCCTGCCACCCTTAAATTTTTGCCCAACGGCGACACGGCTTGGGTTAGAGGTTTTTCAGGTACAGCTCTGACAGTTGACAAGAGCGGGAATGTGTATGTAACAGGTGAAGGTGGAACGATTAAATATTCAGCCAATGGAGACTCTTTAAGGTTTGGATTTGATGCCTACAGCGGTGTCGACATTGCCACTGATGATAGTGGCAATGTGTTTGTGATTGGTTACGTGTACCGCGACGGGATTGAATCTTATGTAACCATTAAGTATGCTCCTAACGCAGATACCTTATGGGTTAGGGGATACATCGGTCCGGGTAATTACTGGGACCATGCCACCGATTTGGCTGTGGATAACAGTGGACATGTGTATGTGACTGGTTATAGTGTTTTCGATTATGGTACCATCAAGTATGCCCATAATGGTGACAGCTTATGGGTCAGAAGATACGGAGGTCTGGGGTATGGTCATGACAAAGCAAATGCTTTGGCAGTGGATGAAAGTGGCAATGTGTATGTGACTGGTGTGGTTGCTGTTGTCTGTTATGACTTCCCCTATTTATGTCACGGAGGGGACTATGCCACCATTAAGTATACTCCTAATGGAGATACTTTATGGGTCAGAAGATATAATGTACCGGGAAATAGCGGTGAAGTAGCAACTGCCTTGGCTGTAGATGACAGTGGAAATGTGTATGTGACTGGTGTGATTGATATTGTCTGTGAATACTTCCCCTATTCATGTTATGGAGGCGATTATGTCACCATTAAATATACACCTAATGGAGATACCTCGTGGGTCAGACGATATAATGGACCAACGGATACTATCGACGTAGCTAATGCTTTGGCAGTGGATAATGGTGGGAATGTGTATGTGACTGGCGAAAGTGGAACGATCAAATATTCAGCTAATGGAGAATCTCTATGGTTTGGAGTTTACGGAGGTGTGGACATAGCTGTTGATGATTTCGGAAATATATATGTAACTGGTAGCAGTGGTGGTGATTACGTCACTGTCAAGTATGTTCAGTATACCTGTCTTGCCAAGCCTGGAGATGTTACCGGAGACTCAGCAATCACATTACCAGACATTATCGCTATAATCGATTTCGTCTTCAGAAGCCAACCAGCCCCCAATCCACTGTGCCGCGGAGATGCCAATGGAAATGGAAATGTTCTGCTGACAGACATCGTCTATCTGATAAATTTTATTTTCAAATCTGGTCCCGCACCTGTAAAAAGTAAGGAATGTTGTTTGTAAAAAATTAGACCATTTCCGCGTAGGGGCGAAGTTTATCTTCGCCCCTATTATTTTAGGGTGGAGACAAGCTCCACCCCTACGCGTCCTTATGAAACCCAAATCGGGATTCTTCGCTGCGCTCAGAATGACAAGATAAAAACAACCAATCAACTCTAAACTTTCATCCGAATAAATTGTCTAAGGATACAACTGCCTTTAAGGGTTAAGACGTATTATCTTTTACCAGAGTTAATGGTTGGCACAATGAAGGAGCTTCTATGAAGAAAAAATGGCTAATTATAATCGGTCTTGTGATTGTTATTTTGGTGGTGGGGTATCCCTTTATCAAGAAAGATAAAGCCGTCAAAAAAGACCAAGCCACCCTGACTTCAACCGCCACAGTCAAAAAAGGGGACTTATCCATTGTTATCAGCGCTACCGGCAAAATTGAGCCGATTCGAACTTTGGAAATAAGGTCCAAAGCCTCTGGTGAGATAATCCAGTTAAATGTGGAAGATGGTGACAGAGTCAAAAAAGGTCAGGTAATCGCCAAATTGGAGCAGACCACTGCCTTAAATGACTACGAACAGGCCAAAGCCGATATGCAGGTGGCCAAAGTCACCTATGACCAGAAAGAAAAAGAGTTCAACCGGCAGTCGGGACTTTATAATAAACAGCTAATTTCAGAACAAGAGTTTGAAACTTCCAAGTTAGGATTGGAGACAGCCAAGTCCCAGTTAGTTCGCTCAGAGGCGGTTTTATCCTCAGCCAAAGAAAGACTGGATGACACGGTTTTAGAATCCCCCATGGATGGAATCATTCTGAAAAAATATGTAGAGGAGGGGCAGGTAATTTCCTCCGGAATCTCTAATGTCTCCGGCGGGACTTTGATTGCCACCTTGGCCGACCTAAACTCGGTCTACGTCAAAGCGGATGTGGATGAGACCGATATCGGAAAAGTGGACTTCAACCAGAAAGTGGTGGTAATAGCCGATGCTTTTCCGGAAGAAAGGTTCATCGGAAAAGTTTTGAGAATCGCTCCTTTAGGACAAGTGGACCAGAATATCACGGTTTTTCAGGTCACCAGCCAGGTTAATAACTCACGCAGTCTACTTAAAGCCGGAATGAATGTGACAGTTGAAATCATAGCCCAGGATTTGAAAGATGTGCTTTTGGTTCCCAACGAAGCGGTAAAAACCGAGCAGGAAGCGGTCCAGCTGGCAGCCATGTTCAACAATCCCGAAAAAGTAAGTTCGGAATCGGAGCAGGCCTGGGCTAAAAATCGCAATAACAATAATCCCGATAAATCGGGACAGTTTATGGTTAAACGGGCCAATAAAGAAGAAATCTCCCCGGAAAAATTTGTCTTACTGATGGAAAAAGGAAAACTCAAACCGGTCCCGGTAACTGTCGGGGTCTCGGATTTAGATTTTACCGAAATAAAATCTGGTCTCAAAGAAGGGGAAGAAGTTTTGTCAGTTTCGGTCAGCCAGATGATGCAGGACAGAGAAGCCATGAAAGAAAGAATGCGCAAATGGTCCAGCATGCCCGGACTACAGAAGAAATAACCCCTCAAATTTTCCAACCTGAATGTCTCAACTCTGTTCGACATAAATGAAAGCCAATTTTCAGATGTTAGAGTCTATCCGGGTATCCTTCAGTTCCCTCAAATCCAATAAGATGCGCTCGGCTTTGACCATGCTGGGAATAATTATCGGAACCGGAGCGGTCATCACCGTCATTGCATTAGGGAAGGGAGCCGGAGAAGCAGTCCAGCGTTCCATTCAATCCCTGGGGTCAAATCTGATTTTTGTCAGACCCGGTGCAGCTCGTTCCGGTTTTGTGCGGCTTCAGTCCGGTTCCTCCACTTTACTTAGCAATGCGGATGCCAAAGCTATTCAAGAAAGATGTCCCTCTGTTACATCTGTAGTCCCAGAGAGCTTCCGCTTCGGACAGCTAAAATACCAGAACAAAAACTGGAACAGCCAGGTGGTAGGTACACTCCCGGAATACCAGACCGTACGAAACGTCTCTCTACGTGAGGGTTCATTTTTTACAGAAAAAGACTTGCTTCAGAAAGAAAGAATTTGTATATTGGGGTTTACAGTTTATGAAAATCTATTCGGCAACCAGCCAGCCCTAGGGAAAACCATCAAAATCAACGGAATCAATTTTACGGTCAAAGGAATCTTGGAGCCCAAAGGGCAGATGGCTATGTTCAATCAGGACGACCAGGTCTTTATCCCTCTTTCCACCGCTCAAAAAAGGCTTTTGGGGATAGACTTCCTCTCCAATATCAATATCCAGGCCAAATCGGAATTACACATTGACCAGGCCGCTTTAGAGATAGAAAAGCTTTTGAGAAAAAGACATAAACTGCAGGGTTATGAAGAAAATGATTTCAATGTCCGGACACAGCTCGATATTTTAGCCACCCGGGAAGAAACTTCCCGAACTTTCTCTTTACTTTTGGCCGGAATTGCCTTAGTTTCCTTACTGGTGGGTGGAATCGGAATCATGAACATCATGCTGGTTTCGGTTACAGAAAGAACCCGTGAAATCGGAATCCGGATGGCTATCGGTGCCAGAAGAAGAGATATCTTGTCCCAATTTTTAATCGAGGCCTTAGTTTTGTCCGTATTAGGGGGTATGTTGGGAATATTATTAGGGGTGTTAGGGTCGGTCATCTTATCCAAAGCCGCTAACTGGAATACTCTGATTGCTCCTTCTTCTATTTTGATTGCCTTCTTTTTTTCGGCTCTGGTAGGGATATTTTTCGGCTTATATCCAGCCCGGAAAGCTTCCGGCTTGGACCCGATTGAAGCTTTGAGATATGAATAAAATCCTCAAAAAAGTGATTGCCTCAATAGGATAATTGTATTTGATTATTAACAAATAAAAGGAGGAAGAATGGCCAGTAACAAGTTGTATGTTGGAAATTTAAACTACCAGGTCACCGAAGAAGAACTCAGGGAAATTTTTTCAGCTCACGGCCAGGTCTTATCAGTCAATCTGATAGCCGGAAAGGGATTCGGTTTTGTGGAGATGGATACCCCGGCATCGGCCCAGGCTGCCAAGGAAGCCCTAAATGGCACGGATCTTCAGGGTCGTACCATGAACGTGGATGAAGCTCGCCCGCCCAAGAAAAGAGAAGGTGGTGGCGGCGGCGGAGGCCGCGGAGGGTATGGAAAAAAAGGGGGATTCCGGGAAAGAAAACCACGCTGGTAATTTTTAGGTCCCAGCTTCTCTATTTTTGGTTACCCCTACGGGATCCCGTAAAGGGACACCATGGCTTAGCCATTAGTTTCCATCTTAATCCGTAATTTAAGTCTCTGGTGACGGTCAATAGCCATTGGTTTTATTAAATTAGAAGAAAGAGTGAAAATCTACCGGGACAGGGAGGCAGATTTAAATTTTTTGAGAAATAAAACCATAGGGATATTGGGTTATGGAAACCAGGGAAAGGCCCAAGCCCTAAATTTAGCGGACTCTGGCTTTAACGCAATAATCGGCCTGCCGTCCAAAAGTAAATCCAGAAAAGCTGCCACAAAAGACGGCTTCAAAGTTTACTTGCCAGAAGAGGTTCCCCGCAAAGCAGATATCATCTGTTTTTTAGCACCAGACCATCTGCATGGAGAAATATTTAAGAAATCAATTGCCAAAAATCTCAAGCCCGGGCAAGCCTTAATCTTTGCGGCTGGATTTTCCATTCATTTTAAATTAATAAATCCACCCAAATTTGTGGATGTAATTTTGGTGGCTCCAGCAGGGCCGGGAAGGTTAATGCGAGAGTGCTTCTTACAAAATCAGGGGATTCCGGCTTTTTTGGCTATCGAACAAAATTATTCCAAAAAAGCCCAAGAAATCGGGCTGGCTTATGCTAAAGCAATCGGCTGCACCAAAGCTTTTGTGATGCAAACTACCTTTAAAGATGAAGCACTGGGGGATATATTCGGGGAGCAGGTGGTTTTATGCGGGAGCTTATCTGAATTAATTAAAGCAGGCTTTGAGACCCTGGTTTATAATGGGCTGTCTCCTGAAAATGCTTATATGGAGTGTCTGTACCAGCTGGATTTGATTGTGAAATTGCTCAAAGAAAAAGGTATAAAGGGGATGTATGATGAGATATCGGTTCTGGCCGGATACGGTGCGGGACTCACCGGCAAAAGAATCATTGATTCTGCGGTAAAAAATAAAATGCAGAAAATCTTTTCAGAAATTAAATCAGGAAAATTTGCTAAAGAATTGGTGAAAGAGTATAGATCGGGAATGAAAAAATATAATAGAATAAAAAGAGAAAATCAGAGATTGCTGATTGATAAAGTGGCTGAAAGAATAAGAAAAATTTCGACAAAATAAATGAAATTGTCTCATAACAGATTAAACAGATGAAGCAGATTATTTTTTCATATCTGTTTAATCTGCTACACCTGTTGTGAATTTTATAAGGTGGGGAAAAGATCCCCGCCTACGGTCCATTAGTCATTCTTGGTTGGGGTCAGGAGACCCTACCCTACCAGTGCATTAAGAGTTACCACTTGATTTTATCTTCCAAATCGTTTTAATTTCATTAAAATGTATGAATAAATCTAAATGAAAAAGATTATTTCACCATTTTTTGTTTTTCTTTTGGCAGTAACTGTCCACGGCAGTAAATCTTCGGTAGATTATGTTGCCATCGACTCCCTGGCTTTGAAAGGAGTCGATTTGGCGCATCAAGGCCAGTTTCTGGAAGCCCTGGATGTCTTGCAAGAGATAAAAAACCTTTATCCGGATGAGCCGGCCGGCTATGTCTTCACCGCTGCCGCTTACCAGACCCTAATCGACAGCTACCGCAACGAAAAGTACAAAGACCAATTTGAGCAGAACATAGAAACCGCTATCCAAAAAGCGGATGCCAAACTGAAAAATCCCGACCCTTCGGCCCATGATTTTTTCTATGCCGGTGCTGCTTATGGTTACCGCGGAATCTACCGCTCTTTCAGAGGGAATTGGTGGGGCGCCTTTTGGGACGGAGGCAAAGGCAAGAAGTTTATGGAAAAGGCCTTGGAACTGGATTCCACCCTCTACGACGTCTATTTCGGCTTGGGAAGCTATCATTATTGGAGATCGGTCAAGTCCAAAATACTGTGGTGGCTGCCTTTTTTCGGAGACCAGAGGAAAAAAGGGATTGAATATACTAAAGTGGCTATCAGCAAAGGAAAATTTGCCAAAGACGAAGCCAAGTACGCTTTGGTTCGAATTTACGCCGAAGAAAAAGATTATGAAAATGTTCTAAGCTGGGCTGACTCCGTCAAAACAATTAATCCCCGGGACCCCTATAGCAGATGGTTTGTGGGACTGGCTTACCTCGGCTTAGGAAAATGGGAAGAGGCCGAGAAAATCTATCAAGAATTAATTTCCATCTGTAAGAATTCTCCTTACTATGATATAGCGGCAGAAGCGGAAGCCCGCTATCATTTAGCGCTAATTTATGACCACCAAAATCTAGTTCCCAAGGCCTTTGAGCAGATAGGTTTCATTCTGGCTAACCAGAAGGAAGTAGAAAATAACGACTACGCCCGGCCGTTTTTGGAAAAAGCCCGGGAGTTGAAGAAAAAAATCGAAACCGGACTTTCGGCTAAATGAGGGAGGTTCGGAAATTTAAGAAGCACCTGCTTTTATCCCTTTATCTGTGTGGCTTTGGTTTTGCCCCGATGACTTACGCTTCTATCCTGGATTACCAAGATCTAATTTTAGAGGGGCAAAGCTTGACCTTCAATGAAAAGTATGCCGAAGCTATAGAAAAAATTCAATTCTTAATCGAAAAAGAACCTCAAAGCCCAGCTGGTTATTTTTATCTGGCTATGGTCTATCAAGCCCGGATGAAGGATTTAGAATCGGATTTATATGAAAAGGAATTTCGCCAGAACTTAAATAAAGTAATTGAGTTGACCAAACCCAAAGAGGAAAAGAAAACTGCGGATAAATGGGAGCTGCTTTTCCTGGGGAATGCCTACGGTTCTTTGGCCTATTTTCAAACCAAGAGAGGGAGTTGGTTTTCCGGCTTCAAGCTGGCTAAAAAAGCCAAAGGGGCTCTGGAGAAAGCCCTCGAGCAGGATTCTCTCTTCTATGAAGCCTGCTTTGGTTTAGGTTCCTATCATTACTGGAAATCTGTGGCCACCAAATTTATTAACTGGTTACCTTTCATCGGGGACCACAGGCAGAAGGGAATCCAGCAGTTACAGCTGGCTTCGGAAAAAGCAGTCTTTTTTCAAGAACCGGCTAAGATGGGGTTGATGTGGATTTATTACCGGGAGAAAAGATATCCTGAAGCTCTGGAGCTGGCTTCAACTTTGCAGGAAAAATATCCGGAATCCAAAGTTCCTGTGTGGGCTAAGGCCTTTATCTATTATGAAAAATATGACTGGAAAAGTTGTCTTTTGGCCTTAGATGAACTGGAAGAAAGACTTTTGCGGACCCAGAAAGATAATTATTATAATTTTATCGAAGTCAATTTCCTGAAAGCCAACTGCCATTACAATCTGGGACATAAAAAAATCTGCCTGAAAATCTGTGAAGAGATTTTGAGTTATTCTTTAGATAAGAAAACTGCGGAACGACAAAAAGATAAACTTTCCATTATCAAGAAGTTACTGGAGAAATGCCGGGACTGACCAAAAACTAACCCCTCCCTTGCCCTCCCCTTAAAGGAGAGGGAGGAAAATGAAAAAGCACCTACCAAAACCATAGGTGCTTAAATTTTAATTCTGAAATCTATTTTAGGGGACTAAGCTGCCTGCTAAAATAGGTGAATCACCAGCACTCTGCATCTGGGCCACGGCCTTTTCTCCGATTTTCTTCCCCACTGCTAAACCTTGATTATCATCCTGATGATAATGAATCCCTCCCCAGAAGCGAGAAATGGCTGCTTCTTCAGCTTCGGCTTGAAAGAAAGCTTTTTCAGCGGGGAAAAGCTCTCCCATAACCGGAGCCGCAGCTCCTGATATGGTAGAATGACCGGAAGTGTAGCTGGGGAAATTGGGAGTGGTAATTACAGTGGTAAAGTCTTCCGGCAATCTTTGAAAAGGTCGGGCGGTCCAGTAAGTGTATTTGGTGTTCCAGCAGCAGACAAAAGCATCCAGCATAGTTATATTCAAATAGGCAAAAGCCCGTGCCGAAGCTAAAATAGATAAATTGTTAGATTCAACCCTCTCAATCAAATAACCATTCCAAATGGTGGGAGGAGGTAAATCGGCCCATTTGTGCACAATAGCTATCTGCTCGGCGGTGCGGTTAAAAGAGGCCTGATAGACCTGATCTAATTCCAGTAAATCTTGTTCAGAGCCGCAAGGGTAAGGTGGCGGAGGCTGAAACTCCGCTCCGTCTGTTACTATCCAGGTTTTCCAGGTTCCGCACATAGGTAGAACCGGATTGGTGCCGGTCCAGATACAATCTCCGGTCGGCATAGGTCCGGGAAAAACGGCATCAGAGCTGTCATTTTTTCTATAAAAAACAACTAAATTCCCCTTTCCTCGTCCTACATTAAAAGCGGCATTGAGTAATCCTTTGTTCTTGGCTTCGGATAACTCGATCTGCTGGCTCAATACCTGGCTGATGCGCTCGGCATCATGGGGGAATAAATAATTTAGCACCACAAAAGCTGCTCCGGCGGCTAAGGCCCGCTGCGGCTTGCTTTCTCCCTGATGGGTTACTAAAACATCATAAATGGCTACCTGAACCAGAGCATAAGCCCGTGCGAATCTTGGTGGGGGAAGTTTGGCTTTTAAACCCAGTTCGGTGGTCAGTTGATTCCAGGCGCTGGCTGGGTCATCGGAGAGAACGGTGGGCCGAGGAATAATTGGTTCCTCATTTGGTCCTAAAACTTGTTTGTTGTTGCAACCTAAAAGAAATAGAAAAATTGTAAGAATTGAAAATAAAAAAACCTTGTGCCTCATCTGTAGCTCCTTCTTGTATGTTATCTGGTTTTGTTTTTTGACCTCTCCCCTCATGAAAGCGCTGTAAATATAGCAAAATATGGGGTTTTGTCAAGGGAGAATTATTGGGGATTGGGGGAAAGGTAAGGGAGGGAGGGGAAATTTTAAACAAAAAAAGTTTTCAGAATAAACAGTTAAATAAGAGGACAATAAGCCCGCCAATAATAGCTGCAATGACTGCTCTCGCGAAGTGAGGGTCGGCAAGAACATTTTTTGAATAGTCAAACAGTCTTATTCTCAATGGTAATTTCAAGTTATCCATTTTTAACGCAAGTTGGCTTAATTTGGACTGAACTTCTGTAAATCCTTTTGTAGTAGAACCCCAATAAACCATTGTCTCAGTGCCACCCTTTGTTCTTTTTTTCTCTAACTCAGATAGGATTTCTTCCAATTCTTTTAGTTCGAGGATTCCAATGAGACCTGTTTTTCTAAGAGACAAAATGGTTGCCTCTTTGAATTCTTTTATATTATCAAAAAACTTATCCTTATTCAATTCTAAAGATTTAAATCCTTTGAAAATCTCGAGTTGTTGTAATAAATATTGTTTGGTTTTTTCAGCTCTGTTCATGGTAATTTTTATTTGTTGGATTCTACAGCTGGTCTGGTCCTCCCCAATATCATCTCCACCGCCAGCAAAACCAATACCACATAAAGAATTTCTTTCCACAGCTCCCGGCCATACCTCATTCGGGAAATCACCTGCCTCAAATCCTCATCCACCGAAACCACAACCAAATTCCCCTTCTCTGAAGCAAACCCTCTCTGCACCATATCAATATCAATTTTCTCCGGCTTCGACTCTGCAGGGTCGATATTAAAAGCCGCCTCATCCAATCCGCCAGAAGCGGACTCCCCTGCTGTAATCCGATAAATCCCCGGCAATTTTGAATTCTTAATTTTCACAAATGCCTTAGTCCCGGCAAAAATCGGCTTCACTCCTTCCTCCGCCTCATTCGGATACCTCAACTTAATCAGGCTCCCGCTCGGCAGTTCCGCTAAGTCTCTGGATATTTCTTCTCCCACTGTAAAAAATTCATTCTGCTTAGCCAAATCCAGAGCCAAATACTGCACCGACCTATTCACCAACGGAACAAAAAACGAATGCGTCACCAGATCCCCGAAGTCTGGGTCCAAGCCGGATAAAAAAAGCAGAGCTTTGCCGGCTCCATATTTTCTTTCCACCAGCGCCGGCGAATTATTAGAAAAGTGAGCCAGAATTCTGCTGTCACTGCCTGCCTGTGAATCGAAAATAGAATAAAATTTAATCTCCGGGAATTTTTCCTTTTCCGCCTGCCGGTACACCGCAAAAATAGGATGAGTCAAATCGAAAGATTTCAAAGCAAAGAAAGATTTTTTATTGCGGATGTCTCCAATCCGGGTTTTTAAATTCAAGTCCAAAAATCTTTTAGCAACTTTTTCTCGATAATAATTCAAATCGCAGTTTTCGCCTAAAATAAACCACAGACCTCCCCCGGTCTCCAAGTATCTTTGCAGATTGGTCAGGACTATATCGGAAAAATTCTCGACATTAGCCAAAACCACCAAGTCATAAGCAGAAAAATCCTCCTGCTGCAGAAGCCCTTTGGTGATAGTTTTGATTTTCAAATTTTGATTAAGATTTTCCTGAGGTTTCAAAGCCAAATTCAGAAAAAAATAATCCTCCGGCTTTTGTCCAGCCAACAAAATTTTAATCTGCTCCGGTATTTTGAAGCTGAAATGACGAAAATTATCCGCCAATAAATCATCTTCGGCAATCTCCACGTACCCCGAGTGAAAACCGGTCTTCTGGACCGTGTAAGTAAATTTCACTTTCTGTTTCTCCCCCGCTTTGATATTGATATCCGTCTGAGCCACTTTTTTCCCGTCCAGATAAAAACCTACCAGAAGGTTCTCCACCTGCTTTTTGGTGTAATTGACGATCTCCGCTTCCACCTCAAAAGGTTTATTCAACTCAATTAACTGATTGGCAAAAGAGATAGAATCCACCGCTAAATTTTGAAAATTAGGATTGCTCAAATCAATTAAGTAAAAAGAAAACCGGGAGTTTATCTGCTTCAGCTTATCCAGCCCCACAGGAGTTTTATTGGAAATCAGATAAACTTCTTTGTTTAAATTTTTGGAGTTATTCAATAATCTGACAGCCAGATTAAAACTGGAAAAAAAGTTGGATTTTAAATAAGAAACCCGGGCTTTTTCAACCCGCTCCGACAATTCTTTGAAATCAAGAGTAAAATTCAAAGTTTCAGAAGGCGAAGATAGAAAAATCAAGGCGGCTTCATCTTTTTCAGTCAAAAAATTCAAAATCTCCCGGGCTTTCTTCTTGGCTTGCTCAAATAAGCTGCCAGCTTTGGTCTCAAAACCCATAGCATAAGAATCATCCAAAATTAAAACCACCGAGCTGGAGCCGGCCGAAGAAAAATCCCCTCCCAAAATCCTGGCCGAGAGCTTCCCCTGGGATAAGGTCCCTTTAATAGCTGGACGGGCAAAAGCCAAAACCACCAGAAGAATAATCAAAGTCCGGATAATAAGCAGAAGCAGATTGTGCAACTTCACCTGTTTTAACTTGGTTTTTTCCAGTACTTTCAGAAACCACAAAGAGGAAAATTCAATTTTTTTCAGCTTCCGGCGGGTAAAAAGATGAATCAAAAGCGGAATTAAACCGGCTATCAAACCAACTAGAATGATGGAATTGAGGAAATTCAGCATGGATGTTGAATAAACCCGAATTACTTAATTTTAGCCAGAAGCTCTTTGGCCTCTTTTTTCTCGTAAAAACCGCTGGGCAGTTTTATAACTTGTTGCAGGACAGTTTTGGCGGAATCGGGCTGTTGTTTTGCCAGATAGGTTTTTCCCAGATCAAGTAAAATCTGCCCATAATAGTAAGGACGGTCTTCCAAAAATTCCGAATGTTTCAGATATATTTCAGCTGAATCAAGTAAAGCTGTATCCTGTGCACCGATAATCAGATAAGCTTCTCCCAACTTCAAGTAACCCCAGGGCTCTTCCGCTTTGGTCTGGATTAATCTGCCGGCTGCGTTTTTGGCCCTCTGGAAATTTTCACTCACTTTTAAACTATCTTTCTCTTCGAGGTACCTCTTAATTTGTGCCAAAAAAAACTCGCAAGCTTCGGACGGTTCCAGCTGTTTTTTTTCCGCTAGGTCAAAATAAGACAAAGCGGAATCTTTCTGACCTAAGGTCCAGTAAACCTTGCCCAGGTTGATATAGTTAACCGCAAAAACAGTATCTAGCTGACAGGCCTTTCGATAGGCAAATTGGGCGGTTTTTATATCGCCGACCAGCCAGCTTAGATTTCCTAAAATGAAAAACCTTTCTGCTTTGGTAGTGTCCCTATCGCTCCATCTCCGGTAAACTTTTTGGGCTTCCGGGTAATTTCCTACCAGATAATAGGCATTCCCCAAGGAGGGCAAAACCTCCGGACTGGACGGATAAATCTTAAACAGGTCTTGATATAGTTCCAGGGCCTTCTGATATTCCCTAAAGCCGGTGGACTGCTTGCCAAAATAGACTAAATCATGTTTGTAAGGCCGGTAAAATTCAATAAACTTCAGCCAGTCAGATTCAATTTCAGCCAGAGATTTGTTATAATGTTTTTGGAGCACGGTCTCAAAATTGAATTCGTGCACCTCCTGGTAAAACTCCCGGAACTTGGGCGCGCCATAAGTCTCGATTATATATCTGACCAAGGAGGCGGACTGCCAGTAGGCGATTTCCCGGTTTTTCCGGTTATAATCTCTGGCCCAGATTAAAGATTTCAGAGGATAAAGCTTTTTCTTTTTCTTCAGTTTTCCGGCTATGAAATGATTGAGGGTATAATATCCTGCGGCGCCCTCCGCTATAAATTTGGGAGCGTAGCCCCAGTAATAATAATACAAAAAGAGATTCAAGCCCGGGTGAGAGATGTCTTTGTGGTTCTGATTATAGATGCCATAAATGCTGTTTTTGGCCAAATTAAGAGCATAGAAAGACCCGGAATCCCAGACCACCTGATTGATGGGACAGGAGCAGTAAAAATAATTCAGCTTTCCGGCCGGGGTGAAACCTAGAATCTCCTTGTATCTCTCATATTCGTTTTCCAGATAGGACTTGTTGGAGTTCCAGAAATAATCTGCCAGGGAGTTCTTCATATAAGTGAAATAAAAATGGATGCTGTTGTCGGTCTTCCATAAAGTGGTGTCAAGAGGATTTTCAGTGCAGTCCAGGCTTTCCTCCACAACTTTGTTTCCCTTCAAAAATATTTTGAAGGATAAATCGTTTTTGCATTTTATCTCTCCGACTTCAGTAAAGGGTGCAGTTTTTTCAAATTCTAAGGGAATTTCTTTGAATCCATTTTCTAATTCCGGAGGGAGTCCGTACCAGTTGACTGTTATTGTGGCTGTGGAGTCATCCGACAGGCGGGGCTTTAAAGTCAGAGTGAAGTTGGCTAAAAAAGCGGAGGTTTCCAAATCATCTATCAAGCGGATGGTTCGGTCTTCTAAAATTTCTAATTTATCCGGCTGAGAGGCTAGAAACGCTTTAACCTGGAGGTTGAGGTAGAGAATTTTTTCGGCAGATGAAATGTTAAAAGTAAAAATTAAGGTTAAAAGTATGAGGTAAAAAATCTTTTTCAAGCTTTCTCCTTTTCCTTAAAATATAATAAATGACAAAGCGGAGATACTCTCCGCTGTTATGGTTAATATACGTTTTTAGTAAGAGTTTTTATATTTTTGAAGGTGGAATTAAGGTCATCAGAAATTAAGTTAAGAGTCAAGACTTTTTTATGAAAAGGTCTCAAAACGAGATGCTTCGTCCCGATTTATCGGGGCTCAGAATGACATTCAGGGGGTGTCAAAAGTAGCTCCTGAAATAATCCTTAAAAATTTTTTGGTTACACCATGGCAAAAGCCATATGCTTATCATTTATTGACAACATTGATCATACTTCTCCGGGGGTAAGTTTTTCATCTGAGTGAAGACATTTTCTCTTTCTGTTTCAGATAATGAATCATCAATCCAAGGATAAAGAATACTTTCTTCTTTCTGATTGTGGGCAGTTAAAACTTCTATTAGACCTTTTTCTAATTCATCAATTTTACTGGTTTCACCTTTCAAAATCCGGTCATGGATTTTTTCCAGAAAATCTTTAATCTGGCGATGCTCCATCCTCATCACTGCAGTTGGTCCAGTCTCATACATTCCGGTTTTATTCTCAAAGATAGGGAAAAGAATCTCTTCTTCCCAGACGATATGTTTTTGAAGTCCAATCTTGAAGTCGTGGAAAAAAGACTTGGCTTTTTTAAGGTCATTATTTTTTACTTCTCTGAACTCCTTAAAAATACCATCCAATCGGTCATGGTCTTGAGCCATAAAATCGAATACTTTGTTCATGGTCTCACCTCGTTGATAGTTTAGGTTTATATGTGCTCTCTTAATACTAAATTTTCATTTATAATATAGGTAATTTGCAATGATTTTTCCACCTCTGTTCTTGAGTAATTTAAATGCGAGATTCTTCGCCCCGATAAATCGGGGCTCAGAATGACAAAAAAAGCTTCAGTTCTTCACCAACTTCCTCAAAGTGGCTAAATTCATTTGGTCAAATTTTCCTTCATCATCTTTAGGAGTTTCTAAGATTTTGGGGATTTTTTCAAATCGTTTATCTGTCATAAAAAATCTAAAACCCTCCAAGCCAATTTTCCCTTTCCCGATATGCTCATGCCGGTCAACTTTTGAACCAAAATCTTTGACCGAATCATTAAAATGAATCACTTTCAATTTGTCTAAGCCAACAATTTTATCGAATTCAGCCATAGCTTTTTGGCAACCTGCTTTAGTCCTAATATCATATCCAGCGGCAAAAATATGGCAAGTATCTAAGCAAACCGCTAAACGTTTTTTCTGTTCTGTTAAATCCATAATTTCAGCTATCTGTTCGAATCTGTAACCCAAATTAGTTCCCTGGCCAGCGGTCGTCTCCAAAGCAATTTGAACTTTATAATCTTTGGTCTGGGAATGCAGCCAATTGAGTGCCTCGGCAATTCTTTTAATCCCTTCTTTTTCACCAGTGCCAACATGAGAGCCGGGATGCATCACCAGATGAGAAATTCCTAAGGCCTCACATCTTTGCAATTCGACCAGCAAGGCCTCCATAGATTTTGTTTGTAAGTTTTTATCAGGTGAGGCGACATTGATTAAATAGGAATCGTGGGCTACCACAGGTGAGATTTGGGTCTCTTTTTGTTTGGCTCTGAATTCTGAAATTTCAGAAGCGGTCAAGGGTCGGGCTTTCCATTGGTTGTTGGATTTGGTGAAAATTTGAATGGTGGTGCAGCCGATTTCTTTTCCTGAAATCAGGGCGTTATAAACTCCGCCTGCAATGGACATGTGAGAGCCGAGGAGCATAATTTTAAATCAGTTTGAGATTTTCCATTGATTATTTTTTCAGTTCTTGTATTATTTTATTTAATTCTTGCACCTGTAAAATTTGGTCAAAGGTTCTGGATTTTCCTAAAAGTATGTCTATGTCTGTAGATTTAGTTATAGAAGAGCTTTCTAAGTTTAATCTCATTTTCTCTAATTTTTCTCTCAATTCTTCCGGTGTTTGTTTCTTCATTTCAGTAGTAATTTCTTTCATTAGATCTACTACCTCTTCCAACTTGGCTTTTTCTGTTGCTTGCCAAATTAAATAACGATATTCTTTAGTTAAACTGTCAAGTATTGCTGATAGTTGTGCTCTTTCTTTCGATTCAGGCGTCTCTATAACATACTTTGAAAGATCAAATCTAGGTTTTTCTTCTGGTATCACATGCCAAGTTTTACCAGTCCATCTATCATACTTAAATACCTCCTCTTCAGTTTTACTTATAGTAACTTTATATCTGTTCGTAAAAGCCAAGTAGATTAAAATTATGGCAATTAACAAGAAACTCCATAATCTAAAGCCTCTTAGCATTATCCCTCCCGTTTTAAAATATTCTTACTTTATTTTTTCCATTTTTTAACTAGCGACCAACTTCTGGCTTAAGGGTTTTGCAACTCCCTAATTATCATATTCAAAACTTCTACAGCTATTCTTGCTTCTTCGGGTTCTATTTTTAGTCCGGAGCGTAATTCATTACCGGGATGAACCAAGTTTCGATAATGCCTGACCGCATCTGACAGCTTTTCTACACCAATATTGATATATGACAAATCAACTGCCGCATCAATTAAATTATCTAAGTCCCATTTTTTCAAATCATTTTCTTTCGGAGCTTTAGACGATGATCTGGCTTTGGTTTCATCAGTTGAAAGCTTATCCAATAACAACCCTTCAATCAAACCGCCAGCTAGAATAATTACTGGTTTCCATGCTTCCACTGCCAAAGATTTATAAAGCCACCCATAGTCTCTTTCAACTATCTTCCTTAAGCTTGTATCTCTGACAAAAGAAAATTCCTTAGCGGGTGTTATAGGTGATATTTCACCACCGTCAAGTTTTGCTTTCAATCCTGCTAAGTCTCTAAGTGTTCTAATCAACAAACCATCGACTCTATAATTTCTAGAAAGAGTGGAAAAATCCATGCTCAATTTATCTTCAAACTCTTTTGGATTGAATACATTCAAGACACCAGGGACGGCTACATTGAAGTCTCTGAGGAATGTCATGTATTGTGCGACTACTTCAGTTCCAACAAATAAATTTGTAGTCCTTTCAAGTATATCTCTGAATTCTGTTACAAAGAAGTAACCTTCTCTAATCTTTTCAAGTTGCTCAGGCGTAAATTTCATTTATTTAGTGTAATCGAACTTTTCAAATTTTCAAAACAATCTCTGTCTCTTACTCAAATAGGCAAACAAAGCTTCATCAAATGGCACCGAAGTATCCAGCAAAACATAATCAATCAAACTCTCCCTCGACTCCAATCTATATTTTTCAATCCATTCCTGCAATTTAGCCTGATAATCCTTTTGAATCTGCCAGGGGGAAGTCAAAATCTCCTCCTGGGTCTCAATATCTTTAAAAATCGCCTCTTGCGGAAAAGAAAAATCCCTTTCCCGGGGGTCTAAAATATGAAACACAATCACTTCATGTTTTCTATGCCTAAAATGTTTCAGACCGGACATAATTTTTTCCGGAGAATCAAACAGGTCCGACAGCAAAATAATCAAGCCCCTTCTTTTGATTCTTTCAGCCATCTCATGCAGAGCCGAGGAAACATTGGTGGTCTGGGAAGCTTGAATTTTGTCTAATTCACTCAACAAGACATGCAAGTGTGTGGCGGCAGATTTGGGAGGGATATATTTTTGAATCTTTTGGTCAAAGACTACTAGACCCACTGAATCTCTTTGCTGTAGCATTAAATAGGATAAAGCGGCGCAAAGATAGGAGCCGTATTCTAATTTCGAAATCCCATTGGAGTGATAACCCATAGAGCCGGAGATATCCAGCAAGAGATAAGCTTTGAGGTTGGTCTCTTCTTCGAATTCTTTGACGAAAAAGCGGTCGGTGCGGGAGTAAACTTTCCAATCTATGTTTTTGAGAGGGTCTCCGGGCATATATTGCCTATGTTCTGCAAACTCTACGGAAAAGCCATGATATGGTGAGCGGTGTAGACCGGCAATGAACCCTTCCACTACTAAGCGGGCTTTGATTTCTAAGCCGGAGAGGCGGGAGACGATGTCGGGGCGCAAATATTTTTTATAATCAGTCATTTCTTCAATTCTAAAGAATAGATTGTCATTCTGAGCGTAGCGAAGAATCTCGCTTTTTAACTAAGAGATCCTTCACTTCGTTCAGGATGACGGTTGCTTTTTTTCGTGACCTTCGTTCTTCCGTGCCTTTGTGTTCACTCCTCCTTCACATCCAAAAGCAACTTCTCAATAATTTCCTCTGTCCCCACCCCATCCGCCTCCGCATTAAACGAAGTCACAATCCTGTGCCTCAAAACCGGTTTAGCCACATTTTTGACATCCTCAATCGCCGGAGTGAACCTCCCGTCTAAAATAGATTTAGTCTTGGCTCCCAAAATCATATACTGACTGGCTCTGGGACCGGCTCCCCAGGAGACCCAGTTTTTGATATAAGGCAGATGATTATTCTGCGGTCTGGTGGCCCGGGCAATTTTTACCGCATAATTAATCACATGGTCGGAGACCGGAACTTTGCGAACCAACTTTTGCAATCTGATAATCTCATCTGCTCCCATCACTTTTTCCAAATTCCAGCTATAAGCCGAAGTGGTAGTTTTCACAATCAGATTTTCCTCGTCCAGAGAAGGATAGTCAATATGAATGTTGAACATAAACCGGTCCAGCTGTGCCTCTGGCAAAGGATAAGTGCCCTCCTGCTCAATCGGATTCTGGGTGGCTAGGACAAAAAATGGTTCATCCAATTTATAAGTCACACCGGCGGCAGTGACTTCGTGCTCCTGCATGGCTTGCAGCAAAGCGGCCTGGGTTTTGGGAGGAGTTCTATTAATCTCATCTGCTAAAATTATATTGCCGAAAATGGGGCCCTTGACAAAGCGAAAAGCTCTTTTGCCAGAAGAGGTATCTTCATCAATAATTTCAGTGCCGGTAATATCTGAAGGCATCAAATCCGGAGTGAACTGGATGCGGGAAAATTTTAAGTCTAAGATTTTAGATAAAGTTGAAATCAATAAAGTTTTTGCCAGACCGGGAACACCGATTAAAAGGCAGTGACCATTAGATAACAAGGCAATCAAAAGCTCATCGATGACCTGCTCTTGGCCGATGATGACTTTTTGGATTTCAGATTTGATTTTATTTCGAGCTTGATTTAATTTTTCAACTGCGACTATATCCTCTTTCTGGGCTTCTACCATTTCTCCTCCAATTAGGGTAAATTCAAGCTTTATGGTTCGGCTACTCTCGCCATAAAAGGTAATAAGAAATCGGCTCTTAGTCAAAACGAATTGGGTCCTGTAGCTGTTTGTGAAAGTTTGAAAAAGAGGATAAAAAAAGGGGAGTTTGGGTCTGGAGACCCAAACCCACCCATCTCAGGGTAGGTCGAGGTCTCCCGACCTCGACTTGTAAATCTCCCTTGCCCTCACCTCAAAGGAGAGGGCAAATTCACACGTAAATCTTCAGCAGCTCCAAAATCCGATTCAAGTCCTCGTCGTTGTAAAAACTGACCTCAATTCTTCTTTTATTTCGAGTCTGCACAATTCTCACTTTTGTGGCAAAAAATTCCCTCAATGCTTTTTCCACTCGCTCAATCTGGGGGGAAATTTCTTTCCCTTTTTTGAAGGTAATTTTGGTTTTAGGTTTCCGGGTGAGTAAATCTTCCAGTTGTCTCACCGAAAGACCTAAATTCACAATCTTACCGGCCAGTTCAATCTGAATTTTTTCATCCGGCACAGATAGCAAAATCCGGGCATGTCCTTCGTTGATTTTATCATCCGCCAGAAATACTTTCACCGAAGGAGCCAGATTCAAAAGCCGCATTTTGTTGGCAATCACGGAGCGGTCTTTGCCGATTCTTTGAGAAATCTGCTCCTGGGTCAGATTAAACTGCCCCATCAAAGTTCGGTAACCCAAAGCTTCCTCAATCGGATTTAAATCTTCCCGCTGCAGATTCTCTATCAATGACAGTTCCAACAGCTCCTGCTCGGAAACATTTTCCAAAACAACCGCCGGAACTTTGGATAAACCGGCTTTCATAGCGGCCCGGTATCTTCTTTCACCGGCCACGATTTCATAGCTACTGCCTATTTTTCTAACCACCAAAGGTTGAATAATCCCCTTTTCTTTAATGGAAGCCGCCAACTCCTCCAGCTTGGCTTCATCAAAGCTTTTTCTGGCTTGTTGAAGAGTCGGTTTTATGGCGGTTATTTCAATTTCCGATAAATCGGAAACCTTAGTTTCCGCTGGGGATTTCGGGATCAGGGCTTCCAGCCCCTTCCCCAATGCTGCTCTGCCCATTTAAGATCTCCTTAGCTAAGTTTAAATAATTTTCCGCTCCGGCGGATAAAATATCATACAACACAATCGGTTTTCCAAAACTGGGAGCTTCGGCTAATTTGACATTTCGGTTAATCACAGTTTCATAAACCACATTTCCGAAAAATCTTTGGGCTTCTTCCTGCACCTGTCTGGATAAGTTTAAACGAGAATCATACATGGTCAGCAGGACCCCTTCGATTTTCAGACTGGGGTTTACGCTTTTTTGTACCATTTCGATGGTGTGGTTCAGCTGAGACACCCCCTCCAGGGCGTAATATTCGCACTGAATCGGAATTATGACCGAGTCAGCAGCCACCAAGGCGTTCACGGTCAAAAGCCCCAGAGAGGGAGGTGAATCGATAAAAATAAAATCGTACTCATCTTTCACCGGCTGCAGCGCTTTGGACAGCTGTTTTTCCCTTTCCATAAAACTGATCAGCTCCACTTCTGCTCCTACTAAGTTAGTATTGGCCGGGACTAAGTCAAGACAATTCATTTCGGTCTTCAAGATAACTTCGTTTAAAGGCAAGCCGGAGATTAGAACATCATAAACAGTTTTAAGCAGTGCCTTTTTGTCAATCCCTAAGCCGGAAGTGGCGTTGGATTGAGGGTCTAGGTCCACCAACAAGACCTTTTTTTCTCCCAAAGCCAAAGAGGCCCCTAAATTGACCACGGAGGTGGTCTTACCCACGCCACCTTTTTGATTGCAAAAAGCAATAATTTTTCCCATACCCTCTTTTAAATCAGTTAAATAAAGGGTTTTTCTGAAAATTTGGCAAGAGAAATCTTTTGGAATTGACATCTGTTTTGGCTTTCTGTAGATTATACATAATTTCCAAAATTAAAACAGTGGGTCGGGAATTTACCTAGGGAATTTAATTTCTTTCCGCTATGAAGATTTAAAGAATGAACTTTAACCTTTTAAGGAGGAGTAAAATGAATCACATTAAATTCTTTTTAACCGCAGTTGTTTTTTTAATTTTCTGTTCAGCTGCCTGGGCTGATATTCCAAAGCAGATTAACTTTCAGGGTATTCTCAAAGATTCTTTAGGGAATCCTTACCCGGATGGGAACTACTCAATTACCTTTAGGATTTATGATGCTGCGAGTGGTGGGAACATTCTCTGGCAGGAGGGACAGTTGATTGCAATTTCAGGAGGGCTTTTTACTCATCTTTTGGGTTCAGCCATTCCTATACCCGAATCTGTGTTTGATGATTCATTAAGATGGTTAGGGATACAGGTTGCAGGAAACCCAGAGATAACTCCCCGAAGGCAGTTGGTGTCGGTACCTTATAGCTACGTGGCTGATTTGGCTCAAAGTGCGGAGAAATTGGGGACTTTAATACCGTCGGATGTTGCACTTATTACCCATAATCATAATAGCGACTATGCCGCCTTATCACACACGCACACCATTACATCTGTCGATATTCAGAATGGAACCATAGTCGATTTAGATATTTCAAATTCTGCAAATATTTCTCCTTCTAAAGTTCTTGGCACAGCTTGGACTTCGCAGAATGATACTTCTGGGAGTGGTCTGAATGCAGACCTGTTGGATGGTTTGAATTCTACCGATTTTCTAAATACTGCTACTGATTATGGGCGTTCTGGGGTGGCTGTTGATTTATATGAAGGGGCAAGCACTTTAAGTAGTAAATATGTGAATGTAACTGGACCGGATAGCGTGGTCTCTACTTTTGGCACAGCTTTTTTAGGTAAAGTTTCAGGAAGTTTCGGCCCTCTTTATGGTATCCAAGGCTCAGCTAATTCCTCCAGTGGTGAGGCCTACGGTGGATACTTTGCCACCAGTTCTTCTGGAACAGGGAGTCATTTCGGTGTTCGTGCTGAAGGTTATGCTTCCTCTGCAAATTCGGCCGTTGGCTCCTATGGTTTAGCTGACAATACTGGCGCAGGTCCTGCCTATGGTGGACTTTTTTACGCCAATCCCACTGGCACAGGGCCTCATTACGGTGTTCGTGCTGAAGGTTATGGTTCCACTTCCGCTGCCACCTATGGCTCATATGGTTTAGCCTTTAGCAATTTTTCCTCCACAGGCGCTGCCTACGGTGGATTCTTTACCACCAATTCCTCTGGAACAGGGACTCATTACGGTGTTCTTGCTGAAGGTAGTGGTTCCTCTTCCGCTTCCACCTATGGCTCTTATGTTACTGCTAGCAATACTTCCACTGGGCTTGCCTACGCTGGATACTTTTTAGCCTTTGCTGGTGGAACAGCGGCACATTATGGGGTTTACGGTGCTGAAGCAGCTGGTGGTCTTGGTGCCGCAGTTTATGCGGCAGGCGATTTTGCTGCCTCTGGCACTAAGTCAGCAGTTGTGAAGACCTCTTCTGGTGAAAAGCTGTATTATACTATTGAATCCCCAGAAGTCTGGTTTGAAGATTTTGGTGAAGGAGAACTTGTGAACGGGAATGCTCATATTGAGCTTGACCCACTGTTTTTGGAAACTGTTACAATTAACACCCTAAACCCGATGAAAGTATTTGTCCAATTAGAAGGGGATTGTAATGGAGTTTATGTGGTTAAAGGGACGACTGGTTTTGATGTAACTGAGCTTAAAAGTGGAAACAGCAATGCGCAATTTTCTTTTCGAATAATTGCCAAAAGAAAAGGTTATGAAAACCAGAGATTACCGCAGACAACTTTGGGAATGGATGACCCTAATTTATATCCGGAGCTGTGGCAGGAGATTGAAAAAAGACACGAGGAAGCGAAAGTTCAACAAGAATTACAGAAATAGATTATGCATAGCTCTGGGTTCGGGGACCCAGAGCTACCCATTAATGGTGTGGCTATCTTTGGGGTAGGTCGGGTCCCTGCACCCGACCTATATTATTTGATTTTTAAATTTTTGAGGTTGACTGGCATTTTTCATATATCAACCTCAATCCCTCCAGGGTCAAGCTCAAATTCATTTTCTGGATTTTTTTGGATAAGCCAAAAACCAGAGGTGCCAGACCACCGGTGGCAATCACTTTGCATTTTTTCCCCAGCTCATTTTCAATTTTTTCCACCATCCCGTCAATCTGACCAGCTGTCCCAAAAATAATTCCAGAACGCAAAGACTCTTCTGTGGTTTTCCCAATGACCCTTTCAGGTCTTTCTAATTTCACTTTAAAAAGCTGGGCCGCCCTTCGGAATAAATCCACTGCCGAAGTTTCAATCCCCGGACAGATTGCTCCACCAACGTATTCCCCCTTAGCAGAAATCACATCAAAAGTAGTAGCGGTTCCTAAATCCACCACAATTGTAGGTCCACCATACAATTTCCAAGCCGCTACAGCGTTGGCTAAACGGTCAGCTCCTACTTGAGCAGGATCAGTGTAGAGAATTTTGATTCCTAAAGGTAGATTGGAACTCACAATGACTGGTTTAATTTTTAAATATTTCTGTAACATCTCTAAGTAAACCGTAATCAATGAGGGGACAACGGAGCAGATGATTCCGGCTTTAATTTTTCCCAAACTTTTTTGATTTAAAAGATTCTTTAAAATTAAATAAACTTCATCCGGAGTCTGGTTGGGATGAGAGCTGATTCTAAAAAAGTTGCTTAACTTTTTTCCCTGAAAACAACCGATTACAGTATTGGAATTGCCAATATCAATGGCTAAAAGCATAGAGTGAAGATAAAGTTAGAATAAATGCTGTCAAGAGAATCTTTTCAGAGGGATGATTAAATTGATAGTATAAACAAAGAGCCTTACCTGTATTTATATTGAGGATGCCAGCCCTTGGGACCGCCGGGTAACAGACCAAATAAATGCCAGACTAAGCAATAGGGGTCGCCGGGTCCGAAATAATCTTTAGCCACCCGGATCATTTTTCCGGATTTGTTTTTATAAAAAACGGAAACCCCGGGTTGAGGCTCTCCGGCTTTGGTTTCATACCCTAGATCCTTGGCAAAGCTACTCCCTTTAGAAGAAAACATTTTGAATTTCCAGTTCCGGCTGTTATAAAATTTTTTCTGAACTACTGGTGGGTCGGGTGAGACTACGGCAAAAGCAGCTCGGTTTTCCAAATGTGGCACTACCCCGTTAAATCCATCTGCCCACATAGTGCAGTAAGTGCAGGCTTTCCCCATATTATGAATCAAAATCAAATCCTCTTTTTTACCGAACAAGCTGGAAAATTTTATTTTTCTCCCCCTTTGGTCCAGTAAATTGTAATCCTTAACTGCTTGTTTTAAATTTTTTTTGGCTTTCATGACTTGCTCCTTGGTTTTGACTGAAATTATTTAAAAACTGATTGTTTTTCAATATAGCGACTTCTGTTTCTAAAGTCAACAGAATCTCGGTTTTGACATATCTACACTTGATTTTTACAGCACAAAAATATATTTTTATAGTAGGAGTTTATTTAAAAAAACCGATTATAAAAATAAAAAAATTACAGGATAAAATATGGCCAAAAATATTGCCCAAAAAATTATAGAAGCTCACCTAGTAGAAGGGAAAACGGTCCCCGGTCAAGAAATTGCCCTCAAAATTGACCAAACTCTTCTGCAAGATGCCACTGGGACTATGGCAATGCTGGAATTTGAAACGTTAGATGTCCCCAGAGTTAAAGTTAAAAGAGCCACGGCTTATGTGGACCACAACATGCTTCAAACCGGATTTGAAAATGCCGATGACCATTTGTTTTTGCAAACTATGGCGGCTAAATACGGATTATATTACTCTCGTCCCGGCAACGGCATCTCCCATCAGGCCCATTTAGAAAGATTTGATATCCCGGGACAGACTATGTTGGGGGCAGATAGCCACACTTGTCAGGCCGGTGCCTTAGGAATGATAGCTATCGGAGCTGGTGGCTGTGAAGTGGCTTTAGCCATGGCTGGTGAACCATATAGCTTAATTATGCCAGAGATTCATTTGGTGAGTTTAAAAGGAACTTTACCGGCTTGGTGCTCTGCCAAAGATATTATCTTAGAATTACTCAGAAGATTGACGGTCAAAGGTGGCTTAGGAAAGATTTTTGAATTTGGAGGACCGAGTTTAGCCAAGCTAACAGTCCCTCAACGTTCAACTATAGCCAATATGGGAGCGGAGTTAGGTTTGACAACTTCAGTTTTTCCAGCAGACGAACGAACTCAAAACTTTTTAAAAGCCCAAAACCGCCTGAAAGATTTTAAATTCCTACTTCCCGATAAAGATGCCAAGTATGATGGTCAGATAGAATTAGATTTATCCAAATTAGAGCCATTGATAGCTAAGCCTCACAATCCAGATAATGTAGTGCCGGTCCGAGAAGTAGAAGGAACTGAGGTCAGGCAAGTGGCAGTAGGAAGTTCAGTCAACTCCTCCTTCGTGGATTTAATGGTAATAGCGGAAGTTTTAAAGAATAAAAAAATTAATCCGGGTTTACAGCTCACCATCTCTCCTGGAAGCAGGCAGGTTTTGGTAATGGTTACTCAAAATGGGGCTTTATCTGAAATGATTAAAGCCGGTGCCAGAGGTTTAGAAGTTGCCTGCGGTCCCTGTATTGGTATGGGGATGGCTCCTCCTTCTGGGGGAATTTCAGTCCGAACCTTTAACCGAAATTTCCCAGGTCGAAGCGGAACAGCTGATGACCAGGTTTATTTAACCAGTCCGGAAGTTGCCGCTGCTACTGCTTTAAAAGGAGTAATTACCGACCCCAGAAAGTTAGGCAAGCCACCAAGAATAAAAATGCCTACCAAATTTTACATTGATGATACTCACTTTCTACCACCAGCCAAAGACCCAGATAAAGTAGAAATTGTCCGAGGTCCTAACATACAACCTTTGCCTATCCAAGAACCTTTGAGAGAGATTTTAGAAGGGGAAGTGATAATCAAATTAAAAGATAATATCAGCACCGATGAAATCTTGCCGGCCGGAGCAAAAATTTTACCCTTAAGAAGTAACATTCCAGGTATCAGCGAATTCATGTTTTTTTATCTTGACCCCGGTTTTGTGAAAAGAGTCAAAGAAAAACAGGGTGGCTTTATTGTGGCCGGTGAAAATTATGGACAAGGTTCTTCCCGAGAGCATGCCGCTATAGTCCCGATGTATCTGGGAATACAAGCGGTGATTGCCAAATCTTACGCCAGGATTCACAGGGGAAACTTAATCAATTTCGGGATTTTACCTTTTGAATTTGCCAATTCTAAAGATTATGAAATGCTGCAGCAAGGAGAAAAGATTGTTTTAAGGAATGTGCCTGGGATTGTGAAAAGCAAAGATAGAATTTTAGCTGAAGTTAACGGGAATCGGATTGAGCTAAAAATTAATCTGACTGAAAGAAACCGGGAGATTGTTTTGGCGGGGGGATTATTGAATTATATTAAAAGTAAGAAAAGCTAAACAATCAGTAGATTATTTGTTTAAGTAATGATACTTGTTAAGGTAAGCAACAGACTCCGGTTTTTATCGGAGCAGCAGTTCCTCTGAAAATAAAATTCACCAGGTAAACTATATCTGAAAGATTTACGTTACTATCTCCAGTTACATCTCCCCTGCAATACAAATTAGAAATCCAGCACATATAAGGTTGAGTAGGACATCCTTGGGGCTTGAAGACATGATTAACAAGAGAAATTATGTCGCTTAAGTTGAGATTTTGGTCGGCATTAGCATCTCCTGCTTTAGCCACACAAGTTGGTACTGAAAAAGAATATCCCACAATCTCTTGATTAATCGAATCTCTCCCGCTCCACTGAATAACTAAGCTATCTCCCTGGTCATTCACCGTCATCAAGCCGAACTGCCCTCTTCCCGGGAAAGCTCCTTCACTATATGGTCCACCTTTAATCGATGGAATTTGGTCTAAAGAAGCGGCATGAAAGACCGGAAATCCTGCCCCACCTCCGGTAGCATAATCGCTATTGGTTCCATCATCAATGGCAAGCATATGGGCGTCCCCGGAAATCATACACAAATTTTTGACATCATAATTTTTTAAGAAATTAGCTATTTCCCGCCGCTCGTTGGTGTAAAGATACCAGCCGTCATCACCGGTTGCCCCTATCCAGGGCAAAGAATTCACCCACACAATTAAGGGATGAGAGGACTTGGCTTCCAAAAGTTTTTGCTTGAACCAAGCTTTTTGGGCAGTACCGAGCATAGTTTTAGCGCTGTTATCCGTGGCTGAAAAAGGGCTGCGGGCTGAACGGGAATCACAAACTATAAACATCACCCGGCCTACTGCGAAGCTGTAGTTAATAGAGATGTTTCCTGTTCCAAAAACCAAAGGATAGTGTGGTACATATTCCTGATAAGTCAGGCGGGAAGCGGTCCGGCTAGGTGAGGTGGAGTCAGAATTATTGGGGCCGAAATCATGGTCGTCCCAGATGTAGGCAATTGGGACTTGCTGATACAAAGCTGACTGGTTAGGGGAAGCCAAAACCGTTTCGTAGGCCTGCCTAAAAAGATTCTGGTCATTGACTCCAATGTTTTGATAATGGAAATCCCCTAAATGAAAAAAGAAGAGCGGGTTTTGATTAAGTATTGTCTGAAACACCTGGCTATTGGAGCCGGTCTGGGCACAGGAGCCGAGGGCAAAAGTAAAAGAACCTGAATCTTGTGAAAAAGTGTGAAACCGGCCAGTGACAGAAGTGTCGACTGCGTTATTGACTTCAACGGCATAATAATACTGGGTATTGGGAGTCAAACTATCAATATCAAATCTCAAAAACCGGTCGGAAGTTATGGCGGTCCCGTAGTCGCTGTAAAAAGGATTACTTAAATCCGGCTGCTCGCTCACCACAATTCTGGCTACGGAGCTATCCGGTATCAGCTTGGCCTTAATCACAACCGAAGTTGGCGTGACAGCTCCGGACCAAAAAAACTGTGTCTGTTGTGAAGAGGAAGTCAGGCTCGCATCCCAGACCAAATCACTGGAAGATGCGGAGGTTTGGTGCACTTCTACTGCTAAAAAATTATCACCTAAAAGCAAGAGATTCTTGTAAGCGGAGATATCAATGGACTCATAGCTGCCTCCTTCATGGGAAGTAGCCAAAGTTGAATAGGTTATGGTACCAACGGGAAGTCCCCGCCGTGCCACCTCTGTACCATTGAGGTAAACCACAATTCCATCGTCGTAATTGACTGCCAGAAATAAAGCAGTAATCTGGGCCGGGTCGCTGGCTAATTGAAAACTGGTTCGGAAATAGGCGGTGATATATTTATTCAAAGAGTCGGGACCATAAGGAACTACGGTGGCTATATAACTTTCTCCATATCCCAAAACAGTTGGTCCTGAAGGCCAGCCGGAATCATCGAAGCTAAGCTTTTTCCAATTTGTGTCCGGGTCTTGGTCAATGGCTAAATATTTCCAGACCGAATTTTGGGGGATTAATGTATCACTTTTTCCAGTTTTAAAATTACCTGCAACCAGAAAAGTAGATACGAGAATAAGAAAAAACAGTCGTCTTCTATAATTTTTCATTTTCGGTAAAAGTGGTATCAAAATGATAAATAAGCAGAAAAAAGAGGTTTGGTCAACTTAATTACACTACTTCACGAGAGAAAATCAAATTACCTCTGGTCAGTTGGCTTTCACAATCTCCAGACGGACTTTCACCAGTCCTTCTCGGACAAACCCCAGCTCCTGGGCGGCTTTGTAGGAGACGTCGATAATTCTCTTTTTAGACACCGGTCCGCGGTCATTGACTTTCAAAATCACACTCTTTTTGTTCTTCAGATTGGTAACTTTGACCAAGGTGCCGAACGGCAATTGGGGGTGGGCGGCGGTAAATTTATACATATCATAGATTTCTCCGCTGGCGGTAGCCCGGCCGTGAAACTTGTGAGCGTAATACGAGGCCAGGCCGATTTGCTGATACCGTTTAGTCTTCTGGGAGCTGACCTGGGCTGAGGCACAGCCGCCCAGGGCTAACACGGCAGAAACCAGAACCGCATAAGCTATAAATGAACTTAATCGTCTCACTTATTAGTTATCGAAAGAGCATCTGCCAATCTTTATATTTTTTGTATTTGGCCCAAAATGGGTTATGGGAACACAATGGGAGCAATTTAAAAAATGGGAAAATTTTACCTCTGGGGCAGTTTCAATAGTTTATTATCCCCCAAAGTCTTGGCAGCTAAATAAAAGTAGCGGGGGTTGGATTTGAACCAACGACCTTCGGGTTATGAGCCCGACGAGCTACCAGACTGCTCCACCCCGCGATATGTTTGGCTGGATATTTCTGAATACAGCTACAATACGAAAAAAGTGCGAATCTGCAGCAAAAAATAAACAGACCCTAACACACTATATACTACGAAAGAAAACTTGTCAAGTTAATTTAATGGGTCAACTATGTTGACCATCCCGTTCTTTTGTAGGGAGAAGAAGTTGGACCTGAAATTCTAACTTGAGGAGGGATATTGACTTGTTAATAGCAGATTTTCAATTCAAGCCGGCTTTTCGCTCTTTTATCATATTGTAAATGGCCTGATTATGCTCATCCAGAGTGTTGGAAAAGATGTGGTAACCATCCCGTTTGGCTACAAAATATAAATAACTCACCGGAGCCGGGGTCAATACCGCTCTCAAAGATAGGGTTCCGGGATTGCAAATCGGTCCGGGGGGTAGGCCATAATAAATATAAGTATTGTAAGGATGTTTTACCTGCAAATCCACGGGCTTGACTGGCCGGTTTAGCCCCAAACCATAACTGACGGTCGGGTCACATTGCAAGGGCATATCGATTTTCAGACGGTTGTAAAAGACTGCTGAAATTAAAGGCAGTTCATCCGGCCTTTTGGATTCTTTTTCAATCAAAGAAGCCAGAGTCACCAGTCTTTTCAAAGAGAGTTGAGGGGTTTCCACGAATTTCAGACTGTCATATACTATTTTTCTGAACTCCTCCAGCATCCTATAAATCACAGATTTTATATCCTGCTGCCAGTAAAAATTGTAAGTATTGGGAAACAAATACCCTTCCAGGGTTTTGCCGGGGATTTTCAAACTGTCCACAAAACTTTGGTTGCTGACAATCTGCACAAACAAGTTGGAATCCAGATTAATCTCGTTCTGCAAAATTCCGGCAATCTGTTTTAAAGTGGCCCCTTCCGGGATTACCACATTGATAGCGGTGGCTCCGCCTTGAGTTAACTTTCTTAAAACCCTGAAGATGCTGTAGTTGTCCGAAAAATCGTAGCGGCCGGCATGAATTTCCCGGTCCCAATCGAAAAGTTTACACAACAAAATGAAAAAATTAGAATTGGAGATTACCCGAGCTTCTTTCAGCTGCAGGGCTATTTTTTGCACCGAATCGCCGTGATTGATGATAATGGCGACCGGTCTAGGGTTCCCCGTGGGTAAGGTTACCACTCTGAAATAAAAAAGAGAAAATAAGAATAAGATTCCTAGCGCTACCAAACTCCAGAGAATTTTTCTTGGTTTGAATCGGGAAAATAGTTCGGTCAGCCAATCGATTATTTTGTAAAATATCAGAAGAATAGAGCTGAAAAATACGGCTATGGCTGAACCGAAAAAAATTATCCAGTGCCAGAAGTTTTTTAGTTTATTCTTGAGGTTTTTTATGGTAAACATGGTCTAAATAATTTTGTAAGATTAACACGGCTGCGATTTTATCCAAAAACTTTTTTCCTTTTTTCATTTTCACTTCCGCTTCTCGCAAGCTCCTCTGGGCTGAAACAGTAGTCAGGCGCTCATCCCATAGGATTACGGGAATATCTATTGCTTTTTCTAAACTTTCCTTGAAAGCCAAAACCTCTTTTCCCTTGGGACCTACGCTCCCATCCATATTTTTCGGAAAACCTAAGATAATCTTTGCTATTTCCTGCTCGGCAATTAGCTGTTTTATGTAGCTGATTAGGTCGAAACCTGGTTTTTTCTCCACAGTTGATAGTCCGGTGGCAATTATCCCCAAAGGGTCAGATAGAGCTAAACCGATTCTTTTTTCACCCCAGTCGATGCCTAAGATGCGGGACATATTTTATTAAGGTATTTTTAAAGCTTGACTTGTCAATCTAAAAGATTTACGAGGAGATTTGGTTCAAGAATAAATTAAACCCACTGGCAAAGGCCAGTGAGCAACCCATTTGGAGATAACAACAACTGGTCCAGTTTGAGGACAACGTAGGTCTAAGGGCTAGGGAAGCAACAGATATCGGAGGGCACTGGTTCAGGTCCACTTTTGTATATATAATTCACCAAGTAGATGATATCAATTAAGGTCAGCGAACCGTTCCCATTGACATCTCCCAGACACTTTGGAATCGGATAGGGGCCACCCTTGAAGACATGCCCCACCAAGCCAATAATATCCGGCAGACCAATCACGCCATTTCCGTTAAAGTCGCCAGGCTTGTAAGCAAAATGTTCGGCGAAGGAACTACAATTGCAACAAAATGGGTCAGCTAAGTCAATCAGTCCGTCTCCGTCGTTATCGATCCCGTCATTACATTGGGTAGTCAGGGTGCAGGCACAACAACTGGTGCTGCAGGGAAGACCATCAGGGGTTGGATCAGTTCCGCAATTCGGAAATGGGGGAGGAAGCGGTTCTCCGGATTCCAAGTGTCTTGCCAGGTATGTCAGATCGCTAACGCTAAACAGAAGTCCATCGTCGTTAACATCCGCTGCCTCCAAACAGGGTGGTAGCGATTGACAAATACTAATACAGTTTTGTAAAAAGAGGAGGTCTAATGAATCAACTGCTCCATCACAATTCACATCACCACGGACAAAAGTTGCCTGGGCTTGGGCTGGGTTGTTAGAAAATAACGAGATTCCTATCCCTAAAATCAGGAATGTAAATAATTTTTTAATCTGTTTCAGCATAAATTCACTCATTTGATATAAGCTCTCATAAAATATAACTCACCTTCAGGTTTAGAGGCAACAGACACCGGAAGGAATCGGGGCAGGCCCTCCTTTGAAAACATAGTTCACCAAATAGACAATATCTGTCAGGTTGGCCAAAACTCCATCCCCATTGGCATTGGTAGCGCACAGAGGATTAGACGCTGGCCCACTCTTAAAGACCTTGCCGACCACAAAGATGATATCTACCAGGTTGACCGCTTGCCCCGCATCTCCGTTAGCATTTCCGGGTCTAGCAAGACAAAGGGTGAATTCATTGAAATCACAGCTATCCACACAATTGGTGTCAGCTAAGTCTATTAGTCCGTCGCCGTCGTTGTCGATCCCGTCATTACATTGGCGTACCGAATTAGGTGCTTCTGTAGAATCACAGCTATTAGAACAGCCACAGTCGTTCGGATAATCAATAAAGCCGTCACCATCATTGTCTAGCCCATCCTTACATTGATCTGGGAATCTTTCAAGAGAGTCGCAAGGACTTATGCAGGCACAATCATTGGGCCAATCAATCACCCCATCTCCGTCATTGTCAATCCCGTCATTACATTGGGTCACCGCATTCGGCGCTTCAGAGGTGTCACTCTCACTCTCACAGCCACAGTCAGCCGGGTAATCGGATAACCCGTCTCCGTCATTGTCGATTCCATCTTTGCATTGGTCTAGAAATGTTTCAAGAGAGTCACAAGCGTTAGTACAGCCAGTGTCCGCAGGAAAATCCACCGACCCATCTCCGTCATTATCGATTCCATCATTACATTGAGTTGTTAGGGTGCAGCAACAACTGAATTCACCAAGATAGAGGGTCAGCCGTGGCGTCAAACCCACAGGTTGGAAAGGGGTGAGGAGGGGGTGGACCACCGAAAAAAAGATAGTTTGCCAAGTAAATAGAATCGCTTGGGGTAGCCGCCTCCCCGTTGTCATTTACATCTATCCTATCTGTGCAATTGACACTGGGCAGGAAACGGAGAATTAACCTTAGGTCCACGGTATCCACCACTCCATCGCAATTGATGTCACCACGAATGAAAAGTGCCTGGGCTTGGGCTGGGTTGTTAGAAAATAATGAGATTCCTATCCCTAAAATCAGGAATGTCAGGAATTTTTTAATATGTTTCATCATAAATTCACTCCTTTGATATAGCTCTCATAAAATGCAACTCACCTTCAGGTTGGTTGACAGCAGACCCCGGATGGAATTGGGTCAGGTCCGGCTCTGAATACAAAGTTCACCAAGTAGACGAGGTCGGTTAAGTCGAGCATGCCGTCCCCATCAGCGTCTCCTCGACAAGCTGGATCAGGTTTAGCTCCTCCTTTGAAAACATGGTTCACTAAGACAATAATATCTGACAAGGAAAGTTTATCATCGGCGTTGGTGTCCCCCGGTTTAAAAGTGCAGGTACAACAACTGACGCTGCAGGTATAACCATCAAAAGTTGGATCGGTTCCGCAATTCGGGAAGGGTGGAGGAAGAGCAAGACCTAAATCCACAGACCTTAGAAGATAGACCATATCAGCAATAGAAAAAAATAAACCGTCGTCGTTCACATCAGCTGCATCCAAACAGGCTGGCAAAGGCCCACCATGATTCATTAAGCTGTCTAAAAAAAAGACATCTGAAGAATCAACCAGTCCATCGCAATTGACATCTCCCCGGATAAAATACTGGGCTTGGGCTGGGCTGTTGGAAAGTAATGGCATTCCTATCCCTAAAATTAGGGATGTGAAGAAAATTTTAGAAAAACTCATATTACCTCTCCCTTAACTTCTAACTTTTTTCCACTCCAAGAGTAGCAAAGCAGAATAGTTTACTCTTTCCTTAACCGAGGTCAGGTAGAAAATGTTCTAAAACCGGTCTACTTGGGTTTCTCCTATCAACTTAAGCTGACCTGACCCACTTGTCAAGAGAAATTAACATCAAAAGATTTCTGTTAAATCTGCTTGCTTTTTGGCAGAATTATCGTAATATAAGTATTTAAGCACATAAAAATTAAACCAATGCCTAAGTTATTACATGGTTTTAGGTTAGCCAACTAACGTTGCTACTAATCCGGAGGATAAATGGGGAGAGCTAAAAAAACGGTAAAGAAAACCAGTAAAAAAGCACAGTTATTTTATTTTTTTGGGGACAGCAAGACCGAAGGAAATGGTCAGATGAAAGATTTATTGGGGGGGAAGGGGGCTAATTTAGCGGAAATGAGCAGAATCGGAATCCCTGTGCCTCCCGGATTTACCATTTCAACCTTGGTTTTTCGGCAATTTTACGAAAACGGGATGAAACTAAACCGGGAAGTGGACCAGCAGATGGAAAATTATCTTAAAAAAGTAGAAAAATCTATGAAAGCCGGATTCGGCGACCCCCAAAATCCTCTTTTAGTCTCGGTCCGCTCCGGGGCCAAATTTTCCATGCCGGGGATGATGGATACCATTCTAAATATCGGCTTGAACGATAAAACCGTGCAGGGTTTAATCGACAAAAGCAAAAACTCCCGCTTTGCTTATGACTGCTACCGACGACTCCTGCAAATGTTCGGCAATGTGGTAATGGGGATCGATAAAGCATTATTCGAGCATATCATCCAGAAGAAAAAAGATGCCAAAAAAATTAAGTTGGACACTTCTTTATCTATCGATGATTTAAAAGATATGATCGAAAAATTCAAAAAGCTAATCAAAGAGAAAGCCGGGGAAGAGTTTCCGCAAAATCCTCTCAAGCAGTTACAGTTAGCCCGGGACGCGGTTTTCAGATCTTGGAATTCCCCCCGGGCCATCACCTATCGCAGACAGTACCGCATCTCTTCTGATTTAGGGACCGCAGTAAATATCCAGGCCATGGTCTTCGGCAATTTAGGAGACCATTCTTTGACCGGAGTCGGATTTACCCGTAACCCCTCCACCGGTGAAAAACATCTTTATGGAGAATATTTGACAAATGCTCAGGGTGAAGATGTGGTAGCCGGTATCCGCACTCCCAAACCGATTGATGAGCTGAAAAAAGCGATGCCGGAAGTGTATAAACAGCTTTTGAAAGTCACCGAAAAATTAGAGAAACATTACCGGGACCTGCAGGATTTTGAGTTCACGGTTCAGGAAAGAAAATTATACATGCTGCAAACCCGCAGCGGCAAAAGAACCGCCCAGGCGGCGGTTAAAATTGCGGTGGATATGGTTAAAGAAAAACTGATTTCCACCGAAGAGGCCCTAAAAAGAATCTCACCCGAACAAATAAATCAACTATTACATCCCCGCATAGACCCCAAAGCTCAGTTAAACGTGATTGCCAAAGGATTGCCGGCCTCACCCGGTGCTGCCAGAGGGAAAGTGGTCTTCAAATCTGAAGATGCCACCCGACTTTCAGAAGCGGGTGAAAAAGTGATCTTAGTCCGGCAGGAAACCAACCCGGATGATATCGCCGGAATGATTGCCTCACAGGGAATTTTAACGGCCCGGGGAGGAATGACCTCCCATGCTGCTGTGGTTGCCCGGGGTATGGGGAAGCCCTGTATCGTGGGCTGTGAATCCATCAGAGTAAACGAAGAAAAAAAGCAGTTTTTTGTGGGGGGTGTGATGGTCAGAGAGCGGGAAAATATCACTCTGAATGGTTCCACCGGGGAAGTAATTTTAGGCACCGCCCCCCTAATTGAGCCGGAGCTGTCCGGTGAGTTTGCTGAATTTATGCGTTGGTCCGACAAAGTCAGAAAATTAGGAGTCAGAGCCAATGCCGATACTCCAGCAGATGCTATGAAAGCCATCAAATTCGGTGCGGAAGGAATCGGTTTATGCCGGACCGAGCACATGTTTTTCGCCAAAGAAAGATTGCCCATAGTGCAAGAGATGATATTAGCCAGAACCCGAGAAGAGAGAGAAGCTATTTTAGAGGATTTACTTCCTTTCCAGAAATCAGATTTCAAAGCTATTTTTGAGATAATGCGGGGCTTGCCGGTCACCATTAGAACCTTAGATCCTCCTTTGCATGAATTTTTACCCAAGAAAGAAGAATTACTTCTGGAAATTGCTACACTCAAAGCCAATCCCGAGGAAACTGAAAAATTAAAAGCAAAGGAGCTTTTGCTGCAAAGAGTAGAAGAGCTGGCCGAATTCAATCCCATGCTGGGACATCGGGGCTGCCGCCTGGGTATCACTTTTCCGGAAATCACCAAAATGCAGGCCAAAGCTATTTTCGATGCGGCCTGTGAAATTGCCAGAGGTGGCAAGCCGGTCATACCGGAAGTAATGATTCCTTTGGTTGGGAAGGTAGAAGAGTTGAAAAATCAAAAAGAGATTGTAATCAAACAAGCCGAAGAATCTATGAAAAAATATAAAGTGAAAATAAAATATCATGTCGGCACCATGATAGAAGTACCCCGGGCTGCTCTGACCGCAGATGAGATAGCCACCGAAGCGGAGTTTTTCTCTTTTGGAACCAATGACTTGACTCAGATGACTTTCGGATTTTCCAGGGATGATTCTGGCAAATTCTTAAATTATTATATCGAACACGGCATCCTGCCAGAAGACCCTTTTGTATCAATCGATGAAAAGGGAGTAGGGCAATTGATCGAAATGGCTTTTAAAAAGGGTCGAGCCATGCGCAAGGATTTGAAAGTCGGAATTTGCGGTGAGCATGGAGGTGACCCAGATTCGATTGTTTTTTCCCACAAAGTCGGGTTGGATTATGTCTCCTGTTCCCCTTACAGAGTCCCGGTGGCCCGCTTAGCTGCGGCTCAAGCGGTGGTGGGTAAAGGGACCACAGTTACAGAATAACCTTTCTGTCCTTTTTTTGAACTCCGCGCGGTATTTGTCTAATTTTTGAGCTCCTATAACTTGTTGCAGGTTTTCTAGTTAAGAGAAACTCAAAATTAAAATTAAGTTTCTGAACAGGCGCTGTCGAAAATATGAATAGGTAACTGACAGAAGCTGACATTAAAAAAGAATAAATGAGGTTAAGAAATCGGAGGTATGAAAATAGATAATCTATGGTTAAATTATATTTCAAAGTAGTTTCCAACACAATCATTTTTTTGGCTTTTCTTCTGCTTGCTCAAGCGGAAGGAGCGGTCCTTAAATCAGTCCAAAGAGGAACTGCTACTTTTGCTTCAGGTGCTAATACCACCACCATTACCATTAATCTTGTGGATACCAGTAAAACTATTGTTTGGGGTGGGATTAGCTGGGGTGGTGGAAGGTTTGCCAGTTCAAATGCCAATGCCACCCGGTTCGGGTTCCAGTTGGTTAATCCTTTAACCCTTAACCTACAAAGATTGGGTGCACCGGCTCAAGCCACTGTGGCTGAATGGTATGTGGCTGAATTCTCCAAGGGAGTCTTGGTTCAACGAGGCAGAGCCGCTTTTGCCGCTGGTACTGCTACTCTCAACGTCACCATTTCTGCCATTGATACAACTAAAACTTTTGTTTTGGTTTCCAGCGCCATTAATTCTGCATCTCAGACCAATGATGAAAGATGGACCATCAGAGCCAGGTTAACTTCTAACACCAACTTAGAACTGTCCCGAAATGAAACCGGAACTGTTGTGGATGCTTATTGGCAGGTAATCCAGATTGATTCAGCAGTGGTCCAACGAGGGCTCACCACCATCGGAGCTGGAGCCTCTTCAGCTACCGTTGCCATTTCTTCGGTTGACACAACTAAATCTTTTTTAGTTTTGTCGGCACGGGCGGCTGCAGCAGTGTCTGGAGTGGAGTCGCGGTATATGGTGAGAGGGAGGATAACCAGCCCAATTCAATTAACTTTTGATCGGATAGATACCACGATTAGTGTACAGATAGCCTGGGAAGTGGTTAGTTTAAACGATGGTAGTCTGGTTAGGTCTGGGAGTGTAGTAGTTCCTGCTGCCAATCCCAGCCAAAGTGCAATCTTTCCCAGCGTGGACACCACCCGCAGCATATCCCTCATCTCGCTTAGTGGCGGGGCTGGCACTGCTACTGCAAACTTAGATGAGACTGCTTTTACCCATCGTCTAACCAGTGACACCAGCTTGACCTTTACTCGTGCTGGTACCGGGACTGCTGCAAACCTAGGCTGGTTTGTGATTCAATTCATACCTAACTTTGCGCCGCTGTTGGACTCCATTGGAGCCAAGTCAGTAGCTGAAGGGTTTAATTTAACTTTCAGAATACACGCCAGCGACCCTAATGCAGACAGCTTGATATTAACAGCTTCCAATGTTCCCTTGAATGCTGCTTTTGTAGATAGTGGTAACGGAGCCGGCTCTTTCAATTTTAATCCTAATTTTGCACAAGCAGGAGTTTATAATGTAACTTTTAAAGCCAGTGACGGAGCTTTAATTGATAGTGAAGTGGTGCAAATTACGGTTAACAATACCATTGGTGCTCCGGTATTGGATTCCATTGGCTCCAAAACCATAGCGGAAGGAGCTAACTTAAGCTTCAGAGTGCACGCCACAGACCCGGAAGGGGATTCAACCATTCTAACTGCTGGTAACATCCCTTCCAACGCTGTTTTTATAGATAGCGGTAATGGAGCTGGTTCATTCAGCTTCAATCCGGATTATACTCAAGCCGGTTCCTACGTAGTGGTCTTTAAAGCTTCAGACGGAAGTTTATCAGATAGCGAAATCGTTGATATAACAGTCAGCGAGGTCTGCTTGGCCAAAGCTGGAGATGTCACTGGAGATAACCAGGTTCTCTTGTCGGATATTGTGGCTCTGATCAATTTTCTTTTCAAGGGAGCCCCTGCTCCTGTTCCTTTTTGTAGGGGAGACGTTAATGCCAGCGGCACTATCGTGCTTTCAGATATTGTATACTTGGTCAATTTCCTTTTTAAATCTGGAGCGGCACCAGTGCAACATCAGGAGTGTTGCTTGTAAGGATTTTTCGTTTTTTGCTTAACCTCCGCATTCTAAAAGTCACAAATTTTCCGCTTGAACCCCCCTCTTGTAGTTAAGTATTTGTCCATTTTGACGAAAAATTTATGGCTGGTAGATTTCGTCAGGGGTTGGTGTCGAAAATTGAAAAAGATTCCGTTAAGTAATTATGGGGATAAAAACATTCTAAATTTAAGTTAAGAGAGCGATGATAAAATTTTCAAAGAGCTCATTTTATTTTTCATTTATATTTTTTTCCTACACCTTGGCCTGGTCTCAAGTGGATACCGCCTGGGTCAGAAGCTATAATGGGTCAGGAAATGGATATGATGAGTCCAAAGCTTTGGTAGTAGATGATAGTGGCAATGTGTATGTTACTGGTAGAAGCTTGGGTTCAGGAAGTTTAGATAACTTTGCCACTTTAAAATATAATTCCAACGGAGATACTTTATGGACCAGAAGTTATAATGGTTTGGGAAATGGGATTGATGTAGCTACTTCCATAGCGGTAGACAATAGCGGCAATGTGTATGCTACCGGATATACCGATAATGGGAGTTCAGATGATTTTACCACTATTAAGTATTCCAGCACTGGAGATACTGTATGGGTTAGAAATTACAATGGACCGGGGGATAGACTCGACCAAGCTCATGCTTTGGCGATTGATAATAGTGGAAATGTGTATGTAACGGGGAGTAGTAGGGGAAGTGGTGGAACTCTTAGGGATTATGCCACTATTAAGTATTCCTCAATAGGAGATACGTTATGGGTCAGACGTTACGATGGACCCGCTGGTGGTCAGGATGACGATTGTTTTGCCATAGCCCTAGATAACAGCGGATATGTTTATGTAACCGGTTACAGCCGAGGAGTTGGAAGCGGGAGAGATTACACAACCATTAAGTATAATTCGGTAGGAGATACTCTATGGGTGAGACGCTACGACGGTCCTGGAAATGGAAACGATATAGCGGTGGCATTAAAGGTAGATAATGTAGGAAATGTGTATACCACTGGCTACAGTACCGGAGTGGGAACCGGATTTGATTATGCCACCGTCAAGCGGAATTCTTTGGGAGATACTCTGTGGGTCAGACGTTACAATGGACCAGGTTTCGGGGATGATTCGGCTAAAGCTATAGTAATAGATAGCAGTGGCGATGTTTATGTCACTGGAAGTTCTGTTGGAAGTGGGACCGGATACGATTACACCACTATTAAATATAACTCCATTGGTGATACGCTGTGGCTGAGACTTTACAATGGAGCTGGAAATGGGGCTGACTTAGCTCAGGCTTTAGCTTTAGATTTTCAAGGAAATCTATATGTTACTGGATATAGCTGGAATGGAAGCTCTTATGATTATTTAACCATTAAGTATAATTCTATAGGAGATACGGTCTGGACCAGAAGTTATAATGGGACTGGAAATGGAGATGATATAGCCCAAGCTATTTCGGTAGATAAGTTTTTAAATCTATATCTAACCGGATATAGTTGGAATGGCGGCTCTTACGATTATGTAACCTTGAAATATATTCAAAATTGGGCTCCTCTTTTAGATTCCATTGGGTCTAAAATTGTGGCAGAAGGTTCTAACTTAACTTTTAGAGTTCACAGCTCAGATATAGATGGAGATTCCCTAATTTTGACTGCGATAAATCTGCCTGCCAACGCTACCTTCATAGATAGCGGCAATGGTGCTGGTTCATTTAGCTTTAATCCAGATTATACTCAAGCCGGCTTGTTTGCAGTTACTTTCAAAGCTACAGATGGAATAGTGATGGATAGCGAAGTTGTGAATATGACAGTTACCAATACTAATCGGGCTCCGGTTTTAGATTCTATAGGGTCTAAAATTGTGGCTGAAGGTTCCAATTTGACTTTTAGAGTCCACAGTTCGGATTTAGATGGAGATTCATTAATTTTAACAGCTGTAAATTTACCCGCTAATGCTACCTTTCTCGACAGTGGCAATGGAGCCGGCTCCTTTAGCTTCAATCCCGATTTTTCTCAAGCTGGTTTTTATACTGTGACTTTCAGATGCACCGATGGAGTAGTAAGTGATAGTGAAATTGTAAATATAACTGTTACCAATCTGTGTCTGGCCAAATCGGGCGACTTGAATGCTGACGGCCTAATTCTTTTGCCTGATATTGTTATTTTAGTCAGTTATCTTTACCGAGCAGGTGCAGCTCCCAGTCCACTTTGTACTGGTGACGCCAATGCTGATGGCAATATTAACTTGGCAGATATAATCTATCTCACTAATTTTGTTTTTAAAGCTGGTCCGGCTCCTTTGAGCAGTCTGGAGTGCTGCTTGTAAAAATTGCCCTGATAAAAATCTCCTTCTTTTTGATAAACTTTCCCAACAGTTCATAAAAATTTCTTGACATTCTCCCAGTTTTCATTTATTAGTTTTTTGTAGAAGTTTAGCAGAGGAGAAAATATGATTAAGAAAATATTGTTCGTATTACTTTTCTTTCCTTTAAACTTACCAGTTTTAGCTCAACAGAGCGGTTGGATTTGGCAAAACCCTTTACCTATTGGTGAGGGTTTAGGGAAACCCCATTTTTTTACCACTAATCAGGGATGGATTACCAGCGAAGCTGGTAAGTTGCTGCATACTACCAATGCCGGCACTACCTGGACTATTCACAACCTAGATACCTTAATTTTACAAGTGATTATAGAACCTGATGGACCAGGCTCCAGTTTTATCAACGATTCAACTGGGTGGGTGATAGGAATATTGGGAGGTTTTGAAAATGCTGCTGGACCGGTTCTGTACAAAACCACTAACAGAGGCACAAGTTGGATAAGCCAAAACTTAGGTACGGGAATTTTTGGAATAGGAGTCCGATTTTTAAACTCTAATTTGGGCTGGGCTACTGTAGCGACTGGAGTTTTTCCTACCAATGTAATCGAGCATTTTCGCAGAAGCACCGATGGTGGAAATAGCTGGAGTACCATCTACACTAGTCCCACTAACAACGCTGTTTTGCCTTTTCAGTTTTTGGATGCCAACAATGGCTGGGCTATCATGGATTCAATTTCAAGCGACGGAGACCTCATTACTCCTAATAGAATCATTCACACTACCAATGGAGGAGTAAATTGGTCTATTCAATTTGAAGATAATACTCCGGGAACTTTCAGCGCTTTACAGTTTGTAGATTTAAGTAATGGATGGGTGGTGGGTGATTCTGCCAAAATTTTTAAAACCACCAATGGCGGGACAAATTGGACTCCTGTCACCAATACCGGTATGGCTGATTCTTCCAGGAATAGAGTCCTTTTCTTTATCAGCCCAGACACCGGCTGGGTTGGCAGTGGTACCCCGGGTCTCCCAGAGATTATTCTTCACACCACCAATGGGGGAACAAGCTGGACAACTCAAAATCCTAATTTTGATGCTTCCATTTTAGGGATTCAGTTTGTGGATGCTAATAATGGTTGGGCAACCTCTAATTTTGGTGGGGTCGCACGCACCACTAATTCCGGAACAACTTGGATTCCCAAATCCAGTAGTGTGACTTCCAATACCTTGCAAGGAGTTTCGGCACTGCCAGATGGAAACAATGTTTGGGCTGTCGGGCAAAATAGTACTATTCTGCACTCCAGCGATGGAGGAAACAGTTGGTTTACGCAATCTTCGGGTGTTTTCAATAATCTAAATGCGGTATTTTTTGCCAATGCTAATGTTGGTTATGTAGCGGGAAGTGGTACAATTTTGAAAACTACTAATGGTGGGAATAATTGGACAGCTTTAACTCCACCTATTTTTAATACTTTTTGGTCAGTTCATTTTCTTAATCCCAACACTGGAACTGTGGTAGGAGGTGCCGGAGCAATTTTACACACCACTAACGGTGGGACTGACTGGACAGATCAGTCGACTGGTAGTTCTGATCTGCGAGGAGTTTATTTGTTGAATGCCAATAAAGGGGTAGCAGTAGGAAGTGGTGGAACGATTCTACGAACTACTGACGGAGGGAACAACTGGAGTTCACCCGGGAGTGGAACTTTACTAAATCTAAATGGAGTCGCTTTCGCAGATACCAGTTTCGGAATAGCGGTGGGTGATAGTGGAAAAATTTTACGCACTACAGATGGGGGTGTGAATTGGAGTTCTCAAACCAGCGGTACCAATAATAATCTTTGGGGAGTTTCTTTGGTTGATTCCAATAATGGCGCCATAGTTGGAGAGAGAGGGGTCATTCTCAAAACTGCCAATGGTGGAATAGCCTGGTCCTTTCAGCCCAGCGGCATTCTGTACGACCAGTTACTGGCGGTTGATTTCAGTTACTCCAATATAGGATGGGCCGTGGGAGGTTTTGGAATCGGGATCATTCTGGCTTATAAGCAATGTTCAGCTAAATCCGGAGATGTAACAGGAGAAGGCAGTATCCTTTTGCCAGATATTATAGCTATTATAAACTTTCTTTTCAGAGCCGGACCAGCTCCAATCCCTCTCTGCCGGGGTGATGCCAATGGCAATGGAAATGTTCTGCTACCCGATATAATTTACTTGATCAATTTCCTGTTTAGAGCCGGCCCGGCTCCGATTAAAACCGGGGTGTGTTGCTTGTAGGAGTAAGAGGGTGTTAGAAGATCCTTTTGTGATAAAATGTCCCTTGGCACTAATAAGACCCCACCCTTTCGCCAGAGGCGGATCCGACTTCTGCGGAAACTCTCCCCTTTAGGTGAGGGTATATAAAAAATATTATAATAAACTCACATCCCCGGCGGTTATAGTTTTCAATCCCTCTTTGGTTCTCAAAATCAAAGCCCCATTATCATCCAGATTTTCAGCTTTTCCCTCTAAAATTTCACTCCCCACCTGAATTTTTATCTTCTTTCCCAAAAGATAAGAGTGTCTTAGACACTCGTCTTTAAACGTCAGAAGCCCGGTCTTTTTATACTGCAGATAAATCTTTTCAAATTTTTCTAAAAATCTTTTCAAAAAATCGACTCGTGATACCTGCTCTCCCTTCTCAATTCTCAAAGAGGTGGCGATATTCCGCAAATTTTTAGGAAAATCTCTTTCGGTATGGTTAACATTTATCCCCACACCCAAAATGACAAAATTGATTTTATCCAGCTCGGCTGAAAGTTCGGTTAAAATTCCGCAGAATTTTCGGTTGTTCACAATTACATCATTGGGCCATTTGATAAAAGCCGGCAGGCCGGTCAGCTCTTTAGTAGTCAAAACCAGTGCCAAACTAGCTGCAATCGAAAGTCCGGGAGCTTGAGATGGTAAAATAGATGGCCTTAAAATTAGACTCATCCAAATACCTAATTTAGGAGAAGAAAACCAGCTTCGACCCAATCTTCCTTTTCCTTTACTCTGTTTTTCAGCCACAACCAAAGTTCCCTCTGGAGCTTCTCCTTCTGCTAAGTCAAAAGCCAAATCATTGGTCGAATTTAAGGCTTTGTAGGAATGAATTTCCTGGCCTAAAATTTTGCTCTTCAAATCAAACTTAATCTCCATGGGCAACAGTAAATCCGGAATTTGTGCCAGCTTATACCCTTTTTTGCTATCAGATTCAATCATATACTCCCATTTCTCCAACTCTTTTTTGGCCTGTTTTAACTCTTTGAAATTTATTTTTAAATCTTGGGCAAGTTTTTCGGCAGAAAAAAAATCTCCCTTTTTCTTGAGATGAAAGAGAAGCTCCTCGGTCGATATCGATACATTTTTTCTCATAGTATTTTCAAGCTGAAATCCAAAGCCGGTGCAGAGTGGGTGATTTTTCCCACCGAAATTAAATTGACACCGGTTTGGGCAATTTTCTTGACATTTTTTAAGCTCACATTGCCGCTGGCTTCGATTTTGATTTTCTTCATATTTTTCTGTTCAAAATCTCGGATGATTTTTACCGCCAATTTCAAGTTCTTAAGAGAAAAATTATCCAACATTATGAAAGTAACGCCGGCTTTCAGGGTTTCTCTGACTTCTCTCAGATTTTTGGTCTCCACTTCAAGGGGTAATCTTTTTTTATTTTTTTGTTTAGCCAGTTTTATTGCCAGTGAGACAGAGCCGGCTGCTTGGATATGATTATCTTTAATTAAAAGCATCTCATCTAAGCCAAATCTATGGTTGGTTCCGCCGCCAACTTTGACTGCATACTTTTCCAAACTTCTCCACATGGGGGTGGTCTTTCTGGTATCACCGATTTTGGCTTTGGTTGATTGAATTTGTCTGACAAATTGAAAAGTCAAAGTGGCAACACCTGACAATCTTTGGAAAAAATTTAAAGCGGTTCTTTCGGCCGACAAAATGGCTGAGGTTTTACCGTAAATTCGCAAAATTTTATCACCTTTTTTAATCTTATCTCCATCCTTTTTGAAAGTTTTAAATTTGACTTTAGAATCCAAAAGTTTAAAAGTCAGAGTAGCCACTAGAAGACCGGCTAAAATGCCTTCAGATTTGGAAATGATAATGGCTTTACATTTTTGATTTCTTGAGACTATAAATTGGGTGGTGAGGTCACCTCTTCCAATATCTTCCTGTAAGGCCTGCAGAAGTAGTTTTCGAAGTTGAGAATTAATTAACATGATTTTTAAGTTAATTTTGCCCAACTACTTGTCAACTAAAATAATTCAAAAAACAGTTGACACAAGCAGACAAACTCTGTATTTTTAATGTAATTCTCTGCTTAAGAAAGTGGTTGAATTGCATATTCTAGACGGAAATTATAGTTACACTATAAATGAAAAATCTGTGGGCACCCTGGAGAGAGAAATTCATTGCCGGAAAAAAGGAAAAGGGCTGTATTTTCTGTAAACGGCTGAAAGAGAAAAAGGATCAAAAAAATTTCATCTTATACCGGGGTAAACACGCTTTTGTAATTTTAAATCTCTATCCTTATAACTCCGGTCACCTATTGATAGTCGCCAAACGCCACAAAGCCAGACTAGAAGACCTGACTCCAGCAGAAGCTTTCGAGATGATGCAGCTTTCACAAGCCTGGGTCAAGAATTTAAAGAAAGCTTTAAAACCGGATGGAATCAATTTAGGAGTAAATTTGAACAAAGCTGCCGGAGCCGGAATTCATGACCACGTCCATATCCACCTAGTACCGCGCTGGAACGGTGACACCAATTTTATGCCGATTTTGGCAGACACTAAAGTAATCTCCATCAGTCTAATTTCAGTTTATAAAAAACTGAAAGCCTAAAAATGAGAAAACTGACCAAAGCCGAACTCAGCCGGCTTCTATTTTTATATAAAACAGATAAAAGGATCGCCGAAGCTCTGGGAGTGCGAACCCAACTGGTTACCTACTGGAGAGCCAAAAAAAAGATTCCCAAACTTTCCTTACTCAAATATTCCAAGATTAAAATTAAAGAGCTGTGGGAGAGGTGGGGAGAGGATGAAAAGGCCGGCGAAGAGTTAGGAATTACAGCTGGAGCTTTTTACAAATGGAGAAGAAAATACGGAATTTTGGAAAGGCCCAAGGTTTTAAAATATCAGCAACTGGAATTTAGCTTCAGTTCCCCGGCTGGCAGTTCTACGCATACTTTAATCCAGAAGATTTTGGCTTCCAAAGCGGGCTCGCAGACAGTCGAAACAAATGAAAATATAGAGATTGAGCCGGACTGGGTAATTTTGAATCAAAATTTGAATTTTCTTATGGAAGAGTTGCAAAATTTGGGCTCTCAAAAAATTTCTTCCCCACATAAGATTATAATTTTGCTCCCTCATTTTAACCCGGAGGGTAATAATTTTTCTTACCTCAATTTTAAGAAACTGCTCAAAGAACATAAAATCAGAAACTTTTTCGCTTCTCAGGAGGGGCTGGCTTTTCAAACAGTGGTGGAAAATAAGATGGTTTCTCCTTATCAGTTGACCGCTGCTTTGGATCCCGAATTCTCCGCCCTGGGAGGTCTGGGAATTCTAAATATCAACATAAATAACAACTCCCTGACCGAATTTTTGAACCAGGGTAAAATAAGCCTTACAGTTCCGGAGACAGTCAAGGTGAATTTAAGCGGCACCCTAGCGGAAGGGATTTTCGCCAAGGATATAAGCTTATTTTTGTCTGCCAAACTCAAAGGACCAAATTTTGCCGGCAAAGGGTTTGAATTCTGCGGACCGGTAATAGAAAAATTACCGGTCAAAGAGAGAATGACTTTATGTCAGCAAGTAAGCAGTGGCAATATTTTCTGCAGCGTGGTTCCCTGCGATGCTACGGTAAAAAAATATCTCTCAGCTCCCTACAGTAAATCCTTTAATTTTGTGTTGGCAGATGCCCAGGCCGAATACTCGGCCAAGCTGGATTTAGAGCTTTCCTGGCTGGAGCCACAGATTGGCATAGTGGGCTCGGAGGTTGAGGTCAGACCGCTGGCCAAAGTCAAAAAGCATAAAATCAGCTGGGCCATATTGGGAGCCTCCACCGATTCTAACTTAGAAGATTTAGAAATTGCCGCCAAAATCTTGAAAGGCAGAAAGATTCCCAAAGAGGTCAAAATGGCGGTTATTCCCGGGTCTAAGGCCGTTTATTTAAGTGCCCTGAAGAAAAATTTAATCAAAACCTTTTTGCAAGCCGGCTGTCTGTTTCTGTATCCGGGGTCAAATTCCTTCAATTTCTTTGAAGATGATAAAATCATTTCCACTTTCAACTGGAATTTATCCAAGCAGCAATTGTACTTAGCCAGTCCGGCCACGGTGACGGCTTCGGCACTTAAAGGGAAAATTGCCGACCCAAGGGAGTTTTTGTGAACGAGGTGAGTTAAACGCAAAAACTACCTTTCAAAAAGGGAGAACAAATTGAGCTAAAAGTCACAGACTTAGCCTTGGGGGGAAAAGGGATTGCTAAAGTCGACGACTTCACTTTTTTCGTAGAGTCAGCTCTTCCCGGAGACCTTGCAAAAGCCCAAATCACCAGACTCAAACCCAATTACGCAGAAGCTAAAACCCTAGAAATCGTTTCACCCTCCTCTTTTAGGGTCCAGCCGTGCTGTTCTCACTTTGGAATCTGCGGGGGTTGTGCCTGGCAGAATTTAGATTATCCCAGACAAGTTAAATTTAAAACCAAACAGGTCCAAGAAACTTTGGAGCATATCGGAGGTTTTTTGCATCCTCCGGTCAATTCAGCCATACCCTCCCCGGAGATTTTTTTCTACCGCAACAAAATGGAGTTTTCCTTCAGTACCGACCATAATAACTTACCGGTTTTAGGCCTGCATAAAAAAGAAAGATTTGACCTGGTTTTTAACTTGGACAAATGTTATCTGCAATCAGAAATATCCAACCGGATCGTGCAATTCATTCAGGAATTTGTCAAAAAAAATTCGATTTCAATTTATGATTTGAAGACTCATCAAGGACTCTTGCGTTTTTTAACCATACGGGAAGGGAAAAACAGCGCTGAGATTATGGTCAATATAGTCACCGATAAAGGGAATTTTCCACAGGGAAAAACCTTAGCCCAACTTCTTTCAGAAAAATTTCCACAGATTAAAAGCGTAGTCCGGAATATTAATCCTTACAAAGCTCAAATTGCGGTAGGAGAAAAAGAAGAACTATTAGCGGGAAAAAATTTTATTACAGAAAAAATCGGTGATTTTGTGTTTGAAATCTCGGCCAACTCTTTCTTTCAGACCAATACCAAACAGGCGGAAAAATTATATGAAGTGATTTTAAGAATGGCAGATTTAGAGGGAAAGGAAACGGTTTTAGATTTATATTCCGGAACCGGGGCCATTTCTTTTTATCTAGCCCAAAAGTCCCAAAAAGTTGTGGGGGTGGAATCAAATCCCAAAACCGTGCAAGATGCCAAAAAGAACGCCGAGCTAAATAAAATATCCAATTGCCAATTTATCTGCGAAGAGGCCAAGACATTTTTAGCTTTGGCACTGATAAGAAGAGAAGCTTACGATTTAGTTGTGATTGACCCACCCCGGGCCGGTTTGCATCCCCAGGTGGTGGAAAATATTTTGAAGCTGGCCCCGCCTAAAATTGTCTATGTCTCCTGCAACCCGGCAACTCTGGCCCGGGATTTGGAGCTTCTATGTGAAGAAAAATACCTGTTAGAATTGGTTCAGCCGCTGGATATGTTCCCCCATACTTTTCATATTGAGTCGGTGGCGAAATTAGCAAAAAAATAAGGGCCATAAAAAAGCTGAGCCCCCTTAAAGGGGGGCTCAAAAGGAGGTGTTTAGTTAAAGTTTAACTAAACAAACTGTAGAGAACTTAAGCCTAGCTGGACCCGTTTGAAGCTGAGCCAGGAGCAATTCTCTGTTCTAGTTCCTCTACCTCCAGGATGAGTTCTTTCATAGCCTCATCACCTCCTTGCATTTGAGTTAAAAAATTTTAATGGACAACTCAATATCTTCGGAAAACCTTATAAAATCAATGAGAGAAAAAACCGTACCCCTAAATGGACTACCTCACCTCCCATTGAATCTCTGTGCAAATAATAAACAATCAATAGGGATTTGTCAAGGCAATTCTTTGCAAAATGAGAAAAATTATGGATATAGATATCTACATATTGTTATATAATTATAAAATAACACAATATATAGAATTAGGAACAAGAACTTATACTTTTGTGATTATCTAAAATCAGTTGCGCAAAATTTTGACAAAATCAAAACCAGGACCAAACTTCTACTCTGAACCAACGCACTATCTTTCTGGTCAATAAATTTAGCAAGCTTCTCTTACCGCAATAAATTTTGGCCTGGCCGGTCATTCCCGGTTTTAGATGAGAATCGTTGTTACTAACTTTACTGGTGATTATGAAAACGTTTTTGTTTCCCTGTTTTTCCGCCTGCTGACCAACTTTGGTCACCACACCATAAAATGATTTTCCGGGATAAGACCTGACCTTGGCTTTCACCTTCTGACCGGCTTTAATCACATCCATATCTTTTTCACTGGCCCAAATCAAAACTCTGACAGTGTCCATTCTGGCGATGCTGATTAAATCCCCTTTGGGCCGGACGTTGGTCACGGTCCCAGAGATGGGAGATTTTAAATCCTGTGCTTGAATCTGCTGTTTCAAGTAGTTCGCTTTGGCTTCCAGTCGCTGGATTTCAGCCTGGGCTTTGGCCAGTTCCTCCGGTTTGGCACCTAACTGCAAAAGTCTTAGAGTGTTTTTGGCAATAGCCAAATCCGACTCTAAAGCCTGATATTCCGATAAAACCTTATCGTATTCTTCTTGGGAAACCAATTTTTTCTCCCGGAGCTGGTCGAATCTTTCTTTTCCTTTTTGTTTGGCTTTCAATAAAGCCTCAATTCTCCTAACATTATCATTGGCTTGTTGCAGTTCCTCGGGCCGGGCACCCTTTTTCAAGATGGCATAATCGGCTTTGGCTTTATCTATCATAGCCATGGTCGTGGCCATTTCATTTTTATACTGATTGGAGCTTACCTGAGCAATTAAGTCCCCTTTATGAACCTTTTGTCCCTCCTTGACCAGGGGCTCTAAATTAACCACCCCGTATTCAGCTGAAATTAGCTTTAAGACATTGGTCTGCCTTTTCTCTTCCTCTCCTTCGATAAACAGCTGTTCTTCCATAAAAGATGCGGCTTGGTTGGAGATGGTGTAATACTCCAAGGCCGCGATTTCACAGTTCTGGGAAACTTTCAGCTCCCACTTGACAAAAACTAAAGCCAGAATTATTATAGCCAATATCCCGAGTTTAATCAGAAGTTTTTTGGGTTGCATAAAGGACTCTTTTTTTAAGACAAAAACCTCCCTTAAGTTAGCCAAGCCCAAACTTAGGGGGTACTTAAAAATAAAGAATGTTCCCAGCAAAAACAAGCCCAATCCCAGGAGCTGAAGTTTATTAATCAAAAACTGGGCCAGTTTAAAAAAGAAAAAGCCGATTAGAAAGAAAGAATAGATTAAAGATAAAAGCCCGTAGACTGGATAAACTTTCTTTTCTTTGGCCGAAACTTTTGGTATTTCAACCGGCAGACCCAAAATTTTCTTTTTGAACCAGGCCCCCAAATAGGCGAAAGCCTTGGCTCTGAGATTGGGAATTTCCAAATAATCCGACAGCAAATAATACCCATCTAATTTAATCAAAGGATTAAAGTTGAAAAGAACTATCACCCCGGAGGTGATCATGGTCACAAAAAAGAACTGGTTTAAGCCGGTTTCGGTATCCGTGATTCTCCACAAAATGGTTGCCACAGCCCAGATGAATATCTGAAAGAAAGCCCCGGCAAAAGAGACTATGATTTTGGCTTTTTTGGAAAAAAACCAGGCATCCGAAACGTTGGAGTAAAAACAGGGCTGAAAGTATAAAAGCAAAAACCCCATCTCCCGCACCTCTCCCCCGTAATATTTACAGGTCAAGGCATGGGCAAATTCATGCAGGGAGATTACCCAGAAAATAGTCAGCCAGATTCCCAAAAGATTGGTGACCGAAGTTAAACCCTCAATACTCCAGCTAATATCTCCCCAGTTGCTGATGGCGATTAAAGAAGCCAATAGAATAGTCAATCCCATAAAAATTAAGAATGGCTTGGTAAAGACAAACTTGGTCTTATTAAATAATTTGGTGATGAAGGCATCCGGGTCGAAGGCCTTCAGTTTAAGAAATAAAACTCTTTTAAAGGTATTTTTTTCTTTTTTAGCCCGATAAACAATTCTTTCCTGCTCCCTTTCTACCTCCTCTTTTTCTAAAAAACTGAATTGGTCTATTTTTTCAATAAATTGGTTTAAAGAGGTGGGACTTAAGGAAAGATTAAACTTTTCTTGAAATCTGTTTATAATCTCTTCGGCTGGAGTTTTTCCGTCTAAATTCTGGGTGATGAAATATTCCCATTCTTTGATGCGGAAAAATTTTTTGGAAAGAGGGTCTTTTAACACATAAAAGGTCTCTCCCTCGAATTTTTGGGAAGTAATGATTAAATCCGACCTAAACTTGGGAAATTTTTCAGGCATAGATGATAATTTGAATTTTAATTTATGAAACTTTTTGAGGAGAAGTCAAGATAAAACAAGGCAATGACTTAATAATAGCGGTGAAATTTGAATTAATAGGTTGGGAATTTTTGAATCTGTCTCGAATTTGAAATCAGTTCGCATGCTTAATTACAAACAGCAGACATTTGATTTAATGGGAGCGGGACCACCTTTGAAAACATAGTTGACGATGTAAATTATGTCTGTAAGATTAGGAGTGCCGCCTGAACCATTTTCATCTCCGCGACAACTCGGGCTTGGGGCCGGTCCTCCTTTGAAAACATAATTGACCAAGTAAACTATATCAGTCAGATTAGGAGTGCCACCGGACCCATTGGCATCTCCGGCTTTGATGGATTGTTGCAGAGGATTATGATGATTAGGGCAGATATCACAGACATTTCCCACTTGGTCGGTGTCGCTGTCTGCCTGATTTGAATTAGCTACGGTGAGACAATTGTCACAAGAATCGCCCACTTGGTCACTGTCAGTATCTTCTTGCGCAATATTGGAAAGGTTAGGACAATTATCACATTGGTCACTTAAACCATCAGTATCAAGATCAGATTCCGGGGTATTCAACAAAGCATTTTCCGCATTCACAAAACCCCAGCCTAAGTAGTTTCATACCCTAAAGGGCCCAGGTCTTTACAGGAGCATCGCATTATGCTTTCCACCTCGTCAGAAGTTAAACCTGGATTTTGAGACAAAACTAAAGCGGCCACACCGGCACTGTAAGGGGAGGCAGCAGATGTGCCACCAAAGTAGGTATAATCCCCAGGATCGTAGCCATCTTCTCCGGTCCGGTCCGTGCTCAACATAAAGATGCCAGGAGCTGAAAAATCTAATCCTAGTCCCCAATTGCTGAACCAAGTCAAAGTTCCAGAATCCCCCAGAGCAGCCACAGAATTTACTATGGGAATGGAAGCGGGATAAACAATACTGGAACTGGCAAAATTTCCAGCTGAGGCAAAGTGAACTATTCCACCAGCATGCATAGATTCATACTTAGTTTTGATGGCATTAGAAGTGAACCCATAATAGTTACTGTTGTTGGTCACTCGCACTCCTTGTCCTTCAGCCCAGGTCAAGGCATCCACAGTCCAACTGACTTCTGCAGACCAGCTACCATCACAGGTCAGATTGGAAATGAAGGTTCGAGCTGAAACCGATTTACATCCAGGTGCGATTCCCACCGTCCCCAAACTGTTATTAATTATAGCTGAAACACAACCAGCCACGGCGGTACCATGGTTGTCACACTCATTGACCGGACCACCTTCTCCCGGTTCCTCTGAAGTAACATCAACCCCCGGAAGCTGGTTTAAATCCGGATGGTCTTGTTGAACTCCGGTATCAATAATTAGAACCTTTATAGTTGAATCGCCGATAGTATGATCCCAAGCAGAATCACCGTCCATATCCATATCGACAATTCCACCAAACTGACCGGTGTTTAGAATTCCCCATATGTCAGCAAATCCCGGATCATTGGGGATTAAAGCAACTCCTCCGCTAAATTGAGCGTCTGGTTCAGCCCAGTCAATATGTGAATCTGTAGCCAGACGATTGGCAACCGCTAAAACCTCAAAACCGTTTTTAGATGAACTTTTTAGCTTGTAAGCACCGTTTAAATTTCCAAAATCTTTGGATATTATTTGAAGCTCCGGGGCTAAAATTGACAAAAGCAGATCGGAATTTGAAACAAACTCTGGTTTGAAGCGCAAAAGAATGTCAGGGGTTATAGTTACCCAGGTTCCGGGGACAACTCCATTAAAGACCGGTGAAGCAAAATCTATGGATGAAGAATTCAAAAGAGTTTTTATGTTTTTGTCAACTTCAGCTACAGTTGATAGAGGAGTTTTCAGAGTCACCAAATAGCGCTGGTTGACACCAGTCGGTTCAGCTGAAATAATCTGGACTCCAGTATTTGAAACAACTGAAACCGGATCAGCGGTGGCTAATCCTATCTGAAACTTGACCGCTAAGCGGGTATAGTCAAGCGGCAAATTAACTTTCTGTCCCTGATAATAATAGTAAGTAGGGCTGGACTGGTTTGACCAGGACTGAAGTGAAAGGCTTAATAGAATCCCCAGAGATAACAAAAATTTTAGCTTTTTCAGCTAAACCTCCCTTTTAACTTAGGTATAGATTCGATTTAAATTGGTGCCCTAATTTAACGCTTTTTTATCGATTTAGCAAGAAAAATATTACAAAAAGGGGAATTTATATGGGTTTTTGGTAAAATTTGGGCTTGACTTTTAAAGAAAATTATCTAGATTATACCTTCTGATAAGGAGAAAATATGGCGGAAGCAAGCTTAGAAGTAAAATTAAGAGAGAAAACCGGCAAAGAGGTAGCCAAGAAATTAAGAAAAGAGGGTTTGATTCCCGGGGTGGTTTATGGGGCGGAAGGTAAAACTTTGTCCATCCAGGTCCCGGAGAAAAACTTCACTCAAATTCTGCACTCCGGTTTCGGGGAAAACGTTTTAATCACTTTAAATATAGCCAACGGAAAAACCCAGTCCAAGAAGGTCTTAATCAAAGAGATACAACATGACCCGGTGCGGGGGAATATTGTCCATATAGATTTCCACCACATCCAATTGACCAAGAAAGTTACTGTCAAAGTCCCGGTTCACCTGACCGGGCTGGCAGACGGAGTCAAAAATCAGGGTGGAATTCTGCAGCATATTTTAAGAGAAATCGAGGTGGAATGTCTACCCACGGATATCCCGGCCAAAGTCGAGATAGATGTAACTCCTTTAAGGATCGGAGATTCGATTCACGTGCGGGACATCAAGCTGGAAAAAGCCACCATCCTCTCCGACCCGGAAGGGACCTTGGCCAGCGTGGTACCGCCGACTAAGGAAGAGGAAGTGCCTGTGGCGGCAGCTGTTCCGGTTGAAGGTGAAATAACCGAGCCAGAAGTAATCACTGAAAAGAAAGCTGAAGAAAGAGCAGCCGAAAGAGAGAAGGCTGCGGCTGAAGAGGGTAAAGAGGAAAAGAAAGGGGCTGCTCCGGCTAAAGGGGAAGCCAAGGGGGCTACTCCTAAAGGTGAAGCTAAAGGTGCTCCTCCGAAAGCTGAAAAGAAGGAAGAGAAAAAGTAAGTTAGAGTTTGCCAGATTGTAACTTGGAAGTTGATTAAAGCCAAGAAGAAACGCTTGGCTTTTTTTATGTCAAATAAATCAGATAAATGAACTTCATTAAATTCTTAGGCACGGCCGGCGCCCGCTTTGTAGTTACCAAGCAACTCCGGGCATCCGGTGGAATCTGGATAAGTTTAAATGGGACAAATATTTATTTAGACCCCGGTCCGGGGGCTTTGGTCAAGTGCCTTTCCTCCAAACCTAAATTAGAGCCAGCACAACTTTCCGCCATAATTTTATCCCACAAGCATATAGACCACTCCAATGATGTCAACATCATGATAGAAGCCATGACCGAAGGGGGTTTCAAGAAAAAAGGGGTTTTATTTGCACCCCAGGATGCCCTGGATAGCGACCCGGTGGTTTTAAAATACATTCGCAAATACTTAGAGAAAGTCGAAATATTAAAAGAAGGGAAAAGTTATAAAATCGACAATTTAAGCTTTACCACTCCTGTCAGACACAAGCATCCGGTCGAAACTTATGGCTTGGTTTTTAATTACAATTCAAAAAAAATTGCTTTTATCATAGATACCCTTTATTTTGAAGAGCTGGCAAAAGCTTACAAAGCCGATATGCTAATTATGAATATTTCACGATACGTTCCCCATGAATCCGGTGAAGTGGAGCATTTATGTTTGGAGGACGGAGTGAATATAATCAAAAAAATTAAGCCGAAGGTAGCGGTCTTGACCCATTTCGGCATGACCATGATAAAAAATAAGCCCTGGGAAATAGCGGAAAAATTAGAAAAAGAGTTAAAAACCAAAGTCATAGCCGCCAGTGACGGGCTGACTTTGAACCTACAAGAGATTTTATGAAAAGCTCAACAGCTGTTCCATTTATTTTTATAATCTCAGCTTTTGTCTTTACAGAAAAAGTCAATCTGCAAATGCTTAAAGCTGAAGAATCACGGACTGCTTCGGATTTTGAGCTGTCTGATTTAAATGGCAAAAAAATTAAATTATCAAATTACAGGGAAAGCATCATAGTCATCAATTTTTGGGAAACCTGGTGTCCGGTCTGCATCAAAGAGATGCCCAGCTTAAACCGCCTGGTGGATAATTACAAAAAAGAAAAGAAGGTGGTATTCTGGGCCATTTCCCATGAGGACAAATTAAGTATCCAGGAGTTTCTCTCCAAATATAAATTCAACTACCAGCAATTTTACAACGGGTTGAAAGTGCGCAAGGCCTATAACGTGCAGTTTGTTCCGGTGCATATGATAATCGACCCTAAAGGGAAAATCAGATATTCTTTTCCGGCCGAGGATGAGGTTTACGACAAATTAAATAAAGGGATAAAAAGTTTGCTGAAAGAGTTAAAAGAGAATTAAAATTTAATAAGTGAGATTTTATGCCGGGCCAGCCTTTAACCAATGAATTAATCTACAAATTGACTGATGAGCAAAGAGCCATTTTGAGTGAATTAGCAGAAATTGCAGCCCGGGAATTGAATCTCACTCAAGAAATAAATGAAATTACTCAGCAGGTTAAAGAATCTCACAAGACCATGGGGTTTGAGCAGAAGAAAGGGTCTCCCCAGAGTTTGGCCGAGGACCCGGAAGTGGATGTCTTAATCACCTCCAAACCCAGATACAAAATTGAAAATGTGGGGGATCAAATCAAAAGAGTTTTAACCCGGGCCGTGGAGTTAGGTTTGGGAAATCTAGCCATTATTCAAAGACAGTGCAAAAATTACGGAGTCCCCGTAGACCCTCAGAAAAATAAAAATTCCAATTAAGATGAAAGGGATTGTTCTAGCCGGCGGTTTAGGTACTCGACTGTATCCATTAACTAAAATTACCAACAAACATCTGCTTCCGGTCTACGACAAGCCCATGATTTATTATCCCCTGCAAAGTTTGGTGGAAGCCGGGGTCAAAGATATTTTAATCGTCACCGGTGGAAATAACGCCGGAGATTTTTTGCGGCTTTTGGGCAACGGCAAGGAGTTCGGTTTGAAACATCTGAATTACACCTATCAGGAAAAAGAAGGAGGAATTGCGGAAGCTTTGGGTTTGGCAGAGGATTTTACCGAAGGGGAAAAAGTGGTGGTCATTTTAGGAGATAATATCATCGGGCAGTCCATAAAAAAAGAGGTGGAAAGTTTTGCCAAAGGGAAACCGGGGGCCAAAATCTTTTTGAAAAAAGTTAAAAATCCCAATCAATACGGAGTGGCGGAATTAGATGGAAATAAAGTTTTACACATAGTTGAAAAACCCAAAAAAAAGATCGGTAAAGATAACTCCGGTCTGGCGGTCATCGGTTTATATATGTATGACAATTCCGTTTTCAATATCATCAAAACTTTGAAACCTTCGTCCCGGGGGGAGCTGGAAATCACGGATGTCAACAATGCTTATCTGAAGAAAAATAATCTGAGCTATTCTGTATTAGAAGGGGTTTGGCTGGATGCCGGAGCTTCTATTGAATCTCTTTTGGAAGCCAATCTTTTAATAGCCAAGATGAATTCACGAAGCAAAATTCTCTAAGTTCAATGGTTCGACCAACTCACCATAAATAGAATACATGATAAACGGGGTAAAAATTAAAAAATTAAAAGTGCTGCCGGATGAAAGAGGGCGTCTGATGGAGATTTTACGGGCGGATGATGAGCTTTTCTCCAAATTCGGGCAGGTCTATATGACCACCGCTTATCCGGGAGTGGTCAAGGCCTGGCATTATCATAAAAAGCAGATGGATAATTTTTGTGTGGTGAAAGGGATGATGAAAATTGTGGTGTACGATGACCGAAAAGACTCCCCTACCAAAGGAGAGGTCAATGAATTCTTTTTAGGGGAGCATAATCCCCTGGTTCTGCATATTCCTAACCTCTTGTGGCATGGTTTTAAATGTATTTCGGACTATGAAGCGATATGTATTAACTGCACCACCGAACCATATAATTACGATAAACCGGATGAATTCCGCTCTGACCCCCATAAAAATGATATCCCTTATGACTGGGGACGCAAGGATGGTTGATTCCTGCCGAGTCTCTTGGCCAGTTGAAATGAAATGAAGCTTCTAATCACGGGCGGCTGTGGCTTTATCGGCTCTAATTTTCTACGCTACCTTCTAAAAAAATATCCGGATTATAAAATCTTTAACTTAGATAAACTGACCTACGCCGGGAATTTGGAGAACCTCTCTGAAGTCGAGAAAAATCCCAATTATAAATTTATTCAGGGAGACATATGCAACTCTCAACTGGTCAACCAGATTTTAGCCGAAAAAATCGGCTGTATAATCAACTTCGCGGCTGAATCGCATGTGGACCGGAGTCTGTATGACCCTGTGGTATTTGTGCAGAGTAATTTGGTGGGGGCCCAGGTATTATTACAGTCAGCTTTGCAACACAAAGTTTCTCTATTCTTGCAGATTTCAACGGACGAGGTTTATGGGCCGGTTTTGGGTAACCAAAAGTTTAATGAAAAGGACTCTTTAAATCCCTCATCACCTTATGCAGCTTCCAAGGCCAGCGCGGATTTGCTGGCTCTATCTTATTTCAAAAGTTTCAATTTACCGCTTATCATTGTCCGCCCCACCAACAATTTCGGTCCTTACCAGTTTCCGGAAAAACTGATTCCATTATTTATCAGTAATGCTTTAGAAGATAAATCTCTTCCTATCTACGGGGATGGATTATATGTCCGGGATTGGCTGTATGTGCAAGACCACTGTGAGGTGCTGGATTTGATTTTGCAAAAAGGGAAAACAGGAGAAATTTACAATATTTCTTCTCACAATGAGAAAACCAATCTGGAGATTACCGATTTGATTCTGCAGGCACTGGGTAAGCCGAAAAATCTAATCAAGCATGTTCCGGACCGGCCGGCTCATGATAGAAGATACGCCTTGGATTCGTCTAAGCTGGAAAAAGAGTTGGGCTGGAAACCAAAGTTTTCTTTTGAGAAAGCTTTACAGGAAACTATCGAATGGTATCAGAGAAATAGAAACTGGTGGGAAAGGGTGAAATCTGGGGAGTATCAGAAATATTATGAAAAGCATTATGCGTATTTGAAAAAATAAGAATACCCCTTGCTTTTTTGCTTTCATTTGATTATATTTAGTTGGCAAAAATGGGGCGATGTGAGAAAATTAAGTGTTGTCCTCGTAGTTGTTTTAATCTGTTTAGTAAACTGTACCAAAAATCCCAGTGGTCCGACTTCACCAGAAAGCTCATTGGTGTATCTGCCTCATTTGGACAAGGTTTTTGTGGTTGACAGCTCCCAAGATAAGATTCTGGATTCAATGAAATTCAATTTTTATATTTCCGACCTGAATCTTTCACCCGACCGAAGAGTGCTGTATTTACAAAAAGTAGAATATCGTCATCCTTGTCGCCCACCGTGTCCGGATTCGATTGTCGAGGTAAATGTTAATAATAAAACAATCATTTACGAAGGCGAGAATAGTAGCTTATTTCCCACTCCGGAAGGCAGACTTTTAGTTTCTACTTATAACGGATTAAAGATTTTCAGCGCCCGGACTCATCAAATTGTTTACGAAGACAATCTGGTTGTGACAACCAGACCGACCTTCGATTCCCAATATCCTTTGTTCTATGTAGGTATGGCAGATAAAAGGATATTGGTTTTCGATTACCAAAGATTGCAAATAGTAAGATACCTGGATGCCTTAGTAGACAAAAAATTTCCTCCCATTTTTGACATCTTATATAGTGAGATCGATAATAAGTTATATTTTTCTTCATATTTTTCTCCTTCGTTAAATGACTCATTTATCACCTTCACCTCTTATTTGGGTAACATAGATATAAAAAGAGACCGGATAATAACCATGGAGCAATTGAATTCATCTTGGGGAGAAGGATACCTTTATAGTTCCACGGTTACAAAAAAAATTTATGACCTTTGTTGGTGTTTCTGTGTTGCTATTCCCGAACTGATTCCGTTTAGTCTTTTTGGGTTCTCGACCAATACTCAAGAAATAGTTTCAGAGCTTGACCTGTATAATGCGAGTCTTGCACCTTTTAGCTTGAAGGTCTTGGAAGGAAGTCAAAAAGCATATTTAGTGGATTCCTGGTCTGGAAATATCGCCATAATTGACTTAGAGCAGAATAAAATTGTAGGATACATTTCCCGTTAGTTTGGAAATATTTATTTCCAAGTTTCTCAATTGACAAACCACTCTTTTTTCCTCTATACTTCCCCACATGAAAAAAATCTTAATCACCGGCGCCAACGGACTTCTGGGGCAGAAACTGGAGGCAGATTTTTCCAAATGGGATTCGGTCTTAGCTACCGGCAAACAAAAAGATTTTGTCCTCCAGGACAAAAAGTACCTCTACCAGACTTTAGACATCACCGATAAAGAGCAAGTCCAGTCAGTCATCGCCGATTTCCGTCCGGAGCTAATCATCAACACCGCTGCCTTTATGAATGTCGAGGTCTGCGAAGAGAAAAAAGAGTTAGCTTGGGCGGTCAACGTAGAAGGGGTCAAAAATTTGATAGAATCCTGCCAAAAGTATGAAATCAAATTGGTGCAAATATCCACAGATTATATCTTTGACGGGAGAAACGGACCTTACTCAGAAGAGGATAAACCCAATCCCATAAATTACTACGGAGGCACCAAACTCCAGGCCGAGGAAATCATTCAGGACGCGCTGATTCATTTTCTAATCATCCGCTCCAATGTCATCTACGGAATGGGAACTCAGGTCAAGAGAAATTTTTTCATCTGGGTATATGAGAATCTAAGACAAAAAAAACAGATTAAAGTAGTCACCGACCAGTTTAACAACCCCACTTTGGCGGATAATCTTTCGATTTTAATTTTAGAAGCAGCTGAAAGAAATTTAGCCGGAATTTTAAACTTAGCCGGCACCAAGTATCTATCCCGCTATGACTTCGCTTTGAAAATCGCCCAGCATTTCGAGTTAAATAAAAATCTAATCACGCCGGTTACCACCCCGGAATTACATCAGAAAGCCTCCCGACCGCTAAAAGGGGGCTTGAGGATTGATAAGGCCCAAAAAATCTTGACCACCCCGTTTTTTTCGGTGGATGAGGGTTTAAAGTTTATAGAAGAAAAGCTAGCGGATAATTAATAGCAGATGTAGCGGATAAAATCAGGAGCCCTCAGTTTAATCTTCCTTGATAAATCTATCATAACCCAGCTAAAATCTCCCCCAAAAAGATTAATCCTAATCTGTAAATCTTCCGATTAGTTAAACAAAGTCAAAAACTTATGGAAAGAGATTTTGGTTTAGTTCGGATTTTGAAAAATATAAGCTTTTCGGCTTTTTCCTTAATCCTAAACCGGATCGGGCAGGTGATTTTATTTGTCTTTGTCGCCCGCATAACCGGTGCCGATGGGCTGGGAGCTTACACTTTAGCTTTATCACTCGTTGCCATATTTGGGGTAGTCACGGATTTAGGATTAAACTCTCTAATCGTGCGTGAAGTAGCCGCCAACAAAAGACTGGCTGCCAGATATCTGGGAAATATGGCGGTCTTAAGATATTTACTTTCGCTTTTGAGTCTGACCGCGGTAATCTTGCTTACTTTCTTCAGCCATTTTCCTTCCGGCACCAAAACTATAATCTACCTGATTGCCATAGGGAATTTCTTTGTGACCTGCGGTTTCGGGCTGCGCTGGATTTTTCAGGCCTTTCAAAAATTGCAATATGAGGCCTATGTCAACATCTTTTGGGGAATATCCTTAACCGTCCTCGGGATTTTAGCCCTGAAACTGAATTTCGGGCTCTTGGGCTTAAGCCGGGTGCAGCTGGGTTTGAGTGTTTTATCTCTGGTTTTAATCTGGTTTCTGGTATTCAGAAACTTTTCCCGTTTTCAACTGCGGATAGAGCCTAAATTCTGGAAGGAGCTTTTCAAAGAAGCTCTGCCGTTTGCTCTAACCATAATTTTTATGACCGTTTATTTGAACTCCGATACAGTCATTTTATCCTGGCTAAAGGGTGAAAAATCAGCCGGTATATACAATGCCGCCAACAAATTAATTCTGCAGGTCAAAAATATTCCGGTAATTTTGGGACCGGCTCTATTGCCGGCTTTGGCCGAAGCTTCGGTCAAAAAGCCGGGTTTATTGCAGAATCTTTTGGAAAGAGAACTGGCTTATCTGGCGATTTTACTTTTACCTTTGTGCGTGATAATCACGATTTTAGGTGAGAAAATAATGTTCCTGCTTTACGGCTCCGGTTTTGGTTCCTCTGTAATCGTATTAAAAATTCTAATTTGGTCGGGGTTCTTTATGGTGCTTTACAGTACCGGCTTAAGAGCTCTGATGGCGGTAAAAAAAGTCACAAAACTGGCAGTCGTAGCTGGGATAGGGATGCTTTTAAATCTGATCTTGAATTTTATCTTAATCCCTTCTTTTGACGCAAAGGGTGCGGCTATCTCGGTTCTGGTTACCGAAATAGCGGTTTTCTTCGGTATTTTCTTTTTATTGCACTGGGAATTGCAGTTCGGGTTCCGAAGTTTATTGGCACCCTGGGGGAAAATAGGTTTAAGCGGGGTTTTCATGGCTTCTTTTTTACTGGAGTTTAAGGGTCTACCTATGTATGTATCTATCTCGGCTTCGGTAATAATCTACCTATTCTTCCTGGCAGTTCTGAAAGTAATTCCTCTCCAAGACTGGAAAATTTTCAAAGAGGTTTTGGTTCCTTCCAAACCTAAAAATTCGGTAAAAGTCGGCTAAATTGACCCACTGGATAATTTCACAGTCCACTCCCCAATATAAAGATTATCCCAATTTTACCCAATTTTTGGCTTAAGGAAAATAATAGGTACAGCCGATAATATAAGAAACTATTTTTACCCACAGAACATATTAAAAAAGTGGAGGCAAAATGGGCTTAAGAAAAATCTTAATAGCAACGCTATTTTTTGTCATTCTCACTTCCAGCTGGGCATTTTCCTATGACAACCTGGGAACCTCTGCCAAAGCAGTGGGGATGGGAAACGCCTTTGTGGCTATCGCGGATGACCCTTCCGGAGTTTTCTATAATCCGGCCGGTCTGGCTCGCTTAAAAGGGGTCCAGTTTTCCGTGATGTATGACCGGGCCAGTCTGTACGGTTACACCTTGGATGAAAAACCGTATGTCGGATTCGGCTCTCTGGTTTATCCTATGTCTTCCAACAAAGGAGTGCTGGCTTTTTCCGGCAGCCGCAAGGCTTCCTGGACCAGTCAATCCCAGATAGTGGGGCACAATATTTTGTCCGTCAGCTACGCCAGATCTCTGGGTTTATTGAGTTCATTCGGATTAAACGCCAAGTTGTTATCCAACTCCAATGTGGATAAAAAATCCGGTTTCGAAGTCGATTTGGGATTTTTGTTTCCGGTTTCAGACAGATTTTCCTTCGGTATAGCCGGGGAAAATCTTTTAGGAACCGACATGACTCCGGATACCGGGGTGGTTTATGCCTCACCTCAAACACCGAATCTTTTCAATTTTGCACGCAGGGTGTACAAAGCCGGAATGGCCTTACTTTTACCTACCGGCAATAATTCCACCCGCATTGCCTATGATGTCATAGTAAAAGACAAGAAAAACTTTACCACCTCCACTCCTTATCTGAACAGTCTGGGTGTGGAGCAGAGTCTGAATTTACTCCCCGGCAGCAGTTTCTATTTAAGAGCGGGTTATACTTTCGGGAAAGATTACAATCAGGATTATAAACAGTGGGCCTGGGGATTATCCTACAAGTTCATGGCCAGCGCCAACTCCGTTCAGATAGATTACAGCTACCAAAGCTATCCTTTCCAGACCTCGACCAGTTTAGTGGGGGACCACCGTTTAGGTTTAACCATCGGGTTCGGATTGGCTAAAGGACAGGACAGTTTCAGTCAGAACAAGTCAACCAAAAAATTGAGCCAGACCACGCCGGCTAAGTCGGATAAATCAACAGCCGTGACTCCGCCAGTAAAATCCAGCTCAACCGTAGAACAACCGGTGGTGAAAAAGGAAGAAACAAAAGTTTCTCAGCCGACAACGTCACCTACTACCCCATCAACTCCGACGGTTACCACGCCTCAGGCCAGTGATGCCAAAGTAGCTACCACGACTAAATCACCTACAACCACTACACCGACAACTCCCTCTACCGTAAAATCACCCTCTACTGAAAAAGTGGCTACTCCGACAAAAACTCCGGTAACTACAACTGATAAATCTAAGACCACGGTAACACCTTCTACCACAGTCCCTTCTTCCACGGCCAAGACCACCACACCCGAAAAACCGGTCACCACCGCCAAGCCAACTACTACACCGACAGATAAATCTAAGTCGACTACTGTTAGTCAAACTCCCACAACTTCAACCGATACTAAGAAATCGACTCCTTCGGCTACCACTCCCACTGTTCCGACTGACAAAACTAAAGATGCTTCAATTACAAAAGCTCCGGTAAGTTCTCCGGATGGCAAGGTTGCTTCAAAAGAAAAACCGGTTGTCGCGACTACTGACAAAAGCAAAACCCCCAGTGTGACTCCAACCCCAACTTCCACTGCGACCACGCCATCTACAACTAAATCGGACGGTAAAGTTACCCCAACTTCTAAACCTACCGGGACTCCTTTAACTAAGACACCGACCGTTACTCCTGAAAGCAAAGTTACTCCGTCCACCAAACCGACGTCTCCGGAAAAAACTACGACTACTCCCAAAGCTACTCCGGAAAAACCGATAACTCCGAGCAAGCCGACTGTCTCTACCCCTGATAAGAGCAAAGAAATTACTTTAGCTCAAGTGCCGACTCCCACAACTCCTGTGACCCCTACTCCAGCGGTGCAGAAGTCTCCGGAGGTTTACGAACCAATCAAGGTGTCAGCCAAGATGGATAAGATTCAGACCCAGTCAGTTAGAAAGAAATCTAATTCTTACATGTTCATTTTCAAGGCCGGATTGAGTGAAGAAAAAGAGGCCATTGTGGACTGGAAGGTTTATGTCTGCAGCTCTATGCCCAAGGGGAATAACTGGGAATCCATTTCTCCGGTTTTGATTAAAACCTTGGAAGGCCACGGAAACTTACCTTCCGGAATTTTATGGGAAGTTAAACCGGAATATGCCAGCTTGGGAACGGTTTATTACGCTATACAGATTAAGACCTCAATTGGAAAAAAATACTTCAGTCCCTGGCAGACAGGTAAAATGAGTAAATAAGTTTCATCTCCAAGCCACCATCTGCCAAAAAGCCACTGGGTTAAACAGACCCGGTGGCTTAGTTTTTTTGCATGACTAAACTGTGTTGTATGAACTCAACTTTGATGGTTTTTATGATTTTATTGCTCTCGGTGTCTACTACCAAGATCAAGCAGTGAATCCAGGTACTTATATAGGCTTTTTTCCGTCTGGAGAAAATGCGATTTGGTCAGTAGCAAGCCCCTGGCCCGGAGGGGGAAGCAAGGACTTTCCTGCTCTACCGCTCTGGTATCAATAGAACCTAAAGGCTTCTCAAAAACTGGAGAATAAACCCCAATCAGACCACTGTAAATTGGCTCTGGATGTAGCTCTCCACCTAAATCTGTTTTGTAGATATATTCATCGTTGGGTCTTATTCCTAAGTAAGATATGCCATTTCCTCCTAATCTGTATATTGGCAAAGACTCATTTGTTTTTAAATCTATACCCGAGAAAAATGGAGCTAAACAATAATAAAGTTTATCCCCGGCATGGGTAACAACCAAATCAGCAACTGAAAACTGGGTATTTATAATTTTTACCAATTTGAATCTTCTATAATCGAACACCCCTATTTCCCCTTTTGGGCGGTTTGGCAGAGTCCCATAAAACAACTTCCTTTGGGGGTCAAAATGTCTGCCAGCACTAACGGGAGAAGAGAACCTGGGAGTAAGAGAATCGGCTTGGTAAACTAGCTCGTGGGTACGGGCATCAAAAAAATCAGAACTAAATGGGCTAACTAAGTATCTTCCGTCAGGAGTTGGTACCCCGGTATTAGGTCCCTGATACTTGATGGCTTTAGTCTTGGTATCTATTTCTAATCGATTAGCTGCTGGACCAGACCCTATATAAAGTATAGAACCATCAGGCGATACCCCCATCCCAAAAATATCATAGGGTAACAGAAGGGAATCCGCTAGCGAATCGGTTGCTGTATCAATAAATAGAACTCTCGAATAACCATCAGGATACATTTCTGTTATAACATAAACAATATCCCCTCTGTCCGAAATAGGTCCAGTCGGTTTGGTGCAGTTGACCCCCCAGATTAAAAAAAGAGTAAATAAAAGTAGAAATTTTCTCATCTAATCCCACCCCTTGGCCTAAATATAAGCAAAAAATCAGAAAAGAGCAAGATTAAATAGGATATGAATTTTGTGGGAAGATTACTTGTCGGTCTGCAGGGTTTTCACTACGCTCAAAAACTTCTCTTTCCCTTTCACCTTATCCGGGAAAGAGACAATCTTCATCAGGGCCTTAGGGTCCAAAAGTTTTTTCCGTTCAGCCGCCAAAATCAGGGCAATCTCTTGGGTCAATCTCTTAGCCAGAACCTTAGCCCCTTCCGGAGAGGTTTCGGTCAGAAGCAAAGCCATCTTGTGTTTTTCCAGACCCGAAACCACATCGGTCTGGCGCGTTTCTCTGGTTATCAAATCATACAATTCCTTTTCCCAGTTACCAGGCAGAAAAGCTTCTTTTTGCTTTTTGCTCAAAGGTCCCAACCATTTTTCCATATCAATTAAAATCAAAGAGATAAATTCCGAATATCTTTCTGCCCTTTTAAGCTCTTGCACTGCTCTCAAGCTAAAATTTTTATGAGATTTGAAAATGTAATTTAAATTGTCCAGATCCTCCTGGAAGGGTGTATTTCTATCTAATTCTGCCACCATTTCCTCCTTTGATTAACACAATCTTAATCACCAGTTAAACTCCTGCAATTTAATCTTCACCAGAGAGCTTGTACTCCTTAATTTTATACAACAAAGAGCGATAGCTGATTTCCAAAATATCTGCCGCTTTGCGGCGATTCCAGTTGGTTTTATTCAAAACTTCAGCGATTAGTTTTTTCTCCTCATGTTCCACTGCATCCGAGATTTTCTTTTTCAATGAATAAGTCTGGACCTCACTGTTACTGGCAGATGTGGGGCTATGGCTGACAGTATTGGAAGAAGGAGCCAGAGATTTCATGGTTTCCAGGATGACATCCTGGTTTTCCAAAACCACAATCTGCTTAATCAAATTTTCCAACTGCCGTACGTTGCCGGGCCAGTTATACTCCTGCAAAAGCCGCATATTCCTGGATGAAAGAGCATCAAAGGTTTTATTATAAATCCGGTTATATTTCTGCAAAAGATGCTCCAAAATTAAAGGAATATCAATTTTTCTTTCTCTTAAAGGGGGTAGCTGAATGGTAATCTCATTTAGCCGGTAATACAGATCATCCCGTATCTGGTGGTTTTCCAGGGCCTGCTCTAAATCCCGGTTAGTGGCGCAGACAATCCGGACATCCACTTTAATGTTATGCACTCCTCCCACCCGCATAAATTCGTGCTGTTCTAAAACCTGCAATAGTTTGGACTGTAAATCTAAGGGCATATCCCCAATTTCATCCAGAAAAATGGTCCCTTTATGAGCGATTTCAAAGCGTCCCGGTTTGGTCTTATGAGCACCGGTAAAAGCACCCTTTTCGTAACCAAATAGTTCTGCCTCCAGTAAATCTCTGGGGATGGCGGCACAATTGACCTTTACAAACGGCTCATCTTTACGCGAGGATAAGGCATGAATCCTCCGAGCCACAATCTCTTTTCCGGTACCGCTTTCTCCCCTGATCAACACTGTCAAATCACTGTCAGCTACCTGTTCAATCACATTTTTAATCTGCAGCATAACCGGTGCATCTCCCACCAAAGCTTCCGGCTCGGATTTAGCCTGCAGTTCCTGTTTTAAATGATGGAGTTCATTTTTGAGGCGGGTTTTTTCCAGGGCAGACTGTAAATGAATTTCAACCTCTTTGACATCAAAGGGCTTATTGATAAACTCTGAAGCCCCCTTTTTAATCGACTCCACCACATTTTTGGTATCCCCGTGTCCGGAAAGCATTATCACATTGGACTGCTGATCTAGGGCTTTAATTTTCTCCAAAACTTCCAGTCCGGAAAGCCCCGGCATTTTGATATCTAACAATATCAACTCTGGCTTAACCTGGGAGACCAATTTTAAACCTTCCTGACCGTCCCGGGCATACAGAATCTCGTATCCTTTTTCAAGTCCTTGAGTTAAAACCCAGGAGACCTTGGGGTCATCATCAATTATCACCAGTTTAACTTTATCTTTTTTCATATCTTAAATATCGGCTAAAAAAAGGATTCCCTTCTACTTAAATCGGCAGAAAGACCTCAAAGGTAGTGCCCACTTGGGGCTGGCTTTCCACGCTGACGAAACCGTTGTGAGCTTTGATAATCCGGTCCACCACCGCTAATCCCAACCCGGTTCCGCCATCCTTGGTGGTGAAATATCTCTCAAAAATTCGGTGTAAATTTTCCGGGGCAATCCCCATCCCCTGGTCGGAAATAGTGACCTGAATGAACTCTTTTTCCTGCTCGCTTAGATAGGTCTGCTTAGCCCGTACTTTCAGTTCCCCGCCTTTTGGCATACTTTCGATGGCATTAAAAATTAAATTTAAGAAAGACTCTAAAATCTCTTTTTCGTTGACAAATACCGGGGGCAAATCCAAAGCGAAATCTTTTTTGATAACAATCTTACCCGAGATAGAATCGGATTCCACCAAGCTAATGGCTTTTTCTAAAATAGGCAGGAGGGCTTTTCTTTCGGGCTGGTACTTGCCGGGATTGGAGAAGTTGACCAGCTCCTTGACCAGCTCGGTCAGGCGGAAGATCTCCTCCTCGGTGGAGTCCAAAAGTCTTTGGGTATCCTTATTCAAAGTATTTTTCTGTCTTAAAATCTGCAAACTCCCCTTGATATTGGTCAAAGGCTTTTTCAAATCGTGGGTGATTTCGGAAATCATATTCCCCATGGTCACCAGGCGGGTAGCATTCAAAATCGCTTTTTCCCTTTCATAGACCGATGCGGACTGGGAGGCCACAATCGAGATTAGGTTATAGTCGGATTCGGATAGAACTTGCGATTTCCGGTTCCCCAGACAAAAAATCCCCTGCAGGGTGCCTTCGGTCAATATCGGAACCACCACCAAATGCTCGACTGCAAACTCTTTTCCAAAATAGGGTTTTAAATGATGGAATAGCTTGCTTCTTAGTTTTTTCAAATCTAAAATTTCATTTTTCTTTAAAGACAGTTCCAGTTCCCTAATTTTAAAATTTTTATGGCTGGTTTCCTGAAAACCCAAGGATATTTTTTCGGTCTCCGGCTCCCAGTCCAGCCAGAAGCAAAAATCCAGCGGTAAAAGCTTTTTGAGTTTGGCAAAAATAAAAGAGGCTATCTCTCGAAAGTCCTGCAGATGAGAAACGCCGGTGGCGATATCATAAAGTAAATTCAACTCCTGGTTTTTTCTTTTCATCTGTTCGAAGATATAAGCCGATTCAATGGCTACAGCGGCTTGAGAGGCAAAAGTGGTTAAAAGCTGTAAATCAGATTTGGAAAAAGAGGTTCCGTCGACTTTGTTATTTAAATTAATCACTCCCAAGACTTTGTTTTTGATTTTCAGGGGCACGGAAAGCAAGGATTTGGTCTCGTATTTTTGCTTATTTATCCTTCTGAAACGAATATCTTTTTCCACATCCTCAATCATCAAGGGGGTTCCTTTTTCAGCGACATATCCGGCGATGGAGCTACCCATTTTCAGGCGGGTATTTTGAATTACTTCCTTTTCCAATCCGATGGCTGCCGAAATGTATAACTCCCGATTTTCCGGATTTATTAACATCACCGAGCCGGTTTTGGCTCCGATTACCTTAGTAGCCAAAGAGATGATTTGATTCAAAAGCTGTTTTAGATCAGCGGTGGAGCTTAAAGATTTTCCAGTCTGATATAAGGCGTTGAGTTCAGAGACTTTCTGTTTTAACTCTAAATTTTTCTGCTTCAGTGCCTCTAAAAGCAGATTTTTACTCTGGTCATATTCTCTTTTTTCTAGGGCTCTCTGGACAGTCAACCTGAACTTGCCGAAATCAAGTGGTTTGGTTAAATAATCATAAGCACCCAGATTTATGGCCTGGATGGCAGATTCAAGCGAAGCATAGCCGGTCATAAAAATGACCAGTGAATCTTTGTTCTGCCGTTTGGTCAGTTTTAATATATCGAAGCCATCTAAATCCGGCATCTTGATATCGCTGACTATCAGGTCATAATTATCCTTTTCGATTTCCTTCAGAGCCTGGTTAGCTTGGGACACCGCTTTGGCCTGGTAGCCCAAATCTTTTAAAATCGCAACCAGGCTTAGGCACATCCGCTCTTCATCGTCTATAATTAAAATTTTCTCCGAGTTATTTTTGTTGGTCATGTTTGATTATAGGTAGATAAATGAGAAAACGGCTTCCCCCCCCTTTTATATTTTCGGCAAATATGGTCCCTTTATGTCTTTCAATTATGCCATAACAAACCGATAGCCCTAAACCAGCCCCTTCCCCATTTTTGGTAGTGAAAAACGGCTCAAAGATTTTGTCTAAATTTTCATCTGGAATTCCGCTGCCGGAGTCTGTAAACTCTATCCTAATTCCTTTATTTTGCAACCCGGCTTTAACTTCTATTTTCCCGCCATTAGGAGTAAAATCCCTGGCATTCATAAGCAGATTGAGAAAAACCTGTTTTAGCTCTTCGGCTGAGGCCTTTATTAGGGGGAGGTGGGGCTCAATTCTACTCACCAGCTTTAAATTCTTTTCCTTTATCTGCGGCTCCACAAATTTCAAAGTTTCCTCTAATACTTTCCCCACATCCGTGGGTTCCATTCTGACCTCTGCATCCGGCTTATAAAAACTTAAAAGCTGGTTCAGAATTTTGGTGATTCTATCAATTTCTTCCTGAACAACCTGAACATATTCATTCTTTATCTTCCCCTTTTGAGCAGATTGAGCAATCAACAACAGATAATTTTTGATAATTCCTAAAGGATTATTGACCTCATGAGCTACAGAGGCGGCAAACTTTCCCAAGGCGGCCAGCTTTTCGTGTTGTACTAACAGTTCCTGAGCTTTTTTGAGTTCTAAATTGGCTTCCTTTAATTTTTCATACAGATGAGCATTCTCCAAAGCCACCGCCAATTGATTGACCAAAGTGGCCAGAAACTCAAGATCATTGGGAGAATAATTTTCAGTCTTGGTTTTACCAGTTAAAACTAAAATTCCCAAGGTCTGTTCTTTTACCACCAGTGGGGCGGACAAGACCGTCCCGGTTTCTTTTAAAAATTTTAATTCCCTATTGGAAGCCGGAACCAGAAGCTCCAGCTCTCTGATAAAAACCGGTCTATTCTTGCTTTTCAATATATCTATTATCTGACTATTCAAGCTAAATTCAAAGTTCTCTGGAAAGTCAATATTTTGGCTTTTAACCTGGAGGTTCGCATCATCGGGGTTGAGTTTTAAAATCAAGCCAGCTCCCTGGGCACCCAATTGGTTTTGACAGGTGAACAGTGTGGCTTCCAGCAGAGTTTCAATCTCCAGAAGAGAAGAAAGATTTTTGCTGATTTCAAAAATGGTATATAAATCAAAAATCTTTCTTTTCAGCTGAAGATTATTGGTATGAATTTTTTCCAGCTTTTTTTCCAAAGATTTTTGGAGTAAATCCAAAGTTAAGAGCGGATTTTTACCGGATAAATTTGCCATAGATATAGTTTACCATAGCCAGGGGCTCTTTCACCCAAGAGTTATGGCTAATTCAAGTTTTAAAATATTAAGTTGAATGCCTAATAAAGGCAGGTGAGAAGAAACCTACAGTCTGGAAGTTCTAGCTTCCCACCATTTATTTAAATCGGCAGATTTCCAGAGGCAGATTAACCCCAAAAGCCAGCCGAAAAGGAAGTCAACGCCGTAGTGATAGCGCAAATAAATGGTGCCAACAAATAGCCCCAAGGCAAAAGGCAGGAAGCCCCAGAAGAATTTTCTTTGATACTTAAAGGCAAAAATTAAGACTAACAAAGTAATGGCATTATGTAAACTGGGGAAACAGTCTCTTTTGGTGGGTTGGATTTTATCCAAAAACTGCCTTAATTCAAAAGAGAAGTGGCTGCTTTTTAATTCCTGTTTATACTGCCGGGGAACATATAGGCGGGGACCGATAGCGGGAATTAAGATATATCCTAAATAACCAATATAAAAGCAGATGACTATAGTCACAGCATATTTTCTCAAAATCTGCCATTCTTTCTTAGAATAAAAGATTACTCCTAAAACTAGCGGATAAAAGTAGTAAAGGAAATAAGTGACGGTCAAATAGTCGGTTAACCAAGAAATATTAGCCCTTTCCAGCCACAAAGAGGGTTGAGTATTAAAGAAGAATTGGTCCATCCGAAGCAGTAGTCGATCGTAATCTTGAATGTTAAAAAGCTGGATTAGCTTGAAACTGTTAGAATAAATGGTTAAACATAAAAAAGCCGGCAGAACCGTGCGGGAAAAAGAATTTGGGGAATTTTTGGGAACTTCGTAAAAAAACCAGATTACTGTGAATACAAAGACCAGACTCCCCCAGCCGGTGTTAAAAAATCCTTTTTCTAATGATTCTTTGAAAATTGCAAACCCAATTGGGATAAAAAAAATAAGGGAGAAGAATTCTTCTACCCTTAGGATTTTGATAAAATTTCTGACTGGATTAATAAGCTCTCCTTTTATACAGTTTCAGCTTTGGGGAAAAGTTCTTTATAGATTTTAATTCTATTTTCAGCTCTTTTCATAGAGGCAATAGCTCTTGGCAAATCAACTCCACTAGCTTTAGATTCAATTCTTTTTTTGGCTCTCTCCAAGGCTTTTTCAGCCCTTTCAATATCAATTTGCTCAATTTTTTCAATGGCATCAGCTAAGATAGTCAATTTGTTTTGGGATATTTCTAAAAAGCCGCCAGAAATGGCGTAAAAGATTTTTTCTTTAATTTTATTAATCAGGGTTAATTTCCCAGGCATCAAAGAGGTAATCAAAGGGGCGTGGTCAGTTAAGATCTCTAAATAACCCTCAGAACCAGGGGCAGAGGTAGAAATTACCTGGTCTTCTAAAAAGATTTTTTCGGGTGTGACGATAGAGAGCTGATACATAAATTAGATTGTTTTCAAAGAAGCTACCATGGGTACCAAATCTTTCATAAATTTGTTCAAGTTGGCTAAGGTTTTGGGAGAATAACTGGCATTGTAAGAACGAACCAGGGCTTCCTTGACAAAATCTTTAAAATGTGACATATCATTTTCAGCCTGCAAAGTCTTATCTTTTCCCTTTAGCTCTAAGCGTAGACGGAAGCGGGGAAAGCTGGTATAATCGAAATTAACTTCTTTAATTTCATTCCATCTAAGAACTACTCTGGGAATATTTCTTTTTAAGGGGTTTAGATGGTTTTGGGTGATTTTTTCCTGGTCAATTAATATGAAAGACCCAAGATTAGATAAAAGATTATAAATTAAAGATACCAAACCAAAAACAGCAGGAATAATGTAAAATATTTCACCAGGTGGTTCTTTTTTGAGCCAGGCCACCAGTAAAGCCGCTAAAAAGCCGAAAACTAAACCCAAGATTTCATCTTTGAGGATTTCTGACCAACTGACTTTTTTGTATTCTTTATTCATTTTACTTTAGCTATTCTATAACCTCTAAAAATTCCAAAGGGCGGAGCTTGTCTCCGCCCTACGCGATTTTTTTTAATATGCAATCAATCCTTTTTTGAGTTTCTCCGCTTTCTCCAAAACTTCATCAATAGTTCCCACCATATAAAATGCCTGTTCTGGAACATCATCCAATTTCCCTTCCAAAATCATCTTAAAACCTTTAATAGTATCAGCCAACTTAACATATTTTCCGGGTTGTCCGGTGTGAGCCTCTGCCACAAAGAAGGGCTGAGATAAAAACTTTTGCATCTTTCTAGCACGAGCCACCAGCAATTTATCCTCTTCTGACAGCTCATCAATTCCCAAAATAGCAATAATATCCTGTAAATCTTTATATCTTTGCAAAATTTTCTGTACTATTCGAGCAGTCTGATAATGCTCTTCTCCTACAACTTGAGGGTCTAAAATCCGGGAAGTAGAAGCCAAAGGGTCTACGGCCGGATAAATTCCTAATTCTGCAATCTGTCTGGATAAGACCGTTATGGCATCCAGGTGAGAAAAAGTGGTGGCAGGGGCAGGGTCAGTTAAATCATCAGCCGGCACATAAATGGCCTGAACCGAAGTGATCGAGCCAGATTTAGTTGAAGTAATCCTTTCCTGCAAAGCCCCCATTTCAGTTCCCAATGTAGGTTGATACCCTACCGCGGAGGGCATTCTTCCTAATAAAGCTGACACTTCACTTCCGGCCTGCACAAATCTGAAAATATTATCAATAAATAAAAGCACATCCTGATGCTCCACATCTCTAAAATACTCTGCCATAGTCACACCCGTCAAACCAACTCTTAATCTAGAGCCAGGGGGCTCGTTCATCTGACCAAAGACCAAAACCGTTTTATTTATCACACCAGATTCTTTCATCTCCAACCATAAGTCATTTCCTTCACGGGTTCTTTCCCCTACTCCGCAGAAAACCGAATAGCCACCATGCTCGGTGGCAATGTTTCTAATCAGCTCCTGCACAATCACAGTTTTTCCCACTCCGGCTCCTCCAAAAAGACCTACTTTTCCGCCTTTGGCGTAAGGTTCCAAAAGGTCAACCACCTTGATTCCGGTTTCAAAAATAGAAGCTTTGGTCTCCTGCTCTTCAAACGAAGGAGGTTCTTTGTGAATGGGGGAACGTAAGTTAGAATCTTGCAAGGGTCCCAACTCATCAATAGGAGTTCCCAGAAGATTAAAAATTCGTCCCAAAGTCTTGGGTCCTACTGGAACTGTAATCGGTCCACCGCTATCTACTGCTGGCATACCTCTAACCAGACCATCGGTTGATGACAAAGCCACACATCTGACCAAGTTGTCCCCCAAATGCATGGCTACTTCTACGGTCAAATCAATATTTCTTTTCTCATCTTTAATTTCAATAGCATTTAAAATATTGGGGAGTTTATCAGAATCAAATTCGATATCCACGGTGGGACCAATGACCTGTTTGACTTTGCCTACATTCATAAAATAAATTTCCTCCTGTTAAAATTCTTTCAAAGCTTCAGCACCGGAGGCAATCTCCAAAATTTCTTTAGTGATGGAGGCCTGCCGGGCTTTATTTCTGACCAAAGTTAAATATTCAACCATCTCTTCTGCGTTTTTGGTGGCTTGCTGCATAGCCAACATTCTAGCCGACTGTTCCGATGTTCCAGATTCCAATATAGCCATTTGGATTTTAGTGATACAGTAGCGGGGAAGCAAACCGTTAAAAATTTCGGCTGGATCTGGCTCAAAGATATAATCAAAAACTTCCGCAGATTTTCTCTCCTGTGGTTTTTCAATATTTAAAAATTTCTCAAAGACAATTTTGCGGCTAGCTATGTTTAAAAATTTGGTGTAAATCAAAAAAACTTCATCCACTTCTCCGGTTAAAAATGACTCAACGGTCTGGTTGGTAAGCTCCTTAATTTGGACAAAAGGAATATTCCCTCCCACATGTAAATAATTAAACTTAATGGGCCAGGACCTTCTTTTGTAAAAATCAAAACCCTTACGACCGATTAACCCTAATTCTATTGATGGAGTGGAATATTGACTCAAAACAGAAGTAGTAAAATTAATCAGATTACTATTGTAAGAACCGCATAAACTTCGGTCTGAAGTAATCAAAATCAGTAAAGTTTTTTTAATTTCGTTTCTTTTTTTGAACAAAGGGTTTTCCACAAAGCCGGATACGGTAGAAAGGTTTTCCAAAATCTCCTGCATTTTAAAAGCATAGGGCCGAGAAGTTTCCAGTTTGGCCTGAGCTTTTCTCAAGCGGGCCGCCGCCACCATCTGCATAGCTTTGGTAATCTGCTTGGTGCTGGTGACCGAACGAATTCTTCTACGGATTACCTTTAAAGATTCCATTTTAATTGATTTTACTTTGCTCTGAGCTGTCTAAATCTGGTGGTGAATTTTGAGGTAAAATATTTTCGAGATCTATTTTTGTAGCCGGCTTTTGTTCCTCAAGTCCGGTCTTCTCTTCTCTCAAATCCACAGAGCAAGTCCAAATCAAATTGGGATCATATAAAATTTGTGTCTTTTCGGGTCTCATTTTAGATTATTTTTGGTTTTAAATTCTGCTTTAAATTTAGCGGCGGCTTCATCTAATTTTTTCTCATTGGTCTCGTTTAATTCTAGAGTCTTGGCTATAGTATGCACCACATCCGGATAATTTTTATCCAGAAAAGAGTAAAATTCAGTTTCAAATTTTTTCGCTGTCTCTAGCGGAAGCTCATCCAAATACCCTTTGCCCGCCACGTAAATAATCGTCACCTGTTTTTCCACCGGCATCGGGACAAACTGCTCCTGCTTTAAAACCTCCACCATTCTTTCACCTCGGGTCAGTTGAGCTCGGGTGGCTTCATCCAACTCTGAACCAAACTGAGCAAAAGCGGCCAACTCCCGATATTGAGCCAAATCCAATCTCAATCTTCCAGACACTTTTTTCATAGCTTTGGTTTGGGCTTTTCCACCTACTCGGGAAACGGAGATACCCACGTTAATAGCCGGTCTGATGCCAGCGTAAAATAAATCCGGTTCTAAATAAATCTGTCCATCAGTAATAGAAATTACATTAGTAGGAATATAAGCCGCAACATCATTGGCTTGAGTCTCAATTATTGGAATAGCGGTCAATGACCCACCCCCCAACTCATCCGACAACTTAGCAGCCCTTTCCAATAAACGTGAATGCAAATAGAAAATATCACCGGGATAGGCCTCTCTTCCCGGAGGTCTTCTTAAAAGCAACGCCAACTGACGATAGGCTTGGGCATGTTTAGACAAATCATCATAAAAAACCACCACATGCTTGCCATGGTATAAAAATTCTTCACCAATAGCACAGCCGGCATAAGGAGCAATGTATTGCAAAGGAGCTGGTTCGGTAGCAGTAGCAATTACCACGGTAGTATATTCCATAGCACCATTATCTTCTAAAATTTTCACTACACTTGCTACAGTTGATGCCTTTTGCCCAATGGCCACATAGACGCAGTGAAGATCAGTATTTTTTTGATTTAAAATGGTGTCAATCACAATGGCAGTTTTTCCGGTCTGCCTATCGCCGATAATTAACTCTCTTTGTCCTCGACCAATCGGAATCATAGAGTCAATAGCTTTTAAGCCAGTTTGAACCGGCTGATTCACCGGTCTTCTTTGTACCACATTAGGGGCTTTCCCTTCCATGGGTCTGAATTTGTCCGTTACAATCGGTCCTTTACCATCTATAGGTTGCCCTAAGGCATTTACTACCCGTCCAAACAAAGCCTCCCCAACTGGAACCGAAGCAATTTTCCCGGTTCTCTTAACTATATCCCCTTCTTTAATTCCCCGATCCGAACCAAAGACCGCTACTCCCACATTATCCTCTTCCAAATTTAAAACCATCCCCAAAATTCCGCCGGCAAACTCCACTAACTCGGACATCATCACATCTTCCAAACCCCAGACCCGAGCAATTCCGTCTCCGATTTGCAGAACCGTTCCCACGGACTCCATCTGCAGAGTAGATTCATACTTTTCAATCTCCTTTTGGATTACCCAAGAAACTTCTTCTGGTTTTAAAGCCATTACCTCTCCTTATTATAGTGAGCTTAGTCGAACCATCTAATGTACCTTGACGGCTAAGAGCCGTTCTTTCAAGCTATTCAGTCTATGCCTAATACTATAATCTAGCACTTGATTAGCCAAAATTAAAATCGTTCCTCCGATTAAAGCCGGGTCAAGTTTGTTTATCAGCTGAATTTTCTTGCCGGTTTCTTTTTGCAATTTATTAATTAATTTTTCCTGCTGCTTCTCCTCTACCGTCTTCACTGAAATCAAAGTAGCTTCTATAATCCCCAATTTTTCTTTGTAAAGCTTTTCAAAATTTAAGGCAATCTGTTCAAAAAATTGAACCCTTCTTTTTTTCAATAAAAACAACAAAAAGTTTAACAGAAATCCCTCAATTTTCCCGGACCAGATATTTTTGACCACTTTTTCTTTTTCTTCATCCCGGACCTGGGGAGCAGCCAAAAAATTCTGCAGAGGAGAAGATTTTTTCAGAAAGCCGGCTAAATTTTGGGTCTCTTTATAAATTTGTTCCAACTTTTTTTCTTTATTCGCCAGATTAAATAAAGCGGTGGAGTATCTGGTTCCGACTTCAGATAAAATCATTTTTTAAGCTCCAGTTCGGAAATAAAATCTGAAATTAGTTGTTTATGTTTTTTTTCATCCAATTTTTCACCAATAATCTTTTCCGTAGCCGAAAGGGTCATATTGACGATATCATTTTTTAGTTGAACTTTGGCTTTAGCTATCTCTCTTCCAATTTCGGCTTGGGCTTTGTTTAGAACCTCTTTGGCTTCGGCTTGGGCTTGCTGTTTAATCTCACCAGAAATGTTTCTCCCGGCATTGACCGCTTCCTGAATTCTGACCCGGGCTTCGGCATCAATTTCTTTCAATTTTTCCTGATACTGCTCCAAAAGAGTTTGAGCTTTCTTTCGATCCTCTTCAATCTTGCCAAACTCCGATTTTATCCGCTCTTTCCGTTCCTCCAGGACTCTTAAAAGCGGTTTCCAGGCCAGTTTTTTCAAAATAAATAAAGCTATCAAAAATCCAATAATCTGGGTGATAACCTGCTGCCATTCTAAATGCATAAGATTTTTCTCCTCACTAAACTCAGGTAAAGCTATCTAAAATTATCCCTCTTTAGCCCAAAAATCAAGGGGAAAGCCCTTTTCTTAGCCGATTTTTCCCAAAGCGATAAAGAATACTATCAGAGCATAAATGGTCAAGGCCTCAATCAAGGCGGCTCCGATAATCATATTGGTCTGAATTTTGCCGGTAGCTTCCGGCTGACGGCCAATCGCTTCCATAGCACCACCGACCGCACGACCCAAACCAATCCCGGAGCCCAAAGCGGCAATTCCCACTCCTAAAGGGGCTGACAAAGCAAAGGCAGTTGATAAATCCATCATTCCTCCTATTTTTTTAATGTTCTTCTTTTGGCGGAAAAGCCAGTAAAATGTAAACCGTGCTTAAAAGTGAAAAAACTAAAGCTTGAATTAAACTAGTTAACAATGCCAAAAATATAAAAGGGATCTGTAAAGGTAAACCGACCGGAGAATGCACGGCAGACAAAATAGTAATTCCCAAAAGGGTAAAAGCGGCAATCAAAATATCTTCTCCGGTGATATTTCCAAAAAGACGCAATGCCAAAGTCAAAGGCCGGGCAAATTCAGTTATCAAGTGAGAGGGAAATATTAGAGGTACCAATCCCCAAGATAGAGCATCCTTAGGCGAGCCGGCTAAGTGATACAAAAATTTTCCCAAGCCATAATTTTTCATATTCAGATACTGGACCCTCACAAAAACTATAATTGCCAAAGCAGCGGTAATATTTATACTGGAAGAAGGGGATTTCATAAAAGGGATTAAACCTAAAAGGTTCATCATTAGAATATAGAGAAACAAAGTTCCCAGAAAGGGAACATATTTTTTTCCTTCCGGACCTAAAATGCCCACAAAGAAATTGTATAAAACTTCTACTACCATCTCCATTAAATTTTGTAAGCCGGATGGTATCAATGAACTTTTGCGGGAAGCTAAGTAAGCCAAGATACAGATGAATAAAATTATTATCCAGGAAAAGATTATATTTTCCCAGTGATGTAGAAAACTAATGAAATTGGAATCTTTAAATTTGTCATAAAGTAAAGTTATAAAATTAGGTAATTCTGCTCCTTGGGCTTGAGCTGTAGGTAAACCGAAATGAGAAATAAACTCTGATATCACAATTTTTTCTCTTTAAGATTCTGTTTCAACACAGACTCAATTAAATATTTACCCAAAACTTTCAAAACAATGACTGCTAAAACTAAGGTAAACCCTAGCAAAAAACTCAAAGGATTAAAATAATCAATCTTTAAAGCCAAAAATCCCAAACCGTAAAGTATGGGGAACTTGACTAATAACAAAATCCAGATTTTGGTGTAATCTTTCTCTCCGGTTTTAATAAATGAAGTGACCAAACTAGTAACAAAAAAAAGATTTAAACATCCCCAAACAGTTCCAGTTAAAATCCCAACCGCAGAAGAGAAACTATAATAACCCCAGGTATAAAAAAAAACTAAAATAGCTACAATCAGTGTGGTTCTATAAGTTCTTTTAATGAATTCTAAACCCATTTATAGTTCGACTGGCTCACTATGAATTGGACCATTTTATTCTTTAGAAACTCTTTTAATTATGTTGTAAACCTCTCTGCCACTTCCAAAAAATCCCAAAAATATAAACAGATACATCAAATAGGGAGCAGTATGTAACCATTTATCCAAAAACTTACCTATGAACCAGCCCACAATCGGACCCAATGCCAGGACAAAGGGAATTGAGGAAAATAGGGCAATTTGCTTGTAAATTTCTGGTTTCTGTTTTGGCTCCTTTTCCAAAGATCATTCTCGCTTGTGAAAAATTTAACAACATAATCTATCTTTCTTTACGGAAATGTCAACAGGAAGTTTTATCAAATTTGAGAAAACTGTCAGATAATCATCTATGTGGGGGCTGTAAATAGTGATAGCGTCGTAATTTTCAACCGGATATCCCCAATTAAAATCAACTTTTTCCGTAGAAGTGGTAGAAAACACTATATTTAGTATTATTAACCTGTTGAACTACAGCTAATTGTTATTTTTTTAAGAAATTCACATTTTTTTCTTGACAAGTAAAGAAGTTTGAATATAGATTAGATTTCAGTCGAAAAAGCCGGATTTTTAACTTTTTATACAAAGTTGAGAGGGATTTTATTTCTTAAAATAAAAAAATTAAATAATAAAAATTTCCATCAAAGGAGGGGAGGATGGGTAAAATTACACTGATATACAGAATTCAGTTCTACCGAAGTCAAAAATTTAGCGAAAAAACCATTCGTCCAAAATAAATAGCAAAAAATTTAACAATTTTTGAGTAGACAACCATGAAGATAGAAAATAAAATCACCAAAATCGTAAAAAGGGACGGAACCATTGTCCCCTTCGTGCAGGAAAAAATAACCAACGCCATCTTTAAGGCTTTTCAAGCCATCAACGGAACCGAAAAAGAAACCGCGGTCCGGCTTTCAGATAAGGTAATCTTAGAGCTAAACAAAAAATTCCACACCCGCAGCATTCCCGCTGTCGAAGAAGTCCAGGACATTGTAGAACAGGTCCTAATGGAAGCCGGAGAGCCCCGCATCGCCAAGGCCTACATCATCTACCGGGCCAAAAGAGCCGAAATCCGTCAAGCCGCAGAGCGTGCTGCGGCCGACAAAGATACGGAGATAACCGCTTTATGGGATATGTTTACCCACAAAAGTAAGTTAGCTTCTTTAATCCCCTATGACGTCATCGATTCCTACCGGGAACTCCTTTTCCACCTCAAAACCGCCCAGCAAAAAGGATTAATCCCGGTCCATGAAGATTATTTGGGGGGAAATGAGCTGGCTATCTCAATCTACGATAACAAATATTATCTGAAAGACCTCAAGGCCAGAAGAATCGAGAAAAAACCGGAGGATACTTTTGCCCGGCTGGCAGCTTTTATGGCCGCAGTGGAACCGACCAAAGAAAAACAGATTGACTGGGGAGAAAAATTTTATACTGCCCTTTATGAAGGTCTCTTCATGCCGGGAGGAAGGGTCATAGCCGGAGCCGGAGATATGTACCGGCTAAAAACTTTAGCCAACTGCTTTGTTTCACTGATAGACGAAGATAATTTAGAATCAGTTTACAGAACTGCTTACGAATGTGCCCGAACCTACTCTTACGGTGGTGGAATCGGGGTAGATATAACCGTCTTGAGACCCAAGGATTCCATAGTCCACAATGCCGCAGACAGCTCCACCGGCTCAGTCTCCTTTATGGAATTATATTCTCTCACCACCGGCTTAATCGGTCAATCCGGCCGCAGAGGAGCGTTGATGTTAACCCTGGATATCAAACACCCGGATATCCCCAATTTTATCAGAGTCAAAAAAAATCCCAACTGGGTCACCAATCAGATAGTAGAGCAGTGCAAGTGGTCGAATTTATTTTCACCGGAGCAGCTCAAAGAAATAGAAAGGCAGACCCGGGAAAATACGCAGGTGAGATTCGCCAACATCAGCATCAAAGTTTCAGATGAATTTATGCAGGCGGTTCAAGAGCAGAATGACTTCGGGCCGGAGAAGATTTTGGTCTACAAAAAAGACAAAACCGCCTCCAGTTTGGGAATTCCCCAGGGTTCCGGAGTTCAATATTCCTACGGAATCCCCTCCAAACCGATTGAAAAGTATGAGCTGTTCGGATCTTTTGATAGCATTGAAGAGCTTAATAAGTTCTTGATCAAGCAAAAAGGTCAAGTGCTAAGTCAATTCCAGCTGGCAGATAGTTTAAGCCGGGATATGTTCGGGGATTACATAATTTCTCTCAAAGATAACCAATACGATTTGGCGGTCAAAAAAGCCGGCGATTTTATGCTGTATTTCAGTTCCGCCGAAGTAGGTGAAATTAAAAAATTAGTCAAAGCCCGTGAAATCTGGGATGCTTTTATTGAAGGAAATTACTCCACCGCGGAACCGGGTCTGATTTTCTGGTCCACCATGACCAAATATTCTCCATCCAATTATGTGGGGCGCCCTATTGTCAGCACCAACCCCTGCGGAGAGGTGCCTTTGGAAAATGGCGGGGCCTGCAACTTGGCTTCCATAAATTTGTCCCGGTTCGTGACAGACAGCTACACCACCAAAGCCAAAGTGGATTGGGAGAAGTTAGTTGAGACCACCGGACTGGTCATCAGATTTTTGGATAATGTGGTCAAATGGAATGAATCATTAAATCCTCTGGAAAAACAGCGCAAAGCCGCGGCTGAGACCCGAAGATTGGGTTTAGGGGTAATGGGGATTGCGGATATGCTCAACCAGCTGGGTCTGCCTTATGACAGCCAGGAAGGGATTGAAGTGATGGAGAAAGTCATGAAGACCATCGCCAATGCTTCCTACCAAACCTCAGCTGAATTAGCCACTGAAAAAGGGGTTTCCCCCATTTTTGACTATAATGCTTACTCCAGATGTCCTTTCTTCCAGGAAACTTTAGAGGTTGAAACCAAAGAGCTTATCAGAAAGCATGGTTTGAGAAATATCGCCATGCTCTCGATTGCCCCTACCGGAACCATCTCCAACATCGCCTTAGGGTACCAGTTCGGCAAGAAGAATTATATCGGGGTCTCCAGCGGGATTGAGCCGGTCTTTGCTTTATACTATACCCGCCGCTCGGAAAGTTTCGGAAATCAGATTTTTAAAATTTTCCATTCCACGATTCAGGCCTACATCGAGGAGAAGGGGTTGACTGAAAAAGTGCAGGCCTGTCAGGATATAGATAATTTGAGAAAGGTGTTACCTTCTTTTTTCTTCCGAACCGCCCATCATATCGACCCGGATAAAAGGGTTCAGATTCAGGGAATCTGCCAGAAATATGTGGACCACAGCATCTCTTCCACCGTCAATTTACCGGAAGATATCGAGCCGGAAGTTATCTCCAACATCTATTTAGATGCCTGGAAGAATGGGATGAAGGGGATTACCATTTACCGGGACAGCTCCCGTTATCCGATTTTGAGTGTGGATTCTAAAATCAATGAATTTTCTCAAGCCAAAACCAAAGAATATAAAGTTCAGTTTGATGAAGAACCGGTGCCGATGCGAGGGGGAAATGTGCTTTCGGTCAACGGCCGTCTGACCACGGTGTTTCATGCGCTCAAGCAGGGGCTGTTGGTGGAAGAGGAGGAAGGTCTCTTGAGATTTCCTTCTTCCAATGGTAAAAAAACCCATATGGTGGTTTTGTCTGCCTGCCCGGTCTGCGGAAATCAGACTCTGAAATATGAAAACGGCTGTTCGACTTGTGTGCATGAGGGGTGCGCCTTCAGTAAATGTGATGTGTAAATTTTTATCCCTCTAAGTAATCAGCCAGATTTCTATAGAGGGGGGATGGATTTTTGTGGACGAATTATCGTATAATAAAATAAAAGTAAATAAAGAAAAAGAGGTGAAGGGTGAGGGAGGGGAACCCTTCACTTCTTTTTTTGTATTAGGGAAAAAATGAAAGATTACACTTTTGCATTTAACATATTTGACATACTAGCATATATTTTTGTGGAGTTTTTATTTTGGTTGATTGTTTTAGTGCCAACGGAAATTACGCCAGATTTTTTCTTCTCTTCGGCACTTTTTTCATATCCTTTTACTTATATACAAATCCCTTTTGTGTTATTGGTAGCCTACATTTCCGGCCATATAATTGCTCATTTTGGTAGTCTTTTCTTAGAAAAAGGTATAATAGCAAAAATATTAAACTACCCCTCAACAAATTTTTTTCGGATAATTTCAGATAACTCGGCTTCCAAACCAAATCGTTTTTTTAAAAATTACACTGCTGCCTATCCTGAGCAGCTTGCCACTAAAATAAAAGATGCATATGAGCAGATTACTTCAATAAAATTTAACCACTATGATGCTTTTATGTTTTGTTTTCACTACGTGAAAGATAAATCACCCACTACTTATAGCCGACTCTTAATCTTTCTCCAACTTTATGATTTTTGCAGAAATGTCAGCATGATGTTTTTTTTCTGTTCATTTATACTGCTGTATTTTTCCATCTTTGAATACCCGAATTTATATATTTTAAGTATTGTTCTTTTTCTCTTGTCGTATTTATTTTTTCTCCGGTACTTAAAGTTCTTTAGACTGTACGGAGATGAAGTTTTCAGGTCATTTTATAATCTTTATCTATTAGAAAGGAGTAAATAAATGCTAGTAGTACATTTTTTAGATGTGGGAGGAGGAGATTGCACAATAATAGAATTTCCCTATTACGAGAATCCAAATACTCAACAGCGGTTATTACTGGGTGATAGAATACTCAAATATAGAGTTGGCATGATGGATATCAACATTGCGGACGGTTATACACATCCAATAAAATATCTCTTCGAGAGGGTGCAAACAAGGAACTTATTCAGATTTATATTGACTCATCCTCATATGGACCATCTTTTTGGCTTAGAAGATTTGGTAAAGAATGTTAATATCACAAATTTTTGGGATATAAACCATAATTTCGAGCCCGATAAATCCTCTGATGACTGGGAAAAATATAGACCTCACTGGCTTCAATACCTAAAATTAAAAGAGTCTATTGACAGACCACGGTATTTGAACAATTTCAAAAGGTGGAAAGACCAATGTGACTTTTTGGTACAAGACGGCATTAGCGTTCTTTCACCAACTCCCGAATTAGAACAATCGGCAATGGAAAATACAGATGATAATCAACGAGTACACAAAGCTTGCTTTGTCTTGAAGATAAGTTATGCCGGTAAAAGCATTATCTTAGGAAGTGATGCCGATTATGAGTGCTGGGAAGATATATATCAGCATTATAAGAACAATCTAAGCTTTTTAAAAGCTGATATTCTGAAGGCATCCCATCATGGTCATGAATCAGGATATCATAAAGAGGCGGTTACAGCCATAGCACCTTCATATGTGATTATAAGTGACGGTAAAAAAACAGATTCTGATTATAGTGATGTGTATAAGAATGAACATAATGCCACTGTTTTGGCAACATGGGAAAGAAAAAATTACGTTTTATCTATCAAAGAAAATGGCGACATAGAGCCTAAGCATAACGAAAAGGGAAAACTACAAACGGGTGACCTAGTGGCTTCAGCCACTGGGCGAAGGTAAACTTCGCCCCTACGCTATCTTCTTAAATAACTTAAACTTGAGAGTTTTTTAAAGTATTACTCATTTCCAAAACCGGCGGTGTCGATAAAATAAAAAGGTAAAAAATTTTCTTGACTTTTGATTTTTATGTATCATCTTTAGTTCAATAGACAAAAATACCATACTTGGGGAGAGGCACAGCTTTGTTTAGCTCCAATCCAAAAGGATAGCCCCTTCTTGCGTATAACTCCAAAGGAGAAAAAATGAACCAAGGCACTATAAAAAGAATTTTCAGAGATAAAGGTTTCGGATTCATCGCCGCCGATGATGGACGGGAAGTCTTTTTTCACCGCAGCGAGCTTATCGGGGTTGAGATGGAAGCTCTATCAGAAGGGGATTCTTTAACCTTTGAGGTAATCAAAGGACAAAAAGGACCCCAAGCCGCCAAGATAAAGAAAACCTAAGTTACTCCTCGATAACTAACCCCACCCTATCCCTCCCCTTAAAGGAGAGGGAATGTTTTGTCATTCTGAGCCCTTCGACCCGCTCAGGATGATAACCGCCTACCCCGCCTTTCCCTTCCCTCAGAGGAGAGGGAACTGCATAAAGATATTCCAAATTAAACCGAAAAAATTAGAAGGAGAGGGTATGCCCCGCTTGAAAAAAGCGGGGGATTTTTACCCTTTTTGGGACAAAACTATAAAAAAATGACATTCATATCCCCCTTAGGCAGGGTATCTGCCATCAACACAGCGGAAGGGACCTACCATATCCAGACCGAGTTCGCCTTACGCCCGGAACCCAGAGTCACCACCACCGTAATTTTCAACGGCCAGGTAGTCCACAAAGACAACTATGCCTGTACCCCGGAAATACTGGAAGAAGCCAGCCGGGACCTTCTGGAAACCATTTTGTCAGAACAGCATAAAAAAGTAAAAGATGCCCTCCAGAAACAAAAGGGAGGAAGTGCCAAAGGGACCCAGCCGGTAAAAGCCCCGACTCCGATAGACAAAAACCAGCAGACCGACATCATCCGCGAGAATTTAGCCAAAATCAAGGGGGTAAAAGATGTGGTAGTTCTGGACCCGACCAGCTTAAAAAAACCGACCAAGTTTGAGGCCTCGCTTTACTCCAGCAATTATGAAAACTTAGTCTCCAAGGTCCTGAACTTTGCCTTGGAGATTCAGAATTTATCCCGATTAGGAAACGTAAAAGAAGCCCGGGGGGTGTGGCAAAATTTCCCTTTTTTAATTTTGGGGAATCTGTCGCCGGCTCTAGCCCTGTTTTTAGAAAGAGACGTAGATTTTTCAAGCGTCCAAACCCCCATACAATTAGTCTTAGCCAAATATTATGCTGAATGAAGTCTTATACCAGTTAAAATCAGTGCCGGGAGTCTCCGGGGTCTTGGTTTTAGACAAAGCCAAAAACAGCACTTATCAGCTTTTGCCGGCCTCCTTTTCCCAAATGGCCATTAAAAATTTAGCGGTCCGGCTCTTAGAGCTGACCCGGGACTGGTCCGAATCCCAGAAAATAGAATTAAAATTCGACAACGGTCTGGCCTGGGTCATCAACATGGATAAAGTATCAGTTTTAATCTTGGCCCGCAGAGATCTATCCCTGCCGGATTTGAACTTAGTTTTAAAATCGGCTTTGGTCTCCATCGAAAAAAGACTGCATAAAGTGACCCCGGATTTTGTTCCGTCTGAGCTTAACCGGGAAGCTCCCTTCAAAAAGGGAATCGAAAATCATGTTCTGGTCTCCGCTTTCAATCAGGTGGCCAGCAAATATCGGGAAGCTTTGGGAAGTTTCTCGGTCACCAAGAATTTGAGAAAATCCAAAGATAAAATCTTACCTCAATATCCTTTTTTAAGTAACTTTTTTGTAGACAATTACGGGGCCGTATCCTTACTGGCTGGACATATCACTGCCACCGATTACCAGCTTTTGGAAGGGATAGCCCACTGGCTGAAAGGGTTTAAAGCTCTGTGCGACGTGGCCACAGAAGGGGTCTTGCGAGAAACTTCCATCCGGGAGATGACCTCTCCTTATAAAATGGATTTGGAGAATTCCGGGTTTTATAATATATTGGACCAGGTAGTTTACGAATAGACAAATATAAAGGAGAGAGTATCTATTTGAAAAACGCTCCCTTAACGTCACGTTAAAGGATTTTTGCAGCCGCCGGTTGTGTTTTGCTTTCGCTCCTTCCGGGTGGAGATCATGGCGTACACGCAACAACTAGGGGCGACCTTCATCAGTCGCTTGTAAGAGGTTTTTCAAATCCAACCCTCTCCTCAAAACCCAAAGATATATAAAATATATAAAAAAGCAAGCTTTTTTTAACATGAATTTAGGTCTCGGCGTAGACATAGTCTCGGTTCCCCGTATCAGAAAAGCCCTGAAAAACAATAAGTTCAAAAATAAAATCTTCACTCCCCGGGAAATTTCCTACTGTCAAAAAAGAAAAAATCCGGAAATTTACTTTGCGGCCCGTTTTGCGGCCAAAGAAGCGGTCAAAAAGGCTTTGGCCGGTAAATTAAAGAAAATCGACTGGAAAGAGGTCGAAGTTGCCCATAATAGGGACAGTTCTCCTAAGATAAATTTGGACTCCAAAGTCAAAAAAAAGTTGAAAAACCCCAAAATTTTGATTACCCTGTCACATACTCATGAATTTGCAGTGGCGGTGGCGTATTTAATTAAAACTTAAAGTCGCGAAATAACTCGACCAAAATATCTCGACTAAACTCGACATAAGTGGTTTACCCTGAGCTTGTTGAGAGGTTAGGTAAGCTCACTATGAAGGGAAGAATTGGCTAAAGAAAACGAAGTTTTAAGTTTATTTAAAAAGAGCAAAGCCCTGCTCTCGGGGCATTTTCTGCTCTCCTCCGGTCTGCACAGTCCGGTTTATTTTGAAAAGTTCCAGGTCCTAAAAAACCCGCTCTATATCCAAAAACTGTGTAAAAAATTAGCCAGTCTGTTTAAAAGAGAAAATGTGCAGTTGGTAATCGGGCCGGCCACCGGGGGAATTCTTCTGGCTTTCGAAGTGGCCAAAAACTTAAAAACCGACTTTGTGTTTGCTGAATCTGAAAATAGTCAGAGAGTATTGAAAAGGGGATTTGAAATTAAGCCGGGTCAAAGAATCCTAATTGTAGATGATGTCCTGACCACCGGAGGTTCGGTCAAAGAAGTAATTAACCTGGTGGAAAGATATCAGGGAAAAATTGTAGGGATCGGATTTATCCTAGACCGCAGCGGTGGGAAAGTAAACTTTTCCTATCCCATAAAATCCCTGGCTACGGTTTCGGCTGAAACCTATCCACCTTCAAATTGTCCTCTGTGCCAGAAAAACCTTCCCCTAATCAAACCGGGCAGTAGGGAAGTCCAATAAATTGGGGGTTTAAAAATTAACTTGACAAAGCCAAAATAATTTCTATCTTAGGTTTATCTTTTGCCTAAAGAATAGGATTTTGTCCCTACGGGATACTGTAAGTGAAAGAAAAGAAGATCATCGGTATTTGAATGATAAGAATGGTGGTAGGATTAGGAAATCCACCCAGAAAATACCAAGACACCAGACACAATTTAGGATATAAAGTTTTGGATTTACTTTTGGAAAATTTTAAGCTGAAATTAAAAGCCGGCCGAGGAGATTATCACTTTGCCGCTACCGAAATTGATAACCGAGACATATATCTGGTTAAGCCCGACACTTATATGAATGACTCCGGCTTGGCGGTTCTTCAGGCAGTCGAAAAATTCGGCCTAAATCCAGAAGAGCTTTTAGTAGTCTGTGATGATTTTAACTTACCTTTGGGAAAAACCAGAATCAGAGAAAGAGGGTCGGAAGGTGGGCATAAGGGTTTGAGGTCGATTATTTACCACCTAAATTCCCAGGAATTTCCCCGGGTAAGACTGGGAATCGGTTTACCTCCGTCTGGTGTGCCGGCCGAAGAATATGTGCTGGAAAAATTTAGCTCAGAAGAGAAAAAAATCGTAAATGAAATGCTGGATAAAGCTTGTCAAGTGGTTACGACAGCTTTAAGTTTGGGGATAAAAGAAAGCATGCAAAAATTTAATTAAGGGGTCAGTGAACTCTGTTTAAATGGTTCAACGAACTCACCATATAGGACTCGGTAAACTCATTATAAAAGGAGGAAAAGATTGAAAAAATACGAAACCACTTTTGTGTTAGATTCAGTTTTAGACAATGATTCGATTGAAAAAGAGATAAAAAAGGTCAGCGATGTTATCACCAATTCCGGTGGCAATATCATAAAATCAGAAAAATGGGGGATAAAAAGATTCGCCTATCCCATCGCCGGAAAACAGCAGGGTTTTTATACTTATATAGTGTTTGAAGGAAGCCCTAAAACTCCTCAGGAACTGGAGAAAATCTACAAGCTCAACGAAGCCTGCCTTAGATTTTTAACCGTGATCCACAGCGGTGAGGAGATAAGCGCGGTTACAGAGAAAAAGCCGGAAGTAACTACAGGCGCTAAATAGAATAGAACTCTAGATAGGAGGTCTAAAATGTCCCAAACCAAACTCCCCAGTCTCAACAAGGTAATTATCATTGGAAATTTAACCAGGGACCCGGAATTACGATTTACCCAGTCAGGAGTACCGGTGGTCAATTTTAAAATCGCTTCCAATAAAAGGTACAAAGACAGCTTAGGAATCGTAAAGGAAGATGTATGCTACATCGGTGTGGTGGCCTGGGAAAAATTGGCTGAAAGCTGCCGGGATTATTTGAAAAAAGGAAGCGCGGTTTTGGTAGAGGGGGAATTAAGAAGCCGTTTAAAGGAAAATGAAGACGGAACCAAAAGAAATTTCGTGGAGATCAAGGCTTTTTATATCCAATTTCTGGATAAAAAAGGAGAGGCCCTAACCTTAGAGACCAACTCCAATCTGGAATCTACGGTTTCGGGAAATGAAACCGACAGTTTGTCGGGAAAATCCTGAGGGCGGCACTATATTAATTCAATTACACGAAGCCTAAGCTGGTTCGGTTTACAGTGAGGAAATCGAACTGTAAACTCACCATAAGTGGTTCGACAGGCTCACCATAAATAAAGGAGAGATATGTTAGAAGAATTTGAGAAAAGAAGAAAGAAAATCTGCCGCTTCTGTGAACAGAACCTGGTAAATATCGATTACAAAGACGAAAGAATTCTGAGGCGGTTTTTGAGCGACCGGGGAAGAATTTTACCCCGCCGAATTACGGGTAACTGCGCCAGCCATCAAAGAAAAATGACCCAAGCTTTAAAAAGAGCTCGCCATCTGGCTTTGCTTCCCTTTACCGCGGAAACGTATAGATAAAGAATGGATTCCATAGGCCAAATATTTGTATTAAGCAAGTAGTCTTATATTTGGCAGATAGGGTTTCGCAAAAAAATTTCAAATAACAGCAAGATTAGCGGTTCAATTTATAGTGAGCCAGTCGAACTATAAACTCACCACCAGAGGAGAAATATGAAAGTTATTTTAAAAGAGGATGTAGAAAAGTTAGGTAAATGCGGGGAGGTAAAAGAGGTCAAAGAAGGTTTCGCCCGAAATTTTCTTCTGCCCCGCAACTTAGCCGTTCCAGCCAACACTTCCAGTTTATCTTCCATCGAAGAGATCAAAAGACAAAAAACCTCCCGGGAGCAAAAACTTCAGAAAGAATCAGAAAAACTGCGGGATAAGCTGGAGCAGATCTCCTGCACGGCCGAAGTATTAGTAGGTGAGGAAGACAAAGTCTTCGGCTCGGTGACGGCAGCCGATATCGCCAAACTCCTAATGGATAAAGGATTTGTGGTGGATAAAAGAGCGGTAATGCTAGAGGAACCGCTGAAAGCTTTGGGGGTTTATACGGTACCGGTCAAGATTCATCCGGAGGTGACCGCTAACCTGAAAGTGTGGGTGGTCAAGCAAGCCAAAAAAGAGGAATCGGAAATTCTCTGATTTGGAGTTGACAAAAACCGATGGCAGTCTAAATTACAGTCAGGGTTTGCAGGCAGAAGCGTATATATAATAGGCGGTTCGACAGATTCAGCTTAAACGAAACAAAGATGCAGAAAGTAAAAATCAACGGCCTGGCCTTAGATGTGACCACCAACTCTCCGGTGATAATTTTGGCTCCGGATGATTCTGAAAAAATTCTGCCGATCTGGATTGGGCATTACGAGGCCTGGGCGATTGCCATGGAGCTTTCCGGTTTATCTTCCAAAAGACCTTTGACCCATGATTTATTGAAATCCTGTATTGAATCTATGGGTGGCAAAGTCCAAAAAATAGAAGTGACCGAACTAATTAACCAAACTTTTTATGCCAAAGTGTACATCGATATCAAAGGTAAAACCATGGAGGTGGACGCCCGTCCCTCGGATTCGATTGCTTTGGCTTTGAAATCCGGTGCCCCGATTTTTGTGGCAGATGAGCTGTTTCAGCTTAAAAGAGGGGACGGCATCACCCCCGATTTTTCCGACCCTGAATCTCTGCGGGAAAGATTGAGAAGAATCAATCCGGAAGATTTCGGGAAATATTCTTTGTAAAGGTTTTCAAGTTTCTTCCATTAATTTTTTACCGACAGTATATCTAAATCCCTATCTTTAGCTTCAGATCAGACGTATTTTCAATAAAAAGCTTGTTTATTTTTTAAAAAATTTTTATATTGATTATATGAAAAGCTACCAAGAAAAATATCAAAATCTAAAATCAATTTTGCAAAGTTACCAGAAAGTTTTGGTGGCTTTTTCGGGTGGTGTGGATTCAGCTTTGGTTTTGAAAGTGGCTTGCGATACACTGGGGGCAGAAAATGTTTTGGCCATTACAGCCGATTCTCCAAGCTATCCCAAAGAAGAATTAGATAATGCCGTGAAGTTAGGTCAGGATTTCGGTCTAAACGGCCGCCATTTGGTTATTAAAACTGATGAAGTAGAAAATCCGAATTATGCTGAAAATCCACTCAACCGCTGTTTTTTCTGCAAGGATGAGCTGTACACCAAACTGCAAACGATTGCCCAGGAGAATGACATTCCTCACATCTTGGACGGTGCCAATTTATCGGACCAAAAAGATTTTCGTCCGGGGAGAAAAGCGGCTTTTAAATTTGGGATTAAATCTCCTTTAATAGAAGCCCAGTTGGATAAAGAAGAGATTCGGCAGATTGCCAAAGAGTTAAACCTCACTATTTGGGATAAGCCGGCGATGGCTTGTTTGTCCAGTAGAGTTCCATATGGTGAAAAAATTACTCCGGAGAAACTGGCTCAGATTGAGCAAGCCGAGTCGTATTTACGCTCTTTAGGTTTCCACCAGCTAAGAGTCAGGCATCATGATAAAATAGCCCGGATTGAATTAGAGCCGACAGAAATTCCCAAGTTTTTGAATGAAGAAACTCGCCAGAAAGCGGCCAAAAGATTCAAAGAGATTGGATTCTTATACATTACTCTGGACTTGGAAGGGTATCGGACCGGAAGCTTGAATGAAAGTTTAAAATCACAAAAAAGTTCTTCCTAAACTCCACTTCAAATAAAGGAACAATATTGGAGCCGAAAAAAGTTGCCTTAAAAATTATTGTGGATGGAAAGGAAAAAGAGATTTCGTTTGAGGAGCTGACCCTGGCTAATAATCTGGCTCAAGAGGCGCTGGTGAAGTTGCTGCTCAAAAAGCAAATCTTTCAAGCCCCGGAGCTTCTGGAAGAGTTAGGCAGGGTCCGGCAGGAAAGATACAAAGCTCCGGATGCTCCTCCCGCAGAAGAAAAAAAGTAGTTTATGTCAGATGTCAGCTTAAAATGGGTAGTCCATCCTCTCAAAAAAAATAAAAAGAAGACTTTTCTTCTGACGCTGATTTTGATGGTGGTGTGGGGTTCGGTGTATTGGTACACACTTTCTTTGGGATATTTACTTCTGGCTATTTTTGTTCTGGGGGCTTCTTTGTCGGCGTATTTTTTCCCAACGGTTTTTGAACTCACTCCGGAGAAAGTCATGGTTAAATATGTAGCCACCAGAAAAGAGAAAACCTGGGATTTTTTTAGGAGTTTTTATGCGGATAAAAATGGAGTTTTTCTGTCTCCATTTCCCAAGCCATCCAGAATGGAAAATTTTCGAGGGCTGTATCTGATATATAATGACAACAAAGAGGAAGTTTTGAATTTTGTGAAAGAGCATATCAAAACCGAACCACAATGAGATTTAAAGATATTTTTTTCTGGAACAGAGCCGGATTTAAAGTGGAAACCACTCCTCTGACTCCTAAGCAGGAGGAGATTTTAGATAAGATTGCCCATAAAGTTGTGACCTGGAGGATGACGGTGCCGGCGATTTTGTTTTTGGAGTCGGTCAAGCCCTTGAATTTTGTGGGTTCGCAGATGCTGGTTTTCTTTGAGCCGTTTGTGCAGGCAGTTTTTACGGTCAGAGATTATAATGAGTTTGTGAGGATGATGGAGGAAAGGGAGAATGTGGAGCGGCTATTACAGAGGATAGAGGAGCTGGATGCGGAGATGTTGAAGAAAGAAAAAGAAGAGAAGAGAAAAAGGAAAGAGGAGAAGAAACTGAGAAAATCGGGGGAGCTATAATGGAAGAACAGCCAATTCCAAAAAACTACAGATTCTATAACATCCGGAGGAAAGTATGCTTTTGAAAAAATTTTTATTGCTTTTTGTTATTCTAATAATTCTCGCTCCATTAGCTTTCGGAGGAAAAGGTGTATATCTATGCGGTGTTTATGGTTTTGGTAAAACTTATGGTGATTTAGCTAATACATATCAAGCTGGAACAGGTGGAGGTTTGTTAATTGGATACAGATTTAACAAGCTTATAGCTCTTGAAGCTGGAACTCTCTACATCAAACAAGAGCCTGATTCCGCCCAAGGGATAATGGTTGATTATGGCTACTATCACTCTCATTTCATCAATTTAAAACTCTATCCTGTTACGATAGGGAAGGGTATTTCTCCTTTTATTTCTGCAGGATACGGTGATGGATATTTTTATTGGAATTATAATTTCACCTATACCCGTAATTATCAAATAGAATACGAAAAGTTAGATGCGGATCCTTTCAATGTTGGGTTAGGAATTGACTATGAAATTTCTAACAGGTTATCATTAGGTGCAAACTTCAAATATTTTATCAATTTCTTCGACTCTCGAAGTCACAGACTGAATCAATTTATAGACGGAGGCAACACTACGTACTTCTCGGGCCATTTAATATTTTATTGCTCTGGTTGTAAATGAATAATTTAGGTCGGGTGCGGGGACTCGTTCGATACCTCAGAGTAAACCCGACCTACCCTAATTGGGTAGCTCTGGGTCCCCGAACCCAGAGCTAATATCCCCATATTTCCATTTGTGAAACATCTCACCTTTTCATATAATTAATCTTCCTATGAACCAGTACAAATCACCTGATACCCATCCTGCCACAGTTGGCGCACGCACCACCATCATCGGTATCTTAGCCAATGCCCTGTTAGCTGGAATTAAGGGAATAGCCGGGATATTGGGAAACTCTTATGCTCTGATCGCTGATGCCATTGAATCCGGCACCGATGTGTTTAGCTCTCTAGTGGTCTTAGGAGGACTTAGAATTTCCAAAGTTCCACCGGACAAAGACCATCCCTATGGCCACGGCAAAGCCGAACCTTTAGCAGCAGCAGTAGTGGCTTTAGGACTAATCGTAGCCGCTATCAGCATTGCCATCCAGAGCATCCGGGAAATCAAAATTCCTCACCATGCTCCAGCCCCATTTACCCTATTGGTTTTAGTGATAGTGGTCATAACTAAAGAGACTCTGTTTCGTTTTGTATTCAAAGCTGGACAAAGTGTAGAAAGTACAGCCGTGAAAACTGATGCCTGGCACCACCGATCTGATGCTTTGACCTCTTTAGCGGCTTTTATAGGTATTTCGATTGCCTTGATTGGAGGACCTGGCTATGAGAGTGCAGATGACTGGGCCGCTTTATTTGCTTCCGGAGTGATTGTTTTCAATGGTGTCAGGCTTTTACGACCAGCTATTTTGGAAGCGATGGATACTGCCCCTTCCGGAGAAGTAACTAAACAAGTAATACAGATCGCTTCTCAAGTTCCGGGAGTGGTCGGTTTAGATAAATGTTTTGTGAGAAAAATGGGGTTTGATTATTATGTGGACCTGCATGTGATCGTGGATGCCAATCTGCCAGTGCGGGAAGCTCATAAAATTGGGCACGACGTGAAAGACCAATTGCGCAGTCAGTATTCTAAAATAAGGGATGTCTTAGTGCATATCGAACCAGATCAAAAATAGTTAGTTTAACAATATTTACTGCAAATCACAATTCAACCCTCCCAATTGGCCGAATAGCCGAATTTCCATTTGTGAAACTGCTTACTTTTTTATATATTTATAGATTGTATTAGAAAGAATCAATTAAGATTATCTTATGAAAGAATTAAAACCCGAAGATATTAAAATAATCGTAGCCACGGACTGTGGCTCCACCACCACCAAAGCCATCTTAATCGAAAAACATGGTGACGAATATCGACTGATCGTCAGAGGAGAAGCCCCCACCACCGTGGAAGCCCCGTTTGAAGATGTCACCATGGGGGTTTTAAATGCCATCGCCGAAGTAGAAGAGCTTTCCGGACGGAAACTTTTAGATGAAAAAGGACAGATAATCAAACCGGCTCAAAATGGTGTCGGCACAGATATCTACATTTCCACCTCTTCTGCTGGAGGAGGTCTGCAGATGATGGTAGCCGGCGTGGTCCGCAGTATGACCGCCGAATCTGCGGAAAGAGCGGCTTTAGGTGCAGGTGCTATCGTTATGGATGTGATAGCGGCCAATGATAAGCGACTCCCTCACCAGCAAATTGAAAGAATCAGACACCTGCGGCCGGATATGATTTTACTTTCCGGGGGCGTTGATGGTGGTACCCTCACTCACGTAGTGGAAATTGCTGAATTAATTTCAGCCGCTGACCCCAGGCCCCGTTTGGGAACCGGGTATAAGTTGCCCATCATTTACGCCGGCAACAAAGATGCAAGAGAAACCATAAAGAAAACTTTGGGGGATAAAACTTCCTTGGATATAGTAGACAATATCCGTCCGGTTTTAGAAAGAGAAAATCTCCATCCAGCCCGGGAAAAGATACATGACTTATTCATGGAGCATGTCATGGCCCAGGCACCCGGATACCGCAAGCTGATGAGCTTGACTGATGCTCCGATTATGCCTACCCCGGGAGCAGTCGGTTTAATCATCAAAACTATTGCTGATTTGGAAAAAATGGAGGTAATCGGAGTCGATATAGGTGGAGCGACCACTGACATCTTCTCGGTTTTCCAAGGAGTTTTCAACCGAACCGTTTCTGCCAATCTGGGAATGAGTTACTCCATCTCCAACGTCTTCGCTGAATCCGGACTTCCCAATGTAATGCGCTGGGTTCCATTTAAAATGGATGAAAGGGATTTGAGAAACCGGGTCAAAAATAAAATGATACGTCCCACCACCATTCCCCAGATGATGGAGGAGCTGATTTTCGAGCAAGCCATTGCCAAAGAAGCCTTGCGTCTGGCGTTTATCCAGCATAAATCTTTTGCCACTACTTTAAAAGGGGTTCAGCAGCAGAGAACCATAGCCGAGGCCTTTGAACAATCTGCTTCCGGCCAGACCATTGTAAATATGATGACCTGCAATATGCTGATTGGTTCCGGGGGAGTTTTATCTCACGCCCCTCGGCGAAACCAGGCCGCTTTAATGTTAATCGATGCCTTTTTGCCGGAAGGAATCACCCGTTTAGCGGTAGATTCAATCTTTATGATGCCGCAGTTAGGGGTTTTATCCACAGTTCACCCTCAAGCAGCCAAAGAGGTGTTTGACAAAGATTGTCTGATTCATTTAGGAACCTGTATTGCACCGGTAGGGGTAGAAAAAGAAGGTAAAGAGATTTTGAAATACAAATTTATTTTACCGGATGGAAAAACTGAAGCCGGAGTTTTAAAATATGGTGAAATGAAAATGATACCTCTGGCTGTAGGTGAAACTGCCCAAGCTCACTTGGAGCCGGAAAGGGGAATGGATTTAGGGCATGGAAAAAATAAGAACATTGAGACAACTATAAACGGCGGAGTGGCGGGAATTATTTTAGACGGGAGAGGACGTTCCAATTTTTTGCCGGCTGATGAAAATGTAAGGGTGAAAAAACTAAAAGAGTGGATGCTGGCTCTGGACATATATCCTAAGTGGGCTTTAGAGAGATAGGTTAAACGGACAATGTCAGTGAACCAATATGAAGTTTTGAAAGATTTAATCATTGCTGAAGACCGGGTCTTCGGGGACCGGATGAATATCTTTTTAGTGGTCAACTCTCTTATGCTTCTGTCGGTAGCTCAAATCCACATCCCGGGTTTTATCGTCCCGATTCTGGGGACTATTTTGGATTTAATCTGGCTGTACGTGGGAAGTTTGACTTTATCGGCTCATAATTTCTGGAGGGATGAATTGATTAAAATTGAAAAAGAAACCCTGGGTGAAAAAACTTTGCAGGAAGGAATTTTTACCAAAAGAAGACAGCATTATCCGAAACTGGGGAAATTGACCGGGCTTTCCGCTACCGAAACTCTAACTTATATTTTGCCGTCGGCTTTTCTGCTGATGTGGGTGTATTTGTTGGTGAGGTGAACGTAACTCTAATATCAAAATGGGTATTAATCCTAATAGGATAGAGGGGATAAATAATAAGTTCGGTCAGGAGCTACTCCTGAACGTGAGATAAAGTGTCAGGGCTAAGTCCTGACACAACGAGGATAAAGCTATGGGACACGCATACACACCAGGTTTAAAAGTAACCGGGAAAATGTTAATCACCAAAAAGAGGATTTTACCTCTCAAAGGTGAGGTCTTAGCCAAAGTAGGGGATAAAGTCCAGCCGGATACAGTGGTTGCCCGGACATTTCTACCGGGGCCGGTGGAGCCGATGAACGTAGCCAATATTTTATCCATCGCTCCGGAAGATGTGCCGTACTTTATGCTCAAAAAAGAGGGAGAGAAAGTCCAGAAAGATGAAATCATGGCCAAAGCCAAAACTTTCTTCGGGCTTTTTACTTCGGTCTGCAAAGCCAAGGCGGAAGGAACCATAGAATCCATCTCCTCCATCACCGGACAGGTTTTACTGCGGGGGAATCCGGTACCCGTCGAAGTCCATGCCTACTTGGTCGGTGAAGTAGTAGAAGTATTTCCTCAAGAAGGGGTAGCAGTTTCCAGCTGGGGTTCCTTTATCCAGGGAATCTTTGGAGTGGGAGGAGAAACCAATGGAGAAATTAAGATTGTGGTCGGCTCTCCTTCCGACATTTTAACTGACAAAGAAATTGATGAAAATTCTAAAGGAAAAATTATAGTAGGTGGCTGTTTAGTGACCGCTTCTGCCATTAACAAAGCCATTTCCGCAGGAGCCAAAGGAATTATAGTAGGTGGTCTGGATGATAAAGATTTGAGGGATTTTTTAGGTTATGATCTGGGTGTGGCTATCACCGGTTCCGAAGAAAAAGGGATTACCTTAGTCATCACCGAAGGATTCGGGCAAATCAACATGGCCCAAAGGACTTTTAACCTCTTAAAATCTAACCAAGGAAAATTAGCCTGCATCAACGGCGCCACTCAAATTCGGGCCGGGGTAATTCGCCCGGAAGTGATAATTCCGATTGCCGGTGATGTCAAAATTAAAGAAGAAAAAGAAAAGTTTGAATCGGTCGGTTTAGAGGCCGACTCCCCCATCCGGGTCATCCGTCAACCTTACTTCGGGAAATTAGGGCAGGTCAAAGACCTCCCCCCGGCTCTGCAGAAGTTAGAAACAGAATCAACCGCCAGAGTTTTGGAAGTGGAATTCGACTCGGACGGCAGAGCCATCGTCCCCCGAGCCAACGTGGAGATGCTGGAAGAATAAAGATTTTCCTTGACAGAGTTTTTTAAAATAGCTAAATTGAATGACGTTTTTAAGGTGAGACGGGGAATGCGGTAGCTCTTTAATCTTAAATAAGGAAGGTAGATGCCTTTCTGCCAAAAACTGCCAGGGAGATACATTCAAACAAACTTTGTTTGGTTTATCTCCTTTTTTATTTTATCAATTTTTCCAGCTTTAGTTTTCTCCCGGGACACTCCTCAACCTCCAACACAAGTTCAAGCTTTCGATACCCCCAGCGATGCCGGAAAAAGTATCACGGTGCAATGGGGAAAATCCTCTGATGATGGAGAAGGTCTAAATAATGTAGTACTGTATGAAGTCTTACGTTCCACTTCCCCCGAAGGAGAATATACCAAAGTGGGAGATTCTCCTCGTGGAACTACAGAATATGTAGATAATTCAGCCAAAGATAAAATTCCCTATTACTACAAAATCAGGGCTTTAAGTAAAACCAGTTTTTCAGATTCACCTCCCGGTGCAGCGGTTGTCTCATCCCCTCAATGGTTTAAAAAAGAGAGGTTAAACGCTTTAATTGTAGTTTTAGTGCTTTCTTTGGGAATAATTTATTTCATCCAAAAAGCCAGTAAAGGGAAAGAGATGTTTGTCAGAAAAATTGCTGCAATTGAAGCGGTAGATGAAGCAGTTGGTCGAGCCACCGAGATGGGGAAAAAGGTTTACTTTATTCCGGGAATATATGATATGGATTCCATGCAAACCGTGGCTGCGGTTACCATCTTAGGGCATGTAGCTAAAAGGGTGGCGGAATATGAAGCCAAATTAGAAGTCCCTAATTGTTATGCTTTAGTGATGGTGGCTTGTCGTGAGACAGTGAAACAGGCTTACCTGAATGCCGGCAGACCGGATAGTTATTCAGATGATATGATTTATTATATAACTCAGGACCAGTTCGGTTATACAGCAGCTGTCAGTGGTCTTTTTGTGAGAGAAAAGCCAGCCGCTATATTTTTGCAGGGACATTTTTTTGCGGAATCATTAGTTTTAGCCGAAACCGGAAATTCAGTAGGAGCAATTCAGATTGCCGGAACCGCTCAACCCACCCAGTTACCATTTTTCGTAGCTGCTTGTGACTATACTTTGATCGGAGAAGAGCTTTTTGCCGCCAGTGCTTATTTATCCAAAAATCCTAAACTTTTAGGGAGTTTAAAAGGACAGGATTTAGGAAAACTTTTAATGATGATTGCCATAATTTTAGGTTCGATTTTGGAATCTTTGGGAATTTTGCATCTGGCTAAATGGTTCACTTATCAATAGGAGATAAATGAGAAGAGAAATACCAATTTTAATTGCTATTGTAGTAGGTTTTGTCTACGTGATTCAATTTTTTGTACCTCATGCTCCATTTGATAAATTCCAAAATTGGGGAAACGACTGGATTCAAATTATCGCGGGGTTTGCCATCATCTTAGGGGTTTTAAATTTACTGAAAGTCAGTTTAGAGAAAGTTTACAAAAAATCTAAAGGTTGGGGGTATGCTGTTATAATTATTATTGGATTTCTGATTATGACCGGTGCAGGACTTTTTTTCTCCGGAGGGAAAAATTATCAAAATCCGGGGACTCCTTTTTATTATATTTTCTTCAATATCTATTTCCCCTTAAACGCCACTATGTTTGCCATCTTAGCTTTTTTTGTAGCCAGTGCTTCATACCGTGCCTTCCGAGCCAGAAACAAAGAAGCCACTTTGCTATTATTAGCAGCCATTTTTTTGATGTTAGGCAGGACCCCTTTGGGAGATTATCTCTCAGCTGGGCTTCCTACTGGCTGGCAATTGAAAAATATCTCGGACTGGATTATGGATTTCCCTCAAACTGCCGGACAAAGAGCCATTATGATAGGAATTGCTTTGGGAATAATTTCTACTTCACTCAGAGTTATCACCGGCCTAGAACGAACCTTTGTGGGAGGAGAATAAGTGGAATTTTGGCAAAAACTATTAGCCATTGATAGACGAATAATTTTTATTTTTGTGGCTTTCGCTATAATTGTTCCACTTTTTATAATAGCTCCACCCGGTTTTTTGAAAAAGATAGATGTCTCGCTACCGGTTCAATCTCTTTATGACTATGTAGAAAACCTTCCACCCGGCTCTAAAATTATGATTGCTTTTGATTACGACCCTCCCACCACACCGGAGCTGCAGCCGATGGCGGTCTCCTTTTTGAAACATTGTTTTACTAAAGATTTAAAAGTGATAATGCTTGGTCTTTGGCCCCAAGGACCAGTTCAAGCTCAATTCGCCATGGAAAGAGAAATCTTAGTAGATGAGAAAATTAAAGCCAAGAATTTGCAATATGGAATTGATTATGTCAATTTAGGTTTTCAAGCAGGCAATGAGTTTGTGATTTTAAGAATGGGAACCGACATTGCTGCCGCTTTCCCAGTGGATTATTTTGGCACTCGCACCAAAGAGATACCTTTAATGAAAGATGTCAAAAATTTTGATAACATCAGATTGGTTTACAACATCTCGGCCGGTTACCCAGGTACCTATGAATGGGTAATCTTTGCTGGTGACCGCTTTGGAGTAAAAATTGCCGGTGGAAACACAGCAGTACAATATCCTCACAATTCTCCTTATGTGCAAACTGGCCAATTGGTGGGTCTTTTGGGAGGAATGGCCGGAGCAGCTGGTTATGAAAAAGTATCCGGTTACTTAGGCAAAGCCACAAAGTATATGCTTTCACAAGCAGTTTCACATGCTATGGTGATTTTCTTTATAATTTTAGGAAACTTAGCTTATTTTATAACCCGAGGCAGAAAAGTATAATGGAATCAATTTTTAATCCAGGATATTTAATGGGGGCTTTTTTGACTTTGGGAATTATCTCTTTTCTTTACAAAGACAATCCCTGGTATAAATTTTGTGAGGCTTTGTTTGTGGGGATTTCAGCTGGCTATTGGTTCTGCACTGTCTTTTGGTCTCAATTTGTGGCTAAATTGTGGGATAACATTTATCCTACAGCTGGGCAACCACGTCAATATGTGTATTTGGTCGGTGGGATTTTAGGACTTATGATGCTTTTAAGACTAGTGCCTAAAATCGGCTGGTTTTCACGCTGGCCCTTAGCTTTTGTAGTCGGAGGAACTGCCGGAGCTTACTTAATCGGTTATGCGCTCTCCAACGGCATGAAACAGGTCAAAAGCACTATTTTACCTTTATGGGTCTCCGGAAACTTGAATGCTACGGTAGGAAATATTATTTTAGTGGTGGGAACTTTTTGCGGTTTGATTTACTTTTTCTTTTCCAAAGAGCAGAAAGGCACTTACGGTAAAGTAGCTAAATTAGGCATCTTCTTTTTGATGATTACTTTCGGTGCTTCTTTTGGATATACTGTTATGGCACGTATGTCACTTTTAATCGGCAGGATGGATTTTTTGTTCGGAACCTGGTTAGGATTGATTAAATAAAATTTATGAATAATAGAAAAATCAGTTTGGTAATACTTATATCTGCAATTTGGCTGACTTTATGCTCACAAATTTTGCTTGCCCAAGAGGCTGCTCCCCCAACTGGAACCAAATTTGATTACCATTGGTTTGATACCAACCGCCTCAATGTTTTTATAACCTTAGCCATCGTGTTTTCCGCCATTTTATGGTTCATCGCCCGGGCCAAAAAAGGGAAATCTTTATTCATTCGCAGAATTGCCGGTTTGGATGCCATTGAAGAAGCGGTGGGACGTGCCACAGAAATGGGTAAATCGGTTCTTTACATTCCCGGAATTCATGATATGAATGATATACAAACCGTAGCCAGTATGATAATTTTGGGAAATGTGGCCAAAACCATAGCCAGATATGATATACCTTTAATTGTGCCAATTCGACAACCTTTCGTGGTGCCGGTTGCCGAAGAGGCAGTCAGGCAGGGTTATTTATCGGCGGGGAGGCCGGATGCTTTCATGAAAGACAATATCAGATTTATTTCAGATGAGCAGTTTGCCTATGCGGCGGCGGTCAACGGAATTATGTTAAGAGAAAGACCGGCAGCCAATCTTCTGTTAGGTTCTTTTTATGCTGAATCCTTGCTATTAGCAGAAACCGGCGCCTCCACCGGTGCCATTCAGGTGGCCGGCACTGCCAATATTCATCAGCTCCCTTTCTTTGTAGTGGCCTGCGATTATACTTTAATTGGAGAAGAGCTTTTTGCCGCCAGCGCCTACTTATCCAGAGAGCCGAAACTTTTGGGTTCTCTGAAAGGTTCTGATTTAGCAAAAGCTTTGATTGTTTTGGCTATTATAATAGGGACGATTTTAGAAACTATAGGTGTTAAATGGTTTACCAAACTTTTTGTGGTGCAGTGAAAAATTAACAGGGTAGGTTTAGGTCCCCTGACCTGAACCTCTCTCTGGGTCAGGAGACCCAGAGCTACCCGGGAAGACGAAATTAAATATAAATTATGCGTAAAGAAGTTCCTTTAATAATCACATTTTTAGCCGGCGCCTTTTTCATCGCGGACTATTTCATACCCCACACTGGTTTTTCCGATCTCGCAGCAAAAATCAATGGCTGGGCTATAATCGTACTGGCGGCCTCCTATATCTTGGGGGTTTTGAATATTCTACGGATCAATTACGGCAGAGTTGCCAAAAGGGAAAAAGACTGGATTTTGAAATTGATTCTGGTGCTGTGTATGTTCTTCATGCTGGGGGCTGGAATCTTCGGAGGAATTACCGAAGGGACTCTTTTTGACTGGTTTTTCGTCAACACCTTTACCCCCATGCAAGCCACCATGTTCGCTCTCTTGGCATTCTATATCGCCTCAGCTGCCTTTAGAGCCTTCAGAGTCAGAACCGTGCAGGCGGCCTTGTTAGCCATCACCGCAGTTTTGGTGATGATTGGACGAGTTCCCATAGGTGAAACAATCTGGAAAAGCTTTCCGGATTTTACCGAATGGATAATGAATGTCCCCCAGCTGGCCGGTAAAAGAGCCATTTTAATCGGAGCAGCCTTGGGTGCCATAGCCACCGGCTTGAAAGTTATAACCGGTTTAGAACGAACTTACATGGGGCAGGATTAAGATGCAGAAATTTTTTGAATTTATAAACCAATTGGACCGGAGAATTATTTTTATCTTTGTAGCCCTGGCCATTATCTTACCCTTACTTTTCCCTTTAAATATCAAATTCACCGTAACCGAACCGGTCAGGGGCTTTTATGAGGCAATTGATAAAGTGCCGAATGGAAGCAAGGTGCTTTTCGCCTGTGATTTTGAACCGGGTTCCCTTCCGGAGCTTTATCCTATGACATACGCGGCTTTAGAGCAAATGCTAAAAAAGGATCTCAAGATAATCGCCCTCTCTTTGTGGCCGGCCGGACCCCCTCTGGTGGAAAAAGCTTTGACTGACATGGCTCAAAATGAATTCAAAAGAAAGTATGGAGTAGACTACGTCAATCTGGGCTTCAAAGAGGGGAGAGAAGTGGTCATGGTCTCGATGGGAAGCTCCATTCCCAATACTTTTCCCCAGGATTACCGGGGCACCAAAGTCTCCCAGATTCCGATTATGCAAGGGGTCAACAATTTCAAAGATGTCAAACTTATTGTCAATATCTCGGCCGGTTATCCGGGGACCAAAGAATGGGTGCAACAGGTTCAAGCCCGTTACAATATTGGTCTGGTTTCCGGCTGCACCGCGGTTTCGGCACCGGAATATTATCCTTACTATCAATCCAAACAACTTTTGGGGCTTCTGGGCGGTATGAAAGGCGCGGCCGAATATGAAATACTGGTTAACAGAATTGGTTTAGGCCGCAGAGGGATGGATGCTCAGTCGATGGCGCATGTGATTATATTTCTCTTCATCCTGTTGGGGAATCTGGCTTATTTTTCCCTAAAGAAAAAGGGGACTTAATATGTCTTATGAAATTTTAGGAGTCTGGGTAGCGGCATTTTTCACTTTGTGTATTTTCTCCTTTTTATACCGGGATAATTTCTTTTATAAATTGGCAGAACATATTTTTGTGGGGATTTCGGCCGGTTATGGAGTGGCTCTGCAAATTGAAAATGTCCTCAAGCCCAATTTATTCAAGCCCTTATTTCAGGAGGGGAAAATGCTTCTGATTATTCCCTTTATCCTGAGTGCCCTACTCTTTTCCCGTCTTTATTCCAAAATCTCTTGGCTTTCCAGATGGGCACTGGCGCTTTTGATCGGAATTTTCTCCGGTGCGGCCATTATCGGTTTTGCTTCCGGGGATTTAATTCTGCAGATAAATGCCAATCTCTTACCACTGAAAACCAATTCCTTTTTGACCACCTTTAACAATTTTATCCTAACCTTTGGTTTGATTACCTGTCTGCTTTACTTCTTCTTCTCCAAAGAGCATAAGGGAGGTTTTGGTTTTGTAACCAAACTGGGGATTTACTTTTTGATGATTTCCTTTGGGGCTTCTTTCGGCTATACGGTGATGTCCCGTATGTCACTTTTAATAGGAAGAGTTTATTTTATCTTCGGGCAGTGGCTGGGGATAATCCAATAATTTTGTATTTAGTTCCCTCTCCTCTTAGGGGAGGGTTAGGGAGGAGTTAGTTTAGGTATAAGAAATGAACCAGCTTACTAAATTTCTAAAGCTACTTCTTCAGTTTTCTCTAATTTAATTCTCTTATTGGTATGTATCTTGGAACTTGAAGCCTCAGACAGCTTAAAATAATCTTGTAACGCTTTGACTCCCAGTCCACCATTGGTCGACTCTTTTTTTAACTTTTCAATGGCATTGATAGCGGCATAAGCCCCCCATAAAGTGGTAATGCAGGGGATGGAGAGCTCAATTGCGGTTCTTCGGATTATATAACTGTCCTTTTGCGGATATTCACCGGAGGGTGTGTTTATCACAAGACCAATCTCCTTATTTTTCATTCTATCAATGACATTGGGCCGGCCTTCATGTACTTTGGAAATCTCCTCCACCACAATGCCGGAATTTTTCAAAACCTTGGCAGTTCCTCTGGTGGCAATCAGTTTAAATCCCAAATCCGCAATCTCTTTAGCCAGATAGACCACATTTCTTTTATCTTTATTTTTAACGGAGAGAAAGACCGTTCCGGATATGGGCAGACTCTGGTTTCCAATGGTAAATCCTTTGGCCAAAGCTTTCCCCAAATCAGCATCGATTCCCATCACTTCGCCGGTGGACTGCATTTTGGGTCCTAAAACATAATCAACTCCGGGGAATTTGATAAAAGGAAAGACCGGCATTTTGACCGAGAAATGTTGAACTTGCGGTAACTTATCAGGTAAAATCTGTTTTAATTTTTTCCCTACTGAAATTTTGGCCGCTAGTTGCGCTAATGGGATTCCTATGGCTTTGGAGACAAAGGGAACGGTCCGGCTGGCTCTGGGATTTACTTCCAAAACATAAATCTCATCATCTTTGAGGGCAAACTGTATATTGAGCAACCCTTTTACTTTCAAAGCTAAGGCAATTTTAGCAGTGTGCTCCTCTATTTTTTTAATCACGTCTTCAGAAAGAGAAAAAGCCGGTAAAACGCAGGCCGAATCTCCGGAATGAATCCCGGCCTCTTCAATATGCTCCATAATGCCTCCTACAAAAACCTCTTCTCCATCACACAAAGCATCTACGTCCACTTCCACCGCGTCTTCTAAAAATTTGTCAATCAAAAGCGGCAATTTATTATCCAAAGCAAAAGCTTTTTTGACATATTCCTTGAGTTTTTCTTCGGCATAAACCAGCTGCATGGCCTGACCACCCAAAACATAGGATGGTCTGACCAAAACCGGATAACTGACTTTTTTGGCGATCTGGATAGCTTCAGATTCTGATCTGGCGATTCCACCGGGTGGTTGCAAAAGAGCAAGTTTCCTCAAGAGTTGGCTGAATTTTTCTCTATCCTCTGCTATATCAATTGAGAAAGGCGAAGTCCCTAAAATTTTCACTCCATGTTTTTCCAATGGAACTGCTAATTTCAAAGGAGTCTGACCGCCGAATTGAATTAAAACACCCCAGGGTTGTTCTTTCTCGATTATGTTCAAAACATCTTCCAAAGTTAAGGGCTCAAAATAAAGTTTGTCGGAAATATCATAATCGGTGGAAACGGTTTCGGGGTTGCAGTTGACCATGATGGTTTTAATCCTCTCTTGTCTTAAAGCCAGACAGGCCTGCACGCAGGCGTAATCAAACTCAATCCCCTGCCCGATCCGATTAGGTCCTGAGCCTAAAATCACCACCTTTTTCTGCTTATTATCTAAAACGGTTTCGTCTTCAGTTTCAAAGGTGCAATAATAATAGGGGGTAAAAGCTTCAAATTCTCCAGCGCAGGTGTCCACGGTCTTCACCACCGCTTTAATATCTAAACTTCCTCTTTTTCTTCTGACCCAATCTTCGGATTTATTCCACAGCAAGGCTAATTGTCTATCAGAAAATCCGCACTTTTTGGCTTGTAAAAATAGCTCTCGGGGGATTTCTTTTTTGGGCTTCTTGAATAAATCCGTTTCTTCTTTATATTCTTGCAATTGATTTTCTAATTCTACAATCTGTTGAATCTGATGTAAAAACCACCTATCAATTTTGGTCAGGTGGTAAAGTTCGTTGATAGTCATTCCAATTTGAAAAGCATTTTTTAGCTGAAAGATTCTTTCGAAGCTGTTGGCTTTTAATTTTTGTATAATCTGTTCTTTGGTTAACTGGCTGTCAGAATTTTTATCACACAACCCGATATAACCAGCTTCCAAAGCCCTGAGAGCTTTTTGCAGCGCTTCTTTAAAGGTTCTGCCGAAAGCCATGGATTCTCCCACTGATTTCATTTGAGTGGTCAAAGAGCTGTCTGCTTCCGGAAATTTTTCAAAATCAAAGCGAGGAGCTTTGACCACCACATAATCAATGGATGGCTCAAAGCAGGCCGGAGTTTTTTTGGTAATGTCGTTGGGTATTTCATCTAGAGTATATCCGACTGCCAATTGAGCAGCTATCTTGGCAATCGGAAAGCCAGTAGCTTTGCTGGCTAAAGCAGAGCTCCGAGAAACTCTGGGATTCATTTCAATTACCACCATTCGACCGGTTTCCGGCTGAATGGCAAACTGAATATTAGAGCCACCGGTTTCTACTCCCACTTTGCGCATTATAGCAATGGCGGCATCCCGCATCTTTTGATATTCTTTATCTGTTAAAGTTTGAGCTGGGGCAACGGTGATACTATCTCCGGTATGAACTCCCATGGGGTCGAAATTTTCAATGGAGCAGACAATCACCACATTGTCATTTATATCCCGCATCACTTCTAACTCAAACTCTTTCCAGCCCAGAGCCGATTCTTCAATTAGAACCGATTTTACCGGTGACTGCTCTAAACCTCGGGCTACAATTTCCTGCAGTTCTTCTAAATTATAAGCCACACCGCCGCCAGCGCCTCCTAAGGTAAAGCTGGGTCTGACCACCACTGGGAAGCCGATTTTTTTAGCCAGTCCTTCAGCTTGTTTGACACTAAAAACCAGACCCGATTTCGGAACTTCCAGATTGATTTCCTGCATGGCCTGTTTGAAAAGCAACCTATCTTCGCAGATTTTTATGGTTTCATATCTGGCGCCGATTAGCTCCACTTGATATTTTTTTAAGATTTTCTGTTCGGCTAAAGCCATGGCTAAATTCAAACCGGTTTGTCCTCCTAAAGTAGGTAAAATTGCCTGAGGTCTTTCATGGGTGATTATTTTTTCTAAATAAAAAGGGGTCAAAGGCTCCAGATAAGTTCGGTCAGCCGTTTCCGGGTCAGTCATTATGGTAGCCGGGTTGTTATTGACCAGAATAATCTTGTAACCTTCTTCTCTTAAGGCTTTGCAGGCCTGGGTGCCGGAGTAGTCGAATTCGCAGGCCTGACCGATTACAATCGGCCCGGACCCGATTATGAGGATTTTTTGTATATCTTTTCTTTTGGGCATCTAATTTCCAATTTTACTATACTGCCATTTTTTCATCAGCTGAATAAAATTTTCAAACAGATAATCTGCATCATGCGGTCCGGGAGATGCTTCCGGATGATATTGTACTGAAAAGATGGGATATTCTGTATGCCTCATCCCTTCTACGGTTCCATCGTTCAGATTTAAATGAGTAACGTCCAGTTCGGTATTTCGTAAAGATTCTTCCTCGACCGCAAACCCGTGATTATGGGAGGTTATCTCGATTTTACCTGTCAATAGGCTTTTTACCGGATGGTTGGCTCCGTGATGACCGAATTTCAACTTGTAAGTTTTGGCTCCCAGGGCTAAAGCTAAAATCTGATGCCCTAGACAGATTCCAAAAATCGGCTTTAAACCTATTAATCTTTCCACCGCTTTAATAGCATAACTCACCGCTTCCGGGTCGCCGGGTCCGTTGGATAAAAAAATTCCGTCGGGATTTTTAGCAATCACCTCTTCGGCCTTAGTATGAGCGGGAACTACTTTTACGTCACAGTTGTAGGAAGCCAGTTTTCTCAAAATGTTATACTTAATCCCATAATCAAAAGCTATGACTTTATATTTTTTGTGATAATTATGATTCCCATTTTTTTGTCTCCAGGGATATTCAGAGTCGCAAGAAACTTCGGTTACCAAATCTCTACCTATCAAGCTGGGTGACTTTTGGGCTTTTCTAATCAAAGAATTTCTGTCAAAGTCAACTGTAGAAATAATTCCTTTTTTGGCGCCAAAGTCCCGGATATGCTTGGTTAGAGCTCGGGTGTCAATTTCAGAGATTCCAATAATGTTATATTTTTTTAAAAATTGCTCTAAGCTATATTGGGATCGCCAATTGGAAGGAAAGTTTGATTCTTCCCGGACTACAAAACCGGAGACAAAAGGTTTTCTTGATTCAAAATCTTCTTGATTTAAACCATAATTTCCTATTAATGGATAGGTCATCACCACAATTTGACCTTGATAGGAAGGGTCGGTCAAAATCTCCTGATAACCCATCATAGAGGTGTTGAAGATCACCTCACCGGTTGACTCGCCTCCTGCTCCAAAAGATACTCCCTCAAAAACTTTTCCATCTTCTAGGGCTAAGAGAGCTCTCATCAAGTGTGATTTTGAGCCAAAATATAACCGGATTTAGAAAAATGTCAATGAATTTCTGGAAAAAATTTAAACTTTATTTTTATTCAGTTCCTGTACACTTCTATAGAAAAACTTTACCAAGACACACATAATCAAAGCTAAACCGAAAGTGCAGACGATGGTGGCTCCGGTGGGCAAATCTATCAAATAAGATAAGGCAATTCCCAGAATACTCACCAGAGTGCTTAAACCCCAGCCAATTATCAAACGATAGCCGATTTTGTCGGCAAAAAGCATAGCACAAACCGAGGGGACGATTAAAAAAGAAAAAACCAGTAGAACTCCCGCAATGGAAACTGAATAAGTGACCACCAAGCCAAAAGAAAGATAGAACAAAAAATCCCAAAGGGGAATGGAAATACCTTTTTCCAGGGCCTTTTGAGGATTGGTAGAGATGGTAATAAAATTTCTTCTGAAAACCCAATGAAAAACACCAATCAAAGAGTAAATAATAAAAATCTTGATAATTTCGGACCAAGAAACCGTCAATATATTTCCCACCAACATATCCTTCAGATGTTCAGTCCCTTCCGGGGCTTGACTCATGGCTAAAATGGCTGCGGCGGCGCTGATTACATAGGCAATTCCGATGAAAGCTTCCTGGGGAATTTTGGTCTTGGTTCTCCGGGTGAGAGTAAAAATCAGAGCTCCCATTAGAGTAAAGCCCAAAGACCACCAGAAACTGGCTGGAGTATGTAATCCATAGCCCAGAAGAAAACCAATCGTCACACCTAAAGCAGCCATTTGTGCCAAAGCCAAATCCACAAAAATAACTCCTCTTTCCACCACGTGAACTCCTAAATAAACATGAATCCCGGTAATGACTAAACTGGCAACAAATGGAACGAATAAAAATTTCAGGACTTCCATAGATTCTCCTTATCTGGCTATTCCGACTTCGATAAAAGTTTTGATTAAGAGATTCAAATCGTAATCAAACAGACTGAAATAATCTGTAATTTCCTTTTCCCCACCTACCGAAGGAGGCAGAACCACAACTTTTGCTTGAGCTTTTTGGGCAATGGACTGAGGAGTTTTTATATCAAAATATGGTTCCATCAAGATGATTTTGACATCATTGCTTTTCATCAATTGGATTAGTTTTAAAGTATGTGAAGGCGAAGGCGGGATTCCGGGTTTGGGCTCCACGTACCCAATCACTTCTAAACCAAAATATTTGGCAAAATTGGGCCAAGAATTGTGATAGGTGACAATTTTGGTTCCTCGGTACGGTTCAATTAGACCCTCCCACTGTTTTTGCTTTTCAGCCAGCTTACTGACAAAATTATCCAGATTGGTCTGGTAAAAACTGGTATTGGCTGGGTCTAATTCCGAAAGCCGCCGGGCAATATTTTGGGCTATAATTTTTCCATTATTGGGGTCCAGCCAGAAATGAGGATTGCCGAAGGGGTGGATATCCCCTGCCGCTCTGGTTACCTGTCCGGCTCGTTTTTCTAATATCTCGCAGTTGGTAGAAGCGTCCAAATATCCTTTACCGGCTAAGATTTTGGGATTGCGGCTATCTCTTACCAGAACCGGCAACCAGCCGATTTCCAATTCTAATCCGACAGCGATTAATAAATCTGCACCTCTTAGTTTTAACAAATAACTGGGTTTGGCTTCAACAAAATGAGGGTCCTGGTATCCTTTGGCTATGAAGCTCAGTTCTATTTTATCTCCCCCAATGAAACCAGCTATAGCAGCCAAATCTTGGGTAGTCGCAACTACTTTTAATTTCCCCCAGCTCAGATTAAAGCTAAATAAAATTAAACTCAATAGTAAGCTTATTTTTTTCATTTTTTTCTCCATCGACATAATTAAGTTTTAAAATTGATGTGCTCCATGGGGCCCGATGTTAAAACTTAACTTCAAAAAGCCGGCCCAATCTTCTGTTTTATCAGCTCTTTTGATATATCTTCCCTGTACTGACACCACACTGAACTCTGAAGGGGCAAAAGATAAATAAGCCAGCCCTCCTCGTTCGAAATTATCTTTATCATCTGTGAATTGGGAATAATCAAGCCGTCCCCCTACATGCCATCTTCTAAAAAACTGCCAGTTAATATGAGAAAAACCACCCCAGCTGGTAATGCTGCTATCAGAGGCGACTTCTCTTTTACTCATTATTATCTCATTTCTCCATAGGAAAGAAGAGTAGATGGCTCTCTTGGGGTTTTTCCAGCGAAAAGTTAAGTCAAAACCCCCCAGATGAGTCCAGAGCTGCCCGGTCGGTTCGTTCACAGCACCTAAATAGCTAACACCCCAACTCAAATTAGCGGATTCGGATAAATCAAAATAACTGGAAAGCCGAGAAAGATAAGTCAAATCCTGTTTTCTTTCGGATCGAACTGGCTCTCCTAAGGTATCGATTACTCCAAAAGAGGGGGATTCTTCTGGTAGATTAGTCACTTCAGCTATCCATTTTAGATAAAAAAGATTAACGGGCACAAGCCAGCTTAAAGAAACACCAGTCCCAACTGCTCCTTCTTCCCCTAAAAAATTTACAATTGAAAGTGGTCGGTCAGCAAAAGGAGTTTCGGGTGGGTGGATTAAATTAAAGCTGTTCCAGTTAGAGCGAAACTTTCCAAATCGGGATTGTAAACCAAAGGGCATAGAAAGCCAGGTAAAATATCCTTCTTCCAATTCTACCCCTTCCGGACCAAAGGCGATAAAAATATCAGCCCGGGCATAAGGGTCGATTACAGACTGGATACCCAGCTCTACTTCCGACAGATTAAAAGCGGTTGGCTCTAAGGCCTGGTCGTTGCCAAAAGAACCCACGATATTGGTGACCACACTGATATTGGGGTTGAAAATATTGGAGGCCTGTTGAGGAGCTCCGCTGACATCCCTTTGGGCGTTTACATTTTTCGCCAATAATAATAAGATTACAAAAAGGATTTTTTTCATTCTCACTCCTTGTAAAGTTAGATATTAGAAAAGCTGTATGAAAAAATGAAAACTGAAAGAAGCTTTACAAGGGAGGAGAACGGGGGGAATACTTTTGAGAGGCAAAGGGAAAAGAGAAATTCCGGGAGCCGAAAAATAAAAGACCGAAAAGAAGTAAAAATAAAAATAATGAGATTAGTGAAGGGAGAATAAAACTAAAGTGGGAAAGCCAATTGCAAATAGCACAATTCAGGTGGCTTTCGCTCTCATGCTGATGGATAAAGCCAGTCAGTGAAATTAAGACTAAGACAAAGTAAAAAACCAGGTATAAAAACCATAGTTTTTTACCGTTAGATTTCATAGGATTTAAGAAAATCTAAAACCTGTGAGATGTCAAGAGGCAAAGGGGCCTGGAATTCTAAATATTTGCCGGTTCGGGGATGAATAAAACCAATTTTAAAGGCGTGAAGAGCTTGTCGGTTTATCAAATTCAGGGCTTCCTGTGCCACTTTTCGCTTATTTACAGACAAAGAAGAGAGCCATTTGGCCCGACCGCCATACTCTGGGTCCCCTAAAACCGAGTGTCCCAAATAAGCCAAATGAACCCTAATCTGATGAGTCCGACCGGTTTTTAATTTCAACTGCAATAAATCACCTAAGCCAAAAGATTTTAAAACCTTGAATTCAGTCCAGGCCTCTCTGCTTTTCACTTTAGTTACCGTCATTTTTTTTCTGTCTTTGAGGGAGCGCCCGATGGGTGCTTGAATAGAGCCAGATTTTTTAGATAGATTCCCGCAGATTATAGCCACATATTCACGATATAAACTTTTGTCTTTTAACTGTTCAGATAATTTTACATGTGTCAAATCATTTTTAGCCACTACTAGAAGTCCGGAAGTACCTTTATCTAATCTGTGAACAATTCCCGGTCGCAAAACCCCTCCGATTCCGGAAAGGTTTTTACAATGATAGAGCAAGGCATTCACCAAGGTCCCGCTATAATTTCCAACTGCTGGATGAACTACCATGCCGGCCGGTTTATTGACCACCAGCAAATCGTTATCTTCATAAATAATATCCAAACGGATATTTTCAGGCAGAATTTTCGATTCTTGCGGTGGTGGAATTTCAACTGTTATTTTTTCACCGGCTTTGATTTTATGGCTGGGTTTAGCAGTTGAGCCGTTGACCAAGATTTTTCCAGATTCGATCAGTTTCTGAATTCTACTGCGGGTTAAATCTAAATTCTGGGTAGATAGAAAGAGATCTAAACGGGTTCCCTCTTTATCTTTGGGAACCAAAATCTCAAATTGGGGGCTGGACATTTTCAACTGCTGTTTCAGCAGGTTTTTTGGGGCTCAGAAACATCTGTAAAATAATCAGAATAGCTCCGCAAGTGACCGAGCTATCTGCTATATTAAAGACCGGCCAGCGGTCTAAATGAAAGCCAGGGAAATTAATAAATCCTAATTTAAATTCAGGAATGGAGATATTAAAAAAATCGAAATCCAAAAAATCCACCACCTGACCAAATCTGAAGCGGTCGATTAAATTTCCGATGGCTCCTCCTAAGATTAAAGCCAAGCCAGTTTTGATTAAAACCTGGTCTTTTTTAGCCTGAAAGAAAAAAATGAAAGTTAAAACAATAGCTATCAAAGATAAAAGGCTGTAAAGGTTATTTCCTCCCAGCTTGGTTCCAAAAGCTCCACCGGGATTCAATATATAGGTAATTTTAAAGAATTCATCTAATACAGGGATTGATTGTCCTAAAAATAAGGAGTGAAAAATTATAGTTTTGCTAAGCTGATCTAAAAAAATTACTAAAAAGGTTATACCGAAGAACGAGTAGGGCTGGGTAAAAAGCTTATTTGACACAAAACCTTACTGAGTTTCACCGATGGTGCTTTTTTCCTCTTTTTCTTTGCAGTTGATACACAAGCGGGCATGGGGGACCGCCTCTAATCTGGCAGTAGAGATTTCCCCCCCGCATTCCTGACATTTGCCGAAAGTTTTATCTTTGATTCGACGCAAGGCTTCATCTATATGATATAGGAGGCGTCCGGATTTGGAAGCCAAAAGAAAAGCCTTCTCCCGTTCTTCTGCGTCCGTACCCTGGTCAGCCATATGGTAAGAATAGCCGGAAAGATCCCCGGAGGAATCCTTGATGGTCGTGTCTAAGACATTTTTTTTCAAAAGCCCCAGCTCTCCTAAAATCTCAGCCCGTTTGGCCAAGAGCAACATTTCATATTTTTCCAAATCCTTTTTCTTCATCTCCAGCCTCCTCTAAAAAGCCGCCCCTTTATACCTTTTGCAGGCGAATGTAAGCTTTTTCTCCGTTGATATCCCACAATTTGAAGTCGCTCTCCTTCTCCTGCAAAATAATATCATCGGCTAAGGTCTCTTTTTGAATATAATCTTTAAAACCTGCCACCGCTTTTCTTATCCTATCTGATACCTGCATAGCAATTTTAATCCTGTCGGTAACCTGAAACCCGGACTCTTTTCTCTGAGTCTGAATTTTATTGACCAGCTCCCGGGCAAATCCTTCATCTTTTAACTCCTCGGTCAGGGCCAATTTCAGAGCCACCTGATAGCCATTCTCTGTCTCCACCGCGAACCCTTCCACCGGATTTTCCACTACCTCCAGGTCAAAGGTCTCTAAAGTTATAGTGTCGTTTTCAATTTGTAAAGTGATTTTTCCGTTTTTTTTCAGGCTTTCAATCTCGACCGGGCTCAAAGCGGAGATGCGATTGGCCACCTTGCTTACCTTAGCCCCGAACTTCGGTCCCAAATTAGCAAAATTGGGCTTGGCTTGATAAGTGACCAGACTGGTTTTCTTGTCCAGAAAATTTACCTTCTTGACATTGATTTCCTCGGCTATCAAATAGGAAAGCTCTTGAACGGCTTTGATTTTTTCACTGTCCGGCAGAACCACCAGCATCTCTTCTAAGGGTTGTCTTACTTTTACTTTGGCTTTATTACGACAAGCCCTACCCAAAGTTACCACTTTGATTAAATCCTCCATTTTTTCTTCCAAAGCCGAATCGATATAAGTCGTCTCGGCTTGAGGGAATCTATCCAGGTGAACACTTCGGGGAGAACCAGGCACAACCTTGGCCACCAGCTCCTGATAAATTTTCTCCGAAGTAAAAGGGATATAGGGAGCAGATAATTTACAAACCGTGACCAGGGCTTCCCCCAAGGTCTGATAAGCGGATAATTTATCCTTATCTTCTTTGGATTTCCAAAATCTGCGGCGGTTTCTTCTGACATACCAGTTGGATAAATCATCGATTACAAAATCAGAAATCCAGCGAGCCACTCTGGTCAGCTCATATTCTTCTAAAGATCGGTTAACTTTTTGCACCAAACTGCTTAATTTAGATACCAGCCAGCGGTCGATGTCCGGTCTTTCTGCGACTTCTATTTCAACCTGATTAGGTTTGAATTTATCAATGTTGGCATACAGTGCCCAGAAGGAATAAGTGTTAACCAGGGTCCCTAAAAATTTGCTTGTAACCTCAGTCACACCTTGGGGGTCAAACTTAGTAGGAATCCAGGGCTGGCTGACCGAAAGTAAGTACCAGCGCAAAGCATCTGCACCGTCTTTATTCAGAATCGTTTCCGGTTCCACCACATTGCCTTTGGATTTACTCATCTTCTGGCCGAATTTATCCTGAATGAATTCGATTACGATAACATTCTTATAAGCGGGCTGGTCGGATAGGAAAGTAGAAATTGCCAGCAGGGAATAAAACCAGCCCCGGGTCTGGTCAATGGCTTCGGAGATAAAATCAGCCGGGAAATTTTTCTCAAATCTATCTTTGTTTTCAAAAGGGTAATGCCACTGAGCATATGGCATAGCCCCGGAGTCAAACCAGACGTCGATTACCTCCGGTGTTCTGACCATTTTGCCTTGGCATTTTTCACATTTCAAACTTATTTGGTCCACATAAGGTTTGTGCAAATCTAATGGTTCGGGAATATTTTCGCCTGATTTTCTTAATTCACCGATGCTTCCAATAGATTTCTCACTCTGGCATTTTTCACAAACCCAGATATTCAAAGGGGTGCCCCAGAATCTCTCTCGGGACAAAGACCAGTCCACATTATTTTCCAGCCATTCTCCGAATCTCCCTTTACCTACTTCAGCAGGAACCCAGTTAATCATATTGTTGTTTTTGATCAGCTTATCTTTATAAGCAGTGGTCTTGATGTACCAGGATTTTCTAGCATAATAAATCAAAGGTGTATCGCATCTCCAGCAGAAAGGGTAACTGTGCAGATATTTTTCCTCTTTATATAGAAGCCCTCTTTTTTTCAAATCCTGGATAATCAGAGGGTCGGCATCCTTAATAAACATCCCTTGCCAGTGGGTAACTTCAACAGTGAACTTTCCGGCATCATCAATCGGTTGCGGCTTGGGCAAATTATACTTTTGTCCCAAATTGTAATCATCAGCTCCGAAAGCCGGTGCAATATGCACAATCCCGGTTCCTTCTCCTAAGCTGACAAAATCAGCCACGTTGGAGTAATAGGCCGGCTTGTCAATTTTAACAAAGGTGAACAGAGGTCTATATTTGGTTTTCTCTAAATCTTTGCCTTTGAACTCTTTTTCAATCGTATAATCACCCTTCAATACTTCCAAGCGGTCTTTGGCTAAAATCAATTTCTCCTTATTGTGCAAGACTTCCACATAAGTAGCCTCCGGATTTAAAGCCAGAGAAACATTGGAGATTAAAGTCCAGGGTGTGGTTGTCCAGACTAGGAAAAAAGTGTCGGGCTTATCTTCTAAAGCTACTTTCACAAAAACCGAAGGGTCTTCCACCTGGTCATACCCTAAAGCTACTTCGTGGCTGGAGAGACCTGTACCACAGCGGGGACACCAGGGAACAATCTTGTCCCCTCTGTAAATCATTCCTTTTTTGTGATACTCGGATAAAATCCACCAGATGGTTTCAATATATTCATTGGAGCAGGTGATGTAAGCATCCTCCAAATCCAGCCAGTAGCCGATTCTTTCGGTCAGCCAGTCCCAGTCTTTTTTGTATTTAAAAACCGATTCCCGGCACTTTTGGTTGAACTTGGCAATCCCGTATTCGATAATTTTGGCTTTATTTTCTAATTTCAGCTCTTTTTCAACTTCCAGTTCCACCGGCAGACCGTGGGTATCCCAGCCTGCTTTTCTTTCCACCAGAAACCCCTGCATAGTTTTGTATCTGCAGACCAAGTCTTTGGTGGTCCGGGAAATCACGTGATGAATTCCGGGTCTGCCGTTAGCCGTGGGTGGACCTTCATAAAAGACAAAACGAGGGGAGTTTTGACGGATTTCAAGTGATTTCTCAAAAATTTTATTTTCTTTCCAGAATTTTAAAATCTCCTCCTCTAATTCCGGAAAAGAAAATTTCTTCCCGAATTCCTGATACATAAATAATTATACGTTTATGGTGAGTTTATTCACTCTGACATATCGGTTTATCCCGCAGGGGAACGAGTCTAACCATTAGAACTTGATTTTTTCAACAACCTCGGAGATAAGTTGTCTTAGAAGCGGTTCAGACTTATTGGCGCAGGCGATGATTTCTTCCAGACTGGTGGGTTTTAAAGCGTCCGGCAGTCCCATATCCGTGATAATAGAAAATCCCAAAACTTTGGTTCCCTGATGCCGGGCTACGATTACTTCGGGAACCGTGGACATTCCTACAACATCCGCCCCAATGGTTCTCAAGAACCGATATTCAGCCGCGGTTTCCAGATTCGGTCCGGAAACTGAAACATAAACTCCCCGGTTCAGTTTCATCCCTAAATTCAAAGCCACATTTTCAGCCAGCTGGACTAACTCTTTGTCATAGCAATTATACATGTCCGGAAAACGGGGTCCCAAAGTTTCATCATTGGGTCCAATCAAAGGATTATCTCCCTGCAGATTGATATGGTCTGTAATCAACATCAAATCTCCGGACTTAAACTGCGGATTTAAACCGCCGCAGGCATTGGAGACAATCAAGATTTTAATTCCCAGGGCCTTCATAACCCGCACCGGAAAAGTAACCTGCTGCATCGAATACCCTTCGTAATAATGAAACCTGCCCTGCATGGCCACCACTTTGTTACCACTCAAATCTCCGAATAAAAGTTTTCCGGCATGGCTTTCCACCGTAGAAACCGGAAAATGGGGAATGGTTTCATATCCCACCGTCGTCTCCAACTTAATTCCGGAAGCCAGAGACCCTAGGCCGGTCCCCAAGATAATTCCAATCCGGGGTTCTAATTTGGTTTTGGTGCGGATGAAATTAACAGCTTCGGTAATCTGCTGCTTTAAATTAGGGGTAGACATAATTAGACTTCCGTATCCGGCAGGTCCTCTTTTTCCACCCTTTCTAAGTCAGTGAAGGTCTGTTCCACGATTTTTTCGATTTTTTTATCCTGGGCAAAGTTGTCCAAAAGGTTATCCTGGTTATCCAAGAAGGCTTTAAAGTGAGTCAAAAACTCCTGTTTTAATTCTTGCAGGCGAGACATTTTTTGTTTTAAAGTATAGACTTCTTTTTCGGCCTCTTTTAAAATCTGCTCTCTTTGGACCTGGGCTTCTCTTAAAATTAGCTGGCTTTCTTTTTGAGTCGCCAGCTTGGCTTCATCCAATGATTTTTGCACGGTTACCAGGGTATTCTGCCAGGACTCCTCCATCTTTTTATAATTTTCCAAAGATTCTTCCAGCTCTTTGATTTTTTCCTGCAGTCCGTTGTTTAGGCCTAATAGCTGCTCAAACTCTTCAGCCACGATTTCCAAAAAAGCGGATACTTCCAACTTATCAAAACCCCGAAAGGCCTTGGAGAACTCCTGTTTTTTGATATCCAGAGCTGTCAGCTTCATATTCTAACTCCTGGGACCGAAAATGGCCGTCCCGATTCTCAACATATTGGACCCTTCTTCGATAGCTTCCTCAAAATCAGAGCTCATTCCCATAGATAAATACTCTAACTCAAGATTAGACATTTTTACTTTCTCCAGTTTTTCATAAATTCCTCTTAGCTGCCGGAAGGCCTGACGAACTTTTTGCTTATCATCGCTTGCAGGTCCGACAGTCATTAATCCTCTAATCCTTAAATTCTCCAGTTTCTGCATCTCTCTAATTAGATTTTCGGTCTGTTCCGGTTTTACTCCATACTTGGTCGGCTCCCCTGAGGTATTAACTTCAATTAGAATCGGAAAAATTTCATTTTTTTCTTTAGCTCTGCGGTCTATTTCTTCCGCCAACTTTAAACTGTCCACCGATTGTATCATCTCAAAAATCTCCAGGGCTTTTTTGACTTTATTGGTCTGCAGATGCCCTACCAGATGCCACAAAACTTTTTTATCTATCTGGTCATACTTGGCCTGGGCTTCCTGGACCTTATTTTCTCCGATTATTTCAATCCCACAGTCGAGAGCCTCATTTATCTTTTCGACCGCTACATTCTTGGTAACTGCTACTATTTTTATTTCCTGGGGATTCCTTTTTACTTTTTCACAAGCTTTGAAAATTTTAGCTCTAAGTCGGCTTAAATTTTCTTCGATTCCACTCATTAAAGTAGTAAATAATACAGGATAAGCTTTAAAAAGCAACTACTTCTTGCTCTTTATCAACTTATGTATTATATTACTGCCACAGAGAAATTTAGGGAGGGAAGTTTGAAAGTCAAAAAAGCTATTCTACTATTATTAACATTTCTTTTCAATATTTCTGTCTTGGCTCAGGTGGACACGGCTTGGGTAAGACGTTATAATGGTCCGGGAAATGGAGTAGATTCAGCTACTGCATTGGCCGTGGATGATAGCGGAAATGTATATGTGACTGGTGGTAGCTATGGCAATGGCACTTATCTTGATTATACAACAGTTAAGTATGCACCTAATGGAAATATCTTATGGGTAAGAACATACGACGGACCCGCTTCGGGTGACGATATTGCTACTTCTATAAAAGTAGATGGAAAAGGTAATGTATATGTAACTGGGAGTAGTGATGGCCAGTGGGGAGTAACTTATTTTGATTACGCCACAATAAAGTATTCTAGTAATGGTGCCATACTATGGGTCAGACGCTATAATGGACCTGTGAATAACAGAGATCTGGCCACCACTTTGGCAATCGACGGAAAAGAGAATGTGTATGTGACAGGCACAAGTTGGGGTGGTATTACAGGAGATGACTACGCTACCATAAAGTATGGTCCAGATGGAGATACAATATGGGTAAGACGTTATAACGGACCCGGAAACAGTGATGATATTGCTACTGCTTTAACAGTGGATGACAGCGGGAATGCGTACGTGACTGGTATTAGTTTTGATACCATCACTTTTGGGGATATAGTTACTATTAAGTATTCTCCCAACGGAGACACTCTATGGTTGCGGCGTTTCGACGGACCAGCTCACGGCTCCGACATTCCTTGGGATTTAGATATAGATAGGAGTGGGAATGTTTATGTTACGGGCAGGACATCTGATACTGTAACTTTATTTGATTATGTTACCCTCAAGTATGACCTTAATGGAAATCTTTTATGGCTAAAATATCACGATGGTGGACTATATGGTTCCAGTGATGAATCTAGAGCTTTAACAGTTGATGACAGTGGAAATGTGTACGTGACGGGAGTAGTTGGATCATTTCCAAACACGGATTACGGTACCATAAAGTATGCTGCTAATGGAGATGTCGTATGGCAAAGAGTTTATAACGGTCCTTGGGACAATGATGAAATAGCCATTGCCTTAGACGTTGACGTTTTTGGAAATGTATATGTTACTGGTCGCAGTAACCTTTATCTTGATTATGACTATGCCACGCTTAAGTATACTCCAGAAGGGGATACAGTCTGGGTAAGACATTACGACGGTCCCGCCAACGGTAATGACTTTCCTTCCGCTTTAAAAGTTGATGATAAAGGGAATGTTTATGTAGTGGGTAGTTCGAGTAGGTTGTCCTATCCCAGTAGTTATGATTACCTCACCATTAAATGTATTCAATTTGACTGTATTGCTTTAGCCGGAGATGCTACGGCAGATAATAAAATTCTTTTACCTGATATTGTTACCCTCATCAATTATCTCTTCAAATCTCAACCCGCCCCCAATCCTTTCTGCCGAGGTGATGCCAATGCTGATAGTAATATTCAACTCTCAGATATTATGTACCTAATTAATTTTATTTTTAAATCCGGTCCAGCACCGGTGAAAAATAGGGAATGCTGTTTGTAGAGAATTTTTTATTAATTTAGGTAGGAATTTTCAACAATTTTTTTAGAAGCTTTTCTATATCTTCAACTTTGAAGGGCTTGCTCAAAAAACCATCCGCAATTTCAGCCACCATAGCATCCTGTGGCGGTCCTAAGTTAAAACCGGAAATGACCACCACCGGCAGCTTAGGATAATTATCTTTGACAAATCTCAATAAATCCAGCCCGCTCATTTTGGGCATCCGCATATCGGTTATGACTAAGTCGTACTCTTCTTCTTTCAGAAACCGCAGGGCTTCTTCGCCGTCGTTGGCTTGGGTGCTTTGACACTGAAATACCTCCAAAATATCCCCTAACAAACTGGACATATTGATGTTGTCATCTACAATCAGGACTTTTCGGGTCAACATTTGGTTCCTGGGTTCAAAGTGTCCGGGCAAAGCTGCACTCACCTATTATTTCGGCATTTTGCGGAGCAAGATTTATACAGGAAAAAATATAAAAAAAAATTGTATAAAAAGGGAGCAAAATGAGGGAGATAAGCTCAGAAAATAGGAGAAATTTTCACTAAATTAGAGGGTAAAATTGCCTAAAATGCACAAGTGACAATGCCGCCGTCAGTGCTTTTTCTTGCCCAGATGGATCTTCCAGTACAGTCCAATAGCTGCTCCATCCAGACTCAAATCCTTCACTCCGAAACCGTCATCTTTCCAGACATCTTTGACTTCCCAGGCCAGTCCCAGAGTAAATGCTACCACACAGGCATCTTCCAGGGAAAGTCCCAGGCCATAATGCAAAACTGAAACCAGAAAATAAGAGCCCAAAAAATGAATGGCATCCCAGTAAATGGGGTCAAAGGTAAAACTCCAGTTCACCAGATTATAGTCATGCACATTAGGTTTCCTGGTTTTGATTTTTAGCTAAGAATAAGATGCTCTGCAAAGAAGCGGTTACGTTGGATAGAACCTTGGAATATCTTTTCAGAAGCTCGGTGTACTGCCATCTGACCGAAAATGCTTTTTCCGGAAACTCAAAAAGCTCCAGCAGGGTATTTTTGTAAATTTCATCAATGTACCCTAACACATAAAAGGGGAAATCCCCCACGTCGGGGTCGTTGGCTTCTCCCCGGGCAATCCGGTCTTTGTAGATTTCCACTTTTTCTAACATGACAGTCCCGAAACACCAGGGGGTCATAATCACCCCTAAATTGCTGGAGTCAGAATAAAAGGAGAAGATATTTTTCAGAAGTAAGTCTAGGATAATCTTGCGGGCCCGGTAATAGGCCAGACTCTCAGACCGGGTCGGAGGAGTCTGGCTCAATTTTCCCTCTAAGCTGGACAGGTCAAGCTGGCACTTTTGCTCTATTTTTTCTAAAAACTGATAATATTCTTCGAAGTAAACTTTGGTATTTTCACTGATGGTATAGATGAAATACCCTTTTTCATCTTTCCCGATTTTGGGCTCCGACTGCCTTTCCAGCCACTGGGGAGGGAAGCCTCTTTTGAAGCCGTTGATAAGTTTTTCTGCACCCATAACCACACTCCCTTTGAGCAAAAAGAGTGCCTTGTAATAAAATTGACCAGAAAGTATCAGGCCCTGATTTTAAGCCCCAAGTAAGATGTTCAATTTAAACAAGATAGAAATGACTAGAAAAATTCACTCAAATTTACCAGCACAATTTCTGAACAAAGCTTGTGCAAGATGCTTCATACAATCTGCAGTAGATTACAAATTTTTAAGTGTATTCAAGAGCTTTTAGGCAGTGTTCTTAGACTTGCTTCTGCAAGTACATATAACCCTCTTGACAAATAGCATTTTTTTATTACTTTAAAGTCGATAGTCAAATATGATACTATGGTTGACCATAGTCAAGAATGGTCAATAGGTCAACATTTAGTTGACCATTAAATAGATGGCCAAACCATCCGTATATTTATATTGGAGCAAGGAATTATGATAACTCTAAGTGAAAGAGCCATAAAAGAAGCCAAGCGTCTGATTGAAAAACAGAACGCTCAAAATATGTATCTGAGGGTAGGGGTGGAAGCCGGGGGCTGCTCCGGTTTGAACTACCTGATGAGCTTCGATGAAAAAATCACCGAGCAGGACAAAGTCTATGACTTTGACGGAGTGAAAGTCGCAGTCGACATCCGCTCTCTTCTATACCTGATGGGAACCACATTGGATTACACCGGCGACCTTTTAGGAGGGGGATTTAAATTTGTCAATCCCAATGCTAAGAAAAGCTGCGGTTGCGGGCATTCCTTTTCGGCTTAGACTCGGTGAGCCAATCTACCCTAGTCAAGAATGGTCAAACATACTATAATTCTTGACTATGTTTGACCATAAATTTTTTAATCAGCTAAATGTCTCGCTTAAACTCGACATAAATGAAAGTCATCGATATTACCAGTTTGGTTAATGGTCAAATAATTCAGGAAGAGCCCTTCCGCCAGGCAGTCGAAAATTTTAATTGGGAACAGTATAAAGGTAAACGGGTCTTGGTTCAGGGCTGCGGACCGGTCCCCATTCCAACCTGGGCTTATATGATGGTAACCGCTAAATTATCTCAGTACGCCTCCTCCATCAATTACGGAGAAGTCAAAAATCCATTTTTGGTTTTTCAGAGCAAAAAAAATGGTCGATGAGCTTATGCCTAAGGTGACTTTTTTGCCGGTCAATAAAACTGTGGAAGCCGAAGAAGGTCAGTCGCTTTTGGATGTGGCTATGGATAATGATATCCGCCTGGAGCATAACTGCGGAGGAAACTGCGCCTGCTCCACCTGTCATGTTATAGTCAAGGATGGCATGGAAAAACTCTCCCGGAAAACCGAAGAGGAGCAGGATGAATTAGAGGAAGCCGAAGGGCTGGCCCCTACTTCCCGCTTAGGTTGTCAGAGTAAAATTTACGGAGATATAATAGTCGAAATCCCGCCTTACCGGAGCAGTTTATTAAATGAAGATGTAACCAAAATCGAAGCCTTGATCAAAGAAAAAGAGAAGGCCCTGAATTTGTCCCGGTCCAACCCGGCCAGCCAGCCATCTCAAACCGAAGGCAAAACCGAATGAATACAGACCAAAAGACTTACGATATAACCGTAATCGGAGCCGGACCGGTGGGACTTTTTGCCGCTTACTACGCCGGCTTCAGAGATTTAAACTGCAAAATAATCGATTGCCTGCCCCAAATAGGAGGTCAGCTGACCACTCTCTATCCCCAAAAATTTGTTTACGATGTGGCCGGCTTTCCCAAAATCTTAGCCACCGACTTAGCTCTTAACTTGCATAAACAGGCCCAGCAGTATAATCCTAAAATCTGCCTGGAGGAAAAAGTGCAGCAGATTTTTTATCTGGAAGACCGGGCTATCAAATTAACCACGGATAAAGCAGAGCATTTCAGCAAAAAAGTGATCTTGACCGCCGGCGCCGGGGTTTTTACTCCCCGAAAATTAGAGCCAGAGTCGGCAAAAAAATTTGAAAATCGCGGTCTTTATTATATGGTCAAGGATACCGAATTTTTCCGGGGCAAAAAGCTTTTAGTGATTGGGGGAGGAGATACGGCTTTAGACTGGGCTTTGCATTTGAAAGATATGGCTAAAGGAATTTACTTAATCCACCGCTCCAATAAATTTTTAGCCGCCGCCTCCAGTGTGCGACAGCTGATGAATTCAAATATAGAAGTTCACACCCACACCGAATTAAAAGAGATTTTGGGAAATGACCATATCCAGGGTGCCATAATCGTGGATAAATCCGTAAATCAAGAAAAAACTTTGGATGTGGATACTATTTTATGTTGCATCGGTTACACTCCCAACTTAGGTCCCATCAAAGAATGGGGATTGGAACTGGCCGGCTCAACCATCAAAGTAAATCCCAGAATGGAAACTAACTTAAGCGGAGTCTACGCGGCCGGCGACGTAGCTACTTATGAGGGTAAATTACGCCTAATCTGCACCGGTTTTTCGGATGCGGCCGTGGCTGTCAACTACGCGGCTCACTCCATCTATCCGGAATTAAGAGTTTTCCCGGGTTATTCCACCAACGTGATGGAGCAGAAGGAAGAAGAAAAATTGGCTCACAAAACGTAAATCCCGAGTAAATTTCTTTCCGATTGCTTAAGACCAAAAATAAAATCAGATAGCCAAAAGGAGAAATTATGCCTAAGACCATCGAGCAGAAGGTAAGATTTAATATAGCACCGGAGGAATTATTTGAAATTTATATAAATGCAAAAAAACATTCAGCTGCCTGCGGCCATAAAACTTACGCAAGCAGAAAAGTCGGTGCCAATTTCAGCGTTCCTCCTTATCTATCCGGTAAGAACTTAGCTATTGTCCCCCAAAAAATGATAGTTCAGGCCTGGAGAGAACATGATTGGGAAAAAACCGATTTAGATTCCATCCTAATTTTGAATTTCAGCAAAGTCAAAGGCGGGGGACAGATTCACTTGGTCCACGCCAATCTCCCGGATAAAGTCTATAAAGCCATCAATCGAGGCTGGCGCAAACATTATTGGAATCCCTGGAGAATTTATATTGAGAAAAAATTCAAGAAAAGCTAAGTTAAGCCACTGGAGGCCAAAACTCAAGATTACTTAGAAGCAGCAAACGTCAGTCAAAACCAGTTCGCCACTTTTGAAAAGATAGTTGACCAAGCGGATAATATCTGAGACATTGATAGAGCCGTTTCCGTCTACATCTACCCGACAGAATGGACTGGGGGGGAGTTCAGCGCGAAAAACAATATTGATCAAAAACACGATGTCCGAAAGCAGAATTCGATTATCACCGTTTAGGTCCGCGATTTTACCTGCACAAGGTGGCGCTATATTCTTCAAAATCGAAAGAGTATTACCGGCGGAATTGGTAACCAGAAGCTCCGGGACTCCGTCGGCTGGAAAATCTAAGTCGGTGGCGGCCAAGGAGGTCGGTCCGGTGCCCACCCCATAATCCACTCTGACTGAAAAGAAACCGCTTCCGTTATTCCTCAATAAAGTTACCGCGTTAGCATTCCAACCGGAAACCGCCAAATCATTATCTCCATCCCGGTCAAAATCTGCGGCTACAATGGCATTGGGGTTTTTGGCGGTTCTAAAATCCGTCCGGGGATAAAAAGTGCTATCCCCTTTGTTAATAAAAACCGAAACCGTATGGTCAAGATAATTGGAAACCGCTAAATCCAAAAAACCATCCCCATTCAAGTCGGCCGCGAATACAGAGCTGGGGCTATTACCTGTGGTATATTCAAAACGGTAGGCCTTGACAAAAGTGACTAAAGTGTCGTTCCCCGAATTAGCCACAGCAATATCCTGATATCCGTCTTTGTCCAGGTCCGCCATAATAACCGAGCGGGGATTGGGGCCGGTGTTAATAAATTCTTCCGCTTCGAAAATGGCCGTATCCAGATTTCTTAAAAGGGAAAGAGTACTATCATCGCCATTAGCCACCAGAATATCCAAATCCACGTCCCGGTCGAAATTGTTTATGGCAAGCGAGTAAGGATACTTACCGGTAGGATAATCGTCTCGAGATTCAATTCCTTGGTAACCTCCCAGGCCATCGTTTCTGTAAATAGTAACAGTATTATTGCCGGAATTGGCTATGGCCAGGTCCTGGTCTTCGTCACCATCCAAATCAGCGGCGGCCACCGCCACCGGAGCTATACCGGTGCCGTACTCTACTTTAATTGGAAAAGTTCCATTTCCACTATTCTTGAATATCGAAACGGTGTGACTGCCGGCATTGGCAATAGCCAAATCTTTATCCTGGTCTAAATCCACGTCGAAAACAAAAACCGAGCGGGGGGTTACGCTGGTTACATAATCGGTGACCGTGGAAAACCTTCCTTGACCGTTGTTGCGATACAACGAAACCGAATTACTTCCCGAATTGGCGGCTATGATATCGGGATCAAAATCAGAGTCCAAATCAGAGACAAAAACCGAGAGGGGAAGGTTGCCAGAAGGGTAGTCAGCTTTAGGAGCGAAAGTGCCGTTCCCGTTGTTTTTTAGAACAGAAATACTGTGACCCGAACGATTGGCAGAGACGATATCCGCATAACCATCTGCATCTAAGTCCTTAACATAGACTGAGAAAGGATTGTTGCCGGTGGTGTAGTTGACTCGGGGAGCGAAGGTGCCGTCTCCGTTATTTCGCAGAACCGAGACATTGCTGCCATAAAAATTACTGGTGATTATATCAAGGAAAAAGTCATTATCCAAATCTTGGACAAAGACAGAAAAGGGACCATCATCTAATTTTACCGGATAATCCACTCTGGGTGCAAAAGTACTGTTCCCATTATTTCTCAACACCGAGACGTTGGAACTGCCGAAATTGGCAACCACCAAATCCAAAGCGGTATCTCCATTGACGTCAGCCGCAAAAATTCCCCGGGGATTATTGCCTGCTCTATAATCAACTTTAGCGGCAAAAGTTCCATCTCCGTTGTTCTTTAAAATTGAAACACTGCTGTCCACTCCGTTAACCACAGCTAAATCTAAGTCGTTATCTCTGTCTAAGTCAGCCGTGACCACCCCGTAGGGAGAGCTTCCGGTTTTGTAATCAACTTTGAGGGCGAAAGTGCCATTCCCATTGTTTTTTAAAACCGAAACGGTATTAACCAAAAAAGCCGAATTGGTTACTGCTAAATCTGGGTCGGTGTCTCCGTCCAGGTCTCCCACGGCAACCGCAACCGGACCATTCCCCGTGCCATAATTCTGGTTGCCGGAAAAAGTGCCGTCTCCGTTGTTTTTTAAGATGGAAACTGCATTAAGGTTATAGCTGACCACTATCAGGTCGCTGTCTCCATCACCGTCAACATCTGAGGCATAGACCGCTTGTGGATTATCACTTACTTCGTAGCTTAACCAGGTATCAAAAATTGGTTCAAAAGCCAAAAGTATTGAGGATAAACTCAACCCTAAAAATAAAAAAAATCCGCAACTGGTAATCTTAACTCCCAACGGCATAAATTCTAATTTACGAACTTAAATCCCAAATGTCAAGTCCCGTCACCATAAAAATTAATTTTCCCTGGGTTTTAAGATTTAAGCCCTGAACCTGGGGGAACTAAGCCAACCTTCAAAAAGGGATTTCCCGCCTGGCCGGGTTGCCCAAAGCGCTTGATAAATTTAATGTTTTTGATATATTTTCGTATGCTTTTTATCCACCGTGGGGATTTCCCCACGCAAGTGGCAAACTAATAGATATGATGGAGAAAAGTAAAACTTGCAAGTTGACTGGTTTTGCTAAGTCCGGTGGCTGAGCCGGAAAATTAAGTCCGGTGGACTTAGCTGAAATCGTCAAAGATATAACCCAGATGCCCAATGAAAATGTGGTAGTCGGATTTGAGACCTCCGACGACGGGGGAGTATTCCGCCTCACAGACGACCTGAATTTAGTCCAGACCGCTGATTTTATTACCCCGGTTATTGATGACCCGTTTCTATTCGGCAAAGTAGCAGCAGCCAATTCGCTGTCCGACATCTACGCCATGGGTGGTCGTCCCCTGACCGCTTTAAATTTATGCTGTTTTCCCTCACGAGGAATTGATAAGCAGTTCTTGGCGGAAATCCTAAGAGGGGGCTTGGAAACTCTCAACCAAGCCGGAGCAGTTTTATTGGGAGGGCACACTGTCAAAGATGATGAATTAAAATATGGTTTAGCAGTTACCGGAATTGCTAAAACCAGCGAAATCAAAAGAAATTCTACGGCGCAAGCCGGAGATATCCTAGTTCTAACCAAGTTAATCGGGACCGGCGTGATAGTTCACGGGAAGAAATTAGGATTGATATCGGATGAAATTGTGAGAAAAGTGTGTCTTAACATGGCCCGCTTAAATGAGGTAGCCAGCCGCTTAATGGTGGAATATAACGCTTCAGCTGCCACAGATATCAGCGGATTCGGCTTGGCGGAACATGCCTGGGAAGTGGCTCGAGCAAGTAAAGTTGGAATCAGATTGTATGCCAATGAAATTCCCCACTACCCGGAAAGTTTGGATATGATTGCCAAAGGGGTCAGGATGGGTATGACCGAATCGAATCAGCAGGCGGTTGGGGATAATATTGAATTTGAAGAGGGAATTTCTCCTGTGATGCAGGAGCTTTTCTTTGACCCGCAGACTTCCGGAGGGCTTTTCATTTCTATTTCCAAAGAAAGAGCTGAAAGTTTGCTTAACGCTTTACACCAGCAGGGGGTTAAAGAAGCTAAAATCATAGGGGAGGTTTTTGGTTCGGAAAAGCCGAAGATTGAAGTAGTAGGCGGAAAGATTAAGAATTAAATACTCTTAATTTTATAGTTCTAAATAGGGGCTTAAAAGATGTTTAAGACATTATCTTTACTTTTGGTATTTTATCTTTTTCTCTATCTCTCATCTGCTTATGCTTTAATTCCCGGTGATGTGAATAACGATTCCAAAGTAAACTTGGGCGATATTGTTTATCTGGTGAATTATATCTTTAAGGGGGGACCTTCGCCTGCTATTCGCTTTTCCGGGGATGTGAATGCCAACTGCCAGACCAATCTGACTGATTTGATTTATCTGGTGAATTATGTTTTTAAAGGGGGACCTGTTCCAGATGGTTGTCCTCTCTGGGGAGAGCCGCAGAATTTAGGACCGCCGGTGAATACTGCGGGTGCTGAAGTAACGCCTTGTATATCACCAGATGGTAATACTCTTTATTTTGCTAGCCTAGGGACATTAGGATCTGACGACATTTACTATTCAGTGTGGGATGGTTTATCTTGGAGTGTGCCGGTCAGAATACCTGGAAAGGTTAACAGTGCTTATTATGAAGCGAAACCCTTCGTCACAGCTGATGGAAAAAGACTATTTTTTGAGTCAGAAAGACTCACAGGATTAGGAGGAGACGATATTTGGATGTCTGTTTGGGACAGTTCTTTGGGCGAATGGGGAGAACCCATAAACTTAGGTGCTAATATCAATACTGCATACGACGAGGGATCTCCCTCACTTACTGCTGATAATAACAAACTTTATTTTAATTCTGTCTTCGGTATTAGAGTTAGCACATGGAATGGGTCTGGGTGGGGCACCTCAGTCCCTTTGGGGCCAGGAGTTAACGCCAATTTCACAGAAGATGACCCTAATATTTCTGCAGACGGGAAAATGCTGCACTTCATAAGATGGAATTTCTATGGTCCCCAGATATATGCTTCTTATTTTGAGAGTGGGGACTGGAGTGTAGCCGATACTGTACCTTCTCCCGTGAATGATTCCTTCCGTTGCCTTTCTCCTAGCATGACTTATGATGGTTTAAGCCTTTATTTTGCTTCGGGTGGCAGACCGGGTAGCATTGGAGGTACTGACATTTGGGTAAGTCGCAGATAGAAGTAAGCAAATGTAGGTTCTAGATGAGAGAAAAAAACTTTAAAATGTTTCACGTGAAACATTGTGCTAATTTGTGCACTGCCAGTGAGTTGATGAAAGCAGAAATTTTTGACCTCAAAATGATGACGGTTCGGGAATTTTTAAACTTTGAGAGCTAACTAACCCCCTTATGAATAGCTCTTTGCCAAAGATTTCGCTTGACAAAACGCCGTTTTTATGTTAAAATAAAGTGGGAAATAACATCTTTTCCAAAGCAACACCGAGGGGGAGTAAGGTTAAGAGAGGTTAGGATACTTGAGGACCAGGAAAGTTAAAACTTCTTTGATTTTCAAATCAATTATTTTTTCTCTAATCGTGGTGGGGAGTACTATATCCGTTTTAGCCCAGGTCCCTACCGGAATCGAAGAGAAAGTTGAAATCAAAGGGGATTTGGTCAACAAATTCTGCATCAACCTCTCCGAACAAAGCTACAAAGTCATCGACCCCAGACTGACCGGTTCACCCGGGCTTCCGGTTATTTATACCATATCCGATTCATCCTGGGTCACCATGAAAATCCTGATGGATGCCATAGAAATTAAAAAAATTATGGACAAAGAGCTCTTGCCCCCCGGGACCAATATCAAAATCTGGGACGGAAAGAAAAAAAACGGTCAATTCGCCACCACCGGCAAGTACCGGGTTTTACTTTATGCCAAAAGAAAGGCGGACTTTGCCTCTTGTAGCGCTATTTTGGAGTTCTATGTGGTCAGAGTGGGGATGACCCAGCTCACCTTTAAAGATGGGTTGACCCCGGCTTCCAGCCCTTTAATTTTTCACAGACAAACTCCCTTTACGGCCACAGACTATTCGATCCCGGCCTATGAGTGGAAAATAAAAAGTCTGGACATCGACTCCAACACCATCAGACCTCTGCCTATGCCTCATGACGATTACCCTTATATGGGAGACGATGATAACCTAACCGATGAAGATAATTACAACTATCCCATAGCTTTTGTGAAAGGAAGTGCCATCAAAATAAAAATGAAGATGGCCAGCGACAGTGAAGGATTCAGGATTCCGGTCGGTTCTCCGCAAATTCTGGTGGGAAATCCTTGGTATACGGTGGATAAGGTCGAAATCAATAGCGGATACTATGTAGAGTTTACACCTTTCGCCCCGGTTGTTCCCAATCTGGTTACCCGAGATACTGCTTTTACTATTAATATTCGGTATTACTATCTGGATGGGAGAATCTACCGTTACTTTGGACAGCAAAGCACCACCCATATTCTATACTCCACCTGGAAGGAAGTGACAGACCAAACCTATGTGCAGATTATGAAGTGGTCTTGCCAGTGGGCACCCCCGGTGCAATTATCCGATAAGTCCTTTACCGACCACTACATCCAAAGAAGTATCTTGGAGCAAACCGGGGTTCAATATCAATTTCCCAATTCGGGGGGAATCTTCACCACCGGCTTGTTTTTGGACCAACAGAGAGGAGCCTGTGGGAATTGGGCATCCTTCTTCTACGATTTACTGGCCTCCCAGGGGATAAACGGGGTGGGGTTTCACCATGTAGCCCTGGGATTCGGCTCTCCCTGGGAAAATTATACTGAGTGCCTGCGGGTGGATTCAGTGCAAGGAATTAACAACCTGGTTCAACAGCTAATCGTTTCGGACCATGTTTTCTGCAATTTTGCCGGGGAAATATACGACCCCTCTTTTGCCAATCATTTTATCGGGACTTGGGAGGAGTATGTTTATTCTCTGTTCAAGCTCTTCCCCATTGAGATTGATGCCGTGAATCCATCTATTTGGCAGGCCTGTCATGGAGCCACAGCACCCAATGAGGTGTATTGGATTGAAAAGGGAGCCGGAAGTAATTTTATTCGCACCTTTGATTTACAAGCCCCCGACCCCAATCAATATTTAGAACAAAGCTTAAGAAATGCGGAGCCATGAAAAGAGATAAAGTCATTCTATTTGCCATATTATTATGCAGTTTATTTGGTGGGAGGATTGATGTGTTTGCCAAGGATAAGCTGAATTACCCACTAAACGGAGCATCAGACGTGCAGGAATATATGAAATCTTTCGAGAATTTTTATAACACCTCCCCGGAAGTGATAATTTCCCGGCTTTTGCATTTTGTTGAAACCCATCCGCAAAGCTCTTGGGCCGATGAGGCCTTGCTAAAAGCCGGAGAGACGGCCGAAAAATTAGGAAAATATGAGGAGGCCCTGGGATACTATCAGAGAGTAGTAACGGAGTATCCGCAAGCCAAGAAATTAGAGGAGAGTTTCTTGTGGAGAAATTATATCAGTGAAGTTGAGATTTCTTTTATCAATGAGCTATACCAGTATTATGAAAAGTACCCTACCTACAGTTCTGATCTGGCTTACTTGAAGATAGCCAAATGCCACAGTTCTCAAAGTAACCTAGATTTAGCCATAGAAACCATAGCTAAATTGACTGATAAATATCCCCAGGGCTTATGGGAGGAAGAAGATCTAGCCAGAATCACAAAATTGGAAGAAAAGCGAACCTTACCGATTTATACTCAAGCCTGGATCAGGCCGCATCGGGAAGCCTATTTGTTTTTGGCCAAACTTTATCAGGAAAAAGGCGAATTAGACCGAGCCATTGCCATAAATACTCAATTCTTAGAAAAATTCGGGAAACTGGCTTTGTTCTGGGATGTTAAGAAAAATTTGGCTGACCTGTATGCAGAAAAAAAGGAGTTTGCCAAAGCCACAGAAATTTTAGAAAAAACTTTACAGGAGATTCCAGCTCAAAAGAATCTGAATCCCCAGGATGCAGCCAGGTTGCAGAAAATAACTCAGGAAAAAATCAAGCAATTTAAAATTCAGTAAAGCTGATGCTGAAAAAACTACTACATATCATTTTAATTTTGAGCGGGATGTGGTTGACGGCCTTTTCACCCCTTATGGCTTATGAGGTGGAGAATTCCTCGGTGGGGAATATCTACACTTTGATAATTGAAAATACCGGTAGCCAGCCCTTACATGGTGTGGCCGTGGCTTTGATCAGTTCTCCCCCCTGGGTGGTTAATTTTACACCAACCTTTGTTGATTTTGGCAATATACAGCCAACCCTGTCGGATACAGCTGTGTTTAGCTTTGGCATAGCCCCCGGCTCGGATTCCTTAGGAGGCGAGCTGGAGCTTCAGATTACCACCCAAACCGGCAAGGTCTGGAAGAAAAAACTGCTGTTGTATGTGGTGCCGCGTCTGGTGACTCTGGCTATTCAAACCAACGGCTCCTGCTGTGATATCAGTGAATATGAATTATATACCCCGGGAGATGCCAACGGAGATGAGAAAATCACCTTAATCGACATTGTCTACGTGGTCAACTACGTCTTCAGAGGAGGTCCGGAGCCGATTCCCTTCTTTTTATCGGGTGATATGAACGAAGACGCCAGAGTGGATTTGACTGACATACTGCTCTTGGTCAATTATGTGTTCAGCAGCCCTTAAAGAATTTTAGATTATCCTTCATAATGAAAAAGCCCCGTTTAAAGGGGCTTTTTTGTTGATGGTATGTAAGAATAAAAAAATGTCTTTTGTCATTCTGAGTCCTTCGGCAAGCTCAGGATAAACGAAGCGAAGGGTTCAGGATGGCAGAACTACAAGCAGCAGGTTGGCGGCTGGGGAGGTGGACCATCTCTGATGACGTAGTTGACTAAATACAGGATGTCGGACAGGTTGACCTGGGTGTCGTTGTTGGCATCCCCGTCGCATTTTTCCGGGACCGGAGCTGGTCCGTATTTGAAGACATAGTTGACTAAGTAGATGATATCGGGCAGAGTGATTTGTCCGTTTCCATTGGGGTCGCCTCGTTTGGTTTCGCCGCAGTTGACGGTGATTTGGACGGTTTCGCTGTCACAGGCGACTGTGTCGCAGGCGATGAAGGTGACATTATAGATTCCGCTTTGGGTGAAATCCGGGGTGAAGGTGAAAGAGCCGGAGCCGTTGCCGGAGTCGAAGAAGGAGGAGTTGGGAGGGAGGGTGAGGGCGGAGAGAGTAGGAATTTGTGGGCAACTTCCATAAACAGATACTGGGACAATTAAACTCTCGTTTTCTACCACTTGTAACGGTTGGAGTGACATTATTTGTGGAGCAAGAAGACAAGATAAATTCATTAGTATAGAGACACTGTCGCTTAATAAGGTCACTGCTAAATCTTGGTGTCCATCGCCATTTAAATCTGAAGCAAAAATTGAAGTAGGACTATTTCCAACAAAGTAATCAACTTTGGCAAAAAAAACTCCTGCCCCATTGTTCTTCAGAATTGAAATGGTCCCACTACCTTGGTTTGCAGTTACTAATTCTTGGTCCCCATCGCCGTCCAAATCCGAAGCAATAACCCAACGGCAAAAATCACCCATGAAATAATCGGTTCTTCCAAAGAAAGATCCGTCCCCATTGTTTTTTAGAACTGAAGCGGTACCATAATTGACATTTGCTGTGGCCAAGTCTCGGTCGCCATCCCCGTCTAGATCTGCCACAAAAACCGAAAATGGTGCCTCTCCAGTACCGTACTCTACTTTTGTGGCAAAAGTACCGTCTCCATTGTTCATTAACACTGCCACAGCAGTACCGCCATTTGGTAACGCTAAATCGTTGTCTCCGTCTCCATCTAAATCTGCAGCAAAAACTGAAAGAGGATAGCCCCCTATTTCATAAGACACGCTTGGAGCAAAAGTCCCATCACCATTGTTTTTTAGTATTGATACCGTGCTGGCGTTAGAATTTGCAACTGCCAGGTCTTTATCTGTATCTCCGTCTAGGTCTGAAGCGAAAACTGAGGAAGCACGATTGCCTGCCCCAAGGTTACTTTGAGGTGAAAATGTGCCGTTACCAGTATTTTTGTAAAGAGATACATCATTATTATCCCAATTTGCTACTGCCAAATCTTCATAAGTATCTCCATCCAAGTCAGAAACAAAAAGAGAGAAATGAGTTTTTCCTATTCCGTAGTCGACTTTTGGTCCGAATGTGCCATTCCCATCATTCATATAAATTGAAACCAAACTACTTGATGTATTTACTAATGCCAAATCATTGTCACCGTCTTCGTCTAAATCGGAAGCAAATACTGACAGGGGATTTGCACCAGTGGGATAATTAATTGCCGGTGCAAACGGTATCGAATCCGGACTTTGAGAAAATGAAATTTTAAAAAATGTGAGCAGAAACACAATGCCAATAATAAAAAAGTAGCTTTTCTTCATTAAATCTCCCCTAAAATTCTCTTCGTAGCGGTGCGATTCATCGCACATCAAAAACAGAGTCGGATAAATCCTTCGACCGGCTCAGGATGAATCCGACCGCTACACTAACCCCTCCCTTGCCCTCTCGATTACACTCGAGGTAAACCTCCCCTAAGAGGAGAGGGACCTTTAAACTCAAATTAGACATACTCAAATTACCTCAAAAAACCCCCACAGTCAAGCAATTTTTAGCACAAGCATCAAAAAAATAAAAAAGCCCCTTAAAAGGGGCTCTTTTAGCAAGTTTTTTATTAGTAATTACAGTAATTGCGAAAATGCGGTTGGTAATTATGCCGAAAGTGATGTCTGAAAAATTTAGGTTGGCGGGGAAATGAGTAATAATTACGGGAAGCAAAAGAATAAGGACGATAATTAGAGGAGTAATAAGAGACCGGTGGGGAAAAGCGACCATAATTATGAGAAGTAGAACTATTACATCCATGCACAGCAAAAGCTTTGGTAGTTACTCCCAAACTGGCTAAAACTAAAAAACTAAGTAAAAAGATTATTTTTTTCATTTTCTTTCCTCCTGCCTTAACCATTATACGCAGAATTCTAGACAAATGAAAATACAACTTCCCTGAAATTGAGATACTTTTCCTAAAATTACAAGTTAATAGATCTTGGGACTTTTGGCCCCAAATTGATAACCCCGCCCTGAAGGGTCCTTTCCCGACCCATAGAATCGGCGGGGAATCAAATCTCCGCCTATGAAGACCGCCTCCCTTCGAGGGGAGGATAAAAAAGTGGTGATAAAATCACCCGCGTAGGGGTGGAACTTGTCTCCACCCTAAATTCGAGCGAAGATAAACTTCGCCCCTACTCGATTTATAAAGAAGAGAAAACTCCCCCACTGTAGCATTTGCACTACCACTGTAGCAAATCATACAAAAAATCAAGCAAAGAAATTTTCCTCAAAAAATCAACTTTAGCTAACAGATGAAGCTATAACCAGATACCAACCTGACAAAATTTATTCAAAGCTGGCATAAAGCTTGCATTACCTATTTAAAAATGAAAGCGCTCCAAATCCTAAAAAAATACCCCTGGCATTTTGCCGGGCTTTTGTGGATTTTTTTAATTGTAATTTTCATCATCCTGTATTCCTTAATGGAAGACAAACAGGGAGAAACCACCCATCACCATAATTCAGAAGCAGTAAATGAAATCAATCATTAAAGTCCAATAAAAATATGAAATTTTCAATAACCAGATTACTTCTGCAACTTGCTATCACAAGCATACTTCTTTCAAAACCAGGCTGGTCTCAGCCCAATCTCGAAACCATCAGCTTAAAAGAGGTGCTAAGTGAAGTTGCCGGTAAAAATCCGGAGATTTTAGCATCCCAAAAAATGTGGGAAGCCAAGAAAGCTTCAGTGTCCACTTCCTGGGCCTTGGAAGACCCCATGATAGGGATAATGTATGAAGACATCCCCAACAATTTCGATTTCAGCCAGAGTGCCTATAAAAAATATTATGTGCAGCAAAATATCCCTTTCCCCAGCAAACTTCTGTTACAGAGAAAAGCGGCGGTAAAAGAAAGTAATGCTTTTGAAGAAGAATATAGAGAAAAGGTGCGGGAAGTTTTGACCCAGGCCAAGAAGGCCTATTACCAATATTATTTTGGCTTAAAAGCTATGGAAGTGATTCATCATCACGTGGAGATTTTGAGTAACTTTTCCAAAATAACCCAGACCCAGTATATGGTGGGAAAAGCCAGCCAGCCGGATGTCTTAAAAATCCAAGTGGAATTGAGTTTGATGAACAATGAGCTTTTAGAAACAGACCAAGGGTTAGCCATCAATGTGGCTCAGTTAAATATTCTGATGAATAAAGCAGTGAATTCTCCCTTACATCTACCAGAAGAAGTAAAAAAAGATAGTTTAAAATATGAACTGGCCCAATTGCAGGAAATGGCTAAACAAAACCGACCCCAAATCAAAGTAGTTCAATATCAGTTAGAAAAAACTAAAGCCCAAGTGGGTTTTGCCAAATGGAATTATGCTCCGGATTTTATGGTAAAGCTGGGAAGGGTTACCTCTCTTTCTGGCTTTAGAGGGTGGGATTTTGAAGTGTTTGCTTCGGTTCCTCTATGGTTTTTACAAAAGGAAAATGCGGAATTGCGCATGGCACAAAGAGAAAAAGAAAATCTACAAGCCAGCTTAAATAACACGTACAATCTGGTGGCTTTGGAAGTGCAAGATGCTTATATCAGACTGAAAACCAAAGAAAGAATCTTTGAACTATATAAAAACAGCATCCTGCCTCAAGCCCAGCAATCTTTGCAAGCAGCTACCCAAAGTTATCAAACCGAAAAAGTAGATTTTTTAACTTTGTTAGAATCCGAGAGGACTTTAAAAGATATTCAATTGGGATATTATCAAGCTTTAGTGGATTACCAGGAAGCGTTTGCCAATTTAGAGCAGGCGGTTGGCGTAGATTTAAGAGAATAAGGGGAACAGTGCCCCCACTACCTTTTTGTTTTACAGGAGGATTTATGACTGAAACACAATTTGAAAATCAAAAGAGAAAAAGATGGGGGACCCTAGCATTTTATCTGTTAATAATCGGACTGGTGTTAGCCATCGGGTGGTTTTTCCTTCTGCCGAAAGATTGGTTTGCTTCCAAAAAATCTGCTTCCGCGGAGGCCAGCGAGTATGTGTATGTCTGTCCTATGGGATATCCGGAAGCATCAGAAACCCCGGGAGTATCCAAATTTTGCGGCATGGAGTTAATCAAAAAGAAAAGGTCGGAAGTTCCGTTTTTATCCGGCAAAGGAATCAATGAAGTCCGCCTATCTCCGTCAGAGATGATTTTAGCCAATGTAGGTGTCAGCACCGTTGAATATAAGTCCCTGGAAAGAGAAATAAACACGGTCGGTAAAATCGATTACAACGAGACCAGACAAGCCCATATAGCGGCCCGTTTCAGTGGAAGAGTGGAAAAACTGCATGTGAACTTTACTGGTGAAAAAGTAAAAAAAGGAGAACCTTTGCTGGAGATTTACAGCCCGGATTTGGTCACCACTCAACAGGAATACATATTAGCCCTAGAGAATTTTGAGAAAACAAAATCTTCTTCCTCAACAGATCAGATTGCGCTTACCCAAAGTTTAGTAGAATCCACCAAAAACAAACTTTTGTTGTGGGGGATTACCGAAGAGCAGATTTTGAATATAGAGACCAGCAAAAAAGTTCAAACCACTATGACAATTTTTGCTCCCATCGGTGGGATCATAACCAAAAAGGAGATAGTGGAAGGGCAGTATGTATCAGAGGGGCAGGATTTTTTCCAGATTGATGATTTAGCAGTGGTCTGGATGTACGCCGATATCTATGAATATGAAATCTCCTTTGTGAAATTGGGACAAAAAGTGGAAGTGACCACCCAGGCCTATCCGGGAGAAGTTTTTTTCGGAAAAATTAACTTCATTGCTCCCACTCTAAATCCTTTGACCAGAACTTTAAGCATAAGAGCTGAGTTCCACAATTCGGCAGAAAAGCTCAAGCCGGAAATGTATGTGAATGCCAAGATAAAAGTTGCCTCCGGAAAGAGCCTGGTAGTCCCGGCCACGGCAGTTTTAAGCACCGGTAAAAAAGAAATAGTCTGGGTCCAGGTTGAAGCGGGAGTTTTTCAGCCCCGAGAGGTTAAAACCGGAATCAAATCAGCAGATTACCATTCCATCTTAGAGGGATTAAAAGAAGGAGAGAAAGTGGTTAGCAAGGCCGGATTCCTTTTGGATTCAGAAAGTCAGTTGATGTTGGGTGGAGCAGCCATGTCTGAGATGGAAACTCCTATTGCCAGCGAAGAGGAAATGAATATGGAAGATCTAACTATAGAGTCTTTGGAAAAAGATAAAAAACAAGAAGAGCACCAGCATTAAATTTTAAAAAAATGATTGAAAAAATAATTGAAAAATCGGTTGCTAACAAATTTATCATTCTTCTCCTTTTTATTGTTGTAGTTGGATGGGGAATTTGGGCTTTACTGCATACTCCCTTAGATGCTATTCCGGATTTATCTGACAATCAAGTGATTGTTTTCACCGAATGGCCCGGAAGGTCTCCCCAGACTATCGAGGACCAAATAACTTATCCTTTGGCTGCCAATTTGCAAGGTCTGCCAGGCATAAGAGTGGTCAGAGCAGAATCGGCTTTCGGCTACTCTATGATCTATGTCATTTTTGAAGATAAAATTGACCTGTACTGGGCTCGAACCCGGGTTTTGGAAAGATTGAGTTATGCCCAAGGGTTACTCCCCATGGGTGTTAGACCTACTTTGGGACCAGATGGGACAGGGGTAGGGCATGTCTTCTGGTACACAGTGGAAGGAGAAGATTATGATTTAGGAGAACTGAGAGCTATTCAAGATTGGTACATCCGCTATCAGTTAAATTCTGTTCCAGGCGTGGTGGAGGTAGCCTCCATCGGTGGTTTTGTCAAACAATACCAAATCGATTTGGATCCCAACAAGCTTTTGGCTTATAAGATTCCAGTTTCGCAAGTAAAAATGGCGGTGGAAAGAAGTAACAATGATGTGGGAGGAAAATTAATTGAAGCTTCGGATATGGAATATGTGGTCAGAGGTTTAGGTTATATAAGATCTACTCAAGATATTGAAAATATAGTAGTGGGAGTAGATAAAAATGGGGTGCCGATTTATGTCAGAAATTTAGGGATTGTACAATTGGGTTCAGATATTAGAAGGGGGCTTTTAGATAAGAATGGGGATGGAGAAGTGGTGGGTGGGATTGTGGTTATGCGGTATTTGGAAAATGCCAAAGCAGTCATTGACCGGGTTAAAGCCAAAATAAAAGAGCTAGAGAAAGGTTTACCTCCCGGGGTTGAAATCAAAACCGCTTATGATAGGGCAGAGTTAATTGAAAAATCGATTGCCACTTTAAAAGAGAATTTAATTGAAATCAGTGTAATTGTAAGTGTGGTAATTTTTATATTTCTGTTTCACTTTAAAGCTTCTTTAGCGGCCATAATTTCGATACCGGTGGCAGTCTTAATCGGTTTTATCGCTATGTATTATTTGAAAATCACCTCTAATATTATGTCCTTAGGTGGAATCGCGATTGCCATAGGAGTTTTAGTGGATGCCACCATTATAATGGTGGAAAACGCTTACAGGCATTTAAGCGAATCAAAAGAAAAACTTAAAGATATTACCCCGGTGGTTTTAAAAGCCTGTCAACAGGTGGGTAGACCGATTTTCTTTTCTTTATTGATACTGATTATATCTTTCTTGCCAGTTTTCTTACTTCAGGGACAGGAGGGAAAACTTTTTCGACCTTTAGCTTTTACCAAAACTTCGGTTATGTCAGGAGCGGCTATCATTGCTATAACATTAATTCCGGTTTTGATAACTTTCTTACTCAAGGGAAAATTACGACCAGAAGAAAAAAATCCACTCTCCAGATTTTTCATTAAAATTTACCAACCGATTATAAAATTGGCTTTAAAATACAAAGTCCGAACCCTGATAGTGAATGGATTAATTTTAATTTTTACCATTTTTTTAGCTGGTCGGATTGGAAAAGAATTTATGCCTCCTTTGGATGAGGGGTCACTTTTATTTATGCCAATTACTCTACCTAATGTAAATATTACTGAAGCCAAAAGAATTTTACAAGTCCAGGATAAAATCATTAAAAGTTTTCCAGAAGTAGCAGAGGTCTTAGGAAAAGTGGGCAGAGCCGAAACCGCCACTGACCCGGCTCCGATTTCAATGATTGAAACCATTGTACTGCTAAAGCCCAAGCACCAGTGGCGGGAAGGGATGACCAGAGAAAAAATTATTCACGAACTGGACAACCTGTTAAAAATCCCAGGGGTGAGAAATGCTTGGACCATGCCAATTATCAACCGCATCAACATGCTTTCCACCGGAGTAAGAACGGATATAGGAGTAAAGGTTTTAGGTTCAGACTTAAAAGTTCTGAATGATTTATCGCTCCAAGCTGAAAAAATCTTAAAAGATGTTCGGGGGGCAACCGGAGTTGTTTCCGAAAGAGTGGTCGGTGGAAAATATATTGATATAGCTATCAAAAGAGAGCAGGCGGCACGCTATGGAATTAATGTGGGAGAGGTACAAGATATAATTGAGACCGCAGTAGGAGGAATGAATTTAACCAATACGGTTGAAGGTCGTCAAAGGTTCCCAATTCGAATTAGATATTTAAGAGAATATCGAGATAATCTAGAGGCTTTAAAAAGGGTTTTAGTTCCCACTCCCTCCGGAGCTCAAATTCCTTTAGAACAATTAACGGATATAAAAATAACTCCTGGACCTCCTTCAATTTTCTCTGAGAATAGTTTATTACGTTCGGTGGTGTTTTTAAACGTAGTAGGAAGAGACATCGGAGGATTTGTAGACGAAGCCAAGGCCAAATTAGAAAAAGAGCTGGATTTACCTTCGGGATATTATGTTACCTGGTCAGGGCAATATGAAAATCAGATTCGAGCCAAGAAAAGATTGCAACTCTTAGTTCCGATGGTGATTGCTATAATCTTTATTTTACTTTATTTTACCTTTAAAGATTTCTGGGAGTCTTTAATCATTATGTTATCGGTCCCTTTTGCTTTGGTGGGAGGAGTTCTTTTGCAGTATCTTTTAGGTTATAATTTTTCTGTAGCAGTCTGGGTAGGATTTATAGCCCTGTTTGGAATTGCAGTTGAAACCGGAGTAGTAATGGTGGTTTATTTGCACGAAGCCTTAGATAGAAAATTGAGAGCTGGACCAGTAGGAAAAAAAGAATTATACGAGGCTATCTTAGAAGGAGCGGTTTTAAGGTTAAGGCCTAAGCTAATGACAGTTGGAACAACTTTAATAGGTTTAATACCAATTATGTGGTCAACCGGAACCGGTTCGGATGTAATGAAGCCCATAACCGCTCCTATGATTGGAGGCGTGATTACCTCGGCTATTCACGTATTAATTGTAACACCGGCTATTTTTGGCATAATGAAAGAAAGAGCCTTGAAGAGAGGGACTTTGAAAATTTCCGGGATTACTTTACATTAGAAATTAATTATATGTATTTTGACCCAGTCTGTCATAAAAAAATAAATAAAGAAGAAAACAGTCATAAAATTTTGTACCAGAGGAAATTTTATTTCTTTTGTTCGGATAAGTGTCAAAAAGAGTTCGAAAAAAACCCTAAAAAATATTACTGGGAAGACGTGCGCAAACTTAAAATCCCTAAAGATGAAAAAGGCTCACGTTAAAAATCTCCGCTTAAGGAGAATCCGCTTTTGGCGAAAAGGAGGACAAAATGCCGACTGACCCGGTGTGCGGTATGGAAGTAAAACACGGCCAAGCTCAGGAAACTTACATTTATAAAGGGAAAATCTTTTATTTCTGTTCCAAAACATGTAAAGAAGAATTCGAGCAATCCCCCCCAGATTTTATTGAAGAGAAAGAGGAAGAATTTTAATAAGAGGAGTACTTATGAAAACTTTTTTGCATTTTAGTTTAGCGATTCTATTTAGCTTAAGCATTCTCGGTTGTGCCGCAGAAGAGAAGAAGTTGCCTGCGAGAATCAAAGAAATTGCCATAGACGGCTACAAACTCGCTTTTGAAATATTACCCAATAAGGATTTTTTGGATAAAACGAAAAAGACGGATAAAGAGTTAGCCCAAGGGGAAGAGGCCATGCTGAGTATGGATAAAAGCATGACTCATCATTTTGCGGTGACTATTAAAGATGAGAAGACCGGCAAAGAAATCACAGATGCTACGGTTAAAGTAAAAGTGATTACCCCTAAGAAAGAAGACCAGATTAAGACTACCATGTATATGACCAATCATTTCTGTCATTATTTCAAATTAGCGGAAAAGGGGAAATATGAAATATTGTATTGGGTGAAAATAAAGGATAAGGATTTCAAAGGTGGTTTTTATTGGGAGATTTGAAATAATTGTAATTAAGACTTGACATTTGAAAAAGATGACGTAAATTTAGTGTAGAAATTCCACGAGGTGTAAATGATATATATATATATAGGTTAGCTGATTTAGTCGAAGCCCGGCTTTTGCCCGCCAGTAAGTAAAGGCGGATAGAAGCTGGGCTTTTTATTTATCTGCTAACGCTGATTTAAAAAATTAAACTCTAAAATTTTAATCTCATGGAAGGAGAATTAAAATGAGAAAGAAAACATTTTTATTATTCTTAATAGGTTTTGTCACTGTTGGCTTAATAGGTTATTTTATTGCTCAGCCAGTGATTCAAGCCCAAGATTCCGCTGGTGGCGGGGATGAAGCTATAACAGGTAGTATCTTCTATGACGGAATCGACTGCGAGTATGGCGTGGGTGACCGCGTACTTGTCTACAAGTGGACCGCAGGAGGACTAGCTTATGTCACCTATGGAGAGGTGACGCACTTTGGTGCCGGTTATAAGTGGTTAGTCACCCCCGACGATATAGATAATCAAACCGGATATTATAAACTCTTCCCAGACCTTGCCCACACTGGCGGAGTTTCTCCCGAATCTAGAGATTCGGTGTATTGGCATCCGGGAACCACGGTATACCAACAGCACTTCACAGCGGTTACTTGCGACCACCCGTAGTCGCGAGGCATTCGGGGAGGGCTTGAAACCCTCCCCGAATTTTAAAACATTTGAACAGGTATGAATACCATGTTTGAGATTTTGAAAGAAGTTAAATTCATTGTTTTAATTTTTTTATTGATTTTGCTGAATATCGGTATTGTTCTTTCTGCACCGCCAGTTTTGTACCCTAATTTCCCGCTGGTCATAGGTCGTTATCCTAATTTTATGCTTCCCTATTTCAGCAATACCTTAGCAGAAATAGATACAATTCCCGGATTGGAAATTGTTTTACATTTAGGAGATGGATATTTGCATGTTTGGGATTATCAGGGGAGTAGTTTGAGCGGTTTTCCGAAGCAAGAAACTCCCTTTCCTTATGGAGGAACTTCGGCGGCTGACTTAGATGGGGATGGAAAAAAATGAAATTGTGAACATTACCCGAGAGGGGTTATTAGATATAATTGACGAAAAGGGAAATAGCTGGACTAATTTTCCTGTCTGGACTCCTGCACAGTCGGCTTCTCCGCCGGTCCCGGCTGATTTGGATAATGATGGAAATAAAGAAATTATTTTCCAGGAGGTTTGGGGGAAGGATATATATGTTTATAAACTTGATGGAACTTTTCTCCCCGGCTGGCCCAAGACAATAAAAACTGATCCCATTCACCCTGGATTTATAAGAGGTTGTCCAGCCGTAGGAGATATAGACGGAGATGGCTATAAAGAGGTTGTGGCTTTGGCTTTTGATTCTGCTTGGGCCTGGCGTTATACCGGGGAATTGGTAGAGGGATGGCCTAAAGCGCCTGTGGATACAGTATATACTCAATATATGGATCGTTGCTCTCCGCTTTTGGCGGATTTAAATAAAGATGGAAATTTGGAGATAATAGCTGTCCGAGGTGCCGGTAACCCAGACGATTGGCCTCGGATAACTGGGGCAGTGGAGGTGTTTAACTGGAAAGGAGAGCTGCTTTCGGGATGGCCTAAACAACTGATATATGCTCCTTGGTCTGGACCTGTAGCCGGGGATTTAGATAAAGATGGTGAGCTGGAAATAGTGCTTTACTCTTGGGGGTATATAAATATCCTAAAACCCAACGGTGAGTTTTATCCGGGCTGGCCCTTAGAAGTGAACTACCAATTTGACCATCAGCCGATTTTGGTGGATTTAGATAATAATGATTCAATAGATATTTTATTGGTAAGGTCAGGGAATTCTATCTCAGGCACGGAGGTCTTCGCCTATTCTTTAAATGGCAGTTTGTTAGCCGGCTATCCAATTAGGCTCATTGGGGACCCTTGGCTTCTGGCTCCAGCCGTAGGAGATGTAGATAAAAGTGATTCTTTGAGTGTCTTAATTGTGACCATACAGGGGGTAGGATATCCAGCGGAGTTTTATGCTTATGTGTATCTTTATAATTTAGGAGTCCAATACGATGCCAGCTCGGTCCAGTGGGGCACCTACGGACATAACAACCGCCGAACCAACAACTACCACGACAGCGATATCTGCAATGCCAAACCCGGAGACGCCAGCGGAGATACAGTGGTAGGCTTTTCAGATATCATACAAATCATAGATTATCTTTTCCGAGGAGATACTTTGACAACCTCTAAGTGTGCCTATGACCCCAATTTTGACCGCAAGATAAAACTTTCAGATGTAGTCTATCTCATAAATTATCTATTCAAAACTGGAATTCCACCAATACCTTATGACGACTGCTGTATTGGAAATTAGAAACTTCTAACTCCTCGTCTTTAGAACATCAAAGCAAATTTTATTGACTTAGTTTTACTTCCCCGCTAAATTAGTTTTAGCATGGATGGAATAACTCAAATTCTATTCGGTTTATTTCTGATTTTTCTTTCCGCCAAAATAATGGGGGAAATCTTTGAGCAACTGCATCAGCCGGCCGTCATCGGTGAAATTTTAGCCGGAATAATCATTGGCCCCTATGTATTAAATATAATTGAGCCAGCCCAAATCTATGATGTTTTAGCTGAAATCGGGGTAATAATTTTGCTTTTCACAGTAGGATTGCAAACCGGAATAGATGAAATTTTAAAAGTAGGCAAAAGGGCTTTGCTGGTAGCCACTTTGGGAGTGATTTTCCCCTTTATTTTTGGCTATCTGTACACCTTAATCGTAGACCATAGCACCATCGAAGCAATGTTCATCGGGGCGGCCATGGTCGCCACCAGTGTGGGAATAACCGCCCGGGTTTTAGCCGATCTAAAAGTAATAGATACAGAAATTGCCAGAGTCATCCTGGGTGCCGCAGTCATAGATGATATTTTAGGAATGATAGTTTTGGCAGTCGTTACCGGAGCCGGACAAGGAACGGTTTCCTATCTAAAAATCGGTTTGGTTCTTCTAGAAGCCATTGGCTTTGTTTTGTTTTTGATTTTAATAGGTCCCAAGCTAACCCGAAAATTTATTGTTCCCAAAGTAGCCAATCTAAGAGTCCGGAACGCAGTTTTTGCTTCAGCTATTGTAATTTGTCTGGGCCTTTCGGCTTTAGCCAGCTACTTAGAAATCGCCGCTATAGTAGGGGCTTTTATGGCCGGCATGGTTTTATCCGAATTCAATTCCAAATTCGAATTAGCCAGCAAAACTGAATCATTATTCGATTTTTTAGTCCCCTTCTTTTTTGTAATGCTGGGTACCAAAGTGGATTTATCGGTTTTCACCCAGTCGGATATCTGGCTGGCCGCCCTGTTGATTACGCTCTTTGCAGTTTTAGGAAAATTAATCGGCTGCGGATTAGCTGCTCTAAAAATGGGGTTTAAGTCAGCAGTCACCATAGGGGTAGGAATGGTTCCCCGAGGAGAAGTGGGGATGATCATTGCCGCGGTGGGTCTAAGTTCTCAAGCTATCGAAGCGGATTTATATGCAGTGGTAATATTTATGGTGGTGGTTACCACCGTGATGACACCCCCGATTTTAAAGAAATTGTTATTAAAGAAACCAGAAGTTAATTAAAAACTCAACCACAAGTTTTGGGAAATCTCCATACCTTTAGTCCCTGCACTATCTTTTGAGATAAGCCCCCACACCTTCTTTTTTCTTAAATTCCGGCTTTTCTTCCACAAAATGAAATTTTACCCCGAATCGGTAAGCTAAATTTACCAGCTTGTGTCTGTAATCCACCACTTCCAAAGGCAGATTACAATTGGGGCAGGTTTTTAACTTGATGGTTTTTTCCCAATACCAGCAAAAAGGGCAAAAACAGATTTCGTAGCCGGGGGCTAAGCCCACTATCAAAGTCAGGATATTGTCATTTTTGAAATTTTCAAACGCTTTTTCAAAACCGGAGATTATTTTTCTGCCGGAACCCAAATGTTCCAAAAACTCTTGTAAGATTTGGGTCCGTTTTTGCTTTTTGCTTTTCTTGAAGCCGGCTAAGGATTTAGACAAAACTTCAGGAGCAGGGGTCTTGATATCAATTTTTAAAAAACCATGTTCAAAATTTTTGAGGCCGGAAAGTTTTTTATCAACTACTGGTAGAATCACTTCATCCCCGGCAAAAAAAGAAAAACCCGCTTGGTCAGAGACTTTCTGCTTTACATCTTTGAGCACTTCTTCCACAAAATTTTCTATATACAGGTCAAGTTTTCTTTCCAATTTGTTCTTATAAACTTTATAGCGCCCCAGCTTTTCTTTGAGACGGACATCTACAAACTCTTCTTTTTCCAGGATTTTGGTCTCTACGATTTTCCCTAAACCGATGGTGAAAATCTTGGCTTGGCGGGTATCCAAAACTACAGCCACATAATTTTCCAAATCATGCTGTAACCTCACCAAAGGATAGAGATTGGCGGTCAGCTGGCAAAAAAACTGATCGGCAGGAGAGTAAGGGAGCTGCCGGGTTTCATAAATATGCTGGCTGCTGTTGACAAAAACAGCATAGCCGGCCGCCTGGGAAAAAGTAAGCTCATTTAAGGTTTTCTCTAAAAAAGCTTTTTCTTTCTTGACCGAGGAAGCGTCATATCCATACTCGGAATGAAAATTTTCAAACTGTAAAATCATCTTTCGCAAAAAAACCTCCCCGCTGGATTTCTTGCCTCGGGGTTTTAAAGTATTAAGATAGATGCTGAAAAAAGGGGTGGTGGTCGGATTAATCTGGGCTAATTTAAGGATGGTTTCTTGTAAGGGCATAGGCTAAGATAAATAGGTTTGGATTTTTTGCCAAGCAAAACTACCCCTCACAGGGCGAATTCTAAAATCGGCTTAAAGGATTTGACTTCGACCTGCTGGTTAGCCGTGCTATTTAACAGTGGGTTGGGGGAACAAAAAAGAGACTCCCATAAGTCGAGCAGGTAAATTCTCATAAAAAAATCAATATTCGGCATACGTCATTTTTTGCACAATTCCAAAAACCGGGCTTCGTCAATTCGTATCAATTTTAACAGCTGAGGGTGCACTTTTTTTAAATTAGGGAAGTTGCCGGCTATTCAAGGCTGCTTTCCTCAACAGGTAAACCGGTGCTTTCAAAAAGGGCTTGTTAAATAATAAAAATTGATTATATTTAAAGAGGTGTATGTATCATCCTAATTGAGAAAGAAAACCGAGTGCCAAAAATCTTCACTAAAAGGAGTCTTAATGTTTAAAAAATCTTTTTTTATTTTGGGAACCTTATTTTTTTGTTTGGCTTTGGCCACCTCTTTTGCGGCAGATTTGGAACCGTACCTTCAAACCCTTTTAAATCAGGGAGCTTCGACTGAATTTTTCTCTGTTCTTTTGGATTTGAAAGACCAGGTGGATATGGCCAAATTGAAATCCGAATTTAAAGCTACCAAAGCTGACCGAGCTACCAGTCATAAAATTGTTATCGAGGCTCTGAAACAGAAAGCTCAAAGCTCTCAAACCGGCTTGTTAAATTATCTGCAAACCCAAAAAGAAAAAGGAGAAGTTGAGGACTATAAGGCCTTTTGGATAGCAAATCTGGTTTGGGTCAAGGCAACCAAAAGAGAAGTGGAAAAATTAGCCACCCGGGGGGATGTGGAAACCGTTTATGCCCAGCCCAAGCCAGAAATAATAAAACCGGTGGAGGTGGTCTCTGTAGCCGGATCTTTGGTAGGCGTTGAACCTGGCATTAAAGCCATAAAGGTGGATTCGGCCTGGGGTTTGGGTTATGAAGGAGCCGGAAGATTGTTATGTAATATAGATACCGGGGTCAACGGCAATCATGTCGCTTTGGCAGGCCGGTGGAGAGGGGTGAATGGTGGAACTGTAGCTGAAAGCTGGTTTGACCCGGTTTATAAAAGCACTTTTCCGGCTGACAATATTGGTGGAGTAGCCGGACATGGCACAGGGACTATGGGAGTGATGTGTGGAGCTTCTCTGGTTACCAATGATACAGTAGGAGTGGCTATAGAAGCCCAGTGGATAGCGGCTCGAGCCATAGACATAGGCGCCACCTGGTCGGTGGAAATAGAGGCCTTACAATGGGCTTCTGACCCGGACGGAAATCCCAATACCATAACCGACGTTCCGGATGCAGTGAATAATTCCTGGGGGATTCCAACAGCTAATGTAGGTTGTCTTCCTTTGTACTGGAAGGTAATTGATAACTTAGAGGCGGCCGGAGCAGTGGTTATATTTGCGGCGGGGAATGAAGGAACCGCTGCTCAAACCATTCGAAATCCCGCTAACCGAGCCACCACCGATTTTAACTGCTTTGCGGTCGGCTCTGTAAATTCCAGTAATGTTATTTCCGGCTTTAGCAGTCGTGGACCTTCGGATTGTGATGGGGTCAGTATAAAACCAGAGGTAGTGGCTCCGGGAGAACTTATCCGGACCAGTAACAGGTTTGGAGGTTATACCAACCAGAGCGGCACCTCCTTTTCAGCTCCACATGTGGCTGGAGCAGTGGCGATTTTAAGACAGGTCAATCCCAACGCCACGCCGGATGAAATCAAAAGGGCTTTAATGGTTTCAGCCACTGATTTGGGAGCTGTTGGTCAAGATAACGCTTATGGCTGGGGAATAATCAATGTCAAAAGAGCCATAGATTCACTTCCGGCTGTCACGGTCCCGAGGATTTTTGTCTTTACCATCGAACTATCTGACAATAATGACAGCATCCCTGATCCGGGAGATGCTTTGTCAGCTCTTATTACGGTAAAGAATACCGGTCTGGCTGCCACCAATGTTTATGCTATTCTAACCAGCACCACCAGTTCTGCTACCGTAACCCAAGATTCTGCCTTTTATGGAACTATTCCCCGGGATGGATTCTCCGTAAACTTCGCCCAGCAGCTTATCTTTCAAGTCAGTCCCGGCGCCCTTCCGGGTGAAAAATTGACCTTTAACCTGCAAATGAAAGGGGATGGGGGTTATGAGGAGAACTGGCCTTTAGTTTTCTACGTCACCGCCAAGCCCGTAAGAAGTTTGGTGGATGTGGATACCGGGAACGTGATTTTTACCATATCCAATTTTGGGCAGTACGGTTTATCCAACATTTCCATAACTCCTCTGGGAGGAAAAGGGTTCATCTATCCTAAGGTAGGAGGAACCGACGACCTTTTTGAAGCGGCTCTTTTAATTGGCACTGATATCTCTCATGTTTCCGACGGTGCCAGAGATTGGACCGGATTCATGTCGGATAGTGATTTTGCGGTAGCTCCCCAGGGGGATATGCTCGAAATTTCTCCTGGCCGTGAAGGAAGCCAACAGACCATCTCCATATTTAATGATGAGAAAGCCGAATCTCCCTTAGACCTAAAAATTGTCCAAAGGACTTTTGCTTTCTCGGATACTATGTTTGATGATTTCGTCATCTTCAGTTATACAGCTTATAATGAAGGAGCCAGTCCAGTAAGCAATTTAAGAATTGGAAGTTACACAGATTGGGATTTGCCCAGCTTACAAGATTTTGTCGGTCTAAACCGGAGTAATAATATCGGGTACATGTGGCACGGAGGAAGTAACTCCCGTTATAGAGGGATTGCCGTTTTAGATACTGTGGGAGTGACCTCTTTCAAAGCTTTGGTTAACGATTCTATAGTTTATGACGGGATTAGCGATACTGAAAAATATGTGTGGATGTCGGAAGGATTCATCGACACTGCTAAGTCCTCAGCAGATGATGGCTCTATGACTATTGCTTCCGGTCCATACAGTATTGCTCCAGGGGATTCCATAACCTCTATTATGGCTTTTGTGGCTGCCAATAATCTGACTAATCTTTTAATTTTTGCCGACCGGGCTAGGATTAAAGCCACCGAGCTGTTTCCGATGGCAACCTGCACTCACAGAGCCGGGGATGTTACCGGAGACGGAAAGGTGCTGTTGTCGGACATAATTGTTTTGATAAATTTTCTTTTCAAATCCGGGCCGACTCCTAACCCTTTCTGTAGAGGTGATGTGAATTTTGACAACGCCATTCTGTTACCCGATATTGTTTACTTGGTGAATTTCATATTTAGAAACGGTCCCCGACCTGTGCCTTACAACCAATGTTGTATAGGTACTTAACTTTTTTTCTGGGAAAGACATAGATTGAAATTAAAGTCCTAGATTTTTTCTAGGACTTTTTTTATTTGCCAAAACCTTAGATACTATTTATTTTCTAACAGTAAACGGAGTTGAGAATGGAAACCATTACCTATAAATTACCCATACCCGAAGGTGCCAACGTAATCTTAGGGCAGACCCATTTTATCAAAACCGCAGAAGATTTATATGAAGCGCTGGTAAATTCAGTCCCGGGTATCAAATTCGGCCTGGCGTTTTGTGAGGCTTCCGGTCCCTCTCTAGTCCGTTCCGAGGGAAATGACCCGGATTTAAAGAAACAGGCGGAAATTTCAGCCCAGCAGATAGGGGCTGGGCATACTTTTTTGATATACATGAGGGATGCCTTTCCTATCAATGTTTTAAAGGCAGTCAAGGACTGTCCCGAGGTTTGTTCTATATATTGTGCCACAGCCAATCCGGTTGAAGTAATTCTCGGAGAAACCAAACAAGGTCGGGGGATTTTGGGGGTAATCGACGGCTCTTCACCCAAAGGGATTGAAACTGAAAAAGATGTGGCTCAGAGAAAGGAGTTCTTAAGAAAGATTGGTTATAAGCTGGGTTGAAATTTTTTCTTGCTATTTCCAAAAGACCTTCTAAATTATAACAACTTTCTTATAAAAAGGGGTTATTTTTGGTCAAACAAATTTCTATTTTAATAGTATAAAAGAAAGAAAAAGGGGAAATTTTAAACTACCGTTGCTTAAAAGTTAGCCAAGTCCCACTTGCCCCCCTACTTGGTTAGCTGCGGGCAATGGTAGTTTTGTATTTTCCACCAAATACCCACTGTGTATAGAGCAGGTTTACCTGAAACTGGTTTTCCTTGACAAAGCTTAAATAAAGCTATAACATTTAAAGACCTTGATGGCGGCGTAGCTCAGCGGTAGAGCAGAGGAATCATAATCCTTTGGTCAGGGGTTCAAATCCCTTCGCCGCTATTTTAATAATTCTACATATATTGCCATAAAGATTAAGACTATTTCTGGAATTCTCTTATAAATAATTTCAAACTCTTAGATTATTTTTATCCTGTTATTATGAAAGCTAAGGTTAGTCACGTATCAATTCTAAACGAGAATTTTTCTTAGTTAAGAAACAGTCTACCATTAACCAAGGAGGATTTTATGAAGAAAGCTTATTTAGCAACATTGATTGGCTTTCTGTTTTTCAGTTTTGCCTGGGCTCAAGAACATCCAGAGCATCCCAAACAGCAACCTAAAACCACTAAACAAGAGCATCCCCAAAAGGAAACTGCTTCTCTCACTACAGCAGATTTAGCCAAGGGGATAAGTGATTATGTAGATGAGGACTCTAAGCTCAAAGGCGGATATTTACTGATTTACGACCCTTCGATTAAAAAATCCTTAGAGCTGACCTTAACTAAAGTTCACCAAGACAAACTTTCTCAAGTAGGTGAGAATCTGTATTTCGCCTGTTCTGACTTCAAAGCCACCAATGATAAAATGTACGATTTGGATTTCTTTATGAAACAGGATGAAAACGGCCTCATGGTGACAGAGATTTCAATTCATAAGGAAGAAGGGAAACCCCGCTACAGCTGGGCCGAGGAAAAAGGATTGTGGGTGCGCAAGCCGACTTCTAAGTAAGAACGGCGATTCGACTAAACATCGGTTAAGCGACATCTCAAGATAGAAAGCCCTATCATAATGTCCAAGCTGTCTCATAAGAAGGTCTTGGTAAAACTTTTTTCTGCCGGGATTATTTTTACCGCGTTGGGTATTTTAATTGCTTCCTGGTCCAGGAGTAAAAGCGTTTCTGAAACCAATGCCAAGACCAGAAATTTTCAGCTGACTTATTCAGTAAAAGTAGAGCAGATTCCTAAGGATACCAAAGAGCTGCTTTTGTTTTTACCTGTTCCAGAATCTGACAGATATCAAGAGATTTCTGATGTAAAAATAAAATCGGCTTATACTTATTCAGTTTACAAAGAACCGGAATATGGAAATTCGATTTTAAAAATTCAGCTGTCAAAAGAAGTTCCATCAGTGCTGGAATTGAACTTAGATTTGTCGGTTAAAAGGAAAGCTTACAGTTTAAAGGAGAATCACACAACCAAAGAAGGCAAAATCTCTGAAAATAACTTGAAGCGCTTTCTTTTGCCGGACCGGCTGGTTCCCATTGACGGTAAGATAGCTTTGGAAGCCCAAAAAGTTATACAAAAAGAGATGACCGAGATGCAAAAAGCTAAAGTCATTTACGATTATATAGTCGGAACCGTGGAATATGATAAAAGCGGAACCGGATGGGGGAGAGGGGATGCCTTATATGCTTGTGATGTGCGAAAGGGAAACTGCACGGACTTTCACTCTCTGTTTATCGGGATGGCCAGAGCTTCAGGCATTCCGACCCGCTTTGTAATGGGATTTCCGCTGCCTGAAGCTCAAACCCAGGGGGAATTGCCCGGTTATCACTGCTGGGCGGAATTTTATGTGGACGAGTTCGGCTGGATACCGGTAGATGCTTCGGAAGCCCAAAAACACCCGGAGAAAAAAGAATTTTTCTTCGGCGGTTTGGATGAAAATAGAGTGGCTTTCACCATAGGCAGAGACATTAAAATTGACCCTAAAGGTAATTCGGTGGACTTAAATTACTTTATCTATCCGTATGTTATTATAGATGGGAAAGAGCATACTACAGTGGAGACCAAGGTGAAATTTGCGAATCTGGAGAAAAAAATTATTTAGAATCAAGATTGTTGATTTTGTTGGCTAATTTAAGAATCTCTAGTTTTACCACTTAATAGATTTTGGCTATAGAAAGCTACCAAATTTTATATTGATTAGAGATGAGTCAACCTAAAGATGCAGGAAAAAGTTTTTTTAAGAGAGGTAAAGTTCTTGGCTTAATTCCCATTGTAGCAATTTTGGTTTTATTTATATTTTGGGTCATAAAGTCAGATTGGTTTTGTTCCAAAGCCATTTCAGGAGAAGATAAAGGAGGGAATTTGCAGGTGGGGGAAAAGGAAGATTCAAAAACTCATAAATACAGCAACCGTTTAGCCAAGGAAAAATCTCCCTATCTTTTGCAGCATGCCAATAACCCAGTCGACTGGTATCCTTGGGGGGAAGAGGCCTTTGCCAAAGCCAAAAAAGAGAATAAGCCGATTTTTCTTTCCATCGGTTATTCCACCTGCCATTGGTGCCATGTGATGGAAAAAGAATCCTTCGAAAATGAAGAGATAGCCCAGATTTTAAACCAGAATTTTGTCCCCATCAAAGTCGACAGAGAAGAACGCCCGGATGTGGATAATGTCTATATGCAGGCGGTAATGGCTCTGACCGGCTCGGGCGGCTGGCCTTTGTCTATTTTTTTGACTCCGGATAAAAAACCGTTCTACGGAGGGACTTATTTTCCCACCGAAGATAGATACGGAATCCCCAGCTTTAAGAAGGTCTTATTATCCGTGACTGATGCTTGGAAAAATCAGAAAGAAGAGCTATTGGAATCAGCCAGCTCCATAACTGATTTTTTACAGAAAGAGATCGAATCGGATACCTCCCTGAAACTTTCCCAGGAATTTTTGGAGAAAGCTTTTACAGAATATGCGGACCGTTTTGATTCGATTTATGGCGGTTTTGGCTCAGCCCCTAAATTTCCTTCACCTCATAACCTTTCATTTCTGCTTAGATATTATCACAGGACCAAAGAAGTAAAAGCATTAGAGATGGTGGAAAAAACTTTGCAGAAGATGGCTTACGGCGGTATCCAGGACCATATCGGAGGAGGATTTCACCGCTATTCCACGGATGCCCGCTGGCTGGTTCCCCATTTTGAAAAGATGCTTTATGACCAGGCCACTTTATCCAAAGCTTATTTAGAGGGGTATCAGATAACTAAAAATCCGCTCTATGCCGAAGTAGCTCGGGATATTTTTAAATATGTCTTGCGGGATATGACAGATAAAGAAGATGGGTTTCATTCAGCCGAGGATGCGGATAGCGAAGGTGAAGAAGGAAAGTTTTATGTCTGGAGACCGGAAGAGGTCAAAAAGATTTTAGGTGAAAAAGATGGTGAAAATTTCAACAGTTTTTATGCAGTTTTAGATTTAGGAAATTTTGAGCACAAAACCTCAATTCTAAATATCACCGTCCCAGTTGAAGAATTTGCCAAGAAAAATGATATTCCAGTTCCAAAATTAAAAGAGATATTAGAAAAAGGGAGAGAGAAGCTTTTTTCAGAAAGGGAAAAAAGAATTCATCCGCATAAAGATGATAAAATTTTGACGGATTGGAACGGGCTTATGATATCCTCGTTGGCTTACGGCTCACAGGTTTTAGGAGATGAAACTTATTTAATGGCTGCCAAAAAATCAGCCGATTTTGTTTTAAATAAACTTCAAAAGGATGGAAAACTTTTGAAGCGATACCGTGAAGGACAAGGAACCATCCCGGCTTATTTAGATGATTACGCCTTCTTTATTGCCGGGTTAATCGACTTGTATGAAGCCAGCTTCGAAGTTAAATACCTCAAAGAGGCAGTTCGGCTGACCGGTGATATGCTGGATTTGTTCTGGGATACTGAGAATTTTGGATTTTTCTTCAGCGGCAAATATAACGAAGAATTAATCTCTAAAACTAAAGAATTTTACGATGGGGCTATCCCTTCGGGAAATTCCATAGCGCTTCTAGATTTATTAAAATTAGGGCGGTTGACCATGAACGGGGATTGGGAGAAAAAAGCTTCTTTAATGTTGCAGAGGTTTTCCGGAGCAATAGAAAAACAGCCCACCGCCTACGCTCAAATGCTGTGCGGTTTGGATTTTTACTTAGGACCGGCCAAGGAGATTGTCTTAGCCGGAAATTTAAACTACCCGGAAACTTTTGAGATGCTGAAAGCCATAAATCAAAGATTTTTGCCCAACAAAGTGTTGGCTTTTCATTTGGATGGTCCAGCCGGTGAGGAATTGGAAAAATTAATTCCCTTCAGCGAAGGTTTTAAAATGCAAGACGGGAAGACCACCGCCTATGTATGCGAAAACTATGTCTGTCAGAGGCCTGTTAATGATATAAATAAGCTGGTGGAACTGCTGCATTGACCCTGTTTTTAGCCAGGAAAACCAAGATTACGCCGGCCTGTAGGGGACAGATTTGCGGTTTGGGCTGGAGAAGTTATATTTTGGGGATAGATGCTTTACTAGAAATTTTGGAATCAAAGTGAAAAGTTTAAGACCCAGAGTTAAGAACAATCAGTCTATTGAAACTAGACTTTTTCCAATTAAAAAACGAAGTAAATTATTATTCGTATCATCTGCAAGTGCTAAAAAATATATACAATCCAAACGCGTGTCTGCTAAAAAAATTATTTCTGTTGTAAAAAATATCGCAAGTCAAAAGAAGTGTAATGTTGTTATACACGCTGGGTGGTCTTTTAAAACAACTAAAAAAGAACCTAAAGAGTTAATTATCAAGCTTATTGGCCAAGCTATGACGGATTCACTAATTAAAACTTATTTAGCGGAAATATCTGGCCATTACTATATTTTACAGTCAAAAGCTAACAGAAATAGAGTAACCGAATGTCTTGAAATACAGTTTTATAGTTCCAATAAAAAATCTATGAAAAAAATAACAGAATTTATACAAAGATTGAAAAAAATCAGGCAAAAATTGATTGCTAAACATAGTGAATACCCTTGTTTTTTACTGATATGTGGAGAAAATAACATTTTTAATAAGGAAAATAGAGAAAATGAAAAGCCTAGGATTGAAGAAAATTCACGCTCAGATAGGTTTTTATCACATCTATGGAAAATTCAAAATAAAAAATGGTGTATATTGAATCCGTCTCATAAACCTTATAGTGGTAGGTTCATTCCAGCAATTAGCAATTTTCATTTTGTTGCTTCAAGTGACAAAAGAGTTGGGTTAGTCATAACAGGTAATAACCGTTCTAAAGGAAGACCTAAACCTGCTCTTAATAATCCATTAATATGGAAGAATGGGAAAAGCAAAAGAATGAAATATATTCTTGAGGACCAGAAAGAAAAAATCTACTTAGCTATTGGAAAGTTATAATTGCTCTAAATATGAAAAAAGGTATAAATGGTTCAGACTTCAAAAAACAAATTGAAAAGGGGAACATTGCCACAGTATATCTTTTTCTGGGAGAAGAAGACTTTATTAAAAAAGAGGACCTGGAGCTTCTAACTCAAAAGTTAATTCCTCCCGGTCTGGAAAGCTTCAATTTAAACTACTTTGATGCTGAAGAGTCTGAAATTTCAGGTATAATTAATTTAGCTTCCACAGTTCCAGTTGGCTCTGAAAGACGCTTAGTCATTGTTAAAGATGCTAACAAGTTTGAATTATCCGAAAAAAAACAATTAAGTGAATTTTTGCTTCACATTCCTAAAACTACGTGCTTGATTTTACTGGCAACTGAATTAAGTGAAAAAGATAAACTTTATGCAACCATCTCTGATTTTGGAGTCATAGTTAATTTTGCCGATTTCAAAGGTGTTTCTCTTTCCAAATGGATAGCAGAACAGTTTGCCACTAAAAAGAAAAAAATAGATTCAGGAGCCACTAAATTCTTAGAAGAAACCGGAGGAAATAACCTGAATCTGTTGTCCAGAGAAATTGAGAAAATTGTCACCTATGTTGGAGAAAGAGAAAATATAAAAAAAGAAGATATAGAAAAGGTAGTGGTTGCTTCTGAAAAATGGAAGGTCTATCAATTAGCCGATCAAATTGTCCAGAAAGATACCCGGAAAGCCCTGGGTACTTTGGATGAAATTTTGTTATATGGAGAGACGCCTAGCACTGTCAATTATTGGATAGCAGACCATTTTGTGGGGCTTTTGAGAACCAAGGCCTATCCCAAAAGAGACTGGGCCGGACTGGTAGAATATTTAAATCTGGGGAAAAGAGCTTTTGTGGTCAGGAAATATTCTGAGCAGGTTAAAAATTTCAGCCAATCACAATTAGAAAAAGCACTCGAATATCTGTATAAGACAGAATTGGATTTGAGGTCCAATCTTTCCTCGCCCAAAATCAGTTTGGAATTGTTGATTTATAATCTTACTCACCTCTAAAATTCGAATAGCCTGAAAAATTATTGACAGAGATTCTCTGTGAGTTTATCCTTATAGAAGAAGTTAATGTTAAGAACTTTAGGCTTTATAGTTTCACTTTTATTTATGGGGATATTTTTTACCTCTTGTCAGAAGGAAAAAAAAGGGGACAAGATGAAAGAAAGTTCAGATGACGAGGTTTTTGCTCACAGAAGAGAGCAAATGGTGGTAGCCCAGATTGAAAGCCGGGGAATCAAGAATCCTTTGATTTTGCAAGCTATGAAAAAAGTCCCCCGACATCTTTTTGTAGCAGCCGATCTGCAGGATGTGGCTTACACCGATGGACCGCTTCCCATTGGGCATGAACAAACTATCTCGCAACCTTATATAGTAGCTCTGATGACCGAACTATTGAATTTAAAAAGGGGAGAGAAGGTATTAGAAATTGGAACCGGCTCCGGCTATCAGGCCGCAGTTTTAGCAGAAATTTGCTCCCAGGTATATTCCATCGAGATTGTAGAACCACTGGCTCTAAAAGCAGATGAAACCTTAAAAAAATTGGGATACAAAAATGTGGAAGTCAAAGTAGGAGATGGCTATCAGGGCTGGGAAGAACATGCTCCGTTTGACGGAATAATTTTGACCGCGGCACCTGACCACATTCCCCAGCCGTTATATGACCAGTTGAAGCTGGGAGCCAGAATGGTGTTACCGATCGGAAACGGGAATCAGGAATTGATGGTGATAACCAAAACTCCAGAAGGAATGAAAAAAGAGACAGTCATTCCGGTAAGATTTGTCAGAATGACCGGTGAAGCTGAGACAAAATAAAGGAAACAGTGTTTCCATTTTATGCAACTTTGTGGTAAGTCAGCCGTCTAATTAAATAGCTGTTCAGAAGGAGGGTGTATGGCAAGAAGAATCTATAGAAATACCCAGGATAAAATAATTGCCGGAGTCTGCAGCGGGGTGGGGGAATATTTGAATGTCGACCCGGTATTGGTGCGGGTTATTTGGTTAATTGCAATTTTAGGCTTCGGGACCGGGATTTTGGCTTATATTTTAGCTTGGATTTTTATTCCCAAAAAACCGGAAAATTTAGCGCAAGCAAAAACTACCTAATTTACAGCAGATTGGAAATCACCAAGGAGCAAAGATGACCAAAAGACTTTATCGTTCTCGCAAAGACGTTATGATTGCCGGGGTTTGTGGGGGGATGGCGGAGTATTTTGACGTTGACCCAGTTATCATTAGGTTACTGACGGTACTTTTAGTGTTTGCCGGAGGAGCCGCTATCCTGATATATTTTCTGGGCTGGCTCATCATTCCTAAAGCACCGGAAGGCAATGAGGCTGTCGCTACAATGGAAGAAGCCCCCAGTTCAGAGACCTCTGAATACAAAGGGGACCGGGGCCGACTTTTGGCCGGTTTGATTCTATTAATCTTGGGATTTATATTTCTGGCCAGTAATTTTGTTCCTTGGTTTCAGTTTAGCAAATTATGGCCCCTGCTTCTGATTGTCATAGGAATTGTAGTACTTTTCAAATCGGCCTAAGATGAATATCAAAAAAATTCGCAACGGGATAATCCTAATTTCAGTCGGTTTGGTTTTTTTATTAAATAATCTGGGTCAGGTGGGCTGGTCGGTGTGGTGGTCAATTTTGAAGCTCTGGCCCATTTTCCTGGTGGCCTGGGGAATTGAGCTGATTTTTCGCAGCAGCAAGCTTAATTTATTGGCTCTATTGTCACCCCTAATATGGTGTTTAGCCATTTTAGGACCCGCACTGTTGGTAGAGCACCGGGATATCAAATGGTTTTCTGAACCCCAATATTTCAACTGGGAGGTGGAAAAGTCCACCAAGGTCAAGGAGATTAGCGCGGTCATAGATATCGGAGGAAGAGAGCTCAATTTATCCGGAGGAAGTCAAAATATTGCAGTTTGTAGTCTGACTTATTTTCTGGAAAAACCGGAATGTAAGTGGACCATTGAAGATTCCCGAGGAATTTTAGAAATTTACCAGAAGGATAAAATGCCGTTTCCGCTTCATTTTGATTCTCCCGAACATGTTTCCAAGGTTATCTTTAACGACAACCTACCCTTAGACCTCCAAATTTTTTCCAAGGTTTCGGAAGCCACTCTGGATTTAAGCCGGCTGAATCTGAAAAATTTAGACCTGGATTTGAAAATTAACGGCACCGAAGTAAAACTACCCTTAAGACCAGGGCAGTTGGATTGTAAAGTAAAATCCAAGGTTGGTTATCTGAAATTGAAAGTTCCCAAAGAAGCTGGCCTATCCATTCAAAATTTGACTAGACTTACCAGCAGCTCCTTTTCCAATATTAGTTTAATCCATACAGCAGAAGGGTTTACCACTCCTGACTTTTCCAAAGCTAAATCTAAAATTAATTTGATTATCAAAGGGAAAATCCTGCAGTTAGAGATAGAGACTTACTGATGGCTTTAATCTGTTCTCTGCAGACTAAAGCTTTATTGCCCAGATTAATCCAAAAAAATTTCCATAAAAACAAGAAAGTAACCTCTCAGTTTAAAGAGGTTACTTTCTTGTTAGGGTTTAAATTATACTTATGAGGCTTTATTCATGATATACTGGTCTAGAAACTCTCTGACTTTGTTGTAAGCTTTAATCTGGTTTTCTTTTTTGCGTAAACCGTGCCCTTCATCCGGGAAAATCATGTATTCCACAACCCCACCTTTTTTCTTCAGAGCATCCACAATCTGGTCAGATTCCTGTTGTTTGACTCTGGGGTCGTTGGCACCCTGAATCACAAACAGAGGTCTCTGGATTCTGTCAGCCGAAAACAAAGGGGATCTTTCTTTCAAAAACTTTTGATCCTTTTTGGGATCTCCCACTTCCCGATGGAAATATTTTATGAATGGCTCCCAATATGGAGGTACACTAGCTAAGAGGGTTTGCAAGTTAGATGGCCCACAGATATCCACCCCGGCTGCAAAAACGTCGGGAGCAAAAGTTAAACCCGCTAAGGTCATATAACCCCCATAGCTTCCTCCTAAAATCACAACTTTGGAAGTATCTACATAGTCTAGAGTGGCTAAATATTTCTTTCCCCAGACTACATCTTGTAAAGGAGCACCACCCCAATCATGGTCATCTAAAATGTGATAGGTTTTCCCATAGCCTGTGCTACCACGGACATTAGGAACTAAGAGCACATAACCATGGTTGACTAAAAACTGTCTTAAGGGACCAAATCTTTTAGTTTCCTGAAACATTGGACCCCCGTGCACTTCAATAATGGCGGGAGCTTTTTCACCGGGTTTCAAGTCTAGGGGTTTGTATAGATAAGCAGGAATTTGTTTACCGTCAAAGGTAGGATATCTCACCAACTCTGATTCAGACAAGATTCTTTGGTCAATTTCTTCGGGTAAGCTATTGGTCAGCTGCAGATTTTTATTATTCTGTAAATCCACCACATACAGATTGGTAGGCTGCCGGTCGCCATTGAAGTAGTAGATCAAGTACCTCTCCGAGCGTGAAAACTCCAGCCCTTTTATCTCACCGTTAGGTAGCTGGGGCAGAGGAACTTCCTTATTCTGCTGCAAATCCGTGATTTTGATTTTGGTGGAACCGTCTTCATTAATACCAGTCACAAAGTATCTACCGTTAAATGAAAATCCGGCTGATATCACATCCCAGTTGGTTTCTTCTACAGTTTCCACTGCTTTAGTAGCTAGATTAATTCGTTTCAATTTCATAAATTCGCTATCTTTATCATTCAAAAAGTAAAGCCATTTAGAATCCGGTGAAAAGGTAGCCGGTTCGTTGACAATTTCTCCCTGACCGGGGTGGGCGGTTAAATTTTCCATCTTTTGTGTTTCAATATCATAAACCAAAACATCCATATCGGTAGCTACGTAAAAAAGAGAGAAAGCCAGCTTTTTCTCATCATCAGACCAGTCTGCAAAAGATTCGCTTGCCTGGGTTTGGTAGAGCATCTCTGATTGACCGGTGCCAAGATCAAATTTGTAAATATCAAAAAGTCGAGGGTCCCTTTTGTTGCTCATATACAAAAAGCTGTTCCCGTCCTTGGACCATTTCAAAATCTGGGCTCTCACCTCTTTACCGGGAGTTAGATCAGTAGCCGGACCACCTTTGGCCGGCATAATAAATATATGAAAATTTTCATTCCCTCCTTCGTCCTGTCCATAAATCATGGAATCCCGGTTTGGACACCAGGTTACAAACAAAATGGTATTTTTGGTCTCATTGGTTAACTGTTTAGGGGTACCCCCGCTTGTCGGCACAGTCCAGATATTGTGAACCCCGCTGGCATTGGAAATGTAAGCAATAGTTTTCTCATCCGGTGAAAAGGTGGCGCTGGAGACGGATTTATAGTCGAAAAAAGTCTCTAGGGGGTAAGTTTTGAATTTAGGGGTCTGGCTGCATTGCCAGCCGATTAAAAGCAATAAACCTGCACTGATAAGACATAAAACCTTCTTCATTTAATCCTCCTCTTGGATTTCACTTCTTGTTAAATTTTTCACAATATAATACTTCAAGCATCTATTTGTCAAGACAAAGTAATCCTCAAAAGGTTGCATCAAAAGTGATTTGACTGCTTGCCCCTAATAGAAGATTTGCTTATTTTTGAGGAAAATCTGAAGATGAATCAAGCTAAGTTCGGAATTTTATATGTAGTCAGTACCCCCATCGGCAATCTGTCGGATATAACTTTAAGGGCCATTGAAACTCTAAAGCAGGTCGATTTAATAGCGGCCGAGGATACCCGACATAGCGGAATTTTGCTGAAAAATTACAGCATAACTACTCCTTTAACCAGCTACCATGATTTCAATAAACAGAAGAAAGGTCCGGAGTTAATCCAACAAATCTTGTCAGGGAGGTCGGTTGCCTTGGTTTCCGATGCAGGTACACCGGGAATCTCCGACCCTGGCTATCTATTGATAAAATTAGCCATAGAAAATCAGATTCAGATAGTTCCCATCCCGGGTCCGGCGGCTTTTATTTCGGCTTTGGTAGTTTCCGGACTGCCGACGGATAAATTTAGCTTCGAAGGGTTTCTCCCCAACAAACCTCAAAAAAGAAGGAGAAGATTGGAAGAATTAGCCCAAGAAAAAAGAACCTTGATTTTTTATGAATCTCCCTACCGCTTGTTGAAATTTTTAGAGGAAGTTAGGCAGATTTTGGGAGACAGAAGGATTTGTGTAGCCCGGGAATTGACCAAAAAATTTGAGGAAATAAAAAGAGGGGCTGTTTCAGAGGTTTTGGGATATTTTCAACAGGGGAAAGTTAAGGGAGAGTTGATTATTGTAGTGGAAGGGAAAAAGGATTAAGTTCTTATGCCGCTGGAAGGAAAAAAGCTGTTTTGGCCTATAGATGTGCTTACTTTGGGGTATAACTCTTCGATAATTCTGCTGATTCTGGTATTCAGTCATAATTTGGATAACTGGAAGTTTTTGTTGTTTTACAATCTTCTCATAGCGGTGGTAATTTTATTTATTGTACATTCCACCTCCCACACCTCCGCATGGCAGAAATTCATCCGCTATTTCTATCCTATGATTCTATTCACTTTTTTATATGAGGAGACTGCCAGTTTGGTCCATATTATTTTTCCCAAGTGGTTTGATTACCAGATTAATGCTTTGGAGAAGCACCTATTGGGTGTTTACCCCACAGTCTGGTTAGAAAAAATTGTATCAGTTCCTTTGAATGAGGTTATGGGTTTGGGGTATTTTTCCTATTATTTTTTGTTCCCCATCTTAGGAATAGCTTTATATCTGAAAAAGGAATACAAAGTATTCAATCAGTTCTTATTCACCATAGCTGTAGCATTTTATATTTCTTATTTGGGTTTTCTTCTCTATCCGGTTGAAGGACCTCGGTATGCCTTAAGTAATTTTCATACTTTGGAGTTGCAAGGACCTCTTTTTACACCTCTGGCTAAATGGGTTATTGATCTGGGGGGAATTCACGGCGGCTGTATGCCTTCTTCGCATGTGGCGGTGGCTTTGGTAGTTTTGGTTTTTGCTTTTAGATATCACAAAACTTTGTTTTATATTTTAAGCCCTTTTATACTGACTTTATTTGTAGCTACGGTTTATTGCCGTTTCCATTATGCTTCAGATGTGGTGGCTGGTCTATTACTGGGTGTTTTGACATTGTGGATGTCTGATAAGATTTTTGAGAAGATTTATGCTTAGAGTATTAGTTTTTATTTAAAAATCAAGCAGGAATGATCAGGCTTTTAGATCTCGTAAACGGAAAAGCTTCCACCCCGTCTTTATATCTCTAACATATCCAAAAACTATTATATAGGGGAGAGTCCGGATGATTTTAGAATTTATTTGAAGCTACTGTGACAGGTGCCTATGACAAGGTCAAGAGCACACATCTTTTGACCTCTGTATCTGAGGTGAGCGGTGTTCACTCCAGTACATAGATATTTTTTTTCTTACACATCTCTTTGAGTATCTTTGGCCATACAGTAACACTGATCTCTCCTAAGTGCGCTTTCTTCAAAAGAAGCATATAGGTGCGAGATTGCCCAATGCCACCACCAATACTAAGTGGGATCTGGTTATTTATTATAGCTTGATGATATGGATACTTAAGGAAATCCAGCTGGCCAGTAATCTCTAATTGCTTTTTGAGAGTATGGGCGTTAACCCGGATACCCATGGATGTCAATTCATGCCGTCGCCTTGTCACTGGATTCCAGACCAGAATGTCACCGTTAAGACCATGCCGGGGTCTTCCATCCTCTGAAGTTGTCTCTGTGACCCAGTCATCATAGTCAGCAGCTCTCATTTCGTGCGGGAAACTGTCCTTGAGAGTCCAGCCAATCCCAATGATGAAGATGGCTGGGTATTCTTGCAAGATAGCGGTCTCACGCTGCTTGCGCGGCAGGCTAGGAAATCTATCTAGAATGTCTTCGGCATGTAAGAAGGTAAGTTTTTCAGGGAGATTAGGGTACTTGTCTGTTTTCAACTTTGGGAAAAGCTTTTGGACATGGGTCTCAGCCCCCTTGAGAACTTTCCAGATTTTTTCTACCACTTCTTTCAAGGATTTCAGGTTACGCTGCTTTTCAGTTATCACTTTTTCCCAGTCCCACTGGTCTACATATACGCTATGGTCATGGTCCAGGAAGTAATCCTTACGCACCGCCCGCATGTCAGTGCACAAGCCCTCGCCGACTTTCATTTCGAACTGCTTGAGTGCCACGCGCTTCCACTTGGTGGCAGCTTGTACCACCTGGGCATCGAGGGGGTGTTTATCATAGTCATTGGAAATATGGAACTGAATAGGGGTCCGTGAACCATCCCGGTCCAGAAGGTCATTTACACCACTCTCAACATCTACGATCAGAGGAACCTGAACCATCGTCAGATTGAGTTCTTTACACAGATTTTCCTCGATATAATTTTTTACCTCAAAGAGGGCTTGCATGGTTTCTTTTGGGGTTAACAAAGAGCTGTAATCCTGTGGCAGGATTTTCTCTAACTCGTCATAGCTGCCAATGCCTGGACCAGCCAGGTCTGCTTTCTTGTCTACTGTTATCTTTGCCTTCATCTTAGTTCTCCTTTTCTTCTTATTATTCTATATTATGCTACTCTCCTAAAAAAATCAAGGGAAGAAGTTACTCTTTTTCAACCAGAAGGTTAAAATATCTTTATATTTTTGGGATAATTTTAGGAAATTTCTGGGGTATCTTTGGGCCAATCTAAAGCTCGTTGGAAGTGATAAAGAACGGGGATGACGAGACTTCCCGACCTTCAAACGGGACAACTTCCGCGGTGACAGAGCGAAAAAGCCCCAAAAGAAAAATAAGAAATAGCAACGATTTAGCATTTCATTCGAATTTAAGTTTATGTTTTATAACTAAATACGTCGAGATAAACCAAAGTAGATTGAACTAACCCAAAAATCACATTTTGGTTTGTTTTGATTTAGAAGGGGCACAAATAGGGCACAAGGTATTTATAGAAAAAAATAGCTGAGATTGGATTTGAACCAACGACCTTCGAGTTATGAGCTTGCTTTTTGTCTAAAACAACAGGAAACACCAGGCACTAACCTGTAACATCAGCAACAACTTGGCTGAGTTGGTATTGCTTGGTGTTTTTTCTTATTTTACCATGTTTTGGCTTAGTTTGTTAGAAAAATGTTAGAAAGAGCCACAAGAGTGGGAATTTTCAAGTTGCTTAAAGTCTGACTAAATTTTATATTTTGGGAATCAAGTATTCTTTCAATAAGCGGTCTTTACACAAGTTTATAAACTTGAATAAAGATAAAAGAAATATAATTAGAGGGATAAGATGAACTACAAAAATAGCTCTGAAATTAGGTTTTACGAATCCTTAAAAGATATTTTCGCCAGGGCCCAAACTTGAAGGAGTTGTTAAGCAAGGAGGTTTAAAAGACTTATAGAGAGGGTAGGAAAGCCCTTTCTATGGGATGTTGGTCCTTAACTTCCTGGCCTTTATAGCTTCACTATTTCGTTCTAAAACTTTATTTTTTTAATCACCTAAGCCAACTTCAAGAATACTATAAAAATCTGGAAACTGGTTCATTGTTCCGGATTTATTATGCCCTATATCTTATGAAATAATTCACTTAATTCTCTTTTAATCAGATTGGTTTTAGGCTTCCATTGATATGGTAAACTCTTTTCAATTAAGAAGTTATAAAAAACCTTATTTTTTTCTTGACGAACCTTTCCAGCTAGCGTATATTGATTGTGAATTTATTCACAAGCGTAGGCGAATAACCGATAGCGAATACAAGATGAATTGGATAGGGGAACCATAAGGTGAAAAGTAAACACTTAACTTCTCTGGAAGCATTAGGAATAGCCATACGCTCAGAAATGGATGCGCAAGATTTGTATGAAGAATTGGGGCAGATGACTGCTTCCGCAACGGTCGCTGGTCGCTTCAAACAGTTACTAAAAGAAGAAAAACAGCACCAAAAGATTTTAGAAGATATGTATAATCGTTTGTTCCCACAGGTAAAGCTGAAACTTCCGCCATCGGTTTTACCGGTTATTTTTAGCACCAAGGGGAAAATAGCTAACAAGTCTTTAGCTGAGGTACTACAACTGGCTATAGATGAAGAGAGAAAATCCCGGGATTTTTATCTGGATGCAGCCGAGCAAACTCCGGAACTCTCAGGTAAGAAAATGTTCCGCTTCTTAGCTGATATGGAATACTCCCATCAAATGCGTTTGCAGGCAGAAAGTGAGTTATGCCACCGTTATCCCAATTATTTCTCCTGTGGTGAAGAACCCTGGAAACCAGAACAACGGATGCGCAGGAGATAATAACAGTGATAATTTAGTGAGGAAGAAATGTCTACCTTGTTTTGTGAAAAATATCACAAAGTGACAGATTGTCCATTTATCAAATATGATGAATAAAAAGCATTTAAATTTATTTATCTAACTTTTTGCAATATAACTAGTTGCCTATGTCATAATTTTTAGAAGTGGGCTTAATTTTTGGCACTAATTTTGTGGATAAATCTGATGAGAAAGGTTTTAAATGGCAGGAGAAAAGATGGCGCTGGAGATGAACCAACCGGGTGTATGGTCTAAGTCAGAAAGAGAATTAAGGGGTGCCTTTCTATCCCAGTTAGAGGTTATCCCCGGGGGTGACAAAATAAAAGCCTGTATTCAATGTGGTACCTGTACCGGCTCCTGCCCGGTCAGCTATGCTATGGATATTTCTCCTCGGGGGGTAATGGCACTTTTCAGAGCTGGGGACATTGAGGCAATCTTGAGATCACGCACTATCTGGGTTTGCGCTTCTTGCTATGTCTGTACTACTCGATGTCCAGCTGGCATTAAAATTACCGACATTCTGTACGCTTTAAAGAGAATAGCTATCGAGAAAGGAATATTCCCCTCCCGGTTTCCGGTCTACCATCTGTCAGAGCAATTTGTGAAAATGGTGAACAAGTATGGGCGGAATTATGAGTTGGGCTTGATTAGGCGTTTTAATTTTAGAACCGGGCTGAAAAAATTCTGGCAAATGGCTCCCTTAGCCTGGAAGCTTTTTATTCACGGTCGCTTGTCTTTTAGGCCTAGCCGGATTAAAGGACTGGACCAAATCCACAAAATCATAGCCAGCGCTCAAAGGGAGCCGGTACCGGTTTCAAGGGAAACTTCTGAATTCTTAGGGACCGTAGGTTATGCAGCAACAACCGAGGTAGAAGAAAAAGTTGCAGCGGGAGGGAATCAGGCATGAAATATTTATATTATCCTGGCTGTAGTCTGGAATCTCAGGCCCAAGCCTACGACGTCTCACTGAAAACTGTCCTTAGACTCTTGGGTCAGGAACTGCATGAAATCCCAGACTGGAACTGCTGTGGAGCTACAGCATATATGTCAGTCAAAGAGACTGTGGCTTTTTCTATATCAGCTAGAAATTTGGCTTTGGCAGAAAAAATGGGTGGTGAAGTGATAGCTCCCTGCAGTTCCTGTTTTACAATTTTGACCAAGACCAATCGCTATCTGAAAGCCCAGCCAGCTTTAAAAGAGCTGGTTAATCAGGCCCTCAAAGCTGGAGAGCTGGAATATAATGGGAATACTACCGTAAGACATCCTCTGGATGTTCTGGTAAATGATGTGGGGGTTGAGGTAATAAAAATCTTTGCCAAAAGAGATTTAAACGGTTTAAGGATTGCTCCTTATTATGGCTGTCAGTTGGTAAGACCTGAAAGAGGGTTTGATGACCGGGAATTCCCAACTACTATGGATGACCTGTTCAGTGAACTGGGTGGAAAAATAGTTTACTTCCCTGTGAAAGTACGTTGCTGTGGTGGAATGCTTATGTCGACCTTCCCGGAGGTAGGCCTTAAGCTTACTAAAGAGATTTTAGAATGCGCCTATGAAAACCAGGCTGAGGTGATTATTACAACCTGTCCCATGTGTCATATCAACCTTGAGGCTTATCAAAAAAAAATCAACAAGAGGTTCAAAACTAATTTCAGAATACCGATCTGGTATTTCACTCAACTTTTGGGTTGGGTATTAGGAGCCACAGAAGAGGAGCTGGGGTTGAAATACAACTTAATCAATATTTCCAAAGAGAAACTAAGCAAAACATTAGAGGCGGTATGAATCAAAAAATAGGAGTTTTCATCTGCCATTGTGGGACTAATATTGCAGCCACTGTGGATGTGGAGGAGGTAACCCAGTTTATGGCCCAGCAGCCGAACGTTGAGTATTCCACAAACAATTTGTTTATGTGCTCTCAACCAGGTCAACTGATGTTGCAGAGGTATATCAAGAGAAAGGGCTTGAATGGGGTGGTGGTGGCAGCTTGTTCCCCGCAGATGCACGAGCTTACTTTCCGTAAAGCCTGTGAAGAGGCGGGACTGAACCGCTATCTGTTCCAGATGGCTAACATCAGAGAACAATGCTCTTGGATTCATGATGACAGAGCCCAAGCCACTGAAAAGGCAAAGGCTATCGTAAATGCGGCCGTAAGAAGAGTGGCTTGGCAGGAAGCATTAGAGATCTCCCATGTTAAGATCAACCCCCATACTATGATTGTGGGAGCAGGAATCGGGGGGATTCAAGCGGCCTTAGAGATTGCCGAGTCCGGAAACCAGGTTTATTTGGTGGAAAGAGAATCCACCATCGGTGGCCGCATGGCTCAATTTGATAAAACTTTTCCCACCCTGGACTGCGCGGCCTGTATACTAACTCCCAAAATGGTCTCGGTGGGGCACCGCAAAAATATCAACCTGATGACCCTCTCTGAGGTAGAAAAAGTAGAGGGGTTTATCGGGAACTTCACAGTTACGGTCAGGACCAAGGCTCGCTATGTAACTGATGCTTGCACTTCCTGCGGGGCTTGTGTAAAAGCTTGCCCAGTTGAAGTACCCAACTGGTTTGAGGGCCTATTAGGGAAGAAAACCGCCATTTATAAACTCTTTCCGCAAGCGGTACCTAACACTTATGTCATCGACAAGGAGGAAACTCCGCCCTGTATCGAAGCCTGTCCAATTCGGCAGGAAGCAGCTGGCTATGTGGCTTTAATCAGAGACCGCAAGTTCAAAGAGGCGGCCCAATTAATCCGCTTGCGCAATCCCTTGCCAGCGGTCTGTGGAAGAGTTTGCTACCACCCCTGTGAAACCGAATGTAACCGGGGATACGTAGACCAGCCCATCGCTATCCAACATCTCAAGAGATTTGCTTTGGATTGGGCTAGACAGCGCAACATTGAGTTGGTTCCTCCTAAAATAGAAAGAAGAGAGGAAAAAGTTGCCATAATAGGTTCTGGACCGGCCGGGCTGACCTGTGCCCATGATTTGGCCGTCAAGGGCTACCAAGTTACAGTCTACGAGCGCTCCTCGCTTTTGGGTGGGTTATTAGGTTTGGGAATCCCGGCTTACCGTTTGCCACGGCACCTCTTGAGGGAAGAGATCAGCTATTTAAGAGACTTAGGGATTGATTTTAGAACCAATGTGACTTTAGGCAAGTCCTTCAGTCTAGAACAACTCAAGCAACAGGGATTTAAAGCAATCTTTTTGGCTATTGGGGCTCAGAGTGGAGTGAAAATAGAGATTCCTGGTGAAAATACTGAAGGAGTGTATTCCGGAGTAGATTTTTTGAGAAGATTTAATCTGGGAGTAAGGACTGCTCTGGGTAAAAAGGTGGCTGTCATCGGAGGAGGAAACACCGCTTTGGATGCTGCTCGTACAGCTCTGAGACTGGGAGCAGAAAGGGTAGTCATTCATTATCGACGGACCAGATCTGAGATGCCGGCCTCCCCTTACGAAATAGAAGACACTGAAGCAGAAGGGGTTGCTATTCATTATTTAATCGCTCCTATTAAGATTGCTAAAGCTCACCGGAGTCTCCAAATGACCTGTGTAAACATGCAGCTAGGGGAGCCTGATGCCTCTGGCCGGCGCAGACCGATTTCGATTTCCGGCTCAGAACATCAGTTAGAATTTGATAATATCATCGTGGCCATCAGCCAAAAGCCGGAAATAGAAGTGCTGGCAGATGAAAAAGGTGTCCCTCATTTAGCACTGACTCCCTGGGGTACCCTGCAAGTTGACCAGGATAGTTTAGTTACTAATCAGGAGGGGGTCTTTGCTGGGGGAGATGTGGTTTTAGGTCCCTCAACCGTTATAGCTTCCATGGGGCTGGGAAGAAGGGCAGCTGAATCGATTGACAAGTATCTAAACGGCCAGCCCTTGGTTGATTTCAAAACCCATATGCCTAAGCCCATTGTCCCACGTGGAGAAACTTTCCGACCCCACCGCTATTCCCCCATGTTTAAAGATCTACCTAAACAAAAGCGAGTGGAGATGTCCAAGTTAGATCCCAAAATCAGAAATCGCGATTTTTCAGAAGTGGAGATAGGGTTCTCCGAAGAGGAAGCGGTCCGAGAAGCTACCAGATGTCTTAATTGCGGAGTATGTGTAGAATGCTTGGAGTGCGTCAAGGTTTGTGACCCGGAAGCTATTGACCACGAAATGCAGGACAGGGTGCAACAGATCAAAGTAGGCCAGATACTTTTGTCTACTGGCTATGATGTGTTTGATGCCCGGGTGATGTCTCAATATGGATATGGTAAATTGGACAATGTTCTTTCTGGCATAGAATTTGAGCGGATGTTATCTGCTACTGGGGGAACAGGTGGGAAAATTCTGTGCAAAAATGGCCAACCGCCCCGGGCTGTAGCTGTCATTCACTGCGTCGGTTCCAGAGACGAAAATTACCACAAGTACTGTTCCAGGGTTTGTTGTATGTATGCTCTGAAATTTGCTCACTTAGTTAAAGACCGTACTAAAGCTGAAGTTTATCAGTTTTACATAGACATGCGGGCTTATGGGAAAGGATTTGAGGAGTTCTATAAAAGGGTTTTGTTAGAGGGGACTAATGTCATCCGAGGAAAGGTGGCTGAGGTGGTAGAGTCTGGTTGGTCTAATAAAGAAGAAGGGCATTTGATAGTGCGCTGCGAAGATACTTTGATTGGGAAATTCAGAGAAATTCCAGTAGATATGGTGGTCTTGTGCAGTGCTTTGGAACCGCGTCAGGATACAGCTAAAGTCAGACAGCTTTTTTCTATTTCACTCTCGCCGGATGGATTTTTCCTGGAGCGGCATCCCAAATTGGACCCCACTTCTACCATGACCGACGGAGTGTATATCGCCGGTTGTTGTCAAGGTCCGAAAGATATTCCGGATACTGTGGCTCAAGCCTCTTCAGCAGCAGCCAGAATTCTGGCTACTGCCCAGAAAGGGGAGGTGGAGATAGACCCGATCAGAGCCCAGATTAAAGAGGAGCTCTGTTCCGGCTGTCGAATGTGTAACTCGGTCTGTCCCTATTTTGCAATCTCGTTTGATGAACAGAAAAAGATTTCCATAATCAATGATGCTCTGTGCAAAGGGTGTGGCACTTGTGTGGCCACCTGCCCGGCCAGTGCTATAACTGGCAAAGGATTCACCGACCAGCAAATCTACGCAGAAATCGAAGGGGTCTTAGCATGAACGAATTCGAACCCAAAATAGTCGGATTTTTGTGTAACTGGTGTGCTTATTCAGGTGCGGACTTAGCCGGGGTCTCCCGTATGAAAATGGCACCTAATGTCAGATCTATCCGGGTGATGTGTACCGGCAGAGTAGACCCAACTTTTATCTTAAAAGCCTTTGCCTGTGGTGCAGATGGAGTTCTGATAGGGGGATGTCATCCCGGGGACTGTCACTATGCAGAAGGCAATTATAAGGCCTTACGGCGCTCGGTGTTTTTAAAAAGGATGCTGAAAGAGCAGGGGATTGACCCACAGCGCCTCAGAATCGAATGGATTTCTGCTTCAGAAGGAGATAAATACGCTAAAGTAGTAGACGAAATGACTGAAACTATCAGAGCGCTAGGACCCCTCAATCAACGGAATAAAGAAATGATAAATGCCTAAAGAGGATATATATGAGTAAGCCAAAATTAGCTTTATACTGGGCCGCCAGCTGTGGTGGCTGTGAAATTGCAGTCTTGGATATAGAGGAAAAAATATTAGAAGTAGATGCTAATTTTGAGATTGTCTTCTGGCCCTGTGTCATGGACCCCAAGTATAAGGATGTCCAAGCTATGCCGGATAAATCCATTGACCTCTGTCTTTTCAACGGAGGTATCCGCACTTCAGAAAACAAAAAAATGGCTGAGCTTCTAAGAGAGAAATCCCAAGTTTTGGTAGCCTTTGGCTCTTGTGCTCACGAAGGGTGTATCCCTGGACTAGCTAATTTGTACAGCAAAGACAGTCTTTTCAAAAGAGTCTACAAAGAGACACCTACTACAGAAAACTCAGATGGCGTATATCCTCAGCCCGTAACCAAGGTACCTGAAGGAGAGTTAGAGATTCCTGAATTTCAGGAGAAACTGGTTCCTCTTTCGGCCGTGGTGCCAGTAGATTACACTATCCCTGGCTGTCCGCCTCAACCGCATCAGATCTGGGCTGTTTTGGAACACATTATACAGGGGAAAGCACTTCCACCCCAGGGGTCCGTTCTGGGTGCTGGTCTGAAAACTTGCTGTGATGAATGTCCCCGGACTAGAGAAGAAAAAAAGATCAAAAGATTTTACCGTCCCCATGAAATTATACCTAACGAGACACAGTGTCTTTTAGACCAGGGGATAGTCTGCTGTGGCCCAGCAACCCGCTCTGGCTGTGGTGGCCTGTGTGTCAAAGTGGGGATTCCCTGCCGGGGTTGTTATGGTGCTGCACCGGAGTCACCTGACCAGGGAGCCAAGATGATGGCTGCTTTAAGTTCAGTGATAGATTCCCAGGATCCAGATGAAATAGAGCAGATTGTAAATTCCGTAGCCGATCCAGTGGGAACTTTTTATAGATTCAGTCTGGCTGGCTCTATGTTGGGGAGGAATCGAAAATGAAAAAGATATCTATTGATCCTATCACTCGCTTAGAAGGGCATGGTAAAATTGATATTTTCCTGGATGAACAGGGTGAGGTAGCTAACTGCTATTTTCTGGTTCCAGAGCTAAGAGGGTTCGAAAAATTTTGTGAAGGTCGACCAGTAGAGGAACTACCTCGGATATTGACCCGCATATGCGGGGTCTGCCCGGAAGCCCATCACATGGCTTCAGCCAAGGCTTGCGATGCGGTGTATCATGTGCAAATACCTCCTACGGCCAAGAAATTAAGAGAGCTTTTATATGCTGTTTTTTATGTAGCAGACCACACGGTTCATTTTTATGCCTTAGGAGGACCGGACTTTGTGGTCGGACCCGAAGCTCCAGCGGCAGAGAGAAACATTCTGGGTGTAATTCGGAAAGTAGGCTTGGATGTTGGCAAAAAAGTAATCCATCTCCGTTCTATGGCTCATGAGATTCTGACCATCTTAGGAGGCAAAGCCATACATCCGGTAACCTCTTTACCGGGTGGAGTGTCAAAAGGGATTAACGAAGAGGAAAGAGCGAAAATTGAAGGTTACGCTAAGGAGATGGTGGAGTTTGCCAAGTTCACCTTAAAAATATTTGAAGATGTTGTGCTAGCCAACAAGGCTTATGTAGATTTAATCTTGGGGAATACCTATACGCACAAGACCTACTCGATGGGGACTGTGGATGAGAAAAATAGAGTCAATTTCTATGAGGGAAAAATCAGGGTAATAGACACTCTGGGTAAAGAATTTATCAAATTCGATGCCCAAGATTATCAGCAGGTTTTAGCCGAACATGTGGAGAGCTGGACTTACTTAAAATTTCCCTACCTGAAAAAACTGGGCTGGAAAGGATTTGTGGATGGTCAGGATTCGGGTGTCTACCGGGCTACTCCTTTATCCAGATTAAATGCCGCGGATGGAATGGCCACTCCCTTAGCTCAGGCCGAATATGAAAGATTCTACAAAACCTTGGGTGGGAAACCAGTTCATGCCACATTGGCTACCCACTGGGCTAGGGTGATTGAACTAATGTACGCCGCTGAAAGGGCGTTAGAGCTTGTAGTTGATCCCCAAATCACTGGAAGGGAAATCCGAGTTATACCAACTGCCACTCCAGATGAAGGAGTCGGTTGTGTAGAAGCCCCTAGGGGTACTTTATATCACCATTACATCACTGATGAAAAAGGGATTGTGCAAAAAGTTAACTTAATAGTCGGTACCACTAATAATCACGCGGCTATTTCCATGTCAATCAAAAAGGCGGCCCAAGGGCTGATTAAAAGAGGTGTCCAGATTACAGAAGGGGTGTTGAACAAAATCGAAATGGCTTTCCGGGCTTACGACCCATGTTTTGCCTGCGCTACCCATTCACTGCCCGGAGAAATGCCTTTGGAAGTGAGAATCCTGTCACCGGACGGTGAAGTCTTAGACAAAGTTGAGCGGTTCTAAAATGAGAGGAGTTTGTGTTAAAACAGAAAGAGAAAATCTTGGTTCTGGGTTTGGGTAACCCTATTCTCTCTGACGATGGAGTAGGAATTTATGCAGTTCGACAGGCCTCCTCTCTTTTTATACATCCACAAGTAGAATACCAGGAATCCTCTTTAGCTGGATTCGGATTCATAGATACAATTACAGGATTTGAAAAAGTTATCATTGTTGACTCAATTAATTGGCAAAAAAATCCACCCGGAACCATTTCAGTTATCAAAACTAAAGATTTAACAAATCATCCTTACCTAAGAAATTTTCATAATCTCTCCTTGTCTGGAACCCTAGCTTTAGCAGATCAGTTGGGGATTCCCAGGCCTAAAGAAATTTTAATTTTTGCCGTGGAAGTTCAGGATTATTCCACTTTTTCGGAAAAATGTACCCCCGAGGTCGAAGCTTCCATTCCCAAAGTTGTCCAAATGATAATTGAGCAGGTCAAATCTTGGTTAAGTATAGATGAAGAAATATATATAGAAGGAAAAGTAAAAAATGTCTGAGACCAAAATATTTAATTCTGCTTACACAACAGTTCCAGATGTGAAAGCTGGCTTGGATGAGAGTCAGCACTGGAGACTTTTGGTCAAAGGCACGGTGCAAGGTGTGGGCTTCAGGCCCTTTGTATTCCGGCTGGCTAAAAAATTAGGGCTTACTGGAAGAGTCTATAACAATTCAACTGGTGTGATAATCGACCTGGAAGGAAAGTCCGAGACTCTGGAAAAATTCCTGGTTCAGCTAAAGAGTGAAAAACCACCAGCCTCAACTATTACTGAAGTAAATAGAGAGATTCTTCCGCTTCAATACTGCGGTGATTTCCAGATTCAGAAAAGTGCAGGCAAACAAGAGTTAAAATTACATGTTCCGGCTGATATTGCCACCTGTCCAGACTGTGAACGGGAAATTTTCGACTTTAAAGATAAAAGATATGAGTATCCTTTTACCAACTGCACTAACTGCGGCCCTCGCTATACCATAATTCGGGATTTGCCCTATGACCGTCCTTACACCTCCATGGCTGATTTCAAAATGTGTCCAGAATGTCAGAGTGAGTATGAAAATCCTAATAACCGAAGGTTTCACGCTCAGCCCAATGCCTGTCCAAGGTGCGGTCCAAATTTGGGTTTTGTCTCTTTAAACCGGGAAGAGTCTTTTCTACTTCCTCTGGAAGAAACCATAGCACGATTAAAGCGAGGAGAAATTATCGCAGTCAAAGGGATTGGTGGGTTTCACTTAGCTTGTGATGCCAAAAATCCCCAGGCTGTTAAAAGACTGAGGGAAAGAAAAAAAAGAACTGCCAAGCCATTTGCCATAATGGCTAAAGATTGTGAGACGATTCAAAACAGTTGTGAAGTTACACCAACTGAATTGCAAATATTACAATCCAGTGAAAGACCAATAGTTCTACTTCGCAGAAAAAAGAACTGTCCCATCGTGGGCGAGGTGGCTCCGAATTTACAGTATCTGGGGGTAATGCTTCCTTATACCCCCTTGCATCATCTTCTTCTGAAAAAATCGGATATGATTTTGGTTATGACTTCAGCCAATAATTCCGAAGAGCCGATTTTATATCGGGATGAACAAGTCCTAAAAAAAGTTGCAGGACTAGCGGATGGAATTCTAACTCACAATCGGAAAATTGAAAGATTTTGCGATGATTCTGTGGTAAGTGTAATCTTAGATAAGCCAGTGGCCTGGCGTAGGTCCAGAGGTTTTGCCCCCAAGCCTTTGATGGTTAAAGAAAAGTTCAAGGTCCCTATCTTTGCTGCTGGTGGACACTTCAAGAATACCTTCGGCTTAGCCAGGGAGAACGATATTTTTATCAGTCCCCACATAGGGGACCTGGAAAATCTGGAAAGCTACCAAGCCTATCAGGATACTTACAGGTACTTTCAAAAGTTATTTGAAATCAAACCAGAGATTGCAGCCTTTGACTTACACCCAGAATATCTAGCCACTAAATTTGTCCAAAACTTGGAGGGAGTCAAAAAAATAGGAGTGCAACATCATGAAGCTCACATTGCTTCCTGTATGGCAGAACACGGTCTGTCTGAACCTGTTATAGGTGTAGCCTTCGACGGGACCGGATTAGGCTGGGATGGGAGAATCTGGGGAGGAGAATTTTTGGTGGGGGATAGCAAATATTTCCAAAGAGTAGCTCACTTGAAATATCTTCCCTTGCCAGGCGGAGAAGCAGCTATCTTAAGGCCTGCTCAAATGAGTGTCTCTTTTCTGTGGGATGTGTTTGGAGAAGAAATGTATAACTTAAATTTACCTTTGATCTCAAAATTAGGGATTGCTAAGACCAAAATGGTGGTTCAGATGTTGCAGTCTGGCTTGAATTCCCCCCTGTGTTCTAGTCTGGGACGAATCTTTGATGCGGTTAGCCTGGTGCTAAACTACCGGGCCGAGATTACTTATGAAGGCGAAGCGGCTGTTGCCCTGGAAATGTTGGCTAACGGAGATAGGGTTGAAAGCTATCCTTATATTTTAGATTTCAAGGAAAGCCCAGGGAAAATTGACCTAGGGCTTACTCTAAAAGGAATAATCCAGGATTTACAAGATGGAGTTTCTCCATCAGAGATGGCAGATAAGTTCCATACCACCATAATTGAAATGGTCAGCTCGGTCTGCCTCAAGATAAAAAAAGAATACGACCTGAACCGAGTCTGTCTGTCAGGTGGTTGTTTTATGAATCGAATTTTGTTAGAAGGGTGTTATGGCCGGTTGAGCAGTTTGGGTTTCGAAGTTTATTTTAACTCTTGGATACCCATCAACGATGGTGGTCTGTCTGTTGGGCAAGCTATAATTGCCAATCAAAGGGAGAATCTATGTGCTTAGGAGTTCCAGCCAAAGTCAAAAAAATTGAAGGAGAATGGGGCTGGTTAGATGTCAACCAGCTGCTTCTGAAAATCAATCTCTCTTTAGTACCAGGAGTGAAGATTGGTGATTATGTGATCATCCACGCCGGCTTTGCCATTCAAAAACTATCTGCCGAAGAAGGTGAATCCACTTTGGAGCTTTTCAAGCAGATACTGGAGATTGATGAAAAATGAATGAACCAGAAAAAGAGAAAATCAAGGCTTTGATATTTTGCGTAAAATCCTTGTGCCATAGACTGCCAGAACCGGTGAATCTGATGGAAGTTTGTGGAACTCACACAGTGGCCATTTATCGCTCCGGGATTAAACAGATTCTGTGCCATAAAACTAGGCTTATCTCCGGACCGGGCTGCCCGGTCTGTGTAACCCCGAATGAATTGGTGGACAAAGCCATTTGGTACGCCTTACAATCTCATACTATAGTAGCCACTTTCGGAGACATGTTCAAAGTCCCTGGCTCTTACTCTTCTTTGGCTGAGGCCAAGACCAAGGGAGGAAAGGTGCAATTAACTTATTCTCCGTTAGAAGCCTTAGAATTGGCTAAGAGAAACCCGGAGGAAAGAGTAGTGTTTTTGGGAGTAGGTTTTGAGACCACCGCACCTTTGGTTGCTTCCGCCATCCTGAAAGCCAAAGAGCACAACCTTTCCAACTTTATGGTTCTTTGTGGGCACAAGACTATACCGCAAGCCTTAGAAAAAATCGCCAACAACCCTTTTCTAAATCTGCAAGGCCTAATATTACCCGGTCATGTAAGCTGTATAATTGGAAAAAATCCTTATGAATTTCTAGCCCAGGATTGTAACTTGCGGGGGGTGATATCCGGTTTCGAGCCTGGGGATATATTAGAGTCAATCTGCCTCCTGTATAAACAGATAGTAGAGGGGAGATGTGAAATAGAAGTTCAATACAGAAGGGCGGTCTCACCAGAAGGGAATCAGGAGGCTTTAGCAGTGCTGGAAAGAGTGTTTACCAGCAGCGATTCTGAATGGCGCGGTCTGGGTATAATTGCTAACTCTGGTCTGTCAATTCGAGAGGAATTCTCGAACTGGGATGCTGACTTAGTTTACCCGGCCCAGATTGGCAAACCCATCCAGCACAAGGGTTGTATATGCGGGGCTGTGATTACAGGCTTAAAGGAACCAGAAGAATGTTCTCTTTTTGGAGATACCTGTAATCCGGAACATCCGGTAGGTCCTTGTATGGTCTCTTCTGAAGGGACCTGTGGGACTCACTTTTTATACCAAGCCAGAGAAATCGAAAATGAAAGTCCAGTCCACCCCTAGATGGGGAGCTGAATTGAAAGAAAAAGAAGTAATAAAGTTAGCTCACGGAAGTGGTGGGAAACTGACTCGAGAGCTGATTGATAAATTGATCAGGCCAAAATTTGGGAACCGTATTTTAGACAGATTAGAAGATGCAGCAGTAATATTTTTCCCCCCCCATCTATTAGCCTTCTCCACCGATTCTTATGTGGTGCGACCGATATTTTTTCCCGGAGGGGACATAGGAAAGTTAGCGGTCACCGGCACGATTAATGACCTAGCCGTGGTAGGAGCACAGCCTCTGGTTATTTCTTGTGGATTCATTCTGGAAGAGGGATTACCCTTGGCTACTCTGAATAGAATAATAGACTCAATGCAAAAGGTAGCTTGTGAAACCGGTTGTGAAATAGTGGCTGGTGATACGAAAGTAGTGGAGAAGGGAGCAGCCGACCAAATTTTTATCAACACCACCGGTCTTGGTTTAATTAGAACGAAGTCTTCCCTTTCTATAGAACGGATCAAACCTGGGGACCAGATTATTGTAACCGGTACGATTGGAGACCATGCGGCCGCGGTCTTTGTGGCTCGACAGAATCTGCCGGTCAAGACCTCTCTGATAAGCGACTGCGCCTCTTTATATAGGCTTTTGGAATCACTTTGGAACCTGGGTGAAAAAATCCGTTTTATGCGAGATCCCACTCGGGGAGGAATTGCTGCAACCCTAAACGAAATAGCAAATCGAAGAAACTTCGGTATTGAGATAGTCGAAGAGACCTTACCTATTCAGCCAGAGGTTAAAGGAATCTGCGAACTGATGGGATTTGACCCCCTGCATCTGGCCAACGAAGGAAAAGCCATTATAGTTGCCTCACCAGAGTCAGTCGAAATCGTCCTCAGTCTTCTGAAGCAACATCCTTTGGGCAAGAATAGTTCGGTTATCGGTAGGATCGTTGAAAACCCCTTAGGGTTGGTGTATATGAAGACCAATCTGGGTACTAAAAGAATAATTGATTTACCGGTTGGAGATCCCCTTCCTCGGATTTGTTAATATGCATGAAGTAGGAATTGCCCAGAATTTAATTGAGCAAGTAGAGCAAAAATTAGCCCAAGTCAATCAGCCCCTTAAAGCTCTAAGGATTTCCGTCTCCTTGGGTAAGTTAGCGGGAGTAAGTGCAGAAGCGCTTCGATTTGGATTTGAAGTAGTCAAAAAAGATAGTAAAATAGCATTTGCCAAATTGGTAATTAACGAAATTCCTCTGAAATTAAGCTGTTCTAATTGTCTGAATGAATTTGAAGCTGAAAAAATACTGGAATGTTGTCCTACTTGTGATAAAGGATCGTTGGCGATAGTCTCAGGCAAAGAGCTTAGGATAGACTCACTGGAATACGAATAGACTTTTAAAAGCTACAGTTTTTAACAGGAATCATAGAAGGTTTGACAGTACAGTTTGATGGTAGACCAAAAAGAACGATTGTTTCAGAAATTCGTCAACTGATTCTATTCCTGCAGGCTTTGTAGTCGTCACTATAGAACCGGTTAGAAAGCTAGCCTCTTTTCATTTGATGCTGCTCTTATTTGTCCCTCTTTACCATCAGTTCCAAAGCAACTTAATATATGATTGGATTCCGAGGGAACTTGAACTTGTGTTACCGCCGTGACAGAGCAAAAAAGCCCCAAAAGGAAGATAAGAAATGACAACGATTTAGCATTTCATTCGAATTTAAGTTTATGTTTTATAACTAAATACGTCAAGATAAACCAAAGTAGATTGAACTAACCCAAAAATCACATTTTGGTTTGTTTTGACTTAGAAGTGGCACAAATATGGCACATGCAATATATAGCAGCTTGTCATTGACTTGGAAGTTATAGCTGGGAATCTCCTGAATTGGAACTTCATTTTGGTTTACCATAGAGAAAGTTTGAATTCTCATACGATACACTTTTTTTAGTTAGATAAAGTTTAATACTAAGATTCTTGAAAATATTTGCGTCAAAACCCTCAGTTTCCTTGACTGGTAAGATTTAATAGTTGAAATAGAATTATGGTAACTTAAAACACTATGACCGACCTTAAGAATTCCCCTTTCCGCATAAGTTCGAAAGCATCATTGATTTCCTCTAATTTAAATCTATCAGTCACCAATTCTTTCACTTTAAGTTTTCCAATCTTGACTAACTCCATTATCTTGGGATAATCCACTGGTCTACATCCCCAAGAACCCATAATTTCCATCTCCCGATACATTATGCGAGCCGTGCTTAAGGAAACATCCGCCGCAGAACACCTTACCATCACCAATCTTCCTCCAGTTCTAAGGGAACTAAAAGCCTGTTGAATCGTGTGAGGAACCCAAAAAATAAAATTGAGAAAATTACTCAAAAATCTAAGAAAATAAATCTTTCTTGTACAGTCTCAACATCCTTATTTCCTTTATGGAAATTACCGCTCAGCTCTATTGCTAAAAACTATATTAAAAACAGCTATAATCCTAGCTTGGATACTTCCAAATTTCGTTAACTAAAACAAATCTGTCATAAGTTTACACCTGGATAGTATAGCGACTGATATTGTTTATAGCCTCTTCCAAGGTGGACAGTTGAAAAATTTCTCTTTTAATCATAGTCTCATCAGTCGGTATTTCCGCTAAAGTCTGGTTCAATTCTTTTTCGCTTCCCACCTCAAAAATGGTTATACATCCATGACCCTGTTTAAAAGCATAATGAAACTTAATTTTACCCTTTTGCAGCAATTGTTTAATGCAAGCCAATTTCTCCAAAAGGATATTCATAAAAGCACCTAAGTCAGCCACATTTTCTGGTTCGATCGTCCTATGTTCGATTGCAGCGTAAAGCATTTCTCCTCCTTTTTCTTAAATAAATAATTTCAGTCCGACTTTCTCGAGATCTACGCCGGATGTAATCTTTGATATTTAGCCAAGAGTGCATCCTGGGGTTCCCTCCGATTAGGGTCCGGGAGAATACAGTCCACCGGGCAGACTTTAACGCACTGCTTTTCATCGTGAGCTCCCACACATTCGGTGCATTTATCCGGGTCAATCACATAGGGCTGACCCCGGGAGATGGCTTGATTGGGACAGGGAACCACACAGGCATCACAGATGATACATTCCTCAGTTATATATAAAGCCATAATTTCACCTCACTTTTTCGACTTGGTAGTTATAGCCTTGGTATAGGGCCTTCAAATTTAATTCTAAATGTTTTTTGGAAACTATCGATCCTACCGCTTCTCGTAAAGCTTCCAGAGTAACAATCCCGGAATGCCGAGCCAGAAAACCTAAAATCACCATATTGGCTACAATTTTTTTACCCAATTTTTCGGCTATCTGAGTAGCCGGAATAAAGAGCAGTTTTCCGGCATCCTTTTCTTCCGGTTTAACTAAATCAGAATCCAAAAATAAGAGGGCTGAATCTTTAGCTTCCCGGTTGAACTTATGGTACCCGTCCTGAGACATAAAGATACCCACATCAGTATTGGTCAAGTGCGGATAAAAAATCTCCTCATCGCTGATAATCACACAGGCCGAGCAAGCCGAACCCCTTGACTCCGGGCCATAACTCTGGGTTAAAGTAGCATGTTTATTTTGGTAAATGGTGGCTGTTTTGCCTAAAATATAACCAGCCAAAATTACCCCCTGACCACCCAGGCCTGCAATTCTGATCTCAGTTTTCATTTAAGTGTGCTCCTGAGGATATGCTTTTTCCTCATATTTCTCGTCTAAGGTTCTTTTAACTCTCTCCTGGACCACTTTGCGATAAAGCTCCATAAAAGTCGGCCGTTCAATGTCCAGAAATTTCCCCACCACAATCTGACCTCCATGAGAAATCTCAATCTCGGATAAATTGGCTTTGGGGTTGTGAACCGTGTGGGTTTTAAAATACCTCATCATCTCCACTCCGGTATTTTGATTGTTAAAACGACCATACAGAGTGGGACAGGGGGAGATAATCTCAATGAAGCTGAAACCTTTTTTGTTCAGAGCTTCCTGCATCGACTTTTTTAATTTTAAAATATCCAAAACTGTCCAACGGGCTACATACACAGCCCCACAACTGGCTGCCAAATGAGGTAAGTTGAAGGCATATTCAATATTGCCAAAAGGAGAGGTAGCAGAAATTGCTCCCGGAGGTGTGGTTGGTCCCATCTGGCCTCCGGTCATTCCGTAAATAAAGTTATTCACGCAGAACACTTTCAGATTTAAATTTCTTCGGGCGGCATGGATGAGATGATTTCCGCCAATTCCTACCAAGTCTCCATCTCCAGAGAAGACCACTACGTTTAATTCAGGATTGGCTAAATGTAATCCGGTAGCAAAAGGGATGGCCCGGCCATGGGTGGTGTGAAAAGAATCTACGTTTAAGTAGCCGGCGATGCGGCCGGAACAACCGATGCCGGAAATGACAGCCAGCTTATCTAAGGGAAGTTTCATCTCAGCTATAGCCATGCAAAAAGAATCTAGGGCAATCCCTAAACCACAACCCGGGCACCAAATATGGGGCAGCCGGTCAGTTCTTAAAAGTTCTGAGTATGGATGTTGGAAATTCATGCTTTCACCTGCTGGACAGCTTCTAAAATATCAGTAGGAGAGTGCATCCCCCCACCCGGATGACCCATAAACTTTACTTCACAAAAGCCTTTGGCTGCTCTTTCTACTTCTCTGACCATCTGTCCCATATTGATCTCACACACCACCAAAGCTTTCACTTTTTTCGCCAGATTCAGCACCACCTCATCCGGAAAGGGCCAAACTATGTTTAATTTCAACACTCCCACTTTCAGATTCTTTTCTCTGGCTAAGTGCGCCACCCACCTTAAAGTTCGGGCAGTTATTCCATAGCCGACTAAAACCACTTCGGCATCTTCAGTAAAAAATTCTTTGGTGTCAATTAATTCTTTATGATTTTTTCTAATTTTATCGACCAACCGAGGGATCAATTCTTTTTGAGTTTCTTCATTCATAAAAGGATAGCCCCTTTCGTCATGCGTAGTCCCGGTGACGTGAATTCGGTATCCGTCTCCGGCTTTAACCATTTCCGGCACACCATTCTCCGCTCTCTGGTAGACCTTATATTCGCCGGGAGGTTTGAGTGTATATCTCCGCGGATAAATCTCTAATTTTTCGATGGGTGGAATGACCACTTTTTCAGACATATGTCCTACCATCTCATCTGCCATCAGAAGCACCGGGACTCGGAATTTCTCCGACAGGTTAAAAGCTTGAATGGTCTGATAGAAAAACTCTTGTGGTGAGGATGGACATAAAGCAATGATTTCATAAGAGCCATGGCTTCCCCATCTGGCTTGCATCATATCCCCTTGACCTACCAAAGTAGCCAGACCAGTAGAAGGTCCTCCTCTTTGGACATCTACCACCACACAGGGGGTTTCAGTCATGACTGCCAAACCGATATTTTCCATCATCAGAGAAAAACCAGGACCAGAAGTAGCACTCATCCCTTTTAAACCTCCCCAGACCGCCCCTAAGACCGCATTCATGGAAGCAATCTCGTCCTCCATCTGGATAAAAATTCCGCCCACTTCAGGCAATCTTTCTGCCAGATGTTCGGCGATTTCAGTGGAGGGGGTAATCGGATACCCGGCAAAGAAGCGACAGCCAGCTAAAAGAGCAGCTTCGGCACAGGCTTCGTTGCCGTTGATGAAATGGCTTTGAGATAAAGGCAAATGATTATTTTTCATATAAAATTATTTATGGAACGGTTTTGTTTTTGATACAATAAATTGCAAAATCCGGGCAAACCCACTGGCAGAATCCACAGGTGGTACAACGGCTGTTGGGCTTGAGTCGAGGAGGAATATATCCTAAGTTGTTCAGTTCTGCGGTTGATTCTAAAACATGCAATGGGCAGAATTCAATGCAGAAATTACAGCCTTTGCACCTTTCCGGCAGAATTATCAACACCCCATTTTCAGTTTCGTTTATCAGGATTTCATCAGTTTTCTTCTGGTCCATAAGTTTAACCTTGAATTTGCTTTTGGTTCTCTCTCAAAAGTTCTGTACTTTTTTCCAAATTACCCAAATAACTGTGAATGGCTACAGCCGCTTTTTTCCCGGCTCCGGCCGCTAAGATTACCGTGGCACTTCCGGTCACAATATCTCCCCCGGCAAAAACACCCGGAATATTGGTGGCACCAGTTTCTGGGTCAGCTAAGATATAACCCCATTTATTGGTGCTTAGTCCAGGAGTAGTTTTAGGTACCACCGGATTGGCAGTGGTTCCGATGGCAATGATTACTATATCCACCGGCAGAATAAATTCTGAGCCAGGAATCGGAATAGGTCTTCTTCTACCGCTCTCATCAGCTTCACCCAACTCCATTTTTTGACATTCTAATCCTGTTACCCAGCCGTCTGGATTGCCTAAAATTCTTTTGGGAGCGGTTAAAAAATTGAAATTTATCCCTTCTTCTTGGGCATGTTCATATTCTTCCTTCCGACCGGGCATTTCGGCCTCGGAACGCCGGTAAACAATCATGGCCTGTTTGGCTCCCAAGCGTAAAGCTGAACGAATTGCATCCAAAGCGGTATTGCCGCCGCCAATAACCGCCACTTTTTCCCCTTTTAAAACCGGGGTGTCATAATGAGGAAAATCATAGGCCTTCATTAGATTTACCCGAGTTAAAAATTCGTTGGCTGAATAGACTCCATTATAGTTTTCTCCCGGAATATTCATAAATTGAGGCAGCCCAGCCCCGGTACCAATAAAGACCGCATCATATCCTTGTTCAAAAAGCTCTGGTATAGTAACTGTCCTTCCTACCAGAGTATTAGGTCTAAATTCCACCTTTAATTTTTTCAAATAAGTAATTTCTCTTTGCACAATTCCTTTGGGGAGACGAAATTCCGGAATCCCGTACATCAAAACTCCTCCCGCGACATGAAAAGCTTCCAAAACCGTCACCGCATGTCCTAATTTAGCCAAGTCTCCGGCTACAGTTAGGCCAGCCGGACCAGAACCAATTATAGCTACTTTTTTTCCAGTGGGAGGAGGAAGTTCTGGGACCTCAATTTCTCCGGATTGCATCTCATAATCTGCCACAAATCTTTCCAGATGTCCAATAGCTACCGACTTAAATTTTTTGGTCAACACACATACTTTCTCACACTGCTCTTCCTGGGGACAGACTCTACCACACACAGCCGGTAAGCTATTGGACTCTTTAATCTTTCTCAAAGCTCCTTTAAAATCTCCTAAAGCAATTAGAGTTAAAAAAGCCGGGATATCGATATTGACTGGACAGCCTAAAACACAGGGAGCTTTAGGGCACAGATAACAGCGGGAGGCTTCCAGCATAGCCTGAATCGGGGAATAGCCGGAATTAACTTCTTTAAAATTAGCTCGACGCTCTAGTTTTTCTTGAGTCGGCATAGGCGTTCGAGAAATTTGACGCCCTTTCTGCATCAACTGCATTATTTCCGCTTTTTTTTGATTTGCGGTACCGTTAACGCTGATTGGATCTGGCATAAGCTGTTTTTTCTTGTTGTAAATAACATTTTTGTCTTTGGATCAGATTGTCAAAATCAACTAAGCTAGCCTCAAAATCCGGTCCATCAACACAGGCAAATTTGTTCTTTCCATCAATTAGCACTCGACATCCGCCACACATTCCGGTCCCATCTATCATAATCGGATTTAAGCTCACCCAAGTTTTGAGATTATATGCTTTAGTCATTTGGCTGACCGCTTTCATCATTAACACCGGTCCTACTGCCATGACCAAATCTATTTTTTCATTTTTTAAAAGTTCTTTTAGAGCATCAGTGACAAAACCCTTTATTCCGTAACTCCCATCATCTGTGGTGACAAGCACTCGGTCGGAAATCTTTCTTAATTCCTCCTCTTTGATAACCGATTCTTTGGTTTTAGCTCCAATGATGGTAATGATTTTATTGCCCAAAGATTTAAACCCTTCGATTAAAGTATATAGAGGAGCAATCCCTATTCCACCTCCTACACAGACTACAGTTCCAAAAAGCTTCATTTCCGTGGGGTTACCTAAGGGACCCAACAGGTCGGAAATTTCATCCCCGGTTTTTAAACTTCCTAAAAGGGCCGTTGATTTGCCTACTTCTAAAACTACTATGGTCAGAATTCCTTTTTTTTTGTCCATCTGGGCAATTGACATCGGAATCCTTTCTCCGTATTCATTCGCTCGTAAAATTACAAACTGCCCGGGCAAAGCTTTTTTCACCAGCTCTGGGACACAAAACCGGAGTTGATGAATCTTAGGAGCCAAAGTAATTTTTTCTAATATTTTGGGCATTTTTCTGGGCGATTTAGGTTTATAAAACTACCAACCTATCTCTCCTGCAGTCTAAAAAGCAAAATCTTTGCCAATAAGCGCAAATTCCAGAAAAGTCGGTCGCGGTAACATATTGCTGTTCAATTGGTTGGCAAACCCGAAGGAAGTCGTACGCATCTTACTTATTCAAAAATTAAAACAGCCGAAAAAATGTCAATCCCTTAAAACCTTAAAAAATCAAAGGGAATTTTTGTCAAGGTAAAAACTGGCGAGCGATTTGGTTGACCAGCTCCACTAAAGGTTTGGGATACAGACCGAAAATCAAAAGCGGTATGACAGTCAAAATTATAGAAATTAAGATCGCTTTATTGTTGACTAATCTTTCTGCAGTCAGAGGTGCTTGAATATACATCACCCGGGCTATTTTTAAATAGTAGAACAAAGCCACCACTGATAAAACTGCCCCTAAAAAGACCAGACCCCAGAGTTTCTGTTGAGCCGCAGCCAGAAAGATATATAACTTAGCCCAGAAACCAGCTAAAAAAGGGATCCCTCCTAAGGAAAGTAAAAATAAAAGCAGGCATAAGGCCACTAAAGGCGACCTCTGGGCTAAGCCGGCATATGCCTCCAGCTCATCTGACTTTTGAGTGCGGTAAACCAATTCTACAATCAAAAAAGCCCCCATATTGGCGAACAGGTAAATCGCCAAATAGAATAAAAGCATGGAGATCCCATAATGGGTGACCACTAACAGACCCAAAAGCGCATAGCCGATATGAGCAATTCCTGAATAAGCTAAAAGTCTTTTTATATTTTTTTGTGGCAGAGCCAACAGATTTCCCACAATCATAGATAAAGCCGAAAGCAGTATCATCTGGGGTCGCCAGAAATTTTGAGCCGGTAAAAAACCTTCCCAAAAAAGTCTCAGTAAAACCACAAATCCCGCTGCTTTGGGAGCCACCGACAAAAATGCCACAAAAGGTGTGGGAGCTCCCTGATAGGTATCCGGCACCCACATATGAAAGGGAACTGCGGCAATTTTAAAACAGAAACCGGCTAAGATTAAACTGATGCCTAAATAAAAAAGACCAGAGAGATTTCCGGCAGCCGTGTTTATTTTATCTAAATAGGTACTGCCGGTCATTCCATACACAAAGGAAAAGCCATACAAAATTAAAGCTGAGGAGACTGTCCCCAACAGAAAGAATTTCAAAGCTGCTTCTACGCTGAAAGCTTCTTTTTTTAAAAATCCGGCCAAGACATACAAGGGAAAACTCATAATCTCAAAGCTTACAAAAAGAAAAATCAATTCCTTTGCGCCGGAAACCAACATCATCCCGCTCAAAGAGACCAAAAGCAAAAAGAAATACTCCATCTGTCTTTTTGAAAACCGTTCCGGAGCAAAAGAAAAAACCCCTAAGGAGCTGATAAAACCGGCCATGAGAAATAATTTTTTGAAAAATAAAGCTAAGGAGTCAGAAACCGCGGCCCCGGAAAAAAAACTTCCCTGGGGTTTATAAATAAAGGAGAGACCAAGAATAAAAAAAAGTCCCACGGAGACAACCCAGGGAATCAAATTGGCTCTTTGTTTTTTAAAAACCAGATCCACCACAAAAATCAAGAACGCCAAAGCCAAAACCAGAATTTCCAAGTAAAAAATTTTCATGGCCCTGGCCCCATAATTTTATGGATTAATCCCACGCTGGTTATGTCAATGGGATAAAGCAAAACAAAAGGTAAGAACCCAAAGATTATTAAAATGGCACTCAACAAAATTAAGCTGACCCATTCCGGCCCCTGAGCATCCGAAAGATGTGAATAACGCCCTTCATCCAGCTGACCAAAAAAGATCAGCTTGGCCACCCGCAAGACATACACCGCGGTTACAAAAGTCCCCAGCACCGCCGGAAAAAGCCACCATTGAAAAGAAGATTTCCAGGCACCCAAAAAGGTCAAAATTTCGGCCACAAATCCGGAAAGGCCGGGTAAGCCCAAAGAAGAAAGCCCGCCGATTACAAAAGCAGTAGCCACTCCGGGCATTTTTTTGCCAAATCCTCCCATCTCTCTAATTTCCCGGGTGTGAGATTTTTCATATACTAAACCGACAATGGCAAAAAATAAACCGGTCATAATCCCATGTGCGAACATCTGAAAAATAGCCCCATTCATCCCTACTTCGGTTAAGGTGGCGGCCCCCAACATCACAATCCCCATATGTGAAACCGAAGAATAGGCGATTACATATTTTAAATCAGTTTGAGCCATGGCTGAAAAAGCTCCGTACACTATATTGATGATGGCGATAGTGCCCACAATTATGGCTAATTCAGAAGCTCCATCTGACGACAATCCCATCCCTAGTCGCACCACCCCATAAGCTCCTAACTTCATCAAAACCCCGGCATGCAGCATCGAAACTGCGGTGGGTGCTGAAGCATGTCCGTCTGGGGACCAAGTGTGAAAGGGCCAGATGCCGGCTAAAATTCCGAATCCAAAATAAAAGAATGAAAATACCAGTTTTTGAAAACCCAAGGGAAAACTAAATTTTTCCAGCTCGATTATTGAAAAGGTGGGGTGGGGAGCTTTGAAATATAAAGCCAAAATTCCTACCAAAATGAAAGCTGAGCCAAACAGCAAATACAAAGTCAACTTCATAGCTGCATATTCTTTTCTCCCCAGGCCTAAATCTATAATCATCTTGGCCATGGGACCTTTAGGAGGAATTTTTTTGGAAGAGCCCCAGATACCTATCAAAAGATACATGGGTAAAACTGAAAGTTCATAAAACAAAAAAAAGAACAGCAGATCCAAAGAAACAAAAACCCCAAAAACTCCGGTTACCAAAACCAAAAGCAAAGCATAGAACTCATGGTCTCTTTCTTTGATAGTCCAGGAAGCGAAAACACCGGAAAAAATAATAATGGCGGTAAGTAAAACTAAAGCCAAACTCATACCATCTATCCCTACGGTATAGGAAAGCCCTAAACTCTCCACCATATTTATCTTTTCCAAAAATTGATACCCTGGAATAGATTTATCAAAAATAAATAGCAGATAAAGGGATAATAAAAGCGAAATGCTGGTGGTAATTGTAGCCACCAGCCGGACTAATTTGGGTCTCTTCTTACCTAAAAAAGTAATCAGTATTGCTCCCAAAAAAGGAGAAAGGACAATCATGGATAAAATGGGAAACTTCATTTATAAGATCCAGATGATTAAAATTAAGACTCCTAAGCCGATACCGATTAAGTAATCCTGGGCTTTGCCGGTTTGAAATACTCTTAAAAGCACTCCTAACCTTCCGGTTGACCAGGCGGCTAAATTTACCATTCCGTCTACCAAGTATCGATCTATCCAGCCAATCAGAAAGGAAAGTAGAAGCATTCCCTGGGCATACATAAATTCGTAGAAATTATCTAAGTAAAATTTATTATCTATCGCTTTAGAAATTGGTCTTAAGCTTAAAGCCAGTACCTGGGGGACTTTCTTTTGTTTTTGAAAAAACAGCCAGGCCAAAAATATTCCCAGAATGCCCAAGCCCAAAGAAATAGCTGGAACAATTACTTTGAGGGCCGAAAAAGAGTGCCAAGTAGGGGTTTCTTCCAAGAAGTTCAAAAAATTTTGTTGAATCAAGCCGGAAGATAAAGCCAAAGCTGCCAAAATTAAGATAGGAAAAAGCATCACCTTGGGAGACTCATGAGGATGAATTTGGCTTTTAGCTGTGCTGAAAAAAGCTAAGAAGATTACTCTAAAGATATAAAATCCGGAAAGGAAAGTAGTTAAAAGCAAAAAAATTGAAGGAATTATTTTACCTGAGGTAATTACGCCTAATAAAATCTCATCTTTGGAAAAAAAGCCGGAAAAGGGCCAAACTCCAGACAAAGCCAAAGCCCCAAATAAGAATCCCATAGAAGTCCATTTCATTTTCTGGGCTAATTTTCCCATGGCAGAAAGTGAATTACTTCCCACCGCATGAATCACACTTCCGGCAGCTAAAAAAAGCAAAGCTTTAAAGTAAGCATGGGTGAATAAATGAAAATAAGAAGCCACCCAGGCACCCACTCCTAAAGCGGCCATCATAAAACCTAACTGCGATACTGTAGAATAAGCTAAAACTCGTTTGATATCATCCTGTTTGCTGGCTAAGACAGCTCCTAATAAAGCGGTAAAGGACCCAATATAGGCAATTAGATTTAGAGTGAAAGGAGAGGCTTGGAAAAATGGAAACAGCCGAATCACCAGATACACCCCAGCCGCCACCATAGTAGCGGCATGAATCAAAGCTGAAACCGGGGTCGGACCTTCCATGGCATCCGGCAACCAGATATGTAAAGGGAACTGGGCTGATTTCCCCATAGCTCCCAAAAAGATTAAAATTGAGATTAGAATCAGAAAGCTTTGTTCCAAAGCACCGCTTTCTACCAGAGAAAAAATGGTTTGATAATCGAAGGTGCCGGTTTTATTCCACAACAAGATGATGGCAATAATCAAACCAATATCTCCAAAACGAGTCACCCAAAAGGCTTTCACTGCTGCTTTGGCCGCCTCGGGCTTATGATACCAAAAACCGATCAGAAGATAAGAACAAAGCCCCACCAGTTCCCAGAAGATGAAAAGCTCCAAAAAATTATTGGCCAAGACCAGACCCAACATCGAAAAAGCAAACAAAGATTGGTACAAAAAATATCTGCCTAAAGAAGGCTTAGTCTCAGAGGATAGATACCCCAGAGAATAAATCTGAACCATCAAAGCCACCAAACTAACTACTATAATCATCATACCCGAAATTTTATCATACCAGAACCCCACTTGAGCCATGGGTCCGGATAAACTGGGTAGCCAGCTGAAATTGAAAGAAAAATCAAAGTTCTTTGAAAACAAAAGAATTAGGGAGAATACTAAAGAGCCCAAAATACACAGAATGGAAAAAATCCCGGCCGGTTTTCCGGAACGCCTCAATGGATAGACCACCGTCAAAACCAAAGTAGACCAAAAAGGAGCCAAAAGAACCAGAAAGACCAAGATGGAGTTTGAATTCATTTTATCCTTTCAGCCAATCGATTTGATCTGCCTCTACTGTTTTCCGCACCCGGAAAATCAAAATTACAATCGCCAAACCTATAGCCACTTCAGCCACGGTTAGAGCAATGGTGAATAGAACGAATACCACTCCCACTGGATTCCCTAAGTATTTAGCAAAAGCTATAAAATTTATATTAACCGCATTGATCAAAAGTTCAATCCCCAGCAAAATCCCAATGGCATTTTTTCTGGTTATAACCGTAAAAAATCCTAAGCTGAAAAGCAGAGCTGATAAAATCAGATAAAAGGAAAGGTTCAATTTTCCTCCCGGGCTAAGACCAAGGCTCCAATCAGAGCCGCCAAAAGAGCCAGAGTCAAAATCTCAAAGGGAAAAACGAATTCGTTTAAAAGCAATTGAGCTAAAGAATAGGTCAACTCCTGGGGAAAAGCTTGGGGTGTGGTGGGCTTCTGATATTTGAGAATCAAATAAATTATCAATGATGCCATAGCTGCTGAAATTACAAAACCTTTGAAAACCGAGCGACTCATCTGGGTAAGTTTACTCCCGGCCAATTTCTGTGTCAGCATGATGGCAAAGACCACTAAAGTCACCACTCCTCCGGTGTAAAGCAAAATTTGCACCATAGCCACAAACTCAGCCTGTAAAGTCAGATACAGAGCACTGGTTAAAATCAAAACCAAAGCCAAAGCCAAAACCGAATGAAATAAATTGCGAAGTAAAGCCACACCCAAACCTGAGGCAATAATTCCTAATCCTAAAATTAAAAATAAAACTAAACTTCCCTTCATCTTTTCTCCTTAAAAGAAATTTTTTAAAAAATACAAATAAAAAAAACTTATGTCAAGGAAAGTTTAAGAAGATGCTGTGGGGGGTTTGGGAACTGCCTGCATTTCTCGGATTTTGCTTCCAATAATGGTTGAAAAAGGATATTTTTGATTTTCCATCAATCTTTTTTTATCCAAGACTAAGTTTTCTTTTTTGATCTCAGCAATTTCCCAATGCCGCACCATCACAATAGCGTCCTGGGGGCAACACTGAACACACAGTTCACAAAAAATACAGCCGGATAAATCTAAATAAAAAGTTTTGGCGTATCCTCTTTCATTTATGATCTCTTTTTCCATCTTAATCACCAAAGCCGGGCAGATATTCTGACAGATGTAACAGCCGGTGCATTTTTCTTCTCCGGTCTTGGGGTCGGTTAAAAGGGCAAAAGTAGCTCTCTGTCTTTCCGATAAAACTCTTTTTTGATCCGGGTAAGAAATGGTGACTGGCTTTCTCCACAGATTTTTCCAGGTCACTTTGAAGGCGGATAAAAATGAACCGGTCAGCTCAAAAGTATCTTTCATCCAACTCATATTATTTGAAGTCTTTATCCTTTAAAAGATAAAAGACCATCCTCCAGCTAAAATTAAAGTTGCCAAAGAGAGTGGAAACAAAACTTTCCAGCTCAAAGCCAAAATCTGGTCTAAGCGAATCCGCACCAAGCTCCATCTGATCCATAAAATCAATAGAAACAACAAAAGGGTTTTTAGGGCTAACCATAACCCTGAAGGAAGCCAGGGCCCATTCCAGCCGCCCAAGAATAAAATTGAACCCACCAGAGAAACTGCCAAAAGATGGATATATTCAGCCAACCATAAAAAAGCAAACTTCATCCCGGAATACTCCACCGTGTACCCCGCGATTAACTCTGATTCAGCTTCAGTTATATCAAAAGGAATCCGATTGGCCTCCGCCAAGGCCGAAACCAAAAATATAAGGAAAGCTATTTGCCCTAAAAATGGATAAAAAATAAACCAGACTTTACTCTGGGCCAAAACTATCGAGGAAAGTTTCATTGAGCCGGCTAAGATAACCGGAACCAAGCAGGCTAAGACAAGAGGTATTTCATAAGAGATCAACTGATTTACTCCTCGCATAGCTGACAGAATCGCATATTTATTAGCTGAACCCCAACCGGCCATAAAAATTCCAATTAAAGCCAAAGAAGATATGGCTAAAATGAAAAGTACTCCCACATTTAAATCAACCAAAACCACACTCTTTCCTAAGGGAATGGTAACGAAAACCAAAGTTGTGGCTAAAATCACTACTATGGGAGCTAAATTATAGGCGGTTTTGTCAGTGGCTTGAGGGATGATATCTTCTTTGACCAAAAGTTTGGCTCCATCTGCTATCGGTTGCAAAAGACCCCAGGGTTTTCCCACCCTTTGAGGACCGATTCGAGATTGCATCCTTCCGGCAAATTTTCTTTCCAGCCAGGTTAGATAAGCTACCACTAAAAGTATTCCGGCTAATAAAACCAAGGAATAAAAAAGAGTATTCATCTGTCCACCTCACCAAAGACCGGGTCTAAGGAGCCTAAAATTGCCATCACATCCGCCACCTTGTGTCCATTGGAGATGAAGGGTAAAACCGCTAAGTTAGAAAAAGATGGAGCTCTCCATTTCAACCGATAAGGTTTCTCTGTACCGTCAGAAACCAAGAAAACCCCTAAATCTCCCCTTGGCGCTTCGATATGCATATAAGTTTCACCGGCTGGGACCTTGACAGCTGTGGGAACTCTTACCGGTGGCCGGATGGCAACTTCACCTTCAGGCATCCCTTTCAAAGCTTGCTGAATTATTCTCAAAGATTGTTTCATCTCTAAAATTCTCACTTTAGCTCGATCAAAACAGTCCCCATTTTCTCCAATTGGAATTTCAAATTCAAAATTTTCATAGCCGGAATAAGGATAAGCTTTGCGGATGTCATAAGCCAAACCCGAACCTCTTAAAACCGGCCCGGAAGCCCCCATTCTTTGAGCCAAACTGACCTCCAAGACACCGATATTCTTGGTTCTAACTTTAAAGACATAATTTTCCTGCAGCATCTCTTCATATTCAGCAAACGCTTGTTTTAATTTGGGAAGGGTGGCTTTTAATTTGGAGAAAAAATCCAAAGGGGGCTGGTATCTCAAGCCCCCGATTTGATTGAAATTATACATCATCCTGGCCCCGGAAAACTCCTCAAATAAATCCAAAATTATTTCTCTTTCTCTGAAACAGTATAAAAACAAAGTGGAACCACCACCTAAAGCTCCTCCTAAATCCAGTCCAAAGGTTCCCAGCCAGACCAAATGAGAGACAATTCTCTGGAGTTCAGCAGTCAAAACTCTTAAATAAATGGCTTTTTTGGGGACTTCTATTTTTAGAGCTTTTTCAATGGTCAGAACATAAGCTAATTCATTGGTGATGCTGGCCAGATAATCCATCCTATCGGTCAAAGGGACAATCTGGATGTAAGTCAGATTTTCAGAAAGTTTTTCAAAACCCCGGTGTAAATACCCTATTACCGGTTCAATTTTAACCACCTCTTCCCCTTTGAGTTTTAAGACCAGGCGCAAAACCCCATGAGTAGAGGGATGTTGAGGTCCCATATTGACCAACAGGGTATCCCCTTCGGTCTCAATGATACTTTTATAAGTTTCAATCTGTTCAGCGATAAGGTTCATAATGTTTATCTAAGGGAAATTCTTTTTTTAAAGGGTAGCCGGTGTAATCCTCCGGCAACAAAATTCTTTTTAAATCCGGATGATTTTCGAACTTTATTCCGAACAGGTCAAAAACTTCTCTTTCCTGCCACACCGCTCCTTCCCAAAGCTCTGAGAGAGTTGACAGGGTCTCATTCGGTAATATCTCAGTTGTAAATTCACAAGCAGTTTTCTCTTCTAAATTTTCGACCCTGGCAACCATTTCAAATTTTTCCTTTCGGTCTACGGCTGTGATAAAAGAGAAATAATTAAACTCAGCTTCAAATCTTAAAAATTCAGCCAAAGTTCCCCAGCTCTCCTTAGGAACCAGGATCTTAACTAAACCAACTTCAACTTGGCAGTCCAGATTAAATTTTTCTTTAATTTTATCTTTCAACTTTTCTATAGTCATTTTTGCTATTTTTAATTTTATCTTGTAATTTTAAAATCCCGTCCATCAAAGCTTCCGGCACCGGTGGACAGCCCGGCACAAAAACATCTACCGGTATGATTCGGTCTACGCCGGGGACCACCGCATAACTGTTGCGGAAAATTCCCCCGGAGATGGCACAGGAGCCCATAGCCAAAACCCATTTGGGTTCCGGCATCTGTTCATAAAGTCTTCTGATTCGAGGTCCCATCTTGATGGTCACAGTTCCAGAGATAATCAATAAATCAGATTGTCGAGGAGAACCTCGCATAATCATTCCCCAGCGGTCTAAGTCAAAGCGAGAGGCAAAAGTGGCCATCATCTCAATGGCACAGCAGGCCAAACCAAACGTCAAAGGCCAAAAAGAGGAGACCTGGGCCCATTTGAAAAACTTTTCCGTAGTAGTTAACATCAGCTCTCCGCCCGGAAAAGTTTGATAAATCTCGGCAATGGATTGTAAGGGAATTTTTTCTTTTACTTCCATTCTAAGTTCCCTTTCCTATAGGCATAGACCCAGCCCAAAAATAAAATCCCGATGAACAACACGACTTCCAGAAAAGCCCACAGTCCCAAACTCTTGGAATGCACAGCCCAGGGAAAAAGGAAAATAACTTCCACATCGAAAATCACAAACACCAAAGCCACCAAATAATACCCTACATGAAATCGTTCCAATCCCGCCTGGGCCGGTTCTTCTCCACATTCGTAGGTATCTTTTTTCATGCTCTCATATTTTTGGGCTCGCAACAGTCTTGCTAAAAACAAAGTCCCCAGCACAAAAACCAAAATTACCAAAAAGAAAACTAAAACTGTGATATATTCTGCCATATTAAGCTAATCCAAATTTTTTGATGTTTTCGTTTGCCATAGCTTGAATTCTCTCCAGTTCTTTTTTCCCATCTTCAGAAACAAACAGATGTTTAAAGCGGGTCTGCTCTTTTAAATATGCTTCCACCGGCAGCACTCTGGCTAACTTCTTGCGACTGGTGATGACTCCATTTTCCATTTCGAATAAAGGATAAAGTCCGGTTTGCACCGCTAATTTAGCAATCTTTATAGAGTAAGCGGTCTTAAATCCCCAACCTAATGGGCAAGGAGCATGCAGCTGCAGATATTTAGGACCTTTTATTTGCAAAGCTTTTTTAACCTTCTTCTCTATATCCTGGGGATAGGCTACTGAGGCTGTGGCTATATAGGGAATATGATGAGCAGCGGCAATAGCTGGCATATCTTTTTTATTGGTAGGATTGCCAAAAGAATATTTGCCAAAGGGTGTGGTGGAAGTAGAGGCATCAAACGGAGTTAAAGAAGAACGCTGAATCCCAGTGTTCATATAAGCTTCGTTGTCATAACAGACATATAAAATATCGTGCCCTCTTTCAAACATCCCCGACAGGCACATCATTCCAATATCGGCTGTAGCACCGTCACCACCTTGAGAGATAACTTTAATTTTGTCCGCTTTTCCTTGAGCTTTTAAAGCCGCTTCAATCCCGGAAGCCACGGCACTGGAATTTTCAAACAAAGAATGAATCCAAGGAACTCTCCAGGCTGAATGAGGATAATTAGTGGTAGTTACCTCTAAACAGCCAGTAGCTGTGGTGACAATTATATCTTTGCCAGCCGCGTTTAAAACCAAGCGAGCCGCTAACACCAAACCACACCCGGAGCAGGCATTGTGCCCCGGAGCGACTGAATTTTTTTCGGTCATCTCTTTATCAAACATATAAATGCTCTTTCAAAATATTTTCTTTAGCATCCACAAAGTTCAAAGCCGGTGTCGTTTTATTAAAATCCTCTAAGATCTTTGACAAAGATTTTTTAGGAATATCTCTACCACCTAAACCTAAGACATAGCCAGAAATTTGAGGAGACAGTGGAAGACCGTACAAAGCTGAGCGGAGTTCATGATACAAAATCCCACCTAACCCTAAGGAAAAAGCTTTTTCCAAAACTAAAATCTTTTCAGCGGAGCCTAAAACCTCTCTCAGTTCTTCTTCCGGGAAGGGTCGGAAACTGCGCACCTTAACCAAACCGACTGGATTTCCTTTATCCCTTTCTTCATCCACCATATCTTTTAAAGTCCCCACCATTGAACCCATAGCCACAAAAGCAGTTTTAGCTTGCTCCATGCGATAGGTCTCCAGTAAATCTCCAGCTAACCTTCCAAATTTCTGGCGAAATTCGCCAATCACTTGTTTCAGAACAGATTTAGAGTTTTCCATTGCTTTTTGCATGGAGATTCGGGTCTCCAGATACCAGCCCGGATCAGCTAACATTCCAAAAGTAGCTGGATTTTCCGGGTCCAATTTTTTCAGCGGCTGGAAAGGAGGTAAAAATTCATCTACTTGTTCTTGAGTGAGTATTTCAATGGGCTCGTAGGCGTGAGTCAGGATGAATCCGTCCATATTTACCACTACTGGCAGACTGACTTCTTTGGACTCCCCCACTTTATAAGCTACAAAATGCAAATCATAAGCTTCCTGGTTATCCTCGGCAAAAAGCAGGATTAAACCGGCATCTCGGATAGTCATCACATCCTGGTGGTCATTCCAGATATTGATGGGGGCTGAAACTGATCGATTGGTGCAAGTCAATACTACCGGCAGCCGCATTCCAGCTAAGTTGAACAAAACTTCCACCATTAAGAGTAATCCTTGGGAAGTAGTGGTAGAATAAGCTCTAGAGCCAGCTGCACAAGCTCCTAAGATGACCGAAGCAGCCGAAAATTCTGATTCAACATTAATAAATTCGGCTTTTAGCTGTCCCTCAGCCACCATTCGGGATAGTGCCTCTACAATATGAGTCTGAGGCGTTATGGGATAAGCTGAAATCACCTGAGGCCTACACAACTTCACTGCTTCGGCTATAGCTTTCGACCCTTCCAATACTTTTTTCATTTAACCTCTCTTTCCATCACAATATCTTTGACCGGGCATTCTTCAGCACAGATTCCGCATCCTTTGCAATAATCTAGGTCCACATCATAAATCTTGTTAGAACCGAAGACCACCCCGTCCGGACAAACCAAAACACATAAAAAACAGTCCGTGCAGGTTTTATGTAAAAAGACCGGACGCTCAGTTCTCCAGGAACCGGTTTTGTTTTGAACCGAAGAACCAGGTTCGCCATAGAGGGTTTTAGTTGTCTGCATAGATTTTTTCTTTCATCAAGTTAAAAGCTCTCTGGGCTGATTTGATATTTTTCTCCGCCAATTCTGGGGCAAACCTTTTTTGAAAAGCTTGACAGATTGATTCCCAGGAAATCAGTCCGGTGGAACCGGCTAAAGCTCCTAAAAGAGTGGTGTTTTGAATTGGCCTTCCGATTTCCTCTAAGGCAATTTTAGTAGCTGGTACAGTCACAATTTTAGCCTTAGTTTCCAAGCCAATTTCAGAAGCTGTTTTTTCTGTATCCACCAGCACTATTCCGTTTGGTTTTAATCCAGTTAAGATGTCCACTGCTCCAATTAAAGTTGGGTCTTGAACCACCAAAAAATCCGGAGTCTTGATCTGGCTGCGGTCTCGTATAGGAGCGTTCGAAATTCTCACGAAAGACTGCACCGGTGCCCCCATCCTTTCAGATCCAAAAAAGGGGAAAGCGCACACATATTTTCCATCTTCAAAAGCAGCCAGGGCTAAAAGCTCGGCTGCGGTCACCACCCCCTGTCCTCCTCGACCATGAATCCGAATCTCTTTTACAAATCCATTCTGCCTACCATTCCCCAAGGTGATTTTGGAAGCCAGAAGCTTCTGAATGCTCTCTACCAATTCTTCCCGGTTGACCGGCTTTTCTAAGAACAGAAAATTTTCGGACCGGGGCAGTTTTTGGAATTTTAAAAAATTGGTTAAAGAAGGTGACAGAAAAATCACTGGGGGTAAATTCTCTGGCAACTGCTGTACCAAATCCCAGAACCAACTTTCTTTCTGGCTTAAGTCAACGATAAGAATTTCAAAAGCAGTTTTATTCATCAACTCTAAAGCCTCTTGGGGGGAGTTACTGGTTTGGACCAGGAATCCTTCCTTAAGTAAGATCTTGGATAAAGCCACTCCAAAACCCCAATCTTCATTTAATATTAAAACTCTTTTGCAGTTGTTCATTTTCTTTGCCTGTAATTATGTAAAACGCAAAGTCTATGCCAGGTAGGTTTTCGGAGGCATTTTTTAAGTGTCTGTAATATCAAAGTTGACAATAGGTTAGAATGGGTCAAAAAAACTCTTACTTCAGATTGGTGGGAAAAAACCAGTAATTTGGAAAATTTGTCAAAAAGAAAAAAGAGCGGAAATTGATGCGGAAAAACTGTCAGGTCTGTTTGGAGCAAATCAAGTGAGAAATCTTCAGTCGTGGTCTGCTACTAAGTTTTATTGACAAACCGGACTTGTGCCACCTCAATCTTGGTTAATCTGAAGTTTTATCTGAATAAAAGTGGATTATATTAAATACCAAGAGAGATTTTCTATGGCTGAGAAAATAGAAATAAAAACTATACCATGAGGTGAAAAGCTTACTCACCCTCAGATTGACTGCCAGACTTACCCACCTTTCGATAAATGGTTCTGGAAGTTATTCCTAAGATTTTAGCCGCTAAGGTCTTATCTCCTTTAGTAGTCCTTAAAGTCTCCTGAATCACTTTATTCTTCACCTCTTCCATAGGCATTCCGATTGGAATTGTAATGGATTCTGCAATTTTCCCGGCTTTGTTGATATGAGGTGGTAAATCTTCTGGTAGAATAATTTTTTTACGGGCTAAAACCACGGCCCTTTCCATAGTATTTTCTAATTCCCTGACATTGCCCGGCCAATGATAACCTAATAATAGGTCCAAAGCTGTCTGTGAAATCCCCTGGATATTTTTTTTATTCTTCAGAGTATACATTTTCAAAAAATGATAAGCCAAAAGAGGAATATCTTCGGTCCTTTCCCGCAAAGGGGGCAAAGTGACGGTGATGACGTTCAATCTATAATATAAATCCTCTCTAAATTTTTTTTCCTCCACCGCTTTGGCCAAATCTGTGTTAGTAGCAGCGATTAATCTGACATCCACGGCTAAGGTTTTAGTTCCCCCTAATCTTTCAAAAGTCCCATCCTGTAAAATCCTTAATAATTTGACCTGAATCGCGGGTGGAATTTCACCCACTTCATCCAAAAATAAAGTCCCTCCATCAGCCATCTCAAAACGTCCTAATTTACGCGCTGCCGCTCCGGTAAAAGCCCCTTTTTCATAGCCAAAAAGTTCCGCCTCCAGCAAAGTCTCAGGGATGGCGGCACAGCTTAAAGTCACAAAAGGTTTTTCTTTCCTATCACTGGCTCGGTGGATGGTCTCAGCAATTACTCCTTTTCCGGTTCCACTTTCTCCTAAGATTAAAACTGTAGCTGTAGAGGGGGCAATCTGCTCTACCAAAGTCAACACCTTCCGCATGGCTGGACTGGTGCCTATTATATTGAGAAGTTTTTGTCCGGTAGATTCTAACTGTTGTTTTAAATAACGGTTCTCTAATAAAAGAGTCTGATGTTCCAGACCCTTAGAAAGAGATTTTTCTAATTCAAATCTTTTAAAGGGCTTTAAAATAAAATCAGAAGCTCCTTCTTTCATGGATTCTACAGCTTTTTCTATGGTTCCATAAGCAGTCATCATAACAACGGCCACATCCGGCTGTAACAGCTTGAGGGCCTTAAGCAGCTCCAGACCATCCATTTCCGGCATCTTTAGATCCGTCAAAACTAAATTTACAAATTCTTTTCTGCAAACACTTAAGGCCTCTTCACCGGATTCGGCTTCTAAAACTCGGTAACCTTCTTTAGAGAGCACTTTATTCAAAGATTCTCGGACGCTTTTTTCATCATCTACCACTAAAATCGTTTTTTGTCCAAAGAAATTTTCCATTTTTTATTTTCTGTAGCTAATAATATTTTATTTTAAAGGGAAAAACAGGGTAAAGGCTGTGCCTTGATTTTTTTGGCTTTCACAGGTGATACTACCACCTAATTCATTCATTACTTGTCGAATAAAAGATAGCCCCAAACCAGTTCCGGTATCTTTAGTGGTATAAAAGGGATCAAAGATTTTGTCTAAATCTTCTTTTTCTATACCCACTCCTGTATCAGCTATTTTAATTTCCATAATTGAATTTTTAGCAATCGCTTGGATTTGGATTTTTCCCCCGGCTAACATAGCCTCTTCGGAATTGCGAATCAAGTTAATGAAAACTTGCATAAGTTGATTGCGGTCGACTTCTATGGAAGGTAAATCAGGCGCTACTTCCGCATTCAACTGAATTCCTTTGCGGTCTAATTCCGGGCCTAAAAGGGGAGTCAAACGAGAAAGAAGCTCTTTGACACTTACCGGCTCTATATTCGGCTTAGGCAGCCGGGCAAACTGCAGATAATCTTCAGTTAAATGAATCAATCTTTCCAGTTCTACTGAAATTGACTTTAAAAGCTGCCGGGCTTCGGAAGTATCCCTGTCGCTAAAGTTGTTTATTTCATCTTCTAAAAGCTCTAAATTGAGAGACAGAGCTGAAAGTGGATTCTTAATTTCATGGGCCACTTTAGCTGACATACTTCCTACTGCTGCTAATCTTTCCCACTTTAAAAGTTGCTGTTCTAACTTATTCCTTTCAGTGACATCTCTGCCAAAGGAACGAGCTTTCAAAAACTGCCCCGAGGAATTGTATAAAGCGGTGGAGCTTATTTCCAGCTGCAGTTCCTTCCCTTCTTTGGAAACAAAGACCGCTTCTAATTCACCAAAGCCGGTCTCAATTACATCTTGAATATGTCTTATGCCACGAGGTTTATAAAAATCTGGCATCAAATCTTCCAGCCCTTTGATTTTGAATTCTTCCAAAGTATAGCCCAATTTGGCAAGGCCGGTCCGATTCATAGACAAAAACTGCCGCTGTTGATTCATCGAAAAAATCATTTCCGGTGAGTTTTCCACTAAATCAGAATAGCCCACCTCTAATTCTCTGAGCTGACTGGTTCTTTCTGATAAAAGTTTGGCTAACTGCTCATTCTGGCTTTTAATTACTTCCAAAGCTTTTCCCATATAAGCTTCCATGGCCACCTGCATATCCAAAAGTAAAAGCTTACTTAAGGCTATAATGGCTTTTTTGATTCGGCTAGGACTGTTCTTATAAGCCGAGACTATTTGGGAAAATAAATTCTGGTAATATAAGCCATAAGCCCCTAAATACCATTGGGGGGAAAGCCCTATTTTCTCGTGGGCTAAGCCGATTTTCAAGCGCTGCTCAAAATAATCTCTTGAATATTTTCCTTGAAATAAGGAAAGAAAATATTGGGTTTGAGTCTTTTTAAGTCGCTCCAGGGAACCTGATTGATCCAAAAGCTTTTTGGTCTCTTGAAAATGCAACAGATGTTTATAAAAATCCTCTACAAATTTGGTTACGTCTGGAGCTAATATTTTTTTTAGCCGAGCCAAAAGTTTTTCTTCTTCTTTGGAAAACTGTACATATCGCTTTAGCTTCTGGACTTGTAAGTTGTAGGAATTGTTTTTCAGGTTTCCTTCCATATTTTATACCAACATTTTTTCTTATTCAAATCCCTTATAATATAGACTGAAATCTAAATATCGTCAAGGACTGCAAAGTTGCTCAAGAAAAGTGACAAATGAGCAGTATCTAATTAACTTTCTTCATCAGAATAATGAACTTTTTAGGCATACCGTCTTTTCCTAACGGATTTTTTTAAACTTTATAAATAAGAAATCACTTAAGCAAGCTTAAGAAAATTCACTGAAGTCAAGTTCGAATTCGACCTAAACAGATTAAATCTGAAGCTGAGATTGACAAAGAATATAAAGTTGATTATTTCATTTTGTAATTGAGAATTTTTATATAATTGACGTTAAACTCTTAAAAAGAGGAATAAATCATGGCGACACCATTCGTAAAGTGGAATATTACAAAACCACTGTTCCGGATAGAGCTGGAGAGGGAGCCAAAGTCTTAGGTCCTCTCTGGGAAGCAGGGGTCAATCTACCTGCTTTTAATTTGACTCTATTTGTGGGGACAGTTTACAGTCGTTTCCACTATGCTTCGGATGTGGTGGCTGGATTAGCGGTAGGTGCTTTGGCTGTGTGGGTAACGGACAAAATGGATAAGAATAAATTTTGATTGGTTAATACAGAATTTTATTTTCAAAGACTCGGGGTAATTGGCTTAAACCCTAGTTCTTCTGACAATTTTTCAAGATTATATCCTTCTTTTCTTACCCTGAGGTTGAAATAAAGCAGGATACCTGCGATAACGAATAGTGGGCCTGCCAAAACTGCTCCGATGTACTTTCCTACAAAGGGCACAAAGTGAAAACCTATATAAATGGGAGCCGATATCAATAGAAACACCAACATAATTCCAACTATTCTCCACCAATGGTCCTCGACTAACCACGAACTTCTTTTGAGAGACTTCTTTGGACCAAGATGTTCAAGAGTGCAGGTCTGAACAGCAAATCCCCAACTTACCAAAAAATAAATTGAGAAAGGAATGCCAAATATAGTTATGAAGAGAAAGGTCACCCCCAGAATATATAGTATTGCAGCTCCAGCAAGTGAACCAAATCTCCGCAAGGCAAATTGAAAGGATTGGCCGATTTCCGCATCTTTTCCCAAACAGTAACAGGATACCATCCAAGTTACGAGGGCTCCTTTGATAAAGGTTAAAATCATTCCTAATATTGAATATATAAACATTGAAGGAAGTTGTTTTAGAATCCAAAAACGTGGAAGCTCCTGGCTCGTCTCCGGATCGCTTAATGGAATTTTAGGAAGCAAGTAGAAAGATAGAATTTCATCAAAAACTCCCAAAATGGCCATAATCATAATCAGCTTTATGAAAAGCTTTTTATAAATTCGGAAAGTTTCTGTGAATATGTCTTCGAAATTTCTTGGTCCGAGCGGTATTGACACTTTAATCCTTTAAAATCAAGCGGGGACGACGAGACTTCCCGAATTTTTAAATCGGGACAACTTCCGCCGTGATTTTGGCAATTATCTTTTCAATGCAAATCCGACTTTTCTTTTTTTTCTCTTCTTATAGCTTCGTTCCTAGACTCAAACATTTCCCTATATTTTAAGGACCAAGGCCCCTTATTTTTTGTAGATTTATTCCAACCTAAATTATGTCTTTCAATCCAAAGACCAAGCCGGGAGCAAGAGCCAACATAATAAGTACCTGTTTTCTGACTCTGAATTATATAAACATAAAACATTAATACGTTTTTTGGCTTTTTAAAAGCGGGGACGACGAGACTCGAACTCGCAACTTCCGCCGTGACAGGGCGAAAAAACGAAAAAAGAAAAACAAGAAATAACAACAGCTTACGATTTTTCTCTCGCCTAAGTTTTTATACTATAACTAAATACATTAATATAATCCAAACTAGATTGAACTAAACCGAAAATCATGCTTTGGTTTGTTTTGACTTAGAGGTGGCACAAATTTGGCACAAACATTTTTATTAATCTTTACAAAATGTAACTCTCCCTTTCTCTTTCTAAGTATTCGTCTTAACTTATATCTCATAAACCCTCTTTTTATATCACTCTATAACTTTTAATTTAACTTTTCTTTCAAAATAGCTACCAACCATTCCTTTTTTGGCATTTCCTTTAATTGATTCCCCTTTTGTAAGCATTACTTGTAAATCCAATTCAGCATCTTGGGCAGCATCAGTAGGTCTAATTGTCATTGGAAGAACTGTGATTTTAGCACCCTCAAATCCTGTCAAGGTATCTCCCACAATCCTGCAAGATATAGGAAGATTTACGTCCCAACCAGGAGCGAACTTAGACAGAGAGCTACTGCCGATAGTTTTGGGATCGACATACAGCCAGGCGTTACGGTAAGGAGTCTGTTCCTTATCATCTTTTGAGCGACCTATTACAGTGAGGATGGTTTTAGCTTGATTTCTCTTGACTGGGATTAAAAAACTTCTGTCGGCTTGCATTAAAGATTGTCTTGTCTCCTTATCAATTATATCAATTATGGTCTTCTTATCATCTTTCCAAGGACCATTATTAGGGTGGCAAAACAGACAATTTTTTGACCTTCCCAGAATCCCTACCGCAGGTGGATAAGATAAAGCTTCTGGTGTATTTTCCAGTATCAAGGTTACCCAGGTCAGCGTAACTAAAATGATAGTTAGGATAAAAAAATTGGCTATTTTTATCTTCATTTCTTTTCCTCCTTTTTAGTAGCTATAACAAAACTTATTCTTTTTTTAAAAAATATGATTTAAATCATATTTTATCCTCTTACCTCTCTTATTTTTATTTCTAAGATGCTGAGGCAATTTCCGCTTGTCAAGAAAGAAAAAAAGGTGGCACTGATCTCTATATCCCTCTGTCTATTATTAAGTTGTCTGGTTTTTTATTCTCTGGCTCCCCGTGCTTCAACCAATCCCACCTCTGACAGCCAAACTGACCTAGAAAAAGCCAAGAAACTGTATCTTTTTTATTGTGCTGGTTGTCATGGTGAGAAGGGCGATGGATTAGGCAAGGCGGCTGAATTTCTTTATCCCAAACCCCGAGATTTTACCAAAGGTTTATTTAAAATTCGTACCACTCCATCTGGTTCACTGCCCACGGATGAGGATTTACTTGGGACCATTTCTCAAGGGATGTATGGCTCGGCCATGCCCAATTTTAATTTTCTGACCGTTGATGAAAAGAAAGCCTTAGTCCAATACCTCAAAACTTTTTCCGAAGCTTTCCAATACAGAGAACCAGAATCTTCAGTACCAGTGATAAATGAACCGCCAGCCACACCTAAAACTATTGAAGTAGGTAGAAAAATATATGAAATAATGGAATGCGGGAAATGTCATGGTGACAAAGGTAAAGGAGACGGACCTTCAGCGAGCACTCTAAAAGATGATTGGCAAATTCCCATTAAAGTAAGAGATTTCACCACTGGAATTTATAAAGGTGGCCCAACCAATAAAGATTTATATCTCCGTTTTACCACTGGAATGAATGGCACACCTATGCCAGCTTATGTGGGGGAGTTGATGACTGACCAAGAGAGATGGTATTTAGTGCAATATGTTCAATCCTTGAGAACTCAGACCCCTATAGTTTACACTCCTCCGGAGGAAGCTTTTATCAAATGTTCGAAAGTCAAAGAGGAAATTCCTCTAATCCCAGAGTCTAAAATCTGGAATAAAGCCTCTTTTTTTGAAATTCAAGTCTTCCCACTTTGGCAAACCGACCATCCTGTCACCGGAGTTAAGGTCAAGGCCATTCATAATAGCCAAGAGATTGCTTTCCTCTTAGAATGGGATGATCCCACTTGTGACACCAGTTTTTATAAAGTTCAGGAGTTTCGGGATGCTGTTGCTATTCAATTTTCTCTTACTTCAGAACCTGGTGCTTTAGCCATGGGAGACAAAGACCATCCGGTCAATATTTGGCATTGGAAAGCAGATTGGCAGTCAGATTTAAGTCGAAAATTTGTCTTAGAAAGATTTTATCCTAACCTGCATACAGATTTTTATTGGTTCCAAGACGACCCAAACCAACTTAAAACTTATTTAACTGGTCAAGGGGTTGGAAATCTCTTTTCACAAGTGGAGCGGTTTTCTTCAGTGGAAGACTTAAATGCTAAAGGGTTTGGAACATTGTCTCCACAGAGTTTGAAGGCTCAAAATGTTAAAGGAACTGGGACTTGGGTAAATGGAGTCTGGAAGGTGATCTTTATTAGAAGTTTAAACTCAAAAGATGGTGGTGACATAAAATTTTCAAAAGACAAAAGAATACCTTTTGCTTTTTCCATCTGGGATGGTTCTCAAAATGATCGAGATGGTCAAAAATATTTCTCCAGCTGGTATTACTTACAATTAGCTGATAAATAAAATAAGGAGGATTAGGTGACACTTTCACGCCGGAGATTTTTGAAGATTAGTAGTTTATCAGCAGCCGGAGCCTTAGTTGATCTACCGGAACTAAAATTTTTACAATTTTTGGAAACTGTAGAAAATCCTTTAGAATATTATCCTAACCGGGATTGGGAGAAAATTTACCGAGACCAATATCGTTATGATAGCAGTTTTACCTTTGTATGCACTCCTAATGACACCCACGCCTGCCGCTTAAGAGCTTATGTCAGAAATGGAATTGTTATCAGAGTGGAGCAAGCCTATGATGTTCAAAATTATACTGACTTGTATGGCAACAAAGCCTCGGTTATGTGGAGTCCACGAGGATGCAATAAAGGATATAATCTTCCCAGAAGAGTTTATGGTCCATATAGAGTTAAACACCCTATGGTCAGAAAGGGTTGGAAAGAATGGGCAGAAGCTGGATTTCCAGACCCTACTTTGCCAGAAAATCAGCAGAAATATTTCAGACGCGGGGAAGATAGTTGGGTAAAAGTCTCCTGGGATGAAGGGTTTGAATTGGTCGCTAAAGGATTGTTGCACACCATGGAAAAATACAGTGGAGAAAAAGGTGCAGAAATTTTAAGAAAACAAGGTTATCCAGAAGAGATGATTGAAGCTATGCACGGAAGCGGTGCCCAAACCATAAAAATCAGGGGAGCTATGCCACTTTTGGGAGCTACTAGAATCTTTGGGTTTTATCGATTTGCCAATATGCTTGGTCTATATGATGGAAAATTGGGTGCTCGAGGTTGGAGTAATTTCAGCTGGCATGGTGACTTACCACCAGGTCATCCGATGGTTACTGGAGTAAAATGTTCTGACCCTGAGTTAAACGATTTTAGGCACAGTAAGCTTTTAGTCTTTTTAGGCAAGAATATGGTGGAAAGCAAAATGGCGGATGCTCACTGGTGGATTGAAACAATAGAAAGAGGTGGAAAAGTGGTCAATATTTCTCCGGAATACAGTGCCACCTCATCCAAATCAGATTATTGGATTCCAATTCGGCCTGGAACTGACACGGCTTTACTTTTAGGAGTTACACAAATCATAATTCAAGAGAAGTTATATGACCAAGATTTTATTAAAAAGCATACCGACTTGCCACTTTTGATAAGAATGGATAATCTCAAGCTTTTAAGACCCACAGATATTATTAAAGGATACAAAAACCAGATCTTAACCGGTTATAGTGTGAAAGTTCAGAAAATTAAACCGGAATTAAGAGAAAAATGGGGAGATTTTGTAGTTTGGGATTTGAAAACTAAGAAGCCACAAACGGTAACTAGAGAAGATTTGGGAGAAAAAATTGAGAGAAAAGGCTTAAATCCAGCTTTAGAAGGAAACTACAAAATTAAGCTTGTAAATGGAAAAGAAATTGAAGTAAAAACTGTTTTTCAATTGTATAAAGAACTTTTAAGTGAATATGATTTAGAAACGGTCTCACAAATCACCGGCTCTCCTAAGAATTTAATTTATCAGTTAGCCCAAGACCTGGCTACAATTAAACCGGCTTCAATTCACACTGGAGAAGGGGTTAATCATTTCTTCCATTGCGACTTAGTCACCAGAGCAGTCTGGTTGCCGTTAGCTTTGACTGGAAATATAGGAAAACCGGGAGCTAACGTGGGTCACTGGGCTGGTAATTATAAAGGGGAAGTGTTCGATGGCTTGGGTGTATATTTAAACGAAGACCCTTTTAATCCCAATTTAGACCCCAGTGCTAAACTGGAAGATATTAAGCTCAAGAAATATTATAAAGGGGAAGAAGTCTGTTACTGGAACTACGAAGACCGTCCTCTGATTGTAAAGGGAAAGTGCTTCACTGGAAAAACTCATATGCCTACTCCCACCAAAGCCGAATGGGTCGGGAATGGAAATCTCTTAAACAATGCTAAATGGGCTCATAATATGATTGCCAATGTAGAAGGCAAAGTAGAAATGATTGTCTACAATGAAATCGAATGGACCGCCAGTTGTGAATATGCTGATGTAGTCTTCCCGGTGCACAGCTGGATGGAGTTAACTTTGCCGGATATGACCGCCTCCTGTTCTAATCCTTTTTTGCAAGTTTGGAAAGGGGGAATAAAGCCTATTTTTGATACCAAACAAGATAATGAGGTCTTAGCTGGTGTGGCAGCCAAGCTTTCTGAACTGACACATGACAACAGATACAAAGACTATTGGAAATTTGTCTTAGAAGGAAACAATGAAGTTTATTTGCAAAGAATCTTAGATGCTTGTTCCACCACCAAAGGTTATAAGATTGATGAGCTGCTCAAATCTGATCGAGGTTGGCTTATGAATTTCAGAACTTATCCTCGCATTCCGTTTTGGGAACAGATTCAAGAGAGCAAACCTTTTTACACCAAAACCGGACGAATGGAGTTCTATCGGGAAGAAGACGAATTTATAGATTATGGAGAGAATCTGATTGTTCACCGAGAGCCAGTGGAAGCCACACCTTATTTGCCCAATGTAATTTTAGGCACACATAAGGCTATCAGGCCTAATTCCTACGGTATTTCTCCTGAGTCAATCAACGCAGATGAAAGACAAGTCCGAAACCTAAAGATGTCCTGGAAACAGGTAAAACTCTCCAAAAATCCCTTATGGGAGAAAGGATTTAGATTTTACTGCTTAACACCTAAGTCTCGACATACGGTCCATTCCTCTTGGAGTGTTTTAGACTGGAATATGATTTGGCAATCCAATTTTGGTGATCCTTATCGGATGGATAATCGGACACCTGGAGTAGGTGAACATCAGATGCATATGAATCCCTTAGATGCTAAAGAATTAGGAATCAATGACGGAGATTATGCCTATGTAGATGCCAATCCCGAAGACCGACCCTACACTGGTTGGAAAGAAGAAGATCCATTTTATAAAGTTTCTCGTTTGATGGTAAGGGTAAAATACAACCCAGCTTATCCTCGGGGAATTACGATGATAAAACATGCCTCTTTTATTGCTACCCATAAATCGGTTAAAGCTCATGAATCCAGACCAGATAAAAGAGCAGTTTCGGAAGACACCGGTTACCAATCTAGTTTTCGCTATGGTTCTCAGCAGAGTATTACCAGAGGTTGGCTGCAACCAACCATGATGACTGATTCCTTAGTGCGCAAAAATTATATGGGACAAGAAATTGGAGAAGGATATGAAATTGATGTAAATGCCCCTAACACCTGTCCCAAAGAGACTTTAGTAAAGATAATTAAAGCTGAAGACGGTGGAATGGGAGGCAAGGGGAAATGGGAACCAGCCCGAACCGGATATACCCCGGCCGGAGAAAATAAAGATATGAAAAAATTTTTAGAGGGTGGATTTATCCTAAAAGTTTAGGAGGTCTAAATGGCACAAGTTTTTAACTGGCAGTTAGGAAGAGAAATGGAATATCCTTATGAAGCACATCGACCGAAGAGGCAGTTCGCAGCAGTCTTTAACCTAAATAGATGCATTGCTTGTCAGACCTGTACCTTTGCTTGCAAATCTACCTGGACCTTTTCTCCGGGACAAGAAGCGATGTGGTGGAATAATGTCGAAACAAAACCATTTGGGGGTTATCCACAGCACTGGGATGTCAAGATTTTGAGGCTTTTAGCTGAACAACCAGGATGGGATATCTCCCAAATTGAGGAAAATTCCCCCTATGGAATATATCTGGGGAAAACCATCTTTGAGATGGCTAAAGAAACCATTTCCGACAATGCCAAAAGAGCTCTGGGCTATTTACCAGAGGATAAAGAGTGGAGATTTCCTAATATATATGAAGATACTTCTACAGTTTCGGAGCATACTTCCGAAAGTCAAAATTTCGAACAAGGTACTCAACTACCCGAGCATTCCCCCTTCTTTTTTTACTTACCCAGGATTTGCAATCACTGCACCTATCCAGCTTGTTTAGCCGCTTGCCCCAGAAAAGCTATCTACAAAAGAGCGGAAGATGGAATTGTTTTGCTTGACCAAACCAGCTGCCGTGGCTATCGAAAATGCGTGGAGCAGTGTCCCTATAAGAAATCTATGTTTAATCCGGTAACTCGAATTTCAGAAAAATGTATTGGCTGTTATCCCAGAGTAGAAGAAGGAACTATTCCACGTTGTATGGCAGCCTGCATCGGTAAAATCAGATTGATGGGCTGGGTTGATGACCCCCAAAGTCCTATTCATTATTTGGTCAGAAAAGAGAAAGTGGCTTTACCTTTGTACCCCCAATTAGGTTTGGAACCCAACATTTACTACATTCCACCACGCTGGGTACCCAGAGGTTTTTTAAGCCAGATGTTTGGATCGGGGGTAGAGGACGCCATAAAGAAATATTCTAAACCTTCAGCGGAACTTTTGGCAGTTCTTCAACTTTTTGGTGTAACTCAAAACATCCTCTATTCTTATGACTTCGGCGACGATGAAGTGGTGGGTTTTGACGAGAAGAAAAAAGAAATCATTAGAGTTCCTTTAGAAGAAAAAGTACTAGTCAGACCGGAAAAGCATTTGAATACAACTTAATTCTTTAGCTATGGAAAATATTCCAACCAAGGTTAACGAATCTTTAACTCGAAGTAGGATTTATGCTCTTTTGGCAACGGGATTTTCTTACCCAGAATCCCACTTTTATCAACAACTAAAAAATAATAAATTTTTTGTGGAATTAGGTGAAAATTTAAAACTTTTGAATCTGGCTGTGCCACAATTCCAATCGGATTACATTTCAAGCCTTTCTTTAGGGAAACTGCAAGAAGAGTATGTACCACTTTTCAACCTCAATTCAGTTTGCCAACCCTATGAAACTGAATATACTTCTCCGCATGTCTTTTCAAAAACTCAAACTCTGGCTGATATTTCTGGCTTTTACCAAGCTTTTGGCTTGGAGATCAGCTCAGAGCAAAAAGAACGAGTGGATTTTATTGGCACCCAGTTAGAATTTATGGGGTATCTTTGTTTCAAAGCTACTCATGCTTTGGAAAATAAAAATGATTCAAATTATGATATTTGTTTTGAGGCCCAGAAGAAATTTTTGAAGGACCACCTGGGTAAGTGGGCTAAGTTTTTTGTCCAAAAACTATTGGCTCATACAGAAAATCTTTTTTACAAAACCTTAGCTCAGGTTTTGCTCTCCTTTTTAGATTATGAAATCCGATATCTTAACCTAATGGTAGAAGGGATAGCTCCTCCTTCCCTTTACTCCACTGACCCTTCTACCCAAGGGTCAAGCTGTAGGAACTGTTTCTAATTTAAGGGTAGTTTTACTCCTTCTTTAAGCTATATCCTACCTTCCTTTTATCTATATTTGCTTTTATAAATTAGTCTAATATATTTAAATTGAGGTAAAAAATGGATAAATGCTACTTATGTCAGGTCTCGTTATTTAAGTTTCTCCCACAAGATGACATACAACTTTTGGAACGAAGCGGTGTAGAAAAGAGGTTTTCCAAAGGACAAACTATTTTTTTTGAGGGGGATCCAGTCCATGAAATCTTTGTGGTAAAAGAAGGAAGGGTCAAAGTCCTAAAATATGGCTCCAACGGAAGAGTAACCACCATTCACGTTCTCAATCCCGGAGATATATTTTGTGAAGCAGCAATTCTGCAGCAAAAAATTTATCCCTGCAATGCCATAGCTGGTACAGCTACCACAGTAATATGTTTGAAAAAACAAAAATTTTTGCAATTGATAAAAAAACTTCCCCAATTTGCCCAAGAATTAATTAATCAACTTTCAGCCGAAGTCTGCCGCACTCATCTTATTGAGGCTATGGGCCAGGAGCCGGTAAATAAAAGAATAATCAATGTACTTTTATCCTTGTCCAAAACTTTTGGCCAAATCCTGCCCTTTACTCGGCAGGATATAGCCTTTATGGCTGGTACTACGGTTGAAACGTCAATTAGAGTTTTGAGCTCCTTAAAGAAAAAAGGCTTAATTGGCCCGGCTCGAGGCAAGATTTACCTCAATAGCCTGGAAAAGCTCCAAGACCAGCTGTAATTCTTGTTTTATATGATTTAAATCATATTCTACCCCTCCTACTTTACTTTATTTTTGGTTTAAAGTGAGGTGCTTTTTTGCAGCTGATTGATTTAACTTCAGAAATAAAATTTAATCCGGCTAAGTTGACAGAAAGGCAACTATTTAGTTCTTTAGGACTAAAAATAAACCTGTATTGCTTGGAAGAAGGACAGAAACTGGAAGTGAGCGATTCCCCACAACCCCTGATTTGGTACTGCGTAGGAGGAATAGGCCATTTTTATTATGATTCTCAGCGGATTTCTGCCACTTTTGGCACTCTTTTGATTTGTGAATGTAATAGTTATTGCTGTGCCAAAGGAAAAGATCATTTTGTAATTTTGGAGATTAGAGGAAAACAAGTTAAGCCTGAAAAGTGACAAGTTTTTTCGAAGATTGGACGAAAAAAAGTTTCAAAATCAATAGGAGGAAAAATGAAGCTTAAGATTTTTTTAGGGATTTTATCCCTACTTTTGGTAGGGCAGCCGGGGAATGCTAAATACGAATCCTATTCGGTCGAAGGGGGTGGCTCTATCTCCGGTAAAGTGACCTATGCCGGAAAAATAGCTAAACCCAAAAAGATTGTCCCTGCGGCCGATAAGACAGTCTGCGGTGCTCATGATGCCATATATTCTGAAGAGCTGGTAGTAGATACTTCTAAAGCTGTGAAAAATGTAGTAGTGACTATCACCAATATCACTCGCGGTCTGTCAACTCGTTCTATGCCCCAAGCGGTTTTGGATCAAAAAGGTTGTGTCTTCCGACCTCATGTGCTGGTGGTACCGATTGGCCAGGCTGTGACAGTCCGCAACAACGATGGAATTATCCATAATGTTCATACTCAGTCCATAAAAAATCCACCAGTAAATTTGGCTCAACCCGGATCTGTTAAAGAAATTTCCTTAAACCCTTTTAAGGTGCCGGAGCTGGTTAAAGTGTCATGCGATGTGCATGGCTGGATGTCTGCCTGGCTTTGGGTAACTGAACATCCTTATGTGGCGGTAACCAGTTCAGATGGCTCATTTCAAATTTTAGATATCCCTCCTGGAAAGTATAAGCTTGAATTTTGGCATGAAACCTTAGGTAAACTCTCCCAAGAGGTTGAGGTTAAAGGAGATAAAGATATGAAAGTAAATCTGGTTTTTCCTGCAAAATGAAGATTATATGACTTAAATCATATTCCGAAAAAAGCCAATAAGTTATGCTAAATTAGTGAAAATGAAAGGAGAATAAAATGCATTTAGGAGTTCAAGAATTACTTTTGATTTTCTTGACTATTCTTTTGCTCTTTGGAGCTAAAAAAATTCCAGATATAGCCAAAGGGCTGGGACAGGCTTTTAAAGAGTTCAAGAAAGCCAAACAGGATGTGAATGAGACCCTCTCAAAAACTTTGTAATTAGGATGGATAAAGATTGTGCCGTCATCATCGTGGCCGGTGGGAAGTCAAGACGAATGGGCGCTGATAAAAGAATGTTACTTTTCGGGCGGCAAAAGTTACTGACCATTGCGGTTGAAAAAGCTAAAGTTATCAGTGACGAAGTGATTTTAGTTCTGGGTGAACCAATTGAAATAGATTATCAAGTAAAAATAGTTTTTGATAAAGTAAAAGGACATGGTCCTTTGGTCGGGCTTTATTCGGGACTGTTAGAAGCAAGGGGAAAGAAGGCTTTGCTTTTGCCTTGTGATATGCCTTTAGTCACCGTTGAACTTTTAAGAACTTTGATAAGCCAAGCTGAGGGTTATGACATAACAATACTCAAACACAGAGGTGTAGTTGAACCTTTATGTTCGGTGTATTCTAAAAACGTCATTCCTGTCATTGAAGAACAACTTCAAGAGGGAAATCTTTCTTTACTTTCTCTTTTGAAAAACCCGAAGTTGAGAATCAAAATAGTGAAAGTGGAAAATAAATTTAATGGGGATGATACAGATTTATTGTTTTTTAACATCAATACACCGGGGAATTATTCTTTTTTAAAAAATCTCCGAGCTTTGGATTCTGTAACCTTTTTGGTATGATCCAAAGCCGCTAGGGTTAGGCTGGAAACGGCTTAGCCTCCCGTGCTTGGAAAGGAGATAAGTTGGAAAATTTAATTGATAAATATGGCAGAAAAATTGAATATCTGAGAATTTCAGTCACCGATCGCTGTAATTTATCCTGCCTTTATTGTGTCCCACCTGAAGGCCTAAAGTTAGTTCCAAAAGAAAAGCTGTTAACCTTTGAAGAAATTTTCAGAGTAGCTAAAATTGCTGTTGACTTAGGCGTTCAAAAAATCAAGTTAACCGGTGGGGAACCCTCAGCTCGTAAGGGAATTGTTGAGCTTATCAGAAAACTATCTGAAATACCGGAGTTGGAAGACCTTTCTCTAACCACTAATGGAATTTTTTTGAGTAATTTGGCTGAGAAATTATTCCAAGCTGGGTTGAAAAGAGTAAATGTTTCAGTTGATAGTTTACGACCGGAAAGCTTCAGACAGATAACTGGTGGGGGGGATCTCTCTAAAGTGCTTTTAGGAATTGATAAAGCCCAAAACTTAGGGATGAAAGTCAAAGTTAACACTGTGGCTTTGAGAGGTTTGAATGATGGAGAGATTCTTGATTTTGTCGAATTTTCTCAAACCAGAAAATTTGAAGTAAGATTTATCGAATTTATGCCATTGTGTGGCAATGGCTGGAGCCAAAACCTTTTTATGCCCCTAAATGAGATAAAAGACTTAATCGGTAGTTTTTACACACTTCAACCAACAGATGGAAATGGAGTAGCCACAGTCTATGAAATTGAGAATGGGGGCAGAATCGGATTTATCCCAACTTTAAGTGAGCCTTTTTGCTCTGGCTGTTCCAGAATTCGACTGACATCTTGGGGAGGAATAAGACCTTGTCTTTTTTCTAATATTGAGTATAGAATTTTACCTCTGTTGAGGGATGGCTCCCCAGATGAAAAAATAGCAGAAGTAATACTAAAAGCAGCTCAAGCCAAACCCCAATATAATCCCTATTTAGCCCAGAAAACTGAAACCAAAGAAATTTTTATGAGAAATGTAGGTGGTTAAAATGAAAGATGTCTCTAACAAATTTGAAAGCTTAAGAACCGCCTGGGCCATAGCCAGAGTCTGGGCCAAACCTGAAACTTTAAACCTAGTAAGAGAAAATAAGGTTCCAAAAGGAAATGTTATCGAGATAGCCAAAACCGCCGGAATTTTGGCTGCCAAACGCACCAGTGAACTAATTCCCCTTTGTCATCCAATACCCCTCGATTATGTGGAGATGGAGATATCAGTTACCAAAGAAGAGATGGTGGTTGAATCCAGCGTAAAAGCTGTTTGGAAAACAGGAGTGGAGATGGAAGCCCTGACAGCTGTTACTGTGGCAGCTTTAACCATCTATGATATGCTCAAACCGTTAGACGACTCTAT